>CBDBGS010000001.1:0-17208 GCA_965205385.1 Dehalococcoidia bacterium
AAAGGATGCTCTGGGGCACCCCGCCTAGGAAGGCGAAAGCCGACACGTGTCCGTCCAGGAATGCCTCGGTGGTCTCCGCCGGGTAGGCCTTGACGAAGCAGCCGTCGCTGTGGGGCAGGTCGATTACGAAGCAGTGGGCCTTCTGTTCCACTCCGCCGATGACCACCAGGGCCTCGCCGAAGTCGCACTGGGCGTGGCCCGGCGGATGGGACAACGGCACGAACATCTCCTTCGTCTGCCGGCGGTGCTCCCTTACGTAGTCCTTGACTATGGTGTATCCGCCGTCGAACCCGTACTCCTCCCGCAGCCGCTGGAAGATGCGCTTGGCGGTGTGGCGCTGTTTCCTGGCTACGCCGCGGTCATCTTCCAGAATCCGGTCGATGACACCGACTAAGGGCTCAAGTTTGGGCCTCTTGGGAGGAGTCTGCCGCCGGTACCCAGGCGGAACCGAGTATTCCAGCATCTTGCGCACCGTGTCCCGGTGCAACCCGAACTCCCGCGCCGCCTCCCGGATGCTCATCCCCTCCACCATCACCGCCCTGCGGACCCGAAGATACACTTCCACTCTGTACATCCGTTGCACCACCCGTAGGCTCGACTTCGAACCTATGGATGGCGGCGGACGGTACAGTATTCAATCGCCAAATGTCAGCAATTTATCCGCCCACGTGGCCCACTTTAACTCCGCCGATTACACAGGGGCTTTCAGTAGTCGGCTCACGGCGCTGCACTCCCCCTTTCGCAAAAGGGGGATCAAGGGGGATTTCTCCCTCGCCCTGGCGGGATTCACGGGGAGTGGGCCCTCCGGCCACTCAAGCCCTGGACCCAGACTCCGCCTGTTCTTGGAATCCGTGACGAACGCTCAAGAGCCACACGGACCCAGCCATCCCGACCACCGACCCGCCCAAGGCCGACGCAAACGACCAGTTCATGCCCACGGAGTCGGCCACCACTCCTCCCAGCGCGGGTGAGACCGTGCTGCCAAGCCCCGCTCCCACGGCCATCAGGGCAAACGCCGCCGAAGAATACTGCACCGGCACGTAGTCCCCGGCCGACGCCGCGCATATCGTGTACGTCGCCCGCAGCGTCAATCCCATGATCACCGAAGACACTATGAAAGACCCCATACCCGGCAAGAACGCGAAGAGGGCGAAAGACGTTCCCTGAAGGAAGAACGACAACAGGAACGCTTGAGCCCTCCCCATCCGGTCGGACAACCTCCCCCAGACCACACCGCTGCCCACGCTCAACACGCCGATAGTGATCAGAAGCTGACCCACAGTGGCCAGAGACACCCCGTTTTCACCGGAAAGATACACTCCGAAAAACGTGCTGAAGATGCTGTTGGACCAGCCCGAAGTAAAGGCCAACAAAGTAACCAACCAGACCAGGGGAGTCTTGTATGCCTCAATTGGCCAGGAACGGACTCCCAGCCCCCGGGACCGTTCAGACCGGGCGGACCCCGCGCCATCCCTAGACGGCTCCTTGACCGCGGCCAAAGCGGCCAGTCCGATGATGACCACCATCACACCCAGTCCCTCCCAGGTGTGCCGCCAACCGTTTTCCATGCTCCTGGCGACCAGGAACGGGACTATAGCCCCGGCTACGATGAACGCCGCGCTGCCTCCGGCTGACGCGAACCCAGCCGCCAGGCCGCGGGTTCGCACGGCGAACCATCCTGCCAGCAACCCCATCATTGGTGTAATCGCCGCGCCGCTGGTGAGTCCCATCAACACCATCGCAATCGCAGCCACCGCATAGTTGGGAGACAGTCCCAACAAGACCATCGCCGCGCCGCCGCCAATGACCCCGCCGCCGATGATGATCCGGCTGCCGTAGCGGGGTGCAAGGGTCCCGGAAGCCATGGTGCTGCCCATCCTCGCCACCGATGCCATGGTAATCAGCAGTCCCGCTTCGGTGTGGGAGAGATGCAACGCCGCCTCCATGGAAGGCAGCGTAATGCTATGGGTGTAGTTGGCGAAGCTGGTCCCCAAATTGACCAGAACGGCAATAAGCAGGACCGCCCCGGCCTGGGTGAACACCCATTCCGGGGCGGCGTTGGTGAGTCTTGCTATGCGCATTCGCGGGAAAGGACCGGAGGCGGCCTATTAATTGCGCAGCTCCCTGAAGAAGGCCCTGATGTCCTCCACCAGCAATTCCGGCTCCTCCATGGCGGCAAAGTGGCCGCCCCGGGGCATTTCGGTCCAACGCCGCAGGTCGTAGGCGCGTTCCGCCCATTCCCTTGGGGGCCGGCTGATCTCATGGGGGAATACGGCGATGCCGCTGGGCACCTTCATCTTCTGGCCGGCCGCGGGCGACAACGGGTTGCGTTGGGACTCGTAGTAGAGTCTCGTGGAGGAATTAATCGTCCCGGTTGCCCAGTAAATAGTGACAGTCGTCAACAGTTCATCCTTGGTGTAGCTGCTCTCTACATCCCCGCCACAGTCGCTCCAGGTGCGGAACTTCTCGACGATCCATGCCGCCAACCCCGCTGGTGAATCGTTCAGTCCATAGGATAGGGTCTGAGGCTTGGTTCCCTGAATGTGGGAATAGCCTCCCTCGTCTTGCCTCCACTGCTCCCGGTCCGCCACATGTATCTGTTCGGCCTCTGTGAGAGGGGCCATACCGGGTCCGGTGTGGGAGCCCGCCACGACACCGGACGCGGAAGTCACGTGAATCCCGATCACCTCTTCGGGATAGGTAAACCCCAAATGCGCGGTAACGCTCGCGCCCCAGTCCCCGCCCTGCGCGGCAAACCGGGAGTAGCCCAATTCGTCACGCATGAGCTTGACCCACAGGTCCCCTACCTTGGCCGGGTTCATGCCCCTTTCGTTGGTCATCGAAGAAAACCCATATCCAGGCATGGACGGGACTACAACGTCGAACGAGTCTTCCGCGCTTCCACCGTGATTTACCGGGTCGGTCAGTGGCTCGACAACCTTGAGGATTTCGAAGATTGTGCTGGGCCAACCGTGGGTGATGACCAGCGGTATCGGGTTGGGCCCCTTCCCCCGCTCGTGGATGAAATGGATGTTCAGTCCCTCGATGTCAGTCGTGAAGTGGGAAAACCGGTTGATGGCCTCTTCCTGGGCGCGCCAATCAAACTCGGTGCGCCAATACTCCACCAACTCCTTTATGTAGTCCAGATTAGAGCCGTAGTCCCAACCCGACCCCGGGATCTCATCGGGCCACCGGGTGCGGGCCAACCGGTCTTTCAAGTCCTGGAGTACGGAATCCGGGACATGGACCTTGTAGGGTTGTACAGCCATGTTCGATGGCCTCCTCTATTCGGTGGCTAGGGATTAGTGGTCAGTGAGGAGCGACAAGGGTGCGCTGAGTCTTGGTCACTGACCCCCGGCCAGATGGTTTGCCCAGGGGCGGTCTTCCCGCAAACGGTCGATTTCGTCGGGGTTGGTCAAGGGAGCGAGACAAATCCCATTCATGCATACGTACAGGGCCGGTTCCCCGCCAGTGGGAAATCCCAGCTCGGCGATACGGTCGCCGTCACCGCTGGGACTCAGATGCTCGACCACTGTGTAGGGCGCATACAACCTGCCAATGGATCTCCTCAACTGAGCAGTCGCGCCGTCTGAAGGGTCTCCCACCAACGCCATGTGGACCGGGCCGCTTTCCAACATGTCCCAGGCTCGCCCCCAGGCCGAACCGGCGGGAAGGAACAGGTCTTCTTCGTCATCCTCCATCCGGCGGCGTCCCTGGTCACCGGGATAGGCGGAATCCACGCCTAAATTACTTGAATGACTCAACCCCGGAGCAACAGTCTTGAACGCTTCTAACGTGGCGCGCGCGTCCCGCATGTACGAATCTTCGCCAGTCAACTGCCACAGCCTCATAAGCGCTTCGGCCATCCAGGAATTTTCCAACAACTGAAATTCGACCAACGTGTTGGCCCCCGCGACACCGCTTCCCTCGGAGACGTCGCGGAATCCAGCCCCAGAGTCGAAGAAAGCGTCGCGGGCGCATTGGACGATCTCTACACTCCGGTCGAGGTAAACCCTTCGGCCCGTGACCTGGTAGAGGTCCAGAATGGCCCGCGCCGCCTGCACCTGGTCTACCAGGTAAATTTGCGGCTGATTGCTTCCGGCCACTATGTGCCCCATCTCCCGGCCCGGATTCCAACAGCCGGCCCATAGCCGGTCAAGGGTCCGTACCGCGATTTCAAGGTAGCGGCCGGAGTCCAGCACACTATGAGCTTTAATCAGAGCCTTTGCAGCCGCCGCGTTCCAATCAGCGTAGAACGTCTTGTCGATGGATGGAGCGAGGTCTGGTGTCCTGTCTTTCCAAGGAAGACGGTAATACTCTTCGCCCGCATCCTGGCTAGCGTAGAACAGTCCTTCGCTTGGGTCGTACAACTTGCCCAGGAGATAGCCGATGGCCCCGGTAGCCGCGTCACGGTACGTCCTCTGGCCGGTGACCTGAAACGCTTCCAGATACGCCGTGGCCAGGCCCGCGTTGGTCAAGACCATCTTTTCGTAATGCGGTACCTTCCAGTCTCGAGACACCGAGTACCGGAAGAAGCCCTGGTCACACCGGTCGTAAAGACCCAACACCATTCCGTCGAGGGTTGTCGTGACCATGTGGAGATAATTTAGGTCTCCCGTGTGACTATACCTGGCGATGAGAAACTCCAACCCCTCCCAAGGGGGCTGTTTCGGCTCCTTGCCGAACCCGCCGAATTCGGGATCATAAAGTCCCTTGAGAGTCTCCATGACTCGCTGAACCGGGGAATCCTCCGGGCCCGTCCGGGGCTTCGAGACCATCGAGTAATTGGTGTCGTCAATTGCAACCCCAGGCCGGACCGCCGACGGATACCCCTCGCTTATTTCCTGCAACACGGGGAGTAGCGCGTCGGGCGGGGTGTAGATCCGCCCGGTGATAAGCGTACCTTTATGGTCGAGAATGGCCAGGGAAGGATAGCCGCCCTGGTTGTACCGTCGGGAGACGTCGGGCCTCTGGTCCACGTCCACCCGGACCGGAATGAAGCTGGAGTTGATCAGATCGACTATGCGAGGGTCGGAGTAGGAGGTCTGGTCCATGATGTGACACCAGTGACACCAGGTCGCTCCCAGCGTGAGCAGCACCGGTTTTTGCGAGTCTTCGGAAGCGCGAAATACCTGCTCCCCCCAATCTTGCCACTGGATGGGGTTTCCTGTCATACGGAATGACCCTCCGCTATTTCGACTTGATGGGGGCCAATTGGCCTAGACGGGGAGCTCAGGTTCGGTGCGTTCGGCGGGGAGGTCAATCATGAAGGTGTTGGCGTTGAAGGCTAGAAGCGCATAATAGCCCATGAGGTTGACCAAGTTTGTAAGCCCATGAACGCCGAATTGGGCCACCGCGGCCTGATAGCTGGCGTCGCTAACTCGGTGGGTGCGGTAGAAGTCCCTACCCAGGTTGACCACCGCGGCTTCGTCGGCGGCAAGGCTGGGCAGGTCGCTCTTGTCGCGCATCGCATCGACCAGGGCATCGCTCAGACCTTCGCGTCGGCCCGAGGCCGCATGGGCATTCCAAATGTACTGGCAGTCAAGCTCCCGAGCTGTTACCAGCATCGCCAACTCCTGCAACTTACCCGGAAGACCCGACCCCTGGCGCAGATACGCCGACAGGTTGTTCGCCCGCTTGGCCATCTCCGGACTGTTTAGAGTAACCGTACCGGGGCCGGTAGCCGGTGGGCCGCCTCTCTCTTGGACCACTTCGTCGAAGACCGCGCGGTACTGTTCCGGGACGCTTTCTCTCGATGGGACCGGTGCTCGTGCCATAGCTGTCTCCTTCTCTACTGTGTAGTCTGCCAGGTTGGCCAACAGATGCGGACGATTAGGCCGCATTGCGTTTGAATCTGGTGGGCCGCCACTAAGTTACCCGGCGCTCCATACGTTGTCAATGATGACCTTAGAGGGTCGTCAGGAACTAATAAGTCCAAGTCTGAGCGGGGGGTTCCGCCTGGTGTTGTACAAGCTATCGACTCACGCTCCCGGCCGGTCCGCCTTGGGCAGAAACACTCCCGCCGCCAACAGAGTGCTGGAAGCCGCGCAACAGATGAGGAAGCCCGCGGTAAAACTTCCCAGGAGGTCGCGCAGGACTCCCACCACTATCGGCGAAATGAACATGGCCGCGCCGGAAAAGGTCAGCAGAGAACCCCAGATGACCGCCACTTTCCTCGGGTCCCCCTTCGCAACTGCCATCGTGGTCGACAACAGAGTGGGCACATATAGCCAGGAACCTATCCCAACGACCAACAGGGACGCGTAGATCGCAAAGTTGTTCGAGAATAAGAAGGTCCCGAGTCCACCTACAATTACCATGACACCCGGCAAAATCAGGTAGCTGCGCGGTGTACCAACCCGCAATGGGAGGAACGCCCCCAGGAGAACCGCGAAGACTCCCACGAACGGCAGCAGGCCCGTGATGAGTCCCGCTCCTTCCGGCGTCATCCCCCTGACCTCGGTGTAAAACGTCGGGAGCCATCCGCTTAAGGACGTGTACTGGACCAAGACACCCGCGTCGGCGGCAAGCAGAAGTATGATCGCCCTGTCTCTGAGAACCCCGCCTATCTCGCGGACCGGCATTCCGGTTACGACGGCGGTCTCTCCGGTGCGCGACCTGCCCAGCAGGCTCCAAAGCGCCGCTCCGCTGACTCCAAATACGCCGTATAAACTCAACGCCTCCTGCCAACCCACCAGTCCCGATAGTGGCGCCGCGGTCGATACCGAAAAGGCGATCCCGAGGCTCAACATAGCGGTGTTCAGGCCGTTCATCACCAGGACTTCTTTGGGTTTGAACCACTGCATCAGCAGCGGCCCCGTGGCAATGAGCAACAACGCCGTGCCCAGGCCGTACAACAATCTCAGACCCAGCAGGACCGGGAAATTCGGGGCGAAAGCGGAAAACACGACCATGCCCACCATCCACCAACCCAGCGTGAAGGTAGTCCGGACTCCCAACCTGACCGTGATGACCCCACCGGGCAATCCCACCGCGGAAGCCACAAGCAACGGCAAAGAGACCAGAAAACCGGCCGTCGCCCGGGAGATGCCATAGTCACCGATAATGTTTAACAAGATCGGAGAGGCGGAGAACATGCTGACGCCGATGGAGAAGTGGGAAGCCAGCGCCAGGACCGCGATGACATACCTGTAGGAGCTGAATTGAAGGGGCTGGGTCTGGGAAATGCCGGATGTCATCCCAAACTACTGCTGACTGCCGTCTACGGCGTGATACCCCCGGACAATCATTGCGGCCAGGTATCCGGCCCCGAATCCATTGTCGATGTTGACCACGCCGACTCCCGGAGCGCATCCGTTCAACATCGCGAGTAACGCGGCCAACCCCTGGAAGCTTGCCCCATAACCCACGCTGGTTGGTACGGCGATAACCGGGACGTCCACCAAACCGCCGACCACCGAGGGAAGCGCGCCCTCCATACCCGCCACGGCAATCACCACCTTGGCGCGTTCCAGCGCCGGGCGCTGGTCCAACAGTCTGTGAATTCCCGCAACGCCGACGTCGAATGCTTTTTCGACCCCACAGCCCATGAGTTCCGCGGTCAACGTGGCCTCGGTGGCAACGGGCAAGTCGGCGGTCCCAGCACACAGCACCAGGACGCCCGAAATAGCTTCTGCTCCATCATTCCGGTCGACGTACACCGCCCTGGCCATCTCACAGTACCGGGCGTCTGGGACCGTGGCTTTCACAGCCGAGTAAGCCTCGACGCTGGCGCGAGTAACGAGCACTACGCTCGATTGTTGCAACAGAGCATCGACTATCCTGGCCACCTGCTCCGGGGTCTTACCTTCGCCGAAGACCACCTCTGGGAACCCTTTTCTCAAGGCGCGGTGGTGGTCCACCTTGGCGAATTCGAGGTCCTCGTAAGGGAGGTCCCGCAGCAACCGCATCACGTCATCCAGTGGAACGCTGCCGTCACGGTACAGGCGCAAAATCTCCCTGAGGCGGCTCTCGTCGATGAGGTTACTCCTTAGCGATGGTTGCGGAAATGGCTGCGCGCTACCATTGTGGCGAGATAGAAGTCGGAAGACAGAGCTTTACGGACCGGCTCCGGTGGACTTCGCCCGCTTGCTGAGGACTTCGTTCATGCTCCCGGATCGGAACCCGTCCAGGTCAAGCGTCACGTATGAATAGCCGATTGACCGGAAGTGCATGGTGATCCCGTTGCGGAGGTCCTCGTCAAGAAGCGCCGGGAAATCGCTTAGAGGTATCTCGATGCGCGCAACGCTCCCGTGATGCCGGACTCGTAGCTGACCAAAACCCAGACCGCGCAAGTATTCTTCCGCGCTGGCGATCTGGTTGAGGGCTTCAACCGAAACGGGTGTGCCGTATGGAATGCGGGAGGATAGGCACGCCTGGGCTGGCTTATCCCACGTTGGCAGGTCCATCGTCTTGGAGAGTGAACGAATCTCGGCCTTGGACAACTGCGCCTCGACCATAGGGCTTCGGACTCCGTATTGCTTGGCCGCGTTCTGGCCGGGCCTGAAATCGCCAAGGTCGTCGATGTTTGTGCCGTTGGCCACCCAATCGAACCCTTCTTCCGAAGCGGTCCGGTTGATGTGGGTGTAGAGTTCGTCCTTGCAAAAGAAGCAACGGTTGGGGTTGTTCGCGAGGTAGTCGGCACGCTCCACTTCTTTTGTCTGGACAACCCTGTGATTCAGCCCCAACTTCTCCGCCAGGGCGATGGCGTCCCGCAGCTCAGAAGGCGCGAGACTCGGAGACTCGGCGGTGAGGGCCATGCTGCGGTAACCCAACACCTGGTGGGAGACCGCCGCCAGAAATGCGCTGTCCACCCCACCGGAGTAGGCCACTATGACGGACCCCATATCCTCAAGGATGGACTTCAAAAGTTCCATCTTATCTTCGGAAACGATTGTGTCCTCAGACAGGGAAGGGGATGTCATAGCTTCCTCCTGCAAGACCCACCGACCGGGGGAAATCCCGTCCTTCGCTCGGAGCATTTCTGATTGCCTATCTATATCTGGAGCCGGTGAGGGGATTCGAACCCTTGACCTGCGGTTTACGAAACCGCTGCTCTACCACTGAGCTACACCGGCTTAGCTACGGACTGAAGGTCATGTGCCCGTTTTTGCTAACATTTTGCAAACCGCAATTCCTCAACTGCTGTTCCAAAACCCTACCGGCCTCGGCGTCCGACGCTGGTAGCAAATGGCCGTAAATGTCAACCGTCGTTTGGATGCTTTCGTGGCCCATCCGTGCCTGTACGACGTGTATAGGCACCCCGGAGCCTAACAAGAAACTGGCATGGGTGTGCCGCAAGTCGTGCAAACGTACACCAGTAATTCCACAACTTTCCGCTATAGACTTGTAACCCTTTGAGAGCAAGTCAGGCACCATCCTAGCTCCGTCTCTCCGGGCGCAAACCTGCGTTTGCAACACTGATTCGGTCTTTCCTAACACATCCCACCGTTCCTGCAACAGGGCCGCAGTCTCATCCCAAAAGGCCACCACCCGTCGGGACGCGCGCGACTTGGGCTCGGAAATATGGGCGGGGTCTCCTCTCAAGGGTACCATAGTCCTCACAACCGTCAAAGTCCGGGCTTCTAGGTCCACGTCGGACCAGACCAGCCCGCACAGTTCAGACCTCCGCAAGCCGGTATGAATCGCCAAGTGGATCCCCACCTCGAAATCCGTGTCTTTAGCGGCTTGAAGCAACCGTTGAGCCTCGGACACCGTGAGGATGCGAAGTTCAGGTTTGACCAGCTTGGGAGGGGTAACCCGCTCAAGGACGTTCTTGGGCAACAAATCCCACTTGACCGCTTGGCCCATGGCCTGATGGAGGACACGGTGGTGGTGCCGGACTGTCTGGGTTGATAGGCCTTCATCACGCAGAGCAGTGTAATACCGTTGGACATCCTGAGCATTCAATCTGGTCAACCTGACATTGCCTAAGGAGCGCTTAAGCCGCTCGACGATTGTGCGGTAACCCTGAGCGGTCCTTGCCCTCACTGAGGTGGTCACGTAGTCGGCCATCCACTCCTCCAGATAATCCGAAAGCGTGACACGCGACGGTTCGACGTAACCGCCAGTATTCAAGCCATGGATGATCTCGGCAAGCTTCCGCTCAGCGTCCCGCTTAGTCCCCTTAACGTTGGTCCACTTCTGACGGCGTTTGCCTGTACTCGGGTCATGACCGATATCGACAACAACTGCCCAAGCGCGTTCTCCCCGTTTGCGAATATGCCCCCTCATGAAACTATCCCACCTCTCTCATGCATCTAAACGTGGCTCGGTTCACACTTAATGCTTAAACGCCACCTATTCACCGTCAAATAAAATGACAGCAAGACTCATTCGGGGACAGACGAAACATGTTTGAAACCGATGCCCCGGCGCCTGAGGCCCTCCCTCTGGCAATTCGTGTTCACTATCGGATGTGGCTCGGTTCACACTTGATGTTAAAACGCCACCTACTCACCGTCAAATAAAATGACAGCAAGACTCATTCGGGGACAGACGAAACATGCTTGAAACCGATGCCCCGGCGCCTGAGGCATCCGGACAGCAACCGGTTCAAGCGCCAGAGGAGCACAATGTCTAAACCGGTAACTTCCGAGGAACGCCGGCTGAAAGCACTGCTAGGTAAGATCGCAAAACTTGTGAATGAGGCAGACTTAGTCGAGCCTGCACCACCTTTGGTCGCCATACCGCAACCCATTTCGGTTTCGCTGGAGCAAGCGGCTGCACTTTTGGGTGTCGCGACCTCAACATTGACCGACTTTATCCACTCCGGGCAACTACCGACGTTAAGGGTGGGACGCCGGATCTTGGTTCGGCTGGATACTCTGCACGCTTTTGCCAAGGATTTGGAAACCGATGAACCATCCGCTTGAGGCTTTATCCCCCCGAGTGCGCAACCGGAGGAACCCAGACCTGATACGAGTCGGAGATGACAGAGTGGCTGTTATCCTGCCCCTTGCATCGGAAATCAATTGGAAATGATGCTGTGAACTACTGATCGTGGCCATAAGAGGAGGTGAGAGCGTTGCGCGGACAAAACAGGGGACGAAATCCCATCTTGTTGGAGGTCACTCCGCCCCGAACCGCTGACAGGGGTATGTATTTGGTGTTTCTCGCTTCGGGACGATAGATTTCTTCGAGTCAGGCGGCGGGCCGGGATGTGGTTCAGGAAGCAACAATACCCTTGTCAACCTGCTGTTTAGCACCGAAAAGGTGCCGGAAAGCCATTTCCCTTCCAAGTCCACAGTATCTATACATACCCCTGTCAGGCCCCGAACCGGGGAGCCTACCTTGCAGGGAGTAGAGCACATGATCAAGTCTTTCCCTAAAAAACCCCTTCTCCCTAGACTTAGTGGCAGATACTTCCCGAGTCACCCTGATGGTCCGCTGTCAAGACAGTCAGGGGGTTAAGACCCAGATTCAAGCACACTACCCTCAAGCTCACATCGCCGAGGTGGCCCCGGAGGACGACCCTGTGCGTCCGGGACCGGCGGAGCGAGCGTGGACCGTTTCCCTCTGGTCCAATGGCCCACCGTACTTGTCCCTACGTATACCCCGGGACGACAATCCCCTAAACCAAAGCCAAGGTGGGATGTACATTCGAGGGGCAATGAAGATTGGCTGAGTTGCGCCAGGGAAGCCCTCTCATCCGTACTTGGAGAATGATCCGGCACCGCTGTTTGACCTCCACTATCTGCGCATTTCACCTTGGCTTTGGTTTAGTATCACAACGACGGATTGGCAAATGTGATGTCTGACCCTTCGTATTCGGCCAGGAGCGAGCTATCGCGGTAGGTTCATAGCAGTACGTGGTCAGGTTCAAGTTGGTCACGAAAATCGCCCTGCCAAATAAACCATTGTTGTAATACTAAACTAATACCAAGGTGAAATACGCATATCGAGGAAGCCAATCGGTGGTACTAGACCGGTTTCCATATACAGGTGTAAGAGCCTCACTGTGGCGCCTAAGCCAATCTTCATCGTCCCACAAATGTAGGTTCCACCTTGGCTTTAGCCCCAATCCACCGAACGGGCGCGTGTGAGAGACCTCCTGAAGAAGCAAAAGGGAGCTCCCCAGAATCTGGGATAATGGTTTTCGAAACACAAAACCGACCCCAGAAAAGGAGCGCCCAATAGCAACTGTCTTGAAAGTCAATAGGAATGAGCGGCGACTGGCTGAGTCATATCGCACCAAGGGGAGCCATGTTTGAGCATGCCGTTGAGTATAACCAGCAGTTTGCGCATGGACGCGACCAGCGCCACCTTTTTCGGCTTGCCAGCTGCCAGCAGCCTCTGGTAGAAGTCCCGGATAGCAGGGTTGTGGCGGCTGGCTACCAACGCTCCCATGTAGAGGACGGCCCGCACCCGGGAGCGTCCGCCCCAGACGGCGCGTTTGCCCCGCAGGGCGCCACTGTCGCGGTTGTAGGGGGCCACGCCCACAAGGGCGGCGATCTGCCGGCGATTCAGCGTGCCCAGCTCTGGCAGATTGGCCAGCAGAGTGAGGGAGATCTGCTCTCCGACACCGGGAACGGTGCGGAGCAGGTCGTCCTTCTCACGCCACACCGGACTCCGGCGCAAAGTCTGACGCAGCCCCTTGTCCAAGTCGCTCAACTCTTGTTCCAACCACGCGATGTGGGCTTCAATGCGGGGACTAACGGCGCGGGGACTAACGGCGCCGATGGCGGCGCCTAGCCGGTTCTTCTCGGAGACCAGCATGGTCATCACCTGGCGCCTGCGGGCAGTCAGCGAGTTGAGGACCTGGGTCTCGGCGTCCTTGAGGGGGCGCACCTCAGGACGGACGGCGTCGGCGAAATGGGCCAGGACCCCCGCGTCCAGAGTGTCGGTCTTGGCCAGCGTTCCGGTGGCCTTGGCGAAGTCCCTGACCTGGCGTGGGTTGACCACCACCACAGGCAGCGCCGCCGCGGCCAGGGCGGCCACCAAGGGCAGTTCCAAGCCGCCCGTAGCCTCCAACAACACCAAGGCAGGCTCCAGGTCCACTATCTGGGGGATCAGTCCCTCAATTCCGGTCTGGTCGTAGGGCAGGGTCCATCTCTTCCCCGTAGGCCGGACAGCAACGTCCAACTGCGCCTTTGAGACATCAATGCCTACGAACCTCGCTTCCCCTTCCATCTGCACCTCCTCTTTCAGTGTTGACCCTTCCTTGCACGATGCGGGCTCGATTGGCCCAGGCAACTGTCCGGGTTCTACCGTTGAGGAACGCGGCGACCCCTGCTATTGGACGGTCTACCATGACCCAGATGCTACCGGTCTGCCGCGCTCTGGACCGCCACATATGAGCTATTGTCGCGGGCCAAAGTCAGGATACAAGATGCTGCCACGCCACCACCCCGACCGGATCCAAATCACCTTCGACGATCCTCGTCTGGCGGCCAATGCCGGCCTGCTCCTGCCAGCCACCCTCGCCCAACACCTGGGCCTGGGGGAACTCGTAGACTATCACCTCGACCTCGGGGATGCGCCGGGGCGGGCGAACGCGGGAGACAAGATGCTGACGCTGGTGGCCTCGGCGCTGGCGGGCGGCGACTGCATCGACGACGCCGATGCGTTGCGCGCGGGGCGGACCGGCCTGCGCTGCTCGGCAGCGTAGTCAAGGCTCCATCCACCCGCCGCTTTCGCGACCTCTGGGGATCGTTCCTGCGCAGCTTCCGGTGGGGCCATGTCCGCCAGACTGGACCGGGTGAGCCGGGAGTTGCTGGCCCGGGCCTGGGCAGGCCGGAGCCGGACCCGGCGACGGGCCGCTTACCATCGACCTCGATTCCACCATCTGCGAGACCTACGGCCTGGCCAAGGAGGGCGCGCGCCACCACGGCTACACCGGCGCCCGAGGCTATCACCCGCTGCTGGCCGTCGCCGCCGGCACCGGCGACGTGCTAATGGCCCGTCTGCGCGAGGGCCGCTCCAACACCGCCCGCGGCGCCGCCCACTTCCTGCGTGAGACGCGTGGGACGGGTGCGCTACGGTGGGGCCAGGGGACAACTCACGGTGCGGGCCGACAGCGGCTTCTACACCCACGCCGTGGTCGCCGTCTGTCGCAAGACGAAGGTCCGCTTCTCCATCACCATCCGCCAGCACAAAAGCCTGCACAATCTCATCGAGGCCATACCCGAAGATGCCTGGACGCCGATTCCCTTACTGGATGGACGGCGCCGCCGATGTGGCCGAGACCACCTACACTCCCTTCCAGAGTGAGCCCGATGCCGCGCCGGTGCGGCTCATTGTCCGGCGGGTGAAGCCGACACCCGGTTCCCAGCTCGCCCTCTTCGCCAGATACAGCTATCACGGCTTCATCACCGACCGGGACGGGGATACCCTGGAGCTGGAGGCCGACCATCGCCGCCACGCCGAGATCGAGAATGCCATCCGAGACCTCAAGTACGGCGTGGGACTCAATCATCTCCCCTCGGGCCGTTTCGCCGCCAACGCCGCCTGGCTGGCCGTCCAGGCGCTGGCGCATAATCTGGCCCGTTGGGCGGCGCGCATCGGTCTGGGCGAGCAACTGGTGACCACCAAGACCCTCCGGCGGCGGGTCTTCTCCCTGGCCGGACGGCTTACCCGCTCGGCGCGCAGACTCACTTTGCATCTTCCCCGGGGCTGGCCCTGGGCTGAGCAGGCCACTCTCGCCCTGGCCCGACTGCGAGCCATCCCACTCCCAGCCTGACGGCGCTATCCGCAACCGACCCAACGCCTCCAAACTCGCGTCCGCCCGGTCCGCGGGTGCATCCTGCTGCGTCCGACCTCACTATCACGCGATTCCCAGCCTCCATAGACCGCTCCCGAGGCCCGGTGCGGCTACTGAAAACCCTCTGCCGTGTCACATCGGTCCCAATGGAGCCCAGGCTTTCTCCCTTGTAGGCTCCCTCATCCCAATTTGCCCAGCCTTCACGCATCCCATCGTGGATTCGGGTTTAGTTTAGGAGCGGGACATCTCGCGCAGAAGGGACCCCGAAGGGCTGGGAGACGCGGGCGCATCCCGGATTGGGTGGATGCCTCCGGCGAAAACAGATGCGCCGCCGACCCACAGGGAGTTTTCGACGTTTGCGTCAAAACGCAGGTCTCTGGGTGTCGATCTAACATTTATATGGACACCGTTCTCCAGACACCGTTGACCCTGAAACCGAGTGAGGCGAGAGATGACTACTCCCCGAGAGCTTCGGCGGCGCGCCGAGCAGCAGAGGCATCGGCGGATGGCCCAGCGGTTCTGCGGCAACTGCGGCGAACCGGCGGATGCGATGGTCGACTGGGGCAGGCAGCGGATCCCCATCTGCCGTGCCTGCCAGGGCCGGCTGACCGGGGACATGCCTGACTGGAGTCTCGTTGGGCACGGGCAGGGCCCCAGGTGCCCAATCGACACGACTCGCCCGTGCTATGACTGTATCCGCGAGGAGGACCAGCCCGCGGAGGCGGGCCGGCGTGAAACTACCCGACGCTCATTTCGCCACTTCTTCGGCCCGCGTCATTGACCCGGCACTGTCGGGCCGGCCATCTCCTGGCACACGTGGCAACAGCAGGCCGGATGTGATGGCCAGCCCACCGAGGTAGCAGCGCCGGAAATCTGCGTTCATTTTGTTAAAACCGGGCTTGACACCGGCGTGGTAGCCTGAAATTAAGCCAGACGTAAACCGGACAGAAGGAGGGTGGACACTTCATGAACGTTCTAAGGTGGCTCTGTATGATGCCTTCGGCATCCGCGGACAACCTGGCACAGGTCACGAGGTTGGCCAGGGCGACGGTGAACAGGCACTTGGCGAGGCTCTATAATGATGGCCTGGCCGTCTCCAGGATGGTGGGGCGCAGACGCCCGGCCACGCGCCGCTGGACCTTGAGCTTGGCGGGGCTCATGCAGGTATACACGTTCGACCACGGGCGTGAGGCCCACGGGCCCCATGACCATCTGCATGACGCCCTTTTCCCAGACGTGGAGGACCATCAGCATGTGCCGTGGTGGCTGGGAGAGGCTGGCGTCAGGGAGTTGTACCAGAGGCTGGAGCAGCTGGAAGCGTTTTACGAGGTGGCCCCCTCCCTGTTTCAAGGCGAGGGCCGGAACTGGCTGGCGAGTCGGTCTGAGGCGCGCCTGGTACGGGTCCAGTTCCTGCGCCGGGGCCAGTTGGTGGAAATGATCGCTACCTACGACGGTGGCATAGAAATTGCATTCTGCTGGGTCGGGAAGCAGCTGAGGCCACGGCTCATGATGGAAAAGTGGCGAGACCGGTTCTCCCACCCGTATCTGGAGTACATATCGGAAGCGCGGGAGCAGGAGCGGGAGCGAGACCATCTGGTCGAACAGCCCGACCCGGCCTTCGACCCTACGCCCCAGCTGGCGGGGTACGTGGTCATCGGGCCCGACGAGTGGGGCGTCCGGCAGGCCATGGACCTGCTCCCCCGCCTGGGGTATCTGAGGCAGAACGTAACTTCTCCTGGTGGGTGGCCGACCGGGAGGTGTGGCAGGTGGGCCAGCGCGGCCTAGTGATCCCCACTGAGGACCGGGTTGTCGACCGGTATGAGGAGATCAATGTGGGCGAACCGGAGAGGGTGGCGCTGCCTGCTAGACAGGGCCGCCGGGATGACCCGCCGGCGCCGGCCGCACTCTCCGGGGTGTTGGCCAACCGGCTTGATGGGGCTGTCTGAAGCAATTCGATGCCCTGGAGGAGGGGGACTACGTCGACCTCGCCGACGACTTCCGCGGCCCCGTGCGTCAGGCGCTGGCTGACCTGGTCAGTGGGGGCATGCTGGCCAAGGTGGACGAGGTCTATTACCTGGCGGACCCCGCGATGATCTACGTGGCCGGGCGGGACCGGACCTCGGTATCCACCGGCCGCAGGCGGGGGTCGAGCTTTCTCAATCCGGATATGCAGCGGCACCACCACTACCTGGACCACAATGCCGGCATGATCAGGATCGTAAGGGCTCTCAAGCGCCATGGTATCCCGGTCCATGGGGGATGGAGGGGGGTCACGCATATCCAGGATGTCACCCAGGTGCAGCCGGACGGGGTCATGTACGCCGACGGGCCATACGGCCGGGGAGTGTACCGCGTCGAGTATGAAAGGGAGGCGACGACCCCGCGGGAAGTCTTGGACAAACTGGCCCCCTACCGACGCGCGGCTGGCGCCGTAGTCCCTCTCCGGGCTGTGTGGGTCTGTGAGACGGAGCGCGGCGCGGGCCGCTTCCTGGGTCTGAGCCGGGGCC
>CBDBGS010000002.1:0-25432 GCA_965205385.1 Dehalococcoidia bacterium
CTCAGTCCGGGACCCAATTCGTGCCACCGTCCGCGCTTTGGCGGTATTCGTAATTGGTAGTATCCGAGCCGCCGTCGGAGACAGGGGCTTTCCAGGTGAGGGCTACCTCGCCGTCACCAACAGTCGCTCTCAGGTCTTCCGGGTTGTCAGGGACCGTCTTCGGGGTGGCGGTTATCGAAGCAGCGGCACCCTTGTGGCTGTCGTCAAATGCCCGAACCTCTACGGTGTATTCCGAACCATTGCTGAGGTCCGTTACCGTGTGGGAGATGGTGTTCGCGCCGATTCCGTTGATTGCGGTCCAGTCAGGTGTCCAAGTATTGCCATCGTCGCTGCTGATTCGATAATCATATCCTGTGATGTTGGTGTTGCCGGGATCGTCCCAGGACAGAGCGAGTTGCCCATTCCCAGGAGTCGCAATGAGGTTGGCGGGCGGTCCGAAGATGACTTCCAGTTGTATGGCAAGGGTCGGGTCGGAGTTCCCGGATTTCTTCACAACCGCAATAAAGTCAGGATTGCCAGCCGAACTAGCTGTGGCTGTAAAAGTGACCTCGTACGGGAAGTTTGTCGCCATGTCGTGATAGCCGGGTGTTGCGTTGCTTCGGGCAAAGAGTTTGCTGGAGCCCAGGAGCATCAATTCGCAGGTGAGAGTCCCGGCGGTCAGGTCTGGTTCGCAAGGAGTGTCCCCGAAGCTGGCTCCACCAGAGGCGTTCAACGTGGCCGCGTCTATGCTCGCGCCTATTCCGATTCTACCGTTGTCGGTATTCGAGCCCAGGTCTGCCTGGACCGCCTTCTGTTCACCGGTGATGGTGGCTGACAGATCAGTGGGGGTTGCGCTGCTGTCCGGGTCTACGGTGAAGATGGCGCGGAAGGTCACAGTCGCTCCGGCATCGGAGCCGGTCTCCAGTGGGTTCGGGTCAATTACGGTCTCGAAGGTCCATTCGCCCACGACAGGGGGCGGGTCCTGGCCGAACACCTTGAGGAGCGGACCGCTAGAGGCAAGCAACAGGAACAGAGCGGTGGCCACTATGGCCACCGGCCAGATTCTTAGGCTCGAATTTATCCAAGACAATCGCGTGCGCAACCAAAACAACAGCGGGAGTGATACCCCCGCTGCGGCAAGCATGACGATAACAATGTATGGAGATGGATAAAAGCCAAACACGCACGTCCCCCGCGTTTGAATTCCCCGGCGGTTCCACGCCCGAAAGGTAGGTTGTTTAGTCTACCACAAGGCCTGGCGGGGTCTATCCCTCATGAGAGAAGGGGCATTAGGACTGGGCCATCTGAGCGGGCCGTAATTCTCGCCATTCGCGCAAAACGTTCTCATGTGCCCAAGCGTCGGAATTTGATACGGTTTACATCGGGTTTTGGATGCCTACCTTGCGGAGTAGATCTTACCTAGAGGGATATAGATGTTCACTCGCTCATTGGCGTTGTTCACGGGTCTATTGCTGGCGGTGTTCGGCCTCGCCGCTTGCGAAAACCTGCCGGATGCGGTAATCGAGACCCCGCCCAGCAGGCTGGATGTCCCGCGGGAGCGAGGAGGGCTGATCTACGCGCCGCCGCTGCGGTAAGGGGCCTGTTCGTTCCGCCTCTGGCAAGCAGCTAGAGTGGGAGCGCGTCACCGCTGAGGTAAGCTGTGGCCACGGCTTCCGCCTCGGCGGCCAGGTCGGTTATGTCGGTAAGGATGCGTGTTTCCCCAGCGTGGAGGAACAGGAAGACCACCTCCCTCACGGGCATGCCGGTGGCCCGGTGCGCCGCCAACGCATAGGCCCCGCCCTGAAGCCTGTACCTGGTCAGGTAGCCGTCCAGGTTTTCGGAGTCTACAGCGTCGGTCTTGTAGTCGACCACCACCAGCCCGCCGTCTTCTTCAAACAGCAGGTCGATGAACCCCTCCAGGACTCCTTCACCCACCGGGATAGCAACCGGCACTTCACGCCAATGCCTCGACGCTGCAACCGCCCGCCGTACCGTGGGGCTGTCTACCGCTACCCGCGACAGCCGGGCAACCTCGGGTGCGCGGGCGGGAAGTCCTTCCGCCGCCGCCTGAGCCCTCGACGTCTCCTCGATGCCGTTTCCGGTAGCCAGGTCGATGGTCTGAAGCACCGAGTGGACCGCCCTGCCCAGGGAGGTCCCACCCCTGCCCCGCTTCCAAGGCTCCTCAGTCTCGGGCTCTTTCTTTGGGTCCTGGACATTATCAAAGTTGGTGGACCCGTCGCGTCTGAGATGGTGGAGGCCGGTTGCGGCGACGGACGCCGGCCTGCCTTGACGTTCCAGAAGCTCCGCTCTGCGGCTGCTCCATTGCTCCCGGTCAGCGAGGGAGTGACCTTCAGCCTTCTCACGGTCGACGGCCTTGAGGTCTGTTTTGGGAACTTGGCCGCTGGCGTCCGGCGCCTCAGTCCACAAATCGTCATTGCCAGTTAGGATCTCCACCATCCTGTCCGCCCCCGAACCGGAGCTGCGTTGGTTACGGAACAGGCTCAACACCAGGTGGTCCCGCGCCCTGGTTGCGGCCACGTACATGAGGCGAACGTATTCCTCGGCCTCAAGTTGTTGCTCATGGGCTAGAAGTGATTCGAAACCAGTAGTTGCGAACTGTGTGTCGTCCGCGCCAATTCTTACCTCTACCGCCCCGCTTTCCCGGTCGAACATGACGTTCTGCGCCCTTGGACGGGGGTTTGCATTCAACCCGGTGAGCAGCACAATGGGAAATTCCAGTCCCTTGGCCCCGTGAACGGTCATGATCCTGACCGCGTCTTCGTCACTGTCGGGCACGGGGGTTTCGGTGAAGCGCGCTCCCTCCGAGGTCTGGCGCTCCACCCATTCCAAGAACGCTCGCAGCGAATTGCCGCCAGCCTCGGCGAAGGACCGGGCCTGCTCCACCATGAACCGGTACCTTCTCCATTGCTCTCGCGTTCGGGGATGGTCCATGGCCGACTCCATGAGGAGCCGTTCCCGGATGAAGCGGTCGATGAGCGCTGCCGGGGAGTCCCAGAGACGTTGTTGGTGGAATTTCCGGAGGACGTCGAGCGCGTCCCGAACGGGGCCACTGATGCCATTCACGTCATCAAAACCATCCAAACCAACGAAACTGTCGGCGGCGGAAAGGAAGTCAAACTCGCCTCCCGCGTCCGAATACCGGAACAGGTCCACATCGCTACACGCGAACGCTTGTGAACGGAGCGCGGCTACTGTCGCCACCCGGTCGGCGGGGTCGTCTACGGCTTTCAGGCAGTTGACCAGGTCCCTGACTTCCTGGGTGCCGAAGACCAGTGCGTTGCCCTCAAGCCGGTAGGGAACACTGGCATCGTCCAGCGCCAACTCCAGTCCCCGCAAACCTGTGCGTCTTGGCATCAGAATGCAGACGTCTGAATAGGAGGCGTCCCGGTACTGCTCAGACCCGCTGGACTCGGATGCGTTCGTATCCAGGACCTGCCACTGGCCCGTCACCATGTCATGAAGCTGGGCGGCGATCTGTTGTGCCTCTTCATTCCTGACCACGCCAATATTCCCGTCACGCAGTCCGCCCAGCGTCCAGACCCTGGGTCCCGCCGCATGGTCCGTCTCCGCTTCCCATCTGTGGGTTACGGGGATGTACTTGGCTTGGTTCTCACCCTCTTCCATCCACGGTCCGAAGACGGAATTGACCCAATTCAGAATCGGCCGTTGGGACCGGAAGTTCTGCACCAGGCGCAACGTGTTGCCTCCCATTAACTTCTGGAGCTTGAGCATCTGGGTTACGTCGGCCCGCCGGAAACGGTAAATCGATTGTTTGGGGTCGCCGACTACGAACAGTTTCCCTTGTTCTGGCGTAATCCCCTGCCAGGACCTTGGGCGGGTACCGGGCTCAAGGTTGTCCCCGGCGTCCTCGGCTATGAACATGGCTATCTCGGCCTGGATCGGGTCAGTGTCCTGAGCCTCGTCGATCAACAAATGGGTGTACCTTTGCCGGAAGTGGTCGCGCACCGGGATATTGTCCCGCAGCAGGTCCCTTGCCCAGACCAGCAGGTCGTCGTAACCCGCTACTCCACGGCGCTTCCGGTCTTGGGCGAAGTCCAGTGCAAAACTCTTCAAGGCGCGCAGAACGGGCATGAGCGCGGACCGGCGGGCCAAGACCAGCTCATCCGCCGCCGAGGCTTGAAGTGCGGTGAGACAGTCCTTCAGGTACTTACATGCGTTGACGGAGGTGACGGGGTCACGCTCCCAGTCCGGCTGTCTCCCGCCCTGCTGGCTAAGGGGCATCGTCCGCTGTAATAGCGGGTACGCCGGTCGAGCTTCCGCCTCCAGCTCCGAGAACCGGGCGGCGGCCCTCAGCAAGCCCTGGACATGGTTGTACAAACGGTCTTCGTCTCGCAGCTTGGAATACTGACACAGCCGCTCGAATTCGGCCGACCCCTCGACCAGCGCGCGCACCACGGTTGCCGGGGGCATCGGTGTGTCCGCGAACGCGGCTTCTTCCAGCAGGTCATAGTTCTGGTGAAAGGTTAGGGCGATGACCCGGAATTGTTTTATCGTCAGGCCGAGTGAGAGGGCCAACGCCAAGCTGCCAGCGAGTTCCTGGTCGTCCAGCGCCTTGTCAACCCAGTCGGTCCAGGCTTCCTCGAAGGCAAGATCGCTGGCGATGGCGTCCATGGTGTCGAAAACCGGAGGCAAGCCCGCCTCCAGCGGACGCTCCTGCAGGATGGACCGGGCGAAGCCGTGCAGGGTTTGAATGGAGGAGCGGTCCAGGTCCGCCAGGGCGCGTTGGCAGCGTAGCCGCTGTCCGCTGTCACCGGAGGGGGCGGTAGCGGCGGCCTCCAAGCGTTCGCGTATGCGGTCGCGCAGTTCAGCGGCGGCGGCCTCGGTGAACGTAATTACGGCGGTCTTGTCCAGAGTCGCCGCCCCTGAGGACGCCAGCGTGACTACCCGGTCCACCAGACTGGTGGTCTTTCCGGTGCCCGCTCCCGCTTCCACGAAGAGGGTCTCCTTGATGGACTCGCGAATTCTGACCCGGGTCTCCTGGTCCTGAGGAGTGAATGTGTTGGTCACGATGAGACCTCCCCCGACAATTCCAGGTAGTCCCCTAGAATCGGGTGGCCTTTCTTTCTGGCCCAGAGGGTGTCTTTCCTCGACGGACACAGGGTCTTAAAGTCGCAGTACCGGCAGTTGTGAAAGTCCTGGTTCTCTTCCCTGCCGGGGTTTGCCGGGAAGACCCCGCCGCGGATCCCCGAAACAATGGCGGATACGCCTTCTTTGAACCGCTCCACGGTATCCGGCTCATCCATATCCACGGGATTGTCAGGGACGATCGTGAAACTCCCGCGGCTTGATACGAACCAGTAGGCAGCCCGTATCCTCACGTTTGCGCCCAGGGCTTCCCGCGCCGCGAGGGAGTAGACCGCCAGTTGTAGGCGCCTTCCCCTGTCGATTGGGTCAGCCTTCAGCCCCGAATACGGATCGGGACTCCCCGTTTTGTAGTCCATGACGAGAATGTCTTCACCCGAGGGGCTGGAGTCTATCCGGTCTATCACCCCCCGGAATTTGATGGGGCCCGAGTCCGGGGCCGGCCTCGCCGCCCAGTCCAAAGCGCGCTTCGAAGTGGGAAGGGGAAAGGTCAAAACGGCTTCGCAGTCTGGTGTCCTCTCCAACCCACAACTCCGGGGCCGGCCATGATTCGCCGCCCAGTCCAAAGCGCGCTTCGAAGTGGGAAGGGGAAAGGTCAAAACGGCTTCGCAGTCTGGTGTCCTCTTCTAGGAAGCTATAAAGGTCGTTGAGGATGGCTTCCTGTTCCAACTGCCACATAAGGGCTTTGCCGGTTACGCCTTCGGCCTCCGCCCGGCGGAAGTTGTCCCGGGCGATGCGGCCAAGGGCGGCGCGGTGTTGGGCATCCCACGGTTGGCCAGGATGGGGAAGTGTGCCCTCTTTCTTGGCTTCGGCGATGAAATCCTCCAGGACCTTATGCACCAGGGAACCTTTGTGCATGGGGGTAATCGAGAATATTTCTTCCGGGTCTTCCAGAGCGCTAATGCGGAGTACATGGCCGAGGAAATAGCTAAAGGGGCAACCTGCCCAGGTTTCAAGGCTGGTGGGGGATAGAGCGGTGTCAGCCAACCGTTTAGTTAGTCCAGTGTCGTCCACCGCGCCTGACAGGTTGCCGTCCCATTCGGTGAAACTAGAGCTTCTATAGCGGGCGCGGCCAAGCCGCAAAGACCTGGCCAGAGCGCCGGACGCGGCCAGTGGGTGGGCGTTTACTTCCCGCCCTGAACTCGTCCAGCGCCAGAGGCGTTCTAGGTCGTAGTCGTGCTGGTCCGCCGGCGCCGCTGAGACCACCGACTCAAGGGACCGTTCCATCGAAGGTATTATGGTCAGCCAGGTACGGTTCCCCAGTTTGCCCAGGCCGGACGAGGTGACGCGGGAACCTTCCAAGAGCGAAGCGAGTTCCAGATACCAACGCGATGGGTAGTGGGCCCGCTGTCCCGCGGGGTTGGCTCTGGGAAAGGATAAAGTCGCTTCAGGAGCCGAGCCCAACGCCGACAGAAACGCGTATCTTTCTTCCGACTGCCTCACATGTTGCAAGGGTAGCCCTTCCGCTGGACCGCCCGCAGCCTGCCTTTCCCGGTCTGGTATTAGAGGGTCGTCTCTGACCGGTGCGGGTACTGCCCCTTCGATCATGCCGACGATGTGGACCACGTCGAAGTCCATCGCGGTGGCGGAGGAGATGGGCCCAACGAACACGCCCTGTCCTGTCGCCCCGGAATGGCCAGCAGACGACCGGAGGGCCTCTTCCAAATTCTCCCGAAACGCCCCGAAAGTGGGTGACGGGTCTACCTCGTCTGCGGACTCCAGTCCTTCCAAGATGTCCTTTACCTTGCGGAAAGCATCCGCTTCCGGCGGGGGCATTTGGTCCGGAGGCATCAAGTACAGTTGCAGAAGATTGGACGCCCAATCAGCTAACTGGCTCCAGGTGTTGCCGCCCGGGGGATGAATCGAATCCTGGGCCAGGGTCTCGATGAATTGCTGGAGGTCTCTGGCGGACTGGGCCTCGGTCAACATAAGGTTGGCCTGTGCCTCCGAGATATCTCCCTTCTCCTCCCTGCCACGGGCGTAACGTTCGATATCAGAGGCGTAACGATTCAGCCGCTCCGACCACTGTCCCAGGCCGGCTACAACGCCCGCCTTCTTCGATATGGCGTCCCAATTGCTGGGGCTAAAGTTTTCCCGGACTTTCGCTTCCCGAGGCCGGACCGGGCAGCCCATGAGCCATGACATAACCTGGTCACGGGGAAACTCGCTGTCTGAGAGTTGGATTAAGCCGGTGAGTGTGCGGCCCACGGCGGTCCCGCCCAGCGGGGAAGGGTTTGGGCCAGACACGGGGATGCCGGAGAGTTGCAATTCTTCGCGGACCAGCGTGTTGTAGGGGGCCGCAGCGCCGTACAACACTGCCACACGGTGGAAGGGCGTTCCGGTCTCCGCTTTGTGGGCGATTTGCCGGATTACCCACCGCACTTCTTCGTGAGGGTCGGGGGTGATTAGCAACCGCTTACCCGCCGGTGAAAGCGCAGTGAGTACATCGTCATCTGACGATGCCCCGCGTTCTGGCGCTCCCAGAAACGGAGACAACTCTTGCGCCAGGGACTCCACCGGTGCATCGGCATCCGGGTCTCCGATGAGTCCTAAGAAGACGGCGCAACTGTTCAGCCGGGCCAGGCCCCTTACAACCTGTTTCTCGCCCTGGGTCATGCCGCGAATGCGGTAGAAGAGTACGAACCCCAGGTCGTCCAGGGCGGCGGCGCTGCCGCTGCGCACCGCGTCCGCGGAGGCTTGCGCCAGGTCTTCCGCGTCGTAGTAGCCCAGCGTCTGGTCCTGGAACATGCGGTAAAGTTTGACGATCTCTTCACGGAGTGGGTCCTGGGCGGCGAGGCGGTCCAACGCGGTGTCGCTGGTATGCCGGAGTTGGCGGAATGTATTCTTGATGCTATGAATGGTTGATGGGTGAGACGCGTGCCCAGCCAGCGCTCCGGATGCTTGTCTCGTCACAGCCCGTACCGATGCGCTTTCAATGATTGAGGTCAGAGGCTTGTGGTCCTGGGCGGCGAGAGAGGGAGACCCCAGGAACTCGGAGAGCCGGGAAAATACGAGGAATCGGACGTTGGCGAATCCCGAGCGCGCCAGGCCGCGGCGCAGGGTCAGGTTGGCGTAGGTGGAGGGGCCGATTACCGTTACGGGGGCCAAGGGGTCGCCCTGTTGGACCGACCGCACCAGATGTGCCAGCGGCGCGGTGGACCCCGGCGAGTCCTTGCGCAGATACAGTTTTGATCCCAACTGTAGTAGGGAGAATCCACCCGAATTCCTGGTCATTTCGCCCTCGCCCGCGCTTGACGGTAGGTAGAACATCCGTTTGGAAAGAGTGTATCATACCGGTAGCTACCGGTCGATGGAGGAGGGGCGTGGGTCCCAAGCGTTCCTTCACAACGATCATGCTTCGTGACCAGAGACGCGAATAAGGGACCCAATTTATGTGGGGCGGGAGTGAGAAAGGCGGCCGATGGATAACCCGATGGAGCGGACGTTTCTCTACAACGAGCTGGCGTACCTGTGGCCGGTAATCAGTCCCAGCGAGGACTACGCCGAGGAAGCGGTCTATTGGCTGCGCGCCATTGAGGACGCTCTTGGCCAGGGACGGCATCACCTGTTGGAGTTGGGGGTTGGCGGAGGCCACAACCTGTCCCACCTGACGCCTCATCACCGAGCCTCGGCCGTAGATGTGTCGCCCAGAATGCTGGAACTGTCCAGGAAATTGAATCCAGAGGTCGATCATCATCTGGGTGACATGAGGACGGTCCGGTTGGGGAGGTTATTTGACGCGGTCCTGATACACGACGCGATCTCCTACATGCTCACCGAAGACGACCTGCGAGCCGCTTTCGAGACCGTGCGGCTGCATTTGCGCCCAGGCGGTCTTGCGCTAATCGCGCCGGACATGGTGGCCGAGTCCTTCCGTGAGGGAGCTGTAATCCGTTGGTCGACTGCCAAAGGGGACATTGCGGTGATTACCGAGGAACGGCTCCACGACCCGGACCCCTCGGACACCCAGGTAGAGTCCTGGTTCACCTACGAAATCACGGAACGCGGGTCAAGTCGGGTGGAGACGGACGTCCATGCGACGGGGCTGTTTCCCATCAGCGCATGGACGTCTCTGTTAACTGAGTCAGGTTTCGACGTGGAGTTGATCGCCCTGCCGGGACAGGAAGGGTTTGGTGAGTGGTTGATAAGCGGAGCGCTGCGGTGACTCGCCGAGTGCGGGGCGGGTCTTGCGGAGTTCCGGCGATGAGGGAGTAACCTAACCTGACGCCGGGAAGTGACTCGGCGTCAGGTATTTGCCGGTGAGGGGCCTGAGTGCTAGGGAAGGACTCCGGTTTCTTGGAGCATCTTCTGGGTCCCGGCGAGGTCGGCCAGGCCCGTAAGCGCTATCTGAGGGGAGTTGATGTCCGATAGGGGAATAAGCGCCCTTGGCGTCTTCACGTCCTCGACCAGGGGGTATTCGTATGTCTGAGAGGCGAAATATTGTTGGCCTACCCTGGACAGCATGAAGCTCAAGAACCTCTCGGCATTCTCGGAATTCTCCGCGGAGGAAAGGATTCCGGCGCCCGCAACCATGATTACCGACCCGGGGCCACCGGACCTCGGATGGTAGTTCCTGGCCGCGAAGTTCTCCCCCTCCTCGGCCAGGAAGCGGAACAGGTAGTAATGGTTCACGAAACCAACGTCGATCTCCCCCGCTGCGGCTGCCGCGACCTGGGGCGTATTCTTGGGGTAGATCCTAGGTTCGTTGGCCTGGATTCCCTCCAACCAGAGCCGCGCCCGGTCGTCGCCCCATAATGCGCGCATGGCTGTGACCATCGTTTGGAACGAGGCGTTAGTTGGCGCCCAACCGATACGACCTTTCCACTTTGGGTCGGTGAACCCGAACATGTCGCTTGGTAGATCGTCTTCGGTGAGCTTTTCTGTGTTGTAGACGACGGTCCGCGCGCGTCCCGAGATGCCCACCCAGAGCCCTTGTGGAGAGTGCGCCCAATCGGGTACTTGGTCGAGGATAGAGTCGGGCAGGCTGGCCAGCATTCCTTCGACCGCTCCGAGTCCACCCGGGTCCTGGGCAAAGAAGACGTCTGCTGGGCTATTGTTTCCCTCCTCCAGGATCGTAGCTGATAACTGGGGCGTGTTCGCGTATTTAACTGCCACGTCCACGCCGGTGGTCTCGGCGAACTGTTGGATGATTGGGTCGACGAGAGACTTGCTGCGGCCTGAATAGATCACGAGTCTTCCGGGGGCCAAGGCGCGTTCCACGGCTTTGGACACCAGGGACTCGACCTCTTCGGCGGTGATGCCGGGCTTCACCGCCTCTGCTATCGCCTGCTCCACCAGCGGGCCAACGTCTTCAGCCTTCAGACCTTTGGCCATCGCGTCCGAAACTGCCGCCTCGATCATGACCGTAATTTCATCGCTGCTGGGACTGTCCGCCATGGCTTCCGAGACCGCCGACTGGACCATCGGAAGCCCAGTGGACATCGCGTCGGTTACGGCTCTCTCCACTGCGGAGTTAATCTCCTGGGATGAGGGCGCCTCCTGAGGGGCGGGAGCGGCCTTGTTCGACTCGTTCACGGCGTCTTGTACTGCCGACCGGATGCTTTCCATGTCTATACCCTGAGGAGCGGGCTGCTCCTGGGGTTGGGCTGAGGACCCGCAGGCTAGAATGAACAGCACTGTGATAAATACCACAAGCAAGCCTAAACTTTTGGAATTCCCGCGCGAGCTAACCTTTAACATTAGTGACCTCTCATGTATCGAGATAGTCTGAACATATCGGCGATTCAGGGTGGAGCTCATGGTCTAGGGTTCGATGGGGTTGACGCACTTCCGCCGTAAGCCACCGCCCTCATCGCAAGTGTGTTCACCGATCTGAATCGGATACGGCGGAGGAACTTGGCTTCAGCAGCCTCGCATGACGCTGGAGAGAAGGAGATACCCGCCGATTGACGTAACATCCGATAGATGGGGCATGGTTGCCTATCTCTTCTTGGATATGTGCATACTTATCAAATTGGCGACATCTTATCCAAGGTATAAGTATCTGTCAACATGTAACACAATTGTTAATACAGGCGAATTGTGCGTCTTGAGTACATATACGCCACGTCGCTGGAGCTCAATCCATGGTTGTATGGGCTACTGAATCCAGTTGAAACCGATGCGGTCTTACTCGGTAATTTGTCAAAAGGAAAGACGCAACCTTGCCCTAGAGGCGAGTTGCGTCTTTCTGAAGGGGATTGGGCCAATTCTCCTAAGGTCATGGCCCTGGAGCCTGTCCTCAGGTCTGGATTCGGTAGACCCTTGCCGCTGTGTTGTGGAATAGGTCCGCCCTCTCCGAGGCTGTATAGCTCTGGGAGAGACGCTTGAAGGCGTTGTACATGACGTTATATGAGAAGGACACCTTATCCGGTGGGAAGTTGCTCTCGAACATGCAGCGGTCCGGCCCGAACTGCTCGATGCAGTAATTCATCCAGGGGGCCATCTCCTCCGCTAGCTCCACGGAACCTATGGGGACTTCCCTTGCGTGCCATCCAAATCCCCAGCGTGGCATACCCATACCGCCCAACTTGCAGGTCACGTTGGGACAGGCAGCCACGGCGGCGATTCCCTCCCGCCACGCGGGAATGACCTCGTCATCCTTACCGGAATAGATTCCCGACCGGCTGACGCCTCCCATGTGGTTGAGGATAATCGAGACTTCGGGCACAGCCCTGGCAAAGTCGGCCAGCTCGGGAAGTTGCGGGAATGAGAGCATGGAGTCAAGGGACAGCCCCATTCTAGCCAGGACCCTCGCCCCCGCCCGGAAAGAATCGGTTGCCAGCGCTCCCTGGATATCCCGGTTGTCCAGCGACGGGTCGGGGCTCCATGATACGTTGTGCCGGATACCCTTGAAGCGGTTGGGGCTGGCCGCTTGCAACGCTTCCAGGGCCGGGGCGACTGCTTCGCCGAGCTTGAGGTCGGCATGTCCCACGATCGCCGCCGCTGCCCGGCTCTCGCCATAGATGCCGCTGGCGCTGGCCGCGGCGAGACCTTGAACGAACTCCACTTCACCGACCGGACGCAACTCCACGGGCCCGTCTGGGCGGTACATGGAGCGGGCTTCCACAAATACCGTCGACCGGACGTTGTGCCCGCTGTCCAGGTCTCCCATCAGCTCGTGTAGCAAGTAACGTTGGTAGGGCATGCTTCCGGGCCGTCCGTCCCAGAAGTGGTGATGGGGGTCACACAATGGGAGACCCGGCTCCAGGGCCGGTTCATCGGTCAGGGCTAGCCAATCATTATCGCCGAAGGGCATGTCGAGACCTCCGAGGCTGGTTTGAACGGCCCAATAATAACATAGCCGAGACAACCTAATGTGAGCCGGAATCGGAAGATATGCCCCCCAACAGGGCGCTTGACATAACACGCGATTCAAAGCCACACAGTGATTGCACTAAGCAATTAAATAGCTTGTGCATTACAGGTTTCGGATTGCAATTTCTGCAACGTCACTCCTGCCGCCCGCCCGGTGGCATTTAACAAAGCGTTTACACTGCGGAAATCGGAACGCAACAGTTCGGGACTAGCTTAGTATCCACACCGGAGTTGTCCCGGCCCCGCCGGGCGTCACGCGAATCACAACATTCGATGCGCCAAGCCAGCCGGAGCAGCCGTGCAAATTTTGGTCCCATATATGGGTCATCAGGAGGAGTTCAGAACATGCGTGGTTTATTCCCGTCCCGCCTCGGTGGGCTCGCAGGTTGTTTCAAGGTCGCCCTCGGGGCGCTGCTCTTAATCTCAGTGCTGGCCTGTTCCTCGACCCCGGCCACCAGCGCGCCAGTGGCTGCCACTCAGGCGCCCGCGGAGACCATGAAGGAAGCCGTGCCCGCTGCGGAATCCTCTGAGGGAGACACCATCAAGGTAGGAATACTACATTCACTGTCGGGGACCATGTCCATTAGTGAGACCGCCGTCAAAGACGCCACCGTTTTGGCAATCGAAGAGATCAATGCGGCCGGCGGCGTGATAGGAAAGCAGATCGAGTACGTCATCGAAGACGGCGCATCTGACTGGCCCACCTTCGCGGAGAAGGCTCGTAAGCTGATCCAGAGTGATGAAGTCGCCGTGGTCTTCGGCGGTTGGACCAGCGCCAGCCGGAAGGCGATGCTTCCGGTGTTCGAGGCCAATAACGGTCTTCTGTTCTACCCGGTCCAATACGAGGGTCTCGAGACTTCACCCAACATCTTCTATACCGGGGCCACCACCAATCAGCAGATCGTTCCCGCAGTCCAATACTTGCTGGACCAGGGCAAGACCAAGTTCTATTTGCTCGGTTCCGATTACGTGTTCCCACGGACCTCCAACCTGATCATCAACAAGCAGTTGAAGGCGGCGGGACTCGATGCGGTTGGCGAAGAGTACACTCCGTTGGGTCACACCGAGTACAGCACGGTCATTACCAAGATCAAGTCCGCCGATCCTGACGTGGTGTTCAACACCCTGAACGGCGACTCCAACGTGGCGTTCTTCAAGCAGCTCAAGGACGCCGGAATAAGTCCTGAAGACCTGCCCACGGTCTCCGTCAGCGTAGCCGAGGAAGAGATCACGGGTATCGGCGCGGACAACATGGTGGGCCACCTCGTCGCCTGGAATTACTTCCAGACCACCGACACTCCTGAAAATGTCAAGTTCGTTCAGGCATTTAAGAGTAAGTACGGCGAGAACAGGGTTACGGACGACCCCATCGAGGCTGGTTACTTCGGCGTGTACATCTGGGCCAACGCGGTCGAAAAGGCTGGCGGCACTGGCGTAGCGGAAGTCAAGGAAGCCGCCAAGGGCTTGGAATTCCAGGCTCCCGGCGGGCTGGTCACCGTTCACGATTCCAACCAGCACGTAGCCAAGACGGTCCGCATCGGTTCGGTCCGCGAAGACGGCCAGATCGATGAGATCTGGAACTCCGGCGCGCCCGTAGTTCCCGACCCCTACCTGGACTCCTACGAATGGGCCGCAGGCCTTAGAGACGCGGTACAGTAGGAAATACCACAACTCGGCAGACCAGGTCCGCCTCCGCCTCCTTGGGACGGGCCAGTGGAAGGAGGCCGGGCGTTCGCGAGAATGCCCGGCCTCAATGACTGAATGGCATACTCCGTCGGCGCACTAGCATCATAAGGTGATAAGTGACAATTGTTAGCGGCGCGAGTAATGTATGCGGGGATCGTGGGATTAACCGGTTAGGTCCCCGGTGGCTCTTGTCCCCATCACCTATTGAGGGTCGAACGGACCGGTTTCACGAAATCGTTGAAAGACATAGTGTGACCTGAGCATGGAATTCTGGGCTCTCCAACTCTTCAATGGCCTCAGCCTCAGCTCCATCTTGCTGTTGATAGCCCTGGGACTGGCGCTTTCTTTTGGGTTGATGAACGTCATCAACCTGGCCCACGGAGAGTTCATCATGCTGGGGGCCTACACGGTGTACGCGCTGCAACAGGTGGCCCAGAGCATTACCGGAGACGTATCCCCCAATGTTACCTTCCTGCTCGCGATTCCTCTCTCCTTCATTGTGGCCGGCGCGGTGGGAATGCTTGTCGAAGCCTGCCTGATCCGGTTTCTTTACCGGAGGCCCCTCGACACATTGCTGGCGACGGTCGGCGTAGGCATTTTCCTGCAGCAACTGGCGCGGTCCATATTTGGGGCGCCCAACGTTCAGGTAGTGGCGCCTCTTTGGCTCGGAGGCGCGCTCGATCTAACCGATGACCTGGTGTTTCCGATAAAGCGGTTGTTCATCATCGCCCTGGTAACCGTGTGTATCGTGGGCCTTTATTGGTACATGTACCGTTCCAACCAAGGCCGCCGCACCCGGGCCGTGATGCAGAACCGTGAGATGGCGTCCAGCCTGGGAGTGTCCACCCGCCGGGTGGACAACCTGACCTTCGCCCTGGGTTCCGGACTGGCCGGGCTGGCGGGTTGCGCCCTTACCCTCATAGGACCAATCGGGCCGTCACTGGGCACCTTCTATATCGTGGACGCATTCATCGTCGTGATTCTGGGTGGACTCGGTCAGGTCCCGGGCACGATCCTCGCCGCGTTGATAATCGGCATACTGAACACGGTGTTCGAGTTCGGGACCACCGCGGTGGTCGGCAAGGTGCTGGTCTTCGCGATGGTGATCCTATTCCTTCAATGGCGGCCAGACGGCTTGATCCGGGTACGAGGCCGATAGCTGACTTGCGTTATCTCTCCACATCACGGCACCCGCCTAGATGACGGCCCGCCTTCCGGGAAGCTGGAACGCCCGCGTGGCCTCATGGGTCCCGCTCCTTTTGGTGTTTGCCCTGTTGTTGGCTGCGCCGGCAATCCTGTCCGACTTCCGGCTTGGACTGCTGGGCAAGTTCCTCACCTTCGCCATCCTGGCCCTGGCGTTGAACCTGATCTGGGGTTACGCCGGAATGCTGAGCCTGGGACACGGGGTCTTCTTCGGTCTGGGTGGTTACGCTATGGGGATGTTCATGAAGCTGGAGGCGTCCGCTGGGAAGCTGCCGGACTTCATGTTCTGGAGCGGGTTGGAGCAGCTACCCTTCTTTCTAGCCCCCTTCAAGCACGCCTGGTTTGCCCTGCCGATGGTGTTCATACTTCCCGCGGCGTTGGCCGGAAGCCTGGGGTATCTGGTGTTCCGTAGCCGGATCACCGGCGTCTACTTTGCGCTAATCACCCAGGCCCTCGCGTTGATCGTTAGCATCCTGTTCATTGGGCAGCAGCCCTACACCGGCGGCACCAACGGGATAACCAACTACAGCACGGTATTCGGGTTCCAGGTGTTTGGCCCCAGCACCCAGCTCGCACTCTACTTCATAACGTTGGGGGCGCTCGCCTTGATTTACCTGCTGCTCCGGGTTGTAGTGGAATCGCGGTTCGGCCGCGTAATGATCGCCATGCGGGATGACGAGAACCGGGTCAGGTTTATGGGATACGACCCGGCGATAATGAAGACGCTGGTTTTCGCCGTTTCCGGTGGGATATCCGGAATCGCCGGGGCATTATTCGTTCCACAGGTTGGGATAATTTCCCCCAGCAGCATGGGAATACTGCAGTCCATAGAAATCGCCGTGTGGGTCGCCGTGGGCGGCCGGGGCACACTGGCCGGCCCGGCCCTTGGGGCTATACTGGTAAACGCGGCCAAAAGCGGCTTGAGCGAGTCTTTCCCGGTGATCTGGCAATTTTTCCTTGGAGCTCTGTTCATTAGCGCGGTGCTGCTCTTCCCGGCTGGAATTATGGGGTTCTTTCGGGGAGAATTCGGCTTATCGACCCTGACCCGGGGGTTCGGCAGGCTGCGGGCCAGGCTGCTGGCAATGAAACAACAAGGAATCGGAGGAGTAGTCCGACAATGGACAACCACATCCTTTCCGTGGAAGGTCTGACCGTCAGTTTCGACGGGTTCGTCGTTCTGGACAGTCTGGACTTTAGTCTCTCCCGAGGCGAGCTACGGTTCCTGATTGGGCCGAACGGCGCGGGAAAGACGACGTTGCTGGATCTGATCACTGGAAAGACCAAGCCCAGCGGAGGCAAGATCATCTTCGACGGCGACACCGACCTGACCAAGCTCAGGGAGCATGACCTGGTGAAGCTGGGCATCGGCCGGAAATTCCAGACGCCCAGCATCTTCTCCAGCCTCACGGTTTACGAGAACATGGAAGTCGCTGTGGGCTTTCGCCGTAATCTGGGAGCGTTGCTCCGTCCGCTGCACGACAGTGAGACCGAATGGATCGATGAGACATTGGAGAAGGTGGGACTAACTCACCGGACGGATACCCATGCGGGTACCCTTTCCCACGGCGAGAAGCAATGGCTGGAAGTTGGTATGCTGTTGGCCCAGGAGCCCAAACTTATGCTCTTGGACGAGCCGGTTGCCGGCATGACGAGACGTGAACGGGAGCACACGGGAGCCCTGCTTCAATCTATTGGTCAGGACCGCAGCGTCCTAGTGGTCGAGCATGACATGGAATTCGTTCGCCATTTCGCCGAAAAGGTCACCGTGCTCCACCAGGGCAGGGTCCTGAGCGAGGGAACAATGGACACGGTCCAAAACGACCCGGAGGTCGTCCGGGCCTACCTGGGACGCACCAAGACCCGGGCCACTGTTGGGGCCACCGGGTCCTCCCAGGCGGACTAACAGACGTTTGGACGAGAAGTAACTGATGCTGTTGGTTGAATCTCTATCCGTGGCTTACGGGCAGAGCCGCGTACTCTTCGACATCACCATGGACGTCCAGGACGGGCAGGTGGCCTGTCTGATGGGGCGCAACGGCGTGGGGAAGACGACGCTCTTAAAAGCCATCATGGGCCTGCTGCGGCCCCGGGGAGGCAAGGTTAGCTTTTTCGATCAGAACCTCACCAATTGGCCGCCCCACAAACGCGCCCGCTCGGGTATCGGGTACGTACCCCAGGGAAGGTTGATCTTTCCCTTCCTCAGCGTGCATGAGAACTTGCTCATGGGACTGGAAGGAAAGCGGAACAACGGTTCAAGGTCCGATGACATCGAAGAGATGTACTCCTTGTTCCCAGCCCTGAAGGTGAACCCTTCCAAGAACGCCGGGACTCTCAGCGGAGGCCAACAGCAACAACTGGCGTTTGCCAGGGCGATGATTTGCCATCCCAAGTTACTGCTGCTGGACGAGCCCACAGAGGGATTGCAACCTTCCATTGTCCAGGAGATCGAAGACCTGATTATCAGTCTGAGGGAGCGGCGGGACACGTCGATCCTGCTGGTGGAACAGTCCTTGGACTTCGCCCTGGGGGTTGCCGACCACTGTTTCCTAATGGAGAAAGGTGAAATAGTCCTGGAAGGCCCCACCAATACCCTGGACCACAATATGATGCGGGACTACCTGGCGGTATAATTTTGGATGATTCGACGGCAGTCCGTGGAACAATTGACTGTCGAAACCTGTTTTCCTTGGGATTGAGGTGGCGTTATGATGCTGACTCCGCGAGAGTCTGAGAAGCTATTGGTTTACGTGGCTGCCGATCTTGCCCGTAAGCGTCAAGCCCGTGGTCTGAAGCTCAACGTTCCCGAGTCCGTGGCCCTGATAACCGAAGCGATCCTCGAGGGCGCCCGCGACGGCAAACCCGTAACCGAGATAATGTCCTTGGGGCGGGAAGTGCTCCGGCGGGAAGACGTGATGGAAGGTGTGCCGGAGATGGTTACAGTGGTGCAGGTCGAGGCGACTTTCCCAGACGGGACCAAGCTGGTTTCATGCCACGACCCCATCGTATGAGCTATCCCTAGGCTCAGACCGGGTAATCGCCCCATATTTGGAGGCTCTTAAATGGCGGAACAACAGACGCCCAACCGCGAATACGTGCTTCAGGAAGCCAGCAAGCAGGACGTGAAGTTTGTCCGGCTATGGTTTTCCGATATTCTGGGTAACTTAAAAGGTTTTGCCATTAAGTCTGAGGATCTAGCCGATGCTATGGAACACGGCGTCGGGTTTGATGGTTCGGCCATCGAAGGGTTCGCCCGTTCCTATGAGAACGACATGCGGGCTTTCCCCGACCCCAGCACATTCGCCGTACTGCCCTGGAGACCCAGACAGAACGCCGTCGCCCGCATGTTTTGCGATATTCGAAGGCCGGGTGGCGAGGCGTTTCGCGGAGACCCCCGCTACGTCCTGCAGCGCAACCTGAACAAGCTGGCCGACATGGGCTATACCTACAACGCGGGGGTGGAACTGGAGTTTTTCTACCTTAAGAGCTCCGAGAAACCGGAAATCCTGGACAGGGACGGGTATTTCGACCAGCTATCCAGTCAACCCGCCAGTGACTTGAGGCGGGATACGGTGTTGAACCTAGAAGAAATGGGCATCCCGGTCAAATATTCCCACCACGAGGCGGCACAAAGCCAACACGAAATCGACCTGCAATACACCGACGCCTTGGCGATGGCCGACAGCGTGATGACGGCGCGGCTTCTGATCAAGGAGCTGGCACAACAACAAGGTGTCTACGCCTCGTTCATGCCCAAGCCCATCTCGTCCTGCAATGGGTCGGGAATGCACATTCACCAGTCCTTGTTCCGGGGCAATGAGAACGCCTTCTTCGACGCAGACGACGAGCATTATCTGTCTCTAACCGGGCGGCGGTTCATCGCGGGGCTGATTCAGCACGCTCCGGAAATTACGTTGGTGACCAACCAGTGGGTCAACTCTTATAAGCGGCTGGTCGCCGGTTACGAAGCCCCGGTGTTCGTGTCCTGGTCTCACGTCAACCGGTCGGACCTTGTGCGGGTGCCCTCCTACAAGCCGGGCTATAAGTCTTCGGTCCGGGTGGAATACCGCGCGCCGGACCCGGCGTGCAACCCATACCTGGCGTTGAGCGTGATGCTGGCGGCGGGCATGAAGGGGATCGAGGAGGAGTATTCTCCCCCACCGCCGGTTGTCGGCAACGTGTTCGACATGTCACCCCAACGCCGTCAAGCCCTGAATATACGGTCCCTTCCTTCCAGCCTGGGAGAAGCGATTACGTTGGCCGAGCGGAGCGAACTGTTGCCGGAGGTGCTGGGAGACCACCTGTTCACCAGTCTTCTGCGCAACAAAGAGATGGAGTGGGAAGACTACCGGTCCATCATCACCGACTACGAAATCTCTCGCTACCTGCCCGCGCTTTAGGCGTGGACGACGGCGGTTTGAGGTCTTGAATGCCTGACGAACCTGGTCAGTATCTGCTGTCGCCGGAACCGGTGGAGATCAACCGGGGTAGACCTTCCATCTCAATCAGTGTGGCCAACACCGGGGACCGGGCCATTCAAGTTGGGTCCCATTTCCACTTCTTTGAAGTGAACAAGTCTTTGGTTTTCAACCGCTCTTCCGCTTTTGGGATGCGGCTGGACGTGCCCGCCGGGACGGCCGTCAGGTTCGAGCCCGGCGACCGGCAAGGCGTCACGCTGGTGGCATTAGGAGGCTCCCGCAGGGTCACCGGCTTGAACGGCCTGACCAACGGCAGCGTGGACGCGCCGTCCATGCGGGAGCGGGCTGCGCAAAGGATGAAGGAGCGCGGGTTTGGCAACGTGCCCGGCGGGGAGGTGACCAGTGGCTGAAATAAGCCGCCGCCAATACGTGGACCTGTACGGCCCAACCACCGGAGACCGATTCCGGTTGGCCGACACCGCCCTTATCTGCCAGGTCGAACGTGACTTGCTGACTCCGGGCGACGAGCTGGTCTTCGGCGGGGGCAAGACGGCCCGCGACGGTATGGGTCAGGCCTCCGGAGTCACCAACCGCAACGGGGCTTTGGACCTGGTAATAACGAATGCCGTAATAATGGACCCGCTGCTGGGCATTGTTAAGGCCGACATCGGCGTTCGCGGCGGACGCATCGTAGGCGTCGGCAAATCGGGCAACCCTGGCGTCATGGACGGCGTGGACCCGGAGCTAATAGTGGGGCCTGGCACCGAGGTAGTCGCAGGCGAACACCTGATCGCCACACCGGGCGGCATCGACGCCCACATACACATGATTTCTCCTCAGCAGATCGAGCACGCCCTGTCCAACGGGATTACCACCATGCTGGGAGGCGGCACCGGTCCCGCCGAGGGTACTCGGGCCACAACGTGTACCCCTGGGGTCTGGAACATCCACCGCATGTTGGAGGCCGCCGAAGGACTGCCGGTCAACTGGGGGCTGCTGGGCAAGGGCAACGCCAGTGATCCTGGCCCGCTGGTCGAGCAGATAGCCGCGGGTGCAAGCGGTCTGAAGCTGCACGAAGATTGGGGCACCACTCCGGCGGCCATCGACTGTTGCCTGGGTGTGGCCGACGATTACGATGTGCCGGTGGCGATCCACACCGACACGTTGAACGAGGCTGGGTTTGTCGAGGACACCATCGCCGCCATCGCCGGACGCACGATTCACACCTACCACACCGAGGGCGCGGGGGGCGGCCATGCGCCGGACATCATACGCATGGCCGGTGAGCTTAACGTTCTGCCGTCTTCCACCAACCCCACCCGCCCCTACACGGTGAACACCCTGGCCGAGCACATGGACATGCTCATGGTGTGTCATCACCTCAGCCCCAACATTCCCGAGGATGTCGCCTTTGCCGAGAGCCGAATCCGCCCGGAGACCATGGCCGCCGAGGATGTGCTGCACGACATGGGCGTACTGAGCATCTACTCGTCTGATTCCCAGGCCATGGGACGGGTAGGAGAGAATTTCACCCGCTTGTTTCAGACCGCGGATAAGATGGTCCAAATGAAGGGCAAGCTGCCGGAGGACGCGGCGGGACACGACAATTTTCGTGTCTTGAGATACCTGGCCAAGCTGACCATCAACCCGGCGGTGGCCCATGGCATCTCCCATGTGGTGGGCTCCATAGCGCCCGGCAAGATGGCGGATATCGTCCTATGGCCCATCAACTCCTTCGGCGCGAAACCGAAGATGGTCATCAAGGGCGGAATGATTAATTGGGCCATCATGGGAGACCCCAACGGCTCAATTCCCACGGTTGAGCCCACATTCTACCGTCCGATGTTCGGCGCGCATCCGAGAGCGACTGCCAGCACGTGCGTTACGTTCATCTCCCGTGAAGCCCACGACCGCGGCGTGCACCAGGAGTTGAGGCTGGACCGGATCATCGAACCAGTGAAGAATACTCGCCATGTCACCAAACGCCAGATGGTCCGAAATGACCGTATGCCCCTTATTGAAGTGGACTCGGACACCTACCAGGTCCGGGTCGATGGCGAGTTGGCCACCGTTCCTCCAGCGGAAAGGCTGAGCCTGGCACAGCTATACTTCTTGGTGTGATGGGCCGAACTTCACTTGTCCTTTAAGGGTAAAGGCTCCGCCGCCGGCCAACTTGATTGATGGTTGATGGTAAGGCGTTCCTGGTTGCTTTGCGGCTTGCCGACTCGTTCTTTCCATCCGGTATGTATGCCCATTCTCACGGATTGGAACCGATGGTGTCGCGTGGGCTGGTTACCACGGTGGACCAGGTCGAAGAATTCCTTGTCAGTCAACTGGTGTGGTCGGCGTTGCCGAGTGACGGAGTGGCCTTGCTGAACGCCTACCGGTCGGCAGCCTCGGAAGACGCGGACTTTCTCAAACGGATCGATCAATCCCTATGGGCTATGAAGCTGCCTTCCGAACTGCGGACCGCTTCGGGTCAGTTAGGCCGGCGGCTATTGGCGGAAAGCGGCCAATTCGAGTCCGTTCCAATCTACTCGCTCTATTCGGGAGCGGTCGCCAGCGGAGATACTCCGGGTAACGGAGCGGTGGCCCTGGGGGTTATCGCCTATGCCAGCGGCGTGCCAATGGAGGAAGCGCTGCTGGTCTTTTGCCACAGCCATGCCGCGTCGGTTCTTGGGGCGGCCATGAGGCTGATGCCCGTCTCCCATAGTGACGCCCAAAGCATCCTAAGCCGGTTGTATTCGAACTTATCCGGCACAATCTCTCAGATCTGGGAGAGGCCGTGGGATGAGATGACATCCTTTAGTCCCGTCCTGGACGTATTATCCATGTGCCACGAGAGGGATAACTGGCGGCTTTTCGCAAGCTAATCAATCAAGAGGAGATGACGTTGCCAAATCGAGTCCCCCGTATCGGCATTGGAGGCCCCGTTGGTTCCGGTAAGACCGCGCTTATCGAAGCATTGGTGCCCCGGCTAATCGCCGTCGGCTACCAACCCCTGATAATCACCAACGACATCTTTACCCGGGAAGATGCGGAACATGCCCGCAGAACTCTCGAAGGTGTACTTCCCGCCGAGCGGATATGCGGCGTGGAGACCGGAGCCTGTCCTCACACGGCGGTCCGGGAGGACCCTTCGCTGAACTTGTTCGCGGTGGAGGAACTGACAGGGCGTTTCCCCGACTCGGACTTGCTATTGATTGAGAGCGGAGGCGACAACCTGACCCTGACCTTCAGCCCAGTCCTAGCCGACTACCAGATCTACGTGATCGACGTGGCCGCCGGGGACAAGATTCCTCGCAAGCGCGGCCAGGGAATCACGCAGACCGACTTGTTGGTGATTAACAAGACCGACCTTGCGCCATACGTCGGCGCAGACCTGGAAGTTATGGCCCGCGATGCCCGGTTGGTGCGTGGGGGAAAGCCCGTGGTGTTTACCAACTGCAAGACCGGAGACGGTCTGGATAACGTCGCGGAACATGTCAAGGTGGGTGCGGGAATTGTCGCCGCATGAGTACAACTCCGCGCACGCAACCGCCCAGGGGTCGGTGGACCTGACCTTCGCTGTGAGGGCCGAGCGTACTCGGCTGGTCAAGCGCCTGGTCAACTCTCCGTTCGTGGTGCAGCGGTGTTTCTACCTTGACGGCCGCCTGGAAGACATGGCGTATGTGTTTTTGGCCAACCCCACCGCCGGAATCTTCCAAGGGGACCATCAGCGCATCGCGGTGAATGTCGAGGCCGGCGCGAAATCCCACGTAACCAACCAGTCGGCCACCAAGGTCCATACCATGCCCGAGGGCTCCGCCTCGCAAGAGACACAGCTTACGGTTGGGGATGGGGCGTACCTGGAATATTTGCCGGAGCCGTTAATCCCCTTCAAGGGTTCCCGATTTAGCCAGTCTACGACCATTACCGTTGCCCCTACCGGAACGCTATTATACTGGGAAATCCTAGCTCCCGGGCGTGTGGCTCGTGGCGAGTCCTTGGCCTACGAGTGGCTGGAAAACCGGTTGACCATCCGGACGCCGGAAGGGGTCCCAACTTACCATGAAGCGTACAGGTTGGAACCACGGCTAGAGTCTCTCCATTCATTGGCCATCCTTGGCCGATCAGACACGCCGACCTTGGGCACTTTGGTTATCGTGTCTAAATCATCGGTTGATGGACAGGCAATGGCCGACAAATGTCGACAGGTCGTGGAATCTGGATCGGGTGATCAGGACGACGAGATAGTTGGACTTTCATGCCTGCCATCCGGTGCCGGAGTGGGAGTAAAGATGATTGGCACGGAGACTCAAGCGGTCAAGTCTGTCTTGAAGGCGCTGGCTTCGGGAGCCCGAAAGCTATTGACCGGAGCGGAGTTGCCAGAATCCCGCAAGTACTAAGGTCGTCGCGGCCGCTACTCGCTCAAGCCATCAGTCCTTGTACTGGGATGAGCTTCTGGGATAGAGGGTCGATTCCCATAAAGACACCCTCCAGGGCTAAAGCGCCGTGCATGGGCAGTGTACCTTCGTCGTTGAACAAGACTTGGGTGATTATTTCCCGCCCCTCGACTCGCAGCCAGGTCTGCCCCACCTCCATGGTCCTGACTTCTCCCTGCCCGAACTCAAACCGTTGCTCCATTATGGGGTGTACACCGAAGTTGCGCAGGACTGAACCGGGAACGGACGTTATGGAGGCCCCTGAATCCACCAGGGCATCGAGGGTAATCCAACGCTCCCCCTGAGGGTCACCGATTGCTATTTCAGCACTAAACGTACCCATGTACCCATCATACCAATCTGGCCGTTTGGACCTCTGTATGGAATCGTTACATCACCCCCTCTGGCGTAGGCCAATTACGCCTTCGACTTCGGGGGAACGTTGGCCTTCGCGGCGAGTCAGTAATACATACCCCACGATAATCGTCCACACCAGGAATGCGGGGCCGGTAATGCGGTGCATGAAGGTTGCCGCGTCTACCCAGATAAACAGCATTGCCACGCCAATGACTACCGATGCGGGAGCGACGATACGGAAGGCGCCCCCCGACTGCCACATTGGTTTGGCCGCCACTGCCAGTCCCAGGCCCGCCGCGGTGAATCCGGCCTTGCCGGTGAGCCAACGCAGGTCGGCCAAGAACTGGATTAGGGGAGGAACTGTTCCGGAGTTGATCGAGCCCGCGAGGCCGGGAGCGGAGACGCCCAATGCCACCGCCGACACTCCGGAGACCGCCGTCAATGCGCCCGATGCAATCAATAGAAATGACGTGACCTGGACAGCCGGGCTTCCAGGAACGGTCAACACCCTGCGGAGGAACCATCCGGCCAGAAGAAGGGAAACCCCGGAGACTAACCGGGCGGTCCCACCGGCCAAGTAGGCCGCCTGATTTTCCGATATGGCTGCCAGCGATTCCGCCATAGTTGGCTGGTCGGCGCCGGCGGACACCCTGGCGAAAACGGAGACCACTGTGGCTATTGCGGTGAACAGAAGGAGCAGGCCGACCCTTCGCTGAGGAGAATCAAGCATGTGTCCATTATATTCCCGTTGACGGACCGGTAGGCCATCATGGGCTTGGGAGTTCCGGACGTTCTGGCAAATCCAGGGTGTCTATGGGGCCAAACCCTCCTTGCGTTAAGCTGGACGGCCCGACTAGAATCAGGGGGCCAGCCCCACGGAGTCCACGCCTACTCCTGATTCACACCTTGAGGAGGTCATTATGGCCA
>CBDBGS010000003.1:0-166249 GCA_965205385.1 Dehalococcoidia bacterium
ATCGACGTTTAGGTCAACGGATACGATGTATGTGGTGATGTGTTGGAAGCTACTCGGGTTCCGCAAGCTGGCGATCAAGCGCTCTCGAAGGTCAGGATGTGTTCCGTGCTCGCCGTCAAGGCAATGGAGGCCGTTCGCCAGCTTTCCATCGGTGTAGCGTTCTGGACTGACGATCAGGGCGACGACTACGAGACCGGATAATATGGTTAACCCAATCACACCGGCGAGCCGGCCGCGGTCCCGAGGCCTCTTCGTGCTGGGTACCATGCCATCCAATCGACACTCTTTTGGGGTAGCTGAGTCCTGTTGCGCATTATACTGCGGTTGCTCATACTCGATAACATCCGAACACTCGAACACTGAGGAGACTAGACCGAAGATAGGCTAATGTTCCGTTTTTCCGCAGGGTCCAACCAGGCCCACTTGGTGCGTTGGCGAGAGTGGGGCTACGAAGCGTTTCAAGAGGCCAAAAATCAGCAAAAGCCCCTTGCCCTCTTCCTAACCGCCTTCTGGTGCGGGTTCTGTCAGCGCATGGACGAAGGCGCGTTGTCGCACCCCGAGGCCATCCCGCTGCTCAACGCCTTCTTCGTGCCGGTGCGCGTAGAGGAATCGCAGCGGCCCAACGTGGACCTTCGTTACAACCAGGACGGCTGGCCCACCGTAGCCTTCCTGACTCCAGACGGGGACCATCTCTTTAGCGTCAATTACATGGACCCCGACCCATTCGTGGAGTTGTTGGTCCGCGTCGTGCAGTTGCACCAGCAAGGTGACCTGCTCAGGGGCGAGTCTGAGGCGCCGGATTCGCAACCTCTGCGGATGCCGGACCCCGCCGCTGAGGGAGGCCATACCCTCGGGCCAGCCCTCTTCTACGAGGTCCTGGGGTTGGTGGAGGGTCTGGCCGACCCTGTTCACGGCGGGTTCGGGGACGGTTTCAAATTCCTCCATACCGACGCCAATGATTTCTTCCTCTACGTCTACCAAGCCACGGCGAGCGGCAGTACCTGGACCACGTCCTGCATACCTTGACCAAGCTACGAGCCGGGCCGATGTTCGATGCTCCTCTGGGCGGGTTCTTTCGCTACTCTTCCAAACCGGACTGGAGCGAGCCTCACCGGGAGAAGCTGCTCTACGACCAGGCGGCGCTACTGCGGAATTACCTCCATGCTTACCTTCTAACTGGAGAAGCCGAGTGGCGGGTCCACGCTGAAGGTATCATCGAATTCGTCGAATCGTACTTGTTCGATGAGGGGGCGGGGGCGTACCTGGGTTGCCAGGACTACGTTGCCTTCGACAGCCCGGTTCCCGCCGAGGCGACCCACCGGCAGACCCGTCCCGTTATAGACGGGCTGGTGTATTGCGATGCCAACGCCGCCATGGTCTCGGCGTGCCTCGACGCCTGGTGGCTCCTGGGACGAGTCGTTTGCAGGGAGCGGGCGGAGCGGGTGTTGGAAACGCTCTGGCGGCGGCTGCGGGCCCAAGACGGGCGGATGTTCCACTATTGGGACGGCAACCGGGACACCGGGGGAAAGCCGCTTGGACTTCTGGTGGATTCCGTGGAAACCGGGCTGGCTCTCTTGGACGCCTACGCCATACTTGGCGGAGAGGTGTACCTCCAGCGGGCGGAACAGTTGGCAAATGCCATCAGGCAATGGCACCTGCTGGCAGAAGGCGGGGTCTCCGATACCAGCGAGGCCGGGCCCGGGAGGTTGGCTACCCCGGTAGGTTGGCTACCCCGGTAGGTTGGCTACCCCGGTAGGTTGGCTACCCCGGTAGGTTGGCTACCCCGGTAGGTTGGCTACCCCGGTAGGGGTGATGTCCCAGAATGCCAGGGCCGCGCTGTTCTTTCTACGGTTGTCGGCCATTGGCGGGGAAATGGGGAACAGGGAGACCGCGGGCAGGGCGCTTGCACGGTTTACCGGCTCCCACTCCATCCATGGAGCCTTCGCCTCCGGGTTTGGGCAGGCTGTTAGCCGGCTTCTGTCCGAGCCTGAGTTGGTAACCGTCACCGGAGTTCCCCGCAGCACGCAAACACGCGAATCAGCCAGGGCAGTTCTGACTCAACCGGGCCGAGGCAACGTCACGCTTCTCTTTAGACAAGAGACGTAAGACAACAAACGTGCCGGTCGCTACAGTAAGGGCCGGACCTCTTCTGCGAACCGCTCCATCTGTCCCAGGAATTCTGAGGTGTCCCGAGCCCTCGGCTCCAGGACCAGGTAGGTCAGGCCCGCTTCCCGGTAGTGGATTACGTCTTCGGCGACCTGCTCAGGGGAACCTCTCATGGGTAGCCGGTTCTGCGGAAGCGCCGAGTTGGTCAGGTCCATCCCGGTGCGTAGGGAGACGTCGAACTGGAGGGATTCCCGGCCCGTCTCCGACCTCAACTCTTGAAGCTGTGTGCCCACTTTTTCGATCTCTTGGGGCGTCATTCTCACGCCGTGCCAACCGTCGCTCAACTGCGCGGCCCGGCGCAGCGCCCTGCGGGAGATGCCGCCGGTCCAGATGGGGGGATGGGGCTTCTGGGCCGGCTTCGGATACATAGTCATCCCCGTGAAACGGTAGTAGGTGCCCGCAAATTCGGGTTCGTCTCTGCGCCATAGCGCCTGTAGCACCCGGATATGTTCGTCCGTAACCTGACCCCGGTTGTCGTAGTCGGAGTCCAATACCTCGAACTCCTCCTTCATCCAGCCCACTCCCACACCCACGATCAGCCTGCCCCCTGAATAAACGTCAAGAGTGGAGAGCATCTTGGCGTTGAGAACCGCGTGCCGGTATGGGAGCACCAACACGCTAAAACCCAGCTTGATCCGCGTAGTAATCGCCGCTAGGTAGGCCAGCGTTGTCACCGGTTCCAGCAGGTCCTCGTCGGGCCGCAACGGGAACGTGCCGTCGGACCGGTAAGGGTAACGGGTGCCCGGTGTGGTGGGTAGCGCAAGGTGGTCGCTGGCAAACACCCCGTCGAACCCGAGTTCTTCGGCGCGAAGGGCCAAACTGGTAATGGTTGATGGATTGGCCAGACTCCCCAGATTGGGTAGAATCAATCCGCACTGCATAGGCTTCCTATCTTCCGGCAAAGGGCGTCGGCCCCGTCTCCCAGCCTTGGATCGGCTTGACACTCAATTGGTCGAATGCTAAAATCGCCGACGTTCCCAGACTTATTTTACCTTGTGCCCATGGCCATTTACCGGCGTGTAATTGCGGGTCTCGCGTCGTTTCTCGTACCCCGAGCAGTTTGGCCGAGCACCCCAAAGGAGGATAGTTCATGGCTCCTCAGATCGAGAAGGGGCTGAAGGATGTCTACCTGGACACCACCACGTCCAGCTTCATCGACGGCCTGGAAGGCAAACTGCTGTACCGTGGATATAATATCCACGACCTGGCGGAAAAGTCTACTTTCGAAGAGGTGGTTTACCTCCTTCTATACGGTAGCCTGCCGACGAAGGAACAACTCTCCGAATTCGACTCCCACCTGCGGGCCAACCGCCGCATTCCCGACGAAGTAATTCAGGTGTTGGACCTGGTCAAGGACAGCCATCCCATGGATGCGCTGCGCACGGGACTATCCGCGCTTGCGGCCTTCGACGACGAAGTGAAGGATAACTCGGTGGAAGCCACCATCCGAAAGGGCATCCGGCTCACGGCCATGGGGCCGACCATCGTGGCGGCGCATCACCGCCTGCGCAAGGGACTAGAACCGATGGCCCCCAACCCTGACCTTAACCACGCCGGGAACTTCCTCTACATGCTGTTTGGAGAGGTCCCCGACCAGGAGACCACCGACCTGCTCGACGTTGACTTCATCCTCCACGCCGAACACGGCGCCAACGCATCGGCCTTCGGAGCGCGCGTAGCCGCCTCCACCATCTCCGACCTTCATTCGGCAGTCGTCACCGGCGTCGGCGTTCTCAAGGGACCGGCCCACGGCGGCGCGGCTGAGGAAGTCATGAAGATGGCCCTGGAGATCGGCCAGCCGGAGAACGCCGAAGAATATTGCCGGAACATCCTCGAAAACGGCGGCCGTATCATGGGCTTTGGCCACCGCGTATACAAGGCGGAAGACCCACGGGCGCGCCACCTGCGGGAACGGTCTCGCGCTTTGGGCGACAAGGTCGGCCAGCCTCACTGGTTCCAGATACTCAATTACGTGGAAGAAGAAGTAATGGTCCGCTACCGGGACCGCGGAATCTTCGTCAACGTGGACTTCTTCGCGGGCTCGATCTACTACCTGCTCGATATACCCGACGACCTGTTCATCTCCATCTTCGCCCTGGGCCGCATCCCAGGCTGGACCCTCCAGTGCGCCGAGCAATACGCGGACAACATCCTGATCCGCCCCCTGCTGGAGTACGCGGGGGAAATGGACCTGGAGTACGTGCCCGTGGAGCAGCGCGGCTAACGGGCCTCTCCATACCATAGCCAACCAACCAGGGGGCCGTTGCGGCCCCCTTAACTTTTGCCAGGGCCCTTCGATCATCGCCACCCCCACTTCCACCCGTCTTTACAGCGGAAGCTGGAATCCAGGAAGGCTAGGCTTCCGGAGCGCCCCGGTCGGGACGAATGCCTGGGTTCCGGGCCACCTCGTAAAGACGGCTCGAGGGCGACAGGCGCCCACGATGGAAACCCCTTCCCGCTCGTCCCCTCCTTGTGACTGTTCAGACTCGATGAGGCGGATTGGCTGAATCTCACATCGGTCATCTCTGTGATAATCCGCTTACCATGTCCCGCCCCCGCAATCCGTCATTCCCGCTTACCATGTCCCGCCCCCCGCATTCCGTCATTCCCGCGCAGGCGGGAATCCAGAAACCTTTGCAACCAGCGACCTTCACTATCATTGGCATTTCTGGATTCCCGCCTAAGCGGGAATGACGGGCTGGGAGTAGGAAGGACACATCAAGTCTGAACAGTTACCCTTCCTTTGACACCGCAGCCACTTTGCAAATAAAGTCCATGCAATCAAATTATTGGGGGCGAGGAAATTGCCGGGCCAACTTTTTACTGAATACTTCCTCAGCGAGGGCATCCAGGCAACCCCGGAATGGCGGGAGGCGGTTGAAGACCCGGCAGACCTGCTTGAATTCAAAAAATCCCTGTCCGGCCGGATAGACCGTCTCGCACAATTTAGTGACCCAAACGAATCTCTAACCGAGCAGGACTTGGTCCGCCCCGTGTTCGACTTGCTCGGCTGGACAGATTATCTGCCGCAACAGGGAGTGGAGCGCAACGAAGATATCCCCGACCACCTGCTATTCTCCGACAGCGCCGCCAAGGAACGGGCCGGGGCTAGGAGCATCTCACAGGAGAGATACGCGGATGCTCTCCTGGTCCAAGAAAGCAAACGTTTCGGTCTGCCTCTTGATAGTCGGGACCAGACCGACAAAGTGCAAAGCGGTTCGCCCCACGGCCAACTCCTGAGATACCTGTCCACAGCCGAAACCGTGTCGGACGGCCGGATACGATGGGGTATCCTGACCAACGGGGCCATCTGGCGTCTTTATGACCACCGCGCCCGCCCCAGGGCTACCGGCTACTACGAGGCGGACCTCTCCGCGGTCCTGGAACGGGGGGATGACGCCTCGCTCCACACGTTTCTACTCCTGTTCCGGCGTGAGTCCTTCATTCGGCAAGACGGTGCGACGGCCACTTTCCTGGAAAGCGCCATCGCCGAGGGCCGGCGGTACGAGCAGCAAGTCGCCCAGGACCTTTCAGGTGTCGTGTTCCAGAGCGTATTCCCGGACCTGGTCAACGCTATAGCCGAGGACTCCGGTGCGGACCTGGGCGAAGTCCGGGATGCCGCTTTGGTGTTCCTCTACCGGTTGTTGTTTCTCCTCTACGCCGAGGATAGGGGGCTCCTTCCGGTCAACGATCCTCGCTACGATGATTATGGCCTCCGCAAGCCGGTACGTGACGAAGTCGCCGCCAGGTTGGGGCGGGGGGACACGTTCTCCAGCGTGGCCACCAACTACTACAACCACCTGACCACCCTCTTCCGTCTTATCGACCTCGGCGACGCTTCCATCGGCTTGCCGCCCTACAACGGCGGCCTGTTCGCGGCTGAATCAGCCCCGGTCCTGGAAACAGTCCGATTGCGCGACACAGTGGTAGCCAAGGTCATCTATGACCTGAGTCACACCAGCGTAACCCGCCGTGGCGGGAATGGCCGCCGCTTCGTGAACTACCGTGACATGTCGGTCCAACAACTCGGCTCGATATACGAGCGGCTGTTGGAGCGTGAGCCGGTGCGGGCGCATGACGGCACGATCACCATTCAGCCCAACCCCTACGCACGGAAGGACAGCGGCAGCTTCTACACTCCCCAGGAGCTCGTTGACCTGATTGTCGAAAAGGCCATCGCCCCCTTGGCCGAACAACGGCTGGCAGCCTTCGAGGAGAAGTCGAAGCAGTTGGCGTCCGACCGCCGCAGTCTCAAGGTGCGCCACGCCGAACTGGCCGCGCTGGACCCGGCCGTGGCGGTCCTGGGCCTGAAGGTGCTGGGCCTGAAGGTGCTGGACCCGGCGATGGGCAGCGGCCACTTCCTGGTTACAGCGGTTGATTTTCTGTCGGACTACATCGCCGACCTGGCCGAGTACGCTCCGGCGGTACCGGACTGGTTGGACGGCGAATACGTTTCGCCTCTGGTCAAGTCCATCGATGCAATCAAGGCCGAGATTTTAACCCGGGCCAAGGAATCGGACTGGGTGATCAACGAGTCCCAGCTTACCGGCCAGGCCATCATCCGCCGCATGGTCCTAAAGCGTTGCATTTACGGGGTGGACAAAAACCCCCTCACCGTGGAGCTTGCCAAGGTGTCCCTGTGGCTGCACAGCTTCACCGTGGGGGCTCCCCTGTCGTTCCTCGACCACCACTTGCGCTGCGGCGACTCCCTCTTTGGTCTGCGGGTGATCGAAGGCCGTGAATCGCTCCAGAGGTTGGGCGGGTTGTTCGCGGCCGGCGCGATACAGGCGGCCGAAAACGCCACCAACCAGATGCAAGAGATCGAGGAGATGTCCGACTCCGACATATCCGAGGTCCGGGAGTCGTCCATGTTGTTCCAGGGCGTCGAGGAAACCACCGCCGGACTCCGGGGTGTGCTGGACTTCTTCTGTGGTGTGCGCTGGTTGGAAGCGGGCATGAGCAAAAAGGAGACTGCCGCCTACGAGACCGAATTGAACGACGTGCTGGGAGACGACGTGAGCAACGTCTTCGACCTGCTGGCGAAGGGCCCCGGCCGTGTGACCGGTAAAGCCTCGGACGAGTCCAACGTCCGGAGGGACCGGCTTGACGAGATGTGGCGCGACGCGACGGCCATCGCCAGGCGGGAGAACTTCCTTCACTGGGAAGTCGCCTTCCCCGGTGTGTGGAGCCGCTGGCAGGACAATCACCCTGAAGGCGGCTTCGACGCCGTAATCGGCAACCCGCCGTGGGACCGCATCAAACTCCAGGAGGTGGAGTGGTTCGCCACGCGCTCTCCTGATCTGGCGTTGGCTCCCACGGCGGCGGCGCGGAGAAACGGCATCAAAGAGTTGCGCGAAGACGGCGACCCGCTGGCGGCAGACTTCGACGCAGCCAAGGCGCGGGCCGACACCCTGGGCCGTCTGGTGCGAACTTCGGGCCATTACCCTCTGCTGGGCGGCGGCGACATAAACCTCTACTCTCTATTCGTGGAACGGGCAACGAGGCTGCTCAAACCAGATGGCATGATGGGGCTCCTTACGCCATCCGGTATTTACGCGGACAAGACCGCCGCCAACTTCTTCAAGTCGGTTACCTCCACCGGGCGCGTAGCCGGAATCTACGATTTCGAAAACCGGCGTCAGGTTTCCAACCTGCCTTCGTTCTTCCCGGACGTAGACTCCCGCTTCAAGTTTTGCGTTCTGATACTCGGTGGAGAAGAGCGAAACTTCGAGCAGACAGAATGCGCTTTCTTCCTGCAGGACACGCGGACGATTAGCGACCCTGACCGATGTTTCCCATTAGCTTCGGACGACTTCAGCCGGGTGAACCCGAATACTGGGACAGCCCCGATCTTCCGCACCCGCCGCGACGCGGAAATCGCGCTTGGCATCTACGATAGGCACCCGGTCCTCGTGGACCGCTCAGGCGACGAAGAGCGTCGCGCTTGGCCCGTGAAATACCACACCATGTTCCATATGACCAATGACTCCCACCTTTTTCGGACTGCTCTGCAACTAGAGGTAGATGGGTTTTATCCGGTAGAGGGCAACCGCTGGAGGAAGGGGCAGGAACTATACCTACCCCTATATGAGGGCAAGATGGTCCAGGCGTTCGATCATCGGGCAGCCGGCGTGATAGTCAATCCAAACAATTTGAACCGCCCGGCTCGCCCACTAGAGACGACGACAGCCGACCATTCTGACCCAGATTGGTTGCCTAAGCCTCAATTTTGGGTCGGCGAGAAGGAGGTCGATTGGTCCTCCAAGCAAGAATGGGTTATCTCTTTCAAGGACGTCACGGCACCAACCAACATTCATACTATGATCGCGGCCATCCTGCCCGGTGCCGCATATGGAAATACCCTGCCGATTCTGGTGCCTAGTACTGAGTCTCAACTGGAATACGAGAACCAAGGGTGTTTATGGACTGCCTGCCTTAATTCCCAGGCATTTGATTTCGTTGCACGACAGAAAGTTCAAGGCCAACATCTGAACTGGTTCATAGTCGAACAACTCCCAGTCATCGCTGACCAAAGCTACGACCGCACTTTCGGGACCAAGACGGCGCGGGAGATGGTCCGGGACCACGTGCTCCGGCTCACCTACACCGCCAACGACATGATTCCCTTCGCCCGGGACATGGGCTACGACGGCCCGCCATTCATCTGGAACGAGGAGGAACGCCGCCACCTCCGGGCCAGGTTGGACGCCCTCTACTTCCACCGTTATGGCCTCTCACGGGACGACGCGGGCTACGTCATGGATACCTTCCCAATTGTGCGCCGGGAAGATATGGCCGCGTTCGGCAGGTACCGGACGCGGGAGCTGGTTCTCGCCTACATGAACGCCCTGGAGGCCGGGGATACCGATACGGTGGTTGCTCTTTAGACCAGGTGTGGGAGTCCCAGGGCCTTTTGATAGTCCGCTGGCCTGTATTGCTCCTGCTGCCCGTCATGTCGCGTCGGACCCTGTTGGAAGACCCATCACTCCCATCCCGCTGACATCAGCCCCTTCCCAATCCCGGCGCCACCTCCCTACTATAGGGATAGCCGATCATTGCCGGAGACCCAATCCCGGTCCCTCCAACAAGGATATATGTCCCAAAATGTCCCACTTTGTCCCCACAACAAAAAAGTCCGGCCTCCTACCATGTCAGGATTCTTCCGAGGGCGTACGGGACGGCGATCCGCCTTTCCGGGGGATCCGTCCGGTAGACCATGCCGGGTGCGGCTCGTTTTGATGATTGAGGATAATGTCTAGGTGACCGCGGAGTCTGAGATACGCCGCCGCATCGCGGAGAGGGGGCGCATCCCGTTCGCCGAGTTCATGGACGTGGCGTTGTATTGGCCTCGCGGGGGGTACTATTCCTCCGGCGGGAATGTCGGAGCTTCCGGGGACTTCTTCACCAGCCCGCTGGCACATCCCGCATTTGGCGCGTTGGTCGCGGTCCAGCTATACCAGATGTGGCTCGTGTTGGACAGGCCGGAGGTGTTTACGGTGGTGGAACCCGGAAGCGGCGATGGGCTCCTATGCCGGGACATCCTGACCTTCTCCGAGACCCTGCCAGATGGCTTCAAAGACGCCTTGCGCTACTTGTGCGTAGACCGGCGCGCTTCTTCAGGGCATGAGAAGGGGATTGCGTCCGCCTCCAGGGTCGTCTCGGAGTCGCTGCCGGTCCGGGGAGTGACGGGGTGCATCCTCTCCAACGAGCTTCTGGACGCCTTTCCGGTGCATCAAGTAACCATGGAAGCGGGCCGCTTGCGTGAGGCGCTGGTGACCCTGAAAGACGGTAAGCTGGCCCTCACCACCGGCGAGCCCTCCACACCGGCATTGGCGGAAAGGCTGGATGGGCTGGGAATCACGCTTGCGGAAGGCCAGACCGCCGAGGTCAACCTGGGTCTGGCGGGCTGGGTGGGTGAGGTAGCCGCCGCGTTGGACCGGGGCTTCGTGTTAACCATCGACTATGGCCGTAGCGCCCGGGAACTCTACTCGCCCGAGGAACGCTTTCGTGGGACCCTGACCACGTTTTACCAGCACGTGCAAACCGACAGTCCACTGCAACGCATTGGCCGGCAGGACATCACCTCGCAGGTTGACTTCACGTCCTTGGTCCGGCTCGGGGATCGGGCAGGTCTGGAGTTTTTGGATATCACGGACCAGAGGTCTTTCCTGGGAAACCTGGGAATCGGGGGGATGATACGGCGGTTGCGGACTGAAATCGCGGATCGAACGGAATTCGTGGCTAACCATCGGGGGATGCTGGAATTGGTGGAGCCGGATGGCTTGGGGAAATTCAAGGTATTGGCCCAGGGCAAGAACGATAGAACACCGCAGTTATGGGGCTTCGGAGGAAAACCCCCCACTCAAGAGCTTGAAGTTCGGCTTGCTCCGCCTTTGATGACTAGGGACCATCTTGAACCGCACCAGGACCTTTACAAGGACCCGGGAGCAGAATCCCGGTATACGTCCTGGCCTCAATAGAAGTCTATAACTCCGCTGTTTACGAGCCCATTAATCGCGGACCGAACTGCGCTTTCATCGAAGTGGGGCTTCAAGTCTTGAATCGTCCGGACGATTGTGTCGACATCCGGACCTCCAGTTGGACGTAGCGACTTCCACAGGAACACGGAAGTAGTGCGGAGTTCGAGGTCTCGGGCATTGAACTTTCCGAAATACTCGACTAGTCGGTCCAGGTCTTCTCGGTGTTGGTCTATGGCTCTGTTTTGCTGGTCCCCTAGCATCCCCGTGTCCTCCTCGGAAGTGATGCTAAACCCACCGTTTTCCCCAAGATACTCGACGGTCACCTGACGGCGCAGTCTCGCAAATTCCAAGTCGGATAAGACCTCAGGCGAATATGGCCCGTAGGTGTAGAGAGTGAATCTGTAGCCCAGCGGGACTCCGTACAACTCCTGGAGCAGGTAGACGAGTTTCATAAATACCGTCTTGCCGAATTGTGGCGAGACGCCTTCTAGCCGCCGTGCGAGCTCAAGCGGCAACTGTTTTCTCAAAGCGTTCTTATCGGTTTTCTGTATCATCGCACCCCTGAGCTACTATTTATTCGAAAGGATTTCTTCGGCTTGCTGCCGGTCGGTCAACTTCACGCAGATCCTCCGTTGACTGGACCGCGCTAAATTCTTAACAACATTTGAATAGGATGATAGGGGCACCCCTACAGCGGGACCCCCAGAGTCATTGGGGACGATATGGAGGTCTTGGCCGTCAAGGTAGTACCAAGATTTTGACGCATCGCTCACAAAAGCGACGAGATTCCCCAAGAGTCCCAGGTTCTCTTCCAACTGATTCAATTCGTTGCTGGTTGGGACCTCGGAAGTATGAAAAATCGATCTATGGTGGGTCCTATTCTTGATGTAGTCGCCATGCTCCCCACAATCCCCCGAGGCAACATGGCCTAGAACTCTCCAGTCGTCCCACTCCAAATACTCACCTAGGGTTTCAGATGACGTCGGGTCCGGGAACACACCAAGTGAACCTGGGCCGTTGACCTTAGTTAGCAATTCCAATAAGACGCCCTCGACATGATGGTCGAAAGCCTGCCGTACGTGATGAAAGTACACTTGCGTGAACATCATGTAGCGGGCGAGGATGAGTCCCTCGGCCGCGTGCCATCCTCCTTCCTCTATGGCGATTACCGGGTCGCCTTCGCTTTCCAGCCCGAGGGTTACTGTCGCCAATATCCTGTCCAGGTCATATCTTCCGTATGAAACGCCGGCATGCAGGGAGTCCCGTAGCAGATAGTCAGCGCGGTCGGCGTCAAGTTGACTCGTAATAATTGGGCGCCACAGGAGACGGCGGGCGGAACTCTGAGCGAAAAGCAAGGCATCAGGCGCACCAGTTATCAAGTCGGCAATATCTCCAGCGGAAATGCCATAATTGCTATTCCCTGGATGATCTTCCAATGGCTCTTTGAGTATCGTACGGATGATATAGGCAGAATAGTCCTCGTGTTGATACTGTCGGTTTTCCGCGGCATTGAACGGGAACAGATTTTCTCCGGAATTTGTGAATGGCGAGTGCCCGATATCATGCAATAGGGCTGCGAACCGTACCACTCTTCGATCACGTTCCAAACCGGCTTGAACGTAGCCACGTTCGCTTTCCAAATAGTGTTTGTGCCGTGCCACGATGGAATCATACATTCTGGTGGCGACGTGCATCGTGCCTAGCCCGTGTTCGAACCTGGTATGTGTCGCTCCTGGGTAAACGAAATCCGCGAGGGCCAACTGACGAATGCGCCGGAGGCGTTGAAATGCCGGGTGGTTGATTATCTCCCGTTCCCAGTCATCATATTCGATGAACCCATGGACAGGATCTCTGATATAAAAATTAGGCATGCTCTGAGACCATTGCTCTCTGGTAGGAATAGTGCTGCGTGGTCAATTTAGCAGGCTATGCAGTTCCGGGCCAGTGGCAAGAGTCAGTGCATTCTTCGACCGCCTATATTCTATACAACGGGCGAAAGGGCGGCTGGTTGATGTACTCTTAGACTATGAACCGGAGATAAATGTAGGTCGCCCTAGTCCCGTAGGTCGATCTGGGTGGCGACGGGTTTCATGCTCTCCACGACGAAGGCGATGTGCTCGTCCAGGTCGACGCCAAGCTCTTCCGCGCCCCGGACGAGGTCGTCGCGGTTTACATTGGTGGCGAACCCCTTGTCGCGCATCTTCCGGCGCACCGACCGCGGCGTGACGTCGTTCAGGCTCTTGGAGGGGCGCACCAGCCCGACGGCGCGGACAAACCCCGATAGTTCGTCGATGGCGAACAGGGTGTGCTCCATCAGCGATTCCCTGGCGATGCCGGTGTGGTCTCCGTGAGTGAGTACGGCGCGGATGATGTCGTCGGGGTAGCCGTGGTCCCGGAGAATGCCCGCCCCATAGTTGGGATGGTCCTCCGGGGTTGGGCAAATCTCCCAGTCGAAATCGTGGAGCAGCCCTGCGATAGCCCAACGGTCTTCGTCTTCACCGAATTTTCGGGCGTAGCCCCGCATGGACGCTTCGACGCTCAGCAGGTGCTTCATCAGCATCTCGGTCTTGACGTGTTGATGCAGAAATCCGATGGTCTGGTCTCTATTCATCACGTCCATGGGATTCCTCCTGTTCTTCGCTATCAGTCTCCGGTGAAGAGTCCGGGTCACCTGCGGCGGGCCTCGTTCGCCGAGGCTCGCATCTGACGGCGGTGGTAAGGAAGCCGCTATGCGCGATCATTCGGTGTTCCGGCCTAACGCTCCGTTCGGTGACGTGCCAGGGCCGGAGCAGGGTTTCCACAGTCTCGATCATCTGAAATCTGGAGTCTTGCTCCAAGGCGAGGGTCAAACGGTGCACCTGCAAGATAGTTGGAAGGAAGCTCAGAACTATGCCCCCCATCACCAGACAGTCGCCGACCGTGGAGACTGTCTCCCACGGCTCGGGCACGTCCAGGACCACCCGGTCGATACCGCGTTCCGATATGCCCTCGTAGATATTGCCCAGCTTAATCGTGAGTCGTGAAAGGTCCGGGATGACTTTCTGGATGTTGGACGTGGCCCGGGGGACCACCGACTCTTCGATCTCGTAGGTTATGACCTGGCCCGTGTCGCCGACGGCCCGCAGCAGCGCGGCGGTCAGGGAACCTGAGCCCAGGCCCCCTTCGATTACGGTTGCGCCGGGAAATATGTCGGCCATGGAGACGATATTGCCCAGGTCTTTGGGGTAGATGATCTGGGGACCTCGGGGCATCTCCCGGACGAAGTCGCCCAGGGTTGGACGCACGGCCAACAGGACGTGGCCCTTATCGGTGCGGTACCAGCCGCCGACGGTTTGACCGATCAGGTCGGCATGGGGCAACCGTCCCTGGTGGCTATGGAAGGTCTGTCCTTCCGACAGGGTCAAAAGATGGCGGCGTCCCTTGCGGTCTTGCAGCAAGGCCATATCGCCTTCACCGAACAGGTTCTTGTCTGAGGACAATCGGCGGCTCCTGGGTTTAGCGGTTTTCGAGACCGGCGCGTTCCGACGGGTATTGTACGCCTTTTGCCCTCACCATGCCGAGCGGCGTACAACCGGGTGCAGAGGCGGTCATCGGTCTTTCCGGCGAAGGATGGAATCCAGGTATGGGAGGTTCCGTTACGGGCGAGGCAGGAAGGCTCTAGGACTCAAGGTCAAGCCCGGAATGACGGTGGAGAGTCAGGGTATTCCAACAGTTGATAGCTCACTTGGCTAGCAACCCCCTTTCGCGTAAGGGAAAGGCTCTCTCTGACCTGAGCTTTCCAAGACCCTGGGAGAGGAGTCACGGTCTTACGATTATCGGCGCAATGGTCAGAACCGGGATTCACAGGATTATGGGATTCGCATGATCTCCATCATATAAATCCCGGAATCAGAGAAATCACAGTTCAGACGAACAATCTAAAGCCCCTGGCAGAGGAGTCTCCGGCTTTGCGCCGCTGCGGTCGTTGCGATAAAGTGGAGGCGTCATGAGACATCGTTTGTTCACCCTGGAAGAGGCTAACGCCGAACTGCCCTGGCTAGTCGAGACATTCGCCGGTCTTATGCCGGTAAGGGACGAACTGGCGGGCAAACAACAGGAACTTCTTGTACTGCTCCGGGAACGCCGGGGAAACGGCGCCACCAGCCACGAGTCGGAACGCAGGGAGTTGCAGCGCGCCGTGGACCGTCTTACGGAGGACTTGCAGGGCAAGCTCAGGGAGGTCGGGGACCGAGGCATAATCGTGAGGGACCTCTCCAGTTGGTTGGTGGACTTCCCGTCGCAGAGGGATGGGCGGGAGATATATCTTTGCTGGATACGCGGTGAGGAACGGATCGAGTTCTGGCACGAGACCAACTCGGGATTCGACTCCCGTCAACCTTTATAGCGACAGAGTTGCGATCCAGGGACGAAATCAGGCCCACTTGACCCGCATGCGAGTACGAAGGTGGAAATTCCATCGAGTGCGGGCTATCATAGGGTGACCATCCAAGGACCGGGAACCAATCTAGAGGAGGACTAGGTTATGGCAGCAGGCTATACCCTTTGTATCGGGACCATTGGCGGTGGACTGTCGCGGACCACTGACGGCGGCAACACCTGGGACCGCATCCGAGACCCGCTACCGTCCGAAAGTAACGTTCGGTCGCTGGCGGTCTACCCGGACAACCCCCACCGCATCATTGCGGGGACCGACGTGGGGATTTACCGGAGCGACGACAATGCGGCCACCTGGGAAAAGCTGGACTCACCTTTTGACGACCTGCAGATCTGGTCGGTAGCGGTGGACCCGTCTGATTCGGAGACCATCTTCGCCGGGACCAGGCCCAACTCTTACCGCTCCAAGGACGGTGGCAAGACCTGGGACCACCTGGAAATGGGGCTGACCATCCCCTGCCCGGTTGGTATTCCCAGGACCACCAACATGATCGTCGACCCACGGGACAGCCGCACGGTCTGGGCGGGCATCGAGGTCGATGGCGTGTACAAGAGCCTGGACGGCGGCGACACCTGGTTGCACATGCCCGACCTGGGGTCGGACCCGTTCCACGGCGACATCCACGGCATGGCGCTCAAGCCGGGGCCGACTACTTCGATCTACTGCACCAGCCCCTTCGGAATTGCCACCAGCACCGACGAAGGCGAGAGCTGGGACTACCACTATTTCCCGAAGTTCAACGAGAACGACACCCGCTCCTACTGCCGGGGGATGGTAATCAAAGCCGACGACCCTAACGTCATGTTCGTTGGCAACGGTGACTCTATCCCTGGTTTCACGGGAGCCATCCAACGCACCAGCGACAACGGGCAGACCTGGGAGTCGACACCGCTGCCCACCGAGCCCAATTCGGTGGTTTATTGGTTCGGCACCCACCAGGAAGTCCCCAACGTCATCGCCGGGGCCAGCCTGTACGGGTACGTGTACCTCAGCACCGACGGCGGCGACAATTGGCAGAAGCTGAAGAAGGAATTCGGCGAAATCCGCAGCGTAGCGGTAATGCCCAACTAACGCGCCGTTAGGTCTCGAAACCCCGAACGGGCTGGCACATGTGCCAGCCCGTTTCTAGTTGGCCTGGATGGCAGTTCCAGTTTCAGGGATTAGATAAACCTCGCCTGTTGGCGGGCTGTGGCGGCGTGGTCTATGTACACGGTGATGGTCTCGGTGAAGAAGTCGAAGGCTTCGGTGCCCTGCTCCCGTTGGCCTACGCCGGAGGCTTTTAGGCCGCCAAAGGGAAGGTGGACCTCGCCGCCGAGGGTTGGCGCGTTGACGTGGACCATGCCGGTCTCCACAGTGTTGATGTACTCGAACGCACGGGTCAAGTCCCTGGTATAGACTGAGGACGAAAGGCCGAATTCCACGCTGTTGGATATCTGGATCGCGTCCTCCAGGTCCTTGGCCTTGAGCACGGTTAGAACCGGGCCGAAGATTTCCTCTTTGGCGATCCGCATGTCGGGCGAGACGTCGGTGAAGACCGTGGGCTCGATGTAGAATCCCTGGCCGTAGTCACCGCTGGTCAATCCGTTGCCGCCGTAGGCCAGGCTCGCGCCCTCCTCTGTGCCAACTCCGATGTACTCCAACACCTTGTCATACTGGCTCTGGCTGGAAAGCGGAGAAACGTCCACCGAGGGGTCAATGCCGTCACCGATTTTCAGCTTGCTGGTGCGGTCGATTAGGCCGTGCATAAACTCGTCGTAGACTGACTCTTCAACGATGACGCGGCTGGTTGCGGTGCAACGCTGACCGGTGGAGCCGAAAGCTCCTTGGACTATGCCTCCCAGGGCCTTGTCCATGTCCGCGTCGGCCAGGAGGATAACCGCGTTCTTGCCGCCCATTTCGGCCTGGACCTTCTTGAGCAGCCGGGCGCCGTTGCCGTAAAGTTCCGTCCCGATCTCAGTCGAGCCGGTAAAAGAGATGCCCTTTACGTCGGGGCTTTCCACCAGCGCGTTGCCAACCTGTGCGCCGGGTCCGGTTACCAGATTCAGGACTCCCGGGGGAACCCCGGCTTCCTCGAACACCTCCGCCAGCTTGGTGGCGCTGAGGGGGGTGGAAGACGCCGGTTTGAACACCAGGGCGTTGCCGCAGATCAGCGCGGGGGCGATCTTCCAGGTGGGGATGGCGATGGGGAAATTCCAAGGTGTAATGATTCCCACCACTCCCACGGGGCGCTTGATGGTATAGGCCACCGTGTTGGGGAGTTCGGAAGGCGTGGTGTAGCCGAACATTCGACGGCCCTCTCCTGCGGCATACTCGATAATATTCATGGCCCGCTTCACTTCGCCCTGGGCGTCGCCTATGGGTTTGCCCTCTTCGACGGTGATGGTGCGGGCTATGTCGTCGGCCCTGCGGCCCATCACTTCCAGGGCGCGGAACAAGATGCCTGCCCGCACCGGGGCGGGGGTGTTGGCCCAACCGGCCAGGGCGTCCTTGGCGGCGCCGACCGCGGTGAGGGCGTCGTCGGCATTGGAGGTCTGGAATTCTCCGACTGACTCGGTCTTGTGCGCGGGGTTATACACCTGGTAGGTCCGTCCGGAGACCGACTCTACCCACTTACCGCCAATGAAGTTCTTGTGTGTGGTGACGCCTGAAGTTGTCATTCCGACTCCTAGAGCCTTAACATTCCTTTCGAAAGGCCTGTGGTCTGCCGGTAAGTTATCATCCCTAATCGGAGACGGCAAGCGGCATCACAAGACGGCGTAGCCGCGACTAAACCAGGAGAAAAATTGACACAACCAACACCTCAACCCGATGAAGGAGCCTTATCCACCGAAGCCACTACGGGCGGCGGCTCTCCACCGCCTTTGCCATCCTACGGCCGGCGTCTCGCGGAAGTGGTGTGGGCGTTCCTACCGCTGGGTTGGATTGCCTTCGGCGGCCCCCAGGCCCACATAGCGTTGCTCCAGGAGCGGTTCGTGGAGCGGAGGCAATGGTTGGACGCCCGCCGCTTCGTCGAGCTGCTGGGTCTGGGCCAGGGGTTGCCTGGGCCCACCTCCACTCAGATGGTCGTGGCCGTGGGGACGGCGCGGGCGGGGCCTCTGGGCGGGTTGCTGGCCTTTTTCTGCTTTCTGTACCCGGCCGTGATCGTGATGGCGTTGGCGGGACTGGGGGTTGCGCAGTTTCTCTCAGCCGACAACCGCCCAGTGTGGTTGGATGGAGTAGGGGCAGGGGCGGTGGCTCTCGTGGCGCAGGCGGCGTGGAGGCTGGGGAGAGTCGTAGTCAATACCCGATTGACGATGGGGTTGATGCTGTTTGGGGCGGCGGTTGCCGTGTTATGGCGGCAACCCTGGATTTTCCCGGCGGCGCTGGCCGCGGGAGGATTGGTAACCGCCCTTGCTTTGCGAGGTCAACAGTCTCAAGCTGTTGAGGAAACGGCGGACCGTCCGCTGGCAAACTTGGGGATTTCGCCGGTGGTGGGGGGGCTGCTGCTGGCGCTGTTCTTTGGGCTGCTGGGCGGGCTGATAGTGGCCAGGGCCTACTTCGATTGGACGCCACTGGCGTTGGCCGAGTCCTACTACAGGATGGGGTCTCTGGTGTTCGGCGGCGGGCAGGTGGTGTTGCCCATGATGCTGACCGAAGTGGTCACGCCGGGTTGGGTGACGGAAGAGGAATTTCTGGACGGGTTCGCTTTGATGCTGGCGTTGCCGGGACCGATGTTCAGCTTCAGCGCGTACCTGGGCGCGGTGCATTGGGGAGTGCCCGGCGCGTTGATAGCCTTCGCCGGGCTCTTTCTGCCGGGGATATTGGTGATCTACGCGGTGTTGCCCTTTTGGGAGAAAGTCCGCACCCGTCCCCTGGTGAGTTCGACGTTGGCCGGGGTCAATGCGACCGCCATCGGACTCGTGGTAGCGGCGGTGTTTCTTCTTTGGGACCGTGCGGTACACACACCGGCGGACGCGGCGATTGCCCTGCTGGCGTTCGGGGCTGTGACGTTTTTCCGCATTCCCGCCCCACTGGCCATCGTTGGCGCAGGGGTTTTGGGCTGGATATTCCACCTGGCCGGAATGTAAGCAGGGAGCGGGCCGCTAACCGGCGAATTCTATCCCAGCCCCGACGATCTCTATTTGAAGCGCGCGGGTGTCCGGAGCCTTGTCCTTGAACATGACGCCCACTGTGATGTTCAGGCCTTTATCGACTTCCGGGGAACCCGGGATCTCAAACCTGCCGTCCAGGTGGTCTCCCTCTAGTCCCAGGTCCATGTGCTCCGCGATGCGTTTCTCTCCGTCGTAGACTATGACCTCGTGGACGATGGCGTGGGAACGGGTGCGGAAGCTGACCAGGGCCGCGTCGGCCTTGGTCCTCGTGCCGTTGACGACGGCGGGAGTGGGCACGGGAAAGTGGACCCATGTATTTTGGCCTTCGGCGCCCTCGATGCGGACGAACGGGCCTGTGTGCCGCACCGACGTAACGCGGTTGGGGTACTCGATCTGCATAGTGGTGCCGTGAACCCAGGAGGTGTGGTTTCGGTCTGGCATGGTATCTACTCCCTTGGCAGGACTTTTAACTGGCCAAGTCCGAATCTCAGTGTGCAACTCCGTTGGCGCAGTGATTATATCGCCTGGAGTGGGAGTGGTACAGAGCGCGGCGCGCGATATTATTGGTATGGTTGACATCGGGCCTATCGCTATCCATATTTGACCTAACAGAGCCATAGAACTGCCATGGGTGCTCGGAGGTAACCATGCCTGAAGCGCCGGACCTTGAAGTCATCAAGGAGTTCCTCAACGAACGAGTCCAAGGACAGCGGGTGGCGTCGGCCAAGGTGCTGCGTCCCACGGTACTCTGGTCCCTGGCTGGCGATTTTCCGTCCGACGTTGCGGGACGCACCATTGGGGAGTTCCATCGGCGGGGTAAGTTCCTGCTGGGCGAACTAAAGGGGCGGCGGTGGTTGGTGGTCAATCCGATGCTCACCGGGGCAATCCAATACTGCCAATCGTCGGCCCGGGTATTGAAAAAGACTTGCTTTACGCTGACTCTGGACGACGGTCCGGAGCTCAGGTACTTAGACGACCGGCAGATGGGGCTGGTCTACTATGTGACCGAAGAGCAGATACCCGAGGTGCCCCGTCTGCAGGAACAGGGTCCGGATGTTCTGGAAGGCATAGCGTTCGAGGAGTTTCAGAGCAGGTTGAAGCGGTTCCACGGTGAGATCAAAGGGGTGCTCACACGGGGAGCGTTTATCTCAGGGATTGGAAACGCTTACTCGGACGAGATACTGTTCGCCGCCGGTATCTCTCCCTTCCGCAAGGTTCGTTCGTTGAGTAAGGACGACCAGGCCCGCCTTTATGAGCAGTCGAGGGTGGTGGTCGAGGAGGCTCGGGAAGTCCTTCGAGAGCGAATGGGGGACGACATACACGTCAAGATTCGGGACTTCCTAAAGGTGCACCGCAAGGGAGGGCAGCCCTGCCCCAGTTGTGGGGCCAACATCACCCAGTTAAACGCCAACCAGCGCATTACCAGCTACTGCCGGCACTGCCAGCCCGGAATGCTAATCAAGAACTGAGGTTGGGTCGCCAGTCCCTAACTCACGGGCCCGTGCACTGGCCTACCGGCACCGTCTCATGGGTGCGGTCCTGGAAACGCTCGATGGACACGACGAGGTCGATGTCCTCGGAGCCTACGCCGAACTTGTCTGTGGTGAGGGTGCGAGCGCCGGATCCGCCGTCGTTCACCGTCAGGTCCCCTCCGACCCCCGCCTTTTTGTAGATGGTCCCGGAGCTGTTTTGCAGTCGGTAGGTGGTGAATAGCTGTTCGCCGGAGGCGTTATTTAAGGTGAAGGTAACGTTTATCTCCGGGTCACCGCCGCCGTCTGGTTGAGACCACGCGCACTCGTCAATCTTGATGTCGATGCCTTCCAACTCGCGCTCTATTCCCATTGCAGTCTGGCCGGTCCGCAGTTCGTTCGCCGTTGTCGGCGTGGTGGTGGATGTATCTTGTGTGGGCAAGGCGGGAGCGGCGCTTCCGGCACAGGCCATAAGGAACAGGGCGGAGATGGTTAGGATAGTCAATGGCATGACCCACATGATTTCAACCTAAGCGCGAGGAATTTGGCCGTCAGATCAAAGACAAACTGTGTCAGGGCAATGACCGAGGGAGATGGGTGTTGGGGAGGTTGGAGCGGAAGATGGGATTTGAACCCACGACCCTCTCCTTGGCAAGGAGATGCTCTACCACTGAGCCACTTCCGCTCACTGTCCAGGACGCCGGACCTGAAAGATACCGTTGACTCATAGCCCAAGTCGTGTCCTGGAACGTCCGTGTATTATACACTCCGCGACTGGGGCTGTGCTAGATTTTGTGACTGAGGGGTTCCGTGGTGGGGGAAACAGTTTCAAACCACTTCACCAGACAGGCGGTCGCTTCTTCCCATACTTCCTCTTGAGTCCTGCGGCTTCTCTTGAGAACTTTGAAACCGTGGTCGGCGCCCTCAAGTAAGTGCACTGTCGACTGGGAGACCAACGAGGCCGCCTCCCTGAGTTCGTCGGGCGTTCCGAAGTTGTCCCGCGTCCCGGAACAGAAAAGCGTGGGGACATCGAGCTTGGGCAAGTGTTCGTTCCGGACCTTGGACGAGTTCGTGGGGGGGCGAAGCGGGTAAGCGAACAGGGCAAGGCCGCTGACCCTGACGCCCTGAGCGACCACCTGGGAAGCGATTCGGCCTCCCATTGACCGTCCTCCAACTACCACAACGGGGTGTTCCAGCGGTATTTGCTCTAGGACCCGGCGCCAGGTGTCTTCCAGCAGCCGAGGCGCGTCGGGCCTCCGTTTCCCGGCTTCCATGTATGGGAACTGGAACCGGACCAGGGCGATTCCGGCGCAAGCCAAGCGACTATGTAGGTACTGCCCGAACGGGTCGTTTATATTGGAACCCGCGCCCGGTGCGTAGATGAACACGCCTCTAGCAGCTCCTGCATTCGGAGCCGACTTTGCGGCCGTGATCTTCCTATTGCCGACCGTGATCCCTATTTGTTCTTCGATCATGACGTATTGGAATTACTTTGAAGCCGCTTCCCAAGCGATGGGAACGCCGGGCTGACGCCCGCTAGGATTCGATCCGGGCGATCGCGATCCCCTGTTCGCCGGCAATGGAATAGAGAAGGTAGGTGTCGCCGCCTTCCTTGAAGATTCCAGGGTCCCTTAGTTGCCGGACCTTTTCCAGGACCAGCCCACGGGATGAAGGCGCGGCGGGCAACTCCGCTCCCTCGTATTCAGTCTCCGGCTCCAGGACCAACACCGGCTCGGTGGCCTTCCACTCGGTCCAGTCGCCGCCAATTTCAACCGTTGCAAGGAATATTCGTTCCGGAGAGTCCGCCGCGTTGGTGTAATAGACTTTCAAGGTGTTGCCCTGAAGATCCAGGGCGGTGTGGCGCATGTTGCTTGGGAAGAGGGTGGGCCCTTCTTCGAAAGCGGTCAGGCCATCCTTGGAATGGTAGAATACGCCGGGCATTCCGACTGCGTAATGATAACCCCGCCATTGGAACACCCTGAAGTATGGTTGCCCCAGGCTTTCGGGGGACGCTTCAAAGTTGATACCGTCCCTGGATACGGCGACCTTGGACTTTTGCACGCTATCGGCAACCCATCCGTGGTAGTACATGCGAATTTCCTGTTTGTCATCGTCTACATGGACGTCCGGTGAGGCCACGTGGTTGTAGCAGTGGGACTGCTCGATCTGCAGGGTCCCGGGTTCGTAGATGTTCCATGGCCCTTCCAGGTGGTCGGAATAGGCCATCCTGATGAACGAGCCGGAGTGGTGCGCGAAGTAAAGGTAGTATTTGCCAAGCGGGTCCGGTAGCCATGACGGAGCTTCAATCAGTGAAGGGCCGTTGACGTTCCCGTCGAGGCTGGGGTTCAAGTTCAGGTGGATGATGGGGTTGCAGTCAAACCGTTTGACCTTCATTTGGACGTCTCCATGCCCCTGGGTGGGATTCGCGAATTGATGGGAAAATACTACGTCGGCGGCGCTGAGTTGTCCACCGGCCGGAGTTGACGGGGGAAGCGCCAGCCGTGATACTTGTCTTGCTTTTTGAGAGGGTCCAACATTCCGAGAGGAGATAGCTATGCAGCTTGGAGCCATTTTCCCGCAGACAGAGATAGGGTCCGATCCGGTCGGTGTCCGCGACTTTACCCAGGCCGCCGAGGCGATGGGTTACGAGGACATGCCGGTGTTCGACCACGTATTGGGGGCCGACGCCAGCAAACATCCCAACTGGGAGCGGCCGTACCGGTCGACGGACATGTTTCATGAACCTTTTGTGCTATTCGGCTACCTCGCCGCCGTCACAGAGAAGATCAAGTTCACCACCGAAGTCCTGATTTTGGGGCAGCGGCAGACAGCCCTAGTTGCCAAACAGGCGGCTGAAGTAGACTTGTTAACCGGCGGGCGGCTACGCTTGGGAGTCGGAATCGGCTGGAACCACGTGGAATACGAGGCCCTGGGCGAGGACTTCGCAAACCGGGGACGCCGCAGCGTGGAGCAGGTACGGCTGCTTAGAGAACTGTGGACCAACGAGGTCGTCGATTTCGAGGGCCGTTATCACCGGGTAACTCATGCGGGGATCAACCCCCTGCCAGTGCAACGTCCCATACCCATCTGGTTTGGCGGAGGACACGAACGGGTTATCCGCCGGATCGGGCGAATGGGTGACGGTTGGTTCCCTCAGTTTCAACCTGATAGCGAGGGTCAGGAGAAGATCGCCCTGATGCGCCAACACGCCGAGGCCGCCGGTAGGGACCCGATGTCCATCGGCATCGAGGGCAGGGTCAGCATTGCGGGCGGAGACGCGGACTCCTGGGGCAAGGCCGCAGCCGCATGGGAGGAAATAGGCGCAACTCACCTGTCGGTGAATACCATGCGCGCGGGGCTGGAGGGGCCGGACCAACATATTGACGCCATTCGGCGCTTCAAGGACGCTGTTTCCGGCTAACTCGACAACGGCTCAGGGAGACCTTTGCGTAACCTTCCGCGACTCCCGAGAAAGCGAGAATCCAGAGTGCGCCCAGATACGGAGGACGCCCTCACCCTAACCCTCTCCCGGAGGGAGAGGGGATTATTCAAAGGTCTCCTCAGGCGGGAAACAGCTTCACAACCCGGTCGAGGATTCGTTGGCTGACCTCGTATTTGGTCATTACCGGCAACTCCTCGACCTTCAGGTCTCCGTCGATGAAGGTGACCTTGTTGGTATCCACGCCGAACCCGGCCTCTGGATCGGTCAGGTCGTTTGCGACGATTAGGTCCAGGTCTTTCCGGGTAACCTTGTCCCTGGCGTTGCGAATGAGGTCTTGGGTTTCCGCGGCGAATCCAACTTTCACGAAGTTGCCCCTGGCCGCTTCAAGGATGTCGGTGGTCTTGGCCAATTCGATGGTCAACTCGTCCGCCGACTTCTTTATCTTTTGGTCAGCCTCTGTGGCTGGCCGGTAGTCGGCTACCGCCGCCGCCATTATCAGGGCGTCCGCTTTCTGCACTTGCCGCAAGACCTCGTCGCACATGTGCTGTGCCGTCTGGACCCTCACGACGTTGACCAAGGCCGGGTCGGGCAGGGCGGTGGATGCGGCGACAAGGACGACGTCGGCCCCCCTGTCTCTGGCGGCCTCGGCAATGGCGTAGCCCATCTTGCCCGAAGAGTGGTTGGTAATCACGCGCACCGGGTCGATAGGTTCCATGGTGCCCCCGGCGCTCACCACGATCTTTCGCCCCTTTAGGTCGGCGTCTTTCCCCAGGGTGTAGGAGATGTAGCCCAAGAGTTCGGGCGTCTCCAGCAACCTTCCCATTCCCATCAACCCAGAGGCCAAACGTCCGGGGGCCGGACCTGCGAACACTACGCCTCTGCGCTTGAGGGTTGCCACGTTCTCCTGTGTGGCGGGGTTGTCGAACATGTTGGCGTCCATTGCCGGGGCAACCATCACGGGCGCGGTGGTGGCTATGATGGTGGTGGTCAGTGGGTCGTCGGCCAACCCCTGGGCCAGCTTTGCGATACAGTGGGCGGTGGCTGGGGCGATGACCACCACGTCGGCTTGGTGCGCGAGGGCCACGTGCTCGATGCTGAATTGGGAGTTTGCGTCGTAGGTGTCGGTAATGACTGCCCGGTGGGTGATGCTCCTGAACGCCAGGGGGGTGACGAACTGGGTTGCCCCGTAACTCATTACCGTGTCGACCAGGGCTCCCGCCTGGGTAAGCTTGCTGGCCAGATCGATGGCCTTGTAGCAGGCGATGCTCCCGGTGACGCCTAGGACTACGTGCTTGCCTTCCAGTGGACCGGGCATCGGTCCCTCCTACTCTGTCCTGACGGGATTGGGTGTCTGGGATGCGGACGTGCCGGGACGCTCCTGGTTCATATCGTAGATCAGGCGCAGGCCGACCAGGGTGAGGTCAGGGTTGATGGCGTGAAAAATGTCGGTCTCTCTGGCGATGATCCCGATCTGTCCCCCTGTCCCAATCACTTTCGCGTCTCGGCCGAGCTCTTGTTTAAAGCGCTCTACCATGCTGGTAACCAGGCCGGCGTACCCAAGGACCAGGCCGGACTGGAGGGCGGTGGTGGTATTTTGGCCGATGGCCTTTTGTGGAGCAAGCAATTCCACCCGCCGGAGCTGGGAAGTGTTTAGGAACAGGGCGTCGGCGGCCAGGCTGATCCCCGGAGCTATCGCGCCTCCCAGGTACTCTCCCTCGCGGTTCACGGCGTCGAACACCGTGGCGGTGCCGATATCAACCACAATGGCGGGCGCGCCGTAAAGCTCAATGGCCGCCACGGCGTCGACGATCCGATCCGCTCCGACGTCCCTGGGGCTGTCGTAAAGAATCCTGAGGCCGGTCCGGGTACCGACGTGCACAACCACGGGGGTAACTCCGAAGAAGGACGTACAGACTTCCTCGAAGACCACTGTCAGGGGTGGCACGACGCTGCAAACACAGGCGGCGGTGACCTGGTCTGGCTCGATGCCTTTGAGGTGGAACAGATTGGTGAGAAGCACGCCGTATTCGTCGGCCAGACGGCGCGAGTCAGTGGCCACCCGGAGGGTGGTGCTCAAATTTGCGCCGTCGAACACTCCCAGTGTCACCGCTGTGTTCCCGATGTCTATGCAGAGCAGCATAATCTAGAGACCGCTGGGAGCAGGCCGTTATTTAGCCTCCCGCAGGCGGCGCAGTTCTTCTTCTAGCGCCAATAGTCTGACCTCAGCAGCTTCCCGAGCTGCGCGCTCTTGAGATAGCCTGGAGCGTTCCTGGGCGATTATGGCTTCGGCAGCCTCTCGCGCCACGCGTTCCTGGGCGATTATGGTTTCGGCAGCTTCGCGTGCCGCGCGTTCCTGGTCCGCTTTGGCTTCCGCAGCCTCTCGCGCTGCAATCTCTTCCGGTAGGTTTCTGATATATTCTCCCGTGGCCGGCACGTAGAAGTAGAGCCACTCGTCAGCCCAACAAAGGCATATATTCAGCAAAGGGCTGTAGCCCTTGAGCACTCCGTCGGGCTCGGTGTTCAGTTCGAAAGGTTGATATATGCCGTCGACCAACCGGTCCCCCGCCAGGGGTTCCCCGTAGAAGTCGCCGCCAGTCGGGTCAAACCGCCAGTATTCGGAGATCCCTATTTCGGCGTAGATTCGACGTTTCCCTGTTACGTCATGCCGCGCGGTAGTAACCGAGGCTAGCTCAATCGCCAGGTCCGGCGGCTTTCCCACCTCCCAGGGAAGGTATAACCGCCGGCGCCGGATCGCGAGCTTGTCGACACCAAATGCCAGGTAACAGTTCGGGGAAACTCGGACATTCCAGTCGTTGCGATCGTAGCATAGGATGGTGTTGCTGCTCAGGACCACATCCGGGCGTCTCCCCATCCCGGTGTAGCGGCCGCTAAGAATGTGCATCATTTCCTGGAGGGTTTCGTCCTGGAACATGGCGTCGGGCAGGGGAGGGGGATCGTCAGGATCGAAGCAAAGGCCTGCGAAGTCGATCTCGCCTTGTTTGTTGTAGGGGAGCATCGTGGTCATCGTTGGCCTCTCGGTGACGCCGAAGGGGTGTGCCGCGGTGATGATAGCATACTCCCCAACCGCACGGCGATGGTATGCCATCAGGAGGCCGAGTGTATAATCCGGAGAAATTGCCGGACGCAACCACAGAGGGACGCAATGAAGATAGAGCGGGTAAACGTAGAGGTCTTGGAGACTCCGGTAGCATTGGAGTATTCGGCTGCCGGGAACGCGGTTAGCCATAACTATCATGTCTTAGCGCGTGTGACCACGGTTGATGGCGTTCAGGGAATCGGGTACGCGGTCGCCACCAGGCGCAACATGGTGAAGACGGTTGCCCACGGCGTCGAGGAACTGGGACAGCACCTTGTGGGGATGAACGTTTTGGAGACCGAGGCGGCCAGAGCCAGACTGTCTCGCGCCGGTGGATGGATAGGCCCCGGCGGGATGCTGAACGTCGCCCTCTGCTGTCTGGACATTGCCATGTGGGACGCGGCGGGTAAGATTTTGGGGCAGCCTCTCTACCGCTTGTTGGGCGGATATAACGACCGTATCCGCGCCTACGCCAGCGACGGCCTTTGGTACAGCCTGCCCCTGGACCAACTGGCGGAATCGGCACAGAAGCATGTATCCGAAGGGTACGACATGGTGAAGCTCCGGTTAGGTCACGAGGCTCGGCCGGAGGGGGAGGTGGCAAGGGTTCGGGCGGTGCAAGAGGCGGTTGGCCCGGACGTGCGGGTAATGGTTGACGCTACGCAAAGTTGGTCTTCCGCGCAGGCGGTGGCGTCGGGCCGCGCGCTCCAGGAGGCGGGCATCGTTTGGCTGGAAGACCCGGTCTCAGCACAGGACCTTGCCGGGTTGGCGCATCTAAAGCAGGTGTTGGACGTCCCGATAGCGGCCGGTGAAAACCTGTTCGGGATCGACCCATTTCAGAAGACCTTCGAGGCGGGCGCGGTGGACATCGCAATCATCGACCTGGCCCGTGTGGGAGGGATTACGCCGTGGATGAAGGTGGCGGCTCTGGCCGAGGCCAGAGGAATTCCCGTCGCGGGCCACGTCATCCCGGAAGTCCATGTACACTTGCTATCGGCGATTCCCAACGGGCATCTGGTTGAATACATGCCCAGGTCCGTGCCGATCTTCAAGTCCAGCTTGACGCTGGAAGACGGACACCTACTGGCTCCCCAAGAGCCGGGGTTGGGAGTGGAGTTGGACGAAGAAGCGTGCGAACGCTACCGGGTCCAGTAGACAAAAAGTGACCGGCGCTCAGCTAGCTGAGCACCGGTCAAGAACCTGGCTGCTATGCCGGTACAGACCTAGAGGTTGAACTGTGGGTCCGCGTAATTCATGTCCTTCTCGTAGATCTGCAAGCGGTTGCGCTGGGAGTCGCAGACTATCAGCCTGCTGGTCTCCTGGTCGAAAGCGCAGGCCACGGGCATCCGGAACGGGCGCTGCTGGTCCTCCAGGTCATAGACCTGGCGGCGGCGGCGCTGCATGTCCGGGTTAGCGTCGATGGACATCTGGGCCCAGGGTGATACATCGATGGCGTCGCCCTTGAGGTAGGTCAAGGGGCGGGCGTCGGAGTTGTAGATCACCACGCGCTCATTCATCCAGTCCACGACGTAAACGTCCCCTTCCCCGTCAACTGCCACGCCGGTGGGGTGGCGCAGGGAGCCGGGGCCGGTGCCGCCGTAACCGAATACGGCCAACACGTCGCCGTTGGTGTTGAACTTCGGGACCCGGTGGTTGTTCCAGTCGGCAACGTATATGTCTCCGTTGTTGTCGATGGTCATCCCCCAGGGCATGTCCAGTTCGCCCTCATCTTCGCCCTTGATGCCGAAGCCGCTGACGAATTGTCCTTCCGGGGAGAATTTTTGGACACGGCTGTTGAGGCTGTTGACGATCCAGAGGTTGCCGTCGGTATCGATGCTGCAACCGGAGGGACCGTTTAGCTGGCCTTCGCCGTCTCCCGCTTCGCCCCAAGTCCTGAGCAGATTGCCCTCGGAGTCGAAGACGGAAATGAGGTTCTTCCACTCATCGGCGGCGTAAATGTTCTCGTCCTTGTCCATGGCGATGGACGTAAGGAAGGCGAAGTGAGGCTCTTCAGTGGAGCCGTAGGTGGGTCCCGTCTTGCCGAATTCAGTGATGAACTCGTGGTTGATGGTTACCTTGGAAATCCGCTGGTTGGGGTTGGTGTCCGACCCGCGGTTGGCGACGTAGAGAACGCCGTCCTTGGCGGGAATCACACCGACGGGTGTGCTGAATCCCATCCCCGCCGCAGAGCCGCGGCCCAGGTGATGGCTATAAATCCAGGCACGACCGCCAGCCACTGTTTCCAGCGCCATACTCAATCCTCCTGCTTTTGAGTAGACCCGGGGCCGGAGGTTTAGACCAGCTGGGCCATTCCCTCCGGCACCGAAGTCACCTGTATTTACCGGCGGCACTCATGCGCCGGTTATCGTCTTGGCCTAAAGGAAGTGGTGCTTCTCGAAAGAGCCGTTGACGATGGGCTTGGCGTCGAGGCCGAACCAGTCTTCCAAGATGGTGGTGTAGCCGCCGCGGAAGTCGTAGTTGGGGACCAGGTCGCCCTGTTCCAGGTCCTCGGCCTTGGCCGAGGGGTACCGGCCGTACATGCCGCCCTTGACCGGGTCGCCGATGGCGAAGGCCGCGCCGGCGGCGCCGTGGTCGGTGCCGGAGCCGTTGTCGTGGACGCGGCGTCCGAACTCGGTGAAGAGGTACATGACGACGTTGTCACCCTGGCCGTGGGCGTGGAGGTCTTCGAAGAAGGCGGAGATGCCTTCTGAGACGTCCTTCCACAGGGTGGGATGCGCGCCAGCCTCGCCGGCGTGGGTGTCGAATGAGCCGTGCTGGGTGTAGAAGATGCGGGTGCCGAGGTCGGCCAGGTAGACCTGAGCGATGTCCTTCAGGTGAGCGGAGATGGGGGAATTGGGGTACTCGACGCTGGAGGAGTACATCTCAGGGGCTACTTTGACGATGTCCGCGCCGGTCATGGCTTCCATGCCGGTGGAGCGGAGATAGTCGGTGACCATGCCGGAACCGACGGCGGGGGAGTACATGCGCGCGAAGAGGTCCAGGGCCTTTAGGCGCTGGGACTCGTCACTGATGCCGGTGAGGACGCCGTAGGTCTCGAGGTCGGCGATGGCGGCGACGGGTACGCCGGGGACCACCAGGGCGCGTGGCAGGCCATGGCCGAAGTTAATGGCGGAGAGGACGTTCTCCTTGTTGGGGTCTAGCTCGCGGGCGAGCCTGCCGGCCCAACCCTCGGTGCCGACCTTGTCCGGCTCGCAGGTGTGCCAGATGTCCATGGAGCGGAAGTGGGACCTGGGGGAGTCGGCGTAGCCGATGCCGTGGAGAACGGCGACCTTACCCTGGTCGTAAAGCTCCTTGATGGGGCCCATGGTGGGAGCGAAGCCGAGTTGGTCGTCGACCTTGATGATGTCTTCCTGCCGGTACTGAACGGCGGGACGGTTGTCGTAGTAGAGAGGGTCGTTGTAGGGAATGACGGTGTTGAAATAGTCGTTGCCGCCGGTGAGCTGCAAGACTACGATGACTGGGTCTTTCTTCGTAGAGGTCATGCTCTAAACTCCTTTAAGGATTGCTCTAGTTAGCGGGTCCTTCGACTCCGCTGCGCTCCGCTCAGGATGAGCGGGGTTGGGTCTGGCCCAGGATGTCCCTGTTTGGCTTCTGCTCAGGATGGGCGGGGAATGTCCACCCGCTCACCCTGAGCGAAGTCGAAGGGCCGTCCTTAGCGTGGCGAATGTCTAGCCGAACTGGTACTCGGTGGTGGCGCCGACCAGGGCCAGCATCTCACCGACGCGGACGCCGGAGGCTTCCTCGTCGTTCCAGTCCATGTTGCCCTCGGCCTTGGCGTGGTCCATAAGCTGTTGGCGGGTCTCCTCACCGATCTCCAGGAAGCCCATATGCTCCAGGGAAGCCTCGAGAAGCTGCTCGGGGGTGGAGATACCATCAGACTTCATGTCGCCGATGATCCTCTTGACACCGGGCAGGTTCGTGTCGGCCACATGGTCGGCCACGAAGTTAATCCGGGCCAGCAGGGAGCCGCTGTTGATCCACTCGCGGCCAGTGTACCAACCCTCAACGCTGGGGGGATCGAGAATCGACTGACCCATGTACCCGGGCTGTAAGCCAATGTCCCTGATTCCGGGCTTGGGTAAGTCCCAGGACCCGGCCAGGCGCAGGGTGCTGGCGACCACTTCAGCGGGGCTCTTGATCTTGGCAAACCGGGAGTTCTTGAAGAACTCGGAGTTGAGCATGAGGTTGAGAACGGCCTTCATCTCGTAACCGGACTCTTCGAACGCGGTGCACATCATGTCCAGGGCCTCTTCGTCGCGGGCGGGCTCAATGGTCCACGCCGGGACCTGGACCTCGTCGGCCACGAAGAAGTTGTACAGGTGGCGGCAGATGAAGCGGGCGGTGGCCGGCTCGTTCACGATGATGTCGATGATGTCCTCACCGTTGAGTTTGCCGGAGTGGCCCAAAAAGGTTTTCTCGCCGTCGTCGTGGTCCTCTTCCTTGAACTCGAACCGCCAAGGGAAGCGGCCATAGGGCAGGCGAGGGATCTTCGGCGTGATGGTCCAGCCGGTGAAGGCGCGGGAGGCTTCCCGTACGTCCACCTCGGTGTAGTTGCTGACGCCCATGGAGAAGAGCTCCAAAAGCTCGCGTCCCCAGTTCTCGTTGACGGCGTCACGGTGGTTCTCGTTGTTGTCCAGCCAGTAGATCATAGCCGGGTTCTTGGACAGCTTAATGAGCATGTCCCGGTAGTTTCCGAGGCCATTCTCGCGGAGCATGTCTAGCTGCTCCAACAACTGGTCGCAGTTGTCCACCTTGGAATTGCCGGTGGCGAAAACGTGGTGCCAGAAGAGGGCCATCTTCTCTTCCAAGGGCCTCTCGGTGTTGACCATGCTGTACATCCAGCTAGCCTGTCCGAGAGTGGGCACTCCGCCTGGGAGGAGGGTGCTGGGATGATAGCGAGTGACCATCGCGAAGGGCCCGGCTTTGTCTTCGGGCTTGTTCGCGGGGGGATTCACGAGTTCCTCGACGGTGGCCTCGTACCCCTTGGCAACCCGCTCTTCCAGCTCTTCTCTGGTCGCGCTGAAACCGGCGCGGCGCATCAGGTGGGCCATCTGAGCGAGATCTTCCTTGTTTGCCATTCGGTGCCTCCTTTTCAGATTTGTTTTCCCTGGGTTTTGCAACCCTGAATCGCCTGGTAAGATACCGAAGATGATATTGCACGGCAGTACCGATGTCAACAATTCCGACCGTTTTGTTAGGCTGCAAGTCATTTATAATAACCATTAAAAGATAGTATCAACTTCCACAATTTAGTCTGTTTGCCCACGTCGGCAAGCGCCCTACCGGCCCTTCCTCATCCCGGCTCCGAGGTCTAGCCCGCCGTGACCACAACCGTATACATATACGGTATAATCACCGGGGCCTTGAATGAGGCCGGGAACGATTATGGACCCTCTTCTAGGACCCATTAATTTTGCCCGGCGACTACTGGGAGAATCAGGGAGAATCAACGAATGAGCAGGTTTTTGGACCAACTTGAGCGGATTAGTCAGAACACACCGACCCCGTTGGGATTTGGTGTGTCACGCGCCGAACGAAACCCTGGCATGGCCTTGGTTGCCCTGGTGTCAGGCAACCACTTGGATGGCTGCGCGGCGGTAAGCGGCCTGGGCCCGGAAGCGGCGATCCTTGCCGGGGCCGAAAGCCCAAATGGGCTGCTGTCGTTGAAAGATGCGTTGTCCTCCACACCCTGGGGAGTCAGTTCCGATTCCCTAACCGGAGATGACGTTAAGGCTTACAAGGAGGCCGGGTGCGACGTTCTGGTGTTTAGACTCGAAGGGACCCAGGCCTCCGCCCTGTCATCCGACGACCTCGCCCGAATTTTGCGCATAGAGCCCGATCTTTCGACCAGCCAAGTCCGGGGGATTGACTCCTTGCCGGTAGACGTTCTTCTGGTGGACATGACCGGCCATTCGGGCGCGTGGACGTTGGCGGACATCGCCAGGGTTGCCGGCGTTAGCCGCCGTGTGGACAAGTACGTTCTTTTGCATTTGGCCCAGCCTCCCGAAAAAGACGACCTGGAGGCGATTCGCAACGTCGGTGTTCACGGTCTGGCGCTGGATGTCGGGTCGGTGTCCTCGGAGGCTATGCAGGAGCTGAAGTCAAACCTGTTGGACATACCTCGCCAACGCTCCCGGCGCCGGGACAGGCCCAGCGCAACGGTACCCTCTTCTGTGTTCCCGTCGCTTAGCGAACCGGAACGTGAGGACGAGGAAGAGGAACCTGAATAACGGGCCGCCAAACCCCGTGTTCAATAATCCATGTTAATTAGCTCCCGGCAACTGCTCCTGGACGACCCTATCAGCTTCCTGCTCTTGGTGGGACTGACGGCCTTGGCCCTAATCGTCGCAGTCACCGTCCACGAATTCAGCCACGCTTTCGTGGCCAGCGCTTTGGGGGACCACACGGCCAGGCATCAGGGCCGAGTGTCGTTGAATCCGTTGAGGCACCTGGACCCCAGCGGGTCTCTTATGTTCCTGGTGGCCGGGTTTGGCTGGGGGAAGCCCGTTCCGGTAAATGAGCGCAGGTTGGCCCATGGCTTGACCGGTGTATCCCTGGTAGCGGGTGCGGGGCCAATCTCGAACCTGATCACTGCTTTCCTGCTGGCTGCGCCGATTAGGCTGGGGATCGTGGACGTTCGCATATTCCGGTTGGACTGGGTGGCGGACGTGAGAGGAGGAGGGGCGGAGGAGTTCATTGCGGCCATATTGGGGTTGACGGTCCTCTTCAATTTCCTGTTGGCGGTGTTCAACCTCATCCCATTGGCTCCCCTGGACGGTTCCAAGGTGGTAGGCGGACTTATCCCAAGCCAGCACCAACAGACCTATGACCAGGTCCAGCGATACGGCCCGGTACTCCTGGTGGGTCTTGTGATGTTTGACTACCTGTTCGGCCTGGGCATTCTTTGGGGCGTGATCGGCCCACCGGTGCGGCTTCTAACGTCCCTGGCTACGGGTGGATAGCCCGTACCGGCTGCCACGAGCGCAACCGCCCGGAACAGTCCTCGTCCCGGTACTGCCCGTGCTAAAATGCAGTACCTTGGGGTAGCCCTCCCGTCTTTCTGTTTTGTGTATGCCGGTACCGTAGGCCGGATGTGTAATTTGAGAAGGGCGGAGTCCGGACATAGGGAGCCAGACCAAATGGCGGAAGATCCAAACAGCGGTCCGGAGTTAGACCTCGATGGGGTCTTATTGCCCGAGGATGGGATCATCGACCTCACGGATAAGCTCACAGGCTACATGACGGAGATAGAATTGGGAGGCTTGCCCGATATTCTGGGGCAAGTCCTCGACGACTTCCTCGAGCAATGTGGGGGTATGCCTGAAGACTTGAATGACCCTTCGGCCTTCGAACAGATCACCAGGAACCAGCTTGCGGTAACGTTGGCCTACCAACTGGGTCGGCTGGAAGGCAGGTCGCCCCAGGTGGTGAGGTTGTTGCTCCAACAAGCCATCGAGCAATGGGGAATCCGAAGAATGGATGAATCGGCGGACATCTCGGACCATGACTTCCAACATCCGAAGGAGCTGGTCTACCCTCGCTTGCGCCGCCTGGAATACACCGAACCCGAAGACGAACAGTAATTGGAATGCCGGTCCTAGACTGGCAAATCTCGCATTCGGAGGGTGAGCCGTGACCACGACACCTGTAGCCCATGACCTTGTGTTGACCGGGGGTACGCTGCTCGACCCGGCCCAAGGAATTCACGACCGGCGGGATGTGGCCTTCAAGGATGGCGTCGTGTCGGCGGTTGCGGAGCGGATTGACCCGGAAACGGCCGCTTCGACTGTGGACGTGACCGGGAAGCTGATTACTGCGGGACTGATCGACCTGCACGGCCACTTTTACCACGGGGGAAACGGCACCGCAGTCCACGCCGACGAGATGTGCCTCTCCGCCGGGTGCACGACTGGCGTCGACGCGGGGAGCGCCGGATGCCTGAACTACGGGGCGATGCGGGACTACGTGTTTCCGGCGCACAGGACCCGGTTACTCGCTTTCTTGCACATAGGCGGAGTAGGGCTGGCGGCCAACCGTCTGCTGGGCGGCGGGCTCCATGACCTTAGGATAATCGACGTCGACCAGACCTCTGACGCCGTCAAGGAGAACCCCGGCTTTTGCTTCGGCGTGAAGGTCAGGATGCACACCAACGCAGTGGCGGCGTGGAACGCACACGAGGCAATGCGCAAAGCGAGGGAAGCCGCCGACCAGTCCGGCAGTATGCTCATGGTTCACGTTAGCGGGACTCCAATTCCCCTTCCGGACATCCTGGAGTTCCTGGGGCCTGGAGATATCGTTACCCATGCGTTCAACGGCAACCCTGAGGGGATATTGGACAACCAAGGCAAGATTCGTCCACAGGTCAAGGAAGCCGCGGACCGGGGCGTCATCATGGACGTAGCCCACGCAGGGGTCCACTGCGACTCGGAGGTGGTCAAGGCTTCCATTGCCCAGGAGTTCTTCCCAGACACGATTAGCACCGATATTCACATCGCGCCGCCGGGACGCACGGTCTATTTGATGAACGACCTTGTCAGCCAATTCCACGCCCTGGGGATGCCGCTGGCTGATGCCGTAGCGGCCAGCACCAGCCGTCCGGCCAAGGTCCTGGGCATGGAAGGTGAGATTGGATCGCTTGCGCCAGGCATGTCCGGTGATGCGGCGGTGTACGATCTGCGGGAAGGCAGGTTCGTTTGGTTTGACAGCGCCGGCCACATCGTTGACGGCAAGGTTCGGCTGGACACGTTCATGTCGGTGCGCGCAGGTGCGGTGGCCTGGCGAGAGGGCCAATTGGTGCAGATGGGGAATTGCTAGGAGTGGTCCCCAGGAGACCCGGCCATTGGATAAGGCGTCGGCATGGCGATGATTAGGGAGCCCTGCCAGGACTGCGTGGGTGAGGGTTCGACGGCGTGCCTGAACCCTTCATGCGACCAGGGCCACGTATACCTGAGGGATGAGGAACACTGGGACCTGACCAAGCGCAACGGGTCGTGGGATGAATGTCGGCAGTGCGAAGGCACTGGGATTCAACGCTGCCCGAATTGCCGTGGCCGCGGCTGGTATTGGCAGCAAGAGTAGCCCCAACTTTCGCGCTGGTTAGGCGTCCGATCAAATGGTCGTTAGATGGGCTTCCAGGCCCTTGTAAACGCAAATCCACACTGTCAGACTGTAGCTATGTTGACCGGTCATTTCTCCCTAGAAGAGCCGTTACCCGAGCTGAAAGATCCCCACGTTTTGGCCGTGCTCAGGCCCTGGATCGACGTGGGCAACGTTGGCACCTTGAGTTTGGACCGGATCGAAAGGCACTTGCGGGCCAAGGAGCTTGGCCGCCTCGTAAAGCCTGGGCGGTTCTACGACTTCACCCGGTACCGTCCCCGCTCCTACATCGACCAGGGCAAGCGGGGCTATTCCATCCCAAGCACCATCTTTCGCTACGCGGTGCGCGAGGAGGGCCCTGACCTGGTGTTCGCCCACCTCCTGGAGCCGCATGTCTATGGTGAAGACTACACAGACTCCGTGGTGGAAGTCCTGAAGTTACTGGGGACCAAACGTTACTCGCTGATCGGAGCGATGTACGACATGGTCCCACATACCCGCCCTCTGCTGGTGTCAGGCGCGTCGGACCAGCCCGAGGCTGAAGAAGAGCACCGGCTGGTTGGCGCCCGGTCCAGCAACTACGAGGGCCCAACCAGCATCACCTACCTGATCTCCCAACAGGCCGAGCAGATGGGCGCGGAAACCCGGGCCTTCATAGTCCACCTGCCCCAATATTTCCAGGTGGACGAGGACTTCACCGGCACCAGCCGGCTCATGGAAGTGCTCTGTAGCCTGTACAATTTCCCCGACCGGCTGAAGGAAGGGGAGCGTGGGCGCCAGCAGTACGACGCCCTGCAGAACATCGTCAACGACGCCTCCGAAGTGTCTTCCCTGCTGGAGCGGCTGGAAGATCGATATGACCGCGAGCAACGAGAAGAGAACCAGTCTTCAAGTCCCCTCTCCCCCAACGTCGAGGACTTTCTAACGGACTTGGAACAGGGTTTCGACTCCCCAGATCGGAGTTGAGCTATGGTGGAGTTAAAGGGCCTGCTGGGGTACTCCTCCATTTGGTAGACGTGTAAACCGCGCCGCATAAACGTGAGTGGTGTCACCATCCAGTTGTTCCAGTCTTGATTGGACAAATCCCACAATCTCAAGTTCAGAGAGTATTCTACGGAAGTAATCTACCATGGACAATGTGTTCGTTTATTGGGACAACTCCAACATCTTCATCAGCGCACAGCAAGTTGCGGCTGAGCGTGAAGGCGATGCGGCTCGCTACCGAATACGTCTTCACTTCCGGCACCTGCTGGACTTGGCGTGCGCCGGGCGAGAGATCGAGCATGCAATCGCGGTGGGCTCCATTCCCCCAGAACTTCGGCACGTGTGGAACCGTCTGGAGAATGAAGGGATTACGGTCCAGTTGCTGGAACGTGGCGCCATACAATGCCGGGAACAAGGTGTAGACCAAGTGCTGCAGTCTGCGATGCTGCGGGATGCATTGGACTACAATGGGACACCAGGAATCGTAGCGTTACTTACCGGGGATGGCAGTGGCTTCGACGATGGCGTCGGTTTCCACGCCGACCTAGAGCGTATGCGTAACCGGGGATGGCGGATTGAAGTGCTGTCTTGGCGTCATAGCTGCAATCGCCGGATGCGGGAATGGGCTGAGGAACAGGGTACTTTCATTGCGCTGGACGACTTCTACGAAAGCGTTACTTTTCTGGAACCGGCCGCGCCAGGCCAACCTTTGGCTAGCCCCCGGTACTCGACGGCGCCGGATCTCTCGCTACGGCCGTCCGTCGTATAGCATGCTCCCGGAAGTGGCTTCTACTTTCCGTTGATCTGTTAGAAGTCCCACTCCGTTAAGGAGTATGCCCTATATCTTCGGATAGAATAGAAATCAGGACCCGTGAAGGGAACCGGTTCATACGGCTTCAAGACCTTTAATCTGAGATTCTCAGAATCCTCCGGACAAGCAAAGACCCGGCGGCCGTCACGATGGCCGCCGGGTCTTACTGTTCCCTGGTTGGTTAGATAGCCATTAGGCGGGCCATCCTGGCCTTGTGGAAGATGGCGTCGCCTAGGTAGTGCTGCAGGGTCCTGGCCCGCTTGGTGTATTGGGTGAGGCCAAACTCCAGGTCGGTGCCTATCCCGCCGTGGACGTGGTGAGAAGAGTCGCAGGCCCGGGGGAAGCCGTCGCTGACTACGGCTTTAGCCATCGAAACAGCCACGCCCGCGCCCGGGTCTCCATCGTCCATCTGGGAAAGGGCATCGAAGGCAGACCACTTCGCGGCGTCGGCGTCGTTCAGGGCGTCGATCACGTGGTCCTGGACCCGCTGGAAGGTCCCGATGGGCACGCCGAATGCAATCCTCGTCTGGCTGTACTCCTGGGCCATTTCGAACACTCTCTCGGTGCCGCCCGCCATGTAGGCGCAGAGCGCTCCCGTGGCCCGCTCCATGGCGGTGTCGATGGCGGGCCATGCTCCGCCAACCGGGCCGAGGACGTTGGCTTCAGGGACTTCCACACTTGAGAAGTTGACCTCGCAGACCTTCGGGCCGATCCAGCCTGTCTGGACTCGTACTGAGATGCCGGGGGAGTCTTTGTCCACCACCATCATGGTAACGCCCTGGTCCGGCCGGTCGCCGGAAGAAGTGCGGGCGACTACAACCAACTGGTCTGCCACGTTGGCGTCAGGGATGAACAGCTTGCTCCCGTTGAGCACGAAGTTGCCGTTGTTACGGCTGGCGGGGAGCTGGACCGTGCCGGGGCCCCAACCGTAGTCGGGTTCGGTGAAAGCAAAGGCGAAAATTTGTTGACCAGACGCGATGGACGGCAATAGGGCTTGCTTCTGCGCGTCGTCGCCTGCCTCTAGGATGGCCTGGGAACACAGCACCGCCGACGACAGAAGCGGGCTGGGACAGGCGTAGAAGCCCATCAATTCCTGGACGATGCCCAGGTCGGTGAATGTGTTTCCGGAACCGCCGTACTCTTCCGGGATCACCATGCCGGCCCAGCCGATTTCGCACATCATCTCCCAAATTTCGACGGCGAAACCGCTTTCACTGTCGTCGATCTCCAGCACGCGGGACTTGGGCATCTCAGCTTCCAGGAACTCCCTCGCCGAGTTCTGCAAAAGGGTCTGAATTTCAGTCAAGGCCAGGTCCATTACGTTCTCCTTCGGTGGTCTATCACTGGTTGGGACTTGTCTGGTTGCCGCTTGTATTTAATCTAATCGCTACCGGGCGGGCGAGGAAAGCTCCGCATTAGGTTGCGTATGTTCGCCGGTTTGATCTTGGTCCCAGGGTTGGGCATCGCCGACGGCCTCCAAGGGAGGCCCCGCCAATCCCAGGGCGTTGGCTATCAGGGCAGCGTCTCCGGCTACGGCTGATTCCGGGGGTTCTTCGGCAACTCCGAGACGCTGAAGGTATTCGAAACTCCCCTGGGACGGGGCGCGTGAATCATCTGGGTCTAGCATCGCATACATGCCCATGACCGACCTGGAAACCCCGGCCAACCGCTCGGAAGTCCTGCGTTCCCATTGGCGGGTTTGGGCCACATGGTAGGTCAAGTTCTGGCCGGTCTCACTCATCCAAGCGTCGCGCGTGCGGAAAAGAAATGAGAGCCGGGAGTCTATGTAGGCTTCCATCAAAAGTTGCTGGCGGTTCGGTTCGCCAGCAAGTGTTTCTCCATCCCGGACGGTCTCGCCGGCATACTTCAGGAGCTGGTCCACGCGCGGGTCATTCGGCTCCGGTGGAAGGGGGTCCATCTCCGAGGCATGAAGTAACGAGTTGAGGACCAAACCGTCACCCTCGCGTCCTAATAAACAATAAGAAGGGACGCGGACATTTTCGAAGGCGACCCGGTGTTGTTGGGAGGACGTAAGCCGGCGTGGTGTCGAGACCGACACACCGTGCAGATTGGCCCCGACAAGGAATACGGAGACGACCGCGGATGGACGCTCAGGGTCACTAACCGCGGGCGCCCAAAGGTAGTCCGGGGAGTCGCCCAGCCCAAGAAACAGGTCTGTGCCGTCCAGGATGTAGTCGTCGCCATCGCGCATGGCCTCGACTGGGGTGCGCGCCGGGTCCACCGCGCCGTCGGAACTATGTGAAGGCGTCCAACACACCAACTCTCCCATGGTGAGGGCGGAAAGAAACATGCCGTGTTGGTCCGCTGCGCCGTAGTCCGTGATCGCCTGGAGCAGTCCCGTGCTCTGTCGCGCCAACCAGAGTAGCCCATGCCGTTCCAATTCCTGCATCAGGACGATGGCTAGGTCTCCATCTACCCCTCCGCTTTCCGGTCCCTGAGTTACGGACGCCTCGGTGGAACCGTGTGGCCCGAGGAGAGCGAGGATGGAAGGTGAGGACTCCGGGTTGTCGGGTCCTGTGGCTGTGGACGCAATCCGGGAGGCGGATTCGCGGGGCAGATTGGTCAATATCCAGGACTGGACTTCCTGGCGGAACTGCTCCTGTTCAGCGGAGAAATGGTATCGAAAGTCCAAAACACGCTCCGGGCTGGTTCCCTACGATACCTGGTCCCGAGAAGGTCCGGTTACTCCCGTTCCTGCTGGAGGAACTGGCGGATGCTTTGAATAGTGGCGTCCTCGTTGGTGCGGAAGGCGTATCCGCCGCGCTCCTCTTCCAGGATGGTCTGGGCTATTTCCCATCCTTGGGTAGGCAGCCCAACAAGGCAGTCCTTATGCGCTCGGACGTTTTCGAGGGTCACGGTGCGTTCGCTTCCCGCCAACATTCTTTGGGTCCTGATGGATATGCCGGGAGACGTGGCGTCCACCATCAGGATGCCCAGGTTCAGGCGGCGAGGACGGTCCGGGTCGGTGACGGCCAGGGTCCAAAGGTAGTCTGGGTCGAATCTTCCGGTGATGAACGCCTTCTGTCCGGAAATGACGTATTCGTCCCCTTCTAATACAGCCTGGGCGCCGATGGAGGCGAGGTCAGACCCACTTCGCGGCTCGTTGAAGGCCTGCCAGGTAATGGTCTCACCACGCAGGGCAGGAAGGACGTACCGGTGTTTCTGTTCTTCGGTCCCCCAGGCCATCATGGCGGGAATCCAACGGCTGTTGTCCCCCATCGACGGGAGGGTCAATTGCTGGATTTCTTCCTGAATGACCTCGGCGAACGCCGGGCTAAGGCCACCCCCTCCGTACTCTCTAGGCCAGGCCGGGGCCAACCAACCCTGAGCCCCTAGGATTCTCCTGAAGTCCTTCACGCGAAGCTGAGTCTCGGCGTCCAGCGGCCTTCCGTCCGGCGGGATGTGCAGGTCGATTGGAACGTATCGCTCCAGCCAACCGCGAACCACCCAACGAAACTCCTGCTGGGCCGGCGTGTAACTCTTTTCGAACTCGATGGTAGACCTCTAACGATGTGCGCCAAAACTGCGGGCAGGAACCGCCCGCAGTCTTTAATGCGTGTTGCTAGCGCCCTGTGCTGGCGCGGGAGAATGGTCTCATTGCCGGGTATAGGCGGCGGTTTAGACGCCAGACACGCCCGAAGTGGACGGAGTGGCCGCAGCCCTCTCTCTCGTCCGGCTGATGCCCAGCCGACGGGCCATGATGACCTTCTGGATTTCCAGAGTGCCGCCGGGATGGGCTCCGGTCAAGCTGCTGCGCTGGTAGACTTCCGGCTGACCCCCGAAGGGGGCCCGAGGGTCATTGACTCCCAGTAGGGAGTACATGCCCATGATGTCCCGGGAGCGGTCGGCGTTCCTCATCCGGTAGATCTTACGGAAAAAGGCGCTCTGGGAGCCGTGGTAAGTCATCTCCTGGCGGGCCTGGTACATCCAGTAGTTCCGCTTGGAGAACAGGTCGTTTACACGGGACTCTATATAGGCCTCCATCGCGCCTTGCTGCACGATTGGGTCTTCGATGAGTTTCCCGCCGTTGCCGCTGGTGCCGTGAACGTACAGGAGCAGGTTGTCCAGAGCCTCGTCACGGGGAAGGACGGCGCCCCGTCCGCCGTGCTCGATCTCCAAGGTAGTCTGGGTCACTTGCCAGCCTTCTTGGTCCCCGCCGATCAGGTGGTCACCGGGCACGCGAACGTTGTCCATAAAGATGAAGCTCTGGTCGTTGCCGGTGAGCAGGTTCAGCCGGGAGAGCTCCAGCCCTGGGGAGGGGCACGGAATCAGGAAGTACCCGAGGTTCCGATGCCGGGGAGCGTCCGGGTCGGTCACAATGGGGCCGAACAGGTAATCGGGGTCACCGTGGCCGCTGATGAAGGTTTTCTGCCCCGTGATGATCCAGTCGTCTCCGTCGCGGACGGCCCGGCTCTGCAGGGATGCCAGGTCGGAACCGGCATTAGGCTCGGTGAAATTCTGGAATGCGACCTTTTCGGCCTTCAGGATGGGGGCTAACAGGTTGCGCTTCTGATCTTCCGTACCCCAAACTAGAAGGGTGGGGAAGACGTAGGTATTGGTGAAGTCGGGCACTACCCTCGCCCGTTCGAATTCCTCATTGAGGATGGTCTCATGCTCGCCGCTAAGACCCCCCCCGCCGTATTCCTTGGGATAGGTGGGATAGAGCCAACCCCTGCCGGCGAGGGTCTGGTGCATTTCGCGCCAGAATTTGTAGTGCTCTTCGGTAAGGTCTAGCCGGTCCACAGGCGCGCGCATTTTGTCCGGAACGTTCTCTTCCAACCAGGTCCGGACTTCCTGTCTGAACGCCTCCTGCTCGGGTGTGTGGTGGTACTTGAAGTCCATGAAGAGCCTCCTCCTGGCATCTATGTGGATGCGGCGCGCCCAGCCAGACGCAGCCTATCATAGCATCTCTATGGTGGCCGAAAATATAGCCCGTCCACCTCTCTTTGTCAACCTTGTGGGGCGCGGCCGGGCGCGCGGATAGCCGCTTACATTGACAGTACCGGCCAGTACAACTACACTCGATTAGCCCCGCACTTTTGTATCTATAAGTGTGGGTATCATTTTTGGCATCTTTTTAATTCGTTATCCAGGGCTTGGACCTGTTTCGAAACAGACCGCGAGGGCGTTGGGCCCTTTTAGGGAGGATATGACATCTAGCGGAATGCCGTTGAATGACCCCGGCGCGCCGCCAGGGGTTTCGACAGAGCAGATGAGGCAGTGCCGGTCCTGTGGATACGAAAACCCCGGAGAAGGGGAAGAGCGTTGCCGCAACTGCTGGATGGTCCTGGAAGGCATCGCGCCCTTGTTCCCCGCCGACAACGCGCCCAAGGCATGGTGGCTCCGGCTCCTAAGCGCCGGGATGATTGTCAAGTGGCTGCCGCTGGCGCTTATTCTGGCCGCGGTCATCTGGTGGATGTCCGCCTATTTCCAATGGGGGCCGAACCCTCCCGGAGCTCTGACCGACATGCAGGCCCATTCGGGGCCGGGCGTCTGGTCCCTGGGCCGGTTCGACGCCCAGAACACCGGGTTCACTCCAGACCAGGCCCCGGTCCCTGGGCAGGTCAAGTGGGCTTTCGTGGATGACAAGCCGCTAGAGTCGGCTCCGGTGGTGGTCGATGGCCGCGTTTTCCTTACCACGGGGGATGGCCGCACCGTGGCCCTGGACGAGTCCAACGGGAACCTGCTGTGGGAGTACGACACCGGAGTACCTTCCAGTTCGAGTCCCGCCGTAAGCGGCGACCTCGTGATTGCGTGTTACACTCCGGGACTTATACTGGCGTTGGATAGCGCTACCGGGTCGCCACAGTGGTCGGTGGACCTGCGCCAGCCGATCTCCGCAGCTCCAATCATCGCCGACGGCACGCTCTACTTGGGGTCGGGCGACCGTCTGCTCCATGCTTTGGACGTAACGTCCGGAGAGGAGTTGTGGAATTTCCTCACCGAGGACTGGATCGTTTCTCCAGTGGCCTACTACGACGGCACGGTGGTAGTGGCCTCTCAGGACAGCCTTGTATACCTGGTGGACGCCGAATCGGGCAAACAGCAGTTGATGTTCGACACTGGCCGACAGCGTTTCGGCGGCGGCCCCACGGTCAATGGCGATATCGTTTACTTCAGCAGCGACAGGGGATGGGCATGGGCAATTGACCGGTTGGCCACGTCTTGGCCCGGTCAGCGGAATTGGTTCAAAGTGAAGATCAATCTATTCGTCTGGCAGGTGATCGAAACGCGCCCCGTACAGCCCGGAGGGCTCTGGTCCAAGCGGGTAGGCGGTCAGATCAAAGGCCTGCTGTCCGTGGCCCACGACAAGGTAATCGGGGCGACGGTGGAGGGCCAGGTCTTCGCCCGTGATTCCCAGAATGGAGACAAGGTTTGGGCGACCCAGCTCGAAGAGCCTTTATCCGTGGAGCCAACCGTCGCTGGGAAAACGGTCTTGGCGGGTGCGGAAAGCGGGAAGGTCTTTGGTCTGGACGTCGAAACCGGTGAGGTCTTATGGGACTTCGACGCCGGCACCGGACAGATCATGGCCAGTCCCATAGTCGCCGGAGACACCATGTACGTAGTTACAGAAGGTGGGGCGCTCCACGCCGTCACCGCCTCTAATTAGGCTTCCAGGCTTCCCTTAGGCCTCCGGAATCTCCTCACCGGACCCGATTTGGCGGTTCGTCCTCACTGCTGTCCTGCGTGCCAAACCCCTTCTCCATCAGCGGGGAAGGGGTTTGGTTTGAATACGCCGGAGTTGGGTAACGTGCCTCAGGCTGGTTGCCCACGGTTTTTGACGGTCATGGATAGCATATGCAGCCACGTCCGCCTTGGGTATGTGCGATGAATGTAGCGGATTTTCGTTCTACTAGGCGGTCCAGACAAGGTCACGGTTGGCTCAAGCGAAGACTGGAAGCCAGAGATTGTGGGGTTTTGTAACGTACTCGCGGGGAAGAATTCCCGGCTTCCGGGTCGAGCCCGGAATGGTGTGACTGGCCGGGGACGGTACGGGGACCAACGCCGCCTGGCGCGACCTCGAGGGTTTCATCGAAAGAGGCGCCATGGCCGCCGGTTCGTGGTAGGAGTCTGTGGGCGGAGAAATTGGACTGGGATAACTAAGTCCGGCCCCGGATCACAGGGCCGGACCGGAAGGGCAACTAGTACTACAACGACGCGTTGTCCTACAAGGTAACTCGTGAGCGGATTTTGAAGCTGGCAACGAACGAGTGCGAGTCTCCCATGATGAACGGTCCGTAGCTGAAGAAGAAGACCTGAGCGTGTTTTCTCATAACGCGTCGTTGTAGTACTAGCAGTCGGCCTTAAGCTGGTCCGCGTGCGTGGCCCTGATCGAAGGTCTGTCGCCAAAGTCGATTTCTATGGTCCCGGTCACGCAGACAACTTTGTCCAAATATACGGGGCCGAAATTAGTGCTGCTAGGGAAGTTTGCGAGGGCGTCTTCCTTCCAAATAACCACCGTGAAGGTATCGGGGATTTCCTGTTCCGAAATAGAGGATCCCCGTTCGATGAGGGCTCCGGTGTCGAACAGGAGCAAATGAGGTCTCTTGGGTCTACCAGAAATCCACTGATAATCTTTTACGAGGCCACGAACGGTAGCTTCTTCTCCCACGTGCTGACCAGCCTTAGAAGAGGGGATAAACCCCATCTGTTCGGTTTGCAGAACCATTGCGGCCGGGTCCGCAGCGCCGCCATCGGTCGATCCGCCGCTTGGACTAGACGCGCCGCAGCCTGTGAGGGCAATAATCCCTAATGCCAGAAGCGCGAAGATGGCGATGGTTCGCATAACGGACCTTCCTCGTTTGGGTCTTAATTGGTTCCCGTATTGCCGCGCCCAGACGGTTTTCATTGGTCTTTTAATGTTTAGGTGAAACGGTGGCGCGACACGCGCCACCGCCGGTCGTCTTCCGTAGTTAGACCGGATTCCCATTGAGCCGCCGCCTTTGGCGTAGGGCGCCTGTGTCTAGAACGCTGGCTCCTAGCTGGCCCCCCGGAGCCTGGGGTCGAGCACGTCCCGCAGCGCGTCTCCCAGGACATTCCAGGAGAAGACTACGATGGCGATAGCCAGGCCGGGGAATATCGCAAGGTAGGGAGCCAGGGACACTGATTGGGCGGTGGCGCCGCTGAGCATCCCACCCCAGGACGGCACGTCGATGGGTGTGCCGACTCCCAGGAAGCTGAGGGAAGCTTCGGCGATGATCGCGCCGCCGAGATGGAACGTGAATATTACCAGGTAAAGGGCGAAGCAGTTGGGGATCATGTGCTTTATCATGATCCGCCAGTTGCCCGCGCCGACGGCCTGGGACGCCAGGATGTAGTCCATTTCCTTAATCGCCAAGAACTGGGCGCGCATGATGCGGGCGGTGCTTGGTATATACACGATGCTCAAGGCGATAATCACGTTGAGTAACGAAGCGCCGAGTGTGGCCATAATGGCGATTGCGAGAATCAGGGTTGGGAAGGAGATCAAGGCGTCTATAAACCGCTGGGCGGTTAGGTCGGTGACCCCGCCGAAGTGGACGCTGATGACCCCAACCATCATGCCTATCGTGCAGCCAACCAAGGACGCGATAATGCCAACGTACAGGGATATCCGCGCGCCGTATATGAGCCGGCTAAACACATCGCGGCCCAGGTGGTCGGCGCCGAACAAGAGCGTCCCGACGGGCCTTTCGGACTTGGCCCCAGGGTCGGCCCATTTGCAAGTCAGGCGTTTCTGCTCGGGGCATTCGCTAATGATTTTGTAGGGATCGTAGGTCGCGATCACGGGGGCGAAGATGGCCATCAGGATTAGGCATACCGCAACCACGGCGCCCAACGTCCCAAGAGGCTTGCGTGTAACAAAGTAGAGCACGTGCTGCGCCAAGGTCCGTTTTGGAGGCAGGACGAATATGGAAGGGGCTGGGACGACAGCCGCTTGCTGATCCGGAATCGCTCCGGCGGGACTCTGTTCTTGAGCCATTTCTACAATACCTTGAATTTAGGTTATCGGTCTAACTGTACCGAATTCTGGGGTTCAGCCAGGCGTAGGTCAGGTCGAGCAGCAGGTTTAGCAACAACACGACCACTGCTATCAGCACCACGATGGCCTGAATCACCGGGAAGTCGCGGCTGGTAATGGCGGTAATTAGGAGCCTGCCCATGCCGGGGACGAGGAAGATAACCTCGATTATTACCGTGCCTGAAATCAGGCGCCCGAACTCGTAGCCAGTGAGAGTGACTACCGGCAGCAGAGCGTTTCTAAGGGCGTGGCGGGAAATGATCGTTCCTTCCCGCAGGCCCTTGGACCGGGCTGTCCTAATGTAGTCCTCGTGCAGCACTTCAAGCATCGCGGAACGGGTGATCCGTGCAATGAACGCCATGTTGGAGGTGCCGAGCGCGAACGCCGGGAAAATCAACTGTTGGAAGTTAGTCCAGGGATCGTCCCATACCTTTTCATACGCTAAAGGAGGAGCCCATTGAAAGATGAGAACCAGTAAGAAGATCGTCATCACCGCGACCCAGAAATTGGGCAATGCGATCCCGGCGATGGTAATTACCCGGGTGATGTAATCTCCGACGGTGTCCTGTTTGATAGCTGAGATTACTCCGAGGGGTATGGCCACTATGCTGGCCAGGATGAGGGACATGAGACCCAGTTCCATGGTTACCGGGAGCCTATGCTTGATGTCGTCGAAGACTTGGTCGCCCTCATAGAAGTAGGACGTGCCAAAGTCCCCCTTGAGCATTTTGCCCACCCATTTGAGGTATTGAATGTAGATGGGTTTATCGGTACCGAGCTTCGCCCTCAATGCGTCGAGCTGTTCCTGAGAGTAGTCGTCGTCCCCTTCCTCGCCTCCGAGGATCAGCACCGCGGGGTCTCCAGGGACGACCCTCAGTATTGCGAATACCAACACAGTGACGATGAACAGCGTGGGGAGGAATAGGACGGACCGCTTGGCTATGTATGACCTCATTTTGCTCCCTGAATCCTACGGGGACCCATCACCAGGGTCCGTGTGAATACTGCCTGATTTCTGGGCAATTTCTGAGTGACTATCGAGTGATGCCCTTGCCGTCTGCCTGGTCCCCTTGAGCCAGCCGACTATGAAGTAATATTACTATGGGGACTTCGTTCCCCAAGCCCGGAGCGCGAGATACTATAGTATAGGCTCGAATGACGTGTCAATAGGCTCATCGGGGAAGGCAAAGAGTTGCGATGTCTTCCCCGTTCTCCGCCATTCTTGCCGAATTCGCCAGTGCCTGGGTCTAGTGTAAAGGAATTACGCTGGAGGAGTTCCGGCATACAGAGATACAGGCCGGCCCCAAAACGGGGCCGGCCTGTTGTTGCGTAGGTAAACGTTTTGTTACTTGCACTCGGGGTCGCACCAGACGTGCTCCCAGCGCGATCCCTGATAGGTGAAGTTGAAGTTCTGGATCCGGTGCTCCACCCCGTGGTGCCGGTCAACCCAGTAGATGTAGGGGTTGGCCGCTCCCTGGTAGGCGAGCCTCGCCATTTCTTGGACTATGGCCTTCCGCTTCTCCTGGTCTGGTTCCCGGACCTGTTTGTCGAAGAGGGCCTCTACCCCCTCAGGAGCATAGTACTTGCCTCGCCCGCCCCCGGACCATTGGGGGGTAGTACCGCGGATGTAGCGGGCGAAGAGGGCGTCGGGGTCGTTCATGAAGATGCTGCCACCTTGGACGGCGAATTGGTAATCGCCCGCCCAATAGGCGTCGAAGCCTGCGCCGCTCTCCATAACCTTCAGGGTGATGTTCCAGCCCAGTGCCTCCTCAAGCTGCTGCTTGACCAACACGGAAACGTCGGGGTAGTCGCAGCAGTTGCGGGCGTGGAGAGTGATGGAGAAGGGGCCGTCCATACCCACGCTGGCCAGGAGGCGATTGGCCTCGGCCAGGTCATCGGGGTGCTTCATGCCGTCGACGTCCCGGTAGCCAGGGAGACTGTCGTACTCCGCATCGGGGAGGCTGTACCAGAAGCCGCGAGGCAGCGGGTAGCCCTTGGCGTACATACCCTCGCTGATGTTGTCGATGATTGGCTGGGGGTTGATGGCCAGGTTGACGGCCTTCCTGACCTCTGGCTTGTCGAAGGGGGCCTTGGCGGTGTTCATCTGGATGTACATCATGCTGATGGGGCCGGCCCAGTGCATGGTCAGGCTGTCCATGTCCTCGTCAAGCTGCAGGGCCTCGGCAACGGTGAGGTTGTCGATTGATTGGTTGCTGGTGAGGATCTGGCCGGTCTTGAAGGCTGCAATGACGCGGCCGGAGTCGGTCATTACGAAGTGCTTCATCCCTTCGATGTAGGGGCGGCCTCCCTTGAAGTAATCTTCATTCCTGGTGTACTCCACGGAGACTTCCTTGACGTACTCCACGAACTTGAAAGGACCGGAGCCGACTAGAACGTCCATGTCCCTGCCACCCTGGGCGATACCCTGTCCGACCACGACGTGTTCGGGGATGAGGACACAGGTATGGTTGGCGATGGCGGGGAAGAAACCAGCGGTGGGGAAGTTAGTGACAACTTCGACGGTCTTGTCGTCAATCGCACGGGAGTTACCGGAATCGTAATAGAGACCGGTGTTGCAGTGGGTGGACGTGGAGCGGCCCTCGAGGGCTGGGAACTGATCTGGGGCCACCATGCTCTCTAGGCTGAAGACCACGTCTTTGGCCGTTACCGGTGTGCCGTCCCACCATTTGGCGTCCGGATGGACGTGGAAGGTGTAGGTCACGCCGTCTTCGGCCAATTCCCAGCTTTCGCACAGATCACACCTGAGATCACCCTGGTCGGCGGTCTCAGGGTTGTACTCGATCAGGTTGTTGAACAGAGGGGCCATATTCATGTTCAAGACTGAGGACTGGTGGATTAGCCGCTGCCGGACATCGGCGTACTGGTTCATGTTGATGAACCCGCCCTGCTTGGCTTCGGCAATGAAGTAGGGGTTTTCCTTCTGCTCTGCCTTAGCTCCCGGCGCGATTTGTTTCGCGGCGCCTTCATGGGTCTTTTTCGCATACGAGTCGGGTGCGGCTACCGCTTCCTTGGTAGCCTCGACTTTCGTGACGGTATCTTGTGTTTGTGCGGTTACCTCTTTAGGTACTTCCTTGGGGGCTTCTTGCTGCGTCACAGCCTGTTCCGCCGGGGCGGCGGACCCACAGGCAATGGCGAACACGAGAGCCAATACGAGTGGGGTAAGAAGTAGTCCCCTGGGAACCTTTGACAAGCCTTGCGCCATACGTTGTCCTCCAAGACACAGGTAGATTTGGGATGAGTTAAGCCTGGTTTTCCCTGAGAGGGTACGGCTCCAGTCCAAGATTGGATTCCTTAACGAGAGCTATATCCACATAGTTATATTTGCGAATAGACCCTTGCACTGTATTAAAGGAATGGAAATCATCTCGTCCTTAGTGGAGCGCAGAACAATATATAATATCCTGGAAACGAGTGTCAATAGGTGCAAACATCGGGAATATATTTTACGTAAAATAAATCTCGGGTGTCGAATACCGATGTTATCGTAGGCACAAGAACTGAATAATATACTAACAACGAGCGTATTGCGATTGAAACGCGTTCTTGGACCGGGGAGCGAGCCCGCTCCGGTCGTAATGAGGGTAAAAGAAAACGGGTCGGCTCTTCTGAAGAGCCGACCCGTTCGTATGGGGTGAAGATCAGTTGGTTATCCGCAGTCAGGGTCGCACCAGACGTGCTCCCAGCGCATTCCCTGGTAGGTGAAGTTGAAGTTCTTAATCCGGTGTTCCACGCCCTAGTGTGCGTCTTCCCAGTAGAGATACGGGTATACCGTAAGCTCTTGAGCTACCTCGGCCATCTGATTGACTATGGCCCGGCGTTTGTCCTGGTCGGATTCCCTTACCTGTTGGTCGAAGAGCGTCTCCAGGCCCTCGGTGGCGTAGCACTTGCCGCGTCCGCCGCCGGTCCACTGAGGGATCGTGCCGCGGATGTAGCGGGCGAACATGGCGTCTGGGTCGTTCATGAAGATGCTGCCTTGAACGGCGAACTGGTAGTCGCCAGCCCAATAAGCGTCGAATCCGGCCCCGCTTTCCATCACCTTAATCGTGATGTCCCAGTCGAGGACGCTCTCTAGTTGTTGCTTGACTAGGACCGCAACGTCGGGGTAGTCGCAGCAGTTCCTAGCGTGCAGGGTGACAGATAGAGCCCCCTCGATTCCGGCGGTAGCCAGGAGCCTCTTGGCTTCGGCTAGGTCTTCGGGGTGTTTCGCTCCGTCCAGGTGCCTCAAGCCGGTCATGTTGCCATACTCGGAATCGGGCAGGCTGTACCAGAAGCCCTTGGGAGCGGGATATCCCCGGGTGTACATCCCATCGCTAATGGTATCGATGATGGGGGCGGGGTCGACCGCCAACTGAACGGCTTTCCTGACCTCGGGGATGTCGAACGGAGCCCTGGCCCTGTTCATCACGATGGCCATCAAGCTGATAGGACCGGCCCAATGCATGGTGAGGGTGTCCATCTCCTCGTCCAGTTGCAGTGCTTCGGCGACCGTGAGGTTGTCCAACGACTGGTTGCTGGTGAGGATCTGGCCGGTCTCGAAGGCGGCGATGACACGGCCTGAGTCGGTCATCACGAAGTGCTTCATGCCGACGATGTAGGGGCGGCCCTCTTTAAAGTAATCATCGTTCCTGATGTACTCGACGGAAACCTCTTTAACGTATTCCACGAACTTGTAGGGACCGGACCCCACGAGGGTCGTCGTGTTCTTGCCGCCTTGCGGAAGTTCCCGGCCAACCACGATGTGCTCGGGGATGATAGCGCAGGTATGGTTGGCGATGGCGGGGAAGAAACCGGCGGTGGGGAATTTGGCGACCATTTCGACGGTCTTTTCGTCGATCTCCCGGGACATGCCGGAATCGTAGTATAGGCCGGTGTTGCAGTGGGTGGACGTGGAGCGGCCCTCGAGGGCTGGGAACTGGTCGGGAGTGACCATGCTCTCCAGGCTGAAGACGATGTCCTTGGCGGTGACTGGAACGCCGTCGGACCAGGTGGCGTCGGGGTGAACGTGGAAGGTGTATGTAACACCGTCTTCAGCCAACTCCCAGCTTTCGCACACGTCCCACCGGAGGTCGCCCTGGTCCTCGGTTTCGGGGTGGTACTCGTTCAGGTTGTTGAACAATGGGGCCATGTTAATGCTGAGCACGGAGGACTGGTGGATGAACCTCTGCCGAACATCAGTGTACTAGGTCATGTTAATGAACCCGCCGCGCTTGACTTCAGCAATGAAGTGAAGTAGGGATTATCCTTTTCCTCGGTCTTGGCTCCAGGGGCAATATGCACTGCTAGCCCCTCATGGACTTTCTTCTCAACGGCCGGGGTGGCCACTATTTCCTTTGCGGGTTCAACTGCTTTGGGGTCATCTTTCTGAGTTGTGACTTCCTTGGGGACTGCCTTGGCCGCCCCCGTATCGGCCACGCTTTGGTTGGCCGGGGCAGCGGAACCGCAAGCGATGACAAACACCAGGGCCATGAGCAATGCAGTAAGGAATAATCCCTTGAATAACGTCGATGAGCCCTTGGCCATAAACTTTCCTCCGCATACATTTGGGGTTGGGGCTGCCTAGCACAGTGATGATAATCGGTATGCTAGCGGATTTCTTTTACGGAATCACCCATCACTATTTTATGAATAGATAATACACATATAGTAATATTAGCGTTTAGGGGTTCGACTCTAACGAATATCTAACGTAGTGACGACATATGCGTGTGGCTAAAACGCGCAAAAATACGGAGCATCAATCTCGGTGATGCTCCGTGAACTGAAGAAAGAAGCCCCGGGGGTCAATACAGAGGTCTCAATGAAACCGGGCGGGTCCTCAAATCAGAGGACCCGCCCGGTGATGCCGCGGTTATTTGGGGTTCACCCGACAATGGGTCAGGCGAGACTCGCTACGGGAGTTACTCTGTCCCCCGGAGGCGAGGGTCCAACACGTCACGGAGAGCGTCGCCCAACAGGTTCCAGGCGAAGACAACCATGACAATGGCCATTCCTGGGAACATGGCCACCCATGGGGCGGTCTTAACGTAGCTGTGTGCAGCTCCGTTCAGCATCCCGCCCCAGGACGGAACGTTAGGAGGTGTGCCGACACCCAGGAAGCTCAGTGAGGCCTCTGCGATAATCGCGCCGCCCAGGTGAATAGTGACGATGACTATGAACAGGGCGAAGCAATTGGGGATCATATGCTTTGTGATGATCCGCCAGTCACCAGCCCCGACCGCCTTGGAAGCAAGAATGTAGTCGGTCTCCTTGATAGCCAAAGACTGGGAGCGAAGGATCCGGGCTGTACTCGGTATGTAGACGATGCTCAGGGCGATCACCACGTTGTTCAGGGACGATCCGAGGGCAGCCATAATCGCGATGGCCAGGATCAGTGAAGGGAAGGCCATCATCCCGTCGATGACCCTTTGGACCGCCAGATCGGTGATGCCGCCAAAGTGGACGCTGGCCACTCCGACAATCATCCCGATGGTGCATCCGATAAAGGAGCTCATCATGCCGACGTAGAGGGATATTCTGGCTCCGTGGATGATCCTGCTGTACACGTCTCGGCCTAGGTGGTCACTTCCCAGCCACACAGTTGAGTTGGGTGGGGAGAATACCTCGGCCGCTCTAATTGCGTAAGGGTCGTGGGTGTCCATGATGTTGGCAAATATGGCGACCAGTACCAGGATGCTGGCCACCACGGCCCCGAACGCCCCTAAAGGTTTGTGACGGAAGAAGTGGCCAAGGTTCTGTGCGGCGGTCCGCTTAGGTTTCAGTCCACCGTCAACCGGCGTAGGTAAGGCTATTGCCCCGATGCTGCGGTCTTGGCTCATTGGTCCTCTCCTGGGGACGGTTACGAATTATCGATCTTCTAGGTGTAGCGGATTCTTGGATTTAGCCAGGCATAGAGCAGGTCCAGGGCCATGTTCAAGACCAACACCAATACGGTGATTAGCACGATCACCGCCTGGATCATGGGGAAGTCCCGGTGGAAAATGCTCGTAACCAGGAGACGTCCCATTCCCGGCACCATGAAGATCACCTCGATGATTATCGTGCCCGCCATGAGCCGGCCAAATTCGTAGCCGGAAATGGTTACGACGGGAAGGAGTGCGTTCTTCAGAGCATGGCGGAAAACCACCACTGCTTCCCTGAGTCCCTTGGACCGTGCGGTGCGGATGTAGTCTTCCCGGAACACTTCGAGCATGGCGGAGCGGGTGACCCTGGCGATAAAGGCCATATTCGAGAAACCCAACGCCACGGCTGGGAAGAAGAGCTGTTTCAGGTTCGAGGTGGGGTCTTCCCACAGGCTCACGTAGACTATTGGAGGCATCCAACCGAAGATTAAGACCAGGAAGAAGATCATCAGGATGGCCAACCAGAAATTGGGGATGGCCACGCCGGCGATAGTGATCAACCTGGTCGCATAGTCCGCCAGGCTGTCCTGCTTAATAGCAGAGATCACCCCCAAAGGGACTGCCACGATAATCGCCAATACCGTGGCTAATATGCTAAGTTCCAGGGTCACCGGGAATTTCTGCCTTAGGTCTTCCGAGACGGGGGTCTCGTAAAAGAAGGACGTCCCGAAGTCTAGTTGGAGCATGTTCCATACCCAAATTCCGTACTGGGCCACAATGGGTTTGTCCGTGCCCAACTTGGCGCGTAAGGCTGTGAGTTGTTCCTGGGTATACTCGTTCTCCTCTCCGCCGCCTTCTCCTCCAGCCAGAAGCATGACCGCCGGGTCGCCAGGCACGACGCGAAGTAGGACGAAAATCGCGATGGTGACCATGATTATGGTCGGGACGAACAGGAGCGTTCTTTTGGCTATGTAAGCCTGCATTGAGGGTCACACTCTCAGGAGAATAAGGGTTGGCCGTCTGTTTTCTGGCAGGGGGCGGGCAAGTACCCGCCCCCCTTGGTTTAAATAAGCCGGGTTATGATTAGCGGCATGCGTCTACTGGTTCGCACCAGAGGTGCTCCCATTTGGTACCCATGTAATGGCTTGGATGCAGATGGAAGTTCTGGATCTGAGTGGCTACTGGGAATGCGCGCGCGCTCCAGAAGAGATTGATGTACTGGGCGTCCTGATTCATGAGGATGTCTTCCATCTCTCTTACGATGGCCTTCCGCTTCTCCAGGTCCAGTTCTTGAGACTGCTGCTGGTAAAGTTCCTCGAACCCCGATGGATGGTGGAAGTTGGTCCCGGGCGCGCCTCCGGCTCCCCAACGGGTCATGGTGCTGTTCACCCACTGGGCATACACTACATCCGGGTCCATGAGCGACAGCGAGCGTCCCTGGACCATGAACTGGAAGTCACCAGCGTCGTAGGTCTTATAGCCAGCGGCGCTCTCGTATGTTTTCAGGGTTGCCTCGATGCCAACCTCCTTTAGCTGCTCGGCCAGGATAGCGGCCTCATCGGGATAGCCGACAGCGTTCCGGGCAGACAGAGTCACCTCGAACCCGTCGGGGTATCCAGCCTCGGTTAGTAGCCTCCGGGCCTCCTCCAAATCCCTCGGGTCCTTCTGAATTCCCTCGACACCCTTAAGGGCGCCGGTCACAGGCGTCCCAGCCCCATCCACGTAGCGATAGCCTGGCAGAGAGAGCAGGTCTTGCGTGGTGCGTCCAAAGACTGTGTCTGGTGGGAACGGAGACCCCATCCAGTGAATCCCCGCGCTAAGAGTGTCGACCATTTCCCATCTGTCGATAGCCAGATTGATCGCCTGGCGTACCTTCACATTGTCGAAGGGCGCTTTCGTGGTGTTGAAGCCAACTCCATGGGCCAGGATGGGCCCGGCCCAGTGGAAATCGACTTTGCCCTCGAGTTCCTCTTGTAGCCTCAGAGCGTCGTGAACACCGATCTGGTGCACGATCCAGTTCACCATCAACACCTGCCCCGTTTGGAACGCGGCAATCTGGGAACCAGAGTCGATTAGGATGACGTGCCGCATCCCGTCTAGTCGCGGATAACCCTCCTTCCAGTAGTCCGGGTTGGCTTCGTATTCATTCTTCACGTCTTTCGTATAACTGACGTGAAGGAATGGGCCAGAGCCGTTAAAATCTTCCGGACTCTTGATGGTCTGGGCTTTCCGGTCGCCCAAGACAGTGTGCTTGGGAAGCATCTTGAAGACGTCGAGGGCTAGCGTGGGGATAAAGGCGGGGGCCGGGAACAACGTATTCACTTCAATCGTATGCTGGTCTATGGCCCGGGCACTACCAGCTTCGTAGTAGTTGTCGGTAAAGATGGCCCCGGTCCGGGTTGCACCTTGCAGGTTATCAAGCCCGTTGCAGTCGACGCAGACGCCGCCGTCAAGGCTGAATATGATGTCTTCAGCCGTGACCGGCTTGCCGTCGTGCCAAGTCGCGTTCTGGCGCAAGTTGAATACATAAGTAGTTGGGTCCACCTGCTCCCAGGTCTCCGCGAGATCGCCCCGTATGTCCAGGGGGTCGTCTGTTTCGGGGTTAAATTCGAGCAGGCCGTTGAACACAGGCGAAGTGTTCTTAAGTTGAGACCCTGCCCACTCCCAGATCGCTTTCTGGGTCGGCGCATTGTAGTCCATCATCGTGACGAATCCACCGCGTTTGCTCTCAGTCACGGCCGGAGGAGCGGTGGGCTGGGGCTGCGATGGCGGGGCGGCAGTCGCAGCTACCACCTGGGCGGGCTTCATCTGAGGCCTCGCAGCGACTTCCTTGGTGGCTTCGACTTCTTTGGGTATTTCTTTGACAGCATCTTGCTCAGCCACTGTGGGTTCGGCCGGGGCAGAGGTCCCACAGGCAATGAGAAATGCTAGGGCTAACACCAGGGGTGTGAGGACCAAGAATCTGGATTTCAGGTTAACTCGCCAGTGCATCAAGTTCCCTCCAAGAATATGCGCTAGACACAAAGATAGGCATCCCTCGTGGAGCGCGGAGTCCACCATGGAATGGGGACGCCTTCGAGGAGAAGGCCGCCTGCTCCAGTCTGGAAGCGCCTTGAAGAGGTGTGATACTATGCGATTCGGCGCGTGCCATCAGCACGTTCCACTCCTGCCCTGGGCGGCCTAGTTGAGCGACGAGTCCGCCCAGGGCATTTCTTTTTCGGGGTTATCTTCTAATTATTGGGTAATTGACGAATGTCTGCTATCCCGGTAACGAGAATCACTATTGCGTTTCGTCGCGTTTCACTGATTCATGAGATGAATATTCCAGTGCTTTTAGCGTGAAAGGTAATGTATGTTATTTGAATTGGTGATGTCAAGCCGTGTTATGTGATGTTGGGCATGGATATTTATCGTCGGTGGGAATACAGTTCCGACGCACATACAACAGCGCCCCTGTCTGACAGGGGCGCTGTTGGGTAGCCGGGGGTGGAACGCCGAAGCGTCTTATAGGTTGAACTGGGGGTCCATGTAGTCCTGGTCCTTTTCGAAGACCTGGACCCGTCCCCGGTGGGTGTCGGCGATCAGAAGGCGGTTGGTCGCCTGGTCGAAGGTGCAGGCCACGGGCATTCGGAAGTAATTCTGCACCTCGGGGTTCTTGACCCTCCGCCTGGCCTTGCCCATGTCGGGATTTGCGACGATGGACATCTCGGCCCACTTGGACAGGCCACGGGCCTCGCCCCGCAGGGTGGCCAGAGTGCCGCCCAGGGAGTTGAAGATCACGACGCGCTCGTTCATCCAGTCCACTACGTATACGTCGCCGTCCTGGTCTACAGCGACGCCCGTGGGATGGTTGAGGTCGTTGGGGTTCTCGTCTACCTCGCGGACCGTGGCGTGGATATATGGCGTGTCTCCGGAGGATGATACGCCGGTCTCTTTGCCAGAACCAAAGGTCATCAAGTAGTCACCATTGGTGTTGAACTTCTGGACCCGGTGGTTGTTCCAGTCGGCTACATAAATGTTGCCGTCGTTGTCCAGAGTGATGCCCCAGGGCATGTCCAATTCACCATCGGCGTTACCCTTGGTCCCAAAGGCTGTGATGAATTGTCCGTCCGTGGTGAACTTTTGGACGCGGCTGTTGAGGCTGTTGACGATCCAAACGTTGTTGTCGGCGTCGAAAGCCATACCGGAGGGACCGTTTAACTGGCCCTCGCCCTCGCCGGCCTCGCCCCAGGTCTTGATGACGTTACCGTCTTTGTCGAAAACGGTGATGCGGTTGAGCCATTCGTCGGCGGTGAAGACGTTCTCGTCCTGGTCCAACGCTAGGTCGGTGGGCCATACCCACTGGCCTTCTTCCTCGCCGCCGCGGCCAAACTCTCCCAGGAATTCCTGGGCAACGGTGGCCTTGGTGACGCGAGGGGATGCCCTGTTGAGCACGTAGATAACGTCGTCTTTGCCAGCGACGACGCCGACGGGCTGGGTGAAACCATTTCCAGCGCCGCCCCTGCGACCCACATAGTGACTATACTGCCAGCACCGGCCGGATGCTACGGTGATTTCCGCCATATCAGATTACCTCCAGGCGCTTGTGCGATTCCTGGGCGTTTTCGCCCATGGTTTAGGTCCTAGAATGGCGGGGAGTCCGCTCTATTCAATGATAGACTCCTCGCCGTGTTAGCAAGAGCGTTTTGGCTTAAGCTTCCTAGCCTAAAGGAAGTGGTGCTTCTCGAAAGAGCCGTTGACGATGGGCTTGGCGTCGAGGCCGAACCAGTCTTCCAAGATGGTGGTGTAGCCGCCGCGGAAGTCGTAGTTGGGGACCAGGTCGCCCTGTTCCAGGTCCTCGGCCTTGGCCGAGGGGTACCGGCCGTACATGCCGCCCTTGACCGGGTCGCCGATGGCGAAGGCCGCGCCGGCGGCGCCGTGGTCGGTGCCGGAGCCGTTGTCGTGGACGCGGCGTCCGAACTCGGTGAAGAGGTACATGACGACGTTGTCACCCTGGCCGTGGGCGTGGAGGTCTTCGAAGAAGGCGGAGATGCCTTCTGAGACGTCCTTCCACAGGGTGGGATGCGCGCCAGCCTCGCCGGCGTGGGTGTCGAATGAGCCGTGCTGGGTGTAGAAGATGCGGGTGCCGAGGTCGGCCAGGTAGACCTGAGCGATGTCCTTCAGGTGAGCGGAGATGGGGGAATTGGGGTACTCGACGCTGGAGGAGTACATCTCAGGGGCTACTTTGACGATGTCCGCGCCGGTCATGGCTTCCATGCCGGTGGAGCGGAGATAGTCGGTGACCATGCCGGAACCGACGGCGGGGGAGTACATGCGCGCGAAGAGGTCCAGGGCCTTTAGGCGCTGGGACTCGTCACTGATGCCGGTGAGGACGCCGTAGGTCTCGAGGTCGGCGATGGCGGCGACGGGTACGCCGGGGACCACCAGGGCGCGTGGCAGGCCATGGCCGAAGTTAATGGCGGAGAGGACGTTCTCCTTGTTGGGGTCTAGCTCGCGGGCGAGCCTGCCGGCCCAACCCTCGGTGCCGACCTTGTCCGGCTCGCAGGTGTGCCAGATGTCCATGGAGCGGAAGTGGGACCTGGGGGAGTCGGCGTAGCCGATGCCGTGGAGAACGGCGACCTTACCCTGGTCGTAAAGCTCCTTGATGGGGCCCATGGTGGGAGCGAAGCCGAGTTGGTCGTCGACCTTGATGATGTCTTCCTGCCGGTACTGAACGGCGGGACGGTTGTCGTAGTAGAGAGGGTCGTTGTAGGGAATGACGGTGTTGAAATAGTCGTTGCCGCCGGTGAGCTGCAAGACTACGATGACTGGGTCTTTCTTCGTAGAGGTCATGCTCTAAACTCCTTTAAGGATTGCTCTAGTTAGCGGGTCCTTCGACTCCGCTGCGCTCCGCTCAGGATGAGCGGGGTTGGGTCTGGCCCAGGATGTCCCTGTTTGGCTTCTGCTCAGGATGGGCGGGGAATGTCCACCCGCTCACCCTGAGCGAAGTCGAAGGGCCGTCCTTAGCGTGGCGAATGTCTAGCCGAACTGGTACTCGGTGGTGGCGCCGACCAGGGCCAGCATCTCACCGACGCGGACGCCGGAGGCTTCCTCGTCGTTCCAGTCCATGTTGCCCTCGGCCTTGGCGTGGTCCATAAGCTGTTGGCGGGTCTCCTCACCGATCTCCAGGAAGCCCATATGCTCCAGGGAAGCCTCGAGAAGCTGCTCGGGGGTGGAGATACCATCAGACTTCATGTCGCCGATGATCCTCTTGACACCGGGCATGTTGGTGTTGGCGACGCGGTCGGCCACGAAGTTGATCCGGGCTAGGAGCGAGCCGCTGTTGATCCACTCGGAGCCGGTGTACCAACCCTCAACGCTGGGGGGATCGAGAATCGACTGACCCATGTACCCGGGCTCGGGGCCGATGCTGGGGAGGGTGGGCTCGGGAGTCGGGTATGCGCCGACTAGCTTCAAGGTGCTGGCCACAACCTCAGCCGGGCTCTTGATCTTGGAGTAGCGGGCGTTCTTGAAGAACTCGGAGTTGAGCATAAGCTTGAGAACGGCCTTCATCTCGTAGCCGGACTCTTCAAAAGCGGTGACCATCATGTCCAGGGCCTCTTCGTCGCGGGCGGGCTCGATGGTCCACGCCGGGACCTGGACCTCGTCGGCCACGAAGAAGTTGTACAGGTGGCGGCAGATGAAACGGGCGGTGGCGGGCTCCTTCACGATGATGTCGATGATGTCCTCACCGTTGAGTTTGCCGGTGTGGCCCAAAAAGGTCTTCTCGCCGTCGTCGTGGTCCTCGCCCAAGTACTCGTACCGCCAAGGGAAGCGGCCGAATGGCTGGCGGGGGAGCTTGGGCATGATGGTCCAGCCGGTGAAGGCGCGGGAGGCTTCCCGTACGTCCACCTCGGTGTAGTTGCTGACGCCCATGGAGAAGAGCTCCAAAAGCTCGCGTCCCCAGTTCTCGTTGACGGCGTCACGGTGGTTCTCGTTGTTGTCCAGCCAGAAGATCATGGCCGGGTTCTTGGAGAGCTGCACCAGCATTTCGCGGTAATTGCCCATGCCGTATTTGCGGAACATGGTCAACTGCTCGAGCATTTGGTCGCAGTTGTCGACCTTGGCGTTGCCGGTGGCGAATACCTGGTGCCAGAAGAGGGCGACCTTCTCCTCCAACGGCCTCTGGGTCGTGATCATGTGGTACATCCAGTTGTACTGTCCCGGAGTGGGCGTGCCACCGGGGAGCAGGGAACCGGGCAGGTAGCGCAGGAGCATAGCGGTCTTACCGGACTGGCGGTCCCTGGGTGGGTCGATGAGCTCGTCCACGGTGGCTTCGTAGCCCATCTCGGCGTAGCGGCTAAGCTCTTCTTTGGTAGCCCCAAACCCTGCGCGGCGCATCAGGTGTGCCAGCAGGGCGACATCCTCTTTGTTCGACATCCAACAGCCTCCTTATTTATTGCTCTAGTCTTCCGAAGGATATAAACCCCGCCACTACCAAAGGCGCAGCTAGACAGGGTCGATTCCCAACCGATGATATTTCATGGTGCGCGGGCTGTCAACGGCAGGTAGTCTTGGCAGTTGGCCGTATCACGACGAAACACGCGCGCTGGAGAGAACTATGGTTACGATAAATAGTAGACGTCACCACTTAAAATCATGGAGGTCGGCACCAACCTTTTCACGGCCGCAACTCCTCCTGGGTCCGGTGGGAGCGGGGCGCTTGAGGGTTGCAGCTTGCCATTACCGACGGTTATATAATCTTGGGCAGACCGATCGGGTTCCTCAAGTGTTATGGCTTGGCCCCAATTCAGTAATAGACTCATCCAGGAGTACGAATATGCCGTCGCCAATGATGCCCCCCGGCGTTGTCTACCACCCGGCGCAGATCAAGGCTTACGATGTGGAAGTACATGGGTTCAACGGGGACAAAGTGCCCGCCTATGTGGCCCGTCCCTCGGAAGAAGGGATATTTCCCGGCCTGGTGCTAGTCCATGGCGTGCATGGTTACGAGGAGCACATGAAGGACGTGGCCCGCAGGTTTGCCGCGGTGGGTTACGCGGCGATAGTCCCCGCCTTGTACAGCCGCAACGAAAAGCTCTGCGTGGTCGAAGAATCGGACATGGCGAACGCGCGGGAATGGCTGGGCAACCGTCCGAACGCCCAGGCCAACGCCGACCTCGGCGGCGGGAAGAGATTCCTCCGGTCCAGCGGTTTCGTAAGTCCGCAGATTGGGCTAGTCGGGTTCTGCTCTGGCGGAAGGGTGGCCCTGGTGTTCGCCTGCAACACGACCGGATTGGACGCCTTCGTCAACTTTTACTCCAATGGACTCTTCCAGTCCACCCAAGTCAATCCCGCCGCCCCTGCGGAGATGGTCAAAGACCTCTGTTGCCCGATGCTGGGACTGTTTGGCAACGAAGACACCAACCCCTCGGCGGACGACGTGGAACGGCTGGGAGTCGAGCTATCCAGGCATGGGAAGGAGTTCGAAACGGTGGCTTACAAGGAGGCGGGTCACGCTTTCTTTTCCGACACCCGAGAGAGCTACCATCCTGAAGCGTCTTACATGGCCTGGGGGCGATGCCTTGAGTGGTTGTCCAGATACTTGAAACCCTGACCGCCGCCAGTGTAGCGCAAATCTGATCGGGAAGTGTGAGACATGAAGGTTGAAACAGTCAAGTACATGCTTATGGTGCAGGACATGGACCGCGCTCTTTCCTTTTACACGGGTGTCATTGGACTGAAGGTGGGATATCAGTCCGAGTTCTGGAGCGAACTCAGCTTCGGTGACGCCGTCGTCGCCCTGCACGGCGGAGGGACCGGAGAAACAGAGGAGACCGGCTTGATATTTCAAGTGAATGACATCGACGCCGCGGTAGACGAAGTTGAACAGGGAGGCGGCAAGATCATCTCCGGCCCGTCCGACCCTCCTGGAGAGCCCATCCGGCTCGCCCGCGTCGTCGACCCGGAAGGCAACGCCTTTTCCTTAGATGAAAGGAAGTAGATGCAGACCAACGGAAGTAAATGCGCCGGGACCCCTTGCCACCGGTCTGATTGCTTCGTTTGATGACTCCGCTAATGACGCTTGGAATAGATTCCGCGCCGGAGCCATTGACCCTCCGGTCGCGATGAGGCGATAATTGGCGCACTCTAGACTTGGAGTGACGAAATGAAAAAGGGTTACAAGGTAATTGATATCGATACCCACGTGAATCCCAGCTACGATACTCTGGTGAAGTACGTGGACCCCAGCTTCCGTCCCAGATTGGACGAAATGAAACCGTATCTACGTACTGTGGGGAATTACACTGCCCTGAGCATGGCGTCGATACCGTTCGACAGGTTCCCCGGAGAGGCTCCGAGGCCGGAGGACGCCGAGGCGGTTACTGGAGGACGTGGCGCGCTGGAGGGCAGGGTTACCCGCTCTTCGGGTCATCACAGGGTTGACCCCCGCCACGGCGTGAGCGACGAGAATGCCGAGGGACGGCTGCTGGATATGGACATGGAGGGCCGCGACGTAGACGTGATAATACCTGGCACCTGGGCCAATGGTCTGACCTCCCTTCCCGACGTGAGTCTGGCGGAAGGGCTTTACTCTGCCTATCATCGCTACATGCGCCAGTATTGCAGCACCAGCCCAGACCGGCTCAAGAGCATCATTCTTGCCCCCGCCGCCGACATCGAATGGGCGGTTTCAGAGGTCAAGGCCGTATCCCAGGAGAATTGGGTAGCCGCGGTGGCTCCAGTGCTGCCGGAAGGGATGCCCATCGACCACCCAGAGCTTGACCCTCTGTGGGAGGTAATGAACGACGCTCACCTGCCAATTCTGCATCACAGCTTCACTTTCGAGGCCCCATACTTCCCCGGCTATCGGGATATGTGGGACAATGTCGTAGTGGCCCGGACCGCGGCCCACCCCTGGGGCGCGGCTAGGCTGCTTTCGTACCTGATCGTTGGCAAGATCTTTGACAGGTTCCCCAACATCAACGCCGGGGCGGCGGAAGTTGGACACGGATGGCTTCCCCACTGGCTCATCCGGCTGGGCGAGATGGCCAACTACGTCTCGGGCGCCACGCCTCAACTGGACTACAAGCCCATCGAGTATGCTCAAATGGGGCGGTTCCGGTGCGGGGCGGAACCTTTCGAGGGTCCGGAGATGACCAAGGCTTGCATCGACCTGCTCGGTACGGACTGTCTGATGCATCAGTCGGACTACCCTCACGGAGAGGCGCATTTCCCGGACACTGCTGAAATCGTCATAGACTGGCCGTTCTGGAATGAGTTGGGGGAGGACGCCCTGACCAAGCACATGTCCGGCAACGCGGAGAAACTCCTGCGGCTGGTCTAAGACCTCAACATTGGCTCCGACCGATTGTATCCTGGAATGGCGGCCCTCTCAAATGGGCCGCCATTCCGTTTTCCCGGAATTGAAGTACTTGGCCTGAACTTGCTATGAGTAGCACAGTCTAACCGTCGTTCTGGCTAAGATCGAAATGACGGATTTTTTGGACAGGGTGCGAATTGCCCGAAAACTAAGTGGAGTACACTCTGGGACCCAAGTGATCGGAAGAGGTGAAGAGCTTGAAGTACGACGTGATAATCGTTGGGGCTGGGTCGGCGGGGTCGGTGCTGGCGGCGAGGCTGTCCGAGGACCCGGCACGTAGTGTGCTGCTCTTGGAGTCGGGGCCAGACTATCCTGAGTTCGCCCACCTGCCCGACCAGATCAAGTACGGTTTCGACGCGCGGGAGGGGCCCGCGCCCTTGAGGACCGCGGGCGGGCACCCTGAATCCCTGGCCGTCGACCCTCACAACTGGCAATATGTAGCGCAGGCCACGCCGGTAGCGCCTCCAATGTCCGTCCCACGTGGGAGAGTGACGGGCGGTTCCAGCGCCATCAACTCCTCCGCTTTTTACCGCGGTATACCCGAGGACTTCGACGCCTGGGCTTCGTTGGGCAACCACCAATGGAACTTCGATAAAGTCCTCCCGTATTTCCTCAAGATCGAAACTGACGTGGACCGCCAGGGAGACTTTCATGGTTCCGACGGACCCATCTTCGTCCATCATTCCAACCCTGAGAACTGGCACCCGGCCCAGGCCGCGTTTTACGAGGCCTGCCGGGCCGCGGGATTCCCCGAGACCAGCGATCATAACAGCCCCGGTTCGTCAGGCGTTGGACCGTCCATCACCAACAACCACAACCGGGTCAGGTTCAGTACGGCGCTGGGTTATCTCAGTCAGGGTCGCCACCGGCTGAATTTGACCATCCGGGCCGATTGCGCGGTTCAGCGAGTCCTGGTAGAGAACGGGCGTGCCGCTGGGGTGGTGATCAACAGCGGCGGCAAGACCTTCACGGCGCAAGGAGATCAGGTAATCCTGAGCGCGGGTGCGGTAGCGTCGCCCCAGATACTCATGCTCTCTGGGATAGGTCCGGCGGAGAATCTGGAGAGGCTGGGAATTCCAGTATTGCACGACCTTCCCGGCGTAGGGCGAAACCTCCGCGACCATCCCAAGCTCTACATCACCTGGAAAGTCAGAGAAGGCCATCCCATCGAGCCCCGGCCCGCGAGAGGCGGGATGGCCTTCCGTTGCACCGCCCCAGGGTCTCATCTGCGAAACGACATTTCGATAGGTATGGGAGCTTTCGTAACCCCTCGCATTCGGCCCTGGGTTTCGGCCACGGCCGAAGATCGGGACGGGGGCCTCGACGACCGCCGCGTTGAGATGATGGTCGGCCTGCTGATGCCGGTGAGTTCGGGGGTCCTCGCCTTGGAGTCCGCCGATGTCTCAATCCAACCTTCGCTCGACTACAACTACCTATCCGAGCCCTTCGACCGGGACCGTATGCGGGAGGCGGTGCGGTTGTGCCTGCGGTTGGCCCAGCAAGACCAACTTCAGGGTTTGCTCGGGGAATTGGAGGACCCGGCGCCCGCCGATTTGGCTACCGACGAGACACTGGACCAATGGATGCTGCGGGAGGCGCACACCTTTTCCCACATTTCTGGGACCTGCAAAATGGGGCCGGAAAGCGATCCCATGGCCGTGGTGGACCAGTGCGGAAATGTTCGCGGAGTTCAGGGCTTGCGCGTTGCCGACGCCTCAATCATGCCTGACCTAGTGCGCGCACCGATAAACCCCACGGTCATCATGATGGGGGAGCGGTTCGCTGACATGCTCTTGCGAGGGTACTAGAAACGTGGCCGGAAACTGGCTTCAGCCGGGTGGTCAGCTATACTTGAGCCATCAAGAAATAGCGAGGGCTTGAGCATGCTGGGAGAGCGGTCGGACCAGAGGGGCCTCTGGGAAGCAGACCGGCGTATCTGGACCACGTGGGGCGGGACACCTTCTACGGGGGCTGGCCTCGCTGCGGGGCCGCCTGTTCCGGGACCCCGATTTCGCCGGGTTCTACTGCGCCGACAACGGCCGGGACAGCGTGCCGCCCAGCCTGCTGGCGACGGCGCTCCTGCTCCAGTCCCACGACAAGGTGAGCGACGCTGAGGCCAAGGCCCGGGCCCTTCGACATCCGGTGGAAGGTGGCCTTGGGGATTGAGGTGGAAGACCGTCCCTTCGCCAAGGCACGCTGCAGGTGTTCCGCGCCCAGCTGATACTGCACGGCAAGGTGCGGGAGGTGTTCGCAGTCCAGCCTGCGTTTGGCCCGGGAGTCGGGGTATCTGAAAGGGCGCGGGATGCGGGTGGCGTTGGACACGACCAACATCCTGGGCCGTGGCGCGGTGAAGGACACCTACAATCTGTTGGCGGACGGGATCGTCAAGCTGTTGCGGGCGCTGGCGGCAGTGGAGAAGTCCAGCGTCAAAGAATGGGCCAAGGCCCGGGGATATGAGCGGTACCTGGGTTCCAGCGTGAAGGGTGAGTCGGCCATCGACTGGAGCGACAAACGGGCGCGGCAGGCCCTGCTGGCCGAGATTGTGAGAGACGCCGACCGGTTGTTGGAGTTGTCGCGGCAGGCGCAGAGGGAATTGGGGGAGGATAGCGCTGGAGCGGCAGCAGATAGTGGCGGCGGCGGACACTGCTGGGGCAGTTGCTGCTCCAGGACGTGGAGCGGACCGATGACGGAGTGAATCTCAAGGACGGGGTGAGCCGGGACCGGATGATGTCGGTGCATGACCCGGAGATGCGCCACGGCCACAAGAGCAGCAGTAGACGGTTCGACGGACACAAGGCGGCCATCGTGGTGGACACCGACTCCCAGCTGATCACCGCGGTGGAGGTATTGCCCGGCAACGCTCCGGACAACCTGGGATCGCTGGAATTGGTGGAGCAGAGCGAGGCCAACACCAAGTGGTGCCGGTGGAGGAAGCCATGGGCGACGCCGCCTATGGGGATGGCGATACCAGGCAGGCATTCGCCGATGCGGGACGCGGTTGGTGGCCAGAGTGCCGGGACGGCCCGACCGGAAGCACTTTCCGAAAGAGGACTTCCATATTGACCTGGCCGCGGGCAGTTGCACCTGTCCCGCCGGACAGGTTACCCACACCATCGTGCCGGCGGGAAAGCGGACGGGTCGCACAGGGCGGGTCCACCGCTTGTCAGGCTGGTTGGGTCCAGGGGGATCGACGGGGCCGAATGTCGGACATGGACCACTGCGGTCCCAGTGGATCGCAGCCAAGGGGAGTGGCCGCAGCGGCGGGGCGATCCATCCCCAGGAAGCCCTGCTGCAGCAGGCCCGAGCGTTGCAGCAGCCACTCATTATGACGAATATCGAGTGCGCCGCCCGGTAGTGGTGGTGGAACACCGGTTGGCCCGGCTGGTCCAGTTGGGCATTCGCCAGTGGCTATTTCGGCAGGGTCAAGACCAGATTCCTGGCTGTATCTGGCCCTGCCGGTAGCCAACTGGCGACCCTGGTGGCCGGGAAACTCGGGCGGCTCGGGCCGTACCGGTCCGGCGCAACAGGCCGCAGCGTCGTCCTCATAATTGAGTCCCCTTTGCTTGTCGGCCCATGCTGCGGCCAATTTCTGGCGCACCCGGCCGCCCCCTCGGACAACTGTGGTCCGTGATCCTGCTCACGTCGGCTTTATTGCCCAAATCCCCCTACCCAACCAGGACTTTTCGGCCCGGTTTCTAGATGCCAGGCATGTTTATTCTCTGGTGTTATAGTGGCTGCGAGGAGCGCTTACTTGAGACCACGGGAAGGTGCCCCAGAACAAGAAAAACCCCGGCGTCTTCACCGATACGAAATCGGGATAGGCAATCCGGTCGGACTGTCCCAGATAGAATACCAGGCTAATTCACGAAATGCAAGAAGCCCATTTCAACCGGCTGCGCCGGGCGATTTCAGAGCAACGCATCATCCCTTACAGACAGGAGCCGGTGAATGTAGCTCTGCCCGCGCATTCGCGGCATACGCTTGGAATATCGCGCTATGCGAGAGTCTTTATCCGGCGCTTAACGGCCTTGAGATCGTGTTGCGTAACAGCATACACGACGCTGCAACCGCGGAATTCCGCAACGACCAATGGTTCAATCAGTTGCGCCTGTCTAAGTCCAGGGATGCAATACATAGGGCTCATCAGGAACTAAATAGGATTCGCAGCCAAGGCGGACTTATCACCGCTGGAGAACTCGTAGCCCAACTCAACTTTGGGTTCTGGATTGGGTTATTTGATAGCAGATACGAGCAGCAGCTTTGGCCTAGTCTGCTCAGACCTGTGTTTCCCCACATGCCTAGACGCCTCCGCCAGCGCAGTGAATTGGCCAGGCGGCTCCATCGTATCCGCTTGATTCGTAACCGAGTGTTTCACCACGAACCGTTGTGGAATCGCCAGGATCTCGCCGATCAACACACTCAAATTATCGAGATGATCGGTTGGATCAATCCTGATATGAGCCGATTCGTCCACATGCTTGATAGGTTCCCAGAGGTCCACAGCCGAGACCTACACACCTACTCGAACGAAATCGAGTCGATTTTCCAGGTCCCAACGATATCTTAGAGCCCATGCCGGATCCCAAATACTACACTGGGTTGAATCCTGCTATCATGGGGTAAGCGTATCCACAGAATCTATGCTAGGAAGGTGAGTAACGTGTCGGACGATAGCATCAGGCTCAAGGCCATCAACCATATCACGTACAATGTAAAGGACAAGGACGCCGCCCTCAAGTGGTACACCGAAGTGTTGGGGCTGGGCCAGATTCCCAAAATGGTCGACAGCGACAATCTCTATTGGCTTCAGATACCCAGCGGGGCAATGGTCCACATAATTCAGAACCCGGACGCTCCGTCGGCTCCATCTCACCACACGGCATTCGAGGTGGACGACATCGAGGCCGCGAAAGCCGCGATGGAAGGGAAGGGCGTGGAGGTCACCGACATCAGTGTACGCCACGATGGGCAGCGGGCATGCTACCTGAATGATCCCGATGGCAACCGCATCGAGCTTTGCACCAAGTCCGGGTTTGGAGTGTTGGTCTAGGACCGTTCACGGGCCTTCGGCCCAACCCTTCAACCAAGAGTGGTGTTGACGCCCGCACCGTGACGACGGCGCGGGCGTTTGAATTTCGGTCAGGCTTGGGTCAGTCTCCTTACTACTTCCGGTGGGGTCATCCAATTCCACACCCAGTCCCGGCCCCTCAGGCACGGCCAGGAACCCGTAGTCCACGTGTAGGGGTTCTTTCAAGATCGGCCATTCGTCGCGGATCGACGTTGGTTCGATGTTGTATTCCTGTGCGTATGGGATATTTGCGTAGGCGGCGCAGGTGTGGAGGTGGGCGACCGTGCTGATGGTCGGCTGGGTGTTGTGGACAGTCATGGGCTTGCCGAAGGCCGAGGTCAAGGCCGCGATGCGCTGGAACTCGGTGAACCCCGGCACCTTCACGATGTCCGGTTGTATGATGTCTACCTTGCCCTGGGTCATCAGGTCTCTGTACTCCCAGTGGGTATAGATCATTTCGCCGGACGCAATGGGAATATCCAGCGTGTCGGCGATGGCAGCCAGCCCTTGGAGGTCGTGGTGGGGCCTCGGCTCCTCGAAGTGGAAGACCCCAAGGTCCTCCAGGGCCCGGCCGATTTCAAGGGCGTGGTGGGTTGAGAACGCGCCGTTCACGTCCACCAAAATTTCGATGTCGTCGCCGACGGCGGCCCGGACTTCCGTAACAGTCGCGATGGTCTGGTCTGCTGGGTGGTCGATCGCACCCGGGATCGCGCTGTGCAGCTTATAGGCGGAGTACCCGGCGTCGACGAAGGACGCGGCGCGCTCCGCTTCCTCCACTGGGGTCATGTCCCGGCGCATGGAGCTGGCATACATTCGGACTTTGTCTCGGGCCTTCCCACCCAGGAGCTTGTAAATCGGAACGCCCAGAGCCTTTCCCTTCAGGTCCCAGAGTGCGATGTCCAGCCCCGCGATGGCGCAGTAGACGGCCCCGCCCATGTCTGATGCGGACCCGGCGGCGACCATCTCCCGTCAACGTGTCTCGGTGTCCACGGGGTCTTTGCCTATTAAGGTGGGTTTTAGCGTGCTCTCCACCAGCGTCTTGACCACCTGAGGCAACCGGCGGAAACACTCGCCGATCCCCACCAAGCCTTCGTCCGTGTAGACCCGCACAAAGGGGAATTGCCGGTCCAGGATAAGACATTCAACATCAGTGATTTTCATGGGAAGGCCTCCTTAATTTCAGGACGCTCTATCCCTACCCGCTTATTGGTGGCAAGGCAATCGGGAACGGCACATTGGGATATTGGGCTACGACCCTGTTCCATACGGCGTGGCCGATTTCTTCGGCCCGTCGCACGATATACGGCTCGTCGATGGTCAGGGACTTGCCGTCGCGCATGACCCATTCCCCGTCGACCATCACGGACTGGACGTCGGCGGGCTGGCCGTTGTGGACGAACGACGAGACGATTCGCAAGGTCGGGACTAGGTGGGGCCGCATCATGTCGATCATGAACAGATCGGCTTTCTTGCCCACTTCCAGGGAGCCGGTCTCCGCCCCCAGACCCAGGATATTCGCTCCGCCCTGGGTTGCCCACTCCAGCACGTCTTCGGGTTGAGGGTCCATCTGGTCGTTACGGCGCACCCGCTCCAGAAACAAGCCCGCCCGCATCACTTCAACCATGTCTTCGGCCATGTTGTCCGAGCCCATCCCGATGCGGCAACCCGCGGCTATTAGCTCCTTAACCGGAGCGGCCGCGCCCCGGCGGGCTGCGATGGCCGCGTTGTTGCAGACCCCCACTCCCGCCTGTCCCAGGATTGCAGTCTCGGACGAATTGACATAACGGCAATGGGCGACCACCAGACTGGGTCCAAGGAAATCGTTGGCGAATAGGTAATGGGTAGGTGGCACGCCGCGGGTGCGCATGACGGCTTCGATTTCGTCGTTGCTCTGCGAGAGGTGGATGGTATAACCAACACCGTGCCGCTCCGCCATTTCTCTGCTTGCACGTAGCAACGCCGGTGAGCAAGTCTCCGGGGCGTGCGGCGCGATGAAGCAGGTTACTCTCCCACCGCCCTTACCGTGCCAGGTTTCGACTAGGTCCGCACTGCGTTGGAGGCCCTGGTCCAACTTGGCCGGGGAGAACTCGTAGGCCCCACTCGGCGGACGTTCCTCGACTGCGTCGTTGATGTTGTCTGAGAGGACGAGCCTCAATCCGGTCTTTTCCAGCACTTCCGCATAGTCCTGGACGCCCGTGGAAATTTCCAGGAAGCAGGTGGTCCCGCACCGCATGGCTTCCAGTGCGCCCAGCGTCGCCATGATCTGCCGCTCTTCCGTGGATAGCAGCGACCGGACTCCAACAGGAAATCGAAGGGTGGTAGGAAAGCCGAAGTCTTCCAGGATTCCCCGGTCAGCGGTGGCCAGGAGATGGGTGTGGCAGTTGACCAGTCCGGGGAATACCGCATGGCCGGTGGCGTCGACCTGCTCGGCATCCGGATGGCTACGCATGACATCGGCAGACGCTCCGACGGAAACAATCCTGGTGTCCTGGATGGCTATGGCGGAATCGTAAAGAACGGTCCGCGCGGCGTCTCCGGTTACTATGGTCGCGTTTTTGATTACGGTTGTCATGGCATCCCCCCGGTTCGCGGGCTACATGATATCATCCGCTGGTCTGACACTGACTTGCCAGCAATGAAGGAGTTTGCACATGCCAGAGGCGGAAAACAAGCTTAAGGAATTGGGTTACGAGTTGCCAGCGGCCCGGCGTTCCGGAGTGGGAAATTTCGTGCCCGCGGTGCGGACTGGCAACCTGGTCTATCTATCCGGCACCGGCCCTGGTCTGCCCGAAGGGGGACTGCTCCACGTGGGCAAGTTGGGCTCTGACCTTACCATAGAGCAGGGTTACGACTGCGCCCGGCAGACGATGTTGAATCTTCTCACCAACCTGAAGGGGGAGATTGGCGACCTCGACAAGCTGAAGAGGGTCGTGAAATTGCTGTGCATGATTAACGCCGCTCCCGACTTCGGTGACACGCCAAGCGTGGCCAACGGCGCGTCGGACCTGCTAATCGGCATGTTCGACGACCGGGGACGCCACGCCCGGTCCGCCGTGGGCATGTCTACTTTGCCCGGCGGGATGCCGGTGGAAATTGAGATGATCGTAGAAGTGGAAGACTAGAGGGCAAGCCGGCCTAAACTTCGGCGGGACGGCGCTGTGCCCACGGCCTGGCCCGTTCGAAGGCCGCCGACGCCTTCAGGACCGTCGACTCATCACCCCTCCGGCCAACGATCTGCAACCCGATGGGCAGCCCGTCTTCAGAGAAGCCGCAGGGTATGCTGGCGGCGGGCTGGCCGCTCAGGTTGAACGGCCGGGTCATGGGTGAGAACGCGCCCCGGCCCGGCACATCGACTCCTCCGATGCGAGTCGGCGGTTGCTCCACCGGGAAGGCGGGGACCGCTAGGGTGGGCGTGAGCAGCAGATCGTAGTTTTCCATCAGGTCGTCCAACCGTGACTTCATCTGGTCCACGGCCCGAATCGACCCGGCGTAGTCCGCGCCCGTTACGGTCTTGGCATGTTCCAGGCAAAAGAGGGTGTTGTCGGTGAGTAAGCTGGGACATTCGTCCAGAAGGTGTCCGTAGCTCACGTAGTTCCCCACGTAGAAGATGTTGAGGAACGCGGGTACCGGGTCCTCCAGCGTGAAGTCCGGCTCGTCCACGGCGCAACCCAGTTCCTCAAAGACCCTAGCCGCCTCGGACGTGATACTGACGACCCCGGGGTCGATCACCGCGTAACCCATGTTCGGACTCCAGGCAATCCGTAGACCGGAGAGGCTGTCCTCCAGGCCGGATGCGAAATCCGGAGGCGCATCCCGCAAGGAGGCCGGGTCGCGAGGGTCATGGCCCGCCAACACCTGTAGCAACATAGCGGCGTCTCTGACTGTGCGTGCCATCGGGCCCGACTGGGAAGTAAGGTTGGGCGAAGGGCGGCCTAATCCACCAGCGCGGGGCACCCGGCCCAGAGTCGGCTTGATGCCAAAGAGGCCGCAAAAGCTGCTTGGGTTGCGGATTGACCCACCGCCGTCGGTACCTGTGGCGATGGCGCACATGCCGGAGGCCACCGCCGCGCCAGCGCCGCCGCTGGAACCGCCCGCGGTGCGAGTGGTGTCCCAGGGGTTGCGGCAGGGCTCTCCAAGGCGGTTCTCGGTGGTCCCCTGGAGCCCAAACTCGGGGGTGTTGGTCTTCCCAAGGAGCACCGCCCCGGAAGCCTTGACCCTTTCGGCAACAACCGAATCGATTTCGGGTATTGTGTCCCGGAAGGCCAGGGACCCCATGGTTGAGCGGATGCCCTTGGTGGCTTCCAGGTCTTTAATGGAGATGGGGATGCCCAACAGCGGCATCCCTTGTGGACCCCGCTCCAGCTTCTCGTCTGCAGCCTGGGCGGCGGCCATCGCCTCATCTCCCTTGACCGTGATAAATGCGTTAAGCTCGGAGTTGACCGCCTCGATTCTTCGCAGGTAAAGCTCGGTCAGTTCTGTGGATGAGATTTCCCGGCCGTCCAGCATTTCACGAAGCTGAGTCACGGGCGTATAGAGCAGGTCGTGGTCTGGCATCGCGCTCCCCTTAAGCTCCTTTGACGTTTACGATCTGGCGGAAAGCATGGAGGATCTCGACCAAGTCGTTGGATTGCTCCATAACCAGGTCGACGTCCTTGTAGGCTCCGGGCAACTCATCCAGGAAGGACTCCGAACGCCTGACCTCGATCCCCTCCATGAGTTGGTCGAAGTCGCTCATTGTGAACTTTTCTCGCGCCGCACGACGGCTCATACGACGGCCCGCGCCGTGAGGGGCGGTGTCGAAGGCTGCCGCGTTACCCTTGCCCCGCACCACGTAGCTGGCTGTACCCATAGAGCCGGGGATCAACCCCAGTTGCCCTTCCCTGGCTTGGATTGCTCCCTTGCGTGACACGAGTATGTTGCGTCCAAAGTGGTGTTCGCGCTGGGTGAAGTTGTGGTGGCATTGGATGCGCTCCAACTCTTCGAACTCGCCGAACCGGTGTCGCAGTATCCTCAATATGCGTTCCATCATTTCGTCGCGGTTGAGCCTGGCAAAGTCCTGTGCCCAGCCGAGGTCGGTCATGTAGTCGTCGAACTCCTGGGTGTCCTCGACCAGGTAAGCGAGGTCGGCGTCGGGCAAGTCGATGTACCACTTCTCCATCAACGCCTTCGCGATCTTGATGTGGTGGTCGGCCAATCGGTTGCCGACGCCTCTTGAGCCGGAATGGAGAAACGCCCACACGGAGTCCGTTTCGTCCAGTACTATTTCAATGAAATGGTTTCCCGAGCCTAACGAGCCCATTTGCTTTCGCCAGTTGCGGTCTACTTTGTTGTAGAAGTCGAGCCGGTCCAACTCCGCGGCCTGGGCTTCCATCTGTTCGACGCGAAGCTTTGCGGTCTTTTTGACGCTCCGGTTGTACCGGCCCGCGCTCAGTGGTATCTGCTCCTCGACAGCCTTGCGAATATCTGACAGGTCCTCAGGCAGGTCCGCCCGGGTCAATGGTGTCTTGACCGCTATCATGCCGCATCCGATGTCGACGCCGACGGCGGCGGGGATGATTGCCCGCAGGGTGGGGATACAGGAGCCAACCGTTGCGCCGAGGCCGTAATGGCAGTCGGGCATGACGGCGACGTGCTCGTGGATGAAAGGCATCCGGGCCAGGTTCTTGATCTGTTGAAGGGCAGATTCCTCGATCTGCTCCTCGGGCAGCCAGGAAAGAATGTTGGGTCCGATGTTACGCGGCGGCACGGTGGTCTCCTCTCAAGGCCGTTGAACAATAAGCTAGGTTTTAGTGTATCACGGTCATGGCGCGTCATTCTGGCCCCGTACTGGATACGGGGCAGTCTTCGAGCCGGAATCCAGGAAGCGTCGCCATCGAACACGTTCCGTATCCATGCGGTTTCTGGGTTCCGGCCTCCGCTGGAACGACGGGGGAGGTACCTGCAAATCGCAGGTCGACCAACCGAAAAATAAGCCTGGCGCTCGCTGCGCCAGGCTTTTGAGGGCCAAAGAGATAGGAGAGGGTTGACGGCTACAGTCGGATGTAGCCCGTTTCGCCCTCGATGGTTATTTCGGTGCCGTAGGGCTTGGACACTTCCCGCAGCCAGGTCAACGTCTGCTGGGCAATCTCCCCTTCGGCCATTACCGGGCGGCCACGCTGGGCAATGGGCCTGCCATGGCCCATGTCTATCGGATGGAGCACGATTTCCCGCAACTCTCCGCCCTGGTAGTTGCATACCGCAACCACGCTTTGCCAGAATACGGGGTCCCCAGCGAAGGCGCGGGAGCCGCCTCCGGATCGGGTGTCCAGGTAGTCGCCAGGGGTATGCTCGTGGGTCAAGTTGAACCGGCGGTACGACTCCTCCGGCAGCCAGAGCACGCTCTCGTTTTGGAAGATGAAGTTGCCCAGGCTGTAGAAGATGGGCTTCCCCTTGTAAATCTCGATGCCCCGCAACAGGTGCGGGCCATGGCCCGCAAACAGGGAGCAACCCTGGTCGATGGTCCAGCGGGCGAAGTCTTCCAGGAACTCCGGAGGCGAGGTCCTTGTCGAGCCGTGATATTCGCCAGTGGCCCCGCTCTCGTGGCAGTGGGCGCTGTAGGTCATGAAATCCGACAGCTTTGACGCGCCCCGGATCCAGTTGCCCATGCCGGCCAGGTCGTCATCGTTGGGCGAGGTGTGGATGCCGAAGTCCTCGGACAATAGGAACTTCTTTTCCAGGAACTCAAGCTCCGTTGCGTGGTCGGGTAATTCTTCCACGCCGCTGAACCCGAAGGCGTGGGAGGCGGCTTTTGCTTCGTCGTAGCCCAACTCCCGGTTGGCCTTGTTAAGGGCGTCGAAAACGTCCCGTTCCACGTGGTGGACCAACTGGTGGCGCAGGGCGTTGACTCCCGGTTTGCCTCGGAAGTCGGGGCGGCCCGCTCCGGCCCTGGACTGCTCGCTAAACGTCGTAGTGGCGGACATGACCGCGACGCGCCCCATCGCCGAGTCCACGTAGGCTGGGGCTCTCGCTTCGTCGATGTTACGTCCGCCGCCTGCCTGGGGTAGGCCCTTATCGCGGCAATGCTCCAATGTAGTGAGGAACCCGCCTTCTGAGAAGTCGAAGGAATGGTTGTTGGCGGTGGTCACCGCGTCGATGCCCATCCACTGTAGTTCGTCCAGGTTTTGGGGGTCGGAGCGGGTGTACGTTGCGCCGCTCCACTGCCAACTATTCTCGTAGTCGTGGAATAGCATTTCCAGGTTTACGATACTGACGTCGGCCTTGCGCAACACGTCCACCAGCTTGCGGAAGGACTCCTCCTGGAACGGCTGCATTCGCCTCGTAATCATGGCGTCACCGCCCACGGCTACGGAGATGTCTCTTTTTTCTGCGTCGTAAATCATCCTCTCTCCTCAAATCAGGGGTTGCTTCATCTGGGTCGCTTCCGAAAGATTATAGCATCGCCGCGAGCGGACGCCACGACCTATCAGCAAGTGGTAAAATCCCCTGGAATCCAGAGGACTCCAAACGCTACTAAGGGGTGACAGCTTGGCGATCACAGAGTTGGCAATTGCTAAACGGAGCAGCTTCGCTTCCGGAGAGAGTTTTGGCGACGTCGGCGCGTATGAATTGCTGGAAGGCACGGCCCATTTCGCGGTTGACCCGCAGAACGCCCGCAACCGGGGAATAACCGACCTGGACCTGGGCCCTCGCAACGGACAGGGAAAGGTCGAGTTCTCGGCTGACTTTGCCATGCTTCAACCCGTAAACAGCGACCGGGGAAACCGCCGAATCCTCTTTGACGTGGTGAACCGGGGGCGCAAAACGGCCCTCAGCATGAACAGTGTCGGGGCTGCCACAGATCCCACGGCCCCGCTGGAATCCGGAAACGGTTACCTGATGCGGCGGGGTTACACGGTGGTATGGGGCGGATGGCAAGCCGATGTGCCACCGACGCCCGGCCTGATTGGCCTGCAAGGCCCCGAGGCGATCGCCCCACAGGGCGGGCCGCTAACAGGCAAGATTATGTGCCAATTCCAATGCAACGAGCCGACCCAGGTGTTCCTGCTAGCTGACCGGCAGCACCTTCCCAACCCCGCCGCCGACGTCGACGAGTCGGAAGCCACCCTGACCGTGCGGGACCTGCCCAACAGCCCGGCAACGCCGGTGGACCGGGGCCAATGGTCTTTCGTCAGGGTTGAAGACGAAGAGGTGGAGCCCCAGCCCAGTCACATCTACATGCCTTCGGGGTTCGATCCCGGCAAGATTTACCAGTTGGTCTACACCACCCGGGGCAGCAGGATTGTGGGATTGGGGATGGCGGCGATGCGGGATGTAGTTTCCTTCCTCAAGTACGCCCCCGCCTCGGCCGGTAACCCCTGCCCAGAAACCATTGATTACGCCTACGCCATGGGCCGTTCCCAGAGCGGCCGGTTCCTTCGTCAATATATCCACCTGGGAATCAACGAGGATGAAGAAGACCGCATGGCGCTAGACGGGATCATCCCCCATGTCGCCGGCGGTATGCGGGGAGAGTTCAACCTGCGCTTTGGCCAGCCTTCCAAGGATGTGTGCTACATCATCCCGGAGATGTTCCCATTCACCGACACTCCACAGACGGACCCCGTGACAGGGACCCAGGGTTCTTTGCTAGACGCCCTCGAAGAACGCGGCAACGTGCCCAAGATCATGTTTACCAACACCTCAGCCGAGTATTGGCGCGGTGACGCGGCTTTGATCCATACTAACCTGGAAACCCTGAATGACGCCGAAGAGTCCCCGTCGGTCAGGCGGTACCACTTCGCGGGATGCCAACATGGGTCAGGGGAGTTTCCGCCGCTGGAAGTACGGACCAGCGATGGGATACGCGGTCAACTTCCATTCAATAGCGTGGACTACGCTCCGCTGTTGCGGGCGGCGTTGGACAACCTGGACCGCTGGGTAACCACGGGAGAAGAGCCTCCTGCCAGCCGACACCCCAGCCTGAACGATGGGACGGCGGTGGAGTCCCATACCCTGGTGGAGCGGTTTAGCCAACTACCAGGCGTAAGAGTCCCCACCCGGACCACCAGGGCGATCCGGTTGGACTATGGCCCGGAGTCGCACTTGGGACGGACGACCACCCTGCCGGCCATCGAAGGCGAGGAGTTCCCAGCCCTGGTAGCGAACTTGGACGAGTCCTTTAACGAGGTACGGGGTATCCGCCTTCCAGACCTGGAAGTCCCGGTGGCCACCTACACCGGCTGGAATCTCCGGGACGAGAGTATAGGCAATCCCAACCTGTTTATCGGTATTACCGGCGGACTTGCCGGTTGGACATTGCCCCTTCCCCTTACCGAGGCGGAGAGGGAGTCCACCGGCGACCCCAGGGAGTCCATCGAGTCGCGATACAGCAGCCGGGAAGACTACTTGCAGCAGGTCACCCAGGCGGCCCAGGACCTGGTGGGCGAGGGTTACATGCTGTCCGAAGACATAGAAGAGGTCGTGGACCTTGCCGGAAGGAAATACGACCACTTTGTGGGAGAGGCCGCGGACTGCTGACGACTTCCGGAGCGTTCCGAGCTTGTATAGGACAGGATTTGCCGCCACATCCCACGTTGTCTGAACGCGGCCGGATGAGGGGAGAATGACAAAGTTTTTAGTCGTAGTCTTCGACGGACTTCAGCCCGCCCAGGTTACCGAGTCGTTGATGCCGAACCTCGCCTCCTTCGCCGCCGAAGGAGTGACGTTCGCGAATCACCACCCGGTCTACCCGTCGGTGACACGGGCGAACGCCTCCAGCATGGTTACGGGGGTCAACCCCGGCGTCCATGGGATCGCGGCCAACACCCTGGTCTTCCGCGAGTTTGACCCGGACCGTTTGATGCCCGCCATGCAACCGGAGTTGTCCCTGGTCGCCCAGAGTACCGGTCGAGTGCTCCTCGCCCCCACTCTGGCGGAAGTCCTCTCAGGATACGGGCAAGAGTACGTGGCCATTGGTGTGGGCACCAGCGGGAATGCCTACTTGCATAATCCCACGGCGGACGTGGCCGGAGGGGCCACGATTCATCCCGAATTCACTCTCCCTTACGCGTTGCACGAGGACATAACCGCCCGGTTCGGTCCCTGGCCCGACGAGGCCCGGCCCAACACGGCCCGGATGGCCCACGCGGTCCGCATCCTGACCGAGTACATAATCCCGGAGCGTGACCCATTGGTTGCCCTGATCTGGTCTTCGGAGCCGGACAAGTCACAACATGACGCCGGGGTCGGATCTGAACTTTCAAACACGGCCGTCGTAGAGGCGGACGCCCAGTTCGGTAGAATACTGGCCTGGCTAAATGAGACGGGAAGGGACTCCGATACCGATATCATGGTGGTGTCCGATCACGGCTACTCGACCATCACGGAAACGGTGAACGTGAGGGCGTTGGCAAAGGAAGCCGGCTTCCCGGATGGCGGAGAGCCAGTCGGCGTGGTTGTGGCGCAAAATGGTGGGTCGGTGCTCTTCTACACCAGCCCCCGCGACCGGGACACGGCGGTCAACCTGACCAAATGGCTGATGGCCCAGCCCTGGTGCGGCAACCTGACCGTATCGGAATTGGTGGATGGGGTCCAGGGCGCTCTTCCGGGGTCTCTGGTTGGCAGCGAGGGCGAGCGCGGTCCGGACGTGACCATGTCTTTTCGCTGGCGGTCAAACGCCAACGAGGCTGGCTACGCCGGTTCGGTCTACTCCTCAGGCGGGACGCCGGGACAGGGCCAACACGGGTCCATGGGCCGGTCGGAGTTGCACAACATCCTGTTCGCCCGAGGGCCTGGGTTCAAGGGCGGGTTGAAGGTGGACGCGCCCTCTGGCAATATCGATATTGCGCCCACTATCCTGAATTTGTTGGGCCTGCAACCAGTCCCTGGTATGGAAGGCAGGGTCTTGGCGGAGGCCATTGCCGGTGGTCCCGACCCCGCCGGCGTGGACTGGTCTTCGGACCTCTACAGCACCCAGGCTCTGGTCGGCAACAGGGTCTACCGGCAGCAGATTAGGCTGTCGCGAGTGGGCGACACAGTTTACGTGGATGAAGGGACTAGCAGCCTGGGCCGCAGATAGGACCAATTCGTTTGAGAAAACTATATATGGAGAGAAGAGATGGCCGCAGCTGATATACCAATGGCAACTCTGGAGCGCAACTGGGGAATGGTGGACCGAGCCATCGAAGGACTGGGTGACGATGTCTGGAACGCCCAGCCCAACGATCAAAGCAACTCTATTGCCTGGCTTCTCTGGCACATGACCCGCGTGGTGGACACGTTCGTGAACACCAGGTTCCGTTCCCACGCCCAACTATGGGAGCAGGACGGTTGGAATGAGAAGTGCGGCATGGCCAGTGAGTCCGGGACTGGACAGGGGATGTCTTCCGAGGAGATCGCCGCCTGGCCAGCGCCGTCCCGCGAGGCTCTAATCGGCTACTACGAGGCCGTCAAGGGCTGCGCCCGGGAGTGGCTGGGATCGGTCACCGACGCCGACCTGGCCGGTACCATCACCCTGCCAAACAATCCCGAGCCGCGGCCCGTGTCCGACATGTTGGGCACTTTGGTCTACGACAACACGGTCCATGGTGGCCAGATTGCCTACCTTCGCGGATACTATGGAGGGTTGGGCTGGTTCGTGTAACCTGCCCCGGACCGCCATGAAGAAGCAAGCGCGACAAGGAGCATCGAGATGAGCACACAAGCGCAGGGCACCAAGCCCTACGTGGTGCACGGCCCACAGGAGGCTAACACCACGGCCCAAACGCGGGGAATGGAGCGGCGTCCGGGGATAACCTCCCTGACCGCCGGGGCTTCCAAGATTTGGCTGGGACTGGTTACCGCCGCACCCAACGAGGCGGGTCCGCCCCACCACCACGGAGAGGCCGAGACCGCCGCGTATATCCTCAGCGGACATGTGCGCGTGTATTTTGGCGAGAACTTCGAGGAATTCGTGGAAGCTGGGCCGGGAGACTTCTTATTCGTTCCGGCCAACACGCCTCACATCGAGGCCAACCCCTACGACGAACCGCAGACGGCGGTGCTGGCGCGCTCCCCGGACAACATCGTCATAAACCTGGGAGAGTAGTTCTGATATCCCGCGGCCATCGGACGAATTAGGGCGCGTATTACGTGAATATGATGCGTTACCCAAAACTGCGCGTTAAGCAACCGACGGGCATGATGATATCCGACCGGAATGGATCATGTGGATAAGAGATGCTCCTCATGATCAGTGGGTGGAGGTGGCCAACGACGGGGAAGTCAGGACGGTCCTGGTAGGGCGGGTGCCCGAATTCGGACAATGGATCAAGGTCGTGTTTATCGGAGAGGCGAGAACAGGGGCGCTGCACACTGCGTATGCGGATCGAAGACTGGCGAAGAAATATGGAGGAAGACCGTGGCGGGAGCTCGAATAGACTACCAAGAACTTGAGTCGCTGCCGGAGGTCGTTGCGTCCTACGCGCCAGACACCCCGACTCTCTCCATACACAATGGGCTTAAGACATCGGATGGGGAAGAAATCGCGAGAGGCCGGACAGCCTTCTACAATGCCGAAGGCTGTCCGGCCGGGTTTGTTTTGGAGCTGGGGTTTGCGGAATCCGCCGCATCGCTGCTCCGGCCATTGGTGGATTTTACTCGATCCAAATCTCAAGGCGGCAACACATTCCCTTAACCAACTGACATAGATTAGAACTCCAACTTGGAGAGACTAGACCAGGTTTCAAGGATTGGTGACAGTAATGAAATACGACCACATCGTCATTGGCTCAGGGTCGGCGGGCTCCATAGTAGCCACCAGGTTGAGCGAAGACCCTTCCCGCTCGGTATTGTTGCTGGAAGCCGGACCGGACTACCCGGACTTCGAGCAGTTGCCCGAAGAGGTCAAGTTCGGCTATGCAACCGGCACCGACATAATGACCAGCGACCACAACTGGCAGTTCACCGGCAAGGCCACCGAGCAAGCCGAGCCGATGCTGGTGCCGAGGGGGAAGGTTACGGGCGGCTCCAGCGCGATCAACGGTCAAGTGTTCCTGCGTGGTGTGCCCGAGGACTATGAGGCCTGGGCCGCTCTGGGAAACGACCAATGGCGTTTTCAGAACCTCCTGCAATATTTCCGTATGATCGAGACCGATACGGACTTTGGCGGGGACGACTTCCACAATTCGGACGGTCCGATTATCGTGCGGCGGTTCAAGCAGCAAGAGATGTTGCCGGACCAACAGGCGTTCTACGAGGCCTGCCGCGCCATCGGGATTCCAGACAGTCCGGACCATAACCTTCCCGATGCCTCCGGGGTGGGGCCGTGTCCGGTCAACAACCCCAACGGCATCCGGTGGAGCACCGCGCTGGGCTACTTGAACATGGCCCGGCACAGGTTGAACCTGACACTTCGGCCCAACTGTACGGTCCACCGGATTATTTTCGAAGGCAAGAGAGCGGTGGGAGTGGAAGTGGAGAGCGGTGGAGAAAGGTTCATCGCGGAAGGCGATGAGATAATCCTCAGCTCAGGGGCTATCGGATCGCCGCACATCCTGTTACTGTCTGGCATTGGCCCTGCCGGCCAGCTCAGCAGCCTGGGCATCCCGGTGGTCCATGATCTGCCCGGCGTCGGTCAGAACATGCGGGACCATCCAACCGTTCCGCTAACCTGGAGGACCAAACCCGAACACGAACTGAACGGGCTCGCTCCCAGGATGCAAATGGCCCTGCGCACTACTGCTGAAGGCTCACACCTGCGCAACGATATCCAGGTATTGATGCAGTCCTTCGCCACCGAACGGATCAACCGGGGCGGCGACCGCATGGACCCGCTGGGGATTCGGATGCTCGTAATCCTAAATCTGGCGGTTGGGCATGGAGAGTTGCGGCTGACGTCGAGTGATCCCTCAGTACAGCCATTCCTGGACTACCGCTACCTGGAGGAAGAGTTCGACCGGAAGCGGTTGCGGGACGCGGTGCGGATGTGTGTGAGGCTGGCTGAACACCAGCGCTTCCGGGACATAATAGAGGAACGCACGGAGCCAACAGACACCGAGCTTGCCTCGGACGAAGCGCTGGACCAGTTCCTCTACCGGGAGGTATCCACGGGCCAGCACATCTCATGCACATGCAAGATGGGCCCCGCATCGGACCCGATGGCTGTGGTAAGCCAGTACGGCAAGCTCCACGGTCTTGAGGGAATCCGGGTGGTAGACGCATCCATTATGCCCAACTGCGTCCGCGCCAACACCAACGTCACGACCATGATGATCGGGGAACACGTCTCCGACTTCATCCGGCAAGGTCAGTAGAAGCCCAATTTGGGGATGCGCTCAAGACGAAAGCAGTGCCGCCTTGAGCGCCGAGCCCATTTTGCCTAAACGCCTGTCATATCCGCCAATGGGTCGATCACTTCCAGGAACGGAAAGCGGCGGAAGCCTCTATGACGAGTGGAAATTCGGGAGAGACCACGTTCTCTCATCAATACCGCTATGTGCAAATCGTGCATCTGGTTACTGGGAACAGTGGGTAACTCAGATAACACTTGGCTAAGGGTCGCGGCGTGACGGTCAGTGGCCACGAGGGGTCGGAACCCTGGCGAGGTTAATAGACGGTCCAAGAAATCCCAGGCTAACTCCGGCGTCAGGGGTCTTCCAAAAACCCGAGGGTGGGTGCTGACTCTTAGAAATTCATAACAGACATTCTACGGAATATATCCGATTTCTTGGCCATCAACGAATTGCTCCAGAAATCGGTAACAATGTTCTTGATACGTTGCGCCATCGTCCGCATCGTATGTGAGCACATTGGTGTCGAATACCAATATCCTATACCTTACCATCCGAGTTCAAATGAGAACCATAGATTACGTCTACACCCATAGCCTCGTACAGCGCTTCCCGGTCTGAGATATCTACCAGGTGGCCGCCGCTGTTCCAGCCTGGAAGCCATATGGCCCCCTGGATTTTCCGGCCGGGTTGTATTTCTGTCATGTCTCCGGCCATGTCTGCGACTTGGGCTGAAGAGTCAACCAGAAGGAGTCGAAGAGCTTCCTCGACCAGTGATGACATTGTAGTTCCACGTTTGACCGATTCCCGACGCAGCAAGTCATTCAACTTCCCGTCTAAATTCAGTGCTGTTCTCATCATTCTTCTGCTTCAAATATGGGACAGGTGAGACCCATTGGTCTCAATGTCGTGGTGGACATATCCACCTTGAGCCAGACGGCTAAAACACCACCACCGACCTTAGCACTTCGCCCCGTTCCATCTTGTGGAACGCTTCTTCGACATCGCCTATGGCGATGGTCTCGGATACGAAGCGTTCCAGGTCCAGGCGTCCCTGCAGGTAGAGGTCTATGTACATGGGGAAATCGCGGCTGGGCAGACAGTCGCCGTACCAGGACGACTTGAGGGAGCCGCCGCGGCCGAACACTTCCAGCAACGGCAACTCGATCTTCATGTCTGGGCTGGGGACCCCGACCAGCACAACCGTCCCCGCATGGTCCCTGGCGTAGAAGGCCTGCTCGAATGTCCTGGGATTGCCGACGGCTTCGATGGCTACGTTGACGCCGTTGCCCCCGGTCAGGTTTCTGATCTCCTCCACGGGGTCGGTTTCGGATGCGTTGATGGTGTGGGTCGCGCCGAAATCACTGGCCCATTGCAGTTTCCGGGGGTCGATGTCCACGGCGATGATCGTATGGGCTCCCGCCAGCCGCGCGCCGGCTATGGCGGCGTCACCCACGCCTCCGCAGCCGATAACGGCCACCGAGTCCCCCCGGCTCACGCCGCCGGTATTGATCGCCGCGCCCAACCCCGCCATTATTCCGCAGCCAATCAGTCCGGCGGCTTCGGGGCTGGCCTTGGGATCGACTTTCACAGCCTGTCCCGCAGCCACCAGGGTTAGTTCAGCGAAGGCGCCGATCCCCAACGCCGGAGACAGGGGAGTGCCGTCGGCTAGGGTCATCGGGTTCTTAGCGTTCTGGCTGGCGAAGCAGTACCAAGGACGTCCCCGGAGGCACGACCGGCAAGTGCCGCACGGAGCCCTCCAGGCGATGACCACGAAGTCGCCCGTAGCCACGTTATCCACCCCGTCTCCCACGGCCTCGACGGTACCCGACGCCTCATGCCCAAGCAGAAACGGGAACTCGTCGTTGATCGCCCCCTCCCGGTAGTGGAGGTCGGTGTGGCAGACCCCACAAGCCTTGATCCGTACCAGGACCTCGCCGGGACCTGGATCGGGGACTAAAATATCCCTGAGTTCGACTGCGGCGCCCTTCGCGCTTGCGATTACTCCGGTAACCTGATGGGGCATAATTTGTTACTCCGGGATTGCTCTGGGTCTGAATTAGGGGTTGCGGTAGACCGCGGTTACCCGATTGCCTGCCAGCGGAATCGGAACGCAGTCCGGCGATACTATCTGGGGCCCATGGACTCTTGCAGGTCTTCGATGACCTTGTCGCGGGAACGGGTCTGCCACCTTCTGCGCTGTCCGATGGGGAGATTTTCGATTTCGGGAAAGACCTTCATAGCCACAAACACCGGGCCGGGTTGCTCCATGATCTGCGCGATGTTGTTCGTGAAGTCTTCCAGATTGTCGAAGGCGTAGGCCGATGGGTAGCCTGACCCGCGTGCGATAACGTCGTATTGGACGTTGGCGGCGTTGGGCACCGGCTGTCCCCCGGTGGTGGCGTAGCACTCGTTGTCCAGCATGAAGTGGTAGAAGTTCTTGGGCGCTTTCTCCGCGATGGTCGGCAGCGCGCCCAGGTTCATGAGCACGTCGCCTTCCGAGTCGAAGAGGACCACCTTTTCATTGGGCCTGGCCAGGGCAAGACCCAGGCCGAAGGAGGCGTGGCCGCCCATCGCCGGGTCTCCCAATGGGACGTCCCTGGTCTCGTTGGTGCTAACGTTGACCCAGTGGCGGCCACCCCGGCCGGGAATAACCACCGCGTCGCCCCGGTACTGCTGGAAGACCTTTAGCATGTCTTCGGTCTGAAACATCCGCTTTCTCCTATATTCGCGCTTTCTCCTACCGGTATTCGCGCTACCGGTATTCGCGCTACCGGTATTCGCGCTACCGGTTGAAGCCGTGGTATTCGTCGCCAACCAGGACGGCCACGGGCTTGCTCGTCTTTTCCGCCTCCTGGAAGGCGATGGAAATGCGCTCCGCGTCTTGGTCGTTCTCCACCAGGAAATACCGAATATTGAAGGCGTTTAAGAACCGTTCCGTGTAGGTGGCGGCGGTGTCCTGGTCCACGCCGTGCCGCGTATACCCCCGGTAACCCACCATCAACACGACGGGGATGTTCATCCCCATTGCCCAGCCCCGAAGGGAGTCACCGGACTCCATGAGCCCCGTGTTCTGGATCAAGATAATGGGTTTGGCTCCACCCACCGACAGACCGGCGGCGGTGGAAAATGCCTGACCCTCACGGCTGACGGAGATCAGGTCCAGGTTAGGTTCGTCCTTCATCAGCAGGTATAGGAAATTGGTCTCGCTGTCTGGAAGCCAGACCACGTGGGTAACGCCGTTCTTGCGCATGTGGTCCAGCACCACTTCAGGGCTGAACCCTCCCTCTTGCTGGGTCATGTCGGATACCTCTCTCAGGCCGGGCTAAGAATGTCGCGGCTTGACCGGCCGGCACGAATGATTATATCCCGGCGGAGCAGAGCCGCAAAGTTACGCTATCCCGGACTACTGACCACTCACCACCGGCAACAGCTTTAACTGCGCCGCGCAAGGGGTTAGAATCCAGCCAGTGCAGATTCGATTGGGAGTAGTCTTATGCCTCCACCAGAGAGATACAACACGGGATATAACGTCGGCGTGGGCGGCGCGGTCGTGGATGATGGGCGGCTCCTGTTGGTCCGCAGGGCCTCCCGCCGGGGCCGGGGCAACTGGCAGGTGCCGGGCGGATTCATCGAGCCCGATGAGACCATCGAGCAAGCGGTTGTGCGGGAAGTGGAAGAGGAGGCTGGCGTTGACTCCGAAGTAGTCGGCGTCCTCGGTATCAGGAACCGTTACGACGAGGACAGCGCCAACAGCTTGTACATAGTCCTACTGCTCAAATGGGTAGGACGCGAGCCTAAACCCGACGAACACGAGGTTGACCGCGCCTGCTTCTTTACCCTGGATGAGATCTGCGCCCTGGAACAGGTGCCGCCGATCAACGTAGAGATCGCCAAGCGCGCGTTGGACCCTGACCGCAAGCTGCTCAACCCCATGACGGTCACCCAGCTCAACCGGACTCCTTACACTTTGTTCGTGGGGTAACACTGTGGGAGTCCCCCCGCTGCGGCGGGCTGGGACATCCCAGGTTTGACGCGGTTGAACGTGGCTGCTAAACTCCAACCTGCCGACGTACGACCCTACTCTATTTTGCGATTTTTCCTATGGGGGATTGCCTCATGGTAGCTAGCGATTCGACACCAGAATTCGTAACCAAGGTATACGAAACGATGCAGCGGAATCTGGAAGCCGTCCGCCGCAGAGTTGGCAAACCCATGACCCTGGCCGACAAGCTGCTTCTTTCCCATCTGGATGACCCTGAGAACCAGGAGTTGATTCCTGGGAGGAGCTACCTTCAGGTGCGGCCCGACCGGGTCATCCTACAGGACGTGCTGGGCCAGACCGCTGTCCTTCAGTTCATGCAGACAAAGCGCACCAGCACGGCGGTCCCGACTACGGTCCACTGCGACCACCTGATCCAGGCCCGTGTTGAGGGTTCCCAGGACCTGCGCGAGTCCCTTGTAGAGAATAACGAGGTCTATGACTTCCTCCGGTCCGCCAGCGCCAAGTACGGCATAGGCTTCTGGGGTCCCGGAGCCGGGATCATTCACCAGGTGAACCTCGAGCAGTACGCGTTTCCTGGCGCGGTGATCATCGGCACCGACTCGCATACACCCAATGGTGGTGGGCTTGGCTCCTGCTCCGTGGGCGTGGGCGGGGCCGACGCGGTGGAGGCGATGGCCGGACTGCCCTGGGAGGTGCTCTTCCCGACGCGCATCGGCGTGCACCTGACCGGCGAGATGAACGGCTGGACTGCTCCGAAGGACGTCATCCTCTTTCTGGCGGGGGCGCTCACTGTCTCCGGCGGAACCAACGCGATCATCGAATACTTCGGCCCTGGGGCCCGGTCCATCAGCTGCACCGGCAAGGCCACCATTACCAACATGGGTGCGGAGCTCGGCGCGACGACTTCGGTCTTCCCGTACGACGAGCGAATGGCCCGCTATCTCGAAGCCACCGGCCGGGGTGAACTCGCCAACCTGGCCGACCAGCACAAGGAGATGTTGGCGGCCGATCCAGACGTTGAAGCCAACCCTGAGCAGTACTTCGACCGCATCGTGGAGATAGACCTCTCCACGCTGGAGCCCCATATCGTCGGCCCCCACTCCCCGGACCGGGCGCGGCCCATCTCCCAGTTCGCCCAGGAGGTGGCTGACCAGTCCAACGGGTTCGTCGACGAAATATCCACCGCCCTCATCGGAAGCTGCACCAACTCATCCTACGAGGACATGAGCCGCTCCGCCGACGTAGCCGAGCAGGCCAACGCCAAGGGCATCAAGGTAGCGGTGCCGTTCATGGTGACTCCCGGGTCCGAGCAGGTCCGCTCCACCATCGAGCGCGACGGTCAGCTCTCCACGCTTAGGGACGCTGGAGCCACGGTCCTGGCCAACGCCTGCGGCCCTTGCATCGGCCAGTGGCGGCGGTCGCGGGAGGCTTCGGAGCAGCCTAACTCCATCGTCACGTCTTACAACCGTAACTTCCCAGCCCGTAACGACGGCCAGGCTTCGACGATGAACTTCATCGCCAGCCCGGAGATCACCACCGCTTTCGCTCTGGCGGGTAGGCTTTCCTTCAATCCCTTGACCGACACGATCACCGACGCCCAGGGCAACGAGGTCATGCTCGACCCGCCCAAGCCGGCCCCGGAGGTCCCGGCCACGGGATTTGACCCCGGCCAGGCGTCCTACTTCCCCCCGCCGGACGACGGCGGCGACATCGAAGTCGTGGTGGACCCCAACAGTCAGCGCCTCCAGGTCATGAACCCCTGGCCCGCCTGGGACGGTGAAGACTTCACCGGAATGCCGGTCTTGATGAAGGTCCAGGGCAAGTGCACGACGGACCACATTTCCCCGGCTGGTGTATGGCTAAGCCTGCGGGGCCACCTGGACAAGTTCAGCGATAACCTGCTCATGGGCGCGACCAACGCCTACACCGGTGACAACGGCAAGGCCGTGGATGTACTTACCAGCGAGACCGGGAAGGCCATTTCCGTCATTGCCCGCAATTACCAGGCCGAGGGCGTCAAGTGGGTGATCGTGGGAGACGACAACTACGGCGAAGGCAGCAGCCGTGAGCACGCCGCGCTGTCGCCGAGGCTGTTGGGCGGCGCGGCGGTAATCGCCCGCAGCTTCGCCAGGATCCACGAGACCAACCTTAAGAAACAGGGATTGCTGCCGCTGACCTTCAGTTCCCGGGACGACTACGACAGGCTCCGCGAGGATGACCGGATCAGCCTTACCGGCCTCCAAGACCTAGCTCCCGATAAGCCGGTAATCTGCACCGTCCACCACTCGGACGGGACCACCGAGAACTTGGAACTGAATCACTCCTTCGGTGAGTCGCAGGTCGTTTGGTTCAGGCTTGGGTCCGCCCTGAACCTGTTCCACCAATAGCGGCAAACGCTTTTTCCGCCCCTGTAGCGGGGAGCGACCGAAAAACTATAAGTCCTCCGGTCCGGCAACCGCCGAAACCGGGGGACTTTTTTCACGCTCCAGGTGCGTTCGATTATCCCTATGGGCGAGGGGACTCCAATGCTGTCCTTTACTCCTCCGGCGCGGCGGCAACGGGTGCGGGTCCCGCTATCCGGCCAATCCCGACGCGGAGGGCCCGTACCTCCGGGCTGACTATGAAAACCAATCCAGCCGAAATGACGATCACTATTGCCCCCGCCGCCACGGCGATGGGCGCGCCCAGGTAGTCGGTGACAATTCCAGCTTGCGACACACTGAGCGGCGACAGGCTCCAGGTAATGCCGTACAAGCCCATGACCCGGCCCCGCAACTGGTCCGGCACCAGTTGTTGAATCGTGCTTAGGCCGCCCACAAGGTACCACGAGTTGGCCACGCCCACGACGAACAGCAGGACCATAGACACCCGGTAAAGCTCCTGCCCCGCCGCCAAAGCGAACATAATAAGGGCCAGTCCGTAGAGTACAGCTCCCCCCAGGATCATCCTTCCCTTGGGGAAACCCTCCTTCAGGGTGCCCACCATCCAGGTGCCAAGTATCGCCCCGACTCCAGACGCGCCCAGGAGCCAGCCGATCTTCTCCGCCCCCACGTGAAGGACCTCCTCCGCGAACACGGGCATCAACCCGATGTAGGCCATCCCGAACAGGCTGTTGCAAAAGGTGAGCAGCATCACGTGAAGGAATATGGGGTGGCGGCGCACGTAGCTCAGGCTTTCGCCTATCTGTTGGAGCACCTGCCCCCTGGACGGAGGACGGGGACGCATACGGAGCAACGATACCACCGTGGCCAGGATGTAGAACGTGGCCGCGCTGAAGAACATCGAGGCTTCGATGCTCACCCGCTCGATAATTATCCCGGCGAGGACCGGTCCGGCGATTCTCACAGTGTTCCAGACCAGGGAGTCCATGGCCACAGCGTTGACGATGTGCTCCGGCCGTACCAGTCTTGGGGACACGCTGGCCCGGCTGGGCTGGTCTACGGCCTGCCCGGCCCCGATGATGACCGCGGCCAACAGCAGGTGCCAACTCTGGACCACCCCGGTAAATACCGAGATGGCCAGGAGAACCACCACGGTAGCCGTGGAGGCCTGGGCCGCGGCCACCAGGAATTTGGGTTCCAACCGGTCGGCAAGCACCCCGCCTAGCAGATTCAGCGCCAGCGCGGGCACGGCGATCGCCATACCCAGCAGGGCCAGGTCCATCGGCTCGCCGGTCAACTTGAACATCTGCCAGTGCATGGTGAACTGGAGCAGCATTTGATGGCCGGTCACCCCGGTCATCAGAGCCAACCAGTAATACCGGAAGTGCCCGTAAGTCATCGAGACGGGCAGAATGCGGCTGATAACGCTACTGCCGGTCATCTTTGCTCCGGAACCTGTCCAGGTGCGCGCCGGTGGGGGACCAACCCCGCGATGTGGATGCTGAAATGACCACCACGTCAGGCTGTGGCGTTGTACAGGGTATGGGGGGCGGCGTTCTGCGGGACTGTCCCCAGGTAGAACCTGCGCAAATGGGGTTCAACCAATTTGGCCAGGTCCCTCCGCTCGGCCTCCTGTGGTGAGAGGGGCCGGTCGAGGGCCGCCTTTAGCTCCCGGAACAGTTCTTCTTTGTCGACGCGGGTCAACCGGCCGTCATGAAGCAACACTTCTCCGTCGACCATCACGGTTTCAACGTCTATGGCCCTTCCGCGGTGTACCAGGGCGTCAACCATAGAAACCTCCGGGTCAAGGAAGGGCTCCTCTATGTTCCGCAAGTTGACCAGCGTCATGTCGGCCCTTTTACCCGGCTCCAGCGTGCCGATTCGGTCTCCAAACCAACTGACGTACGCACCGTTCTCGGTGGCCATTTGCAACACCTGGTGGGAAGTGGGTGGGTCAAGGTCTATGCCGGGCACGCGGTGGATTTTCAACACCAACCGCATCTCTTGAAACAGGTCCTTATCGTCGTTGAGACCGGCTTCGTCGCTGCCGATCGCAACCTTGATTCCCGCCGCCAGTATCTTGTTCATGGGGGCGATGCCGCTCTGAAGCCGCAGGTTGGAACTAGCATTGTGACAGATGTTTGTCCCGGTTTCGGCCATGATCCTCAGGTCTTCGTCGGTGGCCCAGACGCTGTGCCCGCAGGTCACCTCCGGGCCCAGAATCCCTAGTTCATGCAGGTGTTGAAGCGGGGTCTTGTTCCACGCCTGAAAGCCGTAGAGCTTCTGATAAACGGTCTCCTGCAGGTGGATGTGAATCCCGGTGCTGTACCTGGTGGCAAGGCCCTTCAGCGCCATCAGAAGCTCATCGCTGCATCGGTGGACGTTACTTGGGGCCATGGTCACCTGGACCCGCTCGTACCGGTGGTTTCCGTACTTGCTACAGATATCGTCCAACACGGGCATCACTTCGTCCACTGGCCGGTAGCTAGGGGCCATGAAAGCCCGGTAGCGTTCACCCAGGCCGCCGGGCATGGTGGCGGCAAACTCCGCTTCACCCCCGGCGGCTCCCGCCACCATGGAGTTCTGGTCGGCGATGGAGGGGGCGTAGGAGACCCGCATTCCCGAAGCCTGGTATGCTCCGACGACTTTGTCGGCTATTTCCATGCTGACCGGACCCACACCCCTTCCCGGAGAGTGGATCGCTTGAACCGTTGTAGTACCCGTTTCAATCATCTGCACCGCGCCGTAGAGTTGGTCCAGGTAGGGGTCGATGGTCCGGAGGCCGATTCTGGCAAGGCTCCACATCTCCAGGGGCAGGTCGGGGGCGCCCATCTGGAAGGGGGTCAGGCCAACGTGGAAGTGATCGTTGACCAATCCGGGCATTACTATGTGATTGCCCGACCCGATGACTTCCATTTCCGGATGCCTGGCCCGAAGCTCTTCAAATCCGCCTGTCTCGATGATCTCCCCGTCGCGCTGGAACACCGCGCCGTTGTCGATCACTTCCGCCGAATTGGGACCGGTGATCTTGCAGACCACGTACTTTCCACGCACTAGAGACGATGCCATTAAGGACTCCCTTCGTCAGGCTCAATAGGACCTTGGCGGCCCGACACCGGCCGAGTATAGCCCAAGTATACAACCCCACGGACCACCCGCCACGGACCACCCGCCACGGACCACCGGCCACCAACCACCGGCCACTGGAAGCCCATCGGGGCAAGGGCTATACTGGCCCTGGCTGAGCAACGGTCCGCAACGACCGCGATAATTGCCACAGGAGGAGCTATGCCGCGGGTAGAAGGCAAGGTAGCCTTGGTCAGCGGAGGCGCCCGGGGAATGGGAGCCGCCGAAGCCAAAATGCTCGCCCTCGAAGGCGCAAGGGTGGTTATCGGCGACATTCTGGAGGACGAGGGACGCCGCACCGAGGCCGAGATCAACGAGGCCGGCGGGGAGTGCATATTCGTCCGGCTGGACGTCACCAGCGACGCCGACTGGCAGGACGCGGTGTCCACCGCGGTTACCCGCTTTGGCAAGCTCGATATCCTGGTCAATAACGCCGGTATTGTGGGCCGGGGTGTGGTGGAGGATTGCACCGAAGAAGAGTGGGACCGGATCATGGCAGTCAACGGCAAAGGTGTTTTTCTCGGGACACGGGCGGCGATACCGGAGATGCGTAAGGCCGGGGGAGGCTCAATCATCAATACGTCGTCGATCTCGGGTATGGTGGGCCAGGACTACGTTCAGGCCGCCTACAATGCTTCCAAGGGCGCGGTGCGTATATTCACCAAGGCCGCCGCGGTGCAGTACGCCAAGGAGGGGATCAGGGTCAATTCGGTCCATACCGGCGCGGTTGACACCCCCATGGCGGGCCGCAGGCTCAGCGACCCGGACCTGCAGCGGCAGTCAGAGGAACGAATTCCCCTTGGCCGGACGGGCAAGCCCGAGGACATCGCTTACGGTGTGTTGTATCTGGCCTCCGACGAGTCTTCATTCGTTACCGGCAGCGAACTGGTGATAGACGGCGGGACGACTGCGCAGTAACCAACAACCCCGTAAACGACGATTGAGAAACGCGAGAATTAACTAAGGAGCGGCAGCGTGGCGGAAGTCTCATACCAGGTTGAAGACCGTGTCGCGGTGGTGCGGCTGGAATCCCCGGACACGAGCAACGCGTTCACCCCTTCTATGCGCCGGGAGTTGAACCTTTCCTTCATCCGATTCCGGGACGATGAAGACGCCTGGGTGGCCGTGGTCTGTGGCGACGGCGATGAGTTTTGCGCCGGCTCGTTACCCCAACCCAACCCTTCATACAGTGAGGAACGGGAGCGGGGACTCCTGTGGGCCGGTGGGCGAGTGGACACGATGAAGCCTATTATCGCCGCCGTGCAGGGAGCTTGCGCCGGAGAGGGGCTTGCCCTGGCCCTTGGTTGCGACCTTCGCATCGCCGAAGCCGGGGCTTCGTTTCGCGCGCTGCTAGACCAGGACGGGGGTTTCCCCAACATAGCCGCGGCGTGGCTGGTGAACCTAATCGGGTTGTCGGCGGCATTGGATGTTCTCTGGACCCGCGAGTCGTTGAATGCCGAATCAGCAATCCGGATGGGTATCGTCAACAGGTTGGTCCGGCAGGGGTATGAAGAGGCCGTCTCGCAAGAATCAGAGGGGCGCCTGAACATACGGCCTCTGGCTCCCGCCATTACCACCCAGGAGGGAACGGCTTTCTCCGGGGGCATGAAATTGGCCAGGGAATTGCTGCAATACGCCCCCGTCACCCGCTCTTTTCAGAAGGAGACTGCTTACAGGTCCATTGGTGTGCCTTTCCACTACGCCCAGAGCCTGGAGGTGGGGCCCAACCCCTACGCCAGTGAAGACCGGATCGAAGGCACCCGCGCCTTCGTGGAAAACCGCCGCCCGGTGTGGCACAACCGCTAGGAGTTGGGAGAAGACTTATGCAGGATGCCCAGGATTTGAATGACGTCCTCCTGCGGCAACGCCAAGGCCAAGTCCTGATTGCGACCATGAACCGGCCGGAGCGGATGAACGCCCTGGGAGGAGGGCTCCCCCAGACGTTGAACGAGGCATGGCTGGACTTCCGGGACGACCCGGACCTGAAGGTGATGATAATCACCGGCGCGGGAGACCGTGCGTTCTGCGCCGGAGCGGACCTGCGGCAAAACGACGAACGCGCCCGCGACCTCGGGGCCCAATCGGCCCAGGCCCTGCTGGATGCCGACCGCTCCCGCAGCGTCCGTCCATCCTTCAATGGCAACAACTTCGGCCTGTGGAAGCCCGTCATCGCCGCGATCAACGGCTGGTGCCTGGCCGCCGGTTGCGAGATGGCCATGGGCTGCGACCTCCGGGTTATGGAAGAGCAGGCCCAGATCGGTCTGCCCGAAGTCAAGCGTGGAATGGGGGCCAAGCAGACGACCCACAAGCTTTATTACCTGACCAACCTCAACCTGGGACTGGAAATGGTCTGGACGGGTGACTCGCTCACCGCCGAGCGAGCCTACGATGTGGGGCTGGTCAACGAAGTCGTGCCCCAGGGACAGAGTGTGGCGCGGGCGAAAGAGATCGCGGAACGAATTTGCCGTTTCCCGTCAACATATCTCAGCTACCACAAGCTGCGGTTGTTCCAGAGCATAGGACTGCCCCTTGACTACGCCATGGCCCTGGAGCAGCGCTTCCCTCCCCAGGAAGGACCCGATTACATGCCGGGTTTGGAACGGAGCCTGCGGGAAACGAATGGCGACACGCCGCGCTAGTTGGGAATGATACTGTCTATCGAGGCGAACTATGCCCCAGTCTGTTAATTTGACCGAAGATGGCCCCGTACTGCTGGTGGAGATGCGCCGGGCGGAGCCGGGAAATGCCCTGAGCCGTGAAGTGCAGGAAGGATTGCAATCGGCGTGGGAGGAATTGGAGACCCATGACCACTTGATGGTTGCTGTGCTGCACGGGGCCGAAGGTGATTTCTCGGTGGGGCACGACGTGGCTGAATTAGTCGGTCTAGGGGCTCCGCCTGAGCCGGTTGACGGGTTGTTTCCATACGTCTTGTCCAGGCCGGTCATCGCCGCGGTCGAGGGCAGATGCTACGGCCTAGGGTTCGAGCTTGCCCTGGCCTGCGATCTGCGGGTGGCAGCCGAAGGCGCGTCTTTCGGGTTTCCAGACACCAACTTGGCCGTCAGTTACCGGCTCGCCTCCGCGTTGTTGCCCCGGATGACGAACCTGGGGGCCAGCCTGGACTTGCTGCTCACGGGCATGCCGATGGACGGTTCACGGCTGGAAAAGTTGAGGCTCGTAAACCGGACGGCCCCCAATGGCCGGGTCGTATCCACGGCGGTGGAAATGGCTAAAGACATGGCCCAACGCTTCGGCTCGGCGGCTGCTTTCCAAAAGGAACGGATCTGGCAATTGACCGGGCTTCCCCTGCCTACCGCTTTGAACTTTGCCCGGACCCGTTAGTCCGCCGGACTAGACCGTCGGCTCCCCCAGTCCGCCGCGCTCGGCAGGATGGGCCTCATCAGGACCGGGCCATGGCGGGGAGGTGTAGCAGAGGAACCGGAGCGGCCCTGCTTTGTCGGCGCTGAACTGGAACCTCCATCCGGTGGGAATCGTCAAAGCGTCTCCGGGCCCCACCAGCGTCGACTCAACCGTGTCCGCGGCATTGGCGGGCGGACAACGCCAGACCCGCCCATGCCCTTCCAGCACGTACCATATCTCTTCTACTGTCCGGTGCCACACGGGGCGGGACACTCCGCCCGCCGGAAGGCGGACTTCAACGAGGCTGGCGCGGGACGCTTCGTGTCTCCTGTCGACCAGGAGGCGAATTTCCGAGCCGTCCGGGGCTATTACGTCGGCGGAGTCGCTGCGGTGACCGATCATTGGAGAGTCGGGGGGTCCATGTTGCGGCATTGAAGTCTCCAGTGTGGCTAAATCGTCAGCCCTTCTCCGAGCCAACTCCAATAGGGCAGGACGATCAGCATCAGGACGGCGATGGCTACCAGGGTCATGACCAGACCGAACCTGAACACCTCCGGAGCGCCAATGTTGGCCCGCTGGTAGATGAACACGCTGGCGGTGGCACCGGCGGGATAGTAGACCAGCGCGTCGCCCACGACCACCACGGCCAGGCCGCAGACCAAGGGGTTGAGCCCCAGGGACTGCCCGGTGGACATGGCCACCGGTATCATGAACGCCAGGTAGCCCGAGATGTTCGGCATCATCAACCGGACGACCGCCGAGGCCGCGCCCAGTGCCAAGAGCAACAGTAATGGATAACTCCCGATCCCGGCCACCGCTCCAACCAACATTTGCGCGAACCAACCCGCCGCTCCGCTGGTGGCAAGGGCGTGAGCCAGAGACAGAGACGAGGCGATGACGAAGAAGTTGCTCCACCCAAGGCCCTGCTCGAACTCCCGCCAGGAGAGCAGTCCGAGGCCGGGAATCAGTATGATCGTCATGGCGATGAAGGCGGGCACGGCAGGCGGCAAACCGTGAGCGAAGTCGGTGAACCAAAGAAGCGCGGTACAGAGCGCGATCACCGCGGCCTTCTTCTCCGGAAGGGTGATGGGGCCGAGTGGCAGGCATGCGCTACCGCGTGGGCCGTCCGAAGAAAACCCCGAGCGGTACATGAGGAAGAGAATCGCTCCCCCAATGGCCAACATGGTGTAGAAGGGCAGCGCCATCATGATAAACCATCGGGTCCAGGAAAAGTCTCCGATCAGGGCGGAAGCCACCACGGGGGTGATTCCCCCAGCCAAAAGCGCGGTGGAGGCCAGCCTGTTCAGCGAACCCATGGCCAACATCACAACCTTGTTTAGCGCCTCTCCCTTGGTAATCCCCCAATGGTCCAGCACCTCTTCGTAGATATGGACCATGATGGCCCCCCTGGTGGAGGCGGACGGGAGGGCAAAGGTCAACGCGGCGAACGACACCAGCATCTGGACGTAGAGGATTCGTGGGGCCCCACCGGCCAGACGGATGATCTGCGCCGCCATGCGTTGGGCCAGCCCTGAGTTGTGGACCGCCAGGCCGAGAGTCAGAATGCCGACCAGAAAGTAGGTGACCGGCTGGGCAAAGCCGTAAAGGCCCGCGCCCATGTCTGGGACCGCTCCGAGCAATACCAGGAGCAGTATGCTGGCCATCCCGGTGACGGCTATGGGCACGGCCTCGGTGGCCCACAGTACAACCGCCATGGCCATTACCGCAAGCGCGCGTTGCCCCTCCGGAGTCAGGGTTTCGGGCGAGGGAGCCAACAGGACCGCGCCCAGGGCCAGTAAAGGAGGAGCAGCTTTGACGATTACGACTGACGGGCGAACGGCCGTAGTGGTTGGAGCCTCTGTCAACTTGTTGACGGCTTTTCTCCTAAAAAACAATAGTCCCCGGTATCACTACCGGGGACTCGATGTTTGGTTTACTGTTGTTGGCCGCTGGTCCCCATTCCCGCTTAAGAGACCTGGGGTTTTCGCCCCTTTCGATCTAGGAAGTCCTTGAACCCCTCTTCCACCGACAGTCCCCTGAATCGGCCAGAGCGTGCGCCGATTTCGTTCTGGTATTGTTCTTCCAGGGACAGGCCCGTGTGCTCAAGGAGCATCTGCTTAATGTTGGCCACGCCCTGGACTCTGTTCTTGGCGAAGCCCGCGCCCACTTCGATCGCCTTGTCCAACAGATCTTCGGAAGGCACGAGGTGGTTGAGCAGACCGATGCGGTATGCTTCTTCGGCGAAAATTTCACGACCGCTGTAGAGCAGCTCTTTGGCCCTGGGCCAACCCACCATCATGGGAAGGCTCCAGGTGGCGTTCATCTGTCCGTAGTTGACGGCGAGGAACCGGAAACTGGACTTCTCGCAACCAATCAGCATGTCCAAGGATGTCGCCATGACCGTGCCGCCGCCGTAGCAGAGGCCGTTGATCGCGCCGATGACCGGTTTGGCAACAGTGGCTAGACGCCAGGTATAGTCGGACCGGATTCCGGTAATGCGTTCTCTCTCTTCGTCACCCAGCTCACGGTTTTCGTGAATGTCGGCTCCGGCGGAGAAGGCCCGTTCCCCGTCACCGGTAATTACAATGGCTCCGACACCGTCGTCTTCTTCCATTGCCCCGATAACCTGGTCAAGCTCGGTGACCAGCTTGAAATTCAACGCGTTCAAGACCTCGGGCCGGCTGAGGGTGATTATGGCCACTCGGTCTACCTGGTCGGTCTTTATGGCCTCATAAACCATGCTATTTCTCCTTTACTAGGGACTGCAGACAGGAATGAAGGGTCTGCAGCGTGGATCGGTGTTTATGATAATCCACAGCCCAAAGGCAAGGCAAATTTAGGTGACTTAGCCGCAGGGTCCTTTAATTGTCCGCCCATAAAACCATTCTCCCCCTTTTCCGAAAAGGGGCGATGATGTAATGGCCGACGGCGCCAACGATTAAGATGCCTGGTTTAGCCACATTGGGGTCTGTTTTCCGCGCTTGGTCCAGCGCGCGAGGGCGTAGACAGAGTAGGTCTTCTGGAACTTGGCGTGGAGATGCCGCCGGCGGGTGTCACGGGGCATGGATCGTTGCGTCATGTGGGCGCTGCTAGTATGCTTTTCTGGCTTCAAGAACCAGGGACCAGGAGAACGCCATGGGTTTCGCGCACCGGTTGGCCGAGTGGGTCGAAGGGACCTCATTCGATCAACTGCCCCCTCGCGTGCTGGATGCTTCCAAGGAGATGATGGTCAACGCGGCTGCCGTGGCTCTGGCGGGCGCGGCCCAGCCCGACGGCCTGGCGGTGACCAAGTTTGCTCAGGAAATGCGGGGCAATGGTAAATGCACCATCATCGGCATGGGGCTTCGCTCATCGCCGGTGTATTCGTGCCTGGCCAACGGGACGATGGTCAGGATGCTGGACTTCGACGACGAGTTGGCGGACTCGGCTGCCCACCCCAGTTGCGTGGTCTTTCCAGTGGTAATGGCCCTGGGCGAAATGCACGGGTTCTCCGGGGCTGATGTCCTGAACGCTTTTGCCCTAGGCTGCGAGGTGCTGTGCAAGCTATCCCGGAGCGGTGAGGCCCGCGTTGACGGGGCTATGGGAGGGATTTCCGCCGGACCCGTGGCAGCCGCGTCGGCGGCGGGCAGGTTGTTGGGGTTGGGCAACGACCAGCTTGGGGCGGCAATCGCCTCCGCGATGAAAGGCCCTCGGATAGATGAACCGGGTGCGGTCTCACTGGCCAGGGCCGTCCAAAGTGGGCAGGCGGCCATGAACGGCGTGGCGGCGGCTCTGCTGGCCCAGGAGGACTTCGGGAGAGTGGGTCTAGGTGTAGAGTCTCCCAACTCCGCAGGCCGCGACGAATACGGCGGTTTCTTCGCCAGCCTGGACGCATCTCATAGCCTGGTAGACCCAGGGGTGGTATTAAAGCCATTCGCCTGCAACACTGCTTCCCATGCCACGGTCGACGCCGTGCTGCAACTGGCGCAGCAGTACCGGATCGAAGCGGACGACGTTGACTCGGTGCGGGTTGAAGCCCCTGTCTCGGCGGTCGATGCCCTGGCCTTCCCCAACCCACGAGACGGCTGGGAGGCCCGGGAGAGTCTGCACTACGTGGTAGCGGCGTCGCTGCTCTACGGACACCCTTTGATAGAACAGTTCAGCGATCTAGCCGTCCAGGAACCGGACGTTCTCGCTCTCATGGACCGGATCACCGTTGCGCCGTCACTGGAGCCATTGGCCTTCGCGCCACAGGCAAGCGAAGTCAGCGTGGTCCTGAGAGGCGGGCGGACCCTTCAGCACCGGGTTGAGTTTCCCCGAGGCCACCCGGAAATGCCCCTGGAGAGGCAGGAGTTGGACGCCAAATTCCTGTACTGCAGCCGATACATCTTGCCTCCGGACCACATTGAGGGAGCGTTGGAGCAGTTCTGGGACCTGGAGAACGTTGCCGACGTTACCGGGTTGGCATCCATCCTGGGAGGGTGATCCTCCTGGCGAAATCACACGAATTTTTAGGAGGGACGCGATGAAAGCGGTCCAAGCACACGAGGTTGGCGGCCCGGAGGTATTGCGCTACGAGGACGTTGCCGCACCCGCGCCTGGCCCCGGCGAAGCCCTGGTGGACATCCGGTCCATAGGCGTCAACTACACGGACGTTTCCAGCCGGCGGGGCACCAATCCTCCGGCCAGTTTTCCGTGGACTCCAGGCAGGGAAGCGGCGGGAGTGGTCGCGGCGGTCGGTGAGGGGGTTAGCGAAGTGGCGGTGGGAGACCGGGTGGCCTACGCCATGCACACCGGCTCATACGCCGAACAAGCCGTGGTCCCCTCTTGGTTGCTTGTGGGTCTGCCCGAGCAGACCGACTTCGCCACCGGAGCGTCGGCCATGCTGCAGGGTATGACCGCCCACTTCCTGGTCTTCGGCATCACGCGGCTTAACCCCGGAGACATGGCCCTGGTCCATGCCGGAGCGGGCGGCATGGGACTGCTGCTGATCCAAATGTTGAAGCGTTTGGGAGTCCACGTTTTCACCACCGTTTCAACCGAAGCCAAAGGAGAGCTGGCGTCGGAAGCCGGAGCGGACAAGGTGATCTACTACACCCGGCAAGACTTCGAGGAGGAGATAAAGAAGGCCGCGGGCGGAGAGGGGTTACGCATTATTTTCGACGCGGTGGGCCAGACCACATTCGCCAAGGGATTGAATTGTTTGGGACGCCGCGGCTATATGGCGCTGTACGGCCAGGCAAGCGGTCCCGTGGGACCCATAGACTCGGGATCACTCCGCAACGGCTCGCTTTTCTTGACCCGGCCTAGCCTGGGAGACTACACCGCCACGCGCGACGAGCTGTTGCAGAGGGCGGGCGAAGTGTTGCAATGGGTAGGGTCCGGGGAATTGAACCTGCACGTTGGCCTCAGATTGCCCCTGTCCCAGGCGGAGGAGGCGCACCGGCAATTGGAAGGCCGTCAGACCGTTGGGAAGATACTGCTAACTCCCTAACCCTCAACTGGCGATTTCCTACTGGGCGACCCAGCCTCCGTCGATTATCAGTTCGCTGCCGGTCATAAACGAGGACTCGTCGCTGGCGAGGAATAGCACGCCGTAGGCCACGTCTTCGGGCTCACCGTAGCGGCCCAACGGGATGCGGGAGACGGTCAAATCGTACCGTTCCTGGTCCGCCCGTCCAGCTTCGGTCATGGGTGTGACGATGGGTCCTGGGTGGACCGAGTTGGCCCTGATCCCTTCCCTGGCGTATTGGATGGCGGTGGACTTGGTGAGCAACCGCACCGCTCCCTTGGACGCCTGATACTGTGGGCTGCTGTTGTCGACTCCCACGATGCCAAGTTGGGACGATATATTGATTATGGAGCCGCCCCCTGACCGGCGCATGGCGGGAATGGCTGTTTTCGTGCCGAGGAACACGCCCTTGGCATTGATGTCCATGGTGCGGTCCCAGTCGGCTTCGGTGGTTTCCTCGACGTTGCCGCCTCCGCCGATGCCGGCGTTGTTCACGAGCACGTCCAGCCTGCCAAACGTGGATACCGCGGCGTCGATGGCGTTCCGCCACTGGGACTCGCTTGTCACATCCAGGGCAATGAATAGCGCTTGACCGCCGGCCTCGCCGATCTCGGCGGTAACCCGGCGGCCCTCATCTTCCAGGACGTCTCCGATCACAACGCTTGCACCCTCGCTGGCGAACATTCGGGCTTCAGCAGCGCCCATCCCGCGAGCGCCCCCGCTGATTAAAGCCACTTTACCTTCAAGTCTCATCGTTCGACTCCTTGCTAAATCCCCGCGTTCGCGGGAGTTCTTGGTCTCTGAAGGGTCTCCGTTGCAGCCCTGGGCCTCAAGGGCCATGGCGAGTCGACCAGGGGACCCGTCGTCTTTATACAGGATATGGATGAATGGTTGAAGATTCTGGCGCATTCAGGTCCGAACCGGGGATTTGGCCAGACAATGTAAGGATCCCACACATCTCCTCGAGATGAAGGACCATGCGAATATTGGTTAAAGTTTAAGACTTGGGATATACTTTGCTCGTGCTTGGAATGGCCGTCAGGCCCACAATCGAGGGATTTGTTGAAGTATACCCGAAGTCCGAGAGCAGCCATACACCAGGTGCGTGAGCATTTGGGCCCTGGTATCCCGGAGCGTCTCTTGGCCCGGCTGTGGCAGAAGCGGGCGGCCCGGCAGGAATGGTTTCGCACCCAGGCCGGGGCCAGAGTGCGAGTGTTATATCCGGGGCGGCCCGGCATCTCGGCGGGACCAGACTTCCGCAACGCAATCCTGGAAATGGAGGGTGTTGGCCGGGTCCAGGGGGACGTGGAAATTCACGTCCGTCAGCAGGACTGGGACGCCCACGGCCACACCGGCGACCCGAGGTACAACGGCGTCGTGCTGCATGTGGCTCTGGACGAACCTGCCGCTCCCACTGGTCTGGAAAGCGGCCGCAACACCCCGGTAGTCTCCATGTCGCCGCTGCTTACCCCGGAGGACTCCGGAGCTGTTGGCCCCCACCCCGGACTGTGGCAACTTTTGGCGGAGCGTGGTTACCAACGCCCCGACACGGAAGGGGAGTTGGTCCGGTTGTTGGACTATGCTGGAGACGTGCGGTTCTTGGACAAAAGCCGCCAGTACGCACGTTTCCTAGAGGAACAACCCGCGGCCCAGACCCTCTACGAAGGACTGCTGGAGGGGCTGGGCTACCAGCACAATCAACACCCGTTTTCCCTTTTGGCCCATCGCGCCCCCTACCAGGCACTCGCCGACGCGGCCCTGCGCCTGCCATCGGGGAGCCGGGTTGCGGCGGTAGAGGCATGGCTTGCTCATCTATCCGGTCTGCGCCCCGGAAACTGTGTCAGTGACGCGCCGGGAATTCCGAAAGGGTTGGGTCCGCGGATGGACCCGGACTTCTGGAACTGTTTTCGGGTCCGGCCCGCCAACCATCCCTTGCGGAGGATAGCCGGGGCCGCCGGTCTGATTGACAGGTCCCTGGAAACAGGGTTGGTGGAGGCTCTGTGCCGTGAGGCTGAATCGCGTACGCCGAAGATCCTGACCGCAGCCCTATCGGTGGTGGGTCAGGGAAAGGCTTCCGCTGCCATCGGACAGGCCCGCGCCAGAGACCTGGCAATTAACGTGGTCTTGCCGTTGCTACACGCGTTGGCGGAGGGGGCGGAAGATTCTGGAAGGTCCGAGGACTGCTTGGAGTTGTATTCCCGTTTTGGCAAAGGGCAGGAAAACGAATTGACGCAGGAGATGATGGCGCGCCTGCTGGAGCCAGACTGGAGGGGGCTTGTATCCACCGCCCGGCGCCAGCAGGGGTTGCTGCATCTTCACCACGTCTTGACGGTCCCCGGCTGAGCGACGGTAGACGGGCCAAAGCCGGATATCTATTCGGCGAGAGGCACCGCTAGGGAGACCCGGAAATCCTCGCCGAGACTGCGGGCAATGTGACCGTGGCCCGTCAGGTCTTCAGCCACAAGCACGTCTCCGGGAACCAACTGGACTTTGGCGCCGTCGGCAACCTCGAACTCCGCGGTCCCTGAGAGGTTCACCACATACTGACGCCGGGGCGCGGTGTGGTAGTCGGAGAACGACGGGGAGGTGCGCTGGTTCAAGTTGATGTCCCCACCACCTATCGGGAACACTAGCTTGGCAAATTCGTCGCCTGTCAGGTCCTGGAAGTGGGACTCTCCATCGTCGCCGGAGTAAACACGGACTATACGCATAACGGTCCTCCTTGTGGCTTAAATAGGCTGCCGCCAAACAGCTTAGCGGCAAGATGCAAGGGAAGCAACTTTCCATGAAAATCATGCTGGACTCCTTTTCCCGCCGTGTTCCGGTTTATAATTACGCTACGAGAAGCACGGAGAGTGCAATCGGATAGCGGGAACCAAGGTGGCCAATATGAAGGAATGGATTACGCCAATAGGTGTAATTGCCATAATTGCGCTTCTCTCGTGGTTTATTTGGGACGATCTGAAAGACCTTCGGAATGACGTACATTCAATCGAGGTGCGTCTTGCGGTTGTCGAAACGGACTTTGCCCATCTGAAGGAATACGTTGCCGAAATCAAGGACGACATAAAGAGCATCAAGGAAATCTTGGAAAGTATGCAATCAACCCGTGCCGCACATTCGGAACCATTACCTGGGGCGTCTCTGGCTTCTTACGCGGAATACGGGCAATAGGGGGCTGCTTGCCGCAATTACAGCGGCGTGTAAATCCAGCCTTCGCGTTTGGCTGCTTCCTCCTCAGTCATAGTCAACGCTTCCTCAGATGCCCGGTTACACCGGTTGGGGTCCGGCAACTTGCCGCAATCTTTTCGTGTGTCTGTCGGGTGATGGAACTCGCTCTTAGCCAACTCCCATCGAGCGGCCACAACCGCCGCAACCAAGGAGTCTAGGCCGTCGTGGCTTGTGAGATAGATTCCCCTGAAGGCGTCGAGATTGGCTATCCCTACATTCGATCTAGAGGCCAATTCCCGCAAGATTTCCTTTCGGTTTTCTTTAATCTCATTTGCATCCCCGTTGTCCTTGTATGGCCCATACAAGAGACCGAAAGACTCCATCGCTGCCCCCGGCATGACTTCAAGCAACGCTGGCCCGTTGCGTCCTGAGTCATCAAGCGGCGGAACTCGGAAGCCGGATGTGGACTCCCAAAGCCGGTGCAACATCTGCATCCCGTAGAAGGTCATTGGCCTTATTCGAGTGTTCAAGCAGGACAAAGGCCTGATGGAGTAAAGGTCGCCTATGCGTAGTGGATGTTTCTTGCCCTTCTCCATCTGCGCCGCATAGCCTTCACACTTGGCGTTGAAGTCACAAAGCTTCATGTTGGTAGCGGTGCTCCACAGATCAGGCATTTCGCCTGAATCAGGCTGCCAATACCTCGCGAAGGCTATAGGAACGGAAAACGGGAAGTCCATAGCCGCCACTGCATAGCTTTCTACCCTTAATTTCCCTATCAGGTCAGCTCGCTTGATGGAGCGGCAGTCACTGATTGTCAACTCGGCACCTTGAAGCTGCCCCTCGGTTATCCAAGTATTGGTGTCGCGTTTGTCGCCGCTGAAGTCTACGCCGATTATCTTAACCATGGTTTTCAGTTCGCAAGTTTGCGCTATAGAGTTAGTTCGGCGGGAATCAGGCGGCGATTTTTTGCGTCGGCGGCTAAGGCAAACGCCTCCAGCGCCATTGCTCCCAGCAATACCTTTTCGCTGTCAACGCCAAAGATGACGTGTACGTCGTCGGATTGACCTTCCAGTTCCAAGTTGGCCCGCCCAATGGAAAGCTCCCTTTTTGAACCATCAGCCAGGCTGAATAAACGTGATCGAATTCGTTCTATACCCAATTCCTCCAGGATGGACGCCGGAATCAGGGTATAAGACGCGCCTGTGTCAACCAACGCGTTCAGAGTACGGGATTGAGTCCTGCCCTGGTTCCAGATGACGAAATCGACGTAGAATGTCCCCACTTCGCCTCCAACTGTGGTTCCCGGGAGGATAATCCACTCCTCGGGCGGCTGGTGTTCTGGGGCCTTTGCAGTACTGCTTACCGTATCCATTGGCCTATCCTCTTTATGATAGAATGGGCCACGGCCTGAAGCCTGCCGTTTCCGACTGTGACCGCCAGTATATCATCGCATAAGAGGAGCGATATGAACCTGACCGACCGAAGAGAGAGATACCGGGCTATTCTGGCCGGGGACAAGTGCGTCCACCCGGCTTCGGTGTTTGACCCTATATCGGCGCGGGTGGCCGAGGACCTGGGATTTGAAGTCGGCATGTTGGCGGGTTCCATCGCCTCGTTTACTGTGCTGGGCGCTCCCGACATCATCGTGTTGACTCTCACCGAATTCGCCCAGCAAATTCACCGCATCTGCCGCGCCGGTAACCTGAGTTTGATGGTGGATGCCGACCATGGTTACGGCAACGCCTTCAACGTCAAGCGAACAGTTGAAGAGCTGGAGAGCGCCGGCGTATCGGCGCTGACCATCGAGGATACCGATCTCCCCCGTCCCTTCGGCAGCGGCGGCGCCGCTCTGATCTCCATTGAAGAGGGCGTGGGCAAGATGAAAGCGGCCTTGGCGGGCAGGCAGGACCCGTCCCTGGTTATCGCCGGGCGCACCAGCGCGGCGCAGATCGTGGGAGTGGAAGAAGCCATACGCCGCACCAACGCCTATGCGGCGGTTGGCGTGGACGCCATGTTCCTGGCCGGAGTTAGCACTCGCGCCCAACTGGAGCAAATCCACGCCGAGACCGACATCCCCCTGATAGCCGGAGGTGGCGGCGGAGAGTTGGCGGACTTGGACTTACTGGCGGCCAACGGGGTTCGTGTGGCCCTGCAAGGTCACCTGTCCTTCCAGGCTTCGGTCAAGGCGGTATACGATACGCTAAAGGCACTGCGAGAGGGCGTATCACCCGCCGACCTGCGTGACACACTGGCCTCCCCGGACCTAATGAACCAGGTTACCCGGCAGGCCGACTACAACAGCTGGACCGAGGAATTCCTCAAGTAAGTTTTCCCCGTCGTTCCGGACTTGCGCCGGAACGACGGGCTAAGCGGCAAGCCCGTAGAAGAAGTCGGGGGATACCTCTTCCCCCGGCTGGACCGCCGGAATTTCCCTGATGTAGAATTCCCGGCCCAGAACGGTCATGGCAACTTCCCTGGGTACGCGGTGGTAGGGCCAGTCCGCCGCCACCTGGGTGCGGTGGCAAAGGATACACGCCATCTTGGTTTCCAGTTGCTCGTCTAGGTGCATTTCCAGATGGATGTCTTCGAGGGAAACTCCCTCGTTGGCCCTCTCCGGCGAGGGCAACGGGAAGTCGATTCCCGCCGAGCGCACCGCCTGGGCCCACTCCATTCTGAAACCTTTGGGCCGACAGCTATAGAAGAGCCGGTCCGGCTGGTGCGGAGTCACACCGTGGGCCAACTGGCCGGGAAAACACCCTGGATCGGCGGCGCGTTGAAAAGCCTCGGTCGTTTGATGGCAGATGGCGATGTGGTCGGGATGCCCATAGAGGCCGTCCCTTCCGAAGGTCAACACCACCTGGGGGCGGAACCGGCGTATTTCCTCGACCAGTTGCTCCACCACCTCTTCCGCGGGGATATTGATGTACGCCAGCGGGTCGGCGTTGGCGTCTGTGCCGGCCATTCCCGAGTCCCGGTAGCGCAAGACCCGGTGCGCGGCGAGTCCCAGGGCGCGGACAGCGCAGGAAAGCTCGGTCCTGCGGATCTGTCCCAGGGTCTCCCGGGTGGCCGCGCCCTCCTGCCTGATCTCCCCCTCTTCCCCGGATGTAGCGGTCACCAGGCGCACCTCGACGCCCCGGGAGGCGTGGGCCGCCAATGCGCCGCCAACGGGAAAGGCTTCATCGTCGGGGTGGGCGAAGCATACCAACAAGCGTTGCCCTGCCATACGGCCTCCTAGGATGTCAGCGGATATCCGGGTATATCCAGGAATATCCGGCTGTATCGTTGATCGTCTACCACGCTGCGGCCTGGCCGTCGCCGCGGGGGTCGGACGCTCCCATCAGGACTCCCCGTTCCTGGTCCAATACGATGAGCTGGACCTTGCCATCGTAGACTCCAGGACGCCGCCGGGCGACCTTGTGCCCCCGGGCTTCCAGACCAGCGATAGCCTCTTCCGGCATTCCCGGCTCCACCCGTAGTTCAATGGGAGTCCCGATTGTGGCGGGGTCGGTGCCGGGGAAGCTCCACCAGCGAGGGGCTTCCACTGCCTGCTGAGGGTTTATGCCGAAGTCGATCAGGTTGGTTAGGATTTGCACTCCGCATTGGGGCTGATAGTCGCCGCCGGGGGTGCCGCCGACTATGGCAGGCAGGCCGTTCCTGGTAGTTAGGTAGCAATTGAGGGTGTGCATGGTGCGCTTGCCGGGTGCGATGGCATTGGGATGACCTGGTCTCAGGCTGAAACCCCTGCCCGCCCGGTTGTTGAACAGCACGCCGGTGCCGGGCGCCACAAACCCTGAACCGAACCCGTTGGAGAGGCTGTGGATCCAGGAGACGCAGTTGCCCGCTCCGTCGGCGACACAGAAATAGGTCGTGTCACCGTCGCCGTCCACCGGGAGTAGCTGGCGTTCGATGGCCGAGGCGCGACTCAGGTCGATCTCCCCGCGCTTACCGTCGGCGTAGCCCTTGGATATAAGCTCGTGAAGGGGCCATTCAATGAATTTCGGGTCTCCCGCCAGGCGGTTGCGGTCGTCGTAGGCGATCTTCTTGGCTTCGACCATCAGATGGATGGCGTCGGCGGAGTTATGTCCCATCGGGGCCACGTCAAACCCTTCGATCAGGTTTAGCATTTCAAGGGTTATCAGGCCCTGGGAAGGGGGACGGGTCTGGTACACAGTGTGGTCCCGGTACGTGGTGGCAATCGGATCGTAGATTTCCGCCTGGTGTCCGGCGAAGTCGTCGAGAGAGAACACTCCGCCCGCGTCGTTCAACCCCTGGACCATCTCCCCGGCCAGCCCGCCCCGGTAGAACTCATCCGCGCCCCCTTCGATTACCCGGTTGAGGCTGCGCGCCAGGTCAAGATTGGCCAGCATGTCCCCCTCGGCGGGGGGACGGCCATCCTGGAAATACACGGAAGTGGTGGAGGGGAACCGGGCGAGCTTATTGAGGCTGCCCTTGAAGCCTCGTCCTATTCCCGGAGGCAGCGGAAATCCTTCGTGGGCGTAACCGATGGCCGTGTCCAATAGCTGGCCGAATGGCCTGGTGCAAAACCGCTGATGAAACAGCTCCCATGCCGCGACTTCGCCCGGCACGGAGACGGCGTGAGGGCCTTCCAGGGGCATTTCGCTGAATCCCTTGCCGTGGTAATAGTCTAGCGTGGCTCCCGCGGCGGCGGCTCCGCTGCTATTTATCCCGGTGACCTGGCCTGTGGCGGCTTCATAGACAACGATGAATGAGTCTCCGCCCATGCCACACGAGGGGATAATGGTAACGGCCTCGGTCGCGGCCACCGCGAGGGCGGCATCGAAGGCGTTCCCGCCATCCTGGAGTACCTTGATCCCCGCTGAGGCTGCCAGCGGAGAGTTGGAGCACACCATTCCGCGGTTTCCGTAGACTAATTCTCTCGAAAGTCTGTCGTTCGTCATGGCCTCTCGTCAATCCAGTCGGTTATGGCCGCACGCCAAGTCTAGGGCCAGTTTACGGGGGCCGTTTCTATGCGTCAATGGCGGAGCGCGGCGCGGCGACAGCGTCATGGAGGCACGAAAAACAGCTTCAATTGACAGCCCGTTTTGCTACCCATACAATCCAGCAAATAGGCGCAATCTGGCTTTGAGAATAGAGCTGGTAGGAGGACACAATGGCTGAACTATTGGGGCTAGGCTGCTCCCACGGCCCGATCATACTTACTCCTCCCGAGGTGTGGTCCAAGGGCCGGGAACGGGTATTCGCCAGAATACCGGACTACGAAGGCCCCGCTCAATTGCTGGAAGAATTGGGGCAGGACAACGGGCTGAGCCAGGACATAAGCGACCAGAAGAAGGTGATCGAGTCCTTCCGGGTGCTCCGGGAAAAGCTGCACGAGTGGAATCCGGATGTCCTGATGGTCATCGGTGACGACCAGGCGGAGAACTTCCTGCAAGATAATCTGCCGCCCTTCTGCCTCTACACAGGCGCGGAAGTGGATGGGTATCCGTTCCAACGGGGAGCGGCCCGCACCAACCTTTGGGACGCGGAACCTGAGACCAAGTTTTCTTTTAACTGCCCGAAAGAGTTCTCCAGAGACATGCGGAATTACCTGATCCGGGACGGCTTCGACATGTCCTCCTCCAGCTCCCTCAAAGGTTGGGACTGGGGATTGGCCCACGCCATCATCAACCCGTTGGTGTTCCTGGACCCTGACGGCAAGTTCCCACTTTTGCCCCTGTTCGTCAACTGTTATGGCGAGGAAGCGGGGCCGGACTACCCTCCCCGCCCAACGCCCAGGCGGTGCTACGAGCTGGGCCAGGGGATTCGCCGGTTCCTGGACACCAGGGACGAACGTGTGGCGGTGGTAGCCTCGTCCAGTTGGTCCCATAGCTTCTTGGCGCACAAATTCCAGTGCCGCTCAATCGACATCGAGACTGACCGGCGCAATCTTGAGTTGGTGCGGACCGGCCAGGGCAGCAAGCTGGCTGAACTTTCCCCAGAGGAGATCCAGGAGTCGGGTGACCACGAAATTCTCAATTGGGTGATTGCCCTGGGTATCCTCGGAGACGTTCCCGCGGAGATCGTCGATGTCCGGGAGTCCCATACTCAACTGGCGTACCGTATCGCCGCTATTTGGAACTAAGGTCCGGGCTGGGCCTCGCGCCCGGAAGGGAGAAAACCAATGCATCTTGGCTTGATTATGGAATGCGACTACCGGTACGGCTCCACGCTGCAGGACTCCTTCGAAGAGGCCTTTAATCTTGTGGATGCCGCCGAGCGCGGGGAACTGGATGGGGTCTGGTTGGCCGAACGCCACTTCGCCGCGCCCCGGAACCCGTTGGATGATGCGGGCGCGGGAATTCCTTCCGTGGTGTCGGCCCCGCTGATTTGGGCGAGTGCCATCGCCGCCCGCACCGAGCATCTGCGCATCGGTGTAGCGGTAAACGTCCTCCCATTGAACCATCCCATACGCATGGCCGAAGAGGTTGCCACCGTCGACCAGGTCAGCAAGGGGCGGTTCGACTTCGGTGTGGGCCGCAGCGGTTTTGCCCGGTCATACGAAGGGTATGGAATCCCGTACGGCGAGAGCCGGGAGCGGTTCCAAGAGTGTCTGGACGTGATCCTGGCCGCCTGGTCCAACGAGAGGTTTTCCCACCAGGGGAAGTATTATACGTTTGACAACGTGTGCGTGCTGCCCAAGCCCTACCAGCAGCCCTACCCTCCAGTCCGCATTGCCGCCACCACCAAGGAGACTTTCCCCAGGGTTGGGGCACAGGGTCACAACATCTTCGTGGGCTTGCGCGGCATGGACCGGCCTGACCTGGTAAAGGCGCTGGGAGAATATCAGCAGGCGTGGAGCGACTCGGGTCACGAGGGCAAAGGCGACGTCTTGCTGCGTATTCCGGTTTACGTGGCGGAGTCCGACCAGATGGCACTGGAAGAGGCGGAAGCCAGCACGATGCGTTCCTACCGCCGCATGGCGCAGAACTTTGCGGCTTCGGCGGCCGTATCCGGCGCCACTGCCGACGAAGAAAGGGCCGAACGGGGACAGCGGTTGGCGGCAATCACCTACCAGGACCTTTTGAAGGACAGGCTGGCCTACGGAAGCCCGGAGTCGGTCTCTCAGCAACTACAGGCCATCCAGGAAGAGTTGCAGCTCTCCGGGTTCATTTGCGAGATGAACGTGGGAGGGTTGGTGCCCAGGGAGCGGGTCTTGAACTCGGTGGAGCTGTTCGCTAAAGAGGTCGCGCCCTCCCTGCGTTAATCGGTGGCAAGCGGCTGGGCACTGGACAAAATTAGCCGTTTTATGGCCACGGCTACCCCGTCTTCGTCCGCCGTGGGGACTATATGGTCTGCCACGGCGGCAACCGCTGGCGGTGCGTTACCCATCGCCACCGCCAAGCCGCAGTACTCCAGCAGCGGTATGTCGTTGTAGCTGTCCCCAATTGCCGCGATTTCGTGTCCCTCTACTCCCAGCATACCTGCCACACGGCGGGCTGCTGTCCCTTTATCGACGCCTCGGGGCGTGATGTCCACCGCCCAGAGGTCTTCGTCTGGTAGGTATGACTTGTTGGTCTCGACCCAACACGAGACCGCCAGTCGTGCCGCGAGGGCATCGGCCGAGTCTTCAATAAACCCCAGGGCCGAGACCCGAGTGATGTTCCAGTCGGGTAGTTCGCTCACGTGCCTGCCGGAGCCGCCCGGATAGGTGGCGTGAAACCGTGTGTCGGTCCTGGCGAATTCCGTGATCATGGCCCTGGCGTCGTGGGCAGGCTGTGAGGCGGACCAGAGGAATTCACCGGTCACCGGGTCGAGAATCACAGCTCCGCCGTCCCCGATCTGCGGTGTTCTTAGCCCCAATTGCCGGGCATAGTAGATAACGTGCGAGGGTTCACGCCCGGTGGCGATGGACACCCACATCTTTTTGGAGACTTCGGCTGCCGTTCGTTGAACTCTAGCGGAGATGCCTCCGGTGTGGTTGATCAAAGTCCCGTCAAGGTCCAAATACAGAGCGCGAATCAAGCTCGCCTCCCACCGTTTTGAAGACATGAAAAAGGGACCGGTATGTTCCGGTCCCTTTTAGAAAGGCCAGGTTTCTGCGAGTAAGGGGGTCTAGCTGAAGACTAGCTCGGCGTTCTTCCGCCCAGGGCGTCGCATCTCGTCCAAGCCTTCCTCCGCGGTCTCGAAGGAGTTGCAGAAGAGCTCGATGCCGTTGCCGTCCGGGTCTTTGATGTAGATACTCTTCGTCATGCTGTGGTCGGTGGTGCGCATCTCCGCGCCCATCGCCGTGAGCTTGTGATAGTACTGGGTGAGCATGTCGAAGTCTTCCACCTGGAGGGCCATGTGGTTCAAGCCCAATGCACCTTCCTTGATTGGCTCGGCGTCGGGGGCGGCCTGGAAGAGGGCCAGGTCGTGGTGAATCCTACCGCATGTTAGGAACGTGCCGAACCCAGGCCGCTCAACGGCGATCTCGAAGCCCAATACTTCAGTGTAGAACTTGGTGGATGCGTCCTGGTCCTTGACGTTGATAACCAGATGTCCCACTCGCTTCGGTTGGACCATTGTCTAATCCTCCTGCAAATTCAGGCGATTACCAGCCTGGTGGTCGGGCCTCACCCATATTGTCAATAATATACTCGGTTTGAAGTAATCTGCCAAGATTGGGTATGGCGCGCAGGCGGATTTTTGTGGATTGGTTACCCTGTGCGCTAACCGTGTGGTGTGGTATCGTTACGTAAATCAGCTGATGGGTGCACCGTCGCCTAAGGAGGAGATTCGTTATGATGGGACGAGTGGTGGTTCTCAAAGAGTACGGAAAGCCCTTTGAAATCGAAGAGTACGAGGTTCCTGACCCCGAACCGGGAGCGGTTATCTTACGCATGACCCAGGCGGGGATTTGCGGGTCCGACCTCCACACATGGCGGGGTGACCAGATCAACAATCCGTTGCCGCCCACAGGCCGGTTGATGGGCCACGAGGGCACGGGCGTAGTCGAGCGGCTGGGTGAAGGTGTCTTGACAGACACTTTGGGAGTGCCAATAGAAGAAGGAGACCGCATCGTCTACTCGGCGGTCTTTCCCTGCTATCACTGTCACCTATGCCTGAAAGGCGACACCAACTGGTGTGTCAACCGGGGTGGAGCGGGGGCCGGGACCTGGCCGTATTTCAGGGCGACCTACGCCGACTACTTGTATCTGCCGCCGCGACACCCGTTGTTCCGGGTGCCCGACGTGCTGCCTGACGACATCCTGGGGCCGGTCAACTGCGCTATGGGCACCGTTACCACCGGGTTGATGCGCGCCGGAGCAAGGGAAGGCCACAACGTGGTTATCCAAGGCGCGGGCGGTTTGGGGCTGAACGCCACGGCCATGGCCAAGGATATGGGCGCTGACAGGGTAATCGTCCTGGACCGTTTAGAGAACCGCCTGGAGCTGGCCGAGGAGTTTGGAGCGGACTACACGATTAACATCGAGGAATTCAACACGGTTGAGATGCGTGTCCAGCGGGTGAAGGAACTCACGGGCGGCCGCGGCGCGGACACGGTAATGGAGCTGGTGGGCCGGGCCGAGCTTTTGGCCGAGGGGATAGACATGCTCAGCAACGGCGGGACATTCGTGGAGATCGGCGACATCGTCCGAGGCCGTGAAGTGTCCATCGACCCATCGAAGTTGCTGCCGGGGAAGAACATCGTTGGATCATTGATGTACCGCCCCGACCTGTTGCCGACTCTGCTCAACTTCCTGGTACGCAACCTGGATAAGCTGCCCTTTGACAAAGTCGTTTCCCACAAGTTCCCGCTGGCCGACATCAACGAAGCCTTCCCCCAAGCCGAGTGGGACCAGCGCCAAACCACGGTTACGCGGGCCATGCTGGTGCCGTAGGGGTGGTCATAGACAACAATCTATCTTAGCTCCGAGCGCAACGTGGCCGGGGAGGAACTTCCTTCCCCGGAAGAAGGAGATCACTGCCATGAAATTCGGCCTGATGTATGAGATTCAGATACCGGAACCGCATTACCCGGGGGTGGAGCAGGAGCGGTACAAGCAGGTTTTGGCCCAGGTGGACCTGGCGGACGAGGTTGGTTTCGATTACTTCTGGACGGTTGAACACCATTTTCTACGGGAGTTTTCCCACTGCTCCGCGCCCGAGGTGCTCTACGGGGCAATATCACAACGCACCAAGCGGATCCGCATCGGCCATGCGGTGGCGCTGCTGCCGGGCCAGTACAACCACCCCGTTAGGGTGGCGGAACGGGCCGCGGTGCTGGATATCCTGAGCGATGGACGCATGGACCTGGGCACGGGCCGGTCGACGACGCTCATCGAGATGGACGGCTTTGAGGTAGACCCGGAGCAAACCAGGGCCCAGTGGCGGGAAGCCATTGGCATGATTCCCAAGATGTGGACGGAGGACCGCTTCTCCCACCAGGGAGAGTTCTTTAACATCCCGGAACGGTCGGTGATCCCTAAGCCGGTGCAGCAACCTCATCCTCCGATGTGGGTGGCGTGCAGCCAACCCGACTCCTTCCGCCAAGCAGGGGAATTGGGGCTGGGCGTGCTGTGCTTCAACCTGGGCGGCTACGCACAGATGGAGGAACGGGTCGCCGCCTATCGGGAAGCGATTAAGACCGCCAACCCTGTCGGCAAGTTCGTCAACAACCAGGTTGCCGCGCTTTGCATCGTGCATTGCGGGGAAGACGACGAGGAAGCCCGCCGCGTCGGCGGCCAGGAAGGGGCCTGGTTCGTGCAGCAGGCGGAAAATTTGTATGCGCCGTGGGCGGGACGCCAGGTGCCCGATTCCTACAAGTTTGCGGTTGACGCCGTGCAGACCGAGCGCGCGGACAAGACCGTCGAGGACCACATTGCGTCAGGGGCATTCGCCATGGGCAACCCGGATACGGTCATCGAAGTGATGAAGAAATACCAGGAAGTGGGTGTGGACCAGGTATTGTGTTTCGTTCAGCCCGGAAGGTTGGAGCACACGCGGATCATGGATTCAATCAAGCTGATGGGCCGCCACGTGATCCCCTACTTCAGGTAGAGAAATAAGGGACCTAGCCGCAAAATGCGAAACACCCCGGAGCGCTCCGGGGTGTTTCTCTTATCAGTGTATCCGGAGCAGAAGCGCTAGTCTGAAGAGGGCAATTTGCGTGGTTGTTGCAGCTCCATCTCGCCCTCGCAGCAATTCACGACTCCTTCGCCGCCCTTGGTGCACAGAACGCTGCTGCCGCAGGTGCCGCACACATAACGCTTGCCTAACTCGTTCGCCATTGGAGGGTCCTCCTTTGGACCAAGTCTCAGGACTTGGGTAATTTTGCGGTTGTTACTTTTGCTGCATCGGTTCGCTGCAGCAGACAACCGTGCCCTCGCCGCCCTTGGTCACGATGAATTCGGATCCGCATTTCGCGCAGTTATATCGTTTACCGGTCTGGTTGGCCACGGGATTGACCCCCTTTGCCAGCAAGCTGGCGGAGTTATTAGGGCAATTATAGACAAGAGCTGTGCGGCGTTCAACTCTGGTAGGGCGCCGTCGAGCCCGCGATTTACGCATGTCAAATATTGTCGCACCCGCCTTCGATCTCTACTGACTCGCCAAAATTTCCGGTGGGTTACTCTCCACGATATTCGTGGCCCCATGAACAGATAAGTCAATACTTGGTGTTGACGTTTCAGATAGCATGCGTATACTTACCATTAAATATCATATAGCCATTGTACGTAAATAAGTGGCTAGGCTCGGAATGCGCTGGCACGGAGTCAGGGCCAGAGTGTCGACCCGGGCTAGGGTCAACCGCGCCGGATCACTGAGTCATGGAGGGGCTCATGACACCCGTATTTCCGTATCAGGTCCGTCGTGCCGAGGATGGCTGGGGCGCGGAGTTGCTTCTTCGTCTCAAGAAGGGAAAGTCGGCATACGTTGCGCATCTGTCCTTGGAGCAGGCCCGGATGTTGGCGATTGAGATGCGCGGGCTGGCTACCTCCCATTGTCCCCAAATCACCTTGCGTTGCTTTTGGCCAAATCGCTGGGAGGCCATATTAGCCATGTGGTTTTGAAACTCCTGGACTCGACTGGAGGTGTGCTGGGAATTTTGAGGGTGGTCTCCGGCGGCGAGACGCATTCGATGATACGGATTTCCAGCTACCGGACGCGGACTCCGGAACTTAAACACCAGACTCGACCAAACTTAAGCCCAGGGGATGATGCCGTGACAAATAGAGATATGCAAGAAGTTGGAGTTTACCAGGCGATTTACGGGCGAAGAATGGCGTGGGAATTTGAGGATTCCCCGGTGTCCACATCTGCTATCGAGAGGATGTTGGACGCCGCTGTTTGGGCGCCCAACCACAGGTTGACCGAGCCGTGGAGGTTCTTTGTCTTGCAGAAGGATAGCCCGGCGAGGCTGCAAGCAGCGGAATTGGCCCGGGAGACAGTCCTGGAACGGTCAGGGAATTCCCGCCGGGCCGAAGCCGCCAGCCAGATGGTGTTGGACCCTCCTTACGTGGTCTATGTGTATTGCGTTCCCGGTGACAACGAAGAGCAAACCCGGGAGAATTATGCAGCGGTCTGTTGTGCCGTACAGAACATGGCGTTAGCTGGTGTTGCCGAGGGGTTGGCGGTTACCTGGGAAACCGGAGGGGTGACTCGCGCCCCCGGCCTCATTGACCTTTTGGGTGCGGACAAGGATTGGACGCTTGCGACCATGCTATCCATCGGCGTTCACGGGGACCACACAGCCTCCCGCCGCACACCGGCGTCCCAATTCGCGCGTTGGTTTATGCGAGAGTAATGTGTGGGACCTGACCCGCTAGCGGTGGACGTTCCTCCGGGACCGGCTGGCCCAGAGACTCCGATCAGTAGGGCGTCGAATCGTGGCGTACCGCTGCCAATGCCGCGAGACTCAGGAAATCCGAGACCCTCGGCGAACCCACGTTACGGAACGTCCGCCCGGCTACCCGTGGCGTGTGTCACATTTGCGGGCCCGCGGTGTTTCGTATCGGCAAGCGCTAAGTGTTGCATGTTTCCTGCCGCTTAATCGGATTCCGCGCCATCGTATTTGAGCCTCACCAGGAAGCTGGCTTCGCCCAACGGTGTCCCGTCCAGCAGGATGGCGGCGGCATGATACCCTGGCCGCTGGACCGGTATCCGGAATAGCTTGATCCAGCGCTGGAATATGATGCCTTCTTCCCAGTTGATTAGCTGTGGCGGAGGAAGGTCCAGCGGCGCTCCCGGCGCTTTGATCGCGACCAGGAGATGGTGGGGTCCCGGCGCGGCTCCGGAGATGCAAAATGCCAACTGGACGTCGAGTTCCGCAAGCAGCGGGTCAGTCCCTTCAGTGTTCTCCTTAGACGGGGCCAAGTCTATCAGGTCTATGACCCCCTTGAGCACTAATTCGCCGTTCGGGTCGTCTTCCGTGTCGTGACAAAATATGGCGTATTTTAACTGAGGGCCATTGTTCTCGGTTGCCAACTGGGATACCCCTCCCTGGGGAATAAGACGTAGCTGGGCACAATTCTAGCACGGCTCATCCCCGCCGTTAACCATCCCCTCACGGGCGTAACTATTCAGACTCGAGGACGCGGATTGGTTGAACCCCACATCGGGTATCCCCATGATGATTCTCGAACGATGTCCCTCAGCCGCAACCAGTCATTCCCGTGCGGGGAGACCTTTGCGTGACCTTCCGCGACTCCCGCGAAAGCGAGAATCCAGAGTGCGCCCAAATACGGAGGACGCCCTCACCCTAACCCTCTCCCGGAGGGAGAGGGGATTATTCAAAGGTCTCCGCAGGCGGGAACCCAGAAATGCCAATGAAGTGACCGTTGCTGGTTGCAAAGGTTTCTGGATTCCGGGTCAAACCCGGAATAACGGGCTGGGAATAGGAAGGACACATCAAGTCTGAACAGTTACTCACGGGCAGTTGTGTTGTGTACCCCGCCCATTGCCAAGCCGGTGTATTGCTGAGAAACTACGCCTGTCAGTCCTAGATCAGGAGGATGAAAGCCATGTCGTTAAATGCGGGTAAATTCAATCAAGGGATGACTGTCCAGCAGTACATCGATCAGATTAAGGTCAACAAGCAGCCGTTTGTGGACATCTACGAGGCGCTCCAGGTCCCCGAGTCGGCTAAGTCTCTATTCGACGGTCTGCCAGGGCCGGTTAATCTGGCTGTGTTCACCGCGGACTGGTGCGGGGACGCGGTTAGCACGACGCCGGTGATACTACGCCTGGCCGAGAGTTCGCCGAACATCTCGGTGCAGGTGTTCAACCGGGACGATGAATTGGAGCTAACCAACAGCTTCTTGCCCGAAAACCGGGCTGGGACTGTTCCGGTGTTTGTGGTCATGGACTCGAACATGGGCGAGATTGCCCGTTTTGTGGAGACCGCCCTCGAGTTGGTTCCGTCGATCGACGCTATGGACGACGCCATCGCCGGGGAAGTTGCCGCCGAGAGCGAGGAGAACCGCAGGGCCGCCAGCCGGGGCAAACGCATGGCGTTCCGGGTGTCCCACGCCCAGGAATGGGGAGAGGTTATCTTGGGCGCGTTCGGCAGGACGGTGACGGAAGGCCTGGATATGGCCTCGTCGGACAGGCCAGCGGTGGGCGGCACCAAATGGCCGCCGGAAGATTAGGCGGCCGGGGTTTCCAACATGCCTGACGAGATAATCAACATGGCCGACATGGGGGCCATCTTCTCGGTTACCGACCAGATGGGAATTCACCGGGAGTCGGTCCGGGTGGAATTGACCAAGGAAGACCCCGGCTCCATTGGAAGCGCCCCCGGCGGCATCATCGAGATCACGGTGCCGGAAAGCGGGACCGTCCAGGAATTCTCCCAACGCCTCCAGTCAGAACTTGAGGCGTTGGGCTACGAGTTCCAAGAGCTGGACGACCTCGACGAAGACGAGGACGAGTAACCAGAGCCGGGACGGGTCTTTTTAATAGGCGGTTGACCGCCACTCGAAAGCCAGAGTGGCGTACCGGACGAACACGGCTCCGCCCGGCGCCCCCAGGGGACCATTGATCGCCAGCAAAGCGATGGTGTGTTCCCCGCCCGGTTGAGGCTCGGCGGTGACGACGACCCTTTGCGGAACGTTGAAGCCCTGGACGGCGCCGAGTTGCCGATTGCAGTCGCCGTCGATCCAAAGCTCGCCGTAGTCGTCGATGCAGGTCTCGAAAAGGACCCTTGTGTCTCGGATGTCGTGGCCGTCCACGGTTTCGGGCAAGGTAACCTTGGTGCGGTACCAGGCGAAGGTTAGGCCGTGGGAGCGCCACTCTCCCAGGTCGTCGATGGCCTCCCAGCCGGAATCGTCGTAGTCCGGTAGGCGGGCCGGGCTTCCGGCCAACTGCGAGACCAGTCCTTCGTTGGGCTCACCCGGGACCAGGCCCTGGGCGAAGCGCCATTGTCCCCTGAGGTACGCCAGGGTCTGCGGGTCTGACAGGTCCAAACTTGCTCTTGGCATCGGCATACACTCCTGAACGGCTTTGTTGTTGCTACCGGTAATAACCCTATGGCTGCGCCTTTAGACGCCCACTATCTTAATCCCCGCGTGGATTCTGTATATCCGGTTGATGTTAACCAACATCGGGGTGATCTGCTCCACGTATTTTGAGTTGAACAACGCCCCGCCGTCCACCGCGCGGAGGTTGGGGATCTTACCGACCAACTCCATTACGCGTGTTTTGGGCTTGGCGTGGTCCGAGCAGACCACGACGTCGCCTTCCATCGTTGTGTCCGGCTCCTGAAGCTCTTCGGCGCTAATATTCTGGAAGGCGGACACGACCAGGGAATCGGGCAGAAGCTCCTGCGCTTCCTGGGCGGCGGACCCTGCCTCTACCTCTACCGCGCTGGCCCCGATCCCTCTCTGGAACTGCATCGGGGCTATGACGTCCACAACGATTTTTCCGGCCATCGCCTCGGGAATCGATTCCAGGGTGGGACGCTGTCCTTCGTAAGGGAAGGCTAGGAACACGACGTCTGCCGCGGCTGCGGCGTCAGCGTTGGCCGCGCCTTCGATGCGTGAACCGGGGGCGAGTTCCTTCAGCTCCTCCGCTGCCGTAGCGGCGCGTGAGGCGTCCCTGGAGCCGATTATCACATCCTCCCCCGCCAGTGCGAACCGCAGCGCGAGGCCCCGCCCCTCGGGGCCAGTGCCTCCCAGAAATGCAAGCATCAGTCCTCCAAAAACCCGTTGTCCAAGGTCAGAACCTACTATATCGGCTATGTTGATGAATAGGAAGAGTCCATGTAGATGCTCCGTCCCCGGCCGTTGTCTCGACGACCCCTGTGCCGCGAACAGTAGCTCGGATTCCGAGTCTCGAACATTCCCAATTGACCGGATATAGGCGGCGCGCTATGATTGCGCGGAGCCTTCCAGTCCCGGTGACGCGGTGAAGAGCTCTATTTCCAAGATGTTCTGGTCACATGGCCGGAACAGTTTCTCAAGGGTGGCTGGGGCCCGGAGAGGAGAAGCGATATGTGCCTGAGTTGTGGATGCGGTGAACCAGACGACAATCATGGTGATGACCGGCATATCATCCTTGCGGACCTGCAAGCAGCAGCCGAGGCGGCGGAGATTAGCGCCGAGGAGGCCGCCAACAATATAGTCGCGGCGCTGAGCGCCGGCGAGTAAGGATAGTTGTAACAGGGACCCGATCCTGATCTAGGACCACAAACGAGCCTCCGAAGGGTGGTTTGATGTGACACAAACATGAGCATCAAAGATATTTTGCAAGGTAAGCCATTGGGGCATCCCAGCCACCCCATGTTTGTCCACTTTCCGACCGCCCTTTTCCCCACGAGCCTGCTCTTTGATATTCTCTCCTGGGTGTTCTTACAGCCCGAACTGGTAATCGCGGCTTTCTTCAACATCGTCGTTGGCCTCGTTGGGGCTCTGCTGGCGATGGTTACTGGATTCGTGGACTATTTTGGCATGGTGCCGGGCTCTCGCAAGCGCCGGGTCACCACGTGGCACATGCTCGCAAACCTGTCCCTTGTATCGGTCTTCGCCTTAAGCCTCGCGCTTAGAGTCCCAGACTTAGACGCAAGCCGGACTGCTCCACACGCATTGGCGCTCTCCCTCTTGGGGATGCCGCTCCTTTTGGTGGGAAATTACTTCGGCGCCGAGCTAGTGTACCGGATGGGGATGAGGGTTAACACTGGCAGGCTTCGTGAAGCTCCATTGGTTCACAGGATCGTGGCCAATGTCCAAAATAGGTTCAGACCCAGACCGTCAGCCTGAAGACCAGTGTCCGAGCCAGATAGAGAGGGGCTTTGACTTCATGCCCGACCTGAAACGCACCGCTGCAATCGTCGGTATACACGAACACATCACCCGTTACGCTCCGGATAAGAGCGAGCTGCAAATCCAGGGAGAGAGCGTTGTCAAGGCCCTGGAGGACGCGGGTCTGACCAAGTCGGACGTGGATGGCCTGCTCACAGCTTCAAGCTCCGCCCGCAACAGCGGCCTAAACCTGGCCGACTACCTGAATATGTACCCCAGCTACGTCGACAACACGACTGTAGGCGGAGGTTCGTTCGAGTTCCATCTTTCCCACTGTCTGAACGCCATCGCCGCCGGGCGGATGAACTGCGCCGTGATCACATATAGCAGTCTGGCGCGGTCCGGAGGCGTATCGGTGGGCACCGGGGGAGTGGCCAGGTTCGGACACCCAAGGCTGGAGCCTTCCCCTGACAGCTTCGAAGAACTCTATGGGCTAACTACGGTGGGTCTCTACGCCATGATCGCGAAGCGGCACATGCACCTTTACGGCACCACGTCTGAGCAACTTGCCGAGATCGCCGTGGCGGTACGTCACCATGCCTCGATGAACCCGGAAGCCCTGTTCCGCAACCCTGTGACGGTCGAAGACATAGTAAACTCCAGGATGATTTCCGATCCGCTGCATCTGCCCGACTGTTGCGTGATTACCGACGGGGGAGGGGCCGTGGTGGTTGCCTCAGCGGAGGTTGCGAGGAACTGCCGGCACACTCCGGTCTGGGTGCTCGGCGCGGGAGAAGCGGTGGCACACCAGGGCGCGGGCAAACGGGACCTGCAATACATCGCGGCGAGGCAGAGCCACGGGCCAGCCTTTGCTATGGCAGGCGTTACCCACGAAGACATAGACATGGCTATGATCTACGATTCCTTTACCATCACTGTGCTGGAGACTCTGGAGGACCTGGGGTTCTGCCAGAAAGGCGAAGGCGGGGACTTCGTGACCGGGGGAAGATTGCAGATTGGCGGCGAATTGCCGATCAACACCGACGGTGGCGGCCTCTCCTCCAACCACCCGGGGATGCGGGGCATATTCCTGCTGATGGAAGCCACGCGCCAGCTCAGACACCAGTTCGATGGGACCCCAAGGCAGGTGCCCGACTGCAACATCGCACTGTGCCACGGCACGGGAGGCGCGCTGGGTACGCGGCACAGCGGCGGGACCGCCATCCTGGGGAGGGATTAGACCATGCCGGACTGGAACAAGCCCCTGCCGACGGTTTCAGGGGAGACCAAGCCATTCTGGGACGCCTGCCGCCGCGGGCAGCTATTGATTCAGAAGTGCGACCGCTGCGACGAGTACCAGTTCTATCCCCGGGGAATTTGCGCCAACTGTTGGTCGGAAGACATTAAGTGGGTCACCGCCAGCGGGAAGGGCACGCTCTGGACCTACACCGTCACCTACCAGAACCGCACCCCAGGATTCGCTGAAGACGTGCCATATGTGTTGGCCCTGGTGGAGCTGGAGGAGGGAGTGAAGATGTTCACCAACATCATCGAATGCCCGCCCAGCGACGTGAGCATCGGCATGCCGGTGGAGGTCACTTTCAGGCAGGCCAACAACCAGATTTCGGTCCCTTACTTCAAACCGGCGGGGTAGGTCACCGGTCCCGACCTATTACCCAGCCGCCTCCGGCTGGGAATTGATGGCGGCGACATGTTTACGTCGTTGGTAGGACTGGACGGTCCATGCGAGGTTGAGCCCGGCGATTACCAGAGCCGCTACCCAGAAGATAGAAGCGGCCGGGAGATTGTCCGTGCCGAAGGGGTGAGACCAGCCCAGTAGGGCCACGTAGAAGGCAGCGAGGAATACCAGCGCCTGAACGAATATAGTTTTTCTCTCCTTCGGATTAGACTCTCGGCGGCGCAGTAATAGGACCACCCAAACCGCATTCAGGCTGAGAAGCGCCAGAATCAAAATCACGATCAAATGAAAGCCAAATGGTAATAGACCGGGGGACGGGTAAACATTGAGGGTCCAACCCAGATAGAACGCGGCAATCGCCAGGACCAATAGCGGCAGATGGCGAAACGAGACGATTGTTCCGACCACGTTTAGCACCACCAGAGCCGAGGCCACGGTGAATCGAAAGGACCCAAGGACGTTTGTGAACTCGAGAGACGTGTGGATGGCCGCCCAAATCCCGAGGAAACCCAGATAGAAAAACGGCCAGGCCGCGAGCAAGAGCAATCCAGAGACGAAAATTCTGAGCGCTTTCAAAATGAACATCCGGTGTCACATATTCGTGAGAGCAACGACTCCTGGGCAAGCGGCTCCATTCCATGCGCTGCCGATGCGGCTCTCTGGCAGACTCGTCCAAGCCCTACATGACAGACCTTACCAGTCCCCCGTCCACCAGGATGGTCGTGCCGGTAATGTAACTGGACTTGGTGGAGGCCAGGAAGGCCACCAGGTTGGCGAGTTCCACTGGCTGTCCTACACGGCCCAGGGCCGTTTCTGAGGCGCGTTGGGCCAGGGCTTCCTCTACCGGGATGCCCAGCTCGTTGGCGCGGGACGTGACGTTGGAAAGCATCCGATCACTTAGAATAGAGCCTGGGCACACGTTATTGACCAGGATGTTGTCGCGTCCCACCTCGTCGGCCAGGCTCTTTGCCCAGGCAACCACGCCCATACGGGTTGCGCCGGACAGGGCTAGATTGTCTATCGGCTGGTAGACGGTGCTGGCCAGGATGTTGATGATGCGGCCCCCGCCCTGGTTCCGCAGGTGGGGAAGGGCCTCGCGGGACATCCTCGCGAAAAAAAGCAAAGACCTTTGGACGGCCACGGCCCACTGGTCTTCGTCGGCGGTGGCTGCCCTTGCGAGCGGGGGACCGCCAGAGTTGTTGACCATGACGTCCAGGCGGCCGAACCGCTCCACCGTGGCTGCCACCAGGTCGATAATGGTGGAGTGGCTGTCCAGGTCGCCGGGAAATGACAGGACTTCCCCGCCCGTTGCCTCCCGGATTTCGTCCGCCGCGGTGTCCAAGTCGGCCTTTGTACGGCTGCACATGGCGACCTTGACACCCTCCTGCGCCAGGACATCGGCGCATGCCCTCCCCAATCCCTTGCTGGCCCCGCCAATGATCGCTACTTTGCCTTCTAATTCTAGCTCCATATGTGTCCCCCTCTCATGGTCCGATAGGCGGACTGAATTCCGTCCATCTGGCCGCACTTTTAATCATGACTCGGCAACCGATTATATCAGCGGTGAAATCTCCGGCCAAATTGGTGGTGTTATACTTGGGCACCTGATGGCGGGAGCCCGTGATGATTGAGTTGACGCCCGTACATTCCATTCTTCCCGATGATCGTGTCCTCCAGGAGATAGAGGCTTCAGCGGTCAAGTTCGCGCACGGTGTGGGGGAGATCTTGTCAGGGCGGTTCGGCCGCCAGATTTCCATCGAGTACAAGGACAAAGAACAGCGCGACCCCGTCACCGATGTAGATAAGGCCTGCCAGGAATACCTGACCAGAGCGATAAGCGCGGAGTATCCGGACCATAGCATCCTTGGCGAGGAAAGCTCCGGCGAAGAGTCAGGGGAGTCTGAGTCTCCCTGTGGCGATTTCCTGTGGGTGCTCGATCCGCTGGATGGCACGACCAACTACCTCAACGGCTTGCCGGTATATGCTTCATCCATCGGTGTGCTATACAGGGGACGTTTGGTGGCGGGCGCGCTGTTCATTCCGTGGCCAACAGAGGGCGGCGGGTTTGTGCTCCATTGCAGGCGGGGCGCGGGGTGCTTCGCGGGAGAGAAGCGGGTTGGCGTCCACGAGTCCGAAGAAATCGTCAACAACCGGCTCGTGGGGCTACCGGGATTCTTCGGCATGGGCACCCGGTTTGGGCCTGGGATGAAAGGCAGGACCGGAGAGGTCCGCACCACCGGCAGCATCGCCTACGAGCTGGCCATGACCGCCTGTGGAGTGCTGCAATATGCGGTCATAGGCGGACCCAGGATGTGGGACATGGCCGCTGGGGCGCTAGCGGTCTCAGAGGCGGGCGGCGCAGTGATGACGCGCCTGCGCGGGCAGAAAAAATGGGGTCGCATGGACTCGCTGGTGCCGTCCTGGAACGATAGGCCCCCCACTCTAAAGGAGCTTCGCCAATGGGTCGCTCCCCTGGTCGCGGGAAACCAGCACGTGGCCCCTCTGGTCGCTAATAACCTGAAATCCCGCTTCCGGCCCCTGGTCAGCCTCCGCCGGAATTACCGCCGGGTCAAGTCCCGCTGGGCGCGGAAAAACCCGTCGAGTCCAGGCTAAGGGACCGGTCTTAGGCAGAAGACCAAAACCCGTCTAGTCCGAAAAGTCCGGCGAACTGAACGCTTGCCGCCGCTACGCCTGGTCCGGTTCCCAGCCCCAGGGGCGGGGGCCCCATCCGGCTTCGAACACCTCGCCTCTTTTCACGGTGACGACGGGGACCACCGCCTTGTCGTGGCGGCGTGAGTCGCCTAGCACGTCGTAGAGCAGCCAGTCCCCTTCCTCGATTCGAATGACCGAGATGTCGGCCTGCTTGCCGACCTGAAGACTGCCAAGGCGGCCGTCCTCCCCGATCGCCTTGGCCGGGTTCAGTGTGGACATGGTGACGACCTGGTCCATCGTGAAGCCCATGGCCAGGAACCGGGTCATCATCTCGGTCATGCTGTGGACCGTGCGCTGCCTTCCCGGAAGGGTGAGGTCGGTGCTGATGCAGTGGGGCATCAACCCCTGGTCCAGGATGCGTTGGCCCACGTCGAAGCTGAAGTTCCCCCGTCCGTGGGCCGTGTCCAGCCAGACTCCGCGGTCCCGCGCTTCCTGGGCTTCGGGGACCAAGTTGCCGTTGGCGTCCACCACGCCGCCGGGGTTGGCGGTGAATAGGTGGGTAACAATGTCGCCCTCTTCCATGATGGGGAGCAAGTCGCGTATCACGTTGGGATCATAGCGTTTCTCGGTGTCGCCGATGTGGACCATCAGCTTGACCCCGGCCTCCCTCGCCGCCCTCTTGGCCAACCTGGGCATCTCCATGCCCATGATCTCCAGGGCCGGGGAGACCATGCGTGCCTTGATGCCCGAGATGGCGTTGCTTTCGGAAGCGACCTGAATGGTCTTGTCCAGGTCGATGCTGGCTGGGCTGAATATGTCAGGAGTAGTGGCCAGCCCCGTCCGGCATATATGTAGGAAGCAGATGATCTCCGTGGCGCTGTTGGGGATGATGTGGCGGGGGAAACCGCCAAAGGTGTCGCAGCCGGAGCTTCCGGCGTCCACCATGGTCGTCACCCCCGCCCGAACACCGCCGAGGTCGGCTTCCACGCCGTTGCCGTTCACGCCGTCGTAGACGTGGGTGTGGAGGTCGATCAGTCCCGGAAGCACCAGGTTACCCTTTACCTCCAGAACGCGGGCAGCTTCGTCGGATAAGATATCCGGGGCGACAAGCGCGATTTTGCCGTCTTCCACGGCTATGTCATTCAAGCCGTTGAGACCCTGGGAAGGATCGATCACCGTTCCGCCTTTGACAATCAGGTCGTACATATCAGGAAGGACCTCCCGGCTTATTTGTCGAACATCTCGCCTATCGACTTTCCCTGATGTATCCGTGCAATGGCCTCGCCCAGCAGGGGAGCAACCGATAGGACGGTCAACTTGCCGTTCCGCTTCTCTTCCGGCATGGGAATGGTGTCAGCCACCACGACTTCGCTGAAGGGGCTGTTGGACATGCGCTCAGGACCTTCACGGGACAATACGGGGTGTGTCACGCAGCAGTAGACTTCTTTGACGCCGCGTTCCACCAGGACTTCGGCGGCGTTGAGCACGGTCCCGCCTGTGTCGATCTCGTCGTCGAAGGTAAGTGCGACCTTGCCCTTAACGTCGCCGATAACGTTCATGATCTCGGTGGCGTCGTTGTTGCTGACGCGGCGTTTCTCGATGATCGCCAGGGGCGCGTGCAGGCGTTCGGCCACGTCTCTGGCCTTCTTGCTAATGCCGATATCCACCGCCACCACCACCAGGTCGGAGAGCTCTTTGTTGTTGAAATAGTCGGTCAAGATTGGCAGGGCGGTTAGCTCGTCTACCGGGATATTGAAGAACCCCTGAATCTGGCCCGCGTGGAGGTCTACGGTCAGGAGCCGGTCGGCCCCGGCGGCGGTCAGCAGGTCTGCCACGAGCCGGGCCGTAATCGGCACCCGGGGTTGGTCTTTCTTGTCGGTGCGTCCGTAGCCATAGTAGGGCACCACGGCCGTAATTCGTCCCGCCGACGCCCTCTTGCAGGCGTCGATCATGATCAGAAGCTCCATCAGGTTGTCGTTCACCGGCGCGCATGTCGGTTGAACGATGAAGACATCTCTTTGCCGGATGTTTTCCAGAATACGGACGAAGGTGTTGTCGTTGGCGAATTTGAACACTTCCGCCTGGCCCAGCGGGATGTTCAAGTAATGGCAAACGTCCTCAGCAAGCTGCCGGTGCGCATTGCCGGTAAATACCCTGAGCTCGTCCATCACCGGAATCATAATCAACCCTCTTGTTACGGATTCCCGGGCCTGCTCTTCCCTGTTCCGATGGGTAAGCGCGATGATCGCCGGAAAGAGCCCGGCGGCCCAAGCGCATAGTTGGTGTGTTGGAAGATGATGATGGGGTTTCCACCTTGAGGGGGCCTCCAGCCACAGGTCTCCTCAAGCGGGGCGTGGCGCGAAATTATAGCATATTGAGACGGGCTTGGAGTATCATAAGCACGATACCCACTACTTTTCCGGGGGCATTCGCTCCCCTTCCGGTGCTATGTATATATGACCAGTTACGTGGACCACCTACAGTGCAGCCAATGCGGAGCCACCTACCCGCACAATCTGGCCAGCAAGATGAGCGCCTGCTGCGGCAAGGTGTTGCTAGCGAGATACGACCTGGCCCGAATGCGCCGGGAAGTCGACCGGGACGCTATGCCGGGACGCGGCGACACCATGTGGCGTTTCTCGGAATTTCTCCCCGTCGAAGACCCGCAGTACGTCATCACCCTCGGCGAGGGCGGGACTCCGCTCCTGCACGCCCGGAATCTGGCCAATGACCTTGGACTTGAGAGCCTGTACGTGAAGGAAGAAGGGCTCAACCCCACCGGGACTTTCAAGGCAAGGGGAATATCCGCCGCCATATCCAGGGCGTGGGAGTTGGGTTCCACGGGGTTCACCATGCCCTCGGCGGGTAACGCAGCCGGGGCCGCGGCCGCATACTGTGCCAGAGCGGGGCTGGATATCCGGGTGTTCATGCCACAGGACGCTCCCGACGCCAACCAGAAGGAGTGCCTAGTCACGGGTTCCCAACTCAACCTGGTGGACGGTCACATCGGTGACGCCGGGCGGGAAGCCGTGGCGGTGTCCGAGGAGCAAGGACTTTTCGACCTCTCGACTCTCAAGGAACCCTACCGGGCCGAGGGTAAAAAGACGATGGGGTTGGAAATCGCGATGCAGCTCAATTGGAGCCTGCCAGACACGATCATATACCCTACCGGAGGCGGCACCGGAATAATCGGGATGCACAAGGGTTTCCAGGAGTTGCTGGAGTTGGGGTGGGTGGAAGGCAAGATGCCCCGGTTCATCGCAGTTCAGGCGGCGGGATGCCAGCCCATAGTCAGGGCTTTTCATAACGGGTCTGAGACTGCCGAGCCATGGGCCAACGCGCAGACAATCGCCGATGGTCTCCGCGTTCCGGGGCCTTTCGCCGATTATATGATCCTGTCGATATTGAGGGAGACCGGCGGCACGGCTTTGGCGGTAGAAGACAAGGACATGGTCGACGCTATGTACCAGTTGGCCACCGCCGAAGGAATCATCGCCTGTCCCGAGGGGGCGGCAACACTCTGCGGTCTGAAGAGGCTTCTCGACGACGGCACAATACGGAAGGATGAGACGGTGGTCCTCCTCAATACCGGATCTGGTTACAAATACATGCACCTGCTGCAAGGTTCAAATTAGACTTCTCGGATAGCGCTTAAATTACTGCCTTTCCAGGAGGCTCAAGGTGGAAGTAACACTCAGTTCGCCCCGGGGTTTCTGTGCGGGTGTCGTCCGGGCTATCGAGGTCGTTGAGATTTGCTTGGAGCGGTACGGCGCGCCGGTGTACGTGAAACACCAGATCGTCCACAACCCACACGTGGTAACCGACTTGGAAAGGAAGGGCGCGATCACTGTGGAGACTATTGAGGAGATTCCGGCCGGGTCTCTGGTGGTGTTTTCGGCCCACGGCTCTCCTCCGGAGGACTTCCGCAAGGCCCAAGAGCGGGACCTTAAGGTGATAGACGCCGTATGTCCTCTTGTTACGCGGGTCCACAATGAGGCAAAGAAGTACCACGGAGAGGGCAAGAAGGTGCTGCTTGTCGGCCATCGGGGCCACCAGGAAGTCCGGGGCACCATGGGGCAGGTGGAGATGACCCTGGTGAACGACGGCGACGACCGGGAGTTGCCGGAATGGGACAGTGACTCTGAAGTCGCTGTCTTGACCCAGACTACCCTTTCGGTGAGGGACACAGCCCATGCCATCGATGCCATCCGGGACCAGTTCCCTTCGGCCACGGTGCGCAATGACATTTGTTACGCAACCACCAACCGCCAGGAGGCCGTCACCGAGATGGCGGAGTCGGTCGACCTGGTGCTGGTTATAGGGGCGGACAATAGCTCCAACTGCAACCGGCTCCGGGAGGTCGCGGAAGCCCAGGGAGTCCCGTCCTATCTGATCAACGGCCCGGAAGAGATCGATCCCGCCTGGTTGGAAGGAATGGAGAAAGTGGGTATTACATCTGGCGCATCCACTCCCGAGGTGCTGGTTGAGAGCGTGATCGAGTATCTGGCCCCTGAGAAAGTGACCGTTCTAACCGGGGTGGAAGAGGACGTCACCTTCACCCTGCCCCGAGAACTGCGTTAGGGTCCCGGTCCCCGGTTAACCTGGAATTCCGCGCTTCGATGTCCCCATCGCCGCGGAATTCCAGCGGCCCGCCGGCAGTCAGACGGCTGGCGCTGTCTTTGCCGACACTGATATCGTTCAGCTTGGCGGCGCTCTTCTTGAGTTTTCTGGCATTCCGGTTTGAAGTCGACCCGGAAGTCATCTGGGTTGAAGTGAGTTCCAGCCACTGGTGGTACCTGGCGTTAGCCTTCCCCCTGCACTACACGACTTTCCTCTTTCGCGGCGCCAGGTGGCGTTTGCTGCTGCGAAACGTCCAAGGTGATGGCCAGCCGGCGCCGGGAGCGCTGTACTGCGCGCAGTTGGTGTTTCTGGGCTGGTTTGCGAACTCCGTGGCCTGGCTCCGCCTGGGCGACGCCTACCGCGCCTATCTCTACCGGGATGAGCAGTCCGCTTCCTTCTCTCGGACCATAGGCACGATTCTCGCCGAGCGGGTGCTGGATACAATACTCGTCACGTTATTGCTCCTGGCGGCGGTCCCATTCCTGATTCAGGGCAGCGACAGCGCGGCGTGGCCGGTGCTGGCAGTGTCGGTTGCACTCGCCTGCGTGCTATTGCTGGTAATCGCCGGGATTGGCCTCGCGGGCGGAGTGGCGGCTAGAATCATGCCCGGTTGGTTGGCGGAACGATACGAGAGGCTGCGGGAAGGGACCCGCGGGGTGTCGAGTGATGTCTTTCCGGTGTCGGCCTGGGGCCTGCTGGGTTGGCTTGCCGAAATAGGGCGATTGTACCTGGTGTCCCAAGCCCTGGGACTGGACGCGAGTGTACCCCTGGTGGTCTTCATTGCCCTAGCCAACTCCTTGCTCACGTTGGCGCCTACTCCGGGAGGCGTTGGCGCGGTGGAGTCGGGAGTGCCCGCGCTTCTGGTGCAACTATCTAGCATACCGGTTAGCAGCGCCGCCGCCCTTGTTCTGGTGGACCGGACAATATCCTACGTAAGCGTCGTGGTCCTTGGCGGGGCGCTGCTCTTGATGAGGCACATTTTCGGACGAAGCCTCCGAGGGCAAGGCCGGGAGATCCGGTCCCGGAAGGTGGAGAAGGTATGACCGCCGAGGGACGGGTAATTCTCCACACGGCGAGCTTCTACGCTGCCGACGATTGGCGCGGGGTCCGTTACCGGGTATCCCGGGGCCACCCTCGCGGACGTAAGACCGATTGGGAGGCCCTGCCCTTTCTGTACCCGGCCCGGGAACTCCTGGTGGCGTACCGGGCGGGCATTCTAGACTTCGAAGGGCTATCCCAGGAGTATTTGGCGGGCCTGGAGGAGCAGAACCGGGGGTCCAAGCAGTTCCGGCAATGGCTTGAAACAGTCCCATCGCTGGGGGAGTTTACCCTGCTCTGTTTTGAAAGAGCCGGGGAGAATTGCCACCGGCGGGTCTTGGCCCAGTGGCTTCTGGCAAATGTGACGGGACTGGAACTTGGTCACATGCGGTGATGCGCCGCGCCTTATCAACCCCGTCGAGGCAGGATTGGAGGGCTGCGCCGGTCTACCATTCGGAGCGGGGCGGCCGCTCCATCAACTCTACGATTGCGTCGCGGGGCGAAAGCCCTTCGAACAGCACCCGGTGGGTGGCCTGGGCTATGGGAAGTTCCACGTTCAACTCCGCGGCCATCGCCAGCGCGGACTTGGTGGTGTTCACACCTTCGGCCACGTTTTTCATTGAGTCCCTGATTTCAGGCCATGAGCGGCCCTGCGCCAACTGCTCTCCCACGTAGCGGTTGCGGCTCAACCGGCTGGCGCAAGTTGCGATCAAATCTCCCAGGCCGGCCAGCCCGGCGAAGGTCAGGGGATGGGCTCCGGCGGCTATGCCGAGGCGGGTAATCTCGGCCAGGCCCCGGGTGATGAACGCGGCCTTTCCGTTGTCACCGATGTTCAAGCCATCGGCGATTCCCGCCCCCAGGGCAATTATGTTCTTCAACGCACCACCCAACTCCACGCCGGTAACGTCATCGCTGGTGTAGACGCGGAACGACGGCGACATCAATACCGCCTGGGCATGTTCGGTCATGGCCGCGTCCCGGCCCGCCACCACCGTCGAAGCGATCTTGCCGTCCACGATCTCTCTGGCGAAATTCGGGCCTGAGAGGGTGCATATCCCGTCGTGAAGGTGTGGGGGCAGGGATTCTTCCATGACCCGGCTCATCCGCTTCCCATCGGGCCATTCCAGCCCTTTTGCGGCGTTGAGGAGGACGGCGCCGGGCGTGATGCTGTCCCTCACAGCTTCCAGGTTTTGCCGCAAAGTCGGGGACGGCACGGCGAGGACCAGCATTTGAGCGGGGGGCACCGAGTCGGATACGGAAGCGGTCACGCTCATAGCATCCGGGAAGGCCACCCCGGGGAGGAAACGCGTGTTTTCGCGCTGCGAACCGAGCAAGTCAGACTCTTGCTCGTTGCGGACCACCAGGTCGACGGGAATGTCGTTTCGCGCCAGGATAATGCCAAGGGCGGTGCCCCAGGTGGTTGCGCCGATGACCGCGACCCTTCCCTGAGAAGCTTGGGTCATTGGAAGTGTTTCAATCCTGGAGCTTCTCCGGAGCTCATCATTGCCATGTCTCCCTCAATGAGAGGGTGCTGGTGAGGGTGGAATGCCCGTTGATAGCCAGAGGCCGCGCCGTTGGTAACAAGCGTCCGTCCTCTTCCAGCGGGACAGGCTGCTCCGCGCTTCTGAGGATCAGTTGGTCTTGGCGGCTGGCCTGCCCAAGCGCCGCTCGTTGCCAGCCAGGATGCGTTGGATGTTGTCCCGGTGCTGCCAGATGATGATAGCGCCCCCCACCAGGGTATACGCGGCGTAGGCCGGAGAGTATTTTCCCATCCAGGCTAGGGCGGAGGTAACCAGGAAGGCGATGATAACCCCGATAATGTTGCCTAGGGACACGTAACGGCTGATGAGAGTGATCACCAACATGACAGCCGCGGCTATAGCGGCCACCGGAGGGGCGATAACCCACAGGCCGCCAAACGCGGTAAGAATGCCTCTCCCGCCCCGGAACTGCAAGAACACCGGCCAGTTGTGGCCCGCCAGGGCGAGCAACCCCGCGATTACTTCGCCTTCAGTTGCGCCAATCACTTGTCTGGCCAGAAAGACGGACAAGATACCTTTCCCCATATCCAGCGCTAGGACCAGGGCGGCTACCTTCACGCCCGCCGTCCGCAGCACGTTGGTCATGCCGGTGCGCCCGCTGCCCTGTTCCCGGATGTCCACTCCTTCGCGCCAGAGGATCATCATGTATCCCCACGGGATGGAGCCCAGGAGATAGGAGATGGTGAGAACGGCGGCGTACCGGGCTATGGGGGCCTGGTGCGGCATCGTGAGGAGAGCCAAGACGACGGCCGCGGCGATGACCGGCAGCACCGTCAGAGTGAATACGAGGGGTGTAAGGCGGAAGATCATCGTCTTCTAAACACCAGCTTGAGATGGGTATGGTCGAAACCGAAGTTGCTCCGGATCCTGTTCTCCAAATACCTCTCGTAAGAGAAGTGTACCAGGTTGGGGTTATCCACGGTAAATAAGAATGTGGGCGGGTTTGTACCTATCTGCCGGAGGCGGTTGATACGCAAGCGCTCCCGGCGGTGGCGTTTCATGGTGGGCGGGGTGTGGTCTGCCAGGGCGTCGGCGAGAACGTATTGCAACTCCCGCGCCGGAATGAACCGGGACCGCTCTTGCCGCAACTCCAACGCCGTCCCCATAAGTCGGGCGATACCCTGTTGATGCAGGGCGGAGGTAAAGCAGACAGGCACGTAGGGCATGAAGTGGAGCTTTTCCCGAACGATAGAGGCTGCGCGGTCCTGGGCCCGGCGGCTGCCGTCCGAAGCCAGGTCCCACTTGTTGACCACGACGATCAGGCCTCGGCACATCTCCCAAGCCAGGCCCGCGATATGCGAGTCCTGGGCGGTGGCCAGTTCACTGGCGTCGGTGATCAGAAGGGTGATATCGCTGCGCTGCACCGCGTTGACCGATCGCATCACGCTGAACTTTTCGATCCCTCGCTGGACACGTCCTGGACGCCGTATTCCGGCGGTGTCGATCAACACAACGTCCTGGCCATTGTAGTTTACGTAGGTATCCAGGGCGTCTCTGGTGGTACCGGCTTCGGGGGTGACGATAGAGCGTTCGTGTCCCAAGATAGAATTGAGGAGCATAGACTTGCCCACGTTGGTCCGGCCAACGATGGCTAACTTTAGCTCTTCGGCCTGGGGTGTGACTGCCCCTCCGAGGTCCGCTTCTTCGTCATCCGGGAAAGTGGGTGTGAAATGGGAGCAGACGCGGTCCATGAGTTGATATATGCCCAGGTTGTGGTAGGCGCTAATGGGTAACGGTGCGTCCAATCCAAGCTGGAAGAACTCGGATGCGGCGAATTCCCGGGTTTCGTTGTCGACCTTGTTCACCGCCAGGATCACCGGTTTTTGGGTGCGCCTAAGCCGGTCCGCGGCGAGGGAATCGGTGGAAGTGATCCCTTCCGAGCCGTCAGTCAGGAAAATCACCACGTCGGCGTCGCCCACGGCCATGTCCGCCTGTTCTTGGACCTTGGTCTGGATCGTACCCTCGGGGCGGGTCTCAAGACCTCCGGTATCAACCAGTATGAATTGATAGTCGTCCCACCAGGCTTCGGCCATGAGGCGGTCACGGGTCGTCCCGGCCACGTCGGTAACTATGGCCTGGCGGCGGTTCAGAATGCGGTTGAAGAGGGAGGACTTGCCAACGTTGGGTCGCCCCACGATTGCCACCACGGGTATCCTGTCTTCGATGCTCTGGGCCGCGGCGTCGGGCGGGGTAGGCGAAGGCGCGGCGTCCTCCAATACCCGGAGCCGCCTTGCCGGGTAAAGGCCGGCAAGTTCCGGGGGTTGCATTGGTTCGACATCGAATTCTGGCTGCTGGAGTAATTCTGGCTCGTGTTCCATATTTTAACGCCCCGTCACTCTCCGCCCAGAAGCAGTTCCATTATGGCTTTCTGGGCATGGAGGCGGTTATGGGCCTGGGAATAGGCCACCGACTGAGGGTGGTCCAACATCCCAGGCACGACTTCTTCGCCGTAGTGGACCGGCATGTCGTGCATGAACAAAGCTCCGGGACCCGCCATTTCCATCAAGGCTCCATCTACCGTGTACCCTTGAAATGCTCCTCGGCGGACTTCCGCTTCCGCTTCCTGACCCATGCTGGTCCAAGCATCGGTATAGATGACGTCCACACCCTGGACCGCTTCCGCGGGCTCGGTAAGGGTCTGGACCCGGGGTTCCGATGCGGCGGCCCGACTCCGGGCTAAGTCTAGGGTCCCCTGGTCCAGGCAATAGCCACCCGGAGCGGCGATGGTGAAACCCATCCCGACGGGAGGAAGCGCCAGGCAAAGACTCCGGGCAACGTTGTTGCCGTCGCCTACGAAGGTCAGATTGAGGCCTTCCAGGTTATGCTTGTTCTCCTGGATCGTAAGCAAGTCCGCTAGTATCTGACAGGGATGCTCCCAGTCGGATAGAGCATTGATGACCGGGACGGTGGAGTTGGCAGCCAACTCTTCCAGAGACTCGTGAGAGAAAACACGCGCTACGATGCAGTCCACGTAGCCGGAGAGGACCCGCGCTACATCGGACGGGGGCTCCCGAGTCCCCAGGCCCACTTCCTCGGGGCCCAGGTAGAAGGAGAACCCACCTAGCTGTTGGATTCCGACCTGAAAGCTGGACCTGGTCCGTAGAGAAGGCTTCTCGAAGAGCAGGGCAATGCTCTTGCCCTGGAGGGGTCTGGGACCACCACCGCCGGACTTCATCTCTGTCGCCCTTCGCAGGACGTGTAGTGTCTCGTCAGCGTTGAGGTCGGTTACGGAAAGCAGGTCTCTTTTCGTTGACATATCATGCCCACTCCGACCGCCAGCATCATATCCTAATATAGGTACCCATTCAAGCTTGGGTAACCCCGCCGCCAGCGGCTCATCTGTTATGATACATCTCCGGGACCCATTTTGACTGAAACGGAGGCACAGGTGTATGGCAAGCCCTGGAATTGCCACCGGACTGAAGGGAGAGCGGCAGACCATAGTCTGCGAACACAACGTTGCCACTCACGTGAACAAGTTCAGCACCCCGTCCATGATCGGTCTGATGGAGGGGGCGTCCATAGAGGCTGTCAGGGGAACGCTGGATGATAGCCAGACCTCGGTGGGGTACGAAGTCAATGTCCGTCACATGGCTCCGGCCGACATAGGCGCGACCATCACCGCGCATGCGGAGTTGGTTGAGGTGGACCGCAACCGGCTATTGTTCAACGTGGTGGCCTTCGATGGCGAGACCAAGATCGGCGAAGGGACTCACCGGAGGGCGATTATCGCCGTCAACCGGTGAGATTCGAGGGTGTCTGGAGCCAATTCACGATTCAACTCGCATAAGAGCGTATGCTAAAATTCCATCTGCTAAGTCCTAATTCGGTTGTCGTTTGGAGCGGCTGATATGGCCAACATGGAACACGTACAACTCGTAAAGCGGGGCCGGGATACCGTGGCCCGTTGGCGTGAGGAGCACCCCGGCGAGAACCTGGACCTCAACGCCTCATACATGAGCTATGCGCGCATCCCACAGGTGGACCTATCCGGAGCGGACATCCGGAATTCCGACTTAATGGGCGCGACACTGCCCCGGGCCAACCTCTCCGGGTGCCGGATGAACCCCTGCCACATGTACCGGGCCGACTTGCGCCAGGCCAACGTGACACGCGCCCTCTTGAACGGGGCGAACCTGCGGGGGGCCAGGTCTTCCCGGGCCGACTTTTCCGGTTCGGATATGGACCGCATCGTCCTCTCGGACGCCGACCTGTCGGGCGCGAACCTATCGGGCACCAACCTTTCCCGCGCCAACCTGACCGGGACCAACCTCAGCGGCGCGGACCTAACTGGGGCTGTCCTGAACCGGGCAAATTTGACCAGGACCGACCTGACCGACGCCATCCTGGACGGCTCCGACTTCTACGAGGCTATTTTCAACAACGTCGGGATGCAGGGCACGCAGTTTAGCGGCAGTATCGTTGGCTACACGGTGTTTCAAAACTGCGACTTCAGCGGAGCCCAGGGGTTGGATGCGGTCCGGCATGACGGCCCCAGCACGATCGGAATTGACTCCTTCTACAGGTCCAGGGGTCAAATCGCCGAGGCGTTCCTAAGAAACTCCGGCGTTCCCGAAGGAATGGCGGAGTTTCAGGCATCCATAGTGGGTGCGCAGATCGCCTTGGGAGACTGTTTCATCTCATGCGCGGACGAGGATGAGCCGTTCGCGGTGACCCTGAGAAACGATCTGCAAGGTCATGGAGTCCGCTGCTGGGTGTTTGCCGAGGGTGCCAGGGGCAGCGCCCTGGTGGAGAGGCACAGCACTTCGGACCAGGAAGAAGTGGAGCGGTGGGTCCGGCCATATGACAAGCTGGTGGTCATTTCTTCGTCGCACACTCTGGAGAGCGAGAGCGTGCGCAACGACCTTCGACAGGCGCAGGAGCAGCAGGAGTCCAAGGACCAATGGCTTCTGTTCCTAGCAGCCTCAGACGGAGCTTTTTCAACCCAGAGCCGGAACCGCCAGGCCCGCAATATCGCGACGGAGCACGTCGTGTTCAATCTCCAAACCAGGGAGTCGGACTCGGAGACCTACCAGCAACAATTAGCCCGGTTGGCGGATGCGCTGAAGCAGACGCAACCCCGCAGCGCGGGAGTCCCGGTGGTGGACCTCCAGCTCTAGTCGTATGCGGGCCTCTCAAGGAGGCTATCCCGCGTATAATAATGGCCCCGCCCCTGAATAAGGGCGGGGCTATCTTTTGCCGTTGGGTTGGCGGATGAGGGGTTTGCCCCTCATCCGATAGTCATGAGCGCTGGGGAAGGCTAGATGTAGTCTTCCTCTTCGTACATCATTTCCAGGTTGTCCCTGCTCTGTGCCGCGCCGCGGGAGACTTCCTCCTTGAGGAGTTCCATCATCTCATCGGTGATGACGCCGCCGGAGGCGCGAGCCTGGTCCTTGAACTGGCTGAAGGCCCACTCTTCGGTGTCGCCAGCAGGCATTTCAAAGAAGTCGCGGTCGAATACCGGCATGTCGCCAGGGCCGAAGTAGCCCTTGCCCTCGAGGATGTAACCTTCGAGGTCGTGGGTGCCCTTACCCAGGACCTGACCTGTGTCGGCATAGTGTTCCATGACGTTCTTCAGGCCGTACTTCTGGATGGGGCATACCTTCATGCAGACACCGCAACCGAGGTAGCGGGCCATGACGGGGCGGCAGCGCTTGAAGTAGAGCTTGTTCTTCTCAAGACCGCGCCACCAGATCTTGTCGCGCATGAGGGCGCGGCCGGGGCAGCGGTTGACGCACACCTGACAGACCTGGCAGAAAGCGTGGATGCCATAGTCGACGGGCTTGTCATAGCCAACGTTGGCGTCGGTGGTGATCATCATGATCCGGCAGCGGGAGCCCTCATGGGGGGTCAACAGGTAGCCGCAGGCTCCGAGCTGGCCGAGGCCGGCTTCCACGAACATTGGGATATAAGGACCGGTGTTGTCGTTGGGGCTGTGGACCTGGGCGCGATAGCCGAGGGAGTTGATGAAGTTGCCCAGTTCGAGTCCCGCCGCACCCTCTGTCCGGTAGGTGCTGGAGTGGACGATCTCAGCGTCGACGCTGGGGATGGTCTGGGTGGGCTCGTAGTCTTGTTCAAAGGCCAAGCATATAACGTGGGGGAACTTCACCCAATCCTTTTTGCTCTGGTACGTGTAGCGGTGATCGTAGTAGGTGATACCGACTTCCAAGAAACCAAGTTCACGGGCCTTGGACTTGATCTGTTCGGTGACGTCGTCGCCGGTTGGCTCGACGGAGGGTTCCTGGTCGCCCGTCAGCCGTGCGGCCATAATCAGGGGCCTGTTGAGCTTATCGTGTTCCTTGCGGATCTCACGCATCTCAACATGCTGGTCCCGGAATGTGTTGGCCCAGTCGCGGGACGCCCGCTCGGTGATGTTCATGGTTTCCAGCGGGTATTCGCGGGCGTACCAGTCGACTTCGCGCTGGTTGAGGGGAATTCCGGGCACGGATTCCAATTCTTCGGGAACGGGGATCGTTACTGATGGTTCCCCGGGGAACTTGCCAGGTCGTACGACCTCGTGGCCTATCTTTAGCATGCGCTCCTCCCTGTATGTTCGGTTCTAGGGTATGGTAAATCCAAGATATGGCCAAACATACTTGCTCGTCATATATTTGTCAACCCTATTGGGATGGAACACTTATATTATGTTTCGTGATATGGATAAGCGCGTATTTTGATGGTCACGCCCGTCGTAGCTCTATCCCGCTTTGTCTATGCCGGAACGAGAAGGGATGAACGAAAAGTAAGGGGCCGACAAGCTGTCGGCCCCTTGTGGTTGCCTGCTTGACACCGTGGTGGGGGATCCCACCTGGGCGCCGGGTTGGCCAAGGTTTAGATGTAGTCTGCGTCGATGTTGTTCATCTCGTCCATCATCGCGACGACGTCGTATTCCTGGCCGAGAGCCTTGACCATCTCGCCCTTGAGCGCTTCGAGCATCTCCTCCGTGACCTCGCCGCCGGTGCTGCGGGCCTTGGATTTGAACTCTTCGAACGCATGGTCTTCGATGGTGCCGGTGGGCATGTCGAAGAAGTCGCGGTCGAATACTGGCATCTCACCAGGACCGAAGTAGCCCTTGCCCTCGAGGGTGTAGCCTTCGAGGTCGTGGGTGCCCTTACCCAAGACCTGACCTGTGTCGGCATAATGTTCCATGACATTCTTCAGGCCGTACTTCTGGATGGGGCATACCTTCATGCAGACACCGCAACCGAGGTAGCGGGCCATTACGGGACGGCAGCGCTTGAAGTAGAGCTTGTTCTTCTCAAGACCACGCCACCAGATCTTGTCGCGCATGAGAGCGCGGCCGGGGCAGCGGTTGACGCACACCTGACAGACCTGGCAGAAAGCGTGGATGCCATAGTCGACGGGCTTGTCATAGGCAACATTGGCGTCGGTGGTGACCATCATCAGCCGACAGCGGTTGCCCTGGTGAGGGGTCAACAGGTAGCCGCAGGCTCCGAGCTGGCCGAGGCCGGCTTCCACAAACATGGGGATGACCGGGCCGGTGGCGTCGCTGGAGTGGATTACGTGGGCCTTGTAACCCAGGGAGCGGATGAAGTTGCCCAGCTCTAGACCGGCGGCGGCCTGCGTCCGGTAGGTGCTGGAGTGGACGATCTCCGCGTCGACGCTGGGGATGGTCTGTGTGGGTTCGAAGTCCTGCTCATAGGCCAAGCAGATGGCGTGGGGCAGGAAGGTGAAATTCTTCTTGCTCTGGAACTCATAGCGATGGTCGTAGGGGGCAATTCCTACTTCCAAATAACCGAGCTCGCGAGCCTTGTCTTTGATCTGCTGGGTTACGTCATCACCGGAGGGCGCGCTGGCGGGCTCCATCTCGGCGGTGGCGCGGCCCGCAAGGATCAGACCGCGGTTGAGCTTGTCGTGCTCTTTGCGGATCTCACGCATCTCAACGTGAAGGTCGCGCATGGCGTTGGACCAGTCACGGGAGGCGCGCTCCGTGTAGTTGATCGATTCCAGCGGGTATTCGCGGGCATACCAGTCGACTTCCCGGTTGTTGAGAGGAATACCGGGTACGGTTTCCAACTCCTCGGGTACGGGAATGGTGACGTCTACCTCGCCCCATTTTGATCCGGGCCTTACGACCTCATGGCCGATCTTTAGCATATCTTCTCCTCCCAATAAAATCCCTCTATGGACGCACACGGGACGCACGCATCCGAGTTCTGCCCACCACAATATATGCCGACGTTGCGGATGTCAATAGTGTACAGAGAGCAATTTTCATATCCCTTGGATATTTCACAATCCTAGCCGAGGTGAGATAGTGATTGGTAGAAAACAAGGCCGCAAGGTCTACGCGAATCGTAATGAATGTACGAACTCTTCCAGTCTCGGCTACGTCTTGCTTGGCCGGTTGCACCAGGGGCATTCCGCAGCGGTGGGAAGGTAGGCCCCGAAAAGTCACGGGCCGGTGTTTCCCCCAGAAAATAGGCTGTCCGGGGGAATTACCCCCGGACAGCCTGTCTTGCGAGGTTGCCAAGACCGGGTATTATTACCCGTTACAATTAGATGTAGTCTTGGTCCTGGTCCATCATGAGCAACTGGTCGGTGGTCTCCCGGCTGAGATGGTTTTGGATCTCACTGCGGAATTCCTCCATCAGCTCGTCCGTGATCTCCCCGCCGGTGCCCTTGATCCGGTCCTTGAACCGGTCGAAGGCCCATTCGAACTCGGAACCGTGAGGCATGTTGAAGAAGTCCCGGTCGAAGGTCGGGAGCTCCCCGGGGCCGAAGTAGCCCTTTCCTTCCAGCGTGTAGCCTTCGAGGTCGTGGGTGCCTTTGCCCAACACCTGACCGGTAAGGGCGTAGTGCTCCATGACGCTTTTCAGGCCGTACTTCTGGATCGGGCATACCTTCATGCAGACGCCGCAACCCAGGTATCGGGCCATTACGGGGCGGCAGCGCTTGAAGTAGAGCTTGTTCTTCTCAAGTCCCCGCCACCAGATCTTATCGCGCATTAGGGCGCGGCCCGGGCAGCGGTTGACGCAGACCTGGCACACCTGGCAAAAGGCGTGAATGCCGTAGTCGACGGGCTTGTCGTAGGTGACGGCCGCGTCTGTGGTGACCGAGACGAGGCGGCACCGGTTTCCCACGTGGGGAGTCAAGAGGTAGCCGCAAGCGCCCAACTGGCCCACGCCGGCTTCGACGAACATGGGTATGTAGGGGCCGGGGGCGTCGCCGGAACCGGTTACCTGGGCATGGTAGCCGTGGGAGCGGATGAAGTTACCCAACTCCAGGGCCGCCGCGCCTTCCGTCCGGTAGGTGCTGGAGTGGACGATCTCGGCGTCGACGCTGGGGATGGTCTGAGTGGGCTCAAAGTCCTGCTCGTACACCAGGCAAATGACGCTGGGGTAGTAGGAGAGCAGGCTCTTCTTGCTCTGGTAAGTGTAGCGGTGGTCGAAGGCGGTGATTCCGACTTCGCAGAAACCCAGTTCCCGGGCCTTCTGCTTGATTAACTCGGTGAGGTCTTCACCGTTGGGTTCAGCTGTTGGCTCCAAGTCGGAAGTCAACCGGCTGGCCATAATCAAGGCGCGGTTGAGTTTCTCGTGTTCTTTGCGGATCTCGCGCATTTCCGCGTGTTGATCGCGCAGAGTGTTTGCCCAGTCGCGGGACGCGCGCTCGGTGACGTTCATGCTTTCCAGGGGGTACTCCCGCGCGTACCAGTCGACCTCCCGGTTGTTGAGAGGAATGCCAGGAACGGTTTCCAGCTCTTCAGGCACGGGGATATTAACTTCCGGTTCGCCCAACCTTTGGCCGGGCCGGACTACTTCATGGCCGATCTTAAGCATGTCTGCTCCTCCCAGGGTCGTTTAGTTGATGAAATGAGCCGTGAGCAAAACAATATACTTGGTGCCCAGGATTGTCAACGGAAATTCGTGTCCCCGGATGATAATATCCTGGTAACGGCAGAACTGTTCTATTGGTGTCCGTGATTCGTAACGAGATCAGTTCTCATGGTCTAGTTCTCCGCCAAGCGGTGGCTACTGCCCGGTGCGCCGCGCGATCATGGCGTCGGCCAGAGGGCTCGCGCCGGAGCGGACGACCACGTTTACCAAAGATGGCAGGCCGGAACCGAAGGCGCGTTCCACAGCGGGCGCCACGTCGTCGGGTTTCTCCACGTATTCGGAGTAGCCGCCGATTGCGTCGACCAGTTTGTCGTATCTAATGAATCGAAGGTCCGTGCCCACGGCGCGGTCGAAATAGGCCAACTGGAAAGTCTTGTCGATCCCCCAGGTGGAATCGTTGCCCATGACCACGGTGATGGGGAGGTTGTGCCGGATGCAGGTGTCGTACTCCATGGTATAAAAGCCGAACGAACCGTCGCCCATTAGGACCAGCACCTTGCTTTCAGGATGGGCCAGCTTGGCGGCCATACCGTAAGGGATACCTGCCCCCAAGTGGCTGAGAGGGCCCAAGCGAATGAACCTGCCCGGTTTTCGCGCCTTCAGATAGGAACGGCCCCACTGGACGTAGTCGCCGCCGTCCATGACGATGAACGTGTCGTCGTCCACCAGGCTTTCTATCCTGGTGTATATGTCCAGCGGGTGCATCGGCTCCTCGCCGGTGGCCCTGGAACGCAGTTCATCCATCCAGCCGTTCCGGTCCGCTTCCAACTGGTCGGTCCATGCTGAAATGTCGGACTTCGCCCCTCGCTTCGCCGCGGCGGTAAGCTGCTCGACGATTGCGCCGAGGTCTCCGAGGAGACTGACGGATACGCCGCGGTTGCGGCCTATTTCCGCCTCTGAAGGGTCGGCTTGGATTATTTTAGCATCGCCGTTGAATACCTGGCCGTAACGGTAGCGGTGGTCGAGCCGTTTCCCCAAGAGCAGCGCCACGTCGGCCTCGCGGAACCGGCGGGCTGTGGGGTTGAGCGCCCCGTCGGCGTAGCCGAAGCAAAGGGGGTGTTCGTCGTCGAGAAGTCCCCTGGCCTGCTCTACGGTGAATACGGGGACTCCGGTGGTCTCGGCCAGGGCCTCGAGTTGTTCCGGCGCGACGGAGTAACGGGCCGGGTTGCCGACGATGACGACGGGCCGTTGCGCCCCTCGCAGCAAAGCCGCGGCTTCTTCAATCATGGCGGGGTCCCCGTGGGCGCGGCCTGCGTTCCTGTATTCCTGGGGGAGGAACTTTGGCAGGTCGTCTTCGGAAATTTCGGCTTCCTGGAGGTCGATGGGCAGGGTGAGGTGAACAGGGCCCGGCCTGCCCGACATCGCGGTGCGGAAGGCGGTGGCGACGAACTCGGGGATGCGCGTGGTGTCGTGGACCAGCCAGGAGCCCTTGGTTACGGGAGCGGCCATGGCGATTTGGTCGATCTCCTGAAACGTGACCATGCCTTTTTCCGGCAGTTCGGCGCAGCCCGCGACGAATATGACCGGACTCTCCGAGGTGTAGATCGCGGGAAGCCCGGAGATGGCGTTGGCAAACCCGGGCCCGCCGGTGAACATGCCCACCGAGGGTTCTCCGGTGATGCGGGCGTAGGCGTCGGCCATGTGCATTGCCGCGCCCTCGTGGCGGGCGTCGATGAACTCGATCCCCTCTTCGTGGGCGGCGTCCACCAGGGGTAGGATTGTGTCGCCGACAATGGTGAACACCTTCTTGACACCTTCGAGTTTCAGGCAACGTATAAATAAGTGGGCGCCGGTAAGAGTGGGCATGGTATCTCCTAATAGCGGTTAGCCAAGTTGTTGGGAGCCGTGCGGTCCGTCTTTGGGGCAGCGTGTAATATCATATAAGGAAAGCTGGATACATTCAAAACCGCCGGGCTGGGGCAGTTGAGGAGATTCTTCGACTCCGCTGCGCTCCGCTCAGAATGAGCGGGGGCCGGGGGCCGGGGGCCGGGGGCGCGGGCCGCAAGTTGCGCGGGCCGCGGGTTGGGAGGGCCGGAACGTAAAAGTGGGGACATTGGGCGTTGAATGACGCCTGCCATGGCGCAGTATGAATTATGGGCACTCTCTACGTAGTCGGCACACCTATCGGCAACCTTGAGGACCTGACGCCCAGGGCGGCGCGGGTGCTGGGCGAGGTTGGCCTAGTGGCGGCGGAGGACACCAGGGTCACCGTCAGGCTGCTCCGGCATCTCGGTTTGCGTGTTCGCATGGTCAGCTACAACGACCACAACAGGCAGCAGCGGTTGCCCGGATTGATGGAGGCATTGGCCGCGGGCGACGTAGCATTGGTCACCGATGCGGGGATGCCGGGGATCAGCGACCCTGGTAGCGAGCTAGTGGCGATGGCCGCGGCGGCGGGTCACAGGGTGGAGGCGGTGCCGGGGGTCTCCGCGGTAACCACGGCCCTTTCGGTGTCAGGCATGTCCGGAGATGGGTTCCAATTCCTGGGGTTCTTGCCCCGACGGAGCGGTGACCGCAAGGAACGGCTCCGGCCTCTTGTTAATTCGCTGGACACATTGGTTATATTTGAGGCACCTCACCGTCTGAAAGAAACCCTGTCCGACATGCTGGAGGCGCTGGGAGACCGGGAACTCGCCGTTTGCCGTGAGCTTACCAAGCTTCACGAAGAAGTCTACAGGGGACCAACATCTCAGGCCATTTCCCACTTCGCGGGACCCAGGGGCGAGTTCGTAATAATAGTAAAGGGTGTGTCTCCGGACTCGCTGCGGGCCGGTCCGACCCAGGAAGTCCTCGAAGAGGCCGGGCGGCAACTTAGAGCTCTTCGGAAATCCGGTGTAAGGTCGCGGGAAGCGGTCACGAAGGTCAGCGAGGGCCTGGAGTTGGCCAGGAACACGGTGTACCGGCTGTGGGTGGAATCAGGGAGCGGTGAGCTGGACTAAGCAGCCGCTGGGGCTGAGGAGCGGGCGACGACCGAAACATTACATGATGATATGCGGTCTATTCTATTCGGTATGATGATATACTACTGATCGGCAACCCCGTGTCCCCAGTGGACGGTGAATATCCCAGACCATACAGGAGCAGTCGGTTCAGTCTTGTCTCCCGACTTTACCCAGCAATACGGGCGTCTGAAGGGCGTGTACTACGGTTGGTGGCTGGTCGCAATCAGCGGGTTCGTCATGGTTATCGCCACCGGCCCCCTGTTTCATGCCATGAGCGTATGGGCTGTGGCGATGGAGCGGCAGTTTGGCTGGAGCCGAGCTCAACTGGGGTGGGCCCTGACCTTCACCAGGATCGAAGGCGGCATCATGGGACCGCTGGAAGGATACCTGACGGACAAGATTGGCACCCGCAGGATGGTGTTGATCGGGCTGCTGATAACCGGGGCCGGTTTCATGTTCTTTGGCCGTGTGCAGAACCTCTGGATGTTCTACATGGCCTACATCATTATGGCGCTGGGGCAGGGAATGGGAAGCTGGGTGCCCATGATGACCATGTTGAACCACTGGTTCTCCCGGCGCAGGGCAGTGGCCATCGGATGGGCCAACGTGGGCAGCCGGTTCGGAGCCCTCTTGATCGTGCCCGCGATTGCCTGGGCCGTCGACCCGGACCAGGACCGGCTGGGCTGGTCACTGACCGCCACATGCCTCGGTATATTCGTCGTTGCGATCGCCTTTCCCATCTCCAGGGTTATTCGCAACCGGCCCCAGGAATACGGGCTGCTTCCTGACGGCGATCCTCCGGCGTCTCCTTCCTCAGGGACTGCGGCCCAGGGTCCGGCCTCCCGTGCCCAGAGCGCCGCCGAAGGAGACCTCACCGCGTCCCAGGCTTTGAGGACATCCGCCTTTTGGCTCATCTCCTTCGGCCACGGGTTCACCTCAATGGTGATTCTCGCCATCATGTCCCATCTGGGCTTGCTGATCGAAGACATGGGGTACACGGTGCAGATGACGGGCTGGATCATCGCGGTCTATACCGTGGTGGCGATGGGGTTCCAATTAGTGGGCGGGTATGTGGGAGACCGAGTCCCGAAGCGGATCGCCCTGTTCATCTTTACAAGCATTCAGGCAGGGGCGGTAGTTGTTTTGACCACCGCTACGTCCCTGTCCACTTTCTTCCTGTTCGCCGTCCTCTTCGGTATCGGTTTTGGGGGCCGGAACCCGCTGACGGTGGCGGTGCGCGGCGAGTACTTCGGCAGGACCTCTTTTGGCAAGATACTAGGGCTATCAACGGTCCCAATGAACTTGCTGCTGCTGATATCGTCGCCGATGGCCGGTTACATGAGAGACCGGCTGGGCACCTACAACGAAGCGTTCCTGATTCTGGCTGGGCTCAACTTCTTCGGAGGAGTTCTCTTCCTCTTAGCCCGGAGACCCAGGTTTCCGGCTGTACTGCGGCGGACCGAAATACCTTCGGCCACGGCCTGAGATCTGCGGTCTGATCTTTCCGGCCTAAACTCGCGGACCTAGCTCTCTGTGATCTGAATACTCTGAATGCTCAACCGGTCGGCGGGAGTCGACTGTTCGCCCCGGGAGCCCGCGCTTACGGGTGAATTCGCCAGTGTGTCCAGGACATCTTCCCCGGAAGTCAGCCTGCCGAAGATGGTGTAATTGGGAGGCAGACCCGCGTCGTCACCGTGGACGATGAAGAACTGGCTTCCATTGGTGTTGGGGCCAGCGTTGGCCATGGCGAGAATTCCCTTGGTGTAGCTTCTGGTCACGGGTTCATCGTTGAAGCGGTAACCGGGGCCGCCGGTGCCCGTGCCCAGTGGGCAGCCGCCCTGGATCATGAAGCCACGGATTATCCGGTGGAAACAACCGTCATCGTAGAAACCGTCCCTGGCCAGGAAAACGAAATTGTTCACCGTGGCGGGGGCGTCACCGGGCAATAGCTCCAAGACCATCTCGCCTTGACTGGTCTGGACCGAGGCGGTGTAGGTCTTGCTCGGGTCAATGCTCATGTCCGGGGGGCTTGGATATTGTTTGGGCATGTGTCCTCCAGGTTGGCGTTTGGCCGGGTCGCTGTGGATTCTACCACGCGGCAAAGGACCCCGGACACGCCGGGGTCCCCGGTGCATGGTCATGCCCGGCCCACCATGCGGGCCATGGCTCCGGGCCTTGGTCTGGCTAACCTCTGCGGTGAGTCTTGGTCTCGGCCCAGGCCACGATCTTGGGGAGCGCGTTGTTCACGTCCCGTTGGTCCACTGTCCGTGCGATGTCGTCAGCGTCGCAGCGCAGCAGCATGATGGGCAGCCGGTTCCTGATCTTGTCGAGGGTCCAGGCCAGGGGGTCGCCCTCGGCGGTGAAGTCCAGTTCCAACCGGATGTTCTTGTCCGCTCCCTTGTTGCGGTAGTGGTAGTGGGGGTTCATCCGGAAACAATCGAACCGGAGCAACTCCTTATCCTCGTTGGCGATGTCGTTCCCATAGACGTGGATACAGATACCTTCATCGTTCATTGTGCCGACGTTGGTACGGTATTGCAGCCCGAAGGTCACGGACCCCGCCTGGATAAGCTCTTCCGAGCCGCCGGTATCGCCCCCCATCTGGGCATGCATCGCTGGCTGTGTCATCTCCCTCATCCTCCTGTTTTGAATCTAGAGCTGGTCCCAGAAGTTGTGTGCTGCTCGTAGAAGATTATACTAGGTCGCTTGCATCTACTCAATCGGCTGCGGCCCATTACCGAGACGGATGAACGTGGACTGTTTTTGGAGGCCATTGGTTAGAAGTCGTAATGTAAGCGACAGTATGTTTGGAGACCGCAGGGTCTATAATAGATATGTGTCATTGGCGTTCGCGATGTTAGGAGCGGGTGGTCTCAACCGCGACCATACCGCATCCTTAAATGGACAGCGGCGGTGTCTCATCGAGCCAGACTCGTTGCCAGACTCGTTGGAGGAGGTGGCAGGCCATGGACATATTGGAGCGAATGGGTGCAGGCGGATATGAGGAAGTGCTGTTTTGCACTGACCCTGGCGCTGGATTGCGGGCCATAATCGCCATCCACGACACGACCCTGGGGCCCGGGTGCGGCGGGGTCCGTATCTGGCCCTACGCCAGCGAAGACGAAGCGTTGCAGGACGCCCTTCGGCTGTCGCGGGCCATGACCTACAAGTCGGCGGCCGCGGACATCCCCCTGGGCGGAGGCAAGGCAGTCATAATCGCCGACTCTCGCACCGATAAGACTGAGGCGTTGATGCGTGCCTACGGGCGGTTCGTTGAGACCCTGGGAGGCCGTTACCTGACCACGACGGACGTGGGCAGCACCTCCCGAGACCTGGAGTACATCCACCAGGAGACCGATTACGTGAAGGGCCTGCCCACGACGGCTGGGGGCAGCGGCGACACCTCCATCATGACCGGGCTGGGCTTGTACATGGGCATGAAGGCCTGTGCAAAGGAGGTCTGGGGTTCAGACTCCCTGCGGGGCAAGCAGGTTGCCATGCAGGGGTTCGGAAAGGTGGCGACCAAGGCGGCGACTCACTTGTTGGAAGAGGACAGCCGATTGGTGGTGACCGATATATTTGATGAAGCCCTCGACCGTGCCCGGGACATGGGGATCAAGGTGGTGGAGCCGGAGAAGATCTTGGACGTTGAATGCGACATCTTTTCCCCTTGCGCCCTGGGGGGCGTGATCAACACGAAGTCGATCCCTCGGATCAAATCGCGGGTGGTGGCCGGAGGCGCCAACAACCAGCTCCTAACCGAGGCCGACGGCGAGGCGCTGTACCGGCGAGGGATTCTATACGCGCCGGACTACGTGGTAAACGCGGGGGGGATAATCAACGTCTCCGCTGAAATCGACGCCCCCTACAACGCCGAACGCGCCCAGGAGAAGACGGAACGGATCTACGAGATCATGGGACGGATCATCGAAATCTCGAAGAATCAAGAGGTGTCGACGGCGACGGCGGCAGACCGTTTGGCCGAGCAGCGGTTGAACTCTGTGAGAGGTATCAGGAACATGCACCGCCTCCGCTAGCGCGAAAATTCCGTCAGACTTGGTCGATGTGACCAACGAAAAGGGACAGGCCGGAGAAGCGCTTCTCCGGCCTGTCGTTTGTTCCGGGGCAGATGATCCTCAAACCGTGGGTGCTCAAACTCGCTGGTTGGTGGACCCTCCGATTCAGACGGGTGATTAACTAGCCTTGCTCGGAGCCTCGAACCCAACTTCCCGGTGTGTCCCATCGCAATAGGGTTTGTTTACGGATTGGCCACAACGGCACAGGGTGACCCATTGTCCTTCCGGAAGGGTGTAGTTATTTCCGTCCTGGTCCACGATCTCGATTGGGCCGTAGACGCGGCTTGGACCGTTGGCTCGGATCTCGATCTTGACGTCGGCCATGTTCTCCTCCTGAATGTCGATTAGGTCGCCGGTGACCACTCCCAAGACCACCGGTAACATTGGCGCCGTTAATGAGGCTACCGAAGCCAGTCTGACACCCGCTAGAGGGGGTGTCAAGCATTGGATATTCCCGGCGGGGAGGGTGAACGCTTGACTGCTATTGCCGAGTCGGTTAGATTCAAGACAAGCCCAACGCGACCAAGTTTTTCACATCCGGGCTTCCTTTCAAGAAGGTCTATATTAGGAAGAAAATACAATGCCTCTTTACGAATATTTATGCCCAACCTGCGAGCACAAGTTTGACAAGCTGCAGCCCATGAGCGCCACCGGCGCGGACTGCCCCAACTGCGAGCAGCCCGCCAAGCGGGCGATGTCTGTGTTTGCGTCCATGACACGCGGCGCGTCCGGCGAGACGGGTTTCAGCCCCCTGCCCCCGATGGGTGGCGGCGGTTGCTGCGGCGGGGGTTGCGGCTGCGGCCACTAGATCGACAGCCTACGCTTACGCATCCTGGTCAATCTGGACTAGGCGGACAATCGTACCAACACGGCTAGCCTGGAGCTAGACAGTACAGCTCGACCCATTCGGGGCTCGGTGAGTGCCTTTGGCTCGGGTATTATTGGGCACTCTGTAAACCTACGAAAAAAATTTGCCAATCGACTCGCACTGACAGGTTCTATGTAAGTCTGTTCACCCCAGGGTACCAAGGGTCGGCCCGTCGAGACCGGCTCTTTTCATTTGGCGAGGAGTCCTGTTAAATCGACGGCGATATTACGCTATGATGTCATCAGTGGGTGCGGAACCGTCACCACAGGACTTTGGTTGCGATCCTCACCCGGCCCACACGGTCCGGAATTAGGTGGGAGGATATCGAGTCTCTGCTTCTCGCCCGCGGGGCGCAAGTGGAAGAGCGGTCAGGCTCCAGGATAGGGATTGAGTTGAACGGAGTACGGGCTCATGCGCACCTTCCGCATCCACAGCGTAACGCGTCGAAGGGAGCAGTTGAAGCGATGAGAAGATTCTTGACGGAAGCGGGCGTCGCACCATGATGGAATACAAGGGTTACCGTGCCGCAGTCAAATATGATCATGAGGCCCGCACGTTCCACGGAGAGGTTGTGGATACTCGTGATGTCATCTTCTTTGAAGGCGCTTCCGTGGAACAGCTCAACGTGGAGTTCCAGTTTTCCATAGACGATTACCTGACCATGTGCTCGGAGAAGGGCCAGGAACCAGACAGGCCGTTCTCCGGGAATATCCCTCTGCGCATCGCCCCAGAAATTCACCGCGCCGCCACTGCCGCGGCGAGGGCGGACGGCAAGAGCCTCAATGCATGGCTGGCCGAAACCATTGAACGGGCGGTGGAAGAGAATGCACAACCCGGATGACCCGCCCGCAATCTCGCTACTGGCACTCAAGGCGATCAGGGAGTCGTTAGTTCCAGTCCCTTCGTGACCGCTGCCACACCAGCCACGCGCTACTAGCCCCGGCTAGCACAAGCGCCCCGGCTATGGCCCTCAAGGCTACCGAGACTGTTGCGTCGAACCAGAATCCCAAGGGGAAAAGGACCAATAGGTAGTCGGTCCTTGGGTCCAGTTGCCATAGGTCGTTGGTGAAGCTGATACGGTGGAACAGGACGAACACGGACTCGAACCCGGTGATCGCGAAGACGCCGAACAGCGCGATTCCCCCCACGGTCGCGCACCCTCCCCAGACCAGCCTCCGCGCTAACCACCGGAGGGCGCCGGAACGCCCCGATATAAGGGACCTGGCGGTGACGATAGCCAGGTACGCCCCCGAGACAATGGCTACGGCATAAACTCCCCACACCAGCCGCTTCACGTCTCGCATGTGATGGATTTCCCGGTCGTTGAATAGCTCCCGCTCCTCGCCGTAAACTCGGGTCCTAATGTATAGGGGCTCCTCTCGCGAGTTGAAATACTCCCTGAGTTCGGCCCCTACCTGGGCCAAGTCGGCTTCGTCGATGCCAGAGGAGATGGGCACGTTGTATTTTTGGAATCCCCTCTGGTACAGCCCCGGGTCGTTAAATGCCCAGGCCACGCTGGCCGTGACTAGGAACAACGGCACGCAGACGGCGAATAACAGGGTCGAAGCGCACGACACGTTATTTCCCGAGTCTTGGTCCATAGTGGCTCAAGTTATCATCGGCTTCCTTGAGACGCAATCGCCGCCGTGTATATAATCGGCCCATGACTGAACATAACGTTGACCAAATGGATATGGCTAAATTTCAGTCCTTGTTGGACATCGTGGAGCGTCTGCGAGCTCCGGGCGGCTGTCCCTGGGACCGGGAACAGACCCATGCGTCCCTCAAGCGCAACCTGCTGGAGGAATGCTACGAAGTATTGGAGGCCATCGACCAGGAAGACCCGCAGTCGTTGGCTGAAGAGCTTGGCGACATACTGGTCCAGGTGGCTTTCCACGCCGACATCGCCCGTGAGGCGGGGGAATTCAGCGTTGACCAAGTTCTCACGTATATCAACGAAAAACTGGTCCGCCGCCACCCCCACGTGTTCGGCGACACCACCGCCGCCGATGCCAGGGAGGTTGAACGCAATTGGGAGCGCATTAAGGAGGCGGAACGCAAGGAGAGGGGAGGCCGCACGTCCCCAGTGGAAGGGATTCCCCGTGACCTGCCCGCATTGACTTACGCCCAGCTTCTGCAGGATAGAGTGGGCCGCGCCGGGTTTGAATGGGACGATATCTCCGGGGTGTTGGACAAGTTGGCCGAAGAAGTGGAGGAGCTGCGCCGGGCGTCCAACCAGGAGGAGCGGGTCCACGAGCTTGGAGACGTGATATTCAGTGTCGTCAACCTATCGCGGTGGCTCGACGTCCACGCGGAGGACGCCTTGCGCCAGGCCAACTCCCGTTTTCAGCGAAGGTACATGTCGATAGAGGGTCTGGCGTTGGAGCGGGGACTGGACTTTGGCGGACTGCCGCTCGTGGAGAAAGAAGCCCTTTGGCAGGAAGCTAAGAGGCTGGAGGCTGCAGGGGAGAAATAGCCGTATTCACTTAATCTTCCCGGTAGTCTCCTAGCAGGAAAGCGGGGTCCATGTAATAAATTCCGCCTGAGAGCAGACGCGGCAATTCTGTTCCAACCATCGCACCAAGCGCGGACTGGTTTCCGAACCGGCCCAATAACCGCTCGGATATCGGGCGGCGGGGGCGCAACCAGACCGGCTTTGGCCTGGCCCCGCCCAGTTGCGTGGCGGCTGCCAACGCCTGGTCGAACCCACCGAATTCGTCGACGAGTCCAAGCTCCCTGCCCCGCCTAGCGGTGAACACCTCTCCAGTGGCGAACTCCCTGACCTGGGCTTCCTCGATGGAGCGTCCCTCGCAGACCACGGAGATGAAGTTGTCGTAAATCTCGGTCAGCAATCCCTGAAACTTCTCCTCTTCTTCATTGGTGGGACTGCGCCAGAATCCGGTCATGTCTTTGAGTCGGCCTTCCTTGAAGACCGAAAATTCCACGCCAATCTTTCCCAACAATTGCTGGATCACCGGACGCAGGTAGATCACGCCGATTGACCCCACCAATGCGCTGGGCAAGGCGAACACCCGGCTGGCCGCGCAACACAGGTAGTACCCGCCTGACGCTCCCAAACCCCGGACGTAGGCGACAACCGGTTTGGTTTCCGCGACCTCTTTCAAGCTGTAGTAAAGGACTTCCGAGCCGGAGGCGGAACCGCCTGGGGAGTCGATGTCCAACACCAGGGCCGCGTACCGTTTGCTCCTGGCGATGGAGTCAAATAGACGTTCGTAGACCGGGATACGCACTCGCGTGCCGATGACGCCGTGAACTTCCACGACGGCGACGTCGGGGGGCTTCCTTAGGGGAAAAGGCATAGGAGGCCTCTTACAAGTCAGGTTCCCGCTATTATACGCCCTGCTTCCGGGAACTCCGGGACACCAGCGAACCGGCGGGCTTGCTTACGTGCCGATGCGGACGGGGTCTACGGCGTCCCGGATTGACCGGATGATGGACATGGCGGTAAGGTGTCCCGTTTTCGGGTTCTCTGAAGGGATGTTCTCGATGTGTACTGCAAGCCGTCCGAACTCCCCCACCGCCTCGATGTCGTGGCAGTTTCGTTGCAGCCCAGGTACGGCCCTGATGCGGACCGTGGTCTTGTCTGGCCCCACTCCGGCGAGGCTTACGGCAGCCGATACGTTCAGGTTGGCCGGGAATCCTCGGCAGGCTTCACGGGCCGTGCCCGAAAATAGCTCCGTCTCCTGTTCGAGGCCTACCAGAGATATCTCCCGCTCGGCCAGGTAGGGCGCGCCCTCGAGGGCTTGCGGAGGTTTCCGGGAGACCATCGTCACGCTATCCACGCGCCCCGCGCAGGCTGACTTGATGCCGTCCAACCCCGCGATGTCCCCAGACGGGGCCAGGAGGCGGCAGCCCGTCTCGCGTGCCCAGGTGATGATCTCCGGATGCTCCAGCAACGCGCCGATGCTAATGACCATGAGACCCTTGCCCGCACTGAAGGCGGCATCCGCTAACATGGGGACCACGTGCCCACCCGCCGTCTCGACAACCAAGGAACAGGCGTCGACCAGGTCATCCAATTGAAGTAGTGGGGGAGGGGACTTAAGGGTTGAAAGGAAGGTCTCAACCCTGCTCGCCGTGCGGCTGGCAACTCCAACCACCGGAACATCCAGGCGTCCAGCGTCTGCCTCGCGTATGATCGCCTGCCCGATGGAACCGCAACCCACGATGCCAATCGACTCAGCCACTCAGGCCCTCCATCGCATGTTCCACTAGCGGCATGACCCAACCGCCCGTGGTGCGGCAATACTATGGAACTCCCTTGAAATCCTGGACCGCCCGGAGCTTTGACGTTTTTCCCATGGGTCTCGGCCCGCTGACTAACGGCTGATTAATGCCGCAACCGCCCCGGCAGGGTCCTGGATCACGCAGAACTTATCGTCGCCCATAGTCCGCGGCCCGTCGAGCAACTTGCCTCCCAGGTCCACGCACTTTCTGGCGCTCTCATCCACGTCTGCAACGTAGATGTAGACCAACCACTGGGGAGGTATGTTGGCGTTGGGGCCTTGGGAATGGCAGATTCCCGCCAACGTCTCCCCTGATTCCGCTTGGTTCATGTTGTAGTCAGAATAATCCCCCATGTCATGGTCGGTATGGGCCCAGCCAACTACGGCGGAGTAGAAGTCCCGCACTTCCGAGGCGTTGGCCACAGTCAGGTCTTGCCATAGGATCCGTCCAATTTGGGGCTGGTCGGGGTTGCTCATAACATTGCTCCGGAGTCGTAATGTAATCAGGCGCGTTGATGTTGGGCGGTCCTGGCCGGACGCTGCTTCCAGGCGAGGGCGAGCACGAAGCATCCCGTTGCCACCAGCGCCATTACGGGACCCGACGGCAGGTTGTAATGGAAGGAGAGGTACAGACCCGCTACGGCGGATGCCACGCCAATCAGCACTGCCACAGCCATTGCCCTGACGAAGTTCCGCACCAGCATCAAGGCGGCGGCGGCTGGGGTAATAAGCATTGAGATGACCAGGATTACACCCACCGCCTGAAGAGCCAGTACCACCACCACGGACAGCAGCGTCAGAAGGAGATATTCCAACTTGTCCGTCGGCAGGCCAATCACCGACGCCCCCGATGGGTCGAAGCTGGCGAACACCAACTCCTTGTGCAGGCCGCAGATAAGCGCCAGCACCGATCCGGCCAGCGCCAAGGTCACGAATACGTCCGCCTGTGACACGCCGAGGACTTGTCCAAGCAGTATGTCTTCCAGGTTTACCGAGACTCCCCGGGATACGGTCAACATCACCACGCCCAGGGCGAAGAGGCCAGCGAACAGAATGCCCACAGATGTGTCCTCTCCGATACCGGCGCGCTTTATGAGATACCCGCTCAACAGGGCCGTCGCCACAGCCATCGGGATAGACCCAAAGAAGGGGCTTATCCCCAGCATGAAGGCCAACACCATACCCGGTAGGACGGAGTGGGCCAGTGCGTCGCCCATGAAGCCCAGTCCCCGGACCACCACGTAGACCCCCAGCGCCGGGCACATGATTCCCACCAGTACCGAAACGATCAACGCCCTGAGCATGAAGGAGTATTGAAACGGGCCCATCAGGGCGTCAATGACGATGTCCATCAGCGCCTCCGGACAGCCCGTGGCCGTGGGTGGGAACTGACCCGAAAGGACCGTAAAGCTCCGTCAGGACCGCCGGTGTAAGCACCTCCCTGGGCGAACCGCAGGCGCAGACGTGGCAATTGAGGCACAGGCACTCGTCGCAGTAGTGGGCCAGGTGATTGATGTCATGGGAGGATAGCAGGATGGTCCTACCCTGGTCGCGGAGGTCCTGCAGGACTGATACCAACGCCTCCTGCGAGGCGATGTCTACGCCGCTGAAGGCCTCGTCCAGCAACAGGATGTCGGCGCCCTGGGCCAGTGCGCGGGCCACGAACACTCTCTGGCGTTGCCCTCCGGACAACTCACCCACAAGGTCGGACCGCCGGTCCCACATGTCGACTCGCCGCAGCGCGTCTTCGGCTGCCTCGCGGTCGGCGCGTCCCGGCCTCCGGAACCAGCCAATGCGCCTGGCCCTCCCGAGCATAGTTACGTCCCACGCGCTCAGGGGAAGGCGCCAATTTACCCGCTCGTGCTGGGGAACGTATGCCACCAGCCCCCGGGTTTCGCTGGCCGATCTGCCGTGGACCAATACGCGGCCCTCGGTGGCCGGCAACTGGGACACGATGACGTCGAACAGGGTGCTTTTGCCCGCGCCGTTGGGTCCTACGACACCCATTAGGCAACCAGGACCGGCGGTGAAAGACACCCGGTCCAGGACCCGGACGCCGCCCCGGTCTACCGTCAGTTCCTCGGCGGACAGAGCAGGAAATAAGGGTGCGCGCGCCAAGGTTACCGCAATGCCTCCACTATGGTGATCACATTGTAGCGCATCAGGTCTGTGTAGACCCCGGCTTCGCCACCGGGCGGGCCCAGCGACCCGGTGTATAGCCCGCCGATGAGCCGCGCCCCGGTCTCCTCCGCGACGCGGCGGGCTAGGCGGTCACCGTGAGATTTCTCGGCGAATACCGCCGGGACGCTTTGGAGCCGGATGGTCTCGACCACCCCCGCCAATTTCTGGGCGGTGGGTTCCCGGTCCGTGGTTACGGGCATGACCGTGCCGACTATCTCGAATCGGTACCGCTGGGCGAAGTACTGGAAGCTGTCATGGGACGTCACCAACAGGCGGCGGTCTTCGGGCAGATTGGCCACCTCTTCCGTGATCCAGCCGTGGAGGGAGTCCAACTCCAGGCTGTAGGCGGCGGCGTTGCCCCGGTAACGGCTCGCGCCTTCCGGGTCCAGCTGGGAAAGTTGGTCGGATATGACGGTCACCGCCTGCTTGACCCTCAGCGGGTCGAACCAGAAATGCGGGTCGAATGCGCCGTGGTCCTGCCCATCCGCATCTGTGTCGTGCCTTTCTCGGCCTTCTTCGTGTCCTTGTTCGTGCCCGGCATGTTCGCCGCTGGCTTCGACGGTTTCCACGAAGGGAATCGGGTCTACGAATTCTCCCAATGCTACGATGCTGTTGGGGCTCCGGGCCGTATTTTCCAACAGGTCATTCAGCCAGCCAGCCTCCAGCTTGAGGCCGACGCTAAAAACGAGATCAGCGTCGGCGACCCGGGTGATGTCTCTTGCGCCCGGCTGAAACGTGTGAAGGTCGGAGTTGGGTGGCAACAGCGGAAAAATCTCAACACGGTCTCCGCCGACGACACGCACCCAGTCGGCCAGGATGTTGCTAGTGGTTACGACCTTGACCGTGTCCGCTGGCACGTCGATAGTGAGAATATTTGAATTGGCGGGAGCGGAGAGAGCGTCTGGTTCTGTTCCCGCGTTGTTAGGCGCGTCCGTAGTCGGCCTGCCGGTACATGACACGATGAATATCAGGACCGTAAATGCGAGGATGGTACCAAATTTTTTCAGTGCGTTTAGCGCCATGAATCGAGTCGCCGCCTATCTAAGTGTTGGTTGCTTCGGGTCTCAATTATCGAAGTTATTAAGACTACGTATCAATGCCTAGCGCCTAAATGATATGATGTATCAATATTGGGCAAAAAAAGAGACTTAGCCCCGTTGGGAGTCGTTCACAACGCAGTTACGGCAGCGTCCGTAAACTTCCAGCCAGTGGCCACTTAGCTCGAAGCCGTGGTCGGCTGAGGTGGTGAGGAGCAGGTCCTCGATGTCGCAGCCGGTGAGGTTCTGGGACGAACCGCATTGGACGCAGATCAAGTGGTGGTGGTGACCGTGGTGGCTCAACTGGTAGTGGAGGTCGCCGTCTTCCAGGAGCACGCGGCAGAGGACACCGACTTCCACGAGAAGCTTTAGGGTGCGGTACACGGTGGCCCGGCCCATGCGGCGCGGCAACTGTTGCCTTAGGTCCTCGGCGGTGAAGTGCCGCTCTTGGTCGCCGATCACGGTGGCCATTATCCGCCTGGGCGCGGTTGAGCGGAAACCCCGTTCCTCCAGCGTGTCCAGGATCTGTTCTGAGACCGAGAGATTCCGTTTCTTTAGCGCCAACGCGGGTCCATTCGTGAGTTATTGATACTATGTATCTAATAAAGAAGTGTACAACGGCGGCGGCAGGCCGTCAAGGCTCTAGGCCCAGGGGCGCGGCCGTTCAATTATTGGCAGTATCTAATATTGCTGTCGTTCTCCCAGCCCCGTCATCCCCCGCACCAACGTCATGCCCGCGAAAGCGGGGATCCAGAGATGTTCAGTTCCAGGGCCGAAACCCGGCGCCGGAATTCCTGGATGACGGCCCAGGGCCGCCAAACCGAGCAGCGCGATATCGCGAAAGGCGCCGATCAATTGGCCACGTGTGAGAACCGTACAACCCTGATTCGCGGGCCGGGCAATCGCAAATACGGGAAATATGAAAAACCGGTTGTGAATTGGATAATTCAGACGTTGGGCTTGATGATGTGTGGGTATATTAGTAGGGCCGAGGCCGATGCTGAAACAATTTGAGGCCTTAATGAGGTCCGTGAGTTGATCGGGCCTAGCGGCGGGTACTGCCGAATATCATGGTGATCACCATCCGCATCGCCGGCAACTGGGTGGGCCCGCGAATCCGGACATGCCCGCTCTGGCCAGAACTGCCAAGGTAAGACTTGCTACGAGACATCTCAAGCGCGCGGGGACCTGTCGCTGGAGAAGGGATTGGGAGGAAGGGGCTACGAACCAGACGGTACCGCGTTACAGCGTACCCCTGGAAGTTAATTCCCGTATGCCGGATTAGGTCTGGAATTCCACGGGAAGCGGAGAGAGTGTCCGCCTAATTGATACCAATATCACGCTTGCAATGACCTTATGTGCCACTAGATACACTGCTCATATACCAATACGTATACCATAAATCTAACGGCCTTCTAAACCGTCCGGCCGTACAGTTTACTCAACTCAATAAGATTGCAAAGTCTGTGCCGTTAGCAAATACCACCTGCGGTGAGCTTGTCTAGCGATAGCAGTCAACTGGTTTCCTGCAGATCATTGGTTTTCGGCTTATACCTGCCGGCACGCGTGGCGAATGCCTTGCGGTTCACTCAACCATTGACATGGTCCGATGGGTAGTAGTACAGTACATCTATTATACTAGTGGATTTTGGAGGTCGTTTACACCGAGAGAATACAGTGAACAGCAGCCGTCCCCCAGGGGGCGGCCCCCCGACCCGCTAAGGGTGCATACAGCAGCCGTCCCCCAGGGGGCGGCCCCTAAGGGTTACAGCAGCCTGACAACCGCTAAGGGTTTCCTCGCACGCAAGTTCACATGGCCTATGAGCCGTGTCGTCTTGCGGCCATCGTGTAGCGACTTTCATCCGCCACTCCACTTGGGAGGTTTCCTATGTGCTGTATGGAGGGCCTAGAAGGACAGCGCCTGATGCGGCGAGAGGAAGTTCTACGCATTTGCGGAATATCGAATTCTCTGTTGCACGAGATGATCGAGGCCGGCACGTTCCCCCGCCCGGTTCGGATAAACGAGAGGGCCGTGGGATGGCGGGTGACGGATGTTCTGGCCTGGCTCGCCTCCCGTCCCCTCGCCACAGGGACAAACTGGCGCTAACCGCCAAGCCACAACACCCTCAGGCCGCATGTCTCTGTCCGGGCGTCCACGCCCGGCCGCCGAATCAGGAGGGAGTTATGATGCCAAGTCGTTACGCTCCAGGTTTAACCATGTCCCGGGCTGCCGCCGATGTGCTCGGGGTCCTGGCCCAGGAACCCCTCGCCGGCGTCGATGACATTGCCAAGAGCGGCAGACTTCCCCGCTCCCGGGTATACGCCGGGATCAACGATCTGTGTGGGGACGGCCTGGCCGATTCGGTGGAACTGGGCTGGAACCGGGACAAGGTCTCCCGCTACTTCTTCACCGCCGAGGCCCTGGCGCGGTACGGGGACCAGTGTTCGCCGTGGCACCAGGAGTGGGGGCGGGCCCGGTTGCTGCAACGCCTGCCGTTGGTGGAGTGGGCCTACCAGGTTGCTGGAGAGATAAACGGCCTGGGCCCGGTGGAGGAGTTCCACTGGGTGGACTCGGTCAGCTTCGACGCCGCCGTGAGATACAGGGACGGCTGGGTGACCATATTTTGGAGCGGCAGCCAGCAGAGTGAGAGCTCAATTCTGGACCGGTTGCGTGACTTCGGCCGGGACATGGTGGAACTGACGGACGGTGACGGGCCCGCGTGGCCCAGCCTGCTGTGCTTTGTGGTCAGCGACCAGTGGCAGCGGGAGTTGGTCAAGCGGGTCGTACGCCAATTCGGCCCCCTCCGGGACCGGGTCGCGGTCTGGTGTGTCGCCGACGGCGCGCCCGCACCGGGGCCTCCCGGCCCCTGGACAGCCGCGGCTGGGTGCGCCAACGGACGTATCCCCGGGATATGGGGGGCTGGCCTTGGGAGAGGAGAGTGAGGCAGTCCCCCTGGGCCAGGGGCGGTAAGTCCGACCCGGATGGGGGCGAGCCATTCGATTGGGACAGGGAAGGGAGCGTCCTGACGGCCCGAATCCTCGACTTCCTGGCGCAGCGGCCAGACAGTACGACCAACATGGTCCGGGAGGCGATGGGCGAGGATGATCCGAGCCGGAGCGTTCACCGCCGCCTCAAGAAGATGTTCGACGCGGGGCTCATCGAGCAGAGGCAAATCAAGGGCGAAAGGGTCTACCGCTACTCCCTTTCGTCCCGGGGGATGGACCTCTTGGTGAAGCGGGACCGGGTCGAGTCCCCCAGGTCCAGGGTCAGGAGCAGGGCGCCCAGGACCGGGAATGACGAGGGCCGGAGGAAAGGCCGCCGGGGCAGCCGTCAGGCCCACGAGGACGGGGTGACATGGCTGCTGGCCCGCCTGATGCGCTCCGGGACGCCGGTGGCCTCGGGGCAGCGGTCCTGGGAACATCTGGGCGACGGCGGTATCGCACCCGACGCCATGGCCTTCCTTGCCGAAAGTCCCTGTGGGCCCGGATGGTTTTACATCGAACTTGAACGGAGCGCCAAGGGCGAAAGCCGTGTGGAGAAAAAGCTCGCGGGCTACGCCAATCCCCGCCGCCAGGACCGGTTTCCGGTGCTGGTCATCTGCCGCAGCGATTCCGCCGAAAGAAACTTTGAGCGCATTGGCAAAGAGGCAGGACTGGAGATGCTTACCACCACCATCGGACGGCTGGAGGAGTACGGCTTCATGGACCCCCGCTGCTGGTCCATGTATGGCGAGCCGGTGGTCCTGCGCTGAGGTGCACATGCGCAATCCAGCCCCGGCGCCCACGCGGCCATCGGATGAGCAGCCACGCCGGGCCCGGCTCCTTCAACTCATTGGCCCCAGCCCGCCTCGCCGCCGGGTATACAGGTGAAGCCGGTCGGAGTCCGCGGCCGGCGTCGCGCCCCGAGGTCCGGCAGGAGTTGACTTTCGAAGGAATCACCCGGCGGAATGGGCTGAACTATGGACTAACCTCAACTGTTACGGGGCCGCGGCCTCTGGTCCGTGGGGCAGGCCCGAAGGTTGGGCATCGTACATGGGCACCAGTTGGTAGCCCAGTTGCGCCGCCCGGCGCTTTGCCGCACGCAACGCCCGCTGTTGATACTGTCTCTCGTAGTATTCCGCGCCGGCATCCGCGTACTGGTGGCCGTAGCGCAGCATGGAATAGATGAGCCTGGCCAGCTTGTGGGCGGTGGCGGTGATGGCCTTGGGCGCTCCCAGGTGGGCTTTCTTCCGGCGCAGGAAGGCGCCCAGGGCGCTGCCGGAGCGGTGCAGCGCGTTGGCGGCCAGACGCAAGGCCGCCGCGGCCCGGTTGGCGCTGGGTTTGGTCTTTGAGCTCATGACCCGGCCGCCGGTGATGCGGTTGTTGGGGCTCAGCCCCAGCCAGGAGGCGAAGTGCTTGGCGCTGGGCCATTTGGTCATATCGGCGCCAATCTCGCTGATCACCTTCAGGGCTGTGTACGCGTCCACGCCGTCGATCCGGGTCAGGTCCACTCCCGTCATCCGGTACAGTTGGCCCTGGACATCGAAACGGGGCGTGTTCTTCTGATTGCGCTTCTTGCCATTGGGAGCCGGAGGCTCGCCGTCGCTGCTGTCTTCGAAACGCTCCAGCTGGGCTTCAATCTCCCGGTCGCACTCGGCAATCTTATCCTGATAGAACCGGTACAGTTCCAGGGCCTGGGTCAGTTCGAAGATGTGTTCCTCCCGCCAGTGCCCCTGTAGCGACTTGGCGATGGTCGCCTCGTCGGCCTTGGTCCTGGGATCGCGCAGTCGCGCCAGCTTCCGCGGGTCCCTTTCCCCGCCCGCGATGGCCTCCATGATGTCCATGCCCGTCTTGCCCGTGATGTCTCTGATCACGTGTTGCAACTTTACGTTCATCTGGGTCAGCGCTTTCTGCATATGCTGGACGTGATGAGAGGCGTACTCCACCAGCATGGCCCGCTGCCGCAGGTAGCTGCGCAAGCGCCGTATGTCCCCGTCGGGACGGAAGGCTCCCGACAGCAGGCCGTAGGTGTGCAACTGCTGCAGCCACTGGCAGTCCCGCACGTCGCTCTTGCGACCCGGCACGTTCTTGATGCGTCTGGGGTCCACCAGCATTACCTGGAAGTCTCGCTCTTCCAGCACCCCAAACAGCGGTATCCAGTACACGCCGGTGGACTCCATGACCACGGTCTCCACACCGCACTCGGCCAGCCAGTCTGCCAGACGGTACAGGTCCGCCGTGAAAGCCTCATACTCACGCACCGGCTGCTCCGCGCGGCCGGCGGGAACCGCCACGAAATGGCTGCTGGCCCCCACGTCAATGCCCGCCGCGTTCAGGTTCAGTTGGGACAGCCCTTCCGGTTTTGCCCTGCTCTTGCGTCTGATGCTCATCATTCCCTCCACGCCTGCGAGGTAGACGTGTCGCCGGAGGGAGTCACTAACATTCACCAATCTATGGAACGGGATCGCTCCGCTTGGGGCGTCACCAATGATGCAGTCGTAAGACTCCCGGACCATGCTCCCGAACGGGCGATCTGCACCAACGTCTACTCGGTCTTCGTCCAGACAACACGTCTCGCCATGAGCATACGCACCCTGACACGGCCACACCAGTTAGTCGCCTCTGCACGGGCCGGATACGGGCATAACTCTGCTCCCGACTAACTTAAGATGTCACGCCGTGACCGCTGGGGCGGACTCACCAGTTAGTCGCCTCTGCACGGGCCGGATACGGGCATAACTGTGCTTTACGCAAAAGTTAGGAAAAGTAAAAAGACAGGGTAAGCTGGCCTAACCCACTTCTCACGGAAGGTCCAGCCATGCTCACCCTGCCCGATGCCATTTTACCCGTACTCCATCACTTCGCCGCGCTGTTTCGCAGCCCGACCTGGCTGGAAGCCCAAATCCCGCTGGCCGGCGCGATACCGGCCCCGGGCCAACGCACCGTGGCCGCGGCGCTGCGCGTCATGGGCCGCAGCGGCCACCTCGACTACGCCCGCTACCATGAGGCGCTCAACCGGGCGGTGTGGCCGCCCCGACAGGCGGCTCGCATCCTGCTCATGCCGCTGCTCCAGCACCTGGACCAGGGCGATGGTCCGTTGGTCTTCGGCATCGGCGAAACCCTGGGACGGCGCCGTGGCCCTAAAATCGAATCCCCGGGCATCTACCGCGATGCGGTGCGTTCCAGCCGGAGCCACCTGGTCAAGGCCAGTGGCCTGCGCTGGGTCTCCCTGACGTGGCTGGGCCACGTCCCCTGGGCGGGACGCTATTGGGCCTTGCCCTTTCTCATCGTGCCGGCGCCCTCGGAACGCTACTACCGGCAGCGCGGACGCCGCCACAAAAAGCTCACTGACTTGGACCGGAGATGATCCTGCAACTGCGCCGCTGTCTGCCCCACCGCCCCCTGGCGCTGGTGGGCGACAGCGGCTACGCTGTCCCCGTGTCGTGGCACGGGGCGGGCTCTGGACCTGCTCCACTGCTGCCAATCGTTGGCTCAACCCATTGCCCTCTTCGCCCGCCTGCTCCTGGACGCCGCCCTTTATGCGCCAGCGCCACCCCGTCAGACGGGCCAGAACGGTCGGCCTCCGCTGAAAGGCCGGCGGCTGCCCGCGCTGAAGGCACTCCTGGACTTGCCCGCCGTGTCATGGAACGAGGTGTCGGCAGCCTGGTGCGACGGCACTACCCGCACGGTGGAACTCACGTCGCAAACGGCGGTCTGGTACCGCTCGGGCAAGCCGCCTGCGCCCCTGCGCTGGGTCTTGGTTCGGGACCCACAGGGCGAATTCACTCCCCATGCCTTGCTCTGCACCGACCCGTCGGCGGACCCGGCGCAGGTCCTGGGATGGTTTGTGCTGCGCCGGCAACTGGAGGTCACCCCGTATCAAGTACGGGGCAGGCTCTTTCAGGAGGTGCGGGCTCACCTGGGCGTGGAGACCCAACGCCAGTGGCCGGATCGAGCCATTGCCCGTACTACGCAATCCTGATGGGGCTCTTCCCCTGGACCACCCTGGCGGCCCATCTTCTGCGGCAACAACGACCCTCGGCCCATCGCACAGCGGCTTGGTACGCCAAGCCGTCGCCGACCTTCGTGGATGCCATCGCTCTGGTGCGCCGCCACCTGTGGCTGGCGTCTGAGGGTTTTTCACTGTCC
>CBDBGS010000004.1:0-284955 GCA_965205385.1 Dehalococcoidia bacterium
GAGTTTAGCGTCGAGCGGGCCATCGCTCTCGATGCCGACGTGGTAACCCTGAACCTGGGCGGGTTGGAACGGGCAAAAGAGGCGGGCATGATCGACCAACTTGCGGCGGTCGGCATCCCCGTAGTCGTAATTGACTACCGCCAGGAACCCTTGGAGAACACCGTGCCCAGCACCATCCTACTGGGAAGGCTATTTGACCAGGAGGAACGGGCCCAGGACATCGTAGACTTCTACATTCAACAGGTAAATCTAGTCTATTCCCGGCTCGATCAGATCGAGGGAGAGAAGCCGGTCGTGTTCCTGGACCGGGCGGCGGGGATTCGCGGCGCCGACACCTGCTGCGGAACATTCGGGAGGGCCAACCTGGGCTTGATCATTGAACGGGCCGGCGGCATAAACATCGGCTCGGACTTGATACCTGGCTGGGGTGGCAACCTGAACCCGGAGCAGATCATCGTGTCGGACCCAGACGTGATAATCGCCACCGGGTCCAACTGGTATACCTCTAGCCCGGACGGCGACTTCATCAGCATGGGCTATTACACCGACCCCGCGGACTCCCGGTTGGCCATGAGGAAGCTTGCCCAGGGACGTCCGGGATGGACGAACCTCAGCGCCGTATCCGGAGACCGGTATCACGTGGTGTGGCACCAGTTCTACAATTCTCCTTACCACTTCGTAGTACTGCAGCAATTCGCCAAGTGGTTCCATCCCAAATTGTTCGCGGACATAGACCCTGTGGCTAACTTCGCCGAATTCCACCGCCGATTCTTGCCCATCGAGTACAGCGGCACGTTTATGCTGTCTGTTAACGAATAAGGTACAACATGTTGACTGAGAGGGTGGCCAGTGCGCCGGCCAACGAGTCAGCCGGCGCCACTGGCAAACGGATTTATCGGCAGATTACCGGGCGCAAATACCTCATCATGGTGTCTCTTGCCGCCGCGCTCGTATTCACGCTGGTCCTGGATATCTCCCTGGGCCCGGCGCGCCTGGGACTATGGGAGGTGGCTTCGACCATCCTCATGCCCAATGCGGCGGAGCTTACCACCAGGGTGATCGTCTGGGACATCAGGATGCCAATGGCGATCATCGCCGTGATCGTCGGGGCTGCTCTATCCATAGCCGGCGCGGAAATGCAGACCATTTTGAACAATCCTCTGGCGAGCCCGTTCACTTTGGGGATTTCCGCCGCTGCCGGTTTCGGAGCGGCCCTGGCCCTGGTCCTCGGGTTTAGCATTGTCCCGTTCGCCGGGATATTCCTGGTCTCGATCAACGCCTTCGTGTTCGCCATGATCGCTTCACTGGCCATCTTCTTGCTTAGCACCATGCGGGGAGTAACGATACAGACGGTGGTGCTGCTGGGGATCGCCCTGGTGTTCCTTTTCAGCTCCCTCCTGGCGCTGCTGCAATACATCGCGTCGGAACAGGCGCTACAGCAGGTCGTTTTTTGGACCCTGGGCAGCCTGGTCAAGGCCACGTGGCCCAAGATCGGCATCGCCATCTGTGTGCTGTTGGTCACGACTCCACTGTTCGTCAAGCACGTCTGGACCCTGACTGCCTTAAGACTGGGGGATGACAAGGCGCAAAGCCTTGGCATAAACGTCCAAAGGCTCCGGCTCCAGGTGCTTGTCTCGGTATCGTTACTAGCCGCGGCCGCTGTAGCCTTCGTCGGAACTATCGGCTTCGTCGGTTTGGTGGGACCCCACGTGGCCCGGATGTTGGTGGGCGAAGACCAACGCTTCTTCCTCCCCATGTCAGCCATCACCGGGGCGATCCTGCTCTCGGCAGCCTCTATCGTCAGCAAGATGATCACCCCAGGCGCGATTTTTCCCATCGGGATCATTACCTCCCTGGTCGGCGTTCCATTTTTCCTCGGCCTAATCCTGACTAGGAGAAGGCAGCTCTGGTAAGGCGGCTAGATTAGTGAAGCTATCTGTCGAAGAAGTCCACTTTAGCTATGGTCAGACACCCGTCTTGAAAGGAGTCACCATCGAGGACGTGGCTCCAGGAGAGATTACGGCCACCATCGGCCCAAACGCGGCGGGGAAAACCACCTTCTTCAAGTGTATCGCCGGCCTCTTGAAGCCACAGGGATGGATTCGTCTGGACGGAGTGGACCTGCGTGAACTGAGGAAAGAAGACATCACCCGTCGGGTGAGCTATCTCCCGCAGGAGTCACCGGTCAACGCGGTCCTCACCGTGTTCGAGGCCATCCTGCTAGCCAGGAAGCACACCCTGTCCTGGCGGGTCAGCGAAGAAGACCTCGACTCGGTGGCCCGGGTCCTGGATGACCTGGACATCGAAGAGCTGTCGACCCGCTTCCTCAATGAGCTAAGCGGCGGCCAGAAACAGATGGTCTCCATCGCCCAGGCCCTGGTCAGGGACCCCCAGGTCCTGCTGTTGGACGAACCCACCAGCAGCCTTGACCTCCAGCACCAGCTAGAAGTGTTGGACCTAGTCACCGACGTCACCGCCGAGCGGGGGATAACTACCCTGATATCGCTCCACGACCTGAACCTTGCGGCCAGATACGCCGCCCGGTTCGTAGTAATGGACCAGGGGGTGGTCTATGCGTCAGGCGACGCGGCGGAGGTCCTCACGGCGGACATGTTACGAGATGTCTACGGCGTCAACGCGACCGTCCACGTGATCGGCGAGGGTATCCCCCAGATCAATCCTATCGGATCTGTCAGGACCAAGAAAACACGCCCGGTCTCAACCGGTTGACCGCCCGCCCCGAACCATGCCCCCGATAAGAGCGGCGGCGATCATGGCGATGGCAATGTCACTAACCTTGGTGATGGGTTGCGGCGGAAGTCCCGCCGCCGTACCTGATCAACGTCCGCCAACTACCGAGAGTCCCAGGGCCATCGCTACGAGCACCCAACCTGCCCACATTTCCACACCGGCGCCAAGCAGGACCCCCGGCAATCCAACTCCGGCCCCCACGTTCACTGTCTTGTCCACCACCCCAGTCGTCTCTCCCGAACCGCCCTCAGGACATGACCGGACCACCTCCCGAACCAAAGCTTCCCCCAATCTCCCACCAACACTGATGACAACACGCCAACCGGCGCCTTCGACTCCGCCCGCCCCTCTCAATCCGAGCCCAACCAAGGTCAACACACCTATTGCGCAACCAACGCCAATTCCCGCACCCGAAACAGCGCCAGCCACCCCGGCACTCGGCCCAACCCCGGACGCAGCCAAGTTGGTTGCCAGTGGCAAGCGCCTAGTCGAACGCCAAAACTGCCTGACGTGCCACACGATCTACGGTCAGGCCTACATTGGGCCAACTTTCCAGGGTCTGTACGGCAGTCTCCGGGAGCTCGAAGGCGGGGCAACCGTAACCGCGGACGGGGACTACCTGTGGGAGTCCATCAAACGGCCAAACGCCAAAATCGTCCTCGGCTATTTCGCGGACGCCATGACAACCGTGTTCTTCAAGGACGCCGAAATCGACGCGATGGTCGAGTACATAAAGACCTTGAAGTAAGATAAGTCCCAATCGGCCTCCCAGGGCAATCGCATCTTGAATTGACCCGAATCCACCGAGCCGCGTTGTGGGGGCACTGGAAAGGGACGTGAGGGGCAAGGAGACGCGATTGTCGGGGCGGATTTGGGGCAGACTGGGCCGGTGGTGGCCGTGGGGCGCTGTTCATGGAGGGACCGGAGGCAGCGGGAAACGCTCGCTGGCCCATCTGGCACGAGTTGAGGAGACGCTTGATTGGCTGGCGGGTGAGGATGATGTCCGAGGCGTGCCGGCTACCGGCCACGCCATCAGGAAGGGAGTGGCCGGGCGCGCAGCCGGGCGAGGGCGCCAGTGGCCGGCTCACCCCAGGGCCAACCGCTGGGGAGATGCAGGGAGAAGAAGCGCCGCGGATCCAGCAATCAGCCCGCGCTCACGGAGCCACCGCCTTGCTGCGTCTTTGTTCATCCCGGCCTCATGCCGGAGGAAGTCCAATACGCCACCCTTGTGGTCAGCCTCAAAGTCGGTAAACGTGCCGGACCTCGGTGACGGGGATGTCCACACCACCGGCGATCCCCGGGTGCCCCAGCACAGCTTGACGTTCTGGCTCGAGCTCAAGCGTGGATTGGGGTCTCCGCGAAAATGCCGTGCGGCCGCAACGATAGCCTCCCTCCAGTCGATCGAACTGCCTCCCTGTTGCATATTGCGCATCCCCCTCCTTACAATCTGTGGCCTACAGGTTCATTGTGGGCCACTCAAAATGAGGTTGCTCGGGGACCCCTGAATCCCACGGGGCGATCATCGAATTCCTTGGGTGATGGGCTTGGTGTCCTTTGGCGTTCCTGAACCATAATGAAAAAGCCCGGCTTTCGCCGGGCCGATGAAGGTGCGGATGTATGTGACAGCGGGGCGAGCCCCTGCTCGCCCCGCCGCGTCAATCCATGTCGCCTTGGCCCGTATACACCCCTTTCCTGACTGCCCGCACGGTGGGCCTGCTCACCCCGAAGGCCCTGCCCGCTGCGCTGACCGACCCACCGTTCTCCAGGAAATCCCGGACGGCTTGCAGCTTCTCGGGGTACAGCGCCGGAGGCCTGCCCCCGGTCCGGCCCTCCGCCGCGGCGCGGTCTACGCCGGCCTTGATCCGGTCCCGGATGGTCTCCCGCTCCCACTCGGCCAGGGAGAGCAGCATGTGGAGCATTAGCTTGGCGGTGGGGCTGTCGTCACCGGTGTCCAGCCATTCGGCCAGGGCGCGGATGTGGATGCCCTGGTTGTGGAGCTCCTCGATGGTCCTCAGGCCTTCGGTGAGGTTCCGGGCCAGGCGGTCGATCCGCGGGACCACCACGACGTCGCCGGGCTGGAGCTTTCCCCGGAGTGTCGTCCACCCGGGGCGGCGCATGTTCCGGCCCGAGGCCACGTCGGTGAAGATGCGGTCGTCCCTGAGCCCGTGTTCGTTGAGGATGCGGCTCTGGGTTGCTAGCCCGCTCGCGCCCTCCGCCTGGGAGACCCGGATGTAGCCGAAGACTGCTGGGTCCATGTGGCCACCTCCCCACGTGGGAATAAAACACCTGTTTGTTTGCCACTCTCTTTCCCGGAGTCTATCCGTATCTGGAGTGGGTGGCAATCAACTGCTGGAGAAAACGCCAGACTGGAGAAAACATGGGTTGGGGGTTTGTTTGTCAGGAAGGACTGGGCTGCAGTCTCGCCCGCGCCGGACAACTCTAAATGTCCACAGACCCTAATACTACAGCCGCAGATCACATTCAACAGCTTCAGTTGGTGCTCTTAGCAAGCGGCGGGGACAGGGATTTCGCCTCGTGTACAAAGCTAAATTCACCTCCGTCGCTTCTTTAAGAAGTGATGAATCCCGAGAAGTGCGGCTGTAGTACTAGGCTGATCCCGGTACCTCTGTCCCCGCCGTCGGCTCAGAGGCCGCCGGGATCCGTTCGTCCCGTTCCGGTGAATTTCTGTTGATCGGTTCCTCTGATACACGTGATACAGGTGTCTCGGGTGAGACAATTTCTGTAAAGATGACCACTGCCGCCGTTATGGCCAGTGGGGTGGAGAGGGTGACGACTGTGTTGGCTATCCTTTTCTTCTGTACCAGTCTTGGCGTCCCCACGGGCATTAACGGGGGGAACATGGTTCTGGCCATGTAGAGGAAAGCTGCGAGGTAGGTATTACGTCCTACTGGGTCTCTCCATATCTGGATCTGGAGCTGCCTGTCCTCCAGGATGGGCTCCGGCGCCTCCCAGTGACCATTGCCGCGGAATCAGAAGTTGGGCATGCTGCCTCACTGTCCCCACGTCATTTCTCCGCCAGCGTTCGGACGATGTGATCGGCCATCTCCTGGTGGGAGGGTGGCTTCCATCCCATGTCGTAGAACGGCTGGTACGAGTGGTATTCGGGGTGCTGTTCCAGGTCGATCCCGGCTGTGATTATCCGGTTGTAGTTGTAGGCTATATCCAATGTTTCCATTGCCCTGGCCCTGACGATGTCGGAAGCCTCCCATTCTGGGTCTTCCGTGTCCTGGATCCACGATTCCTCGGAGATCTGGGAGTGGTTGATGACTATGACCGCTCGCACCAGTTCCATGGCTGCCGCCAGGGCCTCTCTGTTGCTGAAGTCTCGCTCCCTGCTCCTTTCCGCCAGCATCTCGTCGGCGATTTCGGATATTTCCCCAGGGGCCATCGGCTCCACAGTCCCGTTTTCCCTGGGTAGGAGGAAGTAGCCTATTCCCCACACCGAGTCCTCTTCGTACTCTTCCACCAGGACCCGGCCGGTTTCGGGGTCGACGTGGCGGTTCCAAAGGTCTTGGTTATTCTGTATGGTTTCTGCTCTCACTTGGTGGACGTACTCCAGGTGGGTTCGTCCGTCCGGTTTTTCCGTAAAGAGTCTGGCCTTGCGCAGGACTTCCCTGCCTGACAGGATTTCCCTCTGAGTATTGTGGTGGACACAGTGGAGGGTTTCAGTGTCTTCGACTCTCTCCCTGACCTCCCGGAGGGTGAGTTGGTTCTCCTTGGGGGTTTCCCTGATCCGGTAGGAGGGTGTTCCTTCGTCACACATGCCGGGAATCAGCACCGGTTTCCGGTGCTCGTGGGCAGTCATGTTCTTGTCACCTGTGCTTTGAGGGTGTCGCGAGAGTGGGACCGTGGAGGCCGGAGAGCTTCGACTTGAACGAATTGGAGCGGCCTTCCGGCCAATTGCGGGGTGGAGAGAAAGGCGCGAAGGGTGACCCGGTGGTTACTTTGGGGCCACCCTTCTCCTCTCATGCCGTGTGTTGGGGTCCTGCTTGCGGTCGGCCCAGCCGATGGAATTGGCGCCGAGATGCAATGGGAGGCCCGGGCCGCCCCCTGGCCGCCGGGCCCGTTACCAGTCGTGCCAGTCCAGCCCGGCGTCCTTCCAGATCTTGGTTCCCGGCCCCGTGGCCGGGTTGGTCATCACGTGCCCCGGCAGCGGCCACCCGGGGTTCGGGTAGCTCCCCTGGGGGGCGGGCCTGACGATCTTTGTCCCTGTATCGTATTTGCCTCTCCATATGAGGGGGGCTACCAGGACCTGCTCGTCCTTATGAGGGGGGCTACCAGGACCTGCTCGTCCTTCAGGATGGGCCCCGGGGCCTCCCAGTGGGAGACCTTTGGTTGCACGGCGTAGACGCCGGGCTCGATGACCCCCGGTTCCTCTTTCTCGTGCTCGTACACCTGGACGATCACCGGGCCGATGAGGCGGTGCTGCATGTAGTCGCTGGTGTGCCAGTACCGGGGGAACGTACTCTCGTGGAACTCCTGGTTTATCCTTTGCTCCGACCAGATGTTCTTGATCTCGTCCTCGAGCCGTATCAGCCAGCGGTTGGGGTCCTCGAAGGACTCCCAGCGGTTCTGGAACGAGATGACGAAGGATACGGCGAGCCCCGTTGCCCTGGGCTCCTCCCCGGGGTTGGCCAGGGGCAGCGTGGCCGCCACGAAGCTGGTGACCCTTATGATGGGCAGGCTGGGGTGGAGGAACTCCCATTGGACGAACGGCACCCTGTACGCCGGGTAGTATATGTCCTTGCGCCTGAGCAAGACGCTGTCTATGGTTTCTATCGGCGTTCTCAGGTGGCCTGCCAGGTCGCTGCTTCCCCCGTAGGCGACTTTTTCTCTGTTCCTATTGTGGTGCAGGATGTTGACCGTCGGGACCGGGTGTTCCTGGACCCCCGGCCTTCTGGCCTGTTCCACCGCCCGGGCCACCGCGTCCGCGATGACTCCCCTGGTCGAGTTGTTGCCGAACCAGTGGGGCATCGCCACAAACTTCTGCTTGTTGTCTTCCTTGATTCTTTGGTACTTGTCCAGGGTGTGCAGCCGGTTGGCGGACTGGGTGGCGCCTTGCTCCAGTTCTCCGTACTCCACCGGCTCGAACCATGGGTGGTAGATGAAGTGGGTGATGCCGCCCATGGGGAGGAAGCGCTTTCCCGGCTTGTTCCAGTCGGTGTTGGGCGATAGGTGTTCCGGGTCCCGGTTTGGGTGGTACTGGAACTCCCTTTGATTGTGTGGGGGATACTTTTGGAAGGAGAGGCCCCTTCCGTCCGCCTCCATGTTCTGGAAGGCCTCCACGTGGCCCTTCAGCCCTGGGAACAGGTGCAGGTAGGGGTGGTCCCTGACCTCCTCGTAGTCGAAGAGCGTTGGGGGATGGTCTTCCCTGTATGGTTCGCTGTACCACGCCTTGGTAAATATGCCGCAGCATGACATGTTCTCCTTGTCGGGCAGCGGTGTCGCCTGGTTGGGGTTGAGGGCGAACTGGTCCAGGTCCATCAGGGCGTAGATGTCCTGGAGGAGCACCTCGTCGTTGGTCTCCGGGTTCTCGGGGATGAGGTCCTCCGGCGAGGTGTCCCCGGTCAGGGACTTCGGGGCCCTGCTCCTGGGCGTTGCGGCCCCGGCCGAAGCGGCCCGTTTGGCGGCGGCCTCTTCGGCGGCGGTGGGCGCCCGTTCGGGGGAGGCTGTTTCGGTGGCGGCCGGGGCTCTCCCTGTTTGCGGGTTCTCCCGCTGCTTTCCCTCGGGGTTTCCCCCGGGCGCGGTCTTGGCGGCTCCCCTGGTGGCTGACGGCTCTTCCGTGGGGTTGAGGTTGAGTCTCTGTGGCCTGGTGGGCGCGGGGATTTCCTCCCGTCCCCGGGCCTGGGCGTTCGTCTCCGTTCCGGCCTCCGCTGCCGGGGCGGCCCTGGCCCCGGGGGGCTCCGGCTGTCCCGGGTCTCCGTCGCCGCCGCAGGCGGCCATCATGATTGGGATTGCCAACGCGGCGATGACGGCGGTCATTTTCCTGAACATGGGTACACATCTCCTCTTTCCGCAGCCCATATCAATTGGGCCATGCACGTAACGGCTGGCCTGGGCGCGGCGACAGGGCCAGCCGCGCAAATTATAAGAGTGAATTCGATACAGGGCTATACGCGGCCAAACGTGGTGATGTGCGGCGTTGTGATGTATCTCGTCTGGATGGTCAGTCCCTGCGGCGGCCGGCGAGGGTCTGGTCCGGCGCGTTCTGGTCTTCCATGCGCTTCCTCCCTGGTCTGTCTCAGCAGCCTATGGCCATGGGGGTCATGCCCTCACGGCGCATCTGTTTGTACGTTCTCACCTGCGCCGGGCCGGGTGTGGTCTTCTCGTCCCGGTAGCGCGCCCAGCAGTCCAGGCAGTAGAGCCTGTTCACCCCGGTCTCGGGGTGGGTCAGCATGACTGCGCAGTCATGGTTGCCGCACCGTTTCTTGTTTCCGTTACGGGTGCGGCGCCGGTGGCATTGGCACCGGTCTCCCGATGGAAAGGCGAACCCGGTCTTGTACCAGATCGTCCCGGCTGTCCCGGCCGTCCCGGTCTTCGGCATGTTTTTTTCTCCCCGTGTGTCATTGCGTGTGTCATGGCGTTTTCCATGAGCGGAATCCCCGCGCGCCGCGCGTCCCTCTAGGCCGGCTCCGCGGTCAGCCCGCGCCCGTCGTGAGATCTGAGCATCTCCCGGAGCCCCGCCGGGTCCGAGGCCGGGTCCAGCCAGGCCTCCTCGTCCTCCGGCGCGAGTATGACGGGCATCCGGTGGTGCACCGGCCTGACCAGCGCGCCCGCGGGGGCGGTCAGAAGGGCGAAGGCGCACGTCACCCTTCCGTCCCGGTCCCGCCCGGTGGGTTTCCAGATCCCGGCCAGGCCGAAGGGCTCTTCCGGCTCCGTCCGGAACCGGAAGGGCCTCCGGTCCCCGTGGGCGCGCTGTATCTCCGTGAAGGACGTGGCCGGCACGATGCAGCGGCGTTTCCGGAACAGCTCCCGGAAGGTGGGTTTCAGGTGGACGGTCTCGGAGCGGGCGTTTGGCAGCGGCCGCGTCCCGGAGCCTGTGGGCGGCAGCCCGAACGTCATCCGGACGGACAGCCTCCTCTCCGTGAGTTGGGCGATGGCCAGCCCGGGCTCTCCCTGGGAAACGTACCCGGCCGGCCTGGGGTTGTCCGGGGCATTTTCCAGGCCGAACCGGGCCCGGATCTCCTCGGGGTCCGACCCGAGCGTGTACAGTCCGCACATGGCGGCGTCCTCCTCAAAATTGGGATGATCGCGAAGATGGGGAAGATGGGGAAGATGGGGAAGATGGTGCAGGTGGTGCAGGTGGTTCAGGTGGTGCGGGGCGCGGTCAGGCCGGGTCCTGGCCGTTCATCCCCGGGCGGCGCCGGACCTGCGGCCGCCCGGGACGGTGGTTCCGGTCTTCGTGTGGAAGTGGCGCTGGGATGCCTCTGGATGTGCTGGATGCGAGCGCCCTGGGCGGCCTGCAGGGGAATGTCGACAGTCTTCTCCTGGTGGGCTGTCTCCTGCGAAGACCCCTGGGGGTGAACGGCGCGGACTAGCCCTCCGCACCCGGTCCGGACTCTTGGGAGGCGGGAGGACTGGAATATCCACGCCTGCGCCGGGACCCGAGCCGGTACGCGAGGCCGGCGGCCAGGCCGAGGCCCGCCAGGGCGGCGGCGGTCCCCATCGTCCAATACACGCCTGGGTTGCCCCGGTCGCTGAAGAACACGACGTCGATGTTCGCCTCGGGCCTCATGGCGGCCGGGAAGCTGTCGTCTGCCGCAGGCGCTCCCTCCGCGACCTGCTTGTGGTCCACCCGTCCCTGACTTTCCAGAAAGTCCATCATCGGCGGGAAGTCAGCGGGAAACACGCGGACCGAGAGGCTGGAACGGGTGGAGCCGCCCCGCACCGTGGTAACCACCCGGTCAATGGCGCCGTTCATGGACGTGACAAGCTCCTTGGCGGCCGCAACGCTATCCTCCACGCTGGGCGTCTCCACGCTGAGGGTGCCCGCGGGTGGTTCCGGAAAGAGGTTCGGGGGTAGCGAAAGGGTCACCGTGATCGTCGCCAGGGCGACCCGCCGCTCCAGGAAATTCAGCTGGCCCTTGGACCGCTCGATGTCGGACCTCACGCGGGCCAATTCCCTCTCTATCGCCAGCGCCTCGCTGACCGCGGAGGCCCTCTCCAGCAGCGCCAGCAGGCTCTTCTCTTCGCGAAGCGCGCTATCCAGGCGGGCTTTCAGGTCAATGAACCTTTCCGACACGTCCTCGGAGCCCTGGGTTGTGTCCTGGACGCTGCCCAGGCCCTCAATTTGCAGCAATACGGGGGAGAACTCCGTCTGGGGCACGCGGACCGTTATCGTAGCCCGCTGCCGCAGCGGCCCTCCGCCGCTGGTCAGATGCTCCACGAAACCGCCCACACCCTCGGCTATGGCCCGGACCCGGCCCATAGCCTCCTGGACGTCCTCGACCTCCAGGGATACGGAGGCAGTGGAGATCACCTTCCGCTCCGCGATTTGAAGGAGTGGCGCGGACCCGTTGGAAGCAGCGCCGGCGGGCCCCTTCCTTCCCTCAGGGATCTGTTTGCCAACCTCCTTTTCCACGACTTCCACGACGACTCCCCGGGGACCCTCCCCACCCGAAAAGAAGTCTCCCGCCTGGTCCATGGGGCTGCGGCCCATACCCAGGCTCTTCTTCATCGCCTCAGATTCCGTTGACCGTTCGGCGGCCCCGCCACAGGCCAGGATTAGCGTCAGCGCCGCGACTGCGGCCATGAATGGCAATCCGAACATGCTGCTGACCTCCGTATATCTCATGCCGGTGGATGGACCGTGGGTCTCGCCCGAGTTTCTCCCGGACGTACTCGAGGAACTCCAGCGCCCGGTCCGGGTTCAGGTATGGAAAGGTGGACCCCAAGGGCTATGTGCGGAATCAGCAGTTTATGGGCAAAACGCCGTTTGTGCGCAAAGCCAACCCCGGGTGAGGTTCGGATGGAAATTCAGGGAGAGCTTGCGGCGTCTCAGTCCCCTGGGGCTTCCCGGTCCGGCTACGGCTCCGGGAACAGAATCAACTGGACGTTCTCCCGGTTGGCCAGGGCTGCGGTCTGCTCCGGGGCGGACTGGGCGATTACCGCGGCCGTCACACCGGCCCCCGGGACCGCCCTCCGGAGCATGGCGGCCCTGTCCCTGGCCCGGGTGACGTCGTCGTCGTAACCCGTCACGGCGATCTCGCACACGACGTATGCGTTGTCTCCGTCCCGGTCCGGCCCGCTGGTGATGAGGTCGGCCCGCATCAGCGCGTAGGCCTCGTCGTGGTCGATGGAGCCGCGCAGGACGGCCTCCGTGATGAGTTCCGGTATTTCGTTTCTCTCCTGTACGCTCTTTGAGCGCAGGACCGCGCTGCGCCGCATGCCCATGTGCCTGACCATGATCCACTGCGCCGACTGGCTGACCTCCCGCTCGTAATCGGAGCCGGTCAGGTTGCCCAGATGGCTGATGATTCTCTCCTGCCCGGCCTCCAGGCTGGCGACGGATGTCTTGAGCCCTGCGACGTCGTCCTTGAGCCCTGCGATGTCGTCCTTGAGCCCGGTGACGTCGCCCTTGAGCCCGATGACGTCGTCCTTGAGCCCTGCGACGTCGTCCTCGAGGCGCGTCAGCCTGTCGTGCACCAGCTGGAAGTTGGTGTTGGTCGTGTCCACGAACTGCGCCATCTGCCGGGGCAGCTGCATCAGGTCGTCGCCCAGGATCTCCGCCCTCACGGCGTCACGCCACTGGGGATTGCTGCGAAGTGCGTCCAGGAAGTCGTCCTGGCTGTTCATCGTCATGTCTGGCCTCCCTGCTCCATTCTACATCCGGCCGGGGCGGCCCGGAATACGGTTCGGACCCCGGGCCCGCCCCGCTTGCCCCGGGCCTTCTGGCCCGTTCGTCTCTTCCCCGTCCCGGCCGGGGGTTTGGCGGGGGGAGGGTTCTTTCCGTCAAAACGGGAGTCAAGCCCCCTGCGCTAACCTGTAGGCGCGGGGCGTCTGACCCCGCTGGAGGTGAGATGTCCGCAGATCCGCTGGTTCTGGCCCCGTCCCTCTCTGAAGCTTCCGGCAGGCGTCCCCGAGGAGACCCCCGGAGTTTCAGACACCCCTCCGGGCGCTCCGCCGCGTCTTCGTCCGGGGCCGGGGTGCGGCCGTGACCTGGTCCGGCGGGCCGGAGTCCGCCTCCTGGCTGAGAAGGCTGTGGGCCTGGACGCTGGACACGCTCCTGTTCTGGGTCCCGGCCCTGGCGGGGCTCGCGTCCTTTGCCTTCCATCCGTCCGGGCTGGGCACGGTCCTGGCCGGGGCGGGGCTGTTCCTGACCGCCCTCTACGCCGTCTGCTGGACGGCGCTTTTGGCCCATGGCCGGACCCCGGGGAAGCTGCTGGCGGGGCTGCGGGTCGTCCACCAGGACGGAGGCCCGGTGGGGTGGCGGCTGATGCTTGTCCGGGAGGTGGCGGTGAAGCTGCTGGTGTCTGGGGCGTTGTCCGGGATCACCGGGGATGGACCGACGTCCAGCGGCTGGTTGGGCATTGGGGGCGCCCATGACCCCGCACGACAGGGGTCAGCCATACAGAAGGACAAGTTTTTCAGCACACAATCGACCTCACGAAGAGGAAGAGGCATAAGCAACCCGACCGGCGCGAGAAAATGGCTCCGGCCAAGGCCATCGCCAAGAAGCAACCGACAAAGCCAGCCCCCAGCAGAACGCCCGAGGAGATAGCGGCCGCCGAAGAGACAAGCCAGGTGGCCCGCCGGGAGGACGAACAGGCTAGGAACAGGAACCCAGAGCGCATGGAGTACAACCGGCGCCTTGCCCAGGAACAGTGGCGGATAGCCAAGGCAACCGGCAAGTGCAAGAGTTGTCCCGCACCAGCCATCCCAGGCCAGACTCGCTGCCCCACCTGTGCCGAGGCCCACCGGCAGTCCCGCAGGAGCAGCGACGCCAAGCGAAGGGCCGCGGCTAAAGAAGCGTGATCCCCACATAACCCGATATGAGCAGCCGAGGAGAACTTGACGCCCTGAACGAAAGCAGGCATCCGTTTGACAGGCCCGACAGGGGCACCCTATTCTTGCCTGGGGAACATATGTACCCGCCGGCAAACATCCGGCAATAGGAACCGAGGAATGCAAGACACGCTACTCAGCGCCATTTCCAACTTCATCTGGGGAGTCGCCGACGACTTCCTCCGGGACACGTACGTACGGGGCAAGTACCGAGACGTGATACTACCCATGACCGTCCTCCGGCGGCTGGACGCGGTGCTTGAGCCAACCAAGCAGAAAGTCTTGGACGAGAAGAAATGGCTCGAAGAAGCAGGAATCGAGGACCAGGCCGCAGTCCTCGAACAGGCGGCCAGCCAGGCCTTCTATAACACCTCCCCATTCGGGCTGAAGGATCTGACCTCCCGGGCGTCACAGCAACAGCTCCGGGACGACTTCAACCTATATTTGGACGGCTTCTCACCCAACGTACAGGACATCCTTGAGAAGTTCGAGTTCCGCAACCAGGTCAGCAGACTATCCAGCGGGGACATGCTGGGCGACATCGTAAACCGATTCCTTTCTCCCCAGATCAACCTGAGCCCTGAACCGGTCCTGAACCCCGACGAGTCGGTACGGCTCCCCGGCCTGGACAACCATGCCATGGGCACGATCTTCGAGGACCTGGTGCGCCGCTTCAACGAGGAGAACAACGAGGAGGCCGGGGAACACTAGACACCCAGGGACGCCGTGGAGCTCATGGCCAAGCTGGTATTCCAGCCCATCCGGGACCGGATCGAGTCCGGCACCTACCTGCTCTACGACGGCGCTATCGGCACGGGCGGGATGCTCACCATCGCGGAGCAGACTCTCCAGGGAATAGCAGAGGAACACGGAAAGCGGGTCTCAACCCACCTGTATGGCCAGGAAGTGAACAACGAGACCTACGCCATCTGCAAGGCAGACATGCTCCTCAAGGGGGAGCGGAACGTCGACGACAACATCCTGGGAGGCCCCCAGCACTCCACACTCTCCAACGACAGCTTCAAGTCACGGACCTTCGACTTCATGCTGAGCAACCCGCCCTACGGGAAGAGTTGGAGCAGCGACCTGGACAAAATGGGAGGGAAGAAGGGCTTCAAGGACCCGCGCTTTCTGATCAGCCACGGCGGCAACGCTGAGTACTCGCTGGTGACCCGGACCAGCGACGGCCAGATGCTCTTCCTGGCCAACATGGCCAGCAAGATGAAGCACGACTCGCCCCTGGGAAGCAGGATAGCCGAGGTCCACAACGGGAGTTCCCTCTTCACCGGAGATGCCGGTCAGGGGGAGAGCAACATCCGGCGCTGGATCATCGAGAACGACTGGCTGGAGGCCATCGTGGCCCTGCCGCTCAACATGTTCTACAACACGGGCATCGCCACCTACATCTGGGTCCTGACCAACCGGAAGCCGGAACACCGCAAGGGGCATGTGCAGCTGATAGACGCGACCAAGTGGTTCACGCCCCTTCGGAGAAACCTAGGCCAGAAGAACTGCGAACTCTGCCCGGAGAACATCCGGCAGATCGTCGATGCCTTCACTGACTTCGAGGAAACGGAGCAGTGCAAGATTTTCCCGAACGAGGCATTCGGGTACTGGAAGGTGACGGTGGAACGTCCGCTGAGGCTGGCCGGAACGGACTCCGAGCGGGTTTACAAGCCTGCGGAGATCAAGAAGCTGAAGGCGGAGGCCCAAAAGGACGAGAATGCTGCGCCCATCATCCGGAAGGTACTGCCGGCCAGCGCCGTGGCCAACCCCCTAGAGGGGATGGTTGCCGTCACCCTGAAGGGCAAACCGGCAGTGGTGGAGTACGAGCCCGACCCAGACCTGCGGGACACCGAGCAGGTCCCGCTGCTGCACCCAGGGAGCATCGAGGCGTTCCTCAGGGAGGAGGTCCTTCCCTACGCCCCGGACGCCTGGTATAACCCCGAAGCTATGCGGGTCGGCTACGAGATCAACTTCAACAGGCACTTCTACAAGCCCCAGCCGATGCGGGCCTTGGAGGAGATTAGGGCCGACATCCTGGCCCTGGAGCGGGATACAGAGGGACTCTTAGCAGGGATCATCGGGTGACCAAACCAGCTAGACCTCGCAAAAGTAACGTCATGAAACTCGACCCCTACCCTAAATACAAAGACTCAGGCGTGATGTGGCTGGGAAAGGTACCTGCACACTGGCCAGTCGTACCAAATCGGGGCGCGTTCACTGAAGTGAACGATCAGAACCACCCTAACGAGGAAATGCTATCCGTAACCATCGGTCGTGGAGTGGTCAAACAGAGCACATTACTCGACGATACGTCGATGAAGGATGGGTCAAAGATAGACAGATCATCCTATAAGCTCGTACAGCCCGGTGACATCGCTTATAACAAGATGAGAGCCTGGCAAGGAGCTATCGGAGTGTCAAGCTATCGAGGGATCATCAGCCCAGCTTACGTGGTTCAAAGACCACGTAAGGGGAACAATCCCGATTTCCTGCACTACTTGCTCCGAACCTCTGCATTTGCTAAAGAAGCTGAAAGGAACTCCTACGGCATCGCGTCAGATATGTGGAGCCTCCGACCGGAGCATTTCAAAACCATCCGCTCATGCCTTCCACCTCCCGACGAACAAGCTGCCATAGTCCGCTACCTCGACCACGCCGATGAGCAGATCCAGCGCTACATCGCGGCCAAGGAGCGGCTCACCGCCCTGCTGGAGGAGCAGCGGCAGGCACTGGTCCACCAGGCCGTCACGCGGGGCCTGGACCCCGGCGTCCGGCTCAAGCCCTCAGGAGTGGAGTGGATGGGGGACGTCCCAGAGCATTGGTCAATACGCACTCTAGGCCAGATCGCGGACTCGTTTCGAACCGGTCCCTTTGGCAGTATGTTGCATCAGTCAGACTATACCGAAGGTGGAACTCCAGTCATCAATCCCATCCACATTAGGAGCGGAGTGATAGTAGAAGACCCAAGGTGCAGCGTCTCGGAAGCCGTCGCAGATAGATTATCTGCTCACCGATTAGCCCAGCATGACTTAATCTTCTCACGACGGGGGGAGCTTGGACGTTGCGCCCTCGTCCGTGACCGTGAAACCACCTGGCTCTGCGGGACTGGAAGCATACGGGTTCGTATCGAATATGCCAGCATTGAGCCTGAGTTTCTGATCCAAGCGTTGCAGGTACAGTGGGTTGGTGAATATCTTTCGCTTGCCTCAGTGGGAGCGACTATGAACAACCTGAACACAGGCATCCTCAAGAGCGTTCCGATCCTTGTACCGCCCGTCCGAGAACAGAGATACATCCTCGAGCACGTCGGTCGACGAATCCGCGCCATCCATCACGCCATCAGCCAAGCCCACCACCAGATCAACCTCATGAACGAGTACCGGACCCGGCTCATCGCCGACGTGGTCACCGGGCAGTTGGACGTGCGCGGGACCGCTACCCAGTTGCCGACGGCTCCCTGAAAAGACCGGCCGCCGGCCACCACAGGGGTAAGGCAACTTGCAATGGACCTGGAACCCGGAAAAGAACCGGGAAAACATCCTCAAGCACGGCATCAGCTTCAGCACCGCCCATCTGGTATTCCAAGACTTATACCGCGTCACCGAGGAGGACCCCCACCCTGATGAGCAACGATGGAGGACTACCGGAACGGTCGGACCCTCTGTCATAATTGTCGTCCACACCTGGCCTGAAGGAAGCCCCGGGAGAATAATCAGCGCACGGGGGGCCACCAGGCACGAGAGACGCACCTACGAGGAAGGCAATGGTCAAACTGACTGAAGAACAGAGGGCTGAACTCCAAGCACTGGAGGCCATGTCCGACGACGAGATAGACCTCTCCGACATTCCCGAGCGGCCCATCAACTGGTCCAAGGCCAAACGCGGAATGTTCTACAAGCCCGACTGGCAGGACATAACCCTCAGGTTGGATCAGAACGTCGTGGACTGGTTCGAAGAACAGGCCGAAACTCCCGAAGAAGCTCACCGGAACATCAACCAGGCCCTCGTGGAACACATGAGAAGGGTGAGGTTCCCGGGAAGAAAAACGGCCAAGGGAACCGCCGATTAGGGACCAACGCCCGGGAGTGGAGGCCATTCCGATGCCCACCGACACCAGCGAAAAGGGGTTCGAGACCCGAGTATGCACCCTGCTTGAAGAATCCGATTGGCTTCTGGGCAGCAGCCAGGACTACGATCCCACGGCCTGTGTTGACCTCGCCCAGCTCTCGGACTTCCTGAAGGGGACGCAGCCGGAGACCGCCCAGGCCCTCCAACTCGACACTGACAACAACACCCGCCAGCGGTTCCTGAGACGGCTCCACCGGGAGATCGGGAGCCGGGGCATCATCGACGTCCTCAGGAACGGAATCGACCACGGCCAGCACAGCGTCAGGCTCTTCTACGGCACCCCGTCCCAGGGCAACCAATTGGCCGAGGAACTCCACGCGAAGAACCGCTTCTCCGTGACCCGGCAGGTCCACTACAGCCCCAGGAACCCGAACCTGTCCCTGGACCTCACGCTCTTCATCAACGGCCTGCCGGTCATCACCTTCGAGCTCAAGAACAACCTGACCAAGCAGACCGTGGAGGACGCGGTCGAGCAGTACAAGCGGGACAGAGACCCGCGCGAGGACATGTTCCGGCCCGGGCGCTGCGCCGCCCACATGGCGGTCGACGAGAACAGGGTGAAGTTCTGCACGGAGCTGGCGGGCCAAGCCTCCATCTTCCTACCCTTCGACCGGGGGCACGACGGCGGAGCTGGCAACCCTCCGAACCCACAGGGGCTGCGGACAGACTACCTCTGGCAGGAAACCCTGACACCGGGGAGCCTCACGGATATCATCGAGAACTACGCCCAGCAAGTCCAGGGGAAGCAGGTCTGGCCCCGCTACCACCAGCTGGAATCCGTGCGCCGTATTCTGTACGACGCATCCCTGAACGGCGCCGGAAGGAAATACCTGATCCAGCACTCCGCCGGGAGCGGCAAGTCCAACTCCATCGCGTGGCTGGCCCGCCAGCTCATCGGACTTCAGAAGGACAGCGAGACCATCTTCGGCTCCACCATCATCGTGACCGACCGGGTGGTGCTGGACAGCCAGATCAGCGAGACCGTCAAGCAGTTCACCCAGGTGAGCTCCACCGTGGGACACGCGGAGAGCTCAGGGGATCTCCAGCGGCTCATCACCGAGGGCAAGAAAATCATCATCACCACCGTCCAGAAGTTCCCCTTCATCCTGGACGCCATGAGCCAGGAGCACCTGGACCGGAAATTCGCCATCGTCATCGACGAGGCCCACTCCAGCCAAGGGGGCAGGACTGCAGCTGGAATGAACGCAGCCCTGGGGACCCAGGCCGGAGAAGAAGAGGACGAGGACACCTTCGAGGACCAGATCAACCGGATCATCGAGAGCCGGAAGATGCTGGACAACGCCAGCTATTTCGCATTCACGGCCACCCCCAAGAACAAGACCCTGGAGCTATTCGGGGACCCGTCGCCCCAGACCGACGGGACCGTGAAGCACCTGCCCTTCCACAACTACACGATGAAACAGGCCATCCAGGAAGGCTTCATCCTGGACGTGCTCGGCAACTACACGAGCATCCGGAGCTACTTCAACCTCGTCAAGATGATCGACGACGACCCCGAGTTCGACTCCGGGCGCGCCCAGCGGCGCCTGCGCCACCACGTCGAGGGGCACGAGTATGCCGTCAGGGCCAAGGCCGAGATCATGGTGGACCACTTCAACGAGTCGGTGTTCAGTCCAAGGCTCATGGCAGGGAAAGCCCGCGCCATGGTGGTGACCGACGGCGTAAACCGCGCCATCGACTACTACCTGGCCATCAGCGAGTACATCAGGGAAAAAGAACTGCCCTTCCGGGCCATCGTGGCGTTCTCCGGGGAGCGGGACCACGATGGCGCCAGAGTCAGCGAGGCATTTCTGAATGGCTTTCCGTCGAGACAGATACCAAGGAAGGTCCGAGAGGACCCCTACCGTATACTCATCTGTGCGGACAAGTTCCAGACAGGCTACGACGAGCCGTTGCTGAACACCATGTACGTGGACAAGACCCTTGGAGGCATCAAGGCTGTCCAGACCCTCTCAAGGCTGAACCGGGCCGCGCCCAACAAGGACAGCGTCTTCGTGCTGGACTTCATGAACGACCCGGACGCCATCCAGGCATCCTTCGAGGACTATTACCAGACCACCATCCTGGCCGACGAGACAGACCCTGACAAGCTCCACGACCTGCGGGGCGCTCTGGACCAGCGCCAGGTCTACTCCTGGGACCAGGTGGACAGGTTTGTCGAGGCCTACCTGAACGGCGCGGACCGGGCCCAACTGGACCCCACGCTCGACCTCTGCGTGGAGGAGTACCTGAAGCTCGACGAGGCCGGGCAGGTGGAGTTCAAGAGCTCGGCCAAGGCTTTTACCAGGCTATACGCCTTCCTGTCCCAGGTGTTGCCCTATGGGAACGCCCAGTGGGAGAAACTCTCCATCTTCCTGAACTTCCTGATCCCGAAGCTGCCCGCGCCGGAGGAGCCGGACCTCTCCCGAGGCATCCTGGAAGCCGTGGACATGGACAGCTACCGGACCGAGCGGCAGGCAGCCCGGAGCATCAGCCTGGCCGAGGAGGACGCGGAGATAGACCCGATGTTGGCGGCCGCTGGCGGACAGGCCCGCGAACCCGAGATGGACCGGCTCTCCAACATCATCGCAGAGTTCAACCGGCTGTGGGGAGGGGAATTCACCGAGCCCGAGCGCGTCACGGAGATAATCAACCGGATGCCAAGCCAGGTCTCGGAGGACGACGCCTACCGGAACGCCCGTCTGAACTCAGACCGGCAGAACGCCCAGATCGAGCACGACTCGGCTGTGAGACGGCTCATCACCGCAATGGTGCGGTGCCAGACCGAACTCTACAAGGCATACAACGGGAACTCGGAATTTCGGGACTGGCTCAATGGGGAGATGTTCAGGCTGACGTACCAGGACCGAAAATAGGATCCCAAAACCCGCCAGCAGCTCCAACCATGCGACCACACCCCTTATCGCTAGCAGTGCCTTCAAGAGCTACTAAACTAAAGCCAAGGTGGAATCTACATTTGCGGGGCGATGAAGATTGGCTCAGGCGCCACAGGTGAAGCTTCTCCACCTGTACCTGGAGGGTGGTCCGGCGCCGCCGATGACTTCCTCCATATGCGTATTTCACCTTGGTATTGGTTTAGCTAGGCCAGCCCGATTGCTGAGCCCAGCGGCGCATGGGGTCGAGGATCGAGTAGGATTAGAATCGAGCCCTTACTCACCAGGGCCTCTGATGGCAGAGTCAAGTATGAAAATATCAGGAATTGACTTCCCCAAATCGCTGGTGGACGCTCTCCGCGACCATCGGCTGGTCGTATTCGCTGGAGCAGGTGTCTCTATTCCGCAGCCCGCGGGACTTCCGACATTCAGGCAATTGGCAGAAGCCGTGGCGTTAGGAACTGGGGAACAACTAGAAGACGAGGAGTCCGAGGATCGCTTTTTCGGAAGACTCCATCACAAAGGGCAACAAGTCCACCTTCAGGCTGCGCAGGCGCTTCGAGAGAACACCCCAAAACCGAGTTGTCTTCATCACGACCTCACCGCGCTGTACCGGAACCTAGAGTCCCTACGGATAGTTACAACCAACTTCGACACGCTGTTCGAAGAAGCGGTAAAGGAGAGATTCGGAGAACATCCGGAAGTATTCCAAGCTCCGGCATTGCCTCTAGGCAGGGAATTCAACGGCATCGTTCATATCCATGGAACGATAGACAGGCCCCAAGACATGATCCTCACGGACGCAGACTTTGGCCGTGCTTATCTGACCGAAGGTTGGGCAAGCCGTTTCCTGGTAGACCTGTTCCGGTCCTTCACGGTCCTCTTCGTAGGCTACGGACACAGCGACACAGTCATGCATTATCTTGCCCGTGCCCTACCAGTGGACCAAACTCCATGCAGATTCGTTCTTACTGATGAATCCGATGGGAACCAATGGCAGATTCTCGGGATAAAACCGGTGCTCTTTGCCAAGGTCGACAGTGACGATTACAGTGTTCTCTACAATGGAGTCTCAGGTCTTTCCAGGTATGCGACGCGTGGCATCCTCGATTGGCAGAGGTATATAGCAGAAGGTGCGTCGAACCCGCCCCCCTTGGACGAAGAAGCCGGAGACCTGATCTCAGATTGGTTATACGACCCGACCCGCACGCGTTTTTTCACCGAATCGGCCTCACATATCGACTGGGTGCGATGGCTAGATGCAAAGAAGCACTTAGACAGCCTCTTCGGGACCGGCACCAAAGCAACCCTCGGGGAGTGTGAAAGATTACTAGGGGGATGGCTGGCCCGGACATTCGTCCGTGACGAATCCGACGAGATATACCGGATCATTGCCAGACATAACATGGGCCTGCACCCGGAATTCTGGCACATTTTGGGAGGCACCATCGGGTTACAGCCAGACACACCGTGGGAGCCAGAGGTTTTGGCCCGATGGATCTCATTGCTGACCGCCACAGCTCCGCCCGTGCCAGACGGACATATTCTGCTTCAGTTGGGCGAGCGCTGCATCGAATATGAGCTCTCGGATTGCGCCTTGGATTTGTTTCGCCTGATGTCCACCGCCAGACTCTTACTGAACGGGAGACTTGCTATATTCGCGGACGCATCAAGCCCCTCTACCACAGCGGCGCTTGCACATACACATGGACACTACGAGTTAAGCCAGCTTTGGGAGAAGGGACTCAAGCCAAATCTGGACGATGTGGCCGAACTGCTGCTCGCTCAAGTTGTTCAAGACTTTACGACGCGGCATCGTATGCTTCGCGCCTGGCATGCTGCGAGGAGAACATGGGACCTCAACAGTTTTCAGAGAAGTGCGATTGAACCTCATGAGCAAGACAGCCATCCCCGGCCGATGGATGTCCTGATTGATGCCGCGCGTGACAGCCTGGAACATCTGGTGACCACACAGCCGGAAATTGCGGCCAACTGGTGTGACCAGATGGTCAGATCCGACGCTCCGATTCTCCGACGTTTGGCACTCCACGCATTACCCTTGCGCGGAGACCTGACAGCCAGTGACAAGGTCGACTGGGTATAAGATAAGGTCGGCGGCTTGCAAGACCTACCAGCTCACCACGAGTTATTCCGGGCCATGAGGGTCATCTACCCCGACGCGACACCGGACCAGAGAAACTCCATCATCGCGGAAGTATTCAAGCTCACCCTCCCAGACCAGGAAGGAGAAGACACTGAGAGCATCACCGCATACGAACACTTCACTTGGTTTAGCTGGCTAAGGGACTCAGACCCGAACTGTGACCTCGTAAAGCAGTGCGTAGAGGACATTTTGGACCGGTATCCCAGGTTCAAGCCGAGGAAGTGGGCAGACTTGACCCACTACACCAAAACCGGCTTTGTGAGTCATCGGAGTCCTTGGAGTGCAGTCCTCTTGTTGTCAAAACCTGCCTACGAATGGGCGGAGGAATTGCTGTCATTCCAAGATACGGATAAATTCGAGGAAGAAGCGGAAGATGGAATGGGCTTCGTTCGCAATGATAGAGTGGGCCTCGCTAATGCCGTCGAGGAGGCGGCAACCCAGGACTTCGAGTGGGGAATCGAACTGGCCGATGTCCTCGCGCAATCGGAGAGTTGGGGCAGTGACCTTTGGGGATCTCTGATGAAGTCGTGGGTTAATCAGAAGGGTGAGAACGAGCAGCGACAGGTGCTGGATAGACTGCTCCAGACTGAACTCCATAGGACACATGGTAGAGCAGTCGCAGAAACTGTGAGGGCATTAGTCAATGAACGGGGTATGTCCTACGCTTCCGGTGTGCTGTCCAAAGCCAACCAAGTCGCCGCAACTCTGTGGGACAACCTCGACGAAAACGAGCCAGTTTCCCGCATGGAGGACTGGTACGGCAGAGCGATAAACCACTCCGCCGGGATACTGGCTGAATTCTGGATGCACAGCATCTCCTCATGGTACAACGAGCTAGATCCTCGGCCAGCAGGGATCTCCGAGGAGTACTCGGAGCTCTTGGACAAAATAGTTGAAAAGCAAACTACAGGAGGGAGGCTCGGAAGGTCAGCCATCGCACGCGAACTCTCATTCATTATGGCGGTAGACGAAGAATGGGCAAACGACCACATGATCCCACTATTCGTAAGCGAGAATGGAGACGACCGCCAAGCTGTTTGGGACGGTTTCCTATATGGTCGCCTTAGCCCTGCGGCAGCCGACGCCTTGCAGTCTGCCTTCTTGCGCGCGGTCTCAGACATTGACGAACTATTCGAACAGAGGAAACAGCCCCGTGAGTTGTTTATCAAGGCCTACACGGCGATGGTAGCTTACTTCGTCGATGAGCCTCTGGACTCTTGGATTCCAAGGTTTTTCGCAAAAGCCGGAGTGGAGGATAGGCACCAATTCGCATGGAACTTCGGCAATATCCTTGATGACATGGAAAACGAAAGCCTACAGGGGTTATGGCGACGTTGGCTAAACACATTCTGGGAGAATCGACTACAGGGAACACCGACATCCCTAGACCCAACCGAAGCCGGTGCGATGCTCGATTGGCTCCCGGATCTTCGCGGCCTGTATCCAGAGGCAGTTGACCTAGCCATCAAGATGCAGAGTCCACAATTGGATCATAGTCTGATCGTGAGTCAGCTTAACGAGAAAACAATGTGGGAGCGTTATCCCCAGGCGACTGCGAAACTGTTGATTTACCTATCAGATTGTAATTGCGCCCCGTGGGTATGGTATGAAGGCAGGGATCTGATCCAAAAGCTCATCACGCAGGAGCTTCCTGACGGTCTGGACACAGAATTAGTGGCAATTCTGGCCAAACTCGGGTTGTAACTCGTCAATTAGGAGAAGAGCACAGCCATGATGGACGGGTAGTTTCCTCTTGGGCACCTGCCGAAACTGGCGACAGGACGCAGGTTTTCTAGGTGCAAAGCACAGTCAGTGCCGTGGCCCCCATACCCCGGCGGCCAAGAGATGGTTTCCCTCGTGGCCCAGGCTACCACGGACCACACCTTCAATGAGGCCTCCCTACGGCAGTGCCTCTCGGCCATCGCCCAACGCTCCCACGCCACCGGCGAGGACATCGAAAGCGCTTTCGAGGAAGGCTTCCGGCAGGGAGTCGCCCAGGCGATGGCCGACGGCATCATCACCCGTGACGAGGAGGAACGCCTGCGCGCCTTCCGGGACCGTCTAGCCCTGGAGAACAGCGCCGCGGACCAGGGCACGCTGGCCAGACTGGACCAAGCCGGGGCGGACCGGGTCATGCTGGAAGCCCGGCTGGCAGCCATCTCCGTGCAGGACGGGGACGGCCACCTACGGGACCTCGACCTCAGCATCAGACAGTCCACCCAGGGAGGAACGGATAAAGGCCTTCCGGGATGCAGGAGGGGGAATCCTGATATGCACTGAGACCGCGGCCGAGTCCCTGAACCTCCAGTTCTGCACCGCCCTGGTCAACTACGACATTCCCTGGAACGCCATGACCCTGGAGCAACGGATAGGACGCATAGACCGCATTGGCCAAGAGAGGGAGACGATTGACGTAGTAAACTTGTTCTACGCCGACACGGCGGAATACGACGCCTACCGGATCATGGGAAACCGGATGAAGGCCATCGAGGAGAACGTGGGACCCTACCGGCCCATCATGTAACCCACCGTCGAAAGGATCATCGCCAACGCCCACCGGAGGGGAGCGAGCGCAGCCGACATCGAAAAGGAACTGGAAGGAATCACGACCTCGGTGACGATGGACCTAGACCTGCTGAACACCGAAATCGAATAGATAATTCAATTCAGACGTTATTTCCTCTGATGCATGGTCTGTTGCCATTGGTGGTCTCCTATAACTTAGGGTCCTGCTAATCGAAGATAGCTAATACCGTTGCACACGAAGCAGTAATAGCAGCCAGGGCAATAACGACAACCACGCATCCGATAATCAGGTTCTTATCCGAAGGACCCCCGGTATGGGTGGCGGCTCATCGGGAGTAGGGGTGGGACTGGAGGAGCGTGGTGTAGGGCGTTACTGTGAGCGGATACGCCGAAGTGAGTTAATACGACGCCGGGGATTGCGCATGTAGGCGTCCCCTCGCAGTAAGTATATGGAATCCTTGGCAGGTATTCAGCACCCAACACAGACCGCACAGCGGTTTGATGCAAAGCCCGTCCGGGCCTTTTAGTGGGGGTAAGTAGTGATCCTTACTTGTCTACCGCAGCCACTTTCCTGGCGTAGGTGTCAACTTAATGCTGGATGTGTTAGTGAACGGGTCATATACCAGATGGCGGTATCCTTGGTCATGGCATTTTACTATTATACTTGCTCGCATATCACGCCATTCCTCAAATGATTGGTCCTTCCATTCCAACTCATATTTCAATTGGTGAAATTCCTGAAACGATAGGTTCCCCTTTTCAATCTCCTGTAGCAAACATGAGCCTATTACCATATCCTGGGCTTCCATAGTGCTACGTTCAATCCAAACAATATCGTCCGAGAATCGAGATAGTGGCTCCGGCGTCGGTGTAGGCCCTGGTTCTCCGCCGATAAATTGGCAGGCGATTCCAAGTGTGATAACAATGATGCATACGAATTTCCGTAACATCTGAGCGCCCCCTATCCGCAAGGTTTGGCGCTCGCCAGCCACCATTCCGTATAAGCGTCAAGGGGGCACGGGAATACCAACCGTGCAACTCACATGGAAGATTAGGGGCACGAAAAGCGGATGGCGAACCACAGTGAGCTTACCAGCCGGAAGGTCGGGGAATCAACGCCTGAGAGTGACTTTTGGTTCAGGTCCTAGTATTACAACGACGCTTCCTCAATCTGGGTCAGTTTTGGCCGGAAATCGCTTCGCGGAAGGCATGGCCACAAAGCTGTCAAGCGCGTGGGCAGGTAGCCATGAAGATGTGCTCAAGGCCCCTTTCTTGCGAACCCTCGTTGTAATACTAGGGGAGGTCTCCGGACCACGGTCCCCACAAGCCAGCTGAGCTCGGGGACCCAACCACCAGAACCCACAAGGTACGCCGTGAGAGAAAAAACGGCAACGTGAACACCCCGGGAATAATGAATTGCCAGGAAGCACTCCGGGAGCAGAAGGCCGCGGAAACCGCCTGCCCAGGCAATGCCCTCTCCACACCATCAGATCCGCCCAAGGCAATCCTGAACCAGAAGGACACACCATGAAAGACCGCATATCCGTCAGAACCATCACAACCCTCACCATCATGATGATCATGATGCTCGCCCTCCTTATCGCCCCGGGCTCCGCCCTGGGCCAGTCCCTGCCGACCATGTGAGAATCACCCGGCCCAACCAGAGCCTGCCCCCGCGTAGGCGGGGGTGTGGACGGCGGACATCACCTACCTGCCCATGGCCCGCGGTTTCCTCTACCTGGTGGCGGTGATGGACTGGTACAGCCGGTACGTGGTGGCCTGGCGGCTGTCCAACACCCTGGAAGCCGGCTTCTGCGCCGAGGCGCTGGAGGAGGCCCTGGGAAAGGGTCGGCCGGAGGTGCTCAACACCGACCAGGGGAGCCAGTTCACCAGCCTGGAGTTCACCCAGGTCCTCCAGGAGCAAGGGGTGAAGATCAGCATGGACGGAAAGGGCCGGTACCAAGACAACATCTTCGTGGAGCGGCTGTGGCTGACGGTGAAGTACGAGGAGGTGTACCTGAAAGCCTACGCCAACGCCGGTGAAGCCAGGAGGGAACTGGGCGCCTACCTCCGGTTCTACAACGGGCTCAGGCCCCACCAGGCCTTGGACTACCGGACCCCAGCCGAGGTGTTCCACGGGGACCAGGGTATTGTTGTAGAAGGGGGATCTGATGAAAGGAGGGGTTCACCCGGACAGGGGACCGGATCACTGGCAGGAGAGTCGGGATTCTCACTTAACTCAGCCCTAATCCTGTCCAACCGATGGGGTCCACCTCAGGGGTCCACCTCAGGGGTCCACCTCAAGGAGACGGTTGTGAAAAAGTGTCTTTGGGATGAATATGAACGGGGACTACTGACCGAAGAGGAAGTATGGGTTTATTATAAACACTTCTTGCGTATCAGTGACCCACATGACCCTATTAGGGTAGAACTTACGGAAGAATGTATGGCCGACGGGTTTACTCCGGATTAGTCCCGTCAACATATCTCCCGCGAAGAGTCAAACGCACAATAAGAAAAGACACCGGATGGGGGCTTTTCGGTTCAAGTGTGGCGACCAGGAGAGAGGGGAAGGCCGCCAGGAGATGGCTAGGCGTCGGAGCGAATGGGACCGGCGCCGGCTGGAAGCCCAGGCCAGGGGCGAGGAGCTCGACCAGCCGCCCCCAGGGGAGGAACGGGCAAGTCCACAGCCATAGACAGGTGCAGGCAGTTCCGGCACAGCAGGTGCCGGGCTACATGAAGGAGGTTGTCACGAGGATGCCGTTCAGTGAACAGGAATTCCTGGAGCAGTCTCCCCTCGCGGAGTACAGGGAAACAATCGGAGCCTTCATCCGGGACCTGCAGGCGTCGGGATACCTGGTGAAGCGGACTGCCAACGGGGCCTCGAACAGGAAGCCCATGCCGGGCAGGGTACCGCCCCTGACCGTGGGCTGGATCGCCCCTCCCGGCGTCAGGATGAGACCGGGCTCCAGGGACGTAACCCTGGGGACCTGGATGCGCCCCAAGGGTGATGATGTCCGCAGGTCAATAGCGAATGACCTGGAGAAACAGTTGTCGGCCCTCACATCTCGCCTGGGGCCATACTGCACCATGGCCAAGGACGCCGCCGGTGTCCATCTGACCCCTCAGCTCTTCATGGAGAGGCGGTAGGACATCATCAACCTGCTGCGTCATCTTGCTGAAATGATCGACCCGCCCGGAGAATCAATGCCCATCCAATGAGCGCCCGGCTCATCCCGCCAAACAGGGCCGCGAATGCCCCCAATCCAGGTCATCCTGACCCACCGGGGCCAGGATGGCCGACATCTCCACCCACCCCGGGGACAGCCCCACCTCAGGGAGCGCACTCTCCCCCTGGGACGGGGCGATGCCACCAGCATGCTAAACAAAATTCGGGCCGATGCAGAAGGTGAAACAATGACGACAAGACCCCCTACATTCGGATTGTCCAGCAGTCGGGACTTCCTGGAGGAGCTGCGTGAGACTATCTCCGACCTCAAAAACAATCCGGTTAACCCACGATTGGCAAGGTATGCGGCCATTGTTGCCTGGTCAATGTGCGATTGGGTTGCTAAAGAGCTAAAAGAGCCAGTCCAACATGATCAGATAAAGGAGCAATGCCCCGCACTTGGATATCTTCAAGAGTTGGCAAATATCGTCAAGCATCGAGAACTCCGGCCATCCAATTCACCCATACTCAATGCCGCTGACAGGACAGGGGCGTTCAGCTGCGGGTTTAGTCGAGATTTCGACATAGTCAGGTTGGAGCTAACCCTTGAAGACGGCACCACACTCTGGTTTGAGGACATTATTCAACAAGCCTTGGAGTTCTGGGAACAATACTTCGAGGACAAGGGCCTAGGCCAAGGAGAAAGCGAAATATCGTGAATCTCTTGAAAAAGGTGCAGTACGCCAGCAAATTGTCCTCGTTAGCCGGCAGCCTGAGCGGACCCTCCCGGGGTGCATGCAGCAAGGCGCCAAGATTCCGGCCATCCCTAACACCTACAAGCATGGACTGACCCAAAATATGAAACTCTCTGGCATCCGGAGGAGGGGCCGCATATCCGTCCGCGGCGGGTAGCATTGCCATTGAAGAACACGTTCGGTCCAACCCGTTCGGTCCAACCCGGGTGTCCCCGCACAAGTGGGCAGTAGGCACAACTTTTGAGTGGGAATTCGATTTCCCCATCACCACCAACCCTGCCTACGACGCCAAGCCGGCACCTAAACGCAAGACCAAGACGTCTGCCAATCCAAAAGCAGTATCCTCTCGTGACCGTAAAACCCCGAAACCCGCGACGGTCCAAACCGCAAGCCGAAAGCATCCTAGAAGCCAAAGAGAGTCCGCCTAACGCCGGACGAATAACGGGAACGAGTTCGGGCACGCGCCGTTGAAAATCGCCGCAAGCTCAAAGAATTGAGCATCTGAAAAGATTGTCGGAAACCTGCCGCAGCCGGGCAGGTCCGTTGCTGATCCTGCGCTGATAACCACCGCAAGTCATGGAAACCTCGTAATCCAAAGGGAAAGACCAGGACAACGTGATGAACTAATGCCACACCATGGTCTGCAAGCGCGGACACGGCACACCGAGTGGGCCTTCCAGCCCTCGCACTCAGCCGTCGATGCTCTATAATCACAACGTAGCGTTGAGAGGACAACACACCATGTACCCGCCCGAATATCAACACCTGCTGGACTTCCTGGACAGCAACCCCGAGTACCTGCAAGACATGCGGACCCGGCTGCTGCTGCCCGACCTCATCGCCCTGCCGGAGCAATTCGCCCAGCTGGTCGGCCTCGTGACCGGCCTCAGCGCCAGCTTACAAGCTTTTGCCGAAGCCACCAACCACCGGCTGGATGCATTGGAAGACCATGCCGCGGAAACAAACCGCCGCCTCACGTCCCTGGACACAAACGTGGCGTCCCTCCAGACGTGGCGTCCCTCCAAACAAACGTGGCGTCCCTCCAGACGAACGTGGCGTCCCTGAACGGCAGCGACCTCGAAAACCGCGCCCGGCTGAACATCCTGAACATCGCCATGAATGAACTCGCCCTCACGAGGGGGCGCATCCTGCTCGCCGCCGGCCGGGACACCGACCACGGGTTCCTCGAGGCCATCAACGCGGCCGAGGAAGCCGGCCGCATCACCGAGCAGCAGGCGGACCACGTGATGGTGGCGGACATCATCATCCGAGCCCGCCGCGCCGACGACAAACGGTACGTCCACGCCGTGTTTGAAGTCTCGCGCACCATCAGGCTGGACGACATCCGGAGAGCCCACGACAGGGCCGCCACGGTCGCGGCCGCCACCGGTGAGGCCACCATCGCAGCCGTGGTCGGCGAGGTGATCCAGCCGCAACAACAGCGGCAGGCCGACGAGATGGACGTCAAGGTCCTGTTGCCGCCCATGCTCCGGCAGCAGACGCAGAGCGCAGACGAAACGGCGGACCCCATCTGCTGAACGCAGAGCGAACGCCCCGCTGGCGCGCCCGGAGTGTCACACCGCCCAGCTATAGCCCGCACTTCAACGCTGCGGTTCTTGGCGCAGTTCGGCGCCTACGCTGGTGATGCAGTCCGCGCCGTACTGTAGGACCAAGGCTTCGCAGCCCGAGATCTGCGTGATGAGAGCACCTGATGGGCGTCGATAATGCCCTGTCCAGACTGACAACAGAAAGGCAGGGCCTGGGGCGCAGCCCGGGTCCAGGTCCCGGTCAACCAGTTGGGGTAGGCCCAGGTGCAAAGGCCAACATGGCCGGTAGGATCAACCCAGCATTGGCCGCCAGTCGGCGCTCATCGAAGGCGATGTAGATGCGGTCGGGTTGGTAGCGTGGCAGCATCTATTGGGTGCTCCTTGTTTCTGGTTGACCTGCTGCTACAAAACCATCATGCCAGATGCACAGGAGCAACCTTTGGCCACTTCAGGACGCTGACCCGACGCCCTCCTTCGGTGGATTCGGGCTTAGAGCCAGTCGGCTCAGGACGCTAGACCGCAACACACAGGGGGAGGACACCGAATCATGGTGTCCTCCCCCTGCACGGCCATGTGTGACGCCCTTTTTTTGTTGCCCGGCTCTCCGGGCGACGGCCTTTCCGTGCAGCTCCCCGACTCGTCGCGGCGCTCTGACACCAGAAGAGGGCCTATCGCATAGAGCCGTCGCGGTTCCCCTATGCCTTGCCTGAGCGTCTGGAAAGGTTGGTCATTCCATAGGCTGCGCTGGCCTTTGAATGAGGGCAATGCCCGGCGACACCGCCGTGCCGTGGGAAAATTGCGAAACTCCCTGGCTGAGGTTGCTACCGCTGCTGGAGGACGAATACCGCCAAAATATCAGCGAAGTCCACTTACTCTGATTGGCCGATGAATCCTATCCACGCCATTTTTATTCCGCCTCTTCGGCAACTGAAGAGTTTCGCAATTTTCTCTGCCGTGAAAAGCCTTGCCCTCGCACACGCGCGTGAGCAATAATGCTGGGTTGGCGGAGTGCGCGCTATGAGCCCCTAGCCTCGAGAGGCTAGGGGCTCATAGCGCGCACCGGGAGTCGCCGACCTGTGCCGGTAGCTGAACCGTAATGTCGTGCGGGGAAAACGGGACCACTGAGGGAGAGTAGAAAAACCCGAAGGGTTTCAGGTGAGGTGAAGTCACGGATGAGGGAGAGAGCTTCAGATAGAGGAGCCAAGGATGTCAAGAGAGCCGAATCGAGATTTGCTCATGTTCGGAACAAGCTCGAAAGAAGAGCTGCAGCGAGCCGACCGATGGCCTGTGGGCAGGTATTCTTGAGAATCCCGAACATGCCAGTGGAATGGTTCCAGTGATGACGCTTCACCACAAAGGCGACTAGGCTTCTGTTCCTTGCCGCAGCCGTGGTCCTGGGCCTGGCTCCCGGCACTTTCCAGGGTTCGCCGGTCCACGCCCAGCCGGTCGCCCCGGGCGTGACGGTCTCCGAGACCTCGCTGGATATCGTAGAGGGGAACTCGGACACCTACGATGTGGAGTTGGACGCGGTGCCCGCCGGAGACGTGACGGTCATCATAGGGGGCATCACGGGTACGGACCTGGCCCTGGACAAGTCCAGCCTGACCTTCACCGACCAGAACTGGAACACCCGGCAGACGGTGACCGTTTCGGCGACGGCGGACGACGATGCGATACACGACAGCGCCACCCTGACCCATACCGCATCGGGCGGCGGATACGACTCGGTGTCCGCCGATCTGCCGGTAACTGTGACCGACACCACGCGCGTGGAGCTGGCTCCCGTGATCGAGAGCGTACCCGAGGGCGAGAGCAGGCCGATACGTGCGGCGCTCTCCATGCCTCTCGACGAAGACGTCACCATCACCGTTGAGGTGACCCCGGACAGCAGCAGGGCCGGCGAGTACGAGCTGAGCGCCAACACGACGTTGACGATTGCCGCCGGGGCGACGGAGAGCACCGGGGAGGTGATCTTCACCTCCCTGGACGACTTCACCTACAGGGGCACCCACTACTTCCGCGCGACGCTGTCTTCGGACCATCCGCGCGTGGATTCTAGCTTCGGGGCATTCAGCGTTGTCGAAGACGACCACACCATCGTTGGCTGGGAGGTCGCCCCGTCGACAATCTTCGAGAATGGCGGCGAAGCCACGTTGCGGGCGTTCAAGCACCGGTTGCACGAGGGCGTGGTGAAGATGGCGGTGTCGCTGGAGCCGAGCGACCGGGCCACGCTGAACGGCACCACGTTGACCTTCCTGCCGGGAGCGCTCTACGCCACCGAGACCCTGACCATCACGGCCGTGGACAACGCTGCGGACGAGCCGGACCAGACGATCACGATTTCCGCGACGGTGACCGAGGGGCGCGGCATCCGGACGCCCACGCCGCTGGAACTGACGATCGTGGACGACGACCTCATGTCTCCGGAGGTGGCCCTCGTGCTCACGCCGCCGCGGGTCAGGGAAGGACTGGTCAGCACGGTCACGGCCGTCACGAGCGGCCCCCTGGACGACGAGGCGACGATCACGGTGTCCGCGTCGCCCGGTCACGCCGACACCCGCCCAGACGACTTCGTGCTGAGCGCCAATACGGTGCTGACGATTCCGGCGGGCGGAACAACGAGCACGGGGACGGTCACCATCGCAACGGTCGACGATCCGTTGAGTGCCGGAAGCCGAAGTCGGGTGGTCACGGTCTCGGGGACCATGACCGGGGGCGGCGGCGTGGCCGACCCGGCCGACCAGTCGTTGACAGTTCTCGAAGATGACCCGCGGATGCGGCTCCACCTGATCACGACACCGTCGACGATAGAGGAAGGCGAGGTCAGCACCATCACCCTGCGCGCCGTGCAGCCGGTGCCGGCCGACGTGACCGTGACCGTCATGCACTTCTCCGATGCGGTCGAGTTGAGCGCGGATCCGGTCCTCATGATCGCCGCGGGAGAGACCGAGAGCACCGGCGTGGTGACGCTTACGGCGCTGGAAGACACCGATATGGACAATGAATTCATCTCACTGAGAGGAAGCCCGTCCGCCGACAGTCCATTCGTGTCCGTCGCCAGCAACCAGGTCTACATCCTCGACAACGATCTCAACCACGCGGTACTGGCGGTCTCGCCAGTACCGCGCAAAGTGATCGAGGGTGGGACCAGCACGATCATCGCGAACCTGAGCCAGCCGTTGCCCGACGACGTGACGATAACGATCAACATCGACGAAGCGAACCCGAATCACTTCGCGACAGCCGACGACTTCACGTTGAGCCCCAACCGCACGTTGACCATACCCGCCGGGTCGATGCGCAGCACGGGTGTAGTCACGCTTACGTCCACGGACGACGAGTACTACGGGCCGGGCTCCGTCAGAAGAGTCGCTCTGGACTTTTCGGCAACCGGCCACGGCGGCCCGGTTTTCAAGGTCAGTGATTGGCATATCCTCGAGGATGAGGCCCAGCCCCGGGTAACGCTCGCGGTCGCCCCGGCCACCATCTCCGAAAACGGTGGCCAGAGCACGGTGACCGTGAGCCTGAACACGATTGTCGAGGCCGATGTCGCGGTGACGGTGACGACGCGGCCGGACGCGGCGGCCGAACCGGACGACTTCACTCAGACCGGTTCGCTGTTGACGATTCCGGCAGGCCAGAAGAACAGCACGGGAACCGTGACCATAACCTCGGTGGACGACGACGACGATGGTCCGGACAAGAATCTGGTCGTGACTGCGACGGTGGAAGTGGTGGGGATGGAGAAGTCCGGGCTCGTCTGGTTCCCCTACGACGAGGGCTTGACCATTCAGGACGACGACGAGGCGGACCTCGTGCTGTCGAAGGCGTCGCTGGGTCCGTCGGAGGGAGGCAGCGAGAGCTACACGGTGGCGCTGGCGACGCGGCCGTCGGCTCAGGTGACGGTGACGATCACGGGCCACGCAGACACGGACCTGACGCCTGACCCGACGATTCTGATGTTCACGACCACGGACTGGGCGACGGCGAAGACGGTGACGGTCGAGGCGGGCCATGACGACGACACGGTGAACGACTCGGCGACGCTGACCCACACCGCGGCCGGTGGCGGCTACGCGTCCGTGGCCGCTGACCTGCCGGTGACGGTGCACGACGACGACGCCGACACGGATCCGCTGATGGAGACCGACACGGATCCGCTGATGGAGACCGACCCGGATCCGTTGGTGCCGTGCATCGACAACAACCGGGCCAACATCGTCACCGTGCTTTCCGAACACGGCATGATCAGCAGCCCCGGCGAGGTCGACACCTGGGTCATACCGGGAGTGGACCCCTTTAGAACCTACTTTGTGGAGATCCTGGGAGCCGACTCCAGCCTGGATGTCTGGGGCCAGGACGTCGGCGGCAGTTTAACCCTTGCGGACCCGCATCCGGTCTCTCTCTATCATGAGGGTGGGAACCCTGGAGGTCACGGATTCAACTCGGCGCCCGGTGACTTCGGCACCGGCGGCAACTCCCGGTTTATATTCGTCTTTAGCATGTACGGCGACTATGTTCTGAAGGTCAAGTCGGGCGAGTCGGCCGACGACCAGGGAATCGGCTCCTACCATGTGCTGGTCCGCTACGACACCTACTGCATCGAAAATGACGACGGCAACGCAGTATTCCCCTTCGAAGGCGGACCCGAGGGATATGCCTTTGACATCCGGGCCGACGTCAGCACCAGATTCACAGAGTACGAGCGGTACAGCAGCGCCGACCAGCGGACTCACTACTTCGCCGGCGGTCACCTGCTGGGGGACAACTGGGGATCCGAGCCGGACGAGGACTGGTACGGGTTCGAACTCAAGGGAAGCACCGAGTATGAGGTCTACTTGGAAGGCAGCGATCACTTTCCCGTGGAACATCGGCTGATGAGGCCCCGGATCACAGGCATCTACGACAAAGACGGCGTGCTGTTCCAGGAGGGCGAAGCTGGCAGTGGGACCGACCCGTCCGTTACCCTGACCTTCCGAACTGCCGGCAGCGGCAAATACTACCTGGGGGTTGGCTCCAACCCCGGCGGCCGAACGGGTGTGTACAACTACCGTGTCAGCCAGACGGAGCCTGACACCGCCGGGCATGCGTCAACCAACAACTCCCCGACCGGCGGGCCCAGCATCACCGGTTTACCCAGAATCGGCGAGGTACTGACCGCGACCACATCCGGGATCGCCGACGCCGACGGCCTCGAAAACTCCAGTTTCAGCTACCAGTGGGTGCGACACGACCCATTGGCCAACAGCGATACTGACATCCCGGGAGCAACCGGCTCCACATACACGGTAACGCGGCAGGACCAAGACCGCGCCATCAAGGTCAGGGTCGAGTTCACCGACGACGGCGGCAACGATGAAAAGCTGACCAGCTTTGCCTTCCTCATATCGCCTCCAGTCAACACACGCGCTGCCGGGCAACCGACTATAACCGGCACGCTGGAGGTGGGACAGACTCTAACCGCGGACACCTCCCGGATCTCAGACACCGATAGGAAGGACAACGCTACCTTCGGATACCAGTGGATCGCTGGAGACTCGGACATTCAGAACGCCACCGGAATGAGCCACACCCTGACAGAAAACGAAGAAGGACTCGCCATCCGGGTATCAGTCACCTTCACCGATGATGCGGGGAACGAGACGACCCTGACGAGCTCTCCTACTGAGCCGGTGGAGCCCGCAGCCAAGGGAAGCTCCGACCCCGACGCCACGAGGGCAGGGGCCGTAGACCTAGGCGACATCACATCCCTTGCGAAGGCCAGATACCCAACCTACAGCGTCAACGGCGTAGACGACGTGGTGGACTACTTCACGTTCACCATCACCGAGCCGAAGAAGGTCCAGATCGGAATCCGCCAACTGGACGCGGACGCGAACCTGACGCTTGAACACGAGGATGGGACCGTCATCGAGCATAAATCGAAGCCCGGTGAGGAGCACGTGGCCATGTACCCAACTCTATTGGAGGGCGCCTACTACGTCCGAGTTGAGGCCGCCGAAGAAGGAGTTAACGAATACCGGATGGCCCACGGCGTAAGTGAACCCAATCCTGACCGGGTGGCCGAACTAAGGGAGAAAGTCAGGCCCTTGAACAGGGCCACAGGCTCGCCCGCGATTGTCGGAACGGCCCAAGTAGGGGAGCCCCTGACGGCGGACACTTCCGGCATTGCCGACGCCGACGGATTGGAGAACGTTACGTTCAGCTTCCAGTGGGTTGCCAGTGACGGAGGTGCGGATGTCGACATCGCGGGTGCGACGGACTCCACTTACACCGTGGTAGCCGCCGACAAGGGCTTGACCATCAAGGTGCAGGTCAACTTCACTGACGACGCTGGGACCGGTGCGGTGGCGCCGGTTCTCCCGCCGCTGACCGTCAGCCTGACGGTAGCCGCCCCGGCGACCCACGATGGATCAGCAGAATTCACCTTCGAAATCGAGTTCAGCGAGGAATTCCCGCTGAGCTACAAGGTTCTGAAGTTGCACGCCTTCGATGTGACGGACGGGGAAGTCCTGAAAGCGCAGCGGGTGGACAAGTCCAGCAATATCTCCTGGCGGATAACGGTGCGGCCCGACTCCAACGCCGATGTGACCGTAGCGCTGCCGGTCGCCACGGACTGCGACGCCCAGGGGTCCATCTGCACCCAGGACGGCCGGAAACTGTCCAACTCCCTGAACTTCACTGTCTCAGGCCCGAACCAATAGAATAGGGCGACAGCGGATCGAGTCTTTCAGCGAGGTACGCGGGCAAGAAAAAGCTTGGCCCGGCGTTGCCTTCGCCGTGGCGCAGCCGTGAAGATGGTATTCGGGCCGATACCCCCAATATCGGCGGGCATATGGGTGGTTTCCTGCAATGGCGGGAATGGAAGAGCCTCCTGGCCGGTGAACCGGAGGCTCTTGAGGATCTAGCCGGGGTCGGCTGACCGACTCCTCATATCAGGACCTCCCAGCGAAAAGTTCGCAGTACGGTACACTCTCGCCCACTTTTCCCGGCCAACGTGTACTGTAGGCAGTACCCAGCCTCGTAACTCCGCGTCTTGGACCCGCCGGGTCTTTCCTCTGACCTAGCCCCACGCCTACGCCGATACCCACACCAGCCCCAATGCCGAAGGATGACACCACTGAAGAATTCAAGCGTTTGCTTGACTTGAAGGGGCTATGTGAGAGTGGCGAGTACGAGGCGAGACAACTTGCCGAGGTTTGGCTGGAAGATAGGGAGAAATTCGATTACAAATTGCTTAACGGGTTGTACGGAAAACACTGGGACAGAACCGATGAATACTCGGCTGACAAAAGAGAACTGATTCTGGGTTTCCGATATGAGAAAATTGCGAAACTCCCGCCCCCCACCGAATCCGTGACGGAAGTTGGTCGATAGCTTAACGGAATCGTCACGGCCTTTTGGCCTTGTCGACGGTCTGCTGCCCGTTCGGTTCTTTCGGGTCCCCTAGCATCGGGTAGAACTCGAACTCTGCCAGCTTGTCTTCCGCTACCGAACCGTCGGAGTCGTGTTGCCGCCTATCGGGGCCGGTGCTTACGACACCGGCCCTTCGGCTGTATTATCGTCAAGCTGCCACGGGGCGGGTAGGCAGGGAAGCAACCGGCCGGGTGGTGAAGCAAGTACGCAGGAGGAAGGCAGGGCAATCGCGTTATAAATTGGTAGACTTGGCCAGGCATACGAGTTCAGTGATGTGAAGGGGAGACGGGGGGAGTGATGAGGGAGGGAAAGGGCGCGTCCATTATGGATTATTTCGAGACGTTGGAGGACCCCAGGATCGACCGGTGCAAGCGGCACAAACTGCTGGACATTATTGCCATTGCCATCTGCGCCGTCATCTGCGGGGCCGACTCTTGGGTCTACATCGAGTTGTTCGGCAAGAGCAAGCTGGAATGGTTCCAGACCTTCCTGGAACTGCCCCACGGGATCCCGTCCCACGACACCTTCGGCGACGTCTTCTCCCGGCTGGACCCGGAGCAGTTCCAGCAGTGCTTCATGGCCTGGACCCAGGCGGTGTCCGACCTGGTCCCCGGGGAAGTGGTGGCCATCGATGGCAAGACGGTACGGCGTTCCCACGACCGCAATTCGGGCAAGCGGGCCATCCACCTGGTCAGCGCCTGGGCCTCGGCCAACACGCTGACCCTGGGCCAAGTGAAGACCGAGGAGAAGTCCAACGAAATCACTGCCATTCCCCAGTTGCTGCAAATGCTGGAACTGAAAGGGTGCATCGTCACCATCGACGCCATGGGCTGTCAGAAGGACATCGCCCAGGGGATTCTGGACCGGGGCGCCGACTACGTGCTGGCGTTGAAGGAGAACCAGGGTCAACTGTACGAAGACGTGCGGGACCTGTTCGAGGGAGCGGAGGAGTTCGGCTTCGAGGGTGTTCCCCACGACTACGCCACCACCCTGAACAAGAACCACGGACGGATAGAACGTCGGGAGTGCTGGACAATCAGCGACCCATCTTGCTTGGGGTACCTGAGCGCCGGCCAGGACTGGCCCAGCCTGCGCTCGGTGGTCAAGGTGGTGGGCCGCCGGGAGACGCCGGGAGAGACCACGGTACAGCCCCGGTACTACATCAGCAGCCTGGATGCCCCGGCGGAGCGACTGCTGGAGGTGGTGCGCGCTCACTGGAGCATCGAGAACTCCTTGCACTGGAGCCTGGACGTGACCTTCCGAGAAGACCAATGCCGGGTGCGTAAGGACCACGCACCGCAGAACATGGCGACGCTGCGGCAGGTTTCGCACAATCTGCTCAAGAACGAAACGAGCCTCAAGGTGGGCATCCAGGGGAAACGCCTCCAGGCCGGCTGGAAGGAGGACTACCTGCTGAAAGTCCTCCGCAGCTAAAACGCGATTGCCCTGAGGAGGAAGGTGTTTGACAAGAGTTCTGATACTGCTGGGAGTATTGTTGACGCTGGGATGCGACAGCGCGGCAGCGCCGGAGGTTGACCCCCACCAGGCAGCGGCCGATTGGTTCGACGCCAACCGGGAGTATGTTGCCGGCTCGGTGCTTACGGCGGCCCTGGCGTATAGTCCTGCGCTGGCCGCCGTTGGTCTTGACATCAACTACCTGGAAAAGCAGTACCAATCCGGCGTCCGAACGGAACTAAGGGACGTGGAACGGGTTGAGGCCCAGGACGGCCCGGTGTTCCTTGCCCGTCTGTGGACGCTGGCGGACTTTGCGGTCCACTCCGACTGCGTTAGCGGAATGGTCGAAGTCGACTTCCCATGGGAGTTCACCATTCAGGCCGACGACGGCAACGTTGAAGCCCATCCGGCAGGGGGTGATATGGAACTGCAAGTGAATATCGGAAGGATATTGATCGAACCGGAGGACATTCCTGTCGACGTGGTGGATGAGGAAAACTGGGATAAACTGAAAGACCTGATGGAGTGTTAGCGTATCGCCCTACCCTTAGCGGTCAACCAACCCGAAACCCGGCCTGGCTACCCCGTGGAGAATCGGCGCACTCCCGGAACCCCTCTTTTGGCGATTACGGATACCGTCATGGAGCTGCCGTGTTACGCCGCTGCATTGCAGCGACGGGAGTTTCGCAATTTTCTCGATATGCAATATCGGAGATGGAACGGGTTTGTCTTTCACTATAAGGCACACGCCGTTCAACGAACACTGAAAGCGAAGTTAAATATGTAATTCCCATTTTTTACTCGATCTGCCTGCGGAGTCTACCTTAACTCCGCTTTTTACAGCCCTGGTGCAACCAGGGCTCTGCTGGTCTTTAATTGCCCGAGGCCGTTGTAATTGAGCTCACCGGCGCCCAGCTTATCTTCCCTTCCTCGCAGGCGAGGGTGTGACATGTTCCCACCTGGAAGTCGTAATCTGTGCTACGAGGCAGCATGAAAGCCCGAGATTTGTGGGCTTCTTTGTACTTCTGATAACTGAAGCCCATCGGATTCGGTCCTATGACACCCCCACATGCGAGGCCAATTGGTGGCAATAGTTGGGACGAGTTCACCATATGCATTCGTGGGAGCTGGAGCATCTATCCAGTCCATTGCATCGCTCTTCCGATACTGTCAATGGCGGAGAAATGTTGGGCCACTGGGGTGTTGACGTTCAGGGAAAAGGTCCTCACTAACTGGCCAGCATAAATGTCCGCGCCAATGGTTGAGGGGAATGCCCTGTTTACGGGCGGGGCGGCAGACGGCAGGCAGGAAGGTCTTGATACTACCTATTCTTCGTCAGGCTCGTCTGAAGGTTGGGAGACAGAGTTCTCTCTGCTACGCTTGAGACGGTAGCTGTCGCCGTTCATCTCCAGGATGTGGACGTGGTGGGTGAGACGCTCCGACCCGAAGACCTCGGTCCACTCGCCTGCGGGAAGGTTGGTGGTCACCAGGATTGAGCCCCGCTCGTAGCGCTGGCTGAAGACCTCGAAGAGCAACTCCGCCCCGGTGGGGGACAGGGGGACGAAACCTAACTCGTCGATGATCAGCAGGTTCAGACGGGAAAGTTGTCTCTGTAGATTCAGCAGACGCCTCTCGTCTCTGGCCTCCATCAACTCGTGGACCAGGGCGGCGGCCGTGGTGAAGCCCACGGACATCCCCCGCTGGCAGGCGGCCAGGCCCAGCCCCAGGGCCGCGTGGGTCTTGCCGGCGCCGCTGTTTAAGGCGGCGATTACGTTCTCCCGGCGCTGGATGTATTCACACCGGGCCAGTTCCATCACCAGCGCCTTGTTCACCGAGGGAATGGCTGGGAAGTCGAAGGTGTCCAGGCTCTTGACGGCGGGGAAGCGGGCCGCCCGGATCCGCCGCTCCACCATGCGCTGGTGGCGGTCGATCAGTTCCAGTTCCGCCAGTCTGAGCAGGTATTGGGAGTGGTCAACGCCCTCGGCGGCGCACTGGGAGGCCATCTTCCCGTATTCCCGGAGGAAGCTGGGCAGTTTCAGTTCCTTCAGATGGTGTTCCAGCAGCAGCGTGGACCGGTCGCTCATGCCGCCCTCCCTGCGATGAGAGTCATATAGTCTCGTGTCGATGTGGCGCTGACCCTCACCCTGGGCAGGTAGGGATACAGCTCCAGGTCGAGGCGGGGCGGCCGGCCCTGCCAGCCGGCATAGCGCCAGATGCTTCACCGCATCGAAGCTCAAAGCCCCCAACCGTATGGCATCCCGAACCGCGGCGTGGACTTCCCCTGGCGAAAAATGCTCGAATAGCCGCGGCGCCTGGACGAACTCCCGCTTGCCCCGGTGTCCCATGCGGGCTTCCAGCAGCCTGCGCAAAGTGTCGAACTCCTCGGGCAGGTCCCATCCCTGTAGCGGCGCGGCCTGGTCCAGGGCGCCAGTCTTCCGCTCCAATAGCGGCAGGTAGTGGATGGGGTCGTAGACGAAGTCGTCCCGCTCGTAGGAGCGCGTATGCCTGGCGATGACCTCGGACCCGCAGCTGATCACCACTCGGTCCACGTAGCCCCGCACCAGCACGTCTCTGTGTCCGAAGGCCACCGGCGCCGAGTAGTCGTTGGTCTTGTACCGGACCAGGGACAGGGAACTCACCCGGCCAGCCTGCTTCTCGCAGGCGTCATATGCCACCGGCGGCAACGGCAGCAGGGCATCCAGGTCCCGCTCCATCCGCTGCCCGATGCTCTCCGTATGTCCCCGGAGCCTGGCGTCCATCCGTTCCAAGCATCGTCGCTCCAGGTAGGCATTCAGGGCATCAAAGCTCTCGAAGGACGGGATGGGCGCCAGGAAATTGCGCCGCGCGTAGCCCACCAGGCCCTCCACCTTACCCTTGTCATTGCCCTTGCCGGGGCGGCCGAACCGGTCCTCGAACAGGTAGTGGGACTGGAGCTCGGTGAAGGCCCGGGTGCGCTGGCGCCGACCGTCGCCCAGGATCCGGGCAACAGCCAGCCTGGTATTGTCGTAGAGGATGCTCTGCGGCGCTCCCCCCAGGAAAGCGAAGGCCGACACATGGCCGTCCAGGAAGGCCTCGGTGGTCTCCGACGGGTAAGCCTTGACGTAGCAGCCGTCGCTGTGGGGCAGGTCGATGACGAAACAGTGGGCCTTCTGCTGCACCCCGCCGATAATGACCAGGGCCTCGCCGAAGTCGCACTGGGCGTGGCCCGGCGCATGGGACAAGGGCACGAACATCTCCCTAGTCTGACGGCGATGCTCCCTGACATAGTCCTTGATGATGGTGTACTGGCCATCAAACCCGTACTCGTCCCTGAGCCGCTCGAAGATGCGCTTGGCGGTGTGGCGTTGCTTCTTGGGGACCTGATGATCCTCATCCAGGATGTGGTCGATGACTCCGGTGAAGGGCTCCAGCTTGGGGCGTCGGGGGGGAGTCTGTCGCTGGTACCCCGGCGGGACTGAGTAGGCCAGCATCTTGCGCACCGTGTCCCGGTGCGGGCCGAACACCCGGGAGACCTCCCGGATGCTCATCCCATCCACCATCACCGCCCGTCGGACCCGTGGATACACGTCCACCTGGTACATCCATCCCACCACCCATAAGCGCGACTTCGAACCTATGGATGGCAGAGGACGGTACATTTTTCAACCGCCACAAAGTCAGGCGGTCAATCCGTCCAGGTGGTCCACTTTACCTCCGCCTTTTACTCCCCGAAGATCGCCACGGCCTTCGCAACCCCGCCCACAACGGTAATGATCGTATCCATGAAAAAATGGTAATGAAAAAGGCTTGACCCGCGTTTTAACGTTTTGATAGAAAACGCCCGGAGGGCGGACCAAGGGAGGAAAAAAGGATGACCGCAGCCCACAGATCGCAGGAGCGCTTCGAGGTCGACACCGCAGGCATGAGACAGCTCCACGCCGACCGGCGCCCGGAACAGCTCGTCAAGGAACTCGTCCAGAACGCCTTCGACGAGAGGGCGGCAAACTGCCGGGTCACCGTAGACCACAGGAAGGACGGCGTGTTCATCGCGGTCGAGGACGACGCGCCCGGCTTCCTGGACATAAGGGACGCCTACACCCTGATGGGAGAGACGCCCAAACGCATGGACCCGGAGAAACGGGGCCGCTTCAACCTGGGGGACAAGGAGGCGCTCTGCCTGGCCGTCTGGGGGAAAATAGAGACCGCGGGATGGACGGTGGACTTCCCCCCGAGGGGGGCCGGGAGACCAAGAAGAACAGGCGGCGCTCGGGCACCCGGGTGACCGCGCTCATGCCCTGGGGAAGGGAGGAAACGGAGAGGCTTCTGGAAAGGATGCCGATGATCAGGCCTCCGGAGGGGACCGAATACACGGTGAACGGGAAGAGGGTAAAGAGACGGGAGGCGGAGGCGGTCCACACGGCGGCGCTCCAGAGCGTCATCTCGGCGGTGCCGGGACAGCCGCTCAGGCCCACCAGGAGAAGGACGGACATCCACATCATGCGGGCCAGAGAGGAGACCGGCTGGCTCTTCGAGATGGGGATACCCATTCAGGAGATAGAGCTACCCTACGACGTGGACGTGCAGCAGAAGGTCGCGATGCCCCCGAACCGGGATACGGTATCCGAGAAGTACCTGCAGGACATCTACGCCGAGGTCCTGAACGCGATGCACGAACTGATGCGGGAGGACGACTTCCGGGAGACGTGGGTCAGGAACGCCATGGAGAGCCAGAGGCCGGAGCCGGAGGCGGTGAAGGACACCATCCTGGGGCGCTACGGGGAGAAGGCGGTCACCTGGTCGACGGACACCGAGGCCAACATGCAGGCCGCCGAGGAGGGGTACCAGGTGGTCCACCCCCGGAACATGAGCCGGGAAGAACTGAAAACCATGAGGGAGAAGGGAGGGCTCCAGAGCGCGGGCGAGGTCTTCGGCCGGCCGAAGACTCCGGAGGAAGTCCTGGAAAGGAGCCCCCGGGTGGACATAACGGGGGACGCCGTCAGGGAAAATTTTGCCCGGTGGGTCGTGGAGCTGGGAAAACACGCGGGAAAAGAGGTGAAAACCGTATTCATCAGGGACCAAAGGCTGAGGGCGCTGGCCACCTGCACCATGAACAGCGAGAGGCCGGAGATGACGTTCAACCTGGCGTTCCTGGACGACGAGTTCTTCGAAGGGAGAGGGGAGAGGCAGCTGAACCTGGTGATACACGAGCTGGGGCACGCGGAGACGGACGGGGCGATGTCCCACGGGCCCCGGTGGGGAGAGGGGTGCGCCCGGGTTGGGGCGATGATCGCAACGGCGCTGTCCCGGAACGGCAGGGGCGGACTGGAGAACAGCGGCAACGATGAACGGCAGAAACGATGAACGGCAGAAACGATGAACGGCGGCAACGATGAACCAAGGGTCACTGAGGGTCACTGAGGCTTACTGAGGCCGAATAACAAGCCGTGATATTTCCGCCGGGGAATGCTATCATGCACCGAGGCCCACTGAGGCCGGAAAATCTCTCCGGATGGGCAACGGAACGTCTAACGGAACGGCAAACAGCCCTGCAAACGGCCCTGAAGGGTGGGGAAAAACTCCAGCTTCGTAGCTGAAACAGGCAAAATGGCCCGCTAGCTCAACTGGCAGAGCAACGGACTCTTAATCCGTAGGTTCTCGGTTCGACCCCGAGGCGGGTCACCAACCCCTAATTCGACACATTGACCTCGTGCTTGACGCTTCACTGCGCTGGTGACAGGCCGCTATTCCTATACCATTTCCTATCGGGTATACTGTGATTGCTTCGGCCACGGAGGCTGGAGCGGCCGACGCGGATCTGACACGTATGACGTTTTCGAGCGGCGGTCCCATCAATCCGCAAGGAGAATGTAGATGAAATTCGGACTTCTATACGAGGCCCAGCGCCCCTTCGAAGGCAACGACGTGGACTGGAACAGCCTGTACAAGGAGACGTTGGACCAGTGTGAGTTGGCTGACCAGGTGGGTTTCGACAACCTCTGGTTCGTCGAACATCACTTTCTAATGGGGTTTTCCGGCTCGCCTTGTCCGGAGGTCCTCTTCGGGGCGCTTAGTCAACGCACCAAGAACATCAGGATCGGCTTCGGAGTGTCTATTCTGCCTTACCATCACCCCGTCCGAGTCGCCGAGCGGGTCGCCATGGTCGACCAACTCACCGATGGCCGTGTCGAATTCGGCACGGGCCGCTCAAATGCCTACGAGCAGATTGGCCAGGGAATCGACCCTCGTGAGACGCGGGAAAGGTGGGATGAGGCTCTCACGATGCTGCCCCAAATCTGGCAGGCCGACGAGTTCGAGTGGGAAGGGAAGTTCTGGAGTGTACCGACCCGCCGGGTCCTCCCCAGGGTCTTTCAGAAGCCCCATCCCCGCATGTACCTCGCTTGCACTCAGACGGACAGCTTCCGCCTGGCTGCTGAGAAGGGAATCGGCGTACTTTCCTCCGCTTCTTATGCCGTGGACATCCTGGCGGAGCATTTGAAGGTTTACCGCGAAGCCGTCAAGAACGCCAACCCCGTGGGCGCGTTCACCAACGAGTTCTGGGGCAACAACGTCCACGCGTTCTGCGGTAAGGACGACCAGGAAGCCAAGGAACTGTGCGCGTTGTCGATGAAGACTTTCTTCGGGCCGGACAAGCCTTATATCGCGGGCCGCATCGGCGCTTATGAAGAACTTCTCGAAGCCTGGGGCGGTGTGCCCGACCACCTCAAGGCCGACTTCGGACGCTGGCTCCGGCAATCCGACGAGGACCACCAGGAGCAGGCCGCGGAAGCCGGGATCTCCCTCGACAGCGGCCCCGGCGCGGCGCGGGCCGCCATTGCCCAGTTGGATGCCAACACCCTTTCGGACCGAGGCGTAATCATCGCCGGCAATCCGGAGAGCTGTATCAAGACCATCCAGATGTACGAAGATATCGGGGTCGACCAGGTTATGCTCATTATGCAGACGGAGACGATCGAGCACGACCGGGTCATGGAGTCCATCGAGTTGTTCGGCAAGGAAGTGATCCCCGCTTTCCAGCGGGAAGAGGCGAACGTCGCGGACAACTAAGGGACTGGACAAAGGCGAGTTGCACCGAAGCTCCGGGGGGAATCCTCGGAGCTTCTTCATTTGAGACCTTCCGGAGGCGCGGCATGACCACGATGAAGACCGGCGAATTGGACAATCCACAGGCCGAGTCCCGCCCAGAGGATTCAGAAACCGCCGTCGTGTTTCGAGGGGACGGCGAACCAGCGTCCCCTGGCTTGCTCCTGAGCCGGTTGGCCGAAGTGGAGGCGGAATCGGGTTTCGACGTCGATTCCTACTCTCTTGGTGGAAGTGTGGCCAAGGTGGAACAGTATTTCGCCGAAGCCCTTGGAAAGGAAGCGGCAATATTCATGCCTACTGGCACCCTCGCCAACCATCTGGCCATTCGGGCCCTGTGCGGCGGCAGACGCAGAGCGATTGTCCAGGAGCAGAGCCATCTTTACCAGGACTCGGGAGACTGCGTCACGCAACTAAGCGGTATCAACCTCGTTCCCCTGGGCAAAGGAAGTCGCTGCTTCGATCTTGAAGAGTTGAAAGAGGCGGTCAATGAGTCCACAGCGGGCAGGGTGCTCACTCCCATCGGGGCGATGATGATTGAGAGCCCGGTGCGGCGGCAACAGGGGCAGGTTGTGCCTTTTCAAGAAATGAAAGATATGACGGACTACTGCCGCTGCGAGGGTATTCACACGCACCTGGACGGGGCCAGGCTATACATGATGTCCGCAGCGTCCGGGACCGCGCCCCAGGAGTACGCTGCTTTGTTCGACACGCTATACGTCTCTCTATACAAGTATTTCGGCGCACCATTCGGGGCTATCTTGGCGGGTGACTCCAAATTGACCGGCGGCATGTACCACACCCGCCGCATGTTTGGAGGCGGGTTGTCACACGCCTATTTCGCCGCCGCCCTCGCGCTTCAGGGCGCGCAAGGCTTCGAGGCGCGTTTCAACCAGGCAATGGCCAAGGGGCGGCGACTATTCGACTCGTTGAACGCTCTGGATGGCATTCGAATCACTGAGTTCGAGCACGGATCCAACATCTTCCCAATGACGCTCGACGACGCCCTTGACCATCAGGCAATAGTCAACTGTCTACGTGAGCGTGACATTTTCGTCTACGCTTCTGAAGAGGGCGGCTCCATCTCGAGTCTGAGCGTGAACACCACGATTCTGAGGCAGTCCAACGACAGGATTCTGGGCGCGTTTAGGGCCGCCCTGGATGGTTCATAGACGTTTGGATTTCCGTTAGCCGCAAATGGGGATTGTGCTAAAATGTGTCCTCGTCGGGGAAGTGTCGGAACTGGTAGACGAGCATGATTTAGGATCATGTGCTGAAAGGCGTGGGAGTTCGAGTCTCCCCTTCCCCACCAAACTGGACCAAATCAAGAATCTTCGTGTTGCGGTTCAGGCTGGCCTTGTAGGTAGGCGGGAACAAGGCGTGGTGTGCGTAAGTCCAGTAAGTCGCGACGGGATGTATCGACAGTGAACAATAGTCTGATGCCCAGGACGGAGTTTGGGCCTCTGATAAACAGGTTCAAATCTGCACTAAGCCTCGTACTAATCGTGGCGCTTATTGTTGTAGTCGTAGGCTGCACGGAGGAGATGCCCGAACTCGTCGCGACCGCAGAGCCTGCCACGCTACCTGCGGCCCCGCCCCAAGCCGTAGCGTCCCCCGCGCCGACGCCTGCTTCCAAGGCCGAAACATTCAACATCGGAGACACGGTGGAGCTCGGTGACCTGCAGGTCACCGTCCACGGCGTCTGGGCGGGCCTCGGGGACGACTTCTGGACCCCGGAAGAAGGCCACTACTTTGTCTACGTCGATGTTGGGTTTCGGAACGCAGGTGACGAGTCCGATGCTGTGAGTTAGCTCCTCCAGATGGAGGTGCGTGACGCCGATGGATTCTCTTACTCGACGGATCTGGGACCCTCGGCGCCACCGAAAGATCGTCGCCGGAGGGTGAAATCGCTCCCGGGGGCGTTCTACGGGGTGTGATCGGCTACGAAATACCGATCACAGCCACCAGTCTGAGCTGGCCTTTCACCGGCGAACTATTCCGATTGGGCCAGGCCATATTCTCGTTGGGCGCTGTCGCAGTCCCATCTACCACCCCTGGTCCGACTCCTGAGCCTGCTGCCACTCCAGAGCTCACTCTCAAGCCCACATCGGATCTGCCGACCAACACACTGGCTCCAACGAATACTCCTACGTCGGCGTCATCCGGCACAGAGACCGCCATACTGATGCCCGAGCCCACGCGAACCCAGGCCCCCGCGACCATGCCGACACCCGGACCGTGGCCCGGGGCGATTGGGACTACAGTCGAAGCTGGAGGAAGCTCGTACACTCTCAACGAAGTGATGGACCCTGCACCTGCGGATGTGTTCGGTGTGGATGCGGACACGAGATTGGTAGCGTTGGATATCACCCAGGTGGGCATGAGTGACGACGGTGATTCCTATAACGCACTCTACTTCGCCGTCCAGGACGCTGATGGGTACGTGTACGCGTCGGGCTTTGCAGACGCGGACATCGAACCGCGATTAGGTCCTGGTGAGCTTGCAAAGGGTCAGATTGTGCGGGCGTGGGTGACCTTCGAAATGCCCGAATCAGCGAAGCTCGTCTCGGTCTTGGCCCAATCTGAGGCGCTCGGTGCGAGAATAACCATCGCAGACCTTGCGCCAGAATAGGGCGGCAAAGGTGAGAATCGCCACGCTGATCATAGGGATAATCGGGTCTGCTGCGGGATTCATGGTTACCGTAATTGTGCCCTGTTTATTGGGGGAGTGGGAGAGGTCCTTGGACGGCTGATGGAGGTGGCGGAGCGGAACGAGATCTACGTGAACCCGCTCCACCCGTACACGAGGGCGCTGTTGTCGGCGGTGCCGATCCCTGACCCGGTCATCGGCGCGCAAAGGGAGCGGATCTTGCTGACGGGAGAGGTGCCGAGCCCGCTGAACCCGCAGAGCGGGTGCGTGTTCCACCCCAGGTGTCCGATAGCCAACGACGACTGTCGGAGGCACCTACCGGAGCTGAGGGAAGTGGAGCCCAACCACTGGGCGGCCTGTATCCGGGCCGACGGCTACGGCGCATTCTAGCCCGACACGCCAACAGAGTTGGGCCATTGGTAGACGCCCCGGTTTTGCCGGGGCGTCTACGTCTGTCGGGACCGTTGAATCTATGGGGAATGAGGCGGAGATTAACGGGTAATGTTGTACTCCACTTCGGCGACCTTCTGGCCTTCGTGGTACGCATACACCCAATATCGACCCGGCGACCACTTCCGCGACGGTGCCAGTCCTATCCAAATTCGCTTAACGCCGTGGTCTAGGTTGGATATTGCCAATACTCGCTGCCGAATCAACGCGTCTTCGAAATATTCCACGACATCTAGTTTGAGCTCGAACGGACCCTTGTTATCATTGGAATATTCCAGATTCAGCCACGCCCATTCTTGTTTATCGTCTGCGGCGAGCGTCGAAGTTCTCTCTCCCTGTCGTGCGGTGACGAAGGCATCGTCGATTCTTCCGCTTATCGTGGGTAAAGAGGATTCGAGGGGTGATGGATCGTGGGGCGTGATCTTAGCACGGGGGGAAGAGCCATAGAACCAGCGATCGAGCGCTTCGTCCACCGCCGCTCTCCCTTCTCGCGTGGCTCCTTTCTTGAACGCTCGCTCAACGTGTGTGATTCCCAGCCGGACACGATTGCGACTCGCGTAATCCGCGTCGGACATCAAGTAAAGGTTTCGAAATCCCGTTCGAAACGCGAGCTCTCCGAGTGTGCCGTACATGTCCAAGAACAAACGCTGCCCTAAAGAATAGTTGCACAGGAAATCCCCTGTAGGGTCATAAGATACAGTCGCTCTTTCAAGATCGGCGATGTTCCCAAAGGATACGCATGGGGGACGGTCCGGCATTACTCTTCTGCCTGTCAAGAGGTTCCCGGCCATGATCTTCAGGAATTCAGCCGCGCCTTCGTTAACCCAGGTCTGATTGCCCCGCCAATAATAATGGCTAACTTCGTGAGCCAAGAGTTGACCGGTAAATGTCGCGTCAACGCTATCGTCATCGACGTCGAACCTCGGGATTAGGACCATTGGACCGTCTCCGCGAGTAGGAGACTCCACCGTGCGCGTGGTCTCAAATAGCATTGTGACGTTGCTCGCGGGAAATGCGACACTCATAAAATCTTCTGCGCTGCGCACACTGTGTTCGAATAGGTCAATGCTACGGGATGCGCCCGGCGCGGTCCGGAGAATGGTGAGTAGGGTATCATCGGCTAGCGGGAGGCGGATAATCCGGTCCTCTACGATTACTCGGTCTGCGTCCAGGAAAGCCACCGCCATATCCGTATTGACCCGGTTGACATCAAATAAGACAGGTATGATTCGCGCCCACTTGTCAGTGATTCCCCCTCTCAACACGGGCGCCGCGAGGACCCTACGAAGTCCCCCCTTGTCAAATTCGGCTAGCTTCCGAAGGGCCAGCATAGCCACTGCCTCCGAGAACTCCATGGTGTTAAGAAACGGCATTTCGCTAATCCGTTCCGCGTCTCCTTCCGAATAGTGAGATATGTGTTTAAGTGCATCTATGACTGCCAACTCATCTCGTCCAATCTCGTCCAGTATCCACGGCCTTATCATGATGCTTTGAAAGGTGCGGAAAGATTCCAGTCCTAGGTCGACCAAATCCGGTGCGGCTTGTTTTTCTGAATCATCCAGTCCGTCTTCGACCCAGGGGAGCGCCCTAATGGCCGCCGCGGCATCCGGAACGTTCTGTTCTAGTAGACGAGCGTTTCTCAAGTCCTGGAAGGAAGACTTGGGTTTCGATGGTGGAATGGGGGTGGCTAGGACCGGTCGTTGGGTTTGGGAGGGAGTGGGCTCAGGAGTTGGCGTGGGAACTGGCCGTGGAGTAGGTTTCGGTTCTGGAGCAGGTACAAGGGGTAATGAAGGAGTAAGCTGGGGCGGAGTTGCAGTCGATTCCGGAGTCGAGGTTGGCGGGCCTGTGAGTATTGGTGTTTCATTGGATGTACCGATTGGGGTGGGAGTCGGTGTCGAACCTTCCCGCTCTTGAGGGATGAGCGTCTCGAAGATTCGCGTGGCGGCAGGTGTTGAGGTTGGGAGTGTAACCCGTTGGGATGGATGGCGCCCTGATGAAGTTGGGGTCAAGGGCACTGCCGTGGGAAGGTCCAGGATACTGATTGGAATATCACTCTTGGTGGCCTCGATCAGGGACGTCGCGGGCAAATCTAGGGGCAGTAGAGTCTGGGCATCTTCGACCACCGGGACCTGTACAACCGGAGTTTCTAATCTGGGCTCACCGGCGCATACCAGGGCTACAGCCGCCAGAATGAGGGTTAACAAGAGCGAGGCTCGATACATTACAACATCTCGTGCGGGCCCGAGCTTGGCTTTGATCTGGCATGCGGCGCCGTGATCTAAAATCGCTGCCCCCGAGAAGGCAGCCACGTTAGAATATACCGAGCCGATCGGCTTATCATGCGTTGTAGCTGGGGTTGGGGCATGGTAGCATATTAAGTCCATGGACCAATCAACTACTCGCAATTTCTGCATCATTGCCCACATCGACCACGGCAAGTCCACGTTAGCTGACCGTTTCCTTGAAATCACCTGCACGGTCAAGCCCGAGGACATGCGGGACCAGTTCCTCGACCAGATGGACCTGGAGCGGGAGCGGGGCATTACGATCAAGGGCAAAGCCGTCAGCATGGTCCACCGGGCTCCCGACGGTGTCGACTACCGCATCAACCTGATCGACACCCCTGGTCACGTCGACTTCAGCTACGAGGTCTCCAGGGCGCTGGCCGCCGCAGAAGGCGCGCTACTGGTGGTGGACGCCAGCCAGGGTATCGAGGCTCAAACCATCGCCAACACCTTGCTGGCGATGGAATACGACCTGTTGCTGATCCCCGTGGTCAACAAAGTTGACCTCCCCCAGGCCGAACCCCAGCGCGTATCGGCTGAGCTTCAGCAGGTGTTTGGCTTCCGGGAAGACGAAATCCTGTTCGTCTCCGCCAAAGAGGGGACCGGCGCAAGCGAAGTCCTTGACGAGATAGTAAAACGGGTCCCGCCGCCCTCGGGCGAGGTCAAGTCGTCCCTGAGGGCATTGGTGTTCGACTCTTCCTATAACTCGTACAAAGGCATCATCGCCCATATCCGCGTGGAAGACGGTGAGGTGACTTCCGGCCAACGGTTGCAGGTCATGTCGTCTGGAAGGGTGGCGGAAATCATGGAAGTGGGCACATTCAGTCCCGCTCCCACGCCGGTCCGGTCCCTGGGCAGCGGCCAGGTTGGTTACGTGGCTACGGGTTTCAAGGACGTCCGCGAGTGCAGCGTCGGAGACACCCTGACCGACGCTGCAGGCCCCGCCAAGGACCCTCTGCCCGGCTATGTCCCCCTGAAATCCATGGTCTTTGCCGGCTTGTACGCCTCCGACGGTGAGGATTTCACGAGGCTGCGCGCCGCGCTGGAGAAGCTGCAACTCAATGACGCCTCACTGACTATGGAACCGGAAAGCAGCTCGGCTTTGGGGTTCGGCTTCCGCTGCGGGTTCTTGGGGTTGATGCACCTCGACATCGTACAAGAGCGGCTGGAACGGGAATACGGACTGGACCTAATCGTCACCGCGCCTAGCGTCGCTTATCAGGTCTTGACCACTAAAAACGAAATCATTGTCGTTGACAGCCCGGCTAAGCTCCCGCCTCCAAACGAGACCAGTCAGATAAGGGAGCCCGTGTTGGGCCTGACCATCGTCGTGCCCAACCGGTTTGTCGGCCCCATCATGGAGCTGATGCACACCCGCCGCGCCGAGTTCAAGAGAATGGAGTACATCCAGGGTCTGGCTCAGCAGCGGGAAGGCCAGCAACGCGACTCTGACCAGGCGCGCGTCGTCATGGAATACAAGATGCCCCTCGTGGAGATGTTGGCCGACTTCTACAATCAACTAAAGTCGCGGACCCAGGGGTACGCTTCGTTGGACTATTCCCTGGACGGATACGAGGCGGCTCCCCTCGTGAAGGTGGACATCCTCATCAACCAGCAGCCGGTGGAAGCCCTGTCTATGATCGTTCACCGGGACCGGGCCGCTGCCCACGGCCGGGCTGTTGCCCAGCGGCTACGTGAAGCGATCCCCCGCCAGCTATTCGAGGTGCCGATTCAAGCTGCCATCGGAGGGCGTATCATCGCCCGCGAGACGGTGCGCGCCTTGCGCAAAGACGTGCTGGCCAAGTGCTACGGCGGCGATATCACTCGTAAGCGCAAGCTGCTGGAGAAGCAAAAAGAGGGCAAACGCAGGTTGAAGATGGTCGGTAAGGTCGAGATGCCCCAGGAAGCTTTCCTGACCTTGCTCAAGATCGACAGCGAGGAGTAGTAGCTACATCCCCAGGGTGTCCCGAAGCTCCCTGATCTGAACCAGGTGCTCTCTCCAATGACGGGCAAAAACCCCATCCAACAACGCGGCTGCCGTCCGTTGCTCTTCCCGGTCGTAGCTCCTCAGGTGGGCCAGTGCGGTTTTCTGGGTTAAGTCTTGGTCGCTGGCTCCCCCCAACGCCGATTCGATTCCGCTGAACAATTCCGAGATATCTTCCAAAACGGTCTCTATGTCGTTAGTCTGACGTTCCGGAGTGATGTTGGTCCCGTCAGCCCAGACTTCGTACTCGGTCAGTTCGCCGGACAGGATACCCTGAAGCACCGTATGGACTCCGCCCGCCGGGGTGTCGAGTAGATGGCACACAACCTCCCTGACGGACCATACGGACGAGTCGGGTTTCCAATCGAGACAATAGTCCATCCCATCCAGCAGACCCAACAGTTCAGACTGGATTCCTTGCGCTCTTTCTAGCTGAGAGTCCCTTTCGGTAGTCAAAACCTCTCCATTGACCGTACCTGACGACTACGGCCGAATGACCATCAGGAACAGAATTATCATCGGTAGCAGGGTGGCGATCCCTCCGAAAATGGCCCACAACCGGCTGGTCCTCCGGTACGCCGGGTCCACGACTCCCCTGGACAGCCCTTCCCTTGCCAGTTGCAGCATTTTCCGTTCCAGCGGTATCAACACCGCGAGCCAGATGATAGCCGTGACGACAAGCATGACGAAGGAAGCGCCCAGCCAAGGCTCCTGGAACCGATGCCATCCAGTCTGGGATACGATCAGGATTCCCGTCGCCATCAACACGGCGAGTCCCGGACCGGTGAAGAAGCAGTCGGACAGGACAACCAGCCTGGACGTAACGGCCATGGTTTCCAGACTACCTGACCGGTCGGCGCGCGTCTTCCAAAAGGCAGCCGTTATGAGGTTTCCCAGGTACACCACTGCGGCGATCACGTGGATCGCGATTAGGACTCTGAGCATCTTTCTCCTTGCGAAGGGCGTCGGTTAGGCTGAGTCGAAGCTGTCGAGCAAGGACCTGACCGACTCCCGGGTGTCTTCCCTGGCCAGCCCGAATCCCAGGGACGCTTTCAATAGGCCCAGCGGAGTCCCTCCGTCATACCTGGTCCCTTGAAACTCGTAGGCGTAAATGTCCATGTCGTCCAGCAAGATTGAAAGACCGTCGGTAAGCTGAATCTCCCCCTTGGCGCCCGGGGGTGTGCGCCTAAGACAGTCGAAAATTTCAGCCGGCAGGATGTAGCGGCCCACGATGGCCAGGTTGGAAGGGGCATCTTCCCTGGCTGGCTTCTCCACCAGGGACTTTATGCGGTATACCCGGTCGGAGACCCGGGCGGCCTCCACCACTCCGTAGTTTTGGACCATTTCCCAGGGCACTGGTTCCACGGAGACGACCCCGCCCCCATGTTCCTCTTGCACATCGAGCATTTGGGAAAGCACGCCGGGTGTGTTGTCCACAATGTCGTCGGGGAGGATTACGGCGAAAGCCTCGCCGCCGACGGCTTCTTCAGCGGTGAGGACCGCATGGCCCAAGCCAAGGGGTTGCTCCTGAATCACGAAGGAGACGTCGGCCAAATTGGATGCTGCCCTTACCTTTTCCGCCATGTCAGCCGCCCCGGTGTCCAGAAGGTGACGTTCCAGTGACTCTTGCGGCTGGAAGTACGAGGCAATGGACTCCTTGCCCCTCGAGGTGACGATTACGACCCTTTCAAACCCAGCCTCGGCAGCCTCTTCAACTACGTACTGGAGCATGGGCTTGTCCAGAATCGGCATCAGTTCCTTGGGGACCGACTTGGTAATGGGCAGGAACCGGGTGCCCAGGCCAGCGGCGGGGATCACGGCGGTCCGAATCGTCATGCTTCACTCCTAATTCGTAACAATTTTATCATCGGTGCGGTAGCGTAACAACGAACGGTTCCCGCCTGGGCGGGGTCAATCAATTGTTGCCTGAATTCCACGTTGCCGTCACTCTCCCGAAAGCGGGAATGACGGGACAATAGCTGGTGGCCAGTGGTTAGTGGGAACCGGCCCCAGACCACCGGATACCAGCCACCGGCAACTGACTATTTGACATGGTACAACCCCTGCCCTACCATGATATTGAGGCCGCGCTAGACGGGGAGCTAGCGGTGCCCTGTACTCGCAATCCGCTATAGCGGGGTTGAATGCCTCCCCCAGGCGGGGCTAATGGGCCTATATTCCGGGTTGATGATATTGATGGTTGGGTCCCACGCGGCGTAGCCTTGTGAACCCCGCCAGGCCGGAAGGAGCAACGGTAAGCAGGACCCTACGGGTGCCGTGGGAGCGCCTGACCTGAGTCACCGCCCGGGACAAGTCCAGTGGTTGTTGTCAAAGGGAGGTGCGCGGTCTCTAAGCTCTCCACAAATGGTCACAGCGCGACGGTGCGTACTCTGGCCCCAGAACCCTCCATCGGGGCCAGGCATAGGGCGCGAAAAGCGCTGGGACAACACTTCCTTACCGATGGGCGAATCCTCAACCGTATTGTCGCCGCAGCGGAATTATCCCCAGAAGACCTGGTTGTTGAGATTGGACCGGGGCGGGGCTCGCTCACTCGGAGGCTAGTCCAGAGGGCAGGACGAGTGGTTGCCGTTGAGATGGACGAAGCCCTCGCCGCCGGACTTCCGCAACTGCTTGGCAACCCTCCGAATTTGACCACGCTCCACGGCGATGCCAGGACAATAGACCTCATCCCCGTCATCGGCCCCGATGCGCCGTTCAGGGTTGTAGCCAATCTGCCCTACTATGCCGCCAACCCCATCATCCGGAGATTCCTGGAGTCGGGACCAAGGCCGGAGACCATGGTCGTGATGGTGCAGCGGGAAGTAGCCCAATCCATGCTGGCCCAGCCGGGAAAGATGAGCATCCTTTCCGTGGCCACCCAGTTCTATGCCGTTCCCCGTTTCGTTTGCAATGTTCCCCCAAGAGCATTCCGGCCTCCCCCCAAGGTCACCTCTACGGTGCTTAAGCTGGACCTGCGCTCAAGCCACGCACTGGAATTGGACGATCCACAGTCTTTTTTCGCGCTGGTAAGAGCCGGATTCGCGGCCCCGCGCAAACAACTGCGCAACTCCCTTAGCCAGGGGCTTGGGGCTCCTCCAGGGCAAGTGGGAACGCTATTGGAAGACGTCGCGGTCGACGGCACACGAAGGCCGGAGACTCTAAGTATCGAGGAATGGGGCAGAGTGTACGACGGTTGGGAGCGGAGGTCCCAGGTTGATCGTAACCGCGCCGGCTAAGATCAACCTCACCCTGGAGATTCTGGGGCGGCGAGCCGATGGGTTTCACGAAGTCAAGACTGTTCTCCAGACCATCGATCTGCAAGACCAACTGGAGATCGAAACCGCTCCTGCCCTTACCGTGGAGTGCCACGATCCCTCTCTATCGGGCGAGACCAATTTGGTATGGCGGGCCGCGTCTGACCTGGCCGCCCACGCGGGTACCGAGCCCGGAGCGCGCATCTTTCTCCGCAAGTCCATTCCGGTTGGGATGGGGCTGGGCGGCGGGAGCAGCGACGCGGCGGCTGCTCTGCTATCGCTCAACGAATTATGGGGTTTGGGTCTGAAGGTTGACGAGCTTGCCGGGCTGGCGGCAGGCATTGGGTCCGACGTTGCCTTCTTCCTTTGGGGAGGTACGGCCCTCGCTTCGGGCAGAGGGGAAATCATAGAACCCGCACCCTCTGTCCCACCCATGCTTTTAACCCTGGTGTGCCCGACGGAGACTATTCCTGAGAAGACGAGCAAAGTCTACTCCCAGGTAACACCCGGCCTATACAGCGACGGCGCGCGCACCGGCGAGTTTCTGGAAATCCTAAAAGCCGGGCAGTTCGTATCAGACATGGTGAGTAACGGACTGGATGAAGTGTGCTTCAGGGTATTTCCAGGCCTGGAGGAACTATGGCATCAATTGTCTGACCTGGCGGCCTCCAAGCCCGTGGTTTCTGGCGCAGGGCCGGCGATGTTTTGCTTACCCACCAACGAAGATGAGCATCAAAGCATAGCAAATGCCTTGAAACCGCGGGGATTCCAGGTATACCGTGTACGGACGGTCGGCCCCAAGACCGGTGAAACAGAGCAATACCGGGCCGGCGGACCTTGATTTAACAGTTACCAGGGCTTGGTTTAACAATTACCTGGGGAGGTAGGCAGGAGTCCTCATGGTCATACCGGGAATCATAGGCATCGGCATGGACCCCATCCTGATCAATGCCGGGCCGTTCATCATATCCTGGCACGGGCTGTTCACATTCATTGCCGTCGCAACCGCGGTGGTGTTGACCGTCTACTGGGGCAAAAAAGAAGGCATGTCAGCCGACGCCGTCTATTCCGTTTCCCTGTGGTGCATCATCGGCGGGATCGTGGGGGCACGGGTGGTCCATATCATCGATTTCTGGGGAGAAATCTACCAGCACGATCCGGTTAGACTCCTGTATGTGTGGGAAGGCGGGATCGCCATCTACGGGGCGATCCTGGGCGGGTTCATCGGCGGCGCGATCTATATCACCTTCAGGAACTCCGCCTGGTTCCTTGGCGTCTGGGGACGATATTTCAGGTTCATGGGCGAGCCGGAACGGGCCCCGTTGCCCGGTGTCGGCCACCTGGCGGACGTAGCGGCGCCCGCCCTGCTCATCGCGATGGCCATAGGCCGCCTGGGCGACGTCATCAACGGCGAACACTTCGCCAAGGCCTCAGACCTGCCTTGGGCGTTCGTCTACACCAACCCCAACAGCCCAGGATACCTACAACCCGCGTCTCACCCGGCGGTCCTATACGAGTTGTTGTTCGACCTAATCCTGGTGGCCATCATCTGGCCGTTCCGTCACCGTTTGAGGCCCCACGGGATGTTCTTCGTCATGTACGGCGCGCTGTACTCAGTGGGAAGATTCTTCTTGAGCTTCCTGCGCGTGGAGGCCAACCAGTACTTCGGGATACTGAACCAGGCGCAAGTGTTGGCGCTATTGGTGATCTTGGTGGCTATCCCGCTTCTGGTGTACAAGGCCCAGTTCGTGCGGCCCACATCGGCGCCGTAGCAGAGGACAGGAGTTGCCGGGCAGGGATAAATCCGGCGACATGGAGATCAGGAAGCCCGGAAGTCCAGAACGCGCAGCGCCTTGGCCCCGGGACCCTGCCGGTGGTCGTCAATGACCGTGTAGACGAGGTCCACAGCGCCGGTCCCGGCAACCCAATCGTGGCCCAGGTTGAACCCAAGCGCGGTCCACATTCTTCCCACGCCGCCAACGGTCAGCGCGAAGTGCTGACCGTTGGGCCCCATCATGCGCAACCCCCCCACATCCAGCCCGCGGCTCAAGAACTTTGGCGCCCGGTTGCCCTGGCCATAGGGTTGAAGCTCGGCTAGCCAATGGAGTAGGTCGTTGTTCAACTCGTCCAGGTCTATTTCCGCGTCGATTATCAGCTCGTGGCGTGTGTCGAGGGAATCCAGGGCCGACCCGGCATAGGCTAGTAAAGCTTCGGTTACCTCGGGAAGCCTATCTCTTGGCACCGTAAATCCCGCTGCTTGGGCGTGACCCCCGTAACGAACCATAATCTCCTGGAAGGTCGCAAAGGCTTCAACAAGGTTGAACCCCGGGATACTTCGGGCGCTGGCCACCAGGTTGTCTCCCTGGGTGGACATCACCACGGCGGGACGGTTATATGTTTCCGCCAATCGTCCTGCAACGATACCAGCGACCCCGCCGTCGATTCTGGGGTCTTCCACTATAAGAATCGGCGGCGCGCCCCTTGCCCAGTGGGCTGAGACCTGTTCCCGGGCGATGTTATAGGCCTCTTCGGTAACGGACCGACGCGCCCAGTTCAATTCCTCAAGTTGGCTGGCCAACCGCTCTGCCTCAGCGTCAGACCGGGTGGTGAGCAGCATATAGCTGTCCATGGCGTGGCCCATTCTACCGGGAGAGTTGATCCGTGGAGCCAACTGGAACGACACTGTCTCAGTATCCAGTTGATTCGGGTCCACACCGGCGCGTCTGTACAGGGCTCGCAGGCCGGGACGTTCGGTCCGGGCCAGGGCGGCCAGCCCCTCCTTGACGAGGAATCGGTTCTCGTCTACCAGCGGCACCAGGTCGGCGATGGTCCCCAGGGCGGCCAACTCCAGCAGCCCCGGTCCCCACGGCTGCCCGTAGAACTCGTAGAGGCCCTGCATCAGCTTGAACGCAAGCCCAGCGCCGCAGAGTTCATAGAAGGGGTAAGTGCCTCCGGGAAGTTTGGGGTTGAGGACGGCGGCGGCGTTGGGCACTTCGTCTTGCGGCAAGTGATGGTCTGTGATGATCACGTCAACACTCATGCCGCGGGCGTGGGCCACCTCCTCCACCGACGTGATGCCGCAGTCAACCGTTACTATGAGACTCGCGCCGTCGCCAACCAGTTGATCGATCGCGTCGTTGGAGAGTCCGTGACCCTCATCGGACCGGCGGGGAAGGTATGGAGACACCTTGACGCCCAGCAATGTCAGGCCCTCGGAGATGATGGCCGTGCCGGTGACGCCGTCAACGTCGAAGTCCCCGAATACGCCTACGGTTTCCTTCCGTTGCACAGCCTGGTACAGCCTGCCCACGGCGCGGTCCATCCCGGACATTCGCTGTGGATCGTATGGGAGCTGATGGGGAGGTTCTAGGAAGAAGCGGAGCTTTTCAGCGGTGTCGATCCCGCGCCGGGCTAACAGCTCGGCGATAGGCCGGGGGACGTCCGCAGGCAGGTCTCCCGTATTCACGGGCTGCGGCAGCACCCACTCTTTCGGTGGAGCGTCTGTCATCGGGGGAAGCCAGTCAAGCGGGTCAGGCCTCTAGCCCCGGATGGGCGATCACCAATACGGAGTTGTGGCCTCCAAATCCGAAGGAATTGCTCATGCAGACCTGGACCGGTTGCGCACGCGCCTGGTTGGGAATGTAGTCCAGGTCACATTCCGGGTCCGGTTCCCGCAGGTTGATGGTTGGCGGCAGTGCGCTGTTTTGCAACGCCTGAACGCAGATCGCGGCCTCCAGGGCTCCGCCGGCTCCGAGAAGGTGGCCCGTCATCGACTTGGTGGAGCTAATGGGAATGCGGTAGGCTTCCTCGCCGAGCGCGAGCTTGATAGCTTTGGTTTCTTGCCGGTCGTTCAAGGGAGTGGAGGTGCCGTGGGCATTGACGTAATCCACTTGTGATGGGTCTAGGTCCGCCGACTGCAGGGCCAGCAGCATGGCGCGGGCCGCGCTCTGACCGGTGGGGCCGGGTTCTGTGAGGTGGTGCGCGTCCGACGTGGCTCCATAGCCGCGCAGTTCCGCCAGTGGGGTTGCACCCCTGCCCTCGGCGCTCCGCTGACTTTCCAGCACCAAGACCGCCGCCCCCTCGGCTATGACAAACCCATCCCGATGAACGTCGAAGGGGCGGCTCGCCTGCCCGGGTGGCTCATTCGACCGGGAGAGGGCCCGCATGGAGTTGAACCCGGCGACCGCGATAGGTGACACCGGGGCCTCGCTGCCTCCCGCGAGGACCACGTCTTCCTGGCCGCGGCGCACCATTTCCCAGCCCTGGCCCAGGGCGTCTGCGCCGCTGGAGCAGGAGGACACCAGGCAGTAGTTGGCGCCCATTGCTCCGGTGACCATGGAGACCTGTGCGGATGCCATGTCGGCCAGCATCATGGGAATAAGGAAGGGGCTGACTCTCTTGGGTCCGCGCTGGCTCAATACCTCGTGCTGCTGCGAGAGGGTGATGATCCCGCCGATCCCGCTTCCTATGATGACGCCTACTCGAAAGGGGTCCTTGGTCCGAGGGTCCAGTCCGGCCTGGGTACAGGCCTCCTGGGCAGCCACGGCGGCAAGTTGGGCAAAGCGGTCCATCCGGCGGGCTTCTTTGCGCTCCAGATGGCTTTCCGGGTCGAACCCCTTTACTTCCCCCGCGATTCGCGTATCGAAGCCATCGGTGTCGAAGGCGGTAATATAGTCGATCCCCGACTTGCCTTGGGTTAGCTGGTCCCAAGTAGAACCGACGTCCAGCCCCAGGGGGCTGACGATGCCGATACCAGTGATGAACACACGTTGAAGCTCGCTCATATTATTCCCAGCACCAAGTAAACATAACAAGATGGACGAAGAGGGTCACCCTTCGTCCATCTATCATTTCATGGTTTAGCGCCACACCGCCCTCCATCCCCGGCCGCTTGGTTGGTCTCCTGCGATTAGTCTCTTGCGACCCTTCCTCGTTGGGACTCTGTGACGACCCGGTTCAGCGTCTCACTAAGCTCGTTTATGCGTCCCGAGATATTGGCCGCCAGTTCTCGCTTACTCTCGTCGATGGGGCCGGACAGCCGGTTCAGCGATTCGGTAAGTTCGGTGATGCTCTGGCCGATGTTGTCGACCACTTCCCGCCTGGCGTTGGCCAGGGGCTGGGACACGGACCGGAGCTTCTCCACCAATTCTCCGACTCTGACGGCCATGGTGTCGGCGAATTCCGAGCCGTGCATCGACACAGGGTCCGACCAGCCCCGGAGGTTGTCTATGGCCTCGGCCAACCTGGCGCTGATGGAGTCTCCCAGGTCTCTGCTCGTGGCGGCCAACCGTAGCCGGTATGTTCGGAGAATGCGGAAGATCCGCTGGTACAGGTCGTCGATCGGCGTCAGTCTGGCGGAGTACCGCTCGAAGAGCTCACGGGTCTCCTCCATGCTCCAGCGTTCGTCAAAGTGGACGAACTGGCGGCCGGTGTACAGGTGATAGGGCCGCATCTCGCCTTCTTGCAGGATCTCGCCGTTGGCGTTCAAGGGGGTCAGGCTGTCCCAGTTGGACGTTGCCGGTAGGGGAGTCAGGAAGTTAACGGTCTGGTAATTGCTGATTTCCGTCACCCAGTCCGCAAGCTCCATAATGCTCTGTTCGGTGTCGTAGGGAAGTCCGATGATGGTCATAGCCACCACCGAGAAACCCATCTGGTTCATACTGATGAGGTCTGAGTGGACTTGACCGGGTTCCTGCCGTTTTTTAACCAGTTGGAGGTTTTCCGCGTTGTCGGATTCCACGCCAACGTAGGCCATCTTGATATTGGCCTCGGTCATCGCCTTGGCCAACTCAGGGTCTTGGCCTACCTCCGCCCGGGCCTGGCAGATCAGGTACATGTCCTTGGTATGGTCCTTCCAGGTCTTGAGGCGTTCCAGCCGTTCATTCCTGAACTTGGTGGCCCGCAGCGGGGGTGGGTGCAGGTCATCGGAAATGAAGGTCTGGAATGTGCCATTGCGGGAGGAGTGGATCAGGCCGTCCTCCGCCAATTGCCGAAGCTGGGCGAGGCGTTTGATTTCCGTCTCCCTGTTCACCAACCGGTAACCCAAGAATTGTTGGATCACCTGGCAGTAGGTGCAACTTTCGGTGCATCCCCGCACCGTCTCAATGACCCCTCCCGCCATGGGATTCGAGGAGTTCAAGTCCTTGATGGAGCGAAAGTCAGGAAGCTCCACGAAGTCCGGAGCGACGAGACCCTGCCGCCGAGTCTGGACCACGTGGCCGTCTTTCCGGTAGGAAATCCCGGGCACCTTGTTCAGGTATTGGTCCCGCGCATCGCCCTTATGGGTAAGGAGAACGTCGCATAGCTGGCCGACGATATCCTCGCCTTCACGTTGCACGATCACGTCGAAGTTACCGTAGTCGAAGGCTTCCTCGGTCAACGGACTCATCTGGGGTCCGCCTCCGATGGTGATCAACTCCGGATGGTATTGCTTGGCTTGGCGGGCGACCTGATAACCCCTGGGCGCTTCGTTAATCAGGGCCGTTACCATGAGAATGTCGACGCCGTCCAGGTCCTTCTCGGGGTCGATCAGACCGGAGCGGTCTTCGAACCATATCTCCCGCTCGTAGAGGTAAGGCCCTTGCCATTGGGCCAGAGCGCCGGACAGGAAGAGCATTCCCTGCCGGGGGATGGCGATATATTCGAAGTTTCCGCCGGCTGATGCTGGCTGCACCAACATCACCCGTTTGATTCTAGACATGGTAGCTCCTATTACGTGGCGGGACGTATCGTTGTCTCAGAGGAGACCTGCGGCGGCGCTTGTTGGCTTGGGAGGCGATGGTATCGTCTCTGCCTGGCACTCAAAAGAAGATTGATGGGAATCGTCCACTTGCGAATCATGGTGAATTATACCGCAAGGGCCCGTCTAATAATACACAATTTTTTACCAACGTTAAAGTTGATTCAAGACCGCCGATAAAATCAACCCCGGAAATGGGGAATAATCTCCTTCGCGATAGTCTGTAGGTGCCGCTCCCGGTCTGCCCTATCACAGGCTACGCTAAAGATGATGTGACGCGCTCCGGCGTCGATATATTCCTGTAGCCGCGCGATACAAGCTTCTACAGGTCCCAGCAGGCAATAGCGGTGCACTATTTCCGAGAACCCGCCGCTTCGCAGATAACGGCCCCCGAGGGCCCGGGTGGCGACCTCCGCGGCTTTTTCCACCGAATCGTATATGGAAATGTAGGGAAAGTAGGCCCAATGGAAGTCTTCCATGTTCCGGGCATTTTCCTGTGCAATCCCGTTGATCTTCTCCACGCTATCCCGGTACCTGTCTGGGTCGTAGAAGTAGGGCATCCAACCGTCGCCCAGGACGGCTGCGCGGGTCATCGCCGCATCGCGTCTTCCCGACACCCAGACCGGTGGGTGGGGCTGTTGGGTTGGCTTGGGCAAGATCGTAACGTCGTTTAACTGGAAATGGCGTCCCTGGTACGCCACATGCTCTTCAGTCCACAGTTTTCGCAGAGCTTCCAGGCATTCGTTGGTCCGGCGCCCCCGCTGGTTCACCTTGAGGCCCGCGGCTTCGAACTCCACCGGGTACTCCCCGCCGACCCCTATTCCCAGGGTCAACCGCCCTCCGGAGGCTATGTCCAGGGTCGTGGTCAGCTTGGCCAGTACGGTAGGGTGGTAGAAGGGGACAAGCACGATCGACGACACGACCCGTATCCGCTCTGTGGCTCCCGCCGCAACGGCGAGCAAGGGAAGGGCCGCATGGGTCGGGCCGGGGGGATTGCCCCGCATGTAGTGTTCGCCGGACGAGAGGTAATCGTAGCCCAGTTCTTCCAATTGCCGGGCCTGGCGGGCCGTGTCGGCGGCTCCGGCGGTCAGACCCGCCCCGAACGTTAACGTGGGCATATCCATTAAATTCTGGTCCTTTAACTCCTGGTCCTCGACCGGGAGAATCCCGAACTCGGGAATCTGCTAGGGAAATTATCAGTTCTCCGTCCTGGTGACTGACGAACCGGGACCGGGCCGCTAGGGAAGCGCTCGCCTCTACAGGGTGATGCGATTCGCACGCTTGGCCATTCGATTGCGGGCGTCTCCCCTTGCTTTGCTGCTTACCGATCTGTGCTTGGGCAGGAATCCAGGAATTCCTACCGGGTAACGCTCCTGGGACTGAAGAGCTGTGGGTCAACGCTTACAGAGACCTTTGAATAAGGCCGAGTCTCCCATGAATAATCCCCTCTCCCTAGCGGAAAAGGGTTAGGGTGAGGGCGTCCTCCGTATCTGGGCGCACTCTGGATTCTCGCTCTCGCAGGAGTCGCGGAAGGTTACGCAAAGGTCTCTTTACGCGGGAAAGACGGGATTGTGGGGATTCCGGGTCAAGCCCGGAATCGGGTGGGGGATGACGGACACATCAAGTCTGAAAGTTACGTTGAGCCGTTCCAATTTTCAAGATCGTAACGAGCTCGCAAGTGGTTGATCGGTCGATTGAATGCGCCGAGGCAGTTTAAATTAGAGGCCTCGACCGGACATCGCCCCTATGACCGCTTTAGAGTAAAGCGCCACCGCTGCCATGAGAAAGGAATTCAGTGGTCAGTAAGTAATGGCGGCCGGTGGGTCCACTAACCACTAAGCAATAATTGTGTGCCTCAGTTTTGAGTTTCGGGCAGGCTTATATCAGGGGATTGAAATTAGACCACTGACCACTGACCACTGACCACTGCAACGTCAACCGCTTTCAAATGCGGGCCTTGACATGGGTCTGGGGGTCTGATATCTGTTGCTGCAAAATCGAGGTGAGATATTTGCTGGTACTCGTAACCGGCGCAACTGGTTTCGTTGGCCGCCGCGTCGTGGCGGAGCTTCTGGAGCATCACCACCAGGTGCGTTGTTACGTGCATACGCCTGGCCCGGAGCGGTTGTTTGACAACCGTTCGGTCGAGGTGCGTTACGGCGGCGTCTCCGATCCCGATGCGCTGGCAGAGGCTTTCCACGGCGTCGAGGCGGTTGTCCACCTGGTGGGCATCATTCGCCAAAGCCGGAGACGTACCTTCGATCTAGTCAACCGGCAAGGGACCGCCGACGTGGTTGGCGCGGCGAAGGCCAGCGGAGTGAAGCACCTGGTCCAACTGAGCGCCATAGGGGCGGGCGACGACCGGGAATACCCTTACCTGTTCAGCAAGTGGCGGGCAGAGCAGGAGGTAATCAACAGCGGCCTTCCTTACACCATATTGCGTTCCCCGATCATGTTCGGCGAAGGGGACGAGTTCCTGAACGCCCTGGCGGCGATGGTGAGGGTGTTCCCCCTAGTGCCGGTAGTCGGATCAGGTAGGAACCGTTTTCAACCCATCGCGGTGGAGGATGTAGCGCGCTGTGTGGCCTTGTCTCTGGACCGTGGCAGCCTGAGGGACCGCACGGTGGAGATTGGCGGCCCCGACCAGCTTACCTACAACCAGATCGTCGATGCCGTGGCTCGGACCATGGGGAAGCGGCGGCTGCGCCTACATGTGCCCGTTTGGATGATGTACCTCGCCGTTATGGGGATGCAGGTCGTCCAGCCCCGCCCACCTGTGACCACCGACCAGCTCAAGATGCTGGCTATCCGCAACGTCGCGGAACTCGGCGTAGTGGACCAGGAATTCGGCTTTACCCCAAAGAGCCTGGAAGGTAACATAGATTACATAAAATCGGTCGGCTTCATGGACGGAATCAGGATTAGCCTCGGGTCGATGCCTCCTAAGATCAGAGACCATTGACCGGCAGGGGTCATAACCGGCGGAGACCATCGACCGGGCGCCACTAGCCCTCTGACTACTCGCTGGCCGAGGCGTTTCCGTCGAGACGGGGCGCGGGATTGGGAACTATTGGACTATAGCAAGGCCGTGGATTTCCTGCTTTCTCTGGTCGACCACGAGCGGCCTGGGCCGAAAGGTCCGCGGCAAAAGGCGATTGAAGACCTCTCCCGGATGGAGTCCTTCCTCCGAAGACTTGGAGACCCTCACCGGCAGGTCCCGGCAATCCACGTCACCGGCACCAAGGGCAAAGGGAGCACTGCGGCAATGTGCGACGCGGTGCTCCATGCCGCTGGGTACCGCACCGGATTCTATTCCTCTCCCCACCTCCACAGCTTCACGGAAAGGGTCCGGCGAGACTGCCTTCCCATTGGCGAAGCGGAATTCGCCGGGCTCGTGGAGCGGCTACTGCCGTATCAGCAATGGATGACCGAGGATTCGGGACTGGGCCCGGTGACCCTTTTCGAGTATATGACCGGAATGGCGTTCCAATGCTTCGCCCAGGGCCAGGCAGATTTTCAGACAATTGAGGTTGGCCTGGGCGGGCGTTTGGACGCGACCAACGTGGTGATGCCGGAGGTCTCGGTCATAACGTCTATCAGCCTCGACCACACCGCCATCCTGGGAAATACGGTGGAGGAGATCGCCACGGATAAATCGGGCATAATCAAACCCGGCGCGGCCGTGGTTGTCGGCCCCCAGTCTCACGATGCAATGAGACCCATACTCTCGGCTTGCGATACTCTGGGCATAACGCCCGTCCAGGTGGGTAAGGACGTTTCCTGGCGGTTGGAATCGGCCTCGATGGACGGCCAAAGCTTCTCGGTCCAGGCCCGGTTGGGAGAGTATGGGCTCACGACACCGCTGCTGGGAAAACACCAACTGGAAAATGCCGCGACTTCATTGGCGGCTCTGGAATGCCTGCGGGAACGGGGATTCGCGATTTCCGAGCAGGCTATCCAACATGGGTTCTCTAACGTAGACTGGCCGGGAAGGATGGAAGTCCTGTCCCGCGAACCTCTGACCGTGGTGGACGGCGCTCACAATGCCTATTCCATGCAAGTCCTTCTGGAATCTCTGCCCGACTATTTCGATTACGACCGGCTACTATTGGTGACGGGGTTCTCCAGGGACAAGACCGTTGATGACATGGTGGACCGGCTGGCGCAAGCGGGCGATATGGTGTTCGCCACCCGGTCCCGCCATCCCAGGTCCATGCCGCCCGGCGATATCGCCGCGGTGTTCCGGAGCCGGGGTGTAGAGGCACTACCCCTGGCGGATACAGCCGGAGCCTTGGACGCCGCCAGGCAAGCGGCGCGTCCTGGAGACCTGGTGCTGGGCACAGGATCGCTATTCGTGGTTGCAGAGGTACGGGAGGCGGTACTAGGGATCAAGCCCGAGCTGTATCCGGACCTGCTGCCGCCAGACCTGCGCTAAGACCCTGGAGCCGGCCATTCCTCGCGGGCGAGGAAGGGAGGAGTTGGAGGAGTGACACGGGACCGTCCGAGAGTCGTTGTAACCGGTATCGGCGCGATAACCCCCCTCGGCCAGGGCGTCGACGCATTTTGGGAGAACCTTGTGGCCGGAAAACCGGGCATCGGCCCGATGACCTTGTGCGACCCGACCGATTATCCCTGCCGCATCGCTGGTGAAGTCCGGGATTTCGATCCCTCCCAATACCTGGACAACCGGGAAGCCCGGCGAATGGCCAGGTTTTCCCAGCTCGCAGTAGCAGCAGGAATGAGAGCCGTCGAGTCTTCTAGCTTGGACATGTCCAAAGAGGACGCCTTCCGCGTGGGAGTGATGCTGGGTAATGGCAACGGGGGTTTCCCAACTTTGGAGGAAAATTGCCGCGTCCTCGCCAGCCGGGGAGGAATGCGGATGTCCCCCTTCTTCTTCCCTATGATCTTGCCAAACATGGCCGCGGCCAACGTTAGCCGTGTGACCGGAGCCAAGGGGTTCAACTCCACTACCACCACCGCCTGTGCCGCATCAAACCAAGCGATGGGTGAAGCGTTGGAGGTCATCCGCCGTGGAGTGGCCGACGTCGTGCTGGCAGGCGGGGCGGAGGCGGGGATTAGCCAACTTGGCCTGGCGGGCTTCGCCGTCATGCGCGCATTGAGCACTCGAAACGATGAACCCGAGAAGGCAAGCCGCCCGTTCGACGCCGGCCGGGACGGTTTCGTACCCGCCGAGGGCTCAGTTGTGTTGGTCATGGAGGAATTGCAACACGCACTGGAGAGGAACGCCAACATCATGGCCGAAGTGGCCGGGTTCGGCTCTACTTCAGACGCCGGGCATCCCGTGCAGCCCGAGGAGTCGGGGACATGCGCCGCTGAGGCGATGCGGCTGGCCTTGGCCGACGCGGGAGTTGGACTCGACCAGGTTGACTACATCAACGCCCACGGAACGTCGACGCCTCTCAATGATGCCCTGGAGACCGTCGCTATTAAGCGGCTCTTCGGAGATGGGGCATACCGGATACCCATCAGCTCGACCAAGTCAATGATCGGACATTCCTTGGGCGCTTCCGGGTCCCTGGAAGCCGCGGCCTGTGTAATGTCCATCACGACAGGCATGGTCCACCCGACCATCAACTACGAGTCACCGGACCCGGCCTGCGACCTGGACTACGTTCCGAACCAGGCGCGGCAGTTGGACGTCAAGGTTGTCCTTTCCAACGCCTTTGGCTTCGGCGGGCAGAACGCCTGCATCGTGTTCCGAAAGTTCGAAGAGTGATCTTCCGGAGTTTATGGGAGGTGGGATGGAGCAGCGGTTGATCTCCGGAGATTCCCAGCCAGACGACCAGGACCTGACCCTGCGTCCTCGGCGGTTGTCCGATTTCGTAGGCCAGACCCATGTAAAAGACAACCTGGGCATCGCCATACAGGCGGCGAAGATCAGGGGCGAACCGTTGGACCATGTGGTCGTCTACGGCCCGCCGGGACTGGGAAAAACCACCCTGGGGCACATCATGGCCCAGGAAATGGAGGTGGAGGTCCGGGTCACGTCCGGGCCCGCCATCGAGCGCGCCGGTGACATGGCGGCTGTCTTGACCGGCCTCCAGCCTGGATGCGTCTTGTTTATCGACGAGATTCACCGCCTGCCTCGGATGGTGGAAGAAGTGCTTTATTCCGCAATGGAAGATTTCTTCCTGTCCTGGATGGTTGGGAAGGGACTGGCGGCTCGCAGCGTTAACCTGAGAATTAATCCTTTCACCTTGGTCGGAGCCACCACCCGGTTCTCCCTGTTGAGCGCGCCACTGAGAGACCGGTTCGGGTCTGTGTTCCACCTGGACTACTATCAACCGGAGGATATGCGGCTCATCGTCAAGCGTTCGGCCAAGATTCTTGAGATGGAGGCTGAAGATGAAGGTTTGGAAGAAATTGCCCTGCGGTCCCGGGGGACGCCTCGGATAGCCAACCGGCTCCTGAAACGCACCCGCGACTATGCGCTGGTAATGGCGGATAACCGGGTGACCGGCGAGGTGGCGCGGGACGCCCTGGCCCAGTTGAAGGTGGACGTAAGAGGCCTGGACCAATCTGACCACCGTTTGCTGACGTGCATCATTGAGAAATTCGACGGTGGTCCCGTTGGCCTGGAAACCCTTGCCGCTTCCTTAAACGAGGACTCCAGCACCATCATGGACGTGTGGGAGCCCTACCTGCTGCAACTCGGGTTCCTGGACCGCACGCCTCGGGGCAGGATGGCGACCCGGCTGGCATACGAATTCCTCGGGGTCTCATTTCAACCCCGGGAGCCGTTGGACCAAGCCCGTCTCGCAGGGTTCTGACGCTGGACTTGCCCGGTCCCAAAGTTGCTAGGGTAGGGGCAAGGGTCTACAATGTCCCGCAGGCTCTCAAGCGAGGGCAACGGGGTCTCCCCCGCGTTCCGATATCCAGGTCAGAGAGAGTCAGCTTTCTTCTGCGAAGACCCTTCCACAGGAATCGATCTGATCGCCTTGAACGATTCATCAGTGAAAACCAACTTGACGGGGGATCCGGTCTCGATGTTTGAGACTGTCCAGACCGCCGCAGACCCGGAGGCAACGGCCCTTTGCGACGTCTCCGGCGAGGGAATCGCAGCCATGTGCCAGGCCGCTTCCCGGCTGAGGGACCAGGGCAAAGGCAAGACAGTTACGTTTTCGCCCAAGGTGTTTATCCCTTTGACCCGTCTCTGCCGGGACTTCTGCGGTTACTGCACTTTTAGACAAGACCCGTCCGAGGCTGGAGAGAACCTGTACCTGACCCCAGAGCAGGTGCTAGACGTGGCAAAGGCAGGCCAGCGCCTTGGTTGCACCGAAGCCCTGTTCACACTGGGCGAACGCCCCGAGCAGCGGTACCCGGAAGCGATGGAGTGGCTGCAACGCAGGGGATACCGGACGACCCTCGCTTACCTCGCTGATGTGTGTAAGCTCGTCCTGGAGGAGACCGACCTGCTTCCCCATGCCAATCCCGGCACCATGAGCCGGCACGAGATCGCAGCCCTGCAGCCGTTCAACCCCTCGGTTGGAGTCATGCTTGAGAGCACCAGCCCGCGTCTGTATGGACCCGGGGGACCGCACGAATTCGCACCCAGCAAACGCCCCAGGGTGCGGCTGCGGACCATGGAGATCGCCGGGGAGTTGGGCCTGCCTTTCACCACCGGAATCCTGATTGGCATCGGAGACACGCGAGAGGACCGGATCGACTCGATTCTGGCCATCCGCCGAGTTCACGCCCAATACGGCAACATCCAGGAAGTGATCGTACAGAACTTCCGCGCCAAGCCAGATACTCCCATGGGTCAGGAGCCAGACGCAACCTCCGTCGAGCTCCTGTGGACCGTGGCGGCGGCCCGTCTGCTTCTGGGCCCCGACGTCAACATTCAGGTGCCGCCGAACCTGAGCGCCGAAGACTACCAGGTCTACCTCGACGCCGGGATCAACGATTGGGGTGGAATCTCACCGTTGACCATCGACTACGTAAACCCGGAAGCGCCGTGGCCCGGAATCGCGGAACTGAGAGACCGGACACTGTCTATGGGGTTTGAACTGAGGCCGAGACTGCCTGTTTATCCAGAGTTTTTCGTGTCCTCCGATTCCTTTCTTCCACCAGAATTAAAGACCAGGGTTGCCCGCCTGGCCGACGACGAGGGCTATGTAAAAGGGGGGGTCCAACGGTATGCCGGAAACGATTAACGACCAACGTGGCGACGCCGATATGGAGGGCCTGATCAGGCTTTTGGATCCTCCTGTAGCCCGGATTCTGGACCGAGCTCTGGCCGGAGAGGACATCTCGGCGGATGAGGCGGTAACTCTTTTCGGGACCACAGGCCTTGAGTACAGCGCCATGACCACGGTGGCCGACGAACTCCGCCGCCGGGCCGTTGGCGACGTCGTCACCTATGTGGTCAACCGGAACATCAACTTCACCAACGTCTGTATCAAACGCTGCGGCTTCTGCGCCTTCAGCCGTGATTTCCGGGAGGAAGAAGGCTACCTGCTGCCCATGAATGAAATCATTCGCAGGGCTCGTGAGGCCTGGGACTATGGCGCGACCGAGGTGTGCATCCAGGCCGGCCTCCCGCCTCAGATGGAAGGCGACCTGTATATCAAGCTGTGCGAAGCGATCAAGGAAGAACTGCCGGACATCCATATCCACGGTTTCTCTCCCGAAGAGGTGCTCTACGGCTCCGTGCGGTCCCGGTGCACCATCCGCGAATACCTGGAGGGGCTGAAGGCGGCCGGTGTGGGCAGCTTGCCAGGCACGTCGGCTGAAATTCTGGACCAGGAATTGCGGGACATCATTTCCCCTGGGCGCATACGCGTCGATCAGTGGATCGAGGTGATCACCACCGCTCACGAGCTGGGGATACCCACCACCTCCACCGTGATGTTCGGCCACCGTGAAACCAACGAGCATATCGCCCGCCACATAGAGCTGCTTCGCGGCATCCAGATGCAGACCGGCGGTATCACCGAGTTCGTGCCCCTGAGCTTCGTCCACACCGAAGCCCCCATGTTCATGAAGGGCCTGGTGGACGACGTCCGCTCCGGCCCCACGGGCATGGATGTGGTGAAGGTTCACGCCATCGCCCGCATAATGCTGAACAATTGGATACCCAACATCCAGGCTTCCTGGGTAAAGGAAGGGTCCCGGATGTCCCAGCTTTTGCTGACCGCCGGAGTCAACGACCTGGGCGGGACGTTGATCAACGAAAGCATCTCCACCGCCGCGGGCGCACAGCACGGCCAGTTAATGCGCCCAGCCGAGTTCCGCGGGATGATCCGGCAAGCGGGCCGCATACCCGCCGAACGGTACACCACTTACGGCACCAAGCGGGTCTTCAACGACGCCGACGAAGAATTGGACCCACTGGACGTTGTTGGCGACAACGTGGAGGACATTTTCGGGTCGTACCAACGTCTGGTTAAGCTGGATACATACCGATTCGAACATCCCAACCGCGCCGGACGTCCCATCGCCGCCGCCAATCCGGCCAGCTCCGAGGACGCCGACTCCGGCGCCTGCTAGCCCGGTACGGCCTATGGATGGACGTGTACTGGCCCTGGCTGGGGGAGTGGGAGGCGCTAAGTTGGCGCTGGGGCTCTCACTCATCCTGCCACCTGAACGGCTCACGGTGGTTGTGAACACCGGGGATGACGAACAGTTCCACGGCCTGCACGTCTCACCAGACCTGGACACCGTAATGTATACCCTGTCTGGGCTGTCCAACCAGGATACCGGCTGGGGTCTCGCCGGGGACACCTTCAATGCTCTGGCCATGCTGGGGAACTACGGGGCCGACACCTGGTTCAACCTGGGGGACAAAGACCTGGCCACCCACATAACACGCACCCGGCTGCTGCGCGACGGAGCTACTCTATCCCAGGCTACATCGGAGCTTTGCCAGCGGCTCGGTGTCCAGCATCAGGTCGTTCCCATGAGCGACGACCCGGTCCGCACCGTGCTTAACACGGCCGATGGCGACCTGGCGATGCAGGATTATTTCGTCCGCCAACGTAGCGAACCCGAGATCAATTCGGTTACCTACGCTGGCGTGTCAGACGCCCGGCCATCACCGGGCTTCCTGACCGCATTGGAGCAGGCGGCGCTAATCGTACTCTGCCCATCAAACCCGTTCCTTAGTTTGGGTCCCATATTCGCCATGCCGGGTGTGAAGGAGATGTTGACCGCGTCCGCTGCCCTCCGGGTGGGGGTAAGCCCCATTATTGGGGGCGAGGCGGTACGCGGCCCCGCCGGGAAGATGATGGCCGAGCTAGGCGAGGATGTATCCTGCGTGGGTGTGGCCAAGCAATACCAGGGGATGCTCGACGTCTTCCTGATCGACCCGGAAGACGAGGGGCACGCTCCGGAGATCGGGCGGCTGGGCATCCAACCCCAGACGGCTCCCATCATGATGTACGACGAGGCGGACAAGGTGGAATTGGCCCGCTACGTCCTGGCAATGGCGGACGGGTAAGTAAAAAGTGCGAGAAGCATCCGGAGCCATAGCAATCGTTCCCATGAAGCCGTTGTCGGACAGCAAGACTCGGCTATCGGACCGGCTCACCCCGGAGGAGAGGGCGAATCTCACCATTGGAATGCTGAGGGCCGTGTTGGAGGCGATTAAGGGAGCCTCTGTAGACCCTGTCTGGGTGCTGGGAGGAGACCAACGCGTCAGGAAGGAGGCCGAGCAAGGCGGCGCACACTGGATGGAGGAACTGGGCAACGACTTGAACGACACGCTCTCCAGGGCGTTCGACCTGGCGTTCGGCCTCCACCGTGGCGCTCTTTACATCCCCGGCGACCTGCCGTTTCTGAAGTCCGGCGACGTTCAAATCGTTCTGGACGCATCCCGGCGTCAGAGCAATATAACCTTGGTTCCAGCCCGTAGAGACGGCGGCACGAACGCGATTTTGGTACCCAACAATGTTCCATTCCGGCCGGCACTGGGGCCTCAAAGCTTCACCCGCCACTTGGCAAAGGCGGCCGAATTGGAAATATCCGTCGCCATCTGCCATAGCCCGGGCCTGGGACTGGACTTGGACGTCCCCGATGACTTGGACACATCCAGCCGTATCGACCCGGGTTTCCTGGAGCGGCTGTCTGTGGAGAGTGGTCAGTGACCAGTTTACAGTGTCCAGTGGCTGGTAGTCGCGATCCACTGGACACTAACCACTAGCCACCGGCCACTAACAACAGCGAGGTAATTGTGCCAGCCAAGCCGACAAAACTCGGAATTCTGCTCCCCACCCGTGGTCTGCTGCTTCGCGGCGAGCCACCCACCGATGCCGACTTGGTGCTGAGGCTAGCCCGCCGGGTGGAAGAGGCGGGCTTGGAATCGGTGTGGGTCGGCGACAGCCTCACCGCCAAGCCGAGGCTGGAACCCTTGGCCGCGCTGGCGGCGATCGCGGCTTCCACCGAACGGGTGCGGTTAGGGACGGCTGTCATGTTGCCCGCGCTGCGTCACCCGGTGTTGCTGGCGCAGACCATGGCCACGGTGGACCTGATATCCAAGGGAAGACTTGTCATAGCGGCAGGAGCGGGAGGGGCGTTCACCGCGGACCAGCGCGGAGAGTGGTTGGCCGCCGGGGTGGAACCATCCCAGCGGGCTCGCCGGTTGGTCGAGTTAATCGAGATAGTTAAGGGCTTGGGATCAGGCCAGACAGTGACCTATTCCGGCGAACACTTCCAATTGGACGAAGTGGCGGTTGAGCCCCGCCCGGTGCAACCGGGCGGCGTGCCGATTTTGCTGGCCTGCCACTGGCGCGCCACCGCCAGAAACACCCAATTCAGACGAGCCGCCCGCCTGGGGGACGGCATAATCTCCATTTCCGACACACCGGACGAATACACGCAGGTTGTGGAGCATGTCCGGGGCATTGCTGCGGAGCGGGGCCGGGACCCGGACGAGTTGGAATCTGTTTTCTATTTGACGGTGAACATGGACGAAGACACGTCCAAGGCCACCGCCGAGGCGGAAGACTGGCTCACCAGGTACTATGGAGCGAACATCTGGGGTACCCGTTGGGGGCCTTTCGGCGGTGCGGAACAAGTGCGGGATCGTATGTCTGAGTACGCCGCAGCCGGAGCCGAAACCCTGGTAGTACGCCTTGCATCCTTCGATCCAGAGCGGCAATTGGACTCGTTCTTAGAGAAAGTGGCCCCGGCATTCCCGTAAATCCCTATCGCTAGACCGCGCCTGGGCATCCGAACTCAACCGGCCTCGCGCCGCGGTCATCCCGTGTTGTGGAGGTAGTGAGAGTTGTACCCGATAGACCTGAGCGGCAAGAATGGAGTCATCTTCGGCGTCGCCAACGACCGGAGCATCGCCTGGGGAATTGCGCGCCTATTGGGTGAAGCCGGAGCGCGCCTAGCGCTGACTTACCAGAACGACCGGGTGAAAGACCGCGTAAGCCGGCTGGCCGACACACTGGACGGCGCGCTCACGTTGCCCTGTGACGCCACCGACGACGCCCAGATATCCGAAGTCTTCTCCCAGCTTAACGAGAGCTTCGGAGACATCTCTTTCCTGGTGCATAGCATCGCCTTCGCTCAGCGCGAAGACCTGGCGGGGAGGTTCGCCGACACTTCACGGGAAGGGTTCCAAATCGCCCTTGAAGTCAGCGCCTACTCCCTGATTCCCCTGGTCCGCCACGCCGCCGACCTGATGCCAGAGGGAGGAAGCGTGCTCACGATGACGTTCAATGCGTCGCAAAGGGTTTACCCCGGCTACAATGTCATGGGCACGGCAAAAGCGGCGCTGGAGCACAGCGTCCGGCAGCTAGCCTCGGAGTTCGGGGGTCAAGGGGTAAGGGTTAACGCCATATCCGCCGGACCGGTGGAGACTCTGGCCGCCCGTGGCATCTCAGGATTCCGGGATATGAGGAAGCTCCACGAGGAAACAGCGCCGTTAAAGCGCAATATCTCGGTGGACGAGGTGGCCAAGACGGCCCTGTTCCTTTGCAGCGACCTATCCAGCGGGATCACTGGGTCGATCATTCCCGTGGACGCCGGCTACCACATCATGGCGGTGTAGGGGCGGTCCAGCGGTTGGGCCCTAAACCGGTCTCTCCAACCCGAATAGGCCGAATATTTGGTCTGCGGATAAAGACGCGCCCAGATTGATAGAGACATCATCGACCAGATCGCCGAACAGTTCTTGCTTTTGCTCCAATATCTGGTCGATGCGCTCTTCGATGGTGTCGATGCACGAATACTTGAACACATGCACCGGCATAGTTTGCCCATACCGATGGCTCCTGTCTTCGGCTTGCCGTTCCATCGCCGGGTTCCACCAGCGGTCCAAGTGGAACACATAGGACGCTTCTTGTAGGTTCAACCCTAATCCGCCGGCCCTCAACGAAACGATAAGGACCTTATGGCCTTCGTCCGACCTGAATCGGCGGATTGTCTCTCGCCTTTCCTCAGTCGTCAGGGCGCCGGTGAAGCAAAGCGGGCTGAATTCTTTTAGCGTTTCCGCGATGGCCGCGACGCCGAAATCCGCGCTGGTGTATTGCGAGAATACGAGCGCCCGGTTGCCCTGTTCTGACAGTAGCTCGATTCTCTGGCGGATATCTTCGCTCTTGCTTGATTGCCGGGTCTTGGGATCAAAGTTGCAGATCTGCTTCAGCCGGGATATTAGCTCCAGGACATGCTCAACACGAACGTCCGCCCCCAATTCCCTCAGGTGTATGATCCCTTCCCGTTCCGCCCGGTTGTAACTCTCTTTCTGTCTCGGCAAGAGCGAAATGCCCAGCTTGCGGGTCAACTTTGGCGGCAGGTCCCGCAGCACCTCGGTCTTCTTTCGCCGGAGCTGCAATTCGCGATGCCTAAGCCGGAGATCGAGACCGGGGGAGTAACGTGTTTGGGAGACGAAATCGCCGTGGTCAACAAACTCTACTATTGATGCAAGCTCATCTTCGCTGTTCTCCAAGGGTGTGCCTGTTAGCGCCCAAGAGCGGCGCCGTTTCACCCCTTTGACGGCTTCACTGGTCGCATTCCTGTTCTTGATCCGTTGAGCTTCATCCGCGACAAGGACGTCCCAGGTCTTCTTAAGCGGAGGGGAGTTGGGTCCGCCCGCGCAGTCTGATCTCAATGTTTCGTAGCTAACAAGCGCCACGTGGACCTCGGCTCTCCATTGCCATCCCCGTTCTTCCTGCGTGCCCCTGATAATGATCGCGCGCAGGTCGGGCGCCCATTTGAGCAATTCCTGCCGCCATTGGTCCAGAATGTTGGCCGGCGCGACCACCAACGCAGAGCCAATGGCACGGCGCAGAAACAAGGTGCGCAGCGCGACGATTGCTTGAACGGTCTTGCCCAGCCCCATGTCGTCGGCGAGGAGCAGCCTTTCGCTGCCGATTAACGCGAGTGCGCCGTCACTTTGAAAGGGCATCAATTTGTCAGGCCACGTGAGCAAGGAGTTGGGACCGGGTAGAAGCCTGTCCACGGGAGGCGCCAGAATGAGCCTTAGCCGCTCTGACAGAGGGCCTTTCCTCGTCGCACGATTGGGGGTAGACCCGCGATCCGCGGCCGTAGACCGGCGGCGGGTCCTCTCCAGAGGCGTGGCCGAGGCGTGTTGATGCGCTTCTGTCACAGCGTCTAGAATCACCGAATTCATGAAATCGGGACTGCCCAGCGGGGGGATGGGCAACGAGTCAGAGGCCGTAGGTGAGCCAGGGTCACAGGGAATCGTCCCGACTGCGGAAGGTTGGGAGGTCTCCCAGAGAGTGGACCGAGCCGGTTCGGGCTCCGGTTGACGCCGCCGGGGCCATGGAATCAACAGCCGCCTCTTCTTGGTCCGGGTTGTCCTCCACCAGGTTGTCGGTTGGGTCATGAGTCGAAAGCCTCTTGAAGTCCAAGTGACACACGTTCGAACGGTTCAAGAATCAACCGGCGATCGTCGAGTAGCTGGATGGTCTTCGCTGCCAGTTCACCGGGCGCGGGATGACCGTGGGGCCAAACGAGCGAATTGGAATCTGATAGGCGCAGGGCATTCGCGGGTCGCTCCGAAAGACCGGAGAGTTCCGTGGCCACCATGCACAAGGGTACTTGAACTTCCAGGTCCTCGTAAAACACCCTATCAGGAATTTCTTCAGCTAAGGCAAGCAGCAGGTCGGGAACGCGGTTGGCTGCGCCAAACAGGGCTTTCATCAATGATGACACTGCATGTCTCCTCGCCTGGCTCGCATTCCAAAGGACGCTCGACGGGAGATCGATTCTGGAAAACGTAAACTCCAGCGGCTCTCCCCGCGTGGACATGATGAATAGGGCGCCGCGCACGCCTCTCCCATCCGGTTCATCGACAAACCGGAGGTAACCGGCAGCCCCGGACCGTTCTTCGTCGGCAAGGTCAATGAAAGGTACGGGCAAAGATGCCGCCCCTAATCCACACCCGGAGGCTCGCTGTTCTCCCTGACCGACCGTGGTCCGGAATCATCGGAAGAAGCCTGTTCCAATGTGGTGTCCTCGTCGTACCAGAATTCTAACGGGGTCTCCTCGATGTCCGGTTCGGATTCCGGGTATAGCCGCCTCAAGTCCCATTCGTTGATCCAGCGGCGCACAAAAGACCTGATCCTGCGACGTCCTCCTCGGCCTATCCCATGTTCTATGTCGGGCGCGGCCCAATTATATCCCTCTGAGTGGATGGCTCTCAGCTGGTTATACAGATCGCTGAGCATGGCTTCGTCGGGTTCGGCCAATGCATGAACACCCCTCTCGATAAGCCTCATACCGGTCTCAGCCCGGGCCGCTGCGATGTTGTCCTCCTCTCTCTGCCTTGCCCTTAGGCGGGGCGCAGCCTTATCCCTATCTTCCTTCTCGTCGAGAACCACTGAGGCAAAGTCAGCGGTCACTGTGCCGACCAGGACCAGTCCAGGATATTCTTCGCCGGAAGATTGACCCATCCAGCGGGCAAGCTCAGCATAAGACCTCGCTCTTTGCAACACACTATAGTTGGCTACGAGTTCAATTTCGTCCATCAGGACTACCCATCCCGCGTATCCCGCCGCCTTAATCAATTCGAGGAGAAATCGCAATCGTTGTGGCGGCAAGTCCCGAGCAGCAGGCGCCCGGAATGAATAAGCCTGCGCTTGACCTATGTCCCTTAGCCCGTCGCGCACTTCTTTGACGACTGGTTTTTCTCCAGACCAAAACCAGGTTATTTTGTTTAGCAACTCGGGTTCGCGGTGCTTTTCATAAACCAACAGGGTGGCCGGCAATATTCTATGTAGTCCATTGTCTTCCTGATTGGCCCACGTGAAGAGCGCGGCATAATCCTCGGAATTGTAGTCCAGATTGTGAGCAATCTCTTCCACGACGTGGCCCGTGATCCCTGGAGCTCTCCCATTCTCAACGGCAGCCTTGAAGACCTTATCCATGTCGAACAACGGTGTTTCCTTGCTGATGACGACCCGGCTGCACACGAAGTTTTCGGCCAGGGCTTGGGTTTCCAGGTAACCCAGCAGATGAGACTTCCCGGAGCCGAAATCCCCGGCCACGAGCATTCCGGCGCTGGAGTTTGGCGCGTCTCCCTCGTTAGAGACACGGGACAATAGGGCGTGGAACTCGCGCTCGACGTCCGGCTGGCTACAACCCAATGCGGCGACGGCATCACCGTTGGGCACTCCATTCCGCAGCGCCTCCAGCGCCCGGCGACTCTTCAACTTCGACGTGATTTCACCGTCAATCATTGCGGTTGCTCCAAACGCGCTGTGTCTGCCAGACGGACCAGCGTAGACATCGGGTTGGCTTGGCTGCGGTCCCGCACCTCGTCGGCGATTCTTCCCATAAGGGCCTGGTAAATCCCCAGTCCTTTGCCAGACCGGTCGTCGTTGAGGAATTCCTCATCGGCTATCACAACCATCAGGAAACTCTCGAGGCGATCCGTTCCATCTATGAACTCTCTCAGTAGCTCATAGTGGTCCATCACCATCGCACGGCTATAGAAGCGCAAGCCGTCCCTCGGGTTTCGCCGCAAGGTTACCCGTGAATCATCTATGATCGCCAGGACGCCAGAGTAGCCTACAAACTTGGTCCAATACAGGAGAGATTCAAAGAAGTGCCTGGCGTTGGTGCGAGTTATGGCGTTGTAAATAGAGTAGCGCTTAACGTTGGAAACCCTACGGTTCGTTCCCGTCAGCCAATCAACTATTGCCGACCCTTCTGGACTCTCCCCCGTGTCCCACGTTTCTGCCAGACACAGCCGCGTCATCGCAACCCGGAAGTCCTTGGCCATCCGGCGGTTCGCGTATATCTCTACTTCCAGGCTGGGGCGGAGTTCTTGCATGACGAACTCGACGCTGGTTGAGTTGGCCGCGGCGATGGAGTTCAGAAGCGACGGCTCCGCACTGGCGCTGATCCCGTCGACGCTGTAGTTTTGTTCCCGCGCCAATCTCAGGATTACCCGCCTGGCCATGAGCTTCCAGGGAACCTGCGATGCGACTCGAAAGAAGATTTCATGCGCCATGTGGACTCTGGTATCTGAGGCATCCACCTCGGCGACGATGTAATCCATACCGGTAGCAACCTTGGCCAGCCCGGCTGCCACCCCGTGAGCGTCAACGCCGCCTAATGGCACGGCAAATTTGATTGATGAACCACCCGCTTTCACGAATTGGGTGAGGTACTCGTCGTTAAGGGTGTCAAGCCATTCCTGGAGGCGAAGCGTGTTGGTCATCGGCCGCCTCCGGTGAATTGAATCCCGTAGTAATCCACTGATTCCCCGGTTGGCCCAACGAATGAGATCGTCCCGGACGCCCGCCTTGTGCCGGTGGATGCTGGGAAAGAAACCCTCGCACCTGATCTCGTCCGCCGGATGTCGCTGGCCTCCAGACTGAACAGGTCGCGGGCAAAATCCAGTTGGCTGTAGTCTCGGGCAGCCCCCGGAAGTCCCGTAAAGAGTTCGTAGACTCGCCCTAACTGGATTACCTGCCCAACCTCTTCCAATTTCAGCCTATCTGAGGAACTGCCCGCAGTTAGAGCGACGTAGGCCCGGTAAAGCGCCTCGAGGAAGGCTTGAGGGCTGAACCGGGGGGGACGTTTCTGGAGGTTCTCCAAGACCCCAACGACTCTCGTGGGGCGGATCGTGGACATTTGCTTCCGGTTAATCTGCAACGCCCTTTCGCCAGGAACGATGCGAATGACCGACGGGTGGGCGATCAGCCTGCCGTCTCTATCGAATATTTGGAGGGCCTTCTTCCGAGCTTCGTCCTTTAGCTCCTCTGAGTATTGTCCCTCCAGGTACTCTCGCTCATCCTCCGGCGTGAATGGCCAGGCGTTCCCTGCATTCGCGACCTCTTGGCGAATAAGGTTGAGCCCTTCCCGCAATCGTTCGCTACCTCTCCGAACGGCCGCAATATTGCCGTCCTGCGCGGCCTTACGCATTTGCTTAGCGACCCTGGACAAGCTGGTCAGAGCCTCCAAGACAGAATCAGCCGCGTTCTCCGCGGCGGCGAATCCTTGTTCAAACGTCGACATCACTGCCTCTCTACTGGTACTCAAAGATGATAGTATGAGTTATGGTTGGTACACCATGAGGCCAGTCTCAAAGGCGCAGCGATTCGCGCGCAAATACGTCATTTTGGACATTGACTACGAATCGGGCGGCCGGACCGGGGACCATGGCGCACATTGAGTGTGGGGTGTTGCCGGATAAGACCTATGGGCCGGTTACGCTCAACCGTTGCTTACGGCTTCTAGCTGTCGGCGGTCTTCCTCGGCTTCGGCGGTCCGGCCTTGGGAGGCGTAGGCTTGGGCGCGGGATTCCAGGGCGGGTCCGTACGAGCCATCCAGGGCGAGGGCCTTGGTGAACTGGTCGATCGCCTCTTGGATGCGGCCCTCCACGATCATACCCTTGCCCCGTTCGGTCATCGCTACCGCCGTGGGCACTCCCCGGGTCATTGGCTTGAGCGCGGAACGCGAGACGGAAGGCGTGTCTTCGGTAGGTGGTGACGGTTTTTCCGATGCGGCCGAACCCACCGGAGTCTCCGTGGATTCGCGTGGCGGAGACTCTTGAGCTGGCGCGGATTCGTGAGCGGCAGGTTGGACCTGGTCCGGCGTGGGCGCGTTGGCTCCTACCGGGGACGGGTCTGCCGTCTCTGGAGGGGATGCGGAAACCTGAGTCTCTTCTACCATCTGCCCGTCGTCTGGGTAGGACCGCTTGAGCTCCCAGCCGCAAGACGTGCAGTAATACCTGCCGTGAGGTTGGCTCGCGCTGCACCTGGCGCAGATCACTCCCTGGGGCGAGGGGCTGGTGGTGGTCTGCGGTGATTTCAACAAGAACAGGACAACCATGGGCAACATGCTTATCAATAGGCTAGGACCGCCATCCCGGAAATAGACCAGAATAGTAATCATGATCGCCGCCGCCGCGCCCCCCCAGGCCCAGGGGTTTCGATGCTTCGCCCGCGCTAGCTGGATGGTCCACGTCAGGACCAGAGCCATCGAGATAAACATTAGAAAGTCTTCCCACATACCGGAGGGTCCTGCCAGTAGATGATTCCTGGTGTCGTTTTAGAACGCCGCCTAACCGGTGACAGCGTCCACGCTCTGAATATACAGCTTAACCGCTGCCGGGACAATCATGGAAGACCGACCCTGTGCTGTCCCCTCAACCTGAAGATGGCCCGTAGGGTGGTTGATGCCCGATGCGCAAGCCGATACCAGCCGCCCCGCGGGCCGTTAAATTCGCATACATGGTAACCAGAGTTCATCCAAATGTCTACGTGCTCGAGGCATTATGGTACGAGAACCGTTAAGGTGATCTTGATTGACAGGGCAAATTGGCGTTGCTAAAATTAGCCACCTTTCCAAGACCTCGTGCGTGATCAAGTGACCAGCACATTCTATTTCCCCCGCTCGGGACGACTGGCGTTTCGAGCGCCCCACCACCCGATATAGCTAAGGAGGAACCATGAAACTCACCCTGTCTATTCTGAAAGCCGACGTGGGGTCGATTGGCGGCCATACCAAGCCGTCGGATCGAATGCTGGACGCGGTTAAGTCGGATGCGGCGGATGCGGTGAAACGAGGTCTGTTGATCGATACATTCGTCGGACACACCGGTGACGACATCTGCATCATCGCCTCCCACACCAACGGCACCGACAACACAGATGTCCACCAGTTTGCCTGGAACTCTTTCCTGCATGCCACCGACATCGCCAGCCAATACGGTCTTTACGGCGCGGGCCAGGACCTTCTGGTCGACGCCCCCTCCGGTAACATCAGAGGCGCGGGTCCGGCGGTCGCTGAAATCGAGCTCGATCACGATCCCGTCAAGACCAACCCGCTCCGGCCCGCCGAGTCGTTCATGGTGCTTGCCGCCGACAAGTGCGGCCCTGGAGCTTACAATCTGCCGATGTTCCTGGGGTTCGCCGATCCAATGTATTGCGCCGGACTGATGTTGCCCCGGATCAACGAGGGGTTCACCTTCAACATCATAGATATGGACAATACGGATGGGGACAGCATTCTCTCGCTGAACGCTCCGGAAGACTATTATCGGATTTCGGTGCTTCTTCGGGACAATGAGCGGTTCGGGATCGATTCCATCGTGTCCCGGTACTCCGGTCAGACCGCTGCAGCCATCTCGGCGACGCGGCTGCACAACATCGCCGGTTCCTATACGGGTAAGGACGACCCGGTGGCCTTGGTCCGGAACCAGGGCATTTTCCCCGCTCCCGAAGAATTGATATCCCCCTACACCAAAGCCCACTACATCGGAGGCGACGCCCGCGGCTCTCATGTCATGCCCCTGATGCCGGTGCCCATCAACACCGCCGTTACCGGCATGTATTGTTTGCCATTGGTCTCCTGCATCGGCTTCTCGCTCAACGCCGGTGGCTATTTCTCCGACTCGTTTGCCGACTTCTTCGACAACCCGGCGTGGGATTACGTCCGGCAGTTGGCCCAGGAGAAGGGGATCGCGATGCGCGCGCAGGGTTGGTCCGGCGCGGCCATGCTGCCCTATGGAGAGCTTGAATACTCCGGGTTCCGCCACAGCATTGGCGACTTGGTAGCCCGCTTCGCCTTCCGGGACGGGAACGGCACCGGCGGAGAGGTCCCGGAAAAAGCCGCCAGCGCAGACGATTAGCCATTCAGCGCCGGCTCCGGCGCGGGGCCGTCCATCTCAACCATTCTGCAATGCGAAAAGGCCTGGGAATTGTTCCCAGGCCTTACGTTTTGTTGGCCGAGGGCGGCGGCGGGAGTTACTCGGACGGCCATTACCAGAAACGTGTTTACTCCGTAATGTCCAGCGACAACTCCTTTAGCTGGGATGGGGCCACCGGGGCAGGCGCGCCAAACAATAGGTCAGTACCGGTCTGAGTCTTGGGGAAGGCTATTACGTCCCGGATGGAAGCCGAGTCAGTCAACATGGCGACGATGCGGTCAATACCGGGCGCGATGCCGCCGTGGGGTGGAGCCCCGTACTCGAACGCCTGCAGAATGTGGCCGAACAGGTCGTTCACTTGCTCTTTGGTGTACCCTAAGATGCCGAATATCTTTTCTTGCAGCTCTCTTTCGTGGATCCGTATGCTGCCGCTGGCCAACTCCGTGCCGTTGCAGACAAGGTCGTAGTGCCGTGCTCTGACTGCGCCGGGGTCCCCTTCCTCCAGCAAATGCGCCTCGCCGGGGGCCGGTGAGGTGAAGGGGTGGTGGGATGATTCCCACTTTTGTGCGTCCTCGTCCCACTCGAATAACGGAAATTGGGTGACGAAAGCGAAAATCAGCGTGTCCGGGTCCGCCAGGCCCAGCTTTTCGCCCATGTGAAGGCGCATGACGTTGAGCCACTGGTTGGCTTGCCGCGCCGGGCCAGCCATGAGCAGGACCATGTCTCCCGGCCCTGCGCCCACTCGCCCGGCCAGCCGCTTGTTCCACTCCACCGGCATCCTGAGTCCCGCTGAACTCAGGACGTTTTCCTCCGTCATGTCCTCCAGGGAACCTTCACACCTGAACCGTATGTGGCTGAGACCGGCCGCCCCCGCGTCACGGGCCACCTGCTCCAACTCTCTGACTTGAGAAGTGGTCATCTTCGCCTGGCCCGGAGCGGCGAACCCCTTCACGATCCCGCCCTGCTGGACCACGGATTGAAACACGCGGAACTCAGTTTCCGCGGCCAGGTCCGATACGTCGGCCATTTCCAGGCCGAACCGGAGGTCAGGCTTGTCCGAACCGTACTTGGCCATCGCGTCCTGGAAGGACAGCCTGGGGAAGGGTTTGACGATAGTTTTTTCGGGCACCACGGCTTCGACCATGGCGCTAAACAGCTCTTCGGTCAGGCCAAGCACGTCCTCTTCATCCACGAAGCTCATCTCGAGGTCGAGCTGGGTGTGCTCTAGCTGGCGGTCGGCCCGAAGGTCTTCATCGCGGAAGCACCGGGCGATCTGAAAGTACTTTTCGATACCTGACACCATCAGCAACTGCTTGAGTTGCTGGGGAGACTGTGGCAGCGCGTAAAAGCTGCCCGGTTGCATCCGGCTGGGAACGAGGAAGTCGCGCGCGCCCTCTGGGGTGCTCTTTATCAAGATCGGCGTTTCGATCTCCAGGAATCCCCGGGCGTCCAAGAAGTCGCGGATGTACTTGACCACCTTGTGGCGAATAATCAGGTTCCGCTGCATGGCGGGGCGGCGCAGGTCCAAGTACCGGTACCGGAGGCGCAGGCTTTCGTCAACCTCCACGTCGTCGGTGATGTAAAAGGGCGTGGTAAGCGAGGAGTTGAGGACCTCCACCTCTTCGGCGGCGACCTCCACATCTCCGGTGCCCATCTGAGGATTTTCGCTTCCCTCGGGCCGCCGATTGACCGTCCCTTTGACCTGGACGACCCATTCCGGGCGCAACTGTTCGGCGATTTTGTAGGCTTCCGGAGACAGTTCCGGATTGAACACCACCTGTACCACGCCGGACCGGTCCCGGAGGTCCACGAAAATGATACCCCCATGGTCCCGCCGCCTCCCGACCCAGCCCGCCAGGGCATGACGGGTGTCGATGTCTCCCGCTCTAAGCTCACCACAGTCCGCGCTCTTAAGCACGCGCCGCCTCCAGTATCAGGTTTATCCAGGTTGAGTAATGGTTACCGCACCCGGCTTATCTCCGCCCGTTTGGGCCGGGGCCGGCGACGGTTGCCGCGCCTGAGGTTAGGTCCCTGGCAGCCGGTCAAAGATATTATCGAAAGGGCTGGCCGAAAAGGGATTCGCCTGATTGGACAGCATGTCCATGACCATAGGCGCAAGCGAATCCGGATCGCTCACCGGCGGGAGACACAGGGTGTCCAGGCACACGTGGGCCTGAGCCGGGAATCCTCTGTCGTCTACCGCCACGGGCTTAATGACCAGGTTGGGGCAGGGTAGCCTAACGGCGGCGGACAGCATGTCCAACGTCTCCCTATCCTCCGGACGTCCCTCGAGGGTAACCTCCACCGGCGCGTTGTGCAGCAGGTCGACTGCCTGTCCGTAAACGGCGGCATGTTCTCCGTACTCGTGGCAAGTCTCGGTGAACACGCTCAACGTGGTCTCCGCCACCTGGTGGTAGTTGCTGTCTCTGGTAATTTGTTCCAGCTTGAGTAACGCCACCGCCGCGGCCACGTTCTCAGGGAGGGGTTTGTCCCTCACTCTCATATGGCCAATGCTGTCCGGGTCGCGTTCGATGTCGAAAAAACCACCGTTCTGATGGTCGAAAAACCGGTCGAGTAGCTCAACGGCAACCGTCCCGGCCCGTTCCAGGTACCGGGGACGGCGGGTATAGGCGTGAGCGTCGATCAGCGCGGCAAGCAAATTGGCCCAGTCGCCAAGGAACGCAGGGCTGGTGGCTGGGCCGCCGCCGTCATACACGTGGCTCAAAGAGCCCGCCTCCGCGGCCGCATCCATGTTGTCCAGTACCGAGAGCGCCATGTCAAGGAGTTCCGGTTTCTGGAGCCTCCAGGAGGCGTCCAAAAGAGCGCTGACGGTTGCCGCATTGCTGTTGACATAACAGGACGGGTCGACCGGTGGGGGCGCCTTGAGTTGACGTTCCTCGATGGGAAGCGAGAAAAACTCGGAATTCGCCCCCTGGCTTCCCCGGAAACCCCGCGCCGCATCGTCGTAAAGGTTGCGGAGGATGTAGTCGATCGCGCCTTCCGCAACTCTCCGGTAACTATCTTGCTCCAACAAGTCGGCGGCGTCCAGGTAGGCACGCGCCAACGCGACGTTGTCCTCGAGAAGCTTTTCCATCTGTGGGCCGGACCAATCGCAACCACTGGAGTTTCGAAAGAACCCGCCTTCCCCATGGTCGAAGAGAGGGCCGCCGCACATGGCGTCCATGGTCTTTCGCAGCATCTCTCCGTAGAACCCTTCCCCGGTGGTGCGGAACAAATGGGCCAGGTATTGGACGATGGGAGCATTTGGGAACTTTGGTTCCGCGCCAAATCCTCCGTTGACGGCGTCGTAAGCCCCCGCAACCCTGCGGGCCACCCGGTCCACCAAGCGGCGTTCCGGCGGCTCACTCGCGGAGATGCGGCCGATCCTTTCGCGGTAGTGTCGCAAGCGTTCTCCGGCCTGGTCGTAGAGCTGTGGCCTGTCTTCCTCGTAGGCCACTCGGAGTTCGGACAGCATCGCCAGAAATTGGTCCGGCGGAAGGTAAGTCGCGCCGCCGATCAGTCCGCCGTGGCCGGTGAGAAACGCCGTAGTGGGCCAGCCCCCGACATTGTACCTGGAGTTGATGTCGGGACGGTGGTCGTTGTCCACCCTGACACCGATGAAATGGTCAACCAGGAGTTGCCGAACGTCGGGATCGGAATAGGACGTTTCATCCATGACGTGGCACCAATAGCACCACACCGCCGAGATCGAGAGCAGGATGGGCTTGTTTTCATTCTGCGCCCGCGCAAAGGCCTCTGGCCCCCAGGGAAGCCACTCGATCTGGTGCGCTTGATTGGAAGCGGGAGAAAACCGGAAGCTGGTCAACGTTCCTCCCCGAGGTCAGGCTGTATTCGGAGACCGGCGAGTGCGGCGGACCCGTTCTGTGGCGACCACGAGTTAGGGATGGGCGGGGACGAAATCCGCCACCCTAGGACTAACGTTAGCACAGCGCCATGTCGTTTTCAATAAACGAGGTTTGAGACCAGTGTATCCCTATAGATAGTGCGCCTGGATATCTCCGCTCACGCAGAGCGGGGTAAGACCGTTTGCTCAATGGAACAGAGTCGAAGCGCCGTCCCAGCTGGGTGCGGTCCCTCGACTCCGCTGCGCTGCGCTCAGGATGAGCGGAGGTTAATCCTGGTGAGCCACGATAAGTACGGCTGATATGCCTAAGAGAAGGGAATACGCCCTGGCCGGCTATTGTCCCCAAGGCCTCCACGCACGTGAAGCGTGAGGGTGGCTTAAGCTAGTCTAGAGCGGGTCTGGGAAGGCTTCTCCCCAGCGGTCCTGGTATACGACGTCCGACAAAGGGCCACGGCGTACCGGCCCAAAGTTGCCCATCGGGTAGCCAATGGGCAAGATGGCGTAGGAGTGGACTCCCGGTGGAAGACCTGAAGGCTGAGAATCTCCTCGACTTCCTTCTCGTGGCGCAGGTGCCGGGTAGTCAGGGTAGCTCCGAGGCCCAGGGCCCTAGCCGTCAGCAACATGTTTTGCACGGCGGGGTAGATGGATGCGCCGGACGACCGGGAAGGCGTCCCGTCGCCGTCGTCCTGACAGGCCACGATCCAGATGGGGGCATCGTGGTAGTGGTCGGTCAGGTATTCCACCGCGTCGTGCTGGCGCCGGTACCGGCCAGGGCTGGAACCCGGAGGCGGCTCGCTGCCCCTGTAGCGCGGGCCCACCACCTCGTCGAAGGCCTTTTGGTACCACTTCTGCACCTTCTCTTTGATGGCGCGGTCCTTGATTACCATGAACCGCCACCGTTGGTTGTTCCCTCCGCTGGCTGCGCAAACCCCGGATTCCAGGATTTTTCGCACGAGTTCGTCGGGCACCGGGTCCGGCTTGAGCCGCCTCATGGCCCGTGTGCTGCGAATTATCTCGAACAGGTCGGTCCCTTCAGGCATGATGTCCCCCTCTCAGTCTCTACGGATTTAATAGCTGTTGAATCAAAGCGGCGTTTTGAATCTGGGTGGGCGTTTCTCAAGGAATGCGGTCATTGCCTCGTGGGGATGCGACGTGGCGAAGCAGAGGGCAAACGCCTTGATGCTGTACTCCGCTGCCTCTTCCTCCCCCATCTCCAGCCACTTGGCGACAATCTCTTTCTGGGTCGAAAGCACATACGGGCTCATTCCCAGAAACCCATTCACTGTTCCTGAGACCGCCCCGTCAAGTTCGGAGTTGGAAACCAGCCGGTCGATCAGTCCGATCCGAAACGCTTCTTCCGCGTCGATGCTCTCTCCGGTCAATAACATTGCTCTGGCCCTGCCCAGACCCACCATGCGCGGCAGTAGGGAGGCTTCTATTACTGACGGCAGGCCCACCCTGACCTCCGGTAGACCGAATATCGCGTCTTCGGTCGCGATGCGAATATCGCAAGCCAAGGCCAATTCCAAAGCTCCCCCAAGGCATGGCCCCCGTACCGCCGCCACAACAGGGAGAGGAGCGGTTAGCAGCTTCCGGGCCGCTGTGTGGAAGGTGCGGATAAAAGACTCCGCTTCGAGCGGCGCGAGGTCTTTCATCTCATGGAGGTCAACACCGGCGGAGAAGGCCCGCTCCCCCGATCCCCGCAACACGATTGCACGTACCTCGGGGTCTTCGCAACACTGGTCTATCCTCCGGGACAAGGACTCGAAAACTTTGCGCCCGAGGAGGTTCAAATTGGTGCGCCCTTCAACGCTGAGAACGGCGGACCCCTCGCGTTTTTCCAGGGAAACCCCGGTGGGCATGTTGACCTCCTGATTGGGCGAATTCTGTGCTGTTCAAGGCGGTGCGACGTTCTGTTGCGGGCCAGCAAGCCCCCGTGTATAGTCGGGTGAGTCCTGTATCCAGCGTCCTGAGAAATCCCCGCTGCCACATGTCCGAGATAGCGAAACTACAAGAAACGATCATCAACTGCACTCGCTGCCCCAGGCTGGTGGCGCACCGGGAAGCGGTGGCGTTGAAGCGGCGTCCCATGTACGCCGACTGGGAATACTGGGGGCGGCCCCTTCCGTCCTTCGGTGACCCCGATGCGCGGCTTGTCATTGTTGGCCTGGCGCCCGCGGCCCACGGAGGAAACCGGACTGGACGGATGTTCACCGGCGACCGCAGCGGGGACTGGTTGTACGGGGCGCTTTACAAGTTTGGCTTTGCCAGTTCCCCGGATTCCCAGCGGCGCGACGACGGGCTTAGCCTGAACGATACATTCATTACGGCGGCCCTGAGGTGCGCCCCACCAGCCAACAAGCCGTCGCGGGAAGAACGGCTGGAATGCCAACCCTATCTTATTAGGGAGTTGGAACTCCTCTCCAACGTCCGCGCCGTCGTGGCTCTGGGCAAGATCGCCTTCGACGCCTTCCTCGGCACCTATCCGGTCAGGGGTCTGGAACTGCCGTCGCCTCGTCCGAAATTCGGCCATGGAGTGACCTATGAATTGGACGCCAACATTACGCTCATAGGCTCGTATCACCCCAGCCAGCAGAACACTCAGACAGGACGCCTTACACCGATGATGTTCGAGTCGGTGTTCCAGCAGGCTAGAATGGCGCTTCAGTTGCGATGACCCGGTACGGCGCAGCCCTCCGGGACCTTCGGTCCCCTTCCGAGCCGATTTGCGGCGCAGACCTATTCGGAGAAGGGCACTGTTGCCGACAGCCGAGTGGAGCTACCGGAGTTGCGCGTCGTGTGCCCCTGGCCAGTGAGGTCTTCGGCCAGAAGGGCCGTGCCGGCGCCAAACCGGTGCACCGAGCCGTCGCCCAGTCCGATCTCCATCTCCCCGTCGAGGGTGATCACGTATTGACGCCGGGGCGCGTTGTGCCAGTCGGAAAAACTCCCAGCGGGCGACTCCCGGAAGACCACGTGCGTGGTGGACTGAATAGTTGCCAGGTCGGGGTGAGACCCCAGGTCCATCTCTTCGAGGTGTGATTGGCCGTCGTCGCCGGTATACAGCCTTACGATTCCCATGGCTTCGGACTCCTGTGTTTGAGTTGGGCAGAGGTTGCCCGGCGGATGGGACTACCGCACCGGGCATGAGACAGATTAACGGTTGCGGGTTATGCGCGCAACTGAATTTCCCGGGCGCGCTTTATTAGGAAGCGGCAGGAAGCGGCAGGAAGCGGCAGGAAGCGGCCAGGTTACCCAAGCGGCTAGGCATGAAACGAAAGACTAGCTAACGGAGGTATTCGAAATGGAAATCGGAGTTGGACTGGATGGGGGGCTGCGCCTCTCCACTTCTGAGCAAGTAGAGCTGTCCCAGGAGGCGGCCCGCCTGGGCTATACCAGCATCTGGACGAACGAAGGCAGCGGACAGGACATGTTCCAGGTCTGCGCCCAACGCTGGGCGGCCAGCACCGAGGTGGTCCCGGAGGGCCTGGCAACGGGGATAGCCGTGTCTCCGGTGATGTACCGCTCTCCGGTGGCTTTCGCCATGAGCGGCGGCACGCTGAGTCAGTTGACCGGGGGGAAATTCTACATGGGCATCGGGTCGGGCGGCGCGTACCGTCCCAGGTCCCGGCAGTCGATGGGCCTGCCAAGGCTCTCGGCGTTGGCCATGATGCGTGATTACCTGATTACCGTGAAAGGCTTGGTCAGCGGTGAAGAGTCCGATTATCAGGGCGACGTCGTGACGCTGCGGGGAATCAAGCTCGACATCGACCCTCCCCCTCGGACACCGGTCTATCTCGGAGCGCTGGGACCGGAAATGCTCCGGTTGTCCGGTGAGCTTGCCGACGGCGCATGCCTGAATTGGTGCAACCCGGACCAAATCGCCTGGAGCCGGGAGCGAGTCGCCGAAGGTGCCGCCCGCGTAGGACGGGACCCGAGCGAAGTCAAGATGGTGGAATACATCCGTGTCTGTGTTGATGATGACGTGGACTCGGCCAGGCTCGCGTATGCCAGGGCGACCATGGGATACGCGCTGGGGGCAACGGTCCCTTCGACGAGGGAGCGAGGCTTGGGCTACCGGGCGCATTTCGAGCGCATGGGCTTTACCGAGGAACTGGCCGGTCTGGACGAGATGCGGATGAACCACGCGACGCGTGATGAGGTCGCGGAGGCATTCTCACCCGAATTGCTGAGTACGGTCGGCTACTACGGGAAACCGGAAGGAGCGGATGAAGCCTTCGGTAATCTGTCCCAAGGTCTGGACACCGCCATCGTCCGCGTCGTCTCGGCGCGCCCCGGAATCGAGTCGATATTGGCCGTAATGCGGGCTTGTGCGCCCAACAACGCGTAAAGAGGGCTGACTGATGGGCGTCCGAAACGGAAAACAATTTCTGCAAGGCCTGCGGGACGGTCGGGAGGTCTGGTTGGAGGGTGAGCGCGTGGACGACGTGACCACCCACCCGAAACTCACTCGCATGGCGCACACGCTGGCGGGCCTGTATGATCTCCAGGAGTCGCCCGATTATCGCGAACAAATGACATTCCGTTCGCCAACCAGCGGGGACCCGGTGTCCCTGTCGTTCCTGGTGCCGGAGACTTACGACGACCTGATCAGGCGCAGGAAAGCTCTGGAGGTTACGGCCCGGGCGTGCTACGGGATGTTGGGCAGAACACCGGATTACGTCAACATCCAGCTCACGGCAATGCGGCAGATGTCCCATGTATACGGACGTAACGACCCTGTGTTCCAGCAGCGGTTATTGGACTATCACGAATACGTCCGGGAGAACGACCTCTGCCTCACCCACACCTTCGGGCACCCGCAGGTCAACCGCGCGGTGCCCATCGCCGACCTGCCCGACCCTTACGTGGCCCTGGGAGTGGTCGATACAACCGGGGAAGGCGTGATCGTCCGTGGGGCCAAGCTCTTGGCCACACTCGCCCCATTCTCTGACGAGATATTCGCTCCTGTCGTGCGGCCGCTGAGGCCCGACGCGGAAGAAGACCGGAAATACTGCATCTCCTTCTCCATTCCAGTTAACTCTCCCGGCCTACGGTTCATCTGCCGTCAGTCCCACGACCGCGGGAACTCACTGTACGATTATCCCTTGTCGGGCCGGTACGACGAGATGGACGCCTTGGCAGTGTTCGACAACGTTTTGATCCCCTGGGACCGGGTCTTTGCCTACGGCGACATCGAGTTGGCAAACGACGCTCTCCGCCGCGTGGTGATGTGGCGACAGTACATGCAGCAGGTCGCCGTGAAGAACATCGCCAAGCTGGAATTCGTTCTGGGCATCACCCACGGTATCGCCGAGGCCATTGGCATTACGGGCTTCAGCCACATCCAGGAGAAAATTTCGGAGATCATAGACACGATCGAGACAGTGCGGTCTTACATGAGGGCGGCGGAGGCCGACGCCGCACCCTACGAAGGGGAGGGGATCTGGCCCGCAGCCGAGCCGTGGACCGCCCTGCGCCACTATTACCCTGACGCCCACGACCGGGTTATGTGGATCGTGCAGCAACTATCGGCGTCGGGGCTCATGCTGACGCCCACCGAAGAGGACCTCAATGGGCCCATTGCGGAGGACATCGGTAAGTATTACCAGGCGGTTAGCATCGAAGCCCCGGAGCGGATCAAGCTGTTCCGCCTGGCCTGGGACCTGGTTGGCTCCGAGTACGGCTCCCGGCAGACCCTCTATGAGCGGTTCTTCAACGGCGACGTCGTACAGCTAAGACAACGCCGGTTCGCCTCCTACGACTACAGCAGGGCGCAGGAGGCGCTACAGTCGTTTATGGCCAAGGACGGGGGCTAATTGTCGTCGGCAACTCCGGCTCCCGCTGCGGCTGGCCGAGCCGCCGTTTCCTGCGCACTTTCGTTTCCTGCGCACTTTCAATGAAGCGCAACACTTCGAAGTTGAAGATGTCCGGCTTTTCGAAGTATACCGAGTGACCGGCTTCCGGCACTCTCAGGACCCGGGAACCTGGTATCGCGTTCGCTCCCGCTTCTATGACCTGAGGCGGGGAGATCTGGTCTTCTTCACCCACAAAGAAAAGCGTGGGTACCGATAGCCGCGACAACTCAGCGGCTCCAGGTCCTCCCGGTTGACCCGCGCCCGGGTCGTTGCGTGGCGGGTTGGTGCGGGAAATCTGGAGGTACAAGTTGGCCAGGTTCGGGTTTCGCTGCACGAAGAGAGGCGAAACGGCCCTGAATCCGATTTCGCCGGGGTCTGGGTAGGCTTCTCGCCATTGCCGTTGCTGCTCCAGGACCTCCGGGACCGTCATACCGCCAACTGTGTCTGCCATTACCAGGCTCTTGGCGCGGTGCGGATAAGCCACCGCGAACCCCAGCATGGTGCGCCCGCCCATGGACTGGGCCACCAGGTGTGCCGACTCGATCTCCAGATGGTCCAGTAGCCCTCTTAGGTCATCCACGAAGGAGCCCGAGCCTGGGCCGCCGGGGACATCGTAGGAATGGCCGAAGCCCCGGTGGTCGATGGTGACGCAGCGGTACCGCTGCGAGAAGAACGGTATCTGTTGCCACCAACTCAGCATATTTCCGCCCGCGCCATGGGCGAAGATGATGGCGTCGCCTTCGCCATAACTCTGATAGTGCAGGTTTATCCCGTTGATTTTCGCACTGCTCACGTCGCACCTCTCGGTTGGGTTTGGGCCGGTTTTGATCACGGGAATTCTAGCACGGATCGGCGAAATTCCGGGCAGTTCCGGATGGTAGAATACCGCGGCACAGGCCATTCCCGTCTATCAGCAAACGGGGGATGAAGGGCTGTTGCTCTAGGAGGGTTAAATGACCACTGGTTCCTGGCCGGAAAGCGAGACCGGCGCTCTAGCGGCGTTGGACCGCTTTTTCGCGGCGCTCAACGCCCACGATAACGAGGCTCTATACGACCTTCTCCACGTGCCCCACGTGCGCATTTCCGGCAACGGAGTGGCGATCTGGGCCGACAGGGAAGAGTTGGAAGCCACCTACCTGCGGGAGTTCTCCGAACGCGCCGGGCCGGACTGGCATCATAGCGCCCTGGATTCAACAGAGGTCATCCACAGCTCGGAGCATAAGGTCCATGTCCTAATCCAATTCACCCGGCGCCGGGAAGACGGGTCGGCCATCGCCGGGTTCCGCTCTCTTTGGATCATGGTAAATTCCGGTGGGCGTTGGGGCGCGCAGGCCCGCTCCAGCTTCGCTCCCTAGCCCCAAGTCGGTCCAGCTAACCCATCTTAATTCTAACCGTATCCATACGAAGGCCGTAACCCGGAAGTCGAGAGGCGCAGAAACCCGGCCTACCCGGATTACCGGCCACTAAACACTAATCACTGGCCACGAAACACTCGCTGACAGGTGGGGTTGATTGGCCCTCGATGGTGGTAAACTAGCGTAGCTAAAATTCCCCCGGCAGGACTTCGGGCCAGTCCGGCGGGTGGGCCGGGCATGATCAGTAAACGAGAGGGAGGAAATCATGGCTAGAACACCAACGGTTACCCGGGATGCGGTGCCCGAGAATCAACGCGACGCCTTCGACGCCTACGTTCAGGAGCGGGGCGAGGTGCCGACCGGAGGTCCCGGGTCGGTCATGCTGAATGCCCCCAAGGCGGCCGAACTTGCCCTGGGCCTTGCGCTCTACCTGAGGAGCCAGACCTCGCTGGATCCCAGGATCAGGGAACTGGCGATGTTGGTGGCGGCGCGGGAAAACGACTGCCAATTCATCTGGAACGCTCATGCGCCTCCGGCCCGCGCTGCCGGCCTACGGGACGACATTGTTGACGCTCTCAGGGATAAGAAGGCGCTTCCCAATCCCGCAGCCGACGAAGCGGCGGTGGTGGCCTACGGTCAGGAGTTCTTCCGGACCCGCCGGGTCAGCCAGGCGGCATTCGACGCGGTAGTCGCCCAATTCGGGGTGCCCGGAACCACCGAGCTTACTACCCTGATGGGCTGTTACTCGATGCTCGCCTTCAATGTGAACGCCTTCGGCGTGGAATTGCCCGATGCGAGGACGGAGGAGGCGCTGCCCATCTAGCCCAGATTCCCGTATTGACTCCACATCGGGCGGTCCGCCTGCATGAGGGCCGCCCTTATCCCGACTGCTCCAGGAGGACTGGATGACTACTAGCACCCAGAAAGCAGTGGACCGGTTTGTCCAGGTGGGTGAACTGAATCTGCACTACCTGGAATGGGGCGATGACACTGCACCGCCCGTAATCATGGTCCACGGTCTTAGCGGAAACTCCCACGGATTCGATAGCCTTGTCCCCAAGTTCGTACCCAAATACCACATTATCTCCGTAGACGTCCGTGGCCGCGGCGACAGCGGTTGGGCCAAGGACTCCGACTACTCCAACGAAGCCTACGTCGCCGACCTGGAAGGCATTCGGCAGGCTCTTGGGTTCGAGCGTATCTCCCTAGTTGGTACGTCCATGGGTGGGCGCATCTCCATGACCTACGCCGGGATGTACCCCAACCGGGTTGAAAGGGCTGTCCTCAACGACATCGGACCTGATATCGACCCGAGGGGCGGTGACCGCATTGCCGCCAGCACCAGAGACGCGGTTAGCTCCTTTGCCAACATGGACGACGTGCTGGCCTGGCACCGGGAGCAGCGCCCCGCGTTCACACTGCTCAGCGAAGACGAGCAACTCGTTACCGCCGGCCACGCAGTGAAACTCCAACCCGGCGGCGGCTACACCTGGAAGATGGACCCCGCCGTCCGCTCCAACCCTCGCCGTCCCGACCCGGAGACGTCTTGGAAGCTGGCGAAGAACATTCCCTGTCCGGTCTTGCTAGTGAGAGGCGGTATAAGTGACCTCCTCTCTCCGGAGACCGCGAGGCGGATGATCGACGAGATGCAAGACTGCCGGTTTGTGGAGGTCCCTGGAGTTGGCCACGCTCCCACTTTGATGGAACCGGAAGCCTTCGGCGCAATCAAGGAGCTTTTCGACCTGGACTGACGATTCCAACTCCGAGGAGATGAGATGTCTACCCAACGTGAATCGTGGCTGGCGCTGACGGTCGAAGACGCACTGGAACCGGGTATGCCCATTTGCGACCCGCATCACCATTTCTGGGACCGCGACGGGGACCGGTATTTGCTCGACCAACTCACCCAAGATGTGGGCGGCGGCCACAACATCGCCCAGACTGTGTTCATCGAGTGCCGCTCAATGTACCGGGCACAAGGCCCTGAGGAGATGCGTTCAGTCGGCGAGGTCGAGTTTGTCCAGGGCATCGCCGCCCAGAGCGCCAGCGGACAATACGGCAGTACCGCCGTTGCCTCGGGAATCGTGGGCAACGCCAATCTCATGCTGGGAGCGGCGGTGGAACCCGTGCTGGAAGCCCATCTCGCCGCCAGCCATAACCGTTTCCGGGGCATCCGGTTCTCCTGCGCCTGGGACGCCAGCCCTGAGGTCACCGCCGGCCGCTCCAACTCGCCAGGTATGATGCAGGACCCCCAGTTTAGAGCGGGGTTCGACCGCCTTCAGCGGATGGGGTTGAGCTATGATGCCCTGGTCTACCACACTCAGTTGGCCGAATTGGCCGAATTGGCGGGAGCTTTCCCCAACGCGGTCATCATTTTGAACCATATTGGCCGCCCCCTGGGAATCGGTCCCTACGCCGGGAAGCGCGACGAGGTCTTTGCCGACTGGAAAGCCGGAATCGCCGCAGTCGCAGCCCACGAAAACGTGGTGGTCAAGCTGGGCGGCTTCGGAAACGTCATAAGCGGGTACGACTGGCACCAACGGGCTATCCCCCCAGCGTCGCGTGAGGTGGCCGAGACCATCGAACCATGGCTGACCTACTGCATCGAACAGTTCGGCCCAAACCGTTGCATGTTTGAAAGTAACTTCCCCGTGGACAAGGCGTCTTACGCGTACACCACTTGCTGGAACGCCTTCAAGCGGTTGACAAGGGACTATTCGGAGTCGGAACAGGCCGCAATGTTTCAGGGGACCGCGGTAAAGGCTTATCGACTCTAGTCCGCCGAGGATCAGAGGCCCAGCCGGACGACTCATTTCTAAATGACACAAACATAGGAGGACAGGATGTCACTGCAATGGGAACAAGTCGCGGGACCATTTAGCCGGTTGACCGAGGGACCTGCCTGGGATGGCAAGAGACTGCTGTTCACCTACATACCCGCCAGCCGCATCATGGCCTACGACCCCGAAACCGGCGACTGCGGCATTTTCCGCGAGAACACCAACCACACCAATGGGTTGGCCTTCGACGCCGATGGCCGGCTCTATGGCTGTTGCTCCGGTGGGAGGTCAATTGTGCGTTTCGAGCCCGACGGCGGGACTACGACCATCGTAGATAGCCTGGACGGCCAAAAACTCAACACTCCCAACGACCTCGCCATTGACCGACAGGGCCGCATCTGGTTCAGCAATCCCTGGAATGCGGGCAACATTGACCCCAGCGAGCAGCAGGAGATGGTCAACAAGGACATCCTGAGGGCAGACCAGCAGCCCGACGGTAGTTGGACTTGCCAGCGCATGACCTTCGACACCACCGGCACCAACGGGTTGCTCGTCTCGCCGGATGGCAAGAGCCTATACATCATCCAGACCGATTCCGAGCCGGGCGGAGTCCGGGAGTTGCGGTCGTACCCGATCAATGACGACGGTTCCCTCGGCCAATACATTGTCCTCCACCAATTCGGGCAGGACCACCGCGGACCCCAGCGTGGAATCGATGGCATGTGCCTGGACTCCGAAGGCAACATTGTGGGCACCGCGGGTAACTACGTCAGTGGCCCCGGTCCAATGATTTACGTTTGGACTCCCGAAGGCCGGGTGCTTGAGACCTACCCGATGCCGGTGGGTGTGGAAGGTCCGACCAACTGCGCCTACGGAGATGCCGACCAGAGCAGCCTCTACGTTACCACCGGCCAGGGTCACTTTCTCCGATTGCGTAATACCGGGCGGCGGGGCTGGATCATGTGGCCGCCGGTCCGGTAAGGATCACCTTCGATTGTCCATAACCACTCACCGGGGAGAGATAAGACCATGAAGTACGATGTCATAGTGATCGGTGGCGGCTCGGCGGGCTGCGTCGTTGCCGCCCGGCTATCCGAAGATCCCAACCGTTCCGTACTCTTGCTGGAAGCCGGGCCAGACTACCCGGACTTCGAGCACTACCCCGACGACCTGAAATTCGGCTACAGCGCCACGGCATCTCAGCCTGGAGCGCTCCATAACTGGTCGTTTCAAGCCCGTGGACGTCCGGAACAGACGGAACCCATGCCCGTTCCCAGGGGCAAAGTTGTCGGGGGGACCAGCGCCATCAACGGTCAGGTCATCCTGCGGGGAGTCCCGGAGGACTACGACTCCTGGGCCGCCCTGGGCAACGACGAATGGGCCTACGTCAACATGGTGCCCTATTTCAGGAAGATGGAGACGGACTCCGACATCCGAGACGACTTCCACGGGACCGACGGCCCCATACCGGTCCGCCGGTTCCGCAGGCAAGAATGGCTGCCCTTCCAGGCCGCGTTCCACCGCGCGGTAGTAGAATCGGGTTATCCCGAGGACCCGGACATGAACAACCCGGATTCCGGCGGAGTCGGTCCGGTCCCAATGAACAACCCAAACGGCATCCGAATGAGCACGGGCTTGACCTATATCAACCCCAACCGTCACCGGCTGAATCTAACCGTCCGGGGCAACGTGCTGGTGCGCCGCATCATGTTCGACGGCAATCGAGCGGCGGGAGTTGAAGTAGAGAGCGGCGAGGAGATTTTTCAGGTCGAGTCAGAGCAAATCGTCCTCAGCGCGGGAGCCATCGCTTCCCCGCAAATCCTGATGCTCTCTGGAGTGGGACCCGCCGAGCGCCTCCGCAGTCTGGGCATTCCTGTGGTGCACGACTCGCCGGGAGTCGGCAAGAACTTCCGTGACCACCCCAACGCCCCGGTGCGGATGCGGGTGAAGGACAGTTTCCCCCAGGACGCGGCGGCTCCCAGACTGCAAGCGGGGCTCCGCTACACAGCCACGGGCTCGGAGTTCCGAAACGACATGCAGATCATGCCTTCTTCCTTCTCATTCCCGCTGGGCGGTGATCCGCTGGACGGCGAAGGGGTCCGTTTCTCGTGCATGTTGGAGTTGGCTGCTGGACAGGGCGAGATTACCCTCAAGTCCGCTGATCCCCATGAGCAACCGGACCTCTATTACGGGTTTCTTGAAGAGCAATCCGACCGGGAGCGGTTGCGTGAGGCTGTTAGGATTTGTTTCCGGTTGATGGAACACGAGGCTTTTAAGGACATCATTGAAGGTCCGCTGACCCCCACCCGTGAGGATGTGGCCACCGACGAGGCGCTGGACGACTGGCTAAATCGGAACGTGTCCACGTCGCAACATTTGGCCGGGACCTGCAAGATGGGACCGGACTCGGACCCAATGGCAGTGGTGGACCAATACTGTCGAGTAAGGGGAGTTGAAGGTCTGCGGGTTGCGGATACGTCGGTGATGCCAGACGTGGTGCGGGCCAACACGAACACCACGGCCATCACCATCGGGGAGCGGGTCGCGGACTGGATTAAGACCCACTAGGGCCCTCTCTCCTGTCTCGATGGCCGGGGACCGGCTTCGGGCGAGGGCCGTGGAGATAATTGAGGTCAACGGTCTCCACGGGGCGCTACTGCTAATGGTCCCCATCGCACTCACCGGTCTGGCGATATTGGAGGTCCGATTCACAAGTGTGGACTGGTTTCCACGCAAGCTGTTGCAAGGCTGGTTGGCCGCGCTTCTTCTGGTCGGCTGCTTTCTGGCGGTGTTCTCGATCGGGACTTATTCTCTACCGGCGGTTCTTGCCCTATTGGTCGCGGCCTGTTTGCCTCTACAGCGAGACGCGGAGCGGGTGAAAGTAGGCGATTGACATGGCTGCAGCCGGGAGTGGTTCGAGGTCAATCGGGCGGGGAGATAAATGGCGCGCCTGGCAGGAGTCGAACCCGCAACCCCTGGGTCCGAAGCCCAGTGCTCTATCCATTGAGCTACAGGCGCAATCGGCCTTGGTCCGGTGAATTGGGGCGAGCGACGGGATTCGAACCCGTGATCTCCTGTGCCACAGACAGGCGCCTTGGACCACTTGGCTACGCTCGCCACGGATATTGCGGAAGTGGAGTCCGGTTGATGAAGTTTGGTGATTGGGTCGACCTGCCTGCCTCTTCGGACGCCGCTACGCTCAACAATCGTAGCAAAAAGAAGAGTGCCGTACAAGGAGCCGATGGCTGCACGCGGGGGTTTTTACGTGGTCGCCGTCTCCGGTGAAGCGTGTCCTTCCACTCCGCCGCGCTGCGCTCAGGACGAACGGGGGTAGGTCTGAATAGGCGGCTTTAGTAACCGTACCGGATATAGAGTGGTCTCGATTGGGGTTTGAAATGTTACCTGTCCCCGACGTTGAATACCGAGAGACCCTAGACCCATCCCGTATTCCAGTTGAAACCGTTTTCCGGTCTTAACTACAATGGTCGAACACACTCGGCGGATGGGAGTATGTCCCGGTTGAGGCGCGCGGCGCCCCAACTGAAGGAGAGGTCCATTTGGCCCCCTACATTCTTCGACGGCTGATGTGGCTGCCTTGCATTCTACTCGTGGTGTCCTTCGTCACCTTTGTGCTTGGCAGGTATGGCCCCGGGGACCCGGTGGAGGTGATTCTCGGCCAGTACAACAATCCCGAGGCCGTTGAACGCATCCGAGAGCAGCGCGGATTGAATGATCCCCTCCTGGTGCAGTACGGCCGGTACATCGGCAAGGTCGTGCGTGGCGACTTCGGCGAAAGCTATAAGTACCGGGGCCGCCGCGTCGGCGACCTTCTGAAAAAGAAGATGTGGGTCTCGGGCCAGTTGAACGTGGCAGCCCTCATCATCTCTCTGGGACTGGGAATCCCAATCGGCCTTTACGCCGCCTTAAGACAGGGCACACCCAGGGACGTGATCGCGGTGGCGTTCACGCTTCTTGGCCAGTCCTTCCCCGTGTTCCTGACCGCGCCTGGCCTGCTGCTATTGTTTGCCCTTAAATTGGACGTGTTGCCGACCCACGGTTGGGGAGGTTTTTTCGATGCGAGAATCATCCTGCCCGCGATGGTAATGGGTATCCCCGGTGTGGCTATGATCACCAGGTTGACCCGCGCCAGCACCCTTGAGGTGATCTCCCAGGACTACGTGCGCACGGCCAGGGCGAAGGGGTTGCCGGAGAGCGTCGTCCACCGGCGCCACATTCTGCGCAATTCCATGATCCCGGTGGTCACCCTACTGGGCTTCTCGGTGGCCGGCCTGGCCACCACTTCGTTCATCGTTGAGCGGTTCTTCGGGATTCCCGGAGTAGGAAACCTGTTCATCGAGTCGATTTTCGCGCGGGACCTGCCGGTCATAAGCGGGTTCGTCCTCATCGGCACGACCATGTTCGTGATGGCAAACTTGCTGGTCGACCTGATCTATCCCTTCATGGACCCGCGGATTCGGCTTACAGGTGGTCAAATTGCGGAATGAAGTCCAGCCCCTGCCCGGTGTCCCAAGACAGCCCAGCGGAAGCTACTGGGCAATCTCACTCCGCCGTTTGTTCCGCAACAGGGTGGCTGTAGCATGCCTGGCAGTGGTCTTGCTGCTCTACGGCTCCGGTTCGCTGGCGTCACTGGTCACCTTCTACGGGTACGACGACCAGGACCTAAGCGTTGCCAAGCAGGGCCCCAGCATCCAGCACCCCTTTGGTACGGACCGGTTGGGCCGAGATGTCATGACCCGCATCATATTCGGACTGCGCACCACGGTAATCATTACCGTCATAACCCTGGTGACCGGCAGCCTGGCCCTGGGTATCACCCTGGGGTTGCTGGCCGGGTATTTCGGCCGGTGGACCGACACGGTAATCATGCGCACCGGGGAGGTGACCACGGCGTTCCCCGATATTTTCCTGATCCTGATCATCATCTCCTTGGTGAAACCGCCGGTCACCGACTGGGTGCGGGGAATAGAGGACTCTCTAGGTATCGAAATATTGCGGTTGGGGGTCGTGGACTACCTGGTATTGGCGTTGGCCCTGGCTATATTTTCATGGTTTGGAATGGCCCGTCTGGTGCGCGGCCAGGTACTGGCGGCGCGGGAGAACCAGTACGTGGAAGCGGCGCGGTCGGTGGGATGCACCACTCCAACTATATTGCTGCGGCATGTCCTGCCCAACGTCATGGGGCCGGTCATAGTTGTCGTGTCGGCGGGGCTGGGGAGCGTGGCCGGGGCCGAGGTATTGCTTAGTTTCCTTGGTATAGGTATCCAACCGCCAACGCCCAGCCTGGGACTGATGATGTTCGAGCACGGCAGCATTTCCGAGCTGAGGTCCAACCCTCACCTGTTGCTCTTCCCAGCGGGAACGCTGACGGTGCTGCTATTTGCCTTCAACCTGTTGGGAGACGGAGTGAACGACGCGTTCAATCCCAGGGCGAGGTAGACTAGGGACCTTTACTCCCAGATCCGCCTCTCTGCCTGCCTCGGACCATCCCGCAGCAGAGCCCGGCCAATGGACCAACTATGAGGGCGGCCATGGCCACGTCCCCCAAACCGGTCTTCTCCTGTGCCGCCCCGCAGCCAGTCGCGGTACTATCGGCGGCTTGTCCATCCCGACCTGCGACGGATGCGGGTCCCAAAACACCCGCCGGAGACGGAGTGGGCTTCGGCGCGGAGTCGGGAGCCGGCCCGGCGCTGGAGGCGGTTGAGCCGTCCTGGGGTTGGCGGCCCGGCGCGCTATTGCCGAGAGGAGCAAGCGAGGTCAATGTCGGTGTGGGGACGGACGCCACCGTAGGCTCCGGGGTAGGCAGCGGTTGAAGGCCGATGGATTCCCGCCACTTGGCGTCCAAGCCGCGATGGTCCAACTCATAGACCTGTTGTAGGGCCTTGTCGATGTCCCGTGTATCCTTCAGCGCGGCCATCAGCTCCGCCATCTTTTCGTTCCCATACTGGTTGATAAGGTGATGGACCACCGAGGAAGACTGTCCGTAAGCGATGATGATGTCCCTGGGAGTCCCGCCGAATTTCTCCAAGAACCACAGGGGCCTGATGCTTCCGCTGGCGATCCCCTGCTGCAACGCCGACTCGTACTCCCGCTCCTTGCCTGTGTTGGCGTACTCCGCCAGACCCTCGTTGAGCCACTTCGGCACGGCGTCGTCAATGTGGCCTGTGGCTTCCGCTACGAGCAAGTGGGTGAACTCATGGGATGTCGTTGCTTCTACACCGGCGTCGAAGTGGACCAGCAATACCCGTTCGTTGGTGAACGCAATCCCCTGGGTGATCAACTGTTCCCGAACCGCTTGGGCGCGGAATGGGACCGCCGCCACCATGTCGCGGTAGTCGGTGTAGGTAACGATGGTAAAGGGCTCGGTGATCTCAATCCCCAGCACCGGACTCATCCGGTCTATAGCCCCCTGCGCCGACGCCAGCACAACCTCGGCTTCCTGGGCGGCGTTTTCCCCGTAGGCGTGGGCCATTATCAAGCCGGATTTGATAGTGTGCCATTCGAACCGTATGTCAGTGTAGGTAAACTGCTCCTGGGGAGTGCGCAGGACGTTGTTCCCCTCGTCGCGGATTTCGAAGGAATAGCGGATGATCGTGCCGGGAGGGATCGAGCCCCCTCCCTGGCCGCTTTTGAGGAAAGCTTCGCCTTCCACCTCGTTGCCTGGCTCGAATTCGGCGACGCGGTAGGCGCTGCCCGGCCTTCCTCCAACTATGCGGAACCTCACCCGAATCTCGTCGATCTCCTCTGAACTTCGGGCGCTGACGGTGAACCGGATACCGTCTGGAAACTCGCTTACCGCGTTCATTTCAATCACTTCGATCGTCCCCTGGTTTGCCAGGGCGGGGTGCGTTGGTGAAGCGGCGAAGCAGATGAGTGCGATGGTCAGGGCTCCCAGGACGAGGCGCATGTTTCTCCTTTTGTGCATTAGCTATTCTTGGACCGGACGGCGCCTTGACTCACAAAATAGCGCCCACTAAAATCGGGCCTGTCGCGCCGGCCAGGGCCAGACTCCTCGCGGGGCCCGGTCCATTCGCGGCCTAGGGGCGTCTTCTCGACCCCTAATCCTTCGAGTAAAGACTGAATATGACAATTCGAGTCGGACGGGTTTCCGGCCTTAGCTACGAACCATTTTACATCGACATGGCACGAAGAGGGGTGCAGGTCGTGGACCTTCCCCCCGGAGGGCTGGCCTCCGCGCTGGCAGACGGCGATATTGAAGCTGGGCCTACCCCGGTCCCCGATTGGTTCCAGCTTGAAGACCGCTTTCACCCCGTGGCCGGGTTCTGTGTGTCCGCTTCCAGCAGGGCGGGCAGCAGCCTCCTGTATTCCCAGAAGCCCATCGAGGAACTTGACGGCGCGGCAATTGGGGCCGCCGGGGAAGACGCTGCTTCAGTGGAACTTCTCCGGGTCTTGCTGGCCCTAAAGTATGGGCTGACGCCGGGGGATATCGTGACCCCCCAGGACTCTCCCGCCGCCTTGCTGCTCACCGGCAACAATGCCCTCCGGCGGCGGCGCGGGGTCAGAGGTTTTTCCCACCGGTACGACCTTGGCGCGGAGTGGAACCAGTGGACGGGGTTGCCCTTTGTCTTTTCGCGCTGGATTGCCCGAATTGACCTTGATCCAAAAGACCTGGCCCTGTTGGAAGATACCCTCTACGTGGGCCTGGAAGACGGGGTGGACGGACTGTACCATCTTTCCGAACCCAGAGACGATCTGCTCATGTTGGCCAAGGACATAGTGGCCCAAATCCAAGGAATTCGCTACTTCGTGGGGCTGTCCGAGCAGAAGTCCATCGATCTGTTCCGCGGATATCTCGCTCAGTTGGAACGGGACGGTTAATTGGCCAAAGTAACCGGCCGGAGTTTCGAAACCACAGGCGAGAGTTGCTTCATTTGCGACTTCTCCCCACCGCGTTCGGGTGACCCGGCTGCCGTTATCCAGGCCGATATACCCGCGGACTTCATTGCCGTCGCTTATAACCCCGGCAGGGCGGTGCGGACCAACTCCGCCATCCTTGCGGCCTCCATCAAGTTGCAGACCGGGCGGGACGTCACGTTCACCCTGGCGACCCGGGACATGAACAAGGTTGCCCTGCAGTCTCTTTTGTTAGGGTCCCAACTATTGGGCTTGGAAAACGTAGCCGTGGTTGAGGGGGACCCTTTCACCTGTCGGGACGCGGGAATCGTCAAACACGTCGGGGACTTTACTCCCACCGAGTTTATCGCCGCCGCAACGGCCATGAACGAAGGGGTAGACTTCCGTGGGAGCCGCCTGCGCGCTCCCTCAGACTTCTGCGTGGGGGCCTCACTCGATTTGGAGCGCGACATAGAGGCGGAAGCCCGCCTCGCCCGGCGCAAGGTGGAAGCCGGGGCTCAGTTTTTCATAACCCAACCTATCTTCAACACAGACCGTGCCCAACGGTTTCTGGACGTTTATCAGTCCTTGGCCGGGGAAGGGATGGCGAAACCAGTCTTCTACGGATTGCCAATACTGGAACGGGACGGAGTCGTCTTCAGCCATATTCCCCAACAGGTGATACAGGACTTGGAAAGGGGCAGGGGCGGCGTCGAGATCGCTTTGGAGCAACACCAAGCGTACAGGGACGCGGGGTTTCACAACGTGTATTTGGTGCCGCCCATCCGTCGAGGCGGGGCCAGGAACTACGGTGTGGCGCGGGAATTCTTGGCCGTCGTGGGCCGTGTCTAGTCCGCGACAGACTCCGCAACAAGAATGGCCCGCTACAGACAGTAGCGGGCCATTGATGTTTCTGGGCCTTGTAGTTGGAAGGGGACGCATTAGCCCCCGCTTGAGAGGACTGCCTAGCCGCCCCAGGCCCTGGGAGCGATGCCGTCGATGTCCGTCGCCACGTCAACTATGGCGGGCTTGCCCGAGGCGAAGGCCTGTTCCAGCGCGCTTTGGATCTCGCTGGGACGCTCAACGCGGATGCCGAAGCAGCCGATGGACTGGGCGATCTTTGAGAAATCGATGTCCAGGAAGTGCCACAGCTCGTCGGGGTTGCCCGGCTCGCCGGCATAGATGCGCTCGTTGCTGTGCTTCTCCTGGTTTAGGGAGTGGTTGTTGTTGACCACTATGACGGCGTTGATGCCGTAGCGGAGGGCCGTTTCCATCTCCGACATGTGGTACCAGAACCCACCGTCTCCGGTGAACCCAATAACCGGGCGGTCCGGCACGGCGCACTTGGCCCCAAGGGCTCCGGGGAAGCCCCAGCCCAGGGAACCGGCGCAGCGGATAAAACCTTGTCCAGGATCGTTCAGGTCCATCATGGTCCCGGTCCAAATTCCGGAGTGGCCTGTATCGGAGACGACAATCGCGTCCGACGGCAGATAGTCCGTCAGCTCTTTGCACAGCCGCTCCGGGCGGATGGGCACGGCGTCCGAGTTGGCGAGTGGCGCGACCTCGTCCCTCCACTCCCTGACCAATTGCTGGGCGCGTCCCACCCAGTCGCTCCTTGGGCCTATGGGCTCCATGACTTCCATCAACTTTCGCATCGAGGCCCTGGCGTCGCCCTGCAGTGTCGCCTCGGCCGGGTAGGAACGCCCAAGCTCCGAGGCGTCGATGTCGATCTGCACCACCGGAGTACCGGGCGCGGGGACCGTCCATTCATTGGTTACCTGGCTGCCAGTGTGGCTACCGATGTAGACAACCAGGTCGGCTTCGGAGACGATCCGGTTGGCGCACCACCGCGAGTAGGAACCGACAACCCCAACCGACAGGCCATGGTCATCCGGAATCGCCCCTTTAGCGTTTAGGGAGGTTGCCACGGGGATTTGCATCATCTCGGCCAGTTGGACGAGTTCCTGTTGGGCCTGGGAGGTCGTGACCCCGCCTCCAGCGACGATTACGGGACGCTGTGCCGAAGTTATTACCCGCGCTGCCTCTCTGACCTTTTCCATTTCCGGTTCCGGCCGGTACCCCGGGTACTCCTTGTAGGCCTCCTCCACCAAGACGTCGAAATCGGCCTCTCCGTCGGTGATCGTGTTGCCGGACGTGCCTTCCAGGTCCAGGTGTACCGGCCCGGGAGAACCGGTCATGGCTTCGCGGAAGGCCTGCCGCAGTAGGAACTGGAACTGTTCAGGGGAGTCCACTGGCACGCTGTACTTGGTCACGGGGTCGAAAGGCGGGAAGTGGTCGATCTCCTGGTAGGCGTTGCGGAACAGCCCCATACGCGGACGTCGCCCGGTCAAGGCGACCACGGGTGAACGGGCGAGGAACGCGTCCTGCAGACCCGCCGCTAGGTTGGCCGCGCCCACCGATTGAGCCATGCAGACGCCTATGCCACGGGAAGCCCGTGCGTAGCCATCGGCCATGTAAGCCGCGGCCTTTTCGCCGTGGGTCAGTATCCGCTTGATACTCAGCTTCTCCATCTCCACCATGGCGCGTTGCGCAATGACGGGTACGAAGAAGGCGTGGGTAATTCCATAGCCGTGCATCGTTTCCGCCAGGAAACGGCCGCCTGTCATTCTCGGCATGACATACCTCCAGGAGTTAGATTCACGGTTTTTGCGCGGGGACTAGAAATGACCAATCCGAGCACAACATCGTGCCCGGACGGTCTTTTCGCGCTTTGGGCGAGGTCCGAAGCCGGGTGGGTTAGCGGTCGTTGAATACCTGCTGCGCAATGGGCGCGGCATTGGCGGCGCAGGGCCATCCGGCGTAGAAGGCTACGTGGGTGATGAGCTCGCCGATCTCGTCCTTGGTGAGGCCGTTGTCGAGAGCCCTGTTGATGTGACCGGGAAGCTGGCCGGTGCGGTAAAGGGCGGTCAACATTGCGACGGTGATGAGGCTCCGGTCCCGCTTGGACAGGCCGGGGCGCTCCCAAACGTCTCCAAACAGCACGTTGGCGGTCAACTCGGCTAGCTGAGGGGCAACTTCCTGCATTGCGGTGCGGGGTGTAGTCATGTCATCTCCTTACCGTATCGTTTTAGGCTTCCGTGGGCATCGGCAATACTCCCGCCGTTGGTCACGGCTGGATTCTCGCCGAGTCCGAATCCTAAACAGTGGTGGTTGTGGGTCCCCAGGTCTGGCCGAACTCGGCTCGGGCCACCCGTTGTCCCGTGAGCGTCCCAGCCGATTGACCGGCCAACCAAACGGCGGAAGGAACGATCTCCCCTGGCTGGACCATGGGGATGTGGGCCGTTCCGGGCCAATCCCCGTTGCGGTTCATCCAGGTGTCGACCCGGCCCGGCTCCAGCACGTTTACGGCGATGTCGTGTGGACGGACCTCCTCGGCCAGGCTGAAGAAGGCACGCTCCAGGGCGGCCTTGGTTGCAGAGTAAACAACCCTGCCCGGCCGGTAAGCCCGCGCCGACCCCGAGGTCACGCAGAATATAGAACCGCCATTGCCCGCCCGGATCATGGGTCCGAGGGCGTATTTGCACAGGAGCAAAGGCCCCCGCAAGTTGACCGCCAAACAGCGGTCCAGCAACTCTACTTCCAGTTGTGGGATGGGCGACTCGCAGTCGATGCCCGCGTTGGCGGCTATTACGTCGATTCTGCCGAAATGCTGAAGCGTGCTTTCGACCAGCGATTCTATCTGCTCCGCCTTGGTAATGTCGCAAGCGACCGGGAGTGCGCTGCCTCCCTGTTCGCTGATCCGCGAGGCGGTCTCGACAATGGTCCCGCTCGCATACTTCTCAAAGGTGGAGCCCGAGGATGTGTCCACCTCGGTCCGGGCAGTCACCACGACCTTCGCCCCGTGAGCGGCCAGCCCCAGGGAGATGGCCCTGCCGATTCCCCGGCTACCGCCGGTGACGATGGCCACTTTGCCGTCCAGCCTCATCGGTTATTTGTCATCTTATTCAAATCGGCGTTGGGCTGCCGGTCGAAATAGCTTGGGAGGCTTTTGATTAGGCGGGGCGGAACTTGGGGAGAGAGATAGTGTCGTTCAGGTCGTCGAATACCACCTGCAACGCCATGCCGATCTTTATGACCGAGGGATCGGGTTCCACTTCCACGATGTTAGTGGGCATGCGGGCGCCGCCTTCCAACTCGACCATGGCCACCACGTAGGGCGCGCGGTCGCGGAACGCGGGGACCGGCCCCCGGTGAACGATGGCGAAGGCGTGCAGCGTCCCCTGGCCACTGCTCTGGACCCAGTCGGTATCTCTTGAGAAGCAACCAGGGCAGATGTCTCTGGGGTAGAAGTAGGTGCTGTCGCAAGCCCGGCAATGCCGCAGCCAGAGCTCATGCTCCTTGCATTTCTCCCAGTAGAAATCCGACTCCGGCTGGGGTACCGGTGGTGTGATCGGGGGAAGCTCTGCTGACTGGGTCATCTGCCGCTCCTGTAACGAGACTGTGCCGCGATGCCCCTAGAGAATAAGGAGAATTGATGCCATCGTCAAGTTTGTTGGGGACCCCCCTTGCCCCGCTTCCCCAGCCCCTCTCCGGTTGCTTGAACCGAGTGCGTGCGGTATGTTGAGTCGCGGCTGTCCGAGCTAATGGCCGGACGGCCCTAAATGGATTATGAAGGTGAACCATGCGCGTAGCAGTCATGGGTGCGGGCAGCATCGGAGGTTATTTCGGCGGCATGTTGGCCCGAGCGGGGAACGATGTCACCCTCATCGCGCGGGGCAGCCATCTGCAGTCAATCCTTTCCGATGGCTTGAAGGTTATCAGGGATGAGGAAGAGTTCGTAGTCCGGTGCCACGCTACAGACGACCCTACCCAGGCGGGAACGCCCGAAGTGGCGCTACTCACCGTCAAGACCTACCACAACTCTCAGGCTATTCCTCCTATGGAGCCCATGGTAGGCCCCGACACCGTAGTGCTATGCCTTCAAAACGGCATTGATAGCTACCGTTCGGCGGCTGACCACCTGGGTAAAGAGCGAGTGATGCCCGGAGCCGCTTACATAGAAGCGGGTCATCCATCGCCGGGTGTGGTTACTCAGACCGGCGCGGTTGTCCGCATCGTCTTCGGCGAGCCGGACGGAGGCTCCTCCAACCGGGGCGAGAGAATCCGGGAGGCGTTGGAGGATGCCGGGATACCCGCCGAACTCTCCACGGACATCCAGAAGACCCTATGGAGCAAGTTCTTGTTCATCGCAACCATGGCCGGGGTCACTTCACTGTCTAGGAGGACAATGGCGGAACTGATGCCGGTCCCGGAATGGCGAGGTGTCATAGAGGCGTGCATGAAGGAAATTGAGGCCGTGGGCAGGGCTGCGGGGGTGGGCTTGGACCCTGATATAGTCGGAAGCACTCTCGATTACATTCTGGGCTCCCTGGAGCAGATGCACGCTTCGATGCACGCGGACGTAATGGCCGGTAGGCCGCTGGAACTGGATGCCCTGAACGGCGCGGTGGTCCGGGCCGGACGATCGGTCAACGTGCCCACGCCGATTAACGACGTAATTAACGCCATGCTGAAACCGCTGATCAACGGGATTAGCTAGCAGTTGATATCTGACTCCAACTGTCGCAGCTTGGAACAGGCGTTGAATGGCCAAAATCCTCTGGTTCAGGGTTGGCCCCAGATATGACGAGCGCGACTAACAAGCCGCCATTTTGACAACCGGCGATGGCCCCCGTACGATGGGGGCATTCTGAAAACAGAGGGATAGTCATGGATGCAACAGGAGTATCCCACATCGCGATCTGTGTCCGAGACCTGGACAAGTCCCTGGAGTTCTACCGGGACATCCTGGGTATGAGAGTGACACTGGACCAAGTACAGGACACGACCACCGGCGGACTGCCCCACGTCTACGCTCACGCCCGCAAGACCCGCCGCACAGTCCATGTGCGCTATGGTGAAGAGGGCAACACCACGCCTTCTCTGGTCCTGACCAGCCACCCCGGCGACGAGGCCGACGGCGGGCCGATCAAGCTTGACCAGGTGGGTATCAGTCACCTTTCGTTCTCGGTCCGGGACCTCAAGGGCCTCACCGACGAGCTCATAGCCAAAGGGGTGTCCCTGGCCGGCCCACTGGACTCCTTCGTAAATCCACAGGGAGTGACCAGCAGCATCTTCGTCTACGATCCTGACGGTATCCTGCTGCAGTTTGACAGCGGCGGGGGCGGTTAACCTGGTTGTCCCGCGGTCCAGTTGGTACGTTAAATGACCAGTCACGCTGACAATCATGACCGGGACAAGCTCTCCCGGTGGCGCGGTGACCTGACCTCGGGGGATGCTTCCACCTTCCCGGTGTACGCGGTATTCCTTGTGACTCCCGAAGACCGGCCTGCCCATGATATTTTCCGGGCCTACCGCGGCAGTTTCGAAGAGCGCGGGGCCGGATTCCAACACCTGATGATCTTTGGCCAGCACGGCGTCTCCACGACAGTGAAGGGACTGTTGGCTGAACTAGGCCTCGGGCTCGATTCGTTGCCCTTGTTGGGGCTATTTCCCGGCCAGCCTTCCGACGCAATCCACACCATCGGTCTCAGACAAGGCGGTTACCAGCCCGGCGAGTCCGGCGACTCCAAGGCTCTCGACGGCCCATGGATGGACGTACTCGGCTTCCTTGAAGAAGCCGCCGATGGTGGCGGTGAAGCCATTGATCTTAATCGGGAAGGCAACCTGAAGCCGCTGAGTCTCGGGGCGGGCGCGATGGGTGAGATCGTAGAACGGGTCCTTGGCAGCGTGTCTTAGAGCCTAGCCCAATACGCCGGACGCCAGCGCCGCTCCCCAGGCGACTAACAGCAACCCGCTTATCCAACCGATCGCTCTTCCTCCCGGCGCGACTTTCTCCAGCAGCACGAACCCCGCCAGGGCCGCAATCCAAATAAGGTTCATCACTCCCAAGACGAAGAGCAGGCCCATCAAAGCCCAGCAGCAGCCTAGGCAGTAGGTCCCGTGCCGGAGCCCCATGGCCACCGCGCCCCAGCGTCCGTCCCGCCAGCCGCCCATCAGGAACGACACAGGTGACCGGCAATGGCTTAGGCAGACGGATTTTAAGGGACTCCACTGAAACAGCCCCGCCACTATCAAGAGGCCGCCGCCCAGGTAATTGCTCGCGCTCTCTCCCATCATTGCCGTTAGCAGGGCGTTGGAGTGGAGTACCCAGTTGGCTAGGGTGGCCAGGGCGGCGAACCCCGTCCACACGAGGATATAGGCGGACAGAAACAACCCGGTCGGGACGTATGGAGCGTCCGCCTCCCGCCGCCTGCGATTGATTGTGGCGAACATCAACACCATCGGCGAGGCTGAGGGAATCATCATTCCGGCCATCATTACAGACCACATCAGGAACATGAGCCCGAAGTCCGCGGCTGTCCATGCGCCCATCCGGGGCATGGCCATTCCCGCGCCCATCTCGCCGATGTTGAGCGCGAGATAAGCCAGGTATGCCCATGCCAGGGCGGCGATCAACGCGATGCCCACGGCAATCACCGCCCGGTCGCGTTTCAGCACCGACTCTAACAACGAGCCGCTTTGCATTGCCCCTCATTTCTGGTTGGCTAACCCGAAGAATATCTTGTCTCATCCTGCTGGGCAAACCCTGCCAGTCGGTCTGCGCGGCGTTCGGCTGGCCACGACGTTGACCAACTGTGTACGCCTTAGTACCATCGATAATGCGTGAACGCCAATATCAAAATTCCCGATGCTGTTTCGAGTTGGCGTCCTAGCCGCGTCTTCTACGGTTGGTGGATCGTAGCCGTCTCATCTCTGCAGGGGATGTTTGGCAACGGCGCGATCTCCAGCGGTTTCCCCATATTCTTCGAACCGATCCGCCGGGACCTCGGAATATCCTACGCCTCTATGTCTCTCGTGTTCAGCATGGCCCGCGCCGAGGGAGGGATGGGCGGTCCAATAGTCGGCTGGATGGTCGACCGGTTCGGGTCTCGTCCGATGATCTTCTTTGGCGGGCTGATCGCCGGTGTGGGCCTCATCCTGCTGTCGCGGGCCGACTCCTATTGGCAATTGGTGGCGATCTTCGTCGGCATCGTGTCCACCGGAAAAACGGCCGGGCTTGGGCAGACCCTGATGGCGACGGTCAACCAGTGGTTCATTCGCCGCAAGGCTCTGGCGATGTCCACGCTCATGACCTCTTTCGCCGGTGGCGGGGCGATTGTTGTGCCGCTGCTGCATCTGGGGATTGCCAACCTGGGGTGGAGGGATACGCTTCTTTACGTGGGTATCTTCGTCTGCATACTCACAATACCGGTCTGCCTGGTTTTGCGCAGCCGGCCGGAAGACGTAGGGCTGAGGCCAGACGGCGACGCAGTCCCTCCACCACTCCCCGGTCCTTCCGGGGCCTCACGGGCCTCCAGAATGGATGCCCAGGATTTCACGGTCAAGGAGGCGCTGGCGACGACGGCCTTTTGGGCGATGCTCCTTGGCGTCGTGGCTCGGGTGTCGGCCACCAACGCCATCATCATCCACATCTTCCCGATCCTCGAAGGGGAGGGACTAACGCCCAGCGAAGCGTCTATCTACGTCTCCGCCATGTTCTTTCTGGCGATCCCGCTGCGGTTCGTGATGGGGGTTGCCGGAGGGGTGCTCTCTCCCAGGAAGATCCTCTTCGTGGGCTTGAACCTGGGCGCGGTGGGGCTGCTGGCCCTGCTGCTGCTGGATGGGCGCCTGGGCGCAATCATCTTCGTGCTGGCTCTGGCGGTTGTGGAGGGCGTCAGCTCGGTCAACTGGATCATGTTGGGGGACTATTTCGGCAGGAGCCTGTTTGCCAGCTTGATGGGACTGATGAGCGTGTTCCACAACGTTGGCCTGTTCGTGTCTCCGATCTTCAGCGGCAGGGTGAGGGACCTGACCGGGACATACGACATTGTGTTGATGACCTTCATCCCTTTGTATGTGGCCAGCGCCGTGATATTCGGTTTGGCCCGTCGTCCGGCGCCCCCACCGCGCATACGGTCCGGGGAGAGGAGGAGCGGGGTACCAGGGTAGTCCCGGGCCGCCCCGCGCTACACGGTTGGTGGGTGCCAACCGCCCATTGCTGATGCTATAATGCGCACCGAGGAGGTGGCCAATTGGAATGGATTGATTTTGCAACACCGACAACCGTTAGCGAAGCCGTAGGGTTGCTGGCCCAACATGGGGACCGCGCCCGTTTGATCGCCGGTGGCACCGACATTTTGGTCCAGTTGAGAGGTGGCCGGCACAGCCTCGACCTGATCATTGACGCCAAAGGGATTCCTGAACTAAACGAGATATCCTACGATCCACAGAATGGACTGACGCTGGGCGCAGCCGCGCCTTGCTATCGTATCTACGGCAACCAGACCGTCGCGGATGCCTACCCCGGCCTCATGGACGCCGCTACTTTGATCGGCGGCATACAGATTCAGGGCAGGGCAAGCATTGGCGGCAACGTCTGTAACTCCGCTCCCAGCGGCGACTCCATCCCTCCCGTCATCGTTCTGGGCGGCGTGTGCAACATCGCCGGTCCTAGCGGCACGCGTCAGGTGGCGGCTGAAGATTTCTGCACCGGCCCTGGCCGGAACGTGCTAGGGAACGGCGAGATGCTGGTTTCAATCAGCTTCCCCGCGCCTCAGCCTAATACCGGAGCCAACTACCTGCGGTTCATCCCTCGCAACGAGATGGACATCGCCGTCGCCGGGGTAGGCACCTCGGTGGTGTTGGACGCCTCGGGCCAAAACTTCGTTTCCGCCCGGATCTCCCTCGCCTCCGTAGCGCCGATTCCCGTGTTCGCCGGTGAAGCCGCGGCCAGCTTGGCGGGCAAACCGGTGTCCGACGAAGCGATTCAGGAAGCTTCCGACCTGGCCATTGAAGCGGCCAGTCCCATCGACGACATGCGCGGCACCATCAGGCAGAGGAGGCACCTCGTGGGCGTCCTCACCCGCCGCACCCTTAACAACGCAGTACAACGAGCCAGAGGGGGATAAAGATGCCCGGACTAGTCCACGTACAGACCACCATCAACGGTGATGAGGTTAACTTCCTTTGTGAGCCCCGGCAGAGCCTCCTTGAATGTCTCCGGGACGTTCTTGGAATGACCGGCAGCAAGGAAGGGTGCAACGACGGCAACTGCGGCGCGTGCACCGTGATGTTCGACGGCCGTATCGTCGACTCCTGCCTGGTCATGGGAGTCGAAGCCCAGGGCAAGGACATCACTACTATCGAAGGCCTGGCAACCCCGGAAGGACTACACCCGATTCAGCAAGCCTTCCTGGAGAACGCGGCCCTGCAGTGCGGCATCTGCACTCCGGGATTCATCGTCGCCACCAAGGGACTTCTGGACAACGAGCCCGACGCCGACGAGGGTCGGATCAGGCACTGGTTGGCTGGAAACCTTTGCCGCTGCACCGGCTACGATAAGATCGTCCGCGCCGTGCTGGACGCCGGTCAAAAGATGAAGTAGCTGGCCGCTCCAGGCCAACGCAAGGACTTAGCGGCGTGGCTACCGTGTTCATCCCCACAATGCTCCAGCCTATGACCAACGGAGTGAAGCAGGTCGAGTTCGAGGCCACCAACGTGCGCCAGGTGATCGAAGGGCTCGACCAGCTTTATCCCGGGATTAAAGAGAGGCTGGTGGAAGAAGGAAGGATTAGACCCAGCCTGGCGGTGTCGGTGGATGGTGAGGTCGCCAGAATGGGGATGCTGGAAAAGGTCGGCCCGAGCAGCGAGGTCCACTTTGTCCCCGCCATAGCGGGCGGAATGCCCCCCAAGTATCCGAAACCAAATATTGAACGAGTCTCTATTGACGGCGCGTCCGACGGCACTTTCTCGAACCTGTGCGGGGCTGGGCGGCATAGTGGGAGCAGTGATTGATGGGAAGGCGATCTAAGTCCAGGATTGAGTCCCTTGTGTCTGCCGGAGGCGTGGTCTATCGTCAGGGCGAAGGCGGCATAGAGACTGTGCTTTGCGGAAGATCGCTGGCCTCCATCGCCAGTGGCGACGAAGAAGACCCCAGGGAAAGAGGCGGCCGCTTCCCACCCGAATGCTTCCGCTGGAGTTTGGCGAAGGGTACGCCGGACAGTGGGGAAACCCTGGAACAGACGGCCCTACGCGAGGTGCGGGAAGAGACCGGGTTGGAAGTCGAGCTGGAAGCCCCGATCTCCAGCATCACTTATTGGTTTGCCGACCGGGAAAGCTCCGTCAAATTCCGAAAGACCGTCCACTTCTATCTGATGGTCCCCGTAGGCGGCGACACGGGCCTCCATGACCCCGAATTTGACGTCGTACAGTGGTTCTCCTTCGATGAAGCCCTTGGGGCTCTTGCCTACCCCAACGAGGCTGGCGTCCTACGGCAGGCCGGCGAGTTGATCTCCAGACAAATAGGAGACCTGTGACATGGTTACACTCCAGGGCGCAAGGGTAGTCCTCCGGGACAAACGCCTGGAGGACGCCGAACAGGACTACATCTGGCGCTCCGACCCGGAGTTGGCCCGTCTGGACGCGGCCTATCCTCTCACCATGACATTTGAGCGGTTCCTGAAGATATTTCAGGACCAGCTAAGGTACCCCACCCCGGGCTCGCACCATTTCGCCACCGAGACGCTGGACGGCAAGTTCATCGGCAACTGCATGTACTACGACTTAGACAGCGTGAACATGGAAGCCGAATTGGGCATCGTCCTGGGCGACCGCGACTACTGGAGCAACGCCTACGGATATGACGCCGTCGTCACGCTGCTGGAGTACATGTTTGACGAAAGGAACCTAAAGAAGGTCTATCTGCACACTCTCGAATGGAACAAGCGTGCCCAGAGATGCTTCGAGAAATGCGGATTCGTTCCGGTGCGGCAGGTGCGCCGCCTCTCCCACGACTTCATCAGAATGGAAGTGTTGCGGGATGATTGGTACGCCCTTGCCGAAGAGCGTCTGACCCAGCGGTTCGTCAATCGTGACAGGGAAGCGTCCCAGACGCCGGACTCTACGGACCAGGGCTAATAATCGCTTCCGCCCCCGGTTACTCTGCCCCGGCCCTCATCGCCTCTTGAAGGCCCAGCGTTCCATCGTAGAAAGCCCTCCCCACGATTCCACCTTCGACCCCGGTCGCGGCCAAGCGGCGTATGTGGCCTAGCGACGCGATTCCTCCCGAGGCGAGCACCGCCATCCGCGACGACTTCACCAATTCCTCGTTGGCGGCAAAGTTGGGCTCGGTCATAGTGCCGTCGCGAGAAATGTCGGTGTAGAGCACCCGCACCACGCCCAGGCCGACCATCTGACGCGCCAGGTCCCCGGCGGTTACCGAAGTCTGTTCCAACCAACCCCTTGTGGATACGAACCCGTCTCTCGCGTCCAGCGCGACGACCACCCGGTCGCTGCCGTACTCCCGGCACAAGCTTTCCACCAGGGAGGGGTCTTCAACGGCGGCGGTGCCGATGACCACTCTTGCGGCCCCGGCGTTCAACACTCTCCCGGCGGAATCGGAATCCCGAACGCCGCCGCCGACCTGCACGGGTATGCTCAGCAGGCGAATGATTGCGGAGATGGCTTCGAAGTTGGCCGGGCTACCCTCCAGCGCGCCGTCCAGGTCCACCAGATGCAGCAGTGCCGCTCCCTGTTCCTCCCAGGACCTGGCCATTGCCACCGGGTCGTCTGAATACACCGTCTCCCGGTGGTAGTCGCCCTGGTAGAGCCTCACGCACCGGCCGTCTTTGAGGTCGATTGAGGGGATTACTTCCATGAACACTCTCGAAGGCTGCCATGGGGCGGGAGTCCGCGAGACGAGATGGGTCGGGTGAAAGCGAACACCACGGCCGCTAACCGGTATTCTTCGCCAACTCGACGAAGTTTCGGTAAACCCGCAGTCCCACCGGGCCGCTCTTTTCGGGGTGAAACTGGGTCGCCACCAGGTTGTCCTTGGCGTAAACGCTGCAGAAGGGGACGCCGTATTCGGTGGTCCCAGCAACCCAGGTCTGCTCGCTCGGGGCAGCGTAGTAGCTGTGGACGAAGTAGAAGTGGCTTCCTTGGGGGACGTCTCGCAGCACGGGGTGGTCGGCCTCGAATTCGACGCTGTTCCAACCCATGTGGGGGATTTTCAGCCCATCTGGCAGACGCTTCACGTGTCCTGGGATGATGCCTAGGCAGCTTGCGTCTCCCTCTTCGGTGCGGTCCAGCAACAGTTGGAGACCCAAGCAGATACCCATGAAAGGTCGCCCGGAAGCGACGTAGTCCTGGAGGGGGGCCACCAGCCCGCGGTCTTCCAAGGCGGACATGGCGGCGGGTCCGGAACCAACTCCGGGGAAGATGACCGCGTCGGCTCCTGGCAGCTCCGCCGGGTCCCCGGTCACCAGCGGCGATACGCCTGCGGATTCCAGGGCCCGCGTAACGCTGCGGACGTTCCCCGACTGGTAATCGATGACCACCAGCTTGAAGCCGCTAGCCACGGTAATCTAGCTACGCTGGCCGGTGGCCCGCTCGATGGGGATTTCCCGGTCCTCGTAGCGGGCGAGAACGAACAGAAGGTCGCCCAGCCGGTTCAAATAGTTGATGATGAGGTCGTTGGTCAGCAGACCGTCTTCCTTGAGGGCCACAACTCTCCGCTCCGCTGTGCGGATGATGCAGCGTGCCATGTCGATCCCGGCGGATGCCGGCGAACCGCCCGGGAGTATGAACACCTTGGGCATTTCGAAGGTCTCTTCCAGGGAATCAATCGTGGTCTCCAGATTTTCCACCATCTCTTCGGTGACTGGAGGGAAATGCTCCTGAAATAGCTCGTACTTGTCCGGGTCAGTGGCCAGCTCGGCGGCTATCATGAACAGGTCCCGCTGCAGTTCCCGCAAGGTGTCCTGCACCCGGTCGTCGGACGTGAACGCTCTGGCTAGTCCCATGGCCGACACCGCTTCGTCGGTGATGCCGTATGCTTCGGTGTGAGGGTTGTTCTTGGACACCCTACCGCCGTAAAGCAGGCTGGTTTCTCCCTTGTCGCCGAACTTGGTATAGACCCGTTTTCTGTAGGAATCCGACGAAGAACTCACGGCTCACATCCTCATGTTGGGCGATTTAGGAGTGCGGTTCGAAGCCAGGGCCGAAGGGTGGTTAATCCGATCCGACCGCATTGTAGCATAGGGCCAATTGGCGGGCTATACTGATTTAGAATCGGAATTAGGAAGGTAGTTATGCCACCGGAAGTCCGCGTCATCGGAGTACAGGGAATGCCGGAAGTCCAGCCGGGAGACGACCTGGGCGCGCAAATGATGGACGCAGCCGAGCGTCAGGGAACGTCCATAGAGGCTGGAGACATCATCGTTGTTACCCAAAAGATCGTATCCAAGGCGGAAGGCCGGGTAATTAGCATCGAGGGCATCGAGGCGTCACCCCTGGCCATCGCCATAACCGAGGGGCACCGCCGGGACCCCCGGCATACAGAATTGATCCTCCGGGAGAGCAAGCGAATCGTGCGTATGGACCGGGGCGTGATCTTGAGCGAGACCTACCACGGCTTCAACTGCGCCAACGCGGGGATCGACGCCTCCAACATTCCAGGTTCCAACACCGTCGCGCTGCTTCCCGTGGACCCCGACGCCTCGGCCCGCGAGGTGCGGGACGCCATACGCGCCCGGCTTGGCGTAGACGTCGGCGTTATCATTTCCGACACTTTCGGCCGTCCATGGCGCAATGCCGCGGTGAACGTGGCCATTGGCGTCGCGGGTTTCAATCCATTGCTCAGCTACGTAGGTCAGGAGGACGCACACGGCAACATGATGTTCACCACCGTGATCTGTGTGGCGGACGAACTGGCGGCCATGGCGGAATTGGTAACCGGTAAGGTGGACGGCGTTCCCGTCTCGATTATCAAGGGTTACCAGTACGAGCCCATGGAGGACGCCACCCACGAAGACCTGCTTCGTGACCCGGAGAAGGACCTGTTCCGGTAGCGTCCGTTAGCCATCCGTGGGCGCGATGCCGCCCTTGGACTCCCCATCAGTCCCGGTATCCCATACCAGTGGCAGTTCAAGTTGGGAAGTTTCCGTGAACCCGGAAACGCCCACCCCCAATAGGCGGAACGACCTGCCTATCGTCAACTCCCTAGCTAATAGCATTCGGGCCGTATCAACAATAGTTTCCTCTGCGCGGGTGGAGGATGGCAGGGTGGTCTGCCGGGTAAAAGTCGTGAAGTCCGCCAACCGCGCCTTCAAAATTACGGTCTTCACCTGTTGTTCTTTAGCAGCCAATTGCCGCGCTACCCTGCTGGATAGCCTGTCGACCACGCCGTAAAGCTCCTTCACTCCACTCATGTCCTCGGCAAACGTGGTCTCCGCGCTGATGGACTTGGCGACGCGATGGCTGTGCACGGAGCGGTGGTCCTGTCCCACTGCCCTCGCCTGCACCTCAGCCGCCCGCTGGCCGAAGCGACGCTGGAACCAAGCAAAAGGCTTGGCGGCCAGTTGACCGATGGTGTCAATCCCATCTGATTTCAACCGGGACGCGGTCTTGGGGCCGATTCCCCAGAGCCGCCCCACGGGCAGGGGGGACAGGAACTCCCGTTCCTCGCCCTGGGGCACCACGACCAATCCGTCGGGCTTCTGGAGGTCCGACGCGATCTTGGCCACTGACTTGCTGGAGCCGACACCTACGGAGAGGATCAACCCGGTCTCTTCGCTGACGCGCCTTTTCAGGTCTATCGCCACAGCAAGTGGATGGTTGCCCGCCCCCACCGACTCTGTGATGTCGAGGTACGCTTCGTCCAGGGAAAGGGGCTCAACCAGGTCTGAAAGGTCGCGGAAGATGGTCATGACCTTTTGGGACTCTTCCCTGTATCTGTCGAAGCGTGGGCGCACGATGATCCCGTGAGGGCAAAGCCGGACCGCGGTGCGCATGGGCATCGCGGAGTGGACTCCGTACTCCCTCGCCTCGTAAGACGCGGTTGCCACCACACCACGGCTTTCAGGACGGCCACCAACCATCACGGCTTTCCCACGCAGCGCCGGATCGTCCAATTGTTCGACCGCGGCGTAAAAGGCGTCGAGGTCGGCGTGCAGTATATGGCGGATAACTCCGCCTTCGAGCCCATGTAATTCGGTCGTCCGATCTAGCGCGTGGTCTGACATGGTTCATCGGTCCTGTGACCGCACCGAATCTGGCCGTGTCTCTAATTCTATCGCGATTTGGTACGTTGGGCAGCCCGCAATAGTCACCGGCCAAGGTCTTTTGATTCTTGGCTCAATGGTCTGAACTGTGATTCATGTGATTAAGGGATGCGCATGATTTTCCAATCTACTAAATCCTAGAATCAGAGAAATCATAGTTCAGACGAACAACTGAAAGCCCGCAACCGTCACCGGCGGCTCTAGTTGCTCCTATGGTCTTTCGCCAATGCTCAGAGACCCCCGTGTCTCCGAACTTCGTTGCAGGATGGACGAACAAACGCTATTCTTTAACGGTGTTCAGACGATAACTAATCGGCCCCTGTCCGGTTACAACCAGGCAGGCCTGTGAGAGGGCATGTCCACTCCTCTTTTCCGTGCGAGGCATAGATGACCTCGGCTACCGGAACACCGCGGACGGGCCGCATCTTCTATGGATGGTGGATGGTTGCCTCATGCTCGGTGATGGTGATGCTCGCCAGCGGCCTCTTCTTTCGGGGCTTCACCGTGTTCGTACCGGCTATGCGGGACTCCCTCAGGTTGACCCAGGCCCAGACCAATCTGGTATTCTCCTTGGCCCGGGCTGAAGGCGGCCTAGAGGGCCCCCTGGCGGGATGGGCGATTGACAAATTTGGCAACCGCGCCATGTTGATCCCCTGCGTCATCATCGCCGCCGTCGGCTATTTCGTGTTCGCCAAATACGTCAACGGCTTCTGGAGCTTCGCCATCATATACCTGGGGATAATATCCTTGGGCAATAGCATTGCCTTCCAGCATGCCCTGTTCGCCGGACTCAACCAGTGGTTCAGGCGGCGGAGATCTCTGGCAATCTCGACCCTGGCGGCAGTTGCTTCTCTTGGCGGGTTGATCCTGGTGCCGCTGATGTCCTGGATAATCATTGAATTCGGTTGGCGCATCGCTTTCGTCATCTGCGGCGCCGCCTACTTCGTAGCCATCCTTCCCGTCAGCTTCTTTTTCCGCAACCGTCCTGAAGACATGGGACTCCTTCCTGACGGAGATACCGCGCCGCCGTCGATCACCACTTCCGGTGTTGGCGGAACAACGAGGCGCGTGTTCACCCGCGACTACACGGTCCGGGAAGCATTGCACACCAAGGCCTATTGGCTTCTGACCCTTGGGGCGGGGCTCAGGCAGATTGCAACCATCGGTATCCTAATAAGTATCATTCCGATCCTGGAAACCAAAGGAGTTGGCCGACAAGCTGCCGCCAACCTGACCGGAGTAATGTTCGGGGTCAACTTTATTTCCCGCCTGGTTTTTGGCTACCTGGGCGACAAGTGGAGCAAGTCAGTCCTGCTTGGCGTTACCCTGGCCCTGGAGAGCGCCGCGTTCCTGTGCCTGTACCTGGGTTCCTGGAACGATCTCCGCATCCTGCTTCTGTTCGTTTTTGTCCTTCTCGAGGGAATGGGGGATGGCGCGGGAGTGATCGTTTGGGCCGCGCTAGGAGAGTACTACGGCAGGGAGAAGTTCGCCAGTCTTCGCGGAATCGTGGCCTTCTCCCATAGTTGGGCGTTGGTCGCCACGCCGGTGGCTACTGGGTGGGTGTTCGACCGCTTCGGGAATTTCGACTGGGCGTTGATACCCGGGGTCATCGTCGCGGCGGTTGCGAGCCTGTGTTTCTTCCTGATCCGCGCCCCCCGGCAGTTAACCGTCGAGACCTGAGCGGTTGCCCCCTCTCACTCCGGTCCTGCTCCGCGGGGAACATAGATTTTTGCGGCACATCTGGAGAGGGGCTACAATAACCAGCGGACGAGTGCCCCCTTTCGCCGGCCTTTCGCAATGCCACCGGCCAACTCCACCTGATGCCAAGGAGGCCCTATGCCTACGATATTAGAAGAATTCGTTGCCAGTCATCCTGGCTCCGCTCAGAGGTACGCCGAAGCCACGACGCTGTTCCCTGGCGGCGTCACTCACGACACGCGGTACGCCGTGCCTTTCCCGCTGTACATGACCCACGGCTCCGGCCCGAGGAAGTGGGACGTGGACGGTAATGAATACATTGACTTCGTATCCGGCCACGGCGCGCTGCTCCTGGGACACTCCCATCCGGCAATAGCCGAGGCGGTCTCGGCCCAGATCCTACGCGGCACACACTTGGGCGCGTCCACCGACGAGGAGATGCGCTGGGCCAGGGCAATCAAGGCCCTGGTTCCTTCCGTGGAGAAGGTCCGCTATCACAGCTCCGGCACCGAGGCAACTTTGATGGCAATGCGGCTGGCGAGGGCCTACACGGGGAAGAACAAAGTGATCAAGCTTCAGGACCACTTTCATGGCTGGCACGATTACGCCATGGCTGGCTCCGATCAAGGCGCACCTGGCATTCCGGAGGCTAGCTGGGGGAGCATGATCGTTGTCCCTTCCGGCGACTTGAACGCCGTGGAGGCCGCACTTACCAGGGACCCGGACGTCGCAGCCCTGATCCTGGAACCTACCGGGGCACATTACGGCCAGCTACCTTACGACACGCCAAATTACCTGAAGGGTGTCCGAGACCTCACCGGGCAACACGGAGTGGTTCTGATCTTCGACGAGGTGGTCACCGGCTTCCGCGCCTCGCCCGGCGGAGCCCAGGTCAAATACGGGGTGTCTCCCGACCTAACCACAATGGCCAAGATCGTGGCTGGCGCGCTGCCCGGCGGCGCCGTTGGCGGCAAGGCCGACATCGTGGATATGATCGCTCACAGAGGGGACCCGGAATGGGACAGTACCCGCAGGGTTTACCATCCCGGCACTTTCAACGGCAACCCCCTGACCGCCGTGGCGGGCGCGACCTGCCTCGAGATGATCGCCAGCCAGCCCATTAACCAGACCGCCGACGCCATGGCGGCGCGGCTCAAGCTGGGTCTAAATGAGCTGTTCGGCAAGATGGAAGTGGCGGGACACGCCCACGGGATAGCCTCCATGGTCCATGTGACGCTGGCCGATTGTGACTGCGACCGGGAACTCTGCACGATGCCCCACAGCCAGATCAAAGCAGCGGCAGCTTCCGCGAAGGTCACCGGGATGAAGCGCGGGCTACAGAATTGCGGAGTTGACATAATGGGGAGAGACGCCTTCCTGGTGTCAGCCACCCACACGGAAAGCGACATCGATGAGACATTGGCCGCCTTCGAACGTACCTTGGCCGCGATTCGAGCCGAAGGGTTGGCGTAACTGCCCCATCCGCACCCTGGCCGTGGCCTGCGATAGGGGAAAACCTGGGCTGACGTTGGTTGGGCTTTTCTGCTAGAATCGCGGGGAAGTACCCTTCTCTGGCTCCCCAATGAGTAGTGGAGGTCCCGAACAATGCCATCATTTACCGAGACCATCAAAGTCGACGGACAGGACATGGAGACCTACGCCAGCGTGCCCAGCGGAAGTTCCGGGCCGTTCCCCGCAGTCGTGGTGATCCAAGCCGCCGGCGGAGTCAACGATTTCATCAAGAGCGTGGCTGACAACTTGGCCGCCGAGGGCTACGCGGCGGTGGCCCCCGACCTCTTCCACAGGATCGGGCCAGAGGTCCCCACAGAAGGCACGGGCAGGGCCCAGAGCCTGAGCGACCCGGAGGTCATTGCCGACGTTAATGCCGCGGTAGATTTTCTGCTCGGCCACCCCGCAATTGACTCGGACCGGATCGGGATCACCGGCTTCTGCATGGGCGGGCGCGTGACCTGGTTGGCGGCTGCCGTCAACCCCAATTTTAAGGCCGCGGTCCCCTACTACGGAGGGAACCTATGGGCAGTTCGCGGCGCTGGTGAGAACACTCCGTTTGAGCTGACTCCCGGGATACCTTGTCCCATTCTCTTCCACTTCGGCGAGGTCGACGAGAACCCATCCCAGGAAGACATGGGCAAGCTTGACACCGAGTTGACCCGTTTGGGAAAACCCCACCAGTTTTTTACCTATCCGGGAGCCGATCATGCGTTCATGGACCACACCGGCCCCAGGTATCACCGGGATTCGGCGGAGCTCTCCTGGCCCCGCACCCTCCAGTTTTTCGCGACCCACCTCAAGGGAGCGGCTGTACAGACTTAGCGATAAGGTAAACCTAATCCCTAAGGAGTTAAACAAATGGCAAGAGTAGCGTTGGACCTTGAGGACCCGGAACATCTCGCGGCCCTGGGCACAACGGGCTGGCGCATCGCGATGGGCCTGGTGCCCGGCGAGCCGAACCAGGGATTGGTAGCGGAGCTAAAGGAAAGCCCAGCCCGGTTGGTGGACTATGACGACTCCGGGTGGGCCAAGGCCGCCGACTTCCAGGACCGGATGTCGTCCGGCCTGACGTTTGCCTGGTACCGCCTTCGCGTCACCGTGCCGTCACAGGTCAAAGGAGAGGACATTTCAGGCAGGCGCGTCTGGTTCGAGACCAATGTGGATAACTACGGCGAGATCTACGTGGATGGGGCCATCGACCGTAACACCGGCGTCATCACCGGGAACAATACGCCCAAGCGCGCCCTCGTATCCGATAGCGCATCCCCGGGGAGCGAGCATGTCATCGCGGTGCTGGTGGGCAACGCGCCCCTGGGCGAGCCCGTGGGCACCATCTTCATGCGGTACGCGACTTTGGCCTTCGAATAACGGGTCATTAGGCCTGCGACGGACCGGAACGCCGATAGCTGAATTGTGAGGTAACCGTGGCCAGTTCTTCTTTCGCCGGTAAAACCAACGCCCCCGAGTTCCCCCAAGACCTGGAATGGGTGAACACCGACCGACCACTGACCATGCAGGAATTGCGAGGCAAGATCGTGGTCCTGGACTTCTGGACCTACTGTTGAATCAACTGCGCGCACATTTTTCCGCAGTTGCGGAAACTGGAAAAGAAATACGCCAGCGAGCTTATGGTGGTCGGCGTCCATTCCGCCAAATTCCCCAACGAAAAAGAGAAGGCCAACGTATACAAGGCCGTCCAACGCTACGAATTGGAGCATGCCGTCATCAACGACGCGGAATTCCAGGTCTGGCAACAGTACGCCTGCCGCGCCTGGCCGACCCTCATGTTCATCGACCCGGAGGGGAAGGTGATCGGCAAGTTCGAGGGAGAGATGGGTTACGATGAATTCGACAATCTACTCGGGCGCATGGTTGCAGAGTTCGACGGCAAGGGACTGATCAACAGGAGGCCGGTGCTCTTCGAGTCGGAGCGGGAGACCGGCGGTACGCTCTCATTCCCAGGAAAGGTACTGGCCGATGGAGAGAGCGGGCGGCTGTTCATCGCCGACTCCAACCACAACCGGATTATTGTTTCTTCGTTGGAGGGAGAAGTCCAGCAGGTCATAGGCAATGGCGAAGAAGGGCTGGCCGACGGCGATTTCGCCTCCGCTGCCCTGAACCATCCTCAAGGAATGGCCCTGGTGGGAGACTCACTGTACATCGCAGACACGGAGAACCATGCCATCCGCAGGGCCGACCTCGGCTCCCAGCAGATCGAGACCATCGCAGGCGCCGGAGAACAGGGCCACACACGGGAGGGGCGGGCTCCCGGCCCAAGAATGTCCCTCAACTCGCCCTTCGACCTGATCGTGGAGGGCGACACGATTTACATCGCAATGGCTGGATGCCACCAACTATGGTCGATGACCATCTCTGATGGGATGGTGGGGCCCCATGCCGGCAGCGGCAGGGAGTCCCTGAGCGATGGCCCGATGGGTTCGGCTACCTTGGCCCAACCTTGCGGTATCACCACCGATGGGACCAAGCTCTACTTCGCCGATAGCGAGACGAGTTCGATTCGTATGGCGGACCTGCACTCCGGCGGCCGGGTGCAGACAGTCGTGGGACTGGACCTGTTTATCTTTGGCGACCGGGACGGTGTTGAGCATCACGTCAGGTTGCAGCACCCCATCGGCATCACGCACTTGGACGGAACGCTGTACATCACCGACACATACAACCACAAGATCAAGCGGATACTTCCCGCAACCCGCGGCTCATTTACGCTGCTGGGCACCGGCGAGGCTGGTCACCAGGACGGCCCCGGCGGCACCCAGGCCCAGTTCTCGGAACCCAGCGGCTTGAGCATAACCAACGGAAAGATGTACATCGCCGACACCAACAACCACGTCATCAGAGTGGCGGATATGGACACGAGCGAGGTGTCGACGCTGGAGCTTAAGGGCATTTAGGACAGAGGCGGGCAAACTATTGCCTGCCCGGGAACTTCGCCCGAATCAAGGGGGAGGTCTACTCCTCCAACCCCCGTGTAAGTACAAGGATGCGGTCCTGGCGGGCCAGGTCCTGCTCAGCCGTGACGTTGGCGTCCGGGAAGTGATGCTGGGCAATCTCCATTGCCGCCGGCATCTGTTCCGGGTCCAACTCCAGCAAGATCACCCCCTGGTCTTTTAGCCTGGTCGTCGCTTGTTCCATGAGCCGTCTCACCAGATCCAAGCCGTCCGCGCCGCCGTCCAACGCGGCCCTGGGTTCCCACTGGACTTCGGGCTGCAAGGTGTCGATTCGGTCCGTTGGGAGGTAAGGAAGGTTCGCGACCACTAGGTCCACCGGCTCCGGGACCGGCTCCAGTAAGTCGCCCTGGCACAGCGTGACCCGGTCGGCGACGTTGTGGGAGCGGATGTTGTAGTTGGCCACGTTGAGTACGGGGTCGGAAACGTCCACGGCATAGATACGGGCCCCCGGCAGGTGTATCGCCAAGTTGATGGCGATCGCGCCGGTCCCTGTGCCCACGTCGGCGATCACTAGCTGGGAGCTTTCCATCCCCATGAGCGACATGAACAGCGCGTGTTCCACCATCGCCTCGGTTTCCGGCCGAGGGACCAAAACGTCGGCGTTGACCAGTAGGTTGATGCCGTAGAACTCGCGGTAACCCAGGATATACGCCAGGGGCTCCCTTGTCCGCCTGCGATCGAGGATTCCGTAGATGTCTCGCTCGTGTTGTACAGTAGCCTCGTCCTCTTGGTGAGCAAACAAGTCTTGCCTGGGCATCCGCATTACGTTCATCACGATCACTTCCGCTTCCAGACGAGCGTCGGGGATGCCGATTTCCTCCAGGGTTTGGTGGGTGCGTTGAATCACGTCTCGAACAGAAGCCATAGCAATCTCTCAGCAGGCGAAGATGTGGGGGCCGTCTTGGGCTGAAGCTGGCGCTACTCGGTGCCGAGCGAGCCGGTAGGCAAAAATTGCCGGGAAGTGCGGACCGAAGGGATCGGGTGGTCCCGTTAGCCGGCCAGCGCGTCGCCCAGGTTTTGTGCTTCTTCCCAGGCAACCAGGGAGTCTATGATGTCGTCCAACTCCCCTTCCATCACGCGGGGAATGCCGTGGAAGTTGGAGTTGATACGGTGGTCGGTAATCCGGTCCTGGGGGTAGTTGTAAGTCCGGATCTTTTCGGAGCGTTCAGCGGTGCCGACCTGGGCCCGCCGGATCTGGGTGATCTCGGCGGCCTTGCGTCCCTCTTCGGCCTCATACAGCCGTGCCCGGAGCATTGCCATGGCCTTCTGCTTGTTCTTATGTTGGGACCGTTCGTCCTGACAGGTCACGGTCAAGCCCGAGGGTTCGTGGACAATGCGGACCGCCGTGGCCACCTTGTTCACGTTCTGCCCGCCGTGGCCGCCGGCGTGGAAGATGTCGATGCGCAGCTCGTCCGGGTTGACGCGGACGTCAACTTCGTCAGCTTCGGGGAGCACGGCCACTGTGGCCGTCGAGGTGTGGATTCTGCCCTGGGCTTCGGTCTCAGGGATTCGCTGGACTCGATGGACGCCGCGTTCGTACTTGAGGCGGCTGAACGCTCCCCTGCCCTGGACTTCAAACACGATCTTGTTGAACCCGCCCAGTTCAGAGGGGTTGGAGTCCATGATGTCCACGCGCCAGTTCTGTAGCTGGGCGTAGCGGGCGTAAGCGCGGTACAGGGAGCCGGCGAAGAGGCTGGCTTCGGTGCCGCCGGTGCCGGAACGAATCTCCACGATTACGTCCCGCTCGTCGTTGGGGTCCTTGGGAAGCAGGGCCACCCTGAGTTCCTGAGCCAACTTATCCAGCTTTTCCGAGACTTCCTCGAGTTCCTCCTTGGCCATTCGGGTGAGTTCAGGGTCCGATCCCTCCTGCACCAGGGCTTCCAGGTCCTTTTGCTCCTCTATGAGGTTCTCGTGCCGTTGGGAGATACCCACCAGCTTTTCCAGCGAGGCCCGCTCCCTGGCAAGGGTCTGAATACGCTCGAAATCGGTGGCGACTTCCTGTTGACCCATCAGGCCTTCGATTTCCCTGAATCGCTCAAGAACGGGGCCGAGTTTGTCGAATATCGAAATCATGCCTAGTCCTGGAGGGGACCAATCTGGATGCGGCGGTGTTCGAGGGGAACCCCTTCGCTCGGATATAAAGTCTATCCCAAATGGTCAATACTCACAAGGGTATGCTTTAGTTTCGCCAGGCGCTTTCGATTCTCACACTTGAGCAATGGGTCTCTTGCCTCTCCTCATGCTTTGCTGCTCGAGTTTCCGGCCTTGAGCCGGAATCCAGGTACCCCCGCACCGGGCTACGCTCCTGAGGCTGAACAAATCTGGATTCCCGCGAAAGTGGAAATGACAGGGCTGACAGGATGACTAGGATATGGCAATTGACGGGTATGCTCGCCACGGCCTCAGATTCCCTAAATCGGGTTCTCTCCCCAGTGCAGGGTCACGGCGCCGAAGCCCAGTTTCTTGTAGCCGACGTTGGCCAGACCGACCTTCTTGAACAGGTCCGCAAGTCTCGATGCTTCTTGAAAATAGCCTACGGACTCCGGTAGGTAGGTGTAGGCTTCCCGGTCACCCGCTACGATCCCGCCCAATAGCGGCACCAATCTCTGGGAGTAAAGCCGCAAAGGCGTTGTCAATTTCCCACTGCCCATCGGCGTTAATTCCAGCGTTCCAACCCGTCCGCCCGGCTGGACTACTCTTGCCATCTCGGAAACGGCCTGCTCGAGGTCCGCCATGTTGCGCAGGCTGAAGCCCGCTGTGGCGCAGGCGAACTCCCCATCCCGGAAGGGCAGTCTGTGGGCGTCACCCACCAGGAATGCAGTCCGGGATGACAGCCCCCTGGCGCGGGATTTCTCCCTGGCCAATTCGATCATCTCCGGCAGAAAGTCCACTCCTACCGAATGCTCGACACCCTCGCATCGGGCCAACGCAAACGCCAGATCTCCCGTGCCGGTGGCAATGTCCAGAGCTTTACCCGTGAGCCCCTTGGATGTGAAACTCGCCGTCTTCCGCTTCCAACGGTGGTGCAGGCCCCCGGTCATCAGCGTGTTCATCAGGTCGTAGCGGCCCGAAATCCGTGCGAACATCTCCGCGACGTACCGTTGTTTCGCCCCTCCGGTCAGTCCCGCCACGAAATCACCTCCGCTGCGGAGGGGCCGATTGAACGGCAGGAGGCATCAGCCGGCTTTGTCCCGGTATTGAAGCTCCTCCGGCAGCGTCTCGTCGATGCCAAGAGCCACCAGGACCCTCCCAACAACGAAATCGACGATATCGTCCACCGACTGAGGCTTCAAATAAAAGGCCGGCTCCGGCGGCAACACCACGGCTCCCATCCTGGAGAGGGTCAACATGTTTTCCAGGTGAATGCTGTGCAGAGGGGTCTCCCTGGGGACGATGACCAGACGACGGCGCTCCTTGAGGCAAACATCCGCGGCCCTGGTCAACAGGTTGCTGGAAATCCCGTGGGCGATGGACGCTATGCTGTTCATACTGCACGGCACCACCACCATCCCGGCGGTGGGGTAGGTGCCGCTGGCTATGGGGGCTCTCAAGTCGTTCAAGGCGTGGAAGGTGAAATGGGGGTCTTCTCGCCACGCGCTCAGGGTCTCGTTGAAGGAAACTCCCAACTCTTCTTGCCAGACCATTCTCGCGGCATTGGAGCATACGACCTGGGTCGGCACACGCCGGTTTAGCAACTGGTCCACGGTCCTATGGGCTAGCACCGCGCCGCTTGCCCCGGAGATTCCGACTACGACAGGGTTCATGGGGCGTCCAGACCTAAAGCACCAATGCCAGGATGGTGAAGACCAGGTGGATCATTGACACGGAGCTGTTGAACTTGAAGAAGGGCGCGTGCAATTTCGAGAGATCATCCTCCTTTAGGTAAGCGTTCTCCACCACCAACAGGGCAACGGCGAAGCCCCAGCCTATGTAATAGTAGAAGTTCAGCTCTAGCCAGAATCCCAGGGTCAGCAGCGAGACCGCCGAGAGGAAGTGCAAAAACCTGGTGATGTTGAACGCCGCGGCTATCCCGAATCGCCTTGGGATGGAGTTGACGCCGTACTCTCGATCGAAGTCGTAGTCGCCGCATGAGTAGAGAATGTCGAACCCCCCGGCCCACATGGCAACCGCGAAGGAAAGAAGCACTGCCTGGGGCTCCAGCGTCCCAGTCACCCCGACCCATGCCCCGATGGGCGCGATGGCGAGTCCCCAGCCCAGGAACAGATTGCAAGCCCAGGTGTAATACTTGGCGTAGGAGTAGAGGACCACATATAGGGCCGCAAGCGGGGCCAGAATCAAAGTCAGCGTGTTTAGCTGATACGCGGCGAAGAAGAACACCACCGCCGACACCACCATCATCGCAATGACTTCTCTTGGCGAAAGTAATCCCTGGGGAAGGTGCCGGTTGGCTGTGCGCGGGTTGGCCGCGTCTTCCTTGCGGTGAATCAGGCGGTTGGCGGACATGGCCAGGGTACGGGCTCCGGCCATTGCCACCGTGATCCAGATAAATGCGTTCCAGGTCGGCCAACCATCCGCAGCCAGCACCATGCCCATGTAGGCGAACGGTAAGGCATAAAGCGACTCCCATACCCTGATCGCTCCCAGGTACATGGAAATCTTGGCCAATGGGTTTCGAGTTGTCGCCAGCGCGCTCATGGATACCTCACATCTACTTCAGGGGTAGTTGCCGTTGTAGTGTCCCTAGCCTATTCCGTATTCTCGCCATTTTTGGTCGACCAACTCTCTAATCACATCCGACATGACTATCTCCGGGGGCCACTCTCGGGTCCGGCCCTCTCCGGGACCCTTGTGGGTCGCGTCAATTCCCACCTTGCCGCCGAATTTGGGCGTTGCCGTGGCATGGTCAAGGTCGTCCAACGGGCCGGTGGTGATGACAATGTCCCTGGCGGCGTCCAGGTTATTTGCCACCCGCCAGGTTACCTCCGCGGGGTCTTGAACATCGACGAAGTGGTCGACCACGACGATGATTTTGGCCAGGCTCATGAGCCCCAGCCCCCATAGGCCGTGCATGACCTTCCTTGCCTGCCCCGGGTACTCCTTCTTGATGGACACGATGACCAGGTTGTGGAAGATGCCTTCCGCGGGCATGTTGATGTCCACGACTTCGGGGAGGATCGTTCGGATCGCGGGCAAGAAGAGCCGTTCGGTGACCTTTCCCATCCAATAGTCCTCCATGGGAGGGCGGCCCACAACGATGGTGGGATAGATGGGTTCGCGGCGGCGTGTGATACACGTTACATGGAAAACGGGGTATTCGTCCTCCATCGAGTAGTAGCCAGTATGGTCCCCGAAAGGACCCTCGATTCGTTCCTCGCCAGGGACCACGTAACCTTCCAACACGATCTCGGCGTGGGCGGGAACGAGCAGGTCGCTGGTCTTGGCCTTGACCAACTCCACCGCTTCCTTTCTCAAGAAACCGGCCACGGTCATTTCGTCCATGTCCGGGGGCAGGGGAGCGGAGCCGGTCCAGATGCTCGTCGGGTCTCCACCCAGAGCAACCGCGACGTCCAGCCGGTCCATACCCCGTTCCTGTCCCATTCGGTAATGGTGAGTCCCTACTTTATGGGTCTGCCAGTGCATTCCGGTGGTCCGGGAGTCGTAGACCTGAAGCCGGTAGGTGCCGTAGTTTTGGACGCCGGTCTCGGGGTCCTTACTGATGACGAGGGGCAACGTGATGTAACGGCCCCCATCCAAGGGCCAACACTTCAGTATGGGGAACTGGTCCAGGTTTACGTCCTCTCCCTCCAGGACTAATTCCTGGCACGGAGCCCGGCGTACAGTCCTGGGGCTGAAGGAGCCCAGTTGGATTATTTGGCCCAGAGTGCGTAGTTTGTTGAGAATGCCCTCCGGAGGTCCCTGCACCAGACCCAAAAGCTCCCGGAACCGGTCGCCCAATTGGTCTAACTCGTCCACTCCCAGGGCCCACCCCATTCGCCGCGCCGAACCGAAAATGTTGATCAGGACGGGCATGTCGTAGCCGGCTACGTCTTCGAAGAGCAGTGCGGGGCCGCCGGTTTTAACCACACGGTCGGCGATCTCCGTGATCTCAAGCTCGCTGTTGACCTGAATCTTGACTCTAATGAGGTCGCCCTTTTCTTCCAAAAAGGTAATGAATTCTCGCAGGTCCTTGAAACTCATGCTATTGCCTCGGTGAATTTGGGCGAAGGGTTACCCCATAGCGGCGGAAATCGTGGGAAGGTCCGGAGGGGAGGTCCAGTCGACCCAGTGAAATCATGGATGAGACCGGAGAACTGTGGCAAAGGGAGAGGTGTTTCGTGAAGACGGGTAAGAGGACTGTGGCATCGAAAGTCGGATCAGAACGCAGACAGATAGACGGCATGACCCCTGACGGAGTCCTGAATATAATAAGCTGGGCATTTCGCTTACACACTGAGGGCCGGATCAGGCCAGCCCTCTGTGATTAGTTGGGACTGGCGAGAACCTAGAAGCTAGACGACTCGTTCCGCATCTTGCTGAAGCAGTCGCTACAGTAGACCGGGCGGTCTCCTCTGGGCCGGAAGGGCACCATGGCGTCAGTACCGCACTCGGCGCAGACTATCGGATACATCTCGCGTGGCTGGTCTTGGTACATTCCGCCACCACCACCGCCTCCGCCGCCTCGCTGTTCCGAGCGGCGTACCGCTCTGCAGCTCCGGCAGCGCTTGGGTTCGTTGGAAAAACCACGGGCGGCGAAAAACTCTTGCTCACCAGCGGTGAATATGAACTCCCCACCACACTCCACGCATATCAAGGTCCGGTCCGACAATGCCACAGGTTGCCTCCTAGATGTCGGTTTGTACGGCTCAGTAGGTCGACCATCGCCGGGCGCGAACCCGAGGGACAAAAGCAGTGCCAGCCTTGGATGACCTAACTAGCGCCTCGCCTGGTATTATAGCGGCTGCCGAAGGAAATTCAACCTAAAGAATCCTATGTTCAAGGATGGATATAGGCCATATCCTACACATTACGGCGTGAATGTGGTAACAAACCGTTAACATTTGTCCTTCGATAACAGATATGCCGACCTGCGCTTTTTACCCCTTGGCCCCGGTGTCTGGCTCTCCAGGGGTCGCAATGCCCGCGGGCTCCTCCGAGACCAAGAAGCACGACGAGGCTTTGAAAACTGCCCAGAGGACTTGGCCGGGAACGATGGCCATCTCGGCCAGCGCCCTGCCAGTGATGTGGCACCTCAGCTCAGTCCCGCAATCCAAGGTGACTTCGTAGCCGGGAGGACGCAACTCCACCCCCACCACAGTCCCCCGGAACCGGTTTCTCGCGGAAGACGGTTCCGGCTCCCGGCTTACCAATATGATGTCCGAGGAGCGGAGTCCAACCGTCACCTGTTCCCGCTCTTCCTGTGACTGGCCGTGGACTGGCCGGCTATCTCGGAGCGGCGCCTCCAAGCGAAGTCCCCCTCCTTCGCAGACCATTGTCCCATCTCTGTGGTTGCGGGCCGACACCGTGAGCTTGAGTAAATTCTCAACCCCGACCAGCCTGGCAACCTCGCCCTGACCCGGCTGGCCGAGGACGTCCAGCGGAAGCCCGGTTGCGGTGACCTTGCCCGCGTTGAGCACCTGCACCGCGTCCCCCAACGCTAATGCTTCTTCCCGGTCGTGAGTTACCAGGATCACCGGGACCGGCGTGGCGGCCAACATCAACCGAAGCTCGCGGCGCAAGGCTCGGCGCAATTCAGAATCCAGGGACGCGAATGGTTCGTCCAGCAGAAGAAGTCTGGGTTCCGTGACCAGGGCGCGGGCCAGGCCCACCCGTTGTTGTTCGCCTCCGGACAGTTCCCAGGTGCGGCGCGATTCAAGACCGTCGAGACGAAGGTCTGAGATTAGTTTGCGGACTCTGGGTTCGGACTCCCGCCTCTGACGCCTGGGGAGGCTATAAGCGATGTTCTGGACCAAGTTCAGATGGGGAAACAAGTGCGTTTGCTGAGTCAGGTAGCCCACATGCCGAAGGTGGGGAGGCGCCCATACAGACTCTGCGTGATCGAAGACAACCTGGCCGCCTATCTCGATATGGCCTCCTTGCGGCCGCTCCAAGCCGGCAATGGCCCTCAGGGTGGTCGACTTTCCCGCGCCGGATGGGCCAAACAGCGCCAAGACTTGACCCGGCTGAATCTCCCATGAGGCGTCGAGGTGGAACCCGGCCCGGCTAAGAGTGACCCAGCCTCGGCTCGCTGGGACCGGCGCGGACCCCGTCACCACCGGCTTTGCCACCAGCGTCTCGACACCAGACCCAGCCCGGCCAGGATGCACACCGACACCACAAGCAATAACACCGAAAGGGCCAGCGCCAGGTCGAGGCTGGTCTCGATGGCAGTCATAATCGCCAGGGGCATGGTCTGAGTCTCTCCCATGAGGTTCCCGGCAAACATGATGGTGGCGCCAAACTCCGAAAGGGCCCGCGCCCAGGCGAGAGCAATGCCGGTCACGATGGATGGTCCCGCTAGTGGAAGAGTGAGCCGCCAGAAGGTGAGCCAGGGTGACACGCCCAGGGTTTGCGACACCTCCTCGTACTCAAGCAGGACTGACCGGAAGCCCAATTTGGCCGAGCGGATATAGAACGGCGCGGCCACGAATAGCTGGGCGAAGATGACTGCGGCGGACGTGAACGGAAGGGATATACCGATGGATTCTAGCCAAGGACCCAAGACCCCGTTCCTTCCGAAGGCCATTAGCATTGCCACTCCCGCGACGACGGGAGGCAACACGATGGGAAGCTCTACCAGGCTGTCCAGCGCGGTGATGAAGGGTGACCGCGACCGGGCCAGCACATAGGCAAAGGGGGTGCCCGCCACTAGTATGATAGCCATCGCCGCGATGCTCGTGAGCACCGAGAGCCGGAGAGCGGTGATCGCAACGTCGCTAGTGAGACTCGCCAGCAAGCCTTCTCGCTGGGCTGCCCGGAGCAGTAACGCCCCCACGGGCAGCCCGACGAACAGCACGCAAACGATCGTCGAAACGGCCCCAACCACTCCCAGTCCTGGGCTGCTGACTCTAAACGTGGTCCCAGAAAGAAATGCCAAGCCGTTCAGCCTTCCCTTCCTGTGCGGACGACTCTCGGCGAGGCTTTCGGGGACTTAAATCCGTGTTTCCTGAGTATTAGTTGCGCTTGATCGGAGAGCAGAAACTCCACGAACGCGGCAGCGGTCTCAGGATGCTTCGACCCCTTTAGAGTGGCGACTGGGTAGACCGCCATTACATTGGCGTCCGGAGGAATGGGGATCACCCCGACGCTGGAATCGACCTCTTCTCCCGACACGTCAGTCGAATAGACTATCCCGGCGTCGACCTCATTCAGGACCACCTTTTGGACCACCCCTCGAACGTTGGCCTCTTCCGAAACTACGTTGCCCAGCACCCTTTCGGCATAGTCGTGGCCGAAGGCGGGCCGCAGCGCCGCCAGTTGGTCGATCACTACCCGGGCGTACCTGCCGGCGGGAACTTCTTCTTGGGCAATCGCTAACTTCACGCCATCCCTGGCCAGGTCTTGGAGACCGCGTACCGGCTCTCCTCGGTCCGGGTTACTGACTGGGACGATGACAACGAGGGAGTTGTTCGCAAAGGGTACGGGACTGGAGGCGAGGACGTTGGCCTCTTGCGCAAGCCCCATTTGCGTTTCGTCCGCCGACGCGAAGACGTGGGCCTTCGCGCCAAATTCCAATTGAGTGCGCAGCCGCTGCGAGCCGTCGAAGTTGAACCGGACGCGGAGGCCGGGATGTGAGGACTCGAAGGCGTTGCCGATAGCGGGAAAGGCTCCCGACAGGGAAGCCGCGGCAAACACGAGCAGTTCTTGGGCGCCGCCGCTCTCCCCAGAAGGCCCGCTAGAAGGTCCGTCAGAAGCGGCGGAACAGGCCGCGAGTAGTAATAGCGCGAGCAAAGGGCCAACCTGAGCTACAACAGACCAGCCGCGCGGCGGGAGACGAAGTCGGGCGCGCCCCTCTGCCGCTGCCTCTCTGCGCTGAACCGCTCGACCCAGTGCGACAGGGGCAGGAGTGTGTCGGAGAAGTCTGGGTCGAAGCCGTTCCAGTTGCGGGCGTGCTCTTCCGACCGGAAGAGGTTCATCCCCGCTCAACGGGTTGGCCGGGTTTCGGCGGCCCCGCCAACTTCCGAGTTGGTGTACCCCGTTATCGTATCCGGGGAGGCGTGCAGGACCTGACCGTCCCGCATCTCGATGACGATGGGAGCCCCGCAGTCTAAGCAAGGAGCATCGATGCGCAGGGTCTTGCCCGGAAACAACAAGCCTACGGCCAGCGACTCGAAACCTCATTGGGCGAACCATTTCTGCTCACCGTCGATGGTGATGCGGTACTGCGTGGGCAGGTTGTTGAATGGCGCGAAGGAAACGACGTAATCGGTGCCGGGATGGACCCACGCCGGGTAACCTGTGTCGATCACCTCGTGCAGGATCTGCCTGCCTTCTTCCACGCCGACCCCCAACACCGACGCCAATTCCGTGTAATGAGGGGCCTGCCCGGTAGCTACAAAGCGCATCATAATCGTGTGGAATGCGCGGTCCAAGACATCCAATTCTGCCATTGCCAGACCTCATGCGGCCTCAACCTGAGGCGGGATAGTGTCCAACGGTGCGTCTTGGGGATTGTAAAGTAAACTTGATATAACATCAAGAAGAGTGTACGTTTATTGGGTGACGTCACTACAAAACCATCTAAAGGGATTCCGGTTACGCGGGGGATTTTCCCAGCGAACCCTTGCGGAAAAGGCCGGGATCAGCCGCCAGGCTTATTCGGCCCTGGAGTCGGGACGGGCAACGCCATCCACGGAGGTCTCTTTGCGTTTGGCGAGGAGTCTCAATGTCACGGTGGAGGCCCTATTTACACTGACTGACGACCCGCCCGACCCAGTGGAGGCTGAAGTTGTTGGAACAAGCGGATTGACCGAATCAAGGTCCAATGTGTCCAATCGCGTCCAGCTCGTACAAGTTGGGGAGAGACTGCTTGCGAGGCCAGTTGGGGGCGCTGCCGCCACCCGGCACAGGCTGGCTGGAGCCGCTGGAGTGTTGGTTTCAGGCGGATGGATGAACCGCACGGCATCCGTCCAGCCCTTTGATAGTCAACAACTAGAACTGACTAGCCTTGGCCTGTTGGGTTGCGACCCGGCTGGGGCTTTGATGGAGCCGGGCCTTATGCGCCGGGGTGTGCGGCTGGTGTGGTCCGAAGAAGGCAGCCGCCAAGCGCTTCTGGGTCTGGCGAGGGGAGAGGCCCACGTTGCGGGTTGCCATCTCCAGGACGAGGTGTCCGGTGACTACAACTTGTCCTGGGTGCGGCGGCTCGTCCCTTTCGGATGCACCCTGGTCACCTTCGCCACCTGGCGGCAAGGGATGATAATCGCCCCTGGCAACCCGAAGGGAGTCCACGGAGTCGCCGACCTGATAAGGGGCGAGGTAGGAATCATCAACCGTGAGCTTGGTTCCGGCAGCCGGTCCGTATTGGACCGCCTGCTGGAGCAAGAGGGCATACCCGGAGACCATGTCTACGGGTATGCGAGGGAAGCGTCCGGACACCTTGAGGTAGCATCAGCTGTATCTTCGGGTGCGGCGGACGTTGGAGTTGGAGTGGAAGCCGCCGCCACGGCTCTGGGTCTGGACTTCGTTCCACTGGAAGACGAGCGGTACGACCTGGTAGTCCCCGACCACTTCTTGGACCATCCGGGGGTACGAGTGCTGTTGGACCTGCTTCGTCAGCCGGCGTTTCGCCGGGGAGTGGAAAGCCTCGGGGGTTATGATGTGTCCGCGATGGGTCTCCCCGTCTCAGGCCCCTGACCGGGAATCCGTCAAAACGGCAGACTCAATCGGAGCCCCAGCTTTTTCTCCAACCGCACACCAGCCGCCTTACTAGCCGTCCCGGTGCGCCACCTATCAACGGTAACCCGTCTTGACGGGAGGGCTTGCCTGGGGTGTAATGGGTCTCGCCGGAGGGCTGGTTGGTGTTCCTGAATCTCTGGAAATTCCGGGGAATCACGTGGCCGCCCGCTCCCGCCAAGCACGAATAGGCGGCGGGGTTCCCGCCGTGGAGAGGGGTTAGATAGTTATGGCTCTAGTTCGATGCGTTATGGAGATGGGAATGGGGGTGGATGTCCACGGGCGGGACTACACGAACGCCGCCAAGCGGGCCGTGTTCGACGCCATCCATCACAGCAGCCTCGGGTTTCAGCGGTTGATCGGCAAGTCCGCTGACGACATGAGAGTGGAGGTCACGATCGGCGTTCCTCAGCCGGACAAAGTGGACGGCGCGGAGGTTGTTACCGTGTTGCCTCACGGCTCGGCGACCTGCAAATCGGTCGTTGGCGGTCTGGAGATTCCCAACGAGGACGGCTCCGATGCCATGGTCATAGCAAACGCCGCGGTGGTCGTACTCTTCGACGACGGCAACTAGCCTTGCTATGACGCCCGGCCAATCCACGGTCCGGGCGTATCGTGGCCGATAAGAAGAGCCCCGGAGACCTCCGGGGCTCTTGAACTTCCGAGGTGCGGTGTCTTCAGCCGCTGGTACGCTTCTTAGGGTCTCCGTCGTACCAGCGGCCGGACTTGCGAGCTTACCTAATGCGCGTCAGGGGCCCGCGTGCCGAGAGCCTTTACGCCTTTGACGAAGATGCACTTGCGGATGTTGAATTCCAGTTCGGTGGGGTCGTCGACGTTTGGATAGCGTGCCTGGGCCTCCGCGGTCCGGAGGTATGTGTACATTTTTTCCAGGACCTCCTCCTCCGAATCCCCGGTGATCACGGTTCTGTCACGAGAGTCAGACAAGAAGTTGCTAGGCCTGGCGTAGTAGACGTCTGGCATATTTTCCTCCTTCATCAGCAGGTGCGCCCAACTCAGGGGCTTTTTCTGCGTAAAATTCTAGGCGATTATACGCTATTCCGGTGATAGTGGCACTACCTTTGAGGACATACTCGAAATGATGCCGATTGCTCTTCCGCATCCTTACCGCCGCTTCCGGCCTCAATGCGATTCCTTAGTATATGACCGGGCGGTGTGTCGGTTAGTGGCACGTTTCGCCTATAATATTCCCCCGGCTCTGAGATTGCTCAGGGCCAATCACAATGTCGAGGCGACAATGATGCGCCAGGTCAACACCCCAGGCAGCGGAGACGTCTTACTGTTGGTCGGCACCCGCAAGGGTGGGTTCTTGCTGGCCAGCCGCTCGGACCGCAGGGAATGGCGGCTTACCGGACCGTTTCTCCAGGGAAGCGAAATTTTCCATCTGGTCTACGATCAGCGAAGTGGCGGAGATTTGATCGCGGCCGAAAATCAGATGATTTGGGGAGCCAAGATCCAACGTAGCCATGACCTGGGTCAGACTTGGTCGGTCCCGTCCGAACCCCCGCGAATCAAAACGGGAGAAGACGCGGCCATCAAGAACGTCTGGCATATCGAGCAAGGGAGGCAGGGGGAGCCCGGCGTTCTCTACGCCGGCGTGGACCCGGCGGCCTTGTTCCGGTCAATCGATGGACGTGACACTTGGGCGGAAGTGACCGCACTGTCCCAGCATCCCAGCAGGGAAGGATGGGAGCCCGGTCTGGGCGGCCTCTGCCTCCACAGCGTCATCGTAGACCCGGATGACAGCGGCAAAATATGTGTCGCAATCTCGGCGGTGGGCGTGTTCGAGACCACTGACTCCGGAGAGTCATGGGAGACCAGAAACAAGGGAATGCGGGCCGATTTCTTGCCGGAACGATTCCCTGATTTTGGCCAGTGCCCCCACAAAGTGCTCGCCCACCCGGCCCAGCCCGGACGCCTATATGCCCAGACCCATTGCGGCGTCTACCGCAGCGATTCCCTTGGGGACGGCTGGTCCGACATCACCGAGGGACTCCCTTCCCAGTTCGGATTCCCGCTGGGACTGCATCCCCACGACCCTGACACAGTCTTCGTGATTCCCGAGGATGAAGTCCTGGGACAGGACGTGGGAGGCGGACTCCGGTACGTAACCGATGCCCAATTCCGGATTTACCGGACTCGAAACGGCGGCGGCGATTGGGAGCCCCTAACGATTGGACTGCCCCAGACCAACGCCTACTTGCACGTTCTCCGCGAGAATATGTCGACCGATACCCTAGACCCCTGCGGCGTTTACGTGGGCACCACCAGCGGCCAAATCTTCTACAGCCGGAATGAAGGTGACTCCTGGGACTTGATGATCGACAATCTTCCACCGATTCTGTCCCTAGAGGCCGTTGTCCAAGAGTGAAGGTAGAAATGAGGCAACTCCGCGTTGATTGTGGCCTAAGGGGCCAGGAGACCGAAAGTGAGTGAGTCAGGCGGTTTCACCTTCGCCGAAGCCCAGCTAGAGTTGGCCCAGACAACCAACGGGCGAGTGTGGGAACTCTTTGAAAAGCCCGGCCGGACCGAGGACGAAAACGATGTATTGGTCCACGCCGCCCACGCTTCGGCTTATCTGTGGCTCCACGTGGGGACTGCAGTGAATTGGCAGCGGGCGGAATGGCTTGTCTCCCGGGTATATTGCGTTCTGGGGCTCCCGGAGGCCGCCCTCCGCCACGCCCGCCGTTGTTCGGAGATCACGACACAGCACCCGATCTTGATGCAAGACTTCGACCGAGCCTATGGCCATGAGTGCCTTGCCCGGGCGAACGCCCTCGCTGGAAACCTGGAGGCTGCGAGACGATATTTCGGTCTCGCCGAAGAGCTTGGACAGGAGATCAAGAACGAGGAAGACCGGAAGATATTCCACTATGACTTGGAATCAGGAGATTGGCACGGTCTTAGGTAAATGCGGGAGCCCGTTGGGAGCGGGGTCCTTCCCGGAGTGACCGGGGTTGAGGGACTAGGATTCTTCGGCTGGCTTACCCCAACCGCCGCCGCCGGGAGTGCGGATGCTCAGAATGTCCCCAGCTTCGACGTCCATCGTCTCTTTCCCCGACAGATGCACCTCTTCGTACCCGCCCCTTAACAGCACGTTTTCTCCCGGCTCACCGTGATGTCCCCCGTGGTAACCAGGAGGGGGTATCTTGCGCCGCTCGGACAGTATGGTAACCCGCGCCGGAGTCAGAAACTCAACGTCCCTGACCAGGCCGTCCCCGCCGTGGTGTTGCCCCTTGCCACCCGAACCCCGGCGCAGCGCGTAGCGTTTCATTCTCAGTGGGAAAGCGAACTCCAATGCCTCTATGGGGGTGTTCATGGTGTTGGTCATGTGGACCTGGATGCCGGAGATTCCGTCCTTGGTGGGCCTGCCCCCCATGCCTCCGCCTATGGTCTCGTAGTATACGAAGGGCTTTTCCCGCTCCAGGTCATGCCCTCCGATCAGGAGGTTGTTCATGGTCCCCTGGCTGGATGCCGGGACCAACTCCGGCAACGCCTGCGCCATGGCCGCCAGCAAGACGTCGGTGATTCGCTGCGAGGTTTCGACGTTGCCTCCGGCGACCCCCCTTTGAGGTTCGGGATTTACCAAAGTGCCTCGCGGAGTATTGATGCTCACCGGGCGGAGGCAACCCTGGTTGGCGGGGGCGACGTCGCCCACGATGCACCGCACCACGTACAGACACGCTGATACGGTCACTGCTTGCGGCGCGTTTATACAGCCGGGACGCTGGGGAGACGTGCCCGTGAAGTCCACGTTTAGCTCATCGCCGGCAACCGTGATAGTGACCGTTATGGGTACGAGCTGATCGCTTTGCCCGTCGTCGTCCATGTAGTCGGTCACGCCGTAGACACCGTCGGGTATCTGTTGGATCGCGGCGCGGGTCACCCGTTCCGAGTAATCGAGAAGCGCTTCCATGTGTTCCCAGGTTTCCCCCAGGCCGTACCGCTCCACGACCTCCCGAAGCCGCCTCTCTCCCACCCGGATGGAAGCGATTTGGGCGGTGAGGTCCCCCTTTCGTTCTTCAGCGGTGCGGGAGTTGCGGCAAATGAGCTGGACCACTTCCTGGTTGAGTCGTCCGCCTCGCGCCAATTTGATCGGAGGGATGATGGTCCCTTCCTGGTAAAGCTCGGTGGAGAGTGGCAGCGAGCCGGGAGTCATCCCGCCTACGTCGGCGTGGTGGCCTCGGTTGGCCACGAACCCCACCAGCCTCTTGCCGTCCTCTTCTTCGGCGTAAACCGGCGCGACCAGGGTGATATCGGGGAGGTGGGTGCCTCCCAGGTAAGGGTCATTTAGGATCACCATGTCTCCGGGACGCAGAGCCGACGGAAAGGCTTCCAGGGCTGCCTGGACCGAAGCTGGCATCGCTCCCAGGTGCACCGGCTGATGGGCTGCCTGGGCAATCATCTGGCCCTGGGGGTCGAAAACGGCGCAAGAGAAGTCCCGGCGCTCCTTGATGTTGGGCGAATATGCGGTGCGCTGCAACGCAACGCCCATCTCCTCGGCCACGGAGATGAACATGTTCTTGAACACTTCCAGGCTAATGGGGTCGACCGGCATCGGTTACCTCGACAAATCCGGGGAGTCTTGGAAGATTGCTATGAGTCGACGCTGTGCCTTCATGCCTCTCCCAGCCTGGCCAGCAGGTCCGCTTCATCGCTGGCGTTCTCCGGGTGGGCCAAAGCGAAATACTCGGTGCTCATAATTTTCCGGGTGAACTCTTTGGGCATCTGAGCGAATGGCCCATTGGGGTCTAGCTGGGTCTGGTGGCATTCCAACGACGCTATCTTGGTGTCCACGAAAGAAGTGACATCCAGGGTGGTGGTCACGTCCTCATCCGGCGAGCCTATGGTGTCGACCTCCTCACTGGCGAAGGGCGGGGTTATGCCGGAGTCCAACATATGTTGCCACATCCTTCGGAAGGCGCTCCGGGGAAAGCATACGTGGTATAGCAAAGGGGCTTTCGGAGCCGTGGACCCCAACGCTTCGGAGAACGCGTTGGTTGTGCGTTGGTAGACGGTTACGTGGTCGGGGTGTCCGTAGCCGCCGGAAGGATCATGGGTGAATACGATATCGGGGGATACGTTCCGGAATATCTCAACCAGCCGTTCCACCACCGTGCTTGGCTCAGCCTGGTATAGGGAGTTGGGGTGGTTATTCTCCTCTGTCCCGGCCATGCCTGAGTCCCGATACCCCAGGAACCGGATATCCTGGACGCCCGTTACGTTCATGGCACGCCGCAATTCTTCCTGACGGACCTCTGCCAGGGTTTCGGGAGTGGCCAGGGAAGGGTCACTAATTTCGCCAACGTCTCCGTTGGTGGCGCACACCAGGGTAACGCTCGCTCCCCGGGATACCAACATCGCCAGGACTCCACCGCAGCCGAACCCTTCATCGTCGGGATGGGCGAACACGGCCAAGACATGGAGATTGGAAAGATCAAGGGGTCTATTGGTCATAAGGGCTACTCCCGTACTCAGTGCCGGGACTTCGCAATGGGGAGGCCGCGATGGTTAGCCAAATGGTCAGCCGGGGGTCCAGGATACAACCACCTGGTGTAGGGACTCTGAGCCGAGAACCTTCAATCGTCCCTGGTCTTCCACGAGCATCTCGGGAAGGATGCGCTGGAGTCTATCCGCGGCTGGGCTTTGCGGAGCCACGTACAGCCGTCCGCTCAATTGCTCTAGCGCTTGTTCCACGCTCTCAAACCCTTGTGACTCCCTCGCTTCGAGGTGATCGACGGTAGGACTGCGGCCCAGTTCCTCCAATACTTCCAGCAACTCGGGAAAGCTGGGAAGAGGCAGCCTTTCTTCTTCGTGGACCTGTTTCCAAAGCGGGTAGATCTGACTCTGGGGAGGAGCGTTGTACACCACCACCGCGACTCTACTCCGCGCATGGGAGGTCAGCTTTTCGAGGAACCGGCTAATGTCGCGTACTGTGTAGACCACGTGAGCGCAGATTACCAGGTTACCGGGGTCGACATAGGCGTCTTCCCACGCGGAATGGACCACGCGGACATTGCCTATACTCGACTCCCCGGCTTGTTCCTGGAGCACCGAGATCATGCTCTCTGAAGGTTCTACCGCGACTACTTGCTCGCAATGCAGGGCAAGGGGCAACGCCAACCTTCCGCCCCCCGCTCCGACGTCTATGACCGTATCCGATTGCCCTACGAACTCTAGGAGCCGGTCCAATAGCTGGTCTCCCGTCCGGTGGGGGTCGTCCCGAAACGCGCTTGCCCGTCCTCGCCAGTAGTCCTGGGGCGGTGGGACGCCACCCCGCATCTTGTCGGACTGGGCGTGTTCGGCCTCCACCATACTTAGCCATTTTTCGGCGGCCGTCATGATTATTTCCCCTCCGGTTCCAGCACCAGGTTGCCCAGTGGGTCCACCCTGCCAGCCCATCCGGGTGGGACGACGATAGTCGTGTCCATCTGAAGCGCGATCGCCGGGCCGTTGATCCGGTTTCCAGGGGACAACAATTCACGCTGATACAGCGGCGTAGCCCTTGGACCCAGGGGGAACAGGACCTCGGCTTCCCCTGCTAGAGCGCCGGAGGAGTCCGGGCCGGAGTCGGGTTGGGCGTTGGCGCTCGGCTTGTCTAGCTCTAGTCCCAACTTCAACCGCAGGTTGACCACCTCCACTGGCTCTCCCCGGTCGGAATAACCGAACCGTTGCAGGTGTGCCCGGTGGAAGCTGTCGGAGATTGCCCGGCGCATTCTCCCGGTGTCTTGATTGCGGGACAGGGAGGGATAGTCGATGGTCAACTCAAAGGACTGGCCCACGTACCGAAGGTCCACGAACCGACGGGCGTTCATCCGGTCAACTGGCAGCCCTTCCTGCCTCAATTCATCCCTGGCTAATAGTTCCATGCCGTGAAACTCTTCTTCGACCCGTTCCCGCGTCAGGTCTTCTCCCCGGAGCATGACGGTGCGGGAGTAGTCCTTGACCACGTCGGCGATGGCCACTCCCAGGGCGGAAAGTATCCCCGGCCGAGTCGGCACCAGCACTCTCGGTATGCCCAATTCCTGGGCCAACTCGCAGGAGTGCATTGGGCCCGCCCCTCCAAACGGGACTAGGGTAAATTCCCTGGGATCGTAGCCTCGCTCCAGGGATATGGTGCGGATGGCCCGCTCCATATTGGCGTTTACGACCCTGATGATACCCAGGGCGGCTTCCCTGACGCCCAGTCCGATCCTGGAGGCCATTTCGGAGATGAGCCCTTCGGCGCGGTCGCGGTCCAAGGACAGCCGGCCTCCGAGGAACTGCTCCGGTAAGAGTCTGCCCAGTACAAGATTGGCGTCGGTAACGGTGATTTGGTCACCCGTTCCGTAACATGCGGGGCCGGGGTCCGCGCCCGCGGACTGAGGGCCCACCACCAGCGCGCCGCCGCTATCCACGCGGGCTATAGACCCGCCTCCCGCGCCGACAGTGTGGATTTCGATCATCGGCACACCGATGGGATAACCGCCAACATTGGAGCCGGTGGTCTCTTTGATACGCGAGGGGCACAGGGACACGTCGGTGGATGTGCCGCCCATGTCCAGGGTGATGATGTCGGGGTACCCCGCCTGGACGCCGGTGTAAAACGCCCCGACGACACCTCCGGCGGGGCCGCTAAGTATCGTGCGCACCGGCTGTTCCGCCGCCATGCCCGCCGTGATGCTGCCGCCCGATGACTGCATGATGCGCAGACCCTTCCCGAGGGAGTCTCCCAGTCCGCCCAGGTAGTTCGCCATCAACTTGCCCACGTAGGAATTCACAACAACCGTGCTGGTCCGTTCGTACTCCCTGAATTCGGGCAAGATGCGGCTGGAAAGGGATACGAAGGGCGGATTCGGAAGCTTTTGCAAAGCCTCCATCACCGTCTCTTCATGGGCTGGGTTAAGGAACGAAAACAGGAAAGACACCGCCACCGCGTCGACGCCGGACTCCTCCAGGAGCTTGATCAGCGCGTCAATGGCCTCCGGAGGCAGGTCTTCTATGATTGCCCCGTTGTGATCGACCCTTTCGGGCAGGCCGAAGCGCAATTCCCATGGCGCCAGGGCGGCGGGACGTTCCAGGTTGAAGTCGTAGAGGTCCGCCCGGTTCTGGCGTCCGATCTCAAGCACGTCTTCGAACCCCAGCGTTGTCACCAGGGCCGTGCGGCCGCCCTTTCCCTCGAGCAGGGCATTGGTAGCCACCGTTGAACCGTGGACAAAGTCCGCGCCGGAAATGCCCGAACCGCCGATATATTCAGAGAATTCTTCATTGACCCCATTCAGGATCCCCACCGAGGGGTCCTGGGGAGTGGATGGGAGCTTGTGTACTCGGACGCGCCCGTCCTCCAACACGGCGATGTCGGTGAAAGTGCCGCCAACGTCTATGCCAATGACCGCCCTAGGCACCGAGGGTCTCCCGGCGGGTCGAGTCGAGTTGGGCCATAGCCGAGTCGTAAATCCGCGCCGTGTATTCGTCGAAACAGACGAACGACACCCGCTCTATCCGTGGGTTTGCCTCAAGGTATCTTGCGACCTCGGAAACCGCTATGCTGGTTGCCTGTTGCACGGGAAACCCGTAGACCCCGGTGCTGATCGCTGGGAAAGCGATTGTGAGTATAGAGCGCTCCTCGGCCAACTCCAAACAACGCCTGTAGCAATTGGCCAGCAGCTCTCGCTCCCCGTGGCCTCCCCCCTTCCATACCGGTCCCACGGTGTTCAAGACCCATCTGGCCGGGAGATTGTAACCTGACGTGATCCTTGCGTTCCCTGTGGCACAGCCGCCCAGCAGCCGGCATTCCTGGAGCAGTTCCGGACCAGCCGCCCGGTGTATCGCACCGTCCACACGGCCGCCGCCGAGCAACGAAGTATTGGCGGCGTTGACTACCGCGTCGACTGGCTGTTCGGTGATGTCGCCGGTAACGACTTCCAATCTGTCCATTGGGCTCCCGGGCATGCGGCTGTCGTAGACCGGGTGCGGGTGAAAATCAGTAGGGTGCGCAGTCATGCCAGCGCGATGCGCAGCCTCTTGTTGACCCTTCCCTTGCTTTCGTGTCCGGTCACCCGTATCTCCCCTACTTCCAGGGTGTTTGCGACGTGGGTGCCGCCGTCGGCTTGCAGGTCGAGACCGCTGATGTCTATCGTGCGGACTTCCCGTATGCCGGGCGGCAGCAGATTGATTTTAGTGCGGATCAGGTCTGGTATCTCCTCCGCTTCTTCGCGAGTCACCTTGTTGACCAAAATCTCCCTGGCAGCGGTGACTTCTTGGTTAATCCGCTCTTCTATTTCGTGGGCGAACTCGGCGCTCATCTGCTCCAGCTCAAAATCCATTCTGGCTTCGCCGGGCCGCATGTCGCCGCCGGTGACCAGAGCGCCATAGTCCCGCCACACCACACCGCAAAGGATGTGGAGTGCTGTATGAGTCCGCATCAGTTCGTAACGCCGCTCCCAGTCTACCTTGCCGGTGATCGATGTACCCGCCCTCGGTATGGGTCCATCAATCTGGTGCATTATTCTGCCGCCGCCGCTTCCAACTCGGGTCACCGGATAATCGAGACCCCCGGCAACCAGGATTCCCACATCGTAGGGCTGTCCGCCGCCGCCCGGATAGAAGGCGGTGCGGTCCAACTCGACGCTGTTTTCCGCCGCGTCGATCACCACCGCCTCGAACTCTTTCAGGTAGCTGTCGTGGTGGTAAAGAAAGTCTGTCATGGTTGTTCCTTACAGTGTAACCGGGGAGGATGTCCGGCGACTGGCGCCGAAGGGTATTATACCAAACCCCTTGTTACTTCTGAGCATAAGAACGGGCATCGGAAAAGCGTGTCGCGGAACGAGTGCCCACCTGGGCACGGGGAACGGGACATTCGGCTTTGCGGCTGGCTGGCCGGCCGCGCTCAGGGCCGTCATGACCGAGCTAGGGATGTCCGGCTTTCCCACCCGCTTGGGATGGCATATCTATCGCCATTTGCGCCATGCCAATCGCATTTGAACTGTGATAGCCACGTCGTTTTCGCGAAGGCGGGAATCCATGGACTGGCTTCGGCAGTTCCTTCGATTGACATGGCAGATCAGGGACCCTCGACTCCGGCCTTTGGCGCAGTGACGATGGGGCCAGCCTTAGTTTGATTGCACTGCCATAGGCAGGGTGCAAGTTGTGTTTGCCATGCTCCAATGACATAATACCTAATACTATTGCCAGCGGTCCGGAACCACCGCGACGCGGCCTCCAACCCCGCCGGGACCACGTTACACTCTCACTTCAGGTGACCCAGCTATGAAATTGTCTTGTTTGCAAGAAAACTTGAGCCGTGGGCTCGGCATCGTGGGAAGAGCGGTCGCGAGCCGCACCACGTTGCCCATCACCCAAAACGTGCTCCTCGCCACCGATCAGTCAATGCTCAAGCTCTCCGCAACCAATTTGGAAATCGCCATGACCACCTGGATAGGGGCCATGGTGGAGGAAGAAGGGGCGATTACCGTCCCCGCCCGGCTTCTTTCTGAATTTGTGAATTCCCTCCCCAGCGAACGTATCGACCTGGAGTTGCAGCCCGGTTCCGGGGTGCTGCATCTCAAGTGCGGCCGCACGGAAGCCAATATCAACGGCGCGGACGCCAGCGACTTCCCCCCCATCCCCACCGTGGAAGACGGGGTGGCGGCGAATATCGAGACGAGCGCGTTGAAGGGCGCTATCGCCAGGGTTGCTTTCGCCGCGGCAACGGAAGAGTCGCGGCCCGTATTGACTGGCGTGGAGTTGAAACTATCGGGAGACCGATTCAGCATGGCCGCCGCCGACGGATTCCGTCTCGCTGTGCATCACGGTGAACTGAAGGAACCGGTTGAATCCGAGATTAAAGTGATCGTGCCTGCCCGTGTCCTGACGGAACTTAACCGGCTGTTGGGTGACCAAGACGACCCCGTGGAGATCATGATGACCCCCGCCAAGGGTCAGGTGTTGTTCCGTGTGAAGGGCTCCCAGACCGTCGAAGCGGTGTCCCAGCTCCTCCAAGGCGCGTTCCCCAACTACGAACAGCTTATCCCACAGAGCTATCAGACCCGCGCCGTGTTCGACCTGCCGACTCTGCTCAGGGCGGCGCGCACCGCCGCGATCTTTGCCCGGGACGGCAGCAACATCATCCGCATGGAGACGCTACCCGCGGAAAATGGCGAGGCTCCCGGCAAGGTTATCATCTCTGCCCGGTCAGAAGAGGTTGGCGACAACCAGGACGAGGTTGAAGCTGAGGAGATGAACGGAGAGGAAGGGAAGATAGCCTTTAACAGCCGCTACCTGCTCGACGTCCTAGGGGTCTTGGAACGCGGGAAGGTCACCATTGAGACCGCGTCCTCTTCCAGTCCCGGCGTGTTCCGCCCCACCGACTCCGAGGACTACATCCATGTGGTAATGCCCATGTTCGTGCAGTGGTAGTTGTATCTGGCAGCGCGGATTAGATCGCTCCCAGCACCTCGAACACCTCCATAAACTGCCCGATGTTCCCTGGCTGGTACCAGGGTATGCAGTGGAGTAGGCTCCCGCCCTGATCTATGACGAATACGGCCCGGTTGCCGCGTCTCCCGCCTTCCCCAACCACGCCGTAAACCCGCGCTGCCCCGAGTCCTTCGTCGCTGACGAGAGGGAAGGGGCAGCCCGCGATAGTCAGGCACATGCGGTCGTGGGACTCTAAGCTGTCCGCGCTCACCGCTATGACCTCGCCGCCGCAATCCTTGATGGTGTCATATTCCCTCTTCAACGAAGAGAGCACCTGGGTTCAACCAGGTGTGGAGTCCTCGACATAGAAGACCAACACCACCTTGCGGTCCCGCCACACCTCGCTCAACGTGAGAGTCCCGATCGTGCTGGGGAGGGCGAAATCGGGCGCGGCGTCTCCGGTCTGGACCACTCCGGGAGCTACTCCGTCCCCTGGAGGTAGGGGAACATTGCCAGGGGGGTTGCCGCCAAAAGACCCGCGTCTACCGGCAGAGTTGCGCCGGAAACCCACCGGGCTTCGTCGGACGCCAGAAATAGCGCCGCCCAGGCAACATCCCAGGGGGTGCCTTCGATGCCAAGCGGGCCCGCCCTGCGCCGCAATTCAAGCATCTCCCGGGAAGCGTTGCGGGCGACCATCGGGCTATGGACATGGCCTGGCGCAATGCAGTTGACCCGGACTTGGTCTCTGCCGTAGTGAACGGCCATCGAATTGCTCAGGCCGATGATGCCTGCCTTTGATGCCGCGTAGGGGTGGCTGGGGCTGCCGCTTGCGGCCCGGAGCCCCGCGATGGAGGAGAGGTTTACGATGGACCCGCCGCCTCCCTCTATCATCCTGGGGATCGCATGCTTGCTGGTTAACATCACGCTTTTCAGGTTTACGTCGATCACTGTGTCCCAGAGGTCTTCGTCGACGTCGGTTACCGATCCGGGTCCGCTTATCCCCACGTTGTTTATCAGGATGTTTAGCTTGCCGTACCTGGACATCGCCGCCTCGGCCATTCCCTGGCAGTCCGCGTTGCTGGTCACGTCGCCGACGAACACCGAAGCCTCCCCGCCCTCCTCTCTTATCATAGCCAGGGTAGTGTTGGCGTTCGCCTCGTCGCGGTCCACCAGTAAGACGCTGGCCCCGTGCCTGGCGAACAGTATCGAAATCGCTTGGCCAATGCCCACGAATTCACCGCCGCCGGTCGCACCGGCCCCCGTGACGATGGCCACTTTGTCTCTTAGCCTTGTCCCCTGGTCAGCGGTCATAGTTTCGTTCCTTCCTGCTACAGAGAGCTATACAGCGCCTCTATCAAACGCCGTCCGGTGGTCTCGGCCTCCGTTAGGCCCGCCTTCATCTGGTTCATCACGTAGCCAAACCCGATGCCCGCCGCCGGGTCGGCGAACCCAATGGAACCGCCCGCCCCAGGGTGTCCGAAGCTGCGTTCGTTGGGCCCCATGTTCCCGTCCAGGCAGAGCCAGAATCCCAGCCCGAACCTGGTCTTGTTGGGTAGCATCGTGTCCTGGCCGATTGCCTGTTCAACGGTCGCCCTTTCAATCGAATCGACACTGAGCGCCTGGGTCCCGTCAAGACTGCCGTTCCCGGAGAGCGCGCCGTACACTCTGGCGAGGGACCTGGCGTCGCTGTGGCCGTTGGCTGCCGGAATCTCGGACCTGCGCCATGCTTCGGAGTTGTGCTGGCCCTGGATGGAAATGTTCCCTCTGGCCTGGGCCAACTCGGGGCTCATCGCTTTGGCCACTACGGCCTGCCGTTCCTCCATCTGCCGCGCGGTTTCGGGAGATGTTATGGGTGAGTACATGGTGGCGACCCGCCCGTCGTTCGCGGCGTCCAGACCTATATGGAAGTCGAGGCCCAAAGGCAAAGCCACCTCGTCGCTGAAGAATGCACCCAGGCTCTTGCCGCTGATGCGCCGCACGACTTCCCCCACCAGCCAGCCATAGGTGAGGCCGTGATACCCATGCCGGGTACCAGGTTCCCAAAAGGGCTGCTGGCGGGCCAGAGCTTGGGTCATCGTGTCCCACTCGAATACCGCGCCGTCGGGCAACTTATCTGCGACGGTGGGGAGACCCACGCGGTGGCTCAAAAGCATGTGTACCGGCGCATCGGCTTTGCCAGCCTGGGCGAACTCCGGCCAATAACTGGCAGCCGGCGCGTCCAGGTCCAGGAGGCCTTGTTCGACGAGGCGATGGGCGCAAATCGCCGTCATCCCCTTGGTGGTCGAGTAGACCGTGACCAGCGTGTTCCGCTCCCAGGGCGCCTTGGTTTCTTTGTCGGCAATCCCGCCCCAAAGGTCGATTACGGGTCTGCCGTCGATGGTCACGGCCACCGCCGCGCCCACATCGCCATACCTGGCGAAGTTCTCGGCGAAAGTCTCGCGGACCGCGTAGAACCGTGCATCGCACTCGCCCTGAATCTTGGTCGTACTCGTAGTCACTTGACGCCTCCTGCTGTTGGGTATCCAGATGTATCAGGCTGGTTGATTAGTCCAAGATCTTGACGTTCTCAAAGTGGTCTGGCTCGAGGTTCAAGGTCCGCCGCAACCGGTCCCACCTGACTCCCAGCCAGTGGAAGTTACCCGCAATGCGCTTCTGGACCACTTCCCCCGTGTCACCCACCTTTACTTCCCGCACGTTCTGCCCTACCGGGGAAGCCAGGGCTTCCCTGATTTGGAAATCGTGGACTGCCTCGACCTTGGTGCCTACCTCGAAACTGTCACAACTCATTCGATAACTCCAGCGCCGGTTATTGGTCCTGGGTTGGGGGAATTCTACCGGCAAGCAAATATGCGGTCAAACTGCACTCGGACCGCCTGTATTGCATCAATGTGGGACCACTTGCCAGTCCCATCGGTATCCAACTAAGCTCGAACGGTTGCGTTTACCCCAGCAAGTGATATTCTTTAGGTATCTCCTGGCGGATACCTGCCGGAGGCGTCCCGCCAGCACCTTCCCTTCTTGGGCCAGCAACGAAGGTTTATCGAGAATGTCTCAACCGGAGGATGGCGTCCAGTCCCTGGAAGTTGCCGCCCAACGTTTCAGGCAGGGGATGTGCCCTGGCTGCGGCAAACGGTCGGGTGAACCTCGCGGGCTGGAGTACCGGGCCAAGTCGGAAGACCTTTACTGTCACACCTGCCGCAAGAGCTGGCCCATAGAACTTGACCTGGATGTTCTTCGACGGGAACTTTCGACGCTTTCACCCCCACAGACCAAGGAGCAAGCGGCCCCAACACCGGAGGCCGCGCCGGGACGCCCCAGGTCCGAAGCGCCGGCGCGATCGTCCGGCCTCTCGAGTCTCTTCCGCCGTTTATTGAAAAGAGGTTGACCTCGGTCCAGGACGGCAAAAGCCCCCGGAGTCTGACCGGGGGCTTTAATCATTCTGGGCAACTTCGGCAGGCAGGGCTGAGCGCCGGGTAGATTCTACTCCGGATATACCAGCGACTCCGCCTCGGCGCCGCCTAGTACCCGCATGATGTTCCCGTAGGCGAAGGTCGCGGCCCGCAGGTTGGTTTCCTGACTCTGTCCGGCCATGTGGGGAGTGACCACAACGTTGTCCAGGTCCAACAGGGGATTATCCGCCGGAGTCGGTTCCGCCTCCAAAACGTCCAGGCCTGCGGCGGCGATCTTACCCTCCTGCAATGCGCGGTACAGGGCGTCTTCGTCGACAACCGGGCCCCGGCAGGCGTTGATGAGAATTGCGGACTCTTTCATGATGTCGAATTCGCGGTCGGACATCATTCCACGTGTCCGCCTGGTTAGTGGAACGTGCATACTGACGATGTCCGATTCCCGGAGCAGGTCATCGAAATCGACAGGCTCGACATTCAACTCTTTCTGTACGTCTCCGGGGATGTCTTCGATGTCGTAGAAAATTGTATGGGTGTCGAACCCGGTGAGACGCTTGGCTACATGTTTTCCAATGCGGCCCAGGCCGACGATGCCCACTGTCTTGTCGGTAAGCTCTTGCAGGTCCGCCAGGTAAAGGGCGCCCCTCCAGTCTCGCCGCTTCGTCGTGCTGTCCCACTGGAGCATGAGCCGTTTCCCGACATTTATCATCAGGGCGATGGAGTGCTCGGCTACCGCGATGGCGTTGGCTCCGCCGTTGTTGGCGACGGGGATACCCATCTCCAGAATGGCCGAAAGGTCCAGCCGGTCATAACCGGCGCTGAGGGTCTGGATCAGCTTGAGGTTGGGGCATTGCCCCAGCACGCCCAGGGAAACGTCACTGGAGATGATCGCGTCCGCGTCTTTACATAATTCAGTCTTTTCGGCATCCGAAAGCGTTGGATCGACGACCGTAACTTCGATCTCAGCGGGGGCCTGGCCGACCATGAACTCGGACCGCCCGCCAATTCCACTGAAGTACGCAACCTTGTACGTGGGCATGTGAGTCGCCTCCTTTTGAGTCTAGTTGAGCCCGCTGCAATTATATCCGCGGCGGTCGGCATGTCAAAACGGTACCGGGAGTATCCTGGCGCGAAGATGTACGTGAATACCCCAATCGCTACGTTGATGCGGCGGGACTTGTTACCGGTACCGGTCAAATTCCCGGGCACCCGCACGTTACCCACGTTTCCGAGGGAGAGGGGGTCTCTCTAAGCCTGGCTGTCCTGGATGGCTTGCCATACCTTCTCAGGAGTGAACGGCGTGTCTATGTGGCGGATACCCAGGCCGGATAGAGCGTCCATGACCGCATTGGCCACCGCAACCGGGGCGGCAACCGTCGGCAACTCTCCAATGCCCTTGGACCCCAGCGGGTTCAGCGGCGACGGAGTCTCGGTGGTGTCCAACGTCAGGTCGGCCAGGTAATCGGCCTTGGGCAATGCGTAGTCCATGAGACTGCCGGTCAAAGGTTGGCCCTGGTCGTCATAGACCATCCCCTCGGTCATCGCCTGCCCGATTCCCTGAGCGATCGCGCCTTGGACCTGGCCGTCGGTGAGCATTGGATTGATAATCTTGCCCGCGTCATGCACGGCCACATACTTCACGATGCGGACGGCCCCGTTGTCGGGGTCCACCTCCACGACGGCCACATGCACGCCAAAGGCGTAGGGGCTGAGCGGCACGGTGTGGCTGCCGGTGAAGTCCAACCCCGGAGTTACCCCTGGAGGAAGCCGTTCTTCGTCGTGGGCCGCGGCCGCTACATCCGAGAATTCCAGCGAGTGGCTAGGTCTGTTCCGGTCGAAGACTCGTCCTTCCTGGAATACCACATCATCTTCGGCGCATCCGAGCAAATGGGCGGCAATGGAAGTCATCTTGCCCGCGGCCTCTTGCAAGGGGTAGAACATGGCGGAGCCTCCCGCCACCAGGCCGCGGCTTGCCGAGGTGCCTCCGCCCCCGGGCAAGGCGTCAGTATCCCCGTGAAGCACGTTTACGTCTGCCGGCGTTACCCCCAATTCATCCGCGGCAATCTGGGCGAAAGTCGTCTCGGTGCCCTGACCGTGGGGCGAGACCCCGGTGTAAACGTCGATCTGACCCGATTGGTCGATGACCAACCTGGCGTAGTCCACTAGCTGGGCTCCCCGGCCCCCGGAGCCCTTGACGACTGACGCTATTCCGACGCCGATAAGCGGACCGTTGCCCGCTGTTCCTTCATTGGCCCGCTGCCGCCACGAGGAGTATTCGGAGAGTTCCAACGCCCGGTCCAGGGTCACTTCGTAGTTGCCAGAGTCGTAAATTAGTCCGGTCGGTGTCTCGTATGGGAAGGCATCGGGCGGTATGAGGTTCTTGCGCCGGACTTCCGCCGGGTCGAGACCCAACTCCTGGGCAACCAGGTCCACGGTGCGTTCCATGCAGAAGGCGGCCTCCGGCCCTCCCGCCCCCCGGTATGCGCCGGTCCTGGGCTTGTTGGTCACTACTCCCTTTAGCTCGACTTCCGCTGCGGGAGTCCGGTATGGACCGACAAGCCGGTAGCTGGTAAGGCGCGGAACCGTCGGCGTTCCGGGGAGGAAGTAGGCACCCAGGTCCGAGACGATCTTGACCCTCATACCGAGAATGACGCCGTCGGCTTGCACGGCTGCTTCCATGTCCACCGTGTGGCCCCTGCCGTGGAAGGCGACCATGTTTTCCTGGCGGTCTTCCACCCACTTGACGGGCCGCCCCAGCCGCATCGCCAAATAGGGCACCACTATCTCTTCGGGAAATAGACTGCCCTTTTCGCCGAATCCCCCGCCGACGTCGGGAGCAATCACCCGCAATTTGTCCTCGGCAAGACGAAGCAGCCTCGCCAGGTTGGCCTTGATCGAATGGGGGTGCTGAGTTGAGTCCCAGATGGTCAACAGGTCTTCGTTGGCGTCGAATTGGGCCACCAAGCCCCGGCCTTCCATCGGAGCCGGAGCCAGGCGTTGAACGTGGTAGCTCTGTTTGACCACCCTGTCGGCCTGTGCGAACGCCTCGTCTGGACCGCCGCCGGAATGAGAGACCGTCATGGCGACATTGCCGCCCAGCTCCGGATGGACTATTGGAGAGTCGTCCCTCATGGCCGCGATGGTGTCGACCACCGGAGGAAGGGGGTCGTACCCGACATGCACCAGCTCTAGGGCTTCCCGGGCCAGGTTAGGCTCTTCTGCGGCGACCACCGCAACCGGCTGGCCGACGTAACAGACCTTGTCCACCGCCAGAATCGGATGATCTGGAAGCCGGTGGTCCGGCTCGTCGTTCCCCCGGCGGGTCGCGGAAAAGTTGACCGACCCTTCGAGATCGGCCGCTATCACCACCGCGATCACGCCTGGCAGGTTAAGAGCCTGTGAGACGTCGATGGAGGTTATTCGCGCATGGGCGTGGGGACTGCGCAGGACAGCGGTATGCACCATGTCCGGCAGCTTGATGTCGTCGACGAAGGAGCCGCGGCCCGTGAGGAGAGTCACGTCCTCAAACCGTTTTAGAGACTGACCGGAGTACGTCATCTTGGGCCTCCTTGTCTCAAGTTTGGTCCCGGGCCATCGGAACTCGTTATATCAGGCCGCAGTTGGTCGGCTGCCCTCCAGGTAATGGGTGTGGCCTTCTTCGTATGGGTCCAACACCGGGAAGAAGACCAGCAGCTTAGCTCCCTCGGCGGTGGCTCTGAAGCCGTGTTCAGCCCCCGGAGGTACCACCAACGTATGGTCAAGGGCCGACGGTCTGTGAGTCGCCGTTAATGTGGACCTCAAGACTCCCCTCCAGAATCACGATCAGTTCGTCCATCGTATGAGTATGCAGAGGAGCGCCCGCGCCCGCTTCTACTAGGTTGATGCTGAGAGTGCTGGTAACGCCCTGTTCATGCCCGGCGATGTCGAACTTACGGTATTTGGGCCTCCACGGCGTCTCCGGGGCTTTGTTGTGGTTTACGATGGGCATTAGCGGACTCCTTCCCAGGGATTGACCGTCCCGGTTGGTGTTGGTGCGCCTGAATGGCGAATGTGTGGACGCATTTTACGACACTTTGGGAGAAATGGCTCCGGTTGCACTCCGCTATTGTCCTGATTCCGGTGTGGGGTTATGCTTTCAGGAACCGGCAACGGGGAATTGGATATGGTTATGCTGACGATTCAACGCTGGCTCGCGGCCTTTCAAGGGAAACAGCAGGTTGCGGGACCGGTTGATGGCGCGAGGAGAGCAACGGATATGGACACGTCTAGATTCAACGCGCTCACAACCCAGGAGCGGCGGATAATTGAGTTCAAAGGGACCGAATACCCATTCACCGGCGAGTACGACGACTTTTACGAGGAAGGGACCTACATCTGCCGTCGATGCAACGCCGAGCTTTACCGCTCCGCCGACAAGTTCGACGCCCATTGTGGCTGGCCCGCCTTCGACCAGGAAATACCCGGCGCGGTTAATCGACTGCCCGATCCCGACGGCTACCGCGTCGAAGTCGAATGTGCGAGCTGTGGGGGCATCTCGGTCACGTGTTCGTCGGGGAATTTCTGACGCCCGCGAATACCCGCCACTGTGTGAACTCCCTCTCGATGAAGTTCGTGCCAGTGGAAAAGAGCTAGACTTCGAGCCCGAGCCCTGGCTCAAGGGGCGTGCCCGCTAAGGCGCCTGGCACGCCTCCCACAGCCACTGTTTGTCCTCATCCTCCAGCATGGGGCTGATGGTGTCCCACACTTCCCTGTGGTATTCCTCGAGCCATGCTTGTTCAGCCTTGGAAAGCTGGGCCAAATCGATGAGCCCTTTGTCGAAGGGGATAAGAGTGAGCGGCTCCAGTTTCAACCACTTCCGCCCGTCGGGGTGCTCGGGCATATCCTCATCGGGCTCGACGACATACAGGTTTTCCAGCCTCACCCCGCCCCAGCCGGCCTCGTAGTAACCGGGTTCGTTGGAGACGATCATACCCACCTTGAACGGCTCATCCGTTCCCCGGGGGGTAATACGCTGCGGCCCCTCGTGGACGTTCAGGAACGCCCCGACTCCATGGCCCGTGCCGTGCCCGTAGTCCAGCCCGGCGTTCCATAGGAAAGTGCGGGCCAGCGCATCCAGGGCTATTCCACCGGTGCCTTCGGGGAATTTCTGCATCGCCAGGTTAATATGACCCCTCAAGACCAGGGTATAGACTTCCTTTTGACGTTCCGAAGCTTCCCCGACGATGACGGTGCGTGTGTCATCGGTAGTGCCGCCCATCAGTTGCACTCCGGAGTCGACCAGGAACAGTTCCCCGTCCTTCAGGAAAACCTCCGGGCTGGCGTCCGCGTAATGGACGATCGCCCCGTTGGCCCCGGCGGCCGCTATTGTGGTAAAGCTGAGGTCGTAGAAGCCTTCTTCGCTGGAATACTCGTCGTACAGGATTTGGCTGTAGGCATCCTCGCTAACCGTTGTTCCCGCCTTGATCGAGTCCTGCAATCTCTTGAAGCTGCGGATTTTGGCCGCCGCCGCGTGTCGGTGCGAATTGCGGGAAGCCGCAATCTCCGTCTCGTTCTTGACGGCCTTTAGCGCCACGGTGGGATTGGGCTTCTCAATCAGTTTTTGGTCTTCGTGCAGCATGAGCCGGGTACCCATGGTCGCGCCGCTGGGGTCAAGCCAGACCATGCCTGAGGCTTCCGCTCCGTAACGCCTCATGGATTCGCTATAGGCCTCATAGGGTTCGAACTTGATAAGTGGTCCCAGCGATTCGATGACATCGTCCGGAGGCGATACCCTGGTAAAGCAGGTCGCCTTCCCTCCGTCGATGACTAGGTAACCTTCGAACACGGGGTTGTAGTCGATGTCCGTACCGCGAAGATTGGTCACCCAGGCGGTCTCGTCGAGCTTGGTCAGGATGAGGAGCGTTGCACCCGTCTCTTCCATCTCTTGTCGTATGTTCTCAAGTTTTTCGGCGACGCCGCAACCGGTGAGGCCGTCGGCCAACTGGTAGACCGGGTTGCCCGGAGGCGCGGGCTGCTCATCCCACACCGCGTCCACCAGGTTGTCGGTTATGGGGACCAGGGCGGAGTCGGGCGACTTGAGGGCGGCCTTGTAAACGGCATGGGCCTGCATCGAGACGACAAAGGGGTCAAAACCTACCCGGATGCTCCCCCGCTCTTTCTCCATCTCGGTCAACCACTGGCTCAAGGTCTTCTCCTCGGCCAGTCCCAGCTTGTGCACTCGAAAAGTGTCGTGGTCCACTTCGTCGTCGGCTTGAAGGTGGTAGCGCGAGTCGACGAAAAGGTGGCTGCCTTCCGGACAGACCAACACGTCACCGGCGGAGCCGCGGAACCCGGTAATGGCCGTGCGCCTGCGGGTGTACTCGGGCACATACTCATTGAGATGGGCATCGGAAGAGAGCACCAAATACGCGTCGATGTTGGCTTCGCTGATTCGGCTGTAGAGGTCCGAAAGCCGTTGGCTAAGGGTCTCTTTATCGTCGGACATGGTATCAATCGCTCCTGTACAACGAGACTTGATGGCTAGGGGGTCCATCCCAGGTTGCGCGCTAGGCCTGACCCTGCGCGCCGGATGATAGGAATTCGTCTATAACGCGAGCCAACTCATCGGGCTTATGATAGCCGATGTCGTGGACTGTCTCTGGAATCCAGCAGACCCGGCAATGGGGAATAGCCTCGCTTGCGGCTTCCACTCCCGCCTGTTTTTGGATGGCGCGTTCGCTGTTGGCTCGTTCGGGAGTTGGGCCCGCGGGAATGATGGCTGTCGGACAGGCGATGTTGCCGTAGAAGCGAGACGCTGGCTCCTCCCACATGGCGTGCATCACCTGAAGGTGGTTGTCGGGGCGTAGGATGTCCCGTATCTGACCCTCTTGGTCCTCGTATACCATAGTTTGCACTATTCGCTCGATCTGGTCGTTCCAGCAGAAAGATAGCTGATGCCGCAGCCGGTCCAGGAACTGTTCTCTTGTGCCGGACACGTCTCTGGGACGGACCCTGGCCTTGACGGTCTCCCACGGTTCCCTGGGTCCTCCACTTCTACCCGCGCCGCCGTCGATCAAGCCAAGGGCGTAAACCCGTTCCGGAAACCGGGCCGCCACACTGAGGGCCGCAGTCGCGCCCCAGGAATGTCCGAACACCGCCGCGCGTTCCACTCCGAGATGGTCCATTAGCCCCACCGCGTCGGCTGCCAGCGTCTGCCAATCGTAACCGCTGCTGGCCTGGGTCGTTTGGCCGTGGCCCCTGGCGTCGGCGGCGAAAAGACGGTATTTGTCCCGCAAGCGGCTGGCGACCATCTCGTACCAATGCGCCGAGGACGCCAGCCCATGCATCAGCATCACCGGCGCGCCGTCGCCGCCCCAATCCAGGTACCGGACCCGAAGCTCGCCGATGGTGGTCCAATGTTCCTCGGGAGGAAGGTTTCTTGAGGATTGCAATGCCAACTCCTAAACCCGGCTTTCTTCGGTCATCACAGGGTATTGACCTATATCCTATGCATTGCGGTCAAATCGGGCAACCCCGCAGGTTGGACACACCCGGATTGACACGTGAAAGGGCGAAAGTTACCCTTCCGGCAACCCGGCTCTCCTTCAACTTCCTTCAGATTGGACCGGGCAGACGAGGTGGGTCGAATGGCTTACGAGATAGAACAATACCTGAACGTCCGGTCCGCTTCCGCGCCGGCATACAGTCCCGACGGACAACGGATCGCTTTTGTGAGCAACCTAACTGGGGTTCCATTGCCTTGGGTCGTTCCCGCTTCCGGCGGTTGGCCCCAGCCCCTTAGCTTGACCGCCGAGCGGACCGGTCAGGTGGCGTTTTCTCCTTGTGGCCGCCGTGTCGCGTTCGACCGGGACCACGGCGGAGATGAACGCTGGCAAATTCTCACCTGTGACCCAGACGGTTCCGGTCTCGAATCCCACACCTTCGATCCCGGCGTCTCCCACCGGCTCGGCCAGTGGTCCCTAGACGGAGAGTCCTTCACGTTCGCGGCCAATGCGATCGAACGCCGTCGTTTCGATACCTACATCAAACCGGTCCACGGCAACGAGCCGAGACTGATCTACTCCGGGGAAGAGTCCAGCGAGCCCGTGGCCTGGATTCCCGGTGGTACGAAGATAATCGTCCAACAGGGCGCACACTCCGAAGGCGCTGACCTTTATCTGGTGGACATCGACACCGGAGAGGCAGTCCATGTCACACCTCACGCCGGCGACGCCGCTTACTATCCTGCCGGGTTTTCCGCCGATGGCCGGAAGCTCTTCTTACGGACGGACCAGGACCAGGAGTTCCTGGGACTGGCCGTGTTGGACCTGGAGACCCATGAGCTGGACTTCCTGTTGGTCTCGGACTGGGACATCGAGAGCGCGGCACTGTCGCCTAATCGACGGTGGATGGTCTATTCAAAGAACGTGGACGGAGCCTCGCAAATTATTCTCCGAGACCTCCGCCGGTCGGAGGAGTATGCGATACCGGACCTGCCTCTGGGTGTGGTGTCGGGTCTGACCTGGGCTCCCCACGGGCGCGGGTTCGCATTTGCCCTGAACAGCTCCCAGGCAACGTCTGATATATGGACTTTCGATATACGGCAACGGCGCTTGCGGCAGATCACCCATTCTCCCCGCGTTGGTCTCGGTGAGGAAGCGCTGGTGGAACCCCGTGTAGTTAGATTCCCAGCTCTGGATGGCCTGGAGATATCGGGTGTCCTGTATTCGCCCCATGATGCGAAACCCGACGCGAGCCGCGCCGCCATCGCGCAGGTCCATGGAGGACCATCGGCCCAGACCCGGCAGGTGTTCGAGCCGGTGCTCCAGTACTTCGCCAACCGGGGCTACGTCGTACTGGCCACCAATGTACGCGGCAGCACCGGGTATGGCCGCACCTACAACCATCTGGACGACGGCCGGAAGCGGATGGACAGCGTAGCCGACCTGGAAGTGGCAAACTCCTGGCTCCGGTCGTCGGGTTGGGCCCATCCGGACCGCATCGCCGTGATGGGTCCTTCCTACGGCGGATTCATGGTCCTATCGGCGTTGACGACCTACCCGGACTCGTGGGCCGCGGGCGTCAACGAAAGAGGAGTCGCGGATTTCATCATGCACCTGGAACGAACCGAACCCCAGGGGCGGAGGTTGAGAGAGATCGAGTACGGGACCATCGAGGAAGACGGCGATTTTCTCCGCTCCATCTCACCCATCAACCACGTGGAGAAGATCACCACGCCGATGGTGGTGGTCCACGGGGCTAACGACCCCAGGGTGAACATAAGCGTGGCGGAGGCGTTGGTCTCTCAGCTCAGGGAGTATAATGTCCCGGTGGAATATCTGCGCTTCGAAGACGAGGGGCACGGAATGGTCCGGTTGGCCAACAAGCTGCGGGCGTATCCTGCCATCGCCGACTTTTTGGACCAACATCTACAGGGAGAGCAAGGATGAACGGAGAAGTCATTTCGGTCAACCGCAGTTCAATGCACAGCCTAATCAAGCCCAACCAGGAAAGTGTCCGGCTTCTGGAGGGACTTGGTGTTGAGGGCGATGCCCACTCCGGGAAAACGGTGAAACACCGCTCTCGCGTCGCCCGGGACCCGAACCAACCCAACCTGCGGCAAGTACACCTGATCCACTCTGAGCTTTATGACGAATTGAAGGGCGCGGGCTTTGACGTGTCCCACGGTCAAATGGGTGAGAATATCACCACCAAGGGCGTGGACCTACTCGGTCTACCCACCGGCACCCATCTCCATCTGCGGGATGCCGTGGTAGAGGTGACCGGCCTGCGGAACCCTTGCGCTCAACTGGAAAAAATTCAGACGGGCCTGCTGGAATCGGTCTTGAATAAGGATGAGGACGGCAACCTGATCAGGAAGGCCGGCATCATGGGAATAGTCGTCACAGGAGGCGAAGTCGCCCCCGGTGACGAAATCCGCGTGGAGTTGCCTTCGGGACCACACCGGCCGCTACAGCCGGTTTAGCCTCCCTGCTTTCCCTAAAGCAGGTTCCACCTGGGGTTGGCTTCGACCTCGGTCTGGAGGCGCTCAACGATCCAGTCCCGGACCGAGCCGTCCAGGTAAAAGGTAGGCTTGATAAGGTCGCTTTCGCCGGTGATCAGACCTTCCGCCAGGGCGGTTTGGGCGGCCGGAGTTCCGGGCCTGACCCGGACTCCGACCCGCAAGTTGGCCAGGGCGGGCCGGATTCCCTTCAGGAACTCCAACTTGGTCTCGACCGTCTCAGCGGTCTCTCCGGGCTCGCCGAAGTTCTGGGATATGACGTAGTTCAACCCCGTGGCGTCGCAGCGTTGGCATATCTCGTTCAAGGGTTCAAGCCGCATGTCCAGGGGTCCGTCATCCAGGCTCTCACCGGCGATGCCCTTCATGATTACCAACCCGGAGCCCGCCTGTTTCATCAAACTCAGGACTTCTTCGTCGCAGGCTTCGGGCACGGGAGCCAGGTAGCTGTTCCAGCGGACCTTCAGGTCTTCCTCGATCAGCGTGCGGCACAGCGCCTTAGCGTGGGGCATGGGAACGTTGAACCCGGAGTCGATGAAGAATACCTTGCGAACACCGAACCGGTCCTTCATCTCCTGGACTTCGCTGATCACATCCTCGATGGGCTTCAGGACCCGCCAGGTAGTGGGGTCGTTTCCGGCCTGGATGGAGTGGGAGAAGCTGTCGTCCAGCTTGGTAACAATCCCGATGCCGAACCCGGCTTGTTCGTAACGGGTCATGTCCAGCTCTTCCAGGCGCGGCGGCTTGGAGAAGTTGGAGTATGCCAAGCCCCGGTATACCACCTGGCCGCCGTCGTCCTTGTAGACCAGGCCCGGAAGATTGTGGAAATTCTCCCCGCTTTCCAGTGACGCGGCAACCTGGGCAAAGGTCTCTCCGCCGTCCCCCGCCACACCTAAATCCGGCTCCAGGTAGCTGAAGCACTCTTTTGGCAATAGACTGAATCCCGGTCCGCCGCAAACGATTGTTGCCTTGGAGACCGACCTGACGCGCTGGATGACTTCTTTGGTGGAGGGCAGCGCCCATTGGGGGTCCATGTAGCTGGCGTTGTCCAGGTTGCGGAGGGAAATCCCAACCATCTCCGGCTCAAATTCTTTGACCGTCCGCTCAGTGTCTCCAAGGTAGTCCTCGGAGAACATCAGGTCCAACACCTTCAACTCGTGCTGCTCCGGGTCCAGGTGCGCCGCAATATAAGCCAACCCAATCGGAACGGGCCGGGCATTCATGCGGCTCATTAGCCGTTGGTGACGGTTGGTGGCGATGAGGAGGATACGCATTACTGACTCCTACGTCGATTGCGGTCCGTAATAGTCGATTCCGCATACGGGGCCGAAGATTTCTAAGAGTGTAGGTGGCGCTCCGGAGTGCGTCAAGGTAGTCCCAATGGGTACGGAGTATGCTATGCCAGCAAGGTCTGGACCTTCATACGGACTTCGTTAACTACTTGTGGCGCTAGGCGGGAATCGAACCGCGCCTCTCTTGCCCGCTAATCCACGCTCCGAATCTGGTCCGCGAGCACTACACCTGACACCAACCCTCCCGGGGGCAAGCCCACTTCAAATGGATACCCATTGACCTGGGATGTGATGGGGCAAATTAACGCCAACCCAACCCTTCCGTTGTAGGAGCGGGGGCTCATGGTGAGAGCAGGACGCCATCCCCCTTGCTTATGGCCAGATTGGGGCGTGAAGTTTACCCACAAGATGTCTCCTCGGCCGGGTACATAGTCCACCTCTACCAAACCTCTTTCCCCTGAGCAGGTCCAAAATCTTGCTCGACGTGCAGGTTATCGTCAGTAACCTGGGCAAGCATTTCGGAAAGGTCGTAGGATTTCTTCCTGAGTATGATCTCATCACCGTCGGAGACGATCTCGATGGCAGACCCTTCCTGTACGCCCCATCGATTGGCGATAATCCTCGGAATGCGGATGGCCAGACTTGACCCCCATTTTGACACATAAGAAGTTGGACCCATCAGCCTACCTCCTAGAGTATCTATAATATATATCCAGATGGGCCCGCAGTCCACGGGGCGCTGTCCCTCGCCTACAATCCGAGTGTCGCGACACATTAAGAGGAGGCAACAATAATGGCAAGAATCGGCCTGGTCCGGGAGGCTGACGCCACCGGACGGGTGAAGGAAATCTACGAAGAGATCAAGCAGACCATGGAGTGGAGCTTCGTCCCTGAGACCTTCCAGGTCATGGGACACAACCCCGGCCATCTGGAAGCGTATTGGACCCACTACAAGCAGTCTATGGGACCGGGGCTGGTTGACATAAAGACCAAGAAGTTGGTCGCCTATGTGGTGTCGGCCATGAATAACTGCGGGGTTTGAGTCAGCTTCCATCTTGATGCCGTGAAGCATCTGGGAATAGGCGACGCGTACCTTGCCGAATTGATCGAGGTCATGGCCGAAGTGGCCAAGGGCAATTTGATCATGCATTCTCTGGGAGGAAGGCATTAGCGGCGTCTTATCCCTCGTTAGCTGCTTGACCGCCGCCATTGGTGGTCAATAAAATCCCCGCCAAAGGAGGAGTTATGAAATACGATTACATCATTGTAGGAGCCGGCTCCGCCGGTAGCACAATCGCTAGCAGGCTGTCCGAGGACTCCAGCAAGTCGGTCCTGCTGCTGGAGGCGGGGCCGGATTTCCCCAACTTCGAGCATCTGCCCGAAGACCTGAAGATGGGCAACAACGTCTGGCTTTCCGCATACGGCCCCCACACCTGGGGTTACGAGGCCCAGGTCACACCCCAACAACAACACCTCGTGATCCCTCGCGGCAAGGCCACCGGCGGCTCCAGCGCAGTCAACGGCCAGGTACTCTACCGGGGAATTCCGGAAGACTACGACCGCTGGGCCGAGTGGGGCAACGATGAGTGGGGTTACACCCGGGTTTTGCCCTACTTCCGCAAGATGGAGACGGACCTGGACTACCCTGGCGGCGACTTCCACGGCGACGACGGCCCTATCCCGGTGCGCCGCTACCCCAGGGACGAGTGGCTTCCCCACGCCAGCGCTTTCCAAGAAGCTTGTTTCGCCGAGGGATTCCCGGACGACCCCGACCAGAATCACCCCGAGTCCACGGGGGTCTCTCCCCGAGCCCGCAACACGCTGGAGGGCGTCCGGATCAGCACCGCCATAGCCTACTTGGACCCGGCGCGTCACCGGCTGAACCTGACGATCAAGGCCGACGTCCACGCCAGGCGGGTACTCCTAGAGGGAAACCGCGCTGTCGGGGTCGAAGCCGAGAGCGGAGGCGATGTCTTCACGGTCGAAGGCGAACAGGTAATTCTAAGCAGCGGCGCCATCGGTTCGCCGCACCTGCTTTTGCTGTCCGGCGTCGGACCTTCCGAGCACCTGAGGAGCGTTGGGATCCCTGTCGTGCATGAGCTTCCTGGGGTGGGCCAGAACCTCCGGGACCACCCATCGGCGACGGTCCTGTTCCGGGCCAAGGGAGAGAAGCCCGACGTTCAAGCCCCGGTCATCCAGGTCGGGTTGCGGTACACAGTGGAGGGGTCCTACCTGCGAAACGACATGCAAGTAAGCCCCACCATGTTGACCAGCGAACACCGCCCGGTGCAAGTGGAAATCAACGACGATGGCAACTACCTGGGCGTGAGTTGCAGCCTGCAATTGGCCTTGGGATCGGGCGAGTTGCGCCTTCAATCGACGGATCCCAGCGTGCAACCTTTCCTGAACTACAACTATCTCACCGACCCCTTCGACAGGGAGAGGATGCGCAAGGCCGTCCGGTTGGCCATCAGGTTGGCCGACCACCCGGCCTTTAGCGACTTAATAGTCGAAAGGGTCTCGCCCACCGACGACGAGATCGCCACGGACGACGCCCTGGACGACTGGCTCATGAACTATACGGGTACGTCCCATCACGTGTCGGCCACATGCAAGATGGGTCCATCATCCGACGGTATGGCTGTCGTCGACCAGTATGGGAAGGTCCACGGCCTGGAGGGTCTGAGGGTGGCCGACGCGTCGATAATGCCGGATTGTATCCGGGCCAACACCAACGCGACCACCATCATGATCGCCGAGAAGGTGGCCGACTTCATCAAAGAGGGAAAGTAGCCCCCAGCCGCACCAGAGCGCTAGTCCCGGCGCTGGACCAACTCGATGAGCACGTCGTCGGGACCCTCGATGTAGGAAAGGCGGCCGCCTCCGGGAACCTCGGTAATCGGGAGGACCACCCGGATGCCGGCCGCCGCCAGGCGGTCCATATCCGAGTCGATATCGTCCACGACGAACCCGAAGTGCTCCAGTCCCAGCCTGTTCAACTCGGCGGCGGACCGGTCCTGGGGTGAGCCCTCTTTCTGTGAAGAGATATTGAGGCGTACCGGACCGTCAACTTCCATGCTGACCGTGATCGTGCCGGGCATCACCTCGCGTGCGCCCAAAATCTTGGCCGCGAAGTGCTGCTCGTACCATGCGGCCGAGGCATGGGGATCGGAGGCCCGTATGTGCACGTGGTTGATTGCATAACCCATAACTTGACTCCTTGGATAGTTCTCGGTCGCCGGCGCCTGGTGGCAAGTTTCCCGTTAGATGGGGCATCGTCTGAACTCTTCCTCCAGACGTCTCGTCCTTTGCGTTAACCTCTGCCGATGAATGGCATTGAGGTTGCCATGATAGTCATGAATTGAACATTGGCGTCCAGGGGCAGACCGGCCATGTAGACCACCGCATTGGCGACGTTCTCCACGTTCATCGTCGACTCCCCGATGATATCCCCGTTGGGTTGGAGGATGCCCGATTTGATGACGCCGGTCATCTCCGTCTCCGCGTTGCCAATATCGATCTGGCCGCAGGCGATGTTGTATTTGCGTCCATCCAAGGAAGCGGAGCGGGTCAGGCCGGTCATGGCGTGCTTCGTCGCGGTGTAAGGCGCCGAGTTGGGTCTTGGCACGTGGGCGGAGATCGAGCCGTTGTTGATGATCCGTCCTCCCATGGGGTCCTGGGATTTCATCATGCGAAAGGCTTCCTGGGTACACAGGAACGCCCCGGTGATGTTCACGTCTACGACCGCTCGCCACTGGTCGTAGGACAGGTCTTCCATCGGGATGGGCGGAGCGCTCATACCGGCGTTGTTGAAAAGGAGGTCGAGCTGGCCAAAATTCTGCTGGGTCGCGGCGAAGAGGGCTTTAACCGCCTCCGGCTTGCCCACGTCGGTGGGTACAACCAGGGTCCTTGAGCCGTCCGGACCGGCCTCCGTGACCGTGTTCTCCAGCGGCTCGACGCGCCGTCCCGCCAGGGTCACCGAGTACCCTTCTCTTAGGAGAGCGAGAGCTGCGCTCTTGCCGACCCCGGTACCTGCTCCGGTAACGATGGCGACCTTCAACTCAGAGGCCATTGTTCGTGTCTCCTAGTAACGCTTTCTGTCGGTTGGGTCAGCCCCGAGAGGGATCGGGCTAAACATCTATGCTGTAGACCCGGGCCGCGTTGTCGTGAAACATTGCCACCCGTTCGGAGGGCGAATACCCATTGGTCATCCGTTTGAAGGCGTTGTACATCACATTGTAGGAATAGGACACCTTGTCCGGCGGGAAGTTGCTCTCAAACATGGCCCGGTCTGGCCCGAACTGGTCTATGCAGTAGGTCATAAGCGGGGCCAGCGACTCCGCTAACTCTTCAGACCCGATGGGAGTCTCGCGGGTATGCCAGTCGAAACCGTACCGGGGTTGTCCCACGCCACCAAGTTTGACTACCACGTTGGGACACTGGGCAAGGGTGGCTACCCCTTCCCGCCAGGCGGGTATCACTTCATCGTCCCGGTTGCCGTAGGGACCTGTGCGCATCAGCCCGCAGATGTGGTTGGAGACGATGGTCAGGTCGGGAACGGCGTTTGCGAAATCCGCCAGTTCGGAAAGCTGGGGAAAGAATGCCGTGTTTTCATACACAAGCCCCTTACGAGCCAGCACCCTCGCGCCAGCCATGAATTGCTCGTCCGCAAGCTGGTACTGGATTCCGCGGTTTTCGATCTCTGGATGCGGGTCCCAGCCGACGGAGTGGCGGATGCCGCGAAACCGGTTGGGGCTGGCCTCCTGGAGGGCGTCCAGCACCCTTTCCACGTCGTTACCGAGCGTGAGGTTGGCATGGCCTATGATGGCCGCGGCAGCTCTTGCCGGACCGTAGATTCCGCTGGCGCTGGCCGCCGCGAGACCCTGGACAAACTCCACCTCGCCCACAGGCCGCAGCTCTTCGGGACCTCCGGGCCGGTACATGGCCCTCGCCTCGATAAATACCGTGGAGCGGACGTTGTGGCCACTGTTGACGTCGGCCATCAGTTCCTGCAGCAGGTAGCGGTGGTAGGGGACCCGTTCCCGGCGGAAGTCCCAGAAGTGGTGGTGGGCGTCGCAGATGGGCATCTGTGGTTCCAGGGTTGGCTCTTCGGTCAATGCCAGCCAGTCGTTGTCTCCGTATGCCATAGCTGCGCCTCCAAAGTGCGGATTTGAGGGGGGATCGACGTCCTCAATCCTAACACATCCCTCAATCCACAGGACTTCCCGCAACCTCCCGAATGGAGGTCCAGTCATCATTCCCGTGGATCGCCCGGTGGGCCGCCAGTTGGGCCGTGTATGTTAGGATAGGCTGGATTTTGGGAGAAGGGGGAAGTCATGGCAGACAAGATCCGACTCGGAATTATTGGCGCTAACATTCACCGCGGTTGGGCAGTCCGGTCCCACCTGCCCGCGGTCGTGGCAAGCCCGGAGTTTGAGCTTACGGCCGTCTGCACTACGCGCATGGAGAGCGCCGAGGAATCCCGCCAGAAGTTCGGCGCCAGACTGGCCTTCGACGACTATCAGAAAATGCTTGAGCACCCGGACATCGACGCCGTCGCGGTCAGTCTCAGAGTGCCGGCGCATTACGAACCGACCGTGGACGCCCTCAAATCCGGGAAGCACGTCTACACCGAATGGCCTCTGGGCCGGACCACTGCTGAAGCCGAGGAGATGGCCGCCCTCGCCCGAGAAAAGGGCGTCAGAAATATGGTGGGGCTCCAGTCCCGAGCCAACCCGGCGCTTCTTTACCTCAAGGACCTGGTGGCGTCGGGCTATGTCGGCGAGGTCATGTCCTGCCACGTCAGCCGCATCGGCGGCGGTGTGCTGGAGCGGCAATCGGACCGCACCTGGCAGAGGGACAAGGAATTGGGCGCCAATACACTGACTATCTCTTGCGGTCACACCATCGACGCGCTTCGTTTCGTCGCCGGCGATTTCAGCCAGGTGTCTTCGGTCGTCAGCACTCAAGCTTCCCAGTGGTTCGAGGTGGACACCAACCAGTTGGTGGACGTAACTTCGCCGGACAACATCCTAGTCAGCGGCAGGCTCGTCTCGGGCGGCGTTGCATCGGTGCACATCGCCAGCAACCCATTTGCTGGCAGCGGCTACCGCATGGAGATCTACGGCCGCGAAGGCACGCTAATCGCGTCGTCCGACGAGTCCCCGAACCATGACGGCGTCCGGCTGCAGGGCGCGCAGGGCTCGGACCAGCTCGAAGACCTTCCTATCCCGCCACAGTACACTTTCGTGTTGGAGGGAATGCCCAAGGGCGCGGCGTACAACGTAGGCCAGATGTATTACGAGTTTGGCCGTGGCATCCGGGAAGGCGAAGGATGCCAGCCGGACTTCGACGAGGCGGTCCGGCTGCACCGCTTTATCGACGGCATCCAGGAAGCCTCGGACCGAGGCCGCGAAACGGTCGTCAGTTGACCTGAACGCCGGTCGCTACCGTCCCGTCCACTCGAACCCCAGGTTGGCGTAACGGACGAACACTGTTCCAAAGGGCGCTGCCAGCGGCCCGTTGACCGCCAGAATCGCTATCGTGTGGTGGGCGCCCGGAGTGGCGTCCGCTGTAACTTGGACCCGCTGTGGCACGTTAAACCCCTGGACGGTGCCCCGGTCCCGGTTGCATTCACCGTCGATCCATATCTCGCCGTAGTCGTCTACGCAGGTCTCGAACTGGACGCGCATCCCATTGGTGGGGCGGCCCTCCACCGTCTCCGGGATGGTGATAGTGGTCCGGTACCAGGCGAAAGTGAAACCGCTGGAGATTCCCGCGGGAAGATCGTGGCATACCTCCCAACCGGAGTCATCGAAGTCGGGCAACCGGACCGGGCTGCCCTGTCCGTTGGCTACCAGCCCCTCGTTAGCCTTCCCTGGCTCATAGCCTATGGAGTATTTCCACGTGGCCCCCACCGCGGCTTGGCCGGATGGTTCTGCTATGTTGATTGTCGCTCTTGGCATATCTGCACATGCTCCATAGGGTGAATTCTGAGTGGACTACCTGCGATGTCGTTCGATCATACAGTCGGGGTCGAACAGATTATCGCCACTTCGAATCGCATTTGGCAAATTATTGTGGCGCCAACCTTGAGCACACTTCCCACAAGCCGTCGGAATTGTGCTTTAATGGCCGTGCGCCGGAGCAAGCCTTACAGTGAGGTAAATGCCGTGGTAGAGAAGAAGGGTACCGCAATAATGGTGGTGTACACCGATATCGCCATCGAGCACGATGCCGACTTCAACGCCTGGTACAACCAGGAGCACTTGCCCGAACGGCTGAGCAACCCAGGGTTCCTCAATGGGGCCCGGTACGAAGCTCTTCGTGGCGGCCCCAGGTATCTGGCGGTATACGAGCTCGAGTCGGCGGAGGCCCTTCAGTCCGACGAATACCTACGCCAGAGGGCCAACCCCACCGAGTGGTCCAAGCGGATATCTCCCCTCATGGCAGCCGGGGGCATGGTCCGCAATGTCTACACACAGATCTACCCCGCCGAAAGCGATCCGCATACGCTTGGCCGGGGTATGGCTCCCGCGCTCCAGATCGGGCGGATGGACGTCCCTCCCGGAATCGAAGAAAAGTACAACCACTATTACGACAACACGCGCACGCCGGCCAACCTGAAGATTCCCGGCTGCATGCACGTTCGCCGCTACCAGTCTGTTCAGGGCTGGCCCAAGTACCTGACCATGTACGAGTTTGAGCATGAAAAGGTGCCCGAAACCTTGGCCTGGGAGAACCAGCGCAGCCAGGACACCATGCAGCAGTACATCGGCGGTACGTACGGACACGCTTCCGGTTCCCCCGGAGTCTACCGCAGGGTGTTCCCGCCCCGGGCGTTCTAGTCTCTGGTGGGCGCAACTCCCGCCGCACCCAGATTGAGGTGATTCCGATGCCTCGCAAGTTGACTATTCAAGAGTCGCACGACTTCCTTGACAGCAAACCCGGATGGATAGCGTTGACCACGATCGGGCCAGACGGCTACCCCCACACCGTACCCCTAGGCTATTTTCGGCTGGGGGAAGACATCGTAATGGGGGTCCGCGGCAAAACCAGGAAGCTCAAGAATATCGATCATAACCCCAAGGTCAGCCTGTTGCTGGAAAGCGGGAAGTCGAGAGGGGACATCAAAGGCCTAATGGTCCAGGGGACAGCCACAGTGCATTCGGACCCGTCGGAAACCCTTTACTACGCCCGGGAAGCGGCAAAACTCCGGGGGACCCCGGAAAATGAGCTTCCCACAGAGCCGCGAAAAGACGCGGTATACATAAAGGTGACACCCCAACGGGTCCGGTCATGGGACTATTCGTAGACCTTCTTTCGTACACGCGGGCGTCCGGTCATCCGGCGCTAATGGGGGATAGACATGCCAAGACTCGAAGGTAAGGTGGCGTTGATCAGCGGCGCGGCAAGGGGGCAGGGCGCGGTCGAAGCCCGGATGTTCGCCCAAGAAGGGGCCAAAGTCGTCATCGGAGATATCTTGGACGCCGAAGGACAGCAGGTCGAGGCGGAGATTAACGAGGGCGGGGGCGAGTGTGTTTACGTCAGGCTGGACGTTACCAGCGAGTCCAACTGGCAACAGGCTGTCGATACCGCCGTCGCGCGGTTCGGCAAGCTGGACGTGTTAGTGAACAACGCCGGCATAGGCAGCCCCCGGGGCCCCGACGGCCAGAGAGTCCTGATCGAGGATTTAACCGAGGAGCAGTGGGACCGGACCCTGGATGTGAACGCCAAAGGCGTGTTCCTCGGCACCCGGGCGGCTATCCCGGAAATGCGGAAGGCTGGCGGCGGGTCGATCATCAACATCTCTTCCGTCGCCGGACTCGTCGGCGGAGCCACATCGGCCTACGGCGCGTCCAAAGGGGCGGTGCGCCTCTTCACCAAGGCCACCGCAATCCAATACGCACGGGAAGCGATACGGGCAAACTCGGTGCATCCGGGGGTCATCATCACCGCAATGACCGAGTCCATGCTTGCTGATGAAGGGGGGCGGGAAACCAACCTGGCCCGTCACCCCATCGGTAGGTTGGGCGTCCCGGAGGATGTCGCCTATGGGGTGCTGTTCCTGGCGAGTGATGAGTCTTCATTTATGACCGGCAGCGAGTTGGTGATCGACGGCGGCCTCACGGCGCAATAGCAAAATGGAAGCTTGGTTAAGCAATCAGTAAAATTGAGCAGCAGGAAACCATGCGAGGAGGTTGTCCGTGCCTATCGAACGGCTTTCACCGGAGTTGGACCGCATCGTATCGGCAGACCAGGAATTGGAGGAACTGGGTAACGGCTACGAGGTTGCGGAAGGCCCGCTGTGGTGGCATGAAGCGGGACACCTGATCTTCAGCGAGGTCCGCGGCAACAAGCGGCGGCAGTGGACCTCCGGCAGCGGGATAACGCTCCTTCAAGAGCCGACCAACAACGCCAACGGCCTGACCAGGGACCTCCAGGGCAGGATGCTTCTGTGCGAGGGAGGCGCAGGGCGTGTCACCCGGATGGAGCCGGATGGCAGCATAACGGTTGTGGCCAACAGCTACCATGGGAAGCGTCTTAACCGGCCCAACGACGTGGTGGTCAGATCATCCGACGGCAGTATCTACTTCACCGACCCGGGCGCGCCCGACCCCGAGCTGCAACTGTCCTACTCCGGGGTTTACCGTGTCTCCGCCGACCTCGGTTCGATATCTCTCTTAGTGTCGGACTTCGCTTTCCCCAACGGCTTGGTCTTTTCCCCGGACGAAAGCATTCTCTACGTGGCGGACTACCGGGGAGGCCGGATCAGGGCGTTTGACGTAAACCCCAACGGAATGCTGAATTTGGCCAGCGACCGGGTCTTTTGCCAGCTCAATCCGCCGTTGCCGATTACTCCCTTTGGTCCCGATGGGATGAAGGTCGACGTCGAAGGCAACATGTACAGCACCGGACCTGGTGGAGTCTGGATCATAGACCCCGCGGGCAACCACCTGGGCATCATACATACCGGAGCCCAGACTACTAACGTAGGCTGGGGAGGTGAAGCCTGGAAGGCCTTATTCGTAACCACCTTCGGATCGCTGTTCCGCATCCAGATGAATATCGCCGGAATCCCGGTTCCAGGCAACACATAACTCGCCCCTCACAACTCTGCGAGAGCCATTCCAGTCACTAAGACGGAGGTGAAAGACTCATGGACGCAACCGGAGTCTCCCACATCGCCATTTGCGTAGCCGATATCGACAGGTCCCTTGGATTCTACCGGGACATTCTGGGTATGACGGTGGGCTATGACCGTATTCAGGACACGACCACCGGCGGGCTCCCTCATGTCTACAAGCACCAGCGGCAGACCCGCCGCCAGGTCCGGTTGGTAATCGGCGAGGGCGAGAACTGCCCCACCATCACCATGACGACCCACCCCGGAGAAGACCCGGACGGCAACCCCATCAAGCTGGACCAAATTGGCGTCAGTCATTTTTCGATCTCGGTGCCCGACCTGAAGGGTCTGGCCGACGACCTGGCTACCAAGGGTGTCCAGTTCGCCGGGCCGCTGGAAGCGCGGGCCGATGCCCAGGGAAACATCGGGGGTTTCTATGTCTACGACCCCGACGGTATCCTCCTCCAGTTCGATGGCGGCGGCGGAGGTTAGGGCAAGGGAGGCCGGGAAATGTCCAGGCAAGGATTGGTCCTCTACCACGGAATCGACAGCGGCGCAGAGCTCAAGGGATATGCCGCCGTAGCCGAACGCTGCGGTTATGAGTCGCTGTGGGTCACCGAGCGTTACTTTCACGAGGAGACTTCTTCCTTGCTGGGATTTCTTGCGGCGGCGACTGACAAGATCAAGCTGGGTGTGGGTGTAGTCAACCCCTTCACCAGAAACCCGGCGTTGACCGCCATGTCCGCCGCGACCCTGGACCGTATCTCGGGCGGCAGGTTCCTGCTGGGTCTGGGCAGAAGCGACAGTTGGGTCATCCAGGACCGCATGGGAATCCCCTACCGGGACCCACGCTCCAGCTTGGAAGAGACGGTGGGCATACTCCGGACCCTGCTGTCGGGCGGTCCCGTTACGTCCGAAGGCGGCCAATTTCACCTGACTGACGTTGGGTTGGCAACGGCTCCCATTCAAGAGCGCCTGCCCATCTATCTGGCGGCCATTGGGCCGAGAGCCCTACGTCTAGCCGGAGCGGTTGCCGATGGAGTCCTTCTCAACGCCTATACGCCCACGACGTATATCGCCTACGCTGTAGATGAAGTGCGAAGAGCGGCCCGCGCCGCCGGTCGAAACCCTGGCGAAATCGACATCGCTTGCATGCTGGTAATGCGTCCCACCGAAGACTCCGCCGCTATGTTGGACAGTCTGAAGTCCCGCGTAGTCCGGTTGCTGGACGAGCCCCACGTCGGCGAGATTCTGCTGGAGAAGGGCGGGTACGACCCTGAAATCTTGCCATCGCTGCGGGACTCCGTTCGACAAGACGGAGGCCGGAGCGCGGTTAGCCTCATCAGCGACGACATGGTTGACTCTTTCTACGTCGTAGGCTCTCCAGAGCGATGCAAGGAACGGATCGAGGAATATCGCCAGGCGGGGGTTGACCTTCCCTTGCTGCTCCCGAGGCTCGAGGACTTCGACGATGTGGCCCGCGGCATGGCCGTCACTTAATGAGCCGCCGGTGCATGAAGAATGACGCCACAAATAGGGCCACTGCGGACATTACCAACAGCTCTAGCACCCACAACACCATCAACCAGCTAAGATCACCGGATACGAGGCCCCGCGTCAGGGCCGCGGCCGGGGTCAGGGGCAGTATCCACGAGAGCGCCTTGACCGTGCTTGGCATGTGGTCCAGGGGAAAGAAGACGCCACTCACATAGAACATCGGGATGATGAACACGGTGAAGAAGTTATTCATCGCCCCTATGGTGCTGGCCGTGGCCGTCAAGATCAAGGCGATGGAAGCGACCGTCAGCCCGATCAGATAGGCGCATGGAATCGCCAGCAGGGCCAGGGGAGAACTTACCAAGCCGAATATGGCCGCCGCGGCCAACACGACTGCGCCGGAGACGGCTGCCCTCGTCGCGCCCCACATCGCCTCCCCCAATACGATGTCCGATGGACCCACCGGTGTGAACAGCATGGCCTCATAAACGTGGTGACTTTCCATGCGCAGGTATGCCCCGTAGGTTGAGTCGAAGGTCGCATGAAACATGGCGTAGCTGGCGATCAAGCCAGGGGCCAGGTATTCGGCGTATGTGGCGTCGCCTATATTCCCCACGTAAGCTCCGAGGCCGAATCCGATGGCTGCCAGCACTATGAAGGGCTCGATAACCAGCCCTCCCAACTCTACTTTCCACCCTCGGATAATGGCGTCCCGGTTTCGCTGCCACACGCGGAAACCGCGCCAGATGTAGCTCGTCCGTATGGTGTACGCGATGGCGCTCATTGGTCCCTCAACCCCCTTCCGGTCAGCCGGAGGAACACGTCCTCCAGGTTGGCTGGACGCCGCAAGACATGGTGGCCGTCCCAAACCGTTTCAGCCTTGGATAGCTGATCGGCGTCGCCAAAGACCAACACGGATTCCCCCGCGCCTTCGTAGTCCAGTCCCTGGGCCTCCAGTTCTTCCTCCAATGGCGCCCTCTGCCACGACGGCAACTGCACTTGCACGACCTGTTCTCCGGCATGGACCCTTATCAGGTCCAGCGGCGTCCCTTCCGCGAGTATATTCCCCAGGTCCATCACAATGAGACGGTCGCAAAGATAGGCGGCCTCATCCATGTAATGGGTCGTCAACAGCATGGTGATTCCCTGCTGCTTTAGCTGTTGCAGCCGGTCCCAAACCAGGTGCCGGGACTGGGGGTCCAAGCCGGTGGTCGGCTCATCCAAGATCAGAATGCTGGGCTCATGGATTAAAGCCCTCCCGATCAGTAAGCGCCGCCGCATACCCCCCGAGAGCTCATCCGGGGACTGGTATGCCTTGTCCCGTAGCTGGAACAGGTCAAGGGCCTCCCAGGCCCGCTCGCTGGCCTGTTTGCTAGGCAGGTTGAAGAACCGGGCGTAGGCTAACAGGTTTTGCATGACGTTTAGACCGGGGTCCAGGCTGTCGGACTGTGAGACCACGCCCAGGACCGACTTCACGGCCCGTTTGTCGCGCATCACGTTCTTGCCTTGGACTACAAGTTCGCCCGAAGTGACGGGCGATACGCAGCAGACCATCTTCATAATACTGGTTTTGCCCGCCCCGTTGGGACCCAGCAGGCCGAAGCACTCGCCCTTGTCGACGGAAAAGTCGATCGAGTCTACGGCGACCAGGTTGGAGTACTTCTTGGTTAGGTTGTTTGATTTTATGACTGTGTCCGGCGTGATTAGCTCCTAGTGCTTGCGATTTTGCTGCGGGCGGGCGCCAAGGCGCCCAGGGTCTTTCAATTTTTGGAATACTACCCCTTCTCCCTTGAGGGAGAATGACGGATGAGGGTGAAATCCCATGCACCAGCCAGGTTGCCCCTCGCCACGTGCCCCTCACCCCAACCCCTCTCCCAGAGGGCGAGGGGCTGTCGCGGAGAACTGAAAGACCCTTCCAGGGCACCCGCCCGCGTTGCCGCCCAACAGGGGAGAAGGTAGAATCCGAGGCAATCAGCACTCAGGAGGTGGCCCACCATGTCGATTACACTAGAAGATGCAAATCGGATGATACAGGCAGCCCTGGCCAAGGCGTCGGAAATCGACGTTAAAGTAAGCATCGCCGTGTGTGACGGTGGCGGGAATCTTATCGCGTTCGGGCGGATGGATGGCGCAAGCTCGATAAGCGCGGTCGTCGCCCAGGGGAAGGCCGCGGCTTCGGCCGGATTTGGCAGGCCGAGCGGCACCCTGCAAGCCGACTCGCCAGTGATACAGGCAGTGATCGCCGCGATGGGCGGACGAATGCTTCCCGCCCAAGGAGCAGTGCCAGTGGTCACGGATGGGTCGCTTGCGGGCGCCATCGGGGGCAGTGGCGCTACCGCTGAACAGGACGAAGAGTGCGCCCGGGCAGGACTGGCTGCCCTGTAGGCGCTATTTTCCCCTGATATGTAGGACCGGAATACGGCAGTTCCGCCGGGCCGAAAGCTCATCTATCAACGTGGTCCATTCCCGGCGGAACCCTCGAAAACGTGGCTTAGCCGTTCAGATTCGGTGTTGGTTCCTTGGGCAAGCCCGCGGCAACCATTTCCCGCGCTCTAGATTCCATCGCCGGCATGATCGAATCTATGACGTCCTGGTCCAGGTCCGCGGCGACTCCGGGATAGCCGGCCCTCTCGAGCATGGCCGCTAGCTTGCGGGTCTTAAACTGGTCGAGGGTCCATCCCAGGGTATCGGGCACGAGGGTCTTGTCAAAGAATATCCGGTGGTTCTTGTTCCTCGGCCCGTAGTGGTAATGAGGCGCGTCCCAGAAGCAGTCGAACGCCAGCAGTTCGGTCTCTTCCGTGAAGTGGCGTCCCGGCGTTCCGGCTAGGTCTGCCAGAACGTGGATGGCCATGCCGCCGTCTCCACCGTTCTGAAGCCGCATCTCCAGCCCGAAGCGTATGTTCCCGGCCTCGAACATATCGGTTCCCCGGTTGTGCTTTACGGTGTTGCGGCCCGTTGCGAACTTCTCGCGGGCGGTGGCGTCGACCTCCGCCAGGGCAGCCTCGACCGCGCTGGTGTCGATCTCGTCGGCTATCTGAGGATAACCTGCCTCTCCCACCATAGCCTTAAGGTTGGTGCGGATCTGCTTCACGCTCCAGCCTACCGGGTTGCCGTCCAACGTTGGGTCCATGCGGAACAGCTTGCTCTTGCCATCTGGTCCGTAGACATAGCTGCGTTCCAGGTCGAAGCAGTTGAACCGGAGCAGAGTGGTCTCTTTGCCGCCGTCGTCGGCAACCACCAGGATGACCACGCCCTGGTCGGAGTGGTCCTGTACGTTGCCGTCCCACAACTCATGCTGCACGATAAACGTCACTCGCCCGGCTTGTATCCTGGGTCTTGCTGCTTGTTGAACCATCGTAGCTCTACCTCCCAACTTCGTTGTGTCTGATTGTATCTAACGGTGTCGGTCCCTGCCGTCGGGCTGCGCCCTGTTTGACAAGGGTTGAATCGCGGCCATCCAGCGTTGGGGAAATTATACCATCTTCCTTCCAAATGTAAGACGGTGAGGGCTAATCTCCGTGCCTTTCGCTTATCTGATGCAAGAGCAGACTGGGGCCGTTAGTAGTAATGGGTCGGCGCCAGCTCTGAGCTGGGCGCGGTATTCATGCGCTGACGGGCGGAGAGGTGAGAGTTTTTTTGTTCGGGGTCATAGTGTGTCGTTTTGTGTCAAGCATTTTACTTGGCAGATAGGGATTTCCGCCGGGGCCGAAGTCTGCTGATTATGATGGTAGCGGGCTGGCACCCGGACTGGCAAGGGGGAGATGTGAGGGTCATTCGATTATCGGCCCAATTGTGCGAACCGGGATTCACAGGATTACGGGATTCGCATGACTTCCAATCATTTAAATCCCGGAATCAAAGGAATCACAGTTCAGACGAACCATGGAAAAGCCCTTCGGGTGGGCCGGACCGCGTTGGCTACGGAAAGACTCTGTCTTATCCTCGCCAGAAGACCACCAACTCGACTGCGGATACTACTTGAGCCAGTCGGCCACTCGCTCAGCGATCATTATGGCCGTGGCGTGGGTGTTGGCGCGCACGACTTGAGGCGCGACCGACAGATCGGCGATCCGCAAGCCCTCGATCCCTCGCACACGGCAATACTGGTCGACCACCGCGGTTGGGTCCGGGTCCGGACCCATCTTGCACGTCCCGGACGTGTGCTGGGTAGTACTTACATTTTGCAGTATCCACGACTCCAACGTTTCGTCGGTGGCCAGGTCAGCGGGCGAGGGAGAAAGCCAGCCATCCACGATGGAGCTAAAGGCCGAATCCTCGATCAATCTTTGCGCCAGCCGTATACACTCCCGCACTCGTCTGATGTCTTCTGTGCTCCGGAGGTAGCGGTAGTCAAGGAGAGGCGGTTCATGCGGATTGGGCGCCGACAGCAGCAACTCCCCCGAACTCTCCGCCTGCTCCAACATGCAGGTAAGGCGCACCCCTACACCGTCGTCCGGCCAGGCGCGGTTGGGATGATCTCCGGCTCCGGGGCCTGAATAGCTCGAGGGGAAAAGCTGCATATCGTTGCGCAGCGCCGACCCCGGGACCGTGTAGCGCAGGCCCACTTGCATCCTGGGTCCAGTCAAATCCAACCGAAACCCAGTTTTGGCCTGCAGTTCCAGCGTGAACATTGGGTGGTCTCGCAGGTTCTGCCCCACGCCGGGAAGGTCCCGCACCACCGGTATTCCGTGGCTGGAGAGATGCTCCGCTGGACCAAGTCCCGAGAGCATGAGAAGTTGTGGAGTAGCGATCCCTCCAGCGGCCAACACAATCTGATTGCCCTCTACAGAGAACCGTTGTCCCCCGCTTTCCACTTCGACGCCCACAGCCCTGGAACGTTCGAACAGTACCCTCGCTGCCAGCGCGCTCCCCTTGACCGTAAGGTTTAGCCGGTGGCGGGAAGGGTCCAGGTAGGTCAGTGCCGTGCTCATCCGGACGCCGTCCCGGGTATTAAAGGGCACCGGGCCTACTCCGGTGGAGTCAGGGTTGTTCATGTCCGGGTCATGGGGGTACCCGGCTCTCATGCAGGCCTGATAGAAGGCCTCCTGGAAGGGCTGCCACTCCTCACGGTTGAACCGCCGGACCGGAATCGGCCCATCCGCCCCATGGAAGTCGTCTCGGACGTCGGCGTCGTTCTCCAATCGCCGGAAATAGGGCAAGAGCTTGATGAAAGACCATTCCCCGTTGCCCTGGGCCGCCCATCCGTCGTAGTCCTCCGGAACTCCCCGGAGGAACACCTGACCGTTGACGGCGCTGGAGCCACCGACGATCCTGCCCCGGTCGGCGTACATCGGCGCTGACTGCTGGGGTGTACCAACGGCCCGGTACCCCCAGTTGTAAGGCGATCCTTCGGAGGCCGCCGCCTGGCTATATCCGTTGGCTATCTCCGGAGGCAGGTACTCGGGGGACAGGTAGTCGGGACCGGCCTCCAGCAGCAAGACCGATCTTGACGGGTCTTCAGACAAGCGGCTGGCCAACACGCACCCTGCCGCGCCTGCCCCAACGACTATCACGTCATAGTTCATAAGCTCTGTCCCCGCCGCTATTCGTAGGGCCGGAGCGGGACTTCGTGGAGCGCCGGGATCACCTCTTTGCCGATAAGCTCGATGGAACGCATGACGTCTTCGTGGGGCATGTCGCCCTCGTTGCCGTAGCAGATCAGGTACCCGGGAGCGACGGAGTCCAGAATTTCCGTGAGCCTCCTGATTACCGTGTCCGGGCCACCCACGACGATGCTTCCGGCTTCCTGTAGGTCCTCATAGGTCTGGATTTTCTGTCCAAGCCGCGTTCCCACACCGGCCGGTATCTGGCGGATGACCTCGACGGCGGCTCGGGACCTGTAGCCGGGAGGGTCATTGTGCTCCGAGGGTCCCTTGAACCGGTGATTGCCGTGCCACATGTAGGTGCGCCCGATCTCCTGGGCCTTTTCGTCGGTGTCGGCGCAGAAGACCAGCACGTTGCCGCCGAAGTTCCCCGGTCCCGGCTGGTAACCGGATTCGCGGGCGGTGTGGATGTAGATGTCCTTCAGCCATTCGGTCTGGCCGCGGATTACCTGAAGGTTGAGGTAAGGATAGCCGTGCTCGGCGGCCCAGATAACGCTCTCGGGGCTACCGGTGCCGGGGAACCAGATGTCCGGGTGAGGCTTCTGCATGGGGAGCACCCACGGGTTGACCACTCGGTGATGGAAGTGCTCGCCCTCGTAACGGAAGGGTCCGGGCGTGGTCCAGCACTTCAGAATCAGGTCGTGGGCCTCTTCGAACCTGCTGCGATTTTCGGTGGGGTCGATGCCCGCCTGCAAGGTCTCGATGGAACTGCCCCGCACGAACCCGGATATGATCCGGCCTCCGGAGTAACAGTCCAGCATGGCGATCTCTTCGGCCATCCTGATTGGATCGTTGATGGCTATGACGTTGCCCAGGATGGCAATCTTCACGCGTTGGGTTACTTTGGCGAGGACGGCTGCGTCCAGATTGGCGGCGGGTTTCATGCACCAATAGGCGGTGTGATGCTCGTTGGTCATTATCCCGTCGAAACCAACTTCGTCCACCAGCGCGTATTGCTCGTGGTACTGGTTGTACAGCACGTGCGCCTTTTCCGGGTCGAAGTAGGTGTTGGGGAACAGGAAACGAGTCGCGTCGTACCGGTCCAGGTCCTCGTCGGTGACATAGCCGTTGGGCTGTTCCGAGAACCAATAGACTTCCACTCTGTCGCTGGGGCGGGTTAGTTGGTCAACCATCGGTATCTCCTCTCAGGTCCGGCCTCCTTCAGGTTTGCTACGATTTTACACGTTCCACCACGGCAGCGCACGGGACTCACATCGCAGGCGCGGCGGCCGCACTCTGGGCCAGGGAACTCCGCCCGGCGAGTGAAATATCTTGGTAGACAACTCCTTTCCTCCGGCGTACTATTCCAGCGTGATTCCAAGAGCTAAATGAGGAGGTCACCTTCAGATGACTACGTTAGGATCTGGCCAGTTCACCTACGAAGCCATTCTTGACTGGGCGAAGTTACCCGACGGCGACACTTTCGAGACGGTCAGCGCCGTGGCTACGGACTCACATCGCAGGCGCGGCGGCCGCACTCTGGGCCAGGGAACTCCGCCCGGCGAGTGAAATATCTTGGTAGACAACTCCTTTCCTCCGGCGTACTATTCCAGCGTGATTCCAAGAGCTAAATGAGGAGGTCACCTTCAGATGACTACGTTAGGATCTGGCCAGTTCACCTACGAAGCCATTCTTGACTGGGCGAAGTTACCCGACGGCGACACTTTCGAGACGGTCAGCGCCGTGGCTACGGATTCCCAGGACCGCGTCTACGCCTTCCAACGCAAAGAGCCTCCCGTCATGATTTTCGACCGCGACGGGAACTTGCTGGGGGCAACGGCGCGTTCGAGTTCGCCCATGGCATACATATCGCAAACGACATAGTTTACGTAACGGACCGGAATAATTCGGTGTGCATCATGTACACTTTGGATGGCAAACCCATCCAGATGCTGGGACGCCATGGCGTCCACTCCGACACGGGATGCGAGAATCCCGGAGACCTTTGCCCCAGGGCGGCCGGCCCTTTCAACTACCCAAGTGAGTTGGTCCCTTCGCCATCGGGAGACCTGTACGTTTCCGATGGCTACAGGAACGCCCGCATCCACCGGTTCACCGCCGATGGGGAACTCAAGCAGTCTTGGGGCCAGCCCGGAAAGACCGCCCCCGGCGAGTTCCACCTGCCTCACAGCCTGCTGGTGGACGACGCAAGTACGGTGTTCGTATGCGACCGGGAGAACCACCGCATTCAAGTGTTCGACGGCGATGGCGAGTTCCAGGCTATATGGACCGACATCCAGCGTCCCATGGACATCTCCGAGGGACCGGATGGCAATCTGTACGTCAGTGAAGGCGGACGGGACGATTCCCCGTCGCGTTTCAGCGTCTTGGACAAGCAGGGGAATGTCTTGGGCCGCTTCCCGGCTCGCGGCGGACACGGTAGCTGGGTCGACGCCCACGGGGACATCTACGTGGGGACGCCGACCAGCGTGGACAAGTACGTCCGGCAGACTTAGCCCGGATAAGTGACCTGGTCAACTGTCCAAGAATTCCGGGCCGCGACAGACGTCTGTCGCGGCCCGGAAACTTTTATTTGACCAGAAAGTCCAGAAGCTCCCGGTTTACCGCGTCGGGAGTCTCCCATTGCAGGAAGTGGCCGTAGTTGCCCATGTGCCTCGACTCGGCGTTGGGAAAGAACTTGCGCCAGGCTTCCTCCAGCGGTCCCGCTCCCATCCTTTCCGCGGTCCTGGCCCTCCTGACCCCGAATAGGAACAGAAGCGGCATGGGTAACGTGCGTTCCGCGTCCGCCTGCCAGTCGGGCGGGTCCTCGTAGGCGGCCGCACGGTAGTAGCTGAACCCGCCCCGCAACGCTCCGGGCTGGGAATACGCTTTTACATACTCGGCTATCTCCGCGTCGCTGAGGGGGTACTTGTTGATGCACCAGTCGCGGAATATGTGGCGTAAGTACACTTCCTCGCGCCCCTCGATCAGCTTCTCCGGGAGGTCAAACTGCTGGTGGAAATACGAATGCCAGCGCTCCCGGACCACGGAAGGCGCTTGCGGTCCCAGTTGCTCGATGGGCGGCGTAGAATCGATGAGCGCCATGCGGCGCACTGCGTCTTCATGGTCCAGGGCGAACCTGAAGGCGACCCTGGCCCCTATGTCGTGCGCCACCAACGACACCTGCCCGTGTCCTAGCGATCTGGCGAGCTCGAAGATGTCTGAAGCTGCGGTGCGGGTGCTGTATCCGGACAGGGGTTTGTCGGAAAAGCCGAAGCCGCGCATGTCCGGCACGATCACTTGGAACCGCTCCGACAACACGGGGATCTGATGCCGCCAGCTATACCAGAACTCGGGCCAGCCGTGGAGCAGGATCACGGGATCGCCCGCACCCTCAACTACGTAGTGCATGTTGATGCCGTTGACCACTGCCGTGCGATGGTCGAAGCTGTCGCTCATGCCTTAGCCTCCTGTCAATATTCGGGTAGTAACGTGTAGGACGATTGCAAAGTCCTTAGACGGCGGCATTGCAGAGTTGAAAGGCCACTTTGCATGAGACTCGCCAAAGCTAAGGGGAGGTTCTTGGATACCAACCTGAAAGTTCCTAGAGCGACTTCGCAATCGTCCGTGTATAGTAATTGCGTGGGAGATGCCCTAAGGGGAGGTTCTTGGATACCAACCTGAAAGTTCCTAGAGCGACTTCGCAATCGTCCTATAGTAACGTGGGAATGCCCTTCGTTCTCACTGTGTTAGTATACCCATCTACCCAGCCTCCACAGACGGCGCCAGTGTAGAAGTGTTTACTTTCCCTCTCAGGTCCTTCGGACGCTTCAATGCCCGGATATTCCCGGGCTGGTGGATGGTGTCCCTGGCCGGGGTCCTCCATTCGATCAACTCTTCCGCTTACAACAAAGGCTACGTCGTATTTCTGTTACCGGTGAGCGAGGGGTTGGGCGTTAGCCGCGCCGCGATCTCCCTGGTGTTCTCCATGTCACGGTCCGAAGGTGGGCCAATAAGCCCGGTCGCGGGCTGGGTGATCGACCGGTTTGGTCCTAAACCGGTCCTGTTGGCCGGAGCCGCGTTATCGGGGGCGGGGTTCCTCCTGCTGGCCCGCACGGATAATATCTGGACCTTTGGCCTGGTCTACCTGGGAATGATCACCCTGGGCAGCGACTTGGCATTTTCCAACTCACTATCCGCGCTGATCAACAACTGGTTCCGCCGCAGGCGCGCCCTGGCCATGTCTTCCTACCATGCGGTCAGCTCATTAACGCCGGCGATCCTGGTGCCGCTGCTGGCCATTCTGATCGCGACGCAGGGATGGCGAACTGCGTCCACGGTAGCGGGAGTGGTCATCTTGGCCTTCGCCGTTCCCCTCTCCCTCATGGTCCGCAACACCCCGGAGTCCATGGGCCTCCAGCCCGACGGCGGACCGGTGGCGCAACCCCGGGGCGCCGCGGCCAGCGGTCCGAGTGAATCACCGCCGTCGAGGACCGCCCAGCCTCCGGACTTCGACGTGGGGGAGGCTTTTCATGCCCCGTCGTATTGGCTGCTTCTGACGGGAAGTATCCTCAGACTGACCGCCAAGGGTGGAGTGATCCTGCATTTCATCCCCGTCCTGGTCTGGAAGGGGACCGGAGAGCAGGAGGCGGCGTTTATCTTCGGGTTTCTCCTGTTCCTGCTGGTACCATTGTCGCTACTTTTTGGCTGGCTGGCGGATATGTGGCCCAAGAACCTGGTCCTATCAATGACGGGCGTATCAGGGACCATTGGATTCTTGCTGCTGGCGCTCCCCCTAACTTCAACCTGGTCGATCTATCTATTCGTCCTGCTGTTCGCCATAGCGGAGACTAGCGGTTCCAATAACTGGGCCACGATTGGAGACTACTTTGGGCGCAAATCCTACGGCCGGTTGAGGGGACTCACTCAGTTGGCCGCAAGCCCTGGGGTCTTCCTCGCGCCAGTGTTTGCCGGCTGGTGGTACGACCGGCACGAGAGTTACACCACTCCGCTCTGGCTCTTCACCGGGTTCTTCGCCCTAGCCGCGTTATCCTTCGCCCTGATGCGAAAGCCGGTACAAGTCCAGAGCGCCGCCGTTGAGAACCGGACGCCCGCCTGATTTAACCCTGGTTAGCTTTTGCTCTGTCCTTCTCGCGGAAGTGGGGGATCACGTATTTGCCGAAAAGGCTGAGCGTGTTCATCACCTCTTCATGGTTCTCAGGCCCGATGGCGCTCAGAGCAAACACCTGCTCGATTCCCAGCGCTTCGTAGGTCTCCATGAACCTGATGCAGTCGTCCGGCGTACCGACGCAGAAGGATGTTCCCCGGTTGACCAGGTCCCGGGCGGTGGGGTCGCCGTCGTAAGGTCCGGCGGCCAAGCGCAGGTCCCGCTCGTAATAGCCCTGGTAATCGGGCGGCACCGTTGCCGGGTCCACGCCCCGCCAGACCAGCCTGGCGCGTTCCCGTTGCTGGTCGCCGTACCAGGCCACTAGCTCCACTCCCCGTTCTTCAATCACCTTGCGGTCTTCGTGGCAAAAGGCGGCGGTCATCAGCGCGTTCTGGTGATTGACGCGCACACCGGCTTGCTTCGCCTCTATCACCGACTTGTTATACAGGTCGAGCACGTTGGCGGTCTTTTCCGGGCCGCCCTCGGCTCCCAGCAACGCGCCCAGTCCCATCGACCCGGCGAGTCTGGTAGTCTCGTCGCTGGAGCATGCCGACCAGAGGGGCGGATGCGGCTTCTGTAGCGGCTTGGGGAGCACTTCCCGGGGAGGTATCTGGAAGTATTCGCCCTCGTGGGTGATGACCTCTTGTTCCCAGATTTTGGGTAGCACCTGGGCGTATTCCTGCCACATACCGCGAGTGTCCTTGAGTCCGGAGCCGTAAGGGGTTAGTTGATATGGGTACCCGGTCCTACCGAGTCCCACGTCTACCCGTCCCCGGCTCAGAATATCTAGGGTCGCCATGCGGGCGGCGGTGTGCAGCGGGTGGTGAATCGGAGCCAGCACTACGCCAATGCCGAGCCTCATCCGTGTGGTGCGCTGGCTGACCGCGGCCAGGGTCAGGTCCGGGGCGCTGTTGTGCGACCATTCGGGGCGAAAATGGTGCTCCGAAAACCAAACGCTGTCATAGCCCATTTCTTCGGCGTAGGCGATCTGTTCCAGGGCCTCCCAGAAGCGCCGGGCTTCGGTCTCCTCGTTCCAGGGCTTGGGGACCTGAATCTGGTAAAACAGCCCGAATCTCATGGCAACCTCCCAGGGGAGTATCTGACTCGTGTGTGGGCATATTCATGGAAAACGAAGTGGGACCACAAATGGCCTCCCTCCGCTCCGCCATTATAGATTGCGGCGAATTGCCGTCAATCCCGAGGCAAAGCCGGAATGGTGGGGCGTGAGGCTTCTCCCCAAGGGACACTCGACCGACTACCGTCGGACTATCGTCGGTTACACAAACAAGGGACTACGCTTATAATGTGCGGCGAGCGTTAGGTGAGCCCGCTAGAAGCGGAACCTTTCGCTCTCGCAGAATATATCTATTACGCGAAGGAGGCCCACCAGTGACGCAACAGGCTGTTATCGATCGTGACAAGTCCGTGGTGTTGATAATGGACTTCCAGCAACGCATCGTGAACAACGTCGCCAGCGAGCCCGATTCCGTGGTAAGCAACGCCGCACAGGTGCTCGATGGTGCGCGGCGCGCGGGGATTCCGGTGATTTACGTGGTCCACCGGGGCGGGGCGTTCGCCGAGTATGCCCCTGACGTTGAATTACACCCGGGTGTTACTCCTGCCGAGGGCAAGACCGTTATCACCAAGGTCAGGCCCGGTCCCTTCTCCACCACGGCCCTTGACGTCAGTCTGCGCGAGATGGGGAAAGACACCCTGATCGTGTTGGGCGTTGCCACCAGTGGTTGCGTACTCTCGGCGGTGCGTTGGGCCACCGACATAAATTACAAATTCGTGGTCGTGGCCGACGCCTGCTCCGACGCCGATCCAGAGGTCCATCGCGTCCTGACCGAAAAGGTGTATCCAAGACAAGGCACGGTGATGACCACCGAGCAATTCCTGGGGTCTATCTGAACTGGCCAAATCCCCTGACCCAGGGTTTACCTGGACTTTTACCGCGGCTTCGAAAGTCTTGCTGGAAGCCGCCGCACCTGGGAGGTAATCTTGAAATACGACGTTATCGTTATCGGCGCAGGTTCCGCGGGAGGGACACTGGCAACCCGGCTCTCAGAGGAGCCAGACCGTTCGGTGCTGCTGCTGGAGGCCGGACCCGACTACCCCGACCTGGAACAGACGCCAGACGACCTGAAATTCGGTTACGCTCCCACCGCTTCGGAGATGGGAGCGCCCCATAACTGGTCTTTCGTGGGAACCGGTTCCCGCAGCCAGTCAGAGCCCATCGCCGTCCCACGGGGCAGGGTGGTCGGCGGGACCAGCGCCATCAACGGCCAGGTGTTTCTCCGTGGTGTCCCGGAAGATTATGACCGTTGGGCTGAATGGGGCAACGATGAGTGGAAATACATCGACGTCCTCCCCTTCTTTCGGGCAGCGGAGACCGATACCGACATCAGGGACGACTTTCACGGCTTTGATGGGCCGGTGCCAGTGAGACGGCACCGGCGGGAAGCCTGGTCGCAGATTCAAGAGGCTTTCCACGCCGCCTGCCTCGACGCGGGCTACCCGGAAACGTACGACCACAACCACCCCGACTCCGGGGGCATTGGCCCCTTCCCGATGAACAATCCCAACGGCGTACGCATGAGCACCGCCCTTAGCTACATCAACCCCAACCGCCACCGGCTCAACCTGACCATCAGGGGCAACGTCCACGTTAGACGTATCCTGTTCCAGGGGCAGAGGGCCAGCGGAGTTGAGGTCGAGAGCGGGGGTGAGGTGTTCACCGTCGAGGCGGACAACATCGTCCTGAGCGCGGGCGCCATCGCGTCTCCACAGATTTTGATGCTGTCGGGCGTGGGGCCGGAGGAGCATTTGCGGAGCCTGGGAATCCCGGTTGTCAGAGCGCTTCCAGGCGTGGGCCAGAACCTGCGCGACCATCCCCTGGTGCCCATTCGCATGGCCGCCAAGCCCGACTTTCCCCAGGACCCCAACGGGCAGCCTTCAATAGACTGCCGGTACCTGGAAGAGGAATGGGACAGGAGGCGCTTGCGGGAGGGAATCCGTATTGCCCTTAAATTAGCCGAACATGAGGCGTTTGACGATATCGTCGACGGACTGGTCTCGCCCACCGAAGAAGACCTGGCCTCGGACGAGACCCTGGACGCCTGGATGTTGGAAAACGTCTGGATCGGGCAGCACCTTTCGGGCACCTGCAAGATGGGTCCCGGCAGCGACGCAATGGCTGTGGTAGACCAGCACTGCCGAGTTCACGGGATCGAAGGATTGCGGGTCGCCGACGCTTCGGTGATGCCCGATGTCATCCGGGCGAATACAAACTGCACTACGATTATGATCGGTGAGCGAGTGGCCCACTGGATCGCGTCCAATGACGGTTAGGGAGCTTCATTCGTAGAGCTGAAGGCCGCCCTCGGGAGAAGGGAAGTCTTCGTCGGCGTCGAACATCCAGTCGAACATCCAATAGAAGGCGTTGCTTAGCACCCTGCTGTTGGTCTCACCGCTGAACCTGTGGTCGCAGTCGGGCACTTGCCGGATGTGCAGTGAGCGCGCTGACAGGGCGCCCGATTGCAGCACGTAGGCCAGCAGTCCGGCCATTGGGTCGTTGACTCCGTAGGCCAGGTAGATGTCCCCGGTGAACTGCTCCATTCCCAGGTAGAAGGGGTCGCCCACGCTGTCATAGGTGGACAGTAGCAGGATTCGCTTGACCTGCTGGAAACGCCAGGCCACCGCGCCGACCGCTGATCCGCCGGAAGAGAACCCCGCCATGTATATCACCGGGTCGTCCAGGCCGCAAAGGTCCCGCGCGTGTTCCAGGCAATATTGGGTGGTGTAACCCAGGCTGTCGATCAGCAATTGGTTCCAGCTCGCTCCCTGGTGCGAATAAGGCTCCCATGGCAATTGGACCTGGAAGTCGGGGCGGGGAGCGTTATAGGTGACGAAAGTAGCGGTGTTCTGGCCCTGCAGGTGCCGGCCAAGCTTCATCCAACGGTCGTGCCGGCCGTCTTTGAGCTCTCCCGACCCCGGCGAGTTGATAACGATTAGCCCTGAAGAAGTGGGGTAGGCCGTAATCGGCACCTCGTAGGTCACCGTTTGGTCCCGGTAGTCCTGAATCTGCTTGACCAGCGTCTCGTCTATCCTGTCCATCGGTCTATACTGCCAAGGAACAAAATTTATCGCAAGCCCGCAAAGACGCAGCGAGGCAATGAAGAATGGGAACTTTCAGCGTTATGCTCGAATTGAAAAGCACAAATGGCGGAGAGTACGCCAGTGTCGAGGCGCTGGTCGATACGGGAGCGTCCTACACTGTCCTGGGCGAGGACTTGTTGGCGAGTCTGGGGATCCAACCGGACGAACAGGAGCAGTTTCAGTTGGGCGATGACAGCATCGTCGAATGGGACATAGGTGAAGCGCGAATGCGTTTGGGAGGGTCGGAGAGGACCACTCCCGTCGCCTTCGGGCCGCCCGGCGTCAGCCCTTTGCTCGGGGCATTGACCTTGCAAATTTTCAGGCTGACGGTTGACCCGATGAATGAGCGGCTTGTCCGATTGTCGCCTGTAAGGGCACGGCCCATTTAGGTCTGCCATCGTGACACTTCCCGGCGTATACGTTTTAGCTTTCATGGGAAGGAATTAAGGGGGATACCAGCATTACTGAGAAAGGTTTGTTGACATGAGCGAAACGTTTGACAAAATTGTCGCCCAAATGGAGCCACTCCTCAAAACCCTCTTAAGCGAACCACCGTTAGATAGAGCCGAACTGAGGAACATTCCGAAAAGGGGCATCTATGTGTTGCACGAGGGTGGTGAACCAATCTACGTGGGCCGCTCAAATAATATACCCCAGCGCCTCCGCCAGCACGGGAATGATAGTTCCCGTAACGAGTCTGCAACATTCGCCTATAAACTTTCACTTGACGCAACCGGGGACCCCGGTGGGCATACACCGGGCAAGACCAGAAAAACTCGAGAGCGTGACCCTGAGTTTGCCGAGGAATACCAGAAACAGCGGAAGAGGGTAAGCAACATGCTGGTCCGTGTGGCCGGGATAGAAGACCAAGCCACCCAGTCTGTTTTCGAGATATACGCAATTCTGGTGCTAGGCACGGAGCGCTATAACAAATTTCATACAACGTAACGCGGCCAGACCAGGCGGATTGGCCAGACCAGATGGATTAAGGAAGGGCTATGGGAACCTATGCCATCGCCGTGGATGTCGGCGGTACCTTCACAGACATCGTTCTCTGCGATCTGGAAACCAACGAGCAATGGGTGTTCAAGACCCCTTCAACTCCCGCCGACCCTTCGCTGGGTTTCATGACGGGTCTGGGCCAGATTCTAGAATTGAATGGGGTCAACCCCGGCGAGGTCGTCCACATTTTTCATGGCACGACCATCGCCACCAATTCCGTCCTGGAAAACAAAGGGGCGCCTGTCGGACTGTTGACGACTGACGGTTTCAAATACGTGCTGGAAATAGCCCGCCATGGTATGCCCCGCATGGCCAATCCCCACTCATGGGTCAAGCCCGAACGGCCCGTCCGCCCCCGGGACTGCCTCGAAGTGAACGAACGCACGAGTTTCGACGGTGATGTCCTGGTGTCCCTGGACGAAGAGGGGGTCCGGGACGCCGCCCGGCATTTCAGGGAGTCCGGAATAATCTCCGTGGCCGTGTCCTTTCTGCACTCCTATGCCAATCCGGCCAACGAGCGCAGGGCCCGGGAAATACTGGCGGAAGAGCTTCCGGGGGCGGCCATCTCTCTGTCGTCCGAAGTGTTGGCGGTATATCGTGAGTACGAACGCACTATCACCACCGTTCTCAACGCCTACGTCACGCCCCGGGTCAGCAACTACATCGAAACCCTGGGGATTCCCTCCGGTCTTTCGGCACCGGCGCGGCGTTCTCTATCATGAAGTCCAACGGCGGAATCATCGGTTCGGACATCGCGGTGAAGCAACCGGTCTACACCGCCCTTTCCGGTCCCGCCGCCGGAGTAATGGCCACGATGCAGATTGCCGAGACAACGGGAATAGACCACTGCATCTCCTTCGACATGGGCGGCACCAGCGCCGATGTGTCGCTGCTGCGTAAACGGAGCCCCGGTATGACCCTGAATGGCAAGTTGGGCGACTGGCCGGTGCAACTCCCCATGCTGGACATCGCCACCATCGGCTGCGGCGGGGGCAGCATTGCGGAAGTTTCGCCCTATGGAAGCCTCACCGTTGGGCCTGCCAGCGCATGCGCGGACCCCGGCCCGGTGCGCTACGGGAGGGGAGCGACCCGCCCCACGGTCACCGACGCCAACCTGGTCCTGGGGAGGGTGAACACCGAAATCGCGGGCGGCCAACTCAAGCTGGACTCCCAGGCGGCGGCCATCGCCATCGACGACTCCATCGCCTCCCGGCTGGACCTCGAGATACCGACTGCCGCCGACGGTATCCTTAAGATCGCCAACAACGCCATGGTCGGCGCAATCCGCAATATAAGCGTTGAGCGGGGCCACGACCCCAGGGACTTTGCGCTAGTGGCCTATGGGGGCGCGGGCCCCATGCACGCCATCGACGTTGCGAAATTGCTGGGGATCGGGACAGTGGTGGCGCCGCCCCATCCTGGCATCGCTTCGGCCTATGGATTGCTGGTCTCGGAATTCAAGAACGATTACGCCCGCACTTTCCTTCAACTCCCGCCGGACTACGAGGTTGAAGGGATGGCCAGGGTTTACGCCGAGTTGGAACGCGATGGCCGCGACTGGCTGCGTGATGAGGGAGTCCCGCCGGACAGCCACAGCCTCACCCGCTCGGCCGACCTCCGGTACGCCCATCAGGGGTCCGAGTTGACCATTCAGTACGAGGACTCCCAGGTAAACCGGGAAGGTCTAGAGTCCATGGTCCAGGAGTTCCACCGGCGACACCAACAGCTATACGGCTTCTCCCTGGAACAGCCCGTCGAGATCGTTACTTTGCGTGTTACCGCGTCAGGGCAGGTAGGCCATGTCCGGATGCCAGCACTCTCTGACGGGATTAGCAACCCGGACGATGCCATCGTAGACCGGCGTCAGGTGTACTTCGAGGAGTCCCGGGGGGTCGTCAATTGCCCCATCTATCTGCGGGACCGGCTTGGCCCTGGAGTGGGCCTCGAAGGACCTGCCGTCCTGGAAGGCATGGACGCCACCGTGGTGATAAACCCTGGGTGGCAGGCGAATATTGACCGATACGGCAACTGTATCATGCTGGGCGCGTAGGCCTTGCCCCGTCACGGTGTTAGGCTAGGACCGCGCCAGGCACTCTCCGAACTCAGGAGCGAGGAATGACGGCAACTCAGACGAATGGCCACTCCGGACCGGTGGACCCGGTGACCCGGCAGCTCATCCGCGGTTCCTTGCGGGCGGCTAGGCTGGAATGCGAGCTGATTATAGAACGGACCGCTATGTCGGCGTTCATCCGCGAGAAGAAGGACTACACCGTTAGTTTCTTGGACGGCAAGGGCCAGGAAGTCTACGGTGAGACCATGGGCAGCGACATTCTGGGGTGCGTCTGGGCCTACTATCCCGCCGAATCCATGCGGCCTGGAGATCTCTACTGGTACAACGACCCCTACATCTCCCAGGGGAGCATCACCCACACCCCGGACATGGTATTCATAGCGCCGGTGTTTTACGAGGGAGATGTGGTGGCGTATTGTCACTCCTTCGCCCACTTTTGGGACCTGGGGGGCTCTCGTCCCGGCAGCATCGGCCCGGCCAACACCGAGAAGAAGGACTACACCGTTAGTTTCTTGGACGGCAAGGGCCAGGAAGTCTACGGTGAGACCATGGGCAGCGACATTCTGGGGTGCGTCTGGGCCTACTATCCCGCCGAATCCATGCGGCCTGGAGATCTCTACTGGTACAACGACCCCTACATCTCCCAGGGGAGCATCACCCACACCCCGGACATGGTATTCATAGCGCCGGTGTTTTACGAGGGAGATGTGGTGGCGTATTGTCACTCCTTCGCCCACTTTTGGGACCTGGGGGGCTCTCGTCCCGGCAGCATCGGCCCGGCCAACACCGAGATTTTCCACGATGGCACACTGGTCCCTCCGATCAAGATCGTCAACCAGGGTATTCTGAATGACGAGGCTTACCGGATCATCCTCCGCAACCCGGTACCCAGACCTTCTGGAGGGCGACTCCAGGGCGTTGATGGCCGCAGCTCAACGCGCTCAGGAAAGGCTCCTGGAGATGTTCGACCGCTTCGGCAAAGCGACGATGTTGGCCGCAATCGAGCAGGACCAGGCCGACACGGCAAGGTTAGTGCGGGATAAGACCCTGGAGACCATTCCCGAAGGCGAATACGAGGTCAGGGACTACATGGACCATGCCGGGGTAGGGGACCAGTGGTACTCGTTCCATCTGCAGCTTAGCCGCAAGGGTGACCAGGTCCGTTTGGACGCGACCCGCAGCGACGACCAGGCCGGCGGGTCGATAAATTTCATCGCCAGCGACGGGACCCTGAAAGCCTACTTCGGTCAACATTTCCACCAGTACGATTCCTCTCTCCTGGGCAATCATGGACTGCTGGCCGGAGTGGATGAAGTCAGGTTGCGCCCAGGCAGCATCCTCCAGCCCGAATGGCCCGCCGCCCTGGGATGCCGCGCCCACACGTTTACCAAGCTCAAAGGGGCCGTAAGGGCTGTCATCGCCAGGGCCACCGGAGGCGACGTTATGGCGGGGACCGCCGTCTACGTGATCGCCTACTGGAGGATGAAGGACGGGGACACGGGCCAATGGTTGCTCTGCACTGATGGCATTGCCGTGGGCCACGGCGGCCGGCCCATCGCCGACGGTCTCGACACCATCTACCAACGCCACAACGAGAATTATCCCGGCGAATTCATGGAGATGGAGTTTCCATTGCGGTTGGAGCGGTACGCCATTTCCACCGACTCCGGCGGGCCTGGGAAGTTCCGCGGAGGCTGCGGCGTCGTGCGGGACGCCCGGCTTCTCGCCGACGAGGGCACCTTTGGCCTGCGGGTCGAAAATAACCTGTTCCCGGCCTGGGGAGTCGCGGGCGGGATGGGCGGTGGGGCTTCCAGAGTAGTAATGAACCCCGGCACTCCGCAAGAGCGGGAGGTCCGCGCATTTTCGGATGACAACCACTGGAAACTCGGGGACCTCGTAAGGATATATACTGCCGGCGGCGGAGGGTGGGGAGACCCTCTGGAGCGGGACATTGAGAGTGTCTTAGATGACGTGAAAGATGGCTTCGTGTCCGCCGAATCGGCCCTCGAACAGTACGGCGTGGTGATCGACCCGGCGGCGCTCACCGTAGATGCGGACGCGACCCGGTCCAAGCGGAGGAGTATTGCCGATGTCAGGGGGCGAACCAAGTTGTTCCACCGCTTTGAATACTTCGACTCCGAAGAGGAGGAGTTCGAATGGGTCAAACGCCATCTCCCCCGCTGACCACCATACTTAGCGCGGCGACCGGCCGAGTAAACGCGGTGGTTCTACCTAATCGGATAAGTGAGGCGCAAGGTCATGAGTGACCAGGTACCGACCTCGCCGGGATACGTGATCCCGGGAATGAGTTACGACGACGCACCAGGGGCAATCGAGTGGCTGACAAACGCGTTTGGTTTCACCCGTCACCTGGTCGTGCCAGGGGAGAACGGGACAATCGCCCACGCCCAACTGTCCCTTGGGAATGGCATGATAATGTTGGGCTCATCTTCCAACCGGGAGGGCGGCCATCCAGTAAAGACCCCTTGTCACGCGGAGGGCAACACCCGGAGTGTGTATATCGTTGTCGATAAAATAGACGCCCATTACGAACACGCTAAAGCCTCTGAAGCGGAAATCTGTTACGAGATAGAAGACTAGTAGTCGATCAGTGTTGGATTGATGGGTAAAGGGACTTCAGCTTGATGCGCGCATCCTCGGAGGTAAAGCGCCAGTCCACTCGTATGCCGTCCCGGTTGCGCTGAGCCTGCCACGCTCCCACCTCTCGCCGCAGAGCCCTTTGATCGGGAATACGGCGGTCCAGGCATTGGCGGGCCATCACCCCGATTTCAATCTCGGCCATATCCAGCCAACTGCCATGCTTGGGAGTGTAGTGGACCTCCAACCGTTCGGCGATGCGCCGTGCTTCGGCAGGTTCAAATTTCTCATACAGCGAGGACCGGTGGTGGGTGTTCAAGTTGTCCATCACCAGCACAATACGGTCCTTGTGCGGGTAGTCCTCGTCCACCAGTTGCTTGACCACCCGGGCCCAATCGGCTTTGGTGCGCCGGTCCGTCACTTCCACCCGGCGCCACCCTTCCAGCGGAGCGAACAACATGAACAGGTTGCTCACCCCGTTGCGCTCGTATTCGTAATCGTAGGAGCCCGCCGCCCCAGGCTGGGCCGGACGCGGCCGGCGCGTCTCTTTCACCTGCTGTTTGCTGGTCTCGTCCAGGCAGACCAGAACTTCGTTGTCCGCATACTGGCGCTGATAGACTTCCAGCACGTCTTCCATCGCACAGACGAACTCGGCGCTGCCTTGTGGAGGAATGCACCAGCACTCTTTCAGCCAAGGCTTGAGTTCGTTTTTTTGAGCGTCTGCCGCACCGTTTCGGGACTGATGCTCTCCACTATCTCGCATTCAACCAGCCGGTCCGCCAGCAATTTAAGCGTCCAACCGGCCCGGCCTTCCGGCGGTTCTCCGCAGGCCAGGGCAATCAGGTGGGCTTCCCCTTGACCGTCCAGCCGCTTCGGACGACGATTAAGCTGCCGCTTTCGTCCCAGCGCCGCCTCAATCCCCTCCTCCACGCAACGGCGGCGCACCCGCTCCACCGTCGCGCGGCCAATCTGGAGAACCCGGGCAATCTCTTCATCCTTCATGGCCCCCTCCGCATGGGCCTCATCACTCAGCAGCAGGATGCGCCCGTGGGTCTGCTGGTAAGCCGCCGCCCGGCCACGGGACACCAATGTCTTCAGTTCCTGCCGCTCCTCCGCACTCAGCTTGACCCGGTATCTCTTCATCGGCCTCCCCTCCTCCCACGCCCCAATCCTCTTCGCCCTATGCTTGTATGCTTGGTAGAATACACTTGCTCAGTACTCAATCCAAAAATGTTGGACTACTAGGACTACGGCGGGCGAATGTACGGCGCATTCGACCCTGAAGGCCATTTATGGTACTTCGGCTCCTACAACCCCTGGCAAGAGGAATCCGCCAACGGTTGACATGCTCAACGCGAGGCTCCTAGACTACCAACCGGAATTGCCCGGTTGAGATTCCCACGTATTTTTCGGAGGGCCGGTAATGGCAACTAGCGGAACAGGTCAGCGGGACATCGCCATCGTTGGAGTGGCCGAGTCCGACGTGATGGGCACCGTGCCCAACAAGTCGTCATTGCAGCACCACGGGGAAGCGGCCCACAACGCCCTTGCCGACGCCGGTCTATCCAAGAACGACGTCAACGGACTCTTTACCGCCGGATTCTCCACCCTGGCCACCGCCGAGTATATGGGCATCCAGCCGGGGTTTACCGACAATACGTCCGTGGGCGGTTCGTCGTTCGTTATCCACGTCGCCCACGCCGTCGCCGCCATCCGGGCAGACTTCTGCGATGTCGCGCTTATCACCCACGGCCAGGCGGGAAGGTCGACCAGGGGGCGGGTTCCGGGCGATCCCAACCTGCCCACCGCCCAGTATGAGTCTCCCTACGGGATCATCGGCGCGCCTATCAACTACTCTATAGCCTGCTCCCGGTACATGCACGAGTACGGGGAGGACAAGACGCGACAGGGCATGGCCGAGGTGGCCGTGGCAACCCGAAAGTGGGCGAACCTGAACCCGAAAGCCGCGATGCACGACACGCCAATGAGTTTCGACGATTACCATAACTCACGTTGGGTATCCTGGCCTTTCCATCTTTTCGACTGCTGCCTGGTTACCGACTCGGGAGCTGCAATAATCGTTGCCTCCGCAGAGAAGGCGCGGGACTGCGCCAAGGAACCGGTGTGGGTGTTGGGAGCCGCCGAGAGCCACGACCATAACATGATTGGCATGATGCCGTCTTTGACGTCCCTGATTGCCCGTGAGTCGGGCCCCAACGCCATGGCCCGGGCTGGCATCACGCATAGCGACATAGACCTGACCATGATCTACGATTCCTTCACCTACACCGTCATGCTCACTCTGGAGGCGCTGGGATTCTGCGGGCCGGGAGAAGCCTCCGACTTCGTAGCCAACCAGCGCACCGCCCCCGGAGGGGACTTCCCCCTCAACACCAGCGGCGGTGGGCTGTCCTATACCCATCCGGGCATGTACGGCAGCTTCCTGCTGGTCGAGGCGGTGCGTCAGATGCGCGGTGAGGCCGGAGAACGCCAGGTAACGCCCAACGGGGGCAACCCCAAGGTATCCATCGTCAACGGCACCGGAGGGTCCCTGTCGTCTACGGGCACCGTGGTCCTGGCCAGGGACTAATGCCGGGGCAGAGAGCGTCCCTGGACCGTCGCTCAGGAGGACAACATGGCAGGAGAACTTGACCCCAGGGCTGCAGGAGCGCGTCGTTTCGAGGGGCAAGTCGCCGTGATAACCGGAGCCGGGCAAGGGATCGGCGCGGCGACTGCCCGCAGGCTTGCCCAAGAAGGGGCCTCAATCGTCATCGGCGACATGGTTGCGGAAACCTCCGAGAGGGTTTGCGCGGCGGTCCGCGACTTCGGCGGCTCCTGTACGGTGTCCCTCGGCGACCTCTCCAAGTATGAAAATGCCGAAGCGTTGATGGCCGCCGCGATGGAAGCCTATGGAAGGATCGACGTACTGGCCAACGTCGCCGGCGGCACGATCTGGTTCCAGTCGTTCCAATACTACACCCCCGACCAGATACAGGCCGAGATCGACCGCAACTTCTGGACCGCGGTGTGGTGCTGCCGCGCCGCCCTGCCGCGCATGATCGAACAGGGTTCCGGGGCGATCGTGAATATCGCCACTCATGCGGTCACGGGACGGTTCCGTGTCCCTTACGCCGCGGCCAAGGCGGGCCAGATCGGGTTGACCACTTCCCTGGCTAGAGAAGTCGCCCACCTGGGGATCAGGGTCAACTGCGTTGCGCCCAGCGGCACCGGAGCTGACGACAGGGTAACTCCCCGGGACTTCGGCGTCACAGTAGCCGTGCCCGAGCTCCCCGAGGAGGAGCGGGCCGACCAGGAAGAGTACCGGTCCGCGACTCGAAGCTCGGAGATACCCATGGGCAGGCGAGGCGAGGCATACGAGCAGGCAGCCGCCATCGCGTTCCTCGCGTCCCAGGACGCCTCCTACGTTACCGGCCAGGTCCTGGCGGTGGGCGGAGGGCAGCCGTACCCGTTTTAGCTTCCTGCCTCCTTCTCCAAATCCTTGACATTTCTGCTAGTATGACGGAAACCGGCCAATCAACGGGACAGGACAGGGAATATGGGACTGAAAAAACTGCTGCTTAAACCGCTTTCAGGTTATCCCGGCGGATACAAGCAAATGCGGCGTGGCTTCCAGGGCTTCAACTCGACCCCTCCGTTTAAGGTCCCCGATGATCCGGGGGACTGCCGCAGCCGTATCCCGCCCACGGGGTACCGGGAGTATTGGTACCCGGCCTTGCCCGCCAAAGACGTCAAGAAGGACCAACCGTCGATGCTGCGGATGCTCGGGACCGACGTAATCTTCTTCAAGGACAAGCAGGGCGAGGTCCAAGCCCTCCTGGACTGGTGCCCCCACCGCGCGGTCTACCTTTCCATGGGCCGCTGCTACTTCGAGGGGTTCGTAACCTGTCCCTACCACGGGGCAACCTTTGACGGCGACGGCAACTGTGTAGCGTTTCTGACCGAGGGCCCGGAGTCCAAAATGGTCGGCGCTCCGGGGATGAAGGCCCGGAAGTTCCCGACCGTGACGCTCAAGGGGATGGTCTTCGTGTGGATGGGCGACGGTGAGCCAGTTGCCCCCGAAGAGGACATCCCGCCGGAGATGTTCGAGGACAACAACATTTGCCGTCCGTCCTTCTGCATGTTCGACTGCAACTGGGTCCTGGTATTGGAAAACACTATGGACGCGCACAATGCCTTCATGGTCCACCGGAACGCGCTGCGCATTTTGGGAAGCCGGGTCGGTGGCCGCCCGAGGACTCCATTGGGCTACCGGGTCAACCTGGTTAACAACAAGAACGTCCACTACCGGCCCGGCAGCGGTAAGTCGTCAACGGAGAAGTTTTACTACGACGAAGACGGCAAGATTCCGTACCAGATGTATTACCCTGGCGTAGACGGGGTCTGGCCTCTACATAAGTGGAGGCTTGCCTGGACATGGTTCTTTGATTGGAAGGCAAAGCGCAGAGGACAGGACCCATCCATGAGAAGGGCCTCGCCCGCCGACACGCCCGACGTGAATGAGTGGAACGGCACCCGCCTTCCGGGTATGTCCCGTACCGGAGGCAACAACCGCTACTTCCGGAGCACCCGCTGGCCCGTCCCCGTGGAAGAGAACCTTACCCGTATGGTCTACCTCAACGTGGAGCGGTACGCCAAGCCGCCTGGTTTGGTGCGCAGAATGGTAAAGGGAGTCACCTGGCCGTACCGGAATTGGGAGCTTAACTTCAACTTCCGCAACCAGGACTACGACGCCGAGAAGTACACCCAATACTCGTTGCCCGAGTACCTGTCCTCCACCGACTCGGTGGTTGTGGCTATGCGCCGCCTGTTCGTGGACCATGCCCGCGACGTGCAACGGCGGAGGGCGCGGGAGGAGGAACTGCCGGAGGTCTTGGAAGAGACCGAAGCGGAGAGGATGGTCCGGGAAGGGGACCTGCGTGTTGCCGAAACCAGCGCCGTCTTCAATGCCGACCGGCTGGAGGAAGAGTTGCTGAGGCGCGTGTAAGAGGCGAGTACGCGCCCTGCTGAACCTACCGAAGATGTCGCCGCCTTACGCGAAGGCCGGCATAACCTCTTCGGCGAAGAGTTTGATGGACTGCTTCGCGGCCTCCGGCGAGATGTAGCCGAACATGTGCCGGGCGCAGAAAATGTCATGTCCGATTAGTTTGTGCTGTTTCTTTAGCTGCTTTGCCACTGTCTCGGGGCTGCCCACGAGGGCCATACCGTTGTCGACCCAGAAGTCGTAGGACCTGGCCCGCTCCGAGAACACCCGGCGAAGCTCGGCTCTCTCCGGCGTGCCTGGATCGCCGCCTCTCATGCCGTCCGGGCCATAACCGATGCGGGTCCCGCGGATGATGTCCTGGCCTTTCCCCGCGGGGACGGCGCCTGGATACAAGGCGGTTGCCAGGTGGGGTTCCGCTTGTTCCCGGGCTTTCTCGTCTGTTTCCGCAACGTGAATATGCCGGGTCAAGAAGGTCTTCGGCATCGCGGTCTGGTGCCCCGCTGCCCGCCAGAGCCGTCGCCAAGTCTCGAACTTGTCGGCGATGACCTGGTCGGTGTCAATGTTCTGGGACACGTGGAAATTGTTCTGGGCCGCGTACTCAAAACTGGCGGCACTGTGGCAACCAAACCATACAGGTGGGTGGGGCTGCTGGAACGGCTTGGGAGAGGTCAGCACCTCGTCAAATTGGAAGAATTCGCCGTTGTAAGTGACGCTGTCCTGTGTCCACGCCCGCAGGATGACGTCTAGGGCTTCCTCGCTGATATCCCGCCGGCGTTCGAAGTCGACCTTCCAACGCAAGAATTCGTGGCTCGTGACACCGGTGCCCGCGCCGAACTCCACCCTGCCCCGTGAGAGATGGTCTAGCATCGCCACGTCCTCGGCCAGGCGTATCGGGTGGTGGAAGGGCAACTGGTAGATCATCACGCCGAACCGCATTGCGCTGGTGCCTCTCGCAAGAGCGGTCAGGTAGACGCTGGGCGCACTGAGAAAGCTTACGTCGGAAGTCTGGTGCTCGATGGAGAAATAATACTTGTACCCCATCTGCTCCGCTTCCTGGGCTCCGCGTATGTGCTCGTCGTAGACGTCGGCGGCCAGGCTGTGGGATTCCATCTGGGCCTGATCGAGGACGTCGTACAGGCCGATTTCCATCTTTGACATCCCGCTACCCCTCCTGACGGCTATCAGCGTGAATCGGTTGTAAACTCACCTTACCATAACGCGTAGTATAATGCCGGTGGTTTCCAGGGAGGGATAGACATGCCTACTGTGGATTTTTCTTTGCTGGACAGCCCTGAGGCGTCGGCCCGCTCCTTTTACCCCAGGTCCCACTGGACGAAAACCCCTGAAGGGGCGGTGGACTACGCGATCGACGTTGAGGAAGACATCGTTTTGTCCTCACGGTTCTTCCCGGTGGGGTTGGTGAATCCTACCATCCTGTTTTTCTATGGCAACGGCGAAACCGCAGCCGGATACGACGTCATAGCCCCCTTTTACAACGACATAGGTGTGAACTTCTTCGTCGCGGATTACCGTGGGTACGGAGCGGCCGGGGGATCACCGGCATTCACCAAGATGCTCTCCGACTCCCATAAGGTGCTTGAGTCGCTGCGGGAGACCCTGGAGGTGCGTCAATTTACCGGACCGCTGTACGTGATGGGACGTTCCATGGGCCGTCATTCGGCCTTCGAGTTGGCGGTCAATGCGCCTGACCAGCTAAACGGCGTGATCATCGAGAGTGGCCGCCCCACCATCGGGAATTTCACCCAGGGCTTGTCCCAAGAGGTTGCCGATGCCCTTGAAGAGGCCTATGTGGCCAAGGTCCACTCCATCAACATCCCGGCCCTGGTGATCCACGGCCAGTGGGACGAAGGGGCTCCGCTTCGAGACGCCGTGGCGATGCACAACAACTTGCAGACCACCGAGAAACACCTGGAGATCATCCCCGGCGCGGGCCACAACGACCTCATGTACGTGGGCATGACCCAGTATTTCCGCGGAATTCGGGAGTTCCTGGTCAGCTACGCTCGCCGCCACGTGGATTCCTAGCGCCAACCTTGAGGAGACCGACACTCCATGGAAGCATCATGCGTGACCCACATAGGTATCTGCGTTCGTGACATGGACAAGTCCCTGGCCTTCTACCGGGACGCCCTTGGGATGAGGGTGCTGGGAGACCGGCCGACCGACCCCACCGAGGGAGGCCGCCAGCACAACTACAAACACGCCCGCACGACTCGCCGCTGGGTCAGCCTGGCCTACGGCGACGGCGCGACGCCAACCTTGACCCTCACCAGCCATCCGGGAGACTCCCCGGACGGCGATGCGATCCTACTGGACCAGGTGGGCATCAGCCACATCTCGTTCGGCGTGGAAGACGTCGCGGGCCTGGCCCGGGAGTTGATCGCCAAGGGCTTCGACCTGGCCGGGCCGATAGAGTCATTCACCAACGAAGACGGCGAGATCCGCAGCATCTACGTCCGCGACCCCGACGGCATCCTCGTCCAGTTCAACCGTCCCCATTAGCGACTTAGCCCGACGTATCCAAGCGACCCTAAAGCGGGCGCATTACTCCTCAGGAGTGGGCGTTTCCCCGGTGATCCCCTGGTCCACCGGGCGGTTGATCTCCCGCTCGGGCATCCCCAGCAGGTGGCGAAAGACCTCGACGCTGTGTTGGCCCAGGGTTGGAGATGGTTCTCTAGGCTTCTGTGGGGAATTGGCTAGCCGCCAGGGAGTTCCGGCGTGCCGGTACGTGCCAGTCAGGGGGTGGGCTACCTCGTCGAAGAAGCCCCTGGCCTGTAGCTGCGGGTTCTCCAGCACCTCCGCCGCCTTTGAAACCGGGGCGCTGGGGATGCCGACCGCTTGGAGCCGCTCCATCACCGCGTAGGCTTCCTGTCCGGCAGTCCATTCAGAGACCGCGGCCTCAATGTGGTCAACGTCTTTGAGCCTGCCCGCCAGGTTGCTGTAGCGAGGGTCGGCGGCCAAGTCCCTCGTTTCCATGACTTCGCAGAGCCGGGACCATTCCGCATCCGACCGCACCGCAATGGCCACCCATGAGTCTTCGGCCCGGCACAGGAAGTTTCCGTGGGGTACCATCATGTCGTCGCGATTCCCCTGTCTCGGTGGAACTCTGCCGGTCAGGTTGTACTCCATCACTTGCTGGGTTATCAGGTGGACGGACGTTTCCTGCTGCGATAGGTCGATCAGTTGCCATTGTCCGGTGCGGTTTCGGTGGTGGAGGGCGACTAACAATGATGCGTAACCGAACATCCCGCCCACTGGGTCGGTGTGCATTACGCCAGAGTTCATTGGCGGGCCATCCTTGTAGCCCAGCAAGGAAGAGATCCCGGACATTGGTTCGGTGGTGCCTCCGTTCCCCATGTACATGGAGTAAGGGCCGTAGGCGCCGTATGAAGGCATTCGCAACATGATAATGCTGGGGTTAACCTGGCGCAGTACGGGATATTCCAGCTTGAAGTTGGGAATGACCCTGGCGGAGAAGTTCTCGGCCACGATGTCCGAGACGCGGACCAAGTCCAGGAAGAGGTCCTTGCCTTCCCCGTGGTTCAGGTCGATGGTTATACCACGCTTGTTTGTGTTGACGGAGTTGAAATTGGCGTTGCGGTCGTAAGGACGTTCCCCCGGGTCGTTATCGGGGTAAGTGCCCGAGAGCCTGGGGGCGTAACCTCCGCGCCACGGGTCGGGACGCTCCAGAGCCTCGATCTGGATCACCTCCGCGCCCATGTCCCCCAGCAGCATGGTGGTCACCGCTCCGGCCCAAGCTTGGGTGAACACAACGGCCCGCAGGTTGGCCAACGGCAATTTCCGATTGGCGTTCACGTCAGATGGTCCCCTGGGCGTACCACCGGTCCAGCTCCCTTGGGCTGTGTCCCAGCATCCCCGTAAAGATTTCCCGGTTGTGTTCGCCTAGGGTGGGAGCGGCGCGGGTTAACTCCCACCCGGTCTCGTACATTAGAAAGGGCGCGCCCGGATGCTTAACTTTGCCTGCTATGGGATGGTCCGATTCAACGAACAGGCCCCGCTCCTCCAGATGAGGGTCGTGGGCTATATTGGAAACGTCGAGAGTCATGCCCACCATGATTCGGATGGGAGCCAACCCATGGAACAGCTCTTCCATCGTGTAGCGGGCTAACCTGGGCATCAAGAGTTCTTCCAGCTCCTGATTCCGCTCCCGGCGGGCTGCCTGGGTGGCGAAGCGGGGGTCGTCAGCCATCTCCGGTTCGTCGAAGAACAGCCACATGAACTGCCAGGTGGGTTCGTGGCGGACGTTCAGGGAGACGAACCCATCCTTGCAGGGGAAGAGGCCGGTTGGTCTGCCACTGGCCCGGCGCCCGGAGGACCTGCGAGAGTGTTGGGCTTGGAGAAGCTGCGGGCCGAAGATCGTGGTTGCGGCCTCCAGTATGGAGACGTCGACGTGTTCACCCGGCCCACCGAAGTCCCGTTGATATATCGCCGTCATGGCCCCTGAAAACGCGCTTACTCCGGCCTGGTAATAGGTCTCGAATTCTGGGGCTTTTAGGGGCTCCCGTGAAGCTAGGCCATTGACCGAGCTGAGGCCCGATGCGGCAAACTCCACCAGGTCGGTGGCCTGGTAACCGCTCCAGGGCCCGTCCTGGCCGAAGGGCGTGACCGACACCAGGATTATTCCGGGTTTCGCCTTCTGAAGGGAGTCGAACCCCAGCCCCATGGTGTCAATGACGCCGGGAGGAAAGTTCTCGACCACGATGTCGGCGGCGCTGAGAAGCTGCCGTAGCAGGAATAGCCCCTGCTGGGAATCGAGGTTTAGAGTAACGCCCCGCTTGTTGGTGTTGAGGTAGATGAACAGGCCGCTGCTTTCGGCGGGGTTGCCTTCGTTTGCGATTGGTGGAAAAAGTCGGGCTTCGTCTCCCGTCTGCGGAGGCTCGACCTTGATCACGTCTGCCCCGAAGTCGGCGAAGAGTTTGGCGCAGAAGGGGCCCGCTACATCGGTTGACAGGTCAATGACCCGCAGGTCGGAGAGGGCGCTCATCTCTCGTTCTTGGGAGACGGGGTCCTAACGGTGGTCACCGAAGGCTTCGTCCCTACGCTTCGCCCGGTCCGTACCGATGTTGCGCTCGTAGTCCTCCCCGTGCTGTTCGCGGCGGTAAGCCAGGGAGATGGCGTGAGCCTGGAATGCGCCGGTTATGGCCGTGCGGTAGCCCATCTCATCCTGGATCTGGTTGACGGAGAACTTTGCCAGGCGAAGGGCAAAGGGGTCCTGAAGGGCGATGCGCTGGGCTATTGACATGGTCTCCTCTTCCAGCATATCGGCGGGCACGACCCGGTTTATGAGTCCGATCCGCTCCGCCTCGACGGCGTCAATCCAATCTCCGGTGAACAGGTATTCCTTGGCCTTCCGGACTCCGATCTCCCAGGGAAGGCTGGAATATTGAACGTGGGGACCGCCCCACCGGACCGTCCGGTCCGAGAAACGGGCATTATCCGCCGCGACAATCAGGTCGCACGACGTGGCCAAGATGAGGCCGCCCATGATGCAGTAGCCCTGCACCTGGGCGATGGTCGGCTTGGGAAAGTCTCGCCAACGCAGTGTGTTGGCGAGGTTTTGGTCCCAGCTACGCTTGAATTGTCCCGACATCCCCGCGGCGTAGGGCCTGCGCTGCCGGTCCTCCATCTCCTGGGGGCTGCCCAAATCGTGGCCCGCGGAGAAATGCTTGCCCGCGCCGGCGATAATCACGACGCGGACCGACTCGTCCTCCTCCGCCTCCGCCAGGGCCTGGTCGAGCTCCTCCCGCATAAGACGGCTCTGGGCGTTGAGCACCTCCGGCCGGTTGACGGTAATTTTGAGGACCGCTTGGTCCTGGTCAAGAAGCAGGTTTTCAAAGGCCATGATGTACTCACCTTCAACGTGGTCGCGGTGTCGGTAGGAGCAAGGCGGGGGCCTGACAGCCTCTGGGAACGGGATCCCCTCGCCAGTTTGAGGCATGTTAGACCCGGCGGTCTGGCCCAGTCAAGCAGAACGAAACCCTCCGTCAAACACTCTCTGCTCCTCCTTGCCCGTGGATTCTTGACAGCGTATCCGGTGCGACTTACGCTTGCTCAGCAGTGCGGGGACGTGGGTAGCTTTTACGCACTTAATATTCAGACCGCCCCAAACGAGGGAGACGCGAAATGAAGCTTTTGACCTACGACACCGGTTCAGGGCCCCGGTGCGGCGTGCTAAATGGTGAACAGGTTGTAGACGTGACCGCGCTTCTCGGCGAACACCGAACACTAAGGGACGTCCGGGAGCTGCTAGAACTCGATGACTCCTCAGTCGACCGCGTGCGTGAGGCGTTGGCCAGGTCTTCCGGCGCGCCGGGATCGGCTTTGACGCAGGTGCGGCTCCGGGCCCCGGTTCTTCGTCCTCCCACTGTTCGCGACTTCATGATTTACGAGGAACACGCCACGGCCCAGGGGACCCGCGAGCGGGAAGAAGCTTGGTACCGGATGCCCATCTTTTACTTCTCGAATCCACTTTGCATGTACGGGACAGAGGAACAGGTCCCCTACCCGTCAGCCGCGGAAATGCTGGATTACGAGCTGGAGCTAGGCTGCGTGGTCGGCAAAGAGGGGACCAACGTAACCGAAGCTGACGCCATGGACTACATCGCGGGTTTTCTTATCTTCAATGACTGGAGCTGCCGGGACCTGCAGCGCGACGAGAGCGCCGTTGGACTTGGCCCCGCGAAGGGCAAGGACTCCGGTTCTTCCATCGGCCCGTGGTTGGTGACTCCGGACGAGATGGCCCCGTTCATGCGGGACGGACGATTGCATATCAAGTGCAGCGTAAGGGTGAACGGGGACGACTGGCTGACCGAGGCCGAGGGTGGGGAGTCCTGGCACACCTGGGGATCGCTGATAGAGCGGGCGTCGCGAGACAGCCGCATCGCGCCGGGCGACGTATTGGGCAGCGGGACCGTGGGCGGCGGGTCTATCGCTGAGGCCATCCGGAAGGGTTACGAGAAGGCCAGATTCCTGCAGCCGGGTGACGTGGTAGAGCATGAAGCCGAGGGGATCGGAGTGCTGCGGAACACTATTGGGCCCAGAGCTGCCGCCGACCCTGACTACCGGTACCGGGCCAAAGCACAGCCTCCCCTTCCGGAGATGGGGATTGCGAAGGACTACCGGTATCCGGGCAGAAGCGGGTAACGCCGGGCCCGGCAGGCGCGCACATTACGCAGGACCGTCTAGCGAGAGTACCCGTTCGACGAATTCTCGAACTTCCGGACGGTCCTGTTCGATCTGGTAGTCACCCATCACCTGGTGGTAGAAATTCATGTGAAATTTCTCCGCTATAGCGAACCGGTGGCGGATAGACGGATCGTCGTACTCCTCCGACAACAGCCGCGCCGCATCCTTCATGGCGCGGTGGCTTGAAAACTGCCATCCGCGTTCCTGAGCTACCGCCATTATTGCATGCGATGCCGCACCCCACAGCTTTTCTGAGCCCTGTAAAACGTCGCCCGTGGCGAACTCCTGGTCTGCGGCCTCCAGAAAGGCCCGGGCTGCCGGCACGTGTTCCTCAACAACCATATTTGAATCCTTGGCCGGAAATCGTTGGGAATGATTATACCTTATCGTCGACGTGCCAAAATGTCGAGACTACACGGCTCTTCCGGGCGTAACTGATCAGACTGGAGTAAATCTACGGTAGAGCATAAGCACGGACCTGCCTGTGGACTTAACCAACGCCTCCCTGAAGGAGTTGATTGGGATTACAGGTCAACCCCTTGGGCGTTTCGAAATCCGGGAAGTACGTATGGGAAGTTGAAGGGTCATCGAAAGCCTCCAAACAGATGGCCTTATGGAGAGCGCCCTCCTGGTTCAAAGCGAACAGGCCAGCCCGTCCCGAGAAGGAGCGCAAACAGTGGTCCCACGGCTTCGCTCGGCGGCGGAAGTAGCCCAGACTCCGATTCGATTTGGCGGAGACCATGGTGACCAAAGTTGCAACTGGATGGGAGTTTCTGTTCTCCGCGGGAGCTGTTATCACGCTTGTCGTGGCAGGTGTGGGGGTCTTGGTTCTAATGGGTGGCCCGGCAACCGCCGACATGGAGGACTGGCCTCCCCTGACCATGACCTACTCCGTTAAGATGCCCGTGAACTATTCCAGCATCACACAGGTCCGGAGGCCGACCTATGACTCCAGAACATCTTGGATCGAGGAGGTAATTCAGGCCGATGACATTGAGATTAACGTCGGAACGTTCAACGACATGGGCGGCTACCAGAAGCTGGAAGATGGTCAGTACATCACATACGATGTCACAGTCGGCCACACTCGGACTGAGACGGTCTCGGCGGGTATTGTGATGATCCCACGAAGTGGCTTGATGCCGAGTCCGATAGATGTCCTCGAGGACGTTTACATGAAGGAGCTTGCGTCAGTCTCGACTTTGACCAAGGTCTGCTTTGATGGGGTCTGTAAAGAAAACGCTCCAGGCTGGGAGCTTCGGGATGGGAACAGAGTCGTGGTCTTCGCAGACGACGCCATGGGCATTCCGGTGACGATCGGGAACTTCACGGTCACAGAGGTCCGGGTACAGGGGTCGAGGGATCCTGTGCGGTAGTCTCAGAGTACGCATTCCGGCCCCGAAGGAATGGTGGGCCGCTGCTTCGCAACACCATCGGCCCCAGGGTTTCCGCCGACCCCGACTACCGCTACCGGGCCAAGGATCAACCTCCCCTTCCGGAGATGGGGATCGCCAAAGACTACCGGTATCCGGGTAGAAGCGGGTAACGCAAAACGGGGGGAAGCGGATTTCAAGCGGGATCATCTAAGGAGAGAACCTGGTCTACGAACTCTCGAACTATTGGACGGTCCTGCTCCACTTGGACGTCCGGCATCCACTGATAGTAATAGTTCCCATGGAATTTCTCCGCAACCGCGAACCGGTCGCGTATGGAGAGATCGCCGTATACTTCAGCAAGTCGCCTGGCGGCGTCCTTCAACGCCCCTTGACTGTTGAATCGCCAACCCCTCTCCTGGGCTATCGCCATGATTGCGTGGGCCGCTGCGCCTCAGAGTTTTTCAGAACCCTGCAATACATCACCGGCGGCGAACTCCTGGTCTGCAGCTCCCAAGAATGCCCTCGCCGTGCGCGCATGTTCTTCAACTACTATAATTCACCGTCGGCTGAATATAGCCTCTCGCAATTATACGGGATTGGCGAAAACGGATGTAGAGCTGCTATGTCTTCGGCCATTTCCCATGGTGGACTGAAACCTGACAGACCATTAAAATGCCAAACTAGCGAAACCTGTTCAGGAGGAGTTAGCTGATGGCAGCCTATACCAAAGGGGAAGCCCAGGACTGGGCCTGGGAAACCTTGAAGGGCCAATGGACCACTCTAATCACGCCGTTTACAAATGACGACCGCGTCGATGAAGACGGGTTGCGGCACAATATTCGCCACGTCCGAAAGCTGGGAACACGCGGCGCGGGCTGCACATGGGGCATGGGTGAATTCTGGAGCCTCACCCATGAAGAGCGGCTGAAGGTCATGGACGTCCTTTCCGACGAAGCCAGAGGACAGTGGACCATAGGCGCCCACATCACTCATACTTCGGCTAGGTCGATGTTGGATCTGGCGCACCACGCCGAGGATAAGGGTTACGACTTGCTCATAGTAGCCCCTCCCTACATGGTCACCAAGACCGAAGAACAGGTTGTCGAGTGGGTGCGCTACCTGGCCGACAATACCTCGCTGGCCATCATGTTCTACAACTCCCCCCAATTCGGGATAGTGCTGAACCCGGCCAACCTTAAACGCCTCTGCGCCATCCCCAACGTGGTCGGCGTCAAGGAAGCCAGCTTCAGCCAGCAGTTGTCCATCGAAGCCCACCTGGAGATCGGGAAAGAGGCCATCATCAGCACTCCGGACGAATGGATCTTCTGGCGAGGGAAAGAGTTGGGGTTCAACCAGCAGGTAATGTTCTCCAATACCTCTGACTGGCGTTTCGACACCCCTGAATGCAACTACTATGTGCAGTTCATCGAAAAGGCCACCCAGGGCCACCTGGACGAGCAGTTCTACGAGACGCATCTACGGCGCATCAAAGAACTCTCCGATACCTGGTGGACCCGCACCGTGGACAAGTACGACGGCGCGCTCCCGATTCCGATGGTCAAGTACTGGGGCGAGTTGATGGGGATGGCCGGCGGACACCCCCGATACCCGCTCATGGAGTTCACTCCCGACGAAAAGGCCGAGCTTCGCCGGGAATTGGAACCGCTAAAGCCCAAACCACCAGAAGCGCTCGAGCCCGCGAACAACCGCACCGCCTGGCTCACCGCCAATAACAACTTCGCGTCAGGAATGTTGCTTATGGTCAGTGTCCAAAACGTCGACGAAGCCCTGGAAGCCGAACGGGGCGGCGCGGACGTTGTGGATGTAAAGAACCTTCAGGAGGCCCTGGTGGGTTCAGGGCATCCAACGGTTGTCCACCAGATACGCTCCCGAATCGCTCCTGAAAATCACGTCAGCGTGACTCTCGGCGTCGTCCCGAGCCAACCCGGGACGGTGGCGATGGCCGCCTACGCCGCGGCCGCACTGAACGCCACCTCGGTTAAAGTTGGCTTCCAATGCACCGACTACGACACTGCAAGGGAAACGCTGATTCAGGCCAGGCAGGCGATGGCCGGGACCAACACCAAGCTCATCGGCTCTCTCTTTGCGGACAATGAACTCTACGGCGGATTGGACCCCAAGGTCATGGTCCAATTGGCCAAGGAAGGCCAATGCGATGGGTTCCTTATCGACACTCTAACCAAAGATGGGCGGAACCTGTTCGACTTCATCCCCGAGCCCGAGTTGAAGGAAATGGTGTTCCAGGGCAAGCAGGTAGGCCTCAGCACAGCCCTGTCCGGCCACCTTCGCATCGACGACCTGGATGAATTGGCGCGGATCAACCCGGACATCGTGGGTGTACGCGGCGCGGTCTGCGGCGACGGAGACCGGGGCCGGGCCGTAACCTGGGAGAAAGTCGCGGAGTTCAAACGCCAGGTCGACATGCGCAAGAGTGGCGAGCTGGAAGTCCACCACGAGCCGGTGACCATCCCCGGCAACGGCTCCGGCAATGGCTGGGTGGTCATCGACGGCAGGGGCAAGAGCTGCGCCGGGGTCATCGCCGCGCTCACCCGCCAGATCGAACTGGACCACAAGTCTCTCGTGGAGGCCATACTCGCGGACGCCCTGAACATCTATGACGTCATTCTATGGGCCGATCAGGGTGAGCATAGGGTCATTACTCACCGGAAAGACGCCGATGGTACGGTCCGCGTACTGATTCAACCCTGACGTGAACACCATTGACATTAAGGCCCACGTATAATATGTTCCTTTCAAACTTCACTGGGTGGGGGAATTATGGTTACTTCGATCAAGGATGATATGTTCACCGGTGAGGCCATCGCGGACCCCTATTCCTATTATGGAAAAATCAGGGACGAAGACCCGGTCTATTGGAACGAGCTGTACGAGCTCTGGGTCGTCACCAAGCACCACGACCTCGTATGGATGACGCGCCACCACGAGCTTTTTTCGTCGGAATTCTGGCAGCGTGACAAGCGGTCACCATACCCGGCCATCGACGAGTCAGATCAGGGGCTCTATCAATACATGAAAGAGTTCTTCATGGATTGGTTCATCCAACATGACCGCCCCGTCCATACTGATCAGCGGATGGTGGTCCACAAATGGTTCAACCCCAAGTCGATGGAAATGTGGCGCCCCATGGTCCAACAGGTTATCAGGGACATGCTGGATGAGGCCGACCAAAACGGCAAGATGGACGTGATGCGCGATTTCGCGACTCCGCTCCCACTCTTTATCATCGCTCAGATGATGGGTATGCCCTTCCAAGACCGGAAGTTCATCAGGTCGATGGCAGAGAAGCTACTGTTCATCGGACGCGGGGAAGCCGACCGGATGCAGCCGTTGGTCGATGGAATCGACGAGTTGAAGGATTACCTCTCGCCGATGGTGGCCATGCACATGGACCTGCCCACGGACGAAGACAACCTGTTGTCGGTGCTGGCCAGGGGCGAGAAGAACGGCGTTCTGACTCGAGATGAGGTGGTTGCGGACGCCATACTGCTGCTCTTGGCTGGGCACGAGACCACCATCAACCTGATATGCAACGGCACTCTGGCCTTCATCCAGCACCCTGAGCAATGGGATCTGCTGAAGGAGGACAGCTTTGAGTCACCCAATGCGGTGGTTCGGGCGACGGAGGAATGTCTGCGGTACGACCCACCGGTTAAGTCGATTCAGCGTGTAGCTTCAGAAGACGTCGAGTTTGGCGGGAAGCTCATGAAGGAAGGAGACCGGATTAGGTGGTTCATTTCCAGCGCCAACCGGGACCCGGAAAAGCACGAGAACCCGGATGTGTTTGACATAAGCCGCTGGCCCAACACACATGTCGGGTTTGGTTCTGGAATCCACCATTGCTTGGGCGCGACTTTGGCCAGGTTGGAGGCGCAGGAAGCCTTCAAGGCACTGTCCGAACGGTACGACAAGATCGAGTTGGATGCTGAAGATTTCGAATACCAGCCCAGTATCACCTTCCGGTCTCTGAAAACTCTGCCAGTCTCGTTGTCTTAGGGAGGGAGCCATGGCAAAGCTCCGCATTACGGTAGACCATAATATTTGCGTCGGTAACGCCATGTGCGAAACCTTCGCTCCGAAAGTGTTCGTCCTCAACGAAGACCGTCAATCCGAGGCGGTAGCGCCGGAAGCGGACACTGAGGCGAATATCCTGGAGGCAGCGGAAAACTGCCCCGTCAGCGCCATCACCGTGGTGGATGAAGAAACGGGGGAAACTCTATTCCCTTAGATCCCGATTCCCGGAGGTGACCGGTTTCCAGTCGATGAGGGCCAGCAACAGCGCCTTTGGCAGGGCGCTTGTGGCTGGCCCCAAAATTGCGAAAACATCCTACCCGGCGCCACTCTCAAGACGTGTCCGCTTGTGCCCCGGGAAGGCGTCGGCCAGAGGGTAGTCCAAACCTTTGACAAGCACCGGAGAATCAACATGTCCGGTCCTATTCGCGCCTTGTCGTGGAACGTAAACGGCCTCAGAGCCGCCCATCGGAAGGGTTTCTTGGACTGGTTCGCCTCGGCGGACCCGGACATCTTGTGTCTGCAGGAAGTGAAAGCCCAACCGGACCAGTTGCCAGAGGTCGTCAAAGAAATAGAAGGCTACCATTCCTACTTCTCCATCTCAGAGCGGAAGGGGTATAGCGGGGTGGCCCTTTATTCCAAGACTGAGCCCGACCAGGTGACGTTCGGCTTCGGCATCGAAGAGTTCGACCGGGAAGGAAGGGTGATTATAGCCGACTATCCTGAATACACCCTCTTCACTATCTACTACCCCAATGGCCAGGGTTCCCAGGAGCGGCTGGAGTACAAGATGAGGTTCTACGACTCGTTCCTGGAGATCGTGGAGAGAACGCGAGGTCAGGGCAAGGAGATAGTGGTCTGCGGCGACCTCAACACCGCGCATAGAGAGATCGACTTGGCCCGCCCCGGCCCCAACGAGAAAATCTCCGGCTTCCTACCAGAAGAGCGCGCGTGGATGGATAAATTTATCCAGCGGGGCTACATCGACACCTTTCGAGTTTTCAACCAGGAGCCGGGTAATTATACTTACTGGGACCAGATGAGCAGGGCGCGCGCAAGGAACGTCGGGTGGCGGATCGACTACTTCTTCGTGAGCGAGGGGTTCGCACCCAGGGTCAAGGGAGCGTATATATTGCCTGATGTTATGGGGTCGGACCATTGCCCCGTGGGAATAGAAATAGACGGTAAATAAACCGGTAGGAGTTAGTTAAATGGCGGGAGCCAAACAGGCCTTCGAGTTCGAGTTGACCAACGATCAGATGGCCTTCATCAGGTCGGCCAAAAACCGATTTAACATTCCCGATGAGAGCAAGGTCGTACGAATCGTCGTCGATTACCTGTTAAGCAACCCTGACAGTCACGAGTCGGTATTCACCGAGCCCCGCTGCCTGCGCTGCGACTAAGCTCTTCGGCCCGGTAGGGGTGGGGCTACGCTTCGCAGAGGTGCTTCACCGCCTCTAGTGCCAGGTAGTAGCCGTACACACCGAAACCGTAGACCGAGCCCTTGCAGGTCGGCAGCACCTTGGAAATCGTGCCTCGGGAAGTGGGGTTTGAAGCATGGACTTCAATTACCGGGAACCGCACCTGCCCGATAGCTCCCAGAAGCGGGCCCGTGCCAGTGGTGTAGCCGGCGGGGTTGATCAGCGCGGCGTCCACGTCGCCCTCGTGGGCTTCGTACAGAGCGTTAACGACCTCGCCTTCGACGTTGGAGTGAAAGACTTCTACGTCTAGACCCAACCGTTCCGCGAAGCCCCGTATCTGCTCGTTCATCTGCTCCAGGGTTGTCGGACCGAATATCTCCACCTGGGCCTTCCCGCGCATGTTCATACCTGCGCCTTGTATCACCAATACCTTAGTCATCAGGACCTCTCTTTAGATTCCTCCGGCTATTCCGCCATGAGATTGCGCAAATGTTCCGGTACCTCTGTGGGCTCGGTGGGCGTCTCCACCAAGTAGCCCGCGAGCATCACGTCTAGCTGGAGCATCAGCAACTTATTCCAGGCAATCGACGCCTGTATCGCAGTCTTGGGGTCATCCAGTTCGTCCAGAAAGAGGTTGGACATCGCTGTCTGGATAAACGACATGGTTCCGAGCATGAACCGGGCCGGAATGGAGCCCAGATGCGCCCGGTGGCTGGGCGGGTTGCTATGCACGATCCCCGTGGCCAGGGCGCGAATGGGGTAGTCCTGGTCCAGCTTGAAGCCCGCGGAGCCTCGCAGCCAACGTGCCAGAGTGTGTTTTCGGCGGTCAAGACGAGTCTCGTCCACCTCGCCCTTCTGATTGGTGAAGAACCTCCGAGTTTCAGGGTTCTCCAGAAAGTTGTCGTAGACTGTCGCCGTAAGCGATTCGGCGTTTTCCAATACGACCTCGGATGTGGCTTCCACCAGATCCTGGTCGGCCTGGTCGTAGCCCACGAACTCGGCCATTTCCCTCAGTCGTCCGGGCCAGTTAAAGACTTGCGGCATAGCGTCCCCGAGTCACCTGGATGGTGTGTCGGCCCTCGCAAGGGCGCTTTGGCCCTTGCGCCAGCGTGGCCGCGTCGCTTCCCCGAATATAACCCTTTCGGGATGCAGGGGCAAGCGCGTTTAGCCAGCCCCGGGTGACGGTTGCCTCAGGGGTTGCCACACCAGGGGACCCATGACCACGGCAGGCAACATGAGAATTAGGCCAGCAGCCAGGTTGGCGCTGATGGCTCCTTGGAGCATAAACGCTTCGGCTACCAGTCCCATCTCCAGCGCCCCGAGGGGTGTCCCCACACCGATACAGAAGCTGAGAAGACCCATCATCCGCCCGCGCATGTCCTGTGGCGCGGCGAGCATCGTGATGGCGCTCTGCATGGTGGAGAATCCGGAGTTGCCCAACCCTCCAACGGCCAGCAGGCAGAAGGCCATGGCGTACCACGGAGACCAGACGAATATAATCGCGGCAATGATTATGCCGATGGATCCCCCTGCGAAGATGCGGCCGTGGTAGCTGATTTGCCTGCGGATGGCCATCAAGCCCGCCCCGGCAAGTTGGCCGAAACCGTCCGACGCCACCAGCAGCCCAACCAGTGTCGCTCCCACCAGTAGATGGTCTCGGCCGATGGCCGGGATGAACTGCTGTATGGGGAACACCAGGGCGTTCATTATGATCGTGATGTAGAGCATTCCGGCCAGAGCTGGGGTCCGGACCGCGTAGCGAATTGACACCCCCAGGCTCCGCATCATCGGTTCCCGTTGCCCCGTTAGCCGGACCGGTGGTATCCGCAGCCGTGTCACGATTGCCAGGTTTGAAACATGAAGCGCCATGACGACGACGTAAGCCCCTGAGTATCCCACCGTGTCGAGGAGCACCCCCCCCAGTATGGGTCCGATCATCTTACCCGTGGTGTGGCTTATGACGTCCAGCGACAGCGCGTTGACCAGCCGCGCCTCTCCGACCACGTCCAATATAGCGGTGCGCCTGGACGGGTCCTCGAACGCCCGGCTCGCACCCTGCTGAACGATGGCGCAGTAGACCATCCAGGGAGCTACCATATCGAAGTCGTATGCAAGAAGGGCTAGCACTGTCATCGAAGTGAGTGTCGTCGCCACCTGGGACACGAACAGCACGCGCTGTCTGTTGACCCGGTCCGCGACGATACCCGAAAACATTGCCAAGGCGGGGCGGGGAAGATTGTTGAAAAAGAGCACAAGGCCGAGATGGAGGTACGAGTCGGTCACCTGCAGGATGAACCAGCTAAGTACCAGGAGTTCCATCCTGCGGGCGAACTCATGCATCGTTCCGACGCACCAGAGGGCGCGGAACTGACCGTGGGCCAAGACAGACGACAGAGGGGACCGGTCTCGAGATTGTGAATGCAACCAGGGCTCCTTGGATTCCCGCCCATCTCCGGGGAAAGGCTGACCCATTCTACTCCTTCTCGAATGGAAAGGTAGAGCTGCACCAGGCGGATTCAGGGCCTTAGGTTTGCGCCATCAAGGACCGACAACGCTATTAGTCCCGCTCGTCATCATCGGAACGTGGCGGAGTCGAAGGACACTAGCATGGGGAGGGTAGAGCGCGTTAATCCAGGGAGTCTCTGGCGGCGTATAATATGGTAGATTTGGAACGCACCCCGGACCCTGGGGCCGGGTGCGGCATCCCGCGTGACTCGCGCTACACTCCCGGGACTATCCAGAGCCTTGGACTGGAGGGTATAGGATGCCAGCACGAACCGGGGAGCAGTATTTGGACGGCCTCCGCGCCCGACCCGTTGATGTATTCCTGCGCGGCGAGAAGGTGGAAGACGTAACGTCCTTTCCCGGCCTGGCCAACGGCGCGCGTTCCGTGGCAGGCCTCTACGATATGCAGCGCGAACCAACCCTCCGAGAAGAGATGACCTATTCGTCGCCCTCTACGGGTGACCCCATTGGGCTTTCATTCATCACTCCAAGGACCCGCGGCGAGCTGGCGCAGCGGCGGGTCATGATGTCCCACTGGGCCCAGACCAGCTACGGGATGATGGGGCGTACCCCGGACTTCCTCAACGTGAGCGTCATGGCAATGGCCGGCGCGTCAGACTACTTCGCCGGCAATCGTCCCGAGTTCAAAAAGAACATCGTCGACTGCTACGAGTACGTGCGGGAAAACGACCTGACCATGACCCATACGCTGGTCAACCTCCAACGCAATCGGCGCCCGGCAGCCGTGAGCCGCCATTTCAGCACCAGCGTCGCCATGGCGGTACAGAGAGAGACCGACGCCGGCCTGGTCATAAGGGGTCCCCGGGTCCTAGCGACGCTGGGGCCACTCTCCGACGAAATCGCCGTGTACCCTGTCCGCAACGCCCAGTTGGCGGGCAGCGAGGACGCCTGGCGTTACGCATTCGCCTTTGCGATTCCCTGCGACACGCCCGGCCTCCGGTTCCTCTGTCGGGAGAGTTTCGACATGGGGCGGTCCACATTCGACCATCCCCTCGGCTCCCGCTTCGAAGAGATGGACGCCATCGTTTTCATGGACGACGTGCTGGTCCCCTGGGAACGGGTGTTCCTTTTTGGGGACGTGGAGCTTTCCAACGGGCTGAGTCCGCGGACCAACCAATACAACCACTCCGGCCACCAGGTGGTCACGAAGAATGTGGCCAAATGCGAGTTCGTGTTGGGTGTGGCTACACTGATGGTGAAGACGCTTGGCTCAGAGACCATTCCGCAGATTCAAGCCCTGCTTGCCGAGTTGATAGAAAACCTGGAGATCATGAAGGCCCTTCTCCTGGCGGCGGAAACCCAGGCGGAATTGGACGAATGGGGCGTGATGTGTCCCGCGCTGATCCCTATCACCGTGGCCCGCAACCTCTTTATTCGCATGTATCCCAGGATGGTCGAGATCATCCAACTCCTGGGGTCGAGCAGCCTGATGGCCCTTCCCGCTGAGGTTGACTTCGATGGTCCCTTGGGCGAGGAGATCCAACGTTATCTGGACACCGATACTTCGAGCGCGAGAGACAGGGTGCAACTATTTCACCTGGCCTGGGACCTGGCGTGCAGTGCGTTCGGGTCGAGGCAGGTGCTATACGAGCGGTACTTCCAGGGTGACTGGATGCGGAATGCCAGCATTCTTTGGGACCGTTATGACCCCGAGGAGTTGGTGAAGAAGGTGCAGGGCTTTCTGGCGCGGTAACAATCCCGTCCCCTGAGGTGGTTCCAGTTACTTTGAGGTTCGGGCTCGGACGCCGCAACGCGGAAACGCAAGCTGTCCTGACCCCAGTAATCCAGGGAGACTCGCGTTTCAGCGCCGGCTAACCCTCGCCCTACTTCGATGCGTACCGATCCCCTCGTGCTGAGCCTAGCGCGTGGGAGGGCGGACGGAGAGGGCTTGGCGGGGGATCCCGGTCGAGACGCGAACCCAACAAATAAAGGCCGTGGGTACCGTCAGGGCTTTGTAATTGTAAGTACCGCCGATCAGTACCGCACCGGTCAAGTAAATAACCCCCCTTTCGGAAAGGGGGGTCTGGGGGGATTTCCCCGGTGCCGGGCAGGACCGCCGAAGTCATTGTGCGCATGGAAAGAGACCCGTCCTTAAGATTAGTGAAATGGAATAGGGCCAACGATTTTCGATTCTAGCGCACTCAGACCCGGGCAGGGGAGAATGGTCTTATGGGGAAGCAATTAAAAGACCCTGGTGGGTATCGCATGGTTCCATTCTGGGGCCGAATTTGATAAAATACCTTGGGATATTTCTGCTTACGAAGTATGTTTATTTTCCGGCAGATTCTGGATCGTCCAGTCCTCTTCCCAGCGGGTAAAGTGCTTGTGGAGGTGGTGCTTTAGTCTCAAGCCAACTTCTATCTTCTACGTGATTCTGTCCTAGAGACTTACCAGTTTGACCGTTATAGACGACATAAAAAGCCGGTTGGATATTACTGATGTGGTGTCCAAATACGTGACGTTGCAGCGCTCCGGAGCTAACTCCAAGGCGAACTGCCCGTTCCACCAGGAGAAGACACCTTCATTCTACGTGTTTCCTGGCCGGCAGAGTTGGCGTTGCTTCGGCGCATGCGCCACCGGAGGGGACGTCTTCTCCTTCGTGATGCGGGCCGAAAACCTGGAATTCAAAGATACCCTGGAACGTCTGGCCCAGCAGGCGGGCGTGGAGTTGCCCAAGAGGCAAGAGCGGGCCGAACAACGCAGCGCCACCGACATCAACGAGGAAACACGGGCCTATTTCCAGCGGCTCCTGGCGTCTGACCGCGGTAAGCCCGCGCGCGACTACCTGGAAAGAAGAGGACTGTCGCAACAGGCAGTCGAGAAGTTCGAGCTAGGTTTGAGCCCCGGCGACGGCCAGTCGTTGCGTAACCACCTGGAGCGGCAGGGATTCTCGCCGCAGCAAATGGACTTGGCCGGGGTCACCAGGACCATGGACAGCGGCCAGCAACGCGACCTGTTCCGGGGCCGGCTCATGTTCCCCATACGAAACGGCCAGGGGGGTCTGGGGGGATTCGGGGCGCGGGCGTTGGACGACTCTCAACCCAAGTACCTGAACTCGCCCAGAAGTCCGGTCTTCGACAAAAGCCGCATTCTGTACGCGCTCCACCTGGCCAAGGACTCGGCCAGACAACAGGGCGTCGTGATCGTCGAAGGTTACATGGACGCCATCGCCGCCCACGAAAAGGGGTTCACCAACGTAGTGGCCTCTATGGGCACCGCCATCACCGAACATCAAGTGGCGGAGATACGCCGCATCACCGGCGATGTCACCATGGCCCTGGACGCCGATGCCGCCGGGCAGCAGGCGACCCTTCGGAGCTTGGACTCATCCTGGAGGGTCTTTCAATCGCCGGTCGCCGGCCGGGCCAGGGGCTCCACCCTCTTCCAGCGTCCCGAGATGGCTGACTTGAAGATCGCGGTCATGCCGGAGGGGCAAGACCCGGACGACCTGATTCGCCGCTCTCCAGAGGACTGGCGGGAGCTGATGGAACACGGCACGCCGTTGGTGGAATACCTGCTAGGGGCCCTGGCTAGGGAATCCGACCCGTCGACTCCCCAAGGAAAAGCGCACATCGTTGGCGTAGTCCTGCCGTTGATACAAGCTGTGCCGGAGCCCTTTCAACAGGACCATTACTTTCAAAAATTGGCCGACACGCTAAACGTAACTCGCGAAAGCCTGTTGGCTTCGATCGACCGACCCAGGACCGCCCGCCGCGCCGCCAATTCCGCGCCGACTCAGCGTCGTCCCGCCGCGCCCGGTCTTACCAAGACCCAGGGGGACCCGGTGGAGGAGTACTGCCTTTCACTGTTGCTCCGCCACTCTGAACAACTCGGCGCCGAAGCGGACGCGCTTAGACCAGAGTATTTCCGGCGCCTGGAGAACCGGGAGATTCTTAACCAATTGATGTGGTTTTGCGAGAGGGGAGAATTTCAGCCGGCGAAGTCGCTATCGGAATTCGTTGGGGAAGAGTTGCAGGAGGCGCTCGAGGACCTGTTGCAGAGGGAATACCCTCCGCTGGAACCACATCGGCTCTCCGCAGCCTTCCAGACATGTGTCACCAATCTGGAGGCACGCTATTTGAGGGACTTAAAAGTGGAAGAGGGGATGCGGTTTGCGGAAGCGGCCACCAGCCCTATCGAGGAGTTATACTCAGAGGTTTTAGAGGTCAATCAACGGATCAAGGAGAATCAGGAAGCGCGGGGCTCCGCGCTCAAAGTCCGCACACCTAGAGGTAGATAATGCCGAGACACAGCAATGGCAACCAACTAAACCCGGAAGAATTCCTCGACGTTACCGAGGAGTCTGAAGAACGCAGCAAGCTCCTGGAGATAATCCGTGGCGTGAAGGACCGGCAAGACGACGAGTCCCTGGCCGAAACCAACGGGATCGCAGCCGTCGCGGCCCCGTTGGCCTCCGAAACCGCCGATGAGCAATGGGGGGAGACCGGCACGGCCGAAAAGACCGCCGACTCCACCGACAAGACCAACGGTGACGGGGACAACGAGGATGTTGACTGGGAACCGGAAACCGAGACCATGGAGGTCCTCGACGACCCGGTCCGTATGTATTTGCGGGAAATCGGCCGTGTCCGCCTCCTCACGTCCAAGGATGAACGAGTCTTAGCCCGGAAGATCGAGGGCGGCAAGCATCTGACCGCCCTGCAAAACGAGCTAACCGAAATCGAAGGGCGTCCACCGAAACCCTGGGAGCTAACCTGCGCCTTTTTGCAGCGTATGGTGGACTCGATTACTCTGGTCCGCGTCCTGTGCGAGCAACTGGAATTGCCCCGGGATATGACCATGCTCCAGATCTCCGAACACCCCGACCTTAGGGCGGCGATCGATGCCGAAGTGTCCCAGGACCTGCTTGCCAATATGGGGTTCGCCCTTGAGGATGACCCGCTCGAGGTATACCGCCGGGTCGTCTACCTTTCCTTGGACAGTTGGCTCATCCCCACCGAGGCCATCCAGGTGCTCAGGCGCTGCACGATGGATAACCTGGCGGTGACGATTGCAACACCGGAATGCTACGCCAAGATGCAGCAGTTGGACCCGCTATTCCGGGGTTCCTTCAACCGCGTTCATGCCGATAGCGCCAAGTCACAGGCTCACCTGACCGAGGCCAACCTCAGGCTCGTGGTCAGTGTGGCCAAGAAGTACATCGGACGCGGCATGGCCCTCTTGGATATGATCCAGGAAGGCAACATCGGCCTCATCCGCGCCGTGGAGAAGTTCGATTACCGGAAGGGGTACAAGTTCAGCACCTACGCTACCTGGTGGATCCGCCAGGCCATCACCCGGGCCATCGCCGACCAGGCCCGGACGATCCGCATCCCGGTCCACATGGTGGAGACGATCAATAAGTTGATGCGCCAACACCGCCGCCTGCTCCAGGAGTACGGCCGCGAGCCCACCCCGGAAGAGATCGGCGAGGCGATGGAAATCAGCCCAGAGAAGGTGGAGGAAATACTGAAGATATCCCAGGAACCCGTCTCTCTGGAGACCCCCATAGGCGAGGAAGAAGACTCCCATTTGGGCGACTTCATTGAGGACCGGAACGCGCCCGCGCCTGCGGACGCCGCCTCGTTCCAACTCCTTAAGGAGCAGGTCGACGAGGTGCTCCACACCTTGACTGACCGGGAAGCCAGGGTCTTGCAACTGCGGTTCGGCCTGCAGGATGGGCGCAGCCGCACCCTGGAAGAGGTTGGCAGAGAGTTCGGAGTGACCAGGGAACGTATCCGCCAGATCGAAGCGAAGGCGCTGCGGAAGCTGCGTCATCCCACGCGCTCCCGCAAACTGAAAGACTTCCTGGAGTAGTACCCTTACGTGCCCGCAAGGGCATGTCTACCGTTTGGCTATAGGATAGATTGAGACGGGTTGCGTCTGGAACAGACGACAAAATCGTAAATCGCCGTGGGCGTTGCGCTTGGTAGCGTCGCGGGCGCGATGATATACTCGGCCTCAATCTACCTGGGAGGAGGGATAAGTGGAAGAATGGGCGATACCCAAGTGTCTCAAATGTAACATCGGTCAACTGGTTCCCCTTTCGGACTATGGCGGGCAGGGGGCGGCGGTGCACTACAAAGCATGGGTCTGCATTAACCCGAGTTGCGGTTTCAATATCAAAATCCGTAACGGAGACATCTACCTCAACGAGCCGATCACGCCAGGCGCTAACCACGTTCCCAGGGTCCGGTAGGACCTCACACTTAGGCTTTTTCGGCTTTTAACTCCCCGCGGTGCCGTCCATTTCTGGAGCTAGGGTGGAAACCCTTCGCCAGTATGGAGCCTATCCTCGCATCGTCGCATTCCGGCTGTGTGCTCCCATCTATACGACAAGGAGGTGATATGGAAGCTGGCTACGACTATATGTTGCTCCGTGGCCCAAGGCATCGACAACCCAGTACTTTGATTGGAATATTTCTTGTTGTTCTCGGATCGATGCTAATAACCACGAGCCTCGCCTTTCATTCCTACACGGACACGGCCAGGGCTGACCTGGTCAACCTGGAGGCCACCCTTCCGGTAGCGGTCTCCGCCGTCCAAGCGTCCGTACAAGACACCAGTCCAAATCCGGGGCAACAAGTCCTTTCGAGGACAGCTTGGTCCGAACGGACCATCGCTCAACCCGCGCCACGGGAGAATACACCTGGTGCAGCCAGGTCCAACCCCGTGGAGGCCACTATCAAGATGGCCGAAAAACCGGCCATCGAAGAGGTGGGCGCGGACATCACCGTAGTTTCAACCAAGGAGATGTCCACCGTGGTCGAGGGACCCGAGGACCCACCCGCGTCTGTCCTCACGCCCGTTGAGAAGCAGCCGGACACACCTACATTGCAGCCGGACACACCTACATTGCAGCCGGACACACTTGCATTGGTGGAGCCCGGCTCTAAACCAAAGCCAAGGTGAAAAGCGCAGATAGTCAGGGTAAAGTGGAGAGTAAGAGACGGGACAGATAATCGTGTTGTGATGGGGGGATGATGGGAGTCAGGGAGATAGAGCGGTCGCTGGAGCGGTGGGAGTTGGGAGTGAAGGACTTGCAGCGCCGGATGATTCTGGCGCCCACGCCCCGGGAGCGGGAGCGCTGGTACGCCATGCTGCTGCTGGCCCAGGGGTGGACGGCGGCGGCCACGGCAGAGGCGCTGGACCGGGACCCTCACACCATAGGGCGGTGGGCATCGGCCTTCGGTGAGGGAGGTTCCAGGGCATTGATTTTCGAGCAGACCGGTGGTTCCCCCCCACCCTTGACCAGGCGAAACAGGAGGAGTTGAAGGCGGCGGTGCAACAATCGCCAGCGGCGTCGGGCTTGGAATTGGCCAACTGGTATTGGAAGGCGGTAAGGCAGTTTGTCCTGGAAAGCTTTGGCGCCAGCCTGAGCCGCAGCAGTTGCCTGAACTGGCTGCACCGGTTGGGATTTGCTTTCAAGCGGCCCAAGAAACGGTTGCTGAAGGCTGATGAGGAGAAGCGGGCAGCCTTCGTGGCTGAGTATGCCGCTATGTGGGAGGAGTCCCAGGGGGCAGGGGCCCGGATATTCTTCGCTGACGAGGCCCACTTCCGGGCGGACGCGGAGTTGCGGGGGAAGTGGGTGCAGCAGGGAGAACCTGCCCTGGTGGAGTCCACCAGTCCCAGCTACGGGGAGAAGGCCAGCTACTACTCAGCGGTATGCTTGGAGACGGGGGAGGTGGAATGGATGGAACTGGGTGGCAACAGCAACTCGGGCACCTCGGTTGCCTTCCTGAAGCAACTGAAAGAAAAGCATCCTGGGCCCTTGAAGGTGATTTGGGACAATGCGCCAGCCCATCGTGGGGAGGCGATGCGGGAATACCTGCGGACACCGAATCTGAAACTGCAACTGGTGAATCTGCCGGGGTACAGCCCGGACTTCAACGCTGATGAAGCCATCTGGGGGTGGGCCAGGGAAGAGGCTACAGGCAATCTGTGCCTCGGGAGCAGGGAAGCGGCGCAGGAGAGGGTCGGCCGGTTCCTGGCAGGATTGACCCACCGGAAAGAAGAGGTGAGACGGCGCTGCCGGACGATCCTCCAGTCAAGGGCCGAGGCAATCCTGTCAGACTTCCGGCCTGATTCACAACTCCCGGCAAATGCACATCCCACCTTGGCTTTGGTTTAGTACCATGGTTGAAGCCGGAGCAGAGGACCTGGCAACCAGGGAGACTGGCCTAAACCCGGACCCGCGGACACTTCCGGTCTTCTGGAGCGACCGGCTCTCCTATGAGTCCGCGCCCCAAGAGCTTCAAACGCTGCTAGAAGCATTCACCCCGGTGGGTGCGGAACAGGGTTTCCCCCTCGGCAGCAGGGCGGCGTCGACTCGGCTCGCCATCCCTTCGGTGGAAATCGACTCTCGTATCGTCGAGTTGGCCATCGAAGACTTGGGTGGCAGCAGGGCTTATGAGACCCCCGACCGCGCCGCCGGGCACATCCCCGCGACGGCAAACGCGGGAGAGGCGGGCAGCGCATGGTTCTTCGGCCACACCGAGACTCCGCTTCTGGGTGAAGGGTCCATATTTTTCAACCTGGTGCAAATTCCTGAAATGCTCAAACAGGGCCGCGATGTATTCGTGATCGCGGAGAGTGAAGAAGGCCAATACCTTTATCGGCTAATCTCGTCCCAGGTGGTGCATGAGCAGGACATACGGCTATACGATGCGGGAGGCGCGACTATTCACCTGGTATCATGCGTGCCCCGGTTAATTTACGACCACAGGCTGATCGTCAGCGGGGAGTTGATCGGTCAAGTTTAGGAACATCACTCCCGGCGCATGACCGGGCAAAGTGAGATGGGAACCAAAAATATACGCCCCTCCCGAACAGGAGGGGCGTTACCATTTGTCCCATTTTAGCTTGCCGGGCTGACGCCTCCCGCGTCGGTCCGGTGGATGCGCAGCTTGCGTAGACGCCGTCCCAGAACAGACACGACCTCAATCTGGAGGCGGTCAGTGGTCACCACATCTCCAGCGACTGGGATCCTTCCCAGGGCCTGGTAGACGTAACCTCCAACCGTGTCCACATCGGGGCTGTCTATGCGCGCCCCGAATAGCTGTTCCACGTCCTCTGTCGACACGCGGGCGTCCACCAACGCTCCACCTAGTTCTATTGTTTCCAACAACGGCTCCCTATCGCGGGAGACTTCGTCTTCGATCTCCCCAACGATTTCTTCCAGCAGGTCTTCCATTGTTACGAGACCTTCGGTGCCGCCGTATTCATCCACGACGATGGCCATCTGGACGCCGCGTTCCTGGAATTCCTCCAACAGGTCATCCAGCCGTTTGCTCTCGGGGATGATGAAGGGAGCGTTCATCAAGGACTTTAGCTCCTGCTCGGAACTGGGGTGCGCCAGGGCGTGAAGGACTTCCCGGGAGTGGATTACGCCGACGATGTGGTCGATGGAGTCTTCGTATACCGGAATGCGGCTGTGTCCTTCCTTCACCATCAAGTCGGCTACTTCGGAGAGGGACGAATCGACCTCGGCGGTCATCATGTCCAGCCTCGGGACCATGATCTCGCGGGCCGTGGAAATGTCCAGGGTCAGAATGGAACGGAGCATTTGCCGGTCTCGTTGGTCCATGTTGACCAGGTCCGCTTCGGTGATGACCCGCTCGTCCCCGCTGGCGGCGTCCTCCCACGAGCCGTCCCTGGAGCCTTCGGGCCGGACCATCCCGTCTCCCAGGACAGATGGGACCCTCTCGTTGCTTCCGTTCAAGACACGGGAAAGCGCCAAAAGGATTTTTCGAGACGATCCGGAACGCTTGGCGGCTACGATTCCGGTGGCGCGGTCGATAATCACGAGGAACAACAAAGATACGAGGGAAACCAGGGAGATGACCCACCAAGCCGCCGGCGTCACGAGGTTAATGTAGAAAACGCCGGAGATTGCAACCGCGATTACACAGGCGAATTTGCACCAGAGTATCGCCCGCGACACCCGCGGAGAGGGCCTGCCGTTCCTGAATTCGTTACCCGCGGGGCTGGACGCGTGTTGCGCCAAGCTTAAGAATGCGAAGAGTAGAAGGGATACCGCGAAAACGGCTACTGTCGATAAATAGTCTGTGTCCAATAACCTTCACCCTCCCGGGTTTGCGGAGACCAAATCAAAGGGAATCACCAGGAGGTCAATCGGACTCTGGCCTTTGTTCACGTATTTTAGCAGGAACTCCAACCGCCAGTCTACCGGCGGGAATGTCCCTGGTTACCACCGATCCCGCCCCCGTGTAAGCGCCGTCACCCACCGAGACCGGGGCGATGAGCATGGTGTCGCAACCTATGAAGGCATCCGCCCCTATGTTCGTGCGGTGTTTGTCCTTGCCATCGTAGTTGCAGGTGATGGTTCCCGCTCCCACATTGACCCGCGCCCCGATGGACGCGTCTCCCACGTAACCGAAATGGCCCATAACCGCGCCAGCGGCGAAACGGCTTTCCTTAACTTCAACGTAGTTTCCGATGTGCACCCCGGATTCCAGGTAAGCGCCGGGCCGGAGATGGCTGAACGGGCCAATATCCACACCATCTTCCATCGTGGACTCTTCCAACATCGAGGCCGTGACACGGCATCCCCGGCCAACCAAGGAGTCCCTTACCACCGAGCTTGGACCGACTTCGCAGTCCTCGCCGATCCGAGTCCGGCCCAGCAGCATCGTATTGGGAAGTACCACCGTGTCTGCCCCGATTGTCACATCCGCATCAATTTGGACCGACTCGGGGTTTTGTATAGTAACTCCGGCCAACATCCAATGCTCCCGGATGCGGCCGCTCATCGCGCTTTCCACCTGGGCGAGTTGCACCCGGTTGTTAACTCCCAGGATGTCAGTGTGGTGCGTGGGTTCCCCAACCACACCTTCTCCCTGTTGGGCTCCCATGGCGATGAGACTGGTGAGGTACGTTTCGCCGTTGGCGCTCGGGCCTACGCGCTTTAAGTTTTCCCATAACCACGGAGTCCGGAAACAGTAGACCCCGCCGTTGACCTCGGCGGATTGCCGTGGATCGTGCTCTTCCTCGGCGGCCTCGATGATTTTCAGGATTCTCCCTTCCCCATCCCGCGATACTATGCCCAGATCCTGGGACTCCGGTACCTCCGCCGTCATTATGCTCACCGCGGGGAAGGCGCCGACATGGGATTCGATCAACCGTTTGACGGACTCCTCACGGACCAGGGGAGCATCGCAGTTCATCACCAAAACATGGCCGGATTCTCCCTCCACCACCTCCCTAGCCCGGATTACCGCATCTCCCGTCCCGCCAACACGAGGTTGGATGGCATACTCCACGACGTCGCCGAAGAGCCTTCGCACTGCCGCGCAGGTCGAGGGGGACACAACTACCACTACCCGCTCAATCCCCAGCCGCCGGAGCAGCTCCACGGGATAGCGCACCATCTCTTTGCCGCAGACCTTGTGCAGCGCTTTGGGTAGCTTGGACTTCATTCTCGCGCCCTGTCCCGCGGCTAGCACGACTCCGGCCCAACCGTCCATATCGTCTCCTCCTGCCGCCTTCGGCTGATTCGCCCCAATTATAGCAGCAGTCCGCCAGTGCCCCGGCCCTCTGCCGGTGCAAGGGCGACCCCTGTGCTTTCTGCCCACTATGAGTCCCCATCCCGCCGGGCTGGTACAATTGGACGGTCGCCATTCGGGCAAAAGCCATACCGGAATTCATGCCGACGTAGGAGGTGCACCGTTGCCAGAACTATACGAACTTACAGCCGCCGATGCTGCCCGGCGCATCAAAGAGGGAGAGATTACTCCTCGAGACTTGGCAGAGGCGCTGCTTGACCGCATCGAGTTCCTGGAACCACGCCTCAAGGCCTGGGTCTATCTGGACCGTGAAGCCATTCTACGGGACGCCGAGCACAAGACCCAGGAGTTGTCCCTGGGAGACTCCGTCGGGCCGCTGCATGGAGTTCCCGTGGCGCTGAAAGACATTTACTATACGGCGGGCATCCCAACCACCGCCTGCTCCCGCCTGTACGCCGGTTTCGTCCCGGAATACGACGCCACAACCGTGGCCCTTCTCAAGGACGCCGGGGCCATCGTCCTGGGCAAGACCGTAACCACCGAGTTCGCCTGCATGGACCCGTCCCCGACCCTCAACCCTTGGAACCCCGCACACACTCCGGGCGGCTCCAGCAGCGGCTCCGCGGTGAGTGTGGCCTCCCGAATGTGTCCGGTGGCGCTGGGCTCTCAGACGGTGGGATCGGTCCTGCGTCCTGCCTCTTATAACGGGGTGGTGGGTTTCAAGCCGTCATTCGGCCGCGTGAGCCGGTATGGCGTCATCCCGGTGAGTTGGTCCCTCGACCATGTTGGTTGGATGGCCCGGTCAGTGGAAGACGCCGCGCTGCTTCTGCAGGTAATGGCCGGCCCCGACGTCAACGACCCTCTGGCCTCCCATCAACCCATTCCCGACTACCTGGGAGGGCTGGATTCCGCGTCCCCGCCCCGCATCGGCCTGGTCCGCCAGTTCTTCTACGACCACGCTGGCGAGGAGGTCCAGCGCCATACCGACGCGGTTGTTGAGACGTTGAGGCAAGCGGGCGCCCCGGTAGCGGAGGTTGCGTTGCCCGACAGCATCAACACGGCCATCGAGGACCAGCAAGTGGTGATGGCGGTAGAGGGCGCAGCCTTCCATAAGGAGATGTACCAAGCCAGGGGCACCGAATACCAACCGAAACTGCGAGAGATGCTGGGTCGAGGACTGCTTACCAGCAGTTCCACCTATTCCCGGGCGCAGGAAAGCCGTCAGCAGTTCATTGTGGAAATGGCCCGTCTGGCGGAGTCGGTCGACGTGTTGCTGACCCCCTCGACGCCTACAGCGGCCCTGGCAGATCTCTCCAACACGGGGAATACCATGTTCCAGGGTCCCTGGACCTCCTGTGGCCTTCCGGCTATTACCATTCCGTCCGGCGTTGCGGAATCAGGGCTGCCGATGGGAATCCAGATGGCCGGAGCATACTTCGGGGAGCAGGGGCTATTGGCTGCGGCGCGCTGGTGCGAGAAGACCTTGAACGTCAACCTGGCGCCGCCGTTGTAGCGGAGCACCAAAACCAAGACTGAAATTACGTGTATTTTCGTGGGATGCTAGAGCGCCAATCGGACCAATGAGCCAACGAGCCCGGTAGCGAACTCCCGAATCTAGAGGAGGATCATAAAGATGCCAGGAACGATCCCAACCGAAGAGGAAGTCCTTAGCTACTTCGAGTCCCTATCCAACTGGGGACGATGGGGCGACGGTGAGACCAAGGGCGCCCTAAACCTCATCACTCCAGAGAAAGTCAAAGCCGCCGTCGCAACCGTCCAGGAAGGCGAGCGGGTCTCTCTTGCGAGGACCGTCCGGTTCGAGGCAACCATCGACTCGCCCAACCCGCCGGTGCATTTCATGGTTGAGAGCGGAGAGGGCTGGGCCTCCGGCGAGAAGGTCAGCGCCCGCCCCAACGCCGCCGCCACCGACTATTTCGGCATGATATTCCACGGCACCACCATCACCCACATCGACAGCCTGGCCCATTTTTTCTGGGAGGGTAAGACTTTCAACGGCAACCCGGCCCACCTGGTTTCCACGAGCCTGGGCGCTACAGTCGGTTCCGTTGAAGATGCCAAGGACGGGATCATTACTCGCGGAGTCCTGGTGGATGTGCCCATGGTACGGGGCATCGACTGGATAGAGCGCGGCGAAGGCGTCATGCCTGAGGACATATTGACGGCGGAGGAACGCTGCGGTTTCAAGGTTGAGCCGGGCGACGTTCTGCTGGTCCGCACCGGTCAACTACACCGCCGCAACGTGGAGGGCCCTGTTGGCAGGACAACAGGTTCCACGGCCTGCCAAGCCGCTTGCCTGCCTCTATTCCACGAGCGGGACATCGCCATGCTGGGCTCCGACACGGGCAACGACGTTGCTCCCCAGGAGTATCCCAAGCTATCCAACCCCATTCACCAGGTGAGCATCGTTGCCATGGGCGTCTGGATTCTGGACAACGCTAATCTCGAAGAGTTGGCTGTAGCCTGCCAGGAGCGCAACCGCTGGGAGTTCATGCTGTCGATTGGCCCTTTGGCCCTACACGCCACCACCGGCTCGCCCGTGAACCCCATAGCGATTTTCTAGGCCGCGCAAGTCGAATCGGCGGGCGGTATTGATTTTCGTGTGAGGTTCTCCGACTATTGCATCAATCGCCTACATCAATCGCCGTTTGCCGATTCGAGGCATCACCTGGGAGCAGGCCATCGAGGCGGTCTATAATTCGGTGCGCACTCAGGTTCAAGATGACGGGCGAATCCGGCATGGGGGGTATGTGTATGCACTGCAACGATACGTGCAAGTGGTCGTTGCACCAGGCGGTGAAACCATCATTACGGCCTTCATTGACTCGAACTTCAGGCCCTAAAGAGGTCTTCGAATTATGGAAGTGACTTACGATGCTGACGTGGACATCCTGTCCATTGTCTTGGACGTCAGACAGGCGAAGGAATCTAAGGAGATTTTGCCCGGCGTCGTAGCGGACTTTGACCAGAACGATCGAGTGATAGCCCTGGAAATCTTTGACGCCAAAGAGATAGCCGACCTTTCCCAGGTGAAGGTGGCGGTGTCACCCTGATACGACCGAATCATTCCGGTCTCGTCTTAGGTAAATCCAGTTCGGGGTATCCCGCTGACCCTCCACGCTACCACCGGCTCGCCGGTTAACCCCATCGCGATTTTCTAGCCCAATTTCCACCGGGAAGAGTTTCCACCGGGAAGAGTTTCCACCGGGAAGAAAGGAGCGGCGCCGTGGGTCTCACGGTGCCGTTCTGTATGGACCAAGGCTGGTGTGACTCACGAGCCGGTGGCAAGGATTTGCCTTAATTCAGCCAAACTGATGCTCTCGCCTATGTCGTTGGGTAACGGTGATTCCGGTTCTCGCCGCAAGAAGTTCGCCAATTCATTGAGCGCGTCGGATTCCGCGGTAGTGATTCCGTCCTCCACCCAGGAGAATCCGGAAATGCGATTGGTCAACTCCTGGTACCTCCAGAATATACGGCCCATAGATTCCAGGGCGAGCATCTCGTCAGTGTTCATGCCGTCTTTCGACCAGAGGTAGCCGAGAACCCGCCTTAACAACTGCGCGTCTTTTCGGCTTATGTTTCCCAGATTCCGCACAAACCAACGCTCCCTGAGGGAAATCGAGTCCCTCGCCCATTGATAGTCCATAATTTGCATAGCAAGACCGGGGTCCACCTTGAAAATCCTTGATAAGGCCACCAGCGATCCCAATTCGTGCCCTGCTATGCCGTCCGCTAACCACGGGTGCCGAGTTTGAAACCCGGCCTCATCGAGTCCTAAGCGGAGCGCGAAAGAGCGACCGGTTGAGTCAACCAGAGCCCGCGCCAACTCTTGGTCCTCTAAGAGGTACGCGAAATCCTCAATATCGACCTACTCGTGGTCATTCAACCCGTCCACTATCCAATCGAACGTTAAACAAAGGGACGCCATCTGTGGGTCAAGGGCGGCGACCCTCAGGATCCTCTCAATCGTGTTAAGTTCATTCTCGTTGATCCCGTCGACTACCCAGAACATTGCAAGTATTGAAGCACCCAATTCGGGGTCGACAGCCTGGAGGCAAATTAGCGAATCCTTGGCCCGGGAGTGTAGATCATTTGGTGGACTGCTAAGCCACGGAATGAATCGTTCCCATTCCGTGATCGTAGTCCCGGCTCCCGCAGCCCCCGGGATGGCCGGTGATTCCGGAGGCTCGATTGGCAGATCATATCTGGGGAAACAGGCCTCCCGATGCCCTTCAAATATCTCGTAGAAATCCTCCACCGTCATCCCGAAGTGGTTCTGGAACTCCACTTGCCAAGAAGTCCCCGCGTGAAGCGACGAGAAATAATCGATTAAGCTGCGTATGCCGGTCTGGGCGGCCAAGAGTTCCGCCGCGAGGAACGCGTAAGGGTAGGCGTGTCCCTTCAGGGAATTGATCCCAATCTGGGTCACGGTTTCCTTTAGCCGGGTGGCCACTGATCTGGACCGGGCCGCGTTTTTGTTCCTTTCCACAACATAAGAATTTGGTTCTAACGCATCAATCGCTTGCCACGCAAGAAACTCTGCTGCCCCTTCCGCCAACCACCTCGGTCCGGCATACGGTACAGTGTCTTCCGAGCTCGACAGTGTAAGCCCGCTCATACTGTACTGGTAGATATGAAACATCTCGTGCGCCCATATTTTTCGGCGAATGATGGATGGAGTGCTTGAGTAGCCACCGGCCGATGTGTTCAGCACTATATGTCCTCGACTGGCCACTGCTGTGCTCCTCCCCTCAACGAACCTCCTTCCCGCCCCGCCTTTCAATAATGTCCTACCTGTGGCCGCCTCGAACGAGGCCGCCAGCTCCTCTATATCGTGGTATTGGAAAACAACAATACGGTGTTCAGGTAAGGGTATGCCGAGTTTCATGGCGAAGTCGTGCGTTGAGTGGACTGCGGATTTAGCCTCGGCCTCCAAGATGGGACTCACACCAGGGCCGACTTTCCAAACGATGTAGTCGTCCACAGTTTTTGGCCGTGCTGGTGTGGGTGACGGTGTCTGCGTCATCGTGGTCGCAGGGGTCGGCCTGGGAGTCTCTGTAGGAGTCTGGGTCGGTGTCGGTGCGGGAGCAGCGGTTGGCGTGGGAGCCGGGGCCGGGGCCGGGGTCGGGACGGCGGTTGGTGTGACAGTGGGCAACGGAGTATTCGCGGGTGTGGGAGCGGGCGCCGGGGTATCGGTTGGTGTTGGTGTGGCCGTGGGTATCGGGGTTGCAGACAGAGCGGCGACCGGAGTAGACGTGTTTGTCGGAGATGGGGCCACCGTAACCGTGGAAGATGTCTCGGGCGTGGCGGTCACGGTTGGAGTCGCCGTAGGGAGGGCAATGCGAGCAGGTCTTGATGGGGCCGCCTTGGACGGCGCGGCTATAGGGCTCGGCGCTGCCTGCTGGGACGTGGGCGCCGGAGTCTCGTTTACGGGGAGGGATTGATTGCCGGGGTCGGTATCTAAGTCCCCACCCTCGCAGCCCAAAGCAACGAGCATAATCAAAATCGCCAGTAGGTATAGAGACCTGGCATTCTGGCTAACCCACGTTCTGTCATTCATCTTGTTCATCCGCTGTGCAGTCGAACCCTATGTCCCGGTCGATTTATGGTCTTCGTTACTGGAGTGAACCCTTATCCTACGAGTCCGCGAGCAAACCGCTGGATGACCTTGCCCATCCGACCCGAAAGCATCTTCTCGACTGTCATTTGGGCTGCCAATTGCTGGTTGGCCAGTGAGTATGTGGGGTAGGCGTGAAGGGTTTGGGCCAGATCTGAAATCTTTAGGCCGTGGTCGAGGGCCAGCGCCCACTCCTGGATTAGCTCGCCGGCCCTGGGCGAGGCGACCGTTGCGCCGAGCAGCTTTCCGTTTGGCCCGTGGGCTACTTTTAGGAACCCGTCTTCTGAACCATCCACAATGGCCCGGTCAACCCGGCTCATGGGCCAACTGCTGATTTCCACATTGTTGCCGGCCCGCTCCCGCGCTTTAGACTCGGTCAGACCTACGTGGGCCACTTCCGGGTCGGTGAACGTGACCCAGGGCACGTGCCCCAACACGGCCCGCCTGTTTCTCGGTAGGAAGGCGTTGCGTACCGCCATAAAGCCCTGGTAGCCCGCGTAGTGGGTGAACTGATAACTTCCTGTGCAGTCGCCGGCGGCGTAAATATTCCTCTGGCTCGTTCGCAGGGTTTTGTCGACTCCGATTCCGGCCGAGTCGTAAGTCACTCCCGCACTCTCCAGACCCAGGCTCTCCAACCGGGGTCGCCTGCCCACCGCAATGAGCAGGGTATCGGCCCCAATTGCTTCACCATCAGACAAGGAAAGGCTTATGCCCTGGTCATAGGGTTGGACCGACCCTAGGGCCGTTCCCAGCTTCAGTTCCAAGCCTTCAGCTTTCAGCCGGGTCGCGATCAACTCCGACGCTTCGGGTTCATCTTGAAGCAGCAGTCGGTTGCCGGCTTCGATAAGCGTGACCGAAGAACCCAACCGCAAGAACGCCTGGGCCAACTCGCAGCCGATCGGCCCGCCTCCGACGATCACCAGCCTTCTCGGCAGGTCCGGCAACTCCCAGACCGTCTCGTAGGTCGAGAAGGGGACGTCTTCCAGACCGGGAATAGCAGGAATGACCGAAGAAGCGCCAGTGCAGACCAAAAATCGACGGGCGGCCAACTGCGATTCTTCGACTCGAATCGTGTGGGAGTCTATGAATCGCGCCTCCCCATGCACGACTTCGATGCCCTCCTCCCGAAGCGCATCCGGAGATTCGGCGTCGTGGATGGCCTGCATAACACCTCGCACCCGCGACATGACCATGGAGAAGTCAACCGGGGAATTGTGAGGGGGCAGCAGTCCAAAGCGGCTGGCGGAGCGCATGTCGTATGCCAACCCCGCAGCCTTCAGTAGTGCCTTGCTGGGCACGCAGCCTGTCCAGGTGCAGTCGCCGCCGATGCGGTCCCTCTCCACAAGAGCCACGCTTAGACCAAGCCGACGGGCGAACCGGGCGGCGGTGAGTCCTGCCGAGCCTCCGCCTATGACGATCAGGTCGTAGCGGTCTGGCACTTAAAGGGTCTCAAACCGGCGTGATGTCCCGGTTAAAACACACCCTCCCAGCTAGGAATAAGCAGGGGGAGACAGCTTCACGCCCAGCGCGCGTTCGCACCACCGGGCCACTCCCAGCAGGCGTCCTTCCTGGAGAGGTGGAGCGCCGAATTGCACCGCAACCGGCAGGCCGGACTCACTGATCCCCGACGGCAGGACCACGGTGGGCAGTCCGGCGGACGTCCAGGGCACCTGGAACGCCGGGTCTCCGGTGTTGCTCAAGTCCTCGGGGGCCGGAGCGGGGGTGGCCGGTGTCATCACCACGTCGAGACCGGAGAGCATGGCAGTCATGTCCCGACGAAACTGACGGCGCAGCCGCTGCGCCTGCAAATAGTGCACTCCGGGAATTAGCATCCCCATCTCTATGCTGGAACGGATTCTGGGTCCATAGTCGTCGGCGCGCTCACGGAAATTTTTCTCGTGAAACGCGGCGCATTCCACATTACTGACAGTCCTCTGGCAACTATGAGCGGTGTCAAAGCTATCCGGAAGTCCTACGTCCACGACGACGGCCCCGGCGTTCGCCAACTGTTGGGCCACCGCCTCGGTATGCGCCCAAACCTCCGGAGTCGAACGTTCCTGGAAGAAACCCCGCAACAAGCCAATGCGAGGCGGCCTGTCCGCCAGGTTCATCACCTCCCGGTAATCGGGAACCGGCGCGTCTACCGACCCCGGGTCGCGTGGATCGTAACCCGCCATAACCTGGAGCATCACCGCGGCGTCTTCAATGCTGCGGACCAGAATACCGACTGTGTCCAAAGACCAGCTCACCGGCACGACCCCGTAGCGGCTCAAGCGGCCGTAGGTCGGTTTTAGACCTACGATGCCGTTGTAGGCCGCCGGGCGGCAGGTAGAGCCACCAGTCTGAGAACCCAGGGCAGCGGCGCACATCTGGGTTGCCACCGCGACCGATGACCCGCTGCTGGAGCCTCCCGGAGTGTGCGTGGGATTCCACGGGTTGATGGACGGTGAGGGGTCTCCGCTGGCGAATTCGGTGGTTACCGCCTTGCCCAGCACGACTCCGCCCGCTTCCTTGATCTTCGTGACGACTGTAGCGTCGAATTCCGGCACGAAGTCCGCGTATACCTTGGACCCGGCGGCGGTCTTCATCCCGGCGGTGTAGAAAATGTCCTTCAGACCCACCGGCACACCATGGATCGGTCCCCTCGGTCCGGATTGCGCCAGTTCCTGTTCCCGCTGCCGCGCCGCGCCCAGCACCTCTTCCCGGTCGATGGTGGCCCACGCTTGGAGGCCGCCGTCGATGGAGTCGATGCGTTCCAATAACGACTGGGCCAGCTCAGAGGGGGATAGGTCGCCCTGGCGTATGGCGTCTGCTGCTTCGGCTACTCCGAGTTTGAAGGCGTCTGGCATTTGCGCTCCATTTCGCGGGTTGATTGGCGGGAAATACCACCTATCTCTGCTACTGGTAGAAACCTGGCTCGACGTCCCGCTCCGGTAGTGGCTCGGAAATTTCAGCAAGCTGCCGGGCCGTCTGCTCCAGCGCGGCCGTGATTAGTGCGGCCCGCTCTTTTCCCAATACGGCCTCGGCGCGAACCGTGAGATCGTGGAGCAGTTCTTCCCGGGTCCTTCGCACAGTCATTTTCGTCATCCTCGCGAGCCTTCGGTCGGGACGGGAATAGGTCAGCCGAATTGTAGTTTACCCCTTGAAGCCGGTCAAACCCTCCGAGTTCCCAGGGTCCTTTAATTGTTCAATCCTCGGCCCGGTGATGGATAGCCCCCCTTTGGCGAAAGGGGGTTGGGGGGATTTCCCGCTTCAGGCAAGGACCGTTTCGAGCGTAAGTTGGCATCGAGAACATATTACACGACTGGCTAATCAGTAGCCGGGGGGCGGAATAGATTCATCCAGCATGTCTGACCCCGAAAAGAGGGGAAATCCCCCTTAGTCCCCCTTTGCGAAAGGGGGAGACTTATGCGCTTCCCTGACAACTGAAAGGCCCTGCTCCGAATTCCAATCTTGATGTACACTCTCGGTTCAAGACTGTTATAATCCGCCCAACTAGCCGCGAGCACGCTCTGGAGACTGACATGCCCGACGACCTCTCCAGCGTATTGGATTCCGAAGAGCATACCCTTCTGGCATCGGGACAGGGCCGGACGGAGGGCCCACTATGGCATCCTGGCGGCTTTTTGACCTTCGTGGACTTGGAAGGCAGCCGGCTGCTCCGGTGGGATACCGATGGATCATTGAGTGTTGCCCGCGAGGATACCGGGGAAGGCAACGGCTGTACTCTGGACCGGCAGGGGCGAATCCTGATGTGCGAGGCCGAAAGGAAGCGAGTTACCAGGCAGGAAGCCGACGGCACTATCACCACCATCGCCGGCTCCTTTGAAGGTAAACTCCTGAACCGTCCCAACGACGTCATCTGCCGCTCTGACGGCACAATTTTCTTCACAGACCCGGACGGCAGGATCCCGCCCGAAGAACGGGAAATCGGATTTGGTGGAGTGTTCCGTATAAGTCCCGACGGTGACTTGAATCTGGGTACCGACGAATGCGAATACCCCAATGGGTTGGCGCTCTCTCCGGACGAGTCGGTGCTCTATGTCGCCATAAGCCGCCTCGACGAACGATGTTTCGGCGAAGAGGAGCGGGGCGAGGTCTGCACTCACCGGAGGGTCCGAGCTTTCGACGTGGCCGCGGACGGTACATTGAGCAACAACCGCGTATTCTGCGACATGTCGTCGGCGGAACCGGGTGTCCCCGACGGGATGAAGGTGGACTCCCAGGGCCGGGTATTCTGCACCGGTTCGGGTGGCGTCTGGGTTATCGACCCCTCCGGGGAGCGCGTTGGTATTATTCGCGGACCGGAAGTGCCCAGGAATGTGGCCTTTGGCGGTTCGGACCTGTGTACCCTGTTTACCACGCCTGGCGACTCCCTATACAGCGTTCGGGTCAAGGTCCCCGGTATAAGCATAGTCTGACGATTAAGCCCGGTGGGCGTTGCGACGACCCGCCTTTCGTACAACTTGAAGACCGATTGAGAGGTGGATGCCATGACCACGACACAGACGGTAGGCAGCGGTCAGTATACCTATGATGTGGACTTCCATTGGGCCAAGGTCCCCGAAGGCTGGAATATGCCCGCGGCGGCCGTGTACGGTGACTCTAAGGACCGGGTCTACTGCTTCAATCGTGACCCCGGACACCCGGTGATGATCTTCGACCGGGAAGGCAATTTCCTCTCCGCCTGGGGCGAGGGCCTGTTTTTGTTCCCTCACGCCATCATCCTGGACAAGGAAGATAACGTGTGGCTGGTGGAGCGCAACGACTGCCAGATCATGAAGTTCACATCCGATGGCCAGCTCCTGATGACCGTCGGCCTGAAGGGATTCCGCTCCGACACGGGAGCGGACAACTCCGACTTTAGCTCCAATGGGTGGAGAGACGTTACCCACGGCGGCGACCCCTTCAACCTCCCCGCGGGTATCGCCATCAACGACGAGGGCGAGATTTTCATCGCCGACGGTTACGCCAATGCGAGGGTCCACAAGTTTGAGGCCAACGGCAGGTATGTCGAGTCCTGGGGGGGTCCCGGAAATGGTCCTGGCCAATTCAACTTGCCCCACGGAGCGTGGATTGACCGGCAAGGCCGCCTTTTGATCGCAGACCGGGAAAACGACCGCGTCCAGGTGTTCAGCCAATCCGGTGAGTACATCTCAACCTGGCCTTCCAAGCTCATCGGCCCCGCCGTGATGTACATTGACGAAGACGACATCGCCTACGTCGCGGAGCACAATGGGGGTTTGGTCAGCGTTTTGTCCAGCGATGGCGTGATTCTCTCACAGTGGGGCTCCGAGGTGCACAGGTCATGTCATGGCATCTGGGCCGACTCCCATAAGGACCTTTATGTTGTGGAGCCGTACCCCGGGAGCACCGGACGCACAGTAGTCAAGTTTACTCGTAGGTCATAGTTATTGATTGGGGCCTGGGATCTTTGCTATATTGGTAACCTGTTTGAACAACCGCAACCGTGGGGCTGTAGCTCATCTGGGAGAGCGCTTCAATGGCATTGAAGAGGTACGGGGTTCGAGTCCCCGCAGCTCCACCAATCCAAGCCTGGACCGGTCCGATTTGGGGAGAGTGAAGGGGCGGGTCTGGGGGGTGTGGTATGGGAGGTAGGACCGATGGCAATTGAGTCCGAGCGAGAAGGCGGCACTCTAATAGCGAGGGCCGAGGACCGGGTGGATGGGACGAACGCAAGGGCGTTCCAGGACGAGCTGGAATCAGTCATCTCGGATAATGACAGGGAAGTAGTCCTAGACCTGCACAAGCTGTTCTACATCAGCAGCGCAGGCCTTCGGGTGATTCTACTGACAGCGAAAGCCATGAAGCGGCAGGAAACGAAGTTCGCCGTGTGTTGCCTCTCGGACCCCGTCCGAGAAGTGTTCCAGATCAGCGGTTTCGATAAGATCATACCCGTCCATCCCACTTTGCCCGAAGCGATGGATGCCCTGAAACGGTAGGTATCTGACCATTTCCTACGCCCCCGCGCCGGACCGTGCTACCGTACCGACAATGGATTAACTGGTAGGTGGTGGAAGAATGACCCCACGGCCTCACAAAATCCTTGTAGTCGACGACGAACCTGATATTCAACCCCTGTTCTCTCAACGCATGCGGCGCGATGTCCGCGTCGGCAAGTATGAGCTAATTTTCGCGCAGAATGGCGTCGAAGCCCTGCGGCGATTGAACGACGACCCCAGCATTGACATGGTTGTCACCGATATCAACATGCCCGAGATGGACGGGCTCACCCTCCTCGAACAGATCCCCAGTGTCGACCCCAATATTCGCTCCATCATCATCTCCGCCTATGGCGACATGAAGAATATTCGCACGGCGATGAACCGCGGCGCCTTTGACTTCGTGACCAAGCCTCTGGACTTCGAAGACTTGCAGGTGACCATAGACCGCACGCTGCGCCACCTCGCTGAATGGCGCGAAGCCCTGGCGTCACGCGATAAGTTGATCGCCCTCCAGAACGAGCTCGAGATCGCCAGCAATATGCAGCAATCCATCCTGCCCACGCGGTTCCCAGATGGCCCGGATTGTCAGGTGTACGCCAGTATGGAACCCGCCCGCGACGTGGGTGGGGATTTCTACGACGTGGTGCCCTTGGAAGACGGCCGGGTCGGTGTGGCCATAGCCGACGTTTCTGACAAGGGTGTGGCGTCAGCCCTTTACATGATGTCCAGCCGCACGCTGCTTAAGGGCGCGGCCATTGGCTGTGCTAATCCCGGACAGGTATTGGAAGAGGTCAACGACCTTCTCCAGGACGATAGCGACACCGGGATGTTCGTCACGGTTTTCTACGCGATTTACGACCCGGCCACGGGGGAATTCACCTATGCCAATGGTGGTCACAACCCTCCGCTGATAGTCTATTCCAACGGAGAATCTACGGTGCTGCCGATGACTGGAGGCGTGGCCTTGGGCGCCGCGCCCGGCATCCGATACCAGGAGCACACCGTATCTCTATCACAGGGTGATACCGTGTTTCTTTACACGGATGGGGTTACGGAAGCCATGAACGGCGCGGGCGGGTTCTTCGGGCTTGAACGTTTACAGAAGGCATTCTTTGACGCTCCACCTATAGACTCGAAAGCCGCAACGGATACCGTTTTCGAGGCCGTGCATGCGTTCACCGGCGATACGCCCCAGGCGGATGACATAGCGTGTCTGGCGCTCAACCGCCCCGAGACCAACTCTTGACTGAAACGCTAAACTTAAACGTCCTCCCCAACCTGGATGAGCTCGGCCGCATCGCCGCTGAGGTGGAGGCTATGGGCAAGCGGGAAGACTGGTCTCCAAACCTCGTATTCCGCGCCAACCTCGTCTTGGAAGAGCTGTTGGTTAACATCATCAAGTACGGCCAGAGCGACGGCATTAACGGCTTCGATATCACGCTCACGTCTGAACCGGACCGGTTGACAATCGAAGTCGTCGACGAAGGCAAACCATTTGACCCGGTGAAAGATGCCCCTCCGCCCGTATTGACCGGGTCGTTGGAGGACCGTCCCGTGGGGGGCCTGGGCCTCCACTTGGTCCGCTCCCTGGTCGACGAGTTAAGTTACAAGCGGAAGCGTGGGAAGAACCACGTGGCCCTGGTGGCGCGCAAGGACAAATGACCTCTCCGGCCCGCCCGGCCAGGATACCCCGGTCGGCAACCGGCCTCATTTTGACCTTTTCGGTCGCATTCATTCTGGTAGGTTGTCTTCCCAGCGGGAACGGCTCCGAGGCTCCCTCGGCAACCAGCCGTGCCGAGTCCTCACTTGCTTCCTCGCAGCCAAGCACGGTTCCTGCCGCCACTTACGTCGTCCCGGAGGACTCTATACTCTTCGGTCAGTCAGCGGCCTTCAGTGGACCAGCGCGGGAACTTGGCCGTAACATGCGGCTGGGGATTGAAGCGGCTTTCCACGAAGTAAACGAGCGCGGCGGAGTGCATGGCCGGGAATTACTACTCACTTATCTCGACGACGCCTATGAGCCGGAAGCCGCCATCGGCAACACTCGCCGCCTGATCGAGGACGAAGGAGTGTTCGCGCTGATCGGCGCGGTCGGGACGCCAACTTCCAGGTCCGCGGCTCCGGTGGCCGCCGAAGCGGGTGTGCCATACATCGCGCCTTTCACCGGCGCGGCATTCCTGCGGGACCCCGGTTGGAATAACATCGTCAATCTCAGAGCGTCGTATAACCAGGAGACCGAGGAAACGGTCGCCCGGCTGACCAGTGATCTCGGAATCCGGCGCATCGCTATCATGTACCAGGACGACTCCTTTGGGAGGGCCGGGTACGGCGGAGTACGCCGGGCGTTGGAACGCCGCCGGATGGAGCCCGTCAGCATCGGCCTGTATCCCCGGAACACCAGGGCGATCAAGACCGCGCTTCTAGACCTCCGCCTCGGGGCTCCGGAAGCCGTGGTCTTGATCGGAGCGTACCAACCGGTTGCGGAGCTTGTGTCCTGGGCCCGGCATACTGGTCTCGACCCGGTGTTCGTAACCCTCTCCTTCGTCGGCAGCAACGCCCTCGCGAGGGAGCTGGGACCCGGAGGAGCGGGTGTCGTGGTCACCCAGGTGGTCCCTTTCCCAGCCGGAGATTCGTTCCCTGTGACCAGAAGGTACCGGCAAGCTTTGTCTAATTACGCTCCAAATGCGGAGCCCGGTTTCGTCTCTTTAGAAGGATACCTGGCGGGCCGCCTGGTTGTGCATGCACTCCAACTTTGCGGTAAGGACGTGGACAGGGAATGTCTTTTGCGCGTTCTTCGGACCGCCACGGAGTTCGACATCGACGGATTCCCTCTCGACTATGGTGAAGATGACAATCAGGGGTCCGACCAGGTCTTCCTGACCATCATCGGAGAGGACGGAGGTTACCTACCGTTGCAAACCCTTAGAAGTCTCCAACGCTGAGTAACTAGGTGAGACGAATCCTCCAGAGCCGTTATCGCATCTCGGCCCAGCTCTACGCGGGTATTGGCGGAGCTGTTTTCCTCACCATTGCCGCCAGTGTCGTGGGATGGTTCTCCTTTGACCGTGTGGGGGATGCGCAAACCAGCATCAACGAAGGGACGGTCCCCCAATTGGCGTCTGCCTTTGGCGTAGCCCGCTACGCCGGTGCGCTGGATTCTGGCGGGCCTCGTTTGACAGCGGCCACGACCCGCGATGATTTTGCCGCCATCTTGGCCGAAACCCAAAAAGCGCACATAGCGTTCGAAGCGGAATTGGCAATACTGGAGCAGACTGGAGGGGACGATGCGCTCTTCCCTGAAGTTCGCTCCCATGCCGACACCCTGATCGAAAATATTGACGCCATCACCCAGGACAAGGACGAGCTATTCGCCCTGAATAGCCGCGGCGAATCCTTGCTGGTCGACTTGGCTAGGTTGCGTACCCAGTTAGACCGAATCGTAGTACCGGCGCTTGACGACCAACTTTTCTATACGATGACGGGATACAGGGAAATTGGTGAGAAACCGTCCCCCAGATCGGAGCATTTATCGGAAACGGAATTGGCGAGGTATCGTCATCTCGCCGAATTGCAGGCCGATGGAAACATCGCCTCCCAGTTGCTCACCAGCGCTTTCAATGTGCCCAACCCATCTTCAGTGGAACCATTGCGGGAGCGGTTCGAAGCCGCGGGCGGGCGAATCGAACGCAGCCTGGCCGGGCTTGAAGGCGCACCCCTGCGGGCCGTGCTCACTCCCGTCTATGAGGACTTGATTCAATTGGGGTTGGATGAAGGCAGCGGTTTTGACCTGATTGCCCAGCAACTGCGGCTCGTCCACCGGCAACGCCAACTCCTCACCCTCAATCGGGACATCGCCGTTGAGTTAGTCGGTGAAGTCGATTCCCTGGTAGCCTCTGCGGAGGTCAGTTCCCGTGAAGCGATAGAATCATCCGCAGAGGCCATGTTTGCGGGGCGGACCCTGCTGTTGGCCATCAGCGGCATCAGCATTGGCGGGGCTTTGTTGATCGCATGGTTCTTCGTCGGCAGGGTGATCCTGCGCCGGCTCCAAATGCTCTCGGACCGGATGCGGGGAATGGCCAGGGGAGACCTTGAATCAAGCGTGGAAGTGGGAGGCAGCGATGAGATAGCCGACATGGCCGCTGCCCTGGAGGTCTTTCGCCGCCACGCCCTGGAAGTGCAGCGGTTGAACCTGGTGGAACAACTGGCCGGGGAGCTGCAGGGCAAGAACGACGAACTGGAGACGGTCTTGGCGGACCTCAGACGTGCCCAGGATCAGATTGTCATGCGGGAGAAACTCGCCGCCCTGGGTGAGCTTACCGCCGGTGTGGCCCACGAGATCAGAAACCCACTGAATTTCGTTAAGAATTTCTCTGAGGCTTCCGAAGACCTGCTCGTTGAATTGAGAGAGACCCTTGAGGAAAGCGCCGGCCAATTGGAACATGAGAAGCGGGAGTTGGTGCGGGAGATCTCTGGAGAGATCGTGGGCAACCTGGAGCGTATCCGCGTTCATGGCGAACGGGCCGACCGAATCGTGCACGACATGTTATTGATGGGCCGAGACTCAGGAGAGCATCAACTCACAGACTTGAACCGCCTTCTGGAGCAGAACTCCCGGCTCGCGTTCCACAGTGCGCGGGCCTTGGACCCCGAATTTCGGTTAAACATCCAGCAAAATATGGACCCAAAGGTCGGTGAAATCTCCGTAGTGCCCCAGGACCTGGGACGTGTTTTCCTAAACATGGTCGCAAACGCTTGTGACGCCACGGCGGAGAAACGGTTGATGGCTCCACCAGACCTCGCCTATGAGCCAACCCTCTGGCTTGCGACTCGACGGGACGAGGACGGCGTCGAGATTCGGATCAGGGACAATGGCAACGGGATACCACCGGATATCACCGATAAAATTTTCAACCCGTTTTTCTCCACCAAACCCACCGACAAGGGTACCGGATTGGGCCTGGCGATCTCCAACGACGTCGTCCGTCAGCACGGCGGCACAATACGGGTCGACACACAGCACGGGGAATTCACCGAGATGACGATTCGTCTTCCTTCGGAGCCAGTGGTGCCGGAGGACCATGACACCGCCTCCCAACAGGCGGCGGTTGCGGACCAATCATAGACCGGATGCGGTCCTAAGAGGCCACCCAGATCAATCCCCGGACCCAACCGGCCTCGTTACCTGGCGTCCACGACGAAGCGGTCGATGAATTCAGCATCGGCCCGGACGCGAGGCATGCGTGCCATCGACAGGGACCGCGGCAGCACTATCCCGCCGGAGAACACCAGCTTCATTGCATCTTCCACCGTGAGATCGGTCTCCATGAGGTCGTCTTCCATAACGAACGCCAGATTTCCCGACGTGGGGTTCGGTACCGTCGGAATGTAAACCACAACCAACGACTGGGGCTCGTCCGCGTCATCCGCGTTTCTCTTTTCCCGGTAAGCGCGGCCGGTGACGAAGCCAATGGCCACCATCCCTTCCCTGGGCCATTCCAGGAACACCGCGCGGGTGAACCGGAACTGGGATGTCATAGATTGAGTGGCCTGCTGAGTTACCACGTATATGGTCTTCACCAAAGGGATCCGTTCCAAGACCGCGTTCTTCCATGTCATCACGGTCCTACCGAAACTCGTCGTATTCAGCAACCCTACGAGATAGAAAATAACTATGCCGACGATAATGCCGATTCCGGGGAAGTCCCAGGGCCGCCCGGACACGAAGGCAAGGGGTCTAATGAATTGGTCGGCCCAGCGGATGATGAACAAAAGTACCACCGCCGAGACCAGCAGCGGCACCAGCTCGATTAGCCCGCCAAGTGTCTTGCCCTGAACGTGTCCCTCAAATCGTTGGAAAACGTTCAGCTCTGAAACTCTCGTACTGGATGAGTCGGGTCCCTGGTTATTTCCGTTCGCCATCGCTTCGTTCCCCCGTAAGATTTTAGCCCTAGTTCAAGCCGCTTCACCGCGTACATCGTAGGACCCAACGAGTATCGTTTCAATATCAGTAGACAGGAAATCCTTCTAACCGCGCCATTGCGATTACGTGTGGGAACGGGGAGGGTTCAATACCCCCCAACTCGACCTGGAGACCTGGGCTATAGCGGCCAGCTCTGCCGCTGCGTCAATCCATACCATCTGGCAACCGGGCACTTTCGTTTACCTTTCCCATAACCTCATCGAGGCATTCATCTACGACGCGAAAGCGATACTCCAAGCCGAGGCGGAATGGAACAACAACCTCATCAAGCAGGTCAAGGAACCCAGTGCAATCCAGTAGTAGCGACAACCCAGCCTTATTCCGCTCTCCAGACGCCATGTCGGAGGGCGGAATTCCTCGCCTGCCAAGCCAACCCGTAGCGGGTCGCGGGTTCAGACGATTTTAGGGTCACCACTATTGAATAATGCTCCCCAACCTCCAGACCACAGGGCACATAGATGTGTTCGATGTTGTTGCCAGAGTCATCGCCGCGGCTGATCACTTGATTGTCGCCGTCCAGCAACTCCACCTTGAAGTCAGCCAAATGCGGTGTAAGGTCGCCTTCTGGGCCCAGCCGGATCTCTCTGTTCCACGTCAGGACCAACGAGAAGGCATCGTTGGCCTTGGCTGTTTGAAAGGCATAGGTAACCGTCTGTCCGGGTTCCAGTTCCTGGGTATCCCAGCCTTCCTATTTGGACCGCTCCCCTCCTGTGGAACGCCCAGCGGCTAGGATGTCGAAGCTGTTCCGATAGTTAAACAAGCCGACGCCGTATCGCGGGTCTAGGGGAGCCGTCCCGGAGTTTGACCATTGCCACTGTTCCGCTCTGGAAGGGAGCGCGTTGCAAGATCCCTCGGTTTCGGCGATTGACTCCGGGCAAAGGTAGTCTTTGCCCGCGCTGGCCAGCAGGATGGCCTTCATGGTCTGCATGTGGGTAGCCCCGGCCAGCAGGGGTTCAGCGTGGGCCAGTCCAAGGAGCGCCGATGCGGCGGCGGCAAGCGTAGGTACAGACCAACTGCTGGCCTCTGACAGGTTGCTGGCAGAGGCCACTATGTCCGGCTTGAATCTGGGCTCGTTCTCATTGTCGATGGACGACTGGGCGGCGTAGGTGTAGCTGTAGCTCTTCTTTCCGGCAACGTTGGAGTTGTAGTAGTTCCCGGAAAGTGTCGGGTTCTCATGGCCAGCGTAGCTTCCCGGCTGGGGTGAGATGGCGATGATGTTGAACTTTGAGAACATCCAGTCATCCAATCTGAGGCCCGCAACCTGGTCGGATGCATAGTACCCTGTCCGCTGAAAACTCGTTGGATGAGCATGAGCCATCGACCAAACATGAGGCGCCCCGAGATCGCCGAAAATGGAGGTTTCGAACGCATCTGCATTCTGAGAAGTCAGCAAGAACTCACCTAGCCGGGTTGAAAGCTCCAAACCGGTCATGGCGTACTTCTGAGGACTGGTTTGGCAGCCTCGATAGTATGATTGCCGGCTCTCAGTGAATTCGCAGTCATACAGCATACTGGCGACGGTGTCCGCATGGTTGGAATCACCTTCGCCTTGTCTCAACCTGGTTACGTCCACCCGCCCCGGAAAGCCTCCCTCTGTCTGGAGAATCCTCAGGCCGCTGGAGCCCGTTAGGACGAGCTCCCCCAGGACCTTATACACGTCGACCGCGGCCGAGCCAATCATATACGCCTCGAAACGGTCGTCGAATTCTGAGTACCTGGGGTCAGGATACCGCACCCCCCAGAAGCTGTCAGCAGCCTCCTGGGTGATCTTCGGGTACTGGCTTACATCGAAAACGAAAGGTTGGTAGATCGACCATCCTTGGCTGGACGCACGACCAAGCTCCTCCCCTCCGGTGTCCAAGGCGCGCACTGACAAGTAATAGTCCCGGTTCGGTTGCAAGGCCAGTCTCACGCGGTCGTTGCCGTCTTGGACCCTATATGACGAAACCGCGCCGACACTCATCCAGCCCAACATGTCTGTGGCTCCCATAGAGGCGCCGATAGCGACTTCGTAACTCGACACATCGCTGGGGGTATCCGTACCCCAGGCTGCGGTAGGTCCGCTGGTGAGGGTCTGGTCCTCTGACAATTCCAACGATAACCGTATCGGTCTATCGTTGGGCGTTTCGGTGGCTACAGTTGGAGCCGCAGTGATTGTCTCTTCGGGGCTGGAGGTCGGCTCAAGCGTTGACTTTGGTGTAGCTTTAGTAGTGTCTAGTTCGGGGGTCGTAGCGGGAGTCTCAAGAGTTGCGTCTGGTTGTCTGCTTGTCTGGTGGGCGGCGTTTCTGACCCAACCGTCGAGGGTTGCGATGGCGCGTCCTGGCTGGAACGCCCCGTGTCCCCGGACCCTTCGCTGGGAGCGCCGGAGGTGGCTGCGGGTCCTCCCCCCAATCCGCTTCGAGACAATGTTCCTGTTGGCGCATCGTTGTTACACGCTTAAAGCAGTAGCGCAACAGCGAACGAAGTAGTGAGCAGAACGCCTCTGATGCAGGGTGAAAGTGGGAACGTGAGCAAAGGCATCTCCAATCCTGGCTACTCAACAAATCTGGGATACGCCATGCGGGCCACGCACTCTACCATACGGTTGTGTCTCGCGCCAGGATTCGTAGAAGTGCATGTGCCCCAGTGGGCAAGCGGATACGCGGAAAAGTAGTGGCGAAAGGCATGGGCGGGTCTGCGAGACCTTTGCATCCAATTGGGCCGGTCCGCAGCCCATGCCGTGGTCGACTCGCCTTCCCGGTCACCCAGGGATCAGTAGCAAGCCCAGGCCTCGCTATTCCAGGGCGGAGCCCGACCCCTGGGGGAGCTGTGCGAGTCTTCCCGTCCTGCCCAGCCGGGATCGCACTTTGGTCCACGCCAGTACGGCAATGAATAATGCCGCCGACAGGAGCACGACGCTAGGGCCGGAGGAGACATCGACAAAGTAGCTGATGTAGATGCCAACCACGGCGCAGACCAGTCCTATTCCGGTGGAAAGCAACGTCATCCGGCGGAAACTGCTGGTGAGCAGACGGGCAACTATGGGGGGAATCACCACTGCGGCGGCTATCATTGTCACCCCCAAAACCTGCATAGACACCACTATAGTGGCGGCCAACATTAGGGAGAACAGGGTGTCCACCCAACCGGTAGGCACACCGTAAAACTGGGCAACTTCGGCGTCGAACGTCGCAAAGAGAAACAACTTGTAGGCCAGAAAGAATATGGCGGTGACGATGAGTCCGACCACGGTGATGGCGATAAGCTCTGTGCCGTCAACCGCCAGAATGCTACCCCAAAGAAATGCCTCGAAGTCCCCGGTGAAGCTCTTAAATCGACTGATGATCGCAATCCCAAGGGCGAAGCTGGCGGTGGTGACAATACCGATGGCCGCGTCAGAGCCTATCGGATTCTTCCGGGTGGTCCATCCGATAAGCAGGGCCGACAGGAAACCCCATGCGGTTGCGCCGACGAAGAAGTTGATCGACATAACCCAGCTAACCACCGCGCCCCCGAAGATCGCGTGGGACAGCCCGTGCCCGATGTAGGACATTCCACGAAGCACGATGTAGACGCCCATGAGGCCGCAAAGGGCCCCAACCAGTCCGGCTGAGATTATCGCCCGGACGAAAAATCCGAATTCAAACGGTTCGAGCAGGGTTAAGCCTCGTCCGCAACTATAGGCTCGGCTTGGTGGTGATGGTGCTCCCCGACACGCTCTGTTGAATCGTGGATGTGGGCGACCACCGGGGCGTCATGGCTGTCGTCCCTTACGGTGGCCACCGCGTCGGCCTCCGCCGTCTCCTCCATCCAGGAGTGCGCGCTCTCGGCTACCAGCGTCATACCTCGGTACTGGATCACCGGCATTTCCGCTCCATACACTTCCTGGAGGATATGCGGCGTGATGACCAGGTGGGGCGGGCCATCAGCGACAATCGTTCCGTTCAAGCACACGATCCGGGGAAGGTGGACCGCGACCGCGTTAATCTCATGGGTGGTCAGAATAATGGTGACTCCGGCGTGGTTTAGGTCATGTAGGAGGTGCATCACGTGGTCGCGGGTCTTGATGTCCACGCCTGACGTAGGCTCGTCTAACAACAATAGCTCGGGGTTGCTCACCAGGGCCCGGGCCAGGAACACGCGCTGCTGTTGGCCCCCCGATAGTTCGCGGATGTGCCTATTGGCCAGCCCAGCGATACCCAAGCGCTCCATCATTTCCAGGGCTAGGTCCCGTTCCTGGCGGCGGAACCACGGGAATAACACGTTAGACATCGTGCGTCCCATCATCACCGCTTCTTCCACCGTGACGGGGAAGTTCCAGTCAATCGTTTCGAGCTGGGGCACGTACCCCGCTCGGCTGCGCCGCCGCTTGGGAGCCTGGTCGTGTATCCGTACTTCGCCGGACAAAACGTCCGCCGCGCCCAAGACCGTTCGCAGCAGGGTCGTTTTGCCTGAGCCGCTGGGGCCCAACAACGCGACGAAGTCACCAGGCAGGATTCTAAGGTTCAGGTCGTTGACCACGGGGACGCCGTTGTATCCGGCGCTCACATGGCGCAACTCGACGATGGGTTGAGAGTCTGGGTCGGGCCTATGTAGGTGCTCTAGACCGGGTGGGTGCAGCATAATCGGTACTCGCGCCGGTCCGCTGAGACCATCCCTCGGTAGGACCGGGACTATCTTGAGATTGTGGTTATTGTGGGTAAATCGCCTGTGACTCACCCTCGAAGACCGGCCCGGTGTCGAGACCCGCAACTGCGGAAGCGTCACCTCCCAAAGCCGGTATCATGATCTCCAGATTGGATACCTGTAGTCCCAGGTAGCTGTGCCGTGGGTCTCCAACGACTCCGGGCAAATTGTCGTCGCTTAGTTGATCGATGAACGCGGCTCCCGATTCCTGGGCGATCCGTTCCATCTCGTCACTGGGGAACACTTCAGAACCAAATACCGCGGGAATTTTTTCCGACCTGATCTGTTTGATCAGGTCTATCACGTCCCGGACGGAAGGTTCGGAGAAATCCGAAGGTTGCACCGCGCCGACGATGGTCATGCCGTAGCGAAGCGCGAAGTAGACCCAAGAGTCATGGTAAGTTAGCAGTTTTCGGTCCCCAGGGGGGACGCTTTCAACCATGATTTTGATGGCCTCGTCTAGCTCGTCTATCCTCCCCTCGAAGGCCGCGTAATTCTTCGCGTAGTAGTCGGCGTTGCCTGGCTCACGAGCGGACAACTCTTCTTTCACGATCTCGGCGTATTTCAGCGCAAGAATCGGGTCAGGCCATAGGTGAGGGTTGGGATGCCCTCCTTCCTCCGGAAAAGAGAAATCGAACTGCCACTCCTCCTTGCTGATGGCCCGGTCGCCCAGGCTCACTATGGACGCTCCCTGTTTCAGGTTTGCTTCCGCCATCTCCTTGGTTGGCTCTTCCAAAAACAGTCCATTCAAGAACACCAGGTCGGCCTTGGAAAGGATGGCGGCCAGGGATGGAACTGGCTCGAAGGTGTGGGAATTGACCCCCTCGGGCACGATCCCTTGCAAGTTGATCCGGTCTCCGCCGATGTTCTCGACAATGCTTGTAATGGGAGATACGGTCGATACGACCCTCAGCAAGGTTGTCGCGTCCTGACGGTCCCCTGTACCGGCTGATTCCGCGACTGGAACCTCCCCACTACTGGCGCACGCGCTTGCGAATACCAGCAATATGACCGGCAGTACAAGGACCGGCGCGAGACTTGGCAGCTCCACGGACCGGGAGTATCGGGCCGCTGCTCTACCTAAGCGGCCTGTCGACATGTGACGCATGTTCCTCCGACTGTGAAATTCTCCAAGTCGGGGATGAACCCGAACTCCTCTTCTAGACGTTGACTAAACCCGCTCAGGTAGTCGGGACTAAGCGTGTACACCGCATCGCAGGACGAGCAGACCATGTGGTGGTGAGGATTGTGTTGGTCGGTCAACTCAAAGTGGAGTTTGTGGCCGATCAATACCTCGGTCACCACGCCGACGCGTTTCAGCGTCTGCAAGGTCCGATACACCGTGGCCAGGTCCACGTAGGGGTGTTGCTCCTTCGCCAGACTCCATACCAGGTCGACCCCGATGTGACCCGGATGCCCGGCAACGATGTCGAGTACCGTCAACCTCTGGGGTGTCATACGGTAACCCTGAGACCGCAACCTATCGACGGCAGTTTCGTGGCCCAACATTTCCATCCTTTGTTGTTGCAATCGTTTGCCGATGCTTAGAATAGCACAACAGCGCGGATTGTCAATCTGCGAAGCTTGGCGCCAGTGGCCACTGGCCAGTGGCTAGTGGCCCGGCCGGCCGCCATGACTCACTGACCACCGAACATCGACCAATGAAAACCGGCCACTAGCCACCGAGCGCTAAACCGTGTCCGATACGGGCGTTGGGGCGTGCAACCTGGGTGGGGAGGCCAGCAACACCAGGAGGCACCCGAGCGTAGCCGCGGCGGTGAAGACCTGCAGCGCCAGATGGTAGTTTCCCGTGTGGTCGAACAAGAAACCAGAGGTAACAGGGCCCAACGCCTGTCCGCCGATTTGGGCCGACATCGTGATCCCCCGTATCGAGCCGAGATGCCGCCTGCCGTAGTAATCAGCCCAAGCTAGCCTCACCAGCAGATGCAGTCCTCCTACTCCCAGCCCAACCGCCGCCGCCGATCCCAACGCGGCCGCCGGTGTATCGCTGTACGAAGTGGCCTGGGACGCGAGCGCCAGGACAAATGCCGCCGCAGCCAAAAGGAAACGCAGGGGAATCCGCCGGGAGAGAGTGGACCAAAAAATGCCCGCCACGATCTGGGCCAATGCGAACCCACTGGCGGTAAGCGCCGCGTAGTAGGGCAGTATTCCCTGTTCGATGTAGTGTGGTACCTGGTGGAGGCTAACCCCCGCTTGCACCATGAACCCTGCCCCGGAAAACACGGCCAGTATCCACAAGGCGCGTGTCCTCAGGGCTTGTCTCACGGTGAAGTCGGACTCGGCCTCTGGTTGGGCTGTACCCGGACTGTTTTCTCCGGTGTCCGGTTGGCCGTCTCGCTTATCCTTGGGAAGCGGGTCGGGCTCAATGCGCATGTCCTCCGGACGGCGCGCGATGAAGATAAGCGGCGGGACAATTCCAACGCAGAATGAGAGCATACCCAAGGCAAGCCAAGCAGTCTTCCAGTCCCATCCCGTTATGAGGAACTGGGCTGCCAGTGGCATGATGGTGAGCCCCAACCCCTTGGCTGCCCCGTCAACGGCAAGGCTCAAGGGCCGTCTTCGGATGAACCAGTTGCTCAGAGCTGTTGGAATTCCCAACTCCAACGGGCCGGTGAATATCATTCGCCCAGGGACATACAGCGCATAGAACGCCAATGGGCTCGTGGTCATCGCCAATAGAACGGACAGCGCTCCTGTCAAGAAGGACGAAACCGCAAGCAGCGCTCCAGCTCCGTACCGGTCGACCCACCGCCCGATGAACGGAGATATTACTACCGCGCATAACCCTCCCAGACTCACCGCGCCTGAGAAAAGCCCTCTGGACCACCCCAGTTCCTCGGTCATGGGGACGACGAATACGGAGAGGACGGCCACGGTCATAATCGTCCGTGAAGAGAGGCTGATAGCCACGGTGTTGGCGATGATGACCCAGCCGTAGTAAAAGGGCAGCGACTCGGCCAGTCTGGACCGCCAGTGGGAAACCCTCAAATTAGTTCACACCTTGATGAGAAGCTGGAGAGCAGGCCAACCGGAATTATAGCCGAACCATCCCCAGCGTGGCCCACGAATATGCCAGGACCGCCCCGGTGGGTCTCAGTAGCTGGAGAGTAGCGGGTATGCGATAATGGGCCATCCTCTGGACATAGGGACCAGATTCCCCGGGAGGGATACATGAGGCTCGAAGGAAAAGTAGCCCTGATTAGCGGAGGCGCCAGGGGTCAAGGCGCTGTGGAGGCCAAACTCTTCGCCCAGGAAGGCGCGAGAGTTGTCATTGGGGATATTTTGGACGCCGAAGGCCAACAGGTTGAAGCTGAGATCAATGAGACCGGCGGCGAGTGCGTCTACGTCCACCTGGACGTGACTTCGGAAGAAGAATGGGGGCACGCCATCGGTGAAGCCGTTTCCCGTTTCGGCAAGCTGGATGTTCTGGTCAATAACGCGGGGATCTTCCCGCCAGCGTCCATCGAAGACACCACTGAAGAACTCTGGGACCGAATTATGGATATCAACGGCAAGGGGGTCTTTCTCGGCACCAAGCTGGCGATACCCGAAATGCGGAAAGCCGGCGGTGGGTCGATTATCAATATCTCGTCCGTGGCGGGTCTCAGAGCTTCAGCCGGCGCGGCGGCCTACGGGGCTTCCAAGGGCGCGGTCCGCCTCCTGACAAAGTCCACAGCCATCCAATATGCCGGGGACAATATCCGGGCCAACTCGGTGCATCCTGGAGTAATAGAGACTGAAATGACTCTACCGAATCTCTTGATCGACGAGGATGCCCGGCGGAGGAGCGCGGATAGAGTCCCCTTGGGACGCATCGGTCAGCCGGAGGACGTCGCCTGGGGAGTCCTGTTCCTCGCCTCGGACGAGTCTTCGTTTATGACCGGGAGTGAGCTGGTCATCGACGGGGGTAGGACGGCCCGGTAGGGCTTTGGTCCTCACCCATCCCCTCTCCTGCTGAATAGGATTTTCCAAGACTAACCTGAGAGGTGCAACCATGCGTCAGAGCGCGGTAAGTTTCGAGGCCAGTGGCCTAACCCTAGAGGGCGTCGTCGCCGTCCCGGACAACGTTACGGCCCCCGTCCCCGGAGTGGTAATCTGCCATCCCGGCCCGCTGAACGGCGGGAACATGGACAACAACGTGGTTATCGCGGTCTCATTCGCCCTGGCGGAGGCCGGTTGTGCCACCATAAGGTTCAACTTCCGTGGTGTTGGGAACAGCCAGGGGGAGCACAGCCGGGGTGAGAATGAACACCAGGAAGCCCTGGCCGCGATGGACCTGCTTCGAAATTGGCAGGGCGTCGACGGCAACAGGATGGGCCTGGCAGGCTACTCATTCGGCACGGGCATCATCCTCGGAAGCGCCGATCTCCAGGCGGAAGCCTCAGTGTACGCCCTGGTGTCGCCCGGCATCGCTAGATTGGAGAACTCTCCCCTTCAGACTACCGAACATCCTGTGTTCATCATCTCCGGAGACCGGGACCGTCTTATCGAAGCCCCGAACCTCGACAAAGTTATGAAGTCCTTCGGCCGCCCCGTCACCCTTGAGTTCGTACCCGGCGTGGACCACTTCTGGGTAGGGAGCGAGTCGGGCTTAGGTGAGCGAGTGGCCCAGTTCTTCACCGAGTACCTGGTCAAGAGTCCCGCCGGGGTCCCTCAGGACTCATAACGAGGAGGAGTCATGACGGGTCCATCGGACATCGCGTCCACCGTCGCTAACACCAGGGAATACTACGACGGACCAGCCGACGAAATCTACCGGCTGATCTGGGGGGACAACCTTCACCTCGGTGTTCCGTGCAATCCCGAGTGTCCGCACCCCGAGGCGATGGAGCATACCAACGAGATCATGTCCGGGCTGGCAGACCTGGGTCCAGCCATCAGCGTATTGGACCTGGGCTGCGGTTACGGTTCCACCGCCCGTTATCTGGCCCGGACGCATGGTTGCAAAGTCACCGGGATTAACATAAGCGAAAAGGAACTGGAGCTTGCCAGGCTACGGGCTGCCGAAGCCGGCCTAGAGCATCTGCTTAGCTTCGAGCAAGGCGACTTCCATAGCCTACTATACGAGAACGATTCGTTCGACGTAGTGTGGAGCCAGGAGGCGTTCCTCCACGGCGCGGATAAGTCCCTTATAATCTCCGAGGCACGGAGAGTCTTGAAAAGCGGGGGAACGCTCATATTCACCGACATCGTCGTGAGGTCCGAAACGCCAGCATCCGATCGAGAGAGAATCTACGACAGAATTAGTTCGCCGGAGATGTGGGACTCCGAGGACTACCGCCGGTGCCTGGTCGACCAGGGGTTCACTATCCGGGAGGAAGAAGACTGGTCGGTCCACGTAGCCCGTTCCTACTCCTGGGTCAGAAATGCTGTGCTGGAAAGCCAGGAGGAGTTGTTGAGGCGCATCGAAAGCGCCACCATTAACCGGACCCTGGACGGGCTCGGCTTCTGGGTCGAGGCGGCGAACGACGGCAAGATCGGCTGGGCGCTGTTCCTGGCCGCGAAGTAAAGTTAGGAGGGTTCCTGTGACTAGACCTGAGCGATCTGAGTCCCGGTCAAAGATATTCCAGCGGCAGTACACTGAGGAGTTCGTCGACCGCTGGGACGAGCTGATTGACTGGGAGAGCCGCCGAGCATCGGAAGCCGGCTTCTTCCAACGCCTTCTAGCCGATTACGGTGTCCACAGCGTATTGGACATAGCCTGCGGCACGGGTTACCACACGATTACCCTGAGCCAGGGCGGTTTCGATGTCACTGGCTCTGACGGGTCCGCTCGAATGGTGGCGAAGTCTCGGGAGAATGCCGCAAGACTTGGTGTGGAAGGTGTCTCGATTATTGAGGCCGAATGGTCGAGTTTGAATCAAGCCTTTTCCGAAGGCCGCCAGTTTGACGCTGTAATCTGCCTGGGCAACGCTTTCACCCACCTATTTGAGGAGAGGGAACGCACCAATTTGCTGTCTCAGGTCTATTCTTTGCTGAAGAGCGGCGGTATCGCCGTGATAGACCAGCGAAACTACGATACGATGCTGGACCAGGGTTTCAGTAGCAAACACGCCTACTATTATCTCGGTGACACAGTGGATGTATACCCCATCTCGATCACTCAGGATGCGGTGGAAATCAGCTACAATTACAGTGACGGGGATACCCACCACTTGACCCTGTACCCGTTGCGGCAGGAATACCTGACCGGGTTGCTGCGGCAAGCGGGCTTCGGTGAGGTCGTGAGGTTCGGCGACTTCGAGCGCAACTACGAGCATTACGCCCCAGACTTCATCGTCCAGGTCGCCCGGAAACCGTGAGCCGGTGAGCCGGAAATCCTGAGCCGGAAATCCTGAGCCGGAGATACTGAGCCGGAGATACTGAGCCGGAGGGTACACGGGGAATGAAGGTCTGTTTTATCGACGTTACCCACTGGCACGCCCCTTCGTATTACCGGACGTTGCGAGAGTTGACCGGCGTGGCGGCGTTGACGGCTCGGAACCCACGGACAGGGAAGGACGTGGCCGATGGGTTAGGCGCAAAATTTTACGAAGACTACCGGGAGATGGTGCGACAGGAACACCCCGACTTCGTGTTCGCCTTGGGACGCCACTGCGAGATGGCGGAGACAGCCAGGTTTCTGCTGGAAGAAGGGGTACCCTTCGCCATGGAGAAACCCATGGGCCTAAATCTCCAAGAAGTCGAGGGGCTGATACACCTGGCCAGGACTAAGGCCGCGTTCGTGGCTGTACCGTTCTCCATTCGGCTGAGTCCGTGGGTCCGCAGGGTGCGGGAGATGGAGGGTGACAACGCAGATTTTCGCCACGCATCCTTCCGGTTCATGTCAGGACACGTGAGCCGGTACTACCAGAATGACAATCCCTGGAACTTGAAGTTGGCGGAGGCAGGCGGCGGTTGCCTCATCAACATCGGCATACACCTGCCCGACCTCTACCTTCACCTGACCGGCAAGAAGGTCAACAGAGTCTACGCCCAGACCAGTAACGAGTCCTTCGGCGAGGAAGTAGAGGACTTCGCCCAGGTGTCCATCGAGACTGAAGACGGGTCGGTCTGCGCGATTGAGAGCGCCTACGTTCACGCTGGGTCTCCCTGGACCCCGCGTGTGGAGTTTTCGCTGCACAGCCGTAACCGGCAATACCATTCCGAGGGGAAGGACCGTTTGGTGTGGTTTGAAAAGAAAGGGCAGGGAGGCGCGTTGGAAGGGGCGCTGGATAACAGCCCCTTTTACCCGGCGTTCGTCGCGGACACCATCGACGCGCTAAAGAACGATCGGCCGCCAGTCGCGGGAATCGAGGACAACGTGGCCGCGTTGCGAATCGTCGACGCAGCCTACCGCTCCGCTGCCTTGGGTAAGCCGGTGTACCTGTGATAAAGGCCTTGCCACGGAATCCTCTTCCCTTTCCGCCTGGGGTACAATAGGTCCACCACAGCCACCGGGGAGGCGATAAATGAATGCTCTGAAAGACAAGACCGCAATCGTCGGGGTCGGAGAAACCAACTACAACCGGGACTCCGGCAGGACGGAGATGAGCATGGCGGTCGAAGCCGCCAAGAACGCCATCGCCGACGCCGGTCTGACACCACAGGACATCGACGGCATGTTCCGGTTCACCGCGGACTCTAACGGCCATTCGGAGCTTGCCGCTTGCCTGGGAATCCCGTGGCTGCGCTACTACGGTGAGTTGGGTCCCCTGGGCGGAGCCGCATGCGGGTTGGTCACCCAGGCCGCGATGGCGGTGTCCCACGGGCTGGCCAACAACGTCCTCGTGTTCCGGTCGGTCAACGGCAGGTCCGGGGCGCGGTACGGCTCCGGAGTTGTCACCACCCGCAGGGGCCAGAAGAGTTCCGCTTTCACCGAGCCTTATGGCCTGCTGGTCCCCGGTCAGTCCAGCGCCCTCAGGTTCCGGCGGCACATGCACGAGTTCGGCACCACCGAGCGCCAACTTGCGTCGGTAGCTCTCACCTTCCGCAAACACGCCTGCATGAACCCGCGGGCGATCATGTACGGCCGCCCAATAACCCTGGAGGACTACGAGACTTCCAAGATTTTCTTCGATCCTCTCCGCATCTTCGACTGCGCCCTGGAGGCCGATGGGGCCTGCGCCTTCGTGATCACCTCAGCGGAGTCCGCCGCCGACATGAAGCAACGTCCCGTGTACATCTCAAGCGCCACCCAGTGCATGCCCGCGGAGCAAGGGACCTCCAGCAGGTCCTGGGACAACAGCGGCGGCGCGCGTATGGCCCCCGAACTTTTCGGCGAGGCCGGGATCACGCCGGAGGACGTTGACGTGATAGGCTTCTACGACCATTTCAGCCCTGTGATTATCACCAAGCTGGAAGACTACGGCTTCTGCGCGAGGGGAGAAGGGGGGCCGTTCGTCGAGGAAGGGCGCATCGAGGTGGGAGGCCAAGTACCAGTCAACACCTCAGGCGGACATTTGTCCGAGGCTTACATGCAGGGTATGAACCAGATCATCGAGGTGGTACGGCAGCTTCGGGGCCAGTCGTACGCTCAGGTCCACGACGCCGAATTTGGACTCGTCGACAGCGGGGACGGTTCGGGCGCGCTGGTGCTGAGGAGGTAATGAGGCCATGACGGCCGCCAATTTCCCGATCCCTATACCGAATCTCGACAACCAGGAGTTTTGGGACAACTGCCGTGAAGGCCGGCTGGTGCTCCGCAGATGTACTGACTGCCAGCAATTCGCCCATCCGCCGAAACCCAATTGCCCCTTCTGCGCTTCCGAAAACCTTGAATGGGTGGAGTCCAAGGGCGAGGGGAAGGTATACACCTACACCATCACCCGCCAACCCGTGAACCCCGCCTTCCGGGAACGCCTCCCCTGGGGCATCGTGGACGTGGAACTATCCGAGGGTGTCCACATGATTAGCAACCTGGTCGATTTCGACCCGGAACGAATCGAGATCGGCATGGACGTCGCCGTAGTGTTCGAGAAGGTTGAAGAAGAGATAACCCTGCCCAAGTTCAGGGCCGTCTAGCCCTCCGGGAGGGCGCTACTCCAGGGTTTGGCTGCGCCCTTCGTCCGATGCCTTCTCAATTGCCGCCAACAGCTTGTGGCGACGCACCGCGAAGTCGAAGTCCGGCTCCACCGGTCCGCCGGTCCGGATCGCGTCAGCCAGCCTTCGGTACATCTGGGCAACGTTGAACGGCGGGCCCTGGGGAACACCCTCCGGCACCCACACCAGACGCTCCGGAACGGATATCTCCTGGAGTGTGTCTTCGTTCCCCCTGGCCCCCTCTAGCCGGGTATGGTCGATGTGCGAACCGTGGTAGACCAGGGTGCCGTCGCGCCCGTACACACTCATTGTCGGTCCTCCGCTGCCGTGCCAGGGAATAGCGGCCACGTGGACTGACACCACTGCCCCGTTGGCCAGCTTGCCGCTAACCAACACGTTGTCCGGAGCGGTTACTTCCATTGTTTCTTCCAGGTCGGTGAAGTACCACTCTTTAACCTGGGTGCTAACAACCCCGGAAACCTCCTGAATCTCACCGGCGCAGAGACACAGGGCGTCTACGTAGTGGCCGAACTGGATGTTCAACGCCCCTACCCCGGAACTGCGGTCCTTCGCCCAGACCCGGTCCGAGGTGCGGTCCAGCCCAACGGCATTGAAGCTATTTAGGTGGCACGAAAGCACGTCTCCCACGTAGCCGTCTTCGACCAATTCCCTCATATACAACAACGCCGGTGAGCAACGTCCCTGGAGACCCACCATCGCTCGGACACCCTTCGATCTGGCCAGGTCCGCCAATTGTTGCGTCTCCTCCAGGGTGACGCCCAGTGGCCATTCGGTATAGACGTGCTTGCCAGCGTTGAGGGCGGCGGAAGTTAGTTCCAGGTGGTAGGGAACTCGCACCGCAACCGTAACCAGGTCGATGTCAGGGTGGTTGACCATCTCCTCGTGGTCGTGGAAGGCTATCCGCGCCCCAAATTTTTCCGCCGCTTCTTCCGCGGTCTCCTGGTGAGCGGTGCACACTGCTGCCAGCTCATACTCCGGCAAGGCCAGGATTGCCGGTATATGAGCTCCGGACCCCCAGCCGCGCTCGGCGTTGGCTCCAATTATCCCGACTCGAATCATCTCGTCAGCCATGTTGCCCTCCTAACCCGTGCGTACGTACTTATCGACGCTGTGGCTGGTGGTCAGGCCCAGGTAGATGTCGCCGTGTGAGTCCACCCACATTCCGTGGGCGTGGCGTGTCGGCCACCGTGCCAACACGTTCCCTTCGCCGTCTCGAACGCTGGTGTGGGGAGGCTCGCCATCGGCTTCCTGCTCACAGATATAAAAGATGCCGTCGCTATCCCGGGATATGTCATTCGGGCCGCCCATGCCAGTCCACATGGTAATGAACTCACCGTCCGGAGTGAATATCTGGACCCTGCGGTTGGCCCGGTCGCAAACGTATACCCTGCCTTCCGGATCGACCAAAACGCTGTGCGGCAAGTGGAACTCCCCCGGAGCCGACTTCCCTGGCTGTCCCCAAGACTGCTTCAGTTGCCCATCCGCACCGAAGCGGTGGACCCGGCTGTTGCGGTAGCCATCCGAAACGTAGATGTCGCCGGAAGGGCTGGGGACCATTTCCGTTGGGTAATTGAAGGGCCCGGCCGCCCGGGGCACCAGGTCTCCCGCCTGCTCGCAGCCGGTGTCGGAGTAGACTCCCCGGTCCCCGATGACCTGGAGAGGCCTTCCGTCCAGGGTAAAACTGACGGCTACCGAGTCGGACCGGTCCGTTATATATACGATGTCGCCGGCGATGGTCATGCCGTGGGGATCGGCGATTGCCCCAATGCCCCATCTGCTCAGATAATCGCCGTCACGGTCGAAGACCATCACGGGAATGTCCGTGCGTTGAAACACGTAGACCCGGTCCTGGGAATCGGTTGCCACGGTGCTGACCACACCCAGTGTCTCCCCATCGGGAAGCCTTGGAAAGTCCTGCACCAACTCATAGGTGTATTTTCCGGAACCTACTGTAGTCATCTTGCCTCCCTCGCATCAGATATCGCACTGTCGGCGCCGCCGGCGCGTGTGATGCACATATTACCATTGACGTAACCGGATGGGACAAACTATCATGGCTCAAACAAGATTCTCCGCACCAAACGTCGGGTGCAGCATAGGGACACGCACCAGGAAAAGGAGGCTCCGATGGTAACCGAGACCACCAGGCCAAACATGGTGATCCTTGATCCAACCTCTCCCCCGCTGCCAGTGGACGCCAGGTTGGCAACCCGCCCCGAAGACCTCAACGGCAAGGTGCTGGGCCTGCTCAACAATAGCAAGGCCAACGCCGCGGCGCTGTTGGACGAGGTCGGAGCGCTACTGGAAGAGCGCTACAATTTCTCAAAGGTGATCAGAAACGCGAAGCCCAACGCTTCCACACCCTGTCCCGAGAACATTGTCAAGGAAATGGCCGAGAGCTGCGACGTGCTGATCACGTCCAACGGGGATTGAGGCTCCTGCTCTTCGTGCAGTTTGCACGACGGCATCACCTTCGAAAAGCTGGGTATCCCCACGGCGGTCCTCTGCACCGAGCCCTTCATTCCCACGGCGCGCACCATGGCACGAATCCAGGGCATTCCCGACTACTACTTCGCCGTGTTGCCGCATCCGCTGGGTAGTCTTACGCCCGGGGAGCTCAAGGACCGCGCCAGGGTTGCCCTTCCTCAGGTCATTGACATCCTGCTGGGCAACGACTAGCGGGCAATAGACCGATTGGGGGAGCGTCTCGCTCCCCCTAAACGTTTCAGGACCAAGCAAACTGAGTGCGCGACTTACGGCGCGCCGCTGTCTCACGCGTTCGGCGGCCGCGAAAAGTCGCATCCATTAGAGAGGCTTGCCATGCAACAAGAGCCCCTTGCGTCGGACCGGATCGACGTAGAGGACACCCCCGCCGCCATCGAGTATTACTACCAGAGAGGATGGACCGACGGCCTGCCGGTGGTCCCTGCCACCGAGGACCGGGTCAGGGAGTTCCTGGAAGCCGCGGGTCGCGCTCCCAGCGATGTCATTGGCGTCGTGCCAACGCGGGGCAGGGTGATTACGGCGGAGAAGATCGCGATTAACGCCGTAATGGCCGGGTGTAAATCTGAATACATGCCCGTTTTGGTCGCCATCATCGAAGCGATGTGTGAGCCGGACTTCAACTTCCACGGCAGTTTGGCCAGCACTGGCAGCTCGGCCCAGCTAATCGTGATCAACGGCCCGATCGCGAGGGAATTGGAGGTCAATTCCGGCGTCAACGTATTCGGACCCGGTTTCCGCCCCAATTCCACAATCGGACGGACAGTCCGTTTGATTAACATGAATGTCTGCGGCGGCACTCCCGGCATCTTGGACAAGTCCACCCTCGGCCAGGGCGGCAAATACAGCATGACCATTGCGGAGAACGAAGAGGCCAGCCCCTGGGAGACCTTGAGCGTCCAGAGGGGTTACTCTCCCGACGACAACACGGTTACCGTTTTCGCGGTGTTCTCGCCAACCCAGTTCTCCGATGGAGCCAGCAACTCCCCGGAGCGTTTGCTGGACAACGTGGCCTACACTATGAACGGTTTCCGCCCTGGACAGGGGGAGTTTGTCATAGTCCTCTCCCCCGAACACGCCCGTATCTTCCGCAACGGCGAGTGGACCAAGCAGCAGGCTATGGATTACCTTCACTCCCAAGCCTCGGTGTCCACCGAACATCTGAAGCTCAACGGAATGCGTGAAGGCTCGGTTCAACAGGGAGACGAGTCGGAGATGAATCCCATAGTCTCCACCAACGACGGAATAGTGTTCCTGGTCGCCGGCGGCGAGGCTGGCGGGTTCTCGTCCCTCATTTCCAGGTGGGGCGGCGGAACCAGCAGTAAGTCCATCACCAAACCGATAAGGCTCTGACCTCCTGGAAGGCTGGCGGGCCAAGAACGTTGCCCGCCAGTCCCAACCCCTCCGCTAGCTCCCCGGCAATTCCTTGAAGCTCGCTACGCCATTGGCCCGCGCCGCATACCCTCTTATAATTTTGCGTCAGCGCAACTTTACTTTGGTGTGGACGTCAATGGCGATTTCCGGGACCAGCTCTCAGATGGAGTCCGTGGTCCTGGGATGGTTCGTGCTAATCCTCACCGATGATCCTTTCCTGGTGGGTCTTATCGCATCGGCCAGGATGGCGTTGAATTGGTTAGCGTTGTTCTCCGGCGCCATTGCCGACCGTGTGTCGAAGCAACGCCTCCTGGCGGTGGTGGAGTTTTCGCAAACGGCTCTCGCCCTGTTAATGCTGACCTTGATATTGACCGGCACACTCCAACTCTGGCACATCTTCGCCGTGACGGTGACCGGAGGCTTCGTCCGCACGTTCCAGATGCCCGCATCACAGTCCCTGGTGGCGGATAGCCTGAGAGAGGACCTGATCTCCAATGGCGCGGCCCTGACAAACATGGGCCGGAACATCAATTCGATCATGGGTCCGCTTCTGGGCGGATTCCTGTTCGGGCTGTACGGTCCCCAAGGGGCCTACGCCGTAATCTCGGTCCTGACCTGCATGAGCGGACTGTGCGCTCTGCTTATAACCACGGTGAGGTCTACTTCGCGCATAGACCAACAATCGGTCCTGCGGTCCATCCTGGAAGGCCTGAAGTACGTCAAGGGTCAACAGGTACTGTGGGGTGTGCTGGTCCTGGCGGTGATTATCAACTTTACGGGATGGCCTCTGCACACTAACTTGATGCCCATTTTCGCTAGAGACATTCTGGGCACCGACGCGGCAGGCCTGGGGATGCTGCTATCCGCCTTCGGAGTAGGGGCATTGGTGGGGTCTATGAGTTTCGCTTCGGTGCGGAACCTCGCCTCGCCGGGGAAGCTGCTTATTATCGCCGTGCTGGCATGGCACGGAAGCATGGTGTTGTTCGCGGTTTCCACGTCGTTTTACTTGTCGATGGCGATATTGGTGTTAGTGGGGATGGCGTTCTCTTCGACGCAAGTAATGATGCTGACCTTGATTCTGAGAACGACCCTGCCCGAATTCAGGGGCAGGGTCGTCGGTCTGCGTACCCTGGCGATCTATGCCTACACCTTCGGAAGCGCGAATTCGGGGGCCGTGGCGGGCGCCATGGGCGCCCGCCTGGCCTCGGCCTTCAACGGGATCGCCGGCGTAGTCCTGCTGGGTGCTCTGGCAGTGGTCACGCCCAAGCTACGCCGCGCTTAACATAACCGCCGCCTCTGACGCAGCTAACCCCGCATCTCTCTTTCCGCGCTCAAGGCAAGCTGGGTCAAGGTGGCGCTATAGCGGTTGGCGAAGATCTGGGCCACGTTGGAGTAAATCCGCATCCCGATCTCGGGCTCACGGCTGCATAGGGCCATCAGGTCAGCACGGAGGATCGCCAATAGCTCCAGGTCGGTGACCGCCTCGGCGGTGGTAATCATGGTTCCGGACTCCAACATCGAGGCCAGCGGGAAGGACTCGCCGGGTCCCGCAATCCGGACCGTGATTTCGCCGATATCCGACTGGGCTGAGAGACTCGCCTCCCCGGACAGGATCAGGAACAGGCTCTCGGCAACCTCGCCTCCCTTGCCCTGTTTCTCCCCCGCCTCGACCTGAATTCGGTGCCCCAAGGCCACCACGCGCTGTATATGCTGCGCTGACATTCCTCTGAAGATGTCCAAATGGGCGAAGGCGCCTCCGTCCGTCACGACCTCATCTGGGTCGGCGCTGGCCCCGGGCTGCTCGTTAAGCTGGCGGGGGCCCAGGATACGGACTTTCGTGGACGCCATTCTCTGGACTTCTCTTGCTATGCTCCCCTTAATCATTCGGCCCAACAGATTTCGATCGTGGGTATACATAGCGATCAGGTCCGCCTGCTGCTGGTTGGCGGCGTTGGCGATCCCTTCCGCAACTGAACTGGAAATCACGACGTCCGACTTCCAAATTCCCGAGCCGTCTGACTCCCTTTTTAGGACGTCTTGTAGATAACGCCGGGCCTGCGCGAGGTCCCCTTCTTCCACCTGACTGCCCAGGATTACGTGGTCCCCGATCGTCTGGGTCCTGCCCGGCGGGATCACCTGTATCAACAGGAGCTCGTCATCATCGGCCAATTCATCCTTGACCAAGGGTATTACTTCTTCCGACTCGACTGAGCCGTCCAACGGTATCAGAACTTTGCGGGCCATGTTCCACCTCGCTCAAAGTGTCACTGAGGTTAACCGAAACTGAGCCAGTCGTTCCGATTCCCGCGGAAGTGGGGCAATGGCGCGCCCACTTCCGATTAACCCTAAACGCCGTCCCCAGGCAGAGTGCTTAGCTCTTCGAATACCCGGATCGTTCCGGTCTTTCTCAGATAGGCCCTTATTCGTTCTTCCATGCGCTTGCGGAAATCATCATTGACCCAGACCTCCCAATATTCCCGGCAGCCCCACGTACTCGACACCAGGAACACCCTCGGGTCATCAAGAGACCTCCAAGTCTCACCGTACAGGTAGCCCTTCTGCCTTACGGCCTGGCCCCGGAGGTCCCGTAGCATGTCCCAGACTAACTCTTCGTATCCCTTTTTTACTCGCCGTTCAATCAGCACCTTAACAGCCAATGTCACGCTCCTCCGGTTGATCAATTCCCCTGTGCCAGGTTGAGCCGGGAACGGTCCCCGATTTCGACAGGGCTAGGCCGGGATCGAGAAGAAAGCCAAACCGGCCTTGCCTTGGGTCAGGCCGGGCCGGAATACAGTCCGTCATGCGCCCTCTCTCTGGCGCGCTCCGGAGTTATACCGTAACGGTGGCCGCGGCTTCTTTGACCGGTTTCACCTGCCTGGCTACGAGCCTACTCCCTGGCGGCACGAAGTAGTAGTACGTGACGCCGGCACATGGCATCCGGTACATCCACTCGGCCACTTCCTCCTGGCCCACGCCGGGTTCGATTCGTAACTCCGTGACTTCCTGGTCCGACTTCAGATTCACCATAATGAGCCTCCTGTTTTTTGGAGATTTGATGAATCGGGTTATCCGGGTCCCCCTTTAGGCTAGGCAACGGCGAGTTCGGGGGCCTTTACGATCCTGACCTCGGTCTGAGCGCATTCCCGCACCCGTTCCGCCACGCTTCCCTTTATCCACCTGGCCAATCCCTTGCGCCCGTGGGTGTACATGGTAATCAGGTCAACGTCTTCTCTGGCCGCGGTGTCGGCAATTCCTTCCGCCACGGACCTGGAAACCACGACCTCCCCACGCCATTGACCGGGCCTGGAATTCATGCGTTCGGCAAAGTAGTTGAGGTAATTGATCGCTCTCACTCGCTCGTGCTTTTCCTTCTGCCTTGCGGAAACGAACCCTGTGTGGCCCATTGTCCCGTTCGAAGGAGGGATTACGTGCAGCAGAATCCCTTCGCCCTCTGGCCCCAACAGGCCCTGGGCTACCTCCAACACTCGCTGCGTGCCGTACAGAGAACGGTCCAGAGGCACCAGTATCTTTTGACGTCTGAGAGTGGGCTGGGGAGTAACCTCGTGCCAGTAGGCCCACTCGTATGCTGCGAACTCCGCAGGTCCAAATTCGTCGTCAAAATCCCAACTCATGTCACATCCCTCCTTTGACCCTTAGGGTCTTATATTTCCCTGAACAGCCTTTAGAGCCTTTGGTTCATGTCCCCTAGACTCAGCGAAGCTGTCCTACGTATCGCAGGGAGCAGCTCCGAGACTATGTCGGACTTGGCGACGAAATCGTCGGCTCCCGCACCTAAACAGGCGTCCCGGTAGGTCGGCGAATCGACCAGGGCCATGACGATGATCCGCACAGCCGGTGAGATCCTCCTGAGTCTTGCGATGGACGCCAACCCCGCCGATCCCAAACTGCTGGGATCCAGCACAATCACCGAAGGGCCAAAGTCCCTTGCGCCGATGAGGGCCGACTCGAGAGTCGGGGACGTGCGGAGCACGACCATCCCCTTCTGCCGTTTGAGGAACCCTGCGGCGGTCTTCAGAAAAATCGGGTTTTCGTAGATCAGCAACACCCGGGTCTTCTGCTCTGTGTCCAGCAACGGTGCTATCGCCATCTCGTCTCTCTTCCCTGATAAGTATTGGCAGACATAAGATGGACCAGGAGAACGGGCCGAGGTAGGGGTAGATTCCCTACCTTGTGGGCAAACTAGACCCCAATCCAGAACGGATCGAAAATCGATTCAAGTACGGGCTAGCCTAATGGAATAGAGGAGGGAGACGAATACCGGGGCTGGGACAAGAGGGTTGATCCAAGATCGCGGGATTGCGCCAAAACAGAAGTCAGGCGCGGGTCTTTCGTCCCGCGCCTGACGCTTCTTTCGCCCGGCTCCACTATCCTGGCCTTCGCGACCAGATCGACCGCCCTGGGTGACTCCGGAATGTCCGGGCCAGATAAACGGGCTGGTCTAGATCATATCATCGTGCGTGGCGCCGCCGGCGTTTCCGGCGCCCCCACCGACCACTGTACCCTGTTATCCAAGGCGGGGCCAGCGGGGGCGTTAACAGTTCTCGGTATGGTCAAATACTCTCCGCATCCGTCTGCACCTCACCAAAGGTTTTGGTGCGCGTGACCTCTGCTCGAAGAGCGCCTCCACCGGCGCGTGTCCCTTTGGGCGGTTGCCCTCCAGCTACGCCGGTGGAGGCCGTACAGGGGAACTTCCACTGGTGCAGCCACTCGAAGTCTCGGACCATGGTGGCCTCCTTTCTCCGAAGGGAGTAGGTAGTAGTGCGCGTTACCTATCTTGCCTGAGGAGGGGAGACCGGAGTATGGGGCAATTCCCTACCATTGGCGCGGGAGAGGCCCCAGTCAGTCCACCGACACCATACCGTGCTTCACCGCAAATCTCACCAGCCCCGCCAAGTCGTGGATATTCAGCTTGGACATCAGACTCGCCCGGTGCTTCTCCACGGTCTTCACGCTGACTATCAGGTCCTGGGCTATGGAGCTATTGGTCCCGCCCTCCGCCAGAAGTTGCAGCACCTCGCTCTCTCGCCGAGTCAACCGCTCAAGCTCGCTCGGTTCTTCGGCCCCGTCCTGCCGGGAGAGCACTTCGCCGACGATTGATCCGGCTATGGGTGGGCTCAGGTAGGTTTCACCCTTCATTGCGGCCCGCACCGCTAGGAGCAATTCTTCCCCGATCGCCCGTTTGAGGACGTACCCTCGCGCACCCCGGCGCAGGGCCTGCCTGACCATCGCGTCGTCGGCGTGCATTGAGAGCATAACCACCTGGGTGTTGGGGAAACGGGTGTGAATCTGTTCGGTTGCCTGAATACCATTCATGCGGGGCATGGAGATGTCCATAACGGCGATATCCGGGGCCAGGCTCTCCGCCAATTCCACTGCTTCCTGGCCGTTTTCAGCCTCGCCCACCACCACAATGTCTTCGGCTTTCTCGAGCAGCATTCTAATGCCCTGCCGCACCAGATGGTGATCGTCGGCGACTATTACACGGACCATTTCCGCCCCCTCTAACTGCTTTTCACCGGGACAAAACCCACGACTATGGCGCCATGACCGGGGTCCGATTGAATATCGATCCACCCTCCCAGGAGTTCGAACCGCTCCTGCATTCCGATGAGACCGATTCCCGTAGACTTCCCTGGTTGCCTAGGACCTCTATGGTGTACGAATCCTTTTCCGTTGTCTGCCACAGACAGGCTGACCATCTCCTTGTGCCCTTGAAGCTCGACGGTCACCGTATTCGCCCCGGCGTGCCGGGCCACGTTGGTCAGCGCCTCTTGCAGGAAGCGGTATAGGCAAATGGTCACGGCGTCGGGCAGGTCGAACGAGTCCTCCCCGGTGTAGGCTATGTCCAGGTGGGTGCGTTGGGCAAACTCCCGGCAGTATCCCTCCAGCGTGTCGTTCAACCCCACGGCGTCCAATTCCGGCGGTCTCAAGCCCCGGGCGAGTAGCCGGATCTTCTCCATGGTCTCTTCCGTCAGGTTCACGGCGCTGGCAATCGTATCCCGCAGAGGTCCTTCATTGTCAGCCATGTCGGAATGTACAAGTCCAAGGCTGATCTTCAATGCCGTCAGGGCCTGTCCCGCTTCGTCGTGTAGTTCCCGGGAGACCCTATGGCGCTCCTCCTCTTCCTCGGACACCACCCGCATGGTCAAGAGCCGTAGCCTCTCCCGTTCCCGCTCCAATTGTTGGAACAGACGGGCATTGGCTATCGCCCCGGATATCTGGGCTCCAACGCTCTCGGCCAGATCGACGTCCCGTTCGGTATAAGCCTCGGCACTGGTTGATTCCAGGTGCAATACACCTATCACCTCATCGCGGGAAATGAGAGGTACGGACAGGAACGAACGGTACCCGGCCTCGAAAGCCGGTAGCGGTCCGGTGAATTGCTGCCGAAGGTCGTCAATATCCCTGGGCTGGATCAGCAGCCCGGACCTGCGGCGAATGACCTCCTCGGTCAAGGAACTGGCGAGGGCCGCCACGTCGCCCCGCCGCCGCCGCGCGACATCACCACCGCTAACGTAGGCAGTGGTGAACACGTCCCGCTCCGGTTCCGCGATGGTGATCACGATTCGCTCAAAATCGATCAACTCGTGTACCTGCAGGGCGAAGGGTTCGTAGACCTCCTCCACGTTCAACGAAGAGCTGATGATACGGCCGATCATGGCCAAACGCCGGACCCGCTCTTCCGAGTCTTTGCGGTCGCTGATATCTCTTAGCACGGCCAGAGTGGCCGGCTCGCCATTGAAGGTGATTGCGACGGCGGATGACTCAACTGTGCGGACCTGGCCGCTGGTCCGGCGGATTCGGTATTCGTATACGCCGGGCACAGGCTCTCCCCGTTCCCTCGCCAGGGTGCGAGATCGCACCGTGGGCCTGTCTTCAGGAATTATGAAATGGTCGAGGGATAGCCCGGCAGCCTGGGACATGTCATCCAGTCCGTGGAGAGACAGGAAGGCGTTGTTTACGAAGACCCGGGTGTTTCCGACGTTAATGACGATGGCGTCGGCGACGTTCTCGACCGCTGCGCGGTAATGCTCTTCGCTCTCGCGTACCCTGTCCCAGGCCCGGTTACGATCGGTCTCGGCCAACTCCATCTCGGAAACGCGCTGTCGCAGCGCCTCCAACTCTTCAAGGAGATGACTGTTCTCAGATGGTCTCCGGTCCACGTCGTGTCACCCGCCTACCGAAAGCTGCCCGATCGACTCCTAATATCGATAACCGCCCCCCGGATAGTTATCAATTCTACATCACGCGGCACACAATGCAGAATTCCGGAAATAGCCAGATATGTGGACCGGTTATTCCGAAGATCGCTGGAGTCCGGGGTTCCGAAGGTCTTCAGGGATTACGAGAGCTACGCTGGTCCTGACTTCCTACCAAGCCAAGCCCGGAGCTATAGGCCAGTTTCGCCGTCAATCCGGTCGATGAATCGAGACACGCGCTCGCTCAACAACCCGGGGATTTCGACCTTCATGTTGTGCCCTACTCCGTCAAACGTCTCCAACCTGGCGTTGGGAATTTGGGCTGCCATCAAATGCTGGACTTCCAAGGGAGTGATTTCGTCATTCGATGACGCGAGGATGAGCGTGGGCACGCGGATGTTCGGCAGAAGCTCTGTAAGGTCCTCCCCCAAGAGACAACCCTGGAGAGCAAGGACCACCTCAGCCGGGGTCTTCTCTCCTTCGTCCGCGTACCATTCCACGACGCGAGGGTCTATGTCAGGACCGAACCGTCTCTCCGAGTCCGCCAGGAGCCATGCCCTGGTGCCTGATTCTTCCAGGGTGCGCCGCCATACCGACGCGTCGACGTTTGCCCCCAACTGAGCGAGCCTGGGAGTCGATGCGACCAGAGAAAGGCTGTGCAACCGCTCTGGGTAGTCGTGGGCGAAACGGATGCTGACTATCCCGCCCGCGGATGCCCCCACGAGGTGGACCTTTTCGATGCCAAGGGAGTCCAATACGGCCGAAATGTCAGCCGCTAGGTCAGGCAGGTCAAAGAGGCCGTTAGGGGGAGGAGCCGTCCCGCCATGGCCTCGCATGTCGAAGCGTACGACGGGGTGATGCTGGGCGAGGAGGGGGACCCAGACCCGCCAACGGGCCAAGTTGCCGCCGGCGGCGTGGTGAAGCATGATGGCGCTGTTGTGGCGCCAAGGCTGGGAGTAATCGTCGATGTGGTAGTGAAACCGTGTGCCTGCTGTGGACAGATACGGCATGGACTCACAACCGGAAATAACGCGGGCTCTTGTCTAACGAAGCGGGTCTTTGCGAGGTCAAGAAGGCGGCATGATTCTCGGTCAGGTTCCACCAACGTCGATAGGCATTTGACGTGATCCATCGTGCCTTCGGCTGTTGGGGAACCGTCTGATCAGGGATGCGGATGGTTGATAGTGAGAAGGCCGCCCTCGTGGGCAGCCTTCGTTTGCTGGCTTTTGCTTACCGGCGCAGGGCGCTAAAGCAATCGCTGCAGTATACCGGCCTGTCTCCCCGGGGCCGGAACGGGACCATGGTGTCCACTCCGCACTGGGCGCAAACAGCAGGGTGCATTTCCCGCTCACCGCCGCCGAAGCCACGCTGTGCGTTCCTGCGCGCGCCTCGGCATTCGGGGCAGCGCTTGGGCTCGTTGGTATATCCACGAGAAGCAAAGAATTCCTGCTCCCCGGCGGTGAAGATAAATGGCGCCCCACATTCTACGCACGTGAGACTCTTGTCTGAGATCGCCATCTGGATGGCCTCCATATATTGTGTCTTGGCTCAGTCGAGGTCATCCGAGGCTAGGAGGCAACGCTTGAACATACGACCAGCGGTAAACCTTAACTTGCACCGGAGTTCATTGTACCAGATATTAAGGGTTATTAGGGAAGATGCTGTGACATTGGTTATGAACATTACATAGCCCGACGAAAACGAGAGCGCCGGCCCGACGAAAACGAGAGCGCCGGCCCGACGAAAACGAGAGCGCCGGCCCGACGAAAACGAGAGCGCCGTCACTCAAGTCCAATCGGTAAAAGGAAGAGGAATTGCTGGCATTATTTGGGTCTATCGCGGTTGCCATGATGTTCGTTAGCTATTGGCTGGAGGGACGCTCCAAGTGGATGGTGCTGGTCTTCGCCGCGGGTTGCGCCTTGACGTCGGTCTATAGCGGCCTGGTAGCGGCTTACCCGGTCACCGTCATCGAGGCCCTGTGGTCGCTGATCGCATTGCGGCGGTTCATGATGCGCCACCGTGAAGAGTCGCTGGTGATAGAATAGCCGCACAAGGGGGAAGAACGATGCTGGACATGATAATCAAGGGTGGAACCGTGGTCACATCCTCCGGCGTGGGGGAATGGGACATTGGGATATCCGGTGAACAGATAGCCGCGGTTGCGCTGCCCGGCCTTCTACCGGAAGAAGGGAGCAGGGTAGTTGACGTGACGGGAAAGATCGTTGTACCGGGAGGTATAGAAACCCACGCCCACGCCGCGGCCAACGTGCAACCCGGCGCGCGGGAGCTGGTGGCTGGTGTGCCCAATGCTGGGCCCATCGAGCATTCATTGGGGGCCATCTGGGGCGGCACAACCACGGTGATTGATTTTGCGCCCGTGCCCAATGAAGGCGATCTGGTCAAGGGCATCCACGATTTCATCATTCCCTGGCAGGGTCACGCCTACACCGACTACTCGACGCACTGCATTTACAACCAGGCCAGCACGCCAGACGCTATCTCACGCTACGGGGAATTGGTCAACGCCGGCTTCCCCAGCGTCAAAATCTTTACGACGGACATCCGACCGCCCGAAGGCAGGGTCAACTCGTTGACTCCCAGCGGAAAAATCGATGCCGGACGTCTGGAAGACGTCATGAATCAGATCGCAAGACACGGCGGCGTGTTGGCGGTCCACGGTGAAGACGACGAGCTGGTGATGTACAACTACCTTCTCGCCCAACAACGTGGTCTTTGGGACTGGTACAACGTACACATGATCCATTCCAAAGCGGTTGAAGACCTGGCGTTCCGCAGCACGGTGCGCCTGGCCGAACGTACCGGTGCGGGCATGTATTTCGTCCACGTCACCGCCAAGGACGGCCTCGACGTGATCTCGGAAGCGCGCAGCAACGGGCTGCCGGTTTACGGTGAGGTGCTGACCCTGGCCCTGTCATTCAACTGCGACCAATACCGGGAACCGGATGGAATGAAGTACCACACCTACCCATCCTTGAAGTACGAGGGCGACCGCCTGGAGCTTTGGGACGGGCTGCACCGCTCCGACTTGACCTTCACGGCCACGGATAGCAGCTTCACCACCTACCTGGACAAGATCGCCGGGCGCAACGTGGTAGACGTGCGCGGCGGCAACATCGGCATTGAGATCCGGATGGGAGTCAACTACACGGAGGCAGTGGTCAAACGAGGGATGTCGTTGCAGCAATACGCCGACGTCACATCGACCAACGCCGCCAAACTCCTGGGACTCTATCCTCGAAAGGGCGTGATCGCGGCGGGGAGCGACGCGGACCTGACCGTCATCGACCCATCCTTCAAGAAAGCTCTGACGATGAACGACCTCCACGTACGGGACTATAGCCCCTGGGAGGACTGGGTGGTCGAAGGTTGGCCCACCACTGTGCTCTTGCGGGGCAAGGTTATGGTCGACAACGGTCAGTTGCTGGGAACGGCCAACGATGGGCAACTGATACCTCGGAAGATCGACCCAATGCCCCTGCGCAGACCAGCCTTCTAGTACACGTCGGGCAAGAACCCCAAGGGCCGGGCTGGGTCTCCGCGAAGCTCATCGCGGTCCACGACCTTCCCGGCCTTGATGACGCTTTGGATGTGGCGGCCACCCTTTAGGACCGAGATATCGGCGACCGGGTCCTTGTCCAGGATGAGCATGTCGGCCAGCTTTCCGGCTTCGATCACTCCGAGGTCGTCTTCCAACCCCACAACGAAAGCGTTGTCGCGGGTGCAGGCGGAAATAGCCTCCAACGGTGTGTAGCCGCCGTACTTGACCATGATCCCGGGCTCGTTAGCATGCAACTCGCCGTAGGGCATAACCGGCGAGTTTCCGCTGTCGGTGCCGCACAGGACTTTCAGCCCGAGTTCCCGCGCCCTCTGGAGGACGGTAGCGCCGCCTTCGAGGTTGTACTTCATCTGGTCTAACTCGCGGTCGCTGCGCCCGAATTCCCGGCCGTATTCCGAGGCATGTTCAAGGAAGGTCAGGGTTGGCATGATGCGGACGCCTGCCTCCGCCACGGCGTCCAAGTCGGATTCCGTGGCCAGGTCGGCGTGAAGGATCCAGTCAAACCCGGCCTGCGCGGCGGCTCGAGTGGAGTCCGCGCCCCTGGAATGGATCGTAATCCGTGCGTTCCTCCGGTGGGCCTCGTCGGCCACCGCCTTCAGCTCTTCCTTGGAGATCGTCTGTATATCGCCCCAAGTGCTATCGGCCATCTTGATGAAGTTTACTCCGTGCTTGCACTGGCGGCGCACCTCGGTGACCATATCCACCACATTGTTGCAAAGCTTACCGTTGACGTGTTCGGGAGTGCCAACCCAGGATGGCTCGTTGTCGGCGATGCTGCCGTAGGTGACGATAAACCTGCCCGCACAATAGACTCTTGGACCCTCGATCATTCCGGAGTTGATCGCTTCGCGCACCGCCACGTCGATGAACCAGGTCCCGCCGGGAACGCAAACGCTGGTCACACCGGACCTAAGGATCGTCTGGGCGTTCCGGGCGGCTCGCAACGTGCTGAACTCGGAACTGACCGTGCCTCTGGCCATGGTGATGCCCGGCATGGCGGGTTGCCCGAAGGAGAGGTGGCAATGGCCGTCGATCAGTCCGGGCATGATCCACTTGCCGGAAGCGTCGATGGTCGCGACGTTCTCCAGGTCCTCCACGTTGACGTCCGGCGGCACGCTGCCAACGCTGCGGATGCGGTCCCCTTGAATTACGACCGCGTCGTTTTCGACCGGGGCTCTTCCCGACCCGTCGATCAGGCTGCCGTTACGGATGATAGTAGTCTTCACGCTATTCGCCGGCATCGCGTCCTCCTGAAAGCTCGACTAACTATTAATTGACGATTTCTCCATGACGGGAATTATCGACAATAAGTAAGGCTTATCCTATCACCTTATCCTTCCCAAGGTAGCCCCGCAGGTGCTCCGTTGGGTATGGGCGTGGCAGCCGGTAGGGCGAGATGGCGGGCAATGTCCGCCTTCCATGCAGATACGTACTGAAGATACAGAATCCCATACGATGATGGCTAGTGCCATACCACTGCAATAAGATTGCCTATTCGAGATTATCTTTCCTGCGGATAGTAACGTAAAGCGAACATCATAAACTTCGTCTTGACTTGAGTCGCGTTGATACTCTAGATTCTTCGCACGGATAAGAAGATGTAATTCGCAGGGCACTCGACACTCCCTCTCAAGAGTTATCCTCAAGTCGATGGGCGAGGGATTAGAAGGCCCAAATTTCAAAAAGACCGCCCTGGGTGAATGGCCGTTCAAACTGTTCACCCAGGGCGGCGGCGGAACGTGATTTTCCCATGCTCCTTCTCTGATAGTAGCACATACATCCGGGGCGCTTCTACGCTGGGTGAGCCGATTTGTGGTTCCTGAGTTCACACCTGGGAACTGTGGACACGCAACCTCGAGGACCGTAGGAGTGCCTCTTCGTTTTGGCGGAAAACCCTCGTTGATGAGAATCGCCGGCCGCGGGACCTGAGACGACACGATTGGTGGAGACCGTTGGATACAGACTAGAAACCGGGCCGAAAAGTCCTGGTTGGGTAGGGGGATTTGGGCAATAAAGCCGACGTGAGCAGGATCACGGACCACAGTTGTCCGAGCCGGACCGCGCAGAAATTGGCCGCAGCATGGGCGACAACAAAGGGGACAATATTGAGGACGACGCTGCGGCCTGTTGCGCCGCCACCGGTACGGCCCGACCGCCCGAGTTTCCCGGCCACCAGGGTCAGGTTGGCTACCGTGGCAGCCAGATACAGCTGGAATCGCGTCTTGACCCTGCCGAAATAGCGGGACTGGCGAATGCCCAACTGGACCAGCCGGGCCAACCGGTGTTCCACCACCACTCGGCGCACTCGATATTCGTCATAATGAGTGCTTTGCTGCAACGCTCGGGCCTGCTGCAGCAGGGCTTCCTGGGGATGGATCAGCACCCGCCGCCCCCTACTCCCCTTGGCTGCGATGCACTGGGACCGCAGTGGACATGTCCGACATTCGGCCCCGTCGAACTGGAAGGCCTGCAAGCGGTGGACCCGCCCTGTGCGACCCGTCCGCTTTCCCGCCGGCACGATGGTGTGGGTAACCTGTCCGGCGGGACAGGTGCAACTGCCCGCGGCCAGGTCAATATGGAAGTCCTCTTTCGGAAAGTGCTTCCGGTCGGGCCGTCCCGGCACTCTGGCCACCAACCGGCGTCCCGCATCGGCGAATGCCTGCCTGGTATCGCCATCCCCATAGGCGGCGTCGCCCATGGCTTCCTCCACCGGCACACCGGTGTTGGCCTCGCTCTGCTCCACCAATTCCAGCGATCCCAGGTTGTCCGGAGCGTTGCCGGGCAATACCTCCACCGCGGTGATCAGCTGGGAGTCGGTGTCCACCACGATGGCCGCCTTGTGTCCGTCGAACCGTCTACTGCTGCTCTTGTGGCCGTGGCGCATCTCCGGGTCATGCACCGACATCATCCGGTCCCGGCTCACCCCGTCCTTGAGATTCACTCCGTCATCGGTCCGCTCCACGTCCTGGAGCAGCAACTGCCCCAGCAGTTCCGCCGCCGCCACTATCTGCTGCCGCTCAGCGCTATCCTCCCCCAATTCCCTCTGCGCCTGCCGCGACAACTCCAACAACCGGTCGGCGTCTCTCACAATCTCGGCCAGCAGGGCCTGCCGCGCCCGTTTGTCGCTCCAGTCGATGGCCGACTCACCCTTCACGCTGGAACCCAGGAGCTCATATCCCCGGGCCTTGGCCCATTCTTTGACGCTGGACTTCTCCACTGCCGCCAGCGCCCGCAACAGCTTGACGATCCCGTCCGCCAACAGATTGTAGGTGTCCTTCACCGCGCCACGGCCCAGGATGTTGGTCGTGTCCAACGCCACCCGCATCCCGCGCCCTTTCAGATACCCCGACTCCCGGGCCAAACGCAGGCTGGACTCGAACACCTCCCGCACCTTGCCGTGCAGTATCAGCTGGGCGCGGAACACCTGCAGCGTGCTCTTGGCGAAGGGACGGTCTTCCACCTCAATCCCCAAGGCCACCTTCCACCGGATGTCGAAGTCGGCCCGGGCCTTGGCCTCAGCGTCGCTCACCTTGTCGTGGGACTGGAGCAGGAGCGCCGTCGCCAGCAGGCTGGGCGGCACGCTGTCCCGGCCGTTGTCGGCGCAGTAGAACCCGGCGAAATCGGGGTCCCGGAACAGGCGGCCCCGCAGCGAGGCCAGCAGACCGTAGAAGGTGTCCCGCCCCACGTGGTCCAGATACAACCGGTCTGCTTCCCAGAGGCCCCTCTGGTCCGACCGCTCTCCCAGCATGCTCAAGCCCTCGCTATTTCTTGATGGCTCAAGTATAGCTGACCACCCGGCTGAAGCCAGTTTCCGGCCACGTTTCTAGGACGGTTAATGTCATGACGTGGAGATTGGCCCGATTCCCGAAGGTCCTAATGGTGACCCTGCCGCTTCTGTTCCTGGTATTCATAATATCCTGTGGTGGGGCAAGCCAGGGTACCACCCCGCCGCAAGCCGCGGAGAAGGGTGAAGCCGCAACGGCTGAGCCACAAGCCCAGGAGGTTCCCACTAAGGAGTTCGTGATAGCCCCATCATTCGGTGAGAAGCCGACATCGCCGGCAGCGGCGGCGTCCTCCAGTGGCCCGAATCCAACCGTTGCCACTGGTCCCACTCCAACTCCGGAAGTGGTAATTGCCACCGGTGGAATAGTTCCCATGCAGGCCTACTCAAATCCGGTATCTAAGGCGCTCCACGAATTCGGTTCTCCTTTGGACCGGGCCGTGGGACCAATGTTCAGCACGATCATGGAGTATAATCCAGAGACGGATGACCCCAGCGATATAAGGGGTGATTTGGCCGAAAGCTGGGATGTGGCCGAGGACGGCGTTACTTATACCTTCCGCCTGGTGCCCACTGCAACCTGGTGGGACGGTCAGCCTGTCACTGCCGACGACGTATTGTTTAGCCTAACCAGCATGGTGTGTCCCGATTGTCTCGAGATCACGAAGGGGCAGACAAGGAGCTCCACGATCCTGTTTAGAGACGATCTTGATCTCGATGCCTCTCGCGTGGTTGACCAGAACACTATTGAATTGAAGACCAAGTTCAATCAGCCAGAGTTCCTTCTTATGCTCGCGGTGGATGTCACTAACATCATCCCCAAGCATGTGGTCGAAGGCGAAGGTAAACTTCAGACCTTCGAGAGGCCGGACGATTTTATGGGTTCAGGCCCATTTATGTGGGTGAAATTCGTCAAGGACGTCATGTATGAACACACGAAGAACGAGAATTACTGGAAGGAAGGACTTCCCCGCATTGATGGCATGAAACATTTCGTCATGACGGACCCGGCGACCATCATGGCGGCCTACGCGACAGAGCAAGTCCTAGTCCAGAATGGACCCAGTAACAACCTAAGCGTTCGGCAGACTCTGCAACTTGAGGAAGAGAACCCGGATAAGATTAACGTGAGATTCATAGGCCCGGGTGGTTTCTTCGGCATCATGCTGAATACCACGGTCAAGCCCTTCGATGACGTTCGGGTCAGGCGGGCCGTGTACCTAGCAATCCATCGCCAGCCCATCCTAGAGACGATCTCCGCGGGGAAGGGTTGGCTGGGCGTGCCCCTGCCGCCTGGTCAGTGGTATAGCATGAGCCGAGAAGAGGCTGCACAAGCGCCGGGCTTCCGAGAACTTAATGGTGAGAAACACCCCGCAGACCTCGCCGAGGCCAGAAGGTTGATGGAAGAAGCCGGCCTTGAGAATGGGTTCGACACAGTAATCACCGCCAGAATTGCGATTCAGTACCCTGAAGTCGCTGAATTGGTCTCAGAACAGCTTGAACGGTTCATAAACATCAGATCTTCCGTCAGAACACTGGAGGCGGCGGCTGGCTTTGAAGCTTATAACCAGGGTGACTTCGCTATGGCGTCGCAAGCCAGCTCACTGCCGATCTTGACCCCCACCGGAGCGTTTGGCAGCCGTTACCCCGAGGGTGGCATCATCTCGCGTTGGTTGGGGGGAGGGACGAACGACTTCGTTGTCGAGGGGATCCAAGAGCTCTACGTCGCACAGGCGAGAGAGTTGGACCCGGAGAAGCGCAAAGCCATCGTACAACGTGCCGAGCAGATACTCCTCAACGAGGATAACGCCTATCCGGGCCTTTGGTGGCGCTTTACCGCCTGGATATCCAACAAGAGGATTCAAAATTTGCACCCCAATCCCAGTTCTCAACTCCAGTTTAGCTGGGAGCACATCTGGTGCGATCCAGCGTGCTAGCCTGTCTGGACTTCGATGTGATTCACAAGTTGGGCCAGGCCTCCAATTCCGGCCTGGCCCAATCTGAATAGGCCGGATCCCAATCTCGAAACTACCGGCCCGGCGACTTTTGTTTAGCGGCGGGATAGAAAAATGCGGTCCTATATAGCCAAAAGAGTCCTCCTGTTCATTCCCACACTTCTACTGGTTACGCTGCTGATATTTCTGATCCTTCGGGTTGTCCCCGGCGACCCGGCGATCATGCTCCTCGCGGGCGGCGGAGGAGGAAACGAAGAACAAGATTTCACTCAAGAAGCGCTTGAAAAGCTGCGAGCAGAGTTGGGCACCGATAGACCGATTTACGTCCAATACGGGGACTGGATCTGGAACATGCTCCAGCTCGATTTCGGCAATTCATACTACTGGAAGACCCCAATCATCGATGATCTTAAGCAGCGCTTCCCCATTACGATGGAGCTAACTTTACTGGCGATGCTCCTCGCTGGCGTAGTAGCGATTCCCATGGGCGTGATTTCGGCGATAAAACAGGATACCGCAGCCGACTACATTACCCGACTTATTACTATCGCGGGGATAGCCTTTCCCAACTTCTGGATCGCTATTCTG
>CBDBGS010000005.1:0-259426 GCA_965205385.1 Dehalococcoidia bacterium
ATACATTTTTGCTAACGAACGTAAACAGCATTCGTTGCTTAAGCGTCCACGCAATTTGCGAGGGCGGGGGTATCTCCCAAAGCGCGGAGGAATACTCCGCGCGCTCCGTTGATGTCGCGGTCGAGGGTGATGCCGTCTTTGCCGGTGATTTGTTTGGCTCCTCCCAGGTTCGGCACTATTTCTCCGCTCCAGCTGCAGGTCTTGCTTGTATACGCTTCGTTGACCAGCAGCGCCTTGGCGCCGGTCTGCCACGCTTTCCACAGCAGGAACCTCTGGAAACGGTAGTGAGCAAAGGTGAGGAGCGAGCGTACGCTCTTGCTTCTGAGCTTTCGTCCCCCTTTCTTGGACATGTCCTGGGTTTCGAAGGTGGGCAGCAGGATCAGGTCGAACCGGTCGACCAGGAACCTTGCCGTTTGGTGGTGGAGTTCCTGAATGAGGTTTTGGATGCGGTTGCGCATTCTCTGGGCGGCTTTTCGCATGTTGGGGCGTTTGCTCCGTGGAGCTTTGGCGGTCCTGCTGATAAGGTCGTCGAGGTGTTGACAGAGCCGTTGGATTCTGCCGAAGGCGCCCCTGCCGATATGGCCGGTGTCGGTTTCGGAGTACCAGGTCATGAAGGACCGGATGCCGGGGTCGAGGGCGGCTACGCGGGCTTGGCGGCGGTCTGGTATGTCTTCAACATCGCAGCTGGCTGGGGTGGGGATTGAGAGGTAGTAGTTGCCGTTGTCAAGGGTCAGCCTGGAATCTCGGTGAATCTCCGGCGTTGCCTCCGCCATTTTGAGGGTCCCCAGCAGCTTGGGGTAAGGTCCTTCCGGGAATACTGCCTTGGCTGGGATGAAGGAGTTCTGGTGGGGGTCTTTCCTGCTTCTGAAGCCGGGTTCCGCGAAGGTTTCGTCCAGTCTTATGCCTGCTGCTTGGTCCTTCTTCAGTCCGATATTGAAGATCTTGGCGTTGCTGACGGCCTTGCAGGCGTCCCGGACGGCGATGCTTTTCACCTGGTATGGAGCAGGAGCGAGATGGGATGGGATTGCCTTGATGATGGGAGTCTTGATCTTCTTCCAGTTGGCGGTGGTATCCGGCTGTCTCAGCGTTTCGATGGTCTGGTTGTAGCACCAGCGGGCGGCGTCAAACCAGAGTTTGACGGTTTTCTTCTGTTCCCTGTTGGGATAGACCCGGATCCTTTTCGATAGCCGAGCGGTAGCGGCGGAGTCCGTGGAGTCGACAAGAGAAAGTATGGAGGATGGCGAGAATATCTTCGGTGAGTTCTGATTCGGGGCTTGCGTCCTGTTGATTGAGAACCAGGACAGCGCCTCCGTTGCGCTCCACGAGCCACTGGATGAGTTCGAAGCCGAACCTGGCGAGGCGGTCTCGATGGGCAACCACAATCTGGAGCTTATCTCCCTGGTGTAGTCGTTCCAGTATGGAGACAAGTCCTTTTCTCTGCCAGTTGAGTCCGCCGGCGACGTCGGTGATGATGGTGGCATGGGGGAATTGCTCCTGCATGGATAGGATCTGTCTTTGGAGGTCGTCCTTTTGCTTGTTAGAGCTGACGCGGCAGTAGCAGACGGTTTGGATATCCGGTTGTTGGTTGAGGTAGGCATCGACGTCGTAGCGCCTTTGTCCGGAGGCGGTCTTGAATGACGGTGATGATGGCCCTGGGCACGGCGTACATGTAGAGCATGACCTGGACCACGTGGGCCACGCCGGGCTTCCCGGTCTTTACGGAGAGTGTTCTGGTCAGGTATGCCCAGGAGCGCTGAGGCCTTCTTTCCAGGGATGTATTTCATATTGTGGGTTACCCGGCCCGGTCGAAGTCCCCGGGGACCTGCTCCCAGCTGCCGCTCTCGTGGCGGGCCCTCAACAGCTCGCCCACTCGCAGGAGTTCTCCCCGGCCAGAAGCTTGGTTGACCCAGAAGTAGGGGCCGTCCCTGCGCAATCGCGCCATATCACACCTCCCGGGATAGGGTGTCGGCATCTCGGGGTTGGCACGCCCGCAGGCGGGCCTCGGCCCGCCTACCGGTCGTGCCGGTCGCAGCGTCAGGTGCCGAGGCGCCACTCGGGGGCAAGCCACTCCGAGTCCCAATCGAGAGGCTCGCTCAGGGCCATTATCTCGGCCCACTCGTGAAGGTAGGCAGAGCCGTTGGCATCTCGGATGATGACCGCTTCTCCCGGGACCGCGGGGCCAGGAGGCTGCAGTTGTAGGACCCGGTCCAGACTACCTCAGGATGCCAGTGGAACTCCTGGCCTGGGTTCTCTTCCCCCTCGCGGCGGGTTCTGCCTGCGGATGCCTTTGGCGAGGACGAAAAACTTGTGGTGCGTCTTTGCGCTCCGGTCATTCCTTACGCCGGCACCGACCCCCGGACGGATTTGTCCTCGCCGTAGGACATGTCGCGAAGGCATGTGCAGCCGGCGAACCAGCCGGGTCTCCCTGCGTCCGAGGCCTCGATGGCCTCATACATCCTCCGCAGTCGCTCCCTCCACGCTGTGAGGTTCCTGCCCACGGGGATGTCCGGCCTCAGATGGTCTTCTTTCTGCACAATGATGGATGCGGGGATCCTGGCTGCGAGAACCAGGGGGTCGGTGAACCAGGCCATGGTCCGAAACAGACCCATCCCTGCTGTTCGGCTTCATTGGGAGGCCGAGGAGCTTCTTCCGGTGGTTGCGGAACACCACCTCCACCACCACGGCTCGGCTGGCGCAGCCGTGGTCCCGCTGCTCCGGATGGCCGGCGGGTGGGCGATTGAGGTCTATGGGTTTCCTGTCCATGGGGGCACCTCCAGGTCGTATAGCGTTGGATTTCCATGCGCCGTACCTGAAGGGGACCACTGACACTCCACCAGACGGTGGAGCGCCCCCGCTCCCGAAGGGGCTGGGTCCTCTGTGGAAAAACAAAGGACCCGCCCCTGTCGGGAGCGGGTCTGCGTGTAGTACAATGCATCACCTGTTCCCTCAGGTGGCGCCATGGCCTGGGGTGATGACGTACACCGCCGGGCCACTTAGATATGTGATCATACGGCCTCGGCTGGCCTCCTGTCAATGGGCAGGACGACCGGAAAACGTCGAGTTGGGGATGGAGCGGGCGTTGCGGTAGTTGCGGCAGGCGCCTTGGGCGACGAACTTGCTGACCTGGGTCACGAAGGCCAGTGAGGCGTTGGTCTGCTTGGCGGTGTTGAATTCCTTCTGAGCTCGTGTGGGGTGAGCCAGAGGGACGCCGCGCCGCCTGGTCGTTGGCGACGAGGCGGTTGTAGACAAAGCGTGCGATGCCGACTCGTTTGGCGTAGCGTTGCTGCCGGCAGGTCAGCTCCAGTTGCACGACCATTGCGGTTGGCCAGCCCTCGGGCCGGGAGCTGGGTTGCTTCTGTTTTTTGCCCTGCAACTCAGTCAATTACGGACTCCATGGCTCGCCGCGCTCTGTTGGCGGCGGAACGTTTGCCGTAGAGACGTGCGCAGAAGCACGTCAGTATCTCGGTCATGTCCCGTACCGGGTCGTCTGGGACCTCGGTGTCGTCAATGACGATCAGGGAGCCGCCTCTGGCTTGGAGCATTGCCTCCACCATGCCGGCGCCGAATCTGGCCAGCCGGTCCCGGTGTTCCACGACTATGGTGTGGACGGCGGGATCTGCCAATAGTTTCCTGAGTTTGGGACGTTTGTCGTTGAGGCCGCTGGCTATTTCGGAGACCACGTCATCCAGCAGTATTCCATGCCGTCCGGCGTGAGCCCATATCCGGTTGGCTTGATTTTCCAAATGGGGTTTTTCCTCCGCGCTGCTCACCCTGGCGTATCCGGCAGTGCGGCCGGTTGGGGCGCCTGGATTAGCGAGGACGTAGATGATGTTTCCTATCTTTTTGGGTTGCAAGTCTGGCGGCAGGGTACCGGCGTTGTAGTGGCGCCACGCGGTCATGCGGTGCATGCCATGGATGGTTGCCCATTGTGATAGCCGCATGTAAGAACTATTAACCATTGCTATCTATAATTACTTATACGGGCAACTTTATGCAAGGCCATGACGGCGTGGTAGATGCAGCCCGTGAGTTCCGTCATCAGTCCCACACCCATCCGGACCAGGGCGATGTCCTCCGGGGTGGCCCGGAACGGCGTCTCCACCATTACGTAATGGGTGTCCCTTCCGTCCGTGGCCTCGATCACCAGGTTGGGCCGGAGGAGACGGCTGAACCTGCTCCTGGCGATGTGGCCTCCCCTGGTGTCCTGGTAGATCCGCTCCAGGTCCGTGCGAATGAGGGCCCGCACGTACTGGAGAGCCAGGCCGGCGGCGATGGCCGGGGCATGTCCAGTGGCGGCCTTCCGCACGCGGAGCCGGCTGTCGGACCTCCTGTCGCCCAGGCAGTCCTGGCGCGTGTCGCCCAGCAGGCCCACCTGCCCTCCGTCCCGTTCCATCCGCACGACGTATTCCGCGTCCAGCAGGTCGAAGTCGGCGCCGCGCTGGCCGCAGCAGTGGGGGCACGGGATGAAGACGTCCAGGTCCGGCCGGTCCGGCCGCTGCAGTTCCTGGACCAGTTCGTTCACTGTCATATTTGTCTCCTCCACTTGGCGCGGTCCGGGGCGCCCCTCTGCCAACCGGAAATGTCGAATCCCTGACTTGCGGCCTAGTCCCTGTCCCCCAACTCGTCCCTCAGCCCGTCCACGGACTTGCCGTGCTTCTCGTACAGGTCGTAGAGGGCGGCCTTCAACTCCTCCTGAGCGTCTGCCTGGCCCATCGTGCCCATCATGTACCACATGGCGGTCTCGCCTCCACCCACCACAGCTCGCAGAGCCCCTCGTCCATCCGGGGCGTGCCCTCGGGTTCGGGCCTGAACGCCGTCCGGCGCAGTTCCGTGCTCTCGGGCAATTCGGAGCCGGATACCCTCTCCTCGTACATTTCCATGAAGTCCCGCAGGCCCCCGTAGTCCTCCAGGTTCTAGCCGGTCCGGCGCCCCAGGCGCTGCGTGCATCCTCTTAGAAAGCCCAGGCTGTATCCCCGGTCAAAGGCCCGGACCAGAATCCGTTTCCACCACCACCGGGCCAGCCAGGCCAGGCCCGCCAACGCGCAGATGATGACGACAGCCAGAATGATGTCCCCATCCTCATGGCGTTGCCACTTCATGGCGGCAGTGTACCGGCGAGCCCCGGAGGTGACGTCCGGGGCGTCTCCATGAGGTCTCCACCCCGGTTTCTTCACTCCCGGGGAGAGCAGGGCGGGCGTCTGGCGTCCAGTAACTGCCGCCACGGGTCCCTCTGAGTTGACGCAGGCGAGGGGCCGGCCGGTTGCTTCCGGCCCCTCGCACTCAGAAGTCCGTGGTCATCCCTTCCTCGAAACCGTCTTCCGCCGCCCGGTCGGGGCAGTCCGCCGCCGTGATGGGGCAGAACCGGCACTCGCCGGGGCTGGGCACCCGCCGGACCGGTGCGTCCGGGGCCAGCCTGCGCACCAGCTGAGCCAGCCGTTCAATGAACTCCTCGTCCACCGCTTCCGCCGGTATATCCACGGCGTGGTCCGTGTATGCCACCTGGCCGTTGAAGACCACGTCACGGTGCTGCCCGATGGCCCTGGGCACGGCGTACATGTAGAGCATGACCTGGACTATGTGGGCCACGCCGGGCTTCCCGGTCTTTACGTCGATGATGGTGCCCGCGTCACCCTTCCTGGCAATCAGGTCCGGCTGGCCGCCCAGGGTCCCGGATTCGCCCCTGAGTCTCAGGCTGTTCTGCCTCTCGGTGAACACCGTGCAACCCAGTTCCTCCCAGCGTTCGCGGGCCTCGTTGACCATCGCCGTGTGGGCCATCTGCCACCCGGCCCGGTCGAAGTCGCCGGGGACCTGCTCCCAGCTGCCGCTCTCGTGGCGGGCCCTGAACCAGGTCGCCCATTCGCACGAGTTCTCCCCGGCCAGAAGCTTGGTGAGCCAGGTGACCCAGAAGTAGGGGCCGTCCCTGCGCAATCGCGCCATATCACACCTCCCGGGATAGGGTGTCGGCATCTCGGGGTTGGCACGCCCGCAGGCGGGCCTCGGCCCGCCTGCGGGCACCGGTCGTGCCGGTCGCAGCGTCAGGTGCCGAGGCGCCACTCGGGGGCAAGCCACTCCGAGTCCCAATCGAGAGGCTCGCTCAGGGCCATTATCTCGGCCCACTCGTGAAGGTAGGCAGAGCCTATGTTGGCATCTCGGATGATGACCGCGTTCTCCCGGGACCGCGGGGCCAGGAGGCTGCAGTTGTAGGACCCGGTCCAGACTACCTCAGGATGCCAGTGGAACTCCTGGCCTGGGTTCTCTTCCCCCTCGCGGCCGGGTTCTGGCTGCCAGATGCCTTTGGCGAGGACGAAAAACTTGTGGTGCATCAGAGGCCGGCTTGTGGTCTTTGCGCTCCGGTCATTCCTTACGCCGAAGCACCTGACCCCCGCGACGGATTTGTCCTCGCCGTAGGACATGTCGCAGAGGGGCCAAGGCATGTGCAGCCGGTCGAATGGAATAGCCGGGTCTCCCTGCTGGTCCGAGGCCTCGATGGCCTCATACATCCTCCGCAGTCGCTCCCTCCACGCTGTGAGGTTCCTGCCCACGGGGATGTCCGGCCTCAGATGGTCTTCTTTCTGCACAATGATGGATGCGGGGATCCTGGCTATCGCGGCGAGAACCAGGGGGTCGGTGAACCAGGCCATGGATCCGAAACAGACCCATCCCTGCTGTTCGGCTTCATTGAGGAGGCCGAGGAGCTTCTTCCGGTGGTTGCGGAACACCACCTCCACCACCACGGCTCGGCTGGCGCAGCCGTGGTCCCGCTGCTCCGGATGGCCGGCGGGTGGGCGATTGAGGTCTATGGGTTTCCTAGGGTCCATGGGGGCACCTCCAGGTCGTATAGCGTTGGATTTCCATGCGCCGTACCTGAAGGGGACCACTGACACTCCACCAGACGGTGGAGCGCCCCCGCTCCCGAAGGGGCTGGGTCCTCTGTGGAAAAACAAAGAACCCGCCCCTGTCGGGAGCGGGTCTGCGTGTAGTACAATACCACCGCATCACCTGTTCCCGTTCAGGTGGCGCCATGGCCTGGGGTGATTCTTACACCGCCGGGCCACTTTATATAGATTGATCATACGGCCTCGGCTGGCCTCCTGTCAATGGGCAGGACGACCGGTAACTGTTCAGACTTGAGAGGAAATGAGCAACCGGCGGCATTCCAGGAAGGGGTTAAGGCCCCTGGCTCGCCAGGTTCCAAAGAGGGATGCCAGCGTCATTTTGCTGTCGCTGCCCGGTTGCGAGCGAGTCCCGCCACTGATTTTACGGCTGATCACCGGGTGGCGCAGACTCCGTTCGGCGGCATTATTGTCAGATGGGGCCTCCGGGTGCGACACGAAGACGAACAGCTCCCCGTATCAAGTACGGGGCAGGCTCTTGATATGCCGCTCAATCCGCCGGCAGAGCTTGGCTTGCACTGCCAACGGGTCTTCCAGGAAAGGCAGGCACAGCGCCAGCAACCGGTCTTCCAGTGCCAACTGTCCTCGGGACGGAGGGCGTCCCCCGGCCGCCGCCCATTCCCGGCCTTTGGCGTAAAGCCGTTGCACTCCCAATGCCCACTGGGCCAGCCCGCCGTCTTCTGGGTACAAGACCTTCAGCGCGTGAATGTCCCGCAGCAGAGCCTGCCCCCGACCCCGGTCGCTGACAGGGGTATGTATTTTATTTTGAGACTTACGCAGTTGATCGTGAGACCGGATAGTAGGTTAGGTGTGCTCAGATATAAAATCGCCCCCAAATGCTTACTACCGGGCCCATTCGGTCATTCCGGCGTAGGCGGGAATCCAGGGGTGGCGGGGACGGTTCGTAGCTATAATCTCGTTTTTACATACCCCTATCAGGACCCCGGTATCAGGACCCCGGTCGGGGGTGGGCCCAACACCTCTGTTTGAGTCCGGGGTAGTGGTGGTAGGCCACGTAGAAGTCACTCACCAGAATCCCGCCGGAGGACTCGCCCAGGACCTCGTCCACCACCTCCCGGCCCCGGCCCCGGCGCAGGAAGATACATTTTTGCTAACGAACGTAAACAGCATTCGTTGCTTAAGCGTCCACGCAATTTGCGAGGGCGGGGGTATCTCCCAAAGCGCGGAGGAATACTCCGCGCGCTCCGTTGATGTCGCGGTCGAGGGTGATGCCGTCTTTGCCGGTGATTTGTTTGGCTCCTCCCAGGTTCGGCGCTATTTCTCCGCTCCAGCTGCAGGTCTTGCTTGTATACGCTTCGTTGACCAGCAGCGCCTTGGCGCCGGTCTGCCACGCTTTCCACAGCAGGAACCTCTGGAAACGGTAGTGAGCAAAGGTGAGGAGCGAGCGTACGCTCTTGCTTCTGAGCTTTCGTCCCCCTTTCTTGGACATGTCCTGGGTTTCGAAGGTGGGCAGCAGGATCAGGTCGAACCGGTCGACCAGGAACCTTGCCGTTTGGTGGTGGAGTTCCTGAATGAGGTTTTGGATGCGGTTGCGCATTCTCTGGGCGGCTTTTCGCATGTTGGGGCGTTTGCTCCGTGGAGCTTTGGCGGTCCTGCTGATGAGGTCGTCGAGGTGTTGACAGAGCCGTTGGATTCTGCCGAAGGCGCCCCTGCCGATATGGCCGGTGCCGGTTTCGGAGTACCAGGTCATGAAGGACCGGATGCCGGGGTCGAGGGCGGCTACGCGGGCTTGGCGGCGGTCTGGCATGTCTTCAACATCGCAGCTGGCTGGGGTGGGGATTGAGAGGTAGTAGTTGCCGTTGTGAAGGGTCAGCCTGGAATCCCGGTGAATCTCCGGCGTTGCCTCCGCCATTTTGAGGGTCCCCAGCAGCTTGGGGTAAGGTCCTTCCGGGAATACTGCCTTGGCTGGGATGAAGGAGTTCTGGTGGGGGTCTTTCCTGCTTCTGAAGCCGGGTTCCGCGAAGGTTTCGTCCAGTCTTATGCCTGCTGCTTGGTCCTTCTTCAGTCCGATATTGAAGATCTTGGCGTTGCTGACGGCCTTGCTGACGGCCTTGCAGGCGTCCCGGACGGCGATGCTTTTCACCTGGTCTTTTCACCTGGTATGGAGCAGGAGCGAGATGGGATGGGATTGCCTTGATGATGGGAGTCTTGATCTTCTTCCAGTTGGCGGTGGTATCCGGCTGTCTCAGCGTTTCGATGGTCTGGTTGTAGCGCCAGCGGGCGGCGTCAAACCAGAGTTTGACGGTTTTCTTCTGTTCCCTGTTGGGATAGACCCGGATCCTTTTCGATAGCCGAGCGGTAGCGGCGGAGTCCGTGGAGTCGACAAGAGAAAGTATGGAGGATGGCGAGAATATCTTCGGTGAGTTCTGATTCGGGGCTTGCGTCCTGTTGATTGAGAACCAGGACAGCGCCTCCGTTGCGCTCCACGAGCCACTGGATGAGTTCGAAGCCGAACCTGGCGAGGCGGTCTCGATGGGCAACCACAATCTGGAGCTTATCTCCCTGGTGTAGTCGTTCCAGTATGGAGACAAGTCCTTTTCTCTGCCAGTTGAGTCCGCCGGCGGCGTCGGCGATGATGGTGGCATGGGGGAATTGCTCCTGCATGGATAGGATCTGTCTTTGGAGGTCGTCCTTTTGCTTGTTGGAGCTGACGCGGCAGTAGCAGACGGTTTGGATATCCGGTTGTTGGTTGAGGTAGGCATCGACGTCGTAGCGCCTTTGTCCGGAGGCGGTCTTGAATGACGGGATGATACCGCGGTCGGCGTATTTGCGGAGAGTGTTCTGGTGTATGCCCAGGAGCGCTGAGGCCTTCTTTCCAGGGATGTATTTCATATTTGTTGTTACACAGTATTTGTCAACGTATGTTAATGTTCTGGCTTCTAGACTTTAACCTTTTGGCCCGAGTCTCCCATTCAGCCGTCGACGGCGGAAGGACGCCACTGACACCGACGGACCAGTTCTCGCCGCCCCTCAACTGTACATCCCACCTTGGCTTTGGTGTAGTACTACAGTCGAAGATGTCAGAGCGGGTAGAATTGAGGACATTCAACCGGCAGTGAGGTGAGGCGGCGGAAGTGGCCCGGTGGGCGGATGGCGTTGAACAGGTATACGGATGCATTGCGAGGCGGTTCCGGCGGCCGGAGCCGCGCCGGCGGGCGCTGGATTGCCCCTGCTTTCACGAGGGCAGGTTCTGCGGGACTGCACAGTCCGCTGGAACGCAAGAACGGCTGGAAACTGGCCGAGAGGGTGGGCAACGCCACTCCCCACAGGCTACAGCACCTTCTGTCCACCCACCAGTGGGACGCCGGTCTGGTCCGCGACGATCTGGAGGAGTACGTCATGGAGCACTTGGGGTTGAACGCCGCTGTGAAGTTGGCTCATGAGCGAGGCGGCAACGCGGTCAACAGACCGGCTGCCGCAGTGGTGGGAACGATAATCGGCTGGTCAATCGCAACGAGCACGTCATGGCATTCTTTCTGAAGCCTATTGATGATTTCGGCGGCGTTAAGGAACGAAGAAGGTTGCGGCTTTTTCGCCTTTTCCAGGACACCGCTCTGGAAAACCGCGTAAGAGATTGTCCCCTTGTTACGCTCAGCCCGGGCAGAATCGAACCCAACAAACACTTCGTTCATGGGCCGCTCCTTCCCTATTTTGCGTGTGCTGTTATTTCCAAACTATCAGTAATTCTTTGGAGAGACGCCCTCGCCCTCTTCCAGGGGAAGAGGGGATTTATAGACGCCATCTGCGTTTAATTCCCCGTCTTGATGAAGTCGGCGACGCGCTCGGCAATCATCATTGTGGTGACGTTGGTGTTGGCGCGCACTACGTCGGGCATTATTGAGGCGTCGGCGACGCGGAGGCCGGAGACGCCGCGCACACGCAACTGCCGGTCAACGACGGCCATCGGGTCGTTGGCTGGCCCCATCTTGCAGGTGCCGGAGATGTGGTACGAGGTGCTGATGTTGCGGCGCAGCCAGCCTTCCAGTGCCTCGTCGGTCTCCAGGTCGGCGGGCTTGGGAGCGGTTATCTCTTCGATGATGCCGTCGTAGGCGCTGTGTTGCAGCAGCGACACGCAGAGGCGGACGCTCTCCCGTTTACCCATAAAGCAAAAATGCGGCATCCATAGTGTCAGTGGCCCCTTGATAAATAATGGTACATATATTCTAATATCTAGGCCTCATCTTATTGCCAGGAGACGACAATGGCAGAGTTTGATCCCACAGAGCGCTACCAGCTACGGAAGCTGCAGATGGACGTAGATAAGAAGGATCTGGAGGTGCAGAAAGCTCAACAAGATTTGGACCGTTTTGTCTTGGAACTGGAGCATAAATACGGTCTGATGGATCAAGGTACTACCATAAACCCAAGGAGCGCAACGATAGAAGCACCCTTACCCCCACGTAATGGGAAGGCGCAAACTGCAGAGTTGCCGACCAATGGAGCAAAGGCAGCCGCCTAAACCAAAGCCAAGGTGGAACCCGCAGGCATTCGTATGAGAGTATATGTGGATTCCATCTTGATACCAGTTTAGCAGTCATCGCCGCTGTCCTCGCGCCTCCGTTCTCTTCCCTGGAGTTCTGTCCAACGGAATCAGAGCAGACGGTCCAATATGTAGCCGTTGTAAAAATGGTCATCACTGGTAACAACCACTCTCTTACGCGCTCCCTTGCGGGAGGCCGAGCCGCCCCAACAGTGCAAGGCGGCTCCGCCCGGGAATCTCGCCCGGGAACACCGAACGGGTCCGCGTTCAAGCCACCCCGGAGGAACAGCCCTCCGGGACAGCCCGGACCGGATGGGGACCACCCCGCCGGCGCTGCGCTGCAAGCGCCGGTCTCAGCTGCCCCAGGACCGCGCCCCAGTGCGTCCATACGCGCTTCACGCGCTTCCTTTCAGGTACGCTGAAGGCGACATGTCCGCCATTGCCAGCGGGACAGACCCGCCGGCGGGGGATGCGCTCCGAGCAGCCGAGTAAGCGCCGGGCCAGTGCCAGCGCCGCAGCCTGGTGGACGCTCAGCCCGTACCTCTCCATGAACTTCACCCGGCCTATAACCGAACTGTAGGCCGGGTTGACCTGAAATACCTCTACTCCCTGGCGGTGGCCGCGGGAGATGAAATAGGCCTTGACCTTGCCGTAGCTGAAACTGGACAGCATCCGGCTGTACCTGCGGGACGCGCCCTCCAGTTGGGCCTTCTTCCGCTTGAAGTCCAGCCGCTCAATCACGACGGGCTTGCCCGCGTTAACGGCATGTTCAACGACATTGGCGACCGCGTCCCCAATCAACGCCTCGGACTGATGGCCGGTCTTGCCATAGGTCACCAGCGGCACCCGCCAGGAGCGGAGCCAGTTCCCGGAGGAGTCCGTCTCCGTTACCGCCAGATGGTCCGCATTCAGGTCCACTCCAATCGCGCCGCGCCCCCGGTCCGTCGCCGCGGGCACGGGCGCCAGGTCAGTGGTGACGAACACCCGCCATCCCTTCTCATCCCGCTTGAAGCGGTACGATATTGCCTGTCCCAGAGACGTTGCCCGGGCCGCCCCTTCGCCGTCCCGGCGCCTGCACTCCGCAAACTCCAGGTTGGCCTGCAGGGCCGCCAGCGCCTGGCCGTGGCCGTAGGCGAACTTCACCCCTTCGATGGCCAGGTACTTGCCATGTTCCCCGGCGAGGCAATCCGGCATCCGAAGCCGCAGGGTCAGGGAACCGTCGCCGGCAACCCCAGCCACGCACAGCTGGCAGCCGCCGGTCTCGTCCCGGCTCCCCAGCACGAAGAACTCGCCGTCCCGCGCCGCTCTCCAATCGGCCAGCCACTCCTCATGGCTGCCGTAGCCGTTGGCCTCCAGGTGATGCTGCTTGCGCCAGAGCTTCCCGCCGCCGAAGCACAGCCGGACCAGGCCCGCCGCCATATCGGCCTCGACCCGCGCCAACCTGTGCTCCAGGTTGTCCAGCCTGCGCATCTTCTGATGGACCCGGCGCGAATCACCCTTCTTCCCGGCGCCAGCCAACTCCCTGCCGGCCCTGCGGACCAGGCCCTTCAGGGTCTCGATATGCAGAAGCTGGGACTCCCGCGCCGCCGAGACCTTCCCCTCCAGGGATACCCGCACCGCGTTGAACATCCGGGCCGGTATGCCGTATTCCCTGACGCAGCCCCTCTTCATCGATGCGGCGGACCTGGATGCGGCGGACCTGCCGGAAGAAACCTCCGCAAAAAGACGCCTCTGCACCCTGCCGTACAGGGCGGCATATGCGGACAGGGCCGCGTCATTACACAACATTCGCGTCTGGTACGTGGCCTGCATCAGAGCTCCCGGGCCGCGGCGACAGGGCCCGCTCGGCCCTTCTCCGGGCGGAACGCTTCCCGTACAGGCGGGCGCACAGGGACGTCATCACCTCGGTCGCGTCCCGGACCAGGTCGTCCTCGACTTCACCGTCATCCACGACCAGGATGCGGGCGCCCCGGGCCGACAGGGCGGCCTCGATGTACTCGAACCCGAAACGGCAGAGCCGCTCCCGGTGTTCGACTATGATCGTGCCCACCGAGGGGTCGCCGATGATCCGGCGCAACTGCCGCCGGTCTCCGTTCAGACCGGACCCGATTTCCTTGACGACCTCATCGGGGCGGCAATCTTGCTGAGTGGCCCACTCGGCCAGCCTGCCGGCCTGCCGGTCGTGACCGCCGCGCTGGTCCGCGGAGGAGACCCTTGCGTACAGGACGCACCGCGCACCGCCCTCGGGAGGCACGATGACGTAGTACCGGCCATTGGGGAGTTGCTCGATCTGAAGGCCGGGGGGCAATTTGCCCTGCCGGTGCAGACGGGAGGTGGTGGCCTTGTTGAAGCCGTAGAGACGGCCCCAGGCAGTCAGGCTGATGCGCTTGCTGCTAACGTCCATACAATACCTTTATATACCATATTCTGAACAGTTGCCAGCCCCTGTCAGCCCCCCGGGGCCGGAGGCAAAAGGAAAGGGCGCCTCGGTTGGAGACGCCCTTGCTTGGTTGCCTGGGAACCGGGGTTGGTCTAGGAGCTTCGTCCCATCACGATGGCCGCGCCGCCAATGACGACTGCCACGATCGCGATGATCAGCGCGATGACACCGAGGGTTCCGCCGCCGGCTGCTCCGGCAGGACCCGTCGCCCCGGCTGCTCCGTTGACGCCGGCTGCTCCGGCAGGACCTTCAGCGCCGGCAACACCAGAGGGGCCAGCAGGGCCGGAGGGGCCGGCGCCGCCGTCAGCACCCGCGGGACCAGCAGATCCAGCAGCGCCGGCCTCGCCCTGGTCACCTTTGGCTCCGGTCCCACCACGGGGACCGATGGCGCCGGTATCGCCCTTGTCACCCGTCTCGCCTGCCGCGCCGTCAGCCCCGGCCATCATCGCGGGCATTGCGGCCATGCCGTCGGCGTCCGGGACCGCTCCGCAGACGGTGTGGACGGTGGCGTCGCTAACCGAGTGAACGTTGATTACATGGTTGCCATCCTGCAGCGACGAGAGGGCGGCCGCGACCATGGTCATGGACATGCCGTCTTCCACGCTGGTCAGGTCGTGAACGATGTCGCCCAAGCCCTCTCCACAGGAGCCGTTGTGGATGTGGGCTGCTCCGCTCATCGTCGCGCCGGGGTTGACCGAAAACTCGACACGGGTCTCCTCGCCGACCTCGGTCAGGGTGGCCATTCCGGACGAGCCGGAGTGCCCGATCTCGTACAGGGAGGCCATGATGGCCTGACCTTCAAGGACCGCCATGGCGGTGAGGTCCAGGGGTTCGCTCAGTCCTGCGCCCCAGGTGGAGCTTTCGCCGGCCATCATGTCACCGATCATGAACATGAGGGCCGCTCCGACGAAGTCATCTCCGGGAGGCTGAACGACGGTGAGCAAGTATTTGCCGCCGGACACGGTCCCCGAGGCGACCTCGACATCGCCGATCATGGCGGAGACCATGGTGCCATCTGGCGCCGTCGCATCGTCGACCATGGCCGTTCCGGCAAACCTCGCCAGGGGCGGGGCCTGGGCCAGGGCCACAGCCGGTATGGCCAGGAACAGCGCCACGATCGTGAGTAGCACTAGGATTTTGGGTTTCTTCATTGATAACTCCTTGTGACTTTGGGGGGGGGGCAATAGGGTCCCGGAATTCCGGGACCCTATGCAGACTTAAGTTCTAAGCCTTACCACCGAATCGGGGTGAATGCGGCGTACAGGTCCACGGTTTGACTGCCGAGGGTTACGCCCATCTGGTCCTCAGACACCTCTACGGTGTAGAACTGGCCAGGCTCGATCGAGTCGAGATTGTTGCCGCTCATAAAGAGTGGCCGCGCGTCGTAGATGGTATAACCGTAGTTGGGAGCCTCGTTCTGAGTCGCGGGATCGAAGTGGTAAACCGAGATCAGGTTGTCCTCAGCGATGACGGCGGCGAATGCAACGTCGGGCGTTGCCTCTTCAGCCATCATAACCCCGGGCATCATGGTGGTGGTCTCTTCGACGACCTTGAACACGGCGCTGGCTACGGTGTCGCTGATCTCGACTTCGATGCTATGGGTACCCAGGTCTATGCCGGGAATCAGGATCGAAGTCGTGAAGGTCCCTTCCCTGCCCGTGCTGGGCTTGGGGGACGGGAGTATGTCGATCGTGCCGATAGACATACTGGAGATGGAGGCGTGCTGCGCGAAACCCTCGCCGGTTACCGTGATGGTATCGCCGGGCTCGCCCTCGGACGCCGAGAGGGAGATGGTCGCGCCGGGCACCTCGTGGGTGTAGTGCTCGATCACATCAAAGTTCGCATTGTCCTGCGTGTAGGTGAACTTGACCGTGACCGTGTTGCTGGAGGGAATGCTGGCGTCGAAGGGGATCCGGAAGGAGGTAGCGATGTTGCCCGAGGAGTCCGTGTTGACGGTGGCGACGAGGTCGTCACCGTATTCAATCGACACCGGCGGCGAGGTCTGCTCGGACCGTCTGTTGGAGGCCGGGAACCCGGAGCCGGTGAGCTGGACCATCACCCCGGGCCTGGCCGTGGGCGGGTCCAGCGTGACCTTGCGCTCGGCGATGACGACTTCCGCGGACCCGGAACGGCCGGAGCTGTCCATCACGTCCAGCATGTGAGTCCCCTCGGTAGTGGAAGCGCCCGTAATGGGGATCACGATGGAGGCGTTCCAGTTCCCGCCGCTGTCGGTGGTGATGCCCTCGCCGTTATTGAAGTTGTCGGAGTCGACTCCCAGATAGGCAGGGTCTCCCCCGAACTCTACGTTGCTCTTCTCGTCGTCATCGTCACCAGTGTTGATCTTGGCGCGGTCTCCGAAGCCTTGGCCCACGACCGTCACGTTTTGGTTCGGAACGACGGTGCTCGGCGTTACGGTAAGATCAGCGCCGGAGATAACGACGTTGGTCGAGTCTGACTCGCCCGCTGCATCGACCTGCAACTCCTCGGTGCCCGAGGGGACGTCGTTGCCTATCTCTATTTGGAAGGTGGCCTTGCCATTCGCCACAGCCATAGAGCCGATGATCTCCTGTGGGATGCCCGCAATCTTGACGGTGGCTTCGCTCGAAGGGTTATCAATCGTGTAGTCAGGCCAGTCTACAAGGGAGATCTGAATGTTGTCGCCGATGGCGGCCGTCTTGGGCGAGGCGGTCATCAAGCCCTCGACCTCGAACGGCACGGCCGTATCCGTGCGGTTTGGCGGCGTCTCGCCGTCTTTGGCCTTGATCATGTTGCCCTTGCCGGCCTTGAATGGAGGGACGGTCACATTGAACGTGGCTTCAAAGGTGTCGTCGCTGCCGACCAGGACGCTGATCAAATCCGTCTCTTTAGTGACTTCGCCGTTGTCGTCCGTCTCTTCCAAGTAAACTACCGCGGTGGTCCCGTTCTTGAACCCCTTCCCGGTGACCGTCAGCGGTTTGTTCCGGTTGTCGGCCTTGTCGTCGGAGAAGAGCACCAACGGGGTTGAAATATAGGCGCTGACTCCCGCGGTCTGCTTGCTGGTGCTCACCTTGAAGTCATCGCCACCAGAGTCCCGCTCTCCATCAGCATCTAACTTCACTACGTTGGACTCGGTGGGGTTGGTGAACCCGGAGTTGGCCAGCAGGGTCAGCGTGACGGTTGCGCCCGCCGAGATGTCGGCCACCGGATGTTCCGGAACGCCGTCCATGTTGGGGATTCGGATCTTGTACTCCTTGCGACCGTCGGTGCCGGGGATCACCCTGTAAACAGGAGCCAAGTCCAGGGCCCTGTTCTGGTTGGGCCTCGCATCAGCGGCCCCATCAATCATGCTGGCGCGAATCCGCACCGCGCTGGTAGCCAAGGACGTGGGCACGCCAATCGAGGAGTCGATATCCAGGATGATCTGATCGGTCCCCGACCGCAGCACCTCTTCCGTTTTGAACGTGATCGTATACTCGGCGGCTGCGCCGGGACTGTCAGGGTCGGCCATCACGGTTACGCCTGACCGAGGGGCATCGGTTGTATCATCGGGAGATCGAACCGTCACGCTTGTAGCGCCGCCGACCGTGTCGTCATCTCTATCTGAGTCCCTCAGCACACCGGAGAAAGTATGAGAACCCGCCGCGCTGGACGCGGTGACGGTGTAGGTGAAAGAAGTATCGCCTTGCAGGGTGAACCTGACCTGCTGGCCGGTGACCTGGACCTGTTCGGTGTCGAGGCTGCTGGAAACGTAGCTGAACCCGGCGGGCAGCGTTTCCGTGACCGCTCCGAACCCGCCGTAATTGGCGGCGGCGATCGTCACCACCACCTCCCCGTCCGGCGCCACTGTAGCTTGGTCGAAGGACCTGGTGGCGCTGTGCTCATCCGCCAACGCGGGGAGCAGGCCCAACAGCCCAACAGCAGCCATTATCGCAGCCACCGTCATTACCGCCAACATTTTTTTGAACAAAATTCCACTATTGGTTTTCATGTAGCATCGCTCCTAGAATGTGTGGTTCTGGTCCTTTGGGGTACCCGGTCCTGCCGGGATGAGATGGTCCAGGGGCAGCCTCCCTTTCTCATATTGTGGGCAATCGTCCACACAAGGTTATAGCATCCTGGGTTTTGAACAATCAATAGGTATTGTTACAAAAATCGGCCAATATGCACAACCTGGACGCCACAGGAGGCTAGAGTACGCCACGGTGCATTACCGGAGTATTACAGGACGGGACAGGTTTACAGTGGATGGCTGGTCGTGTTAGATTACCGCCGTCCCGCGAGGCTCGATCTCCTCACGGGACCATCTACTCGGCGGTCATCGTGGGGGTGGTTCCCCGCGGTGGCCGCTATAGCGCAAATCAGCATCGGGTTCCCCACAGGCGCGAAATGTCAGGTTGATGAGGGGTTGGTTAGGATGCAGACCAACCCCCGGGCATGATGGTTAATATTATATTGGTTAATAACCACTTTAGGCAATTATGAGACGCTTTTTGGTTAATAACCAAGGCCGACGGTGCAGCCGGTTCAGCTTGTACCGTCACCGGGAATCCAGACCTTAGTTCCGGATACATTTTTGCTAACAAACGCCGAGGTTTGTTGCAACGCACCCTGAGACGTGCTGTCTCAGGGAGGGGGTATCTCCCAAAGCGCGCAGGAATATCCCGCGTGCGCCGTTGTGGTCTCGGTCCATCCTCCGTCCGTCGGTGGACGTCACTGTCTTTCTTCCGCCCAGCTTGTGGTTTATCTCTCCGGTCCAGCTCACTGTCTTTGAGGTGTAGGCCTCGTTGACGATAAGCGCCGTCCCGCCGTTCTCGGAAGCCTTGTGTTTCAGGAAGTTCCTGAACCGGTGGTGGGCGAAACTCAGCAGGTTGCGGACTGTCTTTGACCTGATCCTGCGCTGGCTCCTGGTGACCATCCCTGATGTTTTGAAGTCAGGCAGCAGTATGACGTCGAAGTTGTCGACCAGGAACCGGGCTGTCTTGTGGTGGAGTTCGTTTATCAGGTTCTGAATTCTGACGGTCATTCTTTGGGCGGCCCGGCGCATGTTCCGCCGTCTTTTGGACGGCGCCTGCGCGGCACGGGACAGCAGATTGTCCTGGCGCTGGCACAGCCTCTGAATTCGTCCGAAGTCTTCCTGTCCCAGTTTCCCGCAGCCGTCCTCGGAGAACCATGTGATGAAGTTCCTCACTCCCGGGTCCAGGGCCGCCACCCTCACCTGGTCTGGCGCCTGGGACCGCAGGTTGCTCTCACTGAGGTGGGGTCCCATCTTCTTGAAGGGTACGCTCAGGTGGTATTGGCGGCGCCTCAGTGTGAGCTTGGCATCTCCGTGGGCGTGGGGAATTGGTTCCCTCCTTTTCAGTTCTCCCAGCAGGGTGTGATATACGCCCCGGTGGCTCAGTGCGGAGGCGTGAATGAAGATGGTCTGGCTCTCATCTCTCCGGGAGCGGAAGTGTGCCTTTGCGAAATCCTCCTCCTTCCTGAGTCCGCTGTTTTTGTCTGCCTTCAACTGCTTGTTGAATTTCTTGACCGCGCTGACTGCCAGGCATGCGTCCCGTATCGCGTGGCTTTTGACCTCGTAGGGGACGGGCTTTGTCCACGGTGGCAGCTTGGTGAGGATATCCTTCTTGATCTTCAGCCAGGACGCTTTGGGGGCGCCGTCGGAGGTCAGGATTTCGATTGTCCTGTTGTAGGTGAACCGGCTGCCGCCGGACCAGAGTTTAAGCTTGGCCTTCTGGTCCCGGTCTGGGTAGATTCTTATCTTCCTGGATTTTCTTCCGGTACCTTCGGAGTCCGTTGGCTCTGGCAGAGAAGACAGTAAGGATGGCGAGTAGATCCTGGGTGAGTTCCTCCGGGGGGCTGAGATCTCGCTGGTTGAGAACCAGGAGTTCGCCACCGTTTTGCTGGAGGATTTGCTCGATGAGTTCGGTTCCGAACCGGGCGAGTCTGTCCCGGTAGGCAACCACAAGCGTGAGCTTATCGCCTTGGTGAATTCGTTCCAGTATGGTAGCAAGTCCTTTGCGCCGGTAGTTGAGTCCTGAGGCGACATCGGTGATGACCTCTGCGTTTGGGAAGTGTTCCCGCATGAAGGCGACCTGTCGTTGGAGGCCGCCGGTCTGCTTGTGGCTTGAGAGCCGGCAGTAGCGGATGGTGGCGCTGTTCTTGGATTTGCCAAGGTAGGACTGGACGTCATACCGGCGTTGTCCGCTTTGGGTTCTGATGGACGGGATGATTCCGGCATCGGCATACCTCCTGAGGGTGTGAGGGTGGAGTCCAAGGATTTTCGCGGCCTGTCTTGAGGGTAGATATTGCATGCAGTTATTACACTCTTTGTTAAATGTTTATAAAGATAATACTTCACTGCAGATTACGGTTCACCGCTCCCCCCTTGCCCCCTTGTGCTTCTTGGCTGGCAGCCCGTCATAGGCCCGGTAACCGTCGTTCCGTTATTGCTCCGCCTCCGGCAGCCGCCCGTACAGCTTTAGGAAGGTGGGTAATCCAAATCGTAAGCAATGGTTGCAATGCCATTGCCGACTGGTTGGGTCTCCCGTCCACCGGGACGGTTTCGCCCGCCGTCTGACGGCGGGCCAGGGCCTTCCCGTCAGGGAGCGTTACATCGGCGCTTACCGCGCCTAGCGCAAGTTTCCGCAGATTGCGGGGTACTCCGAACGGACAACAACGGTTACAGAGCCAAGGTGAGTTGGGCAATGCAGGTCCGTTGTCTCCTAGTCTCGGTTCTCCCGTCAACCGGGCCGGTTTCGTCCGGGCCAATCAAGGCCCGGACCAGAGCCTGACCGTCGGGGAGCGTCACGTCCTCGCCTACCGCGAGTAGCGCCAGTTTATGCAGGTTGCGAGCTGCGTTGAGGTTCCGGTCATGCCTGACGCCGCAGGAGGGGCAGACCCAGGTCTTTTCTCTTTTCAGGCCTTTGTTGATTTCTCCGCAGTCGAAGCAAAGCTTGGAGCTGGGGAAGTTGTGGGCTGCTTCCACGATACGAGTGCCGTACCAATCTGCCTTGTAGCGGATTTTAGAGAGCAGGCCGGATATGCCGGCGTCGGTCATGGCTTTGGCCTGGAGGCCGGCGGCGATCATTCCCTTGACGTTGAGGGATTCAATCCCGATGGTATGGAATTGCCTGACCAGGGCACTGGATAGCTGGTGGTGGGCGTTGTTCCGCAGTCCAGTTATACGGCGATGGAGTTGGTCGATGCGCCGTCGGGCTTCGGCGCACCCTCGGCTGCTCTTGGCACGGCGGGACTGGGCGCGCTGCCAGCGGCGGAGCTGGCGTTCCGCTTGGTAATAGCCTTTCAAGGTCGGAATTTCCTGACCTTCGGACTCAGGGCCCCCTGATGCCACTGCGGCCAGGGGGTTGATGCCGACGTCCAGGCCGCCGGTGGCTTGGGTATCGCGGTCATGCGGCGGGACCGGCGGCTTCCAGTACTGGATGGCGGCATACCATTTGCCGCAGGACTTCAGGATAGTGACTTCGTGGGGAATGATACCGTCAGGCAACGTGCGGCTGAGTTTGAGGCTGCCGATGACGGGCAGCCTGATACGGCATTGTCCGTCGTACTTGATGGTGGCGATGCCGGAAGCTGCCAGGAAGGAGCCGGCGACGGTGTTCTTCTTCTTTTTGAAGTTTGGCTTACGGGCCGGGAGTTCGGGGTTGCGCCAGTTGGCGACGGCTCGTTCCAGGTTGCGGAAAGCGCCCTGGGGCACGAACTTGGATACCTGGGTGATGAATGGGTACCATTCCCTCTTGACCGCGTTAAACTCCCTGGCGATTTCGATGGCCGGCGGCCAGCGGAGGCGGTTGGCGCGGTGGAACTGGTGGGTGGCGAGGGCCAGATTGAAGCAGAGGCGGTCGATGCCGACGGCGCGGACGGCATATTTCTGCTGTTTTACGGTCAGTTCCAGGGGAACCCTGATACCGGCGTTTAGCCAGCCGCCGGGCTTATTGGACTTCTGGTCCTTGCGTTTGGGCATTGGTTGCCTCCGGGGCTCTTTTGGCCCTGCTTGCGGCAGAGCGCGTTCCAATTAGCCGGGCGCAGAAGCAGGTAAGAATCTCGGTCATATCCCTTACCAGGTCGTCCGGCACTTCCGCATCGTGAATGACGACAAGAGAACCGCGGCGGGCTTGAAGCATTGCGTTAACCATCCCCACACCGAAACGGGCCAGACGGTCCCGGCGCTCGACGATGATGGTGGACACTCCGGGGTCCGCCTAGAGTTTCAAGAGCTTTGGCCGCTTGTCGTTCAACGCGGACGCTATCTCGGAGACTACGGAGTCCATCGCTATGTCGTTCTTCCCTGCGTATGCCCACAATCGGTTGGCTTGCGGTTCCAGGTACGGCTTTCGCTCGCCGCCGCTAACTCTGGCATAGCCGACGATGCGGCCGGACGGGGCGTCGGGGTTGTCAAGGACATAGACGATGCTGCCGATTTTCTTGGGTTTGAGTTCGGGCGGGAGCGTACCGGCCGACCAATGACGCCATGCGGTCATGCGGTGCATACCGTGACGGGCTGCCCACCGGGTCAACCGGATGTAATTCCCCTGTACCATGGTTATCCGATGTAATTTTTTGGGCAGCTTCTGTCAAGGCATAAACATGCTCAAACGCAAGAAAGGCGGCATACATGGACTAGCCCGGGGGAGACAATGCTTGAAGTGCGATGTCTCCCCCTGTAGATGCGGCGGGCCAGCGCCCCACTCCGACCGGCTCCGGCCCCGACGGGCATCCTAGGTATCCCCCGCCAGGGACTCGGCCCAAGGGAACGGGGTCCGCTGCGACTCTCGGAGAATTTCGGCGGACGTTGACCAACCCGACGACGGGCCCATCGCGCCCGTATCCGGTAGAGGTCAGGTTGTTGGTCTGGCAGCTGTTGCGCTAAGCGCCGTCCGGGTCCGGTTTCGTCAGCATCACGGAGCAGCCCCGCTCGTCCACAACGTGGGTCACCGACACCCGGCCCCGGCTGTCGTAGCCAGCGCGGTAGGCGTACTCCACCTCGGCGCCCCAGGGCACCCGGCCGCCGATGCGCACCACCACGCCGTTCCGCCCGCCCTTCTTCCAGGCCAGCACCTTCACCTCGGCGGGGACCACCAGCTCCGCCGCCGCCGGCCGGAACAGGACCCCGTGCAGCTTCCCCAGAACCTCCCCCGACGGAGTTCGCTGGCCGTTCATGACCTGGGAAAGATAACCGGAGCTGATGCCAGCCAGCCTGGCCACCTCGTTCTGGGTGTAGCCATGTGCTTCCATCCGGTCCCACAGTGCTCGCGGGTCAACGCTGCGGGGTTGGGCGGGTTCAACCCGGGCCGGGGCATCCAGCGCGGTCTCCACCCGCGCCTGGACCGGCGGGCTCATGCTCCTTTCGCCTCGGGACACCTGGGTCATGTAGCCGCGACTGACCCCCACGTATTCCGCCAGTCCCTTCAGGCTCATGCCTCGCATCCCGGCCCCGCTCCCGGATCTAGCTGCTCTCGCCCTTCCCTTTCACCAGGCCGCCCTGCCGGTTGGGGTATTGGGTGGGTTCCACCCTGGCCGGGCCGTCCAGAACCTTCTCGACCCGCGCCTGGACCGCCGGGCTCATGTTCCTGCTGCCCCGGGACACGTCGGACATGTAGCCGGAACTCACCCCCACCCGCTGGGCCAGGTCCTTCAGGCTCATGCCCAGGGCGCGGGCGCGCTCCCGGATGTGTAGGATAGGCCGCCGGCGAGTTACCCCGCGTCGGGCGGAGCACTTTTCCGTCGGCCTTCCTCCGAACCGGACGTGCGGCTTTCACCGCATCCGGCTCTCCAGTGGTTTATGTCGGCTTCCGCGGATTGATCGTAGGCCATCCCGCGTTCCGTTGACATAGGACGTTCTAGCGCGACTTAGGTGCCCCGTTCGTCCCCTTGAATGACCACATCGGCCATCGTCCGCTCATCGGAGTTGCATCGGTTTCACCTACAGACCGATGTAATGAGTGGCGCCAGGTTACAAGCGTTCTACCGGCGGGTGGCGAGAACTCGTTCTGGGAACTGGGGTTCAGGCAGTCTAGCTTTCACCGTATCGCGCGGGCCTTGCGGAACCGGTCTTACAACGCTTTCAGACCGTAGCCGCTTTACCGACATGCTACTTTCCCCCTGGGCTTTCGCTTCGAGGTGGGTCGGTTGGCCCAAGAACCTTCTCCGAGTTCTTCCCGGCTGAGCCGGGTATCCTATGCTGCGTCACGCGGCGCACAGCAGCTCTCCCCCTTCACCAGGCCGCCCTGCCGGTAAACGACACCCTGGCCCGGGACCTCGTCCAGGACCGCCATGGCCCTTTTCCCGCAGCATGGGAGTCCAGGGCCGGCGCCCGCTGGCCACCGAGGACAGGTAGCCGTAGTTCACGTCCTTCCTGTCCGCCAGTTCCTTCAGGGTGAGGCCGTGCCTCCGGGCCGCCGCCCGAAGCTCGCTCTCGGGCTTGCCTTTGGTCTGTCCCTGTTGCGCCGCCCCGGCCTGTTTCTCCGGAGCCAGTACGGTTTGGCCTCGTCCTGTTCGTCGAACCGGGTGGCACTGCCGGTGATGGTCTCCGCCTTGTGGCTGTTGGTAGTCGCCGTCACGTCGCTTCCTCCAAAACACAGAAAGCGGGGCTGTCCTCAATGAGACCGACCTCGCTCAATGCAAGTTCCGGACTGTCAATGGCGGCACATGCAACCGCCTTGGTTACCGCCGCGCCGCCCATGGGGCGACGGGCCGTGGGTTTCCGTCAGTTCACCGGTTCCTCCAACTTGCCTGTAGCAGAAGAGATATACCCGGTAAACGTCGTTGTGCAGTACCTCCTCGTTGTTGTCGTGGACTCGTCGTCTGTTGCTGACGTGGTTGCCGCCGGTGGGAACGCACTGGCCATTGGACTGCTGTTCCTGATGTCGTTCCCAGAGAAGGTCGCCGCTCCTAAGAACCTACACCAATCTCAGATAACCTATGATTATCTACATTGGCCGTATTTTGACGCTTCGTAGCCACCGCCTGGCCGCTCCCAGAGCGGCCAGGTCTTACGTCGGCTCCACGTCCCTTCACCGGGGAGCTCTCGGCATAGGCGGCCAGGTTGACCGCCGCGTTCAGGTCTCGATCAAGCATCACGCCGCAGGCATAACATAGGAAGGTTCGTTCGCCCAGGCCCATGTTCGGCCTCACCGTGCCACAGGCCGAGCAGGTCTTGGTGCTGGGGTACCAGCGGTCCACCTTCTGGAAGGCAATTCCTTTCCAGCCGCATTTGTACTCAAGCTTGCCCAGGAACCCGGCCAGGCCCGCGTCCGCCAAAGCCCGGGCCAGCCGGCGGTTCTTCACCATCCCGGACACGTTCAGGGTCTCGGCGCGCACCGTGCCAACGGGCTTCGCGGCTATCGCGGATGTGGCTTTGTGGTGCGCGTCATTCCTGATGTTCGCCGTCCGGACATGGAGCCGCTGCCGTCTCAGGTAGAGCCGCTCCCGGCGCTTGGAACGCTTCTTCTCTCCTTGTACCTTCCGACTCCGGGCAATGGCCTTGTCCACCCGCCGGAGCCGAGAGGAATGCAGCCGCAGGGCCCTGGGGTTGCTGTACACCGCCCCGTCCGAGCAGACAGCCAGCGTCCTTATGCCCACGTCCACGCCGACCACGGGACCTCCTATAGGCGTTGGTGGTGGCTCAGGTGTCCTCACGGCGATGCAGGCGTACCAGTGGCCAGCCTCCCGAGTCACCGTCGCCTCGGCGACCACGCCGGCGAACCGCAGCTCTTCCCTGGTCCGAATCCAGCCGATCTTGGGTAGCCGGACGGCCCTTCCGTCCACCCTGATGGCGCCCGGGCCGTTGTCCGCCCGGAACGAACAGTGGGTGGCCCGCCTGTGGAACCTGGGGAAGCCCACATGCCGGGGCTTGGGCATCCCGGCGGCCCTGCCCCCGGCGTCCCACGCCTTCTTCGCCTTGCGGTACTCCCCCCAGCGGTCTATCGCCTGGCCCAGGTCGATGATGGCGTACTTGCCCGCGTTTTGGGACAGGTCTGTGGACCAGGGGGCGACACTTTCCTTCAGGGCGTTGAACCTGGGCCGCAGGGTCCTCTCCCCAAGCCATTCCCGCCGGTCCAGCCCCTCCTTGAAGTCGGCCAGCGCGCTGTTGTAGGCGAACCTGGCAAACCCCGCGTGCCGCGCCGGCAGCGTGGCCTCCCGGTTGTTGGTTACGAGGGCGATCTTGTGAGTCTTGAGCATTGTTCACACCACCGAGAGCCGTTCGGCGGCGTCCTCTACCTCTGGGCCGGTCAAGGTGTCCAGCAACTTCTTGTGCTTCTTGCTCCGAGCTCCGTCCGTACAGGCGGGCGGAAAAGACGGTGATGATCTCCAAGACGTCCTGGGCGAGTTCGTCTTCAAAACTGGGCTGTTCACCGGCATGGATTATGACGACCTCAATTCCCTGCATCTCGCAGAGAGCGAAAACCAACTCGGCGCCGAACCGCAATAACCGGTCCTTGTCGGTGAGGACCAACCGGCGCATTCGTTTCCTTAGGAGCAACTCCAGGAGTTCTTGCAGCCCCTTCTTGCGGTAGTTCATACCGCTGCCCAGATCTCTGATCAGGTGGGACTGCCAACCCTGGGCGGCGCAGTACGCCTCCAGCGCAGCACACTGGCGTTCCAGGCCGGCCTTCTGATCATGGCTGCTGACTCGAGCATAGCATACCGTTGGAGCGTCTTCGGTGCGCATTCCCAGAAGGTCGGCCACGGAGTAGTACCGGGTCCCGCCGGCCGTCTTCCTCGCCGGCAACAATTCCCCGGTGGCCTCCCACTTCCTTAACGCTCCCGGCGTGGAGCCAAGGATGCGCGCCGCCTCGCCTATCTTCACCAATCGGGGTTCCATTAGGTACGATTATATCGGATTACAGCAGATTATTGAGACCAGTTGTTAACCCCCACGATGAGCGCCGCCATTGCGCCAGCCATCGGCGCCGGCTTGTGCCTCCCCGTCGTTGACGCACTACTCCCACGGTCTGGCCCTGCCACGGAAATGCTGGCCCCTTGGGTTGGCGCGAGACGCACTACTCCCCGGGTCGGGCGCAGCACCTGGGAAAGCCGGCATGAGGGTTGGTGGAAGGCGCAGTTCGCCCAGGGTGAGAGTTGCCGGGTAACTGCCGAGTGAGGAAAAGGGAGAGGAACGCAGTGGGGCCAGTGGCCACGCCGCCAGCTAACGCGCCGTTGGAAACTGCGTTACGATCAGGAGCGTCCGGTCCGTTGTTCTGAGGCGACCGGAGCATGTTGAATCTGCGGTGTCGCTACTCCCTGCTCAGCAGCAAGTCCGCAGTCATGATGAGACGGTCAGAGTTGGTGATCAGCCCCGACCACAACGTGAGGGGACCGCGAAGCAGGTCAACCGCTCCGCCAGGTAAACCGATAGGGAAGGGGTTGCCGGGAAGGCCGTGCTGTTTCCGGTTGCCGCCTCCTTGCTTTGAAGACTATCTCGGAACGACCATGATCAGTTGCTGTTGAACCGTTGACGGTCAGGGCCCGGCACAAGGTCTTGAGATGGTTTCCCGGCCCGGCCCCGGGATTTCCTGCCGCAACTCCGGGTCGGTCCCCAAATCGCCCGCCACTTCCAGGTCCGCCACCACCGGGAGGTCATCCGACATTGCCCGAAGCTCCGCAGAGCCGTGCCGGCGGCGGACAATAATGCTTCTGATCAACACCAACGCCGCCAGGGCCGTCAACCCCGCAACCAGTTCGATTTCGATGTTGCCGGGCATGTTGGGTTCGATGTCGAACGCCAAGCCCAATCCCAACATCAGGAGGTAGCCGGTGCAGATGCCCCAGGAGGATCTGAGGTGGTGGTTGCGCATCAGGAGCAACGTGCCCACACCGATGACTGCCGCCAGCACGGTCAATACCGGAACCAGGGCAAGGCTGACTCCTATCAGGGGCGTCATTCCGTCGCCACCCCGGAAGGAGGAGAATACCGAAGCCCAGTGTCCGATGATGGCTGCTGTTGCTGCTACCAGCGTCAGTGGAGCTTCGATCCCCAGCGCCCATGCCACGGCAACCGCCGCGGAGCCCTTGCCCACGTCGCCGGCAAACACCAGCAACGCGCTGCGACGCCCCACGTTCCAGAAGACGTTGGCTGTCCCCGCCAGCGTGGTGCCGGTGCTGAAAATGTCCACTCCCTGGATGTAGCGGCTGACCCACTGGGCAAAGGGAAGAGCGCCCAGCAGGTAGCCGACCACCCCGGAAGCGACCAGTTGCAGTAATTCCATCGGGCTGTCCAGCATACTGCCCTTCCCGTTGTGCCGGGATTGCGCGACGGCCAGGTGGCACACCCGGAGACCATCCCAAACCGATGGTGTTCAACTGCCAATGAACGCCTGACGGCTTGAACCCCCGGTTTCCCACGAATGCCGGACAGGGTGCCGCACAACGCTTCGGGATAGTTCCTGGTCCCGTGGTAAAGGGATTCCGCCTTGGATAGGGACACCTGGTGAAGCGCACCGTGCGCCTCGGTGAACGTCCCTCGCAGACGCTCATCGGGAGAGCAGGGCTCCATCCTCCTGAGTCGGTCCGGTTGGGCGGCCGTTCGGAGAGCAGGGCTCGATCCTATGCGGCCAAACCCGGGTCCTGGGACGGGACCCTCCAGCTTTCTCGACTAGAAACCCTGGAAAAAGCCTGACTACGCATCCCAGTATCCAGCACCGGTGGTCGCTGGCGCAAGGGATTTTCCATCCCGGCGCCAAAGTGCTCGCCAAGTGTTGCCTTGTTTTGACCTGAATTCTAGCGCAGTTCCGGCGCCGGGGTCGTCCACCTCCTCGATTCAGTCCGTGGGGCAGGGGTTGCACCCGGGTTGGGGTTCCGTGTGAAGCGCGTGGTGCGCTTCCGTGGGTAAGGAGTTCCGGCTGCGGACAGAGTGTCAATCACTCGGTCCTGGCAGCAATTCCCTCGTGGGCGTTCCCGGGAGAGAAGCCTCGATCCTCGCGAAGCAGGCCGGGCGAACAGGGATCACGCCCCCAGGTTTCTCGGCAGTGGAAACGCTGAAAAAGCCAGACAACGCAATCAGTATCCGGCCCCGGCAGGCCCGCCGCAAGGGTTCTGGGGCGGTCCCGTCCGAATCGATGACAACAATCAGACTAGAAACAGACAAGAATTGCCCCGATTGCCGGCGGCGTCCACCAGCGCCGCAGGCCATCACGGACACACGCGCCCCGGTCCGATGTTTGAGCCTCAACAGCCGCGCCGCGCCTCGGCGACCCCCGCTGGTGCGCCACCGGATTCACCAGGACCACGAGGCGCAAGCCCGTAGACATTCTTCACGCCGTCATCCCAGCCGCATCTGCCAGCGTCAGCCATCCGGCTCGCAACGCCGTTACCCTAACCCGCTGCCACGGTCCCGTCTCCGCCGCCATCACCGCACCGAGCACCCGAGACTGCCCCGCTGTTCCCGTCGGCAACCTCGCCGCCCACCAGCTCACCAGAGCCAACGCCGCCGCGCCCGCCCGGCCCCGGCCACCAGCTCCGGCCCCCTCCTAATCCCGGGGGTACAAAATGTACTTCTCCAATAGGGGCATTGTCCGCCCGTCCCGATTTCGCCGGGGTGCAAAATGTACCGCTCAAACGGGGCCGATGCACCCCCTGACCGGAACCTGCCCTGGAATCCAAGTGCTTACACCAATCAGGCTGAAATGGGCGAATTTCCCCCATTTCAGCTACGAATCCCCTGCCATGGACCGATGCAGTCCAAGTCTCAATTCCTGTACACGTCTACAACGTGGTGCCGGACCCCGCAAATCCCGCGCCCTGAAATGGGGGTGCGCTCACCCCCGGCCTGGCGCTAGCCGGGGTCATCGGGCCAGGGATATTCACCGAAGACCAGTCATCGCATTGGCTTCGGGTTCCCCCAGCACCTGTCCCGCGTGGTTCAAGCGCACAGAGGGCATGGCGTTTCCCACCGAATCACCCTGCCACAGTGCCGGGGTCAGTGCCTGCCACGCTCAGTCAGCAACTCCGGCACACGTCACCCCGCCCCAAGAGTGCAATTCCTGCAATACAATCCATACAATCAGGTTGACGTCGAGCGTCAACAAAGTCACTGCCGGAATCGTCCTCCAGAACCCCAAATCCCGCCCGATCCCCCGGTTGAGTCGGCCCCGATTGCATTCTGCCATGCAGTTCAAATTCCCTTACAGCCCAACCACTGTGAAAACCGCTCAGAGGCGATTGTAGTCCGGCTTGTCACGTCGGAACCGGTCTTCGCCAACGGCCCATGTTCTCGCCCCCCACCCACGGCAGCGACGCCGGTGTCCCCGAACTGGCCGCATACGCTTGACGTGTCGCGCTGGGCCCTGCGATTGGCGCCGTCGAATGCCCTCGACCTGCTGCCGCTGCACCGGCTGGGACAGGACTGCAAGAATGCGCCTATCCGTTCCTGGCACTTCCTGTAGGGCGGCTTCAACCAAACGTGATTGCCCGTGCCCCAACCCTGTCAGATCCCCAGGGACTAAACCGGGGGCATTCTGTTGCAGAACCGGCGCCCCGGCCTGATCTGCCCATCCCGGGAATCCCATTTCCAACCCGCCGCCACCAGTCCCATCATGTGCTTGATGCGTCAGGTCTGACACGTGATGACGTGAAGATACTCGTGATCCTGGCGCCTCGCGAGGTCGCCGGCCCACTCTGCCAGCTCCTCCCCGCCGCCGTAATCCTGGACCTCACGCCTGCTGACGGGGAATTGCGCCGTATTGCCTGACCCGCCGGGGAAAAACGTGCTGAGAAGGAAAGCACAGGAGTCCCCCGCACCCTGGTCAGCATCACCGCCGCAACGGTCCCCAGCGCCTGCCCGGAGCCGACGGGCAGCATCTCTCGGCCCCAGCCGACCATCCCGCCCGGCTCGACCCAGCCAGCTGGACAGACTGTCCGATTTCGTAGCTGGCACTGTCCAACGGGGGTGGAAGCTACGCCGGAACCCAAGTGCTCGCTGAATACGTCCTGTAGGGGCTGATTTTCCCCGATTTCACATTTGAAACGGACACTTTGGACAACTGTCCACCAAATGTAAATTCCTGTACACGGGTATGACATACCCGGCACCGCTGGAAATCCCGCGCCTTAAAAGGGGTGACGCGCGAGTCACCCTTTATGAGGCATCCGCGCCGCTCGCCGCAGGCCGGACGGGCCGCCGAACCATCTCCCCGCCCTCCCGGATGGATCACCCGGCCCGCCGCTCCCCCGTGGGGCCAAATGCCCCATCTCCCATAGGGCCGTGCCCCATAGCCCTGGAACCAGCCCTTCCCAAAACTCGTTCGCCAAAACTGCCCCGAAACCGTTGTAAAAAAGGTTGACTTTGGTAACAAGACCAATGTCGTTCTTTCCTGAGACGCGGTCTGAGCCGCGCCGCCGCCCCAACAGTACAAGACGGCTCCGCCCGGGAATCTAACCCGGGAACACCGAACTGGTCCCCGCTCAAGCCGCCCCGCGCACATCAGCACGCACGACAGCCTGAACCGGATTGGGTCTGCGTCTCCGCTTTCCCAGCCGGTGTTGCGCTGCAAGCGCCGGTCTCAGCTGCCCCGAGATCGCGCCCCAGTACGTCCACACGTGGTTCACCCGCTTCCTTGCAGGTACGGTGAAGGCGACGTGAACGCCATTGCCGACGGGACAAGCCCACCGGCGGGGGACGCGCTCCGAACAGCCGAGCAAACGACGGGCCAGCACCAAGGCCGCGGCCTGATGGACACTGAGCCCGTAACGCTCCATGAACTTCACCCGGCCGATCACCGAACTGTAGGCCGGGTTCACCTGGTGTACCTCAACTCCCTCACGGTAGCCGCGGGAGATGACGTATGCTTTGACCTTGCCGTAGCTGAAAGACGACAGCATCCGGCTGTACTTACCGGACTCGCCTTCCAGAACGGCCTTCTTCTGGCGAAAGTCCAGCTTCTCAATGACGATGGGCTTGCCAATGTCTTGGGCGTACTGGACGATGCCAGCCACCACGTCACCGATGAGAGCCTCAGCTTGGTGAGTATTCTTACCGTAGGTCACCAACGGCACACTGAAGGCTTTGACATAGTTGCCAGACGCGTCGGTCTCGGCGACGGCCAAGTGGTCAGCGTTGAGATCCACGCCGATTGCGCCAAAACGCTGGTCTGTGACCACCGGCGCCTCCGTCACGTTGGTGGTAGCGAATACCGTTGTAAAAATGGTCATCACTGGTAACAACCACTCTCTTACGCGCTCCCTTGCGGGAGGCCGAGCCGCCCCAACAGTGCAAGGCGGCTCCGCCCGGGAATCTCACCCGGGAACACCGAACGGGTCCGCGTTCAAGCCACCCCGGAGGAACGGCCCTCCGGGACAGCCCGGACCGGATGGGGACCACCCCGCCGGCGCTGCGCTGCAAGCGCCGGTCTCAACTGTCCCGAGATCGCGCCCCAGTACGTCCACACGTGCTTCACCCGCTTCCTCACGGGTACGGTGAAGGGTACTCCAAATGGATAACAATGGTTACAGGACCAGCCTGAGCGGGTGTGACTGAAAGAAGTTGGGGTCAATGCCAAAAGGCTTCCCACTGGCCGTTGGCCCGCAAGGTTCTCAGGGCCAGCATGGGGTTGACGGTCTCCTCCTTCCACCATGCTCCGGGCAACTTCAAGCGGGCTTGGACCACGGCGCGGTGGCCCCCTTCCACCATGCCGCTGCCGATGGGCAAACCTTCCGCACCGGCGGTGGCATAGTCCATCTGTCCTTGCCGGTCCTCCAAGTATCCAGCCAACCGATACAGAGGATGCTCGGGGTTCCCTCCCGCTAAGACCAGGCATTCAGCCACCACCACCACGGCGGTGTTCCCTGCGTCAATGCGGCCTGCCTGCTCCTCTACCCATGTCTTGGCAGCCAGGGCATCGCCTGGCGTCAACGCCGGCGCCCCCTCATGCAGGTGTTCCAAAAGGTGATAGCGGTCCAGTAAGAAGCGCTGCCTGGGGAAAACTGCCGCCATCTGTTGCGCGGTCCAAGGCGCCCCGTCTCCCACGCCATGCACCCAGGTGTTGTCCCCATACCCGCACCCCAGCGCCAGGGCAAACATCTGCTCTCCCGTCCGCTGGGCAGAACCCAAGGCCGCAGCGTACCGCCGTTCCTTTCCGCCAGGCCCCTCCACCACACTGAGGCGCGCCTCCCGCCACCGGGTTCTCCTGGTGTGCTTGGGACGCCTGCCAGAACTCATTCCCCCGGCCGGGTCCGGCTCCAACTTCCCAGTGCGCACCATACTGCCGTCAGTCTCCACGATCAGCCACGGCTTGCCAAGCCGGTAACTCCGCTGCTCTGCATAGCTGGCGGCGGCCTCCCGTTCCTCCCGCTCCACCAACCCAGCGGCTCTCCCAGCTTGTTGCAGCACCACTTCCCTGATGCTGCTGCGGTGCAACTCCACTCCATGGTGTTCTTTAGTGTTCTTTCAGTTGCCGGCTGGCCTGCCCGAAGGACTTTTCCGCCCCAAAATCCGTCAATGCCCGCTGCAAGGCCAACGACTTGCCTTGAGACTTCAAACCGGTCAATCCCTGGAACGGCTGCTGGCCGCTATGACCCTTGGGACAACGCAGATAAGGCGCTGGGACCCTTATCTGACCAAAGCTGCTTAGCCAGCTCAGGGCCTGCCACCGATGCAAGTGGCGTCTTCCTTGACAGCAGGAGCAAAAGGGGCCTGAGCTTTTGCTTGCTCAGCCTTCACCTCCGCCCAAGTTTGCAACATCTTCCGGTTCAACTCACGGGAGAACCGGATAAGCTCTTCCTCCCAGGCGTCCGGGTCCCACTGCTCCGCCCCGTCCTCCTCGCTTTCCCGGCTCAGCACTTCCCGCATTTCCTGGGTGGCCTGTTCCATTATCTCCCTCAGTGCCTGCTCCCGATTCATACCCCTTCTCCCCTGCCGGCGCTGCCCACGCCGCTTCTATCTCTGCCGGGACATTGCCATCTTTCCCCCTCTTGTAAACTGCCTCGATTTCCAACCGTTGTAAAAATGGTCATCACTGGTAACAACCACTCTCTTACGCGCTCCCTTTCGGGAGGCCGAGCCGCCCCAACAGTGCAAGGCGGCTCCGCCCGGGAATCTCGCCCGGGAACACCGAACGGGTCCGCGTTCAAGCCACCCCGGAGGAACAGCCCTCCGGGACAGCCCGGACCGGATGGGGACCACCCCGCCGGCGCTGCGCTGCAAGCGCCGGTCTCAACTGCCCCAGGATCGCGCCCCAGTGCGTCCATACGTGCTTCACGCGCTTCCTCGCGGGTACGCTGAAGGCGACATGTCCGCCCCTGCCGTCAGGACACTCCCGGCGGCGCGGAACGCGCTCGGAACAGCCGAGCAAGCGCCGGGCCATCGCCAGCGCCGCAGCCTGGTGCACCGTCAGCCCGTAGCGCTCCATGAACTTCACCCGGCCGATGACGGAACTGAAGGCCGGGTTGACCTGATGGACCTCCACTCCCTGGCGGTAGCCGCGGGAGATGAAGTAAGCCTTGATCTTGCCGTAGCTGAAACTGGACAGCATCCGGCTGTACCTGCGGGACTCGCCCTCCAGTTGGGCCTTCTTCTGCTTGAAGTCCAGCCGCTCAATCACGACGGGCTTGCCCGCCTGCCGGGCATGCTCCACCACCCCGGCCACCCCATCCCCGATCAGCGCCTCAGCCTGATGGCCGGTCTTGCCGTAGGTCACCAGCGGGACCCGCCAAGCTCGAAGGTAGTTGCCGCTGGCGTCGGTCTCGGCCACGGCCAGGTGGTCCGCGTTGAGGTCCACTCCAATCGCGCCCAGCCTCCGGTCCGTCGCCGCGGGCACGGTGGCCATCTTCGTCGTGACGAACACCCGCCATCCCTTCTCATCCCGCTTGAAGCGGTACGATATTGCCTGTCCCAGAGAGGTCGCCCGGGCAGCCTTATCGCCGTGTTTCGGCGCCTGCACTCTGCGAACTCCAGGTTGGCCTGCAGGGCCGCCAGCGCCTGGCCGTGGCCGTAGGCGAACTTCACCCCTTCGAGGACCACGTATTTGCCATGTTCCCCGGCCAGGCAATCCGGCATCCGAAGCCGCAGGGTCAGGGAGCCATCGCCGGCAATCCCCGCCACGCACAACTGGCAGCCGCCGGTCTCGTCCCGGCTGCCCAGCACGAAGAACTCGCCGTCCCGCGCCGCTCTCCAACCGGCCAGCCACTCGGCATGGCTGCCGTAGCCGTTGGCCTCCAGGTTGTACTGGCCGCGCCAGAGCTTCCTGCCGCCGAAGCACAGCCGGACCAGGCCCGCCGCCGCGTCGGCCTCGACCCGCGCCAACCTGGACCGCAGGTTGTCCAGCCTGCGCATCTTCTGATGGACCCCGTGCCGGTCACCCTTCTTCCCGGCGCCAGCCAACTCCCTGCCGGCCCCGCGGACCAGGCCCTTCAGGGTCTCGGCGTGCAGAAGCTGGGACTCCCGCGCCCCCGAGACCTTCCCCTCCAGGGATACCCGAACCGCGTTGAACATCCGGGCCGGTATGCCGTATTCCCTGACGTAGCCCCTCTTCAACGACGCCGCGGACCTGCCGGAAGAAACCTCCGCAAAAAGACGCCTCTGCACCCTGCCGTACAGGGCGGCATAGGCGGACAGGGCCGCGTCATCACACGAAATTCGCGTCTGGTACGTGGCCTGCATCAGAGCTCCCCGGCCGCGGCGACAGCCCGCTCGGCCCTTCTCCGGGCGGAACGCTTCCCGTACAGGCGGGCGCACAGGGAAGTCATCACCTCGGTCGCGTCCCGGACCAGATCATCCTCGACTTCACCGTCATCCACGACCAGGATGCGGGCGCCCCGGGCCGACAGGGCGGCTTCGATGTACTCGAACCCGAAACGGCACAGCCGCTCCCGGTGTTCGACTATGATCGTGCCCACCGAGGGGTCGCCGATGATCCGGCGCAACTGCCGCCGGTCTCCGTTCAGACCGGACCCGATTTCCTTGACGACCTCATCGGGGCGGCAATCATGCTGCGTGGCCCACTCGGCCAGCCTGCCGGCCTGCCGGTCGAGACCGCCGCGCTGGTCCGCGGAGGAGACGCTTGCGTACAGAACGCACCGCGCACCGCCCTCGGGAGGAACGACGACGTAATACCGGCCGTTGGGGAGTTGCTCGATTTCTAACTCGGGGGGCAATTTGCCCTGCCGGTGCAGACGGGAGGTGGTGGCCTTGTTGAAGCCGTAGAGACGGCCCCAGGCCGTCAGGCTGATGCGCTTGCTGCTAACGTCCATACAATACTATTATATACCATAATATGAACAGTTGCCAACCCCTTTTTGTCACACCCGCTGTAGTACTAAGCTCGTGGGGTCAGAAGTTCTAAAGCCTCCCTCGCCTCTGGCCCTGCCGCCATGTCCTTCCCGCGGACGTCGTCTTCCCCAGCCGGTCCCCAGGGCTGACCTGCCGGTGAAACTCCCGGGCATCCTCTTCCCCCAACGTCCGGAAATAGGTCTCGGGAATCTTCTTCCATCCGCCAACTATCTTCAGGACCTGCTCCGGCATGCCAGCACGCAGGGCGTTGATGGCGTAGGAATGACGGAACCTGTGGGGATGCATGTCCTCGATGTTGGCCCGCTTCGCCAACCGCTTCAGAATCTGGCAGATCCCATTGGGCAGTAGAGATTCCCCCTGCTCGGACACCCACAACGCTTTGGCGCGGGGCATGAGGGTTTCTCGTTCCTGCAGGTAGTCCAACATAACGGACCTGGCCGCGTCGCCAATCGGCATCCTCCTTTCCTTCCGTCCCTTGCCCATAACCAGCAGCGTGGCATCGGCAAGGTCCACATCATCAATCCGCAACTTGGCTATCTCGGCGAGGCGTCCCGGCGTGTCCCAAAACGCGTACAGGAGCGCCCGGTCGCGGACCAGGCGGAAACGGTGGGCGGGAGTCCTGGCGAGGGAGGGGTCGGCGAGAGTGAGCAGGTCCCGCATCTGGTCTTCAGTGATTACGGGAACCGTCTTCTCCTCGAGCATGGGGGGACTGATGGAGAGCATGGGGTTTTCGACAAGGGGCCCGCGTTCCACCAGCCAGTTGAAAAACCGGTTCAGGCGGCGGTACTGGGCGTTGATATGCCCCTTGGACAGCTTCCTGGGTTCGGCGTAGGTCCGTTCCCCGAACCAGCGTACCCGGTCTTGGAGGTACGAGAAATAGTCCTCCAGGTGCTCGGTGGTGATCTCCTGAACGTCGGGCCACCCATGTTCCTCGGCGTACAGGGCGGCCATGGCGACAGTGGTTTCCAGGCTGGCGAGGTATCCCTCGGAGTACCGGTTGGAAGCCTTCAGGCTTCTGAGAAACCGTTTGCCGTATGCGCGAAGACTGTGGTCAAAAACCTGCTTGACGGTCATTCATCATGGTGGCACCTGAGAGCGAAAGCCGTCATTTTGTATCTGATTTTACCAGAAGCTGCGGGAAAAGTGGGCCTGGATGGACTCGAACCATCGACCTCGGTCTTATCAGGACCGCGCTCTAACCGCCTGAGCTACAGGCCCTCAGGAGGGGTTAATTATATCCACTGCACCGGCGGGTATCAAGGACGCCAACACACAGGTGACTGTTCAGACTCGATGAGGTGGATTGGCTGAATCTCACATCGGTCATCTCTGTGATAGTCCTCTTTCTGTGATAGTCCTCTTATCATGTCCCGCCCCCGCAATCCGTCATTCCCGCGCAGGGAGACCTTTGAATAATCCCCTCTCACTCCGGGAGAGGGTTAGGGTGAGGGCGTCCCCCGTATCTGGGCACACTATGGATTTTCGCTTTCGCGGGAATCACGGAGGGTTTACGCAAGGGTCTCCGCAGGCGGGAATCCAGAAATGCCAATGATAGTGAAGGTCGCTGGTTGCAAGGGTTTCTGGATTCCGGGTCAAGCCTGGAATGACGAGCTAGGAGTCTGTCCAAAGATTCTAAGGAGCGGGTGGGTAATTGACGGGACGGTGGATGTTAATTCTGTTCTAGCGAGAGGGGCGACTTAGCTCCGGTCCGGAGGGAGGGCTTACGAGGCAATAATCGCGCTTTACGGTCCGGGTGTTCCCCCTGTTATTCACGCGGCGGCGGCCAGAACCGCCCGCCACAACTTCAGCAGATTGTGGGTCAGGGCCACCAGAGTGAATTCCCCGGACACCTTGCGGCTGCCACGGAGCAGGAACTGCCGGAAGCCCCGGGCTTGTTTGATCAGTCCGTGCGCCGGCTCGGTGATGGCTTTACGCCGGGCATAGATCGCCCGCCCTTCCGGGGTCCGCAGCTTGGACCGCATGGCGGAGCGCAGCGGCGTCCTGGTCCGGACCCGCTGACCTACCCCAGCCTGTTGGTGTCTCTGGTGGTGTCTCTCTCGTCCCGTGGCCACGTAAGCGTCGATCTGCTTCCCAGCCAGAATCCCCAAGTTGCGTTCGCTGCAGTACCCCGCGTCCGCCGTGAACCATCTGGGACGCCGCACCGCTTCAGGGACTCCCAGACCGGCCAGGTTCTCGTCCAGCCGATCCAACACGGGACCCAACCTGGGGCTGTCTGAGCTCTGGGCCGTCACCTCTTGCGCCACTATGACACCGCTGCCCTCTTCCACCAGCACCTGGGCATTGTAGCCCTGGATCCAACCATGGGAACTCTTCATGATCCGGCTGTCTGGATCGGTGAAATTGCTCTGCTCCTTGGGCCGGGGCACAGCCCTGGCCGCCTTCTCCTCCACCTCCGCCGCTCCCGCACCTCTTCTTTCAGCTTGCTCCACCGCCCGCCTCCTGGCCCGTTCCTCCAACCGCGCCTTCGCCTCTTTTATCTTGGCCAGCCTCCCCTCCCGCCGGCGCAACTCTTCAGGCAATTCATCCCCACGCGCTTCCGGTCCTTACTCGGCGTCCTCGGCCTCATCCGTCTCGGCGGCCCGCCGCAACAGTTCCTTCACCTCAGCTTCCAGCCTGGGTCCCGTTTCCTCGATCCTTCCATAGCTCATCGCCTTGTGCTTCGACGCGTTGGCCTGGTATTCGCTCCCATCCAATGAGAGATGTCCCATTCGCGCCAGACCCGCCTCCCGGCACAGGCTAAGCACTCCTAAGAACAGCCCCTCAAAGGCTGCCAGATGGTCCTTGCGGAAATCGGCCACGGTCTGGAAGTCGGGGAACTGTCCCCCGGCCAGCGCCCGGAAGGCCACGTCCGTTTCGCAGCCACCGGCTATCTTCCTTGAGCTGTAGACTCCCCGGCAGTAGCCGTACAACAGCAACGTAAGGAGCATCCGGGGATGGTAGGCCCGGGGACCTCGTCCCTTCCGGTACCGCCGGGTGATCTCACTCAGGTCAAGCAGGCCCACCGCGTCTTCCAGGAACAGGGCCAGATGGCCCTCCGGCAACCACTCCCGCGGCGCCTGGGGCGGCAAATAGGCTTGGTCCAGCGAGTAATCCCGGTAATCTTTGGCCACGGTCCACCTTCCCACACACTACCTCTAGTCTAACCCTTCCCCCTCAGCTGGCGGCCCATTTCTTGCTCAATCCCCAATAAATATCGGATAGACTCCTAGTATTACAACGACGGTTCAAGGAGGGATGTCCGGCGATGCACGAAGTGCGGCTCGACGCTTGGCATGGGAGCGCCTGGCCCGCTCGTTGCATTCCCGCGTCTCCTTCAGCCACCGCGGCAACTTACTGGGACCGAACCGTTCCCGGGGCAGCATCTCCCGCACCACCCGGTACACCCGCGGCCTCGTGATCCGGGGCATCTTTTTCCCCCCAAGCCAGTTGTATTACAAGGAAGCCATGGTGCCTGATCCTTGTATTCGGCCACGAGCGAGAAATCGCGGTGCCGGCGGCCACCTCATGGCAGTACGGTTCAGGTCCAAATGGGTCGCCACCTGGTCAGATTAACCGTCGTTGTGCCTGATCCTTCAGGCCGTCTATTGCCTCGGCCCTTGACTGGAGGATCGTCCGGCAGCGCCGTCTCACCTCTTCTTTCCGGTGGGTCAATCCTGCCAGGAACCGGCCGACCCTCTCCTGCGCCGGCTCCCGAGGCACAGATTGCCTGTAGCCTCTTCCCTGGCCCACCCCCAGATGGCTTCATCAGCGTGAAGTCCGGGCTGTACCCCGGCAGATTCACCAGCAGATTCGGTGTCCGCAGGTATTCCCGCATCGCCGGTCCCCACGATGGGCGCGCATTGTCCCAAATCACCTTCAAGGGCCCAGGATGCTTTTCTTTCAGTTGCTTCGAAGGCAACCGAGGTGCCCGAGTTGGCCACCCCTTCCATCCATTCCAAGCTCAGTCTCCAAGCATTACCGCTGAGGTAGCTGGCCTTCTCCCCGTAGCTGGGACTGGTGGACTCCACCAGGCCAACTTCCCCCGCAACTCCGCGTCCGCCCGGAAGTGGGCCTCGTCAGCGGAATATCCGGGCCCCTGCCCCCTGGGACTCCTCCCACCTATCCTTCAGCCGTCAGCAATTCGCTTGAAAGCAAATCCCACCGGTGCAGCCAGTTCAGGCAACTGAGCGCCAAAGAACCGCCTTCCAATCGCGGTAAGCTCGCCGCTGGCATTGTTGCACCGCCGGTTTCGCCTTCAAGGGTGGGGGGGAACCACCGGTCTGCTCGAAAATCAATGCCCTGGAATCCCTCATGGAAGGCCGATGCCCATCTATGGTGTGAGGGTCCCGGTCCAGCGGCCGTTCCACCCCTGGGCCAGCAGCAGCATGGCGTACCCGCTCCCGCTCGTGGGCGCCAGAATCATGCTGCAAGTCCTTCACTCCCAACTCCCACCGCTCCAGCGACCGCTCTATCTCCCTGACTCCCATATCCCCCCATCACAACACGATTAGTCTCTTACTCTCCACTTTACCCTGACTAGGACACATCAAGTCTGAATTGTTACACACCCAAGGGGTCTCTCGGCTAACGATCGCAACCCCGGGGCATCCCGGTTTTAGCCGGGACTAGGCCCGCCTTCTCCCCCTCCGGGGCTTTCACCCTCGCCCGATTGGACCAATAGGTCCCTTGGGGCGCGGCGTCTCCCCTGGCGGCGCCGGTCTGACCGGCCGTTGGGCCGCGCCCGAGCCGGCGTACCGGCCAACGTGGTCATGGGCGTTGACTCCCGTTCGTCTTGGAACCGTACCGCGCGGACCGGGTAGTTAATGACTATTCCTTCGTCCTTCAACCGCTGGGTCAACCGGCGGACCAACGTGGACTGCAACGTGAAGCTGGCCAGCCGGTCCTTTGCCTGAACGAATAGCCAGAAGTTAACGTTGGATTCCCCAAAGCCGTCAAAGCCGAACCATCCGCCGTATTCCTTAACCCCGTCCGGTCCTTCCGCCAGCACCTGATCCATCACATCCTGACACACCCTCTCGACTTCAACCAGGTCGCTTTCGTAGCTGACCCCACACGTGAGAAATACGTTCACAGCCTGCTGCGGCATGTTGTAGTTAGTAATAATGGTGTCGGCAAACTTGCTGTTGGGAATCACCACCAGGTTGTTTGTCCAGGTGCGGATTCGCGTGCTGCGCCAGCTAACTTCCAACACGTAGCCCGACACGCTTCCCTCTAGCTGGATATAGTCGCCGGGCGATACCACCCCTTCGGTCATGACGTAAGTCCCGGCGAACAGGTTCGATAGAGTAGGCTGAATCGCCAGAGCGACGGCCAGACCGCCCAGACCCAGCCCGGCGATCAAGGGGCTGATGTTGATAGACAGCAGGTCAAGGACCAACAACCCACCCAGTCCGTACACCAGAACGACTCCAACGCGCCGAAGAAGGGGCACCAATCTGGGATCGATGACTTGCTTAGTCTGGCTGGCCATTCCTTCCAGGTACCAATTCAATGCCTGGGTTACGGCGAACACGATCGCCAACACCCCCAGAGCCAGCCCCGCCGTGCCAAACCACTTGCCCGCCACAGCCTGGACCCCGGACCCCAGACCCAGAGGAACAGTCACAGCCAGATACGCGCCCAGGACCACTATCTCCAGGTTGAGCGGCCAGCGCGTGGCATTGATTATCCTGGAGTCCAGGTCGGTGGGCGTCCTGCGGGCGAGGCGAAGCGCCAGGGGGAAAAGTATTTTGTGGGCTATGAACGCGAGAAGAAGCGATATGAGGAATATTCCAACCGCGATGGCAGGGCCAAACCACGGTTGGTCTTGCAGTTCCCGGAACGTTAGGTCTGGAGACACTTCAAGCTGCCGGTCCGAGTCGGTCTTGGAAATTGAATACACTTGATGATGTCCTGGATGATTATATCATCAGGGGAGCGCGAAACCGGCGGAGCCCGGTCTGTGGTAGACCTTGCCTAATGCCCGGGAAAGGCTCCTGGGCCCAGCAGAGGAACGAACCGGCACGGGCCAAGCATCCGGAACGACAGCCCTTCGCCGGTACGGTGGCACTCAACTAACTCCTGCTGATCCAAAGTCCCCACGGGTATGACCATCCTGCCGCAGGGCGCAAGTTGGGCCACTAGCTCATCGGGCAGCTTGGGCGCGGCGGCGGCAACCAATATGGCGTCGTAGGGGCCACGCTGAGGACAACCTAGGTTACCGTCGGCCAGCCTCACTTCAATATTCTTATACCCCAGGTCCGTAAGCAGGGACCGGGCTCGGTTGGCCAGCGAGGGAACTAGCTCAACGGTGGTAACCCGGCCGCGAGGGAGAAGTAGCGACAGTATGGCGGCTTGATATCCGCTGCCAGTGCCCACTTCCAGGACGGATTCAGAGCCCTGGAGGGCCAGAGCCGCGGTCATCATAGCCACGATGTAAGGCTGTGATATGGTCTGCCCCTCGCCGATGCTGAGAGGAAGGTCAAGGTACGCCATGTGGCGGCTATCTCTGGGAACGAACCTTTCCCTTGGCACTCGTTCCATAGCCTTTATGACTGCTTCCGAACTAATCCTCCGAGCTATCTTACGGAAAAGCTCTTTCTTCACTCTATCAAGGTCGCGTTGCATCCACATCTCCCGCACCTATACGGGCACTATAGCATGAAGGATGAAGCCGGACAAATAGGCCTTTTCCACTTCGCCGCATCATGCCACGGACGAATGCGGGCTGAATGAATGCACGCGAATATTGACGCAATTCGTATGCTATGATAGGCTCGTCAGAGGTTTTCAGAGACAATTAGAATTCTTTAGATTTCTAGATATTTTCGGTGGTTAAATTGCCGATCGAAGAGGCAAGGTGGCTTTCCATAGGGGAGGCTTGCCGCCTCCTGGAAGTGAACGAAGCCACGCTCCGCCAGTGGGCCGATAACGGCTACCTGCGAGTCTACCGCACCCCCGGCGGACACCGGCGCTTCTGGAGCCACGATGTCATGGAGCTGACCGGCCCGCCCTCTTCGGCGCCCCAGCCCAACGCTGACGGCGCCCTGGAAGGCTCCGCGCTCAGACGCATACGCCGCAGGCTGCACCAAGACAAGGTTGCCCGGCTACTCTGGTACCAGAGCGTGGAGGAAGAGGGGCGGGTCAGGATGCGGCTCTTCGGCCGTAGATTGCTGTCCCTGTTGGCCCAGGAACCCCAGCAACGCCGTAGACGCCAGGACGCTCTTTCCGAGTCCAATTCTCTCGGCCGGGAGTATGGCACGGAAATGGCCGAACGCGGAGTCCCCCTCAGCGACACCCTGGAAGCGTTTGTTTTCTTCCGTTCGTTGGTGCTAGACTCCGCCGAACCACAGCAACAGAGCCGTATACTGGAACTGGCGGACAGAGTATTAATCGGCGTCGCCGAGTCGTACCAGAGCCGCGCCTGATACCGCCGCCGTTCGGTGCAATGGCCCAATCTCCGTGAGGAGTGAGTGAAGTCATGGACCTTATAGACAGGAAATTGTTGAACCTGATCCAGAGCCGTTTCCCCATGGTGGACCGGCCCTACGCCGAGCTGGGGGAGGAACTGGAGATATCCGAAGATGAAGTGTTGACGCGGATGGCGGAGCTAAAGCGCCAAAACGTGCTCCGGCAGGTCAGCGCAATTTTCGATACCCGCCGCCTGGGGTACAAGACCACCCTCGTGGCCATGGCCTTCGAGCCCGAAGACCTTCACCGCAGTGCCCTCTGGATCAACCGCCACCCCGGCGTCAGCCACAATTATGCCCGGGAAGGCTCCTACTACAACCTGTGGTTCACCCTGGCAGTGCCGCCGGACCATGACCTCGAGTCGACAGTGAACTTCATGGCCCAGGAGACCAAGGCCTTGGACTGCCGCATAATGCCGACGATCCGGTTCTTTAAGATCGGTGTGAATTTCGACATGGTCCAGCAGAAGGGTTCTTCCTATAATTACAGCCCCGACGGCTACGACAAGTCCGCCGCCGAGAGCTGGAACAGGGCCGTGGAACTCACCGAAGAGGACAAGGCCGCGATCCTGGAAATGCAGGAAGACCTCGAGCTAACTCCCAGGCCATTCGACGCCATGGCCCAAAAGCTGGGCAAGACCACCGGTGAGTTGTTCGCCATGGCCAAGGAGTTCCAGGAGCGGAGGATCATGCGAAGGTACAGCGCCGTCCTGCACCACCGTAGGTCTGGCTTCCGCGCCAACGCGATGATCGTTTGGAAAGTGCCTGAGGAACGGTCGGAAGAAGTGGGAATGGCCATGGCCGGACACAAGGCCGTAACCCACTGTTACCAGCGGCCAACCTTCCCCGATTGGCCCTATACACACTTCACCATGGTCCATGCGACTTCTCCCGAAGGCTGCGAGGAGATCGAGCAAGAGATCAGTCAATCAACCGGGATCACGGAACGGCTGATGCTCTACAGCACGAGAGAATACAAAAAGACCAGGGTCCGTTACTTCGTAGATGACTACGAGCGGTACCGGGTGACCGAACAGCCCGACCCGGTTTCAACTTCATAACTGGCAAGAAAGATGTCTGACTACTATCCCGTCTATCTGAACCTGAAGGGCAGACGTTGTGTCGTTTTCGGAGGGGGCGCCGTCGCCGAAGAGAAGATAACCAAGCTACTGTCCACCGGAGCTATAATCTCGGTGATCAGCCCGGATGCGACTCCCGCTATACGTTCCCTGGCCGACCAGGGTGAGGTTGAGTGGCAAACTCGAAAGTACCAGCCTGGCGACTTGACCGGGGCATTTATGGGTATCGCCGCCACCAACAAGCGGGAAGTCAACCGCTGTATCTTTCAAGAAGCCGAACAGTCGGGCACCCTCCTAAATGTAGTGGACGACCCGGTATTCTGTTCCTTCATAGCCCCGGCGGTAGTGAAACGAGGCGATGTGACGTTGGCCATCTCCACCGGCGGGGCCAGTCCCGCGCTGGCGCGCAAGCTGCGGGAGTCGCTGGAAGATTCCCCCGCGCTGGAATGGGCCGACCTCGCGTCCGTCATGTCCCGGGTACGCCGGGAGGTAAAACGCTTGGGAGTCACCGTGGACCGCCAAAGGTGGCAATGCAGTATGACCCACGAGGTACTCGGGTTGGTCCAGTCGGGCCGCGAGGACGCGGCGGTCTCCCTGTTGCTCGAAGATCTGATCAACCCGGACGCGCCGGACCTGTGTTCAGAGGTGGACCGGTGCGGCTCCAACCCATGCACCCTACTGAAGCAGACCCAGGGGGCCTAGCTTGGCGCGTCGTAGCGTTTTCAAGGTGGGCACGCGGGGCAGCGGCCTCGCCCTCCGTCAGACGGAGGAAGTCCTGGACGTCCTGCGCCGGATGTACCCGGACCTGGAATTCCAGGTGGAGATCGTCCGAACTCACGGTGACGCCAATCCTTCCGCTCCTCTGGCCGGCATGGGTCTGGGCATCTTCGTCAAAGAGATTGAGCGCCAACTTCTAGACGGCACGCTGGACATGGCCGTTCACAGCCTCAAGGACATGCCCACTGAACTTCCCGAGGGGCTGGCCATTGCCGCTACTCCGCTGAGAAAGGACCCGAGGGACGTCCTGGTCAATCGATGGAACTGCTCCCTGGCAGACCTACCCGAGGGAGCCCGAATCGGCACCAGTAGCCCCAGGCGGCAAGCCCTCCTGCATACCTTATGCCCCCAGGCTACAGTGTCGCCAATTCGTGGAAACGTGGATACTCGGGTGAGCAAGGCCACAGGAGACGATTACGACGGGGCCATCCTAGCCGCCGCCGGTCTGGAACGCCTTGGACTTATCAGCCACATCGCCGAGTACCTTTCGCCTCAACGCTTCGTCCCCCCTCCCGGACAAGGCGCGCTGGGTCTCGAGGTCCGGAACACCGACAGCGAGCTTATGGACCTGCTAAGACCTATCGAACACCCGGAGACGAGGTTCGCCGCCACTGCGGAACGGGCTTTCCTGGAGAAGTTGGGAGGCGGCTGCCAGCTACCTGTGGGCGCCTATGGGCGGGCCCAGGGGGAGATTATGTATCTAACAGTCTTCCTCAGCTCCGCCGACGCTCAAAAGGCATTCCGGGCAAAGGTGGACGGACTGACGCACGACCCGCTCCAGTTGGCCAGCGACGCGTATTTGGCAGTCCTGGAACGGGGAGGCGGCCCCCTGTTGGAGATCGAGTGGACCGAGCTGGAGCTTTGATCCACAAGCAGATGGAAAACGAATCGCCTCCGATGAGTGGACTGAGTGCCGGGTAAAGTTTACCTAGTGGGAGCCGGACCGGGCGATCCAGGCCTGATTACCACGAAGGGCGCGCGCTGCCTTGAGCAAGCTCAGGTCGTGCTGTATGACCGGCTGCTCGACCCGTCGCTATTGGACCTGGCCCCTGACTCGGCCCGGCGAGTATTCGTTGGCAAAGAGCGGGACCGCCAAGCCATGAGCCAGTCTCAGATCAACCAATTCCTCGTCGACGAAGGTAAAGCAGGGAACGTGGTCGTCCGTCTTAAAGGCGGTGACCCATTCGTATTTGGGCGAGGCGGAGAAGAAGCCCTGGCCCTGGCCCAAAACGGCGTGAGTTTCGAAGTCGTCCCCGGCGTCACCTCTGCCGTCGCCGCTCCGGCCTACGCCGGAATCCCCCTGACTCACCGCGGCGCTGCATCGTGTTTCACCGTAGTCAGCGGCAGCGAGGACCCTTCCAAACCCAACTCGTCGGTCAATTGGGAAGCATTGGCCCGCACCGGCGGGACTCTGGTCGTGCTCATGGGCTGGCAACCCCTCCAGTCCATTTTCGACACCCTTATTAAAGAAGACATGAGCCCTCACACGCCGGTTGCCCTGGTGCAGTGGGGGACCTGGCCCCAACAGGCAACGGTTACCGGCACTTTGGAAAACGCCGTGGCCCTTGGCAAGACGGCCGGATTGAGACCGCCAGTGGCTGCCGTCATCGGCCCGGTGGCGGACCTTCGCCAAGAGTTGTCATGGTTCGACCAACGTCCTCTCTTTGGCAAGAAGGTCTTGATAACCCGGTCCCGCACCCAAGCATCCCAGTTCCGGTTGTTGTTGGAGGAACTCGGGGCCCAACCAGTCGAGATTCCGGCCATCCAAACCGTCGACTTAGAAGACTTCACTGAGTTGGATTCCGCCCTTTTCCGGCTTGGGGAGTTCCAGTGGGCCATTTTCGCCAGTATCAACGCGGTTGACTCGGTGTTTGAACGCCTTAGGCTGTTGGGCAAAGACAGTAGGGCTTTTGGCGGTGTAAAAGTTGGCGCTATCGGTCCGGCAACCAGCAATGCCTTGGCCGACAGGGGCATAACTCCCGACTTCGTTCCCTCCCGGTCGGTATCCGAAGTCGTACTCTCAGAGTTGGAAGGCATGGACTGGACCGGTGTGCCCGTCCTGTTGCCAGCAGCCGACATTGGCCGCGACGCCCTTGCCCGCGGCCTGTCACAGCGAGGCGCTAAGGTCGAACGCATTGCGGCCTACCGCACGATTCCCACCGATGGAATGGCGGAAAAGGCTCGCTCAACTCTGGAACAGAACGTCGATTTCGTGACTTTCACCAGCTCGTCGACGGTCCAAAACCTGCTAAGTATGTTGGACGGCGACCGAAAGGCCCTGGAAAGAAGCAAGATCGCCTGCATCGGCCCGACCACCGCCGCTACTGCGGAGCAAATGGGGTTGCGCGTCGACCTGGTGGCCCCGGTGCATACGGTACAAGGTCTGGTGGACGCTCTCGTCGAGCATTGCGCCACCCACTAAGAAGCTGCCTGCTCAAGGAGGTCCCACCAATGCAGAGCTTTCCTGATGTTCGACTTCGCCGCCTGCGCGAGCAGCCGGCCGTGCGCAGCCTTGCCCGGGAGACCCGTCTGTCGGCTTCCCAGTTTATTTACCCGTTATTCGTCACCCACGGCACAGACGTCCGCGAACCGATAGAGCCCATGCCAGGCTGCTACCACTTCTCGTTGGACCGCCTGGCCGAAGAGGTCGGCGAGGCATACGAGCTTGGCGTTCCAGGGGTCCTGCTTTTCGGCCTGCCCGCCGAGAAGGACCCGCTGGGCACCGAAGGCTACGACCCCGAGGGGATCATCCAAGAGGCAATCCGGACGATCAAGCGCGAAGTTCCGGGCATGATGGTGATCACCGACGTCTGCATGTGCGAGTACACCGATCACGGGCATTGCGGCGTGATAGACAACGGACGCGTGGACAACGACGCCACTCTGGAGTTGCTGGCACGAACAGCGGTGACCCAGGTACAGGCGGGAGCGGATATGGTCGCGCCATCCGCGATGATGGACGGTCAAGTGAGGGCCATTAGGGAAGGGCTAAACAGCGAGGGCTTCGAGGATATGCCTATCATGGGATACGCCGCGAAGTACGCCTCCGCGTTTTATGGTCCCTTCCGCGTTGCAGCCGACTCCACACCCCAGTTTGGAGATAGGCGCAGCTACCAAATGGACCCGGCAAACGCAAGGATGGCCATGCGTGAAATCGAAAGCGACATTGCCGAAGGTGCGGACATCGTCATGGTAAAACCCGCCCTGGCCTACCTGGACGTGATCCGGCGGGCAAGCGAGCGTTTTGATCACCCGCTGGCCGCATACAACGTCAGCGGCGAATACTCGATGGTCAAGGCCGCCGGTAGCAACGGCTGGCTCGATGCGAAGATGGTGACGTTGGAATTGCTCACCGCCATCAGCCGGGCAGGGGCGGATATCATCCTCAGCTACCACGCCAAGGAAGTAGCCCGCTGGCTCCGTGACGACGCCTAGAGGGGCGCGTCAATCCTAGAATGCGACGATTGGTGATGGCTCATGGAACTCTCCAGGTCTGAAGCGCTATTCGCCGAGGCACAACTGTACATCCCCGGCGGGGTCAACAGCCCCGTGCGCTCCTTCCGCGCCGTGGGGGGGACACCCCCATTCATCGCCAGGGGACAGGGTTCGCATGTCTGGGACGTGGACGGCAACGAATACATCGACTACCTGGGGTCCTGGGGGCCGCTGGTACTGGGTCATGCCCACCCCGCGGTCGTCGAGGCGCTGCGAAAAGCTGCCGAGGGAGGAACCAGCTTCGGAGCCCCGGTCGAGGGGGAAGTGGAACTGGCCCGGCTGGTGTGCGCCGCCTTACCGTCGGTGGAAATGGTCCGGCTGGTCAACTCCGGCACCGAAGCCTGCATGAGCGCCATTCGCCTGGTCCGCGCCTTCACCGGACGAGACAAGATCATCAAATTCGCCGGATGCTACCACGGCCACGCTGACGGGCTGCTGGTCCGGGCCGGTTCCGGGGCGATGACCCACGGCATTCCCACCAGCGCTGGAGTCCCCGAGTCCTACGCCACCGAGACCCTGGTGGCCGACTTCAACGACCTCTCCTCGGTTGAGGCGTATTTCGAGTCCTTTCCCGGGCAGATCGCCGGTATCATCGTTGAGCCGGTTGCCGGGAACATGGGCGTAGTACCGCCTGCGGATGGTTTCCTGCAGGGTCTACTGGACATCACCAACGCGAACGACGCTTTGTTGATTTTCGACGAAGTGATCACCGGGTTCCGTGTCGGTCCACACGGTGCGCAAGGTCTCTACGGCGTCACCCCGGACATTACCACGATGGGCAAGATCATCGGCGGCGGACTGCCCGTGGGAGCTTACGGCGGCAGGCGGGAGATCATGGAGCGGGTGGCTCCCCTGGGAGATATGTACCAGGCAGGAACGCTCTCCGGCAACCCGCTGGCAGTTAGCGCCGGCATAGCCACGTTGACTGAGTTGAAGGCGCCCGGAGCCTACGAGCGTATCGACGCACTGGCCCAGCGACTTACCGAGGGATTGGCTGGCGTATTCCAGCGGGCCGAAATACCCGGGACCATTAACCGGGTTGGGTCTATGTTCACCGGCTTCATGAACCCCGGCCCCGTGAATATTCTGGAACAAGTCGAAGCCTCGGACACCGAGCTCTATGGCCGATATTTCCACGAGATGCTGGAGCGCGGCGTCTACATCGCACCGTCCCAGTTCGAGGCCGGTTTCGTGTCCACAGCCCATACGGAAGCGGACATCGACCAGACCATCGCCAGGGCGGAAGAGGCCCTGAGCGGACTTCACTAACCGCCGTCCGGCCCCCCAGGGTTCAAACCGGGTGCCGCCGCACCACCGAATAGAACTCCACCGCCTCTCCGGGGTTGACTTTGAACCAGCCCTCGCCGGGCTGTTGAGAAGCGTCGTCCTCCGCTTTGGGCCTCGGGACTACACGCACCCCCAGCGTCGCCAGCATTCCATCGATCTGGCTGATTGATTGAGCTACCGGCGCGGAGGGCCTTTGGTCGGAGGAGAGGCGCATCCGCACCTCCAGAAGTTCGTTCGTCAACTGTAACGCCAACTCCACACCGGCCAGGTTGAGGCCCATGTCATCCACGAAATGCTTGATAAGGCGGAGCCGGGCAACGTCTTCATCGGAGTAAGTCCGCAGGCTGCCCATCCGCAACGGTTCGATGAAGCCCGCCCGCTCATATTTCCGCAGGGTTTGAGGGTGCATTTCCAGCGTCTTCGCCACCACGCTGATCAAGTATATGCCTTGAGTCTGCCTCATTGATTTCTCCTGGAGTTCTCGCGGATTGCACCGTCAGCAGATACGCTTATCTTTTACACACAAGGCACATGTCTGTCAATCGCAAGTTACAGTGATGACTGTGTGTGTATAGGCACTTGACATGGTACGTATCAACTTATATACTCGTGTCATACTCTCAAACAGGAGGTGATGCCGTGGCAACGGTAGAGCTTCTAGAACGATACCCAAAGACCGAAATTACAACCGATGGACTCGACACCAACCTCGCTCTGGAGGCGGGACCAATGTTCGAGGAAGCCGTACGGTCCCATAAGCGGCCGGACCAGCCTGAAACAAGACAATGGCATTACCAAGTGCCCTTCGCCGGAGTCCACTATTACTCATTCTAAGCCTACCGGCTAGGGCTACCGGGCTTCCCTAGAACCACACCAACATGTCGACCAAATAGTTAAAGGAGAAGGACAATGTTACAGCGTTTTGAGCCACTCAACGATCTACGGCAGATGCAAGCCACGATGGACCGCCTGTGGCGGAGGCTCGGGAACGGCTCCGGCGATTCCTCCGACAGCCCACATACGGAAGCCTGGGCGGTCCCGCTGGATGTGGTGCGGAATGGTGAGGACACGGTGATCCGCGCCTCAATGCCTGGCGTGTCACCCGAAGACATCCAGGTATCCATCGAGGACAGCGTCCTTACCATCAAGGGTCAGACTTCCCAGGAACACCAGGAGGGTGACGGCAAATACTTGATGCGGGAGCGCCGGTCAGGTTCATTCCATCGGGCGCTGCGCCTGCCCGATTCGGTAGACGCCGAAAAGGCCCATCCCTTCTACGAGAACGGGGTCCTGACCATCACCATCCCTAGGGCCGAAGCCAAGAAGGCAAGGCAGCTAACGGTCCAGTTGGGTGAGACCTCCACCAAGGTTGACGGTTAGGCAGCGCTACATCCCAGGTAAGGGAAACTCCTCCCAAAGAACGACGCGGGAGCCTTAAGAGCGGCTCCCGCGTCGTTTGGTTTCCATCAGGGTCCGGTCGGATTGATTAGTAGTGGCTTACGCTCCGTAGCGGGCGGCGGCGTTGGGGTCGCTGTACTCCACGTTCTTGGTGCCCCAGAAAGCAGCGGCTATGTCGTCGCAGGCAGTCACGAGATTCTCGGCGCTCTCCATGTTTACGGTCTGCTTACACTGGCCGGCCAGCTTGAGGGCCGCATTGAACTTGGCCGCTATTTCGTTGGCGTCGGTGTTGGGCCAGGCGTAGTCAGCCCAGAGGATCCGCAACTCGTCTTTGCACTTTTCCGCGTGTTCCTCTTTCACCGTGACGTACCGGTTGAAAGTATTAGCGAATGCCTGGTGTGCGCTCATATCGGACCCGGGAGCGGGGTGCTCGAGGTTCTGCATCCGCAACACCATTTTCTGCACGGTCTGGGCCGCGATCTTGGCAACTAGCGGGTCGTAAATCCCGCAGGGAATGTCACAGTGGGCCTTGGCCCTCGGCACGCTGAACCACTTGAACATACTTGCGTTACCTCGTTTCGTAGATTTCGAATCCCGCACCAGACTACAAGAAATTCCCCTTTTCCGCAACCTCGACAAGCACCATCGACAGCGTGGCTGACCCCTCTTCAGGCACTGTCCGGGCGAGGACCAAAGTTGTAACCGATTGGCCCCGTGGATATAATTATGTCCCTTCCCACGCCAATTCATCATGCCGGACTAGCGCGCCGCAGGAGGAAGCCCGATGACTACCACCAGCCGAAACATGGCACTTAAACACCGCAGTAGAGAGATCGTTGAGGGGCCCGACCGCGCCCCCGCCCGGGCCATGCTCATGGCTATGGGTCTTACCCGGGAGGACATTGACAAGCCCTTCATAGCCATCGCCAATCTGGCCAGCGACGTGACTCCTTGTAACGTTCACCTGGACCGGCTGGCCCAAGCCGCGAAAGAGGGAGTCCGGCAGTCCGAAGGCACGCCATTCGAGTTCGGGACCATCACTGTAAGCGACGGCATCTCCATGGGCACCGAAGGGATGAAGGCGTCCCTAGTCAGCCGCGAAGTCATCGCCGACTCCATCGAGGTTGTCACTTTCGGAGAGCGCATGGACGGCCTGATCACCATCGCCGGTTGCGACAAAAACATGCCCGGCTGCATGATGGCCATCGCCCGGCTGAACGTTCCCTCCTTGTTCATATATGGCGGCACCATCATGCCCGGAAACTACAATGGCAACGACGTCAACATTCAAGACGTTTTCGAGGCTGTGGGCGCTTACGCAAGCGGCAACATGACATTGGATGAACTCCATGGATTGGAATGTGTCGCCTGCCCCGGCGAGGGCTCCTGCGCCGGTCTCTTCACCGCCAACACCATGTCCACTGCCATCGAGGTCATGGGAATGTCTCTTCCCGGGGACGCTTCAATCCCCGCAATCGACCCACGCAAAGCCGAGCACACCAGGGCGGCGGGCCGAACCTTGATGCGCCTGCTCGAAGAGGACGTCCGGCCCAGGGACATCCTCACCCGTCAGGCCTTCGAAAACGCTATCACCGCCGTGGTGGCGATGGGCGGCTCCACCAACGCAGTGCTGCACCTGATCGCCATTGCTCACGAAGCGCAGGTGGAGTTGGGCCTTGGCGACTTCGACCGAATCAGCAGGAGCACGCCCTACATCGCGGATATGAGGCCGGCCGGCCGGTACGTTATGGCCGACCTTGACCGCTACGGCGGAGTATCGCTCATCGTTAAGCGGTTGCTCAGGGCTAGCCTATTGCACGGCGACGCCATGACGATCACTGGCAAGACCCTGGCGGAAAATGCGGAGGCAATAGACACGATAGAGGACCAACCGGTGGTTGTACCCACTGACCAACCGCGCAGCCCCACCGGCGGCCTGGCCATTCTCTACGGGAACTTGGCCCCCGACGGCGCGGTAATCAAGGTGGCCGGTCACCAGGAAAGAGTCTATCAGGGTCCGGCAAGGGTATTTGACCAGGAGCAGGCCGCGTTCCAGGCTATCCAGCGCAGGGAGATCAAGCCCGGAGACATCGTAGTCATCCGCTATGAAGGCCCCAAGGGAGGCCCGGGTATGCAGGAGATGCTGGCCGTGACCGGCGCGCTGGTCGGACAGGGCCTGGGCGACGACGTGGCACTAATGACCGACGGGCGTTTCTCCGGCGCCACTCACGGCCCGATGGTTGGTCACGTAACCCCGGAAGCGGCCGTTGGCGGCCCCATAGGCCTCCTACAAGAGGGAGATATCATCACCCTGGACATTCCACAGCGACGCTTGGACGTGCAACTGACCGAGGAACAGTTCGCCGACCGCCGGGCAAACTTCACGCCCATGGCCCCCAACTACACCACCGGAGTCCTGGCCAAATACGCCAAGCTGGTGTCCTCCGCCTCACAAGGCGCGGTGACTGGGTAGGAGTGTGGATTATAGCAAGGATAGAAATCAGCCTTCCGGACGACGTGTTCCAAGCCGTAGACAGGTTGCGCCGCGAAAGCAAAGCACAACTTACGATGAGCCAATTCTGTCGTTACGCCATAATAGAGCTATTGCAAAAGGAAGCTGACCATAAACGAAATCAGAGAGACTTGGAAGAGTTCTTCGCGCGCGAGGAAACAGAGGAAGAACTAATGGAATGGGTCCACCAGGCCAGCTTACTGACGCTCGCCAAGAGCCCATGGGGGGAAACCTCTACAGAGTGACACGAGGAGAAGTCTGGTGGGCCAACTTGCCCGGTCCAGCCGGGAGGCGCCCCGTGGCGCTCGTATCCAGGAACGATGTTTATGGGAGGCGCGGACAGGTTACCATTGCACCCGTGCCAAGTCGGATACGCGGGGTTTTGGCTGAGGTCCGGCTTGCACCATCCGATGGGCTGCTTCGCCCTTGCGCCGTGAATCTCGACAGTATGGTTACCGTGTCGATCAACTCCATTGAACGTTACATTACCCTGCTGACCGACCAGAAGATTCGGGAAATCAACGCAGCGATTCGCTATGCCCTGGGCTTGGAAGAATAGGCCCTCCGATGACCACCATCGAGGACAACCTCAGAGCCAATAAGCCTACAGAATTTATCAAGGCGGAATACGCGACGCACCAATGCCTCAATCAATCACCGTAGACATACTCGACCGGATGCGCTCCAACCTTGGAACGCTGGTCACCGAGCGTGCCAGACGCTTGCCGGGCCTAAAGTATTGCGACCTGCGCATCCAGGTCAAGGAAGAGAAAGGCGCGGTGGCTGAGAATGGCAGCGAGAAAGCCAGCTCAGAAGACTACTCGCTCGACTTCGGTGTCCGGGTCATCGCGGGGACCCGTGCCAGCGCATCCGGATATTACGGGCGCATACTCGGCGCGGCAGACGTTGAAAACATCGAGGACGTGGTCTGGGACGGTATCAAACAAGCCCACCAACGGGCCAGGACCAGCGCCAGGCTCAAGAACCTCGCAAGGGGCAGGTTCGCCAGGCTGGGAGGTACTCTGTCCTCCATCGACTTGGCTTCGGTGGACGTCGCGCGAGACACCGTGCCTCCTACTTTCACCGTTGACCCCAGAGAAGTCCCGCTCAAGGACATCGTCACAATGGCCGTGGACGGATGCAAGGCGGCCCACAGCCAGGGCGCCATTGGCTATTCCGCGGCATCCGCAAGTACATATCTGCTCCGTGAGCTATACCTCAGCTCCGACGGGGCGGACATAGACCAGTCATTCGCCCAGACCGAGGGCTTCGCAATAGTCATTTGCGAAGGAGACGGCGGGGGCTACGAACTCTACGACTTCACGGGACATCAGAGGGGCTGGGAGATTCTCACCGATGGCTACAGCAACGGCCCCATCGTTCTGCCCAACTTCATGGACTTCTGCACCGAATTGGGGGCCAATGCGGCCGAGGTTGCGGCGGCGCCCCCGCTAAGACCTCCCGACAACGACGTGGTGGTGGTCACTGATCCCCACTTCAACACCCTCTTGGTCCACGAGGTGGTGGGGCATCCCTCCGAGCTTGACCGGGGCCTCAAGTATGAGACCGCCTACGCAGGACGTTCCTGGTTCTTGAACACCCTAGAGGACAACCAAATCGGCCAGCAGATCGCATCACCGCTGGTAACCGCCTTCTCCGACCCTCTGATGGAGGGTTACGGCTCTTTCCAATACGACCACGAGGGTACGCGACCCCGAAGAGCGTACATTATCCGTGACGGTATCCTGGAGGAGTTCCTGAACAACCGCCAGACCGCCGCCATTATGGGGGTCGCTCCCAACGGGTCCGCCCGCAGTACCGAAGCCCACCTCGTGCCGTTGATCCGCATGACCAACACGGTCTTCGGGCCTGGCGAAAGCGACCCGGCAGACATCATCGCCGATGTAGAATCAGGCTACTACATCGCGGGACACCGCACTCCGTCCATCTCCGAGGCTCGGGAGAATTTCCGCATAACGGCGGTCAGGGTATACGAGATCGAGAATGGCCAATTGGGACGGCTGTACCGCGACGGAGGCATCACCTCCGACTCCCGCAAGTACTTCACTTCCATAGACGCCGTGGGCAACGACCTCCGAGTCAACCCGATCCCCAACTGCGGCAAAGGCCAACCCATGCAGGCCAAACGCATGAGTAACGGAGGGCCTACAATGAGGAGCATAGCCCGCCTAACCGGCCCGGGCCAGTAAGGGGTGAATGATGAACCAACGAGATGGGTACGCTTCCGCCAGCAGAGAGTTTATGACCAAGGCATTCCAAGAACTGGAGCAAGGCGACGTCGTCCAAGCCTCGGAGAAGGGTTGGGGAGCAGCCGCGCAAATGCTCAAAGCCGTCGCTGACCGCAGGGGTTTGCCGCACCATAGTCACGGCTTGCTATACGGAGTCGTGAGGACGCTTGTCCAGGAGACCGGAGACAGCCAGATTGCCACCCTGTTTCAGGTAGCTGGAAGCTTGCACATGAACTTCTATGAGAATTGGTCGCCCGCAGAGCTGGTGGAGCTTGCCCTGCACGACGTTGAGCGACTGCTTGAAAAGCTGGAGCCAATGTTGGACCAGGATTCTTCAGACTCGCCCATACCAGGAGTTTAGCGCGCATGATTCCTCTGATCAAGCTGCGCGCGGCCGTCCTTGAGGCTCTGGTCTACGTGTCCGCCCAACCCGGGGTGGACGAAGTGGAAGCATTTGCTTCGGCCAACACCAACCTGACCGTCCGCCTGAACTACACGTCCAACATTCCCAGCAACGGTGTTGAAGAGCCCAAGTCGTTGGAGTCCTACGGCATCGGGCTGCGGGTGGCTTTCCAAACTCCCGAAGGCGTCAAGACCGGATTTGGCAGCGAGCCGGCGGACCTGACTCTGACCGGCGTTCAGAGCGCCTTGGAAAAGGCTCGTTCCGGGGCCGTGTTGGACGTGGGCTTCGAGTCTCTCCCTCGGCCGGACGACGCCCCTCGGAGCGTGACTGAGCCGCGGCTCTCCTCCGCAAGTACCCCGACCCCGCGCTTTTACGACCCTTCGGTGATGCGTATGGGCAACTCCCGCTTGGTCGAAACAGGCTGGAACATGCTCGAGCGCGGCCTCGACGTTTTCGAGACCTCCGAAGACGTACTGAGCCTGGTGGAGTCACCGGAACAGATTTCTGAGTTGGGCTTGATACTGGGCGGAGACTTGGTCTGCCTTCAGGAGAGGATGGCCATAGCCTCCACCCACATGCCCAGGGTCCAGAGCGACGAATCGACCCTCGTCATGTCTTTCGCGACGGCGATGGTGGAATCCCAAGCAGCCAAGGGAAGCGGTTGGTCGGTCAGTTCAGGGCTGGCCGGGTTCAGGGGGGACTCCGCCGCGCAGGCAGCCCGCAACGCAATCGCGTCAATCGACGGAGTGCGTATACCCACCGGAGATTACCGCGTCGTACTTGGCCCCCAACCGTTGGCGGAAATCCTGGAGTGGATCCTGCTGCCCGGCTTCTCCCTGGACATGTTCTGGGCTGGGGCTTCGCCGTTCATGGGCAAGCTAAACCAGCAGGTGGCGTCACCGCAACTGTCCATCTATGATCACGGGGCGGCGGCGGACATGGCCGGATCGAAGAAGGTTACCGACGAGGGGTTGCCCACTGGACGGACTCAACTGATTGCCAACGGGGTCCTGTCCGGCCTGATGTCTGACCACTACAATTATCGGCGAATCATTAGCGACCCCGAAGCCCGGCGCAAGCTGGGTGTTGACCCTCGAACAATCGCGAACGCCATCGCCCCCAGAAATGGGTTCCGACCCGGCAACGGCGGAGGACGCGACTTCGCTTCTACCCCTTCGGTGGTCCCGACAAACCTGGTAGTCCAGGGGGACGAAGGCATCACCCGCGATGAGCTATTTCGCAGGGTAGGCGACGGCGTCTACATAGGCCGGATCTGGTACACCTATCCGGTCAACGGTATCACCGCGGGCGACTTTAGCGGCACCGTCGTCGGCGACTCTTTCTTGATCAAAGACGGACGGCTCGCCGCGCCCATCAAGGCCAATACCCTGCGTATGAATGACAACGTGCTGCGGGTCATCAACAACATCCTGGGCATTACCGAGTATCAGCGCGGGACCGTCCGCTGGTCGTCAGACCAGGTGACCTGGGCCCCCGAAGTCGCCGTGTCAGGTTTTCACCTGGAAGAGATCGGCGAGCAGTCCTTGTAAATCGTCGAGGTGCGGGATGCCATCAGATAACATCGAGTTCACGACACAGGGCAGCGTGGCCAAGATCACGTTGAACCGTCCCGAAGCGCGTAACGCCCTGTCGCCCGAAATGGTGGATGGGCTGGGCGAGGCCCTGCGCGCTTGTCACAAGCAGGACATCCGGGCCGTCATCCTCGGCGGGGCCGGAGGCTCGTTTTGCGCTGGCGCGGACGTGAAGGACTTCGTCGAGCAGTTGGACCAAGGAGGCCCGGAAGGGATATCCCAGCACCTGAACAACCTGGCTAGCGCGCTGCACCGGGACGTAGTCATGGAAATCCGCCGATTGGAGAAGCCGGTTATCGCCAGCATCGACGGTGTGGCGGCGGGGGGAGGGTTCAGCCTCACGCTGGCCTGCGACCTGCGGATCGCTTCCAGCACTGCCAGGTTTCTGATGGCCTACGCCAACATCGGGGCGACCGCCGACGGTGGGTCCACCTACCTCTTGCCACGGCTGGTGGGCGCGGGCAAGGCCATGGAATTATACACGGCGAGCCAACCCCTCAGCGCTGAATCCGCCCTGGAAATCGGTCTGGTCAACCAGGTCTGCCCCTCCGGAGACCTGGACAGACACGTTCTGGAGACCGCCATGAGGCTCGCCCAGGGTCCCACGGTGGCGTTCGGAAGAGTCAAGGCCCTATTCGACCAATCGTGGGGTTCGAACTTGGAAGACCAACTCGAGGCTGAGACCGCGGCCATGAGGGGAATCGGCCTTACCGGAGACTTCCAAGACGGAATCCGAGCGTTCGCCGAAAAGCGCCGGCCCTGGTTCCAGGGAAGATAGGGACCGCAGAGGGCGAGTTAACCCACCTCAACCACGGTTACGCCTTCGCCCCCGCTCCCTTCTCCACCAGCCACCGAAGCCGCCAATGGATGACGGTCTAGATACTCCCTGATCGCACGCCTGAGGGCGCCGGTCCCTTTGCCGTGGATGATGCGCACGTTCTCGACACCATCGAGAGACGCGTTGTTGAGAAGCTCGTCGACCCGTTCTATCGCCTCGTCCACCCTGCATCCGCGAAGGTCTATCTCGGTATTCGACTGCTTGGGAGCTTGGCGCTGGAAAAATACGCTGGCCTGGGCCGCGGCCTGGTGGCCGCCGGCTGGCCGCTCCAACTGGTACATTGGCACTTTGGCGCGCATGGTTCCCAGCAAGACTTCAATCTGCCCTTCCTCATCCGCCGGGGTGATTACCTCCACCGGACGAGGAATGCCCCGGAGAAACACCCGGTCGCCGCTGCCCACCCGCTCTTGCCAGGGAGTCCGCTTCACCTCGATGGGTTGCCAGCGGGGTGTCCGCACTTCGCGGGCAGCCTCCCGCAGTTGGGCGCGCTGCTCCTGTATGACCTGCCGGGTATCCGGCTGGTCCAACACCCGCTCGGCGCGCCGCAGACGGTCCAACAGGTGACCGATCCGGTCCTGGAGGTCCTGCCGGGCGTCTTCGACCAACTCGGCTTTTCTGGACTCTACGTTGGCCAACTGGGACTCGGCTTCAGCCTGCTGCTGGCGGGACTGGGCGAGGGCTTCCTCCGCCTCACGGCGAAGGTCTTCGACCACTCGCCGCTCCACCTGTAGCTGGTGGAGCAGGTCTTCGGTCGCCTGTTCCACCGGGGAAATCGCCGACCGGGCATGTTCTATGATTTCGGGCGGAATACCCAGCCGCGCCGCGATAGTGAGGGCGTAGCTGCGTCCGGGAAGGCCCAGGGTAACGCGGTAGGTCGGTTGCAACGTCTGGGGATGCAGGTCAACGCTGGCGTTGGTCATCCCCGGCGTCTCTTGAACAAAACGCGCCACACCCCGATGATGGGTCGTTGCCACGAGCAGAGGCCCAAGACTCAGGAAGTGCCACAAAATCGCCTGGGCCAAGGCCGAGCCCTCTTCGGGGTCCGTGCTGGTGCCCAACTCGTCCACAAGGATGAGGGACTGGGCGGTGATCTCACCAATAATGGCGAGTAGATTTGAGATATGGGAGCTGAATGTCGACAGGGCTTGCTCGATGCTCTGCTGGTCACCGATATCCACGAACACACCGTCGAATAGGGGAAGCTCGGCCTGGTCGGCGGGTACGTGCAACCCTGACTGAGCCATCAACGCCAGCAAACCCACTGTCTTCAAGGCCACGGTCTTGCCGCCAGCGTTGGGACCCGTTATCAGCATCACCCTGGAGTCTCCACCCAATTCCAGGCTCACCGGCACCACTGAGCCGGAAAGCAGCGGATGACGCGCCCCGGTTAGCCGTAGCCCGCGGTCCTCCGCCGGGTGGTCCGAGACCCAAGGGGAAACCGCCCGCAACGCGGATGAATACCGGCCCTTGGCCATGTCGAGGTCCAGCCTCGACAGAATATCCAGGGTCAACAGTAGGTCTTGTCCCGCGTGGCTGACCTGGTTGGAGAGCTGCCGCAGGACCCGTTCCACCTCGCGTTCCTCGGCCAACCGCGCCTCCCGCCAACGGTTGCCAAGCTCAATCGCACCCATCGGTTCGACAAAAACGGTTGCCCCGCTGTCTGAGACGTCGTGGACGATACCGGGGACCCTGGGTTTCATTTCGGCTTTAATCAGCAGCACCAAGCGGCTATTTCGCTGGGTAATGATCGGTTCCTGGACCACCTCCATGCGCTGGAACCGGCGCAGGTTCCTTTCCATGGTCTCGTTTAGCCGCTGATGCACCGACCGGGAGTCTTGCCTGAGTTGGCGGAGGAGAGGACTGGCGTCGTCCAGTACCTCGCCCGCTGGACTGATCGCGGAGGCTACCGCGCCTTCTATGCCGGTTAAGTCGGGTATGTTTTCGGCGAAACCGGACAGCAGGGGAAAATCGTCCCGGTCCGTCAGGCGTGACCGGTCGAAACGAGCGGCCCCAAGTAGCTCCTGGATGGAACGCAACTCCTCTCCCCGAAGCAGTCCGCCCAGCAATGCGCGCCGAACCAGGTCCCGGAAGTCGATGCGCGGCCCGAACTCCAGCACACCGCCGTTCTCTACGAACTGCCTAGCTTCCGTAGTCTCCTGGAGGTCGGTCGCGATGACCAAGAGGTCTTGTTTCGGGACCAAAGCCAAGGACGCTTCTTCGCCCATCACAGTCCGGGCGTATGAGGCGAGGCGGCGGCGGATCTGGTCGAATTCCAGCAGGCGTATCGCGCGGGCAAAGCCGCCGTGGTCCGGTGAGTCACTGGCGTTGGGCTCGGGAAGTGTGACTCCGGCGCTCCCCGAGTCCAGGGTATGTTGTTCCATAGACATCGTGCGGTTTTATCTAATGCCAGAGAGTTAATTCCGAAGCTGGAATCGTTGGATAGCTGGGGGTCTAAAAGCTAACCGGGTACAACCGGCATTCCCTCAAGAGTTCCGGCACCTCTTCCAGCGTATCACGTTTGGGGTCCCTGATGTTGAGCCTGCGTTGCAGCGTGATCCCGCGCAACCGCTCCACGTGGGGGCACACTTTGACGAATTCGTTCAGGGTGATCCTATCGCCGCCGAGGAAGAGATATTCCAGTTCTCCGGCGTGGGGTTCGAGCTGGGCCCGCGTGGTCTCGCAAGTCTTGTCGTACATCTTCCGGGCCTGCCCTTCCCGGATGCGCTGGAACCGCCGCTGGGAGGTGCCGCCGGCATGGTGTTTGCCCTTGACGTACCTGGCATCTGTCTTGGCTGAAATCAATTGGTCGCCCTTGAACAGGGCCACGGTCGAACGCCCGAGCCTCAATAGCACCACGCCGATCGTATATTCGGCGTTCACATTGGCCATCAACGGAGCAGTGGACCAGGAATCCAAGGCCATGGTCTCAGCCAGAGGGAACGGCGGCAAGATTACGAGCCCCCATTGTCCCGCCCGCAGTCCGACAATTCCGGTGTCGGACGCGAATACCGACCGGTCCAGCCCCACCAGGGCTTCAGGCCAGCCAACATTGGCGTCCAAGCCTTTCAGCGCGCCTAAACCGCTCCCCGGCGCAAGATACACCGAAGAGGAAGTCATCCCCGCATCAGGGGTAGCCGTCTCCAGGATCCTTTGGAGACTTGCCCGCGAAACGGATTGACCGGGTTGAATCGTCAGAGCTGGAGAGGTCATGGGTTAAGTATACGCCACTGGCTCGTGGTTAGTGGTTAATGGCTAGTGGCCTCACCGGCTGACACTTCTCACTGACCACTGGGAACCGGCCACCGGCCACTGACTTTATGGGGCTGGCATGTCGAATTCGTGGGGCATGGCCCAGGGCAGGTGGGCGCGGAGAAGGGGTTTGAGGAGCGGGACCTCCCCGTTGTTGCGGCATTCGTCCAGGTAACGTCTGACTGAGGCGAAGGTGGAGAGACGGAAACCTGCTTTGACGATCCGTTGGATGAAGGGTTGGGCGTCCGGCAGGGGCTCCTTTTCGAATAGGGCGCAGGACCACTCATCGCACAGCTCCTGGGACATGCGTTGGATGGCGACTTGGGCCAAGGGGCGGGCCAGTTTACGCTGGAGGCGGCGGATTTCGGACTTTATTTGGCCGAGAGTCATAGATACTTCTCCCAACGGGACTTGATAGTGAGGGCGTTATGGAGGGACCGGAGTTGGACGTGGGCGAGTCCGGCGCGGAAGTCCTTGTCCGGGAGCGAACGCTGCAACGGGCGGCGGGCCATATTAGAGAGGCGAGCGTGTTCGGCCACGGAGGGGGCGGCGGGTACGGGAAGGGACTTCCGCTGCTGGAGGGAGAGGTTGGAGTTTTTTTGTTTTGAGGCAGACTGGGACATTTAGGGACATGCGCCTCCGTGTTGGAATGGGGTTTTGGGTCCGGGCTACTGATCAGTGGAATTGATGGTAGAGAGGTGCAATCCGGAATGGGAAGGGGGAAGTGTCAGGGCAACCTGAATTTGCCGGGGCCAACGTGACTGCGGCACGGGCTGGAGTCTGGAGATTGGGGACTGCTAGGTCAGTAACGGGAGTGGCGGATTGGGGGATGGATTCCCGTTTTCACGGGAGTGGCGGGAATGACGGGGTTGGGGGATGGATTCCCGTTTTCACGGGAATGACGAGGCCGGGGAAGTGGCGGGAATGACGGGGTTGGGGGGGATGGGGGCAGGCCCAGGCAATTGAAAGAGTTTGCGAACAGGTCCCTTTGGATAGGACGATTGCAAAGTCGCTCTAGGAACTTTCACGTTGGTATCCAAGAACCTCCCCTTAGCTTTGGCGAGTCTCATGCCAAGTGGCCTTTCAACTCTGCAATGCCGCCGTCTAAGGACTTTGCAATCGTCCTACCCTTTGGACGCTCCAATTGCCCGGCCATATGCATTTTGCTACACTAGGCGGACGGCCCCAGCGGGCCATCGTCGAAATCTTCCCGCCAAGAAGGAGTGACCGTGATATACGAAGTCCGTACATACACTCTCCAACCCGGCTCCGTAGCCCAATTCGAGGAAAACTTCGCGAAGGCCCTGCCCGCAAGGGAGAAATACTCCAAGCTGGGCGCTTTCTGGCACACCGACATCGGCCCATTGAACCAGGTCATCCACGTCTGGCCCTACGAGAGCGTCGATGAGCGGAACGCCATCCGCGCCGAGGCTTCGCAGGACCCAGACTGGCCGCCCAAGAACCCGCCCGAGATGTACGTCAGCTTGTCTTCGGACATCTACATCCCCGCTCCCTTCATGCGGCCCATGGGCGGCGGCCAGGAATTGGGGAACATCTACGAGATGCGCATCTACACGTACAAGAACGGCTCCATGCCGGAAGTCCTCAAGCGCTGGGGGGCCGCCATACCCCACCGGGAGGAGTATTCCCCCTGCGCCGCCGCGATGTACAGCGACCTGGGTTCGCTAAACAAGTGGATGCACGTCTGGCCTTACAAGGACATGGAAGACCGCAACCGCATCCGGGCCGAAGCGAGCACGTCAGAGCATTGGCCTCCCCCGACCCGGGAGTTCCTGCTGAGCCAGGAAAACAAGATGCTGATACCCGCGGCCTTCTCGCCCATGCACTAGGAGCAGCGTTAGTGGCCAGTGGTTAGTGGCTAGTGGCCCCGCGGGCCGCCGCTTCCCACTGACCACCGGGAACCGGCCACTGAGCGCCTCCTCTTAGATATAGAAGCGTATCGAAGTCTAGCGGGACCGGAGTAGACGTTAAATGGTTTCCGACCCGGCGGACATAGAAGCCGTAAAAGTGGCCAACCAGCGATTTTATGAGGCTTTCGGCACTTTGGACATCCGCGAGATGGAGGAAGTGTGGGAAGCCTCGGATCGGGACATGTGCGTCCACCCCGGCTGGCAACCGCTGGTCGGATGGGAGTCCGTCCGCGCAAGCTGGGCCGGGATTTTCGACAACACCACTCTCATGCACTTCAACATCCACTACATAAATGTTGTAGTGCATGGGGACTCGGCTTGGGTTACCTGCATGGAGAACATTAGCAGCGTGTTGCAGGGCCGGGCCAGCAACTTCGGCATACTGAGCACCAACATATTCGTTCGCACCCCCCAGGGTTGGAAGATGTCCGCCCACCACGCTGCCCCTAACATGTAGGGGACTGCCGGTCTATTCCCAAGCATTTCTCCCTCTAGCCCTCTTCCACCTTTTTCCCCTTTCATTCTGGGCTTGGAGCCGATCCCAGGTATTGCCGCGCGGGATTACCTTTCTGGAGCTGAACATATCTGGATTCCCGCTTTCGGAGACCTTTGCGTAACCTTCCGTGATTCCGGCGAAAGCGAGAATCCAGAGTGTGCTCAGATACGGGGGACGCCCTCACCCTCACCCTCTCCCGGAGGGAGAGGGGATTATTCAAAGGTCTCCTTTCGCGGGAATGACGGGGTGATTGCATCCTTGAGGCGAATGCCTTATAAGCCTGCCACCAGCCCTCGTTGGGGCGTCGGCGGGGACTGATACAATATATATGTGGCGTCCCCGTTGCTTGGGTCTGCCACATCCGCACTATCACCTTGACCCCATAACAGAAAGGAGCCTGACATGGCTCAGGATGCTTCCGCCCTGACCACAACGGACAAGAACCTGTGGAGCGCCATAGTGGCCGAGGCTATGGCCAACCTCACATATAACGCCTTCGCCCACAAGGCATTGGAGGAGGGCCATCCGGAGGTCGCCCAGGTTTTCCAGGAAGTCGCGGGCGCGGAGACGATCCATGGCCTGAACCATCTTCGCGTCGCAAATGGCGTCGGTCCAACCCTCGAGAACCTCCACACCGTCGTCACCGGAGAAGCCAAAGAGTTCAGCACCGTCTACCCCCGCATGATTAACGAGGCACTGGCGGAAGGGAGGCAAGACGTTGCGGACTCCTTCGCCCTGGCCCTGGGAAGGGAGCGGCACCACCTGGAGATGTTCAGCCGGGCATTGGCCGAGTTGGAGGTGAAGCAGGCTGCCACCACCGCGCAACCTCGGACGTCACTCGTTGAGTTGGACGAGCCCAGCGCAGCCGCGGAATCCAGCGAAGGGCCTGTGGGCAACGGAAGACCCGTTCTGGCAACGGGATTCGACACCTTCGTGAGCGCCGCTATGGAGCTGGACCGGGAACGGTGGCGCGTGGCCTCACTGGGCAGGCTGAGGGAAGTGGTCTTCGGAGCGCAGGACGGAATTCTAAGCACCGTGGCCCTGGTGACATCCGTGGCGGTGGCGCTGGACAGTCAGACGGCCGTGCTGGTGGCGGGTCTGGCCGCCGCAGCCGCCGGGACGATATCCATGGCAACCGGCGCTTGGCTGGGCTCCCGCGCCGAATTGGACGTTAAACGCGCTGAAATAGAGCGCGAGGCATTGGAGCTTGAGGAGAAGCCAGGCGAAGAGTTTGCGGAATTGGTGGTGGCCTTCCAGCGGGAAGGGAAGAGTTACGAAGAAGCCCGGGAAATGGCCGACGAGATCGCCCAGGACAAAGACCTGTGGCTCCGCACCATGGCCGAAAAGGAGCTGGGCATCAGCATGGAGGAGACCACCAGCCCGGTAAAGGACGCTGCCGTGATGGGGGTCTCGTTCATTCTGGCAGCGCTTGTCCCCATCGTGCCTCACATGCTTTTGACGGGATATTTGGCGATATCGGTCTCGGTGGGCGCGGCGTTGGCGGGCCTATTCGCCCTGGGTTCGATCAAGGGCAGGCTGGTGAGGAAGTCGCCGGCGCTTCAGGGGTTGGAAATCCTGGGCATCGGGGCCGTCTCCGCCGCCATAGGCTTCGGCCTAGGCGACGGCATTCCCCGGCTTATCGGTTAGGGCTAATGCCATCATATTGTTGGCGCAGGTCACTTCACCACGAATGAAAGGGGGATGGTCCCGGCGGTTCAGGACTAGGACTCAGTGCGTGAAAGACGGAGAGAGGTTACGCCAGTGCCGCAATGCGGTCTTTAACAGGAGCCGCTAACGGCTAATTGATCCGCCGCAGTAGTTCCAGGACCGCCGCGTTGAAGTCGGGGGGGTTGTCGCCCTGCACCAGGTGGCCTGCGCCTGATATCGTGGTCGTCGTGCAGTCGGAGATCACCTCGGCCATGCGCTGCATGGTCTCTTCGGCAAATAGGTCGCTGCGGTCCCCACGGACAACCAGGGTGGGGCAGTTGATCTTCGCTACTGCCTCCCATAGTTGTTCTGCGGACCAGGATGCGGGCCGATGGCCGGGGTCCCGCATAGCCTTATCATACTTCCAGGTCCACTTTCCGTCGGCCCTCTCGCGAATGCTGAACTTCAACGCCCCGACAACCTGCTCGTGGGTGCGGCCCGTGTATTCCATCACGCGCTGGGCGAACTCTTCGAAGGAGTTTAGCTCGTCGGGAAGCTCTCGGAAGCGGCGGATCCGACTCGACCCCTGCCGCTGCGTCTGAGGACCAGTGTCCACGATGACCAAGCCCCGCAGCTTGTCAGAATTGTCCGAAGCCCAAACGTAGGAGTTGCGCCCCCCCATGGAATGCCCGATTAGCGTGAAGCCGTTGAGCCCCACCGCTTCGACAAACCCGTCGAAGTCGCGCACCTGGGCTTCCAGGGAGTAATCACCGTCTGGAGCCCAATCAGTGTCGCCGTGGCCGCGCTGGTCCAAGGCGATCACATGATAATGCTCGGAGAGGGGGAGGCTGACGAAGTCCCAGCTATGGGCCTGCTGCGAGTTGCCATGCAGCATCACTACGGTAGGGTTGGCGGGATCGCCCCATTCCAGGAAGTGGAAGGTCATGCCTTTTACCTGGACTTCTCTGTCGACCGGCTCGTTTTCCTGGGTGAACACCACTCCCATGGCCCGGGCCGCGTCGTGGAGCGATAGTCCCACTTGCTGAGACGCCATGAACAGACCTCCCGTAGGAATTAGCTAGGAAACAACCCCATCATAACCCTACTGTCAAGGTAAGGGCTTCGGCTCTGATGGGCTTCCAGTAGCCGCCGTATCCGATCACTCGGAACACAGCGAAGTGGGTCCTTCGACTCCGCTGCGCTGCGCTCAGGATGAGCGGGGTTGGTTGGCTGATCGGTTTGTAACCGTGAAAACTGAGAGACCCTGCCCGACCACAGGGTCTCTCGATTGTTCGTCTGAACTGTGATTTCTCTGATTATGGGATTTATATGATTGGGAATCATGCGAATCCCATAATCCTGTTAATCCCGGTTCGGACGATTGTGCCGATAATCGCAAGCCCCTGGGCCCAGCCAGCCTTAAGGTTTCCTATCAACCGAACCAGTGCTATTATTAAGCGGCTGGGTAGGTATCCCTCCAGTTTCCCTTTGGGGAACCCAAGCACCGGAATCCCAGGAGAAAGGCCCCAAATGACCAGCCAGGCAATTACCCTGGAACTTGCCCCCAGGGAGGTTCTAGGTAAGAAAGTGCGCCGGTTGCGGCGCTCCGGAATTATGCCCGTGCACCTATACGGTCCCAGCGTCGAACCTCGCGCGCTTCAGTGCGCGACCCCTATCCTGGTTGAGGCCCTGACCAGGGCGGGCGGAAGCACTCCGATCACGATATCGGTCCAGGGTGAGCACGGGACCCAGTTGGCCTTCGCTAGAGAGATTCAGAGGGACCCCAGGCGCGACGACATTATCCACGTCGACCTTGTGGTGGCGGAAGCCTCCCGCCCCGTCACCGCCCAGGTGCCCATCGTGCTGGCCGGGGATTCCCCTGGCGCGCGCAGCTCAGGCGGGGCCGTAGTGCATCAGCTACGGGACGTGAGCGTCGAAGCCCTTCCGCTGGAGATGCCCAACGAGTTGGAAGTCGACCTAGGAGAGATGGTGGAGGCGGACTCGGTGTTCCGGATAGCCGACCTTAAGCTTCCCCCCAACGTTTCCGTCCTGGCCGACCCGGATGATGTGGTGGCGCGGATCGAGGCTCGCAGGGTTGCCCTCGATGACGAAGCCGCGGCGGAGGATGTGGGAGCTGCCGAAGAGGTCCGGGGTTCCCCCGAGTCGTAGGCAGAGTAACCGCGACACGGAAGCGCCTTCCGGTTGCAATTTCCGGGTGGGACGTCAACCGGGAGTCCGACCTAATCCCGCAACCGCTCGTCGTTTGACCAAAGGCTGGCCGTAGCCTGTACGGCGTTGTATTGGAGGCCACCCCATGTACCTGGTATTCCTGGGTGAATCGGGAAACACGGGCGTAAGTCTGGGAGACCCAAATCAGCCCCATCACGTCCATACCGGCCTAATGCTCCACGAGTCCCAGGCCATCTCGGTAGCAGGCGAATTCAACGCACTGTGCCGCCGTCATTTTGGACGTCCTCTGGGAGAGCCGGGTACGCCCACGGAACTGCGCCCCACCGACATCTACCAGGGCCGGGGCGCGTATGCGTCGTGGCTCCCCGACAAACGGGGAGAGTTGATACAGGACTGCCTGGGCATCCTGATACGCCGTGAGACCCCGCTCATCGCCGTATATGTAAACAAGCAGGAGTTCTTCGATGTTAAGGCGCGGGGCGACAGTCCCGATTCCCTCTGGGGGACCCCCTCGGCCATCACCATCGACAGGTTCCTGCTCGCGTTGAACATGTTCGTCGACGAGGTGAACATGTCCTCGCTGGACAGCCAACAACTGGAACAGTCCATCTGGCCCATAGCCGACTTCGCAATGGTCGTGGCCGGGGGAGAGGGTTCGGTCGCGCCCGGCTCCATCACCCAGTTCATGCAGTCCGATGAGGGCCAGGACACTACAGCGGTGTTGAACAACCTGTGCTTCGCCGGACCGGAGCATTCCGTGGGTATCCAGCTAGCCAACCTGTGCGCTTACTTTACACGCCGCTGGCTCCAGAACCCATCGGATCCCCACCCATATTTCGAGGCGCTGCGAGACGGTAAGGTTGTTCAGGTCATTTACCCGGTACAGTTCTGAGGAACACATTCCGAAACCTGGTCATACGTCGCGCAGGACCAACCGCCTCAGACCCGCGCTGACCAGGTCCACGCCCACCACCAGTATAAGGTACCAGGCGATTATCAGCGCAACGTCCGTATAGTGGAAAAGGCTGATACTCAGCCTGAATTCCCGTCCCAACCCGCCCGCGCTTACGAACCCGACCACCACCGTAGTGCGTATGACCACTTCCCATCGATAAAGCAGGTAGGTCAAGAAAGACGGTAACGCCTGGGGCAGTATTCCATAGATGAGCATCTGCAAGTTGCCCGCGCCCGAAGCCCTCAGGGCTCTTGCCGGTCCGGGTTCCAGGTTTTCCACCACCTCAGACGATAGCTTCCCAACCACCCCGTAATTGTGCAACGCCAGGGCCACCGCGCCCGGCAACACCCCAGGGGACAGGAAAAATACGATTATCATCGCCCAGACGAGTTCCGGCACCGCCCTGGTCAAGGCGAAGGTCAGCCGCACCGCATGATACAGCCCGGTATTGAACTTGGACGGCGCGCCACCCAGCTCACCGTTGCTTACGTTGCGCGCTCCAAACACGAACGTCGGGAACGCCCCCAACCCCGTCAGCCCTATGGCCAGCACGCTCATAATCAGCGTATCGTAAGCTAGTTTCGCGGTTTCCAGCCACCTGTCGCCACGGGCGAACGCCGGAGTGACCTCTGATTCCAGTCCGGCTAGCTGACGGATGAATCTGCCGGAGTTGCTCCAACTCTCCCCCGACACCAGGTCATCGACTCCGCTGTTGGTCCCGCCCAGAATGTAGGCCCAGCACAACACCGACAGCAACAGGAACCCATACAATGACCACCTGGCAAAGGTAGTCTCCCTCCGCGGTGTGAGGCGAGTTTTGACAACCCGTACTGCTCCTATCACGCCACCAGGCTCCGGCGTACCCGGGCGCCCCAAAGGTCAACCACCACCACCAACCCCACCAACGCCAACATCAGGGTCCACACCTGGTTGAATAGCAGATCATGCAGGGAGAGTTGGATTTGATATCCCAAGCCCTGGATGCCAACGAAGCTGAGGATTGCCGCCGACCGGATGGCGCACTCGAAGCGGTAGAAAGTGTAGCTAAGCATGTCGGGGAAAGCCATCGGCAGTCTGCCGAAGAGAAACACTTTGAAGGGCGGTGCCCCTGACGACCGCAGCGCCCGCAACGGGCTTTCCGGGACATCGTTCAACAACTCCGCGTAGATCCTACCCAGGATACCGGCGTAGGGGAGGGACAGGGCGAGGATGGCGGTTAATGACGAAAGACCAAACGCACTGACGAAAAGCACCGCCCAGACAAGCTCGTGCACGGACCGTATGGCCCCCAAACCCAACCGGGCGGCCACTGCGATTGGCAGGCCGGCCCTGGCAGAGCGGGCCGCCGCGCCCGACGCCAGCAAGCCCATCGGTACGGCAACGATAACCGCAACAGTAATGGCGGCTACCGCGTAGGCGGTAGTCTGGACCGACGCCACCAACGCCAGCCGCAGAAACCCAGGGGATAACTCTGGAGGGAATAGGGCCTGGATAAAGCGAAGCAGCGCGCCCGGCCCTCCGGTGTGGACGGTCGGACCCAGCCAGTCCACACCGGAAAGGCTCCAAGCAAACGCGCCGAAGAGTAGAAGGGTGAGTAATCGCCGGCTTTCGAGAAGCCTCAGCTTCCGGCCTCCCAAACCACCGCCTCGGCCTGGTCCAGATCGTACAGGAGTTCCGCCACCTCGTCGGTCATCTCGCTGGCGGGGATGTCGAACTGGAGCGCCCCTTCACGCAGGGCGATCACCCTGGAGAAGTACTTCCGGATCAGGTGCGGGGAGTGCATACTCGCCACCAACGTCTTACCATCGGCGGCGGCCAGGCCGGTCAGTAGCCCCAGCAGGTCTTCGGCGCGGGCCGGGTCCAGGGACGACACCGGCTCGTCGGCAAGGATTATCTGCGATGACTGGACCATCAGGCGGGCGATGGCCACCCTTTGCATTTCGCCGCCGGAGAGGTGAGACGTGCGTTCGTGGACTTTGTCCGCAATCCCCATTTGCTCCAAGGCAGCTTCCGCCAGGTCCCGGTCGTGGGGCCAAAGGAGCGATATCAAAGAGCGCAGCAGGCCCCATTGACCCAGCCTGCCCGCCAGCACATTGTGGAGGACCGACAGGTTGGGGACCAGGTCGTATTGCTGGTGGACCATACCCACTAGCTGAGACAATTCCCTGCCAGGCCTGACCGAGGACAATGGCTTCCCATCGACCGACAGGTTGCCTTGGTCCGGCTGCAGTATTCCGGCCAAGAGATAAAGCAGCGTTGTTTTTCCACTGCCGCTGGGGCCCACCAGAGCGACCTTTTCACCACGGGCCACCTTGAAGCTAAGGGGCGCGAGAGCCCTCACGCTGGGGTAGCTCTTGCAGATACCTTCCGCGGCGATTAGCGGAGGCTGCCTCGATCCGGGGTGGTTCACCGCACCATCCCCAGCCCTCGGGCCACGTCCTCTAGCTGTTGGTAGTTGGCGTTATCGGTCTCGATGAATTTCTTGGCGCTAAAAAGCTCCAGGATTTCACCGTGTTCGGCGGGGGTCAGGGCCAGCAGGGCATCTTGGATCTTGCTGGTGAAGCCCTCTCCGTAGACTTCGTCCAACCCAGGACGCACCGTCCAGTTGTAGTCGAAATAGTCGGGGGTGGTGTAGAACTCCTTCACCTTGGACGTGTCGGCGTTGCCCTCACGCACCGCCCGGTCCCACACATCCTCGTTCAACGCGCCCACGTCGAAGGAACCATCCTGCACCAGCTTCCAGGTCAGATCATGGGAGCCAGAGAAGTTGGGCAGGCTCTGGAAGTCAGCGTCAGGATTTATCCCCGCCTGCGAGAGAAAATACCGGGGCATCAAGTGACCGGAGGTGGAGCTTTCGCTCCCGAAGGTTATGGTCAAGCCTGCCGCCCGGGATTCCAGGTCTTCCAGGGAATTGAGGTCCAAGCCGGCGCGAGAGACAAACTTGGAGTGGAACTTGGCGTCGCGCTCGCGTTGGACGATGGCGTTGGCGCCGGGGTTTTGCAACCGTGCCTGCACCCCGGTCAACCCGCCGAAGAAGGCTAACTGAAGGCCCCCCTGGGTGAAGGCAGTCACGACGGCGGAATAGCTTACGCTGGGGACGAATTCGACCGGCACGTCCAGCCGCCCGGAAAGGTACTCTGAGAATATCTCGTATCTGCGGGCCAGTCGCGCGGTGTCCTGGTCAGGGATACCGCCAACTTTGAGGACCGGAGTATCGTCACCGCCTCCGCAGGCGGCAAGGGGAACAGCCAGGAATAGCGTCGCAACTAGGAGCTGAAGAAACTGGACCGGAATCGCGGGCACAGGGATATCCCTCCTTTACGTAAAATATGCGTATACCGAGAGGCGGCCGAGTGACGTTATGGCATTCCGACGGCATACCTGGGGGAAAGGAGGGAAACGGGTCGAGGCGGTGGGAAGGGTTTATACCCTAAAAGTGAAGACCGCGCTGAGACTTCATGACCGTCCAGGCCCCACAGGACCGGACTCACGTGAAGCCCAGGCCGGGAACCAAAACGGTGATGTAGGATTCCGTCAGCACGAAAATGACTTTAATAAAGGGCCGCAAATTTGTCAAATCGCACGGGAGGGGGCTCGTCTAAACTGTGATTTGTGTGATGTTTGGATGCCTATGATTGGGCTGCTAAGGGATAGGGCCCAATCATGCCCAACATCCAATCAGACGAATCACAGTTCAGACAGTTGTGGGGCAGATTATAATGCAGTCCATCCCACATCGGCTCCGACCGAACTCCAACTAGGGGAGTAAACGGCTTTGATACGAGTACACTCGTTGGTCGTGCTTCTGGTCGCGTTGGTGAGTATTGCTTGCGCCCGGCAAGAAACGCCGGTCGTGCCCCTGCGACGGTCTCCCCGACTTCAACATCGACTCCGACTTTGCCCCCGACGGCTCATGTAGTCCAGCAGATGCGGACGCCAGAGCCAACAGCAACTCCCACGGCTACTCCGAGCCCCACGCCTACTCCCACACCATCACCTACTGCCACCCAGCCGCCCACTCCCACAGGTGCCAGGCTGCTCTGGGGTCCAACAGGTGTCTACTATGACATCGCTGCCGAAGCACCGCCGGAGCAGGTCGCAGTCATCACGACGGCCCTGCAAATGGCTCAGGACTACCTCGATAGCGAGCTTGGCGGCGGCATACCAACGGAAGCTCGAAGGCAAATGACCGTCGAAATCGTCGCCACCGGACGGGGAAACGAGGACCGAGGGGGCGGCAGAGCACGCTGTACCGCCCTTAGCTCGACTTCCGGGTCTTTGACAATGCGGCCATTCTTTGACGTCGCCCACCCACATTGGGATTTTTCGCCCACCTCGAGGCGATATTGGACATTGGACGCGGACCACTGGAAAACGGCGATACACGAATACACACACATTTGGCAATTTCATTTGGGATGTTTGGGTAGCCGTCGCCTAGGCAATTGGCTAAGCGAGGGCATGGCGGAATTCGTTGCTTTCGAGGCGATGATCGAGAGTGGCGAGATGCGCCGGGTGGACGTCATGGATCACATGCTCTTTTCGGCACGGGTCACCGGCCAACTAGATAGGGCGTTACCGGATTTCGCTAAAGGAGCTATCCGTGACATCGGTATATGGCCGGGTCACATCGGATTCCTTGCGTTGCACCGCCTCGCGCCCTCGGCTTCCGATGGAATCCTATCCCTGCGGACCTTTTGCGAAGACGTGGGACAGGGAGCATCTGTCCCCGAGGCCTTCGAGGCGGCGTTTGGAGTAAGCCTCGAGGACTTCTACGCCGATTTTGAGCAGTACCGCGAAGAGCTCAACGCGGGATAGTAATGTCTGAACTGTGATTTATGTGATGTTGTGATTGCCATGATTAGGCGGTCTCCCTGGTCATGTCTAATCATGGCAATCCTCTAATCAAATTAATCCGAGTTCAGATATCCTGAGCAGAGTGATCCGTTGTTTGAACGGTGATTTCTGTGATGATTTGATTCCCATGACTAGTAGTCAGTCAACTGTGATGTTGAACGTCATACAGGAAACTGGCCGATAGTCGTATACTGCTGGGGATGAAGTGGTGATGTTGGGGGTGGCGGTGATGATCAGGGATAAGTACGCCGTGCGGTTGGCGCCGGAACAACGGGAAGAACTCCAGAATCTGATTCGGGTTGGGAAGAGCTCCGCCCGAGTGACCGCCAGGGCGCGGATTCTCCTCAAGAGCAACGATGGTTGGGCCGCTCCCAAGGTGGCCGAGGCCCTAGATGTGGCATTGGGCACCGTGTACCGGATTAAGCAGCGCTTTACCGAGGAAGGGTTGGACGGGGCCCTGTGGGACCGGCGCCAGGTCAACCGGCACCGCAAGCTGGACGACCGGGGCGAAGCCCACCTCATCGCGCTGGCCTGCAGCCCAGCGCCGGAAGGCCACGACCACTGGACCCTGCGCCTGCTGGCTGGCAAGGTGGTGGAGCTGGGGTTGGCGTCCACCATGTCCCACGAGGGAGTGCGTAAACGGCTCAAAAAAACGCTCTCAAGCCGTGGCAGAAGCAGGAGTGGTGCATCCCCAAGGTGAGCGCCGAGTTCGTGGCCCACATGGAGGACGTGCTGGACCTGTACGCCGAGCCATATGATCCCCAACGACCGGTGGTCTGCTTTGACGAGACCTCCACCCAGTTGCTGGCGGAGACTCGGCCCCCACTGCCGCCTGAGCCGGGACGCCCCCTGCGGCAGGACTACGAGTACCGCCGAGAGGGCACTCGAAACCTGTTCCTAGCCTGCGAGCCGCTGGCAGGATGGCGGCAGGTGGCAGTGACCCAGCGGCGCACGATGCAGGACTTCGCCCTTCAGATGCGCTGGCTGGTGGATGAAGCCTATCCGGAGGTCCCGGTGGTGCGTCTGGTCCTGGACAACCTGAACACCCACCGCGCGGCGTCGCTGTACGAGACGTTCCCGGCTGCCGAGGCCCGGCGGATTGCCAAACGGTTGGAGTTCCACTACACGCCAAAGCATGGCAGTTGGTTGAACATGGCGGAAATTGAGTTCAGCGTACTGTCCCGCTCTTGCCTGAAGCAGCGGCTCCCCGACGAGCAGGCGCTCCGGCGGGAAACCCAGGCGCTGGTGCGGGAGCGCAACGCCGCCCGAACTGGTATCAACTGGCGGTTCAAAACCCAAGACGCCCGATCCAAACTTCACCGCCTTTACCCTTTTGATTCCAAAGTTGACTGACTACTAGGTGTGCTGGGAGACAGTGAATAGTTACGGTAATCCTCTAATCAAATAAATCACAGTTCAGATACGCGAATCTTTACAAGAATCGGCCATAGGAATACAATCGCGACAAGGAGGATCACGCCTGAAGGCTGGCTCTCCCTTGTTGTTTTTCCCCATTGCCGGAGGCTGTCATCATGACTCAGCCCACTTACCTTTCGAGAGAAGGGCTTGAGAGATTGAAGGCGGAACTTGAACACCTCCGGACCGTGCGCCGCCAAGAAGTAGCCGGCCAAATCCAACAGTCCCGCGAGCGCGGCGGCACCGTCAGCAACGCGGAGTACGAGGAAGCCAAGAACGAGTTGGCCTTCACCGAAGGACGCATCCTCACGCTGGACAACATCATCAACAACGCCGTGATAATCGACGACAACCACGGCTCCTCCGACTCCGTCGAGGTCGGCTCCACGGTGACCGTGAAAAACCAGGACGGGAAGTCCCTCGAGTACACCATCACCGGAAGCGCCGAGGCCGACCCTTCCCGGGGAAAAATCTCCAACGTCTCACCCATCGGCAAGAGCTTGCTCGGCAAGCGGGTCGATGAGGTTACCGAAGTGAACATCCCTTCAGGCAAGATCAGACTGCGCATCGTCAGCATTCTTTAGCATGACCATCAGGACCCCGTTTCAATATGCCCGATAGACAGGACGGCCTCCTGGCCAGCCGACAAAGCAAGCTCGACCGTCTCCGGCAACAGGGAATCGACCCCTATCCTCCCCGTTTTCACCGCACCTGCAACACCGCCACGGCTATCGTCAACTTCGAGGCCGCCGAGGGCGGTGAGCAGCCGGACGGCCCGACGGAGGGTATTTCCCTGGCGGGCCGCATCATGTCCATGCGAGTTATGGGGCGGGCGGCGTTTCTCGACCTGCAGGACTCCTCGGGAACGGTCCAAGCCCTGCTTCGTCAGAACAATCTGGGAGAGGGTTTCGAGCTAGTAAAAGACCTGGACTTGGGCGACCACCTCGGCGTCACCGGGGCAATGATCCGCACCCGCACGGGACAGGTGACCATCGACGCACAGGCGCTTACGGTCACTTCCAAGGGGATGCGGCCGCTGCCGGAGAAGTACCATGGGCTGCGCGACGTTGAAGTCCGGTACCGCCAACGTTATCTGGACATGATCGCGAATCCCGAGGTAATGCCGGTGTTCGCTCAGCGCAGCCGGATCATCACCAGCATCCGGAATTTCCTGGACCGCCGGGGGTTCATCGAGGTCGACACGCCGGTGCTTGTTCCAGTTGCCGGCGGAGCCCACGCCCGGCCTTTCGTCACGCACCATAACGCCCTGGATGAAGAGCTTTATCTCCGGATCGCAACGGAACTTTACCTGAAGCGTCTGATCATCGGCGGGTTCGATAAGGTCTATGAGTTGGGCCGAGTCTTCCGCAACGAAGGCATAGACCTGGACCACAACCCGGAATTCACTCTTCTCGAAAGCTACGAGGCCTACGCCGACTACAACGACGTTATGGAGATGGTAGAGTCGATGGTCTCCGGCATTGCCATGGAAGTCTTGGGGACCACCCAGGTCCCGCACGGAGAGGACATAATCGACTTCGCCCCGCCCTGGGACCGGTTACAACTGCATGATGCGTTGCTGAAGCACAGCGGTATAGACATCAACGAATTCCCGGATGACGCATCCCTGTCGAATAAAACCAGGGAGATGGGACTGGACACCGCTCCGCTGGAAAGCCGGGGCAGGCTAATCGACAAGCTGCTCTCGGTCTACGTGGAACCCCATCTGATACAACCCACGTTTCTCATGGACTACCCGGAGGTGATGTCTCCGCTGGCTAAGGCCAAGCCCGGCGCGCCTGGCTACGTAGAGCGTTTCGAGGCCTTCGCCGCCGGTATGGAACTCGCCAATTCCTACACCGAGCTAAACGACCCGGCGGTGCAGCGCGCCCGGTTCGAGGCACAGGAAGAGGTCCGCTCCCTCTACGAAGATGAGGAGGTGGACCGGACCGACGAGGACTTCTTGGTCGCAATGGAATACGGTATGCCTCCCACTGGAGGGCTGGGCATGGGAATCGACCGGCTGGTGATGCTGTTGACGTCGCAAACATCACTTCGAGATGTGCTGCTCTTCCCCCAGATGCGAACGGTGCGGGAGTAACGTGCGCTGATATGCTTTCCATCGAACTGATCCGCCGCGATCCCGGTCTGGTCCGCGCCGCCCTGGAGTCCAGGGGCGAGGATGACCCTATTCCTCAAGTCCTCGACCTAGACGGCCGCAGACGCCAGATCGTTACCGAAAGCGACGAGCTTCGAGCGCGCCGCAACCAGGTCAGCCGCCAGGTGGGCCAAGCGCGGGGCGCGGGTGAAGAGCCTTCACAGGAAGTCATCCAGGAAATGCGGCAGGTCGGCGACTCCATTAGCCGCCTGGAAGCCGAGGGGCACGACCTCGAGGAAGAGCTAAACTCCATCCTGTTGGGGCTGCCCAACATCCCTCTCTCCGATGTCCCCAAAGGCCTGACCGAAGAGGAGAACCTCGTCGTTCGCCAAAACCGCGAGCCTCCCCAACTAGACTTTACGCCGGAACCCCACTGGGACGTTGGCGAACGGTTGGGTATCATCGACTTTGCCAGGGGAACCAAGTTGGCCGGCAGCCGTTTCTACACCACGCTGGGCGCCGCGGCCAAGCTGGAACGGTCCTTGATCTCGTTCATGCTCGACCTGCACACCAACGAACACGGCTATACCGAGGTTTCCCTGCCCGCCGTGGTCAAGCGCGACATCATGGAAGGCTCCGGCAACCTACCGAAGTTCGCCGACAACCTCTACCACGACGATGAAGACGATCTCTGGCTGATCCCCACGGCTGAAGTCCCAATTACCAACCTTTACCGGGACGAGATCATCCCGCCCGGCAGCCTGCCCCTCTACTACGTAGCGCAAACGCCTTGTTTTCGCCGGGAAAGGGCGGCGGCTGGCCGTGACACCCGAGGCATCAAGCGGGTACACCAGTTCAACAAGGTCGAGATGTATAAGTTCGTGGAGCCTGAAACGTCCCACGATGAGTTGGAACGGCTGTTGGTCGACGCCGTGGACGTTTGTGAAAGACTGGGCTTCACCTACCGTGTCCTGCAGCTTTGCACCGGGGACATGGGTTTCGCCTCGGCCAAGACTTACGACATCGAAGTCTGGGCCGCCGGATGCCAGGAGTGGTTGGAAGTCAGCTCTTGCTCCAACTGCACCGACTTTCAGGCCCGCCGCTCCAACATCCGCTACCGCGCCGAAGAACGTGGTAGGCCCCAGCTGCCCCACACTTTGAACGGCTCCGGGCTGGCATTGCCCAGGGTGTTAATCGCCATCCTGGAGAACTACCAGCAACCCGACGGTTCTATAGTCATCCCTGAAGTCCTCCGCCCTTACACCGGCTTCGACATGATACCGGCTCGCTGACGGCGAGGCCAGTGGCCCTGGAACATGGACAGCCGTCGGTTCGTCTGCTAAACGCAGAACAGGCCCGGGTTGCTCCTGAAAAAACGTGGGGGTATTTGCTAGACACGGAACACGTGCATGGTAGAGACAAAGCGAGGTTCTTCCTTCGCTACGGGTTCACCCAAGGACAATGGGAGGTATTCGCCGACGCACTCCGGGCGCACGCAGTTGCCAACGGGGTTGTCAGTATCAGGGAGACGCCTCACGGGCTGAATTACGCTGTGGATGGTATCCTGGCAACCCCTGATGGCCGCAACCCTTGGGTGCTGACTGTGTGGAGGCTGGCGCCGAATTCTGAAATCCCCAGATTCATCACAGCCTATCCGAGCGGGAGTTAATAAATGCTGAAAGAACTGGACGTCATCGTTCTGACTAATGACGTTGCCGCGGACATTGACGGAGAGGACTTGAAGGCTGGAGCCTCCGGCACAATAGTAGATGTGATTGAGCCGGGGAAAGTCTTTATAGTGGAGTTCTTGGGCCGAGACGGCAACACGGTTGGGTTGGCTACTGTCCAGGCGTCACAGGTACGTCCAGTTGTCCGCTATGAATTTGATCACGCCCGAGGGCGCACGAAAGTTGTCTGGCGTGACCCCACATTCGTCAGAGGACATCCGGGCAAGACATAACAAATACTGAAATGGAGGACCAGTTATGGCAGGAATCTGGCCTGGCAACATTCAATGCGTGGCGATGCTGGGGTTCGACGTTGACGGCGTCTCCTCCTGGTTGAACCGGGACCCTTCCTACAAGGACCATCCTAGCTTGATGTCCATGGCCGAATACGGGCCTAGCGTGGCGACGCCTCGCATCCTGGACATGCTGGACAGTCAAGGCGTCAAGGCCAGCTTCTACGTTCCGGGATATGTGGCGGAAAACCACGTGGACCTTGTCAAGGATATCGCAGCGCGAGGGCATGAGGCCGCCCACCACGGCTACATGCACGAGCCGCCGTCAACCCTGTCCCGAGAACAGGAAGACGAGGTCCTGCGCAGCGGCATCGACATCCTGGGCGGAATCACGGGGGAGAGACCCCTGGGTTACCGCTCGCCTAGTTGGGAGCTGAGCGAACACTCCCTCGACCTGCTGGTGTCCCGCGGCTTCGTCTATGACAGCAGCCTGATGGGTGACGACGCTCCCTACATGGAGACTGCTCCGGACAACGGCCAGTCCATCGTTGAAATCCCCATACACTGGCTTCTCGATGACGCCCCCAACTTCGTCTACGCGCCGGTGGCCAACCGCCTGGGCCCCATGCGCAACCCGGACGAAGTCTACGGCGCTTGGGCCGCCGAATTCGAAGGGCTTTACCGCTACGGGCGTGCCTTCACCCTGACCATGCACCCCCAATACATCGGCCGCCCCGGCCGTCTTCTGATGCTGGAACGACTCATCAACTACATCAAATCTTTCCCCAATGTGGAATTCATGCGGGCCATAGACGTGGCGAGGCTGTGGGCCGGGGGGTAGAGGGGACCGGTGTGAGTTCGCCCGGTTATTAAGAGTTACGGTATAAAACTTAGCAAAGCCCCGGCCTACTAAGGAATTCTTAGTAAGCCCGCACTTCGCGAGGAAGACCAGCGTTGGCCTGACACAGGGTCTTTTAGTTGTAAGTGCCGCCAATCAGTACCTCACCGGTCAAGTACAGACCCCCCTTTTCCGAAAGAGGGGTCTGTGGGATTTTCCCCGGTGCCGGTCAGGACCGCCGAAGTCTTTGTGCGCCTGGAAAGAAACTCGTCCTTACGATTAGTGAAATGGAACAGGGCGGATTATTCTCGATTCTCGTGAACTCAGACCCGAGCAGGGGAGAAATCCCCCTTAATCCCCCTTTCCGAAAGGGGGAGAATTGTCTTATGGGAGGACAATTAAGAGGCACTGCTGGCCTGACAGACCCGGCTTGACTCTTTCGGTGGATACTAATAAGGTTTGTGTCTTAAATATTATTAGTCTGGTAGCCTAATAAGGAAAACTTGGTTAGGCATCCACCCCATGAAACGCCGCAACGTTGGAAAGTACGAGGTCACGTCAGCAGGCGGGGAAGAAGTCCGCGCCTTCATTCCGAATCCTTTGCCGCCAGAACCTCCGATTGACATCGCGTCATTGCTACCGGCGCTGTCCAGGGCTTTGATCTCGTTAGGGCGGCTGGACGGCCTAGCCCGCATCCTACCAAATACGCTCCTCTTTCTTTACTCCTATGTGCGTAAAGAAGCGGTGCTCTCTTCCCAGATCGAGGGGACACAGTCAACAATTTCGGACCTGATGCTCTTAGAGATCAAGGATATGCCGGGCGCACCCACGGAAGACGTGGTGGAAGTATCAAAATTGGATCGGTGGAACTCGCCCTGGGACTGCCTACTTCGTCCCTCCTCCACCCCACGCAGTCCAAGCCCGCATGTCGGACCTGGAACAGTTTCTGCACTGGGACGCCTCGCTCGTAGACCCACTGGTGAAAGCGGGCATCGCCCACCTGCAATTCGAGACTATTCATCCCTTCCTTGACGCCAATGGGAGGGTCGGAAGACTGTTAATCACGCTGCTCCTATGCCATGACGGACTTCTCCAACACCCGCTACTCCATTTGAGCCTATATTTCAAGGAAAACAGAGGGCGTTACTACGACCTCTTGGACAGCGTTCGAACATCCGGGGATTGGGAGGCGTGGCTGGATTTTTACCTGGAGGGGGTTGCCCAGACCGCGGATGCAGCCGTTCAGACCGCCGAGAAACTGCTCGCGCTATTCGACGAGGATGAGTCGGTGATTCCAGGTCAGGGGCGCGCCGCTGGATCAGCGATACGAGTGCATCAGGCGCTTAAGGAAAGACCTATTGTGTCCCTAAGAGATGTCACTCGGCGCACGGGATTGTCACTTCCCGCAGCTACGTCAGGAATGCGAATCCTCTAAGAGTTGAGTATAGTGGCTGAGTTAACGGGCATGCAACGAAACCGGCTTTTCGGCTACGAGAAATACTTGGCAATCATGAGCGAGGGCGCCGAACCTCTCTAGACAAGCGAGACGGCCCAAACCAACCGTGTCTTGCCAGACACACCCCCGCCGATTAACATTACTCCATCCTAACTCGCACGGGGTAACCGCTATGCCCAGGGTCCATGACCGCGGCAGTTGGCCCACGGACGAGCCTATCGACCGTGAAGAGCATCAGCATTCCGACTGGGAGCTACGAGTCGACGCCCTGCACCAGGTATTGGGACGTAAGGGTCTCAGGTCCACCGACGAGATGCGCCGGGCCATCGAGAGCCTTCCTCAGGAAGAGTACGAGTCCATCAGCTACTACGAGCGCTGGACCGCCGCCCTGGAAATCCTGCTGGTCGAAAAGGGCATCCTTACCGCCAGCGAGATCGATCAAAAGATGGCCGAGCAAGACCAGTAAGGGAGTCCGCCACTGACATGACTGATTCTCCCAGATACCAGGCTGGCGATACAGTGGTGGTGCGAGTGGACCATCCGCCGGGCCACTACCGGACCCCGAATTACGTAAAGGGCAAGACGGGCCAGGTCATAGCCCTGTGCGGCGTATTCAAGAACCCGGAGTCGCTGGGCCACGGCGGGTCAGGGCTGCCGCAAAAACCGCTGTACCGCGTGGAATTCTCACAAGCCGACGTGTGGGAAGACTACACCGGCCCCAACGTCGATAAAGTGCTCGTCGACATTTACGAGCACTGGCTAGAATCCGCCTCCAGCTAAGAAAGGACCGCTATGAGTGACGAGCACGACCGCCACGACCACGATGATCCTCACGCCCCTATGGAAGAGAGCGGGGACCTCAGCTACTACGCCAAACGCGCCAGGGCAATGGAAGCTCTGCTGCAAGAGAAGGGCGTCTGCACCCCTGAAGAGGTGCAGCGCGCCGTTGACACCGTAGAGTCGCGCTCCCCGGCGGACGGCGCAAAGGTCGTCGCCCGGGCGTGGACCGACTCAGGCTTCAAGGAACATCTGATCGCCGACCCACGTTCCGCCTTAGACGAATTGGGCTACAACCTGCCCGACGCCAATACCCAGTTGGCCGTGTTGGAAAACACCGAGGACGTTCATTACTTGGTGGTATGCACGCTATGTTCCTGCTATCCCAGGAACCTCTTGGGGCGTCCGCCGGACTGGTATAAGAGCCTGGCCTACCGGTCTCGCGCGGTAATAGACCCTCGCGGCGTGATGCGGGAGTTCGGACTGGAAGTCCCGGAGGATGTCGAAGTCAGGGTGATGGACAGCACCGCCGACCTGCGCTACTTGGTCTTACCCCGCCGTCCGGCTGGAACAGATGGACTAAGCGAGGAAGAACTGGCCAAACTGGTCAACCGCGACAGTATGATCGGCGTTATGGAACCCTTCGTCCCGGAGACCGTCGCCGCGGACTAAGCGGCTGTTAGCCTGGGTCTAAGAGGGAACCCGGGGAGGGGTCGGTCGCCGGTGAGGGCTGGGGGTCAAGCAGGTCGTTGGCGAGACCGGATAGGAACCCCTCGATGGCTGGAATTTGGTCCGGGTTACCCAGTCCCGCATGCAGCGGCGTGATGGAAATATGGTTGTTCCTCACGGCCCAGATGTCGGTCCCGGGCTGGGGATCACGCGACATTGGACGGTCCCGGTTTATCCAATACCTATGTTGGTGCCCGGTACCTTCCTCGCGGACCGACTCCCCGTAGGAGCGCCCACCCAGCCGTGTAATGTCCACACCGGTGATCTTGTCCAGCGCCACGCTCGGCACGTTGATGTTCAGGAACAGTCCGCCGTCTGAGTCCCAATCCGCCAACCGGTCCGCCAGGACCGTTAGGAGGCGGGCCGCCGGGCCAAACATGGGGTCTTGAATGGAACCCACGGATATGGCGACAGTGGGATAACCCCGAACGTAACCCTGTACCGCCCCGCCAACAGTCCCCGAGACCATCGTATCCCAGCCCAAATTCGAACCTGGGTTGATTCCTGAGACCACCAGATCCACGCGCCCCACCAGTTTCTCCAACGCAAGAATACAGCAGTCGGCGGGGGTGCCTTCCACCGCATAAGCGGCGAGTGCGCCTGGGGTGGCTCCGTCGCTGTTGAGGTCTGGGCTGATCGTGACCTGGCGCGCCCTCACGGGCATCCGCAGGGTGAGAGAGCCGCCAACTCCGCTTTGCTCCCGGTCTGGGGCCAACAATACCACATCGCCCACTTTCCGCAGGGCGTTGGCGGCGGCCCACAGGCCCGGAGCATGAATTCCGTCGTCGTTGATGAGTAGTATTTTCAAACTAGCTGTTCGTTAACCACCTACCCACAGGAGTGGGCCCGCAATTCCAGTCCTTGTGTTTGGCGAAAGCCGGTCGGACTTCAGTGGTGAGCGACTCCCGTTGCGTGGAAGAGAGCGTGCCTGATCTCCACCGCCGCCATAGCCCGCCGGTACTCGGCAGAGGCGTAGAAGTCTCCCAGGGTTTCGTCGCCCAGGTCCCCGGCGGCCTGGCTGGTGGCCGCAGTGATATTCTCGTTGTTCAATTCCTTGCCAGTTAGTCCGTTCTCGACGGAGGTAACGCGGACCGGAACGGGTGTGGCCCCGCCAACGGCGATGCTGGCCCCAGTGCAGGTGTGGTGGTCGACGTTGACCACGACCGCTGCCCCAACCACAGCGTATCCGGATGCTGGGTGGGACATCTTGGCGTACTCGCCCCTTTGGCCGGCCGTCAGCACCGGAACGTTGATCGCGGTTAGAAGCTCCGTTTCTCCCAGGCTGGTAGTCAAGGGACCGAGAATCAATTCGGTGGGTGAGACGGTCCGGGAAGCGCCGCCGGGTCCTTGAATCTCCAACGTAGCGCCCAGCGCGGTTAGCACAGTCCCCCAATCCGACGCAGGGTCGGCGTGGGAGAGATTGCCGCCGATCGTCCCCCGGTTCCTGACCTGGGTGTCGCCGATACCGCCCGCAGCTTCGGCCAGCAGAGAGTTCGCCGACTGCAATTCAGACGATGACTCAATCTCCCAGTGGGTTGTCAAAGCGCCGATTCTGATAGAACCGTTGTTTACCGAGATGCCCTTCATCTCGGATATGCCGCTGATATCAACGACCGCTCCGGGCCTGGCCAGGCGCAGCTTGAGCAGTGGTATCAGACTGTGACCTCCCGCCATCGCCTTCGCCCCGGGGTTGGAGGCAAGCAGGTCTATAGCCTCGGCTACCGTGTTGGCCTTGTGGTAATCGAACTCTGGAGCAAACATGTCTTATGCCCCCCTGGACTGCTGAATAGCTTGCCAGACTTTCTCCGAGGTCAGCGGCATCTCCAGCCTGGTAATGCCAAAGGGCTTCAGGGCGTCGATGACCGCGTTGTAGATCGTGATGGTAGATGCAATTGTGCCGGTCTCACCGATTCCCTTTACACCCAGCGGGTTATGCGGGGAAGGTGTGACCGTGAACAGGGTCTCGATGTGGGGCAACAGGTGGGCCTTGGGCAGGGCATAGTCCAACATGGAACCGGTCAATAGCTGTCCGTCCTCGTCGTAGACCGCTCCTTCCCACAGGGCCTGTCCGGCCCCCTGGACGACACCGCCGTGGACCTGTCCCTCCACGATCATCGGGTTGATCTGCCGGCCGCAGTCGTCGACCGCCGCGTACCTTTGCAAGACGATGTGACCATTGTCCGTATCCACGTCAACCACGGCCACGTGCGCGCCGAATGGGAACGTGAAGTTGGGTGTGTCGTAGAAGGCGCTGGCCTCCAGGCCCGGCTCCATCCCCTCGGGCATGTTCCAGGCCACGTTGGCCATCAGCGCGATGTCCTGGATGGACTGGCTCCGGTCGGGTGACCCACGGACGAAGAACTTGCCATCCTCGTATTCGATGTCTTCCTCGGCGGCTTCGAGAAGGTGGGCCGCCAAGCCGATGGCCTTGTCCTTGATCTTACGGGAACTGAGGGCCACCGCCGCGCCGCTAATTACAGTGGTGCGGCTGCCGTAGGTGCCCCAACCCATGGGCGTGTTGTCGGTATCGCCGTGGATGACTTCCACGTCGTCCACCGGAACGCCAAGCTCGTCGGAAACGATCTGGGCGAATGTGGTTTCCTCGCCCTGGCCGTGGGGAGAGGTCCCCACGAATACGTTGACCTTGCCAGTGGCGTAGAACCGAATTATGGCGCTCTCCCAGAGACCGCCGCCGAAACCAACCGCTCCGGCAACCTGGGAGGGGCCGATGCCGCATATCTCGCAGTAAGTGGTGACGCCGATGCCGAGTAAGTGGCCGGCGGCTGGTTGCTGGTGGCCTGTCTCATCACCATGACCGTGGCCGTGCTCATTCTCATGCCCGTGCCCGTGGCCATGCTCGTTCTCATGCCCGTGCCCGTGGCCATGCTCGTGGCTCATGCTCGTGGCCATGCTCTCATGCTCGTGGCCGTGGTGAGACTGGTCACCGGCCCCTGGCTCCTGGCCACGGCTAAGGGCCTGTTCGCGGCGCAGGTTCTGATAGTCGACGTGTTCCAGCACCTTGTCCAGCGCCGCGGTGTAGTCACCGCTGTCGTAGGTCAGCCCCAACGAGATATCGAATCCGTCTTCAAACTTGGGGATGAGGTTGATGCGTCGTAGCTCAACCGGGTCCATATCCAGCTCGTAGGCCAGCAACTCGACCATCCGCTCAACTAGGAAGGTCGCCTCGGGCCGGCCCGCTCCCCGGTAAGCGTCCACCGGAGTGCAGTTGGTGAACACGCCGTAGACATCAGACTTAATGTTGGGAATGTCGTAGGGCCCGGAGTACATCAGCCCGTGCAATATGGTCGGGATGCCGGGCCCGGCTGTGGACAGATAAGCGCCCATGCCCGCGTGGACCACAGACCGCAAGCCGGTGATCTTGCCTTCCTTGGTGGCGGCGATCTCCACCTTCTGGACATGGTCCCTGCCGTGGGTGCTCGCCTGGTAGTTCTCCGACCGCGTCTCAGTCCACTTGACGGGGCGGCCCAACTTCATTGAGCAGAAGGCGGCAATCATCTCCCAGGGGTAGACCGGGATCTTGGCCCCGAACCCGCCGCCAACCTCTGGAGCGATGACCCGGATCTTGTGCTCCGGCACTCCGGTGACCAGGCAGGTGACGAACCGGGCTATGTGGGGGTTCTGCGTGGTGTTCCAGATGGTCAGTTCACCCATCGCCGACGCGTAACTGGCCACAGCGGACCTGGGCTCCATGGCATTGGGGATCAATCGTTGTTGCACGATGGTGTCGGTGACCGTAACTTCGGCGGCCGCGAAGGCTGCGTCGGTGTCGCCCCCGGCGGCGACCCAGTGGAAAGCCTGGTTGTTGGGAGCGTCCTCGTGAAGCTGGGGCACTCCATCGTTCATCGCCAATTCGGCGTGGACGTTTGCGCGTAGCGCCTCGTACCCAACGCTTATCAGCTCAATTGCGTCTTCGGCCTGGTAGCGGCTCTGAGCGACCACAACGGCCACCGCGTCGCCGGTGTAGCGGACGGTGTCTGTGGCAATTGCGGGGTAGGCGACCGCTTTCACGTCCGAGTCGGGCACCACCCAGGCGCAGGGAATAGGGTTCAGCACCCCATCGGTGTCGGCCCCAGTGTAGACAGCCAGCACGCCGGGCGCGGACTTGGCGGCGGAGGTGTCGATGCCCCGTATCCTGGCATGGGCGTGGGGGCTGCGCAGGATGGCGGCATGGACCATGCCATTCAGCTTGATATCGTCTGTGTAGGTGGCCTGTCCGGTGATTAACCGCGGGTCTTCACGGCGGCGAATCCCGGAGCCGAATATTCTGGTAGTCATTGCCTAACCTCCCATCTGATCGGCGGCTGCCAGCACCGACTTAACGATGTTCTGGTACCCGGTACAACGGCAGAGGTTGCCCTCCAGCCCCGCCCGGACCTGATCAGCCGTGGGATGGGGATTCCGCTCCAGCAGCTCCACCGCCGTCATAATCATCCCCGCGGTGCAGTAACCGCATTGGAGCCCATGATTGTCCCAGAACGCTTCCTGAATCGGGTGGAGGTTACCCTGTTCGGCCAGCCCTTCGATGGTGCCTATGTCCGCGCCGTCGGCCTGCACGGCGAGACAGGTGCAGGACTTGACGGTGGACCCGTTCATCATCACCACACAGGCTCCACACTGGCTGGTGTCGCAGCCAATTTTGGTGCCGGTGAGCCCCAGGTCTTCCCGAAGGAAATGGACCAAAAGGATCCGCGGCTCAACCTCGGCCTCGTGGCTTTGACCATTAACGGTGACCCGTATCGGAATCTTCGCCATAACACCCCCAAACAGGTTGGAATTGGGTTGTCGCCGCCGGGGAAACATATCGGCTTTGGCGTCCCGGAGTATATACGGGGCGTTAGGTTGAGTCAACGGAAACTCGAGCCAAGGCTAGTACTCAGTCAACTGTGTTTTGTAAATAGTTTAAGAAATATAGCGATTGGGTTATGCTGCCTGGTGGGTAGATAGTGTTGATGACGGGGGTGGCAGTGATGGTTCGGGATAAGTACGCGGTGCGGTTGACGCCGGAACAAAGGGAAGAACTCCAGCATCTGATTCGAGTTGGGAAAAGCCCCGCCAGAGTGAACGCCAGGGCACGGATCGTCCTCAAGAGTGATGATGGTTGGTCGGCTCCCCAGGTGGCCGGAGCCTTGGACGTGGCGTTGGGCACCGTGTATCGGATCAAGCAGCGCTTTACCGAGGAAGGGCTGGACGGGGCCCTATGGGACCGGCGCCAGGCCCACCGGCATCGGAAGTTGGACGACCGGGGCGAAGCCCACCTGATAGCTCTGGCCTGTAGTGAACCTCCGAAGGGGCATAGCCACTGGACCCTGCGCCTGCTGGCCGGCAAGGTGGTGGAGTTGGGGTTGGCCTCCTCCATGTCCCACGAGGGGGTGCGCCGGCGTCTCAAAAAAACGCTCTCAAGCCGTGGCAGAAAAAGGAGTGGTGCATCCCCAAGGTGAGCGCCGACTTCGTGGCCCACATGGAGGATGTCCTGGACCTCTACGCCGAACCGTATGATCCCCACCGGCCGGTGGTCTGCTTTGACGAGACCTCCACCCAGTTGCTGGCTGACACCCGGCCCCCGCTGCCCGCCCAGCCGGGACTTCCGCTGCGGCAGGACTACGAGTACCGGCGGGAGGGCGTCCGCAACCTGTTCCTGGCCTGTGAGCCCTTGGCGGGTTGGCGGCAGGTGGCGGTCACTGAGCGGCGTACGATGCAGGACTTCGCCCAGCAAATGCGTTGGCTGGTGGACGAAGCTTACCCAGAGGTTGAGGTGGTGCGGGTGGTCCTGGACAACCTGAACACCCATCGTCCGGCGTCGCTGTATGAGACTTTCCCAGCGGCGGAAGCCCGGCGCATTGCCCGGCGTCTGCAGTTCCACTACACGCCCAAGCACGGGAGTTGGCTGAATATGGCGGAGATCGAGTTCAGTGTCCTGTCCCGTTCCTGCCTGAAGCAGCGACTCCCCGACGAGGAAACCCTGCGGCGGGAAGTCCAGGCCCTGGTCGGGGAGCGTAACGCCGCCCGAGCCACCATCAACTGGCGGTTCAATACCCAGGACGCCCGAACCAAGCTCCATCGCCTCTACCCTTTCGATCTCAAGGTTGACTGAGTACTAGCGCCAGGGTTGCCGCTGGGAGGATTTCCTTCAAACCGGTGTTCAAACTCCCCGGGGACCATAGTGCGGCGGTCAAGAACCTGCGTCTTGTCCCCTGTTCCCGTACGAGATTTCCTCCCTGGAAAGGATGATACAATCAACAGCGCCGAGTATGTCCGACCACCGTGAAACGATCTGGGGAATAGACCCGAAAGACCGGCAATGGTTCCAATTGCTGACCTTGATTGGCGGGGCGGCCGGGTCGGTTATTTTGGCTTACTTGGAACTTGCCTATGGCTCCACCAGCGCCGCACCTAACGAAGTAGCCCGTAACATCCTATTAGGGATCGGCTTAGGGATCGGCGCAAGTTTCGTTGCATCCGGTTTCATTGCCTGGGGGCTGTTGCAAATCAAGGAGTTAACTATGGCAATCGCTGACTGGATTAGAAAGCATACAGAAAAAGACCTGGAAAGAAGGCGCCAGGAGGCACGCAGGGAAGGGCTTCAAGAGGGCCTCCAAGAGGGCCTCCGGGAGGGTTACGAGCAGGGCTATGCAGACGCTCAAGCAGGAAAACCCAAGCAAGCACCCAGTGACGCCCCAGGCGAGTCTTCTGAGTCCACTTGACCGCTGATAGGAGACAGGACCTTATGTTTCCCTACAATGTGTTCCCCGACACCACTCAGATCAACTCCCAGGGCCAAATCGAGATCGGCGGCTGCAACCTGATGGATCTGGCCGACGAGTACGGCACTTCCCTATATGTGCTGGATGAGGCCACCCTACGGAACCGCTGCCGCAGCTTCGTGCGGGAGTTTCAACAGAGGTACAGCAACTCCCAGGTGGTGTACGCCTCCAAGGCGTACATCAATCCCGCCCTGGCCAAGCTGTTCCAAGAAGAGGGCCTGGGCCTGGACGTGGTCTCCGGCGGGGAACTGGCCATCGCCCAGAGCGTTGATTTTCCACTGGAGCAAGTCTATTTCCACGGGAACAACAAGACACCCGATGAGTTGGTCCAGGCGGTCGAAAGCAACATTGGCCGCATCGTGGTGGACAGCTTCCATGAACTGGACCTGCTCAACCGGATAGCCGGGGACGCCGGAAAAGTCCAGGAAGTCCTGGTTCGGGTCTCTCCCGGAGTAGACCCACACACTCACGTACACACGACGACCGGAATTCTGGACTCCAAATTCGGCTTCAGCATCCAGACCGGCCACGCGGCTGAAGCCGTGCGTCAGGCCGTAGCCGCCGAGAACCTGGACCTTAAGGGCCTCCACTTCCACCTGGGCTCACCCATATTCGAGCTTGAGCCGTACGGCGTGGCGACCGAAGTGGCCCTGCGCTTCGCCGCAGACCTGAGGGAAGAGGGCCTTGAAATGGAAGAGTTCAGCCCCGGCGGAGGGTTCGCCATTGCTTACACCAGGGACCAGGAGCCTCCGGCCGTCGGGGAGTACGCCGACACCATCATTTCCGCGTTGAACTCGAACTGCGACTCCTTGGGTCTGCCTTCCCCGAGGCTCATCATAGAACCTGGCCGGTCCATCATCGGCCCGGCGGGGGTAGCCGTCTACCGCATCGGCGCGATCAAGGACATACCGGGAGTACGCAAATACGTCAGCGTCGACGGCGGAATGGGGGACAACATCCGTCCGGCCCTCTACCAGGCCATCTACGAGGTGGTGGTAGCCAACAAAGCCAGTCAGGACCCGGCGGAGACCGTCACCATCGCAGGGAAATACTGTGAGTCCGGAGACATTCTAGCGTCCGACATAATGTTGCCGGTAGTCGAGTCAGGCGACGTGCTTGCCATCCCAGCCGCCGGCGCCTACTGCCCGTCTATGGCGAGCAACTACAATCTCAACCCAAGACCGCCCATAGTTCTGGTCAAGGACGGTCAGAGCAGGTTGATTCGCCGCCGTGAAAGCTACCAGGACATGATGATCACGGACGTGGTTTAGTCCGCCATCGATCCAGACCGAACCATCATGTGGGAGTTAGTCGGACAGGACCACATACTGCGGCGGTTGGAAGCCGGGCTCAAAGCGGGCCAACTCGCCCACGCGTACCTGCTGGCCGGACCTCAACACGTTGGCAAGATGACCCTGGCGGTCGAACTGGCCAAGGCCCTCAACTGCCTGGAACAGGACGGGGCTCCCTGCGGTTCCTGCGTCCAGTGCACTCGCATAGCCGCAGGCAACCACGCGGACATTCGCATCGTTGGTGTGGCTCCACGGGAAGAGGGTGACCCCACCCGCACCGTCATCGGCATTCCAGAGGTGCGGGAGGTCTTGCACCAGGTATCGCTAAAGCCCTACGAAGGCTCTCGGATAGTCGTCATATTCAACGGCGTGGAGTCGTTGAGCGACGAAGCGGCGAATGCCCTATTAAAGACCCTGGAAGAACCATCGGACCAGGTGACGTTTCTGCTGCTCTCCGCCAACGAGGACTCGTTGCTCTCCACCATCCGGTCGCGTTGCAGCCTGCTATCCCTGCTCCCCGTCCCGCAGCAGCAAATGGTAGAGGCCCTGATCGACCGCGAGACCGTGGAGGTTGAACGGGCAGCGGAGTTGGCCAGGCTTTCCAGGGGCTGCTACGGCTGGGCATACAGGGTGTTGCATGGGACCGAGGTTTGGGAGGCGCGGGAGCAGACGCTTGACAGGGTTTACGAGGTCTGCCGGGCGGGACTGGCGGAACGCTTCGAGTACGCGAACGAGCTGGCGACCCAGTTTTCCCGGGAACGGGAGACGGCGCGACAGGTGTTGTTCGAGTGGCAGCGTTGGTGGCGGGACCTGCTTCTTATCAAAGAAGGCGCGGAAAGCTACATGCACAATGCCGACCGCAACGAAGAACTGCGGCTTCATGCAACCAGCGTGACCACGCCGCAGGCCGTTGGGTTCTTGGAGAGGCTTCAAACTACGCTGGAAGCCCTGGACCGGAATGCCAACCCGCGTTTGGCCTGCGAAGTATTGATGCTCAACCTGCCACGGGTTGCCGCCGGTCCGTGAAGCGGCGCGGTTTAGCTACGCATCCTGGTCCCGTAGCGTCCAGGGGACGTAAGGGCGCCACTCTTCCAGAATAGTCCGGTTCTGCAGGATCAAGTATGGATTGGGGTCCGGCGCCCTCGGTTGCTTCACCAGGACCATGCTGGCTTCGGCAGGCGTTCTTCCGGCCTTCCGCAGGTTACAGCGGTTGCAGGCCGCCACCACGTTTTCCCAGGTGTGCGCTCCGTGCTGCCGGCGGGGAACCACGTGGTCTAGGGTTAGGTCGGGGGCCTTCTTCCCGCAGTACTGACAGGTAAACCTGTCACGGAGAAAGACCTCTTTCTTGGAGAGCTTGCGGGGCAGAAACGGCTTCCTCACCAGGTAAACCAATCGGATGATGGAGGGGACGTCCACAGTGCGCGACACGGTGCGAAGCTGGCCCCGGTGGTTCTCCAGCAGCTCGGCTTTGCCCTTGCCCAGAAGGACCACCGCCCGGCGGGCGGTGCAAACGTTGATAGGGACGTAATTGAGATTGAGAACCAGGACCGGGGAGTGAAGAAACGAGACTCTGGACGGACCAGTTCCGTCCGAGGATTGGTCTGATATCCCGTCGTCTGATTGTTCTTGCTGGGTTTTTTGTTTCAACGCGGCTAGGACCTGGTCCAACAGATTTGAGCGCCTATGGCTCCAGACCGGAACTCTCCGACGATGTTCCCCTAACTTGGCGGGACTACCCCAACGATCGGAATTCCAATCGTGGCGCGCCGTACGATATCATCGCCTATTGTAGCATAGGCGGTGTGATTCATTCGCGCCGCATCAGGAATTTCTTGTCCTAAGCTCGAACGGACATCAGCCCGGTCCATCCGGTCAATGATGTCATTCTCCCAATCTCCGGGAATTAGCTTGATCCCACGGATAACCACGTCAAAATGATCGACCAAGAAACTTCCGAAAGCGGAGTTGTCTATGGTCTCGTCAACGTCCTCTGCCTGGAGTTTTTGGACTCCTACCAACAGCCCCGAAAGCACTACGAACCCCGCCAGCACACCGATGGCCATTCCGCCAAGCCGGTTGGCCATGCCAAAAAATGGCACGATGCCCAGTACCCGGCGCATCATGAAGGAGATTACGCCCGACGCGATAAATAGGACCGCGAAGACTACAACGAACCCCGCGACGGTCTGGACTTCTTCCCGCTCACTGAGGGGAGCGAATAGGCCGCCCAACAGAGGGCCCATGCGACTCGCCACCGCCAGGGAGACCGCCAACGTCACAAGGTGGAAGAGGATCGTCATCAGCCCAACCGAGCCTCCCCACGCGGACATGAGAGCCCAACCCAGCAGGATTGCGATGTCCAACCAATTCATCCGACCCCTCCCCGTCGCCAGTTAAACCCCGGATTGATTCCAGTGTATCACGCCGTATCACGCCGCCGGGTGGCTCCATATAACCATTGCCGTCACGCTGGCCATCCGCTCCGGGCGAACCACGCTTTAACCCCATCACCTCGGCCTAGACCCTGAGTCCGGAAATGTTCCGCTTTGTCTCGGCCCCGTCCGATCACCATTGAGGGACCCGGCCTTAGGCGGCACAAGGTAGGACGCGACCAGTCCCCGCACCCACAGCGCCGCCAGCAGAGCCAGACCTCCAAACAGGTAGCCTCCAATTACGTCGCTCGGCCAGTGGACGCCTAGGTACAGACGGGAAACCCCCACGCCCACCACCAGCAAGACCAGCGCAAATCGGACCGACCGCCGCACCGCCGGTTGCCGCGCCAACTCCCCGGTCAGATAAATCAGAAAGCCGAAATAGTAAATCGCCAGAACAGCGTGGCCGCTTGGGAAGCTGAAGGTAGCAACCTCCAGGTCGGCCCAGATGTGGACGGGCCGTGGACGGGCCACCAACTCCTTCAATAGATAGTTCAACAACACCGGGGCAAGCGTAAAAGCCAAAACCGCCGCATCGGCCCATCGCCGCCAGATCATCAGGGCAAGGGCCGTACCCGCGACCAATACCGTTGCCACCCAGGGGTCGCCTAACCGGGTCAATCCCCTGAACAGGGTGTCTGGCCACACGTTCCGCAACGCCTCGAACGCAGCCGCAATCACAATGTCGCCGGGGAAGGCGTCGTAAAGGGCCGCCAGTACAAACATGGGTATGGCAACCAACGTTCCGGCGACGAGAAGCACACAGATTCCCAGATTACTCGGTCCAGCCCGATAGTTTCCGCGTTTCTCGTTCATTGTCTTGTCGTCCCATCGTCGTCGCCGGACCCAGGCCAGTCCTTGCTCCGATAAGGCGAAGACCCCTTTTGTCCTGCTTGACCAACGCATGAATGCCGGGGGATTTACGGTCCACTCAGGGCCGCCGGTCCCATGAGGCGGACACTCGGCGAGTCCAATTTCGGTGCTATAATGCCACACGGAATCTAATCTGGAGGCGGACCTTGCCGGGCGCCGTCAGCGTCATAGCCATTGATGGACCCGTCGCAGCGGGCAAGACCGTGGTGGGCCTCAACCTGGCCCGCAAGCTCGGCTTCAGGTATTTGGACACCGGTGTCATGTACCGCGCCATAACCTGGTTGGCGCTACGCGACGCCACACCGATGGATGACACCGAAGCCCTCGGCGCGCTTGCCTCCACGAATACCGTGACCCTGGATGGAGTCGACAGCGATCGAGTGCTGGTGGGCGGCTTCAGCGTAGGCCCGGAGTTGCGCGACCCTGCGGTCGACCGCCATGTCTCCCTGGTATCGCGGGTCCCGGAGGTCCGGCGGGCGTTGGTCGACCAGCAGCGCGTCATCGCCTCCGAAGGCCGAATCGTGATGTGCGGGAGAGACATCGGCAGCGTGGTCCTCCCTGGAGCGGACCTCAAGATTTTTATCTCGGCCTCGTTGGAAGAGCGGGCGCGGCGCAGGCACGCGGAATTACTGAATAGGGGTGTCGACTCAGACTTGAAACAAGTGCTAGAAGAGATCCGGCTCCGGGATGACCTGGACACCAAGCGCACTGATTCTCCCTTGGTTCCCGCGTGCGGGGCCTGGGTCCTCACCACCGACAACCTTAGTATCGACCGCGTGGTCGGCCTGGTGTTGGAAAGGGTCTACCAATTGTCCCAGGTGCGGCGGGGATGACGGCCTTTTACTCGATCGGCAGGCAACTTGGGCGGTTCTGTTTCAGCACCTTCGGCAAGTTGGAAGTCACCGGGCGGGAGTCCGTCCCTCCATTCGCGCCATTGATTATCATCGCCAACCACGTGTCCTTCAACGACCCGCCGGTGCTGGTTGCGGCGATTCAGCGGAAGCTGAGCTTCATCGGGAAGCGGGAGTTGTTCCGGGACCCGGTCACCAGCTTCTTGATGCGGGGGTTCCAGGTATACCCCTTGGACCGCTCGGGAAGCGGGGTCGACGCCGTCAGGCTGGCCCTGGGACTACTGGCCCAGGACCAGGCGGTGGTCATTTTCCCCGAAGGAACGCGAAGCCCGGACCACACCCTAATTCCCGGACAGCCCGGGGCGGCTTACCTGGCTCTCAAGTCCCAGTCGACCATCTTGCCCGTGGGCATTACGGGCGGAGAGAAATTCCCGAGTTGGCGGATGCCCCTGCCGCTGTGCAAGCTCAGGGTGAACATCGGTCAACCGTTCTCGCTGCCCAACCTGGAAGGCAACCCGGACCGGCAGGTATTGAAGAGCCTCACCGACATGATGATGCACCGGATCGCGGCGCTGCTGCCCGAAGACTACCGAGGAGTGTACTCTACCCAGACGCGGCGGCGGGTCGAAACCGCTAACCCGGTGGCTTAACGGGTTAGCTCAACGCGGACCTAACAAGCGAGACAGAACCCCGGCAACCTGAGCCGCCGGAACAAAGCTAGGAGGAATCAAATGCAACAGGCATCCAAGTTTGGAATCTACCTGAATGCCAAGGAAAACCAGGTGGTGCGGATTAACTCGCCCTACTGGATTCCACCGGAACCCGATTGGGTGTTCCTAACCCCCGAAGTCAACGCCACCCTGCTACAAATCAGGGAGATGTCCAAGGAACAGAGCGGCGTGACAGATGCCGACTCGATCAAGTGGGGGACCATACCGCTTCAGGACTAGTAGTCGATCAGTGTTGGATTGATGGGTAAAGGGACTTCAGCTTGATGCGCGCATCCTCGGAGGTAAAGCGCCAGTCCACTCGTATGCCGTCCCGGTTGCGCTGAGCCTGCCACGCTCCCACCTCTCGCCGCAGAGCCCTTTGATCGGGAATACGGCGGTCCAGGCATTGGCGGGCCATCACCCCGATTTCAATCTCGGCCATATCCAGCCAACTGCCATGCTTGGGAGTGTAGTGGACCTCCAACCGTTCGGCGATGCGCCGTGCTTCGGCAGGTTCAAATTCCTCATACAGCGAGGACCGGTGGTGGGTGTTCAAGTTGTCCATCACCAGCACAATACGGTCCTTGTGCGGGTAGTCCTCGTCCACCAGTTGCTTGACCACCCGGGCCCAATCGGCTTTGGTGCGCCGGTCCGTCACTTCCACCCGGCGCCACCCTTCCAGCGGAGCGAACAACATGAACAGGTTGCTCACCCCGTTGCGCTCGTATTCGTAATCGTAGGAGCCCGCCGCCCCAGGCTGGGCCGGACGCGGCCGGCGCGTCTCTTTCACCTGCTGTTTGCTGGTCTCGTCCAGGCAGACCAGAACTTCGTTGTCCGCATACTGGCGCTGATAGACTTCCAGCACGTCTTCCATCGCACAGACGAACTCGGCGCTGCCTTGTGGAGGAATGCACCAGCACTCTTTCAGCCAAGGCTTGAGTTCGTTTTTTTGAGCGTCTGCCGCACCGTTTCGGGACTGATGCTCTCCACTATCTCGCATTCAACCAGCCGGTCCGCCAGCAATTTAAGCGTCCAACCGGCCCGGCCTTCCGGCGGTTCTCCGCAGGCCAGGGCAATCAGGTGGGCTTCCCCTTGACCGTCCAGCCGCTTCGGACGACGATTAAGCTGCCGCTTTCGTCCCAGCGCCGCCTCAATCCCCTCCTCCACGCAACGGCGGCGCACCCGCTCCACCGTCGCGCGGCCAATCTGGAGAACCCGGGCAATCTCTTCATCCTTCATGGCCCCCTCCGCATGGGCCTCATCACTCAGCAGCAGGATGCGCCCGTGGGTCTGCTGGTAAGCCGCCGCCCGGCCACGGGACACCAATGTCTTCAGTTCCTGCCGCTCCTCCGCACTCAGCTTGACCCGGTATCTCTTCATCGGCCTCCCCTCCTCCCACGCCCCAATCCTCTTCGCCCTATGCTTGTATGCTTGGTAGAATACACTTGCTCAGTACTCAATCCAAAAATGTTGGACTACTAGGGGACGACGGTGGATTCCCGGCTGTTAGTGTCCCATCGCCTCCGGGAAAGCGGGCATGACGCCCTCGGCAAACTTGGAAAGTTGGTCCTTGAAGACTTCCCGGGGCATACCCATTACCGATCCAAGGTTGATACGCTCGACGCCGGCGTAACGTTCCTCGACGCCCTTGAGATGCCCAACGATGGTCTCGGGAGGCCCACACAGCCATGTGCCGCCTTCCACGGCCTCTTCCAGAGTCGGCAGGGACACGCCCCGGCGGCGGATGGGGTTGGCCACCGCGTCGATCTGCTCCGGTGACATGCGCATCAGCCCCAGGGGAGCGGCGAATTTCATCGCTTCTTCGAAATAGGGGCGGGACAATTCCATAGCCTTGTCCTGGGTCTCGGCGATGAAGAACCGGTAGCCGACGGCCACGTCTTCGCCCAATTCCAGGTCCTTGCCGTGAGACTTGACCGCGTCCTGGTAAAGTTTCATCCTCTCGCCAAGCATGGGTTCGGGGTTGTTGGCGATGATCGGCTTGATGCCCATTTTGGCCATGAAATCAATGCCTCGGGGGTTGCCGCTCACCAAGGGCTGCCACACGTCGACCGGCTGATGCACGGGCCGGGGCACCAGGCTCAGCTTCTCTAGCTCGTAACCCCGGTAGGGCACTCTCGCCGGTATGGTGTAGTTCTTCCCTTGATGGGAGAATGCCTCCTCGGTGAACGCCTTCAGAATGACCTCGACCTGCTCCTCGAATAGCTCCCGGTTGGCGTCGCCATCCAGCATGGGCGACCCGAAAGTCTCGACTTCCCGGCTGTGATATCCTCGGCCAACGCCGAATATAACCCGTCCCTTGGTGAGTATGTCGGCCATGGCGAAGTCTTCCGCCAGCCTCAAAGGATGCCACATGGGAGCGATGTTGAACCCGCAACCGAACTTCAACCGCTCGGTGTTGGCCGCCAGATAGAGGCTCAGCATCAGCAGGTTGGGGATGCACTCGTAGCCCTCCGGCTGGAAATGGTGCTCCGCCATCCAGAACTCGTCATATCCCAACCGGTCCAGATGCTGGGCAATGTCTAGAGCCCAGTCAAAGGCCTCGGCCAGCCGTTCGTTGGAGTACCACCGGTCATTGGCCGGAGAACCGTCGAATCCCAGGCTGTCGTCCACGACGTGGCCGGCGTAGGAAGCCGAAAAGCTAGTAATCATGAGTGTAGCCTCGATGTTGGATTTGGGGCAGTGGTGCGCCCGTTCAATTACCGCCGAATGCTAGCCTTACTATAATCGCCACGAGGGTGACAAGTATTGCTACGCTAAAACCGACGATTGCAATCAACAGTTGGTAAAGCCGCTGTTCGATTTGACCAAACCGCTGTTCGTGATTGTTAAGCTGGCCTTTAATTTGGGACTGCCCTTCTTCCAGCCGTCCCAGGGTCCGGTACACTTCCGCAACCTCCATCACCAGAGGTCGCGGGACTGCGGGGTCCCTGTGGTTTCCGTCGTCATGTCATTTTCCGTGGTCGCTACCGTTCGCGTATGACCCGCCCAGCAAACGCTGGTTGAGGCCCTACTCCCGAGGCGGTTGAACGGGGGCGGGGTTGAAGAGTTCGACGCCGATGGTCTGGGGGAACACGCTGGCCAACTCCTCCACCGTCCATTTGCCTTCCTTCTGAATGGTCCTGACGGGTTCGGGCTCGCCCATCAGGCTGACCAACCCCTCAGTGACGTGGAAGACTCTTCCGTTGACGTGGGCGGCTTCGTCCGAGGCCAACCACGTGACGAAGGGCGCGACGTCTTCCCCCTCGCCCCGCAGTCTGGGGGCGCTGGCGCTCGCGCCGCCGATGCCCCGTGCGGCTCGAAGGTTTCGGGCTTCGTCCGGCACGGTTTGGGTCATCCGGGTGGCCGCGCCGGGAGATATGGAGTTGGCGGTGACACCGTAGCGGCCCATGTCTCTGGCGACGACGCGGGTGAAACCCGCGATTCCGTCCTTGGCCGCGCCGTAGTTGGCCTGGCCGGAGTTGCCGTACAGACCCGAGGTGGAAGTAAACGTGATTACCCGGCCCGAACGCTGTTGCCGGTAGAGAATGCAGGCGTTCTTGACCACGGTGAAAGTGCCCCGGAGGTGGACGGCGATCACGTCGTCCCACTCCTCTTCGGACATGTTGAATATCATTCGGTCTCTGAGGATGCCGGCGCAGGTGACCACGATGTCCAGCTTGCCGAAGTTGTCAACGGCGGTCTGGACTATGTGCTCTCCTCCGGACATGGTGACAACCGAGTCGGTGTTAGCCACGGCCTCGCCCCCCGCGGCCTTGATCTCCGAGACCACACTTTCGGCCAGGGAGTAGTCCGCGCCGGTGCCGTCGACATTCACTCCGGGGTCGACCACCACTACCTTCGCGCCTTGTTCAGCCATAAGCTTGGCGATGCCGGCGCCGATGCCCCGGCCCGAGCCGGTGATGATCGCTACTTTGCCTTCTAACAAGTTGGCCATCTGGGATGTTCCTCACTTGTGTAGAGTTTTCAGTGATCAGTGATTAGCGGTCCGTCTTCAGTGGTTTGCGGCTAGCCACCGGCGGCGGGGGCGGGGTTGTAGATACCACTGGTTAGAGGACCCCTGGCCTGGGGTGAGAGGTCGTCCATGTTCCAGTGTCCGTCGGAGTTATAGATGGCGTTGATGGGTCTGGGTTGGGACATCAACGATACCGTGTTTCCGAACACCAGGAAAGTCTGGCCGTTCACGTTTGAAGCCCAATCGCTGGACAGGTAGCAGACGAAGGGGGCGATGCCGTCTGGCTCCAAATGCTCTCCCTCGCCAAGAGAGGCGACGCCGCTGCGGGCCCGTATCTCGGCGGCGCTGTCGGGTATCGACCCGATCATCCGGGTCTCCGCCCTGGGGGCGATGGAGTTGGCCGTCGCGCCGTAGCGGCCCATGTCCTTGGCCACCACCTTGGTAAATCCGGCAATGCCGGACTTGGCCGCGCCGTAGTTAGCCTGGCCAGAGTTGCCCACCAAGCCGGACTGGGAGCTGAAGGTGATAACACGGCCCGACCTCTGTTGCCGGAACAGGATGCAGGCGTGCTTGACCACGGTGAACGTGCCCTTCAAGTGGACCGCGATCACGTCGTCCCACTCTTGCTCCGTCATGTTGAAGACCATTCGGTCTCGGAGGATGCCGGCGCAGGTCACGACGATATCCAGCCGCCCGAAGTTGTCCATGGCGGTCTGGACGATTCTCTCGCCTCCGCTCATGGTGGCGACCGACTCGGTGCAGGATACGGCTTCACCGCCGGCGCTCTTGATCTCATTGGTCACGACTTCGGCGACGGACTGGTCGAACCCCGACCCATCGACGTTGACGCCTGGGTCTACGATTACCACCTTGGCCCCTTCCTCGGCCATCATCATGGCCACGCCGCGCCCAATACCCCGGCCTGAGCCAGTTACGATGGCAACCTTGCCAGCTAATGTGTCAACCATTTTTCTCCCTCAGTGTGTGTTTCGGTTATTGGGTAACCACGGTCCGAACGTCTCCCGAAGACTGGCCTGGACCTATAGACTACAGAAATGAGTCTGCGATTGACTCCAGTGGCCCGGCAAACAAAACGCCCCTCGCCGACAATTGGAGAGGTGGCGTAGAGAATTGGGTCCCCGCTTTGGGGGCCCGGACCCATGCGGGGCCGGATGGTCCGGGTCGCGGGACGTAAAACGTTGGCCGGGCCGCCTAGTATTGACCGCGCGGACCGGCGCCGCTCTCTGTTCCGGGGCTACCGCATGGGCAATGCCACGGTTGCGTTGCCGGGCGTGGTCCTCTGGCCTTCGTCATTCTCCAACCAGATGTTGCAGTCCACCAGGTTTTGCCCGTTCTCCTGGTATTTACGGATCACAGTGCCCTTGGCGGTTATTGGCCTTCCGGGCTCGTCCATTCCCCTGTACTGGCATGCCAATCGCTTCAGGTTGCCCTTCGGCCCCATCCAGTCGGTCATGTACTGGCCCAAAAAGGCGTTTTTGAGCGCTCCGTGGAGGATCACACCGGGCAGGTTGTTGCCCTTCGCGAACTCCGTATCATAGTGAATCTGGTAATAGTCCCCGGAGGCTCCGGCGTACTTCACCAACTGTTGTGTGGTCGGATTCTTGACCAAGGGGGGGATCTCCATCTCCGCGGTCACATCGTCCCAATACACCTGGTCTGCCATTCGTCTACCCTCAGTAGCGGATTCCGGTGCTGGTCTGGGTCGCCACCACCTGGTCGAACTGGTTGCGGTAGGTGGTGACGGTGGTCTGGATAATCATTACACCCATGCGGCCCGCCCGCTCGGACATATCGGCTATCCGGCTCACGGCGGTGATCCTGTCACCGGGCCGGACCGGTTCCATGTATTCCCAATCGCTGCCGCCGTCCAGGTTACGGGTGAACGGCATCTCGAAGGGGAATTCGGGCCTGCTGGAACCCACCGAGCGCAGGAAGGTCGGCGTTGCGACCAGCCCGCGGTATTGGCCGAGCCGGGCCTGAGCTTCGTCGTTAAAGCTGGGATTATCGTCGCCGATTGCCTGGGCGAACTTGATGATAGCGCCCTTCTCCACCTCGGTGGTAACCGGCTCGCTTTCCAGGCCAATGACCTGTTGCCGCATCTCTTCGGTGAGGAAGGTACTTTGTGTGGACAAGACTAGCCTCCCAATTGTAGCGCGGAAAAAAGTCTACCGTGACCCATAATACGTGTCAAGAACGAAGACGTCAGTGGCCAGTGGTTAGTGGCCCGCTGGCAGCCGATCACTTACTCGGTAAACACTACTTCCGGACGTTTAAACGCTAATCTCCGGCCGTCCAGTTCAGGGACTCCAAGGCCTCGATCAATGGTAGACTGGGCGCGGTTTGCCGTCAGCGCCAGGGGTCTTACGATTATCGGCCCAGTTGTCCGAACCGGGATTCGCATGATTATGGGATTCGCATGATTTCCAATCATATAAATCCCGGAATCAGAGAATCACAGTCCAGACGAACAATCGAAAGACCCTGCCGAAAGACCCTGCCGAAAGACCCTGCGTCAGTCGCAACCTCCACTGGCGCAACCGCCATCCGCGATTGTAAAATACTTTATATCAAACATTCCCAGTGGATAAGCCAGCAGACCCACAGGAGGTTTCATCCATGTACATCCGCATGTCCTGGGGAAGTATCCGGTCTGGATATTGGGACGACTACCGGGCCTATTACAACGAGCGGGTCGCCACTTCGACCGCCGGCGTTAAGGGGCTCCAGCAACGCCAGCTTTTGCGCAGCACCGAGAACACCGACGAAGGGATCTCCATGAGCCTCTGGGACTCGATGGAAGACATGACCGCCTATGAGAGAAGCGACACCCGGAAAGGACTGCTTCAGGAAGCGGACCACCTTCACCAACCGTGGTCATACGCCAGGGGTGAATACTGGGTCAAACACTTCGAGATCGTCTCTTCAACCAAATTCTGATTCTGTTCGGGTCGAGATGACACCGCGGCACATGGTTTAGCGGTACAAAGTTTAGAGGAGCAAAGGGCAATGTACATACGCATGGTCTGGGGCAAGCTCCTTCCCGGCTCTTGGGACGAGTACGAGAAGCACTACCACGAAAACCTGGTGGCAGGGTCCGGCGGGATTAAGGGGCTCAATGAACGGCAGCTACTCCGGAGTACGGAGGACCCCGACGAGGGCATTTCTGTTAGCATTTGGGACACTTTTGAAGACATGCGCGCCTATGAGACCGGCGACTACCGGCAGGCAATGGCCCGGGGAGTCGACCACCTGTACCGGGGTGAATACTGGGTCCGCCACTTCGAGGTAACCGATACGCACTAAAACTAAAATAGAGCCGGAGTCCCACGGCATCGTGGGACTCCGCTTTCTACTGAAACAGCACCTGAAGTGGCGGCCGAATCGGCGGCGAGAGGCTCACGATGAAACGTGAATCCGGGAAGGTATTTTACGGCTGGTACGTTGTTCTGGGCAGCTCTCTGGTGTCCCTGGGCGTCGCGGGCACCCAGTTTTCCTTCGGTGCTTTTCTGACCCCGATGACCCAGGACTTCGGGTGGAGCAGGGCCACCCTGTCCCTGGCCTTCGGCATTACCTTCATGCTATCGGGGCTGGCTCGCCCACTCGCCGGTTACCTGGCCGACCGTTACAGCCCAAAGGTGGTGGCTCTCTCCGGTGTCGCTCTGCTGGGGCTCATGCTGCTCGTTATCCCGTCCATCCAGAACCTGGCCCAGCTCTACGCGGTTTTCGCCGTGATGAGCATCGGGCTCACCCTGGGGACCGGCCCCATACTCACCAAAGTAGTGAGTTCCTGGTTCTACGCTCAACGGGGCCTGACCTTGGGTATCGTGTCCAGCGCTGGCTCCTTCGGCGCGCTGATCCTGGTCCCCGCGTCATCCATCTTCCTGGTGCTGTTCGACTGGAGGGATGCCTACTACTTCCTTTCAGGGCTGTTGTTGCTGATCGTGCTCCCCGCCGGTGCGCTGCTAATCAGGAACCGGCCCCAGGATGTAGGCATGGAGCCTCTGGGAGACACCACCGACCTAAGACGCAGGCAACGGGACGCCGAAGACACAGCCGAGGAGCTTTACGGGAGAGACGCAACCTTCGGTGACGTCCTGGGTTCGAACCTGTTCTACCGCCTTACGTTTGGGTACTTCGTTTGAGGGTACTCAATGAGTTTCGTGAATGCTCACTTCGTTTCCTACGCCCGGGACCTCGGATACCATCCAATGGCCGCGGCCGGAGCATTCAGTCTGATCGGCGCTTCCGCAGTTATCGGAAGCCTGCTGCTTGGACACCTCTCGGACCAACACGGACGGCGGAAGATGCTGTCTGCCACCTACAACCTCAGGATGCTGGGTTTTGTGGTTGTCCTGCTTTCCATGGGGGTCCCCTTCCTGGGTATTCCGCCTCTCGGCATCGCCGCCCTTCTGGCGGGAGTCATCCTGGTAGGCCTGTCCTGGAACGCCGTGGTGAGCATAACCGCCGCCTATACCTCCGACCGCTACGGCATCTCCAACCTCGGGACCATCTACGGCACAATGTTCGCGGTCATGCCAATAGGCAGTGGGCTGGGCGCCTTCCTGGGCGGGTTGTTCTACGACTACCGGGGCACCTATGACATCGCGATCTGGTCCAACGTTTTGCTGTTGTTGACTGCGTCAGCGATGGTGTTCTTCCGGGGAGAGCGGCGGACTCCCGAACAACCCCTATCTGCGGGAGCGGCAGCCTAGCCCGCCACTAGCCTCTAGCCATTAGCCACCGGCCACTAACGCGCGCCCACCGCTCCCGGCAACCGGGCGATACCGGCGCGGGCGCAGTCCTCATCCTCCTGCGCGGTGCCGCCGCTGCCGCCCACCGCGCCGATCAGTTCCCCGTTCATGTAGATGGGAAGCGCGCCTTGGCCGGGAACGAACTCGCCACCCTCGACCTGCATCACGGCGCGCATGATCGGGGTGGTGGAACGTTCCGTCAGAGCTCCGCTGGGCTCGCCGAAACAGGCCGAGGCCCGCGCCTTGCCACGGGACACGTAAGGCGTCCGCCAGGGCGAACCGTCCATCTTGCACATGGTAATCAGGTCGCCCCGGGCGTCCACTACAGAGAGGCTGAATGCTTTGCCCATGGCCACCGCGGCAGCCTTGGCCCCGGCCAGTACGGATTCCGCTTGGTCCAAAGTAATGTGAGGCATGTTAACGAGACTCCTTAATTTTGTCGAATTGCCGTTGGGTTGAGGCCGGTCCGGAGTCTGGACTATTATACCAGCGCGTACGGACGGCCAAATTAGCCCGGACGCTATTGGGAGGAGCACAATGCAGTACGGCTTCTACCTGCCCAACCATGGACCGACGGCCCAACCCGACCCCCTGGCCGACATCGCGAAGCGCGGCGATTCCCTGGGCTTTCAATACATGGTTGTCGGTGACCACATCCTGGTCCCGCGCCAGATAGATTCACCTTACCCATACACCGTGGGAGGGGACTTCCCGCCGGCGGACTCCGGGGAGTATTTCGAGCAACTGACTCTGCTCACCTTCCTGGCGGGCATCACGACTAACATCAGGTTGGTCCCCAGCGTCATGATCGTTCCTTACAGGAACCCCCTGCTGGCCGCAAAAATCCTGGCAACCCTGGATGTGCTTTCCAAGGGAAGGCTCACCCTGGGCGTTGGCGTGGGTTGGATGGAAGAGGAATTCGTCGCCTTGGATGCGCCTCCATTCGCGGAAAGGGGCGCGGTCACCAATGAGTACCTCCAGGCTTTCAAGGAGCTATGGACCAGCGATAACCCCACGTTTGAAGGGAAGTATTACCAATTTTCAAACATCGACTTCCTGCCCAAGCCAGTCCAGAAGCCCCACCCACCTATTTGGATCGGCGGACAGAGCAGGCCCGCCATGCGCCGCGCCGCCGAGCTTGGCAACGGCTGGCACCCGGTGGGAGCGATTCCGGCGGCCCCGCTGGAGCCAGAAGAATTGGCCCAGAGTATGGTAACGCTGCACCGGTTCGCCGAACGGGCGGGCCGCGACCCCGGAGAGATAGATGTGGCGATGAAAGCGCCGCTCTACGACCCATCGCTATCGGGCAGGGAAGGCCGGCGGCGGTTTTCTGGAGACCCGGAGCAGGTGGCCCACGATGTGGAAACCTACGCCGGGATAGGCGTCAGTCAGATCATCTTCGACATCCGCAGCGCCGACCTCAACCAGACCACCGAGCGGATGGCCTGGTTCTCCGAGGAGATTATGGCCCGTTTATAGGGACCCGTCATTTCCGCTCGGGGCGGAAATGACCGAGGCTCGGCTCTGCTGTCCCTTGGGTGCGGTTAGATAGTATAATTTCTGCCGCGCCCATTACAGCGAATAGCCAGGAGAGGATACCATGACCAGCCTTAACGAAAGGTACGAAAATGGCCAGGCGATGCGCACGAAAATGGCGGCAGGCGATCCCCACCACTTCTCGGTCCCGGGCATAGACCAGTTTGCCCCAGACCTCCGGCGTATAATCGACGAATGCCTTTTCGGGGCGATCTGGACCCGCCCGGTCCTCTCGCTGGAGAGGCGGGCCATCTGCACTATCGCCGCCCTTACCGCTCTGGGGCAACTTCCCCTCTTGCGCCGCCACGTCGAGCGGGGGCTCAATTTGGGGCTCACGCCGCATCAGGTAGTCGAGGTGTTCATTCAGTTGACATTCTACGTAGGTGTCCCGGCAGTGGAGAGCGCCATTCGCATCACCAAGGAGATCTTCGAGGAGCAAGGCATCAACTTCATACCCACCGAGGTCTACGATTCCACTCAGTCCATCGAAGACCTGCACGAGCTGGGACAACGGACGCGCGATGAGATGCTGGGTACTCCAGCGCTGCCGATTCCACCGGACTCCGAGGAGTTGGAGTTGGACCGGCTGATTCTCGAGTATCACTGGGGCGCGATCAACACCCGCCCGCACCTAGACCCCAAAGACCGCGCCATGTGCGCCCTCTCGGCCATGACCGTGCTGGGCCAGTATGACCGCCAGGTTCGCACTCGAATCGAAGGAGCCCTGGGCATCGGCATGACCCCCGCCGAGATCATGGAAGTGTTCATCCAGGTCATGCTCTACGGAGGGTTCTTCACTACCCGCTCGGCAATGAGGATCGCCAGATCGGTGTTCACCGAACAGGGAGTTTCAGCCTAGTACTACAGTCGCAGGTAGTTCTTGGTAGAATGAGGTTACTTTATCAGGTGGGTGAGGTGAGGAATTGGCTGGGGAGCGGGGAGAGGTGTTGGAAGCGGCCCGGTGGGCCAAGGGTATTGAGGAAGTGCACCGACGCATTGGTTCACGTTTCTACCGGTCGGAAGCCCGCCGGCGGGCACTGGCCTATGTGAAGGGACTGCTCAGTCCAATAGAGCGCAAGAACGGGTGGCAACTGGCGGAGCAGGCGGGCGATGCTACACCCGACGGGGTACAGCGCCTGTTGTACAACTACCGGTGGGATGCCGACCTGGTTCGAGATGATCTCCGGGACTACGTGGTGGAGCATCTGGCTGCCGCTGACGGGGTGCTGGTGGTGGACGAGACTGGGTTTCTGAAGAAGGGTAGCAAGTCAGCAGGGGTGCAGCGGCAGTACAGTGGGACAGCGGGTCGGGTAGAGAATTGCCAGATAGGAGTATTTCTCACGTATGCCACGGCTCAGGGCAGGGTCCTGCTGGACCGGGAGCTGTACCTGCCCCAGGTATGGGCTGATGACCGCCAGCGCAGGCTGGAGGCTGGTGTGCCGGAGGAAATAGACTTCCGGACCAAGCCACAACTGGCCCGGGTAATGGTGGAACGGGCGGTGGAGGGGGGAGTTCCCTTCGGCTGGGTTGCTGGAGACACGGTTTATGGCAGTGACCGCAAGTTGCGGCAGTGGCTGGAGCAACAGGAAATACCCCACGTACTGGCGGTCAAGCGCAATGAGAAGCTGTGGGCCCTGACGGATAAGGGCTCGCGCCAGGTGCGGGCGGACCGGCTGGCGCCTGGGGTGGAAGAATCGGGCTGGGTCCGGTTGAGCGCCGGTAATGGGGCCAAGGGTCCCCGGGTCTACGACTGGACCAGGGTGGCGATCCGGCCTCTGAAGGAGCCAGGCAAGGGGTACTGGCTGCTGGCCCGCCGCAGCATTGCCCAGCCCGAAGAGCTGGCCTGGTACGTCTGCTTCGGCCCAGCGGAGACAAGCTTGGAGGAACTGGTGAGGGTGGCAGGTATTCGTTGGACCATCGAGGAGTGCTTTGAGGAGGCCAAGGGGCAGGTAGGGCTGGACCAGTATGAAGTGCGGAAATGGGAGGGCTGGTACCGGCATATCACCCTGGCCATGCTGGCCCATGCCTACCTGGCGGTAGTCCGGCAACAGGCCAACGCAGGTTGCTGCGGAAAAAAGGGGGAGAGCCGGAGTGGGATGAATCCCTGATACCGTTGACGGTCCCCGAGGTGCGCCGACTACTGTACAAGTTGATCTGGCAGCCCAGGCCATCACCGAAGAGAGTGCTGGCCTGGTCCCGTTGGAGGAGGCGCCACCAGGCCCGGGCCCGCCACTGCCACTACCAGCGTCGACTCCGACATCTCAACCAATATATGCGACTGTAGTACTAGACCCGCAAGCAACCGGGGAGGCCGCTATGAAAGCGCGTTTAAGCGACGGTGCGGAGCTTTTTTACAAAGTGGATGACTTCACCGACCCATGGACCGAACCGGAGACGGTGGTGCTCCACCACGGCATGGCCAAGAACCATAAGATGTGGTTCGGCTGGGTTCCGACGCTGGCCCGCCATTACCGCGTCATACGCCTGGACATGCGCGGCATGGGCCAGTCCGACGTTCCTGAGCCGGGATACCCCTGGTCGCTCGACAATTTCGCCAACGACCTACTGGGTTTCGTGGACTCCCTGGGGCTGGACAAGTTCCACCTCATCGGCGAGACGGTGGGTGGGTCCATCTCCATGCGTTTCGCAACGATGCATCAGGACCGCCTCAAGTCATTGGCGGTATGCACATCTCCAACCAGCTTCCTAGACCCACACCACGAGGAGAGCGCGGAGCTAATCGACCGGGAAGGAGTGTCGGCCTGGGTGGAAAGCACGATCACCCGTAGGCTGGACCCGCAGATAGTGGAACCGGCATACATCCGATGGTACGCGAGCCAGATGGCAGCCACACCGGCCCACGTGGTCAGCGGGTTCCAGCGAAGCGCGCCCGGCGGCGACCTGAGGCCCCTGCTGAAGGACGTCCAGACTCCTGTCCTGGTCCTTGCGGCAGCCAGCCTCCGCGAGGAAGTCCTTGGCGACTTCCGGGGAGCCGCCGACCTCTTCCCCAACGGCAGGGCCGTGGTGTTTCCGGGCGTGTCGGGTTTCGTTCAACACATCCTCCCCGTCCCTTGCGCCCGGGTGTGGCTTGACTTCGCCCGCGGGCTGGAAAAGGCGTAAGCGGCGCTGGCGAGTCCTCCACTCTTGAGTCTCGGCCAACAAGTACGGTCCGTCACCCAACGCCTCGCTAGCGGCGCCCATATCACCGTCAATAGACACATCATCGACCCGCGGTTCCGGCGCTCCCGCCGGGCATATTGGGTCCAGGCCGCGCTGGCCACAGCTTCCATGCTGGCGGTCCTGCTGCTGGTCGATTCGTTTTCCGACGCCGCTATCGCCGCCGGGTTGGCCTCCAGTGTGCTAATCGTGTTCATGCACCCCTCCAGTCACTCGGCGACGGCGCGCTCGCTGATAGGAGGCCATTTTCTGGGCCTGTTGATAGGCTCGGTTTTCTCTTTGCTATTGTTTTCAGGCCACTTCGATTTCTTTCCGGGCGAGGTTACGATACTGCGAAACATCGCCTTGGCGTTCTCGGTCGGGATTCTGATCTTCCTGATGGCGGTTAGCGATACCGAGCATCCACCGGCAGCGGGGACCGTACTGGGGATAGCAACCAAGGCCTGGGACCCTGTTACGACGTCCATCATCGTAGGGGCCGTGTTCCTCCTTGCCTTTATCAAGTACTTGCTGCATCGTTACCTGCACGATCTCATCTAGGCGCAAGTCACAGGCCGGCGGCCGTTAATCACCAGCCAATGCGATAGCCACCACACGGGAGGGAGATATGCCGGACTCTTTAAGCCGGACACTAGCCAGGTTCGTTACTTCCCTGGAATACGACGCGCTTCCTCCGGAGGTCGTGGACAAGATCAAAGCCTCGGCGCTTCACGCCCTGGTCACCTCCATCGTCGGAGCGGAGACCCGCCACGGAGCGGCGTCCATCGAGCTGGCGAAATCCGAGGAGAGCAAGCCCGACGGCGCGACCATCCTGGTGGACGGCGCTAAGGCGACCCGCTGCGGGGCCGCGTTCGCCAACAGCAAGCTGATGCACGCAACCAACCAGTCAGACTCCTACCGGATGTTAATCCACCCAGGGCCCTGCAATATACCCGCGGGGTTGGCGACGGCGGAACTGGGCGGCAAGAGCGGTAAGGACTTCCTAACCGCCCTGGTGGCGGGCTACGAGGTGGAGGCCCGGATCGCCGGGGACTTCATACCTTCGACCCAGGCGCGAGGGTTCCGCTCCAGCCCGGTTTACGGGACCCTGGGAGCGGCTGTGACTACGGGCAAGCTCCTGGGTCTCACCGAGGACCAGATGGTTACCGCCCTGGCCCTGGCCTGCACCTTCACCGGCGGGACAACAGAAGGAGCAAGTTCGGGCGGCCAGGAGATGTTGTTTCACGAACCCAACGCCACACGAAGCGGCATCATGGCAGCCTTGTTGTCTCAGGAGGGAGTGCGTGGGTCGGAAACATCCCTGGAGGGAAACGCCGGTTTCTACACCGCCTTCACCGGCAACAACAAAGGCCAGCTCTCCTACGCCTTCCTGGGGCCGAATGAGACCGACATGGCCAAGGTCGCGGAAGATCTGGGAAAACGGTGGGAAGTGCTTCACGTCACCCCCAAGATCTACCAAACGGCGGGTTACAATTGCCCCGTCATAGACCTGATGACTCAAATCAGGTCCAGGCACGTCATTCTGCCGGACCAAATCGAACGCATCACCGTAGACATGAACTGGTTGGAAACCCTCTACCCATCACCGGAGTTTCCCAATCCTCAGAGGACGTCGCCGGGCATAGGCAGTACCCACTACTTCGCCGCATATACCTGCGTCCACGGGTCGTACCCTCCTCTGAAGCCCCGGCTCGACCCCGGGGATGCCTCCGCCCATGAGTCTCAAAGCGTGCTGGACCTCATGGGCAAGGTCGAGGTGGCCGGGCACAAGGAGCGTCCGGCGTTTGCCCCGCGCATCACCATTGAAGTCAAAGGCGGTACGACTTACCAGGGCGAGTATCACGGAGACGAATTGAAATGGGACCTGGCAACCGAGGTCCAACGCATCAGCACACTGTTCCCGGATATGTCCTGGCCCACCGAGCGGTTGGAGGCCCTGGTGACGTCCGTGCGGGGATTGGAGGAACAGCCGGACCTATCGGAGATGGTAGGCTTGTGCGTCAGGCAACAGTGAGCTTGTCCGCGCGGACCCTCATTCTCTCCCTCGGTGTCCTGGTTTTGGCCCTCTCGGCCGCCTGCGTAAGCGGCTCCCAGAACCCGCCGGACCTGCCCCCGCTACCGGAAGTTAGCGTCGTGGTGATTACCCGTGATCTGGCGGTGGGCGACAACAGGGTCGCATTTGGCCTGGTGGACTTGAACGGAATGCCGGTGCGCGCTGAGGAGGCGAAGGTCCGCGCCCTGCTGCTGCCTCCCGGCGATGGGGACGGCGAGGAACGCGCCTCCGGTGTCGCCGCATTCCAAAAGTGGCACCTGGGGGAGCAGGGCACCTTCTCCACGACCCTGAACTTCGACACCCCAGGTTTCTGGGAAGTGGAAGCCACGGTAACCGGGGAAGGCGGCGAGACGATCGTTGCCAAGGGCGCGGTGGAGGTCAAAGAGCGGTCAGAGACACCCGCCGTTGGAGATCCCGCACCCAGAAGCGTAACCGCCACGTTGTCGGATACCGCGGACATCGCGACGATCAGCAGCGACTACACCCCGGACCCTGATCTTTACCAACTGTCGGTCCATCAGGCCCTGGAAGAGGGGAAACCAGTCCTAATTGCGTTCTCCACTCCCCGGTTCTGCGTGTCGGCCACCTGCGGCCCACAACTCGACGTGGTTTCCGAACTCAAGGAACAGTACCGGGACCAGGCAAATTTCATCCACGTGGAAGTGTTCAAGGACCCGCACCTGATTAAGGGAGGCCGTCCACCCTCCGGGGGTTACGTCGACGCGATAGACGAATGGTCTCTGCCCTCGGAGCCGTGGACATTTGTGATCGACAGGGCGGGAAAAGTGTACGCCAAATTCGAGCAATTCGCCCCGGCGGACGAGATCGAGGCCGCGTTGAAGGAAGTCCTCTAATCGGTGGACCAGTTGCCGAGCCGGTCAGTCGACGGCGTGGACCGCTACCAAAAGGTCGCCTTTAGTCAGATAGAAGATAGTCACGGTCTGGCCCAATACCTGGTGTTGCCGGAAATGGGCGGGTAAGAAGGGCAGCGGTCCTTCGGATGTGAAGCTCCAGACATCGCCTTGGGGGGTGCGTATGCGCAGCCGCTCCACCTCTTCCGCGTTTCGCTCCACGACTTCCACGACTTTCCCGCTCTTCCAGTCCGTCTTGGTCGTGGCGTAGTCGTCCAACTGCCAGCAGCCGACCAGCAATACAGAGGCCAACAAGATGATGGGAAGAAGATAAATCAATCTGAAGGTCGAGGCCAGGGGAGGGAAATAAGAACGGTCCGATTCAACCATGACAACTGAAGGAATTGTATCACGGGTCACCTCTCGACCCGCACGGCGGGCATAGATGCAACTGGCCATTCGCTATTGAGCCACAATAACCCCGCCTTTGCCGGACACTTATCCGCCTCACACACCTATCCGCCCCGCACACCGGTCTACCCCATGAAGCTGGAATCCGGAGAGGTTGGGACCCAGGAACCCAACCCCGTACAGGAATTCCTGGATTCCGGCTCAGGGCCGGAACGACGAGTTAAGTAGCATGGCGAGAGGGACACAGTCATCTGGCTAAGTGCGAGAACCGGATGGTCCTGCCCCAGCGGTAATTGCTCAGACCTGATGTGTTCTTCCTATTCCCAGCCCGTCATTCCGGGCTAGACCCGGAATCCAGAAGCCTTTGCAACCAGCAACGATCACTATCATTGGCATTTCTGGCATTGGCATTTCTGGATTCCCGCCTTCGGAGACCTTTGAATAATCCCCTCTCCCTCCGGGAGAGGGTTGGGGTGAGGGCGTCCCCCGTATTTGGGCACACTCTGGATTCACGCTTTCGCTGGAATCACGGAAGGTTACGCAAAGGTCTCCCTTCGCGGGAATGACTGGTTGCGGCTGAGGGACATCGTTCGAGAACCATCATGGAGATGCCCGATGTGGGATTCAGCCAATCCGCATCCTCTAGTCTGACCAGTTACCCTCGGCGGCGTCACATTGATAACCCGCGCCGGGGCGGCGTATAATGCAGTTCCAACGTTTCAAGCTCTAAAGTGGCTTTATCCAACGCGGAGGAACGAACATGGTCGACGTATTGACGGGTACCTTTACTGTCAAGGCAGGGCACGCCCAGATGCTCAAGGGCGGCGTCATTATGGACGTGGTCAATGCAGAGCAGGCCAAGATTGCCCAAGAAAACGGGGCAGTCGCGGTCATGGCCCTGGAGCGGGTGCCAGCCGACATACGAGCCGACGGTGGCGTAGCCCGCATGACCGACCCCAGTATCATTTGCGATATCATGGACACGGTGAGTATCCCGGTGATGGCCAAGTGCCGCATCGGGCATTTCGTCGAAGCCCAAGTCCTGGAAGCGCTGGGCGTCGATTATGTGGACGAGTCTGAAGTGCTCACCCCCGCCGACGAGGTCCACCACGTCTGGAAGCACGATTTCACCGTACCATTCGTCTGCGGATGCCGCGACCTGGGCGAGGCCTTGCGCCGAATCTCCGAAGGCGCGGCCATGATCCGCACCAAGGGCGAAGCCGGTACCGGCGACGTCGTCGAAGCCGTCCGCCACATGCGCGCTGTGCAGGACAATATTCGCAAGCTCCAGACCATGCCCGACGACGAGTTGGTGGTTGAAGCCCGCAACCTCGGCGTGAGCCTAGACCTGCTGACCCAGACCCGCGAGCAGGGACGCCTTCCAGTCGTGAACTTCGCCGCAGGCGGCGTTGCAACTCCCGCCGACGCATCTCTCATGATGCAGTTAGGCGCGGACGGCGTGTTCGTCGGGTCCGGAATCTTCAAGTCCGGCAACCCGGCCCGCCGTGCCTACTCCATCGTGCAGGCTGTCACCCACTACCGGGACCCCAAGATTCTCGCGGAGGTGTCCAAGGACCTGGGCGAGGCCATGGTTGGGATCAGCGCCCGGTCCATTCCCGAGGCTGACTTGCTCGCGCCTCGGAGCAAATAGCGCCAAGGGGACAGCAAGCTGAGTTGAAAATAGGTGTTCTCGCGATACAGGGCGACTTCGCCGAACACATAACGGCCCTCAATAAGCTGGGTATAGAAACCCGGGAGGTCCGGTTGCCGGACCATTTGGAAGGCGTGGATGGGATGATAATCCCGGGTGGTGAAAGCACCACGCTTAGTCGGCTTATGGACATTTATCACCTCCGGGGCCCCATCGCGCGGATGGCCCAGGAGGGCAAGGCAGTCTGGGGTACATGCGCCGGTATGATAATGCTGGCCCAAGAGATCACCGAGGAAGACCCCGTTCCACTGAAGCTGATGGACATTGGTGTCCGCCGCAACGCTTTCGGACGCCAGATCGATAGCTTCGAGCAAGACTTGGAGATCAGTGGACTGGGACCGGAACCGTTCCATGGCATCTTCATCCGCGCACCCAGAATAATCAGAGTGGGCCAAGACATAGAGGTCTTGGCCTCCCTGCCCGATGGTGAGCCGGTGGCAGCCCGGCAAGGATCATTGCTGGCCACGTCTTTCCACCCGGAGTTGACCGGCGACACCCGCTTTCACGAGCGCTTCGTAAACATTGCGTCTGAGGTAGCTCCCTCGGCGGCGGAGTGATGCAGAGGATCCGCATCAGCGACGCGGTGCGATGCCTGTTATTGAACGTTCCAAACGGACCGAACCTGGTTTGCCCCAGCGAGTCCCTTCCCGACGGAGGAGACCTGAAACGGTCAGCCATCTGGCGCGACGCATTGGCCCAGCCAAAGGACCGCGTTACCCTGCTTTCCTGGAACGGAATGCACCTGGATGGAATGGTGTCGGCCCGCACCCGGCGGGGTCACCGGGTCTGGGAGATATACCAGCTTTACATCCCGGAGCCGGCTTCCGGGTCCAACGACAGATGGTACGGGGCCGAGAACCCAGCGTTCATTGCCTTACTTGAGGAAGTTGTCCCGATGGCGGGCGCGCGCCGAGCGGAACGCATCCTGACCAGGGTCCCCGGCAGGAGCCCCCTGGTGTTACGCTCCCAGCGCGCCGGGTTCTTCCCCCTGTTGAGCGAAAGCCTCCTGGAAGGCCAGATCGGCGGCGGCACCCAGACCCACTCTCAGCCATCGGACGGGTTGCAAGAGCGCACGATGCAGGACGATTATTCCATCTTTCAGTTGTATTGCGCCGCAACTCCCCAGAGTGTGCGCAACGGCCTGGGTCTGACCTTCGACCAATGGCAAGACGCCCAAGACCCCATGGGACCGCGGACTCAGCAGTTGGTCTTTCGCCAGGACGACAAAACCGCCGGGCTTTTGACTCTCGGCGCTCATAAGGGCTTGAACATGGGACAGATGATGTCCCACCCCGATTATCCTGACTCTCTTCAAGCCATGGTGGACCACGCGATGGCCCGTCCGGGATTCCACCGCTGGCTCGTGCCCGATCATCACAGCCGGGAGAAAGAAGCATTGCTCCGGCATGGATTACAGGAAGTTGCCCGATACACGGTTCTGATCAAAACGGTGACCGTACCCGTGATGGACCGCGGTATGGCCCCTGTGGAGGCGTAGGATTGACGATGGTCGTACAGTCGGTCCATGAAGAACTGGACCGTCTACTCGATGTTCTGCCCTCGAGGGTAATGGATACCCTGCGCAGCCTGGACGACGTGGAAGATTTGCTCGAGGTGGTGCTGGACCTAGGGAGATTACCCGAGGCCCGTTTTCCATCCGGTGACATTCCCCTTGCTGAACAGGAAGTCACGCGTGACGATCTGGACAGCGTCGTTAGCCGGTTGGGGGAGTTCGGCGGGGATAACCGCGCCGGAATAGAACGGACACTTCACCGAATATCCGCCATACGCAACCGGAAGGGCCAGGTGGTGGGAATTACCTGCCGCGTGGGACGGGCGGTGTTCGGCACGATTAAGATAATCGAAGACCTTGCCTTTTCCGGCAAGAACATCCTATTCCTGGGTCGGCCAGGAGTTGGCAAGACCACCATGCTCCGGGAGATGGCCCGGGTACTCTCCGAAGAAGCCCGAAAACGGGTCGTGATAGTCGATACCTCCAACGAGATCGCCGGTGACGGCGACGTTGCCCACCCGGCGATTGGCCGGTCGCGGCGGATGCAGGTGGCCACGCCCGATGAACAGCACGACGTGATGATCGAGGCCGTGGAAAACCACATGCCCCAGGTGGTTATCATCGACGAAATGTCCACGGAGCGGGAGTCCTCCGCCGCGCGGACCATCGCGGAACGCGGCGTGCAGCTTATCGCCACCGCCCACGGGAACACCCTGGACAACCTGGTGCTGAACCCAACCCTGTCCGACCTGGTCGGGGGAGTCCAGGCCGTCACCCTCGGAGACCAGGAAGCCCGCTACCGCGGAACCCAGAAGACCGTCCTGGAACGCAAAGCGCCACCCACTTTTGACGTCGTGGTCGAGATTCAGAGCTGGGAGAAAGTCGCGGTACATGACGGTGTCGCCCATGTGGTCGACCAGTGGTTACGCGGGTTCCCCGTCGCCCCTGAACTTCGTTGGCTGGACGAAGCGGGACAGGTGACCCGCAGCCAGTCCGCCGCCAGGCCCAGTGAAGCAGCGCCCGCGCCCTGGAACGCGAATTATTCGCCGACGCCCCAACCAGCCGCGCATACCCAGCCACCCGAATACCAAGACGCGCCGGCAAAGGAAGACGACCTGTATCTCCGTGTCTTTCTCTTCGGGATCGGCCGGGATAAACTGGAAGCCGCCAGGTCCGAGACCGGCGTATCTATCGAAATGGTCAACGAGTTGAGGCAGGCAGACGCGGTATTGACGACCAAGACCCACTACCGGCGCGGCTCCCAACTTGTGCGCATCGCGGAGGCCAGCGGCACTCCCGTGTACGTGCTGCGAAAGAACACCATGCCCCAGATACAAGAGTTTCTGCGCACCCTGGCCAAGGAACATGGCCGGGAGCCAATCGACCATAGGCCCTCTGACGAAGACTTCAAAGCGGTGCTGGAACAGGCGATGCAAGAGGCGGAAGAAGCCGCCCAACGGGTTCTGGGGGGTGAACCCTCCATCCAGTTATCGCCCCAGAGGTCTTACGTCCGCCGTCTCCAACACCTTCTGGGGAACCGGTACAACGTGGCGTCCACCAGCCGTGGGCGGGAGCCCAGCCGCTCCGTGATGTTCTACAGGCCGTGACCTCCCGAATCGCCGCGCCGCAATAGAGGCGGAAGTATTGGTTCGTCCCCACGCTGGACTTCTTAGCGTTCACCCTTGGAGGAGATAGGATGGCCACGCCTTTGTTCGTTTCGTTCGAGGGAGGCGAAGGCTCTGGCAAGTCCACTCAGACACAGCTGCTGCACGATAAACTCTGGGATGCGGGGATGCGGGCAACCCTGGTGCATGAGCCGGGTACCACGCCCCTGGGTGAGTACCTGAGGACCTACCTCAAGAGCAGCCAGCCACTAACCAGCGAAGCCGAGCTACTGCTATTCGAGGCCGCCAGGGCGGAATTAGTCAACCAACGGATCGAGCCCAGCCTGGCGGACGGCTTCCAGGTCATCGCGGACCGGTTCGAAGCCTCCACCGTGGCCTACCAGGGTTACGGCCGCAGACTGGACCCGGAAGTCATCGCCTATCTGAACCAGTTCGCCACCGGAGGGCGGACGCCGGATCTGACCTTTCTCCTGGACCTGGAACCCTCCGAAGGACTGCGCCGCGTCGGAAGCCCTCAGTTGTCCCTGGGCCTGGAAGTTGGTGTGCAAGCAGCTTTGCCAAGGGAGGACGTGGAGGGGCAGCGAAGGTTCGAGGAGGAAGCCTTGGGGTTCCACAGGCGGGTACGCCGGGGATTTCTGGAGTTGGCCGGCGCGGACGAGGAACGCTGGATAATCATTGACGCAACCATGCCGGAGGAAAAGATAGCGCGTCAAGTTTGGGAGCGCGTGTCGAGCAAGCTCAAGCTTCCCACCGTTTGACAAACAGGTGACAGAAAGAGAAGCCCCTCCAAAATTGGAGGGGCTTCGTTGTTGCTGAATCTTGACGCCTCGCCCAGGCAGGGCGGGCGCATGGTCCGCGCTTAGTTGTCGGCGGGGACCGCAGCCAAGTCGGCTAGTTTCGCTTCGATGACCTTCCGCATTTGGCGGACCCTGGACAGGTCGGGATAGATTCCCTCGGCGATCTTATCGAAGATCCTCTCGCCGTCCAGATATACTTCCATGATGCCCTGTCCGCGCGGGGAGATGGTAATCGCGACGTCAGAACCGTAGAAGCGGAAGAATTCATTCGCCATCCACGTGGCGGTAGCGTGATGCTGTCAAGGTACGCAGTAGGTAATCTCGATCTGGACTTTGCCTTCCATAGCTCCTCCTGAGCCTAAATATAGTGACCCTTAGCTATTCTATCCAAAAGTCCTGCCATGTCAAGTGCGGCGGGTCGGCCGTGACTGTTCAGACTCGATGAGGCGGATTGGCTGAATCTCACATCGGTCATCTCTGTGATAATCCTCTTATCATGTCCCGCCCCCGCAATCCGTCATTCCCCCACAATCCGTCATTCCCGCGCAGGGAGACCTTTGCGTAACCTTCCGCGACTCCCGCGAAAGCGAGAATCCAGAGTGTGCCCAGATACGGAGGACGCCCTCACCCTAACCCTTTCCCGGAGGGAGAGGGGATTATTCAAATGTCTCCGGAGGCGGGAATCCAGAAATGCCAATGATAGTGAAGGTCGCTGATTGCATTGGTTTCTGGACTCCGGGTCAAGCCCGGAATGACGAGCTTGGAGTAGGAAGGACACATCAAGTCTGAACAGTTACTGTCGGTCACGATCCGTACTTCCAGGGCTGCGCGGGATAGAAAAGCCTAAGTGTTATTGATTCAACGGCGTGTTGGCATTAGCATGTTGACCTGTCTAGGACACGATCATATGCGCCGCGGACTTCCGGGAAGCGGCGGGAAGGCGGGTTGCCATGCGCGTAGATGTCCATACCCACGTCTGGCCGGATAGGATCGCCGGCACGGTGCTGGATTCCATGGTGCGGGATATGGGGCTCGGAGCAGTTGGTATCAACACCGTGGAAGGCGTCAAGGCCCACATGCGCGAGTCCGGCGTCGACAAGTCGGTAGTCCTGGGAGTGGTGGAGAGGCCAGACCAGGTGACGCGGGCCAACGACTGGCTCATCAGCATCCAAGACGACATGCTGGTGCCCTTCGGTTCGATACACCCGAAGCTGGAGGACAAGGCCGACGAAGTTCGGCGCCTACGCCAGAACGGCATCAAGGGGATCAAACTACATCCGGTCATGAACAGTTTCTATGCGGACGATCCGGAGATGTTCCCGGTTTACGAGGAACTGGGCGACGACATGACCCTGGAGATACACTCCGGGCGTTTCCCCAACGGCAGCCCCGATGACCCTCTTTACGCCGCACCGGAGCGGATCATGAACATCGTGCGCCAGTTCCCGAGGCTCAAGATCATCGCGCTGCATCTGGGCGGCATGTATATGCTGGACGAAGCGGAGCGGGTCTTACTGGGCCAAGAAAACGTCCTGGTGGACACCACCTGGCCGCCATCGCTTCGGGAGGTGGCCGCCGAAACTTTGACCGCCATCTTCAACAAGCACGGCGCGCACAAGGTCTGCTTCGGGACCGATTTCCCATTGGCCAGCCAGATCACCGATTCCGAGTACATCCTGGGGCTGCCCTTTTCCGACGCGGCGAAAGAAGGGATTTTGGGTGAGAACGCCCGGGCGTTGATCGGAATCTAACCCGCTTTCCGAGAAATGAAAAAGGAGGCGCAGGCAAGGACCCGCGCCTCCTCATATTGCCGAAACCTACCGGCTAGAACTATGTTACGCGGTTACGAGACCCTCGGCAAGGGCCCTGGGGACCAGGTCCCCAACCTCGGCCAGGTGGCTCTTGATCGCCTCGGTAGCGGCAGCCAGCATCTCGGCGTCAACCGACGCTGCTTCGTCGAGATATCCCGCCTCCGACAGCAACTGAGCGGTCTGGTCCTTGATCTGGTCCAGGGCCCAGGCTACCTGGTCCTTGGACTCTTGCATCCCCTCAGGGAAGTCGACGTGGGACCCGCCCGCGCCCAACTTGTCGTATCCGCCCTTGTGCCAATGGCCCCTGGAGCCGTGGGGGTCGAAGCGGATGATTTCGGTGCCGCGGACGTCCACGCCGAAGGTGGGGCCGCCGAATTTGCTCTTCAGGCACCGCATGGGCCAAAGGTACAAAGTGACTTCTTTGGACGGGGAAAGCGAGCGGACCAGTACCTTACCCAGATACGATTCGCCGTCGATCATAGTAGCCATGTGAAATCCTCCTCCGTTATCTAGGGGTCGAGATTACTAGGCGGTATATTACCACAAAACCGTTATCGCGGCGCGAAGGCCGCGGAACAGGGTGGTCGCATATTAGGCGGCCCCAGTGTCACTCAGGCGCTTGCCGGAGTCCAGAGTTCGCGGACTGCGATGTCAGGAGCCGGGAATGGCGGGCCAGGGCGATGGATTCCCGTTTCCACGGGAATGACCGGGGCGGCGGGAATGACGGGGCTAATGCGGTCTAAATGCGATAGCGCCGCCGGGGAATGCTAGCCCGCTTCCTGTTCGCCGTTGATGGCCCTCCACACTTTCTCGGCTGTCAGGGGCGTGTCTATGTGTCTTATGCCCAAGGGGGACAGCGCGTTCATGATGGCATTGGCCACCGCGACAGGCGCCGCGACCGTAGGCAATTCTCCCACTCCCTTGATTCCCAGCGGGTTCATCGGAGAGGGCGTTTCGACGGTCTCGGTGATTAGTTCAGGAATCCGCCCCGCGATGGGCATCGCGTAGTCCATGAGACTGCCGGTTAGAGGCTGCCCCCGCTCATCGTAGACCATCCCTTCCCACAGGGCTTGGCCGATGCCCTGGACGATTCCGCCATGGACCTGGCCTTCCACCAGCACGGGGTTGATGATCCTGCCGCAGTCGTGCAGCGCCACATACCGAAGTATTCTGGTCTCGCCGGTTTCACGGCTTACCTCGGCGACCACCACGTGGGCGCTGAAGGAGTGAGGGCTCTGGTGGACCCGGCCCAGGGTGAAGCTGCCGCTGAATTCCAGACCGACTTCCGTGCCGGGAGCTAATCGCTCTTCGTTGTAGGCGGCGGAAGCCAGCTCCTCGAAAGTAACGTTCTGTTGAAGGTCCCTGCTGTTGAGCGCCCGTCCATTTTGGAGCGCGACCTCCTGGGGTGAACACTCCAGCAGATGGCCGGCGATACGGGTCAGTTTTTCTCGCGCCTCTCGCGCCACGAGATAAAGCGCCGACCCTCCCACCACGGTTGCGCGGGTTGCCCCAGTGCCACCACCGGAGGGAACGACGGCCGTGTCACCGTGGAGGACCCGGACATCTCCGGGCGTGACCCCAAGCTCATCGGCTACTATTTGGGAAAAGGCGGTGGCGGAGCCCTGGCCGTGGGGGGAAACGCCGGTCATGGCGGTGACGCGGCCTGCGGGGTCTATATTCAGCCAGGCTTCTTCCTCCCTGGAATCACCAGAGCCGCCGGACATCTTGATAACAGTGGCCAGTCCAACCCCGATCAGAGGCCCAGTGGAGGACCGGCTTTCACTTGCCCTGCGCCTCCATTCCGCGTAGCCAGACAATGCCAGCGCCCTATCAAGTACTGTTTCGTAGTCGCCAGAGTCATAGGTCAGCCCGGTGGGTGTCTCATAGGGAAAGGCGTCGTTCTCGATGAGATTCTTGCGCCTCACTTCCGAGGGATCGAGGCCCAGGTCCAGGGCAATCAGGTCCACGGTCCTTTCCATGCAGAACGCGGCTTCCGGCCCTCCCGCGCCGCGATATGCTCCCGTGGGCGGCTTGTTGGTAACCACGCCGAGGACTTCAATCCTGGCGCAAGGAGTCTTATACGGTCCTATGATCCGGTGGCTGGCGCGATATGGAGGCCCAGGAGTGGAGTTGCCGAAATACGCGCCTCCGTCCCCGATTATCTGTAGCTTAATCCCTGACATGGTCCCGTCGCTTTGGACCGCCGCTTCCACGTCTACCGTATGACCCCTGCCGTGGAATCCCAGCATGTTTTCCTGGCGGTCGGCCACCCATTTTATGGGCCTCCCCAGTGAGACGGAGAGATAAGCAATGGCCAGGTCTTCGGGGAAGACTCCTCCCTTTTCTCCGAACCCGCCGCCCACGTCGGGCGCGATCACCCTCACACTGCTTTCGGGCCGGTCCAGAAGCCGGGCAATCTGCCTTTTTACCCGGTGGGGCGATTGAGTAGAAGTCCAGATGGTCAAGAAGTCCTCTTCGGGTTCGAAATGGGCAACCAGACCCCGTGTCTCCATGGGCATCGGCGCGAGTCGTTGCACATCGTAACGTTGCCTGACTACCCGGTCCGCCTTGGCAAAGGCCGCGTCTAGGGCCTCCCCTTGCCTATCGTGATGAATGCGGAGGGCAACGTTGGAACCCAATTCCTGGTGAATCGGCGCGGAGCCTTCGGCGGCGGCTTCCCGTGGGTCGACAATCGCCGGCAAAGGATTGTAGTCAACCTCGATCAGCTCCAGGGCGTCCCTGGCCTGTTGGGGAGACTCGGCAACAACCACGGCGACTGTTTGACCAACGTAATTGACTTTATCTTTCGCCAAGACCCGGTGTTCAGGAGCGTTGAACTCATCCACCTCCCACTCGCCGCTCATTGCGCGGGTTGGAAGGTCTGAGAGAATACCGGCGATGTCCTCGCTGGTAATCACCGCCACCACTCCATGAAGCCCGCGAGCCCTGGACGTGTGTATTCCGTTGAGCCTCGCATGTCCATGAGGGCTGCGCAGAATTGCGGCGTGGAGCAGGCCATCAATCTTGATGTCGTCTACGTAAGAACCCTGACCAGACACCAGCCGAGGGTCCTCGAACCGCTTCACGGGCTTCCCTGTGTAGGTCATGCTAGCCCTCCGCTTTCCATATCACGGTCGTGGCCATTCTATAACGCTAGAGGCTGCATCTCCAATGGGCCGAACCATAGGCAGGCAGGCTTGTCTCCACGTTGTTATGCCATGCTAATCCGCTAGTTTGAATGCACTTGTCAGCGGAGAGCCTCTATCCTCGGATTTCCAGTCCATCACTCGGAAACCGCTGGTCAAACGAGTAGATTACCTCAATTCCAGCCGTGCGAGCCTCCGCCCAAATCATTGCATCCGCCACGTTGACCCTTCCAGAGTCGCGGCACATCCGAAGTCCTTGGATTAAGAACTCTTTATCGACACCGTGAGGCACGATATTTTCCTTCAACAAGAAGTCGATCAGTTGGTCAATTAACCGGCCTCTCGGAATCCCGTACAATCTGTTAAGCACAAAATAGACCTCTGCCAGAGACACGGTGGTGATACAAAGCCTACTGGTTTGATCGATTATCTCAGCGGCCCGGTCAGCCTGGTCTGGTGGGTCTCCAATGAGGTAGCGAACCAGAACATTAGAATCAAGGAACGCCAGCTCGGTCATGCTCTACTCTTATCTTCGCGCTCCTTGGCCGCCCGAGTCCACGCGCGCGCTCTGATTTCCTCCCAATCCAGTCCCTCCGCTAGCGAAGGGTCGATAAATCGCTGTAAACTTCCCTTCAATGAGCGATTGTGCTCCGGTTGGATGAAGTATATTTCCACATGGCCGTCCACTAGACGCTGACTAACGCGCCAGCCTGGTTCTATGCCGAGTTGATCGCGAATTTTTTTTGATATCACAATCTGGCCCTTCGAACCAACAATGCCCGCCATTTCACACTCCATTAAAATAGTATTACTTAATACATGCAATTATACTGCATGCGCCTGAACTGGCAATTTCACCCAACCAAGAGGCAACCACCGCATGTGGGAAGCTAACGAAAGTAACCTGGAATCAATCGCTATCGGCGCCGGGATCCTTGGGACCGGCGGAGGCGGCAACCCTTACATTGGGCAGCTAAGGGCGCGTCAGGCCATAAGAGAGCATGGCCCGGTGACCGTTCTTGCCCCTGAAGAGTTGCCGGATGACGCCCGCGTGATTTGCGTCGGCGGCATTGGCGCGCCTACGGTGGGCATCGAAAAGGTCCGCGACCTTCAAGCGTATTATGCGTTGCGAGCCATCGAGGACTTCACCGGCATTATCGCGACGGCCCTGATCTCCAACGAGATCGGCGGCAGCAACTCGGTCGAACCCCTCATCCCGGCCGCGATTGCCGGGCTGCCGGTGGTGGACGCCGACGGCATGGGCCGCGCCTTTCCCGAGTTCCAGATGAAGACTTTCTTTGTCTACGGCGTACCCTTTTGCCCCATGGCCATCGCCGACGAGAAGGGCAACAAAGTCGTCATCCCGGAAACCATTAGCGCCAGATGGGCCGAACGGCTCGCCCGGGCGATGACGGTTCAGATGGGCTGCGTCGCCTGCTACGCCGTAGCCCCGATGACCACCGAGCAGGTGCGACGCACCGCGGTCCTCCACACTCTTTCGTTGGCGCGGGACCTGGGAGACGCCGTCAAGACGGCCCAGACCCGGAACGAAGACCCCTTAGAGGCAATCCTCTCCACCTGTCCGGGCAAGGTCCTATTTGGCGGGAAAGTGGTGGACCTGGACCGGCGTACAACCGCCGGGTTCGCCAGGGGCAGCGTGTCCCTAAACGGCCTGGCCAGTTTCCAGGGAGAACGGATGGTCATCGAGTTCCAAAACGAGAACTTGATCGCCCGCAGAGAAGGTCAGAAGGTGTGCATCGTGCCCGACCTGATCTGCGTCGTGGACACGGAGACCGGGAATCCCGTGACCACCGAGCTATTGCGGTACGGGCTCAGGGTGACGGTGTTGGGATTCCCCGCGCCCGGGCATTGGACAACTCCCGAAGGGCTGGCAGTCGCTGGGCCCCGCGCGTTCGGCTACGATGAAGACTACACCCCATTGGTGTTGTGACGAGGCGAAATACGTGAGGATCGGAATCGACGTCGGCGGCACCAACACCGACGCGGCCTTGATGGACGGCAGGGAACTGGTGGGCCGGGCGAAGGTGCCCACTACCCAGGATGTGACTACCGGTATCCTCTACGCCCTGCGGGAGGTGCTTGCCCAACACAGCGCGAACACGGACGTCAGCGCCGTCATGCTCGGCACAACCCATTTCACGAACGCCCTGCTGGAGCAGCGGGGGCTCGCCCCAACCGCGGTGGTGCGCCTGGCTCTGCCAGCAACCAGTCTACTTCCGCCCTTGGTGGATTGGCCGGTGTCCTTGAAGGACGCCATTGGCGGCTCGGCGCACATGGTCCACGGCGGCCACGAATTTGACGGACGGGAGATCTCCGGACTCGATCCTTCCGAGTTGCGGGAGTTTGCGCGAGGTCTGGAACAGGCAGGGGTCAGGGCGGTCGCGGTGTCCGGCGTATTCTCCCCTGTGAACACCAGTCACGAATCATCCGCCGCCGCAATCATCCGCGAAGAAGCCCCAAATATCCGGGTAACCATGTCCCACGAGAACGGACGCATCGGCCTCCTGGAAAGAGAGAACGCCGCGACTCTCAACGCCTGCTTGGGTGAATTGGCAGCCCGGACCATCCGCGGCATAGAGACCGCCTTGGAAGAACTGGACCTCCAAGTCCCTCTGTACCTGAGCCAGAACGACGGGACCCTGATGGACGCTTCATTCGCCGCACGGTTCCCGGTGCTTACCATCGCCTCCGGCCCCACCAACAGCATGAGGGGAGCGGCGTTCCTGTCCGGAGAGGGCAGCGCCATTGTCGTGGACGTTGGCGGAACGTCATCGGACGTGGGCGCGCTGGTCAGGGGATTCCCCAGGGAGGCCGGCGCCGCTGTTTCCATCGCCGGGGTCCGGACAAACTTCAGAATGCCGGACGTTCTCTCCATCGCCCTGGGCGGAGGCAGCCTGGTCCAGCAGGAACCGTTGCGGATAGGCCCCGAAAGTGTTGGCTACCGGCTGCAGGATGAGGCCTTGGTCTTCGGCGGGAACACGCTCACCACAACGGATATCGCCGTTGCCGGTGGGAGGGCGGCCATCGGTAGGGCCGAGGCAGTTAAGAGCCTGCCGCAGGCCCTGGTCCAATCCGTTTTGAGGGAAATTCAGGAACGAATTGAGACAGCCGTGGACCAGGTAAAGTTAAGCTCAGCTCCGGTGACCATCGTCCTGGTCGGAGGTGGCGGCATTCTCGTCCCGAACGACCTGGCGGGAGCGTCTAGCGTGGTGCGCCCACCCAACTCAGACGTAGCCAACGCCATCGGCGCGGCCATAGCCCAGGTCAGTGGACAGGTGGAGCGAGTCTACTCCCTGGAGGAGACAGGCAGAGACGAAGCCCTGTCCTCAGCCCGTGCCGAGGCGGTGTCCCGAGCGGTAACCGCGGGGGCGGACCCCGCCACGGTGGAGATAGTTGAACTCGACGAGATTCCCCTAACCTACCTGCCCAGCAACGCGACCCTGGTTCGAGTGAAGGCCGCCGGTGACCTGGCAGGAGAGTAGCCTGTAGCTAGAACCTCGCCTGCTGGTTGATAGTGTTGTAGGTGACCGGGCTGGTAATGGTAAGTCCCGCGTCGACCGGCAGCACCACCCCTGTTACCCAGCGCGCCTCATCGCTTGCCAGGAATACCGCCGCGTGGGCAACGTCCCAGGCAGTGCCCTCGGTACCCAGAGGAGCCGCGCTTCTCCGGTTCTCCCGCATCGACTCATCCATACGCGGCGCGGTCATAGGAGTGTAAAGCAAGCCGGGAGCGATGCAATTTACCCTGACGTTGTCCTTTCCGTGGTCCGCCGCCATTGAATAGGTCAGGCCCACGACCGCCGACTTGGTGGTTGTGTATGGGGTCTGAGAGTGGGCTCTTAGTCCCGCGATGGAAGAGATGTTGATGATAGAGCCGCCTCCGGTCTCTATCATTTTGGGAATGGCTGCCCCGCTGGCCAGGATCATGCTCTTCAAGTTGACCGCGATGATAAGGTCCCAGTCCGCTTCGGAGGTATCAACCACCGTGCCCCGCCGTGACATGCCAACGTTGTTGTCAAGTATGTCCAACCGGCCGTAGAGGTCCACGGCGGCGTCGACCATTGCCTGGCACTCCCCAGCGTTGGTAACGTCAGCCTGAAACGCCGATGCCACGCCACCTTCTTCGCGTATCATGGCCAGGGTCTCTTCGGCCCGTTCCATCACGGCGTCCGCAAGGAGAACACTAGCCCCTTCCCTTGAAAACAGCATAGCGGTAGCTCTTCCGTTGCCGATTCCGGGGCCGCTGGAACCGGCGCCTGTGACGATGGCCACCTTGCCTTCGAGTCTGGGACGTCGTTCCGGCATAATCATCTCTCCGAGTGACCCTCAAAGATTCTTCAGCTCAAGTACCATCCATTATGTCTCGCCGGTTGTCAAGAATACCCGTAACGGGTCCAGGGTCTTTCGATGGTCCGTCTGAACTGTGATTTCTCTGATTTCGGGATTCGGATGATTTCCAATCATATAAATCCCGAAATCCTGTGAATCCCGGTTCGGACAATTGGGCCGATAATCGAATGACCCTAGAGACGGGTCACGCGTGGTCTTCAAAGCGCCCGGCTGACATTACCGGGGTGTTTCAATAGTCAGTCACACAAAGCCCCCTTTCGGAAAAGGGGGTTGGGGGATTTCCCCTGTTGCCGCCCAGAACTAAATAACACTTAGCGGGTCTGGCAGGGTACCCCTACTTAGCTTCAAGGAAGGGGACCGGGACCAACTATTGACGATTTCAGCGCACTCAGACCCGAGCGACGGACAAAAAGCCCACGGCTGACATTACCACATAGATGGCATCCCATCCGGTCTCGTATTATACTGGCATCTGGAGCGCTAGGAGTCTGAAGATGGCGTTGGAGCAAAGAGTTAGAAGGCGCTTATTAGCAGGTCGACCGGCGACTCGATGAACTAAGCCGGTCCATCGAATCTCTTCGTGCGGAGATGAATAACAGGTTCAACAACGTCTATGTTTTGATTGGTGGCTCTTGGGTAACCATAATGGTAGCTATAATAGGTCTGTATATCAAAGGCTGAGGGAGACACTTCGTAGTAGAAAAGTATGAATGAACCAATACGTTTGGGCGAAGATGTCGCCCTCTTTATTGACTGGGAGAACTTCAAGATTAGCCTGGCCGTGGGACGCCGTCACCCAAACGTATCCGCACTCAAGGAAGAGGTTTCCAACCACGGACGTGTTGTCGTTGCGAAGGCTTACGCCGACTGGGTGACCCGCGCCCCTGAACTGCGGGGTGCAAGCCAATTCATCAACGACCCTCCCGCGCTGTACTTGGCTGGAATCGACCCGGTTTACGTTCCCACCCGTTTGGCCACCGGCAATGGATCAAATGGCGAACCTGGACGGACCATCCGGGTCAAAAACAGCGTAGACGTCAAGATGACCGCCGACTGCATTGAGTGCGCCCACTCCTACCCCAACATACGTACTTTCGTGTTGGTGTCCGGCGACTCTGACTTCATCCATGTGATCAACGCCCTTCGGACAATGGGCAAGCGCGTGATTATCATCGGGGTGTCGTGGGCCACTTCACGCCGGTTATCCGACCAGGTCGACGAGCTGATCCTTTACGACGTCGACGTGGATACCGTCACCCCACCGGAGCCTGTGCGGGCTGGAAACGGACGCACCGAAGCGCAACCTCGTCAGGCTACCGCCGCAGCCGCTACTGCCCCGATCACACCGGCCAGGATCGAACTTCCCCAGATCATCAGCACGATCGAGGAGATCGTCAGGGACGAACGCAAGGCCGGCGGGACGCCGTTGCTCACTTCGATCAAACAGAGGATAATGCGCCGATTCCCGGAGTTCGACGAGAAAAAGGTCGGCTTCTCCGGATTCAAGAAGCTCATGTCCCGCGTCGCCGAAGAGGGCCAGATACGCCTCATCACCGCTGGACTGGTTGACTGGGCAATCATGGCCGACGAGCCGGAACCGGACGAGGCTCACACCCGTTCGTCTCGAGCCTCATCTCCCCCGGCTACCAGGGGCAAGGGACGACAAAGCGCAAGGAGCCAACCCGCCTCGGATGCGGTTGAAGCCGTTACCGAGGAAGAAACTCCCGTAATCGAGGAGACTCCAGCGGATGAGCGGGTTCTCGAAGCAGTGGCCAACGCAGATGAAGTCCCTGAACTCACGCCAGTCGTGGTGGAAGAGACTGCCGCCGCCTCCGGGGCAGAGGTTGAGACCGGCGTTGACACCCCTGAGCCTCAGCCAGTAAACGAGGCTGAAACCATTCCGAGCGGTGCCGAGGCCGAACCGGCGCCTTTGCCAGTGGAACAACCCTCCGCAGACCTGGACGCTCTTCTTGTCGAGGCGATGGCGGGCCTGGATTTGCCTTCTGGCCCGGACGACGGGCAGAACGGCCGAAGAATCGCCGACCTGATCGTGATGGCGGACACCCTGGAGGACCGCGGCGACGTGAGCCACGTTGCCTTCAACTTCCTGGTCACCGAAGTCTGCCAGGCATTGGACGAGGGGTTGAAAGCCGAACACGACGAGATCATCAACCGTTGGGGGACCGTGTATTCCAAGAGCTTCGTGACCAGGATGGTCCGGGGTCTAGGTAACGGCGAACTCTTCATCAAAGGCTGGTTCAACGCTCCAGCAGAAGACGGGGGCCGTGCCCGGCGTTTGCGAACGTTCTACTTGAACCGGGAACACCCGCTGGTACAGGGCGTACTTCAATCCCGTTGGGAACCCCAAGACGCCGCTCCCGTCAGCGCCGGAGAAACCAACGGCGTTGCAGCGGATGACGAAGTCCTTGACGCGGCTCCATCTGATGCCGAAGACACCGTCCTCACGAGCTTCTCCCCCGCAGACGTGTAGTCAGCGTCTGGGCCTCCTAGACTTCCTTTCCTCTGGCCTGCGCCGGGGCAAGCCTCCGTCGGCGTGAGCCGTTGGCTGACACTACATGTCCAGGATTAGAGTGGACCAGCCGAAGTCCCTAGCTCCCAGTCCTTCCGCGGTATAGGGATGGTAATACTCCCTGAAGCCCGACTTCTCGATACATCCCTGACTTCGCGTGACGATGGTGTCAGCCAGTTCCGGATAGCCATGCCTTCGCAGCGCGTGTGAAAGGAACCAGTTGGTGTTGATCCAGCTTGGGCCCCGCCAGATGAACCCCCTGGGATTTCCTGGCATAAACTTGGGGTCTGACGCCGGTACTGACGGGAGCGGATAGGGAGTCCAGAAGTGGTCCGGATTGGTCAACCATTGATCGACCAGCCGTTCAACGATTGGCCGCGGCAGGTCGTCAATGATCAGCGGCATCAGTGAGCTGATGGTGACTACTTTGACGGGGGTCTCGGCAACCCCGGATAGGTCGAAGAACGCACCTGCTTCTTCGTCCCAGCATTTGGAGAGAAGCGCGTCGCGGGTTTTGTCTGCCTGCTGATTGAATTCCGCCGCCTCTGGAGCGTCACCTAGCAGCCTGGCCAGAGAGCGCAGACCCATCACGTAGATGGAGTTCACCAAGACGTCTTCGAAGTGGAATATGTCCGCCGCCAGGATCCGGTGATCGTCGCCCCGCATCGGCTCGTAGGCGGCGTAGACCTTTCTCAGGGCCTCGATGAATCCCTGGTTGCTTAGCTCCTCCAGTCCAAGAGCCTCGTCGTATTTGGGCGAGCAGTCAGTCCCCGCTTCCTCGGGCTGGATCACCGCGATAAGGCCGTCGTCGTCCGGGTCGCGGGCCGTTCGGAGCCAGCGGTAGAAGCCAGTCAGGACCGGAAGGGCCGCGTCCCGAAAGGCCACGTCTCCGGTAGCCTCGAATATTCGCTCAACGGTATAGGCGATGATGGGGGGCTGCATCGTGGAGCTGTAGTTGGGAGAGGTCATCCCGACGATGTTGCGGGCCAAGAAGTCCGGCTGCTTCTCCATCTCCCAGAAGATGATGTGGGGGATGAACCCGTTCGGGAGCGCGCCGCTCATCAGCGTGGTCATCTCCGCCTTGGCTTGCTCTTGGTCGAGATGCAGCAACGCGATGGCGTGGAAGCAAGAGTCCCAAAACCACTGGAACGGGTACCCGGTCAGCGAAGGGCACACAAAACTGTATTCCCTGCCGTTCCAATCGGCTACACCCCGCCTGAGATTGGTCAATAGAATATTGCGCGCGCCCGCTTCCAGCTCCTGCCGGTCCATTTAATTCACCTCTCCGGAGACATTAGGCCCGAGAAAATCGTCGCCACAGGATCAATCCCCCGTGGCTGTATACACATTCAGATACTTGTCCGCCACGGCGTTCCAAGTGAACTCGGCGAGGGCGTAGTCTTGGGCGTCCTTGCCGAGTTGCCGGCGGTACTCGTCATCGTTGACGAGGCGGACCAATTGCGCGCCCGCTTCTTTTGGGTTAAACCTGGGGACGACCACCGCGCCTCGGGTCAGCAGTTCCCGGTTCGCCCCTACATCGTGGGTCAATACCGGCGCTCCGTAGGCCATTGCCTCGAAGAACACCAACCCGAACGCCTCGTAGTGGGAGAACAGCACGAAGACATCAGCCTTAGCGTACCAGGCAGCCAACTCTTCGTCTGACACCTCACCGACCATCTGGACTTCTTCTTCCAGGGAAGCGCCCAGCACAATGTCCCGCAGCTTCTCCTCATCCCCTTCGTCCCTGCCCACCAGGACCAGGCGCACCCGTCGTTGGAATTGGGCGCGGACCTGCCGGTAAACATCCAATAACCACTCCTGCCCTTTATGACGGCCAAGGCGTCCGACGCACAGGACGGTCAAAGGGGCATCGGTTCCACCGCCGTCCGACGAACCTGCTTTGTTGCCAGCGTTATCCAGGTCATCAGGCAGGGGAGCCCCCCAACCGATGATGCCCATTTTCCGCTCCCGCACCCAGTAGTCGCGCCGGACCAACTGGGACTCCTGGCGGGTAAGCGCAATTACGCTGTCCATTACATTGCAGATGAAGGAGTTTATAGGACGCAGCCACCACCGGATCACTGGCAACTCGTGATAAGAGGGTGTGAATACAAACCGGGCTTTGTTCCGGAACCAGAACCAAGACCAGAAGTGTCCCCAGAACCACCCATCGCCAACGAAGTGGACGACGTTGGGGTTGAACTCTTCCAGGTAACGCCGGACCTGCATCGGAGAGAACCAAACTAGCGGGACCGAGTAGAGGGGAATGGAGCGTCTGGGGAAGCCGTCCAGCCGGTATATTCCAATACCTTCAGGTGTCGTGTCCCGGTCCGCCCAGGTAGGCTGAGGAACCCGGGGGAACGAATACTTCGTCGTCAGCACCGCGACGGCCTCTACCTCTGAAGACTTCTGTATCTGGAAGGTAAGCTGCTCGATGGCGCGTTCGATACCGCCCAGATACGGCCTGAAATAGGGCGTGAGGAACAGGACGCGAAGAGGCGCGGTACTCACCAATACTTCTCCAACCCATGTTTCCAGGCCGATGCGGCCTCATCCACCGGAAGGTCCAGCAACGGACCGAACCGCAAGCGGTCGCCGCTGGTGGTCCCCAGCCAGCGGACCGGCACACCTGACTCGGCTGCCAAGCGGGTCAAGCCATCCCAGTTGGACTCGGGTAGCGCGACTACTATTCGCGACTGGCGCTCTCCGAATAAGGCCGCATCCCACCGCCGAGGAAAGTTGGTCTCGCTCCTAAATCCCACACCGCCTTGGATGCAGCATTCCGCCAGGGCAACCGCGAGTCCGCCGTCGGAGCAATCATGGGCCGACGACACCAACCCTTCGTTGATAGCACGCCGGCAAAGGGATTGCACCCACTTCTCGTATTCCAAGCTGATTATTGGGCGTCCGGCCACTTTTCCATGGACCACTAGAAGGTATTCGCTTCCCGCCAGGTCCGAAGCTCTCGGCCTTTCGATATGGTCTCCAATGACCGCCACGCACAGCCCTTCACAGGTGAAGGGCGACCCCACGCAGCGGGTGACGTCGTCAATCATACCCAACCCTCCGATAACCGGGGTCGGGAAAATGGCATGACCGGTGGACTCGTTGTAGAGGCTCACGTTGCCGCTGACCACCGGAACGCCCAGGGCACGACAAGCATGGCCCATGCCTCTCACGCACCATTCCAACTGATGGTAGACCTCGGGCCTGCCAGGGTCCCCGAAGTTGAGGCAGTCGGTGAGCGCCAGGGGCTCGGCCCCGGAGCAACTGAGGTTTCGGCAGACTTCGGCGACCGCTATTTTGCCTCCCTGGTAGGGGTCAAGGTAACAATAGCGGCCATTTCCGTCGATGCTAAGTGCGATAGCCTTGCCAGTTCCCTTGAGCCGCAAGACTGCCGCATCGCTTCCCGGACCCCGGACAGTATTGGTCTGGACCTGGTGGTCGTATTGGCGAAAGACCGGTTCCCGGCTGGCAATGTTTGCCGAGGCCAGGAGTTCCAACAGGACGTTTGCCGGCGACGCGGCAGGGGCGGACACCTCGTCCAACGACAGCCGTTGCCGCTCGGCGTAGTCCGCTGACGGTGACCCCTTTAGCCGGTAGCGCGGAGGGTTGGACAGGTGTTGGATCGGCACGCTGGCTATCGGCTGCTGAGCGTCGACCACCACAGCGTCCCCATCTCCCGTGACCGTGCCGATTTCCCGGCAGGAGACTTCCCATTTTTGGAAAACTTTCCGGACGCTTTCGACCCCGCTGGGCGGGACCACCAGGAGCATACGTTCCTGGGATTCCGACAGCATGACCTCATAGGAGGTCATCCCCCGCTCCCTCCGCTGGACTTGGGCCACGTCGAGAACGATTCCCCGTCCAGCGCGCGCCGCCGATTCGACACTGGCGCTTGTCAGTCCGGCGGCCCCCAGGTCCTGAATGCCCTTAACCCAACCGGTGCCCAGGGCCTCCAGACATGCCTCGATGAGCACTTTTTCCAGGAACGGATTGCCCACCTGCACCGTAGGCCGCAGCTCTTGTTCTTTTTCAAAAGTCCGAGAGGCCAGACCCGAAGCCCCGTGGATTCCGTCGCGCCCAGTCCCCGACCCCACCAGAAGGAGCACGTTGCCCGTATCTCCGGCGGAGGCCGTGGCCAGCTTTCTCCGATCCACCAGACCGACACACATGGCATTGACCAGCGGGTTTTGGGTGTAGCAAGGATCGAAGTATATCTCGCCCGCGACATCCGGCACGCCGATACAGTTGCCGTACCAGGAGATGCCGCCAACCACGCCCTGGAACAGGTGCCGGTTCTTGGGGTCGTCCAGCGGACCAAACCGCAGGGAGTTCAGGAGCGCCACTGGCCGCGCGCCCATTGCCAGAATATCCCGGACGATGCCGCCGACTCCCGTGGCCGCTCCCTGCAGCGGCTCCACAGCGGACGGATGATTATGGGACTCAACCTTGAACACCGCCACCAGGCCGTCTCCCAGGTCCACCGCGCCGGCGTTCTCCGCTCCCTGCCGGGACAATACACGGGGCGACCGGCTGGGCAACAACCGCAACAGTGGCGCGGAATGTTTGTAGGCGCAATGTTCACTCCACAAAGCGCCGAACATTCCCAACTCCACCGCATTAGGCTCGCGGTCTAGCCGGTTGACTATCAGATCGTATTCGGCCCGCGTCAGGGCAATTTCGTCTAATTGTTCTTGAGTAACTGGCATCGCATTAGGCCCCGGGTTGGTCCTGGTTCGTATTATGCGCGGCCAGGATGGCTTCATCATAAGACATGCTGGCCACTTCTCCACCGCCGACCCGGAAAAAGTGCGCCGTAGGGCCGAAGAATCCGCCCGCTTGTTCCAAGTCGGTCATGGTAATCAAAGTCTGCTGAAAGCGAGTTACTTGCTCCAGCACCCGCCTGCGCCGGGTGGAATCCATCTCAGAAAGCACATCGTCAAGCAACACGATGGGGCCTTCTCCGCGCACCGCTTCGAGAAAGGCCGCTTCGGCCAGACGCAAGGCAAGGGCCATGGTGCGCGCCTGCCCTCGGGAGGAATAGGCCCGCATATCGACACAGTTTATCAGCAACCCCAGGTCGTCACGATGAGGACCAACGGCCGTCGTCGACGTGGCCCGCTCCCTCTGTTCGGACGCGGCCAGGCTTTCCCGGAACATTTCCTGAGTCGCGGCGATGTCCTCTCCCAGCGGGACACTGGGGCGGTATTGGACTAGCAGGTCCTCCGACGCGCCACTTAGAAAGCTGTGCCGCTCTTGGCACATCGGCCCAAGTTGCCTCACGGTTTCGCCTCTTCTCCAGGTCAACCATGACCCTTCCCGCACCAATTCATCGTCCCAGAAGGCCATCTCTTCGGTCCCGGCCCGCCCGTCCCGTAGCATCCTCAGCAATTTGTTCCGCTGTTGAACGACTCTCTGGAACCGTTGCAACGTCTTCAAGTAGGTGGGGTCGGACTGGGAGATCAGGATGTTCAAGTAACGGCGCCGCCCGGAAGGTGGACCGAATACTAGCTGGAGATCGTCGGCTGTAAAGAGGACCGCGTTCACGATACCCACCAACTCGGCGGCAGTCTTGCGGACCCTGCTCACGCGGATTTCCTTGCGGACCGCAGAGCGGCCGGTCCCGTTGCCGCCGATTTCACGCCCAAGGGCATCGCGGCCTGATTGATAGCCCACGTAGATGGATACCCGCTCCCCGGCACGCTCCAGGTCTCCTCTGGCCAGGGCTTGGCCCCCCTGCCCAGCGGCGCCGAGCCGAACGACTTCGCGCTCATTCTCCGCCCGGAAGGAACGAGCGATGGCCAGCAGGTAGACCGCTTCCAGCAACGTCGTTTTTCCCTGAGCATTTGCCCCGAAAAACACCAGAACGCCCGGGGGCAACGCCAAGTCCAAGTCTTCAAAGCTTCTGAAGTTGGTCAGACTGAGGCGTGAGAGATAAGCCAACGGCTCGACACCTTCTAGTACGCCTGAAACGCGGTCCTATTTTACCAGCAAGGTACAGAATCACGAGGCCGGGACCGGACCAATCCTGGAATCCCGGGGATTTAGCCCTCGGACTCTAGCGATTGGATTTGGTCGGCCAAGTTTTGGGCGGTGAAAACGTCGCCATCGGAGAGACGGAAACACCTGTCCAGGTATAACTGGGCCAGCATCGAGCCTCGCTGAGAGGAGTCCTTGGCAACCACCAACAGACTTGGCACCCGAAATTCCTCGGGCAGGTGGCGGGCAAGGGTCGTGATTTCCTCGGAGACCTCGTCCACCGTGTTGGCGTCCCAACCTTCCACGGCAAACCGCAAACGGCCCAGCAGGCGCGCAAGCTCGGCCAGTTTGTCCTTCTCGCTCATCAGGCTGAATAGGACTTCATTGACGTCAAAAGAGCGGTCTTCCTCAGACTCCGGTGTTGGCGGCTCGACGAGGGCTTCCGGTTCCACATTTCCCGGCGCGGTAAATCTGCGTTCGCATAGCTCGGAGTAGGTTTGGACCGCTTCAGTGACCGACTCCATCATCCGCGGCAGGTCGAAGGAAAACATGCTGTCTACGAAAGCCAGGTCGTCATCCCGCATTCTGCTGAGACGGTCCAGTTCCTCGTAGCTATCCACGGCTTCGGGCAAGGGAGGCATGGCGAAAGCCGACAGGTCGTTGAGAGGCATGTTGCCCAGGTGGGACGCCAGGAAAGGAGGCACGTACTTGCCCAGGTCCGCCTTGACTGGCAGGATGATCACGTAGGTTGCGTACACCTTATCCGGCTCGGTGTTGATCCGGAAGTAGATGATTGCATGGCCCTTGGGTTGCTGAGGGTCCCCTCGCTCAAAGGTGAGGTCCATCACACTCTCGAAAGCCGAAACTCCATTGGTTGGGAACCCATTATAGGGCATGAGGGATACGGCTACTACAACGTTGGCGGATTGGCAACGCGGCAGGCGCTTTGGCAACCCAGAACCACTCGCCCATTCAGTCACGAACGTTTCATGTTAAACGTTCCATGTTAAAATGGCTCCCTGAGTCCCCCAACGCTTCCGCACAGGAGTCGAGACATGGCCGACGAGAACCTAAAGGAGTTTGTTTATGACCAGGTGGAGATCGGGGAGGAGTTGGGGTCCTACGAATACGTGATGACCCAGGAGATGTTGGACACCTTTCGCGCCTCCATCGACGACCCAGAAGCGACCTTTCCAACCCTGGCCGTGAAGCACGACGCCACCGCTTTGAACATGGTGTACGATGACACTACAGGCGGCGTGAATGCGGGCAACGAGGTGGAGTTCTTCAACCCGCCGATTCCCGGTAAGAAAATATTCGTTACCGGCCGCATCGCCGACAAGTACCTGCGCCGAGACAAGCCTTACCTGGTTATCGAGGCCACCGCCGTCGACGAGGACGGCCGCCTACTGGAGAGGCTGCGCACATATCAGATGAAGAAACCCGACGAGGTGGGCAAGAAATGGCAACCGCAAACATAGACGTAGGGGCACATATTCCCTCCGTCACCAAGTCCATCACACAAGACAGCATCGACCAGTTCGAGTCCTGCGGGATCCTTGACCGGGAGAACATTCACAACAGCCCGGAATTGGCCCAACGCAGGCTCGGCACGAACTACGCCATCGCCTCAGGCAGGATGTCTGTGGCATTCGCCGCGGAGTCGATGCGCCGGTTCTTTGGCCCGGAGGTCTTCAACCACACCGGAACAGTCAACTTGAAGTTTCTCCGTCCAGTCAAGGGCGGCGACACGATAACGGTAACCGGCGCGGTGGCCCACCAGGAAAACACGCCGGAGGGGGTTCTGGTGAGCGTCGACCTTTTCTGCCAGAACCAGGATGGAAACCAGACCGCCGTCGGGATTGGGACTGCTCTGGTAACCGGCAACTGAGGATAGAGACACCCAACGCATGACTAACCCGCCAACTGTCGAGGAACGGATCGCCAATCTCGAAGGTTCGTTCGCCCAAATTGCGACTCGTCTGGACCGCGTGGAACAGGACGTGCGCGATCTGCGGAACGAGACGATCGCGGGGTTCGATCGAATCGAGCTGCGAATTGACCGCGTCGAGGATCACATCGGCCGCGTCGAGGACCACATCGGCCGCGTCGAACAGCGCATCGACCGCGTCCAGCAGCGTATCGACCGTCTTTTCTACTGCCTGCTCGGGCTGACCGCGGCCAACGGGGTGTTCATAGTCACCAACCTGCTGCTACGGTAGGGTCCTTGCACCACGGTGGTAGACCGGACTATCATGTAACTGTTCAGACTTGATGTGTCCTTCCCACTCCCAGCCCGTCCTTCCGGGCTTGACCCGGAATCCAGTAACCCTTGCAACCAGCAACTGGCCATATCATCGGCATTTCTGGATTCCCGCCTTCGAGGGAATGACGGATTGCGGCGATACGTATTATTAAGAGGATATTCTATAGAGGTGACCAGCGTGGGATTCAGCCAATCCGCGTCATCATCTCTGAACAGCTACACTATTATCGGTCTGGTTGCAACGGGTATAACAATTCATTAAACTTCGATCATACTGCCTATGTCTCGAGGAGTGATATGGCTGACTCTGAATTCGGCAAGGTTGAGGTTGACATAGTCTACTGTGTGCCTTGAGGTTACTACCCGGTCGCCTCGTGGCTGGCGACGGAGTTGTGGTCTTCGCAGAACGCGGGAGACGTGGCAATTAAGATGACTCCCCAGGGTGCGGGCCGCCTTGAGGTCTACCTGAACGGCGAAAAGATCTTCGACCGAAAGGAAGACGAGGGGGGCTACCCCAATTGGCCCAAGGTCAACGAGTTGAAGATGATCGTGGCAGAGAAGATCTTCGACTTTGAAGATGCCCTGGCCAACGATTAGCAAGCAACCCACGCTGGAATAGCAATCTTGTGATGCAGTCCTCAGCCGAGGGCTGCATCTTTCGTGATATCCACAGTCGCGGAGCTTTGACAGTGGCTAACCAAGAACACCTTTCGGTAGTTACATCCGGCCCTGAAACTTTTGCCGCGTGGCGGGAGCGAAACCCGGACACGGTGTTGGAATTGGAGGGTGCCGACCTATCCCAGGCCGACCTCCAGGGTTGCAAAATTCGCAAGGCGGACTTGCGAGGCGCAAACCTTTCCTATGCTAACCTTTTTCGCGCCAGCCTGGCCGGGGGCAACCTCACCGGGGCAGACCTGTCATCCGCCAACCTAGGGCGGGCAACGCTGACCTCCGCCGACCTTAGCGGGGCCAACTTCACCGGCGCCAACCTCTATTGGGCCGACTTCAAGAGGGCGTGTCTTCACGGCGCCATCCTCACCGGAAGCCGCGCGGTGAGGGCCTGCTTCCTGTTTGCAGACCTTACTGACGCCGACGTCGGTTCGGCGACCATGCTCGAGGTCGACCTCCGAAACACGAACCTGACCAGCGCCAGGTTCCGAGGGGCGAATATGAATGGCGCGGACCTGGACCGCGCGGTCATGACGGGGAGCGACTTCACCAAGGCCATGATCCGCGACTCCATGTGGACCGGTACGGACATGCGCGGCGCGAATTTCCACGAAGCGAGCCTGCACCGTTCCGACCTGAGCATGGCGGTTTGGGACGAGACCACACGGTTCCCCAAGGGGTTCGATCCTCTGAACACGGGGTACAAGGACGTAAAAGAATAGGCCGGCTGGCGGCCCACCTGTTCGGCGGCAAAGTTTAGGAGGCTTCGGTGTCAGTGATACAGATCTCAGGTGACCGGCGGGGCGTGGGCAAGACCAGCCTGGCCGGGGCGCTCTTAGCCCGACGCATTTCCGCCGGAAAGAGCGGAGGCTACTACAAGCCTTTCACCACATGGGATGTTCAAGACCCCGACGTGGCTTTCGTGGAAAATAGCCTTCTCAACGCGCCAACCGCCACGGCGATCACCCCCTCGGTCCGCCTCCCGGATAACGCCGGTCCCTCACACGCTGGTTCCCTGGCCGAACAGGTAGGCGATTTCTCAGCGCCTCCCGACGTTGCTGACACCTTGATAGTTGAAGGGCCGGACTTGGTGTCTCCCTCGGGGGAGCCTTGGTCACTGCCAGGAGAAGTTGCCAACCGGCTGGGGGCCCAGGTCCTGCTCGTGCTGGGTTTTAGCAGCCACCTCTCAGCAGCCAACACAATTGATTCGGTCGAGCAATTCGGCCGCCGCCTCTTGGGGGTTGTGGTCAACGGCGTCACCAGTTTTCGGTCCCGGCAGACCACTGAGGGTTTCCTTGCCGAATTACAGGCAGCCGGGGCGCCAACGCTTGGCCTGCTGCCTGAAGACCGAGGTATGTTGGCGGTCTCCGTGGGCCAGATCGCCGAACATCTGGGCGGGCATTGGGTCCAGGACCCGGAAGACACCAGCGTTCTTATCGAAAGATTCCTGATTGGCGGCAACATCATGGACTCGGGAGCCACGTATTTCGGTAGGTACGCCAATCAAGCTGTTATCACCCGGGCGGAACGCCCCGACATCCAGCTCGCCAGCCTGATGGAAGACACGCGCTGCCTCGTATTAACCGGCACGGGAGAGCCGATCGACTACATCAAAGCCGAAGCCATGCAGCGCGACGTCCCCCTGATCCGGGTCGAACGCGACACCCTTCCAACCGTCGAGGCCCTGGCCGGACTCCTGGACAAAGCCACAGTCCACAGCGCCTGGAAGATCAACAGGTTCGCCGGGTTGTTGGAGCGGCACCTCGACATGTCGTCACTGGAACCGCTGCTCTAGACCGTTGCCATGTCGCGCCGCGCTTGACGCCACACCCCCGATGCTCATAAAATAGTCTCGCTGGCCCGTCACGGCGCGGGCATCGTAGCCGTGGAATTGCCAGCCACAGGAGGACCAAATGGCCATCACGATGGACGGCGTAGAGTTAGGCGTAACCATCAGCGAAAAAGCCGCGGGCAAGATTAGATATTTCGCTTCTAAAGAGGGACTTGGGGACGACGTAGGGCTGCGGGTGGCCGTGAAGGGTGGCGGATGTTCCGGGTTGACCTACGACCTGCAGATCACCGACCAACAGTTGGAGACTGACAAAGTCGTCGAGCAGTATGGTATCAAGGTAATGGTGGACAAGAAGAGCTTCATCTACCTTGTCGGGACCGAGTTGGAATTCTCGGACGGACTGAACGGCAAGGGCTTCGTCTTCACCAATCCCAATGCCAAGAAGTCCTGCGGCTGCGGGACATCATTTAGCGTATAGCCCCCACTTACCTATGACCGACGAGAGCGCCGCCTTTGCTGGTGTGAAGGCGGCGCTTCTTGCGTTCCATCATCGGAGATAAATATGAGCACACAAGCAGTCTATTCTGACCTCGCGGCTGAGTACGACGCAGTATCAACCGCCGCAGGCCTACACGACGCCTCATACGTTGGCCGGCTCAAGGCCACGGGTGAGGACTCCCTGGACCTGCTAAACCGCTTGTCCACCAACAAGGTTATCGACTTGGAGACCGGCCAGGGCGCGCCGACCATTCTCACAACAGACAGAGGCCGCATCCTGGACCTGATCGGCGTGGTCAACCTGGGCGATCACGTGTTGCTGATCACCAGCCCCGGCTGCCAGGAAAGAGTGATTGAGTTCCTGGACAAATACACCATCATGGAGGACCTGGTTGTCGAAGACGTAACGCTCGAATCCGCCATGTTCTCGGTGATGGGGCCAACCAGCCAAGCGGCGCTGGAGGCGGCCGCCGGGACCGGGCTCGACGGCCTCGGCCCGTACCACAATATTCGGGCGGAAATCGGGGGTGAGAGCGCGACCGTCGTTTACAGACCGATGGGCGCACTTCCCAGTTTCGACATCCTGGTCTCACCCGAGGCGGCAACCGCAGTCTGGGAACGGCTGCTGGCAGACGGCATCGCACCCGTTGGAAGTGAAGCAGTCGAGATCGCGAGAATCAAAAACGCGGTGCCGGCATTTGGGCCTGAAATGGGGGAGCCATACAACCCGCTGGAGGCCGGCCTAATCGGCTCCATCGACTTCGCTAAGGGATGCTACATCGGCCAAGAGGTCATCGCCCGGTTGGACACGTACCAGCGCGTACAGAAATATCTGGTGACTCTGACGTTCCCGCCGGAAGCGCAAGTCGACGCCGGTTCGACTCTCGCTAGGGATGGGAAACAGGTGGGTTCGGTGACCTCCGTGACACGCCTGCCGGATGGCGAACAATTGATCGGCCTGGGATACGTGAGAAAGGCCAGCGCGGAGGCGGGTGTGCGGCTGGAACTAGAGGAGCCAGCAACCGGCTGGGCCGAGGTCCGGGACTTGCCTCAACTATTTGGCCCAGGGCAAGACTAAACAAAAAAGGCGATCAAGCCGCGTCCGCGACCTCAATCTTCCCTTCCGGGGTGGCCACCATCAATGCGGAGAACTCGTAGCCTCGACGGCGCAGCTCCTCTCCTCCGCCTTCGCAGCGGTCCAGTAGCGCCATAACCTTTACGACCTCGCAACCAGCGTCTTCAGCCGCGTTTATGGCCTGAAATAGCGACCCGCCAGTCGTGCAGGCATCGTCGACTACTGCCACCTTGGTTCCGCGGGTCAGCGGACCCTCGATGAGTTGACCTGTGCCGTGTTCCTTAGCCTCTTTTCGAACGATGAAACCAGATATCGCGCCGCCCGCCATGTAACTCGCTATGGCAACGGACGCCACAATCGGGTCCGCCCCGAGAGTAGGCCCACCCACCGCAGCCGCCCCGGCAGCGGTGAGTACAGGCAAAAGCGCTTGTCCGATAAGGTACGAGCCTTCAGGATCGAGGCTCAGCAACCTACCGTCAAAGTAGTAGCCAGACTTTTTACCCGATGACAGGGTGAATTCTCCATAGGTAAGAGCGCCCTTTTCCAGGGCGAGTTCCAGCAACCGGCTCACGGTTCCTCCCAATTCTTCACCTCTCATGTGGCATGGTCTCCACGCGCGCAACCTTCGGCGCTCCGGTATAGGTTGTGCCTCTGGATATACTTGTTCACACACTCCGGCACCATGTACCTCACCGTGTTACCGAGAGAGACCCTCCGGCGCACTTCGGAGCTGGAGATATCCACCGGACTCCATTCCACTCGCACCAACCTTTCTTCCAGATTGGGAAGCTGGTCCAAAGGGTCCCGCGGGAGAGTCTGCGAACACTCGTCACCGGCACGTTGAAACTCGGCCAGCGTGCAAAGCTCCAACAACCTTTCCGGGTCCTTCCAACGGTGGACTTGACTCAGCGCGTCCGATCCGATGATAAACACCAGACCCGCATCGTCTCCGTATTCCGCCTTAAGACTCTCGAGGGTATCCACTGTATACGTGGCGCCGGGTCTGTCTATCTCGATTCGGCTCGCGCTGAAATGAGGGTTCCCTTTAATCGCAAGTTCTACCATGTTAAGCCGGTGGTCAGCGTCTAAAACCCTGGCGTCCCCCCGGAGCCAAGGAACACCGGCAGGGACAAACAATACGTGATCGAGGCCCAGACCGCACCTAGCGCGTTCGGCAATCATCAGATGCCCAACATGAATCGGGTCGAAGGTGCCTCCCATGATCCCCAGCTTCATACAAAAGCCGCCCGGCCTAGAACCACTCGACCTCGGCCTGCCCTATGCGGATGGTGTCCCCCGCCTCTATCCCCGCCTGCCGCAAGCGCGACGCGATCCCTTCGTGTCCCATCTCCCGCCAGAGTTGTAGCAATACTCTGGTGTCCCTCGTGTCCGCAAGCGCGACCAGCCTCTCCAGCTTCTCCGAATGGACCACGAATACACCGTCTTGCAGCGTTACCCTGCTACTCCGGTCCATCCGTTGCCTTCCCCTCGAGGCCTCCGCGGTAATTACAGTCTCAGTTTGGTCCTTGGGCAGGGTATCCAGCAAACGAATGACCTCGCCCATTAGGTCTTCGACTCCCTCGCCGGTTACAGCCGAAATGAAATACACCAGCGGCTTAAGGCCCCTTGGCCCCGTCCGCTGGCTTATGGCTTCCCTGAGAGACTCTTCCGCTTCCCTCACTTCCGTGACGTCAACCTTATTGATTGCCACGATCTGCGGCTTCTCAGCCAGTCCAGGGCTAAACCGTAGAAGCTCCTCGTTGACCATATCCAAGTCCGCCACCGGGTCCTCGGAAAGTCCGTCCAGAAGATGTATATACAACCTCGCGCGTTCGGCATGACGCAGGAACTCGTGCCCCAACCCTATACCCCGGTGGGCGCCCTCGAGCAGCCCGGGAATTTCCATGAGGACGAACTCTTTACCCCTGGTATACACCACACCAAGCACAGGTTCCACCGTGGTAAAGGGGTAATCAGCGATTCGCGGACTTGCCCCGGTAGTCCTAGACACCAGGGTAGACTTGCCAGCGTTGGGTCGCGCTACAAGGGCGACGTCAGCCAGCAGTTTCAGTTCCAGGAATAAAGTAGCCCTTTCTCCCACACCACCCCGCTGGGCCAAGACCGGTTCCTGGTTCGTGGCCGATACATACCGTGCATTGCCCCAACCCCCGAGCCCGCCATGCGCGATTAACACCGGGGTGTCGTCACAGATGTCGGCCAACAACGTCCGGCTCCCGTCGGGCTCTCTGCGGAAGACCTGAGTGCCTAGGGGCACTTTCAGCACTTCATCCTCACCATTCTTGCCCTTCCGGTCCTTCCCGCGTCCATGAGCGCCTCGGTCGACATAGATGGTGCTAGTGAACCGAAGATGAAGCAGGGTGTTGTATGAGGAATCACCCTGGAGTAACGCGTTTCCACCGTGGCCGCCGTCCCCACCGTCTGGTCCGCCGTGAGGTTTGTACTTCTCACGCAGGAAGCTGGCGCAACCGTTACCCCCGTTACCGGCCTTAATATCTAATCTAACGTTATCTATCAATTCAGTAGCCCTACCATAGTAATAATAAGGGGGTTGATGGAGTTGAGATTCATTGCTGCCGCTATGTGATTGTCCTGTGGACTAGTCGTATTTTAACATGGTAGAACCTGCGGCCTATGGTTGGTAGATAATGCCAAGGTGTGGCTGGTTTAGCGGTTAGGCCCGGCGTTCTTGGAATTGTCCTGGCGGCTGTCCAGGAATGCCTGAGATTGATACTCCCAGATGGGCCGGTTTTCGGCTATAGGCGCCATGTTATCACGGGTTATCAACCATGGTTCTACGCCTTTACTCCAGTTGCCTAGTGAAGAAGGGTATGATTGCTAGGGGAGAAAGGCGGTGCTATTCTGGTGCTGCAGTTGAATTGGTAAATGAAGAGGACTGAGACACGGCCTGATTTGGGTGGTGGATTCGGTGAATTGCCAGTGGGCAGGCGCGACGAGGTGGGTAGGAGTGGCTCTGGTAGCGGCGCTAACCGTCGTTGCGTGTGTCCAGCAGCCATTCGCTCCCGGGGACGAGAGTGCGGGTCCATTACCCAACCAGTCCAGGAGTGAGGATGTGGCTATAGACCGGATAGCTTACGTCACCGGCGATGGTGATGTGTTCACCATTAACGCCGATGGGACCGACCAGCTCAAGCTAACGGGGACAAGCCAGATGTCGTCGTCCGCGCTCCAGGCAGTGCTGGCGCAACCCTCTCACGAAGACAGCCTTTACACCTGGCCAACCTGGGCGCCCGATGGGGAAAAGATTGCGGCTTCCCACGTCGAGGTGTCAAGGGGAAGCGCGGTTATCTCGGTAGAGGTCATCGAAGTCGTCAACGGGCGGGAGAGGAAGGTTTTCACCAACGAGTCGCCCTCGCTGGTAGCGCAAGGCGCCCCACACTACTTGTATTGGTCACCAGACAGCGCGTATCTGGCCGTGTTGGCTGGCTCCTCAGAAGGGTTGACCCTCTGGGTTGTGGATGTGGCAGGCAGCGCGGACCCTGTTGTTGTGGCCACGGGAGCGCCTTTGTATTTCCATTGGAACATGAGCAGCGACCTTCTGGCTATCCATGTTGGTGATGACCTGATCGTAGCGCGGAAACCGTTCGATACTCCGGCCCCCGCGGTCAGGTCAGGCCTTGTGGGGTTCCGGGTCCCGGCCGTGTCACCAGACGGAACGAAGGTCGCGTATACCGACTCCGTGGGAAGCGGGAATGCCTTACTCGTTGGGCAGATTAGGGACTTATCCGGGACGCAGAGCGTCGTTGACGTGGGGGAATTATCCGCGTTCGCATGGTCGCCAGACGGCGCCGAGATAGCCGTGGTTGACTCCCAGGAAGCGAGGTCCGGCGCGTTCCAACGGCTGAGGGTCGCCGCCGCCAATGGTAGCGCGGTCCGCACCGTGGCCGAGGGCACCATCGTGTCTTTCTATTGGTCTCCCACCGGCAAAGGTCTTGCATGGTTGGACCTGGATGGGTCCGGTGAACGCGCCAGGTGGTGGGTTGAAGACGGCACAGGTACACCTGGCAAGGAGCTGTTTGGTTTCCAGCCCTCGTCGGACACAGGGATCATGTTGTGGTTCTTCGACCAATACGGGTACTCCCACTCGCCCTGGTCCCCCGACGGACGCCATCTCGTGTTCGCGGGACTCCAGCGAAGAGGAGCCGGCAGCGCCAATGGACACTCTCCCAGCGGCGACCGGGTGTTCGTCCTGGATGTTGATGGGGGGAACCCTCCCAGAGAGTTGGCCGCCGGCAAGCTCGCTTTTTGGTCGTGGAACTGACCCAGCCAAAGTCCCATTCTCTAGGTGTTCGTGGGCGCGGAGCCGCGCGGCACGTCCTTACAAGTCTCTTAGTCCTCCTGGCGCTTTGCTTCTTGACGGCCTGCGGCAGGGTGTCTACTCCCGAGGTTGTACCTACTTCCACACCGGAGCCAGACCCGCGTTTGCTGCTGCAGCGGGCCGCCGAGGCGCTGGTGGGTCTGGATTCGGTCGCGTTCACCCTGGAGCATGTTGCTGGGGACACGGCGCTATTTCCGGGTCTAACTATGAGCCGGGCAGCCGGAGTAGTCGAGATTCCGGATAACTCTCGGCTTAAAATCGACGCTGAGGCAACTCTGATGAGCGCCTTCGTCGAGATCAACATCGTTACCATAGGTCAGCGGGCGTACATGACCGACTTCATTTCAGGTGAGTGGGGCGCCGTTCCCATAGAGACCTTACCGATCAGTCTGGCGGGGTTCGGAGAGACGCTGGCAGACATACTCGATGCTATGGACGATCCGCAGTGGGTGGAGAGAGTCGAGTTCGAAGGTCACGCAACAGACCTGGTGTCTGGCCAGGTAACCTCCGGCGACCTTGTCGGGTTGGCGCCCAGAGCGGGCGAGGACTTCCCTGTTGAATTAGAGGTGTGGCTCCTCCGGGAAAGCGGGCTCTTGCAACGGGCGAGGATCACCGGACAAGTCGTTCCGACAGACGTGCCAGAAACGGTCCGAGTACTTCAGTTGGGCGAGTTCAACGTCCCAGTGACGATCTCCCCTCCGAACTAAGTTCCCTTGATGACGGTCCGCCGAAGAACCCTCTCAGTCCATGTCGTGCTGGCCATCGTGGGCCTGGGCGCGTTCGTGACCGCCCTGGACCAAACCGTTGTTGTTACGGCGTTACCCAGCGTGATGCTCGACCTGAAGATCCCGTTGGTCGAACTGGACAGGGCTTCCTGGATCATTACCGCTTATTTGCTGGGCTACACCGTCGCGATGCCTCTGGTCGCGCGCATAGCGGATGTATATGGGTACTCCCGGACCTACAAGGCTTCCCTGGCGGTGTTCACGGCCGGGACATGCTTGGTGGCCGTCTCGGGCAGCCTGGAGTGGATGGTAGGGGCCAGGGTAATTCAGGCCGTGGGCGGAGGAGCAACCGTTCCCATCGGGATGGCGATTGCCAGCCAGGCCGTACCAAGGCATCAACAGGGAATCGCGCTGGGCATTGTGGGCGGGGCGGCGGAAGCCGGCTCCATGCTGGGTCCGGCCTATGGCGGAGCGATCATCGAGCTTGCGGATTGGCGGTGGATATTCTGGCTCAACGTGCCGCAGGCGGCGGTTTTGTTCCTGGGACTGCTGTGGCTGCCCAACCGGACTGACCGGGGAGCCCGCGTCGACTACCTGGGCGGGGCGTTGATGGTGGCCGTCTTGCTGGCGCTATCCCTGGCGCTCTCCCGGCAGAGTTTGTTCCAGTTTTCCTCACCGCTGCCGTATTTCGCGCTGGCGGGCGGTCTAACGCTGGCCGTCGTTCTGGGGGCGGTGGAGACACGTATCCCGCGGCCTCTGCTGACCCCACTCATGTTTCATTCTCTAGCCTTCGTCTCGGCGAACGTTGTCCAACTCTTGGTCGGTGTGGCGTTGGTCGTTGCGATGGTGACGGTGCCGCTGATGGCCAATACCGTGATGGGCAAGGACCCGCTGACCGGGGCCATGTGGCTGCTCAGAATGACGGCGGCGATCCCGGTGGGCGCGGTTGCCGGTGGCTGGTTGTTGTCCCGGACCGGGGTGCGGCCTGTGACTATGGCGGGGCTTCTCTTGGCGGCTCTAGGTATGACGCTAGCCAGCCGGTGGGGCCTGGAGGTATCCGACCCGGAACTGAGCGTTCACCTGGCATTGGCTGGCCTTGGGTTTGGGTTGGTCATAACTCCCATAGTCGCGCATGCGCTCAACGCGGTTGGAGAAGACTACCGGGCCACCGCCGCGTCCCTGGTGGTAGTATCCCGGATGTTGGGCATGACCTTGGGATTGGCGGCTCTGAGCGCATGGGGCATCGGGCATTTTCAGGCCCTGACTGCGGGGTTGGAGTCTCCCTTTCCACAGCTCGGCGAACCGGCGGCGGAGTTCGAGGCCCGCCGGGCGGCATACGGCGAAAATCTCGCCGCGGCGGGCCTGTCCCTATTCCACGACTTCCTAAGTGTGGCGGCTGGGACGGCGTTGTTTGGCATAGTTCCCGCGCTTGCGATGCGTGGGCGCGGCGCCCGGCGGGCCGAGAATGATTGAGGCAACGGCAGGTATTTCCGCGACCGGCGAATGCGATATGTCCGGGCCTGGGGATAGTCCGAAAGCTCGGCGTTCATCCCGCGCTTCGCGGCGCTCAGGGTTCCGGACGCTGTTCCCGGAGGCGGCGCAACTGCTCCCGTAAGTCTGACGCCTCCGCTTCAGCGGCCTCGGCGCGGGTTGCTGACTCACGCAGGTTCAGCAAATACAGCCCTGTTGCCGGATTGAAGAAGCGCAGGCGGCCCGGTTCCCAGCATAGGTCCAGACCAAGCGCCGGGCTGTGTCCCCACACCAGTCCGTTGTCTTCCTGGTGCATTCCATGCCGGTGGTACTCCCCGTCAACCAGCGTCTCCTCCACCAGAGGCTCTCCATAGAATTGGCCGCCGGTGGGATCGAAACGCCAATACTCACTGATGCCCAATCGTGCGTAAAGATCGCGCTTGGGGCCAAGGTCGTTGCGGTGTGTGCTGACGGAGGCGATTTCCAACGCGAAGTCCGGGGCCTGGCCCACCTCGCGCATGAAGTAACCGTTGCGCCTGCGAATTGCCTCGGCGTTGACGCCGAAGGCGACGTAACTGTCGGGCGAGACATGACGTGGCTGATCTATCCCGTCAACGACTTCCTCATAATAGATTGGGGAGTTGCCGTGGACCAGCGTCATGGGATGCCTGGAGAAATGCCGACTCAGGAGTACGAGGATGTCGGCGAAATAATCGACCTGAAACATAGCGTCCGGAAGAGGCTCGTCGATGTCGGGTGCGGCGTCGGGGCCGGGGAATACAATCATGGGAGGGCGATCTGCTAGCCCCATTGCCTCCACTTCGGTGCGGCGGTGCCGCCGTTTCTCGGTGGTCATTGCGTGCCTGCCGGTGTTTCGAATGAATCCATGATAGCACACCGGCGGAGCAGCGAAGCTAAAAGGGAGGGCGGTTCCGTCAGGGGCCGCCCCGGAATCTCGAAGATAGGGGAAATGAGGAAGAAAGGCGGCCCCCGAGTCGATGCCGCCTTGTAGTATGAGGGAGTTGGAGTGGGGAGTAGAGTCGCTTATGAGTCCGGCCAGCCGTCAGCGTCTTTACCTGCGGCCAATGCGGCCTTGACGCCATCTGCCGCGGCGGCGGGCCTGTCCCTATTCGACGACTTCCTAAGGGTGGCGGCTGGGACGGCGGCGCTGGGGATTGTACCGGCCTTGGCGATGGGCGCTAGACGTACTGCGCCGGAAGCCTGATGGGTGTTGACGCCGCTACGTTTGGTGTATTAGTCTAGGCGGACTGGCATTGGCCGGGCGGCTTCGCGCGCGTGAAATCCTCACTACATGGAGCCAAGACGGGGCTGAGTCGGTGCTCAGGAATTCTAGTCTATAGGACCGGAGGGTAAGACGTGGCAATCACCAATAAGCTGATGAAGCTAGGGGTTCTCCTGTGCGTCTCAGTAGCTTTATTCGCGATTCTAGGGGCATGTGGTACTACGACTGAGACGGTTGAGGTAATCAAAGAAGTCCCAGTCGAGAAGATCGTAACCAAGGAGGTGATCAAAGAGGTACCCATAGAGAAGATCGTAACCAAGGAGGTGATCAAAGAGGTACCCATAGAGAAGATCGTAACCAAGGAGGTGATCAAAGAGGTACCCATAGAGAAGATCGTAACCAAGGAAGTCGAGAAAATTGTCGAGAAGATCGTCGAAGTCGTTCCCGAGCGGGAAAAGCGGGAACTGGTGTTCGGCGGTCTCAACTGGGACAGCGCGCTGGTGCAAAACGGAGTAGCCCGCTACATCATCGAGAAGGGATATGGCTATCCAACCTCACAAATTGAGGGCGCAACCGTTCCCCTGTTCCAGGGCTTGAGGAAAGGCGACATCGACATCACGATGGAAATCTGGCTACCGAACCAGAACGTCGTATGGAACGAGGCCGTCAAAGCCGGTGAGGTAATCCCGGTTGGGAAGAGCCTCGATGACAACTGGCAGAGCACATTCGTGATCCCTGGTTATGTGGCTGACGCCAACCCCGGACTTGTGAACGTTCAGGACCTGAAGAAAGACGACTTCAAGTCTCTATTCGCACAGCCTGACAGTGGCGGGAAAGCGGTGTTGATCGGCTGTATAGCCCAATGGTCTTGCCGAGGAGTGAATGAGGGGCAGATGGACGCTTACGGTCTGCGCGACCATGTGGAGCTCAGAGACCCGGGCACCAGTGGAGCGTTGGCCGCTGCTATCGAAGGTGCGTACAAGCGGGAGGAGCCGATCCTGTTCTACTATTGGGGTCCGACCAAATTGGCTCACGAGCTGGACATGCGGTTGCTAGAACAGCCCGACCCTTCTACGTGCCCAGACAACGACCCGGTGCATGGATGCGAATTCCCGGCGGCCGAGATCATGATCGCCATGAACACCGCCTTGGTCAACGAAGCGCCGGAGTTGATTACCTTCTTCCGCAACTGGGACTGGAATGCCGGCAACCAGCTTGCCGCCGATGGCTGGTACGGCGACAACAAAGACAACTTCGATACTGCTGAGGAAGCCTATTCGGCAACGGGCGTGTGGTATCTGAAGAACAATGACGGCTGGAAGGGCTGGGTACCTGCGGATGTCCTGGCCAATGTCGAAGCCGCACTGGCTTCCGAGGGCTAACCCCCCTTCATCCCCGTCGATCCAGGGCACAAAAGAGGGCCGCGATCATTGTCGCGGCCCTCTTCTTTTGGTAAGACCCCGGGTAACCTCACGCGCTATCTGGGATGAGCCGGGTAAATCCGCACGGTCATGATGACACGCTGGCGAAGGCAACGCCGCTTAATGACAAGCCCCGGCGCCGGCTAATCGCGGCGAGAGAGAATGTATCCCTGCGAGATGCGGTCGATGATGATCGCCATGACGACGATCCCAGCTCCCGCGACGAAAGCCTTCCCTTCTTCGAGCTGGCCCATGGAGCGTAGGACCTCGATCCCCAGTCCACCGGCTCCGACCATTGCCGCTATGGTTGCCATAGCTAGGGCCATCATAACGGTTTGATTGATTCCAGCCATGATGGTTGGGATGGCCATCGGCACTTGGACCTTCACGAGCAACTGGAGGGGGCTTGACCCGAATGACCGCCCCGCCTCCACGACAGATGGGTCAACTTGACGAATACCCAGGTTGGTCAAGCGAATGCATGGCGGGATGGCGTAGAGTACTGTCGCCAATATGGCCGCCACGTTTCCCAGCCCGAAGAGCATGATACCCGGCACGAGGTAAACGAAGCTGGGCATAGTCTGCATCGCGTCCAACACCGGGCGCAGCAAAGCGTCTACGGTGTTGTTACGTGCCGAGAGTATGCCCACGGGGATGCCAATCCCCACCGCGATGGTAACCGCCACCAGCATGATGGCCACGGTTACCATGGCGGGTTCCCAGAGATTTACGAGGCCGATGGCGATCATACCCGCTGCTGAGGCGAGGCCGATACGTAACGACGCGATTCGCCATCCGACCAGGAATACGAAGGAGACGGTCACAGGCCAAGGGACCCAGATAAGAAAATCCCGAAGTTTGCCGAGGATAATCTTGAGGTTGTCGCTGATCCCATCGAACAACCAGCCCATGTTGACGATCACCCAGTCGATAGTCGAGTCAATCGCTCTGGTGATTTCGGGACCAATGTTGATCGGATAGTCGAGGAAGGACTCGATCTGTGAGGCGTGTATGAGCAACGAAACGATTGCCGCGGCAGCGAGAAGCGACGCGGCGATGGTGAATCTGCGGGCCCTCTTGGAGCCCTCACGTTGGGACTCCTCGCCGTTCTGTGTGAATAGACCGGTAAGCTTCCGGAAATCGACCGCCATTGCATCCTTCCGACGTTCTAGTGAGTTTGCAGCTCGGGGGTGGCAGTTCCGGAGGACTGCCTACTGACTAGGCTGTTGAGACAACCAGTTTCAATAAGTCCTTCTGTGTTGCGACGCCAATGAAGGTATTGCTCTCGTCCACTATCGGCAAGGGTATGTCGTCATCGGACAACATGGGCAGGGCCTTGTCCAGAGTCGTGTCGGGGTGTACGAAACTAATCTCCGGGTCCAGGCAGTCGTCCAGAGTCGTGTTTCCCTGTGCGATCATCCGGTCCAGGACTTTCCGGTTGACGATACCCATGTAACCAGTAGCGGAGCCGATGCTGACCGCGTAGTCGCACTGAGCCTGGTCCATCATGGCGATTAACCCTTCGATGGACTCGTCATCGGCACAAACAACCTCGGGGTCTGTGACTATACTGGAAACCTTGACCACGCGGGTCTTGGGAATGCCCTGGGTGAAGTCTCTGACGAAATCGTCCACCGGGTTGGTGATAATGTCTATCGGGGTGCCTAGCTGGATTATCTCACCGTCTCTCATTATCGCGATGCGGTCGCCGACGGTGATGGCTTCATCGAGGTCGTGAGTGATGAATACGATGGTCTTGTGGATTTCCTCCTGCAGGGCGGACAGCTCATCTCGCATTTGGCGCCGAATTAGTGGGTCCAAACCGCTGAAAGGCTCGTCCATCAGGAGTATCGAGGGGTCAACCGCCAAGGCCCGGGCGAGTCCGACCCTTTGTTGCATACCACCGCTTAGTTCTCTTTGGTTGGCATACTCCCATCCGGTCAGGCCCACTTTTTCCAACATTTCCTGAGCGACCGCATACCTATCCTGTTTTCCGACCCCTTTGACCTCCAAGCCGTAAGCCGCGTTGTCCAGTACGTTCTTATGGGGCAAAAGGCCGAAATTCTGGAATACCATCGCGATCTTTGAACGCCTGAATTCGCGCAACTGCCTGGAATCGAAGGCAGTTACCTCTTCCCCGTCCACGCTTATCGAGCCGGAGGTAGGTTCCACGAGGCGTATCAGACAGCGCACTAACGTTGATTTGCCGCTCCCGGAGAGTCCCATAACCACGAAGGTCTCTCCCGGAGACACTTCAAAGCTAACGTCTCTTAGGGCGACTACAAGGTCCAATTCCTGCTGGATTTCAGTACGGGACTTCTCGCCAAGTTCTTCCGACAACGCTATTTCGGGGTTCTTGCCGAAAACCTTCCAAAGGGAATTGACGGAGATGCTGCTGTCACCGTGCGGTTCCGGGTCATGGGGATGTTCACCGTTGTGAGTCGTAACGTTGTCAGAGGTCATTCTTGGACTCCAATCATCGATCAGACACGACCACCCCGCCCCCGTCGAAAACCTAGCGTTAACCTAGGTTAGAAATTTGATTTTCTGGGTTCAGACTATGTTCCTCAGTTGGTTTTGTCAAACGCCTCGTTTAGCCGCTGTATCTGGCCGGGTGAAAGCCGCCAGCCGGATGCGGCGCAGTTCTCCTCGGTGCGGGTTATGCTGTTGGTCTTGGGGATCGTGATGACGGACGGGTGGGACGTCACCCAGTTCAGCGCGACCTGAGCCGGAGTCTTGTCCACCTCAGCGCCCACCTGTTCTAGGGCTCGGAACCGGCGGTCGGGGCGCAAGCGGGATTTGACGGCGAGGGAACCGTCGGCCAACGGGGTGTAGGCGATAATGGCGACGTTGTTGTCCTGGCAATACGGGAGCAGCTGCGCCTCGATTCGCCTGGCCTTGAGGCTGTACAGGACTTGGTTGGATACGATGGGGTAGCGGGCCATCGAGGCCTGGGCTTCTTTGAGTTGGGGCAAGGAAAAGTTGCTGACCCCGATGTAACGGACCACTCCACGGTCCAACAATTCTTCCATGGCCCGCATTGTCTCCGCGATGGGCACCCGGTTGTTGGGCCAATGGACCTGGTAAAGGTCGATCTGGTCCACTGTGAGCTTGCGCAGGCTCTCTTCAGCGGCTTTCAACACCTGGTCGTACCGGAGATGGCTGCCCAGGACTTTGGTGGCTAAGAACACCTGGTCCCGCACGGGAGCGATGGCCTGGCCGACCTCCACCTCGTTCCGGTACATCTCCGCTGTGTCGACCAGGTTCGCCCCCAGCGCGATTCCCCGGCGCAGGGGTCCGTCTCCGCCCGTGTACTTCCAGGTCCCGAGCCCGATTTCCGGGACCATGACGCCGGTGGCTCCTAGCTGTTTAAGTTCCAAGGTCAGAGAAGCTCCTTGTAAGCGTTATGGGGTAACCTGATACTCTACTTCGGCAATCTTCCGCCCCTCATGGTAGATGTAGACCCAGTAGCGGCCGGGAGCCCATTTGCGGTCCTGTCCGGGGCCTATAGCGAACCGGTTCCAAGATGAGGTCCATCCGCTCTGGAAAGCAGTCGTTCTATTCTGGATGTTGTAGGCAAATCCGTCCTCAAAATACTCCACCACCATAAATGGGAATTCCTGCTCGTCCGGGATTCTGGGATAGGAGAAATGCAAGGTCAGATGGACCTGACCCTGCACTTCGTTGGCGGAGAAACTGTCTGTTTGGGATTCCTCGCGGCGGTCTTTATCCAATGAGATATAGGCTGGCGTAAGGGTTCCCTGGGTGCCGTTTTGCAGGCTGGGATCAACCGGTCCGGTGTCCAGGCGCGAAGTGTCGTGCGGTTCGCTCCCTTCATACCAGCGGTCTATCACCTTGTCCACGATTGCTCCGGCATCCGCCGTAACAACGCTTTTAAACGCGGCTTCCACATGACAGATGACCAGCTCGACGCCTTCGCAATCGTCCTTGGGGTCATCGGCGAGCGATAGCAGGTACAGGTTGCCGAACCCCTGCCTGAAGGCGTTCTCACCCAGACTGCGATAAAGGTCGTGAAACAGCCGCTCTCCCAACGCGTAAGAGCACGAGAACTCCGAAGTTCCTCTTTCGGGGTCCAGACTCTCCCATTTGGCGATGTTGTCGGCATAGGCGCAAGGCGCTCTTTCTAGAGCAACCGGCAGTCCCGTGGCAGCGGTGCTGGCCATGGGCTCAATAAAAGTAGCAGCGCCCTCCGACAGCCACGCTGGCATGTCATGCCAATAGTAGTGGCTTGTTTCGTGGATTAGATGACGGACTCCACGGCATAACTATCCTCATCTACTTTCGGGCGGCTCGCGATGTGGGTCCCAAAGTTGGCCCCAAGGGCGGAACCGCGCATGGCGTCTGCGAACAAATAGATTACGTGCCGTTTAGGGAATGGCAGGCCCATAAATCCTTCGACATCGCGGACGACTCTGTCCAAAAGGTCCATAGTGCGCTCCGCCCCCGGACGAGTGCGTATGATAGTTATCTGCACCCTTTGGGACAATGGCAGGTCGATGATTCGCTCCTCCAAGGTGACCTGCGCCGGATCCAGCAATTTATCGACCAAGTCTGGATTATATTCGCTCACACGGCTCAACGTGGCGACGATCTTGGCCTCTTCATTGGTGATGCCGTCACTAATGGCAGGGTGTGCCATGACTCGTTGAAAATGGTTGGTAACTCTCTCACTGCTGTCCTTGTGATCGAAATTGACTAACCTGTCCAGTGCCTTGATGGCCAAGGCATCAGCGGGTTCGAATGTTTTCAAGAATGGCATACTAATGATAGACAGGACATCGGCTTCTGATTTCAGAGCGATGTGTCCGAGCTCGTCAACCAGCCTGGCCTCCTCTTCGTCGAGCCCGTCGTTGAACCAGGGCTGTTTGCTGAGGGTGGATAAACTGTCGGGGTTTATATCATGCAGTTTCGACAAGGTCCAAACAGCTTCCCTGAGCCAATGCTGGATAGGTCCGTCCATTAGCCGCATGTGACTGACCTGTTGCGCGAGTTGAGGGTCCCGTCTCGTCAACCTCCTAAATTCGCGGACCATCGATCCCTCGTGATCTGTCAGTTGGTCGCTGAGCCAGGGCAGACTGAGCAGCGTTTCCGCCAGGGAGGGATGTTCGACGGTGATGCTCCGAAGAGCGTCAAGGGCCTTCCTTTCACTCTCGGTGAGGCCGTCGTTCAGCCAATCGAAATCCGCTATGAACTTCGCCCACGCTGGGTCCCGGACAGCGAGCAGCGTTAGTGCCCGCACGGTAAGCCACTCGTCGTTGGTCACGTCATCGGCCAGCCACGAGAAGCCGATGACTCGTTTGGCCAAGTCAAGGTCTTCTCTTGCCAGGATGTCGAATAGCTGAAGAGCTCCACGGCCCTCTTGGGTGGGAGTTTGCTGCACCCAGGGCCGGGATGCGACGAGAGTGGCGAGGGATGGGTCAGTCTCCATCAGTCCCGCCAGCGCCAACAATGCTTTCTCTTCGTCGACAGACGGTTGCCAGGTGTTCCAAGGCAGCCCTTCCCGTAGGTCCAAAAAGGGACCTTCCCGGGGGATAGGACTGTCGACAATGTCGAAATTCCCCGAGGCAATGAGTCGCCCCTCTATGAACAACTCGACCTTGTACAACCCGGTTACCCATTGCAATGGTTGTCTATAACCTCTAGCCCAAGTCCTCGAGCTATTGGTCCAACCTGCCTCAATATGTGCATCGGTGGCCTTGCGGAGAATGGTCCCGTTGGGTCTGTAAAAGACATATTCGATCTCGTATTCGATTCTTTCCGGTTGTGGAGGGTATACGAGATGCACTTCCCAACCGACAGCCCGTGTTGTCAGGTGGCTGAAGGTCTGCTTGTATACTCTGGCATTTGACGGCAAGTCCTGACCAAATTCCTTTTCGTAGAACCGCAACCCGGTGACCGTGGCATTCAGCGACGGGACGTAAACGAGAGAGCCCGATTGTGACACCGGGGGCGGCGCTACTCTAGGCGCCGGCGTGGGCGTCAGTTTACGCGGAATGGGGCTAGTAGTCGATCAGTGTTGGATTGATGGGTAAAGGGACTTCAGCTTGATGCGCGCATCCTCGGAGGTAAAGCGCCAGTCCACTCGTATGCCGTCCCGGTTGCGCTGAGCCTGCCACGCTCCCACCTCTCGCCGCAGAGCCCTTTGATCGGGAATACGGCGGTCCAGGCATTGGCGGGCCATCACCCCGATTTCAATCTCGGCCATATCGAGCCAACTGCCATGCTTGGGAGTGTAGTGGACCTCCAACCGTTCGGCGATGCGCCGTGCTTCGGCAGGTTCAAATTCCTCATACAGCGAGGACCGGTGGTGGGTGTTCAAGTTGTCCATCACCAGCACAATACGGTCCTTGTGCGGGTAGTCCTCGTCCACCAGTTGCTTGACCACCCGGGCCCAATCGGCTTTGGTGCGCCGGTCCGTCACTTCCACCCGGCGCCACCCTTCCAGCGGAGCGAACAACATGAACAGGTTGCTCACCCCGTTGCGCTCGTATTCGTAATCGTAGGAGCCCGCCGCCCCAGGCTGGGCCGGACGCGGCCGGCGCGTCTCTTTCACCTGCTGTTTGCTGGTCTCGTCCAGGCAGACCAGAACTTCGTTGTCCGCATACTGGCGCTGATAGACTTCCAGCACGTCTTCCATCGCACAGACGAACTCGGCGCTGCCTTGTGGAGGAATGCACCAGCACTCTTTCAGCCAAGGCTTGAGTTCGTTTTTTTGAGCGTCTGCCGCACCGTTTCGGGACTGATGCTCTCCACTATCTCGCATTCAACCAGCCGGTCCGCCAGCAATTTAAGCGTCCAACCGGCCCGGCCTTCCGGCGGTTCTCCGCAGGCCAGGGCAATCAGGTGGGCTTCCCCTTGACCGTCCAGCCGCTTCGGACGACGATTAAGCTGCCGCTTTCGTCCCAGCGCCGCCTCAATCCCCTCCTCCACGCAACGGCGGCGCACCCGCTCCACCGTCGCGCGGCCAATCTGGAGAACCCGGGCAATCTCTTCATCCTTCATGGCCCCCTCCGCATGGGCCTCATCACTCAGCAGCAGGATGCGCCCGTGGGTCTGCTGGTAAGCCGCCGCCCGGCCACGGGACACCAATGTCTTCAGTTCCTGCCGCTCCTCCGCACTCAGCTTGACCCGGTATCTCTTCATCGGCCTCCCCTCCTCCCACGCCCCAATCCTCTTCGCCCTATGCTTGTATGCTTGGTAGAATACACTTGCTCAGTACTCAATCCAAAAATGTTGGACTACTAGCGTAGGAGTGGGAGTCGGCGTGGCAGTGGGGCTGGGCGGCGGAGAAGGAGTCTGAGTTGGAGTAGGGGTCTCGGTTGGGACTGCTGTCGTTGTTGGAGTAGGTTGCGGCGTCCGCGTTGGCGTAGGTGCCGGTTCGAGTGTCGGCGTAGGCGCCATTGTGGGCGTTGCCGGGGATTCTGTTGGGGAGGCTATTTTTGACGCATCCGTCAGGGCGGGCGTAGGCGGGAGACTCGGAGGCGGGTCTGTAACCCTGGCCGGATCCGTCTCCTGAGACTCAGCAGGCTGCGGGGTGGGCTCCGGCGCGTTTTCGGAACAAGCCAGGATGCCTAACAGACACAGCATGGAAACTAAAGCTAGACCAAGCGCTGCCTTTACCACTAGAATCCCTCCCCGCGAGGCGATGTGTTCCTAGAGCTCGTGACTTATGGACAGACCGGGCAGAGCCTCAGATTGACCCTACTACCCAAACACCAACCTCGTGTCGGAGAGGCTTACCAGGTCGCCGCGCTGGTTGACTCCCCTGACGCGGCACTCGACTATCTTCTGGGAGTCCTCGACTGCCCTGTTGGTTATCTCGGCTTGGAAGGTCACCGTGTCTCCGGCGCGGAAGGGTTCGATGGCCCGCATCAGCAGACGGCCTCCGTTGTAGAAGGCGGACAGGGGGAACGACTGTTCCAGGGTCTGGTCCACGTAAGAGAGAGTGGCCGGGCCGCTGTTGACCGTGCCGCCGAACAGGCCCTCACGGGCAAACTCGGGGTCGGTGTGGATGTTGCTTTCGCTGGGCGGGCCGAACATGCGGAAGTCGTTTTTGCGGTTGATGATCTCCTGGCTTTCGGAGAGGGACAAGGGAGGCAGCAGGTCTCCTACTTCCAGCGACTCGTAGGGCGGGTATTCTTTTGCGGCGAGGGTTGCGGATGGCGGGGTCTGCGGCTCCAACCTCGGTGCCGCTGTACCCTGCTCTTGGGGGACTTCCCGTTGCCCCTGTGCGTAGTCGAAGATGCAAGTGTAGTCGTACCTGGCCACGGCTAAACCGTCCTGGTTGGCCGCATCCACGCGGAAGGTCACGAACCTGTTTCCCCGCCGTTCGTACTTCTCAAATACCTTGCGGTTGCCTGTAAGGGTGTCACCGGCCTTGACCGGAGCCCACCACCAAACCTCGCATTTGGCGAAGGGGGTCTGGCGCCGGGCCGTCGTGGAACGCTCCAGGGCGGTGAAGCCGTTGGCGTCGGCAATGTCTTCCCGCATAAGGGGCGCGTAGGTCAACACCATTGTGGGCATGGGGATTACCGGGGATGCCTGGTACCGAAGGTCGTGATTCTGGGAGACCAGCGCGTATCGTCTGATGTCCTGTGGGGTGAGCGTCACGACGCTGGGGCGGCCCTGCTGTCCGGGTTCCACCGATTCGTAGACCCACAGCTTTTCCTTTTCTTGCACCATATCAAGTCAACCTTTCCGGAGCGATTGGCGTTATCTTACCCCAATGCTGGACCGGCACATAGTGTGCCGCTGGCGGGTTATCTGTCTGAACTGTGATTTATCGGATTTAGGGGATTGCTGTGATTCTTCCTAATCATTGGCATCATGACAATCACAAGAATCACAGTTCAGACACTCCCTGCTTGCGGCCCGGTTGCGCCTACTCGATAATGTGGGTCAATTCGGTCCAGAGAGCGAGGACCGGCGGAGGATGGCATGAAAGTAGGATTCATCGGACTGGGCACGATGGGCAGCAGCATGGCCTATAACGCCCTTCAAGGCGGCAACGAGATGGTGGTCCACGACATTCGGCGCGAGGCGGCCACGCCCCACCTGGAAGCCGGCGCGGTCTGGGCCGACACGCCTAGGGAGGTGGCGGAAGCCAGCGAGATCGTGTTTACGTCGCTGCCTGGGCCTGTGGAGGTTGAAGCCGTGTCGCTAGGCGACGAAGGGCTGTTCCAGGGTTTGAGCGCGGGAAAAGTTTACTTTGACCTCAGCACCAGCACGCCAAACCTGATCCGGCGAATTCACGAAGAGGGCGCGGCGCGAGGCATTCACGTGCTGGATGCTCCGGTGAGCGGCGGCCCCCGTGGAGCCCGAACTCGGAACCTGGCCATCTGGGTCGGCGGCGACAAGGACGTGTTCGACCGGTGCAAGCCAGTGCTGGACGCCATTGGCGACAAGGCTTACTACGTCGGACCCATCGGTTGCGGCGCGGTCGCCAAACTTGTGCATAACTGCGCCGGATACATGATCCAATGCGCCATGGCCGAGGTGTTCACCATGGGAGTCAAGGCCGGCGTTGAACCCATGGCCCTCTGGCAGGCGGTCAGGAAAGGAGCGTCAGGGCGGCGGGGTCCTTTCGAAGGGCTGGCCGAGCATTTACTCCCGGGAAAGTTCGATCCTCCCGACTTCGCGCTGCGCCTGGCCCGAAAGGATGTGGACTTGGCCGTGGGAGTTGGCCGGGAATACGACGTCCCGATGAAGATGGCCACCATCGCCCTGCAGGAACTTACCGAGGCGCTCAACCGGGGCTGGGCCGAGCGCGATTCCAGGGTGGCCATGTTGCTGCAAGAAGAGCGGGCCGGTGTGGAAGTCAGAGTAGACGAGGAAGAGTTGCGGCAAGCCCTCGAGGAGGAGCGGGGCCAGGGCTAAATAGCCGTCCCCTCTTTGCGACGGACGACGGGTCCGCGTTCTTGGTCTTGAACGCCGGTTTGGGGGAATCGCGGTCTATTGGGGCCAGAGGCCTTCCGTGAATCCCCCATTTCCGGTGAGCGTGGGCACAAGGGCGGTCATTAGTCCCGCAGCTACTAGACCCGCTCCCAATGGCCTGCCGATTCGCCTTCCCCATGGCAGGTTTTTCTCGGCAGCCATGATTGCGCCCAATGCCAGCATCCAACCGATGCTCCCTGACCCCACGGCAAACATAACCAGCATCAGCGACCAACAGCAGCCGAGGCAGTAGACCCCGTGGTGCAACCCAAGGCTCAATGCCCGCCGGGCGTCTCCCTCACCCGGCCAATGGCCAGCGATGAATGTAAAGGGAGAACGGCACTTATCCAGGCAGTGGTATTTCAACGGAGTGAATTGGTACACGCCCGCCAGGACCAGGATGACCGCCCCGATAGCCTGGCCGTTTCCATCCAGCAGAGCAGTCTTAAACAACACCTGGTGAAGGACCAGGTCCGCCACATGCACCACGGCCCCGAACCCTACCCAGACCGCCAGATATCCCAACACGAGCAGCGAGACCAGGCGAAAGCGATGGCTCCTTCCCGCGACCATCCTGTGGAACAGGGCAATCAGCGGCAGGCTGGTTGGCAGCATCATGGCGAATACCATCAAAGTCCAACCCGCAACGAAGAACAGAAGGAGCGCGGCGTCTCCGCTGGTTAGTTCGCCGAGGGCGTCATGTTCCAGGAAGCGGCTATAGGGAGACCTGCCCCAGAGCCACAGGCTGATCCAAGCCAGGGCCGCCACCGAGATTAGCAAGGCGGCAAAGAGCCGGTCGTTTCTTACTCGCGGCCACATGAGCTATTGAGGGCTAGGGGCGGTGTGGTGCAGCGGGTTTGGCCCCGTGGGGCGCGCCTACCTAGGCCTGGGCCTGCCATCGGAGGTCGGGTTGGCGGGCTGCGCGAGCCTCGTCTAAGCGTGACACCGGGGTGGTGTGGGGGGCGTTCCTCACCAGGTCGGGGTCCTCGTCAACCTCACGGTCGATGTCCCGAAGGGCTTGAATGAAAGCGTCCAGGGTCTCCTTGGTCTCGGACTCGGTGGGCTCCACCATCAGGGCCTCATGCACGATGAGAGGGAAGTACATCGTTGGCGCGTGGAAGCCGTAGTCCAGCAACCGCTTCGCGATTTCCAGCCCGCTTACGCCGCGGGTCCTCTGCCAATCGGCGGAGAACACCACTTCGTGCATACACGTCCGGTCGTAGGGGATCAGGTACTTGTCGCGAAGTTGTTGCATGATGTAGTTGGCGTTGAGCACGGCGTTTGCGCTGATCGACTCTATTCCGGCGCGTCCCAGAGTGCGGATGTAGGTGTACGCCCGGACCAACACCCCAAAGTTGCCGTGGAAACCGCTCATCTGGCCAATGGTGTGTTCCGGAGTCATCAGACTGTACGCCGGGGAGCCGCCGCTACCGTTCTTCTTCACGATTGGTGATGGTAGGTAGCTCGAAAGTTGGTCCGAGACGCACACTGGACCGGCTCCCGGTCCGCCGCCGCCGTGGGGTGTACTAAAGGTCTTGTGCAGGTTCAGATGGATGACGTCGAAGCCCAACTCGCCCAGCTTGACCCGTCCCAACAGCGCGTTCATGTTCGCGCCGTCGCCGTAGACCAATCCCCCGGCCTCGTGGACCAACCGGCAGACTTCCAGTATTCTGGTGTCGAACAGACCCAATGTACTGGGCAAGGTAATCATGATGCCCGCGAGGTCAGGGCCGGCCAGATCGTGCAGGGCGTCAAGGTCGACGTTGCCTTGGGAGTCCGACGCCACCGTCACCACCTCGAAGCCCGCCATGGCCGCCGAGGCGGGGTTGGTGCCGTGGGCGCTGTCGGGGATGGCGACTTTGCGGCGCGCCGTATCGCCTCTGGCGCCATGGTAGGCTCGCATCATCAACATACCGGCGAACTCGCCGTGGGCTCCGGCCAGAGTTGCCAGACAGACGCCGGGGAGGCCGGTAATCTCGGCCAGATACCCCTGCAGTCTGTGGAGCATTTCCAGCGCTCCCTGGGACTGCTCCTCGGGTTGCAGCGGGTGGATGGCCGCCAGTCCAGGCAGGAACGCCACTTCGTCGTTGATCTTGGGGTTGTACTTCATCGTACAACTGCCAAGCGGGTAGAAATGGGTGTCGATGGAGAAGTTCAGTTGGCTGAGCGACGTGAAATACTGGACGACTTCCGGCTCTGAGACCTCCGGCAGCGCCAACTCAGATCGCAAGAGCGCCGAGTCTGGCAGGGGTTGGGGAGGCACGTCGGACTGAGGAAGGACCGCGCCCACCCTGCCGGTAACGCTGCGCTCCATCAGCAGCTTTGCGGTGTCTCTGTTGCCTCCGCCACGAGCCATTATGCAGACTCTCCCAGGGCCGTGACCAACGTGTCAATCTCTTCGCGCGTGTTCATCTCAGTGACGCAAAGCAGCATGCCGTTGGGGACGGCTCCCGGTCCATTGGTCTGGCTAATGTCTAGTCCGCCCAGAATGTTCCGTTCCATGAGGCGGCGGTTGATCTCCGTTGGAGAGTCCGGGCACTGGACCACAAACTCCTGGAAGAAAGTCCCTACTATCGGCAGTGAGTAGCCCGGCAGTTGGGAAATCGCCCCGGCTGCGTAGTGGGCTTTCTGGTAGCAGAGTTCGGCAACCTGCCGAAGTCCCTGTTTGCCCAAAGCGGCCAGATAGATGGTGGATGCCAGGGCGTACAGGGCCTCGTTGGTGCAAATGTTGCTGGTTGCCCGCTCGCGCCGGATGTGTTGCTCCCGGGTCTGAAGAGTCAGCACGTAGCCGGTCCGTCCTTGGCTGTCCACGGTCCTACCCGAAAGGCGGCTGGGCATCTGGCGAATGTACCGCTGTTTGGTGGAGAAAAGTCCCACGTAGGGTCCCCCAAAACTCGGCGGTATCCCCAGTGGTTGCCCCTCGCCGGTAACTATGTCCGCGCCGTAATGCCCGGGAGGGTTGAACATTCCCATGGCGATTGGGTCCGCGGAGACCACGATGAGCGCGCCGTTGTCATGGGTCAGCCGGGCAAGGCTCTCCAGGTCTTCGATGTACCCGTAGAAGTTGGGATATTGCGTAACCAGACACGCCGTGGAGTCGTCAACTTCGGGTGAACCGGGAGATACGAGGTTTAGCTCGATCCCCTGGGACTGGCAATAGGTGCGTGCTACCTGGAGGTAGGCGGGAGATAGGGTGTTGGCCACTGCGGCCTTGTTGCGGCGGGTCACCCGGCAGGCCATGAGAACGCCCTCGGCGAGGCTGGTAGCCCCGTCGTACATCCCGGCGTTGGCGACTTCCATCCCGTAGAGGCTGCTGATGAGGGTCTGGAACTCGTAGATAACCTGTAGCGTACCCTGACTGGCCTCGGCCTGGTAGGGTGTGTACGCGGTCAGGAACTCGCCCCGGGTCATCAAGGCCTTGACGATGGACGGGATGAAGTGGTGGTAGGCTCCCGCTCCGAGAAATGACGGTCCGCTGCCCACCGGACGATTCCGGGATGCCAGCCCCGCCAATTCACGCTGTACGTCCAATTCAGACAAAGGGCCGGGCAGGTCGAGGGGCGGGTTGCGGAACTGTTCGGGGATATCCAGGAATAAATCGGCGATGGAGTCCAGACCCAAAGCTCCGAGCATCTCGGCCTGCTCGTCTTGTGTGTTGGGAATGTAGTGGGACTGGAGGGTCATCTAAGTTATCAGTCTTGGACCCTGAGGCTTGGGTCCGGAAGGGAATGGGCGCTAATGAAGCCCGCTGATGTGGGTGTCGTATTCGTCGGCGGACATCAGTTTCTCAAGTTCGGCTGGGTCCGCCAAGGAGACCCGCAAAAGCCAGCCTTCACCGAAGGGGTCTTCATTGGCCAATTCTGGGTGGTCGGCCAGCCGTTCGTTGACTTCAACTACGTCACCGCTTGCGGGGGCAAACAGGTCGGAGACGGCTTTTACCGACTCCACTTCGCCCATCTTCTCAAGCTGTTTTAGAGTGGAACCGGTCTGGGGCAGCTCAAAATACACGATGTCCCCTAGTTGGTCCTGGGCGTACAAGGTGATTCCGGCGAGGGCGCGCTGGGTGTCGCCGTCCTCTACCTTTATCCACTCGTGCTCGGTTGTGTACTTGCGGTCACTGGGGTTCAACTGGTCTGTGACCTCCAAGGGGTAGGTGATTACGAGCCGCGAGGCCGGGAATAGAACGGCAGGCTTACAATCTGGGCGCTGGCGACCCGTCCTCTGATATCCACATCCAAGGAGTTGCCTATCCGCGCGTGGCCTGACCCAACGTAGCCCAATGCGATGCTGGTGTCAAGGGTAGGTGAATAGCTGCCGCTGGTCACCTGTCCGACTGCCTCGCCGGCGGCCAGAATGGCGTATTCCGCCCTGGGTGCGCTGCGGCCGGGGAGGGTCAGGCCAACGAGCTTACGGGCGGTCCCGCCTTCGTGCTGTTCCTTCAAGACGCCGGATCCCACGTACTCCTTGTCGAAGCGGACGAACCTCTCCTGCCCGGCCTCGATGGGGGTGGTAGTCTCGTCTATCTCGTGCCCGTGCAATGGCAGCGCCGCTTCTAGCCGGAGGACGTCCCGCGCGCCTAGCCCACAGGGGACCGCGCCAAGTCCGGAAAGGGTCTGCCACAACTGTACGGCCTGTCCCGACCCGACCACAATCTCGAAACCGTCCTCGCCTGTGTACCCGGTACGCCCGACGTAGGCTGGCTGACCCTGGAATTGAGTCTCCATCCCGGCGAAGGGTCTCAGGGCGGTGGGGTCATCGCCGAACACACCCCCGACGAGGCCGGGCGCATCCGGACCTTGGAACGCGACGAGGGCGGTGTCTACGGTGAGGTCGTCGATCCGGCAGCCGTCCTGGAAGCGGTCCTCGATCCACCGGTGGAACCATGCCACGACAGCGGCGCGGTTACCGGCGTTGGGGATGAGCAGGTACCGGTCCTCTGAAAGCCGGTAGAAGATCGTATCGTCGATGATCCCGCCGGCCTCGTTGCAGATAAAGCAGTACCTGGCCCGGCCTACTCGCAAGCTGGCGGCGGACCCGGTGAGCACCCAGTCGAGAAACTCGGTGGCCCGCGGCCCGGAAATGTAGAGCCTTCCCATGTGGGACACATCGAACAACCCGGACCCTGTACGCACAGCCCGGACTTCCCCCAGCGTCCCGGAATATTGGACAGGCATATCCCACCCGCCGAAGGGCACCATTCTCGCACCGAGTGAAACGTGTGTGTCGTAGAGGGAGGTGCGGGAGTTTGGCGTGGTCAAAGGGATGAAGGGTCCTTCTGGAAGAGTCGGCCCCTCCGGGAGAGGGCGCGGTAAGCATGATATCGTCGATGAGGTGAAGGACGCAACAATGCCCGTCTTGGGGTCGTCCGTCTGAACTGTGATTCCTTTGATCTTGATTGGATTTCCATGATTGGAGAATCATGCGAATCTCTCAATCATAGGAATCACAGTTCAGACAATTGGGCTAAGTACCCGGAATTGGCCCACCGTGCAGCCGCTGGTATAGCTCGTTGAACTCGGCTTCTTGTCCTGGAGGCGCGTTGGCGAGAAACGCCTGGTAAATCTCGGCTTCGGACACGGGCCTGCGTTCTGACTTGGCGAGCAAGTGCAGGTCCCTTAGCGTTCCGGAGACGGACTCACGCCCAAAGGACTCGTACAGGTGAAGCAGTAGAACCTCGTCAATCTCATAGTGGCATGGCCATGATGGCAGAAGCTTCACTTCCTTGGTTTCCAGCCCTTCGGTCGCGTCCAGGAGGTCTTGGATGTTGGTTATGTCATGGGGGGAGCAGTCTTTCTCTATTTCACCTTGTACTAGGCCCTTGTACTGTACTAAGTCCAAGTCGTGGGCCTGTTCGCGCACGTAAAACTCGAGAAAGTCCGATCCACTCTCCGAGAGCCAACGGGGGACGTTTATGCTGGAAAAATAGTAGTGTCCCAGCTCATGGTAAAGAGTGTATTTGAACCGTTGGTAGGTTTCAGGAGTGTCTATAACCATGTGGGTATGAGTATAGAATCCGCTAGGAGGGTTTTCTCGGGCCAATTCTAGCTCCGGCTCCACCAATAGTATGACGTCTGGGTTGGGCCAAGGGACTTGCATGAATTCTTCAATCAGTCCCAATCCCAAACCCATCGAATCAAAGGTGTCGGGGCTATCCTGGAGGGATGGCCTTCTGATCAGCGTTAGCTTGACGTCACCGGCGAGTGGCAGATGTACGAGCTGGGAGCGCGCGGCGCGGGTGGGGACGAGTTCGTTGAAAAGGGTATCCGCCTTTGCGATGTCCGGCAAGATAAGGACTAACGCGGCCTCGTGGTAATCAAGCCCGCTCGCAAACCAGCGAAGCGACGTGAGTTGGGCCGCCTGTTCCGGCCGCACTTCGTACAGTTCCGAGACCGCCTCTATCGTGCCGCTGTGAAACCGGACTATTGGACCCTGAAAAAAGTCCATTCGAACAAAGGTCTCGGCCACTCTCGGGGCCAACCTGCCCAGGTCTCTAAGCTCCCCAAGGGTCCTACTTTCATCTTGGGTTACATCGTCGGACAGCCAGGACAGGCCTAACAAGACATCTGCCGGGAGGAGGTCTTCCTTGACGATGTCACGGATCCAGGCAACGGCCTTGCTTTCGTCGATAGATACGCTGTCGAGGAACCAGGGGAAGTCCATCAAGGTCTGAGCCGCGGAGAGGTCTTCATAGACAATGTCACGGACCCAGCCAACAACCGAGCGTTCGTCGATAGATACGTTGTCGAGGAGCCAGGGGAAGTCCATCAAGGTCTGAGCCGCGGAGAGGTCTTTATAGACAATGTCACGGACCCGGCCAACAACTGAGCGTTCGTCTTCGGCAATGTGGTCGGCAAACCAGGGAAAGGCCATGAGGGTTCTGGCGAAATTAAGATCCTCCTGAGCAATGTCGCGTAACGAGGCGAGTGCCATCCGTTCGTCGTTTGACACTTGATCGGTAAGCCACCGGAGTCGGAGTATTTCCTGTGCGCTGGGCAGGTCCTCTTTGGCGACGTCACGAACCGGACGGACGACCCACCGCTCATCTATCGTTAGGTCGTCTCGAAGCCAGGGGAAGCCCAACAGTATGTCGGCCATTGGACGATCTAATATGGATATGACATAGATATTGCGCATCGTCCACCGTTCGTCCTCGGTGACATCGTCCTGTAGCCAACCCAGGGAACTCATGGACCTTGCTAAAGCAACGTCGCGCTTGGCCAGCAGCGTTAAAGTCCTTAGAGCTAACCACTCATCCCGGGTGACTTCATCTTTAAGCCAAGAGAAGCCGATGGCCTGCTTAGCGAAGTCGACATCCACTCTGACCAAAGTGTCGAGGACCTGCAGGGTTCCTAGCCCCTCCTCGGTAAGGCTCTTTTGCATCCACCCGAAGGATGCGACCTCGGACGCGAGAGATGAGTCGCCGTCCATGACACCGGACAGGGCGATCATTGCCTTTTCCTCGTTCAAGTCCAGAGGATAGGCGGCCCAGGGTAGCCCAGCCTGTAAGTCAAGGAACGGACCACACCTGGGAATTGGCCTGTCGATGATCTCGAACTCTCCCGAAGCGACTACATCTCCTTCTATCGACAGCTCGACACTATAGACCCCCGGTTTCCATTGTTTGGGACTTCGCCAACCTCGAGCGGACGATCGCCGAATCCTTGTCCAGACCTCATCGGCGTACGAATCGAGGGTCTGGCGGCCTAACACAGACCCGTCGGAACGGAAATAAACGGCTTCTATTTCGTAGTCTATACGCCGGTCTTGCGTTGGATACACTAGGTTCAACTCCCACCCAATCGCTCGAGCTGTCTGTTGAGGGAATGTCTCGCCGTAAACCCGGAGGTCGCGGGGCGCCCAATCAGGTCCAAATCCAGTTTCAAACAGCCGCAACTCAGAAACCTTGGCGTTGATGGAGGGCACATCAACGCGAGCCGCCTCGGCGGTCTGAGGAAGAGGCGTTAGTCTTGGTCTGGGTGCGGGCGTTGGCGCTGTTGTGGGAGTGGCCGTAGGCGTTGGAGTCGGGGCGACGGTCGGCGCCGGCTCTGGCGTCGGCGTAGCCGTAGGTTCCAGAGTTGGTGTCGCTGTGGGACTGGGTCTAGGTGTGGACGTGGGGGTAGGCGCCGGAGATGGTCTTGGCGTAGCCGTGGGTTCCTGTGTAGGTGTTGGGGCTAGTGTCGATGACGCGGTAGGGGCCGGCGACGAAGTGAGGGTTGGTACGGACGCAACCGTCCGCTCCGTAGTGCGAGTCGGCGTTGTTGTGGGCGTGGGTGCCGGGGTCGTCGCGGCAGCTACCTCAACCGTGGATATGGCGGATGAGGCCTCCGTGGGTTCTGGACTCATGGTGGGAAGGGCGGTGAGTTGGGACTGGACTTCCGGCGCTGTTGTTGATATCGTCTGGGTTGGAGATTCCGGGGTCTGGCAACCCAACATCGTGACCGCGAATACGGCGAGGGCCGCTAAGAGTCCCAGAGAACGTTGCGCGCTTATATTCGGCTAAGCCCTAACCCTTCGCTTCGGATTAGGACGAATATACGGTACTAGCAGAACCCATACCAGTCTTATGCTATAATCTGCGGCGCGGCACCAAGGCTGCCCCGTCAACAGTCCCAGACCGCCCATCGGGGAGAGTATTTTGCCTGGCAGGCTTGAAGACAAGGTGGCTATCGTTACCGGCGGCGCGTCGGGGATCGGGCGCGCAACCTGTTACCGCTTCCTGCAGGAAGGCGCCAAGGTCGTGATCGCGGATCGGAACATCGCCGGCGCGGAAGAGACCCGTGGGCTCATGGAAGGCACGGACGCCAACTCGGCGGTCGCATCGGTCGATGTGTCCAATGCCTCCCAGGTGCGGCAGATGGTCGACGATACCGTCGCCCGGTTCGGCAGGCTGGACCTGCTGGTCAACGGGGCGGCGATTCTCATCCGCACCCCGCCTCTGGTCGAGGTCGATGATCTGGTCTGGGATCTGACCATGGACACCAACCTCAAGGGCCTGTTCTATTGCTGCAAGTACGCGATACCCGAGATGCTGAAGGCAGGCGGCGGCTCCATCGTAAACATTGCGTCCATGTCGGGCATTCGCGGCATCGCCTACTCGGTTCCCTACGCAGTGAGCAAGGCGGGCGTGATCCATCTGAGCAAGGTGGCCGCGGCCCAGTATACTTCTCAGGGAGTGCGCGTCAACTGCATCGCCCCCGGCGGAGTGGACACACCCCAGATGCGGGGCAGCACCGCCAGTACCGAGACTTTCCAGCAGCGGAGCGACGATCATCCCCTGGGGAGGGTGGGCCAGCCGGACGAGATAGCGAACCTGATTACCTGGCTATCTTCCGAGGAGGCTTCCTACGTCAGCGGCAGCACCTACATCGTGGACGGCGGCGCATGGGCCGGCGCGGAATAATAGATTTGCTTAGGGCTTCTTGAACTGTGGACAAGCTCATCGACATAGCGGAACGCGCGGTGGCCGATTACGGGTTCCGGCAGGCAGTATTGTACGGAGCCGAGGACGTGGCGCGCCGTTGGGAGCTGTCGGACCAAGAAAGATCGTTGTTGAATGGGCTAGTCGTTGAGATGTTGGCTGGGTTGCCCATCCCGGTGGAACCGGACGACGTTCCCGCCGAACAAGCGCGTTTGGCCCAGGTCATCCGGGACTCGGTCTCCGGTTAACTTGCCCTGGTTGGATTCCGGCCGGATCTCCTCAGCGAGGCCCCGGAGTAGCGGCCGCTAAACCCGGACTCCCTGCGTCATATCCGACCAATTCCACGAAGCCCTTTCCGGTGATTGCCGACTGACCTCTGATCCCCTCCGCTGTGATCGCTCCTTCCCAATATGCCACCGGAATAAACGCGCTTGCCGCAAACTCGGCGTTCGTCATCACCGGTGTCAGGGTCAGGTCCATTTCCAGCGGCTCAACCCTAAGCGTCCACCCCATGGGATATTCCGCCCCTGTGGCTTCGCTGGTCCAACTGCCAGTGGAGTCAAACGCAATATGCTTGCCCAGAACGTGCACAGCTTGCCCCTCCTGGGGGACGTAGGTCCCGTAGGTTGTGATGGGCTCATGTCCATCCCGTTCCCAGACCACAGAGACCATCAACTCTGAACCGTCGTCCAGGTTCAGACTCAGCCAGTCCCAGCCAATTGACGTGGTGCTGAAATCGCCCCACTGGTGGTCCATCCATGCGGTCCCGCTGGCTTGTTGAGGTTGACCGGCCACGGACACAACCGCGGAAGCCTTCAGGTTGGTGCGTGAATAGTAGTAGGTTTTCCCGGATATCCCCAGGTCCACCAACCCGTTGCCATTGTGGAGCGTTGCCGGCTTCTGTGAAGTAGCCTGTAGCGCGACGTCGTAGTCTCCGGTCTGAAACTCCAGCGAGTATTCCGACCCGTCTCCGCTCATGCTCCAAGTAAACAGTCTCAGGTCGAAACTCCCTGAACTTTTGTTCAAGAGAGGCAGGTCGGCTTGTTCCGCGGTTAGGTGAACCCCCTTTGTGTGGTCCGCCCAACTGAGCTGGGCCAACCTGGGAGTGAGACCGGACGGCAACACCAATTGGAATGTGACAAAGTGGAAGCTATATTCCAGGCCACTTTCGGTTGTCAGGTGTCCGTTGAAGTACCACCACTCCACGGGCGTCAGGTGGGCTCCTTCGTCCCCTGGGAGTTGTACCGACAAGTTTCGCGGCTCTGGAATGGGGATCGGGCTGGACGTGGGTGGGGGTGGACCAGTTGAGACGGGCGTGTCGGTGGGCGCCAAAGTGTGCGCCGGAGTTGGAACGAGCGTGCGGGTGTCGGTGGGCGCCGGGGTGGGTGTGAGTGTGGGAGTGGCGGTAGGTGTCAAGACGTCCGCTCGTGGTTGTACGTCGCTCGCTGGTGTTGGAAGGACCGTAGGACCGGCGGGGTCCTGCCCGCATCCGGCGAGATTAATGGCTAACACGAGCCAAACGCACGTCAAGAGGAACAGGGTAAGAATGGGTTTGAGCATAGTCCTATATCCACTATCAATTATGCCACAGGCGGAGAAGGACTTACGCTCCGGCACGGGTTGCCGGAGGGGGTCATTCGATTATCGGCCCAATTGTCCGAACCTTGATTCACAGGATTATGGGATTCTTATGATTTCCAATCATATAAATCCCGGAATCAGAGAAATCACAGTTCAGACGAACAATCGAAAGACCCTGGGGTTCCCGAAGGGGGCAGTGCCTCACCGTGGTCCCTGTCAAAGACTGGAAGGACTGACCAGGAGCAAGGCCGCGTCTCGTGGCTGAATGGGGTGTATGATAGCCGCGCCCGGCAGAGTGGGTACACACCGACTGCGGAGGAGTGCGAGAGTGGCCGAACTAAGTCAGCAGGAAATTAACGAATACCTGAGCGAGCCCCACGTGGCCAACCTGGTCACCGTCCGTTCCGGCGGCAGGCCCCACGTGGCCCCGGTGTGGTTTTTGCCGGAGGATGGCCGGGTGTGGGTAATCGCGGGCGAAACGGCGGTGAAGGTGCGCAACATCAGGCGAAGTCCGGATGTTGCGCTGTCGGTGGCGGCCGACTCACGGCCCTACCGATACGTGATCCTCGAAGGCCAGGCCACGGTTACCGAAACCAACCTGGAAGACATGGTTGAGCGGATTTGTGTCCGCTATGACGGCCCGGAACGCGGGGCTGAGTTTGCCCGGGAGCTACTGTCTTCGGGCGGGACGGTGTTGATACAAGTCCAGGTGAATAAGACTATCTCCTGGGTCGACGACGGCTAGTCCCGAGGCGACGGGACTAACGGAGGCAGCACGTTTTCTATCCAGGGGATCAGGTCTTGGATGACATCCACGCTGATTTCGTGGGCCATGTTGTATTCGTGGAATTCGGGAGCGTAGCCGGCGCCTTCCAGAAACTCCCTGGCGGCGTAGGCCCTGTCTGCTGTCACCATGGGGTCGGATAGGCCGTGGGCTATGAAGATCGGCTGAGTGCGTTCGCTGGGGAGCCGGGGGCCCAACTCGCCGGTGTCGGGCAACGTGGCGCTCAGGGCAGCCAGGCCGGCGAACTTGTCGGGGTTCGTAAGGCCACAGCGATAGGTCATTCCTCCGCCCTGGGAGAATCCCATCAAGACTGACCGCCCAGGGGTTATGTGGAACTGCTCGAATACTTCCTCGAAGAACTCGGAAAGCAGGGCCTCGGCCTGTTTCGATTCGTCGGGAGTGCCCATGCCCCTTGGGGTCATCCAGCCAAACCCCATGTGGCCTCCCCCAAGGTCGAAGGGAATGGGCGCGTTGGGGCAGGCATAGACGTAGCCGGTGCGGTTGATGGCCGGAGTCAGACCCGCCAAGTCCTGCATGTTCGCGCCGAAACCGTGGAGCAGAACAATCAGGGGATAGGCGAGGTCAGGGTTGTAGTCGTCCGGGAGTATCGTCAGGTATTGTAGTCCCTTGCCCTGATGTTGCTCGGTCTGCATAAGCGCCGCTCCGGAGCTTCCCGGCCCGCTGTGCGGTGAGCCATCTCCGGGAGCTATGAGTCCGCCCCATCCTAACATCCCCGGTGTCTGGGGTGAAACCCCGGGCCGGACCTGGCCAAGTAGATACGAAACTCCGCCTTTCCCAACGGAGGTTCCTGGTCCATAATTTCCCGCGAGGGGTGAGAGTATGCCGATAGGAAACTGGCTGGCAATTACTCACCGCCCGATTCGGTAGCCGATAAGGGGGAACGAGATGGCGTTGATCTACCACCTGGTTGCCAGGTCCGATTGGGAGGCCGCCAGCGCCCAGGATGACTACAGTGCGGAGAGCCTGACCCTGGAAGGTTTTAACCACTGCTCCAAGGACCCGGACCAACTATTCGCGGTGGCCGGCAGGCTGTTTGCGGGCCGGACCGACATGTTGGCGTTGGAGCTGGACACCGGCCGGTTGGTCTCGCCGATCAAGGAAGAGCCTAGCAGGTCTGGCGAGATATACCCTCACATTTACGGACCGATCAATAAAGGGGCCGTGGCCAGGGTATTGGCGCTAATTCCGGGAGAAGGGGGCGGGTATTCGTTAGTGGAGTCCTGATGGGAAGGGTGTGGGGATTGTGTGTTATAGGAACTAGCCTTGGTCGGAGTGGTATCGGCCGTTCGGAGAGTCGTTGGCGCGGGCAGTCTTGATAAGAAAGGCCAGGAGACCTCCCCCGATCAAGAATATGGCGATGAACAGCACTCCTATTGCCGCCCACAGTCCAGCTTCGTCTCCCACCATCCTTCCGTGGGCGGAGATGGTTCCCAGGAATACCGCCAGGCTAGAAGTAAACCACTCCATACAAGACCGGCCAGACCAAGACGACGAAATACCAGAAGATCGATGCCGCTTCCATGCTGGCCATCCTCCGGGGGAACCGCCTACGCAGAGCGGATGCCGTCACGAGGGCCAAACACAGCACCGCGGTCAATACGTGGATGGCATGGAAGCCTATAAGGACGTAGAAGATCGAACCGTAAGAGCTGGAAGTGACCGTTAGCCCGTAGCCAATGAGCCTGGCCCACTCGATTCCTTGCAAGCCTACGAAGAGCCCGCCCAAGGCTAGGGTAAGGACCAAGAGGGTGGTGAGGGTGGCGGTGGAGGTGTCAGGCTTCCTGTATTTGGTCATAAACAGGAACATGGCTGCCCCGCTTACGAGCAGGACGGCGGTGTTGATCGCCGTGGCTATGACCGGGAACCTTGGTTGGTCGAGGGGAGGCCAGAAGTCTAGGGAAGCCCTGATGGAAAGGAAAGCGCTGATAAGTCCGGCGAAGGTCATCGCTTCGACTACTATGACCAAGACCATGCCGAAGCGCGCAAGTGCGATAGTGTTGACCCTTGGACTGTCGCCGGGCTGCCAACTGTGATGGTCCCCGTTGACCAGACCCGAGGGTGGGGTGGGTAAATCCGTGGCGGCGTTCCTTCTGGCGTCGCCGTTGCGGGCTCCAACCGGGTGCGTCGACCCAGGGTGTTGCCGCTCTTCGCTCATTGCTTCTGGGTGGCGGTGAGGTCGAAGAAGGTGCCGGCTAGGAAGAACCCGACGAAGAAGAGGGCCATTAAGCCCAGCGCCCAGAGGAACTTGCGCTCGAACCTGAGGTGCATGAAATTGGCGACCACCAGGGCCGCTTTGATAGCTCCCAGGCTGAAGAGGAATGCCAGCAGCACCTTCTCCAGGACTTGGGCTACTCCTAGCCCTACCCCGGGCTGGTGAGCAATCCAAGTCACTATCAGCGTGGCTACAATGCTGGTGCCGGTGAGCAACAGCAGTATGAACCAAATCAGCAGGTAATTGGGAAAATGTTCCTCGTGCTCGGTATGCTCCGCTGCCATCGAGTCGTCGCTCCTACGAGAGATAGAACAGGGGCCACAGGAACAGCCAAACTATGTCCACGAAGTGCCAGTACAATGCCGTGGCTTCGAGGGTGAAATTGGGCCGCCATTTGCCCATATACAGAATCAGGATGATCGTAAACGCGATCAAGCCGATAAGCACGTGGACGGCGTGGAGGCCCGTGGCCGTGTAGTAAAGCTGCCAAAACGGACCGGAGTGGATGGTGTAGTGATGCGCGATCTCCGTAGGCCATTCAACGGCCCATTTCAGGGCAAGAAACAGAATGCCAAAGGCGAGACAACCCAGAATACAGAGCTTGGCCGGGCCGTGATTCCCCGTAGCGCTCATCTTGTGGGCCAACGCCACCAACATACTGCTGGTCAGCAGGTTGAAGGTGTTGATCGAGCCAATGTAAGGATTGGTGTGCTCCGATGCTTCCTTCCATCCAGGGAAGGATACGCGGAACAGGACGATGGTCATGATGACCCCGCCGAAAAGGACGACCTCTCCAGACAGGAACAGCCACATGCCCAATTTGGGCGGTCCGATACCCGTAGGTTCTACGTATTCCAGAGGTTGTGCCGGTGCATGGGCCATTACTCTAGTCCCTCGCAGTTAGGGAAAGGAGCCTTCCCTGTGGCTGGTAGTCCATCCCGTTCTCCACACCCTCAGGCGAATACTCGTATGGGTCCCTTTCTACGACCGGGATTGTGTCCCCCCAATTCAGGTGGGGTGGTGGAGACGGGGCCGACCATTCCAACGTTGTGGCTTCCCACGGATTCATCGACGCTTTCTTGCCAGCGATCAAACTGTAGAAGAAGTTGAACACGAAGAGGAACTGTACAAGTATCAGCACCACCCCCGCCAGCGAGACCATATCGTTGAGCCAGGCATATTCCTGCAGGAAAGGAATATGGTCGTAACCTGAGTACCTTCTGGGGTAACCGGCGAAGCCAAGAATGAACATGGGTGTGAAGACGAGATTAAAGAGCACGAATGTGCTTATCGCATGGACCTTCCCGATTCCCTCGTGCATCAGCCTGCCGAACATTTTGGGGAACCACCACTGCACGGCGGCGAAGGTGGATAGAATCACCGAAGCGAAAATCACGTAGTGGAAATGGGCTACGACGAAGTAGGTGTCGTGGAGCTGGATGTCGGCCACTGTAGCACCTAATTGGAGCCCGGTAAGGCCGCCGACTATGAATATCACATAGGCGAAGAATGCGTACAGGAATGCCGCGTTGAACCTGAGCGACCCTCCCCAGAGAGTTAGGCCCATGGCCACGACGATGACCAAGAACGGCACCGAGATGATGATCGTCGTGATGCTGAATCCCACCGCGGCCAGGGGATTTAGACCAGCCATAAACATATGGTGGGCCCAGACCATGAAGCTGAGCACACCGGCGAAGATGGTCGCGTAGATGATGTGCTTGTAGCCGTGCAGGGGCTTACGGGCTGCGGCCGGGAAGATCTCCGAGATGACTCCCAAGCCGGGAATCAGGATTACGTACACCTCGGGATGGCCGAAGAACCAGAACAGATGTTGCCACAGCAGCGGGTCGCCCACCGCCTCGCCGGTCACGAGGTAGAAGTGGGTGCCGACGTTCTTGTCGAACAGGAGCATGAACGTCCCAGCGATAAGCGGCCCCACGGACAGCATGAACAGAAGAGAGGCGATGACAACCATCCAGATTACGAGGGGCAGCCTCATTAAGCTCATTCCCCTCGCTCGCAGAACGAAGGGCGTTACGACGAAGTTGATTCCACCCATTAAGACGGCGGCGAATTCCAAGGCAAGGCCCACTGCCCAGAGATTGATTCCCCAGTTTACTCCAGTTAGTTCAGAGTTCGCGCTGAGTGGGGCATACGCGGTCCATCCTCCAGAAAAAGGGCCACCAGGTACGAAAAATGACGCCATGATGACGACGCTAGAGATAAAGAACGTCCAGTAGGACATCATGTTCAGCAGGGGGAATGCCATGTCCCTGGCGCCGATCATCAAGGGGATGGTCAGGTTGCCGAAGAAGCCCAGGAGAATCGGCATGGCCACCCAGAAGATCATCAGGGTGCCATGCATTGTCACGTAGGCGTTGTAGCGCGCCGGCTCCAAAAATTCCATCTCCGGCAACGCCAGGTGAGATCGGAACATCAGCGCGATGATCCCGCCGAACAGGGCGAAGAACAGCCCGTTCAGCAGGTACTGTTTGGCAATCATCTTGTGATCGGTTGAAAAGATATAGGTTCTTATCCAACTCATCTCGGCATGTTGGACCGCTGCGTGTGCCGCCATCACGGAACTCCTAAGGTAACCGTTCTAGAGTCGAGCCAACTTGCAAAATCGGCAGGCGCTAGCACCCTTACGTTGGACATCATCCGGTAATGTCCCACGCCGCATAGCTCGGTGCAGATTGCCGGGTATTCCCCGGCCTCCTTGGCCACGAACCACACCCGGGTCACTCTACCGGGGATCACGTCGTATTTCACCCTCAAGTGGGGGACGAAGAAGGAGTGGATGGTGTCGCCCGAGGTCATGTTGAGGATCACCAGCCGGTCTTCCTCGACCACCAGGTCGTTCCCCAGAGTGAAGTCGTCGGCGGTGCCCAGAGTCTTATCGGCGCCGGGGTACTCAAAGGCCCAAAAGAACTGGCGTCCTGACACGTTGATAGTCAACGCCTCACCGTGTTTCGCTTCCAGGCTTTCTTCGCCCTTCAGGATGGTCTCGGCCCATCCCCATGTGGAGAAAACCGCGATGACGATGTCGAAGATGATCATCGAGATGTCCAGGATTATCAGGCGGGTGATCCAGCCGCTCATGTGACGTGTGGCGGTTGGGTTCTTACTCTGCCGGAAATTGATCAGGGCGATTATGATGAGGGCAAACGAAAGTATGGCCACCGCCAGTGTGACCATAGAGATGATGAGGAGGCTCCAGTCGAGCCACCACCCATGGGTGGAGATGTCCGGCATTATAGGCATTTGTGTTGCTCCCTAATGGGCCGGGGAGGTTGTATTGGGGCTTTCGGACGGTAGCTCCCGCATTGGGACCTTTCCGTCTATCCCCAGTTGTTTCACGTGGAGGATGTACGCGATGAGGTTCCAGGTGTCCTCATCGGAAATGTTGTTGGCCACCATGGGTGTGCCCTTGACGCCCAAGCGGATGCTTTTGAACATATCTTCGATAGCGGGTCTGCGGATGGGGTCGTGGGCATAGTCCCTTGGCACGATCGGCAGGAGCTCCCCGTCTTTGATCCAGTCCGCTACCTGGTTGGCCAGAGGTGCACCGCCCATCTCCACGTCGCCGTGACATGCTTGACACGCTCTGCTGACGAAAAGTTCCTTGCCGGTGTCCACCCTTGCCTGGGAGTTGAAATCAGCGGGTACCGCCGGGACCTCGATGCCGAGGCCGGAGGGCTGGTTGAATTTCCAGGCCGCGTACCCGAAGGTCTTAACGTACTCTATGACCGCCTCAAGCTCGTCCTCTGAGAAGCCGGAGAACCCGGGCATGGGAGTGCCGGGGAGACCATTGGTGATGGTCTTCCTCAGGTCCTCGTCCAACGCCAACATATCTGGCCGGTTGGAGGTGTTGAACTTAAAGACCACCGTGCGTGACTTGTGGGACTGGCCGGTGAAGTCCCTGGGCGTGACTTCCAGGCGTTCTGGGGTAGTCTGGTCTCCGTCGCCGTTGGGACCGTGACACGTGGAGCAATTCCGTTGGTAAATCTCCCGGCCTTGAGTGACCTTGTCCATATCGGGTTCCCAGCGGATCCTTAGCCTAAGATCGTGGTGGTCGGCAAGCTTGTACAGCGCCACCCGCATTGAAGGAGCATTGGCGCTCCGGAGGGCGTTGACACTGTCATCGACCAGACGGTTGTTCTCTTCCCGGTCGGTAATCTGCGCGAGTTGGATGAGGTTGGCCCTCACCTTGACCAGTACGGGGCGGACCGCACCCTGCTCCTCCCTGGGAGCGTTTGCCATCAGGAGGTTGATACCCGCGCTTATTAGCTCTTCAGCGGAACGGACGACTTCGGTCCGGTAGGCCATTTCGTCCTGTTCCGCGTCTTCCATGGTGAAGACTCTGGGTGTATCTTCGGGCACCTGGAATCCAAAGGTCAAGGCGACCCCGCCCACCAGGAGGAATAAGGTAATCAGCAAAGCGATAAGTACGTGCTTCACGTTATTCGCTCAACCTTCGCAAGGGGTTTCCCCAACGTGATTTGCCGCCGTGCCTCGAGGACGCGGGCCGGTGTATGTCCCGGCTGAATCCGCCTAGCATCCTACGTAATATGCTGCTTGTATTCAAGCGGATGGACAGTATCATAAGGCTGTCGGACATGTCAATGAATATGAATGGTCCGTAGCGCGGGCATGAATAAAGGGGTACCGGTCAGACATACGGCGTCCATTATCAGAGAGCGACGACACTGTCCACCATCATCGCGCCGAACAGCAATCCCAGGTATAGCAAGGAGTACAGGTAGATATGCCTGGCGTGGCGGGCGGTGTATTCTCTGGTTAGCCGCCATGCCAGGGCTATGAACATGATGCCCAGCGGGAGGGCCACTCCCAGGTAAATCCAGTCAACCGCCTGGGTGAGAGTGAAGCCGAGTGTCGCCGCCACCAACACCAGGGAGTAGACGAAGATGTTGGAGGTTGTGTATTTCCGGCTGGATACCACGGGGAGCATTGGAACACCGGCGCGCTCATAGTCTTTCTGAATCAGTAACGCCAGGGCCCAGAAATGGGGGGGCGTCCAAAGGAAGATGATGACGAACAGGTAGACGGCGGGGATGCTTAGAGAGCCGGTGACGGCGACCCAGCCGACCATGGGCGGGATGGACCCCGCCGCTCCGCCGATTACGATGTTTTGCGGCGTCGTCCTTTTCAGCCACATGGTGTACACGAACACGTAGAACAGTGTGGCGGCCAGGGTGAGGACAGCGGCCAGCAGGTTGACCCCACTCCAAAGAACAAGGAAGGCGGCGACGTTCAGCAAAATGCCGAAAAGAAGGGCGTTGTTGGGCGATATACGGTGGGCAGGCAGAGGGCGTTGCCAAGTGCGGGTCATCTTGAGGTCGATGTCCCGGTCCCAGTAGTGGTTTAGGGCGTTTGCCCCGCCCGCTCCCATAGCGCCGCCCATGCACACCAACAGAGCGAGACCGAGGGGAGGCACTCCCTGGGTTGCGAGAAACATTCCTCCCAGCGCCGTCAGCAGAAGAAGGACGATAATGGGCGGTTTGGTAAGGGTCGCATAGTCGCTGAGGACTCTCAACACCGCTACTAGCCGCGAAAGCTCAGGCGCCGCTATATCACGCCGCTCAAGCATGGGCCCGCTCCGGGTTGGACGCCTGCCCGTGGACAAATGCCAGGGAGATAATCCATACCATGGCGCCCCATAACAGCGTCCCAAGGGAGAGGTGCAGGGCTCTCAGCTCTAGGGGGAAGCGGAGCCAGATGGTCAAAGCGCCGGCCAACACCTGTGCGGCGAAGAGGGAGGCGGCCAAGATCGACAAGTAGCGGACCTCTTTCGGGTTCCGCTTGTTTCTGAATCCCAGATGGAGGGCGTATAACAGAAGAATTCCGATCAGGGCGGCCGCGGCCCTGTGGGCCATGTGAATTAGCTGAGGCAGGGTCGCCGGGACCAGGTTCCCTTGGCACAGAGGCCATTGGGTACAGGCTGCCGTCGCACCCGACACCGTTACTAAGGAACCTGTCATGATAAGAACATACACGCCTATCCCGGCGGCTGCAACCACTGGGAGATAACCGAGGTCACCCCGGTTGCGCGGGTCTTCCACAAACTGGACCGTGCTTCCCCTCCGGCTGGCGATCAACACCACGATAAGGCAAGCCAGAAGGGCTTCCGCCATGGCCAGATGGGCCGCCACCAGAGAGCCGTGCAGCTCAGTCAGCACCGTGACCCCGCCCAACCCCGCCTGGACCAAAACCAGGACAAGGGCCAAGCTAGCACCTCTGACAAGCCATTTATCCCGCCGGTATGCCAACCAGGCGGCGCAACAGGTGGCCAACACCAAGGGGCCCACCAAGACCGAAGCGACCAGCCTGTGGCTGTATTCAATGATCGCGTCGGTCCTCAAGGGAGGAACGACCCCGCCGTGGCAGAGCGGCCAATCGGGACAGCCCAGGCCCGACCCGGTGACCCTGACAACTCCTCCTAGCACCACCAAGGCGAGAACCGCCGCGACAGTAGCCAGGCAGAGGACAAGGAACCATTGGCTGGGCCTGTTGGACTGGGAGAAAGGACTGCCGGACTCCGCTACTGCCATCAGACCGCACAGGAAAGTATCATAGTGACATGGGGATGTCAATTGAAGCGGAAGGGGCGCTTTGGCCAATGCGGGCTGAAGGAAACCGCAGGCTCCCGCTCAACAATCCATTCCTTGACAGTACATAGCGCTGGACTTAACATTAATCGCCCAAGCCGAGGTAGCTCAGGTGGTAGAGCACGGCACTGAAAATGCCGGTGTCGACAGTTCGAGTCTGTCCCTCGGCACCTTCCCACCAGTTAGTAATGGTCTCCCTGATTAGGGAGGCATTTTTAATCCGCGGAGGCGGGCGCTCCGGAGTGCCCAGGGGAGGTTTCCTCCCCGGCGGAACGTAGTAGCAACACCGGGTCACCCGAGTTTCGGACGACTCTGTCGGAGACGCTACCCATCACCCACCGGCCCACACCGGACCGGCCATGAGTGGTCATGGCCACCAGGCGGTCCGGGGTCTCGCCGGCAACGTCGATGATCGACGCGGCGGGGTCTCCCCTGAGCAGATGAGCCTCCACCGAACCGATACCCTCTTGCAACAGCCGCTGTTTTAGCTGCTCCAGGTACGCGGTGGCTTCCTCTTTGGCCTGAGTTGCCATCGATTCGGCCATACTCTCGAAAGAAGGGTTATAAAACTCGGGAGCGGCTGCCAACTGGAAAACATCGTTCCACGCGGGCAAGACGCGCACTAGGTCCACCGAAAGGCCCAATCCCCTGGCGATGGGCGTCATGTGGGGGATTATCTGTTCCGCCAGGGCGGACCCGTCCACAGGCAGGACCACTTTGTCGAATCTCTCTCCATGCCCAGACCCTTCCTCTTCGGAGCGGACTACCAGCAATGGTGTGTTGGTCAGGTGAAGCACGCGGTCCGCGACGCTGCCCAGCCACCAGCGGCCGGCCTCCGAAACTATCTCCTGCGCGGGAGTCCCGGTGGGTGTGGCCGTTGAGACTTGGAGGCCCGCCGATCGAAGGTCCGATGCGATGCCTTCCAGGTAGGAGGCGGCGTGGTCCTCGAGGTGAGTTTTAGATTCGTACTCGTGGGCGTCCGGGTTCAAACTGTGCCCAATGGTGGGAGTGGGTGGTTCCACCACGGTCATGAGGGTCACGGGGATGGACAGCCCAAGCCCCAACTGCCGGACGTAGGGCAGGACCCGCTCGCTGAGAGATGACCCATCCAATGGCACGACCATACGAGAGTACATTGCGCTATATCCTCCGTGACCCCTTGTGTTGACAGCAGCCACGGTGCGTCCGGCGGCCTGACCGGGCGTCTACGGTTTAGACAACTCGGCGATCAGGCTGGTCGCGCGGTGTACCGATTCCCCGGGGTTGGGGCCGGCTCCCATGGGGGAGAGCAGGACTTCGCTCGCGCCGAAGGAGAACATCTCTTCGATCCTCTCCTTCACTCTGGCTTCATCACCCCAGAACACGACCGAGTCGATCATAGCGTCGCTCCAGGAGCCTTCCGCGGCCTCGGGGAAACCGGCGTCGATGAGCATTCGTTGGTAGAAAGGCAGCCGCGGGTTCGTGATCTGCCGTCTGACCAACTCCCGAACGTCTTCGGCGTTCTCATGGACGCATACCGGCGCGTGGGCGATCAAGGGAGGTGTCTCGCGTCCGGCTTCTTCGGCTCCTTTGCGCATGGCGGGAAGGGCCACGTCCCTCAAGTAGACGCCGGGACAGATCCAGCTAATCGCCCCGTCGGTTTCCGCGCCGCATAGCTCGAAGGACCCGCGTTGCAGGGCCGACGCCATGACGGGCACGTCTACCGGGGCGGAGATACTGTCGTGGGCCTGATAATACTCGCCGTGGAAGTCGACCTCACCTTGTTGGAGCAACGGTTTCAGTACGCGCAGATATTCCCTGAGCCGGGCCAGCGGGCTGCTCATCCGGATGCCCATGGAGCGCATCATTGGCCGGTGGCTGGGGCCCACGCCCAATCTGAACCTGCCAGGAGCCAACTGCGCTATCACCTGCACCTGCTGCACCATGACCAATGGGTGGCGGGGAAAGGTGGGCACGATGGACGTGCCGAATTTGATGCTCTGGGTTTGTACCGCGGCTGCGGCGAATGTGGTCAAACTGTCGGGCCGCGCGCCGCCGGTGGTCAACCACACCGCCGGTATGCCGGCGGCTTCACAGCGTCCGATCCGGCCCAGGACTTCGGGTGTATCCGCGCCGCTGACAGCCACTCCGATGAGCTTATCGGTCATCTCTTGCTCCTGCCGGTGTTCTAATTCCCGGTAGCTTTTACGGACTCCCCGGGGCGTGAAGCGGGTTCGAGCCAGTCCTCTCCGATCAGCGCCACATCCCCGTTTGCCAGCTCCACGTAATAGGAAGGGAAGGTCTCGGCGTAGCTGGAACCGGCAGCCTCGAGCCAATCGGCGGTACACTGGGGGGCAACGGTGCCGATTGATCCTTTGGCGTCCCTGGGGGGCTCTTTATACGTGCCGTCGCGCTGCTTGATTCGGACTTGCTCGTTGACATTGAATTTCCGGTCCATGGATTCTCCCGATCATGGGAATCCGCCATTGTCGGAACTAAGAGTCTTGTGATTTTAAGATTGCCCTGATTCTTCGCCATCATGTGAAAAATCAAGGCAATCCTGTAATCATATAAATCACCGTTCAGACAGGCCCCTCGCGGAACGAGACGAGCGAAGTATATCACGGTGAAGAGGTGATATACTCAGCCAGCGGCGCGGTCACGCGCCTAGATCGAGATGTGGACTTCCGGGGATTTTCGATGGATACAGGGCTTAAAGACAAGGTCGTAATGATTACCGGGGCGACGCGCAACCACGGCAGGGCCAGCGCGTTGGCCTTCGCCGAAGAGGGCGCCAACCTCCTTCTTTGCACCCGCCAGAGTATGGACCTGCTGGAGGAGACCGCGGGCATGGCCGCCCAGTCCGGTGTGCGAGTGGTGACCGGGCAATGCGACGTGAGCAGCGAAGCGGACGTGGACACGTTCGTGAACCTGGGTCTTACGGAATTCGGGCGCATCGACGTGCTGGTGAACAACGCGGTATGGCGCGTTCGCGAGAGCCTGATGGAGCTGGACGACGAGAAATGGGAGGCGGCATTGGCGGTAAACGTGGACGCCCTTTTTCTGACTTCCAGGGCCGTCCTGCCTGGTATGGTCAAGAACCAGTGGGGCCGCATCATCAACTACTCTGGCATTGCCCCCTTCCGGGGAGTGGTGGGCCAGGGCACGCTGAAGATGGCGGTGGAGGGCTTCACCAGGGCGGTGGCCAAGGAATACGGAAAGTACAATGTTACGGCCAACTGCGTTGGTCCCGGTAGCATCCAGGTGGTGCGCACTCCAGGCCAGGAATCGAGCCCCAACGAAAACACGACGGCGTTGAATATCCCCGTACCCCGGCAGGGGACCGTCGAGGAGTGCTCGGCGCTCGCCGTGTTCCTGGCCAGCGCGCAGGCTTCCTACATCACCGGCCAAGCTTACTTGGTCAACGGCGGCGCCCACTTCTTGTAGGACCCAGACCGGACTCTCACTGGAGGCGTTACAAATTGCGGAGTGGACTGGAAGGGAAGACCGTTCTGGTCACGGAAGTTGGGAGAAATCTGGGAAAGCCCACGGCCCTGGCTTTCGCCGCTGAGGGGGTGAACCTGGTGCTGGCCAGCCTGGATGGTGGGGAGGCGTTGGAGCAAGCGGCCCACGAGGCTGAGGCGTCAGGGGTCAAGGTGGTTACCGCTACTTGCGATACCAGCGACGGAGGACAGGTTGAGGAGTTGGCCCGCAAGGCTATTGCCGAGTTCAATTCCGTGGACGTCCTGGTAAACAACGCTTTGCTGCCGGTGGAATCTCTGCCCCTGGAGCAGTTGTCTTTCCAAGTATGGAAACGGAAGTTAGACGTGGAACTCAGGGGGGCGATGTTGGTGTGCCAGGCCGTGATACCCAGGATGGTTGACCACCAGTGGGGGAGGGTGATCAACTTCGCCGGTCTCTCTGCGTTCAATGGGGACGACCCCATCAGCAGTACCGCCGAGCTGGGCATGGTGGGGCTCACCAGGGGCATCGCCAGGGAGTACGGGAAATTCAATATAACGGCCAACTGCATTTGCCCAGCCGGGGTGGAACCGTCCGAAATGGGCGTGCCCCTGGTCTACTCGCCCAGTGACGGCGACCCAATCCCGCGTTGGGGCAAAGGCGAGGAAGTGGGATTCCTGGCCGTAAGCCTTGCCAGCGAGGACGCGGGTTACCTGACCGGGCAGTGCATTTTGCCGAACGGCGGAAAGTACTTTCTTTAAGGATTTGGCCCCAACCCGCTCATAGACTTTCGACCATTGGCTTCCGGTAGTTAGACCAGCGATAGTTAGACCAGAGGAGGGCCGGGGATGCCGGACCTGACCTACGAGCCATACCCTGAGAAGCATTACGCCATCTTCAGGATGACCCGGCCTGACCGGCTGAACGCCCAGGGCGCTCGGATGCGCGAGGACCTGGACGAGGCCATTATGGAGTTCACCCAGGACCCGGACATGCGAGTTGGCGTTGTAACCGGGGAGGGCAGGGCATTTTCCGCCGGGGCAGACCTGAGGGAGATGGCGGAGCGCAACGCGGCGGTGGTGTCTTCGGCAGGGCCATCGGAGGAGAGGCCGATACCGCCTCCTGAGCTTAGGGTCGACGGTCTTCGCTCCGGGCAACCGTTTTCCCGGAACCCCAAGCCTTTCATCGCCGCGGTAAACGGGCTGGCCATCGCCGCCGGGATGGAACGCGCAGCCGACTGCGACATACGCATCGCGTCCACAGAAGCGTACTTCGGGCTGTTCGAGGTGAAGCGGGGCATCCTGGCCAACTATGCAATACACCATCTGGCGCGGATCATGCCCCACGGCGAGGCCATGTACCTGATGCTCACGGGAGACACCCTCAGCGTGGAGGAGGCCCACAGGCTGGGGTTTGTCCACGAGGTACTGAAACCGGAGCGGTTGATGCCACGGGCTGTTGAGATCGCCGAGACCATCGGTGCGAACGCTCCCCTGGCGGTCCAGGGCACCAAGGCCGTGGCGCAGCACTGGCGGCTCTACGGACTGGAGCAGTCCTTGCAGCTAAACGCCTGGGTGAATTTTCGCGTCAATAACTCCGAAGACGCCAAAGAAGGGCCGAGGGCGTTTTCCGAGAAGCGGGACCCGGTTTGGAAGGGCCGGTAGGCACCCTGAAACGCGGGCAAGGGTCCCCATTGCGGAATTCGAGAGGTCCTATTATCATTGACTGGGATTATTGAGCCAAAATCGGGCTAAAAACCGGGCGACACACTGCCCCAAGGAGATCACCATTGGCAGACCTGCCTAGCGACAAAGCCATCCAACGAATGCGAGTGTTTATTGAACGGTACTGCGATAAATCGGGTACGTTCACTCACCCCGGAGAGGGTGTAACCGAGGCTGTGGTACTTGGTCTCGCGCAGAACGTGGACGACATCGGCAGACCCCTCTGCCCGTGCCGCTTCTACCCTGACAAGAAGGAAGAGGTCAAAAACCGGACGTGGATTTGCGCCTGCGACGACATGCAGATCTACAAGTATTGCCACTGCCTGCTGTTCGTGGATAAGGAAGGCATGCCCATCACCGAATACCTCCCCGAAGACCATGAGGGCCGCGCCATCTACGGACTGGTAAAGGACCCTAATCCGGACAAAGGCCGGCCATTACGCGACAAGGCCGAGGAACGGGAGATAGAACGGAAGGAACGGCCCTCATAGCCTTCCCCACTGACCCCTGGTAAGGGTGACTCTGCCACGCGCCGGGTCAGCATATTCACCGGGCGCGGGACCAATCTTTATTCTCCATAGCGCGAAGAACGCCACACCGGTTCCAACCGGTGTGGCGTTTCTCATGGGCGCTTAGTGCATGGGTGAGAAGGCGGCTGGGACGAGAATCTTGTTCTCCTGGCTGACCCGGCCGGGGGCGCCGGACGGCCAGTGGGGAGACTTGCTGGATTCCCTACGGACCTCTTCGCGGTGGTTCAGGTCGTTGTAAGGCCAGACGTGCATCCATTTGTTGAGGTTACCTGTTTCGGTGAACATGCCGGCGGCCAGCGGAGAGAACTCTTCCCGGTAGGGCAGGGCGTCGGTCCAGCGGCGGATTAGCTCCGGGATCGATCCTGGCTGGTAGGTGTAGGTGCGCATCTCATATATGTTGCCCAGGGCCTGGTCGCCGCCCATGGGTTTCATGAATGGGGCGGGCGTCCATATTTCCGAGTTCATATTGAGGATCGCCCCGTTGCTGGGAGGCGGCCAGTTGGGGTCCTTGGAAGATTCAGCCCTGATCCTCTCGCGCTCGTCCATGTTCTCGTAGGGCCAGACGTGGATGATCTGGTTCAGCGGCCCGATCTCCGTGTGCCAGAAGGCGGCGAGCTTGGAGTATTGTTCCCTGTATTTCAGAGCGTTGCCGAAGTTCTCCTCGTACTGGGCAACCGAGCCTGGCTTGAGATCGTAGGTACGGACTTCGTATATCATGGGCGGCTCCTTAATGGGACTGGATATGAAGGGTGGACTACGCGGCCAGTGTAACAAACGCCCCAAGACGGAGGCAATTCATTGTCTGAACTGTGATTTTTGTGATGCGGTGATTTCCGTGATTGGAGGTCTTCGAGGTCTTCGAGGTCTTCGAGGTCTTCGAGGTCTTCGAGGTCTTCAAGAAGAGCGGGAAATCAGGCAAATCCTTGAATCAAATGAATCACGGTTCAGACCACGCTTTACAGCCAGCGGTTGTGGCCCCAGAATCTTGCCGATAGGACTGGATTATGGCTGAACTACTGATTACCAACGGTCTCATCATCGACGGCAGCGGCAGCCCCGGTTTCCATGCTGCCGTGCTGGTCAACGGAAACACCGTAACGGTCCACCGGGGCGACGCCTCCCATCTGGAAGCGGACCGGGTGATAGACGCCACCGGTTACGTGGTCTGCCCGGGGTTTGTCGACCTCCACTCCCATGCGGGTCTGACCATTCTGGGGGAGCCCCACCATGACCCGAAGGTGCGCCAGGGCGTGACCACCGAACTGGTGGGTATCGACGGAATATCCCATGCTCCTTTCAAGACCCGCGAGGAGTTGGAACGGTACATCTGGCTGGACTCGGGACTCAATGGTTACCCTCCCTTGCCCGCTGACTGGCTCACCGTGGCGGACATGCTGGGGAAGTACGACAACACCGTGGCGATCAACATCGCTTACATACTGGGCAACTCCCCGGTGCGTATCTGGGGTGTGGGTTGGAACGACCGCCCGGCCACGGCAGCCGAGATGGAGGACATGAAGTCGGTGGTCAGGGAGGCGATGGAAGAAGGAGCGTGGGGGCTCTCCACGGGCCTGGACTATCCGCCAGGTTCCTACGCCGATACCGAGGAGCTGAGCATACTATCCGAGGTTTCAGCTTCCCTGGGTGGCATCTACCACACCCATACCCGGGCCAGCCTCCGGTCCCAGGGACTGCTTGCGCCGTGGGAAGAGGCGGTGGAGATTGGCAGGCGCAGCGGCATACCGGTCCACCTAACCCATTACCGCCAGAGCGCACAGGGCGTTGGCAGTCATCTCGACTATCTTGGGTTGGTGGAAAACGCAAGGGACGAGGGGTTGGACGTCACCTTCGACTGCTATACCTACCCGTACTCGGGCACCACCGTGACCATTGGACTGCCCCATTGGGCCAAGGACGGCGGCCCGGAGCGGCTCATGGCCGCGCTACAGGACGCCGACGACCGGGCGAGAATGAAGCGGGAAGTTACCCCAGACAGGCTCTATAACAATTGGCTGACCAACTTCACCCGGCCTGAAAACGCGAAATACGATGGGCGGCTGATTACCGACATCGCCGAGATGCGGGGCCAGGACCCGGCGGACGCCCTGTTCGACCTGCTCGTTGAAGAAAACCTGGGGATCTCCACCGTGGGTCTCGGCACCAACCCGCAGACATTGCCGGACTTCGTTTCCCACCCAATGGGGATGATAGCCAGCGACGCCATTCTGTTCGGCGAGCACCCTAATCCAAGGACCTACGGTTGCTTCCCGATAGTGTTGGCCGAGTTCGTTCGCGCGGAAAAACACCTCCGGCTCCCCGAAGCCATCCGCAAGATGACTTCGTTCCCGGCCCAGCGTCTGGGTCTGCCCGACCGGGGGCTGCTCAGGGACGGCTTTAAGGCCGATATCGTCCTCTTCAACCCCGACACGGTGAAGACCTACGCCACCAAGGATGACCCCAAGCACTACCCCGTCGGAATCGACTACGTAATCGTCAACGGCCAGGTGGTGATAGACAACGGCGAAAACACCGGCGCGCTGCCGGGCCGGGCCCTCAGGCGTGGGCGGGCCAGCACCTAGCCGGGCCACGGCAACCTCCGGATTCCATTCAATCCTTCCGGTCTCCCGCGAGTCTTTCCGGGTCCTTTCCCGGTGTGTTGACACGCTGCATTCGGCGTCCTATCATTTAACCAAATGATTAACTATCAGTTCGACACGCTCGACAAGACTTTCGCCGCGTTGGCCGACCCGACCCGGAGGGCCATTCTGCAGCGGTTATCCCAGGGTGACTCGCCGGTGACTGCCTTAGCGGAACCCTTTGACGTATCGCTTCCCGCCATATCCAAGCAAATCAGGGTATTGGAGCGCGCGGGCCTTTTGGTCCAGGAGAAAGACGGCCGTGTGCGCCGATGCCGGCTTCAGGCGGGACCAATGCGGGAGGTTGCCGATTGGGTCGCCCAATACCGGCTGTTCTGGGAGCGGCAACTGGAGTCCTTGTCCGCCTACATGCAGGGCTTGGAACAGGGATTAGAACCCGGCGAGCAGTCTCCGCAGGCAGGCCACGCTGATAGCTACAACACTCAGGAAGGTGAGGATGACTCAACCAACATCCAGGGCGGCGAATAGTCTAACTATCTCAAGGACGGTGGCCGCTTCCAGGGAACGGGTGTTTTCAGCCTGGACCGACCCGGTCCATCTCCGTCAGTGGTGGGCAGCGGCCGAAGGTTTCACCACTCCCATAGCCGAGGTGGACTTGAGAATCGGCGGAGCCTACAGGTTGGGGATGCAGGCTCCCGGAGAGCCAGACCCCTACGTGGTAGGCGGGACCTGAGTCTTTGCGTCGGCGTCGGGTTAAGCAGGTGCCAGACCCCTACGTGGTAGGCGGGACCTATCTCGACGTGAAGCCTCCTGAACGGTTGGTCTATACCTGGGCTTGGGAAAAGAAGCCGTCCGACGATCCGGATTGGATGCCACCGGTCACCCTGGTAACCGTGGAATTCCACGACCGAGGCGAATCCACGGAGATTGTCCTGACCCACGAGCAATTCCCGGATGAGCACATTAGGAACGAACACAGCCAGGGTTGGAACGGCTGCCTTGATAGTCTGACCCGGCACCTAAGAAACATCTAGAAGAGAAGCTCCTCCAAGGGGCTCACCGATTCTCGTCCACACGGCACATTCCGACCAACCGTAGTAAGGAGAAAACGTGGCTAAAGTCACTCGATGCAGCGACATGGGTTCGGACTGCGATTTTATTGCACGGGGAGAAACGCTCGAAGAGGTCCTCCAGGTGGGCGCGGAACACGGTAGAGTGGTCTATGGAATCAACGAATTGACTCCGGAGATGGTCGAGCAGGTCAAGGCGATGGTAAGAGAAGAGTAATCGCGCGAAGCTCGCGGTTGTTCTAAAATGCCTGCGGACCGGTCCGCTATGGGGTCCTGCTTGCCGTTGGGAGCTATCATCGGCATCGTGACTGAGCGTCGAGCAGTCGAGAGCTGGACCGGAGGGACCGGTTTGGGGGAGGGCGATACGTGGAGCTAGTCGCGGAATTCAAGGCGCATCCTAGACATGCCATGTCCGTGTTGTTCACACCGGGCGGTGGGGAGTTGTTGACCTGTGGTATGGACGGGATGGCCCAGGTCTGGTCGGTACCGTCCTTCGAGCCGGTCAGGACTTTTCAAGGGCATGAGAAGTGCGTCAACGGGCTCTGCCTGACCCGTGACGGCGGGACGCTGATCACCGGATCGACAGACAGGACCGTCCGGCTTTGGGACTACCCTTCGGGTGAGCTTTTGAAGACGCTAACCGGACACCGCAACACAGTAACCGCGCCTTTGGTTTCGCCCGACGGAAAATGGATCGCCTCACCGTCCTATGACGGGACGGTCCGGCTCTGGCCATTCGACGAGGATGCGGACGGGGAACCTACCGTGCTGCGCGGGCATCCCAAGAACGTCACTTCTGTCGCCTTCACTCCAGACTCCATGGTGTTGGCGGCATCGGGGGTCTTCGACGAGATACAACTGTGGAGCGTTCCCGAAGGCGCGCGGCTGCATTCCTTGACCGGGCATTCAGTGGCCGTGGGAACGTTGGGGATTGCGCCGGGTAGCCGGATTTTGTGGTCGCTAGGCCACGAGGGAACCCTCATTGCAAGGTCGACGGATGACTGGTCTATAGTCCGGTCCGTAGACCTGTCTTCGTATAAGCCGTTCTCGTTCGCCCTTTCAGCCGACGGTTCCATGATTGGTGTGACGTTCGACCACGGTGCGGGAGTGGTGTCGGCGGAGTCCATGGACCTGCTGGCCTATGTAAAGACGCCCGTTAAGGGAATGTACGGCGCGGGGTTCTCCGCCGACAACCTGCTGATGGCCGCCGCGGCCGCCGATGGGCGTTGCCGAGTCTGGGCGCTGGAAGACGTCAGAAGCCCAGGAACCACTCCGTAAAGTTGGCGGCCAGGTCCCCCGGCCCCTCGACTGACAGCCGCCCGGATGCAACCGCCTCGGCGACGTCGAGCCGTCCGAAGATTAGGAGTATGTAGTCGCCCGTGTTGCAACGGAATGTTACATCGGCGGGACCTTTCTGACCGGTCTCGACCTGGAACTCTTCCTGAGTGACTACATAGTCCTCGTGCACCGGGACCGGCTGCGACACCGCGAAGCGGTAACGCACGGGCGATGGGAGGGACAGGCCAGGTTGGAAGGCGTTGCTCACCCAGCGGGGCACCCGTCCCACCATAACGCCAAGAGCGTCTTCCCACATCTGCGCCGAAGGGTCGACTCCCCAACGGATGTCCCAGCTGTGGACGGTCAATTCTTGGAGCCTGACTTCCACGTAACCTCCGATGGGCATGGCGCCCCTTCGGTGGAAGCATTGTTTGTCCCAGTCCTCGGGCTTCAACCCGCCCAGCACCTCGGCCAACTGGGCGTATCCGGTCTTGAAGCGTTCCAATAACCGGGTCCCCTGCTGCTGATAGGCGTTCCTAGCGCTGTCCGCCGTAACGTTGGACGCCCGGTCTCCCGGCGCGAGAAAAGTTTGGCCCTCGGGTGGGTTGGAGTCCCCGTTCACCGCTCTATCGATTGAGTTAATCCAGTTCTCGGCCCCACCCGCCAGGTGCCCTACCACGTCGCCGATCACCCATCCTTCGCAGTAGCTGGCCTTGGCCCAGTCCGTCTCGTTGAGCCCGGACAAGAACTCCCCTAGACGCTTCGCCTCGGAGCATACCAGCCTGATCACGTCGTCCATCTGGTTAGCAGCCATCGTGTCTCCTTCAAAGTTCTACATTTCAGCGGGACCGGACATGGTCTCATCGGTCCCGGCTGAGTCTTAACTGTCACAAATTGTACAGGGTTAATCAATAGGGCCTAATCTTGCCGGAAAATCCTTGCGGCCCGTTGTACGGGGCCATAGAATGCGTTCAACTTGCCAGGGACTCCACTAAATTCGACCCGCATTGCCTGATCGGTCCGACGATTTCCAATAGCTTCAGATCAGGAGGTTAAGCAATGAATGATATGGTCAAGGCGTTCCACAGGTTGGCTGCGATGGGAGCGGTGGCGGCGGTGCTGTTTGTGGCCTGCGGCGGTAGCGCCCCGGCCGCGTCTGACGCTACCACGGGCCCGGAGGCTCCCGCCTCGACAGAAGTGGGTGCGGTGGCCAGGTCGGAAACGGGCGGGCTCGGCCAGGTAATGGAGAAGGCCAAATCAGGGGAAATTGTATCCGTGGTGATCGATCAATGCTCTTGGGGACCCCCGGAGGGCGGTGGTACGGACGGCCTGAACCTGACCTTTTCCGTAATTAACAACTCCAAGAAAATTGCCTGGACCACTTTTCGGGTTATGAACAGCTCCGGCGCCATGTACAGGCCGGGCGGGACGGGTTCAGAGTTGACCGTCCAGATCGGCGAGACCGGCAGCAAATCGATACACACCGATAAGTTTGACCTTGGGGCGGGCGACCTGAAGTTAATAGTCTCGTCCAGGCAGTTGGGGGAGCGGCATCGAGTCGTGAAAGAAGAGGTGCCTTTAGACAACTGCACCCAACCATAGAGGCGTGAAAAAGCCCCTGGGAGATTCCAGGGGCTTTTTGATTTTAGCGGACCTTCTACCGTTTGAATGTAATTCCGGCTAGGAAAGGTGCTGTCCGAGGAAGGCGTAGACCTTGTTCCAGCCGTCCACCGCCTGCTCCTGACGGTACATGGCGCGGTCGTAGTAGAAGAACCCATGGCCTGCGCCGTCGTAGCGGTGAAACTCGTAATTCTTGCCGTGCTGTTTTAAGACTTCTTCGTGCTGATTCACTTGTTCCACTGTCGGGCTGGCGTCATCGTTGCCAAACAGACCAAGGAGAGGGCAGGTGAGGTCGGCGGTATAGTCGATGGGCGCGACGGGTTGGTTGGCGGTCAACTCGTCTCCGGATGCGACCACGCGGCCTCCCCAGCATTCGATGGCGGCATTGAAACCCTGGATGCGGCAGGCGGTGAGGAATGTGAGGCGTCCGCCGGAGCAAGTCCCGAACAAGCCGACCTTGCCATTGAGGTTGGGCAGAGACCGGAGGTACTGCATGGAGGCTTTCACGTCGCCCAGGACCTGGTCATCGGCGATGCCGCCCGACTCCCGGACTATTCCGGCGATTTCCACCGGGTCTCCGTGGCCGCTGCGCTGATAGAGGTTGGGGGAGATGGTTACGTAGCCGTGGTGGGCGAACCTGCGGGCCGTCTCCCGGTAGAACTCGTCCCAACCGGGCGCGTGGTGGATGAGGACCATGCCGGGGAAGGGGCCAGCGCCCAGGGGCTTGGCCAGGTAGGCGTTGACTACATCGCCGTTGTGCCCCTGTACGGCGATGGTCTCGGCCAACATGCCCTCGTACTGGTCAGTGGTATACATAACTCACTCCTGTAATAGTCAAGATGCCTACAGCTTGATGGGATTTTGATGCGGCGTCAAGCGTTGACCAGGTGTGGAAAAGGCCGGGGCCGTGGGTGAAAACCCTGTCCCAATCCCGCTTTTGCGAGATGGGGCTTTCGTAACGTCAGTGGCCGATTAGCCGTTGGCTTCGTCGCGGATTACGCGGCGGAGGACCTTGCCCGCGGCGCTGACGGGAAGCTGGTCCCGGAACTCCAGAATTCGTGGCACCTTGTAGGCGGCCAAGTTCTGGCGGCAGAAAGAAGTGATGTCTTCTTGGGCTTCCGAGTCGGTGCCGAAACCATGCCCGTTCTTCAACACCACCACCGCCTTTACGGTCTCGCCACGGTAGCTATCCGCGATCCCAGTCACGGCGGCGCTGGTAATCATGGGGTGTTGATACAGGACGTCTTCAACCTCCCGGGGCCAGACCTTGAACCCCGCGGCGTTTATCACGTCCTTCTTGCGGTCGACTATGTAGAAGTAGCCTTCTTCATCCATGCGGGCCAGGTCGCCGGTGTAGAGCCAGCCGTCGCGCATGACGTTTTCCGTCTCATCCGGCCGCTGCCAATAGCCCCGCATGACCTGGGGACCCCGGACCAACAATTCCCCAATCTCGCCAACGGGCAGCTCTGTCGTCCCTTCGTCCTCGTTCACAATTATGGCGTCGGTGTCGGGGAGGGGGACCCCGATGGAACCCGCCCTTGCGCGGTGGACGGGGTTGGCGTGGGTGAGGGGCGAAGTCTCGGTCAGGCCGTAGCCTTCGATGAGCACCTCGCGGCCCACGAGATGGTCGAAAGCCGCTTTCACCGCCGGGGGCAGCGGGGCCGCGCTGGTGCGGCTGGGCCGTAGTGAAGAAAGGTCGAACTCTTTAGCGTCTCCCTGTCCCATGATGGCGATGTACATCGTGGGAACTCCCAGGAAACGGGTTGCCCCGTACTGCTGTATTGCTTGGAGGACTCCCCGGGGGTGGAAGCGGCGGAACAAGACTATCGTGCCGCCAGCGGCTATGGGGACATTCATCGCGCCGGCGATACCCCCGATGTGGAAAAGGGGCAGGACGGTAATGAAAACCTCGTCTCCGTCCTGGTACGCAAACCAGTCCTTGAACTGAACGGTGTTGGTCACCAGGTTCTGGTGGGTCAACATGGCCGCTTTGGGGACTCCAGTGGTGCCGCCGGTGTATGGGAGAAGGGCTAGGTCCGAGGCCGGGTCAATCTCGGCGGAATGGAAGACGGTCTCCGCACCCTTGGCCATGACACTGTCAACAGAAAGCGTGCCCGGTCCTGCGGAATCTCCGGTCACGATAACATGTTGGACCGCCGTTTCCGCCAGGACTTGCTTGACTCTAGGGTAAAGGTCCGGTTCGCAGATTACGGCCTTTGCTCCGGAGTCGGACAGTTGGTGAGCTAGCTCGTGGGACTGGTACATGGGGTTGCAGGGGACGGCTACGGCCCCGGACTTTTGAATGCCAAAGAAGATGGTTACCAATTCCGGGCAGTTCTGGAGGAAGTAGGCTACGCGGTCTCCCTTGCTTACGCCGAGGGCGGCCAGCCCCGAGGCAAACTTACTCGAAGCCGAGTCCAGTTCCTCGTAGCTGGTCCGGGACAACTCGCTCCCCGACTCGCCGTCGAAGTAGATAATCGCGGGCCGGGAAGGGTAACGGGAAGCGGAGTCCTGCAAAAAGCGGTACAGGGGTATGCGGGGGTAGGCCGCCGTAGCCTGGGTCCCCTCAGGGTAATGTTTCAGCCAGTTGCGCCCCATTCACGTTCTCCGGTCGAGGGTGTTAGGACGCGGAGCCCCGCTCCAGACCGGCCAGCATGTCGTCCACGTCTTGCACGTAGCCTTCCAACTGGCCAATGTCTTCGTCGGTCAAATGAGCGTAGCGCCTCTGGGAGGACACGTATTCCTTCACGGTGGCCTTCCGGGGGATGCGCTGCCTGCGGAACACGCCGTCTTTCCACTCGTACAGGGGCCACATGCCGCTGTTGACCGCCAGCCGGGAGACCTCGACGCCCTGATCGTCGTCGTAGCCCCAGGAGGGGTTGCAGGGGGTGAGGATTTGGATGAAGGCGGGAAGGCGGGCAAGACCGGCTTTTACCTTGCGGTCTAGGTCCTGCGGATGGGAGGTCGACGCGGTGGCTACGTATTCCGCCCCGCTGTACATGAGCATTAGCGGGAAGTGTTTGGGGTGCCGCAGCTTCCCAGAGGGCCGGACGCCGGTGCGGGCCATTGGCTGAGTGGAGCCGGTGGCGTGACTGCCGCTGGCGGCGTGGGCCTGGTTGTCGCAGACGACATGGAGGTATTTGTAACCTTGTTGGAAGGCGGTCGCCAGGTCCTCCAACCCCAGATCGATTTGGCCGTCGCCGTCGATGACCACGATTGGACGGTCGATGCCCCTGATTTCCATCGCGGTCAACATGCCGACGATGCCGCTGTCGTGAGTGCCAAGCCCGCTGCGTTGAAGGAAATCGCGGCCGATGCCGCAACCCTGTCCGAAGATTATTGGGTCGTCGTCCTTCAGGTGGTCAAACACGGTTTGCATCACCAGCCGGGTTGCCAGGTTTTCCGGGCAGCCGGGGCATTGGTTGGCGGTGATGTTCATGTGAACGCGCTGTTCTTCGGTCTCCATCACCATTTTGATTGGCATGTCGCTCTCCTGCTAACGAGCCGGTTACCGGAATTGTCAGACTGGAATTCCGGGGGATGCTGGGCCTTAACCGCGCAGCATCCGGTTGAGCATTTCTTGGTCTTCAATCACGTCGAAATGCCAGCGGGACTGTTCTTCGGCCCGGCCTGCGCTGGAAGCCTTTAGGGCCTCTTCCGCAATGTACATAACGTCGTAATACGTCACGTCACGGCCTCCCAGGCCCACGGTGCGACCAAGAACCAAAGGCGGATTGTTCTCTCCGAACAGGCTGCTGCGCAGGTCGTTGTACACGGCCGCGACGGTGTTCCGGTCCAGAACAACCGCGGCCTTAACATTCTTCAGGGCCTCGATGAGGTCCTCGGCGGGGAAGGGGCGGAAGGTGTGAATCTTGACCAGTCCGACGGCCTTTCCCTGGTCCCTAAGCTGGTCCACCGCGAACCGGGAAGTGGCGGCCAGCGAACCCATGGCAATCACCGCTGCCTCGGCGTCGTCCATCCGGTAGGTCTCGATGAGGCCGCCGTAGCCCCTTCCCACGGCGTCCACGTATTCCTGGTGGACGCCCTTGATCACGTCTTTGGCGGTCACGCTCAGAGCGTTGTCCAACTGGTACCGCCGTTCCATGTATTCCCTGTCAACGTCGATGTAACCGTAGCCGCTCATACGGGTCCCGCCGTAATAGGCGGCGAAGTCCAGATTCTTGATGAAGTCCACTTCCGAAGGCAATTCCAGCGGCGGCAGGAAGCCGTCGATGGCTTCCTGGGTGGGAATCTGCATCGGGTAGCTGTTGTGGGAGACCTCCCAACCGTCGTAGGTGACGAAGGCCGGTAGCAGGACCGATGGGTGTTCACTGACCTTATACGCCTGGATCACCGTGTCCATCACGTCCTGGGCGTTCTCGCAATGATAGTGGAGCCAGTGGATGTCCCGGTACATGATGGTGTCCTGGTCGTCGGTGCGGACCACCGCGGGGGGTTCCAGGGCCCGGTGGGCTACTACCACCACGATGGGGATGCGGGCGTAGGACGCGAAAATAAGCTGTTGCGCCGCGATCAGCAGCCCTTCGGAGTTGGTGGCGAAGGAGCAGCGCACGCCCGATTGGGTGGCGGTGATCTGGGCGTTCATCACGCTGCGCTCGTGTTCCAGCTCGATGAGCTTGGCGTCGAGGTGGCCGCGTTGAATCGACCGGGAGAGCTCCTCTCCCACCTCATCTGAAGGCCCGATAGGAAAGTAGCAAAGGACCTGGATGCGGGCCAGCATTAGCGCGCGGGCCGCGGCCTTGTTGCCAGTGAGGGCTTCGCGCCTTTGCGCGGACCTTGAGGTCAATTCGTTACTCCTGATTGGACTCTGGTGTGGACCCGGCAACCGACCGGAACCGTGGGCGGGTCGCCACCTCCTTGAGGTGTGGTTCCACGGTGATTTGCTGGTATTGAGGGTTGATTTTCTTCACCTGGTCTTCGTCAACCATCGTAAGGGCCGAGCCAACGCACACCTGGGCGCACAGCCCGCATCCCCGGCAATAGTCCAGGTCGATACGGTAGCCCTGATGGGGCATGTCCTTGCGCACTATGAAACCGGTGCCATCGGGGCAAACGATCTCGCTGATGCAAGAGCCGACGCATGTGCAACTCGCGTCTTCGCAGACGGGAATCTTGTCCCGCCAGACCCAGGGGCTTCCCCGCCGGTAACCCGGAAGCTCGTCGTAGCGGTCGAACTGGTAATACTGGGGCAGTGACTCGACAGTCGCCCGCTGTAGATGCGCCGGTTGATTGTCCGATTCGAACTTCACGCCGGTTACTTGTACCTGCTCGTAAGCCTCGCGTGCGGCCTGAACATTGGCCTCACCGACCCGGCCAGGGAACTGCTCCCGGATCACTTCGGACAGCTCTTCAAGTCCGATACTGTCGGTAATCCGGCAGTAAGCGCCCAAGAGAGTAAGTCCGACTGGTGGCGGGTTCCGGCCCAATAGCCGCTCGGCGATGCCGGTGGCGTCGACGGTGGCAACCACGCCGTCAAGGGCGTAGGGAAGGTCGATTTCATTCGGCGCTTTGGGCGAGTTCACGAGGAGAATTCCCTGCTTCAACCGCCCGATGGCGTCGGCCACGAGTTCATGGGTATTTTCCTTGGCGGTTAGGAGCAATTCCTCTTGGAAGACCACCACTTCGGTGGGGTGGTAGTTGGCGCAACTGGCCAGTCCGGGGGCGTCGGACACCTTGATGTAGTTGATGACCGGGGCGCTGCGGGCCCTGGTGCCGGGGTACACGTTCACCGAAACGAACGCGCCCTGGTCGGCGTGCAGCTTGGCCAACGCTTCACCCGCTTGGACCGAACCCTGTCCCGACATGCAAAGCAGGTTTAGCTCTTTAACTTCGGGCATCTGGAAACACTCCCGCAGCCTGGATCATGCTCTTGTGGCGGCAGGCACCATCTTACCCCACAGGGATGGGGGAGGCAACGTGAGACAGGTCGGCTTTAGGACGGGTGAGGCCGGCTACTCGTAATGAATACGTGGGTCGATCCATGCGTAGGACATGTCCACCACCAGGTTGGCGAACATAAAGACGAACGCATAGATCAGGACCAGGTTTTGGACCAGTAGAAAGTCGCGTTCCCTGATAGCGGCGATCATCGTCGCTCCAAGGCCAGGTACATTGAAGGCCACCTCCACCACGACCGAGCCCCCCAACAGGCTCCCCATGAGCAGGCCGGAGAGCGTAATTACCGGTAACAGCGCGTTTCGCAGGGCGTGGACGACAACCACCGTCGATTCTCCCAATCCCTTGGCCCGAGCGGTGCGGACGTAGTCCTCCCGGATAACTTCCAGCAGCATCGAGCGGGTCAACCGGGCAATGGTTGCGGAAGCCGAGGACCCCAAGACGATAGCGGGCATTATGGTTATCTGAAGGTTCTGCCACGGGTCCTCCCAGGGCATGACAACTCCCATGGGAGGCATCCAGTTGAACACCAGCACATAGGCCAATACCACGAGGCTGGCCAACCAGAAGTTGGGTGTCGCCAGGAACAATATCGTGGAAAATCTGGCCAAGTAGTCCAGGGTGGAGTTCCGTTTCAAAGCGGCCAGGACGCCCACCGGAATGCCGACCACCCAGGAGAAGACCACGGACATAATCGCGATTTGAGCCGTAATCGGTCCTCGGTTGGCAAGTAATTCCGCGTTCGGGTACCCTTTGAAGAAGGACTCGCCAAAGTCGAGTCTAACAATATCCCAGAGCCACACGAAGAATTGGACGTGGATTGGCCTGTCCAGGCCCAACTTGGCAAGCATGATCTGGCGGTCGGCCTCGGAAAGGAGGCCGGCGCCCTCTTCACCAAGCATCGCGGCCAGCATATCGCCGGGCATGATGCGCATGGCCACGAACACCAATGCAGTCGTACCCAACACGGTCGGGATGGCGTAGATTAGCCTGCGGCTGAGATACCTATGCACGGCCTACGTCGTCCCGCGCAGCCTGGGGTCAACGGCATCGCGTACGCTGTCCCCCAGCAGATTAAATGCGAGCACAGTGATCACGATGGCGATACCGGGGAAGACCACCAGCCACCATAGAGGCTTGAAGGTGGCTGTTACCACGCCGCCCAGCAGGTTGCCCCAGGTGGGGGTGGGTGGCGGAATCCCAAGTCCGAGGAACCCCAGGCTCGCCTCGGCTATGATCACCGTGCCCAGTGACGCCGTTGCCAAAACCAGGACGGGCGCCACGGTCTGAGGCGCGACGTGTCGCAGCATGATGCGCGTGTGGGACGCGCCGGTCGCCCTTGCCGCCTCGACAAAGGGGTATTCTTTCACGGCAAGCGCGACCGACCTGGTTACTCGCGTCGTAGCGGGTATTCTCACCACCGTTAACGCGATGAGTATCGGGACGACTCCAGCGCCCATAGCTGTGAGCAGCGCCAGGGCGAGCACTAGACCGGGGAAGGCCAGAATAACTTCCATCACCCGTTGGGTGATCATGTCGAATCGGCCCCCAATGTAACCGCTGGCCACGCCCAGAGCCATCGCCACCGTCGTGCTGATCACAACCACGGCCACGGATATTGCAAGGGAAACCCTCGCGCCGTAGATAACTCTGCTCAAGAGGTCCCGTCCCATATAATCCGTTCCGATTAAATGCCGCGAGGAAGGGCCTTCCCGCGCTTCTAAGACTTTGATCTGGACCGGGTCGTATGGCGATACCACGGGGGCTGCTATCGCGATGAGGGCCAGAAGCACGATAACCACTCCCATCGCACCGCCCACCGGATACCGCCGGATGAATCTGAATATAGTGGCTCCGAACCCTGTTCGATGGGTGCGCCTACCATTGGAAATTTCTGCCGGCGCGTCTATAGATGGTCCCATCATGGGCGCGTGGTCTCCTTTGACAGTCGCATGGGGTGTTTATGCACCTTAAGACTTGAATGTTTCGATGGCTGCCGGGATCACCCCGGCAGCCATCGAAATCGTGGGCTCTAAGGGCGTAGACTAGCGGTCGAGCCAGAGGGTCTGGCGGTCGTAATATACATACCTTCCCAGCGCGGGGCCCCGGCTGGGGAACCCCTTTACATAGGGCCACCACATGTGACCATCGACTTCCCAGCCGCCAGTCATTTGTGGAACCTCTCGGTCCAGCACTTCGAAGGCCTGCTGTACCAGTTGCTTGCGAGTGAGAGGGTCCGACTCGGTGTCTACTTGGTCCATGATTGCATCGAATTCGGCGTTGGACCAACCCGTCCAATTCTGCGCGCCGCCGGTGCGCCAGAACACGTTCATAAAGTCCGAAGGGTCGTGCAGAGTCGTGAATTGGGCCCCGCTGGTAATGCTGAACTGCTGCTCTTTGGCGCGGGCGATCCAGACGGACCAGTCCAGGGTCTCCAGACTTAGGTCGATGTTGAGGGTATCTCTCAGCACCGCCTGGACAAATTCCGCGTGCACCACAACGTGTTGAGGACTACCAGTGGTCATGTCCGCTTCAAATCCGTTAGCGTAGCCTGCGTCAGCCAGCAGGGCCTTGGCCTCGGAGATCCGAGCTTCCCGGTCCGGGTTGAACGCTGGGAGTTTGTTGAGTTCCGACTCCGGCAGGGCGTATGCGTTGCCGGGGGGCGCCCATCTGCCCTTGGCCGGAGTGGTGAGGTCGGCAGTAACGGTAGCCCACTCGTCGCGGTCAATGACTAAGTCAATGGCCTTGCGGATACGCACGTCGTTAAACGGTTCGACCTCAAGGTTGAAATATATGGCGTGGACGATGGGGACTATCGCTTTCTCTCCTTGAACTCCCTTGTCGAGGGCCAACTGGAAGTCCACGGGATTATTGACCTGGAGTGTATCGAGTTGACCTACGAGGAACGCGGCGAATCGTCCGGATCCCAGCAAGTGAATCTCGATGCCGTCCAAGTATGGCAGACCCTCGTTCCAGTAGTCCTGGAACTTTTCGTACCGGATCACCTCACCGGCCTTAAGCTCGGCCATTTGGAATGGCCCGGCAGCGGGATGCATTACGTAGGACTTCAGGTCGTTGTCGTACTCTTCTAAGACCGCTTTGGGGAACACCGCGTTCCAGTCGGAAGCTATGAATCGAAGAATCTCAGCCGAGGTTTCTCTGAACACAAACTCCACGGTCAGATCGTCCACCGCCTTTACTTCCTCGATACGGCTGAACCAGTCTTTCCGATAGCTAAGTACACCCTCGGGAGGGGCGTGAATCCTGGTCCAAGAGGCTACCACATCATCGGGAGTGACCGATGTACCATCGTGGAACTTGGCGTTATCCCGGAGATGGAAAGTGATCAGCAGTCCGTCGTCGGAGACCTCCCAGGCGTGGGCGAGGCCGGGAACTATGGTCAGCCCCCGGTCGAAGGGATTAACCTTGATTACACCTTCGAGTCTGGGACCTACAGGGCTCAGCACAGAGGAGCTTGGAGATTGGTTGACATCCCAGGTGCCGGGGGTGGAGCCGGCCCCGGTCTTGAGCACTCCGCCGGTCTTGGCCAGGGGGTCGCGGCGGATCTCAGGCGCGGCGATCCCGGGGACAGCCGTGGCGATCACGATCTTTTCCTTCACCACCTCCTTGACGACTTCCTTTTCTACTTCCTTGATCACTTCTTTGATAACCTCTTTCTCGACGATCTTTTCCACTACCTGCGGGGTTGCGGCTGCGCCTCCGCACGCCATCGCCGCCAGCATTGCAAAAGCGAAAATCAGGGCTAATGCGCCACTCTTTTTCGCCGGCAGAAACGCGGTAAATTCCGATTTATTTGGCCTCATTCAGTCCTCCACGATGATTGGGATTATTACCCGGAACAATAGCCGTATCCTAAAGAGGCCCTCTTACCCTGTCAACCCGCCGCCTTTGCGCCGCCGTCGGCAACGGATACAATTGCGCCAACCCTACCCAGGTGGTGCGACATGGCATACTTGCCTCCGATACCCGACGAGACCCTGGAAATTCTGAGGCGCATTCCAACCCAGACATTGATGGACGGTCTGTGGGTGAAGGGTTGGCCCATGGGTTACATCCACGGCGCTCATCCGTTGCAACTTGGGCAGAGCATGGCGGGCCGCGCCGTCACGCTGCGGTTTGTGCCCCACCGCCCAGACCTGGCTGAGGACAAGCCCAAGGGGGACCAGTCCGCTGAGTACGTCGCCTTCGAGTTGTGCGGCTCAGGCAGCGGCAGGTGGGCGGACTGGTGTCCGACGGCGCGGCCAGGGACAGCAAGGCGCTCAAGGAGTACGGCTTCCCGGTGTTCTGCGCCACCACAACAGCCAAGCAGGGACCCGCCGAGTTCTGGCCCTGGCAGGTCAACGACGCCATTCAATGCGGCGGCGTCCTCGTGCGTCCGGGCGACGCCATTGTCGGTGATGATGACGGTGCGGTGGTGGTGCCCAGGGCAATCGTGGACGATGTAATCCAGATCGCCCGAGAGCGGGAAGAGGTGGAGGAAGTCATCAAGGCCCAACTGGAAATCGAGCAGTGTTCCCCTGGAAAGTATTACCCGTTCAACGACCGCACCTGGCAGCTATTCGAGGAGAAGACGGGCAGGAAGCGGCCCGTTTAACAGGCCGCTCGCGCTTGCCTAAGGTATAATCACCCCGCTTTATCACAGGTAATTCTCCATCGCGAATCAATGGAGGTCCGCATGCAATTCGGCGCTTCGATGTTCTCTACCGATTACTCAATAAGGCCCGACGACCTGGCCCGCTTGCTGGAAGACCGTGGGTTCGAGTCGATGTGGGTCCCTGAGCATACCCATATCCCGGCAGACCGGCGGAGTCCCTGGCCCGGCGGCCCCGAACTTCCCCGCGATTATTGGCACACCTATGACCCCTTCGTCGCCCTGACAGCCGCCGCCGGTGCGACTACCAACCTCAAGCTCGGCACCGGAATATGTCTATTGATCGAACGGGACCCAATCACCACCGCCAAAGAAGTCGCCAGCGTGGACCGGCTCTCAAATGGCCGATTTCTGTTTGGAATCGGCGGCGGTTGGAACGCCGAGGAGATGGCCAACCACGGGACTCGTTTCCGGAGGCGCTGGCGGGTGCTACGAGAGCGTGTGTTGGCAATGAAGGAAATCTGGACTCAGGACGAGCCTGAATTTCACGGCGAATTCGTGGACTTCGACAAGATGTGGGCATGGCCCAAGCCGGTGCAGCAGCCCCACCCACCCATTATTATGGGTGGCGACGGGCCCACCACCTTCGACCGCGTGGTTGAGTTTGGCGACGGCTGGATGCCAATCGGGGGCCGTGCTTCCCAAGGGCCGAGTCTCCCCGAGAAGATAGCTCTGCTTCGCCGCCAGGCCCAAGAGGCGGGACGGGACCCGGAGTCCATTTCGGGTGTCCATCTTCGGGACTCCAAGGGACGAAGGGTTCATCAAGAATATGGAGGCGGCGGGCGTGGACCGGCTGGTATTCGGGCTGCCTTCGGCAGAGCGGGACGAGGTAATGCCGATTATCGACGAGTGCGCCAGGTTTATTTAGCCAGGCGCGATCAACTAGAGGTGTGAAATGAAAGAGAATACGTTAAAACAGAAGCTGGAGGCTGGGCAGGCCGCGTTCGGGGTAATGCTCACCTTCCCGTCGGCCCCGATGGTGGAGATGCTGGGGCACCTCGGATTTGACTGGATTTTGATCGACAACGAACACGGCTCGGTGACGGTCGAAAACTCGGAAGACCTTATCCGCGCCTCAGAGCTTACGGGTATGGCGCCCATCGTCCGCCCGGTGAGCAACAAGCCCGAGATCATCGCGCCGTTCCTGGACCGGGGAGCGTGGGGAGTGCAGATCCCCCACGTGAACACAGCCGAGGAAGCCCGTGCCGCTGTCGACGCGGTCAAATACCCGCTTCAGGGTCACCGCGGCGTGTTCAGCGGCGGCCGGCCGGCGGAGTATGGCTTCGCCAGGAACACCGGGGAGTACGTGGAAGCGGCCAACAGGAACACGCTGGTGTGTCTCATGATTGAGGAGGTCGAGGCCATCGAGAACCTTGAAGAGATGTGCACCGTTGACGGAGTGGACGTGTTTTTCATTGGGTCCGGGGACTTGTCGGCGTCGATGGGCTACGCCGGGCAGCAGACCCATCCTGAGGTGCAGGCGCTGATGGAGAAGGGGATCACAACCATCCGGGAAGGGGGCAAGATCGCCGGGTGCAGTTGTCCCGACGCCTACGTGCCCAAGTTCTTGGACATGGGCGCCCAATATTTCCACGGCAGCGTCAGCCGGCTCGTCAGCTCGTCCAGCGTGAGCTACCTGGAAGAGATGCGAAAAGCGGCGGCGTCGTCGGGGAAGTAGGCGCAGCGGTGCGCCCGCGGGACCAAGATTCCATCTGGGGAGGGAGTCTCAGATAACCACACCGATAGAGAGGGTACTTAAGGCCGAGATGGTCCAGTTGGGCAACGTTTCCGAAGCATCCCAGGTCATTCTCCCCCTTTCGCAAAAGGGGGATTTCTCCCCCGCCCCGCGCGCGATGACCTCTGCGACTTCGGCGGTCCTGCCCGGCACTGAGAAATCCCCCCAGACCCCCCTTTTCCGAAAGGGGGGCTTGTGTATTCGACCGGCGCAGTATCGATTGGCCTTACTAACAATTAAAGGGCCCTGGGCAGTGGAAGCTCGTCAAATTGTCCGGCCTGCACCTGGAAACCAGGCTGCCCTCTGTCTATGTCCGCCGCCGCTCATCTCTGGCAAGGCCGCCGTTCCTGGTATTATTCTACACCGTTAATATTCCACCGGATTCCGCTCCCACTCTGACTCGCCTTCGTCTGCCAGCATAGAATACGGGTCCAACTAACTACCCTTGGTTCACCGAACCTACGAAGTGTCGCCCGCCATGCCTTACCTGTTTCTTGCACGGCGCTTGGCCTGTAGCCAGCGCTCAGTCGCAGACTCGACCCCTTCCCCCTCCCGCCGCTGAGGGGTGGATGTAGTGTCTCGCGACCGCGCGGGCTCTTCCTCAGTCTTCGCGCGCTGCCTCCGGGATATTGAAGTGAGGGCCGCACCTGATTCTCGCCCGCTTGGGTCTCCAACCTCCAGTCTTGGCCGGGCAGCCCTGCGCTGACGCATGCTCTCAAGCATAGGCGACGCAGCGTCAGGTAGCGATGTTACGCGGCCCCTGAGCGCCCATGCCTTGGCCGCTGCAAGCCAGACTACGATATCGGTGAGGGGCAAGTTCAGGCGGCGGAGGGCTATGTCCAACGGCAGTAGGAGCGCCGCCGCCATCAATAGCCACCAGCCCAACGGCACGTCCCCGTAGGCTGGCGGCAGACCAGGACCAAAAGACTCCGACGGGTTGTCAAGGACCCTGCCGTTCGTGATAGCTGCGAGGCGCTCCAGTAAGCGGGGTCTGCCCTCCAAGTCCTTGTATTCGGGCGAGTAGGGCGCCACCAGACCCGCCGCACTGGAGCGGCGTTTGCCCTGCGCTCCCTCCTCTACGATCTGTAATAGGTACGGACCTTGATCGTTCGCCGGAAATCCCGCCTCGAAACGTCCCAACGCCGTGGCCACCAGTGGGACTTCCATGACGTTTAGCCGCGGTCCCACGACACGCGCCGAAAGCCGCGCGTCCTCCTGGACCTCCCCCTCCACTACTAAAGTGGCCATTCCCGCCTTCACTTCTCCCCTCATTTCAAACGGCGTCTCCTCCGGCGGTAAAGTCCAATCCACCAAGGCAGACCAAAAGGCGGGGGCCGATTTCCATGAATTCAGGGTTGATGTCCACCGGCCCTCGCTATCGCTGGTCCAGACTATGCTACGCCCCAGACCGTGTTGCCACTGAGCGAGTAGCGGGTCTCCCTTGGGAGACACCAGCACAACCTGGGCCGCGTTTCTTGGCAGGGTGGTCACGTAGCCGCCCAGGGAGGGAAACTCGCCTCCAGTGGCTCGCAATACTGGGCTGCTTCCGGCCAACAGGGGCACGGTCGGCTCGTCGACGATTGCGTGCCGGGCGGCAAGGCGGGTCTCCTTGGTCAGGATCTGGGGGATGTCCCGGGCCCTGCTGGTGAAGTAGAAACGTCCCCTCCCTTCCTCGGCAAGCCACTGGAGGAGGCCGACATCCACATCCAGCCCAACGGCGATGGTGGACAGGGTGATATCGTTTTCCTCGAGGGATGACAAAAGCCCTGGATAGTTGCCAGGCGGGGAGACGCCGTCTGTGAGCAGGACGATATGCTTGCGTGGGGCCGGGGCGCCCGCCAGGCGGCCCTGGTAGGCTGTAAGCAGCGCAGGATAGATGTCGGTGCCACCGTTGGCCACCAACGTCCCGACAGAATCCTGCATTTCCTCCAGGCGGACTTCGCTTCCGATCTCGCCTATGGGCACAAGCCACCAATTGGCGGCGTCAAAAGCCACCACGCCCGCCAGGTCATACGGCTCCAGCTCCTCCAGGCTCAAACGGGACGCTTCCTTGGCCATTTCCACTTTGGCCACCCCGTCCGAGCCAGTACCGGACATACTGCCGGATTCGTCGATGACGAGGGCCAGCGCCACCTTATTCTTTTCCTCGCGTTCCGGGATTTCGGAGGTGACCGGCAACACTTCCTCCAAAGGCGTGTCCCTGTATTCGCCCATGGTCAGGCTGTGGGCGCCTCCCACCACCAGCAGGCCTTTGCCCAAGTCACGAACGGCCGCCCGAATCACTTCCATCTTTCCCTGCCCCAAGGACTCGGCGGGCACGTCTACGAGAACCATACCGGAGTACCTTCCCAACCCCTCCAGGGACTCGGGGAAAAGAGCCGTTGGCACAACCTCAGCCTGAAGGTCTGTCGCGCCCAATGCTTCGTAGACATTCTTCGCCGCTCCTTCCCGGTCCTCTACTACCAGGACGGCCGGAGGGCCGTGGGCGTTAACGATAGCGTCTGCCCGGTTGTTCTGGAAACGCGTGTCGTCCTCGCTATCCACAGTCACCCGGACTGTATGAAACCCGGGCCGGTCGATGCCTGCCTCGAATGCGAACCGGGTCTCTCCTTCCTTGAGGGCAACCTGCCTGGTGGCGACTACCGCCCCGTCTACCGACACCTGCAGAGTGGCGTCCGCCTTGCGCGCGCTGCCGACCGTCACCTCCACTGGCACCCGCTCTCCTGTGCTGGCCGAAGAGGGGACAACCACCGAGGCAACCAGCACCTCGGGGCCTGAAAACCCCTGTAGCGGCGCAACGTCCACCTGGATACCCTGCGCCCGAAGGAAACGCGCCCGCTCCACCGCGTCGCCCAAATTCTCTTGTCCGTCGGAGACGATCACGATTCGGCGGCGGGCGTCTGGAGGCAGCAGAGCACCGGCTAGGCGCAGCCCATCAGCAAGGTTGGTGTTGTTGGCGCGGACCTCCGACTGGAATTCCCGGAACCCCCCTTCTTCAGTGACGGGCCATTCCACAAGGGCGTCGCGACCGATGGTGACGATTCCAGCCTTGTCGTCAGGCCCTCGCGCCTCCATAGCTTGCTTGACGAAATCCTCAACCTGACCGCGTTGCCGCTGAACGCTGGCAGAGAGATCGGCGACAAACACGACGGCCTGCCGGTTGACCGTATACCGGACGGCGGGGACCGCCAGCGCGAGGACAAGAAGGGTAAGGAGCAGCATTCTGAAGCCCAGAATGAATCGGCCGCGCAGACCCCCGTGTCCCCGCCTCGATTGCCGCCACAGGAGTAGAACGCCGCCCAGCGCGGGCAACAAGAGCAGGAGCGCCAAAGGTTGTCCGAAGCTAATACCCACGGCTATACACGTACCATTCCGCTCCCAGAATGATCAAAACCGCCAGGGCCAGCCAGGCGGATAATTCCCAAGGAACACGGTCTGAGGTTTCTCCAAGCTCCTGGCGCGCTTCAAAGGGAGGCAACTCCGAAGGACCGATGCCTGACTCCACGGGGCTAAACAGGTTGGCCGCGAAATAGTCCGTCTTCCGCCCGTCCGAGGTCTCGTAAATCACCCGGTGCGGACCCACTTCTTCAACGAGGAAAGGTTGGGGTGGGAACGGCGGCGCGATTTGTACCCGGCGTCCGGTGGGCGTCTCCAACCAAGCCGAATTCGCTTCAGGAGAAATGGGGACCTCCACCGTCGCGCCGGGCCTGGCCACCGGACCTTTGCCCATTGAAGGCAACAACCATTGTGTTAGATCTTGCACAAGTATGGGGAAGGCTGGCTGAAGAGGCAGGTCCGAGTCGTGCAGGTCGAAGGCAAAGGCGACGATCCTACGGCCGGGTTCTTCCCACGCCGCAAGCAGAGGACCCCGGTCGGAGTCCAGCAGGACCCGGGCCTCCGGTGGGGGCAGTAGCGGAACGGCCTCGCGGACGTGTACGTTCGACAGGTCCGCGTAACGAAGCATCTCGTCGCGCCCGGGGCGAGTGGACTGGACTCGGACATGCGCCGGGGACACCCACGCGGCGGCGCTTACGGGCGGGTCCAGCGCCAACATTGCGCCGTTTGGCAGAACAGGAGGGAGCAGTCCATCGAATACCCAGAGATCATAGTCCCCCTCGGGAGAGAAAGAATCCGGCGCGGCCCTGGCAACCTCGATCCCAGGCTGTAAGGACAAAGCCTTCTCCAGGAAATGGTTGCCCTCGCTGACGAGCAAGGCTCGAACCTTGTCACCAGAACCTCCGGTGGCCCAAGCTTGGTCGTCCAACGCAAAGGTGTCTCCAGGAATTAGGCGTAACTCCAGGACCGCCGCCCCTGGCAGTGAGGACCAGCGCACCGTTCGGTCGGCTCCTCCGGCGACCTCAAAATCTCTGACGTCGTAGAGCGAACCGTCAGCGCTTAGGTGTAGCGAGATTGTTCGCGCCTCCTGACCGTAGTTCACGATCCGCGCCAGTCCGTCCGTCCCCGCTTCCGTATGCCTAGTAGAGAAGGCGGCAATGCCCGCGTTGCTAGCCGAATCGCCGATCGGCTCGTGGCGAAGCTCGAAGGGCAGCAGTCCCAGAGGCTGAAGTGACGTGACGTTTCCGTCGCTCAGGACGACCACCTGCGCCGGCCGTTCTCCACGGACCACCGATGCCGCCAGAGATAGGGCGGAGTCTAAGTTCGCTCCACCAGCCGTTGGCCTGGCTTCAGCAATGACTCGGCGGACCCTTCCCCTGTCTCGACTCTGAGCCACCAAGACTTCCGGTACGTCGCCCATTCTTATCACCGTGGCGACGTTGACTGGAGGAAGCTGGTCTATCAGCCGGAGCGCCGTTTGCCGCGCCTCGCTGAAGCGCGAGGGAGCAACATCGGTGGCTTGCATACTGGCCGAGGCGTCCAGCACCAGCACCAGGTCTCCCTGGATGCCGCTGACGCCTAGGAAGTAGGGGCGGGCCAGCGCAAGAACCAAAGCGGCCAGCGCCAGTAGCTGGAGAAAGAGCAACAGGTTGCGCCGAAGACGCTGCCAGAGAGTGTTGGCTTCAATGTCGCGTACTATCCGCCGCCAAAGGAACGTGCTGGAGACGCGCCTCTCGCTCCCCCTCAGACGCAACAAGTACAGGGCAATGATGGGCACGGCCAGCAGGCCGAAGAGCAGAGCGGAGGGAGCCAGCAAACCCAAGATTGCCCCTACGCGACGATCCGAGCCCGCCGCAGCAGACGCAGGACGGCGTCCTCGATAGAAAGGTTACTAGGTAGCTGTACGAACGAGATGCCGTGACCGTGGCAGAAGGAAGCAACTTCCCGCGTGTAGGCGCTGAGGCGGTCCCGGTATTCCTCCAGGGTCCTCGCCGTAAGCGTGACCTCCAGCGAGGACCCGTCTTCATCGTCAACCAACTGCCAGTGCCCCATGATTTCCGGGTTTATCTCCTCAGGCGCCAAGACCTGAAGCAGGACCACTTCTTGCCGTGAGGCCCGCAATGCCCGCAGCCCGGCTCGCCAGTCGCTGTCAGTCAACAGGTCGCTTACCAGGACGGAAAGGCCAGCCCGCCGGCTGTAGCGCGCCGCAACGGAAGAAAGAGCCTTCCCGAGGTCGGTGCCGCCCAGAGTCTGAAGTCGTTCCAAAAAGTCCCATACCCTCCAGACCTGGGCGCGGTCGCTCACGGGGGGCAGGTGGGCTAAAAGATCGTCTCCCAGAGCGGCAACCCCCACGCGGTCGCCGTTCACCAGCGCCACGTATGCCAGGGCTCCGGCCACCTGGCGGGCCAGGTCAAATTTGGAGGGTTGGCCCCAAGATAGGGAGCGCGATGTGTCAAGTAGCAGCGAGACGGTTAGGTTCTCCTCGGCGCGGTAGAGACGTAGGAACAAGCGCTCCAGGCGAGCGTAGGCGTTCCAGTCAATGCGGCGATAGTCGTCTCCCGGCGTGTAGTTTCGGAAGTCTGAGAACTCGACGGACATGCCAAGCCTTGGCGAACGGCGTGGGCCTACGCTGGACCCGGCGAGGCTCTGCCGTGTCGCCAACGCCAGGGCCTCGAGCTTGGGTAAGAAGTCTGGGGTGAACAAACTCGTCCGTCGAGCCATAGCGGCACACCATTTGTCAGTGGTAGATTCGCCCGCCCTAATTCAAGAACTGGGGATAAATGAATACATATAGGCAACTCTGAGAAAACCATGCGCGGCCTTGTCTATACCTCGTTCAGGTCTGAGACTTTTCAAGTCTCAAGACTTCTGAGACTCCACCGCCTCCAGCAACTGTCCGATTATCCAGTCCGCCGTTACACCCTCGGCTTGGGCCTCGAAGTTCAGAATGAGCCGATGGCGCAAAGCGGGATACGCCACCGCGTGCAGGTCATCCACGGACAGGTTGTACCGTCCCTCCAGCAACGCCCTCACCTGACCCCCGATGACCAGCGCCTGGAGCCCTCTGGGGCTGGCGCCATAACGGACATACTGCCTAACGGGGGCCGGCGCCTCATCTCGATCCGGATGCGTGGCCAGGACCAAGGTCACGGCGTAATCGTGGACGTGTGAGGCTATGGGTACCTCCCGCGCCAGATGGATCATCTCCTCCAATGATGGACCGTGGGCCACCGGACTGGCGTGTTCCGGTTCGTAGCTAATGGTGCGCCGCAGGATTTCGCCCAGGTCCTCGCGGCTGGGAAAGGGCACGAGCACCTTGAAGAAGAACCTGTCGAGCTGCGCTTCCGGTAGGGTGTACGTCCCCTCCATCTCTATCGGGTTTTGGGTCGCCATTACGAAGAAGGGCGAGGGTAGCTTTCGGGTGGTGTCACCCACCGTCACCGTGCGCTCCTGCATGGCTTCCAGCAGGGCGGACTGGGTCTTGGGTGTAGCGCGGTTGATTTCGTCGGCCAACACCAGGTTGGCGAGAATAGGGCCTTGCTGGAATCGCAGAGAACGCCGCCCCTGCTCATCTTCCGAAATAACGTTGGTGCCAACGATGTCCGCGGGCATCAGGTCTGGGGTGAACTGAATCCGGGAGAAGGACAGCGTCAGGGCCTCACCGAGGGTCCGGACCAGAAGAGTCTTGCCCAAACCGGGTACGCCTTCGAGCAGGACATGGCCTCCCGACAAGAGGGCGATGACGACATCCCGCACGACCTGTTGTTGACCTACGATGACACGGCCAATCTCTTCCTCCAGGCGGCGCGCTGTATTTACAAAAGCGGCAACGTCTGGCGCCCCGGCGGCCATGTCACCTTCAATTTGGTTCATGCGGGCGCTCCTAGACATGGGACTTCTTGGTCAAATCGGTCTTCTGTGCGACGCTCCGGTCAACCGCGTTCCGGGTGATTCCATCCTGCCGGTGTTGCCGGGGTCCCGCAGAGGAGTAGCGAGCCACAATGGTTGCCACGGTGGCGCTTGTTCACGGCTCCAGTTCAGCGAAGTAGCGGCGCACCAGTTCCTTGTAGCCCTGGGGCACCGGGCTGCGTTCCATGTGCTCCCGCGCCTGCTCCGCGTACTGGCCCAGGACTTCGTTATATGGACGGAGCCTCCCAGAGGCAATCCCCGCGCCGGGACCGGTTCGCACCTCGGTGGGGATATCTGGCCCCTGACCCGGTACGAATACGGTCTCTCCTTCAGCGGGGAGTCTCCCGGAGCCTTCTCCCTGGCGATCCCCGGGTTGGTTGCCCGCGCCGGATCCTCCGGAGCCGCCACCGGGCTCAATACCGGAGCCGCCTTGCGCGTCCTGGCCTGCGCCCGCGGCCCCGCCATTAGCGCCATCGCGTCCCCCTGGTCCGGCGGCCATGCCGTCAGCGGTCTGCGCTACGGCAACGCCACTGATGAACGAGCGGGCCCCTCGCAGGCCGGACAACGTCCTATCGAGGGCTTCCGAGGCTTCCACTTCATTTTGCAGCGCCGCTAAACTGCCAGCCAGACCGGCAAAGGCGGCTTCGGCCGCATCTGGGTCTTTGGAGGCTATAGCCCGTGAAGCCTGCCTCAGTGACCCAGCCACGGCCTCATTCCCTGTCGCGGCGTTGGCGGCTCGTTGAAGGGCTGCCGCCAACTCCTGGAGCTCGAGTTCGCTCATGGAATCCAACTGGTCCGCTAGAGCGTCAATGGCGTCCAGTAGAGCCGCCTCGTCCTTCGAGCCGAGCGCCTGTTCCAGCGCGGTCGTCGTAGGTGACGTGGCCAGGGCCGCACCGATATCCTCGAGCCCTCTGCCCTGACCGGTCTTGGGGTCTTGAAGTAAGTTGATCTCCTGCTCCGCCTGGGAGAGGGCAGCCAGGGCATCGGGTGTATTCCCGGCTTCCGTGAGGGCTTGTTCCAGCTTTTCCAGCGCCTGTTCCACGGCGGCCCGGTCCTCGACGCTCAGGGGAGAGTCGGCTCTTGCCGACCGTTCCTTCGTCTTCAGGACCTCTTCCCTGGCTTGAGCCAATCGCTGCTGGAGCTGTTCCCGTTGCTGTATGACCCGGTCCATGGGGTTGGGGAGAGCCACCAGGACCCCAATCAAAGCGAGACCTACTATGACGGGCAGGAATCGGCTCCGTCCAGGCCAGATGCGGACAGCCTCACCAGGGTCCTTGGCCCTGATCGAGGCGAGGGCGTCCTGCCGCTGCAGCGAAGTGACAGGCGAGTTGGAGTCGCGGAATTCCCAGGCCGTCCCCAGCCGGTCAGAGAGGTCCAGAAGGAGGTCTGCTTGTCTCGCCGCTGTCCCCATAGACGGCGCGGCGAGGAAGCTGTACACCACCCCAACCGCCCCACCAGACACGGTTGCGACGGCGCACCAAAAGAACGCGTCCGGCCACGGCACGAACCGGGCCGCAGCGAGGAAAGCGGCGGCGAGCCCCAGCCCAGCGGCCAACCCGCGCATGGACCATCCTAACGTTCCCTTCAATATAAGTCGGCCGCGCCACGGTCTGATAGCCTCTGGCAGGCCGGTGGCTGGGCGCTGTCGCAACTTCATCCCTCGATCTCGGCGGGCGCAGGCCGGCGGCGCGTCAACGGCCGGGGCTCCCCCGGCCGTAGCATTGTCGCAGCCAGGAACACAAACAACACGATTAGCGCGGCGTCCACGATAAGGCTGATATGCCATAGTACCAGTCCGCCCGATGCGCCGGATGGAGAGGTTCCCAGGAGCGGCGCGTCCGGCATGTAAGACGGCATCGTCGCTGACGCCAATGCTGCCAGGGGGTTGAGCGCCAGAGGAAGAATGACCTCAGTAGGGATGGTTCCACCTGAGTCGATGCTCATGCCTATAAAGATACTCAGGATTGGGGTCCCTATGAGCAATACGAACGTCACAGCATAAGTCAGCACCGTGCCGGTAGACCCACGCCGCATCAGTACGGAGAGAAAGACCCCGATAGCGCCAAGGGTTAGGGCCGAGACCAGGGAGATAACGAAGGTCAGCGCGATCTGGCCCGGCGAAACCCCGCCGAACAGGAAGACCATGGAAAATAGGGGTAGGGCGGCTAGCAACAGCAAAAAGATGTAGGAGAGGGACGCCAGTATCTTTCCCAGGACTATCCACAGGGCGGACACCTGCGTACTCAAGAGCAGGTCCAGGGTTTGCCTGTCTCTCTCTCCGGAAATGGCCGCTCCCGTGAGGCCAGGGACAATGAAAATCACAAGGAACAGTTGGAACATGGACAGGGTGGCGAATATCTGGAGACCCACGGTGGAGGCCGCGCTTGCGTTGAACCCCGACCGCAGATCTTGGTGTTGGGTGTAAATCATCCAGCCACCGATGCCGGAAAGAAGCAGCAGATACACGGTGATGACCACGGCGGCTCTGCGCCCCCGCATTCGGGTCCGCAATTCCCTGGTCAATACCGCCAGGTTGAGGAGCATCGCGCGTTTCACGCCTCGCCCCCTTCCTCAGTCAACGCCATGAACAGGTCCTCCAAGTCCTGGACGGCATTGAAACTGACTACGGGTACCCCAGCCTCCACCAGTGTTTTCAATATTAAAGCCTGTCCGGCGGAGTCTGGCGAACAAGCGGCGCGGACCAGTCCTTCCGCAGGCAAGATACTCACGTCGCGCACACCGGGCAGGCCCTCCAGGATAGAACCGGCCCGCTCGGCCTCGCCCAGAATACGAGCCTCCAATACGCGGCTGCCTCCCACTTGAGCGAGAATGCGCTCCACAGGGCCCGAGGCCACCATGCGGCCCTTATGTATGATTCCGACCTCGGTGGACAGGTCTTCCAACTCCGGCAGGATGTGAGAACTGATCAGCACCGCCTTGCCCATGCGGGCGATCTCCTTGAGCACTTCCCGCATTTCGACCCGGGCGCGGGGGTCCAGGCCCGACGCTGGTTCGTCTAGGAGCAGCACCTCGGGGTCGTGCACCAAGCAACGAGTGAGCCCCAGACGCTGCTTCATGCCCCGGGACAGAGTCTCGACGAAATCGTCCCGCTTGTCTCCCAGGTCCACCAGCTCCAGAAGATCGGCTACGATCTTACGCCACCCGGCCCTGGGTACCCCGTGGGCTTGGGCATAAAACTCCAGGTACTCCCGCACCGTCAGGTCGTCGTACACGCCGAAGAAATCCGGCATGTAACCGATGTGTCTTCGGGCCTCGGCGGGATGGCGCGTTACATCCTCACCCGCAACCCAAGCCTGACCTTGAGTAGGCAGGAGCAGAGTTGCCAGGATGCGCAGAGTGGTCGTCTTTCCCGCACCGTTTGGCCCCAGGAAGCCGTAAATGCTGCCCCTGGTCACGGAGAAGCTCAACCCGTCCAGGGCGGTGGACCCGCCGTACCGCTTCACCAGTCCCTCTACGGTGATCGCGTGTTCGCTACTCACGGACCACCCCCTCCAATATCAAAGACGGTATCCCGACCTGTCCGTCCCTAATCACGAGTTGGATTCGCACAAGGCCGCTGCCAGAGACAAAATTGTCCAGTCCTCTTTCGTCCCCTAATTCTCCTTCCAGCGCACCCGTGGCCGGGAGCTCGTATGGTGTCGAGTAGAAGACAGTCCGGCCTTGGCCGGACTGGGGGAACGGTCCCCGATTTGAGGAATATGCGCCCCCCGAAAGAGAGGACTGCATTGGGAGGGAAACTCGCGTCAAGGCCAGCGGTTTCCAGGCGCTGTCTCCCCAATGGTACATCATGGCGTCTACGCTCTGTTCCGCCAGAGAGGCTCCGTTGAAGGGTACATGGAGGGACGCGGTCCTCATGTCCTGGACCTTAGCGGGCGCTTCAAACTGGAAGGTAATGGCGCTCCCATTGCTGATTGTGATTTCCGCGGATCCAGGGTCCCCGATCTGACCTTCAAAGTCCACCACGCGGCCCATGAGCACGCCACTGGGCAGGGAGAAGTTTCCTTCCATTCTGGGTGTTACCGGCTGCACAAACACAGTGAAGGATGGGCCATTGGGCTGCTCATTGTTGACCTTGATTCCAATAGGGCTTTCGTCAGTCCAAGCCACGACAGGGAGGGACAGACCGGAAGACGGACCGGTGTAGAATGAGTCTAGAGCTGCCGCGGCCACGGTCTGGAGTTGCTGATGCTGTCTATGCTCCCTGGGGGTAATGGCTGGAGAGCCACTGGAGAAATTCAGTCGTTGCCGCCAGTGGCGCTGGCCCACGGAAGAGCCCACCAACGTGATGTTCACGGTGGCGGTATCGCCCGGCCTCAGGGCGCCCAAGTCCTCTGATGCACCTCCGGCCATCAGCCAGACCTGCTTCAACGGTTCAGGGCTTTTGTTGGTCACCGTGCCCTTCATACGGTCTCCTTCTATGTAGAGATCGTATGACAACACTTCTTCGATCCTTTGGACGCTGTCTGTCAACAGATTGCGCATGGTCCACATTCCCATATCCAGCAGCTCTAAACCAAAGCCAAGGTGGGATGTGCATTTGCCGGGAGTTGTGAATCAGGCCGGAAGTCTGACAGGATTGCCTCGGCCCTTGACTGGAGGATCGTCCGGCAGCGCCGTCTCACCTCTTCTTTCCGGTGGGTCAATCCTGCCAGGAACCGGCCGACCCTCTCCTGCGCCGCTTCCCTGCTCCCGAGGCACAGATTGCCTGTAGCCTCTTCCCTGGCCCACCCCCAGATGGCTTCATCAGCGTTGAAGTCCGGGCTGTACCCCGGCAGATTCACCAGTTGCAGTTTCAGATTCGGTGTCCGCAGGTATTCCCGCATCGCCTCCCCACGATGGGCTGGCGCATTGTCCCAAATCACCTTCAAGGGCCCAGGATGCTTTTCTTTCAGTTGCTTCAGGAAGGCAACCGAGGTGCCCGAGTTGCTGTTGCCACCCAGTTCCATCCATTCCACCTCCCCCGTCTCCAAGCATACCGCTGAGTAGTAGCTGGCCTTCTCCCCGTAGCTGGGACTGGTGGACTCCACCAGGGCAGGTTCTCCCTGCTGCACCCACTTCCCCCGCAACTCCGCGTCCGCCCGGAAGTGGGCCTCGTCAGCGAAGAATATCCGGGCCCCTGCCCCCTGGGACTCCTCCCACATAGCGGCATACTCAGCCACGAAGGCTGCCCGCTTCTCCTCATCAGCCTTCAGCAACCGTTTCTTGGGCCGCTTGAAAGCAAATCCCAACCGGTGCAGCCAGTTCAGGCAACTGCTGCGGCTCAGGCTGGCGCCAAAGCTTTCCAGGACAAACTGCCTTACCGCCTTCCAATACCAGTTGGCCAATTCCAAGCCCGACGCCGCTGGCGATTGTTGCACCGCCGCCTTCAACTCCTCCTGTTTCGCCTGGTCAAGGGTGGGGGGGAACCACCGGTCTGCTCGAAAATCAATGCCCTGGAACCTCCCTCACCGAAGGCCGATGCCCACCGCCCTATGGTGTGAGGGTCCCGGTCCAGCGCCTCTGCCGTGGCCGCCGCCGTCCACCCCTGGGCCAGCAGCAGCATGGCGTACCAGCGCTCCCGCTCCCGGGGCGTGGGCGCCAGAATCATCCGGCGCTGCAAGTCCTTCACTCCCAACTCCCACCGCTCCAGCGACCGCTCTATCTCCCTGACTCCCATCATCCCCCCATCACAACACGATTATCTGTCCCGTCTCTTACTCTCCACTTTACCCTGACTATCTGCGCTTTTCACCTTGGCTTTGGTTTAGTAACATTAGGACCAATACATACTCGTAATCTGGAGTTGTGAAGGTTCTTCAATCCGTATGAAATCGCTTCGTTCAATCAGACGGATTCATGAAAGGGGAAATCGTTCTGGAGCCTCGCTGCATCCCTGGGCCGGCCCTCCGGTTGTTGCCGCTGTTGTTAACAGCGCTGCTGGCCGCGTTTCTGACATGGACGTCCAGGTCGGACACGCCCCGGGCGCAGGCGGCAGACGTTGAAATCGGGTCACCTGTTCCCGGGGCATATTCGAGGGGTCGAGGGAGGCGGGCGAAGTTCCGCCAGCGATCTTGAGGGCATCAATCTGCGCTGCATAAATGCCCGCGGCCCTATTCGCTTGACCAGCCTGCTACGCCCGCCGCCTGTATTTCTCTTCTTGGAGGCCGCTCTGCTTGTCTTTGCGGCCGCCGTGGTCCCCTGGGCCTCCGCAACTGCGGCTCCTCCCTTGGCGCTCAGCAAGCCCGTAGCGCCTTCGGTGTTTTATGATTACCCCGCCGACGAGTTCACCTGGACTACCGAGGCCGTTACCGGCGCCATCCAATATCATTGGGTTCAAGCATCTTCGACGCGCAATCCTCTGACTAGCCTCCCAACCTGGACCTTCACCGAGTCCACAGCCGGGACGTACTCGGTCAAGGTAGCCGGCGTGGAAACCGGCGGCGGTGGCGCAATCATTGGCCTATATAGCGACTCCACCTCATTCATAGTTCTCTCGCCAGACCCCAAGGCCGCCGCCCCCGACACTAGCCCTTAACGGGGACACCCTGACCATCAGTGGCTATGCATACCAAGGCGCGACCGGATATAGGATTGAGATCACCTATCCCGACAGTGTCCCAATCGTGTTGACCACTACCACTGACCCCGTACAGACTGTCCTCACCGACGAGGGCATCTACGGCGTCAAAGTCCAGGCCGAAACCAGTAACCACCGGACGGCGTACTCCAACAGTAGCTCGGTAAGCACCGTCCCGGCGCCGGCTAAACCACCGGTTTGACCGGCGCCGCAGGGATCGAGTCGGTCACCCGGGACTGGGACTATCCGAGCGATTCCACGATCAAAGGATATCAATACCTCTACACTTCCGACGATGGAGAGAATTCAGGCAACGTCGACATTCCGGATAGCGCCCCAGGCGAGGACAATGCCACCTCGTACACGGTTACCGGACTCACCAGCGGCCTTCTCCACACGTTCTTCCTCCGCGCTGTGGGTTCCGGGGGCAACAGCCCGCCCAGCGACAGCGTGACGGCGACCCCGGAGGCTATCGGGTCCTGGACCCACGAAATGGTGCTTGACCCTACCATGATCACCGTCGGGGCCGGGATAGCGGCGGTCCCCACGTACCGGGCCACGTTTACTGTGGATTCGGATCAAGTGTCGTCCGTCGCCTCACTCTCCGCCGAGACAACCGCTGGAGAGTTGGGTCTGTCCTTGGACGATGGAGTAGAGGGCTCGGTGGTCGTCGGCCTCGTAGACGGTGCGGCGGCCGACCCGAATGCAGCCGAGATGGCCGACTCGAAGCTCTTCTCTGGCCCCACCGCCTCAGATTGTTCTCCAGACCTGACGGCTGGCACATTGACCTGCGAAATGGCGGCCCCATGGAGTATTTACGCCAAGTCCGACGCGCCGGCAGGCAACTACGCTCTTGTGACCACCGTGACGACCCTCTTCACCTTGACAGCGGTGGTGAACGAGGCGGATAGGGCCACCAGCACGCCAAGCGATACCGACATCCTCGACGCAACCCTTACGGTGCAGCCGCCGGTGGTACCGGCCAAGCCCACAGGCCTCACTGCCACGGGCGGCGACGCGTCGATCACTCTGGGCTGGGAGGATCCCGACGACAATTCGATCACCGGCTACGAGTATTTCCAGGCCTGGGAGGCCAAACTCACCGCTTCCGACGGGGCGGTTAACGACGAGTTCGGGTATTCGGTGGCGGTGGACGGCGACACCATGGTGGTGGGAGCCTACCAGGACGACGACAACGGGTCCAACCCAGGATCGGCCTACGTGTTCGTCAGGGAGGCCGGGGTGTGGAGCCAGGCCGCCAAACTCACCGCTTCCGACGGGGCTGCTACCGACGAGTTCGGGCATTCGGTGGCGGTGGACGGCGACACCGTGGTGGTGGGCGCCTACTGGGATGACGGCAACGGGTCCAACTCTGGATCGGCGTACGCGTTCACAATCAGTACTTGGACCGCCATCCCGAACAGCGAATCCGGCGGCGAGAACGCCACTTCGTACACTCTGACCGGTCTGACCGGTGGTGTCACGTACACGCACTGGGTACGGGCAGTAAACTCCACGGGCGCCAGCAACGCCTCCAACCCAGTAACCATCACCGCGATCGACGTGGACGAGGCGGGGATGGTGAGCTTTACGTCGTCCCAACCGCAGGTGGGTACTGAGCTGACCGCCAGCCTGAGCGATCCCGACGGCGAAGTTACCGAGGTCGGTTGGCAGTGGACGAGTTCGGCCACTGCTGATGGGGCCTTCAGTGATTTGAGCGGGAACGGGGCGGCCACGGCCAGCTACACGACGCAGACTGCGGACATAGACCAGTACCTGCAGGCCACGGCGTCCTACACGGATCCCCAGGGGTCGGGCAAGAGCGCGTCGGCGGTGTTGGGAAACGCGGCGCTGAAGCCGCCGCCGGCCGCTCCCTCCGGACTTACTGCGACGCCGGGCAACGGGCAGGCGACGTTGAGCTGGAACGACCCGGACGCCGCCGCCATAACCGGCTATGAGTACCGGCAAAAGGAGGGCCCCGACGGGGCTTTTGGGGTCTGGCAGGCGGTCCCGGACAGCGGCTCCGCCACGACCACCTACACGGTCCTCGATCTGACCAACGGCATCGAATACAGCTTCCTCCTTCGCTCGGTGAGCGTCGTCGGAGAAAGCCCGGCCAGCGCGCCGGTCTCGGCCTCGCCGTTGTTCCCGGCTCCTACCGGTCTCACCGCGACGCCGGGCGACCGCGTGGTGGTCCTGTCGTGGGACTACGTGGACGACGATAACATCACCGGACACGAGCTTGAGCGCGGCGACTTCCCCGGCAGGTGGATTTCGGTCCCCGACAGCGCCCACGGAGGGTCCAATGTGGCCTCCTACAGGTACACGGCCCTGACCAACGGCGCTGAGTACAGCTTCCGGCTACGCACGGTCCGCCTTGGTTTTAACTCCGTGGTCACTCCGGCTGTGACGGCGATCCCGCATGAGGCAGACTCAACCGTGGTCCCCTACAACCCTCCGGGGCTTCGGGCGACACCGGGGGTCTCCGAGGTCACTTTGCACTGGGTGGACCCCGCCAACAACAGCATCACCGGGTACGAGTACCAGCAGAAGGCGGGCGGCGGCTCCTCTTACAGTGGCTGGACCCCGGTCCCGGGCAGCGGCGCCGTCACGACGACCTACACGGTGTCCTAGTCTGACCAATGGCACCGAGTACAGCTTCAGAGTACGGGCGGTCAACCCCGCCGGCAATAGTGATCCCAGCGACACAGCGACCGCCACTCCGGTGCCGCTCAAGCCTGAGGCTCCTACGGGGTTCAACCTGGCTCCCCAGGACTCCCAGGTGTGGCTCAGATGGAACCCGTTGGAGGGTGCTACCTCAGGCTGGCGGTACTGGATCAGGAAGGGCAGCGGGGAGTCATGCTGGAACGCCGTCCCTGAGAGTGATGCCAATACCGTAGCCTACCTGGTGACAGACCTGGACAATGACAGCGTGTACCGGTTCCGAATCAGAGAGGTCAACGTCGCCGGGGAAGGGGCCCAGACGAACGTTCTAGCGGCGACTCCGAAGTCATACTTGGCCAAAAAGCCGCTAAAGCCGCGCGGCCTTAGCGCGGTCGCCGGGACCGCAGAGGCGACTCTGAGCTGGTACGACCCCAACGACGACACCATCAACCTCTATCAATACAGACTGTCGGCCGGAGAGGATTGGAAGGACATCATAGGAAGTGGCCCGAAAACCGTAACCCACACCGTGAGTGGACTGAATAGTGGTACGATCTACCAGATCCAAATAAGATCGCGGAACGGCGCAAAATTCGCCCAGGAGTCGGAACCGGTCTCCGTCACGCCGTTAGGCAACAGGGCGCCCACGTCGGTGGCGGACAGCGCCACCACCGACGAGGACACCCCGGTGGACATCGACGTGGTGGGCAACGACTACGATTCGGACGGCGATAGCTTATCGGTTTCCGAGGTAGCGGACCCCGCTAACGGCACGGCGGCCATCAAACCGGGCAGCGCCACAACAATCACCTACACGCCCGATACCGACTTCACCGGGACCGACAAATTCCTATACCAGTTGAGCGATGGTTCGTCGACCGTTTTAGGCGATGTCACTGTCACCGTGAACGCGGTGAACGACGCGCCGGAATTTGCAGCGGAGACCGCCGCCCGGTCGGTGGACGAGAATACCGCTGGCGGTGTGGATATTGGCGGGGCGGTGGCGGCTTCGGATGCGGAGGGCGACACACTGACCTACTCCCTGGGCGGAACCGACGCCTCATCCTTCAGTATCAACGGGTCCTCTGGCCAGATCACGGTGGGTACCGGCACAATACTGGACCACGAGACCAAGGGCAGCTACTAGGTGACGGTGTCTGTCCACGACGGGAAGGACGCATCCGGAGCGAGCGACACCACCATTGACGACACCATCGCGGTGACCATCACCATCACCGTCACCGACGTGGACGAAGCCGGAACGGCGGTGCTATCTGCCGTGCAACCGCTTGTGGGGACAGTCCTGACCGCTAGCCTGACCGACCTAGACGGCGCGGTTACCGATGGGACCTTCACCGATTTGAGTGGCAACGGGGGCGGCCACGGCCAGCTACACACCGGTTGCCGCCGACGTGGGCAACTACCTGCGGGCCACGGCGTCCTACACCGACCCCCTGGGTTCGGGCAAGAGCGCATCGGGGGTGTCGGGGAACGCGGTGCAGGCCGCGCCGTCGACCAACACGGCGCCTGAATTCGGGGCGGGGACGACCGACCGGTCCATCGCCGAGGGCGCGGCGGCGGGGGATAATGTCGGCAACCCGGTCACGGCCACGGACACCGACACGCTGACCTACAGCTTGTCGAGCAGCGCGACGGACCACGACTCGTTCACCATCGACTCTGGCACCGGTCAAATCAAGGTGAACTCAGGAACGACGCTGGACTACGAGGCAAAGTCTTCCTATACCGTGACCGTCACCGCTACCGACACCTCCAACGCCACCGACGTCATCACGGTGACGATCAGCGTCACCAACGTGGACGAGGCGGGAACGGTGTTGCTGTCTGCCACCCAACCCCAGGTCGGCACCGCGCTGATGGCCAGCCTGACCGACCCGGACGGCTCGGTGTCCGAGGCCAGTTGGCAGTGGGCCAGCTCTTCCGACTGGGACGCCGTCGACGAAACCGGTACTTGGACCGACAACACCGGGGCCACCGCAGCTAGCTACACCCCGGTTGCCGGAGACGTGGGCAACTACTACTTGCGAGCCACCGCGTCCTACCAGGACCCTGAAAGTACGGTCAACACCAAGACGGCCTCCGACATTTCCAGCGCCACGGTGACGGTGCTGGCGGCGGTGATCGTCATCCCGGACAAGCCAGTTGGGCTTACCGCCACCGCCGCGGACAGTCAGGTTACGTTGGAGTGGGATGACCCGGACAATGATTCAGTGACCGGGTATGAATACCAACAGAAAGATGGCGGCGTCGACTTTGGCGAGTGGACCGCCATTACCGACAGCGCGCCCGGTGGAGCCCACGCGACTTCTTATGCGGTTACGGGATTAACCAACGGCACGCAGTACCGCTTCAAAATCCGGGCGGTGACCGCCGCTGGAGCTGGCCATGCGACCGATGCCGTTGCTGCGAGTCCCCGGGCAGCAGGCGTTGGCGAGGTGTACATCGAGTCCGCGCCAGTATGCTGTCCGCGAGATACGTACGGGCCCAACGAATGGATCAGCGTGACAGTGGATTTTAATGGGGACGTGACCATCACCGGAATACCCCAGGTGACGCTGAAAATCGGGACGTGGACCGGAAGGCCAGCTATGACACTGACCGTACGGTAGTCCACACATTCGGGAATCAAGCGTATACCTTTACCGAATTCCTCTACGAAATACAGACCGGCGACCAGGACACCGATGGAGTCAGTGTCCTGGCTGACGCGCTGCAACTAAACGGCGGGACCATCAATAGTGCAGCTGAAAATGCCGTAAACCTCACCATTCCTACGGGTCAAGTCATCACCAACAATGGTCACCACAAGGTTGACGTGAGCGTTTCGAAGTTCACCCGGCCGTACTTCATCGAACCCGTGTCGAATGTCCTGCGGACGGTGGACGAAAACACGGCTTCGGACCAGAGCATCGGGGCCGCGGTGTCGGCCAAAGACCTGCAAGGAGACACGCTGACCTACAGCATTTCCGGGGACGACGCTCGCCCCTTCAATCTAGATGCCAACACAGGGTAGATCAAGACCAAGGACCCACTGGACCACGAGGCTAAATCCAGCTACGTCTTTACGATGTCTGTACACGAGGCGAAGGACTCATACGGTGGGGCCAGCACGGCTATCGAAGACACCATCACGGTTATCATCGAGGTAGCCGACGTGGACGAAGTACCGGTGGCAATGGATGATGTGGTGGCCATTCAGATGGGCGCCGCGATCGACATCCGTGTCCTGGACAATGACGCTGATCCGGAAGGCTCTCACCTGAAAATCAAATCTGTGGTGCAACCTAAGATCGGCTCGGTGGTCGCCCACGACGATCGCGTTACCTATTCCGCCCCCGCAGGCTCTACCGGCACCGGCACTTTCGCCTACACGGTGACGGATGGGTCGTTGGAGGCGACTTCGACTGTAACTGTGCACGTATACCTGCGGGTAGGAACCAGCAATACTGAGGCACAGGCGGTTGAGGTCGTCGGCCCAGGACTGATCAGCAAGGTCCAGGCGCTGGGCGGCGACGTGTCCTTAACCCTCGAACCTACTGCCCCGGTCCAAGTATTGCTGGACCGGAATTTGGGGGGTTGCGGTACCGGGCCTTCTGGCCGGACGCTAACAGAGGGTGTCAGGGTAAGCTCCTCGACCTGCGCGGCGGAACTCTGGACAGCGGCTCGGAGGGTGAGGGACCCCCATTCTCGTCGGCCCAATTGTTCATCTCTGTCTCCAACCCCAATGGCATTAGAATTCACCGGCGTGAAGATGCGGGTCAGCCCTGGACCTCGGTCCCGTCGTGTGCAATGACGGGTGTCGGAGCCGAGTGCTTCACGGTGTCCGGGAATGAGGTTACCATCAAGAACATCATGAGTTTCAGCCAATTCGCCGTTACGAGGCCTACTCCTCCGCAGCCTCCCGGGAGAAGCGGTGGCGGCGGTCGTGGCGGCGGAGGCGGAGCCGCCCCGGCTTACCTGCCCCCGTCCTTCGTGGATGGCTCCGCAACTACACGGGAAGTCCCGGAGAACAGCCCGGGCGGGACTAGGGTAGGAGGTCCGGTCGCGGCCACTGTGAGCGGGGGCCGGCATCTTACCTATAGGAAGTCTGGCGTCGGCGGGGCGTTGTTCGATGTGGCTTCCCAGACCGGTCAGATCTTCGTGGCCGCGGACGCTGCCCTGGATTACGAGTCCGGGACCCGGAGCTACACCTTCGAGGTCACGGCCAAGGCGTTGGCTGGGCCGGAGAGCAAGATTCCCGTAACCATCACGGTAACCAACGTCGACGAAGCCGGCGCGGTCGCCTTGCAGCCGCCAGGCGCGCCGCAGATTGGCACGCCCATAACCGCGGCGTTGACCGACCCGGACGGTGGAGTAACCGGCGAAGTCTGGCAGTGGCAGCGGTCCGCCGACGGGGTCTCATGGACTGATATCGAAGGGGCCATGTCGGCGGAATACACGCCGGTGGCGTCCGATGCGGCGATGCTGCTCAGGGTCAGGGTAACCTACGGAGACACGCTTGGGTCAGGGCTGGAGTTGGTGGCGGTGACGCCCGGTTCGGTACCCGCGGCTCCTACACCCACGCCGGAGCCTACGCCGATGCCCACCAAGATGCCGGTCCCGATAGTACCGGCGGTAGGGGCGCCCACCTCGACCCCGGTGACGATGGCAACTTCGCCGAAACCCACACCTTCGGCCCCTCCGACCTCGACCCCGGTGACGGCGGCCATGGCCGCGCCCGAGCCGACTGATACGGCGGTCCCGACACAACTGGTGGAACCCGTTGGTGAGGAAGCTGGTGGGTTCCCCGTATGGTTAATCTCGCTGCTGAGAGTGTTCGGTGGGGTCGTAGCAGTAGTCGTTGGGTTGCTGGTACGACGGGCACGCCGTGGTTCGTAAGCAGTTAATCCGACAGGACGGGCCCCGAACCACTTAGTACTACAGTCGCAGATTAGAAAGTCGTCGTTGGTAATGGCAACGCCGGGCTCTGGCTTGGTGGCGTCGTCTCCACCACGACCAATACAGGATGAAATCAGGCAGTTGGTTCTCCGTCCATACGAGGCGGGTGAGCAGTCGGCGCACTTCCGGCGCTGTCATGGGAATCAGCTCTTCATCCGGGCCGTAGTAGCCCCCCTTTCTCCCTGTTCCATGGCCTGATGCTTGATCACGGACAGATACGCGTGGGCCAACATCGCCAACGTGATGTGCCGGTACCAGCCGTCCCACCTCCGCACTTCATACTGGTCCAGCCCCACCTGTCCCTTGGCCTCCTCGAAGCACTCCTCTATGGCCCACCGGGTCCCGGCCACCCTCGCCAGTTCCTCCAGGGTCGTTCCCGCCGGGCCGTAACAGACGTAGTAGGCCAGCTCCCCCGGGTTGGCCAGACTGCGCCGGGCCAGCAGCCAATAGCCCTTGCCAGGCTCCCTCAGGGGACGTATTTCCACAGTGGCCCAGTCGTAGATCCGTGGTCCCTTGGCTCCGTCCCCGGCGCTGCACCTCACCCAAGCGCATTCCTCAACCCCTGAGGCCAGACGGTCGGCCCTCACCTGTCGCGGCCCCCTGTCCGTCAAAGCCCATAGCTTCTCGCTGCGTTTGATGGCCAGCACGTGGGGAACGCCCTCTCGCTCCAGCCACAGCCGCAGGTTGCGGTCGTTGCCGTAGACCTCGTCCCCGGCCACCCAGCCGAAGGGCACTCCCGACTCAACCGCCCGCTCCAGCATCAGCTGCGCCAGTTGCGGCTTGGTCCGAAAGCCGACACTCTCCGGCACACCGGCCTCCCGCCGGCGCTCCAAGTCCTCCGCCCACACCTGGGGCAGGTACAACTCCCGGTCCAGCAGCGTCCTCCCCCTGGCACTGGCATAGGCCAAGAATACGCCAATCTGACTGTTCTCGATCCGTCCCGCCGTGCCGCTGTACTGACGCTGCACCCCTGCGGACTTGTTCTCCCTTCTTGAGAAACCCGGTTTCATCCACCACCAGAACTGCCGCAGCGTCGGCCAGATGCTCGATCACGTAGCTCCTCAAGTCATCGCGAACCAGGTCCGCGTCCCACTGGTAGTTGTACAACAGGCGCTGCACCCCATCGGGAGTGGCGTCGCCTGCCCGCTCCGCCAATTGCCAGCCGTTCTTGCGCTCCACCGGACTGAGCAGCCCTTTCAGATAGTCCAGCGATCGTCGACGTGGTTCGGGACGCCGGAACCTTCCCGCAATGCACTCGTGTACCCGGTCGATACCCTCAGCCCACCGACCCACTTCCGCCACTTCATCCTCACCCGCAACCACCGCCTCACCTCACCACCGCTGGAATGCCTCAATTCTACCCATTATTGTTCTGCAACTGTAGTACTAAACCAATACCAAGGTGGGATGTGCATTTCGGGATCTTGAAGACAACCGAAAGGACTGCACGTATCCTCATATAACCTTTTGGCACTAACTGGGCCCACACCAACAGTATGGTCTGGGGATATGTACATTTCACCTTGGCTTTAGTTTAGGAAGCGCCGACCCCTGCTGCACCCTGACCTTGATTCCCAGACACGGATTCCCAGCCGCCTCCTCTCTCACCCAGCCCCAGTCCTGGCGTCCGCAGGTGCGGGCCGCACCGCGTCAGGCCGCACCGCGTCAGGGCGCACCCGAAAACGCCGGCGAAACCGGAAAGAACGAGACGGATACCCCGCACGCGCAGGGACCGGCCAACCGCCAGGCACGCCGCGTTGGCCAGAAGAGGCAGACCCCTCACCAACCTGGACGACGCAAACACCCGCGCCGCCCAGGGCGGTGATGACCGGCTCGGCCTCCGCCCGAAGGGCAGACCCCGCTGGAGGGGGATGAACCAACCTGATAGCGCCCACCGGCCCAGGCGTTCCAGAAAACCCCGCAAGGACGGGGATGAACCCCAGCAAAGCGGCAGATTGCGATAATCGTCCCAGCAGGCCCCGCACCGTAGCCCAGAGGCCATGGTCCACTTCCCCGAACTCCAGGACGACGGGACTAGGACGACGGAACCAGGACCTCCCGACCGGTGTTCACCGAGCGGATTCCCCGCACCGCCGACTTGCCCTCCATCCGCAAGGCGACCCAAGGCTGAGCAAATTTGCGGCGATTATAGTAGAAGCTCCGATAATCAGATAAACTCCCACAACATCACCGATCTCATTGACCGGGGAATGCTAAACCAAAGCCAAGGTGGGATGTGCATTTGCCGGGTGCTGGAAATCGGGGCGGGAGTCTCGCGGGAGTGTTTCGGCCCTTGATTGCAGGCCCGTCCGGCAGCGCTGTCTCACCTCGTCTTTCCGGCTGGACAGCCCGGCCAGGAATTTGCCGACCCTCTCCTGCACCGCCGCCCTGCTCCCCAGGCACAGATTGCCAGTGGCCTCCTCTCGCGCCCAGCCCCCCAGATAGCCTCATCGGCGTTGAAGTCCGGGCTGTAGCCCGGCAGAGCCTGCCCTCGTGAAAATGGGGGTTCACCAGCCTCAGCTCCAGCTCAGGCGTCCTGAGGTACTCCCGCACCGCCTCCCCACGGCGGGCTGGCGCATTGTCCCAGATGACGCGGAGCGGCCCTGGATGCTGCGCTCCCGGATGTTGCTCCACTCCCACTCGGCGATGGCCAGGGTGAGGTGCAGCAGGAGCTGCCCGGTGGGGGTGGTCGTGTCGAACTCCCACTGTGAGAGGACCACAAGGTGGATGCCGGCGTCGGTCACGTCCTTGATGAAGCGCAGGCCATCAACGGCTCGCCGGCTGATGCGGTCAATGGCGGTGACCACAAGGGTATCCCCAGCATGCAGCCGGGCTTGCAAGTCCCGCAGGGCCCGGCGGTCGCTCATGGCGCCCGAGCCGATCTCCGTGACGGGCTCGTGCACGCCGTAGCCCTGGAGCTGTTGAGTCTGCGTCTCCAGGTTGCCCTGGTCCTCGGTGGCCTGGCTAACCCGTGCGAAGCCGACAGTGAGGGGAAGGCGGTTGATCATCGCCGCTCCATGCCGCCCCATGCTGCCCGCGCTTAGTGTATGCGGAAACGGTGGGACCCTGGAATGCTTTCGTCAAGGGTTTCCGCGGATTGGCGGTGTATCTGGAGGACGAGGGTTTCACGGGGGATGGACCGGCTGGCGGAAAGCGCCCGTTTTCCGCGGCAGGATGTTCCCCAGGGAACCCTTTATGCGCCGGCGCAGAATCGCCAAAATCGACCCCCCAGCGGGCTTCAGGGTCCCCGGTCTAGCCGTGCGGGCAGGACCAGGGCCGCAGCCACCTGTCCAACCGGCCTGTACGGGCGCGATGTGCAGACCGTGTATATCAACTACGGCACGTATGTACTGAACTCGCAGCCTCCGACGCTCGACACCACCCTGAAGACGGAAACGCTCTACGTGACTCCGTGTGAAGTCACAACGGCCAGCCAGGAGAGAGCCGAACTGGTGGAGATATTCCCGGTTGAGGCCCTCTACTACCCGCTTAGCATGAACAGCAGGGTTGAGATAGGGGACCGGGCCCGTCACTACGAAAACATCAAGTCCGGCTACTGCGTGGGGGGCCAGCAAACCCTATCGTCCTCGGAAGAGATCGAAGTCTACGGGTCATGGCTGAACAGCGATTGCGTCTATACCCAACGCGGCCAGCCGTATATCGACTACCACACCTTCACCATGAGCAGGACGGCCAACGTCACCATCGACCTGCAAGGCCAGGGGGACCCATGGGATACGGTGGATACGTTCCTCTACCTCTGGAGGCTGAATAGCGGCGGCACCAAGACGATCCTTGACCTCAATGACGATGTGGGCGATTCCCTGGATTCCCGAATAACCAGAAACCTTGCCCCCGCCCGCTACATGATCGGAGCGACGACATATGCCTCGGGCGCGACTGGGGACTACAGACTCCACATCCGGGTTATCCAGGAACAGGCTTGCTCCTCATACGCAATGCCGGCCACGAGCGCAACCTCCAGCGTCTCAACTGATTGGACCCTGGCGGACTGCGTATCCGGGAGACGGCCTGGGAGCTACGCTGATTTCTACAACTTCTCGGTTGAGGGTACCGCGGATAGATCGGTCACGATTGACCTGACCTCCATCAACTCCGATGTGGATACTTTCTTGTACCTTGTGTCGGGCAACACAACGGCAGGCACTGGGTATCTGGAACGCGACGATGATGGCGGGGATCTCTATTATGACTCCCGCATAACCCGGAGGTTAAGTCCGGAGATATACACCATAGAGGCGACGACCTACAGTGCTTACGCCAAGGGGTCATACAGGCTGGCCATCAGCGGCCACAGATAACCCCTGGCACACCACGAGAGACAGAGAGAAGGCCCGCCGGAACAACCGGCGGGCCTTTTTGGGTCTGTTGCGTCCCCTGTCTAGATGCAGGTGGCGTCCTCAGCCGGAGGGCCTACGGGTCTGCGCCAGCGTGAATGATCGGTAGGGTCTTCCTGGGTTTCATGTTGCCTCCCCACGATCAACAACTCGCCGAGGACGTACGTGACCACTGGGGCGGCTATCGTGGTAACGATGGCCACGACACCTGCAAACGCTAACTCCCCGGAAGTGAAGTTGTTGGTCGAAGTCTTCCTGAAGTAGGCCATTATCACAGTAGCGATGTTCAGACTGACCCCAGCAATCCCGACAATGAGGCCCGTGGCCAGTCCTGTCACGACCGGAAACCGGGAAAATGGCAGTGTGGGCGCGTCATTCCTGCGGACCAGACCGCAGAGAAGCCCCGATGCGAGGGCAGTGACAGGAGGCCCGAATAACACCCCGAGCGCGAGTAGGAAAAGCATTTAAGATCAACCTCTCACGGCGAACGTGACACGACCATCTTACTAAACCAAAGCCAGGGTGAAATGCGCAGAAGCATGGGGTAAATTTACGGAGGAACTGGGTTAGCCCGCTATGGGGTCGGGGATGGGTTGGTGATGGGTGTGAGAGAGATAGAGCGGTTTCTCGAACAGTGGCGGATGGATGCCAGGGACTTGCACCGGCGGCTTATTCCGGCGCCGGCGCCCCGGGAGCGGGCCCTTCGGCAAGCTCAGGAGATGGCACGCCATATGGCTGCTGGCCCAAGGATGGACCGCTTCGGGTACGGCCCAGGGACGAGATCCGCACACCATCGGACGAGGGGCCGCCGCCTTTGGCGAGGGCGGGCCTGCCGCCTTGATGTTCGTGCAGTCCGGGGGTCCCCTCCCGACCCATGCGAGACGCAGCAGGCGGAGTTGAAGGCGGCGGTGCAGGAACTGCCCGCCATGGCTGGCATCGAACTGGCCAACTGGACCCTTCGGCAAGCTCAGGAGGAAGGTGGTCCATCGGTTTGTCCCGGAGCGATTCAGCATCAGCCTGAGCCGCAGCGGTTGCCTGAACTATCTGCACCGGTTGGGGTTCGTCTTGAAGCGTCCCAAGAAGCGGCTGGTCAGGGCTGATGCCGGGCTTCGGGGTAAGTGGGTGCTCCGGGGACAGCCGGCCCTGGTGGACTCGAGCAGCCCGCGGTGGGGCGAGAAGGCCAGCTACTACTCGGCAGTGTCCCCGGAGACAGGAGCGGTGGAATGGATGGAACTGGAGGGTAACCGCAACTCCGGGACCTCGGAGGCCTTTCTGAGGCAACTGCGGGAGAGGCGCCCTGGGCCATTGAACGTGATCTGGGACAACGAGCCGGCGCACCGTGGCGAGGCGTTGAGGGAGTACCTACGGACGCCATGCCTGGGGCTGCGGCTGGTGAACCCCCCGTTTTCACGGGGGCAGGCCCTGCCGGACTACAGCCCGGACGGAGGCGCCGATGAGGCGGTGGGGCTGGGCTGGAGAGGAGGCCACCGGAAACCTGTGCCTGGGAAGCAAGGCTGAGGTGCAGGAGAGGCTCGGCAGTTTCCTCGCCGGTCTGGCCAGCCGGCAAGAAGAGGTGAAGCGCCGCTGCCGCACCGCCCTGCAATCAAAGGCCGAAGCACTCGTTCGAGATTCCCGGCCTGCTTCCCCGCACCCGGCAAATGCACATCCCCCTTTGGCTTTAGTTTAGCCTCCGGTCAGGCCGACCGAGGTGGAGAGTTCCATGGAAGATGCAGCCTCTATGACCGATGGTTCCGTCCGGACTGAGGATTCTCCCGAGGGTGCCCGTCGGATGGCCCGGGGCATCCGGGCGTTGTGGATCGGGCTCACCGTCCTGGTGGTGGATCCTTCGCCGCCCTGCTGTACTTCGGCGGAGAAATCTACCAGACGGCCCCTCCCATACCCGAGGCCGTCGCCGGCTCCGGCGGGGAGGTCCTCTTCAGCGGGGACGACCTGCGCAGAGGCCAGGATGTCTGGCGCTCCATCGGCGGACACGAGCTGGGGACGATCTGGGGCCACGGAGCTTACACCGCCCCGGACTGGACGGCGGACTGGCTGCACCGGGAGGCGGTGTGGCTGGTCGAGCATTGGGCGCAGACCGATTTCAGGGCGCCCTTCGACTCCCTGGCCGGCGAGCAGTCCGCTGCCCTGGAGGCGCGACTCCGGAATGAACTCCGCACCAACACCTACGACCCCGCCACCGGGACCATCACCATCTCCCCGGTCCGGGCCGAGGCCATCAGGGCGGTCCAGTCCCACTACACCGCCCTCTTCGGCGGCGACCCGGAACTGGACCACCTTCGGGAGAGCTACGCCATGCCCCGGTCGGTCATCCCTGATCCGGAGCGTCGGGAGGCCTTTACCGCCTTCCTGTTCTGGGCAACGTGGGCCTGCGTCACCGAGCGTCCCGGGAAGGAGATCACCTACACCCACAACTGGCCGCCCGACGACCTGGTGGGGAACCGGCCCACGGGTACGATGGTCGTCGTCTCGGTGATCAGCTTCGTGCTGCTGCTGGGCGGCATCGGCGGGCTGGCCTGGTTCTTCGCCGCCAGCCGGGACACCTGGAGGACCGAGGCCGTCTCGACCCCCGCCGACCCGCTGATCACATTTCAGCCTACCCCGTCCATGCGGGCCACCCACAAGTACTTCTGGGTGGTGGGCGCGCTGGCGGTGGCCCAGATCGCGGCGGGGATTGTCACGGCCCACTACGGTGTGGAGGGCACCGAGTTCTACGGGATACCCCTTTCCGAGCTGGTGCCCTACTCCCTGTCCCGGACCTGGCACGTGCAGCTGGGGATGCTCTGGATCGCCACCTCCTGGCTGGCCACCGGGCTGTGCCTGGCGCCGTTGATCGCGGGACGCGAACCCCGCTTCCAGCGGCTGGGAGTGAACGTACTGCTGGCGGCCCTCGTCGTCGTCGTGGCGGGCTCGATGATGGGGCAGGCCTTCGCCATCCACCAGGTCCTGGGAGATCAGGCCAACTTCTGGCTGGGGCACCAGGGATACGAGTACCTGGATCTGGGGCGCTTCTGGCAGGCGTTGCTGCTGGCGGGCCTGCTCCTGTGGTTGGTGCTGATGCTGCGGCCCCTGGTCCCCGCCTGGCGGTCGGCCCAAGGGGACACCCGCCGCCGGCAGTTCCTGGCCATATTCATGATGTCCATCGGCGCCATCGCCCTCTTCTATGCCCCGGGGCTGATACCGGGGAGGCATGAAAATCTGGCCATCGCCGAGTACTGGCGATGGTGGGTGGTCCACCTTTGGGTGGAGGGCTTCTTCGAGGTCTTCGCCACAGCGGTGATCTCCCTTATCTTCGTCCGCCTGGGACTGGTGCGGGTCCAGTCGGCGGTCATGGCTATCCTGTTCACCACCATCCTGTATCTCAGCGGGGGCGTGCTGGGAATGTTCCACCATCTCTACTTCACCGGGACCACGCCCGTCATCCTGGTGATCGGCGGAACCTTCAGCGCCCTGGAACTGATGCCCCTGGTGATGGTCGGGTTCGAGGCCTACGAGAACCTGTCGATGACCCGGAGGACGTCCTGGATCCATCACTACAAGTGGCCGGTGTTCTTCTTCATCGCCTCGGCCTTCTGGAACCTGGTGGGAGCGGGACTGTTCGGCTTCCTGATCAACCCGCCCATCGCTCTCTATTACATGCAGGGGCTGAACACCACGGCCGTCCATGCCCACGCGGCGCTGTTCGGGGTCTACGGGAACCTGGGCCTGGGTCTGACCCTGCTGAGCCTGCGGGTCCTGACGGTGCGCCGCCGGTGGCGGACCGGCACCCTGTCTTTCGCCTTCTGGTCCATCAACATCGGTCTTTCGCTGATGGTGCTGCTGAGCCTGCTCCCAGTGGGACTGGCCCAGACCTGGGCCAGCGTGGAGCACGGGATGTGGTACGCCCGGTCTGCGGAGTTCCTGCAGACGCCGGTCCTTGAGGTCTTCCGGTGGCTGCGGTCCATCGGGGACACCATCTTCGCGGTGGGCATCCTGGCCCTGGGCTGGTTCGTCATCGGCCTGTCCGGCGGATGGTCGACGGCAGGCGCCCGCCAGGATTCACCGGGCCTTCAGGCCGCGGACGACTAGTATTACAACGACGCTTAATCAAATAGGGTGGCTTGTGAGCGGAAATTGTATTGGGGAACGAACGGGCGCGAAGCCGTCGTGCAAGCTGGCCTATAGCCGGGAAGGGATTCCCAAGAGCCCTTTCATGCCAACCGTCGTTGTAATACTAGAAGTCTGGCCGGAAAGCCATTGGCCGGGTTTCGCGCTACGCCAGACAGACGTATTATAGTCTTATACAGCATGATAGTATGTGTAACACGTTGAAATGCCCCACTATTACATCGATAATCGTCGTTAAGAAAACGACGGCTTGGGGAGATTCGGGGTTCCCGGCCACATTTCTAGTGACACCGCACATCGTAGGTCGGCCAGACCCTTAACTACTGACACATATTAAAACCCACTGAGCTGCGAGCAGTTGGTAACCCGACTAAGCGACGAGGTTCCCTGGGGAGGTTGTCGTCCGGATTTCAGGTCATGAACCAGGCGGCCGGCGGTCTGGACAGGAAGTCCTCCAGGGGTATGCCGCCTGTGCCCACCAGCAGGGGCACTGCCGATGAGTGAGACTTCACGAACTTTTCCATACCGTGCAGCGCGCGTACCCGCCCGCTCTTCACCTCGATTGCGAACAGTCGGCCCTCGTGGGGCACCACGAAGTCCACCTCTTGGTTCCGGTCGGTCCAGTAGAACACGTCGTGGCGTCCGGAGCTGAACGCCCAGTTGCATAGGTGGGCGCCGACGGCGCATTCTACCAGCCGTCCCCACCGGTCGGGTTCCTGCTTCCAGGAGCCCAGCGCGACGGAGCTGGAGGCGGTCACCAGGCCGGTGTCCAGTGGTTGGAGCTTGGGGCTGGAGCTACGGCGGCGGACCTCGCCGCCGTACTTCTGGAGGCCTCGGACCATGCCGGCGTCTCCGAGCAGGCCCAGGTAGTGGACCAGGGTGGTCACGTTGTTTGCGTCCTGCATCTGGCCCAGCATCTTGTTGTACGACAGGATCTCGGCGCAGTGTGAGCAGGCGAGCTCGAAGAGGCGCCGAAGCAGCACCGGGCGTCGCACGTCGGTGAGCGACAGGATGTCCCGGGAGACGGTGGGTTCCACTATGGCGTCCCTGATGTAATTGGCCAGCCTTTCGGGGTCTTCAACCAGTGGCGCCGTGCCTGGATAGCCGCCGTGCAGGATATGCTGTTCGAGGTTCCAGCCAAAGGCGTCCCGCATTTCCCCGAAGCTCCAGTGCGGCACCCTCAGCATCTCGAAGCGGCCCGCCAGGCTCTCGGACAGTCCCTTGTGGACCAGCAGGGGGGAGGATCCCATCAGAATCACGTGCAGTTCTGAGCCGTTCCGGGTGTCCTCGTCCCACAGGAGCTTCACTGCCTCGGGCCAGCCTTCGACTTTCTGGATCTCGTCCAGGACGAGGACGGCGCCATCGTTATCTCGGGAGAGAGCCCTGGCCTGGTTCCACTGTTGGGAGATCCAGACGGAGGTCTGCAGCACGGGGGAGTCGGTGGTGGCGTAATCCCGTATTCCCCATTTGGCTCAAACAAGTGATGCGGTAAATAGGCAACTTTCTTGCTTTTCTAGTCGTAACATGAATCTCTTAGCCGTATTTCAGATATAATACATGCAATAAGTTGGCTATTTCAGATAACTTGCGTACCGGCATTGGAGGCACCCGATGGGTGACCGCGAAAAGGCCTCTCTTCGGCTCCAATTCAATCCCCAAATCCGGCTGGAGTTACATGGCGCCACCATCACCTCCGACGCCGGACTGCTGGCATTCCGAGAACTGGATGACGCCCTGGACCTTACCCCCATAGCCTCCGACTATCTCCAGGAAAGCCGTACCGGCCGCAACATCCGCCGCCACCTGGTCCCTCTGCTCCGCCAGTCCATCTACAGCCGCTTGGCCGGCTACGATGATACCAACGATGCAGAACGTCTTTCCCAAGACCCAGCCATGAGAGTTGTCGTGGGCTGGCAAGGCTCAGACCGCAACGCCGCCAGAACCAACACCATGAGCCGTTTTGAGACGGAGACTCTGACTCAAGAGGACAACCTAAAGGGGCTGGCCCTGATGAATCCCCAGTGGGTGGAGCTGGCCATGGCTCACACTCCACACCGGCGAGTGATTCTGGACATGGACAGTTCGGAGAGTCCAGTGCATGGTCAGCAGGAAGGAGCCGCCTACAACGGGCACTTCGAGTGTGTTTGCTATCATCCCCTCTTTCTATTCAACCAGTTCGGGGATTGCGAAGGAGCGACGCTACGATCCGGGAACGTCTCCAGCGCCGATGGCTGGCAGGAACTCCTTGAGCCGGTGGTGAAAGGATACCAGAAGAAAGGACTGCGGTTGCTGTTCCGGGGTGACGCTGCTTTTGCCAAGCCGGAGCTATACGAGTATCTGGAACAAGGAAAGATCGGGTACGCCATCCGGCTTCCCGCCAATCAGGTAATTTAGGAGCAGATCCAACCCTTGCTGGAGCGTCCTACCGAATGGCCATCCCGGGAGCCTAGCGTCTCCTACCATGACTATGCCTATCAGGCCCAGAGTTGGCACTTGCCCAGGCGAGTGGTGGCTAAAGTAGAGTGGCATCAGGGGGAGCTGTTCCCCAGGGTTGGTTTCATCGTGACCAACCTGAGATATCCACCCAAAGGAATAGTCCGCTTCTACAATGGCCGTGGCACGGCGGAGCAGTGGATCAAGGAAGGCAAGTGCGCCCTGAACTGGACCCGGCTTTCCTGCCACAAGTTCGTGGCCAACCAGGTGAGGCTATGGCTGTTCGTCCTGACTTACAACCTGGGCAACTTTATGAGAAGGCTGGTGTTGCCGGAGGAAATGATGCACTGGTCGCTGACCAGTCTTCAGACCAGGCTGATCAAAACCGGAGGACGGTTGGTACGTCATGCCAGGAGGCTGGTGTTTCAGCTTGCCGAGGTGCTGGTAACCAGGGAAATGCTGACCGGGATATTGGAACGGATCAGCCGGCTTCGGCTGGCACCTGGCTAGCCTGCTTTGAGAGCACCGGTATTAGGACAGCTATGGGGTCGTCCGGGGTAAATAGGCCGCCCCGAGGGAGACGCTTGGGCAGAGGCAGGCATTTCTGGACTTTTACGCTCGTCAGGGGGGTAGTTACCCTATGAGAGTGGTCAGTTGAGTGAATCGGATGCAGTTGACGCCCTCAGGCTGCCGTTTTCTAGTTCACGGCACGCCAGAGGGTCCAATCGCAGGGCAATCACTTTGATCTGGGGAATCCCGGCTTAAATCTACTTTTCCTTTTTCAATTTACGTTTTTCCATTAGAGTGTGTTTTGCATGTTTCTGTTGTTCCTTTTTGGCCTTATCTTTTTTACCACCCTTATCACCCATTATTTTTACTCCTTTGATGGGATATCAATCACCGAAACTCCGCTTCGCGATGACACGGCGGCCTGCTCAAGCATGTGCAGACCGCTGGAATAGGTTAACACGGCAAGGTGCTGTGTCCCAGCCCGTATTCCCCATTTGGCTAAAACAAGTGATATGGTAAATGGACATTTAGAGATACCCGGCGAGTCCTTTGCGGACAAGTTCCGGACCATGGAGCGCTTCCAGGCGGAGGTTAGACCCCTGGTGCCCGCGTCATGATCCTCGTACGCCTTGCTACAGGTGTTTTGCCGGGGTGAGGCGATTAGGGGTCTCATATCAGGCTTCCCCTAATCCCGCCAACGAAGAGTTATCAGTCCGAGCAACGGTCAGCAATCACTGTATTTGCTGGGGAGGAAAGACGATGCCCATCATAAGTCAAGCTGATGCAACCGTCACCACCCACATCCACCCCGACAGCGAAGAGGCCATGGTCATCGTGGAGGGCAGTCTGGAAGCAATTCTGGGTGACCAGGTAGTTACGCTAGGAGAGGGGGACACTGTCCTGGCCCCTGCAGGTGTCAAGCACGGGTTCGAAAACCGGTCCGGCGCTACCGCAAGGTTGTTGGCCATATTCCCCAAGACCCAGTTCGAAAGAGTCCCGATGGAGTAGAATTGGCCTGTGTGAGGCCGCTCCGGGAGGAAGCACACTGGGGGCTTATCAGAACCCCCCCGCTGTGGATCGACAAGCTCACCACGAACGGAAGGAAACCGTTCGCGCTGAGCCTGTCGAAGGGCGGGCGCAAGACTAGATTAACTGAAGGAGGACTCCCATGTACCTAATTCGGCGGGTTTTCAGATGTAAACCAGGGACAGCTCGAAGGGCGGCGGAGCAGATCACGAAGATTGGCAAGGCTTATGAAAACGCCGGTCAGCGCTCTCCGATAAGGGTATATACCAGCGGTGGCACTGTGCCGGGACCTGCCAATACGGTCTATATGGACTGGACGGCGCCAGTGTTAGAGTCACCCTACCGCGAAGGTAACCCAATGCCGGAGGAGATCAGGCCTGTGTCGCAGCAGATGAATGAATTCGTGGAGGAAAGCTACATCGAGTTTTATGAGATGTTCGAACCGCAATAGCAGGATGTGCCAGCATGGTTTGGCGGTGGCCGCCGACATGAAGACAATCCAGTCCCTTCGGAGGACATGCTTTAGACCGATAATTCGCGGCGCCCGGGAGTTGGTCGCCGCGTTCCCCAGCCACCCGGTCCGGATGGCGATGCGGATTATGCTCTGGACGGGCCCACGGGTATCTGTGTGCCTGTCTCTCCACGCCGCGGACCTCCGGCTGAACCAAGACCCTGCGGTCATGAGCCTCCGGCCAGAGGTGCCGCCCACGACCCCAAGCTCAGGCCAATTTGGCCCACCGGAGGAGAGTACCCAAAAGTGACGGACGAGGAACAGGAACGGAGCAGCGCGCCTGCTGCAGATCCAAATTTAGCGTCCACATGGTCGCCGCCTCCATCGTGGTTGCGCGTGCCGCCAACAGCAGCCGAGGTACCCCTACCGGTGCAAACCCGGTCCCAGGTGCTGCCCGTAGATCGTCTTGCGTGGGAGGATTTTGAGCGTCTCTGTCTCCGCCTCATTGAACTAGACGCGGAATCGGTCCATGTGTCGGCAACGGGCCCACATGGGGAAACCACGACGCGAGTCGTGGGGCTGTACGGTAAGGCTGGCCAGGCACAAGAGGGAATCGATGTCTACGCGCGAGTTCCGCTTGTTCTTGGAACTCCCCTCCCAACACGAAGATACGTGTCCCTCCAAGCTCGTCGGATCAAAACGGTGACCCAGGCTAGGTTGAGCGGCAGTGTAGATAGGTTCCTCGAAGGGAAATGGGCCGATGTCTCGCGGAAATTTATCTATGCCACAAGCTCATCCACCAGATCTACCAAGCTTGTGGATGAGACCGAGAAACTTGCCGCCCGCCTCACGCAACTTTCCATCGAGTTTGTGGTCTGGGACCAGGAGGCGATCTCCAGTCGGCTAAAGCATTATCCGGAACTCGTCGATGACTTTTTCGGCCGGCATTGGGTGAAGGATTTCTGTGGCGACATAGCGGCGCAGACGCTCACCACAAGGCTCGATGCCCAACAGGTAGCCGAGTTCCGTCGGGAACTTGCCCGAATCTACACGGCGTCGTTTGGCGTCGCTGACTCCGGACTAATGGCATTCCGGTACAGCGAGGCACTCCCGGTCGCACTACTGGACCGGTTCGTGACGCCTGACTTGGTTTCCACAACACCGCAGACCGCGTTGCTCCCACAGCCTGCAGACAGCCTGGGAGAACTCGACATGGAGGACCAAGACCTGCAAGAGATCCTAGCGGAGGCAGCCGAATGGAACGCGTTCCCGTCGGACAAAGGGGCATGGGCCATCCGCAGTTCTGCGCGGCAGCAACGTCGTGCGGAGCACCCTCAGGTGGTGGAACGCCGGGCCGCGGACCAGTGGATAGGTACGGAATCCTTACAGGTGATCGTTGGCGACCCCGGCGCCGGGAAAAGCACACTCCTGAGGTACCTGGTCCTCGACCTGCTGAGCGAGGAACCAGAGTGGCGGGCTGTAGCCGAACGATGGGGTCAACGTCTCCCGGTCTGGTTGCCATTCCACTTCTTCACTCAGAGGATCGCCGGTCAGACAGGTGCGCCAGCATCCGTTGGAGAGGCGCTCAAGGCATGGCTGGAGCAATATGACGCCGGCCGGGTCTGGCCTCTTGTCCAGGCGGCACTCGAGGACCAGCGCTTGCTACTGGTCGTTGACGGACTCGACGAATGGGTCAATGACGAAGCAGGGCGGTACGCATCAGCGGCTCTCGAAACCTTCGCCGCTTCACATTCCACACCGTTAGTAGTGTCTGCCCGGCCCTACGGGCTAGCCCGACTCACGCTGGGTGCAGGTTGGGCCTACACACGGATCGCCCCACTAACCCCAGAGCAGCAGAGACTGCTCGCTCTTCATTACTTCCGTGCGGTCGTTGATACTGAAGACCAACCGGCGTCCCTGGACGTTATTGAGCGGTCGGTTGACGACTTCCTGTCCCAGGTCCGTGGTGCTCCTTCCCTACGAGCAATCAGTGGAACTCCTCTCTTCCTGGTCCTCCTGGTGGGACTGCGCTTATCGAACGTAGCCAAACTGCCGACCGAGCGCTTCGAGGTGTATAACCAGGCTGTCCAACTTCTCGTTGCTGATCACCCTGCGAATAGACGTGTAGCAGCAGCTGTGACAACGCAGCGACAGAGGCTGTCAGATCGCCAATTGAGAGAACTCCTTGCGAAAGTCGCCTTCGTAAGCCAGGTCAGGGGAGACCTATCGACGATCCAGGAGGCGGTGCTACGTCAAGACTTCCTTGGCGTGCTTCGTGACCCCAATTACCTCGGCATGAACGCGGCAGATGCAGCCTTTAATGCCGACGAGCTACTGAATGTAGCAGAAGGTGAGCTTGGACTCCTAGTCCGAAAGGGACCGGCTGAACTCGGCTTTCTGCATCGGATGCTACAGGAGCAACTGGCTGCTGAACATATGTCCGCTCGACTCGATCCCGCTGAACTGGATGATCTGTTCACAGAGCACGTAAGGGACCCTCGATGGCGCGAAGTGCTGCTCGGGACGATGTGGCAGCTACGCCGACCGTCAGAGTTGCGCGGTCTCATGAATGCGATCCGAGCTCGTATCGACGAGACTCCAGCTGGGCTACGCACCCGTGAGATACTTGCGGAAATTATATTCGGACCATACGGCCTTCCGGCCACAGACATCCACCAAAGCGCTCCTGCCATCGTCGAGGTGATCGAAACACATCCGTACGGACCGCATCGAGCACGCCTGCTGGAGAGCTTTCTTACCGGGTTGGAAGGAGCGGTGACCGGAGACATCGTTCGGGGCTGTCTGGAGCGCTGGACGCTACTTGTTCAACATCCCCCCAGCGAACTCGTGTTGGAAATAGCTCAACTGCCGCCAAATGAGAGGCTGTCGGAGATCATTTGTAAGCTGCTCGTCCGGGGGCTGCGCTACCCTGATGAGGGTATCGCCTACACGAGTGCCGTCGCAATCGCCGGCAGATGCACAAGCGGTGGACCCGGTAGCAACGAGGAGCGCTGTCTGCTGCGCGCGGAACTGCTACATATTCTATCCGATCCCCCATCTGGACTCGCTCAGGCCGCTGCTCTGACGGCGTTGGCCTTGGATTGGCGGGAAGATCAGCTGGTTGTCGACATCCTGAACGAAGCACGAGGGCACACAGATGAGAGCGTGCGCGTAGTGGCACTCAGCGACGCGCTTGGTGTGCTGCGAACCACATTCTCTTGCGCTCCAGCGACGATCGTGGGGGGCGTTCAGCCGCTGAGCGATGACGAGCGCGAGTGGCTTATCGGGCGCCTCTGCACCGATGGTCCCACAGACAGTTACGGGGGGCTACTCGCCGCGGCGGTCTCCGAGGCTGCACGCGGTCAGGATTCGACTCTTGAGGCCTTGGTGAAGAGCTTGAAGTCCTTGTCGGAACCATACGGAAGGTCTGACTTGATTTGGCCGGTCGCGCTCAGCGTGTTGGCTGACGACGATCGGGTTGTGGACATCGTGTGCGACCAACTTTCCACGGAACACTCTAGCCTGAACTCGCGCTTGCTGATGGGTAACGAGCTACTGCTAGCGCCAGCGTATCCGCCCGAATCATCCCATAACGCTCGGGTCGCGGCGGCGGTCGAAGACCGAGTTCGCACATTCAAAGCCAACATCGTTGATCGTGAATTGTGGGGACTCGCCGCCGTAGACCGTGGCCCAATGATGAAGGCAGCTCTATTAGAAGACCTCGTGAATTCCTCCCGGCCCCACTGGGCCGCAGAAGCGCTGGCCAAGTACTTCGGCGACGACGTCGATGCCCGCAACGCACTTCACTCGGTGCTGATGGGTGATCCGGTACGGGCATCAATGATCGCGAACGCCGCAACGAAAGTCTTGGCCGCCGGCGAAGTAGTTCCTCGCCTGTTGGAGATCCTCTGCGACCTCGCCGGGTCCGGATACCCCAGGCAGGCGCGCTATGAACTCGTTGCCTCCGCCATAATCCAAGCCTGTAAGGAACAAGGAATCGAACCGGGGCCAGAAATCGAACCGATTGCCGCAGAGGCGCTAAAACTTATGCCAACCGACTTCGATCCAGTTCGCGGCGACCCACGCCATCATTTCGCCGCATATCTCTACCCCTCCACATCTTCAAAAACGGCTCTGGGTGAACTCGTGCAGGTGGAAGATCGTCCCCTCTCACCGTATCTACGCGCCTTCCGTCATGATCCTGAACAGGTCCAACCACTCTTGGAAGCAGCATCGAAGGTACTATGTTCGCTCCCTGCATACCTGCGGGCGCGGGTGTGTCAATGGCTTGCGGATGAAGCGGTCGCTCCGGAGTTGGGGATGCACCTGACCCGCCGATGGGCAGACGATGTATCCAGGTCCAACAGGAGTATCGCTTCCCTTGCTTTTCACCGAGCCCTGCTAAGGGCGAGAGTAGAAGGCCATATTGACCATGAAGAATGGGACCTAGCGATGGCTCGCTTGGGCGAACAGGCGTCGTGCTACGGGTGGGACCATGAGTGCCGTAGGCGCAGCGCGTGGGTAGGTATGTGCGCATGCGGAGATTGGTCGACCTTGGAAGGGCGGTTGGAGACAATCGGGAAGCCTACCCCTGTCGGCACCTCCCTGACTGATATGCTCTATGGATCAGACATGATCCTGCTGCAACAACTCGCTTCGCGCTGGAAAGACCTCAAGTCGAAATTCGGCGATGCGCTCTTTGCGCGACTCTCGGGATTCCGAGAGAGTCAGAAAAGTGGTGCTGTCTGGGACGCGCTCGCCCTCGTAGCTACGCAAGACCCCATACTGCAACAGGAACTCGAAAGTGCGGTCGCCGACGATCCTGAACTGCTGAGTCTGAATGGCGTCTTGGTTTGGTTTGTCACCCGGGGGAGTGCAAGTGCTGACGCGGTCAGCGATGCCCTCGTTTCTTTCCTTCAGAACGACGATTACCACCGCGAGAGCCCTATTGATATATTTTGGGCAGAACCCGAGAGAATCGGTCTCGACCGGGAAGACCTACGAGGCCGTTTGGAGAACGCTCTGGCGAAACTTCCGGGGAGTCTTGACGGCCCCGTCCTAGAAGCGCTCGCGGTGCTGTTTCCTAAGCACCCAGCGGTGCTCGACGCTTGGCAGGAACTCTCCGCACTGATTGCAGACCAGCGGGACTCTGGTGGTCACCACCCTGTCCGCCCATCCACCTACTACGCTCTTGCCTACGCTGCGGCCGACAGCTCCGAAATCCTCAAGCAGATTGAGCGCAATTCCGACCGGCTGGACGAGATTGGTAATACGTACTTCGATAACATCCTCACGCGCCATGTCTCCCATCGACTGCGGCGTGATCCTATCGCCGGAGGTATGGTTAGGGACGCAGTCATGAACCCGGCGACTCCTGATAACCGGGCAGCCCTGCTCGCATCGTTTTTCGCAGACGCGTTTGGTCTCGACGAGGACCTTCTCCATGAGGTGGAACGCCGCATCGCTGCTCAGAACGACGTCGTATTGGCACCGGTAATACGAGACCGTGCCGCTTCGTCCACTCTTTCCGTACGGACCATCTTCACGCGCGTTGCGGACGCGGCTTGGGACGTGCGCTCAACCTGACAGGGTTGCCTCCGAGGTCAACGGGAATGCCACATCAAGCAGCCCGCCAGGGTTCCATTCCCTTGGACGACTGATAGGGTCTCCGAAGGCGAAACTATCCCGATTATGCCAAAGGCGCCTCCCACAACACCAACCTCCAAGACTTCAATATCAATGGCCCCGTCTGTTCCGCAAACGGGGGGTATGAAACACCCCTATTTGAGAAATATTTCCCCGTTGCGGGAAGCGTTTCATAACCGTGTACTTCCGGCATGGCCTCTATTTTTGGTTACATCCGCACTTGCCGCTGACTCCAGGAGGGGGTCTCGGGTATGGTCCCGCCTCCTAGGAACTCGATCTCCGTCGGGCCGGCGGTACCCCGGACTGAATCCACCGCGACGTCGGCGTCGCCGGAAACACGGGCACCCAGGAACCCCTGGGTTCTCACTTAACTCCGCCTTGGTTCTGTTCAATTAACCGGGTCCACCTCACTTCATCGCCAGGCCTCTTGTCCCAGGACCTTGTGGAGAACCGACCTGGCCACGGAGCAGAGGTACTCACTCCGTGAAAAAAGCATGCCATAGAGCGTCAAGCGGGGCAGGCCGGCGGACAACACCTTGCACCGCCCGGGCCAACGTGTCCTATAATGAAGCATGACCAACACGCTCTTCTACGGCGACAACCTTCAGGTGATGCGAGATCATATCCCCGACGAGTCGGTGGATCTGGTGTACCTGGACCCGCCCTTCAACTCAAACGCTGCATATAACATCCTCTTCCGAGAGAAGTCCGGAGAAGAGTCACCGGCCCAGATTAACGCTTTCACCGACACTTGGGAGTGGACACAAGAAACAGAGCGCACCTACGAAGAGGAGATCATCCTAGACCCAAGAGTTCCACCAGCAGTGAAGGATATGATCTCCGCCTTCCGCCAATTTATCGGTAGGAATGACGTGATGGCCTACCTGGTAATGATGACGCCGCGCCTAGTAGAGCTGCGCCGTGTTCTCAAACCCGCCGGCAGTCTTTACTTGCATTGCGACCCGACCGCGAGCCACTATTTGAAAATTGTGATGGATACTATATTTGGGAAGACCAATTTTCGGAACGAGATTATCTGGAGAAGAACGAACGCTCATAACAGTGCGAGGTCTTACGGCCGTATTCATGACGTTCTTTTATTCTATGTAAAAACAAACAAGTACGCGTTCAAGCCACAGACCCGGCCGTATTCAAAAGGATACGTGGAGAGCACATTCACGCTCAGGGACGAACGCGGTGCGTATAGGCATGCAGACCCCACTGGACCCGAGCGCAGAACAGGAGAATCAGGACATCCATGGCAGGGTTACAATCCAAACAAATGCGGGAAGGCACTGGGCCCATCCCCGCATATCTCCGAGAAGATCTCGAACGAAGAGGTGAAACACTCGAAGGCCCTAAATAGCCAAGAAAAATTAGATTTAGCACTAAAGCATGGACTAATTCACTTGCCGCAAACAATTGGAGGGCAACCGGCAATTAAGCGATACCTTACAGACAGGGAAGGAACTAATCTTCAAGATATTTGGGCTCACCAACCCTTTACTGAAGGAACCCTATGGGAAACCCAAGATACGATAGATTCCGATGTTCGTTGGTTAACTGCTGGTGATCGAGAACGCCTGGGCTACCCCACTCAAAAGCCAGAAGGGCTGCTCGAACGAATAATCGCGACTTCCTCCAACGAAGGAGACGTGGTGCTGGACCCCTTCTGCGGGTGCGGGACCGCAGTGGCGGTAGCCCAAAAGCTCAACCGCCAGTGGCTAGGGATAGACATAACCCACCTCGCAGTAGCCCTGATGAAAAACCGCCTGAAGACCATGTTCAACCTGGATGCCGGCACCGACTACGGGGTAACGGGGGAACCCCAAGATCTGGGAAGCGCCCAAGCATTGTTCGACCAAGACCCATACCAGTTCCAGTTCTGGGCCGTATCCCTGCTGGAAGCACAGCCGAGGGATCAGCAAAAACGAGGACCCGACGGAGGAATCGACGGAATGTTTTACTTCATTGATGGTCCCCGCCGCACACCACAAAAAGTGGTGATCCAAGTAAAAGGCGGAGGAACAGAAGCAAAAGATGTCCGTGACTTGAAGGGTGTCTTGGAACGAGAGAAAGCGGCTATAGGCCTCCTGATAACACTACAGGAACCAACCCGCAACATGCGACAAGAAGAAACATCAGGCGGCTTCTACCGCTCAGAAATATGGCGAGGGAACTACCCCAAGATCCAGATCAGGACCATAAGCCAATTACTCGGTGGCCAAGACTTCGCACTGCCACCGCGCCAGTCCGCCTACCAGGCTGCCCCCCGATCCCGCCGGTCAGAGGGACAACAGACTACCCTCCAAGACCTGGCCGGATAAGACAGGCCAACCGCCCTTGCGGAGCTCCGGCAAGTATGTCCTATAATTGCCATTAAAGGACATACTTGAGAGGTCAAAAATGGCCCTGCACCACTCCCTTCTCCCAGTGCCACGGAACTCCCACGATGGCGCTGGCCAACACCTCGCGCCGGCGCCGCGGGGCCAACCTCACCAGCACCGACATCCAGCGGATCCGCGCCTCCCTCGATCAGAGCTGTAAACGGCGGAGATAAAGTGAGCCGCGTGGGCGGAAGATTGCTGACAAACGGCGCCTGAATACTGTACCACTCTGCTTAGCCCCAACACAAAGAATAGACACCGCACCAGCAGCCGAAAACCCTTTATCAAAGACGCGGCCGGCTGTGGCAGTAAAGGTCCCAGCTTCAGAACATCTTCCCCGGACCTCCCTCTCGGCTCTCCGCCGGAGTATTCCCGGGGCCGACTCTAAACAAGCAATCATGGCCCGCCGCCGTGGTCAGGGACAAGGCCGGCGGGCCCAGGCTTAAGTCACCCACTCTGACAGCAGCCTTTATGGCGCTGCCCGGGATAATCCACAGCTACGGTATCCTCCACACCACCACCACCAACCGAGCTTCCCAATTTTCTCGGCTGACATCTCTTTATGCAAGCTACAGGGCAGGTGTTAAACTCGCCCAACATGAACAACCCAGGAACTCAATTACATGACGTCCAGAAATCCCCAGTCCTACAATCCCAAGCGCCGGATTCAGCAATCACCAGAACCCGAAGAGCTCACCAGACTCGTAGAACACGTAAAATACGGCGGAAACCCGGACCACAAGAAGTGGGGCGGAAACTTCGGTCTGACCAGACGAGCCCCACCCAGACCTGCTACCACCTTGCGTGAGGATGTAGGGATATCCACCAAAGAGCAGGCATTGGAGCACTCCAGGAGGGCGCCAGGAGAGGGTTGATCAGCGCACGATTATTCAACGGGTTCCCCCAAAACATCTGGGCGGTTACCGCAGACGGCGTCGCACCGGAAGCCCAGTTGGAAAACAGGACCCAAGGAACCTACCACGGCTACCCCGTGTTGGAATCTGACCCCTTGCAGAGCACCATTGTAAAACGGGTGGGGAGAAAAATGACCACGCACCTCGAGATCAAATGCAACTGGATACAGAACCCCACGGAAAACCATCCAGAGAGCAACACACAGGCCGAAATATCCATCAGTTTGAAGGAGACATGCGTAACCACGTTCCTCGAGCAGTCCACAAGAAAGATAGGCGATTCACCCCGGCTTTCGGCCTACCACATGGCCCAATGGCTGGCGGCCAACTGGTGGAGATTGCGCTGGGAACCCCAACGCCAAAACGACACAGACTGGAACATGAGCCACAACATAGCTGCCGCCGGCGGAGGGTATCTATGGCCTAACTTGGTGTTCAGCAGCGACGGAGAGACAATTCTCACCCAGTCACACGCCACTCCCGAGAGGAACCGAGAACCCATTGCATATCTTAAAGACCACATCTGTTCAATCGACTGCACCGATTTCGAGCAGGAGGTGGAGAACTTCGTCAAGAGCACAATCAGACGCATGTCCCTGACCACCAAAGAAGAAACAAACCTCACTGAACTATGGTCGGAAGTTGAACGGGAGAGACAGGATCCTGAACTGAGAGAAATCCGCAAGCTGGAAGCATATCTCGGTTACGACCCCGGCGAAGCACCGGAGGAACTAGTCGAAAAGCTCATGAATGCTCGCGAACGCTATGGGACCCAGGCCGTGCACGAAATGGCCGCCGCGTCCCGGAACCTAGCCGCCCAGAGGCTGGAAGAGTTGAACACAGACCTTCAACTTTCGAACAACATAGTCCGAATGGTGGACTGCAGGACGATAATCGAGCAATTGCAAACGCCGTCCAGTCAAATTGCCCCTCCGTGGAGACGGGCAGCAGACGCCGCGAGGGCTGCCCGTGAGGTGTGGAACCTCCCCTCTGGCCTATCGGGACCGACACGATATGCAACCTCTTCGATGTGTCGATGGACACCCTGACAGGAAGCAACCGGAACCAACCATCCGGACTTAGAGGACTCTCCGCGGGGTTCAAGAAAGACGAAAAACAGGACATGTTCCGCATCGTACTCCACCAACCAAGAGAAACCGGCAGAAGGTTCACCCTTGCCAGGCTCATCGGAGACTACCTCGCCGTACCCGAAGGACATCTCCTACTAGCTACTCCGGTCAAGACAAGCAGGCAGAAGTTCCAGAAAGCCTTCGCCCAGGAGTTCCTCTGCCCGTTCAACGAATTGATGGAAATCCTGAATACCAACACCCCAGAAGAGGACGATATTGAGGAAGCCTCGGCCCACTTCAACGTCTCGCCCATCACCATCACCAGAACCTTGGAACACAAGGGCATACTGAAGCCGGAAATTCCCGTAGAACTGGAGTCATGAGGGAAATCGCTATCAGCGGTTAACAGAAACACAGACCGCCAGCGCCGCATCCCGAAGAGTTCCTGACCCACCCACCTGGGATGCGACCCTTGTCAGAAATCCTCTGTAACCCCTTCGGCCAAGGTATCTTCGGCGGGCCACTACGGGCAATCCAACCAGGGAATGTCACGAAAAACGCCTCCAGGGAATCCGCCTAGCCGGTTCACTGGCGCTCAGCCGCAGCATCAGACCCAAGCTCTCCGACCAAAGTCCGCGAATTCAAAGCGGGACTTCAACGGCCTTCAAAGTGGCTGCGGATGACCGCCTGGAAACGAGGGCCCAATCCGAACCAATAAACCAGTCCCGTTGCCTTGTCCCCGACGAGGGCGGCGGTCCGGGGCTATTCCCATCCAAGATCCCCCCACAACTTCAACCACGGCTTCCCGAAGTAACCCAACCTAGATCCCTCGCACCAAGTATCCCTGGATTACAGTCCGCCATTTACTAAATCCAGCAGACGCCGACTTTTCGACAAATCTGCACAAAAAATGGTACTAAAAAACATTTTTTGTGCAAAGCCCTTGCTCTCATTGGTTCAATGTCACGTCCTTCATATCGGACATTGTCCATGAGCAGTTTACTCGGACGTTATCATAGAGCAATAACATCAACGCCGACGCACTTTTGACCCGGTTCCGCCGATGGGGACTTGACCCACCAAGGACTTGTTGTCTTGACCGCCGACTTAGACTTGACCCACCTGGTTTCTGGCCAGCGACTCCGTCAGCGCATTGCTTCCCACAAATCGTTACCCTACGAAAGTGGTTGACGCTGAACAAGAGATGCCCAGATTCGCTGATTGGTGATCTGGACAAAAAGGAGGCCGTCTCGTAACGGCCTGACGAAGCTGGTGGGGGGGGCGAGGGCCCGGTGAGTAACAACCGCTCAAGGAACATGAAGCACGATGAGAGAACGGTACAGCAGCGACCTGAAAATGTTGGTGGGTCTGGAATTGGAGAGGAACGAACGAGTAGGGGCAGTCGTCGCCGCCTACGAGGACCTGGTGGAAGTGGAGAAAGCCCTGTTTCGCCTGGCCGTCGGGATCAGCCAGGACGAGGCCGATGAAGCCAGAGAACCCAGGCACCGGTCAAGAAACGAAGGGAATGAAAGAGCACAGCCCGCCAAAGTGCAACCCCTCGTGCAGAACCTGATGAAATCACTGCTGGAGGAATGTCCCTCCTTCCTTACTGAATCGGACATGGACAACCTCATGGACCGGGACTACTGCCAAAAGACATTAAACCTTCAGATCGGCGGATTCCCCCTTCTGAGAAGAAGGGAGGCGGGAAGAAAGGGATCGGAAAACGACAGACAGGACAGGTTCTATGCCAAGCCGTATGCTGGCAGATTCTATGTATGCTCCCAGTGGTGGAGAGAGGACCATCTCGCCAATGCCAGGGTCCTACTCAGGTTCGTAGGTGAGCTCGCCGGCCAGAAACCGGACCATCCGGAGATTCCGGTATTGGAGCGGCACATGGCCGCGCTCCGAGATTACATCGGCCACAACGCATCATTGGAAATGAGATGAACCACAACGAAGCGGCATAACTTAGGTCAGGTGTATCCGGCAGATGGGTCGGAAGAGGTTCTTAAGGAGAAAGGAGTAGGCGATGTTTTAATTCGGCAAAGTGGTGGTCCGGACTTCCTACGGGCAGGAACCGACCACATTGCCGTCGGGATCTCCACTCGATGCAACGATTGCCTCTACCACATACCAGGAGGTTGGTAGTTCCGGCGGACCCGACCAATGCCCCGGTGCGTCTGATAAGAAGACCCATGGATGGCAGGGTTGGGGGAACGTTGAGGGTTGACCACCACAGACCACTGGTAACCGGGTTGGCATTGGCCGGGGTGTTGGACCTGTTGGCCGACGAGGAGGACACTGACTCAACCAGTTTTCCAAAAAGCCGGGTCCATCTCACGGTTCGAGAGTTTCTATTCATTTTACGGACCAATCACAGGACCTGGGGCGATGCTTCTGATCCTCGCCCCGGACTATATCCCGTCCAACTCAGCGGCGGAAACCCCCCGATTGTTCCGCATGCCCACCGGGTGTCATTTCCGTGTTGCTGCAAGTGCGGATAAAACGTAACCTGACCGCATGACCCTCTTCGGATACATCCGGACCAGCCGCCACCTGAAGGAGGGCGTGACTGGGATGGACCCCTTCAGCCAGGAGCTCCGTCTCCGCGGGGCCGGCGTCCAGAGGGACAACGCCTACCGGGACATCGGCGTCTCCGGAGCCACCGCACGGGCCAACGCCACGGCTGGCGCCGCTTGGACGGGCGCCTCTCCGGAGGCGATACCCTGGTTGTGGTCCACATCGACAGGATCGGCCGGCGGTGGCTGGACACCCTTCAGTGCATCATCTCCCTGCGGGCCCGGGGGGTGAAGATCAGGTCCCTGGACGAGACGGAGGGGTGGACGCAGTCCCTCGAGTTGGAGCCCGATGACCCCATGGCCTTCGCCGGCCACCAGATGGTTAGCATGGCCGCGTGGGTGGCGGACCAGGAGCGAGAAGTGGGACGCCGGCGCACCAAGGAGGGGTTGGCGGCGGCAAGAGCCCGGGGCAAGACCCTGGGACGCCGGAGGTCTCTCACCGACGACCAGGTGCAGCTGGCCCGGCGCATGGACGACGCCGGCGCATCGGGGCGGAAGATCGCGCAACTCCTGGAGGTTAACGAAAAGACGGTTCGGGCCGCCCTGAAGGCGGGACCTTGAACATTGACGTAGCAGAGACTACCCGATCCAGACCGGTGGGGGTTGAGACAAGGAGGAACATGTCCAAAAGAACCTCTCTGCTGGGACGGTCCAGGCCCAGCGAAAGACTGACCAGGGAGGAGATCGCCGCCCTCGACAAGGTGACCCTGCCTCCCGAGCCGCCGGCAAAGCCGCCTTGGAAGAATGGTGGTGGTCCGCAGCGGATGGTCCCCAAGGACCTACTGACGTTTCGCTGGAGCCTCGAATGCCCGGAATGCGATTTCAAAGTCACCGGCGATGGTCAACCTCAGCCCGGGCAACGTCTGGCGAGGTGCGGCCGCTGCAAAGTGGTGCTTGTCCTGGGCGGCGGGTGATGCTTCGCCAATTCTCTCATTCTGTTACCCAGGGAGGAATTGTAACCCGTCGGGAACAGCACGGTTGTCGAACTCCTTGTGGTATCTTCCCCGACGCCGCGGCGACTACTAACGTCTTCGCGTGGCACTCCAAAGTGAGGCGATGCATGGCTCTTGACCCTGACTTCTACGATTACCGCGAGGACTTCGTTCCCAACGAGCCCTTCCTGCTACTGTTCGTCGGTCGATCCCTAGGTGATGACCTGTCCCTGGTCTATCCCGCCGATGTCTACGCGGCCGCCCGGGGTTGGTGGGCCGTGAATCCCGGCCCGCAGGAGGACGCGGCGGGTTATCTTGTGCTCGCTCGAGGGACCGGATGCTGGGAGCGTACCGCGTCAAGTCGTGGGATACAGTCGCCATCAGACGACGGGCGTTGGGGATTCGTGGGGGAACCCGCCGATATGGAGGCACAACTGAAGTATGTGGGGAGGCAGGTCCCGCGCGAATTCCGGACGTCGCGCAACCCCGTCCGCTTCGTCAGTGAGAACGAATTCCCATCGCAAATCGTCTACGGACCGGCCGGGGAATAACGGTAGCCGGCATCACCACATTTAAGACTTCCTCCCATGAGACAATATTTCTGTGAACCAAGATGTAGAACTACGGCAGAGAATTTTAAGCGGCCGGTCGGATGCCAATATCCGGTTCGACGAACTCCGCGCATTCCTGTTGCGCCTCGGATTCGTTGAGCGGGTGCGGGGAAGTCATCACATTTTCAGGAAGGAAGGCATACGAGAACGGCTGAACCTGCAGCGTGACGGGAGCCACGCCAAACCCTACCAGGTACGACAGGTCCGTCAGATAATCCTGAGACACCCGTCGAAAGTTGAGGATTGATGCACAAGTACGAGATTATTATCTATTGGAGCAACGAAGACGGCGCCTTTGTGGCCGAAGCTCCCGAACTGCCCGGATGCGCCGCTCACGGTGACAGCCAGAAGAAGGCGTTGGCACACATCAACGAGGCCATCGACCTGTGGATTGAAACGGCACAGGAGTTCGGCGACCCGATTCCGGAGCCGAAGGGTGAACGCCTAATGTTGGCATAAGAACGAAAGGCGACCTCCTTCAACGAGGCCACGGTCGTTGCAGGCGCCACCGCCTGGCTCGCCGAGACCAGCTGGCAGGTCGCACATTTCCAGAGTGCCCGCAGTCGGAGCCTGGACCGACTCGGCCGATCCAGAGATGCAAACGCTCATTCAGCGATCGTCCGACGGCGGGCCATCTCCAGCCAGTAGTGCGGACTCCGGTTCCTCTCCGTGGCCCTGAGATGCAACGGGTAACGGATGGTCAGCGCCGCTTACCGGCGTTTCTCAACCGCCCTGGTTTACGTGGAGTTGACGCCGGACCGGCGGGGAGTCTGGCATCGATCCCATGATTCATACCCTCGGCGTCGGATTGGGAGGCGCATGGCCGGCAGTTACGGGGGAACATTGAGGTTGGCCGCCAGAAACCCCTGGTAACCAGGGTGGCCTTGGCAGTGGTGTTGGATCTGTTGGTCAATGATCGGGACCATCACTTAACCGGTTGTCCAAGAAACCGGGCCCACCTCAGTCCATTCGACGGATGGCGAGGGGGTTGGGAATTCATAGAGACACGGTCAGGAGATACGTTGACGCTGAGAGTCCGCCGACGCGTCGGCCCCCGGTCGCATCCACAATGTCGCCATCTGATACCATCGCAGACCAAACAGGTGACATTTCTGCCGAACAGCGACAGCCAAAATGTCAGGCAGTCAATCCGTCCATGTGGTTCACTTTACCTCCGCCTTTTACACCACCTTCGCCTTGAAGGCCGGGCTGTGCTTGCTGCGTCCTTTCGACATTTCCCACTCCTTCCCGACAGCTACCGCTGCCCTTAGTTTAGGAGCAGGACTCTCACTTAGCTACTTGTCCGATTTTCCGGTCCACCTCAACCCCGGTGGTGCGGGTGGTCATGGACAACCTGAACACGCACCGTCCGGCGTCCCTGTACGAGACGTTCCCGGCGGCAGAAGCCCGGCGGATTGCCAAGCGGCTGGAGTTCCGCTACACCCCCAAGCACGGGAGTTGGTTGAACGTGGCGGAAATCGAGTTCAGCGTACTATCCCGCTCCTGCTTGGAGCAGCGACTCCCCGACGAGGAGACGCTCCGGCGGGAAGTCCAGGCTCTGGTTAAGGAACGCAACTCCGCCCAAGCCACCATCCAATGGAGGTTCAACACCTAGGACGCCCGGACCAAACTTCACCGCATTTACCCTTTTGATTCCATGGTTGACTGACTACTAGCACTCAGAGCCGGTAAACACTGCTCTGTCAGAACGGTTGCTCCTAGACATAGTCCCAAGTAAGTGTCCATATTCGTCAAATACCGGCGAACCTGAATCGCCTGGTACAGCATACGCATCTGTGATTATGTCTTCCCTCTGAACATTCTTGACGATGCCGGTTCCCATTCTCAGTTCGTCTGGACCATACCCCCAGAAGTAGATTTCTTGGTCTGTTTGGGCAGGAGCGGCAGTTCTGTAAATGGGTTGAAGCGACAGCCCGGATAGGACTTGTGGAGAAATGCGTAAGCGCGCTCTGTCTATCGATGCGCAGTGTTTCACTGTCGTTGCCGGAACTCGGTTCTCAATTCCCTGTAATTCGACCTCTATTGTCGTGCATTCGTTTTCGTCCGCTACGACATGATGTACCGTTAATATAATTCCATCCGCGGCATCTATGATGACCCCTGTGCCTCTGCGGCCAGTGGAAAAGATTGAACCCGATATGCAGAAGACCTGTACAACGTTCTGACGAAGCTCTTGCGCTGATACAGTCGGATTCTTATCAAAGCCTATTCCGCCAAATTCGCAGGCAAACATGTACACCCTGTTTGAATATCCGTCATCGACTCTAACTCTGCCAGTTACCGAAACGAGCTGGCCTTTCGTCAGGTGAAGAGCGGCTCTGGTGTCCGAGTAGTAGCAATATAACTTTTGGGACGAGTATTGTTCTTGGGAGGGAGTGATAATGACATAGAGTTCTTCTACCTCATCCACATATCCGGAAGTGGATATAGGAATTTTCCCGTTCTCTTGGTACCGTAGCCGGGTATTGGCGCGCACCTTGTTTTGATCATATTCGTCTAGTAGTTCTGTAAGTTCTAACTGGATCGGCATGGGAGTCGGAGTCGGTATGGGGGTGGGGGTTCGGGTCGGTGGAGTAGTTGGGTCGATCCTGGTTGTGTGGTCGGGTACTGTCGTCGCGGCGGACTTCTCCTCCTCCTCCTCCTCTGCATCATCCTCCCCAGCGGTCGCGGTTAGCCCAATAATAATGAATAATACGACAAATAAGCCGATAAGCCCTCCACAGCCGATGCCCGTCCATTTCATAACCTTTCTGAAGCCGCCGCCTTTTCGTGTTGGTTGAAGGACAGGATCAATGTTTGTGAGGGTGTTGGTTTGAGAGGCTCCACAATGTTGGCAGTGTGCAGCGTCTTGAGATATTTCGGTCCCGCATTCAGTGCAATATGCCATTTTCAACCTTCCCTTTGACCACCTGCAAGATGGCCTTGCCAATCTTATGCGCGCAGGCTCACGTTGCCAACATCCATCTTTCTGGGCGAAAGTATTGACATAGACCACTTCGGCAATATGATCTTCACGTCTACGTGGATTTCAGAGATCCCGAAAACCGGAAACCTATAGCGACTCTAATAAATAGGCGCCGGAAAGAGTTCGCTATCGAAACCAACGGGCGGACCAGAATCTCGGAACCACCTCGGTTTTAGCAATATGGCGAAAACCCAATCAGGGATCCGGCGGAGGCATATGCTTCGCAAAAACAGCTGATTGCCGGGTAGTTGACGACCCCACCGCTCTCGCACGGGTAAGAAAGAGAGACTCGGCAGCAA
>CBDBGS010000006.1:0-571823 GCA_965205385.1 Dehalococcoidia bacterium
TGTCTCATATGGACAATTGTAGCCAGAATCTGCCCCTTCGGGAACTACCGAGCTTTGGTTTCTACCATTCAGATCTCCTCCAATCTGGTCGCAACAGCGACATCCAGAGATTGGAGCAGTTGGACAAAACTGCTGCTTCCCGATGGCTGAAAAGAGGGAGTCAACGGGAAGACACGTCCGATGCCAGGCACGATGTTGAACACAAGGGACGAGTCGGAAGGGCGAAGGAGATGGCCTTGGATGCGGCGGTCTTGCTTCCCAACCTCGAGATCGAGTGAGAGGCAACGCGACAGCAACAGGCCATCGTCGTCAGGCACAAGAGCGACCCCTCCCTGAGAATCGAGGCATCTCGTTGTGCACAAGGCTGTTCCCATGTACTGCCTGGACCACCTTAGCTTCGACCGTCGGCGACCTGGGCGGTCTCTCTGGGAAGTACGCGCTCGGCGATGTCGTCCCCCGACTCGATCTCCGCCACCCGCAGCTCAAAGGTCTTCTGCAAGTTGAGCCAGAACTGTGGCGTCGTCCCGAAATACCTTGACAGACGTAGGGCGGTGTCGGCCACCCCCCGCTGACCCTTCAGGATCGCCGTGATGCGGTTTGTGGGCACACTGAGCGCCTTGGCCATCGCATTGGCGGACATACCCAAGCTCCTCAAGCTCTTCAGCCAGTATCTCGCCCGGATGTACCGGGCGCATGCCATTGGTCACGCTCATGTCACTCTCCTTATCGGTGATAGTCGACGATCTCCACGTCGAAGGGTCCGTCGTCTCCCCAGCGGAAGCAGATTCGCCACTGGCGGTTGATTCGAAGAGGGCTCTTCTATATAAGTCTCTGATTTGGGCACACGAAGATGAAGTACGATTATTGAAGTGGGTCCACGACTCGAAAGAGTCTGGAATCCGCAGGCGAAGCGCAAAAGATGGTGGATCAGGGGGTTATCTGTATCAATTGCCGAAGGGCTCGCTGCAAGAAGTACATTTTCTGATGCGCCCTATTGATGTGGAAAGGCTCAGTGACAGATCTGGGCGCGGAACGGAATCAAAATCCGAGTTTAGGGTCTGGGTGCGGGAAGTTTCTAGAGACGGAATTAACGTCTATGGGACAGTGGCATCCGAGATTACGTGGGAATACGAAACCCACAGAATCTGCCCCAAAGATTCCTGAACAGCGTCTGGTACTCTCTGCCCAAGTACGGCGAGACTGCCGGAGCCCGACAGGCCCGCTAGTAGTAGAAGGCATTGCCCGAGAACAGGCACCTACGGTCACGACGGCGAATACTTCGTGCCGGCCCGTTTGTAGAGCAACGAATTCAGGTGTGTCCACAATATGTGAGAACGCCCGCCATGCAGTTCGTAGAGTGGGATACGCCGGTGGGCGATTCTTCCGATAGTCGCCAACCTTGGTCACTCTGGTTAGGACTTATGCCCGCTGCAACCGCTAGCAAGCCTATAATGTCCGATCGCCTGCAATGCGGCGCACATCTCAAGTGGTACTGGCTACCGTCAAGCCAGGCCCACCACCCTTGGTCCATTAGACAGGTTCTGGATTTGCCATAGAGTAGGCACTTAGATTATGGAGGCCCGTATGAACAGCGTTGCATCACTGGAATCTGACCAGAGGAAGAGTTACTCACAACCTGTCGACCGTCTTAGAGAGGCTTTTAAACAGGTACATCGCGCCTATCACGAGCGGCCGCCGATCCAACCGGATTGGTTCGCGGTATTCGAGGCCATTAGCGCATGGCGCACTGTTCCATGTAGTTATTCAGGCATAGAACAAGCCATGAAGTGCCTCATGAAAATGAGAGGGCTCGATGTATCCAGAGGAAACGAGGGTCATCGAATAGGCTGGCTTTTTGAACAACTGGCTCCGGAAGAACAACATCCTCTCCGTTTTTCCTATGATGTATATCGTTCGCTCCATTGCTACATTCCCCCGGAAACCGCGGACGAGTTCCTTGGCGCCATAGATAACGGGTACCCGGCTTGGCGCTACTTGCTCTTAGAACTTGAAGACAAGGCTCCACCGCCAACCCACGTTGGTGCAATGCTCGAAATCTGGTCAGCGCTCACGGACATCCTTGACGCTAGAAACCGGGCCGAAAAGTCCTGGTTGGGTAGGGGGATTTGGGCAATAAAGCCGACGTGAGCAGGATCACGGACCACAGTTGTCCGAGCCGGACCGCGCAGAAATTGGCCGCAGCATGGGCGACAACAAAGGGGACAATATTGAGGACGACGCTGCGGCCTGTTGCGCCGCCACCGGTACGGCCCGACCGCCCGAGTTTCCCGGCCACCAGGGTCAGGTTGGCTACCGTGGCAGCCAGATACAGCTGGAATCGCGTCTTGACCCTGCCGAAATAGCGGGACTGGCGAATGCCCAACTGGACCAGCCGGGCCAACCGGTGTTCCACCACCACTCGGCGCACTCGATATTCGTCATAATGAGTGCTTTGCTGCAACGCTCGGGCCTGCTGCAGCAGGGCTTCCTGGGGATGGATCAGCACCCGCCGCCCCCTACTCCCCTTGGCTGCGATGCACTGGGACCGCAGTGGACATGTCCGACATTCGGCCCCGTCGAACTGGAAGGCCTGCAAGCGGTGGACCCGCCCTGTGCGACCCGTCCGCTTTCCCGCCGGCACGATGGTGTGGGTAACCTGTCCGGCGGGACAGGTGCAACTGCCCGCGGCCAGGTCAATATGGAAGTCCTCTTTCGGAAAGTGCTTCCGGTCGGGCCGTCCCGGCACTCTGGCCACCAACCGGCGTCCCGCATCGGCGAATGCCTGCCTGGTATCGCCATCCCCATAGGCGGCGTCGCCCATGGCTTCCTCCACCGGCACACCGGTGTTGGCCTCGCTCTGCTCCACCAATTCCAGCGATCCCAGGTTGTCCGGAGCGTTGCCGGGCAATACCTCCACCGCGGTGATCAGCTGGGAGTCGGTGTCCACCACGATGGCCGCCTTGTGTCCGTCGAACCGTCTACTGCTGCTCTTGTGGCCGTGGCGCATCTCCGGGTCATGCACCGACATCATCCGGTCCCGGCTCACCCCGTCCTTGAGATTCACTCCGTCATCGGTCCGCTCCACGTCCTGGAGCAGCAACTGCCCCAGCAGTTCCGCCGCCGCCACTATCTGCTGCCGCTCAGCGCTATCCTCCCCCAATTCCCTCTGCGCCTGCCGCGACAACTCCAACAACCGGTCGGCGTCTCTCACAATCTCGGCCAGCAGGGCCTGCCGCGCCCGTTTGTCGCTCCAGTCGATGGCCGACTCACCCTTCACGCTGGAACCCAGGTACCGCTCATATCCCCGGGCCTTGGCCCATTCTTTGACGCTGGACTTCTCCACTGCCGCCAGCGCCCGCAACAGCTTGACGATCCCGTCCGCCAACAGATTGTAGGTGTCCTTCACCGCGCCACGGCCCAGGATGTTGGTCGTGTCCAACGCCACCCGCATCCCGCGCCCTTTCAGATACCCCGACTCCCGGGCCAAACGCAGGCTGGACTCGAACACCTCCCGCACCTTGCCGTGCAGTATCAGCTGGGCGCGGAACACCTGCAGCGTGCTCTTGGCGAAGGGACGGTCTTCCACCTCAATCCCCAAGGCCACCTTCCACCGGATGTCGAAGTCGGCCCGGGCCTTGGCCTCAGCGTCGCTCACCTTGTCGTGGGACTGGAGCAGGAGCGCCGTCGCCAGCAGGCTGGGCGGCACGCTGTCCCGGCCGTTGTCGGCGCAGTAGAACCCGGCGAAATCGGGGTCCCGGAACAGGCGGCCCCGCAGCGAGGCCAGCAGACCGTAGAAGGTGTCCCGCCCCACGTGGTCCAGATACAACCGGTCTGCTTCCCAGAGGCCCCTCTGGTCCGACCGCTCTCCCAGCATGCTCAAGCCCTCGCTATTTCTTGATGGCTCAAGTATAGCTGACCACCCGGCTGAAGCCAGTTTCCGGCCACGTTTCTAGGGTGAACCTCGATCACGGGCTTGAAACAGTATATCAACGGATCTAACAATGCCTGAAGGATTTCTATGCAGATACGCTAGGGGCCCAACTGTCTGACATAGATCAAAGCCAAGTCAATAAATTGACGGTCCAGCTCAACGACGACATAGCCACTAACTACTGTGCCGAACTCCTCTATCGAGATGCTCAGGGTCAACCCCTTTCCTCTGACGATCAACTTTCGGACTCACCTGTGTTGGCGAAGCTAGTTGACGAGATAATGCGATATACGATTGACCATGACTTTTCCCATTATGTGCAGAGGGCCCGAACCGGCAAACTAGCTTGGAATCCTACCCAAAGCCGCTTCGAGTCGGGCTAAAAAGGTCAGACGCAGAGACACGACCATCAAGCACGTGGGGTGGTACACACAGCAGTTATATCGATATGCACCGTGAGGAAAGCTACAACGCGACCTCCCACCGAAAAGTTCGCAATACAGTACGCTTAGGCCCGGGGAACGACCATCTCAAAGAGAGTTCGATGTGAGGCAACCCCGGGCCCAAGATACCTGAAGATAGACAGTCCGGAAAGGAGTTGTCATAGTGTCGACGCTCTTCCTTGAGGCTTTCGGACAGCTGTCCCCGGGCACGAACCTGATTGATTCAGAGGAGGAGGACCTCTACAGCGTTTTCAGAGCGCGTGCTGAATTGATGGGATGGACCACCACGTCTGCTGGCCGCTCGTTGCTATGGGGGATGAACGAGGCGGAGCTGACCTCCGGGAGCGATGCGTCACGGATCGGATTTGTGCAGGTCGGGCTGCAGGTAGGTGAACTTGAGCGAATCGAGGTCCCGCCCCCGCCGAGTCCAGGTTTCCACTACGCCCCGCTTGGGGCACGTCAGCACCCCCTCGAACCGGCTATGGTGCTGCCGGCGTTGGTCCAGTGCTTCCATGGCGCGCTCCGCCGCTTTGGGACAATCGAGTTGTCCGGGCTCCAGGTGACGGCATACGGCCTGGACCCCGGTGCACGGTCCCCTGCCGACCGTCTCGTCTCCGGGCTCAACTGGTTCAACCTTACCCCGGAGGGGAGAGCGGATGCGTTCATCGCCTTCGACCAGGAGTTGCTCGGGGGACATACAGAAGCGGAGTTGGTTGCCAGCCTCCGGCGGCGGAACACGGGCTCGTTCGAGTTCGGGCCGGTAGCAGCCGGGCCTGAGCAGCACGCGATACAAACGTCGATCGATGAGCGGATCCACTCCTTCTCTCCCGCGCGCTCGGGCCTTGGTGTGCGGGTTACGCTGCCGGAGTGGACAGCGTGCGCCGTGGGGTGGGTTCTCGCAATCGTCATCGACAGAGCGCGCGCCATCGCGCCGGACGTCCGCAACTTCGCAGTTGGAGTGACGAGGGTTCGATGACGGCACGCTCACCCGTTCGCACGACCCGACCGATCAGGTACTCGCTGCTCTGGCACTCCCTTGCTGTATCGACGAAGTTGACGCCCATGGTTGAAAGAGCCTCCGATCCCAGGACTGGAGGGTCTCAGCGCCTGCGTGGTATTGCCTGGCTGAACCCTAAATCGAAACCTCCCAGCGAAAAGTTCGCAGTACGGTACACTCTGGCCCCCGGCACCTAGCTGGTAGTCAGGCCGGCTCGCGGTCTCGAGGCCCCCGACTTCATCGCTGAGTCGAGCGTCGCTCTCAGCCGGGATCTGCTGGAGGCGACCTCACAATAGAAAGGCAGAATTCGCCCTGAGACCTACGAGAGGAGAGCCAATATGTCCATCACCTACGGAATGAACCTCGCCAAATCATGGGGTGCCACGCAATGGTACGGCACCGTCTTGATGAAGGCATACACAACCCACACGGAGGAATCGGAGGTGTTCTTGTCGTACCGGCACTCCGACAAAGCCACCGCATGGGAATTGGCTTATGACCTAGATCGACAAGACAGACGTGTATTCATCGATGTCCACGACGACACCCTGGTACCGGGACAACGGGACTTGGACGACGCCCTGGTGACCGCCATCGACAATGCAAGAACGATGATAATCGTTGTCTCGGATGAAACTCAAGGTTCATGGTGGGTGCCTTGGGAGATTGGAGTCTTAACACACTCCGGCAAACCGAGGGCCATGTATAAGCTACAGACAACCCGTCCATTTCCGGCCTACGTTGAGAAACTTAAGAGGTTGCAGAATCTAACGGAGGCCAATTCGTGGGTGACTGTCTTCAGTAAGCTCCCCCGGTTAGGGGACAGACGATGACCCGGGACCTCGAAGGGGACTGGACTGCCAGACGTCAGTCAATATCACTTCTGTGAGAGGCGCATGACATGCCAAAGCTGGTCAACGTGAAGCTCGATCTGAAAGTGCCGGGCATTGGAGGTATCGCCGGAACGTGGGAACCGGACGAGTCTGAGATGAGAGCAGCCTGGGAGCTGTATGTGGAAATGGTAACCCGGGCTCCACTGGGTGGCGTTTCAAGCCAAGAAGGGTCTCTGCGGGAGGCTCTGAACTCCATCTACTCGCTGTTCGACACCACAAGGGGTATCTTGAGGGAGTCTGGACCTAACGTGGCTCGGCCTAAGAGCGGGCGCAAGTTGTCGTTTGGATACCTCGCGGTTTCGATGCTCAATCGGGTGCTCCGTCCATTCCTGACGGAGTGGCATCCAAAGCTTCGCGGTTGGGAACGAAACAATCCACACCTAGACGAAAATGAATGGGAGGGACGCAGCGATTTCTTGAACGCACTGAACCAGATCAGCATTCAGCTTCGGCAGTACGCTGGTTTGTTTGCCGAAGTCGCAGATGTGCCCGAACTGATAGAGGATGAAAATGCCACGACAACGACATAAGGTGTTCGTCAGCTACCATCACGAAACCGATCAGGAATACAAAGACCGGCTGGTCGAAGAGATGTCGGAGGACATCGTCGACGGCCTCAAGACGGAGGCGATATGGCAGAAGATTCGTGACAAGCACATTGCCGACGCCACCGTTGTGCTCGTTCTAATCGGCCGTCACACTTGGAGCAGAAGGTTCGTGGACTGGGAGATAGGCTCCGCCCTGAACAAGAGCAAGAACAACTCCCGGTGCGGGGTACTGGGCGTAGTGCTGCCGGACCACCCGGACTACGGCAGGGGCCGCCGGAACCCCAACTTGCTCCCGCAGAGACTGGCTGCCAACATGGAAGGAGACGATCCCTACGTGCGTCTCTATGACTGGCCGGGTGAGGGCTCCCTATCCGACATTCGGGATTGGGTCCATACCGCGTTCCTCCGGAGGCACGGCCCAGTGCCTGACAACCACTCGAAGCGGTTCAAGAACAATAAAGACACCTCCACGCGCGCTTCAGATGAGATGACGGTGGCTGATGGCCTGCTTTTGGCAGGTGCTGTCATTGTGGGAGTCTGGGCAGTGGACCGCTTCGTGCTCAGTCCTATGCGAGCCAGGTATGGCAGTTCGACATATGCTCAAAGCAGGTTACGCCACGTGTTTCCGAATCGCCATCCCGGTCTGCGATGTTGGGGACGAGAGCATGGCTCAATCTAGAAGACGCAAGGTATTCATTAGCTACCACCATCAGGAAGACCAGACGTACAAGGACCGGTTCGTCCAGATGATGAACAACCACATCGTGGATAAATCGGTCGACACCGGCGACATCATCGACCGGGGCTTGCCCGTTGACGAGATCAGAAGGCGAATCCGCGATGAGTACATTGCCGACGCCACCGTAACCGTAGTTCTCATCGGTCGCTGCACCTGGCAGCGAAAACACGTCGACTGGGAAATCTCAGCGAGCCTGATTGATACCACCCACAACGACAGATGCGGACTGCTGGGGATTCGCATTCCGACCCATACCGACTTCAGTAACGCCGAACTTAAGCCCCGGCTGATACCCCCTCGGCTCGCGTACAACTGCGAGGGAACCGACCCATTCGCTGTTGTTCATCGTTGGTCCGGGAGCGAAAACGAGGTGAACCGGATTCGCCAGTGGGTCGACGAGGCGTTCTCAAGGCGCCACCGGCAGCCTGACCCGGACAACAGCTACCCACTGTTTGCACGCAATCGACATACCGACTGTTCCCGCGGCTGGCAGAGTTAGTCCACGATGCTCTGCGTTGCTTGGGCGATAGGTCGAGGGCACAGTTGAAGTCCCCATCCGGCGTTGCCCATGAGGGCTGAGATGACCAGGGTTTTTGCAGGGGCCACGCAGCGGTCAAGAGAGGAGGTGCTCAGTGTATCACCGTGGATTGCCCACAGCTGTAACCCCAATGGACATGCCTACTGAGACCGAAAAGGAGATTACATTCCAGAGTTGCTTGAACATGGACGAGTGCACCTTCTGTCCCGAGACACACGATGGGGCATCACGCTCAGGTTTGTGCAACGCCGCTCTCCACGGAGAGCTCCCGCGACCTTACCCTACGGCCAAGGACGGGCGAAAGTACGGCTCTATATCGATACTGTTTGGGAAGGGTTTATCTTGGAGGCCGCGCATGAGGCCGTACACTGCCTGAACCCGGGCAACGGAGCCACTTACTTGGAAGAGGGCGTAGCAACCGCGTTCAGTTTCGTCGTCGTCGTCAGTTCATTGGAATGACCGGAACCTAACAGTCCTAGAGTGAGTAAAGACTACCAAGATGCCCTCAACCGAGCCTCTGCCATCAACGCCGGCAGTAATTCTTGAGCGAAGTTCCAGCACGTCTGTCGAAGTCGCGCAAGCTGCTCTTCAGGCGTTTCCTGGGCAGTGATGTGTTGGCAACGAGCAATTGCGGAGGCTCGTGGAGGTCTTTCCTGGGGCGGCAATCCGGATCCTCATATCTGTATCTCCCACCGAAAAGTTCGCAATTCAGTCTTGTCAGGCCCACCAGAACAGTGGTTCGCACAATTGGGATGAGTAGTGGGACTGTACTCAAGCTTACCCCGGTCCTCTCTCAAAAATAGTGTATGCCCTAAACTAAAGCCAAGGTGAAATGTACATATCGCCATACGGCACTGTCGGTGCCTACCCAGTTGGGGCCTTGAGGTGATATGAGGAACAATGGATTCCTTTCGGTCCTCGTCAAGACCACCGAAATGCACATCCCACCTTGGTATTGGTTTAGGGTTGCGCCCAGCCGGGGATAGACTTCCACTTAGGGCGTGCCAGCTACTGCTTCATTGGTCGCCCGACCCCGCGGGGAACAGGCCTGCAACACCTAACGATTAGAAATCAAAGGCTCATATTGTCCCGACGACGCGGGAAAAGACCTCTCGCATTCGGCCTCGTACCTGACGGGGCTGGTGATTACCACTATATTCTGGACCTTGCCTGGATCCCCGGGTTAATCCTACCAATGGAGTGTGTCCGTGTCAGAACAAGAGAAATTCGTCTGTTACCGCTGCTTCGAAGACCCCGAGCTAGTTGAATTCATAAAGGAGAACGCAGAGTCAGACGAGTGTTCCTACTGCCCCAGTGTGGGCAGGGAGCCGATTGCTGCACCAATAGACGACGTCTCAACGCACTTCACCGAGTGCCTGTTCCGAGAGTACAGCCGGGCGGTGGATTGATATGCTTAGCCAGGTAGCGAAAATATCGGTTACGGGAGGTGTCAATGAATCCCTGGCAGTTGCTCGGCCGGGCACAAACTCCTGGCGGAGGAGCAGAGCTCGTTTTGCGCCAACGTGACACTGAGTTCTCGATCAAAGCGGATAATTTGGAACTCATGAACAGCCGTGTTTACGGGTCAGAAGAAGCGATGGCCAAACTAGGCTGTCAAAACCTCGCAAAACATCCGAGGCCCCGCGTTCTGATTGGCGGTCTGGGCATGGGATATTCGTTGAGAACGGCGCTGGACGTCCTTGGCGAGGATGCCCAGGTGGTAGTCGCAGAGCTGGTACCAGCCGTGGTTGAGTGGAACCGGGGAGTCCTTGCCGATCTTGCCGGCCGTCCTCTTGACGACGGACGAGTTGAACTCCATGTAGGCGACGTTGTCCAGTTGATCAAGGCCGCCAGAGGCGACTACGATGCCATCATGATTGATATTGACAATGGAGCGGAGTCGATAGTTAGTAAGGGCAACAATTGGCTTTACAGCCTGCCGGGGCTGACCACCACCTGCGCTGCGTTACGGCCCGGCGGTATATTGGCGATGTGGTCTGCCGGTCCTCAACCGGCGTTCGTCAGACGCTTGCGCCGTGCCGGCTTCGAGGTGGATGAAGTCAAGGTGCGGGCGCATGGTGGAAGCAACCGCAAAGGAGGCGCACACCATGTCGTATGGATTGCATCGCGCGGTTGATGGACATCAATCTTGAATAAGGTGGACCCGGTCAGCTTGACAGCATTAAGGCGGTGACAAATGAGAAGATTGGTGTACAGGCCGAGCAGGATCGTCCTGCCTACCGTTCCCTGGATCCCTCCCTGTCCTTGGAGCGGATCCTGTGCTTCAAGCACCTGCGTCAGTTGGCCAGGGACAACACCGTCAAATACCAGTGGCGCACTTTGCAGTTGCTCCCTAGAAACCGGGCCGAAAAGTCCTGGTTGGGTAGGGGGATTTGGGCAATAAAGCCGACGTGAGCAGGATCACGGACCACAGTTGTCCGAGCCGGACCGCGCAGAAATTGGCCGCAGCATGGGCGACAACAAAGGGGACAATATTGAGGACGACGCTGCGGCCTGTTGCGCCGCCACCGGTACGGCCCGACCGCCCGAGTTTCCCGGCCACCAGGGTCAGGTTGGCTACCGTGGCAGCCAGATACAGCTGGAACCTGGTCTTGACCCTGCCGAAATAGCGGGACTGGCGAATGCCCAACTGGACCAGCCGGGCCAACCGGTGTTCCACCACCACTCGGCGCACTCGATATTCGTCATAATGAGTGCTTTGCTGCAACGCTCGGGCCTGCTGCAGCAGGGCTTCCTGGGGATGGATCAGCACCCGCCGCCCCCTACTCCCCTTGGCTGCGATGCACTGGGACCGCAGTGGACATGTCCGACATTCGGCCCCGTCGAACTGGAAGGCCTGCAAGCGGTGGACCCGCCCTGTGCGACCCGTCCGCTTTCCCGCCGGCACGATGGTGTGGGTAACCTGTCCGGCGGGACAGGTGCAACTGCCCGCGGCCAGGTCAATATGGAAGTCCTCTTTCGGAAAGTGCTTCCGGTCGGGCCGTCCCGGCACTCTGGCCACCAACCGGCGTCCCGCATCGGCGAATGCCTGCCTGGTATCGCCATCCCCATAGGCGGCGTCGCCCATGGCTTCCTCCACCGGCACACCGGTGTTGGCCTCGCTCTGCTCCACCAATTCCAGCGATCCCAGGTTGTCCGGAGCGTTGCCGGGCAATACCTCCACCGCGGTGATCAGCTGGGAGTCGGTGTCCACCACGATGGCCGCCTTGTGTCCGTCGAACCGTCTACTGCTGCTCTTGTGGCCGTGGCGCATCTCCGGGTCATGCACCGACATCATCCGGTCCCGGCTCACCCCGTCCTTGAGATTCACTCCGTCATCGGTCCGCTCCACGTCCTGGAGCAGCAACTGCCCCAGCAGTTCCGCCGCCGCCACTATCTGCTGCCGCTCAGCGCTATCCTCCCCCAATTCCCTCTGCGCCTGCCGCGACAACTCCAACAACCGGTCGGCGTCTCTCACAATCTCGGCCAGCAGGGCCTGCCGCGCCCGTTTGTCGCTCCAGTCGATGGCCGACTCACCCTTCACGCTGGAACCCAGGTACCGCTCATATCCCCGGGCCTTGGCCCATTCTTTGACGCTGGACTTCTCCACTGCCGCCAGCGCCCGCAACAGCTTGACGATCCCGTCCGCCAACAGATTGTAGGTGTCCTTCACCGCGCCACGGCCCAGGATGTTGGTCGTGTCCAACGCCACCCGCATCCCGCGCCCTTTCAGATACCCCGACTCCCGGGCCAAACGCAGGCTGGACTCGAACACCTCCCGCACCTTGCCGTGCAGTATCAGCTGGGCGCGGAACACCTGCAGCGTGCTCTTGGCGAAGGGACGGTCTTCCACCTCAATCCCCAAGGCCACCTTCCACCGGATGTCGAAGTCGGCCCGGGCCTTGGCCTCAGCGTCGCTCACCTTGTCGTGGGACTGGAGCAGGAGCGCCGTCGCCAGCAGGCTGGGCGGCACGCTGTCCCGGCCGTTGTCGGCGCAGTAGAACCCGGCGAAATCGGGGTCCCGGAACAGGCGGCCCCGCAGCGAGGCCAGCAGACCGTAGAAGGTGTCCCGCCCCACGTGGTCCAGATACAACCGGTCTGCTTCCCAGAGGCCCCTCTGGTCCGACCGCTCTCCCAGCATGCTCAAGCCCTCGCTATTTCTTGATGGCTCAAGTATAGCTGACCACCCGGCTGAAGCCAGTTTCCGGCCACGTTTCTAGCCAGGAACGGCCCAGCTTTGCAGGCGTCAAGGTGGAGGTCCTGGAGCAGAGCGATGGCCAGCTCATGGTCCAGTACGGCGGGGAAGTGATCCCCCACCAGGAAGCTCCTCCCAGACCCGGCGCCTTGAGAGCTTCCAACGGTGCCCTGGCACCCACACCGGAACTGGCCCAGGTGGTCAGGAACCTCAGCCAGCACGGTCTCAGCAGATTGCAGCTGCAGCGCTTGGCGTCCCTGGAAGCGGCTGTCCCCCAGCGCCAGGAGAGTGAGGAAGCCACCAGGACCGAGACTCCGCCACTCAGGGAGGCTACCCCGCGCAAGCAAGCTCTGTGAAAGGTAGTGCACCATGCCAGGCTGCAGGGTGTCTCCCTCAGAGGAATCGCCAGGGAACTGGGTATTTCCAGGAACACGGTGCGCAAGTACGTTCACTCCCTGGCGCCACCGGTCAACAGGACTCCCAGGCGGTCCACCCAATCACCAACTCAGCACAATGCCTACGGACATTGTCCCCGAGCACTTGTCTGGACATTATCGCTGGACATCGACATTACCAACACCCCCAAGGTCCTCATCGTGGACGAGTTCGGCATCTGGCCTTACGACCGTGAGTCCGCCACCGCCTCCTTCACCCAGGTGTCGGCCCGGTACGAGCGTGGGAGCATCATCCTCACCTCGATCAAGAGCTTCGCCGAATGGGGGAACTCTTGGGAGACTCGGTGATCGCAGCCGCCGCGCTGGACCGGCTGCTCCACCATTCCCACGTGCTCAACATCCGGGGAAAGAGCTATCGGCTCAAGGACAAACGTCAGGCTGGAATCTTCCCCTCCCATCTACTACTGGACCCGGCGGCTGAGCCGTTCAACAGCCAATCAACGTACCCCCAAGTGGGTCAAATCTGAACCGGCGATCGTCACCAAAATGCACCCAGGTGGGTCAAGGGCAGACCGGCGGTACCCCGACACGCATTCCCGTGCGTCGGACGTGTCTTTCAGGTTATGTTGTCGGATATGCCCACTGCTATGGGAGATGTTAGTGTCGACTTCTGTCCTCTCAATCAGACGGTCCATCGCCAGGCTGCCCAAGTGGATAGAGGCGGCGCTTCTTTCGCTGGCCCTATTGGCCGTGTTGTCGGGCTGCGACAGCGAGCCCACAAAAGAAGACTCTTCCTTACCCATCGCGACTTTCGAAGCGCCACCAACTGCCACCCTGGCTGTTCCAACTCCCACCTCGAACGTTCCATCTCCCAACTTGCAGAAACCGCCAGAGTCAACACCAGCTCCCGCAGGCACGCTCGAGCCTCGAACCCCGGTGTTGCCCATCTCTCCCACACCTACACCCACACCGCGACCCCCACCTGTGGATATCTCCACCCCGGCTCCTCCGTCTCCGGCCGTGCCCAATGTGATCGGGATAAGCAGTGGGTTCAGGCACACATGCGCTCTATTGGAGAACGGTAAGGCGGTTTGCCGCGGCGGCAACGGGTACGGGCAGGCCTCACCACCGGAGGGTGAACGGTTTACCGCGATCAGCGCCGGCAGCTTTCACACTTGCGGCCTTCGCGAAGACGGGGTCATTTTCTGTTGGGGCATGGAAAGTCTCGCGGGCGCTACCCCATCAGGCGAGAGGTTCGTGTCCGTCGCGGCTGGCAGCGTAGCCACCTGCGGAATTCGGGATGACGGAGCCTCATTCTGTTGGGAAGGATCGTTCAAACGCAATCACCCCTTGCCGGACCCAGTGGTCACCATCAGCGTTGGCGCCGTGGACTATTGTGGGCTCCTTGCCGACGGCACGGCGGTCTGTCACGAGTCCGTTTATGCGCCGCGTGGCGGCAGTTTGGATATGGTCCAAGGAGAAAAGTCCGTCAGCATTAGCAACGGCCTCCTCCACACTTACGCGCTAAGGGAGGACGGTACGGCGGTCTGTTGGGGCAACAACGGCCGGGGCCAGGCTTCACCGCCGACGGATGTTAAACTTCGCTCCATCAGCAGCGGCGGGAGCCACACTTGCGGCCTTCGCGAAGACGGGGTCATTTTCTGTTGGGGCATGGAAAGTCTCGCGGGCGCTACCCCATCAGGCGAGAGGTTCGTGTCCGTCGCGGCTGGCAGCGTAGCCACCTGCGGAATTCGGGATGACGGAGCCTCATTCTGTTGGGAAGGATCGTTCAAACGCAATCACCCTTTGCCGGACCCAGTGGTCACCATCAGCGTTGGCGCCGTGGACTATTGTGGGCTCCTTGCCGACGGCACGGCGGTCTGTCACGAGTCCGTTTATGCGCCGCGTGGCGGCAGTTTGGATATGGTCCAAGGAGAAAAGTCCGTCAGCATTAGCAACGGCCTCCTCCACACTTACGCGCTAAGGGAGGACGGTACGGCGGTCTGTTGGGGCAACAACGGCCGGGGCCAGGCTTCACCGCCGACGGATGTTAAACTTCGCTCCATCAGCAGCGGCGGGAGCCACACGTGCGGCATAGGAGAGGACGGGGTTGGAATTTGTTGGGGCAGCGATGAATTTGGGCAGGTCTCTCCGCCACAAAGAGAGAAGTTCGCTGCCATTAGCAGTGGGATGGAACATACCTGCGGGGTACGCCGGGATTCCTCTGTGAGCTGCTGGGGCAATAACGATTACGGCCAGGGGCTAAAGGGCGAACTTTTCGTCGACCAGACCCTCCCGTCACCGGACGAGGAACGTCTTGTCGCCATCCGCGCCAACGGGTCCTATGCCTGTGGCCTTCGCGACGGTGGGACGGCCACTTGCTGGGGAGATGTGCCCGCCGGTAAAGCGCCCCAACCCCCTGCCAACGCTAGATTCTCCGCAGTTAGCGTCGGATACCAACATGGGTGTGGGCTCCGGCCGGACGGCAGGCCCCTTTGTTGGCAAGTGCCGGACGAATATTGGCATCCCCTGCGGCCTATCTTCCAGGCCATGACCGCGCTGCTCATCTATGCGGTAGAGGTGGGGGTTACGGAGACCACTATCGAGAAGTCCGAATGGGATGTTTTGAAGAGGGAGGCAGGGATCATAGAAGGGAGGTTCACCCAGATCAGCAGCGGGGCCTATCACACCTGCGGCATCCTGGCAGATGGCAAGCCTTCTTGTTGGGGGTTCCTGTCCGGTGAACAACACAGCGGGCAGGCTTCGCCTCCTGAAGAAGATGCGTTGTCCTACGTAAGCAGCGGCGGGTTCCACACGTGTGCCCTCCGGACCGACGGCTCCCCAGTCTGCTGGGGAAGCGACGAACATGGCCAGTCTTCCCCTCCCGCAAGGAGATTAACGACCATCAGCAGCGGTACCTCTCATACCTGCGGGTTGGACCCTCTTGGCCTTCCTGTCTGCTGGGGGAACGACGGCAACGGCCAGGCATCGCCTCCAGAGCCTCACCTGCGGGTTGCGGGGCAACGGATCGATTGTCTGTTGGGGCGCAACCGAGCCGGCTGCTCCTGCGGCCCAGGCCATGCCGGTGGCGGAAGAGAGCTTTTCGGCCATCGCGGTAGGTGGGCCACAAACCTGCGGCCTGCGCAAGGACGGCTTCCCACACCTGCTGGACCTTCCAGGCCGCCGGAGTCGTTCCCGATTCAGCGGCGGAACGAGGGTTACAAGTGGCGGAAGGGCATACCCTCATCCCTTTAAGTTCCGGAGGCGCCTTCACCTGCGCCCTTGACTCGGAGGGTTCTCCACTGTGCTGGGGATCAAACTCTCATGGGCAGAACTCCCCACCCAAAGGGGAACCCTTCACGGCTTTGAGCAGCGGGGCCGTGCATGTGTGCGCATTGCGCGGTGACGGAACGCCGGTCTGTTGGGGTGAGGACACCGATGGACAGGCTTCCGCTCCCCATCCAATTTCGCTCACGACCATAAGCAGCGGTGAGGACCACACTTGCGGCCTCGCGGCAAGGGGAGCCCCGCTCTGCTGGGGGAATGATGAATTTGGACAAGCTTCTCCGCCTGAAGGCGAGGCCTTCGTTGCCATCGACAGCGGGATGAAGTTCACCTGCGCCCTTAGGCGGGATGGAACCCCTTCCTGTTGGGGGCGAAACGACGAGGGTCAGGCTTCACCGCCCTCCAGGGCGAGGTTCACAGCCATTACTGCCGGGGTGTCTCACGCCTGTGGGATTCATGCCGACGGCAGTCCCTACTGCTGGGGAGATGATGGAGGGGACAAAGCTGCGGCCACTTTGGCAGACAGCTTCACCTCAATCACCACCGGCTGGAGCTGGTCTCACACCTGCGGCCAAAGACGTGACGGCACCGTAGTTTGCTGGGGATCAAGCTATGAATACCCCCCCGGAGAACGGCTGACCTCCATCAGTATAGGATTCGACCATACCTGCGGATTGCGCCCCAACGGAACTCCGGTGTGCTGGGGCACCGGTTACGAGACCTATACCGAACCGGCGAAGCGTCAGCCGCTGGAAGCGATGCAGGATGACAAGTTCACGTCAATAAGCAGCGGATTTGATCACACCTGCGCCCTTCGGGAGGACGGCGCGCCTATCTGCTGGCCCGGCGGCGCACACGGCCGTGCCGGGAGTCAGGATCGCGTCCCTTACGCCGAGAAGCTGGAATCGGGTAGCAGTGGTGGAAGCCACGTTTGCGGGCTACGTGCGGACGGGACGGTGCTGTGTTGGGGGGACAATTGGTCTGGGGAGGGATCCCCTCCCCTGGGCCAACGATTTACGAAGATTAGCTCGAGCTTCGGCCATACTTGCGGGCTCCGCGAGGACGGCTCCGAGGTCTGTTGGGGTCAAGGTGAACAAGGCGAGACCTCGCCGCCCGAAGGTGAACGGTTCAGTGCCATCAGCACCAGCATCGGGCTCCAGAACAGCGGACACACCTGCGCGCTGCGTCAAGACGGCTCTGCTGTCTGCTGGGGAGCCGACCACATGGGCCAGGCATCTCCCCCACCGGATGATGGTTTCTCCCATATTAGCAGCGGTTCTTATCATTCATGCGCGCTCCGGTCAGTTGATGGGACGGCTGTGTGCTGGGGGCAGAATAGACGCGGACAGTCGCCCCCCTCATGGTGAGGCCTTCTCAACCATCACCAGCGCCGGCTCCCACACCTGCGCGCTGCGGAAGGAAGACGGGACCGCCCTCTGCTGGGGATCTAATGTGGGCGGGGTGGAAGGCTACGCGGGCCAGGCGTCACCACCTCACGGCGTGCGGTTCCTAGACATCAGCGCGGGCGACGATTTCACTTGCGGGTTGAAGCTTGAAAATGGTGCGCCGCTGTGCTGGGGCGCCGGGTTCCCCAGGGAGAGGCCAATCCATGCCCCCGATCGCCGGGGGGCCATTTTCTGCTGTGAGCACTGGTGGAAGTCATACCTGCGCTATCACTCAAGAAGGCGAGATGCGCTGTTGGGGAGACGACCGCGAGGGCCAGGCTTCACCGCCCAAAGGCGGCAAGTTCGCAGGCTTGAGTAGTGGGAGCCAGCATACGCCAGACCGGGTCTGCCGTATGCTGGGGGGACAATAGCCTGGGTGAGGCGGACCCCCCGCGACACGAGATCTTCACATCGATCAGCGCCGGACCGTACCACACCTGCGCCCTGCGGTGGGACGGATCTCCGGTCTGTCGGGGTTCCGACCGACATGGGCAATCTTCACCGCCGCGTGATATAGAACTGGTGTCAATCACCTCCGGGGCGATGCATACCTGTGGGCTACGGAAGGACGGTAGCGCCGTGTGCTGGGGTGATGAAAGCGTTCATAAGTCCTGGCCGCCGCAGGACGAACGGTTCATCTCCATCAGCGCTGGCTCGGAATTCACTTGCGCCTTGCGCGAGGACGGCTCGACGTTGTGCCGCGGGTACGGCCGTCCAGGGGGGCGGCGGAAAACGAACAGTTGGTCACTATCAGTAGCGGCTCCGCGCATCTCTGCGGCCTTCGCGAAGATGGCTCCGCCGTTTGCCGGAGCAGAAAGGACGAAGACGGACGTACAAATCCGCCGACTAAAGCACGGTTCATTTCGGTCAGTAGCGGGGGAGCACATACCTGCGGGCTAAGGCGTGACGGCGAAATCATCTGCTGGGGCAACGACGTGCATAGCCGGTCATCGGGAATGAGCCCGGTAGGAACATCGTTGTTCGGTGACAGGTTCACCGCCATCGCAACCGGCCGGTTCTCCTGCGCTATGCGCGGGGACGGCAGCCCATTCTGTTGGGCAGCGCCGGAAGCCTCCTATACAGTGAACCAAGAGACGCCTGTGCCGCCGGTGGGGGAGCGGCTCAGCGCAATCACTAGTGGAGTTGCCCACTTTTGCGGCCTGCGCCATGACGGGTCAGCCGTTTGCTGGGGACTGGACCGATTGGGACAAGCGTCACCCCCGGAGGGCGAGGCCTTCGTGTCAATTAGCGCAGGCGGTCGTCACACGTGCGCTCTCCGCGCGGACGGGACCCCGGTCTGCTGGGGGAGTAACCGTGACCACTGGTACGGAGACGCCAACCAGGCCTCACCCGCGCCAGGAGAGACCTTCATGGCGATCAGCGGCGGAGGCGCCTACACCTGTGCCCTCCGCATGGATGGGACGCCAGTCTGCTGGGGAAGCGATAATTCGGAAAATGGCACCCACACCGGCCAAACCCTAGCTCCGGAAACAGAGCGATTCGTCTCCATCAGCAGCGGAGGCGCCCACGCCTACGGGCTGCGGGCAGATGGCGCGGCGGTCTGCTGGGGGTCTGGCATGGACACCAACGGTCCTGGCGCGTCGCCCGTCGGGGAGATATTCACTACGATTAGCAGCGGCAATGGTTACACCTGTGGCCTGCGGACTGACGGAACCGCCCTCTGCTGGGGATTCGATTGGGAAGGGAGAGCCTCTCCCCCGGTTAACGAGCGCTTCAAGTCCATAAGCAGCGGTTGGGAACATACCTGTGGACAGAGACATGATGGGACAACCACCTGCTGGGGCAAGGACTATCCCACGCCCAACCCGGTTTCGCCCCCTTATGAATTGCCCCGGACTCCACTTCCCGACGCCATCCCACCGTTCACGGCCATCAGCAGCGGAGGGTCTCATACTTGTGCCCTTGCCAAAGACGGGACCGTCGTCTGCTGGGGCAGTGATGATCGGCGGCAGGCGTCCCCGCCACCAGGCAGGACCTTCACCGCGATAAACAGCGGTGGAAGACACACTTGCGGACTGGAAGAGGACGGAAATCTTGTTTGCTGGGGAGTCGTGGGGGGGCGACGGCTGCCCATGGCGGGTAAGTTGGCCAAGCTGAGTGACGACGGCGGCTATTTACAGTGTGGCATCACTCAGCAAGGCCGGGGAAATTGCGAGAACGCGGCCTTCAACCAGCAGAGCCTGGCGCCCGGAGGGCCGTACGTGTCTATGAGCGGTGGCCGCAACCATGCCTGCGGGCTTCAGCAGGACGGTAGTTTGAGATGCTGGCGCGCGATGGTCATGGGGAGATGACGACGCCTGAAAGCGGGCCGTTCACCGCCATCTCTGTAGGGGATTCGCATACGTGCGGGTTGCGAGAGGACGGATCTGCCACCTGCTGGGGCCGGTACCAGCAGGGCGAATCGGCCCCGCCCGCTGGGGAACGCTTCGATTCTATCAGCAGCGGTCCTCACCACACCTGTGGGTTGCGCGAGGACGGCGCGGTCATTTGCTGGGGCAGCAACCAATATGGCCAGGGGTCGCCGCCCCCCAGAGAGCGTCTCGTCACGATCAGCTGTGGCGGTCTGCATACCTGCGGAATCCGGAAGGACGGGTCCGCTGTGTGTTGGGGCTTGAACCGCGACGGGCAGGCGTCGCCGCCGCGATAGCTCATTACGCGGGGTATGGCCTCCCATCCGAGGGACCCGTTGGCCTCATCTTGGTGTTGAAGATATCAACCATCGACGATCTGACATTCAACATGGGTACTCCCATCAATGGTGCTTAAGTTCGACACAGATCTGTAGCATATCGCAACTTCAAATGGAGTCATCCGAAATTAACAACGTGCGGAAGGTGTGTTGGACCCAGGAAACTGAACAGGTAGCTAGGGGAGAGTCCTGCTCCTAAACTAGGGGCAGCGGCTACAGCCTAAGCTCTACAGAAGTTACAATGCGATTCTCAACTCAAAATTTCTTCCTACAGTCCCGTTAGTCCCACCAAACTAGACAACCTCAAGACCCTTTCCGTTGAGATTCGAGCTGGAGCGGTAGGCGGAGGTCACCAAAAGGAAGTCCGGCTCCCATTTCGGGTGGTCTGTGATATCCGCCATCATTAAGTGGACACGGCGCCGCATTGGGAATATAGACAAAAGATAAAGCTGACGGAACTGATTGCCCGCGCCCCTTGGCGCGAAGCGGTCACCTACCGCGACACCTGGCCTCACGAATACGTCCTTAGTGAGAAGGACGGGCAACTAGAACTGCTAAACGCCATCTACGCTCGCTTCCAGGACGGCGAGGGCGTAGCATGTCGCTTTTTCCGGGTGAGCAACAAGTACCTCTTCATCGGTGAGTTCAAATACTGGTTCAATAACCAGTGGGACGGCTTCGACCCCGAGGGTGAGAACGTGATTAACCGAGCCCGGCTCTATCGGGACCGGCGGGACTTCGTGATTCAGCCCGGCGACATGGGGAAGCCAGAGGACTATCCCACCTGCCCGCCCCACTAGCACCTGGATGGGAACCGTTGAGGGAGACAACCATGGCTCAAGAATCCACCCTGCTCGCGTATTTGGTGCCCCGCCTAACCAGTAGAGTCGAGGATACAGCCACCGACGCCCTGGCCTACATCCTGAACAAGTCCCCTGCCTGCCGTGACGCGCTGGGCCTCCTGTTGAGGGAAGGAGAGAAGTCTTACCCACTGGGCGCTTTGCATGTCTTCGCCACCCAGGTGACTCACGAGGACGGGTCTCGCCCGGACATGGTGGGCTACGATGAGGAGGGCGGGAAACGGCTGCTCGTTGAGTCGAAGTTCTGGGCCACCCTGCTTGAGGGCCAAGCCAGCGGTTATTTCGGCCAACTGGAGGACGCAGGTCCGGGAGTGTTGCTGTTCATCGCTCCCGCCACGAGGCTGAAGACATCGTGGGGAGAAATCACGCGTCAGACCGAGGGCGAGCCAGATGGGCTCGAGCTAAAGGCGGTCGAAACACCCCAGCAAATACACAAGGCTAGGATAATAGGTTCAAACAAGTCGGATAAGCGGCTCATGCTGGTTAGCTGGCCTCTTCTCTTGGACGGCCTAGCCGCCGCTGTGTCTCCGGATTCTCTGGTTGCTTTGGACATCCGGCAACTCCGCGGACTGGTGCAACGGGAGGACGAGGAGGCTTTCCAACCCATCGAGATAGCGGAATTCAGCCCGTCGGTTCCGCGTAGGCTCCGGTGGTTGAATCGCCATATCGACGATGTCGTTGACAGTCGGGGGACACAGGAAGGCTGGATGTTCGTCAGAGGCTTGAGGGCCTCTCCGCAGAGGGAGGGGTATGGGCGATATTTCAGGTTCAGGACTGACGCCGGCGAAAACATCCCAGGCGACTTGTTTCTGTGCGTGAACTTCCGGCTATGGTCATCCAGTGGCGATACTCCCTTGTGGTTACGGATTTACGCAGACGTGCCGATCAGCCCGGTCCACCTCCGGAACAACGTACCCTCATTGGTCGAATATGCGGGGAGAAGCGAGGCTTACGACGTGCCAATCTACCTCATTCCCGGAGCGGAATATGGGCGCGTCCTGGATAACGTATTGCATCAACTCAAAGGAATCTGGGGCATGACGAATTCACGTTGAGGAACTGGACGAGATCAAGAACCTTCAGCCTGGCTTGAAATTGGCGTTGTAATCGCGAGCGAAAGGAGAGGATGACTTTGCCGTCGAACCTCTCCTGACTCGATACTCTGTTACCTGACCCCAAGTATTAGGGGGCTTGGCTCCTGGCCGGGACTCGGATTGCTCAATTACATTCATTCAGGGCAAAGGGTCCTGCTGACTTCCTCGGGATAGCCAAGTGGCGAAGTCGCGCAAAGTAGTTCGTCTCCCGATCGTTTTCATGATATTTCTTGACAGCAGCGCTGGTGATAAAATACGGGGACTAGGAGGACCCACAACATGACCACACGACGAGAAAAATTTTCCAGCCAAGCCGACCCACAGCTGCTGGCCACCTTGCGTGAGATCGCGAAAAGAGATGGCCGCCAGTTCCAGGCCATCTTGGAGGACGCCATTCGCGACTATATCGAGAACCGGTCCTTGGGAAAACCCAGGGCCACGGTCATGGCCCATTTCCAGGAAAGCATCCGGAAGAATCGCAGGCTCGGTGAGTTGCTGGCCCAATGACCCACGACTTCCCTTCGCTGGTGGAAGTCATCGCAATGCACGAATCCTTGATCGACGCATTCGGAGGGGCTCGAGGAATCCGCGACGAAGGGGCGCTGGTGTCCGCACTAATGTGGCTCCAGTTGGGGTACTACGACACCTTGATCCAAGAAGCGGCGGCCCTCATGGAAAGCCTTGCCAATAATCATCCTTTCGTGGACGGCAACAAGCGAGTAGCGTTCTTCGTAACCGACGCTTTTCTCCGCATGAATGGGCATTTCATCAACTGCGATGGAGAAGAAGCCTCTGCCTATTTCATGCACTTGTTCGACACTCTGTCATTTCATTTTGCCGAGTTGGAATCCTGGCTCGAGGAACACACCCAATGTTTGCCTAGACCAAATTAATATGTTCCTGAGACCCATGCCACCCTCACGCTATGAATGGAGCTTGAAATGCAACGCTTCCCCAGCTTCCGGAAGTCCATAGATTCGGCAACAGAAAATGCCCAAGCGGCTTCAAGGACCTTGTTGGATAAGACGAATTCGGTTGCTGCCCACGCGTCAAAGGGCGTCAGTGAAGCATCGAAGACAGCAGCGCAGAAAACTACATCAGTTGCCGAAGAAGCCGTTCGACGGACCAACGAAGTTTCTGATGCCTTGATTGACAAAACAATAGTGGTTGCCACAGTTTCTATCGATCATCTGAGGAGTCTTTCCAACACGGCCGTGGGCAAATTGTTTCCGGAATGCCCTATACCAATGTTCATCGTGCCGACCGGCCCGAACATGGAAGATTACGGCTTGGTGTTCAGCTTCTAGGAAATGTTCACGAACCTCAAATCGGGAATCTTTGCTAGGCCGAAACTACTGGCGTGGGCAAGCGCGGAGGCAGGTTACGATCAACAACAACTTGCGGAGCGGTTAAGGCGCGAGTTTACGAGACAATTCAATGAGTCCCGTGAGGAGTTGATCGGGCAAGGTGCGCTTAATTTGAGTAGGCTGGAGCGAGAAGAAGAACACATGTCACAACAGATCACCGGGAAAGCCGAGAAGTCGATGTCCGCGGTCTTAAATGTAGCTATCTCGGGGGCTCTCGCAGCAGCATTCTTTAATCCCGTGACGGGAGTGGTTACATTCCCCTTGTCTCTGATTTGCCTCGCGTTCGCCCTTTATCAAGGGAAAAAGGGAGTTGTCTTAGGATTAGAGTGCTTAGCTCGCATTCAGGAACGTAGAGCAATTGGTAACGAAATTGACTCCGTGTCTAAGGATATTGAGGAGTTGGAAGCTGCGTTTGATGATAGAGGCGATGCATTCCAGCAGGCAGTTGGATCTATCGAGGTGAGGATCCATCCTCAATTAGTGGAACTGCAAAAGGCGATTTGTGCAAAGGTTGGGGTGGAATATGAGCTACCCTCCCCCGAGGTAGTGTCGGATGGGTTCCCGGCACTAGAATCCTATTTCGACCACCCATTTTTTAGGAAGGAAATGCCGAGTCGGTATAGAAACCTGCTAGCCGAACTGTAATGGAGGGTTACAGGGAGACAAGACTTCGTTTCCAGGGTTGCCCCAGGTGTAGTAACCAAGACTAAATCTGACACTTTGGGTCCATCGTGATTAAATGCCCCCAGGGATGGGGAGGGAGTGTCGGATGGCTACGCAACAAGAAAAGATACTGAAACCCAAGCTGTGACTGGCGGAACTAGCCAAGCAGTTGGGCAACGTCTCCCAGGCCTGCCAGATCATGGGTTACATCCGGGACAAGGAGCTCGACCAGAACTGCGGCGAGGCGGTTCTCTACGAGATGTCCCGCAAGAGGCCGCTCTTGAAGAACCGGGTCCCGGAGGCGGTGGAGCGGGCGGTACTGTAAAAGGCGGTGCTAAATTGGACCAGGCGGGCGGGTCGACTGGCTGATTCGTGGCTGTTGAAAAGTGTACCGGCCGCCGCCATCCATAGGTTCGAAGTTGAACCAATGGATGGTGGGATGGATGTATCCGGTGGAAGTGTACGCGCGGGTCCGGCGAGCGGTGATGGTGGAGGGGATGAGCATTCGGGAGGCGTCGCGGGTGTTCGGCCTGCACCGGGACACGGTGCGCAAGATGGTCGCCTACTCGGTCCCGCCAGGCTACCGGAGACAAAGCCCGCCCCGTAGGCCCAACCCTTCGACAAGCTCAGGAGGAGCCTTTCACCGGCGTCATAGATGGGATTTTGGAAGAAGACCTGAGCGTCCCCAAGAAGCAGTGGCACACGGCCAAGCGCATCTTTGAGCGGCTGCGGGATGAGTATGGGTTCGGGGGCCAGTACACCATAGTCAAGGACTACGTAAGGGAGCGCCGCGGTCAGACCAGGGAGATGTTCGTCCCTCTGTTCCATCCTCCTAGCCATGCGCAGTGCGACTTCGGCGAAGCGCTGGTGGTCATCGGCGGGGTGGAGCAAAAGGCCCACTACATCGTCCTGGACCTGCCCCACAGCGATGGTTGCTTCGTCAAGGCCTATCCGGCCGAGACCACCGAAGCGTTTCTGGACGGCCATGTGTCGGCCTTCGCCTTTCTGGGTGGAGTGCTCCGGAGCATCCTGTACGACAATACCCGGCTGGCGGTGGCGAGGATAATGGGAGACGGCCGACGGAAGCGCACCCGGGCCTTCACCGAGCTCCAGTCCCACTACCTCTCCGAGGACCGGTTCGGACGCCCCGGCAAGGGCAACGACAAGGGAAAGGTGGAGGGGATGGTGGGGTACGTCCGGCGCAACTTCCTGGTGCCGGTCCCGTCCTTCGCCAACTTTGACGCGTTGAACGCCCACCTGGAAGGGCGTTGTCTGGCACGGATGGATGCCCGGCTGCGGGGACACACGGAGAGCATCGGCCAGCGGCTGGAGCGGGACCTGGAAGCACTGCTGCCCCTGCCGGCAGTGTCCTACGACGCCTGCGACAAGCAAGCGGGCCGGGTGAGTTCTTTATCCCTGCTGCGGTACAAGACCAACGACTACTCGGCGCCCGTGGCCTACGGCTATCGGGACGTGCTGGTACGAGGCTAAGTGAACCTGGTGGTGATCAGCTGCGGGTCAGAGGTCATCGCCCGGCATCCCCGCTCCTAACCAGCGGGACGACTTTGTCTATGACCCCGTCCACTACCTGCTCCTCTTGGAGCGGAAGACGGGTGCCCTGGACCAGGCCGCTCCGCTCCGGGGGTCGGAGTTGTCCGATGAATTCACCAACCTGCGCCGGCTGCTGGAGTCCCGCATGGGTCTCAGGGTCAAGCAGGAGTTCGTCCAGGTGCTGCGGCTCATGGAGACCTTCAGGCTGAAAGAGGTGCAATCAGCGGCGCGGGACGCCATCAGCCTGGGGGCATTGAGCTTTGACGCGGTGAAGCACCTGGTGCTGTGTCGGCTGGAGGGCAGGCCGCCCCGCCTCGACCTGGAACTGTACCCCTACCTGCCCCGGTGCGGTTCAGCGCCACCTCCGCCGGGGACTACATGGCCCTGCTGCCTGGGAGGGCGGCATGAACCAGCGGTCGACCCTGCTGCTGGAGCATCATCTGAAGGAGCTCAAGCTGCCCACCTTCATGAGGGAATACGGCAAGATGGCCGCCCTATGCGCCGCCGAGGGCGAGGATCATCCCCAGTACCTGCCGCGCCTGGCCAAACTGGAGTTCATCGACCGCCAGCAGCGCATGGTGCAGCGCCGGGTCCGCGCCGCCCGCTTCCCCGCCGTGAAAAGTCTGGACACCTTCGACTTCACGGCCATCCCCTCGGTGAACAAGACCCTGGTGATGCAGTTGGCCCGCTGTGAATACGTCCAGCAAAGGGAGAACGTCATCGCTGCCAGCAACAGCGGCGCCGGCAAGACCCACGTGGCCCTGGGGCTGGGCCTGGCCGCCTGCCAGCGGGGCATGTCCGTGGGTTTCACCGCCCGCCGCCGCCCTGGTCCATGAGCTGATGGAGGCCCGGGACGAAAGAAGGTTGTTGAATTTACAAAGACAGCTTTCCCGCCTCAACCTGCTCATTATTGACGAACTGGGCTTCGTCCCCCTGTCCCCCACCGGCGCGGAACTCCTCTTCGAGGTCTTCAGCCAGCGCTACGAGCGGGGCTCCATCCTGGTCACCACCAACCTCCCCGCAGGTGAGTGGACCCAGGTGTTCGGGTCGGAGAGGCTCACCGGAGCCCTGCTCGACCGCCTGACCCACCACGTCCACATCCTGGAGATGAACGGCGACAGCTACCGCCTAAGGCGCAGCCGCGACAACGCTGGTTCCCAGGACCCGGACCAGCCGGAAGACTCCTGACTCACTCCTGAACTGCCCACACCCGCCCCTGGTGTATCCCCGCACAGTTCCCTAAGTAGTTCTTTCTCATCGCCCCGGTGGGACACTTTCTCGCCGCCCTTGGCACCCCACACAATGGTCGGGAACTCGGTCAGGTTAAGGCCTGTTTGCACCAGGCGCGGATGCCAGAGCAGCACGCCAATCCCTTCATGCACCTTTTGCGCAACCCAGGCTTTCCGCCGGTCCGGCACAACGGTATCGGCCTTCAGCACCGCTACTCTGAGACCGTGGCGGGTCAAGATATCTCGCCATCTTGCCGTGAGGTCCCTGGTTCCGGTGTGAGTGGCGTAAATGAGCACCCGGCGGCCCTGGAGCCGTTCTGCCGCCACCAGGTCAAGGAGGCCCTGTTCCTTGGGGTAGACATTCTCTTCGGACAGAGGTTGGACCCGCACGAAGGGCATTCCGGAACCGGGGTCGAAGACCGTATCTCCCCGGGTGAGGCCGTCAGGGAACGCCAACAAAGTCTGAAGGTAGGCCCCCAGGAGCCGTGTGGAACCTCGGGCTAGGGCGGCGGCCAAGGACTGGCGTAGCACCCCAGAGATGTGGTCGTAAGCCTTGCGTTGGAAGAACCCGGTGTCGTTGGCTTTCCGGGTCATGTTGGAAAGAAGCACGTGCTCCTCGTAGGGCGGCAGGTCCGACGCTACGTCGGAGAGGCGCAGGAACACGTTGGTGCCAATCAGGTGAGACAACGCTCCGAGAGCCAGGCCGGGCCGGTCTCGAATCACTTTCCGGCACTCTCTTCTCCGGCTGCACCGGCCAACCTCCAGGGAGTCATCGTCGGATAGGCAGTGGACGGTGTCCTCCAACGCGCTTTAAAGGGCGATCCGGTAGTGCTCCGAGTTGTGCCAGGACTCGGTGCGAATATGTGAAATGGACTCTCAAAAGCAGGAGCAACAGGGTCGAGATGTGGCCCCGATAAAGGAGCCTGAAAGGGTGAGGGACTTGCCGCGGCCGTCGGCCAAAAAACCGGCCGCGATGCACTCGACCGACTTCTAGCCCCTTGTACATAGGAAGTAGGTCTTCGACTGTTGGGCCGACCAAGGACTCTCCCTGGGTGATCAACGACAATTAGATTTGCCGGCGCGTTGCCTCAACAAAAGCGTTGCTTTCAGGAAGTAGTTGCCGCACCTAGTATGCTACCGAAAATTCGGGAGGCAATGGCGTGGCGGGAGGCACGAGCAGGATGGCGAAACAGAAGTTGCTGACAAACATAAGGGACCGCTACCGGGTGTCCTCCAGGAAGGGCAAAACCCGGATCCTTGACGAGTTCATCGCGGTTACGGGTCATCACCGCAAGCACGGCATCCTGTTATTGGCCCAGCCCGGAGATCGCAGCGAGAAAGCTGATGTAGTCAAAGGACGGCGCATCTACGACGAGGCGGTTCGGGAGGCGGTGATCCTGGCCTGGGAGGCCTCGGACCGGATTTGTGGCAAACGCCTAAAGGCGGCGCTGCCCCACCTGGTGGAGTCCATGGAGGCCGCGCCATCGGGTTCCCCGTTCATGCCAGTGCGGGTGATGTTCCAGCACGAGGAACGTGGGCTTGTTGACGTCGAGGAATGGATAAGGACCAAACGCAGTGAACTTGGATTGAGCCAGATGCGATTAGCCGAATCCATCGGGGTCCATGCGGTGACGGTCAAAGCGTGGGAGACGGGCACCCACTCGCCGCGGGCGGCGAACCTGGCCCGACTTGCTGTGGTTTTTGGAGAAAAGTAGTGTTCCGCGGTTAAGTGGGCCACCGTACACGCCTTTCGCCTTAAATCAGCGGTTGGAAATCCGCCCCAGGTTAGAATATCGGGGATAGCCTTGAAGGTGATTTTGGCCGCCCTAGGGCAAAGTGCTGTATTCCTTAACGCCCGGAGGTGGCTAGGATGGCAATCGCTTTATCCACCGCCGAACACGACGAAGCTAGGACTACCGTCGCTGAACCGTGACATGACGATGACGCCGCGCCGATGCAGGGCGCCTCGAGTATGTTAGGAAAGGAGCGGGTAAACTTCGGGGCATCGCCTACGACGCGGTTCGATCAGGGAATGCAGCCCTTCGTAGATCGGTTCTACGCGCTTCCCGAAACCGACGACGTGCAGATATCCACCCTAACCCAGTCTTGGTTAGTGACCATCGACTCCTTGGAAAACGACAATGAACACAGTGTCCGAGTCAAAACCTGTATGGCCTTCGCCTACACCGATGGGGGCTCCCAGTGTTTCTCCACCATGCCACCGTAGAACCGCGGAGAGGCAAGAAGGTTGTCATTTGGAGACTGGCACGCCGAATCTTCCAGTGATAATTGGAACGATACCTACATTTGCTTGGTTCGGGGTTTCAACGGCGATTGGTCGCGGGGGTTCGAGTATATTCGAGTGGGCTGGGATTCCACCGGGGATCTTATCGGTCAGACCGGGTTCGGGCAATTCGATCCCCTGGACAGGGAGCGGTTCTCTTCAATCAGCAGTAGAGGCAGTTACACCTGCGCCTTACTCATGGATGGCACACAGATGTATTGAGGCAAGGGTTTTTCCGACGGAAAGTGACCGAGGGAATGGCTACCTCGGATTAACGAGGATGTCTACGATGCAAGTATCCTTGATTCAAGCCTGCCAGGCACCAACTGTTCTCGTCCTCACGCATTTGCATGCCCGCGTTTGTGGGCACCTCTTATGATGGCAACAGTCTTACCGGAAGGAGTCCCCGGTAAGGAGTTTCCCTTGTTGGTGGGAGTATCGAAGGTCATTAGCCGAATCGGGGCCACCGGTATCATGTGCGTGATTAGCATGGTCCCGCTATCCGCGTGTGATGACGGAGCACAGGCGCCGCCGGCCATTTCCGTTCCGCCGGACACACCGGGCGCTAGGGCGGAAGTTGCCCGACTTCCTCACCCCACGGAGGCCCCAACCGCTGTACCAACTCGCAAAGTACCTGAAGACCCCGCCATCAACCGCACTCCAACTGAAACCACCGCGCCAGCCCTGTCCCCTTCGCCGACGCCAGCATCGGCAGCAATACCCAGAACGGCTAACACAGCCACGATCGTGCCAGTGCCGACGGAGCCCTCCGTGCAGACTCCAGAGGCCTGCAGGCCGCATAACGTAGGCGAGATTGACCTCTTCGCCGGGGCTGCCGGCGCTGCGGGGGCGGCAGCGCACTCAACGGCTCAAGGTGGACCAACCGTAGAGGAGATACTCCGGGGTGAGCATGATTCTGGATTAGCCGGACCACCAGTGCATATCGCCATCAGGGGGATCGCAAGTTGGGACTCTGTGCGCTGTGCTTGGCATGGCCGCGCAATGACGGTGGAACAAAGGGAGCAAGCTTTGAGGTTCTGGATCGGTCTTGATGAGAATAGGCCTCTTCCACTGTCAATAACAGGTTGCTTTTGACCCACTTGTAACGACTCATAATAGACCCACCTGAGTACTTGCAAATAAGTCTCTCTTTTCCGGATGGCGGAAGGTCACCCTGGGCGGTTGTCGTTGATGCCTTCTGGTGACGCGGCGAGCAGTTGATGGGAGGTGAATACTCCGGCGTTGCGTTTGTCCTTGAGGCGGTAGCTCTCGCCGCGGATGTTGAGCACGTGGGAGTGGTGGAGCAGGCGGTCCAGGATGGCCGAAGCTATCACGGTGTCTCCCAGCAGTTCTCCCCATTCGGCGAAGCCCTTGTTGGAAGTGAGGATGATGCTGCCCCGTTCGTACCGGGCCGATACCAGGGTGAAGAAAGCGGTAGCGGACTCCCGGTCGTAGGGCCAGATGCCGAACTCGTCCACGATGAGAACCTTGGGCGCCAGGTAGACTCGCATTCTGCGGTCCAGGTTGCGTTCGGCCCGGGCCTTGCGCAGGTCCTCCATCAGGTCGTAGGCCCGCACGAAGTAGGCCCCGTAGCCTCGCTCGATGGCCCTGAGGGCCAGGGCCACCGTGGTGGACTCGAACCGAAGTGCGCTTTCATGTTTTGGCGGATCAGCCGCCTAAACTAGAACTAAGGCGGTATGTGCACATGGAGGAGGTCAAGCGGGAATGCCGAACGGTCCTCCAAACAGGTGGGAGAGCTCTACCGTGGGGCCAAAGCCGACCTTGAGGGTCCCACCAATGTAGATGCCACCTTGGCTTTAGTTCAGTTGCCTACCCGGTGCATCGGAGCGGTCTGCGCAATACCTCGAACTAACTGGAACAGGACCAAGCCGCGAAATCCTACCGGATGCGGGAGGACACCTGTAAGCCCTCAGAAACTTCCACTTCCTGTCCGGAATCGAAGGGAAGCAACGCTGCATAGTTATAGGCGTTCTGCTCGGTGCTGGGGTCAAGGTTGGCGCTGGGCGGCGCGAATGGGACGTTCCGCAGTCGATACTCCAGTGCGCCAATCACTCCGCCCCATTCCAGTCCCAGAGCGTTAGCCAGGTCACCAGTGGCTTCTTCGGTTCCTGGCACCGCTTCCTAGCGTGCCATGGATGCGGCCCGCTCCCCGGTTTCCTCGGACAGACCGAACCTTACGCTAAGGTATCCAAACCGTCGTACGACTTTCCCTATCGCGTCCACTATAGCGTCCCCTGTCTTAGCTAATTCGTCGCTCTCCACCACAACTGAGATGATGGAGGGTTCGTACCGGAGCCGGTGTTCGAACTCGACCGCTTCTCGCTTTAAGCCAATTGCGCCCAGGTTCGCCAGAGTATCCTGACGGTCTTCCAGGGATAACTGCTGCTCCCCGATCCAAGCCTGTACGGCGCGACTGCTGAATGGGAACCCAATAACACCAACGGCCCGCTCTCCCCGCCCGTTGGGGACGCAATTCTGGGGACAGTGGTGGGCGTGGGTATTTCTATCGCCATGGGCGTAGGCATCTAAGGGACGGTTGCCGTAACCGGCACAGCCGTCGGGGGAGTTGCGACGGCGGTAATCGCGGGGACGTCACCGCTGGAGGTCGCATCTGTCTCGCCCTCGGACACTTCTTGACTGCAAGCCGGTTGTTCGGAGGTGTGCTCAGATACCGGGGAGGTGAAGTCGATGTATGGAACTGAAGGGTGACAGCAACGCTAGGACTTCGGTCGCCTTCCTGAGGCAACTGAGGGAGAGGTACCCTACCCGATTAAACGTGATTTGGGACAATGCCCCGGCGCACCAGGGCAAGGCTGTGCGGGAATATCTGCGGAGGACCGGCCTCGAACTGCGGCTAGTGATTCTGCCGGGCTAAATCCCGGACTTTAACGCCGATGAGGCGATATGAGGCTGGGTCAGAGTGGATGCCACCGGAAACCTGTGCCTGGTGACCCAAGGCCTTGGCGTGGCAGATTGTTGGCCACTTCCTCGCTGGGCTGGCCAACCGCAAAAATTAGGTGAGACTGTGATGCCGGACGGTCTTGCAATCAAGGGCCGAAGCGCTCCTGCGATACTTCCGGCCCGATTCCCGGCGTTAGGCAAATGCAAGTCCCATCTTGGCCTTGCTTTAGAAACCGACGGCGTAGGCATCGCACCGTGGGTCAGCGCCGCCCTGCAGCACCTTAGTCGCCGGATTGCGGGTAATGACGCAGTATAAGGCCGAACCCTCCCACCAATCTGGATACATCTCTATCGTGTGGCCCTTCCGCCGCAATTTCTCGGCCACTTCATCGGAAATGCGTCCTTCCAACCGAATCATCCCCGGCTCATATTTTGACGCCCAGTTGGAACTGGGGAAGTTATAGCTGTAGAAGCGGGGTTCCTCCACGGCCTCTTGAGGGTCGCGGCCGAATTCCAGGACGTTCAACAGCAGTTGCAGGGTGCCCTGTGGGATATGGTCACCGCCGTGAGCCCCAAGGGCCATCACTGGCTCGCCGTCGCGCAACACCAGAGCAGGCGCAGGAGTGAGTGTGGGCCGCTTGCCCCGGCTACCGATGCCGGGTGGCCTTCGGTCAGCTTGGACTGGGTGCCGCGCAGTTAGAAGGCCAGGCCGGTGCCGGGAATTATTGGTCCACCGTTCTTGGTGCCCTCGCTGGGGGTGGAGGAGAAGATGTTTCCGTCTCGGTCGATTACGGCGAAATAAGAAGTGCCGCCGCCACTGACTCCGGCTGTGCCAACCGGGAGTGCCGCATCCTTGGGTGACTGGGGTGCGCCGTTAAGGGTCGCCTTCCCATTTCGCGGGTCTCCGGCGGGGGCGCGCCGGGCCAGGCCAGGTCCGGGTAGATCAGCGTGCGGCGCTTGGCTAGGTATTCCTCCGCCAGCATTTCATTGATCGGCACATCCACGAAGTCCGGATCGCCCACGTACTGTTCACGGTAGGCAAAGGCCAAATTCAACGCCTGGTTCACCGTATGGATGTACTGGGCGGAATTGTGGCCCATGGACGCCAGGTCGAAACCTTCCAGAATCTTCAGAGCTTGAGGGAATGTCGGTCCCCGGCCCCATGGTCCCGTGCTGTAGACGTCGTAGCCCCGGTAGTTCACCGTGACTGGAGGAGCGATCTGGACATGATGCCGGGCCAGGTCTTCCTCGGTGAGCAGGCCGCCCATCTCCCGGTTGTAAGCCGCGATCTTGCGGCCAAGTTCTCCGGTGTAGATGTAGTCTCTGGCCGCTTTCAGGGCTGCCTCCCGGCCCTTCCCGGTGCTGGAAGCTTCCACATCCGCGATTTTGGACAAGGTGGCGGATAGGTCCTTTTGATAGAACATCTACCCCTGTCTGGGGGCGGGGCCGCCGGGCAGGTAAATTTCGGCGGTCGACGGGTGGGCGTCGTACTGATCGAAGGCGGTTTTGAACCGGCCGGCCAGGCGGTGGTACATAGGGAAACCGTTTCCGGCCAGGTTGATTGCTGAGGATGCCACTTCTCCGAAGGTCATCGTCCCGAACCTGGACAGGGCCGTGAGCCAGGAATCGGCGGCGGCTGGCGTTAGGGACGAGAGAACACCGGCCGGAATCCTTCCGCCATGGTTTTTTTGAAAGTACTCCACCGACGCGGCCTTGGACCAGACTCCGAGACCGTCGATGGTGGTGACTTCTTTCCGGTCGGCCAGGCATATGACGGTGGGCGCCACGCCCAAGAAGCTGCAATCATCGACGTGAACCACGTTCAATGCCAGGCCAACGGCCACTCAAGCGTCAATAGCGTTGCCGCCGTTTTTCAGGACTTCCAGACCGGCCATGGCGGCACTGTGGTGGCTGGCTACGACCATTCCGTTGACGCCCTGCATCAACGGACGAAGACTGGTTAGCGTGGTCCCATTGACTGGCATTTTTAGGCCCCCGAGTTAAGGGTTTTTGGTTCCTCGGTCCGGCACAGGTCCGGAAATTGAACTCTGCCGGCAGCGTGCCGCTTGAAACAACTGTTGTACCGTCGCCACCGCGGGGCGTGACAACTGCCGCGCGATAAAGCCCTTCATCAACTCGATGGCCCGTTCGGATTCGGCTCCCGGCATATTGCCAAAGCCATGGGGCATTCCCGGGAACAGTTCCCGCTCTATCTCGCCTCCGGCGGCCAGATACGTGGCTTCGAACTTTTGGGGAATAAACAGGGGGACGTTGTCGTCATTGGTGCCCTGGATAATTATTGCAGGAGGCAACTCCACCGTCTCTCCCCGATCCAGGGCCTGCTGAGGGTTGCCTTCGTGAAGGCTTGCGTGTTCCCGAAAGTAGGACTCTGTGGGGCCGATCAAGCGGTCATCGCCAATTTCGCGGGCCCAGAGATAGCGTGCGTGGGGATCGAGGACGGGCCAGCAGCAAAGCATGTATCGCAATGAAGCGTCGACGTCTTCCCCTTCCGGAAGCGACAGCGCCGCATAGCGGGCGTCCTTGGGACGCATCCCGCCCAGCGCGACAGTGTGGGCACCACTGGAACAGCCCAAGCCTCCCACCGACGCCGGGTCAATGTTGAGCTGTCGGGACCGGGCCTTCATCCAGCGGGTAGCATAGTTGGCGTCGATGATCTGGGCTGGGTAAGGGTGTTGCGGGGCCAGCCTGAAGTCTATCGCGACGACCACAATGCCGCTAGCCGCAAGGGCCGAGTTCATGAGATGGTCATGGGAACGGTCGTTAAGGAACCATCTGCCGCCATGAACGTCCAGCAGACCCGGGAAGGGTCCTTCGCCCTGGGGCTGGTAGATGGTAGCCTCCAGGCTGCCGCTTTGGTGCTCCAGGTAAACCAGATCGGTAGTTTCGACGTTGAATTTGGCTGCCGGATTGTATGCAACGCTGGTCATGGTCTCTCCTTTGCAACCAGGGGAGCTCATTCCACGGGGGGAGGTGTGAGGCCCAAGCCAGTGTCTAAAGCTCTCTAATTCCGCAGACCAGAAGATCACAGCCTCGAATCGTGCTCTTGTCCCCCAGTCTGACGGTTCGGAGCCTCCCACATCGGCAGGGGAACCAGGTCTTCATTTCCCCTGCTTGATAAAGTCTGCAACCCGCTCGCCAATCATCAGGACGGTGACGTTGATGTTGGCCCGGACGCACTCTGGCATGATCGAGGCGTCCACGACCCGCAGACCCTCCGCTCCGTAGACCTTGCCGTACTGGTCCACCACGGCCATGGGGTCTGAGTTGGGTCCCATCTTGGCGGTGCAGGAGACGTGGTGGCCGGTCCCCACCCACCTCTTCATCCAGAGGTCCAAGGCCTCGTCCGATTCCAGGTCCGAGTCCTCGGGATAGACCCTCTTGTCGATCATGGCGGCCATCGCTGGATGGTCCTCCAGACTGACTAGTAGGCGTATGCCGTGCCTGTACCTGCGCAGGTCCTCTTCTTGCTCCAAGAGGTTGTAGTTGAGATAGGGCTGGTCCTTGTAGTCGTTGGAGCGTAGCCTGATCTCCCCTTTTGACAGCGCCAGATTCAGCCCGACGCCCGCGCCCAGACCCACCAGGTCGCCGTGCTCTCCTCCCCGGTTGCGTCCCCTGCCTGCACCGGCGTTCAGGTAGACGATCATGTCATTCTCCAGTGGAGAACCCTCAGCCGTGTACCTCACCAGCAGCTGGGTGTTGGCAACGAATCGGTGTAGCTCCACCTCCGGCTTCGTAGCCCACAGTATGCTGATGAGGGGATGGTCGGCCAAGTTCTTCCCGACTCCCGGTGAGTCGATGACGGTCTGTATTCCGTGCTCCCTCAGGTGGTCGCCGGGACCGACCCCGGAGAGCATCAGTATCTGCGGCGACCCGATTGCGCCCGCGCTGAGGATGATCTCCTCGGCCTCGACGACGAAGGGCTCTCCGTCGGAGACCGCCTCGACCGCTGTCGCCCTGGGTCGTTCCCCGGTGGTGTCGAAGAGTATCCTCTTGACTGTCACGTTGGACCTGATGGTCAGGTTGAGCCGGTGGCGCGAGAGGCTCAAGTATCCTATGGACGTGGACCAGCGGATGCCGTTGGGATTGTTCAAGGGTATGGGTCCCACTCCGGTGGTGTCGGGTGCGTTGTGGTCTTCACAGTACGGCTGGCCGTTGTCTCGCCAAGCCTCGAACCAGACCTTGTTTCCCTGCCGCCACTGGTCCTGGGGAAACCGGTGACAGATAATGGGTCCGCTGGAACCATGGAAATCCCCGGGGTCGTCCTGCTAGGTGGTGTCCGTCTCCACCATGTTGAAGTAGGGCACCAGCTTCTGGAAGCTCCACTCGTCGTTTCCCCATTTCGCCCAGTCGTCGTAATCCTCTGGAATACCGCGGAGGAAGATCTGTCCGTTGATGGCGCTGGACCCGCCGGTCACTTTGCCCCTGGGAATCTCGATCTCGGCCTCTCCGGCGCCCCTGGCCCTGTACTGCCAGTTGTGGTCACTATCCCAAACGCCCTTGGTCGACATGTAGCCGTACTTCACCTCCTCCGGGAGGCTGTCGATGTCCGGGTAGTCGGGGCCCGCTTCCAGGAGGAGCACCGAGGTGTTGGAGTCCTCCGAGAGCCTCGTGGCGAGGATGGCGCCTGCCGACCCGGCGCCGATGACGATGTAATCGTACTTCACTCCTTACCTCCTGGGTGTCACGTTTACGTGATATATTCGACTGCTTTCGGGATGGTATGGATTGGGACGGGAGCCGTCAATGATCGGGGGCCGGGATCTCGCCGCCGGTAACAGGCTGGCGTCTTCCCAGTATGAATACCTCCCAGCGAACAATTCGCAGTTAAGTCCGCGTAGAAATTCGGACGTACCCCCCCTGTTGAGGAGAGGGTCTTGGGCAGCGACTCCGGTGCGGGCAGGATGAGGACCTGAAGTTGGCAGAGCCATCCGGCACCGGAAATGATGGTGGAGTTGGCGGCTTCCAGGCACCGGGGCTGAGCCATCGCTGGGGATAGCGCCGATTTTCATCCGTATCCCGCCCTTGGTCGCCGTGGCTGCCCAGGTACAACCGGAATTTCGTCTTGGCCCGACCGAAGTACCGGGCTCGCCAGATGCCCAACTGGGCCATCCGGGCGAGCCGGTGTTCCACCACCACCCGACGCCGATACCCAGCAAATGCGGGACTTCCCTGCAAGGTGCGAGCATTCTGCAACAGGGCCTCCCACGGGTAGAGTTGCGCCGTTCATCCCTTCCCGGAGGACCCGGTGACGCACCGGGGTCGCATTGGCCACACCCCATAGACCACTCCATCGAAGCGGAATCCTTGGAGTCGGTGAACTCCGCCCTTGGGACCGGTCCGCGTCCCTGAGGGCCTGAGATTCCGGGTAGCATTCCCCGCCGGGCGGGTGCAGGTACGCGATCCTGGGTCAATCCGAAAGTACTCTTTTGGGAAGTGGTTCCGGTTGGGGTGGTCCGGCATATGGGCGATCAGCTCACCTTCCGCCGCAGAATATCCACCATAGTGTTCCCCTGACACGTCTTCTTGGAGTCGTTGCTGGCCTTCAGACCGAATTCACCGGCCCACACAAAACCTCCATACTTTGGTACCGCCGTGTCATCTACACATGACGCAAAGGTGTGCATAATGGTTCTCATGGTCTTAAGCGATACGGCACCACAATGGGAAGGTTGTCGAAATCCATTCCCATCTTGACTATCTGAGACACTTGCGGATCGAACACGTGCCAGCATAGCCGACGGTCCTCCCGAAGATGGGATGGGTCATTTCAAACTCTGCCCTGAAACTGTCCTCATCGTTCTCGGTTTCCGTCGTGGTCCCGCCACCGAATGGTGACAACCAGGTGGGAATGCGAACAATCAACCCGAGACCCGGCACTCTTATCACGTACTCGATGAAGTCATACACCAGCCGTCCTAGGCCATCGACGTTCACGCTAGACTCTACCCCCAAACCGAACCTCGTAAACTCAATGATTCTGTGGTCCTCCGAGAAGACCATTTGAGAAGAGAAAGTTACATTCCCAGGGAAACTGTCGTTCCCTAGGAATCTCCTGGTCCAATGCATCGTACCCGAATCATCTACGCAGCTATGGACCGTGAACTCGATGTCATGGCCTCTGTGAGGCACCGGGGCGCGAAGCAGGGCGTACGAGATCGACGCTATCGGCCTCACCGGCGCATTAACATGAACCCAGTCCATGATGCCAGTCAGATGCACCGCGGGCTGGGAGTAGTGCTTTCGGACCGCAGCACGAAGCTTAGAGAAATCACTCCCCAATGCTCTCACTATGGGTGACTTGCAGCTTGAAAGTCCGGTTCTCAAATGCGGACTCCGTTCGTGAAAACGACCAAAAGCAAACCCATGCGCACCGGGAGGGGACAGGCGCCGACTGGCGTGGACTAGTAATCGCCGCCTTTACGAATCTGAGAATTGGACTATATTCTCCCGCCATTTCGCTCGAACCGCGTTACTCCGCTGAGGTGTCCGGCGGCGGATGTGAGGTTGCGGTCTTTCATCCATTGGAAGTGACAAGGTAACGCTGATTTGCGTCAAAGTTCCTGAGTACCGCGGCCGGTTTGGTGACTCTGTCCGGGTTCAGCTATGAATTCGGACTCCGGCGTCCACGTCACGGGTCGTTGTCCTATCGCTGGGCTGGAGGTGACGGGCTTAAGCTCAAGGCACTTGAGCGCCTTGGGTGTTCAGATGGATTGAATACAGGGACTTATCCGCGGTTATGAACAGCCGCCGCTTGTCGGGCCCGCCGAAGGTGCAGTTTGCGGTACGCTCTTCGGGCAACAATAACTTGCCCAGTAGTTCCGCGTCAGGGCTGTAAACCTGGATGCCATCATAGGCGCTGGTAAAGAGGTTTCCAAGGACGTCCACTCTGAATCCGTCGGCTAGCCCTGGCCTCACCTCGGCGAAGACTCGGCTATTGACCAGTTCGCGCCCTCCCACGACGTCGAAGGCACGAACGTGGGCCGGTTGCCCTCAATCGGCGACATACAACACGGTTTCGTCGGGCGCAAAACAGATGCCATTAGGACGGTCAAAGTCATCCGCGACAATCTCCAGGTCGCCGGTCACAGGATCAAAACGGAACACGTAGTTGGCTCCCAGCTCGCTCTCGGCTTTGTGTCCTTCGTAGTCGGAGAGGATTCCGTAAGGGGGGTCGGTGAACCAGATAGCGCCGTCGGATTTGACGACCAGATCGTTCGGCGAATTGAGCCGCATTCCGCGGTAGTTGTAGACCAATGTGGTTACAGTTCCGCCGGGTTCGGTTCGGCTTATTCGACGGCCGCCATGTTCACAATTGACCAGGCGGTTTTGGCGGTCAAGGTAGTGGCCGTTGGTGTAGTTGGCTGGCTGGCGGAAAACGGAGCATCCGTCAGCGTCGGACCACCGCATTATCCTGTCGTTGGGGATGTCGCTCCAGAGCAAGTAATCCCCGTCGGCTACGTACACTGGTCCTTCCGACCACGCCATTCCTGTACAGTGCCTCGTCAACTTGGCGTTCTCGGGTACTAAACCAAAGCCAAGGTGAAAAGCGCAGATAGTCAGGGTAAAGTGGAGAGTAAGAGACGGGACAGATAATCGTGTTGTGATGGGGGGATGATGGGAGTCAGGGAGATAGAGCGGTCGCTGGAGCGGTGGGAGTTGGGAGTGAAGGACTTGCAGCGCCGGATGATTCTGGCGCCCACGCCCCGGGAGCGGGAGCGCTGGTACGCCATGCTGCTGCTGGCCCAGGGGTGGACGGCGGCGGCCACGGCAGAGGCGCTGGACCGGGACCCTCACACCATAGGGCGGTGGGCATCGGCCTTCGGTGAGGGAGGTTCCAGGGCATTGATTTTCGAGCAGACCGGTGGTTCCCCCCCACCCTTGACCAGGCGAAACAGGAGGAGTTGAAGGCGGCGGTGCAACAATCGCCAGCGGCGTCGGGCTTGGAATTGGCCAACTGGTATTGGAAGGCGGTAAGGCAGTTTGTCCTGGAAAGCTTTGGCGCCAGCCTGAGCCGCAGCAGTTGCCTGAACTGGCTGCACCGGTTGGGATTTGCTTTCAAGCGGCCCAAGAAACGGTTGCTGAAGGCTGATGAGGAGAAGCGGGCAGCCTTCGTGGCTGAGTATGCCGCTATGTGGGAGGAGTCCCAGGGGGCAGGGGCCCGGATATTCTTCGCTGACGAGGCCCACTTCCGGGCGGACGCGGAGTTGCGGGGGAAGTGGGTGCAGCAGGGAGAACCTGCCCTGGTGGAGTCCACCAGTCCCAGCTACGGGGAGAAGGCCAGCTACTACTCAGCGGTATGCTTGGAGACGGGGGAGGTGGAATGGATGGAACTGGGTGGCAACAGCAACTCGGGCACCTCGGTTGCCTTCCTGAAGCAACTGAAAGAAAAGCATCCTGGGCCCTTGAAGGTGATTTGGGACAATGCGCCAGCCCATCGTGGGGAGGCGATGCGGGAATACCTGCGGACACCGAATCTGAAACTGCAACTGGTGAATCTGCCGGGGTACAGCCCGGACTTCAACGCTGATGAAGCCATCTGGGGGTGGGCCAGGGAAGAGGCTACAGGCAATCTGTGCCTCGGGAGCAGGGAAGCGGCGCAGGAGAGGGTCGGCCGGTTCCTGGCAGGATTGACCCACCGGAAAGAAGAGGTGAGACGGCGCTGCCGGACGATCCTCCAGTCAAGGGCCGAGGCAATCCTGTCAGACTTCCGGCCTGATTCACAACTCCCGGCAAATGCACATCCCACCTTGGCTTTGGTTTAGCTGCCGAAACCGCCGGTCGTACACTTCGAAACTTTCTCTGATCTCCTCCGGGTTGCGGTAATTCATTGGCCGTTCTCCACACAAAGCGCGATGTTTCAAGCTGAGCTTGCATATTGTAGCCCACATGGTTGATTAATCGTGACCCCGGACGGGGGTTGACACGGTCCAGGGTGAACCCCATGCCGAGGGAGGGTACTACTGCAGACCCCAGCAAGACTTCCGGATGTCCCGTGAGTACCCACACTCGCTGCTGCTGTTGGAAATGGCATGTGGTGATCAAGCCCTCCGCATCTTGTTCGGGACTCGCCAACGGGACTGGACAGGAGAAAATTGATTAGTCATTGGCCGATCCTAGGTTGGTGTGGACCAGGTGTAACTCACGTCGATTCTTGGTAGCAGCCAGCTCCGATCTTAAAGTCCCCGCCCGATCAACTTGATCCGCCTCACATCCCGCACCCACCTCATAAGGCTACATGTCTACGAGTCAATGGGTTATGATCAGATAAGCAAGCAACGGACGATTCCGAAAACCGGCTCACTGCCTGGCACCAAGTATCGGCGGGGTTTCGCCCAAATTCACAGCTAAATTGCCCCTCAGGCAACGATTTTTTGGATCCGTCCTTCTAAGCAGCGGGTCGCGGGCTCGAATCCTGCCTGGGGCGCCATTTGAGCCTATCCTCAACCTGGGTCACCCAACACCTCCCGTATTAGCCCCCGGTTCGCCTCCCATCGCACATGCGTCCCCAATTCCCGGACCTTAATGGTCGCGGCGCTGACCCGTTGCGCCAGCTTCGCCCGACCCAGTCCTAGCTCCTCCCGTTGGCCCGAATCAATCCATCGCCGCCCGCGGGACCTCGGTGTTTGTCGCGAAACACCACCTTAACCGGTGTGAACAAGGAACCGCGAGCCGCGCCCTTTTCCTAATACATCTCTACTCCTCGGGCATCGGCCAGCCGGTATCAGCGCTGGCCCTCCAGCGCGGCCCCCGTCTCCCTTCGGAGACTGACCGGGAGTGTCGCGTAGGACGCGCTACTATCCACCGTACCCAGTATCTTCCGAGCACGTTGGCCACCGATGCCGGAGGCCCGCATCGATAAGGTCAAAACTCCCGCCTAGAAATTGGCCTCGCCTTTATCATTTATCGGATTCTAATGGGTAGCGCTCGTGTTGCGGGCTGGCTTCCTCTCAGACCCGATGCCTTATACTGGTTCCGGCCGCGAGGTCGTTGGCATGGAAGCCGCTGCCTGATCCCTAGAAACCGGGCCGAAAAGTCCTGGTTGGGTAGGGGGATTTGGGCAATAAAGCCGACGTGAGCAGGATCACGGACCACAGTTGTCCGAGCCGGACCGCGCAGAAATTGGCCGCAGCATGGGCGACAACAAAGGGGACAATATTGAGGACGACGCTGCGGCCTGTTGCGCCGCCACCGGTACGGCCCGACCGCCCGAGTTTCCCGGCCACCAGGGTCAGGTTGGCTACCGTGGCAGCCAGATACAGCTGGAACCTGGTCTTGACCCTGCCGAAATAGCGGGACTGGCGAATGCCCAACTGGACCAGCCGGGCCAACCGGTGTTCCACCACCACTCGGCGCACTCGATATTCGTCATAATGAGTGCTTTGCTGCAACGCTCGGGCCTGCTGCAGCAGGGCTTCCTGGGGATGGATCAGCACCCGCCGCCCCCTACTCCCCTTGGCTGCGATGCACTGGGACCGCAGTGGACATGTCCGACATTCGGCCCCGTCGAACTGGAAGGCCTGCAAGCGGTGGACCCGCCCTGTGCGACCCGTCCGCTTTCCCGCCGGCACGATGGTGTGGGTAACCTGTCCGGCGGGACAGGTGCAACTGCCCGCGGCCAGGTCAATATGGAAGTCCTCTTTCGGAAAGTGCTTCCGGTCGGGCCGTCCCGGCACTCTGGCCACCAACCGGCGTCCCGCATCGGCGAATGCCTGCCTGGTATCGCCATCCCCATAGGCGGCGTCGCCCATGGCTTCCTCCACCGGCACACCGGTGTTGGCCTCGCTCTGCTCCACCAATTCCAGCGATCCCAGGTTGTCCGGAGCGTTGCCGGGCAATACCTCCACCGCGGTGATCAGCTGGGAGTCGGTGTCCACCACGATGGCCGCCTTGTGTCCGTCGAACCGTCTACTGCTGCTCTTGTGGCCGTGGCGCATCTCCGGGTCATGCACCGACATCATCCGGTCCCGGCTCACCCCGTCCTTGAGATTCACTCCGTCATCGGTCCGCTCCACGTCCTGGAGCAGCAACTGCCCCAGCAGTTCCGCCGCCGCCACTATCTGCTGCCGCTCAGCGCTATCCTCCCCCAATTCCCTCTGCGCCTGCCGCGACAACTCCAACAACCGGTCGGCGTCTCTCACAATCTCGGCCAGCAGGGCCTGCCGCGCCCGTTTGTCGCTCCAGTCGATGGCCGACTCACCCTTCACGCTGGAACCCAGGTACCGCTCATATCCCCGGGCCTTGGCCCATTCTTTGACGCTGGACTTCTCCACTGCCGCCAGCGCCCGCAACAGCTTGACGATCCCGTCCGCCAACAGATTGTAGGTGTCCTTCACCGCGCCACGGCCCAGGATGTTGGTCGTGTCCAACGCCACCCGCATCCCGCGCCCTTTCAGATACCCCGACTCCCGGGCCAAACGCAGGCTGGACTCGAACACCTCCCGCACCTTGCCGTGCAGTATCAGCTGGGCGCGGAACACCTGCAGCGTGCTCTTGGCGAAGGGACGGTCTTCCACCTCAATCCCCAAGGCCACCTTCCACCGGATGTCGAAGTCGGCCCGGGCCTTGGCCTCAGCGTCGCTCACCTTGTCGTGGGACTGGAGCAGGAGCGCCGTCGCCAGCAGGCTGGGCGGCACGCTGTCCCGGCCGTTGTCGGCGCAGTAGAACCCGGCGAAATCGGGGTCCCGGAACAGGCGGCCCCGCAGCGAGGCCAGCAGACCGTAGAAGGTGTCCCGCCCCACGTGGTCCAGATACAACCGGTCTGCTTCCCAGAGGCCCCTCTGGTCCGACCGCTCTCCCAGCATGCTCAAGCCCTCGCTATTTCTTGATGGCTCAAGTATAGCTGACCACCCGGCTGAAGCCAGTTTCCGGCCACGTTTCTAGAGTCACCAAGGTTCTTCCGCTTGTTCCCGAGACAACGTCAAAGGCTGGTGCCTGATTGCTTGAAACTCGGAAGAGGAACGGGCGTTAGCGTTCGCTGCTTTGTCAATTCGGTGCTGGGAGTCAGCCGATTGCGCCGACTTAGCATTCAGCCATTGTTAAATGTCAATTGGCTTGGTTAATGATTTGGGGGATCAGTTTCCTCACGAACTGGTGTCAGGTAGCTCTGGGAGGAAAACGGTTCTGCTTGACTCTTGTCCTTGAAACGCGAACTCTTACCCCAGGTGTTCAGCACGCAGAATTGACGCACCAACCAGCTCAAAAACTGGGCAGACTCGTTCTTACCTTCGGTCAACTGGAGACAACCGTCTCTGGCCAGCCGGCATCGGTGTATCCTACTTCTTAGCCAGAACGTCCGGGCTCAGCCTCGCGTGCTGGTCCGCCGCATCGTGCGCCGCCACGGCTACTCACCCGGCAAGCAGGAGCAGGTTACCTTAACCGTCCTGGAACAGGCATAGGTCTCGTCGGAGGATTGGGCGGCTGCTTGAAGGAACTGTGTAATTCTTGCTGCGACCGGGCCAATTTGAACCTCAATACGAAGGCCCTTGTCCTGGTTGGTGGTGGCCTCTGATCCCCAAACGACCTGAGTCGCTACCGTTATACCCTGAGCTCTGAAGGAAAACTCCTCAACTGCCTGCATACGGTACGGTCCAATCCTTGGTTCCCATTCCAAGCCGTGGACTTAGCTTTCCGGCAAACCCATTTCGAACCGGGTGTTCTCTTCCTAGTCTCGAACTCGTAACTGCGGGATGTAATCGTATCCACCGTCGACTTTCACTTCGGCTAGCTCCACTTCGAGTCGGTCGACGCCGTCCTCGTCTTTCATGACAATCCATGGACTGTCGCCGCTGTAGCCAATCTCAAGGCATGGGTTTTCTTCGTCGTCTAGCACTCGCAGCACCGGACTGTTGGCCGAGTCAGTGCCAATTAGACCTACTTCGAGCCGGATGTTCCCTTTTTCGTCTAGCATCCTCAATGTTGGAGGAAAAGCGAAGGACAATGGGGAGAGTTCGTAGTCGTCGCCGACCTTCGCTGCCATTTGATCGAGTTCCACCTCGGTCAATTCGATCTCCAATCGGGTCCTGCCTGCCCTGTCTCGCATGATTAGGCGCGGACTGTCGCCTTCGTCACCGCTGCCCAGTCCCGCTTGAAGACGGATGGTCCCTTCAGCGTCTCGCACTACCAGGCTTCCACCGGACGCCTCAAGCTGTCCGTTGGCGCCCTGATCCCGCATCACCAACCGCGTCTCGCCGGAATCCTCCACCGACACACTGAACCGGTATTCACCCTCCTCCGCGTCTCCCATGACGAGCCGTGGCTGGTCGAAATAGTCCAGCGACGCACTGAATCTAACGCGCCCATCCGAGTCCTTCAACTCCAGAACTGGCTCGGAGTCGGAGCTATCCCCGTAATTTACATGGCGGCAACCCAGTTCCGCCCGCACGTTGCCTTCGTCGTCCAACACTTGGAACGACTTGGCCTGGAATACATCCGGGACTCGGCTCCTGGTCCTTCCGTATTGGTCGTACGTAACCCGGCGGGCTGGGTCGCTTAGCACCTCATATGCTTGGTCAACGGCGTCCAACATCTCGCTGGCGTTGGGATACGGATTTAGGTTGGGGTCATACAACTGGGTCAGCTGCCGGTGAGAGGCCTGTATCACCTCAGGATTGGCCGAAGGATGGACTTGAAGAATCTCGTAAAGGTCTTCGAATTCCGGCATCGGTTGTCCTACTCGTTGAGAAATTGCGGCGAGTATAGCATGGCCGGTCAGGTCAGCCGTCAACACCTCGTCGTCCTCCGGCGGCGCGTTGAAATGGAGGAGGTAGCCACGGCAGTCGGCCAGGATTCCGTTGGGTCCCACCCCGGCTCTTCGTGCCGTTCCGATAGTTAAGGTGTATAGTATGTGCATGACACGCACCAATGTTGACATTGACGATGAGGCCTGCGCCGAGGTCATGCGGCGCTACCAACTGGCTACCAAACGCGGGGCCATCAACTTCGCGCTGCGAACGCTCGCGGCAGAACCCGCTTCCGTAGAAGAGGCACGCGCCCTTCGGGGAACCGGATGGGAGGGGGACCTCGACCAGATGCGGTCCGACCGCGCGCCTTGATCCTGATTGACACCTCCGCCTGGGTAGAATTCCTGCGGAACACCGGGAGCCCGGCCTGCATTCTCGTTGACGATCTGCTCGAGGAGGAGATCGCGGTATGCGATCCGGTGCGAATGGAAGTGTTGGCCGGGGCGAGAGACGAATCGCACCTGCTTAGCCTCCGGCGACTGCTGGCGCGGGCGGCCCTGATCCCAATGCGGCCAACCGACTACGACGATGCTGCCGGCCTCTACCGCCGGTGCCGGCGGCAAGGGGAGACAGTGCGCAGGCTTATAGCCTGTCTCATAGCTTCCGCCGCAATACGGGCCGGTGTGCCTATCCTCCACAATGACGCCGACTTCGACGCGATTGCCCACCACACTGAATTGCAGGTTTATGAGGACTGAATTTTGAAGCGAGGGTTAAGATCAACACCTGCTAAGACGCCGCCGCCTAGGGACATCCCTTCGTAGAGCAAGAAGGAAGGGAGCAATTCCGGCTCTACTTGAGGAGAGGGAGCCCATCCGTCTCTGGTACCTGAAGGGCAAGCAGTAGAGTCGTCATATTCTCTGGTTGGGATCAATTACTGATACCCCTCCATCTCTTTGAGTTTGGTCAATCGACCCCGGAGGAATTTTGGCGCACGAGCAGGAACAACGCCGTGGCCTATTACTGAGGATAACGCGCTGCCCGAACTTGCTAGCGGCTAGGACGGAACCGTCGCACCCCTGCTCAACAATCGTCGGCTTACAGTCCGGCTCAGAGCGTCATGTACCCGAACCCTGGTGCGGTCACATTGGTGTCGCGACTATCCTCTTCATATCGTCCAACCCCAGCATCTCGGAAGCGGAGCGTTTTCCTACGGCATCTTGGTCCCCAGGTGACACGGCGGACTACTTTGAACGGCGCTTTGACACCGCCGCCGGGTATGTAAGCCCAGGGGCCTACAATGCGGTTCGATTCTGGACATCGGTGAGGGCCCGGGCTCGGGAGATTCTCGGTCGGGATGCGACTCCGGGGATCGACTTCGCCCTCACGGAAGTGGTGCATTGCAAGTCGCGTCAAGAGGAGGGTGTGGCAGCGGCGGTGGACACGTGCACGGGCATGTGGGTCGGTCCCATTCTAGCCCTATCGGACGCTCGGGTGGTCGTGTCGCTGGGCAGGTGAGCCCAGGAGACATGCTCCAAGACCTGGGGTCTAGACGTGTTGCAGACGGCGCATTTCGGCGTAATGCTGGGTGGCCAAGAGCGGGCTGTGGTGTTGCTTCCGCATCCCAACGCGTTCGCCCGAAAGACGATGGCGGCCCGGGTAGGCGAAGACGATCTGAGAAAATAGCGCGGATGGGTTAGGGGATGACACATCAACGACCGCGTTGGCCCTCAGGCCCGAGGAAAACCGCCTCGATTTGCACGAGGCGGTCGCGGGTCGCGAAGGATTGACTGTGAAGGATCCACGCTACTAGCTGGAGGGTGTAGTTGGTAATCCGGCGCAATAGGAGGAAGGCTCTTGTCCCAACGGTTCTTGCCCGGAGTGCCCGGCGAGGCAATCGAACAGATCTTCAGCCGGGCGCCAGGCAATGACATGACCTCTGGGAAGTTCGACAGTCCTGAATCTTCGGCAGCCCTCGCCGCCAACACCTTTGGGTCCTTCTTGCACAGTCCGCAGGACCTGCCGCGTCTTCCAGGGTATCGCAGTGCGGATTGGCCCGCACTTTCGCTGGCCCTGGAGAAAACCGTTCGATTTCCCTGGTCCGGGGGGCGTCATCCTGTATTGGATGTACTGGTCACCACCCCATCGGAGTTAATCGGGATCGAGTCCAAGCGGTTCGAGCCATATCGGAAAAAGGTAACCCCAGTCTGTCCGATGCCTTCTGGCGTCCAGTGTGGGGCGACCGCATGGCCGTATATCAAAGGGTCCGCGATCGATTGAGGGAAGACAGTGCCCTATATGTTTCGCTCGACGCCCCGCAACTCTTCAAACATGCCCTCGCCCTACGCACGGAGGTGAACAGACCCGGCGAACATGCGGGGAGATCGCCGGTGTTGGTTTACGTCTATGCGGAACCGGCAGCCTGGCCACGGGGAGGCAACTCGATAACAGATGCGGCAAGAGCCAAGCACCGAGAGGAAATCGGTCGCTTCGCCCAGGAGACGGCGGGAGATGGAGTCGCTTTTATTCCCTGTACGTATCGCGACCTGCTTGCTGGGTGGGCGGAAAACCCGTCCCCTGAAATTCGCGCCCACGCGGAGGCAGTAAACAGGTCGTTCTCTCCGTGACACTCCTCACGTGTGCTCTAAACGGGTGCGCCTTGAAGGCTGTGGGTTCACCGCTGATCTACACCTGGTGCCCGTCGTACCGTGGCGCCTCTCGCCGAATTGGCCACGGTTTGGTATTACTTCGTGCCCTTCGTCCGGCTGGCTATATGAAGCATCTAGCCCACAGCTAAGGCTCCCCCGCTACCGGGTTCCCCATACCCGTACCCTGTCCGGCCTGAACTGTGCCGTCGTAGGAGGTACCGTCCTATCGATCCATGGTGACCAAGCCTAGCTCGACGATAGTGCAAGCATACGCTGATTAGGCAGGAGGACCTTCGAAGGCGTACCCGGCGGCGCCCAACACCTCCTCCAGCCGCGCTAGATTCCCCCGCCGCGGCGACTGAATCCTCGACTCCCAGCAATTGACAGACGCCTTGCTCACCCCAACCCGCTGCGCGAGCTCGGCCTGGCTCAACCCAAGCTCCTTTCGCCTGGTCTTCATCCAGCCGCCAATGTTAACAGGGCCCTTTTCCTGGTCCCGGAACACCACCCGCACCGGCATGAACAGGGAACCCCGAGCCGCGCCCTCCCCCGTCTCCACCATCCCCAGTCAAACCATACCTCCCTTGGCTTCAACCGCCACATGAAGCCATCGCTAAAACGACGGTAAGCAACCCCTTCCTCGGCCCATCACCGACCACTTTGTGTCTCTCGAGGTCCAGTTAAATCCGATTTAGCATAACCTGCGGGACCCGATTGCGGCGGGACATAGATGCGAGGGTCCGCAGGGCACTAAAGTTATTGCTGCCTACTCCTAGGACGAAGTCCTGCATCTGATCGGCATGGCACGTGAAGGGCAGAGGCAATTGACCGTGGTCCTCCTACGCGGAGCCTATCCGGAGTAGCATCCTAATCACCTACCGGCATACTTCCTCTGCCTGTATTTCCGCAAGCCGGTCCCCGTTGCTGAATTGCGGCGACTGTTAGACAGGCTCTCAGCTCTTGACGGTTAAGGTGTCGACGTCGATGCCTTCCGCCACTCGCGCTCGGCTTGGGGTGAGGTCTTGGCGCTTCTCCCGGATGCCGCGCCCTTACGGTCTACACCAACTTTTCATATTGCCGCTTTCGTCGCGACTCCCGGTGAAAGCGTCTTGTCGTATGCTATCAATCTCTGAATCCTGCCTTGACAACCCGGTCTCCCAAGCTACAATTGCCTGGAAACCCCAGTAATTTGGTCAATAAGGAGAAACTGCAATGCCCTTTTACGAGAGAGGCGATGTCCGCATTCATTACGAAGAGGCCGGCTCCGGCTTCCCGCTCCTGGCCACGCCGGGCGGCGGCCTGAACTCCGTAGCCGACGGCTGGCCGAGACAAGTATTCAACGCCATGGAAGTGTTCAAGGACGACTTCCGGTGCATCACCATGGACCAACGCAACGCCATTGGCGGAGAGTCCACCGGGCCCGTCCAGGTCGAAGACCCCTGGGGCGCATTCGCCGACGATCAACTGGGACTGATGGACCATCTCGGTATCCAGGAGTTCTTCTTTATAGGCTACTGCATAGGCGGCCCATTCGCTCTTAAGCTCATTGACCGGGCTCCTGAACGGGTCCTGGCCGCTGTATTCTGCCAACCCGTGGGTCACAATACCGAGTTTCCCGACTCTATGTACGACTCCGGGCACGACTCCTGGGGACCCGAGCTGATCTCGCGCCGCCCGGGGCTCACAATGGAGACCATCGAACAGTACCTGCACAACCTCTACCGGGTCCAGCCCGACTTCATGTACAGCGTGTCACGGGACTTCGCAAGCTCATGCCAGACTCCCATGCTGGTCATGCCCGACAACACGCCTTCCCACTCCCTGGAGGCAGCAATGGACCTGGCGGAGTTGGCTCCCAAGGCCGAGGTTACGGCCTATCCGTGGAAAGAAGACCAGGAGCTGTTCGCCAAGACCGTCATCCAGGTCCGCGAATTCCTTAAGTCGTACCAACCCGCCACAGCCACCCGCTGACACGGTTGGGTCATGTGTCCAGGTGCCAGGGCGGCGGGGTCAAACTCTGTGGGATCTCGTTTTTCTTATCGCTGAGAAAAACTGATTTGGCCATAGGGTTCGGGGAACCGGCTGCCCTGGCCGCTCTAGCGGGCCCAAGGGAAACGGGGCATCGACAAGGGTTAGTTATACAGATTTCAACGAAGGTTTAGGCATTCATGCCCCAGGGAATGGGCGCTCGGCCATGAATCAGCAATGCATGTTATAACCGAGACTAAAACTGACAAACGGGATATAGCTTGCAGCGGCGGGCTGGAGGCCGATGATCGCGGTTTGGTTGCCTCCTCGGCTTAATTCCTTTTCCCCAACCATGTCCCCGCTCAGGTGCAAGGTCTCCCGGGGAATCTGCCCATAGCAGTTCCAGCCGCAGTGAGGACGCTCCGGGTCGGAACTCTCCAACCGCGTTTCCGAGTCTGTCCAGGACTCTTCTGAGATCCGGGACAGCTTCTTCCGAATGAGCGAGCGAATGCGGAGGGGTTGGCTTGGAGTAATGTTGTTTAACTCCTTCGCGTCGGCAACATCCGCAGTATCTTCGTTGGTTCGCCATCGATCGATCTCCGAACTCAAGTTTGCTGGATTGGTTACGGTTCGGCGGGGACTTAAGGTGTTGTCTCGTGCAATTTGTTCGCCCCTAAGAGTCGGAGCCGTCCCGCTTCAGCCCCTCCAAAATATCTCGGCCTTCGGTCAACAGACTGCGTTTGACGCTGGTCTTAGCTTGATCCGCGAGGTTTGAGCCGACTAGTCCGTTCGCCGATTTGGGTTTTGGCCATGGCCTCGCCCATGGTCCGCCAACTCCAGTCCAGGTTGTACAGTTCTAGGGTACGTTCCAGAACCATCTGCCATGGGTACAGGAGCATGTCGGCGGCTGACTACTCCTGCAAGCCTGAATGGTCGTGGAGCCGGAGCGAATACCCGTCGAATCCGGTTCATTCCACTAGCTAAAGATAAGCAGCACATGGAAGATGCCGTTGGCGCAGGTCGGCCTTGCCTAATTCTCGAGCCAACTGTGAGGCCGATTCCGAGTCTAAACGCCCGGTTTACTCTATGGCGTGCACCTTTCCGTCGCTGGACCGGACGTAAAGGCGGTCGTCGGCGAAAACCGGTGCAACATCTATGGCTGCGCCCAAAGAAAGCTGCCACACGACATTCCCTGTGTGTCGGTCAAGGGAGTAGAAGACGCCGTTTTCGTCCCCGAAGTATACGCGGTCGCCCAGGGTTACCGGTGACCTCAGGATGCCGATGCCGGCCTGGAACCGCCATAGTTTGTCGCCCTTGAGGGCATCCGCGGCATAGAAGTTGCCTTCGGAATCGCCAACGTAGAATGCGTCCGTATTAACCGCGGGAGCGGCGACAATTCCCGCGGATGTGACGGTGGAGAAGCGCCACATCCCTCCCTTTTGGGCTGGCGGCCGTGGTATTCCCGGCATCCTCCAGACCCAGAATTGGGACCACACTGTCTTAATTTGGTACTGACCAGGTATCTCTCGGGCGCCAGCGTCAACGGCGTAGAGTTGGCCCCCACTTGCGAAGTACGCCAGCCCGTTCCCGATCACAGGAGCGGATGATACGGGATCGGGTGTGCGAAATCTGAGGAGCTCCTGGCCGGTTCTTGCATTTAGGATGTGGAGGTTCCCTTCGCTATCACCGGCAAAGAGCTTTCCTTCATATATGGCAACCGACGAGCGTACGGTCCCCTCAATCTCCTCTTTCCAGATTACATCGCCGTCTGAAGCATCGAGGGCGTAAATAAATTGGTCTGCTGTGCCGAAATACACTATGCCATCGCTCACCAAGGGCGACGTGGTAACCGGGCCTTGCGCGCTAAATGCCCAGCGGATTTCACCTGATCTCCGGTCGAGAGCTAGAAGCCGGTGGTCCTGCAGACCAACGTAAAGAAGCGTCCCCGCCACCGCCAAGGAGTGCTGTGCCGGGCCGCTAGTTTGCAACTCCCAGATGGGCCCTCCTGTTTCCGTGTCCAAGGCCAGGACTTTGAAGTTGCCCCCGATGTAGATCACCCCGCCGGCCACCGTGGGCGGAGAACGGGTAGGCTGGCCCAGGTCCTGGGTCCACAAAAGTGTCCCCAAGGGATGCCGGCTAATATTTGGTAGATTCCTCGTGAGCTGGAGGTCTCGCCCCCCCATGGACCAGTCACCAGGCATCGAGTCGGAGGTGGCCTGCGTAGCTGGCTTATGAAACAATAGAACAACAGGATCGGGCAGGAACGGGTAATTGGCCCATGCGATATAACCCAGCAGCCCTAGCAACACAGCATACACGGCCAGGCGCCGACGCGTAATCCACTTCCGTCTTCGGCCTGCCTCTGCCCAATGGGGCAGGACTACTGAGTAGCGATCACATGCCCAGCAGGCGTGCCCGGCCACCTGCTCTTCTGCCCCGCACCAATCACATGTGACCAGGTTAACGGGCCCGGGTTTTTCCTTATCTAGACGCCTCATTGGGCGAAGGTTATCGCGTTTGCGTGCACGGGCGCAAACGATGAAGGTCGATGAGGTAACTAACGAGGATGAATTGAGCGGAAATGACGGCGGAGCCGGTCATCTGGGGTCTAACCACGGGCTCAGTAAAGGTGGCAAGATACCAAATGCCCCGGGGACACTTCCTGGTGCACCGGCATCTCCACCGAACACTTGTCCATGGCGAAGGGGCACCGGGGATGGAACCGACACCCGCTGGGTGGATCGATGGGAGAAGGGACCTCTCCGCTCAACACAATGTCCTCTTGAACCAAATCTGGGTGTGACGGCAAGGCTGCTGAAAAAAGGCCTTTCGTGTACGGGTGCAAGGGATTCTGGTAGAGTTCCTCGGTCTCCGCATGCTCTACGATCTGCCCAAGATACATGACTGCAGTCTCATGCGCCATGTACCGAACAGTGGCAAGATTGTGAGCGATCAGGAGATAGGCAACGTTGTACTGTCCCTGAAGGTCCTTCAGCAAGTTCATCACCTGGGCGCGTATCGACACGTCCAACGCCGACACCGGCTCGTCCAAGATGATCAGTTTGGGATAGGACGCCAGAGCGCTGGCTACGGCAATTCGCTGCCGCTGACCGCCACTGAACTCGTGGGGATAGTTTTTGGCTTGTTCGGGATGCAGCCCAACTTGTTCCAAAACCTCGGCTACGCGCTCCCGCACCTCACCCCGAGATATTTCCCGGTTGACGGTCAAAGACTCGGCCACGATGTCTCTGACCCGCATACGGGGACTCAACGAGGACCACGGGTCTTGGAATACGGCCTGCACCGTAGTCCGAAAATTCTTCAATTCCTGCCCTTTGAAAGTCTGTATATCCCGTCCATCCAACATTATCTGGCCCTCAGTGGGCTCTTCAAGTCTTAGGATAAGTTTGCTTGTCGTGGTCTTACCGCACCCAGATTCTCCCACCAATCCTAGCGTTTCCCCTTGCTTGATGGAAAAGTTGATACCATCCACCGCCTGAACCTGGCCGACGGTCTTCATCAAGACCAGCCCTTCGGTCACCGGAAAATACTTCTTGAGGTCCTTAACCCAGAGCAGAGGCTCCTCTACCATGACGGGTCAAGCCTCCAACAGTCGGCGCTATGACCTTCCTTCACCGAATAGGAAGGCGGGTGCTCTCCAATGCAGCGGTCCCGGGCATATTGGCAGCGGTCGGCGAACCTACATCCCACCGGCAGGTCCCACAGCAACGGTGGTTGTCCTTCGATAGAGTACAGTCGATCTACTCGCTCCTCTAGCTTTGGCACGGACTCAATCAAAGCCTGGGTGTACGGATGAGAGGCATTGTTAAAAAGGTCCCTCACGCCGCCCTGCTCCACTATTCGGCCAGCGTACATCACGGCCACTCGATCACACATTCGGGCCACCACGCCGAAATCGTGGGTAATGAATATAATCGCCAGCCCGGTGCTTGCCTGGAGTTCTTTCAACAATCTCAGGTACTGGAGTTGAATGGTTACGTCTAAGGCAGTAGTAGGCTCGTCCGCTATGATAACGCCGGGCTCCAGGGCCATCGCGATCGCACCGACCACTCGCTGCTTCATCCCACCGCTCATCTGGTGGGGGAAGTCTTCCAGACGCCGCTCCGGAGCCGCGACGTTGACCCTGCGGAGGGCTTCTATGGCTCTCTGAATTAGATTTCTTTTTGATTCGCTGCGCGCCAGGCTTAGGGATTCTATCAGTTGGTTTCCGATGGTAAACACGGGATTGAGCGAAGTCTGGGGATCCTGCAGAATCATAGAGATCTGCCGACCCCGGATATGGCGCATCTCTTCATCCGATTTCTGTAGCAGGTCCTCCCCGTTTAGCAAGATCTCCCCGCCCACAATGCGACCGGCAGGCTTAGGGACCAAGCGCAACAGAGATAGTGCGGTCATGGTCTTGCCGCACCCCGACTCCCCCACGATACCCAATGTTTCACCCTGACGAAGCTGGAAGGAAACCCCGTCCACCGCCTTCACCTCGGCGGTACGGGTGAAAAAGTAAGTGCGAAGGTCGTTGACCTCTAGGATGACGTCGCCCGTATCCACGGTCTTCGACCTAAATGTTCCGGAGTTTCGGGTCCAGCTTGTCCCGCAGCCAGTCCCCGAACAGGTTCATCGAGAGCACGGTGAGCATAATCGCAAGGCCAGGAAAGAATGCGACCCACCAGGCGGTGACGACGAGTACGCGACCATCGGCTACCATCAGCCCCCAGGCCGGATTGGGTGGTGGAATACCCACGCCCAGAAAGCTGAGGGCGGCTTCGAAAAGAATGACCTGCCCTATCTCCAGCGTAGCCAATACGATGATGCTGTTCGCCACATTCGGGAAAACGTGGTGAATCATAATCCGCATGTCTGAAGCACCCGCTACCTTGGCCCGTGCTATGAAGTCCAATTCCCGGACCCGTAGGGTCTCCCCTCGTACCATGCGGGCATATCGGGCCCAGATGACAACGGAGATAATGATAATAACAGCAGTAAAGCCGGCGTCCATAACAGTTGCCAGCACCAGGGCCAGAAGGATGGAGGGCAGTGCCAGCTTCACGTCCACTAGCCGCATGATTAGGTGGTCGACAGTCCCACCAAAATATCCGGCGACTAAGCCCAGACTAACTCCTACGAATGCTCCAAGGAGAATGGACACCATTGCGACAGTCAACGAGATTCGGGCGCCGTGGATAATACGGCTCAACATGTCCCGGCCAATTTTGTCGGTGCCCAATATGTGGTCCCACGTGCCGCCGTCTAGCCACACCGGGGGTGTCAGGCGGTCGGGTATACTTCCGTGGATCGGATCATGGGGTGCGACTTGATTGGCAAAAATGCCTGGAATGACCAGGACCAGAATGAGAATGGCAATGGGTATTAACGGGTACTGTCTGGCGGCTTTTAACGCACGGCCTGCGCGCCACCGCCCGAGAAGCTGGGTGTTAACAGCCACTGACTTACTCACCTTTCCGGATGTTCAACATGTAGGCATCCCGAGCTAATTGCCACGCCTACCCGGACGCGGCTAGGACATTTAGCGCTAATCGATGAACGCAGGTAAGCTGTCGCTCAGGAATAGCGGATACGGGGGTCCAGGTAAGCGTAAAGTATGTCCGCGATCAAATTGGCCCCGATGTACAAAGTGGCGAAGAACAGCAGCACCGTCTGCACCACAAAATAGTCGCGGCCTTGCACGGCTTGTAAAGCCAACTGCCCAATCCCTGGCCAGAAGAACACGGTCTCCGTGATCACCGACCCGGTGAGCACCGACGCCCCAACCACCGCGAAATAGGTCAGCGGGGCGATCGCAGCGTTACGAAGGCAGTGCTTCCAAATTACCTTCCCTTCCCGGATCCCCTTGATGCGTGCTAGTTTGACATACTCGCTGTCCAGGACCTCCAGCATCGAAGAACGGACCAACCGCATGATCGCAGCCACCGGAAATATACCCAGTGTAATGGTAGGAAGAATAATGTGGCTTATACCCCCCTTACCCGAGGTGGGAAGCCAGCCCAAATTCACCGCGAAGATCCAAATCAGCACAATGGCCAGCCAGAAGCCGGGAACCGACTGGCCAAGCAAGGCGATGATTTTACCAGCAAGGTCGGCTGGCGTATCCTTCTTCACCGCCGAGAGCACGCCAAGGGGCACCGCGATTATCACGCTGACTACCATCGCAAGACTGGCCAGTTGCAGTGTGGCGGGGAACCGTTGGGCTATCAGTTCCGCACTGGAAGTTCCTTCCCATCGGATGGACTGACCAAAGTCGCCGCGCGCCATATTGCCCATGTAGCTAAAGTACTGCACGTGCAGGGGATCGTTGATTCCCCAGTATTCTTCCAGTTCCTCGATGGACTCTTTGGAGGCATCCTCGGGCAAGAGACCGGCATCCGCCGGGTTTCCACTTATGTGTATCAACAGGAAAACCACAACACTGATGATCCACAGTGCGATTAGTGAGTGAGCAAGCCTAATCAGTATGAAACGTTGCATTCGCTCTACTTCTGTATATCCGAGAGACTGATTAGGGGAAGCCAACCCATCACGGTTGGTCTCCCCACTAAGTCAAGAGAACTGGTCAGGCGCTCTTTATTGCGTATCGGCAGCCTTTATCCACTCCATGTGAGTGAAGATTTGCCTACGATTCCCTGGAAAGACGTACTCGGAAACTACGTCCGGGTTCACCACAGCGGTACCGGGGAACCAGATCATGGGTAGTACTGGGAACCGCTCGAACAGATAGTCCCCCATCTCTTGCTCTTTGGCGTGCCTTGCCTCCTGGGTGGTGGCGCTGGTCAGCTCCAGATACCTTTCGCGGAGCCAATCGTTCTCATAGGCGTGGACAATTCCCTCCACGGGGTCGTAGTAGGTGCGGATCGTGAATTGGGGGTCCCGGTATGTCCCGGAGATGGCGATTACGTGCCCTTGGTATTCCTTGTTCCTCCGCCTATTCGAACTCTCGGCTCCGGTAATTTGAGTGTGCTCAACATCCAGCCCGATGGCCTGGAAGTAGAGGCCGATGGCCTCTCCCACCTGGACTTGCTCGGGCACACTGGAGCTCGTACTCAAATTTACTCTCACCTTGAAACCGTTGGGGTATCCGGCTTCGGCGAGTAGTTCCTTGGCCCTCGCCGGGTCATAGCCATACATCTCCTCCCACCTGGCGTCCCAATCTGGGTTCCAGCCCGGGAGCGTGCTGTGGAATCCCCAGACCTTGATCTCCTCGCCTACCCCGCCGAACAGCTCTTCGTTGATCTCTTTTCGGTTGATCGCCTTGTTCATGGCTTGACGGACTTTCATAGCGTTCTCATTTTCCCCGACCCATGGGTCGGTTCCCATGATCTCCGGCGTAGTGTAGTATTGCCCGCCCAGCCACCACATGGATTGCACCGACGGAAGCACGCTGTTCCATTCCACCATGCCCCGGTCTACTGCCGTCTCCCGAAGGTCTCGTGGAAGGGCCACAAGATGAATTTCGCCCGCCAGAAGAGCGGCCAAACGGGTAGCCTCTTCGACTATGAATCTCTTTTCGAACTCTTCAAACTCTGCGGTGTGCCGCCAGTGGTCTTCGACTCGCTCCATCAGTAACGAGGTGGCGGGCACACGGTTGACGTATTGGTATGCCCCGGTCCCAATGGGATGTTCTTGATAGCCCTCGATACCTTCCGCGTCCCATTGCGCTTTGCTGATCAAATTAGACGTCCCATGCCCTCCGTGGTTAAAGAAAATAACGGTGAAGCTGTCCGGCTTGGTCTGGTGTATCTTGACTTCGGTGTCACTAACAATCTCGACATCAGCGATCGTACTCTGGTAGGGAAACCTATCTTCCCCGCGGCCTCCCTCTCCCTCCGCTACTATCTCAAACATATGCTTTACGTCCCTGCTGGTGACGTTGCCCCAGTTACCATGGAAGGGAACATCATCGCGCAAGAGGAACGACCAAGTTAAACCGTCGGCAGTAACAGACCATTCCTTGGCGATTTCCGGTATCAACTCACCGGTGCTACGTCTGACGCCGATCAAGTTTTCGTAGATGGTCCGCTTGTCAAACCCTACAGAAGGCGCCGCCCAGGGCAGGTTGGTCTCCAACCCTATTCCCCCTACGGTGGCTATCAGGCGCTTGGTGGTGCTGGTCACCATTTCCGCGCGTACTTCCGCCGTAGGCGTAGCTATCGCCGTTGGAGGGACTGCCTGGAGGACCGCGGTAGGCGTCGCAGCCATCCCTGGCTGCGCAAGGGTTGGTGGCGTGGTCGCGTCTGCCGACGCCATCGCCGTTGTAGCCTCCGGCTGGGTCGCAGGTATGGCAGTGGCTGTCCCACTGCATGCAACGACCACCATCAGGAGCAGCATTACCGGAGTAAAAAATATTGCTCTAAGGTCGAATCGCGCCATTGTTATGCCCTCCTGTAGATATTGTCTCGAGAGTGCAGATTCATCAGCCTGATATTTCCGCACAGAATCATAAAATTGTGGTATATGAAAGGGATTGAGTGCAGCGCGTCATGCCCGCCATCTACTGCATAGTGGGAGCGTGGCAAGACGAGATCGTCTGGTGCGTGAGTATACCACCTGAATTGTTGGTGTCAACAGATACGTAAATCCCGTACACACCCTATGCGGGACTTCGAGGATAGAGGCGGAAAAATATTCCGATTCAACCAGACCGGAGCGTCATGGCCAAGGGATATATACGATATCCGGTGGTAGATGGAACATGCGGAAACTCCTTGACCCGTTCCGCAGGTGTTGGCGCACCAGAGTAATGGCATCGGAGAAGTCGGGCGGATGTCGGTCATCCCAGGCAGCCGCTCGGGCAGGCGCGGTTTCCTCGGACCCCAGGACGCGGCCGCGGGCTCGCCTAGCCCTCGTATACTGTCTTTCCCCCGACGATAGTCCGCTCCACCGGGATGTCCTTGATGGTCATCGGATCCACCTGTGTGGGATCTGCTCCCAGCACCACCAAGTCTGCTAATTTTCCCACCTCAATTGAGCCTTTGGTGGCCTCCTCAAAGGAGGCGTAGGCGCTCTGACGGGTGTATATGCGCAGAGCCTCCTCCACCGTGACCTTCTGGTTGGGCCCCCACTCGTTGCCCCGGCTGTCGGTTCTCGTGACGCAGCTTTGGATGCCGAGCAACGGCTCAAAGGGCCCCGGTGGATAGTCCGTCGCACCCGTGGCCACCACACCGTAGTCCAAGAACGAACGCTGGGCGAACATCCACTGCAGACGCTCCTCACCGTAGAAGGGCATCTTCTCGCCGTGGTGGTAAACGTAGGTGCAAAACGGAGTGGCGATGGTGCCCAGCCGGCGCATCTTGCCGAGTATCTCCGGGTTGACCAGCGTGCAGTGCTCCACCCGGTGCCGTGGATTGGGTCTGGGGTCTGCCGCCTGGGCCTTCTCGTAGGCGTTCAGCACCATGTCGATGGTCAGGTCTCCGTTGGCATGGATGCACACCTGGAACCCCGCCCGGTGCATTTCCATGACATTCTCTTCGATTTCCTCGGCGCTCATCGCCAGGATGCCGTGGTCGCAATCGCTGCCGATATAAGGCTCAGACAAATACGCGGTGCGGGCGGCGATCGCACCGTCGGCCACCATCTTGATGCCGCCCAAACGCAGCATGTCATCGCCGAGTCCCGTCTTAAGACCAGCCTCCCGCAGCGACGGAAAGTGTTGATGGTACATCAGGGCGTAGACTCGCAGCGACAGGTCGCCCGCGTCCCGGCCCTCCTGATAGGTGACGAACTCATCCCGGATAACCCTGGCGTCGTGGACGCTGGTCAGCCCCGCCTTGGTCAGCATACGGCAGATCGTCCGCAACCCTTCCCGACGGATTTCCGGGGTGTCCGAGGGAATAAGCCCGAATCTCACGGGCTCGATAGCCCGCTCGTAGACAACGCCGTTCAGCTCGCCGGTATCCGGGTCCCGGCCCAGGCGTCCCCCGAAGGGATCAGGGGTATCCCGGGTAAAACCTGCTGCCTCCAGCGCCGCCGTGTTCAGGTAATAAATGTGACCCGCACGATGGGACACCATGATGGGATGGAAGGTGCTTACCGCGTCCAGGTCCTCCCGGAAAAGGAAGCGGTTCTCCACGGTCTTGGTGTCGTCGAATTTGAACCCCTGTACCCACTGGCCCGGGGCGGTGGTCTCCGCTCGTTCCCTCAGCGCGGTCTGGATCGCCGTGATGGTGGGCAGGTCGCAGTCGGCGGCCATCACGTGACGGATACCGCTGTTCAACACGTGGATATGCGCGTCGATGAAACCGGGCAGCACCGTCTTGCCGGTCAGGTCCAGGACCCTGGTGTTTGGACCTACCAGGTTGGTCAGGTCGGCGGCGCTACCCACACCTATGAACTTACCGTCCAGCATCGCCGCAGCCTGGGCGAGGGGCTGGCCTGGGTCCATGGTGATGATATTGGCGTCGCGGACGACCAGGTCCGCCTTTAACCACGTGCTTGTCATATCGGCATCCTGCCCAACAAACCCATATTTGGAAGTCCTCGCTTAACCCGCAGCAACCCACTCGACAACACGTTCCCCGATCATTAGGGCGGTGGGATGGAGACCCCCGGACCTGGGAATCCTCGGCACGACCGACGAATCCGCCACCCACAGCCCGCTGACTCCCTTGACCCGGCAATACTGATCGACCACCGCCATCGGGTCTGAATCGGGACCCATCTTGCAGGTACCGGACACGTGCCGGGAGGTCCCGACTGTCTGGCGTATCCACGTGTCGAAAGCGTCGTCGTCGGCCAAGACTTCGTCCGTTGGTTGAATCCGGTAGTCGAATACGTCCCTAAACTCGTCGGATTCCAGGAGCCTAAGCCCGAATCTCAGGCCCTCCCTCACCCTCCGGCTGTCGTCAGGATGGTGGAGATATCGATAGTTAAAGGTCGGCTGTACGCCCGGGTCGGCCGACGCCAACCGGACGTGTCCTGAACCTTCGGGCAACCCGAGAGTGCAGGATATGCGGCCTGCGCGGTCAGGAGGAACGTCTCCGGTCAGGTACCTGGTCCGTATCCCCGGAACTCGCTCCGCCCGTGGGTCGACGACAGTGCTGGCCCTTAGCACCATGTCGTTGACCTCGTTCCACCCTTCTGACGTGTAATGCAGACCAAAATGGGGCGCCTCGTCCTCAGAAGTCAGGGTGATCCCGTCCTTGACCTTGAAGGTAATCTGTGCGCTAAGGTGATTCCAGAGGCTCTGCCCTACACCGGGAGCTTCCTGGACCAAGGGTATTCCGAATTGCTCAAGTTGGTCCCTGGGACCGATCCCCGATAGCATGAGCAGTTGGGGTGACCTAATGGCCCCCGCACTGAGCACAACACGGTCTGCTTCGAGGGTAAAGACTTCGCCCCCGCTCTGGGCTTGCACGCCCACGGCCTTCGACCCTTCGAACAATACCTTCTGGACGTGGACTCCTCCCCTCACCGTGAGGTTGAGCCGGTGGCGCATCGGATTGAGATGGGTTATGGCGGCGCTCATCCTAACACCGTCCAGTTGGTTGGTGGGGGAGACGCCGAGGCCCGATGGGTTTGCGCCGTTCGTATCCTCGGTGGCGCCGTACCCCGCCCGGACGCAGGCTGCATAGAAGGCCTTTTGAACGTCGGACATCTCGCCGGACTGCTTTCGTCTCACCGGCATGGGCCCTTCTGATCCATGGAAATCGTCCTGGATGTCCAGGTCACTCTCCATTTTTCTGTAGAAGGGCAGCACCTTGTCATAAGACCATTCGTCGTTACCCAGGGCAGACCAGGAGTCGAAGTCTTCGGGGAATCCTCTTTGCATTGCCTGACCGTTGATCGATGACCCTCCACCGATCACTTTGCCCTGCGCCACGTGAATCTCCCCTTGTTCCTCGGTGATCGTTCCCCTTAGGGCCCAGTTGTGATCCGAGTTCGGGGATTCCGCGAATCTGGTCCCGCCGTACTTTATCTCGTCAGGCAGATTGACGTAATCAGGATAATCATTCCCCGCTTCTAACAACAGAACGGAAGTACTCGGGTCTTCAGCCAACCTGCTGGCCAAGACCGACCCAGCCGCTCCTCCTCCAACGACGATGACATCGTATTTCATGGTCCCTCCCTAAATCTCAATCGCTTGAATCAAACTGATTGCCATGAGGGGCATTATAACTAAGAAATGCCAATACTGGCTCGAAACCAAGGCGATTCGGATCAAACGCCGGGGCCTCGGTCCCGGACCGCGTCCGTGGGGGCCTAGATAGGGAGTGCCAACTTCTTGACGAAGTCCATGGCATGTACGGCGGAACGACGAGTTTGGCTTTAGACGGGCTTGGCTTTGATCGATGTAGTTTCTATACTCACGGCGAAGGGAGTTGAATTAGAGATGGGAAAGTTGGTCGCTATAGGCGGGGGTCGAATGGCCGACGGTAAAACGCTTGCCATCGACAGGGAGATCGTCTTACTCACCGGCAAGAGCCGTCCCCGGGCCCTGTTTGTCCCGACCGCGAGCAGCGACTCGCCTGAGCGATGGCAGGCATTCCAAGAGGTATATGGATCAGAGTTAGGTTGCGAGACCGGCGTGCTCTATCTGCTAGGGGTCCATCCGTCCAAGAGGGAGCTTGAAGACAGGATTCTCTCGTCCGACCTAATATACGTCGGCGGTGGAAACACGCTCAAGATGATGAGACGCTGGCGTAGGCTGGGGGTGGACAAGGTCTTGGAAGAAGCATACCGGAGAGGAATCGTCCTCTCCGGGCTGAGCGCGGGGTGTATCTGCTGGTTTAGCTGGGGTCATAGTGACTCCATGGCCTTTTACCATCCCGAAGACTGGAAGTACATCAGAGTGAAGGGGATGGGGCTAATCGACGCTTTTTGCTGTCCACACTTCGACAGTGAAACCAACGGTGTCAAGCGGATGCAGGACTTTCATGGGATGATGCGAAGGCGCTCAGATCTGGGGTTGGCTCTCGACGACCACTGCGCGATAGAAGTCGTCGATGATACCTACAGAGTAATTACCTCACAGCCTGATGCGGCGGCATACAAGCTCTTCAAGTGGGCTGGAGAGCTGTCAACCCAGCGAATAGAGGAGAGGGAGGAATACCAGCCAATCGCAGGTCTATTGCGGAGGGCGTCATGGACAGGGGGTTGAGGCGTCGGGAATGTGCTTCTTCCCGGCTGGCCCGGGTTACACGCATGACCCTCCAAGGAGAGGTGAGTATGTCAATTTCCAAAGGCGTGATCCAGACTGTTGTCGGGAACGGGGAAGAAGGCTTTCATGGTGATGGCGGTCAAGCTACTCAGGCCGCCTGCGAACTGCCGTACATGTGCGATTTCGATACCGAGGGGAACATGTTCGTTTGTATGGGGCGCACCCATCTCGTCCGCCGGGTCGACGCCGAGAGCGGGGTTATCACGCGGGTTGCCGGAGCGGGAAGTCGGACTACTCTGGCGACGGCGGGGACGCCCTTGAGGCCGGTTTCAATATGCCTTACGCCATCGCCGTGGACACGAATGGAGATATCTATCTGGCGGAACGATTCAACTTCGTGGTCCGGAGAATAGATGGAACCACGGGCATCGTGTCCACCGTTGCGGGCAATGGCGAAGAGGGCTACGGAGGCGATGGCGGCCCCGGCAACCGGGCCATGATGCGGGAACCCAACGACGTTTTCCTGGATGGCAAAGGAGGGCTGCTGATCGCCGACATTCGGGACCAACGCATCCGCAGGGTTGACCTGGCCACCGGTACTATTACTACCTTTGCGGGTACTGGCGAGAACTCTCGGGACGGGGATGGCAAACGGGCCATTGAGGCCAGCCTCATGGGACCCCGGGGAGTGTGCATCGATAGGTTGGGAAATACCTACGTCTGTGAGCGGGAAGGCAATGGCGTGAGGAAGATTGACCCTGTGGGACTGCTAACCACTGTGGCGGGGGCGGAGGCGATAAGCGGGTATTCGGGTGACGGCGGTCTCGCGATCGACGCCACCTGGGGCGCGCCTAAAGCGATCCGCTGCGACCCCCAAAACAACATAACCTTGGTGGACACGGAGAACAACGCGGTGCGGCGTATAGACGCCAATACCGGTATCGTCAATACCATCGCCGGCGGTCACTGGGGTGATGACGGCGACGGAGGACCCGCCACCGAGGCGGGGTTAGCCCGGCCCCACGGCTGCGGCCTGGACGCGGCAGGTAACCTCTACATAGCCGACACTCACAACAACCGTGTAAGAGTGGTAGGGTTGTAGGAGTCGCATGTCGACGAGTATGGATACGGTCTCCGCGCTGTCGGGGCCGCATGACTCCCAACATCGGGGCTCTATTCTCTGGGAGTCCCACCTGTGTCTTCCCGCGACCAGCGATATCGTTGGACCATCGCCGCAGGGTCCGCAGGGTCTTTGAGTATTCTCAGTCAAGGGCCGCAAGGCTACTAGTAGTCAGTCAACTTTGGAATCAAAAGGGTAAAGGCGGTGAAGTTTGGATCGGGCGTCTTGGGTTTTGAACCGCCAGTTGATACCAGTTCGGGCGGCGTTGCGCTCCCGCACCAGCGCCTGGGTTTCCCGCCGGAGCGCCTGCTCGTCGGGGAGCCGCTGCTTCAGGCAAGAGCGGGACAGTACGCTGAACTCAATTTCCGCCATGTTCAACCAACTGCCATGCTTTGGCGTGTAGTGGAACTCCAACCGTTTGGCAATCCGCCGGGCCTCGGCAGCCGGGAACGTCTCGTACAGCGACGCCGCGCGGTGGGTGTTCAGGTTGTCCAGGACCAGACGCACCACCGGGACCTCCGGATAGGCTTCATCCACCAGCCAGCGCATCTGAAGGGCGAAGTCCTGCATCGTGCGCCGCTGGGTCACTGCCACCTGCCGCCATCCTGCCAGCGGCTCGCAGGCTAGGAACAGGTTTCGAGTGCCCTCTCGGCGGTACTCGTAGTCCTGCCGCAGGGGGCGTCCCGGCTCAGGCGGCAGTGGGGGCCGAGTCTCCGCCAGCAACTGGGTGGAGGTCTCGTCAAAGCAGACCACCGGTCGTTGGGGATCATATGGCTCGGCGTACAGGTCCAGCACGTCCTCCATGTGGGCCACGAACTCGGCGCTCACCTTGGGGATGCACCACTCCTGCTTCTGCCACGGCTTGAGAGCGTTTTTTTGAGCCGTTTACGCACTCCCTCGTGGGACATGGTGGACGCCAACCCCAGCTCCACCACCTTGCCAGCCAGCAGGCGCAGGGTCCAGTGGTCGTGGCCTTCCGGCGCTGGGCTGCAGGCCAGCGCGATGAGGTGGGCTTCGCCCCGGTCGTCCAGCTTGCGGCGCCGGTTGACCTGGCGCCGGTCCCACAGGGCCCCGTCCAACCCTTCCTCGGTAAAGCGCTGCTTAATCCGGTACACGGTGCCCAATGCCACATCTAGGGCCTCGGCCACCTTGGGAGCGGCCCAACCATCGTTGCTCTTGAGGAGAATCCGCGCCCTGGCGGTCACTCGGGCGGAGCTCTTCCCAACCCGAATCAGATTCTGGAGTTCTTCCCGTTGTTCCGGCGCCAACCGCACGGCGTACTTATCCCTGATCATCACCGCCACCCCCAACATCACCACTTCATCCCCAGCAGTATACGACTATCGGCCAGTTTCCTGTATGATTTTCAACATCAAAGTTGACTGACTACTAGCCCTGCTTAGCCGCAATCTAGACGATCGGAAGCATCCGCCCTCTAAGATGAGGGAGCCGTACTCTTCCGGCGTTTGACGGCGTCTCTCCGTGTTTGTACCATCGGCCTAACAGAGAGCCGCTAAGTCTCCGGATATTCCCAACCGGTAATTGAAACTTCACCAGACCTCGCCCGAACGGGAGAACCTTTATGAGGGACAATCAGGTTACAAGCGTACACGCTGCCAAGCAGGGCATTCGACGTATTGTCATAGACCGTGGCCGGTCGCAGTCTCCCACGTTCGGCGGGTTGTCATTCGGTTCTGTTGGCCAGTATGAGAAACTCCGCGGCACCGCCTATGGCGAGATCGACCCCGGGGATCGGCGGAACGCGGTGATCACCGACATCGGCCTGGCGCCGGTGAACGAACGCGGTATGGTCGAGTACTCGATGGATATCTTCATCCTCAAGCCTATCGATCTGAGCGCGGGCAATTATCGCCTTCTATATGACTTCAACAACCGCCGCCAAATGCGAATGGGCTTTCTTAATGACGCGGTCCCCACCAACGATCGAACCACCGCCGTGGACGCCGGAACCGGATTCATCATGGACCGGGGATACACTGTGGTCTCGAACGGCTGGGACTGGGGGGCTACTGGCTTCGACTCGATGAAGATTTCCTTACCCGTTGCCAGCAATGGCGGAGAAACAATCACCGGCCCATCCTACGAATACATTTCCTTCGATAACGGCACGACCTTGAGCAGCGAGCTTGCCTTCCCGGCGGCGGCCCTGGACAAGTCCCATGCGAAATTGACCGTGCGAGCGCGTCTGGACGACGAGCCAACCACGGTCCCTGAGGCTGGTTGGGAATACACGTCAAACGACGGTAACGCAATCCGCCTGCTACCGGACGGCGCCCCCTTCAAGCAAAGCTTCATTTATGAATTCATGTATACGGCGAAAGACCCTCGCGTCTCCGGAATCGGCCTGGCAGCTACACGAGACTTCGTATCTTTCTTGCGAAACGGCGGGAACGGTGAAGACAATCCCCTCTCTGGCGACGTGGAGTACGCCTTCAGCTATTCTATCTCCCAGCCTGCGCGACCCCTTAACGACTTTCAGGCTTTGGGTATTAACGAAGACGAACACGGCCACCGAGTCTTCGACGGCATACTTAGCCACGTTGGCGGTGGCAGCGGAGACCAGATCAACTTCCGGTTTGGCCAGCCGGGCAGGACCGAGCGCAACCGCCAGAACCACCTGTATCCCGAAGGGGTCTTCCCGTTTGCTCATCAGGTGTTGACCGATCACTTGAGTGGGAACACCGGCGGTCGCAGCGAGCGTTGCATAGCCAGCGACACTTCTCCCAAGGGTTTCGAGGTCAATTCGGCAAACGAATACTGGTGCAAGGCCAATTCACTGCTGCACACCGACACCCAAGGTCATGACCTGCCCGATCCGGAAGATGTACGATTCTACTTGCTGTCCGGGCTGTCCTACCTTGTGGGCGACATAACGAACAGGAAGAATCTCCAGCAGTTTACTAACGAAGTGAGTCCTTACTCCACTCATCGGGCCCTCCTGGTGGCCCTCGACGAATGGGTGAGTCACGGCGTCGCGCCACCCGATAGTAATGCGCCTCGACGCTCTGATAACGCGGTCATGGCGGTGACTCGTCCCGGTTTTCTGACCAGAGTCGTGCCGCAAGAAGACTTGGGCTGGCCTGATATTCCGGGCGTGTCCTACACCGGACTGATCAGGACCCGCTACCACCTGGACTTTGGCCCGGAATTCGACCGGGGCATGATTTCCAATTACCCGCCATCAGTCGCTGGGCGTCCCGCCTATCCCATATTCGTGTCCAAGGTGGACGAAGAAGGGATCGAAGTGGCTGGCGTCCGTCTGCCTCCGGTGGCGGCCCCGATTGCTACCACGACCGGTTGGGGGCTGCGCCGTGATGGGTTCGGAGAGAACGAAGGCGGCGAAGCGGACGGCCAATACATTCCGTTTAGGACGACCAAGGCGGAGCGGCTGGCATCGGGCGATCCCCGCCTCTCGCTGGAGGAGCGATATAAGGGCCATGCGGGCTATGTGCAGGCCGTCGACAAGGCGTGCAACCAGCTCGAAAAGCAAAGGTTTCTTCTTCCCGCTGATGTGCAGAAGTACATCGAAGAGGCGGAGTCGAGTGACGTGTTGAGGTCCTAAATCGTCAAGGGTTCTTAATGGCAAGGCACGGCTCTAATCCCTGAGACTTGGAGCCTGGACACCTTGAGGACCGCATCGCCGCGAGGCTGGAACAGACAGAGGCACCCGCCCACGCGGGTGCCTCTGTCTGTGAACCGTATCAGGAGGAATGGTCCTAGGTTAGCGATCTAGCAGGTGTCGCACCAGATCTGGTCCCACTGTATATACGCGCCACGTCCAGCGGGGTCTATGAAGTTCTTCACCTTGGTGTTCACGGGCCATGCGCGGACCGAGAAATACACGTTGGCCCACGAGTGGTCTTCCATGAGTAATTGGTTGACCTTGAGCACCGCATCGCGCCGCTTCGCAAAGTCGGTCTCTGTGTTTATGATTTCCCAGAGGGGCTCGGCCTCCTCGTTGTAGTAGAAGGTCCTCTGGGTGTGCGATGTGCTACCCTTCCTGTAGGAAGCAGCAGACGCGTCCGGGTCCGGGAAACTGAAGCCGACGGCCTGAACCGCGAACTGGTAATTCCCCGCCCTGTATTCGTCGTACCCCGCAGTGCTCTCCAGGGACCTGGTGGTTATCTCCCACTCCAGCCACCGCTCTAGCTGGGACTGGATGATCAGCATTATGTCACAGTACTCCACGACCAGCCGGCAAGTGAGCTGGACCTGGGTCCCGGGGCCGGCGCCCGCAGCTACCATCAGCCTTTGCGCCTCTGCAATGTCGTCCGGGTGCTTCTCCCCGTTGAGCTCACGCATGCCGGGCATCTGCAAAGCCTCCTCGCAGGGGAAGCTCCAGCCGAAACCGCAGGGTATCGGTGTCCCCATGAAGCCTCTGCCCGCGGTGATGGTCTCGATTACGGGCTGCCGGTGTAGAATCAGGTTCATGGCCTTTCTCACGCGAGGATCATCGAAGGGCTTCTTTTTGGTGTTCATCATTACGCCCCTGGGGTTGTCGGGCACGGTCGTAGTGATGAGTCTCAGCTTGTCGCCCATCTCTTCCTGAAGTTTGACAACATCGGGTATGTTCAGGTTGGTCACAAAGTCAGCGCTCATTAGCACCTGTTCCGTCTTGTAGGCGGCTATGATGGTGCCTATGTCGATTATGGAGTAGAAGCGGACGCCGTCGAGGTATGGCCTGCCTTGGAGGTGGTAGTCTGGGTTCCTCTCCAGCTCGGTGACGATGTCCTTGTCATACTCAACGAACATGTAGGGTCCTGTGCCAACGAGGGTACCTTCGTTGGGTACCTTGAAAGTGCCGTGCTCCGCTATCGCATCCTTGGAGAGAATGGGGAAGCGGTATGTGGCGAAGGTGGTCAGGAAGGCGATGCTGGGAAAGTTGAGGTGCATCGCTAGTGTCCCCCCGTCCACCGCGTCCCAGTCTTTCATATAAACTTGGACCGTCTGCGCGTTGCCGAGAGTACGGCCCTGTAGCTCATCTTTAACCTCCGGGAATTCGATCTCATCGGGAGTAAAGGCGGTTGTGAGGGTGTGGAGGACGTCAGCCATCTCCAAGGTTGTGCCGTCGTGGAACTTCATATTATTCCGGAGCTTGAAGTTGTAGGTGAGGCCTCCGTTGACGACTTCCCAACTCTCGGCGACACCCCCCCTCAAGTCAAGTCCCTCGCGGGTGTCCGGGTCGAACTCCACGATTTGGTTGAATATAGGGCCCACGTGGGTCATGGTGTTGTCCGCGTTGCTCCCACCGTAATAGGTATCGGACCCTGGAGGCTCGAAAGCCTGCATGTCCACGATGCCTCCACGAACGGGGTCCTCGCCGAACCCCGGTATCGGATCGGTCGCAACCGGCAGGGGTGTTGCGGTGGGGGCGGCCCCGGGCGCCGCCGAGGTGGTCGGGGATGAGGTGGCAGTTGGCACCTCGGGAGCCGGCGAGGTGGCCGTGGGAGCAGGTATTGTGGCCGTAGCGGCGCTCCCACAGGCCAAGGCTACGACCAGCACGAATGCCATCACTAACGGCATCGAGACTCTGGGTCGTTTCGATAGATGACTGCGCATCACAACCTCCTAAGGTTTTGGTTGGCATTCCCACGATTTTGTGGCCGGGCCATAGGTAGTATCGGCACCCAGCGATGGGGCCACGGCATTATAGAACCGGATTCGTTTAGGAGTCAATTGTTGTCATGTTGGCACATTTGACATATATTTGAATCCTCGATAATCTATGGATTGCATCGGCGACATCCCATTAGGCCTCGTTGCCGAGCAGTTAGCTGCATCACCGAAAGATTACTGGTGGGCGCAATTCACACACCGCTCTGCCCATAGGTATTGGGCGAAGGACACATGGCGGGATGTGGGAATCTCGACCCAGAAAGGGCCGGATGGTCTCTGCGTCTCCCTATAATTACAGGGCCAAAACGGACACCATAAAACGACGGTAGGATATCGAACTGTGCAAACCTACATGATCAAGCGCACCTTTCTATTCATACCAACCATGCTGCTGGTGGCCACCCTGGTGTTCGGGATCCTCAGGTTGGTACCCGGCGACCCTGCAATAAGCCTTTTGGCGGGGGGAGCCCAGACGGAAACGGAATTCACCGAAGAAGATCTCCAGAGGTTGCGAGCAAAACTGGGCACCGACCGGCCGATTTATATCCAGTACAGCAAATGGGTATGGGGCGTAGTACAGCTTGATTTCGGCACTTCTTTCTTCTACGACCAGCCCGTCTGGGACGACATAAAAAAGCGGTTCCCTATAACTTTCGAACTGGCGGTCATGGCGCTTCTGATGGCTGGAGTGGTAGCTATTCCTCTGGGAGTTATATCCGCCATCAAACAGGACTCATGGCCCGACTACGTAGGCAGGATCATAACCATCGGAGGTATAGCGGTTCCCAACTTCTGGATAGGCATTCTGCTAGTATATATGCTCGCCAACGTGTTCAACTGGTTGCCTCCCCTGGGCTACAAGGACGTCTGGGATGCCCCACTGGACAACCTTCAACAGCTTGTCTTCCCCGCCTTTGCATTGGCGCTTACTCACATGGCCTTCGTCGCTCGCGTGACCAGATCGGCGGCCCTGGAGGTGTCCCGAGAGGACTACATCCGGACCGCCCGGTCCAAGGGGCTGACTGAGACGGTCGTAATTGGCAGGCACCTCCTTAAGAACGCCTTGCTCCCGGTAATTACCGTCGCAGGCTTCGAGGTCGGGCGCCTGATGGGCGGTACGGTCCTGATCGAGACTATATTCAACGTGCCGGGCATTGGCCAATTGCTAATTAAGGGGATTCAACATCGCGATTTCCCCATGGTGCAGGGCATCGTTATAATGATTACGTTCTTGGTCCTGATCCTCAACTTGGTCGTGGACTTGGCCTACGCATGGTTGAATCCACGCATTAGGTATAGCTAAACTTGGGGTATCTACACTGGCATGCGGTTGTGAATTATGAGCCAACAGCGAGAAGCTAGCCTTCCGTCCCAGGAGGGGCAGGCTATAGTCGGATTGCGGGCCAGGCGGAGCCTCTGGAGCCAGGTCCTGCTCTTCTTCAGAAAGAAGCCTCTGGGCGCCCTAGGGGCAACCATGGCGCTCTTTATCGTGATCGTAGCCATTTTTGCCCCGGCGATACAGACTCGGGCGATTAACCTCACCGATCACACCAAATTGTACGCAGCACCCAGCAGCGAAATGCTTCTCGGCGGCGATCATTTGGGAAGGGACATGTTCAGCCGATTGGTGGCGGGAACTCGAATCTCCATTCGGGTGGGCCTGATTAGCGCCCTGCTAGGATGCACCATCGGCCTAATCGTAGGGGTGTCCAGCGCCTACTTCGGCGGGATATACGACTTGGTGCTACAGAGGGTGATAGACTCCGTGATAGCTTTCCCTGGCCTTGTCCTGGCATTGGCGCTGATGGCGGCATTGGGCTCTTCAATAAACAACGTAATCATCGCGCTGTCGATCTCTTTCATGCCAACCACGGTGAGACTCATTCGCTCTCAGGCGTTGGCCATCAAGGAGATGGACTATGTGCTGGCTGCCCACGCGGTGGGGGCACACAGTCTGCGAATAATATTTCGTCATATGATTCCAAATGTGTTGGCCATCTGGATCGTTGCCTTCACATTCCTTATGGGCACCGCGATTATCGCCGAGGCTTCTTTAAGCTTCCTCGGCCTCGGTGTTGGGCCCGACGTGCCCTCCTGGGGCGGGATGCTCAGGGGCGCTACCAAGAACTACGTTGGTATTGGACCCTGGCTGCCGGTGGTCCCGGGACTGGCCATATTCGTCGTTGTCTTCTCCTGGAACGTCTTGGGAGACTCCCTCCGCGACGTCCTGGACCCCAGACTCAGAGGGTCCCAATAGGCCTAAGGCGATAGGCGGCGAGGCAACACTCACTCGCGCCTCCTTGCTAAAACGAATAGAAAGCGGCTCCGGATCCTTTAACACAGGATCCGGGGCCGCTTATGTTGTCAGATCCAGACCAGCGACTCGGCGGTCCGTAGCGTCGGTTCGCCTCCGGTCCTCTTCAGGGTTAACCCGCGTTCCTTAAGTTGTTCCCCTCAGGCGCGGGTCCAGCACGTCCCGCAGCGAATCGCCCAGTAGGTTCCAGGCGAACACAACTATGGCTATGGCGGCGCCAGGGAAAACGACTACCCAGGGCGATTGCCTTATGTTCTGTGCGCCAGCGGTCAACATACCACCCCAGGATGGTTCGCTCGGTGGTACCCCTACTCCCAGAAAACTGAGCGAGGCCTCCGCGATGATCGCTCCGCCCAAGTGGAAAGTGACGATCACGATGTATACGGCCAGGCAATTCGGAATCATGTGGAGTAGCATTACACGCCAGTCCCCAGCCCCGACCGCCCTGGCTGCTAAGATGTAGTCCATCTCCTTGATACCCAGGGCTTGACTGCGGAGCACTCGGGCGGTGCTGGGTATGTAGACTATGCTTAGCGCGATGACCACGTTGTTTAAGGATCCCCCAAGGGCGGCCATGATGGCGATCGCCAGAATAAGCGCGGGAAAGGCCATCATGCTATCGACGAGTCTTTGGACTATAAGGTCCGTCTTCCCTCCAAAATGTACGCTGGCCACGCCTACCATCATGCCTATCGTGGAGCCAATAAACGAACTGAGAATGCCCACATACAGGGAGATCCACGAGCCGTGGACGACCCTGCTAAAGACATCGCGGCCTATGTGGTCACCCCCGAACCACGCCTCACGGCTTGGTGGGTCGAATATACGGTCAACTACAGGATCATATGGGTCTTCGATAGCGAACCCGCCAATCTGAGCGAAAATAGCGACAAATAGAAGGACCAAGAAAACCACGGCGCCGAAAGCCCCCAGAGGCTTGTGCCGGAAAAAGGCGCCCACCTGCTGCCAGACGGTGCGCCTGGGCCTCAGGCCACCGATAGTTTGCTCCGGAAGAGCTGTCGCGCCAGCTCGGTCTAGACTCATTCTCTCCCCCGTGACGGTGATTTTCGATTACGTATAACGGATCCGCGGATTCAGCCAGGCGTATAGCAGGTCCATGACCACATTCAGCAGCACTACTACCACGGTAATCATCACAATGATAGCCTGGACCATGGCGAAGTCCCGGTGAAAGACCGCATCCACCAGGAGCCGGCCCATCCCAGGCACCAGGAAAATAACCTCTATAATCACCGTGCCAGCGATGAGTCTCCCAAACTCATAGCCGGAAACGGTAACCACGGGCAAAAGCGCGTTCTTGAGGGCATGACGCGAAATCACCACGCGTTCTTGAAGGCCCTTGGATCGGGCGGTCCGAATATAGTCCTCCCTTAACACCTCCAACATGGCGGACCTGGTCACTCGGGATATGAAAGCCATATTGGAAAAACCAAGAGCAACGGCGGGAAAGAACAACTGTTGTACGTTGGTCCAAGGATTTTCCCAGAGGTCCACATAGCCTAACGGAGGTATCCAGTTGAACCACATCACCAGAAAGAAAATTATCATGATGGCTACCCAAAAGTTGGGTAGCGCTATCCCGGCGATGCTTATGATTCTGCCGGCGTAATCGCCCAATGTGTCCTGTCTGATCGCGGATATCACCCCTAGCGGCACCGCTAAAACGCTAGCTAGAAGGACCGCGAGGACCGTCAGCTCCAAGGTGATGGGAAACTTCTTGAGCACTCGGTCCGTGATCGGTTTCGAGTCCCAGAACGATAACCCAAAGTCCAGTTGGAGCATGTTCCAGAACCAGATACCGTACTGGATATGAATAGGTTTGTCTGTTCCGAGCTTCTTCCTAAGCTCGTCAAGGTCTTCCTGGAGGAACTTTACATCTCCCTCCTGCGCTTCGGACAAGAGGATCGCCAGGGCCGGGTCACCAGGGACGATGCGTAGAATTACAAACACCACCATGGTGGCCAACAACAATGTGGGAATCAAAAGAAGGACTCTTTTGATCACATAAGCCTGCATGTCTCTCCGTCCCTAGTACACAGAAGCAAAGCAACGCCCCCGTAACTTATAGGTGATCTACCGCTGAACGAACGTGGACAGGCCGAACGCCGTAGACCTGTCCCCGTTCGTGATATTCGAAGGGCCAACTAACAGGCTGGGTCGCACCATGTGTGCTCATGTTTCAGTGCGATGTGACTGCTTGCCACGGGATTGTAATTCTGAATCTTATTGTTAACTATGTGGCCTCCCATGTACCAATAGAGGCCGATGTAAGCGTTGTCTACATTGAGGAGGATATCCGCCGCCTCCCGGATGACGACCCTCCGCTGTTCCTGGTTCAGCTCCGATGCTTCTTTAAGGTAGAGGTCCTGGACGATGGGACCCTGCGGAGTATTCAGCCAGTCGGCCCACCTCGTTGGGGTGCCGCCGTCTCTCCAGCGGGCAAACACGGCGTCAGGATCGGGAATAGCATAGGACGAGGCCTGTAACGCCCAAATGTAGTCGCCCGCTTCATAGGCAGCAAAGCCGGCAACTGGCTCCATCGTCTTAACTGTAGCCTCGATGTTCAAGAACTTCTTGAGCTGGGCCGTGACGACCACAGCGACGTCGGGGTATCCCAACGCCGTCCGGGCGGTCATTTCGGCGGTAAACCCGTCGGGGTACCCGGCCTCGGTAAGCAACCTCTTGGCCTCGGCGAGGTCGTCGGGGTGCTTTTCGCCATTCAGTTCGCGGAAACCGGGCGCTTGAGCAGCCTCCTCCAAGCTCAGGCCATACCAGGTGCCTGGCGGCATGGGCAGGCCCAGAGTGGCGTTGCCCAAATTGAAGGTCTCGATCAGAGGCTGGCGATGGATCGCCAACATGATAGCCCTCCTCACTCTAACATCATCAAAAGGCGCTTTCCGCGTGTTCAACAGCACCCCCATTTGACCACCCGGACCAGGGAAAAACGCCTTTAGTATGTCCTTTCCGTCTTCGGCAAGCTGCACTTGTTGCGTTACGGTCAGATTGCTCGACCGCATATTCTGCATCAAGACTTTTTCGGTCAGAAAGGCCGCTATGGTGGTGCCGGGGTCCAGGATAACGAAATGGGTCATTCCATCGATGCGGGGGTACCCTTCCTTGAAGTAATCATCGTTCTTTACGAAAACGTTTTTGACGTCCTCTTCGAACTCTTCGAGTTTGAATGGGCCCGAACCGTGCAGGTTCTCCGGATGCACGATTGTCTGAGCCATGTGCGGTTCGGTATCCGGGTCAAATGTCTTTATGACCTTGAGGGTGTCTATGGCAAGCTTGGGAATGAACGTAGGTGAAGGGAAATTGGTCCGTACCTCCAGGGTGTGGGGGTCGACGGCACGGGAACTTTCGTAGATGGGTTTGATCATGACCGTGGAAGACCTCGTTCCTCCCTGTAATCCCTTGGTGAACTCTGTGTCTACGATTGACTCCAGGCTGAATATCACGTCCTCGACGGTAACGGGCGAGCCGTCCCACCAGCGAGCGTTGTCGACCAGGTGGAAGGTATAGGTGGTTCCATCCTCGGCCAGCTCCCAGCTTGTGCACAGATCGCACCTGATGTCGTTGTTCACCGCCGTCTCGGGGTCAAACTCCAGTATCTGGTTAAATAATGGGGAGTAGGTCTGTGACGAGGGACCTGCCCACTGATGTACCGCTTTGGTATCCGTAGCCGCGTACTGGACCATCGGGACATGGCCGCCGTACTTAATTCCCGCGGCAACTACTGGCGCCGCGGTAGCCTGGGGAACGACGGTGGGGGCTGGCGCCTCCCCTGCTTTCCTCGTCGGTGGGAGGGTCGGGAAGCTTTGTATTTCTGTGACAACAGTGGGCGCCACGGTTGCTATTGATGGTTCGCTCTGGGGAGCAGCGGCCACCGCGGGCGCCGCAGCCGCATCGCCTGCGGAGGGCTCCGGAGCCCCTCCGCAGGCGATGATGAGTACCAAAGATAGGAACATTAGTGTAAGTATTAACGCTTTCGGTCCTAGCGCCAAACGCCGTTCCATAGTACGAACCTCCAAATTTGTCTCGGACTTAGGATAGCTAGCCGGTCGGTTCCGGGTTCTTGTAGGGACCGCCCGCCGGAGCAGGCGCGGTGCAATAGAAAAGGGCCCTTCCCCCGTCATGGACGCCCTGGTGATGACCGGTCCGGAGGTGAAGCTCTAGACCTGCGTCCCAGAGTGTCCAGCCTGGAAGCGCCCTTTGTGGGTGTTCTATCATCCCCCACGGAGAGTGCTGGCGCCACGTTCCTCCATCACCTCGGGTGACCTTGTTGCCACGGCGAGTTCAACCAGGGTCTATTTTGTTTTGCCACCGATCAACTTGAAAAGTGACAGGAATCTAAGCTATCAGCACGTGAAGTGTCAAGACGACTTTCATGATGTTCGATTTACAGCAATATCCTTCTCCAAGATAATCTCGAATACGCTAAGTGCTCCCTCTCAAGCGTGGGTCCAGGACGTCCCTGAGCGAATCCCCCAGCAGGTTCCAGGCGAAAACCACTATCGCGATGGCCGCGCCGGGGAAGATGGCCACCCACCAGGCTACCCTTATCCAGTTAGCGGCCCCGGTCAACATCCCTCCCCAAGCGGGGATGTTGGGAGGAGCGCCCAGGCCCAGGAAACTGAGAGATGCCTCGGCGATGATGGCCCCGCCCAGGTGGAAGGTCACGATGACTATGAACACAGCGAAGCAGTTGGGAATCATGTGCCGTGTTACCATTCGCCAGTCCCCGACACCCACGGCACGGGCCGCCAGAATGTAATCCATTTCCTTAATCGCCAGGGATTGGGCGCGGAGAATGCGGGCCGTGCTCGGTATGTAGATGATGCTCAGGGCGATCACCACGTTGTTGACCGACGTGCCCAGGGCGGCCATGATCGCAATCGCCAGGAGCAGGGCCGGAAACGCCATCATGCCGTCAACGACTCTCTGAATCGTCATGTCGGTCAGTCCACCGTAGTGGACACTCGCCACCCCGACTAACATGCCGATTGTGCTGCCTATGAATGAACTAAGGATGCCGACGTACAGTGAGATCCTGGCCCCGTAAACCACCCGGCTAAAGACATCGCGCCCCAGGTGGTCTCCGCCGAAGTACGTCTCGGTGCTCGGTGCGTTGAACCTAATCTTGGGGTTCACCTCATAAGGATCGTGATTGGATATGACGGGAGCAAATATGGCGACCAGCACCAGCACCACGGCCACTAATGCCCCGCCGGCGCCCAGGGGTTTCCGTATGATGAAGGAACGGATATGGTCCAGGACGGCACGCTTCGGCCTCAAGGAGCCTGAACTGGCTTGCTCTGCGGCTGCCTCCGTAATAAAGGTCTGTTGACTCATCTCTCTTCCCCGTATCTTCCCTTACTGCTTATCTGTACCGAATCCTAGGGTCCAGCCACGCGTACATCACGTCAAGGACCAGGTTCAACACCAGCACTATTACCGCCAGGATCACTATCACCGCCTGGACTGCCGGGAAATCCCGGTGAAATATGGAATCAACCAGGAACCTGCCCACGCCCGGCACCATGAAGATCACTTCGATTACGACGGTACCAGCCAGGAGCCTCCCAAACTCGTAACCGGATACGGTGACCACAGGCAGGAGGGCGTTCTTCAACGCATGCCGCCCCACCACGGTCGGCTCGTGCAGACCCTTGGACCGTGCCGTGCGGATGTAGTCCTCACGGAACACGTCCAGCATGGCGGAACGGGTGACCCTGGCGATGAAGGCCATGTTGGAGAACCCCAGGGCCAGTGCGGGAAAAACGAGTTGCTGCAGGTTCGTCCAGGGGTCCTCCCAAACGTTCTCATAGCCCAGCGGCGGTATCCACTGGAAGAGGAGAATAAGGAAAAACACCATCAATATGGCAATCCAGAAGTTGGGCAAGGCGATACCGGCGATCGTAAGGAGCCTTCCCAGGTAGTCTCCCCAACTGTCTTGTTTGATTGCCGAGAGTACGCCTATGGGTACTGCCAATACCGTAGCCCAAAGCAGGGCAAGGATGGTCAGCTCGAGGGTGATCGGGAAACGCTCGGCTAGGTCCTCCGCTACCGGGGTATCCCACCAGTAGGACATACCGAAGTCCAGGCGCAACATTCCCCATACCCACTTGACGTACTGGACGTATATGGGTCTGTCGGTCCCCAGTTTAACGCGGAGCTCTTGTAGCTCTTTCTCTGAGAATTCACTAGGACCCTCGGCGAGGCCCCCTTCCGTGATGAGCATGAGGGCCGGGTCTCCTGGAACAATGCGCAGGATGATGAACACCACAACGGTGACGAATAAGAATGTTGGGATGAACGAGAGCGTTCTCTTGGCTATGTAAGCCTGCATCTCTCCGCCCTTCTCTTGATAGGGGTGACTGGGTCGTGGTCAAGAACGAATACGGATGTGCCGTAACTAGATATCCCCGCCGGGCCAAATCACCGCTCTGACCTGGCCCGGCAGGATAGGAGCGCCGTTAACAGCCGGGGTCGCACCAGATATGTTCCCACTTCTGACCGGACGTGTATCCCCCGGGCGCGGGATTGAAGTTCTGAATCTTCTTGTGCACCAGGAAGGTGGCCGTGGCGTAGAAGATGGCCGGCGCGGCGTTGTCCTCATCGATCAGAGACTCTCCGGCTTCCCTGATCAAGGCCCTCCTCTTCTCCGGGTCCGTCTCCGCGGACATACGCGGGAAAATCTCGTTCAGCTTGTCCCAGTTGACTTGGTTTTGGGCCCGGGCCCATGACTCGCCGATCAGTCCGCCTGTCTTGTACTCCACGAAGGCAGCGTCGGGGTCCATAAACGGGAGCGACTTGCCCTGGACTGCCGTGGTAAAGGTGCTAGCCTTGTACTCCTGCTGGCCCGCGGCGCTCTCAACAACCCTGATTTCCAGGTTGACGTTCAAGTACCGCTTTAGCTGCTGCGCCACGATCGTGCCCACGTCCACATACAAGAGAGCCCTGCGGAGCATAATTTCGCTATCGAAACCGTCCGCCAGGCCCGCTTCGGCCAGCAACTCCTTGGCTAAGGCGATGTCCTCCGGGTGCTTCTCTCCGTTAAGCAGTCTCATACCGGGAGCCTGCTCGGCCTCCTCCAGAGTAGGGCCGAACCAGGTGCCGGGTGGGAACGGATGGCCTACTTGGAAGTCCCCCACACTGATGGTCTCGATTATCTCCTGGCGGTTTATGGCGAGCGAGATCGCCCTCCGCACGCGAGCATCGTTGAAAGGGGCTTTTTCCGTGTTCATCATTAACACGTAGCTGCCGCCGGGCCCGGCGAAGAAGACGTCGTGCGTGTCGGAGTGGTCCTCCTTGAATTGCTTGGCTTCGATGCTGCTCAAGTTGTTTACGGTACCGTTGGTCATCAGGACCTGCTCAGCCACGAAGGCGGCGATGATAGAGCCGGGGTCCACGATGATGTAGGCGATCATCCCATCGATATAGGGGCGCCCTTCCTTGAAATAGTCTGGATTCTTGTCGTACTCCCAGGAGACGTCCTTGGAGAAGTCCTTGAACCGGAACGCGGCGGACGTGACCAGGTTCTCGGTCTCGGCAAAACCCTGCAACTTACCCTGGGACACCACATGCTCGGGCATCATCTTGGCGGGCTCTACCGCAAGGGCGGGGTGCCACGCCGCGGCCGGATACTTCAGCTTGACTTCAACCGTGTAGTCGTCGAGGGCCCGGGAACTCTCGTAGTAAGGCTTCCATAACCCGGAGCGGGAGCGTGTCTTGTGCCCCTCCCAAAGGTTCCCGAATTTCGGCATGTTGGGATCATAGATGCTTTCCAGGCTAAAGATGATGTCCTTGGACGTGATGGGCTGTCCATCCGACCAGCGGGCATCCTCATGGAAGCGGTAGGTGTAGGTGAGACCGTCGTCGGACAACTCCCATGTTGTACACAGGTCGCACCGGATGTCGGTGGAGTCGATGGTTTCCGGGTTGTATTCCACTATCTGGTTGTACAGCGGAGCTATGGCGATCATGTGGCTATAGGTGGCTTCGGGCAACGGCCGGGATGTTACGGGTGCGGAGTAAGTATGCATGGGGGTTACTCCGCCGTAGATACCCTCGGCAAGGGGCGGCTGAGTTGGCATCGGTGTTGCCGTGGCGCCCGCCACCGAGGTGGGCGTGGCCTCCCGCTTCACGACTTCGATAAACAGGGTGGGCGTAGGTTCCGCTGCGCCGGTCTGTGCCGCCGAGTCGGTCTTTTGGTCCGCGCCCGGCCCAGTGGTGGCCCCGGATGGGGCTCCGGGCGCAGTGGTCGCCGGCGCGGCCTGGCCGCAGGCCACTACGAGGGCCAGGGATAGCAACAGGATGGTAAGAATTAGAGCTCTTGCGCCTAGGGGGGTACGCCAAGTCATAACACAAACCTCCATATTGTTCTCATTGCGCCCTTGGGTATTGGGTTAACCCATGTTTGGGGGACCGTGTCTTCTTCCGGTGATCAATGCGCTGGAAAGTAACGGAGAGTAGAGCGGGGCCCCGCCAAGTCCGTGAACACGTCCAAGACAGCCGTTGTTGAGGTGAGGCTCTGGACGGACAGCCGAAGGTGTCCAGCCTGGAAGCTCCCCGGGACGATGTGTTAATATTGAGAAAGGAGCGTGCTTCGTTCACGTTCCACCACAGCCCTGGGTGACTGGTTTGCGAGGCGAGTCCACCCGGGGCCTAATTTTTTCGGCTCCCGAACCGTTCTTTGGCTCGGAAGCCGTGTATATGTGACGGGAATCTAAAGTATCCGCATAACTCATGTCAAGACGAATTTTATGATGTAGGCAATTGGTGACTATTGCGATCGGAGATAATCTTATAATTGCTAAGTTCGTATGTTCTACGACGAAATCCAGAATCTTCTCCCGCAACAAGCAGTCACTACGTATGTATAAACGTGACGTCCCGTCCCAGGCGGCTCGATGACAGACTCTTGCCGCGGCTGACGACCCTACTCCCCGGTGCTATACTCTGCTCTACGCATCTTGGCCGGGTAATCAGGCAAGGGATGCGGAACCCAGTTTGCAGGAGGTGCAACCATGTCCAGGGTCTCGATGATCCAACATATCAATATCCAGATCAGCGACAAGGACCGGACCCGTGAGTGGTACGAGAAGGTCCTGGGCGCGGAATTCTTGGACCGGGGGCCAGAGCTAAACAAACGGCAACTCCAGTTGAGGATCGGAAGCGGAGAGATCCACAGCACGCATACTCCCACCCCTGCCCCTTCGGGCCATTTCGCATTGGAGATTCACGACTGGGATGAGATGATCGCCAACATGGACGCCCTTGGAGTGTCGTATACTCCGCCCACCGTTCGGGAATATAGCAACGGACATTCCACCTACATCCACGACCCCGATGGGAACATGATCGAATTGGTGCAACACCCGCTGGGTCTCAAGGATTCGAAAGGAGACAAGGTGGCGGTGGTGCACGATCCCAAAGGGATGACCTGGGACAGACTTCCGGGGTACGGCCCTTCCATTTAATCCAGCACCCTTTAATCCAGCACCCTGGTCCGTGAGTTGGTCCCTGGGGCCATTACTAATCTGACCCCGGCAGCCATCGTAGGGTGACCCGAGTCCCCGATGTTGGCTGCAAAATTCTTAGGGCCGCGAAGCCGGGCATCCGAGGTTAAATCATGGCGACTCTTCGCGTGGGTCCTGACGTAGAATTACACTACTACGACGATGATTTCACCGACCCTTGGCGGCCAGCCCCGGCTATACTCTTGCAGCACGGGTTTTCCCGCAACGGCAAATTCTGGTACAACTGGGTGCCTCTGCTCGCTCGCGAATTTCGCGTTCTTCGGCCCGACATGCGGGGTATGGGAGAGTCGTTATTGCCGGAAGAAAAATATGACCCTTCCCTGGACCTCTTTGTCGAAGATCTCCGTGCAATTCTCGACCAACTGGGGATCGACCGCATTGTGTACGTAGGGGAATCCTTCGGAGGCATCGTCGGGCTCAAATTCGCCCACACGTATCCGCAGCGGACTCGCGCCCTGGTATTGTGCAACACGCCATGCCGTTTGCCCCGCAGAGGCCGCAACGACCCCGACGGTGACTGGGACACCGCCATGAGGCAGAGTGTAGGGACCTGGTCTACCGCCACAATTGACATGCGTCTGGACACTCGTGTCGCCCCAAATGGACTGAAGGACTGGTACATCTCCGAAATGGACCGGACCCCTTCCTCTATCGGACGTAAGCTCCAGGGTTACCTGGACACCCTTGACTTTAGCCCGCATTTAAGCGAGGTGGAAACTCCCACTTTGCTCTTGACAGGGGAGGAATCCCCCACTTCCACTTTGGAACAGCAACAGTTTATGGCCGCTCAGCTACCAAATGCCCGGTTGGTGGTCTACCCTGGCCTTGGACATGGCGTGAACGCGATCTACCCCGAGTGGTGTACCCAACAAGTCCGGGAATTTGTGGCCCTCACGGAGCCTTAAGCCCGGGTCCCAGACTAGCGACCGGCCCGGGTCATCCTGATAATTTCATGACCAGACAGCATTCGTCCCGAGGAGAATACAATGCCTTACCACATGTACGTGGCCCTGCAAGAAGACAACAAGATCTCCGTCTTTACCGTAGACCCCGACTCCGGCAAGTTGACTCCTCAGTTGGAGGTATCGGTGCCTGGCGGACCGTTCACCCTCGCAATCAGCCCGGACAGGAAGTTCCTGTACGCCGGATGCAGAGACGTGCCTCAAATCAACAGCTACCAGATCGACCAGGCTACAGGAGGGCTCACACAGAACGGGTCGGTAGCCTTGGAATTCAACCCCACATACATCGCAACCGACCGGAAAGGCAAGTTCGTGCTGTCGGCCTATTACCAGGGCGCCCACGTGGGAGTACATCCCATTGGCGGCGACGGGTCTGTGGGCGAGGCGCCGATAGAATGGCTTGAGACGGCGACAGGCGCTCATGCCATGCAGACCGACCCGACCAATAGCTACGCATTTGTGCCGCATATCGCAGGCAACGGCCCCAACGCCATCTTCCAATTCCGGTTCGACGAAAACACCGGACACATCACTCCAAATTCCCCACCCAGGGTAGACCTGGAGGAGTTCTTGGGACCCCGCCACTTTTGCTTCCACCCCTCGCTGGACGTGCTCTACTTTTCGAACGAGCAGGGTTGCAGCGTGACCGCCTATAATCTGGACACGGCTGCGGGGACCCTATCGCCCTTCCAGACCGTCCCCACTATCCCGGATGACTACACCGAGCGGAACACGTGCTCCCAGATACAGGTCACCGCAACTGGGAAGTTCCTCTACGCCCCGAACCGCGGCCACAACAGCATCGCGTGTTTCTCGATAGACTCCGCCACCGGCGGATTGACCTCCGCGGGAAGGGTCGCATCTGAGGCGGTACCCAACGCCCTGGGGCTGGACCCCCAAGGAAAGTTTGCGTTCTCCGCAGGCCAGGAGTCGGGCAGGATGGCCACCTTTAGCATCAACGCTGACTCCGGCGAATTGAGCCCGCTAGAGACCTACGCGCTGGGCAACCGCCCTGCCTGGGTGTCCATCATTGAACTGGCGGGATAACGCGATTTGGCGCGCTCGAGTGGGCTAAGGGCCACCGGGTTACCCAGTCCAGACTAGGAGCCTTTCCAAAGATTCGATCTCGAATGCTATAATCGTTGGTAATCGGTTTGGCGGTTACTAAATAGACGTATACATGAACCAATAGCGTTGCTGCGCAAGCCATCGTCGCCGATATACGTTGCCATCATTGTATATCGGACAGACTCCTAGGAGTACGGCGGGTTAGACCACGTCTTTAAGGCCCGAGGACCTTCCTATTGGGAGGTCCTCGCCGTTGTTACTGGGGTTAACCGGGTAGTAACTTCTTCCCACATTCCGTGCAGAAGGTCCCGTTGCCGCCAGGTACCGGGCAACGACAAAGACCTCGCGACTCCAGTACCGGATCCCCGGTTTCTGAAGAATCTTGCGGGGAACTCTCATGGTCCTCCATCGTCCGACTGCGCCGTTGCTGGGGGCCATCGTCGGGTATGCCACCTGCCGCAGCGCCACCTGGGTTCCTTTCCCACGCTATCTTGTCCTGTGACCGGTCCGAATTGTCAATGTGCTGGGAGTTGTCAACGATCCTGGTGTTAGTTGTGGTGTTGATGAACGTATGACCGGGACCAATCCCCTCTACGTGGAAATCTCTCTCGCCTTGAATAACTCTTCTGGTCCCTTCGATGTCGTCGAAAGTGATCTGCCATACGAGGGTCATTTCTCCCGCTCCTGGAGGAGTGACATAGGCCTGCCAATGGAACTCCTGATCTGGCCCCGCATACTCGAAGGAGCCGACTGGGACCTCGGTTTCTCCGGTCAAAGCACCGGTCAATCCCAATTGGACGTTTACCGCGTGGCCTTCTTGCACACGGATCCACCCTGAAATTCGCCGCCTCCGTTCAATTACGAAATCGGGATCGCCTTCGGCGAATACTACGTAGGCGTCAAAGGGGGTAACTCCCAGCGACCCGAGCGACATGGCGATCCCCGCCCTGGTCATGGCATGTACGCGGTCCCCGGTCATTTCGAGCAAAGGCCGGATAGCCTCATGGTGTCCTCGCGCCCCCAGGAGCTTGGCCGCGGACGATATGAGATCCGGATCCTCGTCTCTTAGCGCGTCGATAAGACGGGCCGGAGTAGGCTCCCCCCAAGCGCCGGACAAAATTCTCTCCGCAATCGGACTGGTCCTCATATCATAGTCGGCAATGGCCCTTAGGAGTCGTGCCGGAGTAAGCTGACCCCATCCGATCCTTTCGAGAGTATCGATTGCGTCCTGTTTTTCTTCCTCGTTGGTGGAGAAGTACATCTCCAATAGCGATGGAATGGCGTACGTCTCGTCCCAGGTGTCACCGAGCACAAACCGCGCCGCGGCCTGAATCTGTGGGTCATGGTGGTGAGCTGCCAATTGTAATCTGTCGTTTGTAGGTTCATGCCAGATCGTGCATAGGAGCTCATAGGCGGTGTTCTGGACGTCGGGATTGGGATCCTTGATGGCCTCCAGGACCCGCGCGGCGGTGGGCTCACCCCAGGAGTGCTTCAACGCATCCCGGCTCGCATTTCGAATTTCCGGGTCGGAGTCTTGGGTTCCCTTCAGTAACCGGGCCACGGTAGGGTCCCCCCAAGTACTGGCCAGATGGTTCCTGGCAGCCATCTGAATGTCCGGGTTGCCGCTGATGAGGGTACGCAACAAGCGTGGAACCGTGGGTGACCCCCATTCGCGTTCTAGGAGCGACCCAGCCTCTGATTTGATCAAGGGGTCCGGATCGGTTAAGGCTTCCAGAAGCCTCACGGGAGTGGGGTCACCCCAACTTCTGGCCAACGCCGTACGAGACGCCCTGGCGATTTCGGGGTCACTATGTCCTGTCGATGCCAGCAACCGGGCCACGGTAGGTTCGATCCACAGCGTTATCAACGCCTCGTGGGCGCCTTTCTTTAGCTCTTCGTCGGTGGAACCCAACGCATTTAATAGACGTGGGATCGTGACTGGTCCCCAGGTCTGTTCCAGCACGGAATTGGCGGCCAGACGGACGGCCTCTTCCCTGTCAGACAGCGCCGCCATCAACCCACCCAATTCTGGTGATCTTCCCATCGTTCGTAGTACCGAGCGCGCACCTCGTCTAATATCGTGGTCTTGGTCCAACAAAGCCAAGGTCAGTCGCGCGATGGTGGGTTCGTGCCAGATAGAAGTCAAAGCTGTCCGGGCTGCTCGCCGCATTTCCACGTCGTCGGAGGCCAGTCTGTCCAAACAGACCGCCACCGTCAGTTCACCCAGTTCCCGGGAGACTACGGTTTGGGCCGCCACGGCGACCTCCCGGTCGGGACCGTACATGGCTTCAAGGAAGTGTGCCAGGGTGGCTGGCCCCCATGTTGCTTCCAATGCCCGCCGCGCCCCGTTTCGTACACTCTCGTCCTTGTCTTCCAGAGCGTAAATTAGCCGGGCAGGAGTTGGTGAGTTCCACGATCTGGTCAGGAAGTCCGCAAGGTATCCCCTGGTCATGCCGCGCGCGCTCGCATACGCTTCCAGAGTATCCGAGACGACGTTGCTTCCCCAATCAAAGCCGATAGCCTTGGTTGCCGCCAGTCTTACGGCGAAAGACTCATCTCCCAGGGCCCGGATGAGACCGCGAAGAGCTCGAGGATCACGAATCTGAGTCAACGCTTCACAGACCGACACCCGCACCTGTTCGTTTTGGTCGGTCATACATTCCATCAGGGTCAGGACCGCCTCGCGGGCGGACAAGTTTCCCAGGGCATTCGCCGCTCCCCGGCGAATGGTAGATTCCCGGTCGCGCAGTGCCTGCGCCAGCGCGGGAATGGACCTAGGGTCTCCAAGGTTTCTTATCGCCTCGCAAGCGGCGAGACGGGCGTCCAAATCCCCCTTGCCGAGTTCCTGGATCAGGACGGGGATTCTGTTGAGGTCCCCAAGCTTTTCGATAGCTTCGGCGGCGGTAACCCGAACGAGGGGGAAAGCGTGGGTTAGCAATCGCCTCAGTTCAGGAACAGCTCGGGCGTCTCCGAGGCGTCCCAGAGAATGGGCGGCGCTCTTGGCGACCCAGTTGTCGGGGTCCCCCAACACCCTTAAGAGGTAAGGTACGCCGCGACGATCTCCGGTTGTACCCAACGCCTCCGCTGCGGCCTGCCTTATATGGAATGTGTCCGAGCCCAATTCCTTAGCCAAGGCCTCGGTGCCGCGTATGTCGCCCAACTTCGCCAGCGACGTCGCGGCCTCGACTCGATATTCCCAGGATGGGTCGGACAGGTTGTCCGCAAGCCGGTCAACTTCGTCCTGCTGTATCATCGCGCCATTGTCTCCATCAATCGAAATGGAATCGTCACCCAAATTTGGATGGTCCCTCCGTCGCCCCCACAATTCATATCCTTGATACCCCCGGAATCATATGCCACGAAATTGCTTCAATCAATCGGGCAGACGCGTCCGGGGCGTAACTGTCCAATGCCGTTTGACCGTCGGGCCACTGTGATTCTCAGAGCCATGACCGTGGGTATAGTGCAATAATACCAATCTGTCGAATTGAAGGGAAGTATGGAGAATCCAATTCGACCCTATCCTCGTATTCGACGTTATTGTGGTCGTAATTTGACGAGGCTCGGCGCAGATCGGGTCTGATTCTAATAAATGGATTAGTCCTGGTTCAGAATCCTTTCCAGGGGTTCGGCGAATATTGAGACTACCATGGATTTGCTATAGTGTTCAGGGGACGGCGCGAATTCGTTGGGTAACTAAGACGCACAGTTGTCCGTGACAATCGGGGAATGATCTATCTTGATACGCTGGTTTCCGGACATGCCGATTCGAGGTGCAGATGGTGGCTACGATTTCACTAGGGAATGGACCCCTATGCTAAATGGCCTAAAGAACGTTGGACTAATTCGCAGCGTAGTGAAGGGACTGGAGAACGCCACCCGGCCCGCGCGGCATCACCTGGAGGCGAGTTTCGCGGTGCGGTTACTGGTACGCACCATTAAGGAGATGTCGGCCGACGATGCGACTCACATGGCGGCAGGCGTCTCTTACTACGCCCTTTTCTCCTTGTTCCCTCTGTTCCTATTCTTGATCGCCGCTCTCAGTCTGGTGCTGGAAACCGACGAGATCCGATTGAGGCTAATCGACGCGTTCTCCGGTTACTTCCCAGGGTCAGATCAACTCATCAACGCTAACCTAGAAGCCGTACTGAAGGTGAGGGGCGCGTTGGGAGTCTTCGGCGTGCTGGGACTCCTCTGGTCGGGGAGCGCGGTGTTCGGTGGGGTTAGCAGGGCCGTCAACCGGGCATGGGACGTTCACGTTGACCGGCCTTTCTTCATTAGCAAACCGAGGCAACTGGCGATGGCCGCGGGGGTTGGGCTATTGTTCCTCGTGTCTTTGAGTGTGGTTGCGCTGGCGCGGGCCGCCGACCGTTTTATCGGTGTGAACGCCGATGGAAGCTCTTCCATGCTGAGCTGGCTCGCACCCGCGATTCTTCAGATAAGCTCCTTGTTCCTGACTACCGCGATGTTCATGTTGATGTACAAGTACATGCCTAACACCAGGACATACTGGCATTACATCTGGCCTGGCGCGGTCGGGGCTGCCGTGCTATTCGAGCTGGCAAAAAACCTGTTTGTTCTCTACCTGAGTACGTTCGCCAACTTCGAGAACGTCTACGGCGCGCTCACGCCGGTTATCGTGCTTTCCCTTTGGACCTACGTAAGCGGACTGATCCTCATCTTCGGCGCGGAACTCAGCTCGGAATACGGACGCCTGCGCCGGGGACTGGCAAGAGGGGTCTTGCTTCATCCGGTCCAGGATCCGGCGGAAAACCGGGAGTGACCGATCTTCCGTCTCACCCGGTTGGTCCGGTGACCGGGGTACCCCTCTTCGTCTCCACCATCTCCCGGTAAAGCTCCTCGATCTGGGCAAGGACCGCCGGCATGTCATGGGGCTGCATGTCCGCAAGTCCGCGCCTTCCCATGGCTTCCCAACGGTCCCGCTGTTCCAACATTGCGAGCATCTTATCCGACAGGTCTTCAACTGTCGGTTCAAACATGAATCCGTTTACCCCGTCCTCGACTAGCTCGGGCAGCGCAACCAAATTCGCAACCAGAATTGGAAGTCCGGTGGCCATCGCTTCCATTACGGCGAGACCTTGCAATTCGGCGGCGCCCGCCCCGATGTACACGTTTGAGAGATTGTAGAGTCCCGGCAGGTCCTCTTCCGGCACATATCCTGTGAACACCGCCACGCCGTCGAGGCCGAGGCGTCTGGCCAACTCGCGAAACTCTCTTTCGTCTTTGCCCTTGCCAACTATCACCGTTTGCAATTCGGCGGTGGCGGATGCCGCCGCGGTTGCGCGGATGACCAAGTCTGTCTTCTTGTCCTTTTCCAACCGCCCAACCACCAGGAAAGTGGGGACATCCCGCCTGATTCCATACTTGTCATGAATATATTCCGAGGCTGGATACCGGGAGAATCGCCGCAGGTCGATTCCATTTGAGACCACCCGCGCGGGCGCGGTCAACCCAGCGTTCCTCAGCAGATGCAGGCAGGCGTTGGACGGGGCGAGAACGCAGTCCAGACGGTTGTATACCCGCATGCAGTGTTTCCACATCACGGCGGAAATCGCCGGGCGCAGTGGCTTGGGAAAGTATTGGATTAGGTTCTCCGGCATGAAGTGGTTGGTTCCCACAATGGGGATTCTGTGTTTGCGGGCCTGCTTCAAACAACCGTGGCCGACGACGAAATGGTTCTGTATATGAACGATGTCCGGTGCGAAACTCTGGAAAATGCGATCTAGTTTCACGTCGATTTTGGCCCATGAGGTGATGCGAAATTCGGGATGGAGCGGCTTTGTCGGTATGGACTTGATACGGTGGACCGTCACATTGGGACTGGAAGGGTCGGACTGTTCCTCATCCCGGTATGCCATGCTGGGCGCAACTACGGACACGAAATGCCCTCTTTCAGCTAGACCATGCACCAGCCGGTGAGTCGCCACCGCCGCTCCGTTCAACTGCGGTGGGTAGGTATCGTTGGCTATTAACACCTTCAACGCTTCTTCTCTCCGCACATCAGTCCGAGCCTCGGCGATTCCGGTCCCAGCGCAACGGTCGTCATTGTTGCACCGGGCTCTCTTCATCGGTGTATTGTCGCATTCTTCGGGTGAATCGTTGGGCGATGCGGTTGTAAAGGAACGTCATCAGAAGAAACAAGATGAAGAACCCGGCCAACCATAACGCCCCGTACCCAAATGCGCGTTGGAGGAACCCGTAACCTTGTCCGGAATAGTACCCCACGGCGGCAAAGAAAGCGGACGTAAGGGCAACGATTGCCATATCCCACCAGATGAAACGCTTGATCGAGACCCCCAACGCACCCATGACCGCCAGCCCCGGCGGACTAATGAAAGGAATAGTCTTGATGAACAGCAGCCACTTTCCCAGGTGATTGGTGATAAAGACTCCCGCTCTTTCCCGTCGATTAATCGGAATGGCGATGCGGGCCCCGAACCTGTCCAATACCCATTGCCCTCCCCAGTGACCCAGCGAGTAGTAAAGAACGTCAGGGAGGAAGTTGGCGAAGAAGGAGAGAACGAAGACGATGAATACGTTGAAGTGGCCCAAGGCCGCGCCGAGAGCCCCGATGGCGGTGACGGCAGGACCTTCGATTAGCATCACCAAGAACATCAGGAGGTACCCGTGCCTGATGAGCCATTCGAGGATTTCCGATTCGCTAAAGAAGGTCAATACCGTTGACCTCGCGAAGGTGTGGTCCGCCTCAACTATTTTACGTCAAGCATGACCGAAATCGGAATAAGGACGTTGTTACAGTTTGTTTACCCTTGCGTAACCGTCAAGCAATATCGGTCTCCCATGATAGTGTGGGTATGCTCCTGCTAGCCTAAGGGCCATCCTCCGAGCAACCCACAGTGTTAAAAACAAGCGTCGCGCATCGGTCGGCGAAGAGCAGATGAATTTGCCGGTCAAAGTGCACATGGTGGGGGAACGGTGAGACAGCATGGGGCCCATCCTAAAGGTCCTGTCAGCGGGAGGCGTCGTGGACATGCTTGGCCCCGTCCCCCGCGTCTCGTCTGGGGATCGCCCGAACACCCTCATAGTCATGGTTGGACCACCGGAGAGGGAAGGGTGGGAAGCGCGACTGCTGCCTGGAGCGGGAACCCCTGTTCCTCAAGTCCTCCTCCGCCTCGACGATTCCGACATGGAAACTCAAGCGCTTTACGACTTCGCCGACGACTTCGTTGTGGAGCCGTGCTCCGCCGCCGAGGTTGAGAAGCGGCTTCTCAGGCCGGCCGCGCGCACGGCGCCGGAACCCTCCGCCGATGTTCTCTGTCTCGGCGCGAACGCGTTGAGCGTCGTCAATTACCAAGTCGGTGTCGCGGGAACAAGGGTAGACTTAGCCTGGATGGAGTTCCAATTACTGAAGTACCTAATAGAGAGCCCAGGTAGGATATATGCGCGCGATCACCCGCTGTCCGCCGTCTGGGGGGTCGACGGTTTCGGCGGCACGCGAACGGTTGACGTCCACATACGGCGACTGCGCCAAAAGCTGGGGCTGCAGGGCAACGCCTCTATCAGGACGGTGGCGAACGTAGGTTACGGCCTGATCCAGCGGTGACTCAACCGGGAGTTACGGGAGTTAATTGATACCCGCCCCCTCCCCCACTTGCTGGCATACGTAGAGTTCTTGGCAATGTGAGAGGTCGAACTTCCCCTGTATATGAGTGCGCATTCTGCCCTTCCGATGTAACGCTAAGGTCTACCGCTGAATGGCGGGTATTCATCCCGGAGCAGGCTGAAATAGAGGCTGACCCGAGTACTCCATCTCACGTAGCCCAAGACGAAGTCGAAGAGTCCCCGAGGGAATCGTCCTAGTATAAGGATGGCCCACCAGGAGACGAAGAGGACGAAGAACACCAGTATTCCGTAGATGAAGAGCGCTATCCCATGAGGGATGCCCACGTACAGCCATGCGAAGAAGAATTTGAGGAGGGCCATCCCACGGGAGAGCCGTTCCGGGTAGTCCACCTCCAGATTGACCGGATTGGAGCCAGTGCCCGATGAAAATGGCGGATAGCGGTCGGTCATCAGGTGCCACATGTAGGCTTCCACCCTTGCTGCCCATCTGTGGTATCCCACCACGAGATCGAACAGGCCTCGCGGGTATCTACCGGTGAACAAGATGGCGATAAACGCGATGAAGCTGGCGACCATCGCCACGAGAGCGTACAGGAAGAGCGCGACTCCATGGGGAATCAATACGTATAGCCACCCGAGGAAGCTCTTGAGAAGCAAGTGGAGCCTGGAGAGCCGTTCGGGATACTCTACGGAGAACCGAATCGGTGTGGCGTTCGCATCCGCCATAGTGTGCCTCCCTGGTGAAGCCTCCGAATATCGGCTTACCACTCTTCGGACCGGTGAGAGATCGAGTAGGACACCCCTTTACTGTTCGATCAGTTGATCCATAGTATTAACAGATGGGATGAGTTTTCAATAATATCGGGGCCGGGATTCAACGAATTGGGAATAAGTCTTACACTCTCCTGGCGAGTGGGCGTGGCAACACCCGCGTACAGATGGATCAGCGTTACCTTCCCGACGGCCGAATTGCCACAACTTCGCCGCAGGTCTCCAGCATGTCCCGAAGCGCGTCAAACTCCCGCGGAGTTACCGTTAATTCCCACGAGGACTTGATGGTTGCCCAGTCGATGGCGTATTCGCACCAATAGCCCTGTTCAGGAGGGCGCCAGTCCTCCGGCCCCTTACTTCCCTTCGCCCTATTTGCGGAGGCTATCGTCGCGATCAGGTGGCCGTTGTATTCCAGATCGTTCGCAAATGCCGTTTTTCGGTCCCGGTCCCAGACCCATCCACCGGAGCGGTGGGCGTTGGCCAATGGCACCATGTGATCGATGTCCAACTTGGCCGGGTCCTCAACTACTGTGCCGGTGAAAGGCCCCGTCCATCGTCCGGAAGCGACGCGGCACTTGTCTTCGCCTTTGAACGTCACTGGTATGGCTGACTCGACGATCAGCGCTTCTTGACGAGCGTTTTGGCAGTCGCGGTCTTCGTCCTTCCAGTGGCTCCATTCCCGGCGGTTGTACTCGGGGAGATCGTCATCCACTGGGGCAACTGTCACCATAAGGTCCAGGTTGGCAAGCCCCGGACGATTGGTGGGTTGGGGCTTGGATGTGATTGTCGGGGCTTGTGTCGGGGACTGTGGGGCCGCGGGGCCTGGCCTTCTAACGGGTTCAGGCGTAAGGGACTCCAATAGAGCGCAACCTGTGAACGCGGCGAGCAATATGGATATGACTACGGCTTTGGCCGGTTCACCAATTCTCACGCCTACACCTCCTCTCCTATGGTCCTGGTACCTCCGCGTCCGTCACCCTGGTACAGGCTACACCTCTCCCCTCCGCCGTTTTCTCAACCCCGCACCGCAGTTCCGGCGATAGAATTCTGGAGGTTATTCACCCTGCGTTCCGGTGAAGTCAGTCACAGCTTTCCCGGGTCTCACGAGAGAATCTGGGAGAGGAAGGTTTTCGCCCGTTCGTGGCGGGTATGGTTGAAGAACTCGTCGGGTGTCCCTTCTTCTATGATTTTCCCCTCGTCGAACATCACCATCCGGTCGGCCACCTCCCTGGCGAAACCCATCTCGTGGGTTACGATGAGCATGGTCATTCCGGAATCAGCCAACTCCTGCATCACGTCTAACACTTCCTTGATCATCTCCGGGTCCAGCGCGGAAGTGGGCTCGTCGAACAGGATGATTTTCGGCTGCATCGCCAGGGCCCGGGCAATGGCTACTCGCTGCTGCTGCCCGCCGGAAAGCTGGCCAGGGTACTTGTCCGCCTGCTCCGGTATGCCCACCCGCTCCAGTAATTCCATAGCGATGTCTCCGGCTTGACTGGATGGTATCTTTCGCACCTTGATGGGCGCCAGGGTGATGTTGCTCAGCACCGAGAGATGGGGGAATAAGTTGAAGGACTGGAACACCATCCCGACTTCCCTGCGGATGGAGTCGATGTTGCGGACATCGTTGGTGAGTTTGATGCCGTCGACGATGATCTCCCCGCGCTGGTGTTCTTCCAGGCGGTTGATGGTCCGTATGAAGGTCGATTTTCCAGAGCCGGACGGACCCAGGATGACCACGACTTCCTGCTTTTTGACAGTCGTGGTGACGCCGCGGAGGGCGTGGAACCGTCCGAACCACTTATGCACGTCCCGGCAGATGATGATGTCTTCGGAATCGCCTTTCTTGTCGATTTCGGCCATGTTAGCCCCTTTGCTTCCTGATAGATTCGACCGTTTTGGTGGGGGTGCCTGGGCAGCCACGAGGGTTGACCCTACAGGTGGAATCGCCCACTCTACCGCACCCCGACGCCCAACTGCTCTTCCACGTTCCGGCTCACGTATGACATTCCATAGGTGAAGATCCAGAAGACCACGGCCAGAAATATGAACACTTCCTTCGCCGACCCCTGGTATTCCGGGCGGCCTACGATAATCGTCCGTCCGATTTCGACAATGTCCAACATTCCGATAATGTATACCAGGCTGGTGTCCTTGAACAGGCCGATGAATTGGCCGACTATTGCCGGTATCACGTTGCGGATGGCTTGCGGCAGCAGGATGAACAGGGTGGTCTGCCAGCCGGGCAAGCCCAGGGCGCGGGCCGCCTCCGCCTGCCCGGCGTGGAGCGCCTGAAGTCCTCCTCGGATGTTCTCCGCCATGTAGGCCCCGCTGAACAGAGTGATGATTACGCCGGCGCGGAACAGCGAGTTCTGGGGGAAGTTTTCGGGGAAGGCCAGGGGGACCAGCACCTGGGAAATGAACAGCAGGGTTATCAGCGGCATCCCCCGAAAGACTTCGATGAACGCTATACACAGCAGTTTCGCCACCGGCAGGTTGCCGCGCCGCCCCAGGGCCAGCGCGATGCCCAGGGGCAAGCTGAGGGTTATGCCGACCCCGGCCAGCAGCAGGTTCAGCGTCAATCCCCCCCAATAAATTACAGGTACGGGATACAATCCGGGGATTCCCGGAACTCCCCGCAGCAGCGCCAGCGTCGCCAGGAAAAAGACGGCGCTCAGTATGGAAATCCACTTCAGGGAGCTGAGCGGGGTGAATCGGGCCAACCCCCAACCCGCGGCCAGCGCGGGCGGGTTGGCCAGCAGCAGCAACCGCACGTCCCAACCCATGCGGTCGAGACCATAAGGCAGGAAGGCGAACAGGGCGGCCGCCGCCGCGGTCAGAATGGCTATCAGCCTTGGGACGCTGGCGCCTGTGTATCCCCATGCCATGCCCAGAAGTCCCGTCACTAGTATTAGCGAGATTTGCGGGCGCCAGAAGCAGTTGTTGGACGGGCAAGCCTGGCCGCTGTTGAAGTTGCCGATGACGAAACGCCCGCCCACAGTGGCGACAACGGTCCAGTCCGCATCGAAAAATGCCCACTTCAGCCCGAACCAGAGGGCCAGCAGCGCCGCGCCGCCTGCCAGTATAGTGAGAACGCTGTTGTGCCAGGCGCTGAACAGGTTGGCCCGTGCCCACCCCACGGCCCCGGTCTCGGAGCGCGGCGGAGGCAGGGCGCCGTGTTCGAACACCGGAGACGCATTGGGTTGGCTCGACATGACTTACCGCCGGACGAAGCTGATTCGGCGGTTGTAGATGTTGCCAATCAGCGAATAGGTGAGACTAAGCGCCAGGTACGCCGCCATTATTATTAGGAATATGGACACCGCCGGGGCGGTCTGGGTCATTGTAAGTCCCACGCTGGTCAGGTCCGAGTATCCGACCGCCACACCCAGACTGCTGTTCTTGGTCAAGTTCAGGCATTGGCTAATGGTGGGCGGGATGATTACGCGGAGTGCTTGCGGGAAGATGACGTGGCGCAAGGAGCCCATCGGTGAAAGCCCCAACGCCCGGCCCGCTTCCACCTGTCCCCGGCTCACCGATTGAATTCCAGCCCGCACGATTTCGGAGATATACGCCGCGGTATAGATAACCAGCCCGATGAGCAGTACCAGCAGTCCGGCCCGTATGGTGAATCCGCCGCCGATGTGCCCGAATCTGCCCTGCGGTTCCGGCGGCGAGATTATGAAAGGGGCCTCGCCCGCCACCGCGCCCACAATCAGCCAGGACACTGCGGCAAGGACCACGGCGAGGATACAGCCGGTCAGCAGGGGATAGGACGACTTTCCCGTGTCGACCTCCCGCCGGGCCAGCAACTTGTGGGCGGCTATGCCCGCAAGAACGGAAACCGTGGCCAGGGCCCCCCACGCAGCCGGCGTCCAAACGCTGCCGCTCTCCGGTCCGGGGAAGGATATGCCGCTGTTGTTAATATACAACAGGCCGGCGATAACATAGCCTTCGCGCACCGGGGGCAGCGCCAGGATTATGAACAGCCAGAAGAGCAACTGCACCAGCAGCGGCACGTTGCGGAAAAACTCGACGTAGGCCAGGGCGAGCTTGGAGACAATCCAGTTCCCGGAAAGCCGGGACACTCCGATGAAAATGCCCAGGGCCGTTGCCAGTATGACACCGATAATCGAAACGAATATCGTGTTGGTGTAGCCTACCATCAGGGCGTAACGGAATGTGTCCGACGACTCGTAGGGGATGAAGTGTTCGCCGATGGGGGTCTGGTACTCGCGGCCCAGGAAGGTGAAGCCGTAAGGGATGTCCCGGTCGGCTATGGCGTTGCCGATGTTCGCGAAGAACCAGACGACTAGCGTCACCACAAGGACGCCGGACACAATCTGCAAGACCCACTGTATAATTCTGGCGTGCCGCCAAATTGGGATGCCGTCATAGGTGAGGCCCTTCGGCAGCTTAGCTATCATGCCCAGGTTCTGTTGACGTTCCCCTTTTTCCCCGCGACATTCACGTGTACCTCGTGTTCTTCCTGCATTCAGGCTTGCATGAAAAAGGCGGCCCGCATGGCGTGGGCCGCCTTCGATAAGTCCGCCGTGGGATTCCGCTCCCAGCTATCGCAACGGGGCCGAATAGACCTGGCCGCCCTTGGGACAGTCGGTGCAGGGAGCGCCGGACCAAAGGGCGTTGCGGCTGCCTTCCCGCGCCAGACCCAGAGGGGTCAGGTGGCGGTCGTATATCTCGCCGTAGTTGCCGACGGCGCGGATTACGTCCTGGGCCACGGTCTCGCTCAGGCCCATGCTGTCCTGGCCGTACCCGCCTTCAAGCCCGAGCATCCGGTCAACCGACGTGTTGCCCGTGACCGCCGTTGGCACGCTGTCCGAAGTTATGCCGTAAGCCTCGGCATAGATGAGAATTGCCATCACCGAGTAGACCACGTCGTACCACTGTTCGTCGCCGTGGGGGACGACCGGGCCGAGCGGTTCTTCGGAGATGGTGCCTGCCAGAATAACGTGGTCATCTGGGTTGTCGAAGCCGCCCCGGTTGCTGACCAGACCGGAGCGGTCGGTGGTCAAAGCGTCGCACTGCTCGTTCAAGTAGGCGGCGTTGGTGGAAATGTTGTCGGGGAACGTCACCACGTCGAGGTTCATGTTGTTCTGGTTGCTGAAGTCCTGCAAGTTCAACTCGGTGGTAGTGCCTTGTTGGACGCATACCTTGGCGTCCTGTAGTTCCATCATTCCGGAGACTCCCAGGCTCTTCGGGACCATGAATCCCTGCCCGTCGTAGAACATGGTCTGGGCGAAGTTGCCCCACTGGGCGTTGCGGGAACTGGTCCAGGTGGTGTTGCGGGACATGATGTCCACTTCGCCGGACTGCATCGCCGGACCGCGTTCGCTGGCAGTCGTGGGACGGAACTCTACGGCGTTGGCGTCGCCCAATACGGCAGCGGCCACGGCGCGGCAAAGATCGATGTCAAAGCCAACGGTATTGCCGCTGTCGTCAATGAAACCGAACCCGGCCAGGCTGTTGTTGCTGGCGCAAATCAGGGTCCCCCTGTCCTTGATCGTTTGAAGCCGGGAGCCTTCCATCCGGGGAGCCATGGACTCCATGCTCTCGACTTTAGTCTTGAGCTCAGCGATCTCCGCGTCCTTGCTGTCAATCTGCTGCTTCATGGCTTCTTGGTCCCCGCTATCGCAGGCGGCCAACATGGCGAGCGCCAAGACCATACAAGCGAAGAATGTAATTCGCCTGAATTTCATTTCCTACCTCCAGTAGAATCGCCACAAAAGTCTATCGCAGGCCGCGCTAATTCCGCTATCCTGGCTGCGGTTTCCGCCCCCCAAGGGTTGGTCACAGAGATGGTTAAGCGCCCTTGAAGATATTGAAGAAAGCTCCCTGGGGGTCTGTTAGGACTGAGAACCTGCCTATGTCCGGGATGTCAGTGGCGGGCACAACGACGCCACCGCCCAACGACTGGGCCTGGGTGACCGCTGCATCCACGTCCTTGACCGCAAAGTAGATGGACCAGTTGGGAGGGACCTCGCCCATATCGGGCGTGATCTGCATGACTCCCAGGACATCGGTCCCTTCCGACCGCAACAAAGTATAGTCCATGGGCGCCATCGTCCCGCCCCGCTCCAGACCCAATAGGGTTGTGTAGAATTCGATGGCGTCGCCGGAGTTCGTGGTGAGCAACTCGTGCCAAGTCATCGCGCCCGGGTCGTCCTTCACCCTGGCCCCGATGTGCTGCTTCGGCTGCCACACGTAGCAATACGCTCCTTGTGGGTCCTGAATTGCGACGGTGCGGCCGGCGTCGAAAACGTCGGTGGGGCCAAAGATGATCTTGGCTCCCATCCGGACGGCTTGCGCCGAGACGGAGTCCGCGTCCTCGACGGCGAAGTATAAATTCCAGTGGGCGGGGACTCCCATGTTGCGCTCTTCCTCTCCCTGTTGGTAGATGGCTGCCGCTTCCAGTCCGTTTACTCTCTGCATATGGTAGAAGCTATCTTCGCCCATGGGTTGCGGGTCGTCCGTCCATCCGAAGATGGCGCTGTAAAAAGCGATGGCCCCTGTTTCGTCGCTGGTGGACAAGTCCGCCCACGATGGCGCGCCTTGGGTATGCGCCGTAACTTCCGGCATGTACTAATTCTCCTCCTTAAATTTTGATTTTTGGTATTATGGGCGCGGATACTGAGAACCCTACCCCGGCCCGCACTCTCCTTGCGCAGCGCCAGGAACGCGGCCTGCCAGGTTGTTCTCAAGCCACAGACGGGCCGCTAAGGGGTAGTCAGCGGCATCCCTTCCCGCCTATCATAAACGCCTAGCTAATATACGTCCATTCCCAGTATTCGGATTTGGGCCAATTTCGTTTCCATGTTCCGGCGTTAAATTACTCCCGGCAACCGGGGCCAACGGCGGCGTATGAGGTCACCGACGACCAGAGCAACCACGGGGGTTGCCCCGGCATCCAGGGGATGCGGACGGCGTCCCAAGTCACAATGGCGGTTTGCGCTTGGACGAATGGCGGTCCAGGCAATGGCCGCGTTGTCGCTGGTCGTTCTCTTCCTGCCTGTCCTCGGCCCCCAATTGGACCACCACTTCGCCGAGCGCCGTCCTGACCACGGCCACTTGTTCCTGGGTCCAGCGGCCCCGGAGCACGACCACTTCTTCAGGACAGGACCGCTCACACCCATACCCACAATGGCGCGTCCGATGCGGATGGCGAAGCCGCACAGGGGCCTCAGTCTCCCCAGGGCATCGTCTATATGGCATCCCGGGTCGGCAAGGGACAGGGGCCCGTGGACCTGACTACCCGCGGTGTCCAGCAATCCCTCGTCTCCCCCGGATACGACGACGACCCGTTTGCACCGTCCCTAGCCCGCAGCCTCGCCGTCCCGGCCCCTGCCACGGTCTCGCCTCCCTGGAGACCTCCACGGCCGTAACTCCTTTTCACCTCCCGTTCCCCGCGCGAAACCCGTCACTTCCTGGCGTAGCGCTACGCTACGAAGGGACAATGTTCGCGTGCCGGACGGACCCCGATTGGGACCTGGGCCTATACCGGGATACCCATTGTTGAAAAGGAGCGGATTATGCCGTTTGGAATCGCTAGTAAAACCCTGCTGATATTGGTCTCGTTGCTTGCCCTGAGTCTTACTGCAACCGGCGTTCTGGCCCATGACCACCGCCACGTAGGAGGCTACAACTTCGTCGTCGGGTTCGCGGTGGAGCCCGCATACGAAGGACTGGCCAATGGTGTGGAAGTTCGCGTCACCAAAGTGGGCCAGGAGGAGGCCGGGCACAGCCACGGCGCGGACTCGGACCAGGGACACTCCGGGCCAATGGCGATGGGCCAGGGTGGACCGGCGATGGACGTGGAAGGGCAGGGGTCCCTCTTCGTATCCCCCGGCTTAGATCCGGCGGAAACCTTCGACCTAGACATCGGCCACGATTGGGAAGGACTAACCATCCCTTACCACAACCATCTGAATCATGACATGACCGGGACTATCTCGGTTGACCATCACGCCGAATTATCCGGCACGGCGGCGGTCGAAATCCACGACACGATGTACATGCCCGCCGAAATTAGTGTCCAGCCAGGCACGATAATCACCTGGACCAACCGTTCGCCATTGCCGCAAAATTTGACCAGCGGCCTTGCTCCAATGGAGGACCACGGCGACGGCGAAGTCGTTGAGCGTCCAGTCGAGGGCTTGGAAGAGACGCTGCAGGTCGAGATCAAACACGGCCCGTCGGGGCAAACCCGCGTGTTGGAGCTGCGTTCAGTAGCCGGTAGCCCCGGCCATTACGCGGCGGACCTCATCCCAACAGCCCAGGGAGTGTACGAGATGCGGGTATTCGGGTCCATTGACGGGGATGCAATCGACGAGACCTTCATTTCCTACGGAGGTGGTGGAGGGTTCAGCGACGTGTTGCCCGCCAGTGACCTGCAGTTTCCAGAGCAGTGGCCCGAGGTCAGAGAAATCGAAGGCGCGGTCCGGGGCGCGTTGGCCACGGCTCAGAAGGCCCAGGATGCCGCGCTTTCTGCCCAGGGCGCATCGGCCAATAGCGGTAATCCATCGGCCAACACGTTGGGGATCATAGGCATCGTCCTCGGCGCGGTTGGTTTCGTGGCCGGGGCAGGCGGCTTGACGATGGCCATGAGGAACCGGTAGCCTTCGACGCGGTCAGGACCGATGCTATCAACCGGCACATCTAGCCTTTTGGGTCAGTGGAAGATTTCCTTGCCCCTTCTTGTGGGCTTGGCCTTGAGCGCATTGGCCTTACTCGTCCCGCCTTCAAGCGTGTACGCCCATGCCAACTTGGTCAAGTCCAACCCCGCGCCCAACTCCGTCCTGCGAGAACATCCCTCTCAGATCGTGATCTGGTTCACCGAACCCATAGAGCCCAGCCTGAGCAGTATCAGGGTCCTCGACGCTACCGGCGCGGAGGTGGAGGAAGGGGGGCCTTCCTTCGATCCCAAGGACCCGACGGTCATGTCAGTTACCATGGGTGCGGCGGCGGACGGTACCTACACCGTGGTCTGGAAGAACGTCTCCACCATCGACGGTCACCGGGTGCGCGATTCCTTCCTATTTTCAGTAGGTGCGCCGATTTCGGACACTGGGCTAGAGGTGTCGGATGAACCCCTTCTCCAGTCCCCGTCAGAACCGGTCCTCCGCTGGTTAGTCCTGGCCAGCGTACTGGCAATGGTGGGAGGACTTGCATTAGACCTGATAGTCGTTGGCCCAGTCCTCTCCGGGATGCAAAACCAGGCCGCTATCCGCAACCTGGGGGACCGGCTGAGGTCCCGGTCCCTCAAACTAACCTGGACCGCAATCCTGGTGTTTGTGGGCGCATCGGCGCTTCAACTGCTGGTCCAGAGCGCCCTGATCCATGAGGTCCGGATAATCGAAGCGGCCGGTCCCAGTGTATGGTCCACGCTGGGGGAAACCGCTTGGGGGGAGTTGTGGTTGTGGCGAATGCTTCTGACCCTCGCTTTCACAGTAGCCATCGTTGCGATGACGATTCGCTCCGGCAGGCAGTCACGCCCGCTTGCGATTGCCGGTGCGGGGAACACTTTGGTGCGAACAGGGGTGGGAGTCCTCGCTCTGGTCATCGGCGGCGGAATCCTTTGGACGCTAAGCCTTACCAGCCATGGCGCCGCCACAACTGGAATCCGCACGGCGGCGTTGGTCTCCGACTTCGTTCACCTGGCTGCCGCGGCGGTATGGGTGGGGGCTCTCTTCCACCTTTTTCTGGCTATCCCGCCGGTAGTGCGCGGGCTGTCGCCAAGGCAGCGCCGGGATACCCTGGCTAGACTGGTCCCCAGATTCTCTTTGGTGGCCGGTCTCAGTGTCGCGGTACTGCTCGTGACGGGAACATTCAATAGTTGGGCGCAGGTCACGGTGCCAGAAGCCCTGCAAACGCCCTATGGCCAGGCGCTTATTCTCAAGGTTGTTCTCGTTGGCGCATTGCTGCTTTTCGGTACGTTAAACCTGGTCTGGGTGCGGCCGGGTCTGGCGAGACGGGAAGGAAGGGAGCGGTGGCTCAAGCGGTTCGTATCGGCGGAGGTTGTGCTCGCCATCCTGGTCCTGGGGTCGGTGGGGCTCCTGACGAGTCTGGAGCCAGCCCGCCAAGTGGCCTCCCGCCAGGGAATTGGCGTCCCGGATGCTCCGTTGCTTCGAGACACGAGCGAAGGAACAACGATGGCCTTGAAGGTGGAACCCTCCACCGTCGGGTCAAACAGGTTGACGGTCCAGCTTGAGGACCGGCTGGGCGCACCCATTGCGAACGCCACCGACGTGCGTGTCCGGGTCAAATACCTGGATACCGACCTGGGAGCTGACACCGCCTCCGCTGTGGCTACAGGGGATGGCAATTATGTCCTGGAAGGGGTCCCACTCAGCATCGCCGGGGCGTGGCAGGCCGAGTTGCTGGTGACCAGGCCCGACGCCTTCGACTCCAGGGCGGCTTTCCGGTTTGAGGTAACTCCTTCCGGCGCGTCGGGCAGTTGGGCAATTTCCCCTTCCCCTGAGACGTCTAACCTGCTTGCTGGGATTGGGCTAGCCGTGCTGGGAGTGGTGTTCATGGTGGCCGGGCTGCCGATGGGAGGGTGGTTCACTCGCGCCGGGGCAGGGGTAATGGTCCCCGGCATTGTGGGGCTCGTAGTGGGAGTGATTTTGTTGGTGAATACTCCGTTAGCCCAGAGCGGCCCGAAGTTGGTCAACCCGTTCCCTCCCAACCCTGAATCGCTGACTGCTGGCGAGACACTGTATGCCCGGACATGCCAGACCTGCCACGGAGAAACTGGCAGGGGAGATGGTCCGCTGGGTGTGGGGCTGGAGCCTGCCCCGGCGGACCTGGTCGTCCATGTACCGCTACATCCGGAGGCGGACCTGTTCGGCTACATCCACGACGGCATCCCAGGCACCGGTATGGCCCCCCTGGGAGACGTCCTGACCGACGACGAGATATGGCACGTAATCAACTACATCAGGACGTTGGAGGAGTAGAGGGAACGGCACCGGGTCGGGGGCTGCGGCGCCTGATAATGGCGCCTGTAGGCGTTCGAGGCGAGGATGGATTAAGTTACCTACCTAGAATCCGCTCGAACAGTCCCCGTCCCCGTCCGCGGACCCGGTGTCCGAGAAACTCCTCTACATCCAGCCTCTTGAGTCCGATCTGGTCGCCGACTGAAGCGGTGTCGTCGAGGACCCAGTCCGGCACTTCTTCCCGTGTGCGCCTGGCGGTCATCTGACCTGTACCGACCAGAATTTTGTCACCGGAAATGGTCCATGTTCCATCTGGCGGCTTCCATTCTTTGGTGTGCTTGTCGGGGTGAAGCAGGTTTTCGAGCACCTGCCTGGGCCGGTCCCATGCCCGTTGCTGGTACTCTTCCAAGGTCATCGGGGCACACCATTCCGGCATTCGGGTCCCATCCGGCAGGTTCTCGAGGAATATTTCGCACAAAGTCTGGGACGACAGGTTGAGAACGTCTGCATCCGCCAATGCGCCAGGGTCTGAATGCCGCATCTCATCAATCCTGTCGACCGACCGTTTTAGATACTCCCGGTATAAAGACGTGGTCATCTGGTCGCGGATTTGGGCAATTGAACGTTGTAGGTTGTGTCTTGCCGCGGTCTGATCGCCGGGCAATGATGTGCGTGTATAGATCATGAGGCACCGCTTTACGATCTCGTCCTTGAAGTTGCGGGCTTCAGCGTTCATGGAAAGAGCGAAACAGGGGTACTCCGCGTCGGGTATGTAGTCCTGCTTGATTACTTCTTCCCCGTGACGGTTGAACCGGTCCCGCGTAACATCGTCGAACACGACCGGGAGCCGCTTAAAGCTGTTCTGAAGGGCTCGCAAGTTGGTGCGAGTGAACCGGTCGGTGCCAACCATCCTTGGGTACGAAAACATGGACTGCATCAGGGTTTCGATGAGGCTCGTTTTCCCGCAATTGCTTGACCCGTAGAGTACCGCGAACATCGGTTGATCGAAGCTGAAGGCGTTGGACCTGAGAGCGAAGTTGCGTATGTCGCACAGGAGCGGGGAGAAATAGAACCAACTCATAAAGGTGAAATAGTCTCGCTGGAGCCTGGGGATATCTCCCTTGAATCCGTTCTCGTAATTGCCAAAGAACTCAATCCATCGGCCTACGTCCTGCCTGACCTCTTCTAGGTCCGCTTCCAGGTCGATGACCTCTCCAGAGAGGACGAACTGACGCCCGTCGTAGGACAGGTATACCTCAGTCTGGTCGTCATCGCTGGGCCTGGAGCGGGCAATTGTGATTGATTGTCTGACAATCCGGGGAGTTATGGACACTGTACCGGTGCGGTCAGGCCGGACTTCGGTCAGAGCCTTGCGAATCGGGGCCGCGACCTTGACCACCGTCTGCAACACCGTGGGGAGAGAGATCTCCGTCTCTTCGGGCGTGTCTGGCGGGACATAAATCCTGACGTTCGACTGAGTCTGATCCACGTCTCTGAGGGCGGGGACCTCCTCAATGGGAATGAATTCCGCCGGGATAGGACTTTCCCTTGGAGACAACCGGCCGGTGGCGACGTCCCTGACAGACTCGTACTGCTTGGAGTAATGGTCCCAAGCGCCGTCGTCATTATCAAACAGGATCAAGGTCTCGGCCTGCCGGCCGGAAAACGCTGTCTCCGACAGATTCGCCGATCCGACGACGACGCGGCGCAAGCCTTCCCGTTCCAGGAGATAAATCTTGGCGTGGGCGATTTTGTCCTTGACCACGAAGAACCGGGCCGTGTCCTGGGCAACCCTGTCGTACATCGCGCTTCGTGTCTGGTCGGACGTGGAGACCGCTATGAAAGCCTTGCCAAGTTGTTCTTCGACGACGGCCTGAAAAGCCAAAATATCGCTGACGTCGGCGGGCAATATTCCCGAGTGGCCAAAGACGCATTCGAATTCCCGATATTCGAAGTCACGCAGGAGACCCACGATCATCCGGAGACTCGCGGTATAAGTGAGAGCCTTCATGGACTCGAAGCCGGCGAATAGATTTCTGTCGAACGGCTCGAGGCCGGTCAACGATGCCCGCGCGACCGTCAACCCGCTATCGCGAGTCCTCGAGTCGGAGTCATCGAATGCGAAGCTGGCTTGTTGCCTGCCGTTTGTCACTGCGTCTTCTCTCTAGACCGGTCCCTTAGTCTGCTGGACGAGGATTCCTAGTGCATCACCAGGCCGCCGTCTACGTTGATGGACTGGCCGGTGATGTTGCGGGCCCCAGGCCCCGCCAAAAAGCGGGCCATGGCTGCGATGTCCTCGGGGTCGTTCGGGCGGCCAATTGGGATGCGAGCGTCGCGGGCCTGTTCCAACTCCTGGAGCGAAACGCCCGATGTTGCGGCGCGGCCCGCCATCGTCTCCACGCCCATGGCCGTCAACGTTGAGCCGGGGCAGATGGCGTTGACGTTGATGTCGTATTTGGCCAGTTGATGAGCGGCGATCATCGTCATGGCCAAGACCGCCCCCTTGCTGGCCGCATAGGCCGCGTTGGACGTGCCGGAATAACCCTTGCCAGCGATCGACGCGATATTGATGATGCGGCCCCCAGCGCCCTGCTCGATCATCTCCCGGGCAGCCCGCTGCATCCCGAAGAACACTCCCTTTGCGTTGACCCGGTGTATCTGGTCCCAGTCCTCTTCCACAACCTCCATGATGTCCAGGTACTTGGTGACCCCGGCGTTGTTGACAATGATGTCAACGCGGCCAAATGCCTGTTTGGCCTGAGCTATCATGCGGTCGATCTGGTTCACGTCCCCCATGTCCGTGGGCACCGCCAGGCTTTCCCGGCCCAGCGCCTTGACTGCGGTGGCCGTCTCCTCCAGCGAGTCTGCGTTGATGTCCGACACTGCGATGTTGGCTCCTGCCTCCGCTAGTTGCAGGGATATGGCCCGGCCCATGCCCCGCCCCGCGCCGGTTACCACTGCGATCTTGTCGTTTAGCTCCATATATACCTCATATATCTCCGGACTGTCAGGATGCCTTTACCATCTTGCGGTTTTTGAATAGAGGAGGTTCCACGTAGGCGCTGGGCGAAGTCAACGCTTCATCGACTATCTGCAACACCGCGGCTACGGCGGGGTTCGTCAGGACGTTGTCCCTCTTTTCCGCCGTGTCCATCATGGGCGCGTAGTCGGGTTGTGAGGCGTTCTGTTCGTCGACGACCTTCGCGGCCTTCTTCAGACTCTCTTCGATGTCTCGGCGGCTGACGACTCCGTGGAGCAACCAGTTGGCGATAATCGCTCCGTCGATGCGCTCCGTCGCCCGGTCTTTCATCTCCTCGATATGGTCGAAGTTGGGGACGCCGCTGCACCCGATACCCCGATGCACCCAAGGCTCCACGTAGGCCAACATGCTGTGAGCATACCGGAGCAATTGCTCTTGCGCTGTCTCCGGGGCCAGGAGCTTGTTCGGGTCCAGCATCGGGAATGTGAGGAGTGATTGCCTGGAAATGTTGGCTGGAGGCGTGTCCTCTATGGAGCGTTGCACTTCGTCGACGTCCACCATATGATAGTGCATCGAATGTATATCGCTGGGATACGGCGCGGGCACCCAGGCCGTGTTGCCGCCCGTGCGCGGGTGGTCGATCTTCTTTTCCAGCATCTCCGCCATGGCGCGGTTGCGCACCTGCATCCCCTTGCCAATCTTGCCGCGTTTGTGAAGCCCGGCCCTCACGCTAACGTCCACGTTGTGGCGCTCGTAACTGGTGTTGAATATTCCCTGGGTTAGATCGTCCCGGAGGTCCACCGGTCCGGCTTGCATCTGGACTCTAATCTGGGAGCCGGTGCGGTCTAGGAACCCGGTGTTGGTGAAGAAAGTCCGGCTTTGGCTGGCTTTCAGCGCCTCTTGTAGCTGAAGCGTCATTCCCAGTTCTTCGTTCATTATCCCGATCAGTATGGTCCCTTCCGGGATGCCGAGCTTGGATTCTATCGCCTGAAAGAGTCTGACCTGCTCCGCCACCTCTTCCGCGGTCTGGAGTTTGGGGGCCACCTGGTATACATAACCTCTGCCGCTATTGGGACCCCGCACCGGCAGGGGTGTGCCCCCTGGGTCCGCGTTCTCTCCGTTCGAACCCTTATCGTGAGAACAGGCGATGAGGGTGGTTAAGAATACCCCCAGGATCCGCTCCGGTATCTCAGCTCCGCCCACCGTAACCATGTCGGTGTACATGTGCAGCGACACGTTTCTCACCGACATAAGGCTGGTGGCCTTGAGGCGCTTTTGGTTGCCCGCGGTATCGGTGTAGGGCAGGTCGGAATTGATGGCCTTGAGGTTGCCCCTGGAGCCATAACCCTGAAGGTCTCCCCGAATGAGTCCCAGGTAGTTGCGTAGCGCAAGGACCATGTCATCCGCGTCCACAATGGCGACCGCGTCTTCGAAGTCGACGATGTTGGTGATGGCGGACTCGACGATGAGGTCCTTGAATTGCCCGTTTTCTTCGTTGACCTTGCCTCCTTCATACAGAAGGAACTGGATTTTTAATCCGTTGTCTTCCAGGAAGAACTCGGAGAGTTGGCCCTGCTCGTCCAGGTTGTAACCGAGGAACTTGTTGGGTTCCCGCAGGCCGATCTGCTTCCCGTCGGAAGTGTGGCCCACCAAATCTTGGTTACCTTGGGAGTTGGGACTCAGCGAGTACCCCGTGATGTCTCCGAAGACCGCGCCTTCTTCCCACCCGGCGACGTAGTTGTCGAGGAATGCGTTGGTGTCCTCCACGACCATCCTCAGCCGCTGAGTACGTTGGCTGTCGCGGTCTATCTCGGGACGAATGTCGCTGAGGAAGTAGGCGTCGTATAGGCTGCCCCACCGGGCGTTGGCCCCGCCGACGGCCATGCTGGCGTTGGTGACCGGGGTAACCAACTCTGGCCCGTTCTGGTCCATTTCGGGGTCGAGCTGTGGCACCGTCATCCGGAAGTCTATCTGGCCTTCCGGACTCAGATAGCCGACCTCGACCAGAAACTCCGCCAGGTCTCTGGCGTCCTGGTCCGCGGATGCGGCGTTGGGGGTCCAGCCGGCGCCGCGTTTCTTGGTGTAATACTCGTCGATCTTGGACTGGAATTCGGACCTTTTTTCCAGAAGATCCCGGTTCCTGGGCGCGAATTCTTCGACGAGACTGCCCAGCATCTGGAAGATATCGTCCGCTGACCAACGGGTCCCCTTTGCCGATTCGTCCCGAACGAAATCATACATGACCTGTGCGATTCCCATTTGTATGCCGGATTCCAGTATTACGGTTGCCATGTTCCCGCTCCGAATGACATGTGTGGAATCGTAGAAATACCCCCGGCCAACACGTCAGACCACGAAATGCCGTGCTGCCAAGGGGTCAGACCCCGGGAGATAGGGGCGCTAATCGTCCAGCTAATATATAGAGGCCGCTATCGACCCGGGTGAATTCACGCGCCTAAGACAACTCTAGGAGCCTTTTTCGAAGCTGTCAAACTGTGACTCACCTCGGTCTCAGGTGAGCGATTATTATCTAATATGTGATTTTCAATGATACCGCCTCGGCCCCCATTGACAGAGGATGGCCGGTATCGTATCGTCTAGCTGACAAATTGCGCAAAACGTGGACTTAACTAGGAAAGTGCGTACCCCTGGAACAAAGTTACTTTATAAGGAGACTTGCATATGTCAAACAAGGAAGTTCGCGCTGAATTAGCTCACCTGATGCGCCGCGCAGGGTTTGGGGCTACCACGGAGGAGCTTGACCGGTTCGAGTCAATGGGCTACGAGGCCACGGTCGATGAACTGGTTAATCCCCCTGAAGAGCAGCCCGCGGGCGAAATGGCCCTCCTGCTCCGGTACATGCCAGGCTGTCTGCTCCCCGGCGGCGTGCCTCTCCCGGGACAGTACAACTGGATGTACAACATGATCACCACCCAGAGGCCCCTTGAAGAGAAGGTCGCCCTCTTCTGGCACCACGTTTTCGCCACTGGCAACTCCAAGGTTGATAACTGCGACCAGATGCTCGAGCAACTGGTTATGTTCCGCCGCTACGGCACCGGCAATTACCGTGAAATGCTGGTGCAGGTATCCAAGAATCCGGCCATGATATACTGGCTGGACAACAACGAGAACCACCGGGACGCCGTCAACGAGAACTGGGGACGCGAGCTTCTGGAGCTCTTCTCCATGGGCGTCAGCAACTACACCGAAGTGGACGTACGGGAAGCCTCCCGCGCCTTTACCGGCTGGACCATCATGCCCAAGCTCCCCCGCCAGCCCTTCGGACGGTTCCCGTGGTCGTTTGAGTACCTGGCCGAGGACCACGACGACGGCGAGAAGACCTTCTTGGGCCACTCCGGCAAACTCAACGGTGAGGACATCATCGACATCATCGTGAACGAGCCGGCCACCGCCCGATTCATCTGCCGCCACCTGTACAACTTCTTCGTGGCCGACGAGGTCCAGGTTCCTGCTTGGACCATTGAGCCCGCCCGCGACGAAGAGGCCCTGGACATGATGTGCACCGCGTTCGAAGAGTCCGGCTACGAGATGAAGGCCGTCCTCAAGCTCATGTTCAACTCCGAGTTCTTCAGGAACGCCCGGTTTGCCAAGATCAAGAGCCCGGCTGAAGTCGTCGCCAGCACCCTGAGGCTGGTCGGCACCTACCGGACTCCCGAACCGAGCATACCCGACATAGGCCCGCAGGCTGGCTACATGGGCCAGTCTTTGCTGGACCCGCCCAGCGTTGAGGGTTGGTATACCGGGTCCGAGTGGATCAACAGCGGCTCGCTCCTAGCCCGGATCAACTACGTGGCCGACCGCGTCGCCGACACGAACCTGCCCGGTGTACAGAGGATCATCGAGTCCATGAAGACCGAAGGAATCTCGACGCCAGAGCAACTAATCGAGGCGTCCCTGGAGCACATGGGATACCTGGAGATCGGCGAGGAGACCCGCCAACAGCTCATGGACCACGCCAAGGCCGAGGGCAACATGGACTGGATGAACGAGGAAGCCTCCGGCGTCCGCGTCGGTGAGATGCTGGCCCTGGTCGGCGCCACCACCGAGTACCAGTTCGGCTAGACATTCGCCACGCTAAGGACGGCCCTTCGACTTCGCTCAGGGTGAGCGGGTGGAAATTCCCCGCCCATCCTGAGCAGAAGCCAAACAGGGACATCCTGGGCCAGACCCAACCCCGCTCATCCTGGGCCGGAGGCAAACCCCCGCTCATCCTGAGCGGAGCGCAGCGGAGTCGAAGGACCCGCTAACTAGAGCAATCCTTAAAGGAGTTTAGAGCATGACCTCTACGAAGAAAGACCCAGTCATCGTAGTCTTGCAGCTCACCGGCGGCAACGACTATTTCAACACCGTCATTCCCTACAACGACCCTCTCTACTACGACAACCGTCCCGCCGTTCAGTACCGGCAGGAAGACATCATCAAGGTCGACGACCAACTCGGCTTCGCTCCCACCATGGGCCCCATCAAGGAGCTTTACGACCAGGGTAAGGTCGCCGTTCTCCACGGCATCGGCTACGCCGACTCCCCCAGGTCCCACTTCCGCTCCATGGACATCTGGCACACCTGCGAGCCGGACAAGGTCGGCACCGAGGGTTGGGCCGGCAGGCTCGCCCGCGAGCTAGACCCCAACAAGGAGAACGTCCTCTCCGCCATTAACTTCGGCCATGGCCTGCCACGCGCCCTGGTGGTCCCCGGCGTACCCGTCGCCGCCATCGCCGACCTCGAGACCTACGGCGTCCTCACCGGCATCAGTGACGAGTCCCAGCGCCTAAAGGCCCTGGACCTCTTCGCGCGCATGTACTCCCCCGCCGTCGGTTCCGGCATGGTCACCGACTATCTCCGCTCCACCGGCATGGAAGCCATGACCGGCGCGGACATCGTCAAAGTAGCCCCTGAGATGTACTCCTCCAGCGTCGAGTACCCCAATTCCCCCATCTCCGCTCACCTGAAGGACATCGCTCAGGTCTACCTGGCCGACCTCGGCACCCGCATCTTCTACACCCAGCACGGCTCATTCGACACCCACGCCGGCGAGGCTGGCGCGCATCCCACCCTGTGGAAGGACGTCTCAGAAGGCATCTCCGCCTTCTTCGAAGACCTCCACGCCCACGGCCAGGGTGACAACGTCGTCATGTACCTCTTCACCGAGTTCGGACGCCGCGTCCACGACAACGGCTCCGGCACCGACCACGGCGCCGCCGGCGCGGCCTTCGCCATCGGCGACCCGGTCAAGGGCGGCATGTACGGCCGGTACCCCTCGGCCAAGGCCGAGGACCTGGAACAGGGCGACCTGGTCCCCAACTACGACTTCCGCGGCGGCTACACCACCATCTTGGAAGACTGGTTCGGCCTCGACGCCAAACCCATCGTCAACGGCTCTTTCGAGAAGCATAGCTTCCTTTAAGCCGCATCAGCACTGATTCATGGAGGAAATGACATGGCGGAAATAACGATAGCCCCTGGCCGATGCTGGCAGTATAGCCACTATGTAGGCCGCCAGGGCGGCGCTGGCACCGGATTTGGCCAGCCCAACGGTATCGCCCTCGGGAGCGGCGACGTAATGTACGTGGCCAACCGGGGCGGGAACGGCCGCATCTCCAAGGTCACCGTCGGCGAAGAGTTCATCCGTGAATTCGGACGGGCCGAGGACAACGGCGAGGACAAGTTCGTCTGGCTGTCCGCCATCGCGGTGGACCAAGACGAGAACGTCTACGCCGCCGACGAGTGGCTGCACCGGATCACCGTCTTCAACAGCGACGGTGATGTCGTCAACACCTGGGGCGAACAGGGCGACGGCGAAGGGCAGTTGAGCGGCCCCACCGGTCTGGCGTTCGACGCCGACAACAACGTTTGGATCGTCAACAGCCTGAACAGCCGGATCCAGAAGTTCTCCACAGACGGGGGATACCTGGGCGGCTTCGGCTCCAAAGGCAGCGAAGAAGGCGAGCTGGACCTCCCCTGGGGTATCACCATAGACCCCGAGGGCGATCTGTACATCGCCGACTGGCGCAACCACCGGGTGCAGAAATTCAGCCCCGATGGCAGCCATATCATGACCTTCGGCTCGGGCAAGAAGACCGGCGTCACCCCCGACGGCGCCACACCTTACAGCCACACCTTCCAGTCCCGCTCCGAGGTCAATCCCAAGGACTTGAACCACCCCACTGGTATTGCGGTTGACGGGGATGGCGACGTCTACGTGGTCGACTGGATGAATGAGCGCGTAGTAATCTTCGACCGCGTTGGCGAGCCGGTGGCTACCTTGCGCGGAGACGCCTCAGGTCTGTCCAAGTGGGCGCAGCTCTCCATAGCCGCGAACCCCGACATGGCCAAGGCCCGCAGGCGGGTCAAGAACCCGGAGATCCAGAATTACTTCCGGATGCCCGTCGCTTGCGCATTTGACCGGCAGAACGACCGGTTGCTAGTAGCCGACACCCTGCGCAGCCGCGTGCAGGTGTACTACAAGGACCGGGAGTACATGGACCCCCAGTTCAACCTCTAGGAAGGGTTCGGCTCAGTCCGAACCGGCCCAAGCGGGAACCAAAAACCGGGGCCTCAATTCTATCGAGGCCCCGGTTCGCGTCTACGGAATTCCGCTGTCGCGGTTTATCCTTTCCCCACGGCCAGCGCTCCCACGGCCACGGTGGGAAGCTTGACTGGCAACTCCTGCCAGCTCTCCCCCTGGTCTTGACTGCAAAACAGCTTCCCTCCGTCCGTGCCCGCATAGACGCGGCCTGGACTGGCAACGTCCCATTCGAAGGCTACGACCATGTCTGACGGGTTCTCTCCCTGTCCCAACTCTTCCACCAGGGACCAAGTGCGTCCTCCGTTGGTGGAGCGGTAGAACTGAGGGTCTTTCCTGCCCGCGTTGGCCGACACGGTGACTAACACCAGGTCCGCGTCATTCGGGTCGGCGGCTATGTGCAGCGTGTAGCGACGGTCTAGACCCGTGTTGATGAGTTCCCAGTTGTCTCCCTCGTCGTCCGTTCTGTAAGGAGCGCGGGCGGTTGCGACGTAGACCGTGTTAGGCCTGCTTGGGCTGAGATTCACGCAGTGGATGTCGTCGTTCAGGCCTGGTAACTGCTTCCAGGTCGCCCCGCCATCGTGAGTGCTGACCATTCCTCCCACTTCGATACCGGCGAACATGCACGACGGCCCAAGGGGGGACATGCGCAGGTCGCGTATATGTGAGTCCCGGGTCTCCGCGTGGAAACCCCAGTCCTTGGATTCAGGGACCGCCCTAAAACCGGCGCATTCTTGCCAACTGGCGCCGCCGTCGTTGGACTGAAACAGGGCCGCCGGTTCGCTGCCAACATAGACCGTCCCGGGGTCCGAAGGATGGGCCAACACGCTGTGGGCGTAGGGTGTGGGGTAGGAATCCAGGTGTTGCCAGGTTAACCCGGAGTCGTCGGTGCGGTAGACGCCAGCCTCATAGGCTGCCAAGAAGGCCCGCCTTGGATCAATGGGGCTGGCCGACAATCGGGACGCCGCGTGAGGCAGTGGTGTAACCGGCCCTTGATGCCAGGACTTGCCTTCGTCCTCAGTGAACACGGCGCATACGCCGTCGTGCATACCGACGTAGATTCTATGGTTTAGCCCGCCATTCTGTGACATGGTCTCTCCCCCAAACGGATGTATCTTTGGACCTTCTCTATATATTGTGAGATTGCCGAGTTCGTCAAGAGTGGACGTACCAGAGACCTAAGCTCCCCAACCGTTCCCCCAACGGCCATCGAACGCCACCTCATCGAGCGGCCTGCGCCTCGTTGGACCGTACCGAGTCCCTTCGGCGGGAAACCCTATAGGTAGCAATGCGGCGGTGGAGACCTCATCGGGAATGCCCAGGATTTCCTTGATGTCCGCCTCAAACCGTGATTGTCGGGTGGTCAACACGCTGGCCAACCCCAGCCCCCGCGCCGCCAGCAATATGTTTTGGACTGCCGGATATATGGAAGCGCCCGAGCCTAGTCCACCCCTGAGGCAGGCAACTATCAACACCGGCACGTCGTCCAGGTGGTCTTCCAGGTCTTGGGCCAACCGGTAAACTCGCCTCTGTTGTCCGGTCATGTCTTCCCGGATATCGAACCTTGAACCGGTCCGGTAAAGGTCGCCAATCTTGCGCCGGGTTTCTGGGTCCCGCACGACGATGAAGCTCCAACCCTGCTGGACTCCGCCTGACGGGGCCTTGATCGCAGCCTGTAGGATCCGGGAGATCATCTCGTCGGGCACCGGATCGGGCTTAAACCGGCGCAGTCCTCTCTGGGTGTCAATAGCCTCGAACAGGCCAATTGCATCGGGCATTTGATGCTCCTTTGTACCCGACTCCCCTTGTGGATCGTGGTGGTCTGCGAAAGTCGGGGAAGTCCTGTATCTATATCGTTGGGACCAATCCTACCATAGTGGTGATGAGATTTGCGGCGTGGCCGGAGTACCCCACCCTGCCTCCAGTTGACGAGTACTAGCCAGCCACGTAGACTCCCATCATATCATCGTGCGTGATCGTGGGGTTTCTCCAGCGGAGACTCACCATGCGAACGACTAAGTTACCGGCTAGCGATACCTTCGAGTCCACACCAATAGGAGAATAGGTATGAAGCTTCAAATCATGTCCCCCGCCGCCGATAGGGTTGATTTCAAGGTGCCCCCGGCGCCGCGGCTTGATTCTCTGGAAGGCAAGACCATCGGCTTGTACAACAACATGACCGGCGGAGCTGACGTCGCCGTCGACAGGGTCGCCGAACACCTCACCAACCGCTTCTCAGGAATGAAGTTCCAGCGCTACGGTGGAGACCTCCGGCCAGGGCGTCCCGCCCTCAGCAGGGGGAACCATATCGACGAAGAAGAGGCGGCTTACATTGCAAACGAAGTTGATGCGATGATCGGGGCGACGGCGCATTGAGGCGGCTGCACGTCGTGGCTTGCCCATGACATGGTCGCAATGGAAAAGGCCGGCGTCCCTGCGGTTGCAATCGCCGCCCGCAGTTTCGCCAGGGCGTGGCAGTCCTGCGTCGATGGCTGGGGCCAACCGGGGACCGCGTTCGTCACCATACCCCATGCCACCACCGGCCAGCAGCCGGACTACATCCGAAAGATGGTGGATGAGCAGATCGACGACATCATCCTGGGCTTGACCAGGTTAACCGCCACCCCGGCGGGAAACGGGCGGGCCAGGAACGGCGGCGAGTCCACTGAGACGCTAATCGTAGAGATGGACGACACGCCTCTCGGCCTGGACGCGGTCAATCGCTTCCTGGAAGAGCGGGACTGGAGCGACGGCATGCCCGTGATACCGCCCACCCCCGCTGCCGTCGAGGCGATGTTGAAGGGTACGAAACGAGACCCCCAGGACGTCGTGATGGTCATGGAGCCGGGCTTCGGCCTCGCGACGGTTGAGAAGATCGCGGTTAACGCGGTCATGGCGGGCTGCGCGCCAGAACAATTCCCAGTGCTTCTCGCGGCTATCGATTGTATCGCCCAACCCGAAATGAACCACCGCGACATGCAGGTGTCCGGACACACCGAAGCTCCGCTGATTCTGGTCAATGGTCCAATCGCCCGGAAGGCGGGGATCAACTCCGGTACTACCGCGATGGGCCCTGGTGTGATCAACCGCCCCAACACGGCCATTGGACGGGCGCTGCGGCTATGCCTGATCAATATTGGGTACTGCAAGGCCGGCGCGGGGGACCCCAACTTCATCGGTCTGCCGACCAAGTTCGGTATGTGCATCGCCGAAAACGAAGACCTGAGCCCCTGGCAGCCCTACCACATGGACAAGGGCTACCGGCACGACGAAAGCGCGGTTACCGTGGTCACCGTCACCGGCCCCGCGGACATTCTGGACTCCAGTTCCAGAAACCACCTGGATACCTTGGATAACATAGGTTCCAACATGGCCTACCGGTACTCAGGCGCGGGCGGTTGGCTCAGGGGTTGGCAGTCTGCCCAGGTGGGCCACACCAACAAGCGTGTGCCGTATCAGGGCCCCTACCATCCCATCATCTTGAGCCCCTCACGTGCGGTGATACTGGCCGAGGCGGGGATGAGCAAACAAGACGCCCAGGAATGGTTGCACGAGCATTGCCGAATCTCGTTGAGCGATGTCCTCGGTTCGCGTGGGATGCCCAAGGATGCCAACGGGAAGTGGCTTACCCACCCGGAGTTGCAACACCTTGAAAATGACCCCCATGCTACGATCCCGGCCCTGGAGAGTCCGGAACAGTATCTACTGTTCGTAACCGGCGGGTCGACTCACTACGCCAATTTCTTCTACGGCACATACGGTATCGCGACGATGCCCGTGGAAGATGTATAGTCCAGCCGTTACACCGTACGGCGAATGCCCGATGGACCGCTCTCCGAATCAATTGACGATGGTCTCCCGAGGGGTGGAATGCCAAGGTTAGCAGCGGATAAATACGTTACCAAAGTACGAAAGCCCGACGATGTAGACGAGTTCTGGGATGACGTGTTGGCCCAGACCGCCAAGATTCCTCTGGACGCGGAGGTCAACCACGATCCTCTGAGGTCCTCGGAGGCGATCGACGTGTTCGACGTCTTCTACACGAGCCTCGACGATGTGCGTATAGCCGGTTGGTATGCGGTGCCCAAGGAACGGGACGGCCTCCTGCCGGGCCTGCTACAGGTGCCCGGCTACAACATGGAGCCTCCGATCCCCAAGAATTGGGCCAAGAAAGGTTACGCCACGTTCAGCGTAGCTCCCCGCGGTAAGCTGCGGAGCAACCGCCAATTCAATCCCGGCTACCCCGGCCTGCTCACCTATGGCATGGTGGACCGCAACACATACTCCTACCGCGGCTTCTACATGGACGCCTGTAGGGGCGTGGAGTTTCTCCTGGGCCGCGACGAAGTTAACAGTGACCGGATTGGTGTAACGGGACACAGCCAGGGCGGAGGACTAACCGTCTCAACCGCCGCGCTGCGTCCGGAGATTAAGGCCGCGGCCGCTGGCGCACCCTACCTGTGCGGCTACATGGACGCAATTGAATTGACCGACGCCTACCCCTACCAGGAGATCACCGACTACCTGAGAGCGTACCCCGGCAGCCGCGATCAGGTAGAAGAGACCCTGGCATACTTCGATGGCATCAACCTGGCCCACCGGATCAATTGCCCGATGATCGTGAGCGTGGGCCTTCAGGACAGCACCTGTCCCCCGGAAACCGGTTTCGCGATGTTCAACGCCATCGCCAGCGCCGACAAGAAGATATACGCCTACGACGGCCACGGCCACGACGCCAATGGCCGCCAGCACGGCGCGGTAATAGACGCGTTCCTGGCCGAGCACCTGAAGGTTTAGCGGACTAGGGAATATGACGACATTGAGTGGCGCAAAGCCCGCTGGATTCGATAGCTTCTGGCAGGCAACCTTGGACGAACTGGCAACCCTGCCTCCGGCTCCAGAGGTCGTGGAGATGCCGCTGCGGTCTACGGACTTCGCAACGGCATACGGCGTGCGGCTCACGTCAATTGGTCCATACCGGATATTTGGCTATCTGAGCATTCCCAAGGGGAATGGACCCTTCCCCGCAAAATATTATCTGCCCCGCTACGGCAGCGTGGTGGACCTGGTGCCCCAAGGGACAGCCAACGACCAGAGGCGGCAATGCGTCACGTTTTCCGTGAGCGCGAGGGGGCAGAGGCTAGCCGATCAACCCTACGCCGCCAGCTTCCCTGGCCTCCTGACTGACGGAATCGATGACCTAGATTCCTACGTGTACCGGGGTATCGTGGCCGACTGCTGCCGTGGACTGGAATACCTGGCCAGCCGCGATGAGGTTGATAACCAGCGAATCTCGGCCATCGGCGCGGACTTGGCTTTTACGACTGCCGCACTCTGCCCCGCCATTACTCACGTCGTGAGCGGACCGTCTCTTTCCTACGCCGCGACAGACCTGGCCGCCCGCACCGAGGCCTATCCCCTGGAGGAGATCAACGATTATCTGAGGCTGCACCCTTCCCGTAGGGAGGATGTCCACAACACCCTGTCGTACTTCGACCTCAGATGGTTCGCGCCCAGGTTAAGCGCGACAACCCTGCTTATGGCTGGGTCCGACGGCGAATCTCTGGACGAGGCTGCCCTTCAACACCTTGTTGAATCTGTGAAGGGACCCTGCGAGGTCCACAAATCACTGCACTCGGGCTACAGAGACGGCGTGTTCAGCGAGGAATGGTTAACCCGCCAGTTCGGGCTACCCGGGCCTAGCCTGCCGCCCCACTGGCAGCCTTAGCGCCGAGGGAATCTACCCCGCCGTTAGGTATAGTATTTCCGGCCCCGTACCCAATCGCTCGCGTGCGTTGAACCCTTCCGAATCGAACCAATCCGACCTTCCCGACGGCGACGGAGGAATACCATGAAGGCGTCTTACCTTGGGGCCATGGGATACTCCCAGCGGCACAAGTTTCCCACCACGTGGCCGATTCCCCCGGCTTACCATGACCCAGCGACCTCGGTGCGTAGTTATCAAGAGGGAATGGACGAGTGCGAGTTCGCCGAGGAGGTGGGGTTTGACTGGGTAAGCTTTTCCGAGCACCATTACTCCGGGCGAATCGCAACAGGAGCGCCCGCGGTCATGGCCGCAGCGGTCGCCGAGCGGTGCAAGAGGGTCAAGATCGCCATGCTCGGCCAACTCCTGCCTCTGAACAACCCGGTCCGTTGCGCCGAAGAACTGGGCATGCTTGACAACTTGACCAATGGCCGCCTAATCATCGGCTTCCTCCGGGGAACACCCAACGAGGACCAAACCTACGGCGTGAACCCAGCCGAAGGTCGCGGCAGGCTCTTCGAGGGCATGGACCTCATTCTCAAGGCGCTGACCGAGCCACAGCCGTTCTCCTGGGAAGGACGGTATCACCAGTTCCGCACCGTGTCGGTCTGGCCTCTGCCTGTGCAACAGCCTTTGCCTCCGGTGATCGTGGCGACTCGGAGCGACGACACGGTTAAATATGCCGCCGATCACGGTTTGGGCCTCGGCGTGTCGTTCGTCCCGGTGGAGCAAATGGGCGCAGTGACCGACAAATATTTTCAGTGGTGCGCCGACGCTGGTTGGCGGCCGGAGCCCGACCAAGTGGTCTTCCGGGCCAGCATCTACCTGGCCGAGACCGACAAGCAGGCCGAGGACTGGTTGGCCAAGCGCACAGGCACGGGCCCGGTGCCCGGCGGCATCGCCATGCCTTCATCGGTTTCAAGGGCGATCAGCGCCGCCCGGTCCGGGGAGGAGTTTGACCTTCGCAACGTCCTTGCCGGCAGTCCCCGGGGAGATGTCGTAGGCGTGGCCCGAGGCTTGAATTTCATGGGTGGTCCCGACACAGTTGTGGAACAGATCAAACAATACCGCGACCGCTGCGGCGCGGGTGTCATGGACCTATTCTTTCAACAACCGGGCGTCGACCATCAGGAAGTTATGCGGGAGATCGACCTGTTCGGCGGGGAGGTCCTGCCTCGCTTGAGGGAGCTTTAGCCCTGATGGGCACAGCCGCCAGGTCGCCTGGAGGGAGTGGGATTCTGTCATGACGCCGACCGATGGGCATGTTGACGTTAAAGGAACGCGCGTACGCTACTCGGAGATGGGTTCCGGAGACACGGTTGTTATACTGGACCCCGGCACAGGGATGATCTCTGCCTTGCGGGAAGCGTTGTCCCGGCGTTACCGCGCTGTGAGTTTGGAACTCGGCGGATTCGGGGATTTGGCCGAAGATATCCGCCCGAAGTCGGCCCGGGAAACCGCCAATCTTGTGGCTTCAGCCCTTGGCGGACTGACTATCGGAAAATACGGTCTAATCGCCTATTCCGCCGCCGCATCCGTTGCCCTTTGGCAAGCTCTGCGAGCCTCTGACGACGTGGATACGCTCATATTGATTTCACCCGTTGCCTTGCTGCCCACGGGCAACCCTTTGTCCGCTCCCCGGGAACAACTCGTCGCGCACTCCGAAAACGCAGGAGGCCTGACCCAATTGGCCTCCGAGGAAGCTGTCAGGATGAGCGCGCTAACCGGTGGCGGCGTCCACGACGCAGAACTGGAAAGCCGCCTGGCCGAAGTGTCATGCGCGACCTTGGCTGTGTTTGGCCAAAACGACTTGATGGTCGCGCCAGAAGCCCCCCGTATCTACCGGGAAAAGATACCGAACTGCAACATCTCTTTCGTGTACGACGCTGGACACGCCATCCTGGCAGACCGCCCCGAGGCTCTGATCAACGCGGTGTCGGACTTCATTGAAAGGCGCGAGACGTTCATCGTTGGACGTGAGTCCGGTTTGATAAATCCTTAACGGATTGGCGGCGCCATTTCCGAAATTGTGGTGAGCCCGCTCGAACGGCAGGAGAAGTGGTCCCTATGCCATCCTTGACGTTGCCTGGCGTGGACCTATGGTATGAAGACACCGGCGGCTCAGGGACTCCCGTGCTTTTCATGCACGCGGCTTCCGGGACGTGCGAAAGCTGGGTCCACCAGTTGCCCGCATTCATGAATGCGGGATACCGGTGTGTTACCTATGACCGACGGACGTGGGGCCGGTCGAAACCAACAGACCCCGATGAGCAGCCGGGCTTTGTTGGAGACGACCTCCACGGACTTGTTGTCCATTTAGGTCTGGAACGATTCCATATCGCCGCCACAGCGGCAGGTGGGATCGGCGCGTTGGATTACAGCCTTGACCATCCGGAGCGCGTCATCAGTCTTGTAGCGGCCAACACAATTGGCGGTGTCCAAGACCCGGAATACCTGGAAGTGCAGACCAGGTTGCGCCCGGATGAAATCCAACAACTCCCGGTGGAGCTTCGCGAGTTAGGTCCGTCATATAGAGGGGCGGACCCGGAAGGCGCAGCCCGTTGGTTGGACATCGATCACTCGACACGGCCCTATGGACGATTGCCCACCCAGCCCCTCCGGACACCCATCACATACTCCAGGTTGGAGACGATGCGGGTCCCTGCGCTGGTCGTCTCAGGAGAGGCTGACCTGCTTTCGCCGCCGCTGCTAATGAGGATGCTGGCGGCACACATTCCCACCAGCCGTTTCGTGTCCTTGCCTGAAGCGGGCCACGCCGGGTTCTGGGAGAGACCCCAGGTCTGGAACGGGTTGGTCCTGGAATTTCTGGGCCAACACCGCCCATGAAGCCATTTAGGGTGAAGTAAACTTAACCGCTCGTGAGCGCGCCCTCCATCGGTGCGCCGCTTTCCTTGAGGCGAACAAGGATCTGCTGAGCCACGTTGTAGCCAACCGACACCCTGCCGGTGCCGGTCTCCACGGTTAGGACTCCCAGATAAGGGGCTGCCTCCGCCACTTCGATGTTGCTGTCCGGCACCACTTGGGAGTCGACCAGGAACCGCAGCAAATTGGGGTCCTCCTCTGGAATCCGCTCGACCACATACGCTTCGTTGGTAGCGGCACGGTCTAGAGAGATGGAATTGGGCGGTGTCTTCGGCTCACCGGTGCCCGGAATGGGCCTGCCGAACGGGGACTTTGTGGGCCGTCCCAGCAGCTCAAATAGCCGCTCTTCCAGTTGCGGCGACACGCCGTGTTCCAGGCGGTGCGCCTCAATGTGGGCCTGGTGTGGCTCCATCCCCAGAATCTTGACCACCATCCATTCAACCAGCCGGTGACGCCGGGCGATATCCTCGCCGCCTTCCATTCCCTTCTTTGTCATGCGGATTCGTTTGTCCGCCCCGACATCCACAAGTCCCTGCTTTTCCATCCGCCTTATCATACCGGCAACAGAAGGGACAGACGTGCCGAGACCCTCGGTGGGGGGCAACCCCTTTAACGTCTCGGTAAGTTCGGTTACCGTAGGCTCACCGGTCTCCTCCCAGAGCTTGTAAAGGCACAGGAGATAGTTCTCGGTGGCCGGAGATAGTCGCTCGTAAACGGCGGCGCTGGTCTGCGGGGATTCTGAGAGAGTCTCGGTCTTTCTGCGTCGCGGCATCTTAATTACTTCCGTATCGGCAATCTGCGGTTTGGGGCAGCCTGAGTTATTGGTAGAGTATACACCAATGCTTTGTGGTTACTGTTTTTTGGCGAGAGTGCGCAGCCTGGCAAGACAATGGATTGAACCCGGTTATCGGTCCAGGTATCTTATGACGTCTGATTCTCGGATTTCTCGGTGTGGGCAAGCACGGGATACCCTAGCCCATCGGACATGGGCGCTTGACCCTTCAAGAAAGCGGTGACCGTGCGGTCGCGTTCCAGTGAAATCCCCACCCTGTCCCCTTTTCGATAGTAGGCTGAGTGGTCCCGGAGGCTGTGCAACACGGCTCCCGAAGGAAGCGCGATGGAATACAGGTAGTGGGTCCCCTTGAAAACCCGGTCCACAACCTCGCCCGTCCCATTGTCTGATTTTGTGATTGTCACGTCGCTTGGCCTAAGCATCACCTCCGCGCTGACTCCGTGTGGCAACCGGTCTTCAGGGTTCAAAACTCCGATTTCTGTGACCAAGCCGAGGCCGTCCACCTGTCCCTTGACAAAGTCCGCGACGCCTATGAATTCAGCTACGAAGCGGCTGGCGGGCCGGTGAAACACCTCCTCCGGAGGACCCAATTGGACCAGTTTCCCGTACTGCATGACGCCGACCAGGTCGCCCAAAAGCAGGGCTTCCTCCTGGTCGTGAGTCACGAAGATCGCGGTGGCCCTGCTGGTATGGAGGATGTCGAGAACGTCGCCCCTGACCTGGTCCCGCAGCCGGGGATCCAGGTTGGAAAATGGTTCGTCAAGAAGGAGTACGTCGGGGCCGGGCGCGAGGGCGCGGGCAAGGGCCAGCCGTTGTTGTTGTCCGCCCGATAGCTCGTGGGGCATACGCGTGGAAAGGTTATCCATCCCGACCAACCGCAACACATCGGCAACCCGTTCCCTGCGCCCATCTCGCTGGCGGAGCCCGTAGGCCACGTTCTGTTCGACGCTCAGATGGGGAAAGAGTGCGCCGTCTTGGAAGACCATCCCCACTTTGCGCCGTTCCGGGGCCACCCAAACGTCTGGGCTCGCAACCAAAGTCCCGCCAACCGAGACGGCGCCAGCCTCCGGCTGCTCGAAACCGGCGATGAGTCTTAGAGTGGTGGTCTTGCCGCATCCGCTGGGGCCAAGGAGGACCAATATTTGGCCCTCGACTACTTCCAAGTCCAGGTTGTCCACGGCCTGGACCTTACCGAAGCCCTTGGTCACTCCGGTACATCGGACAGCCGTGGCCACCAGGGGTTACCTGTGTCCTCTCAGGATGAGGAACGCCATCGGAATGGACGCGGCCAGAATCAGGAGTAGGGCCGGGGCTGCGGCTTGGGCGAAATATGCCTCGGAGGTCGCGGACCATATAGACGTGGCAAGGGTCTCAAACCCTATGGGGCCAAGTATCAGCGTGGCTGGCAGTTCCTTCATGGTTAGCAGGAACACAAGGGCGCCCCCCGCCAGTATCCCCGGACGCACCAAGGGCGCTGTGATTGACGAGAAGACGCGGAACGGTGAGCTGCCAAGACTGTGCGCCGCTTCTTCCATCTGCGGGCTCACCTGAAGAAGTGACGTCTTGGTGGCGCTGAGTCCCGCGGGCAGGAATAACACCAGGTATGCCAGGACCAGAAGCGCGTGAGTCTGGTACAAGGGCGAGGCAAATTTCGCGCCAAAATATACCAGCGCGAGGGCGATTACAACACCGGGCAACGCGAACCCTACAAATGCCATCCGCTCCAAGACGCTGGTGGTCCACCCGGGATGTCTGGCCGCCAAGATAGCTATCGGCAGCGCCGCGGCCACGCTGACCAGCGCGGCCAGTCCGGAGATAAGCAGCGAGTTTTGGGCAGCCGACCAGAGGAGTAGCAAGGGCTCACCGGCTAGCACTCCCCGGACCGTCCAATAACTCAGGACGCCTAGGGGAAGGGCCAACGCGAGGATGCCAACTGACGTACAAAGGGCGAGGGCGGGCCAACGCCAGCGGCCAAGCCTGACCATTGAGACAGGGCGTACAGCTCCGTTGGTGCTGCGGTAGTATTTGGACTTACCCCTGCTCATGGCCTCAAGGGACACAATGCCCAGGGCCACGACGACCAACATTAGCGACAAAAACGAGGCCAAAGAACGGTCCAAGGATGACTCGTACTGAACGAAGATCGACCATGTGAAGGTCTCGTATTGGAGGAGCGAGACGGCTCCAAAGTCGCTCAGCGTGTACAGAGCCACCAACAGTCCACCGGCAAGAATCGCAGGGCGCAGCAGCGGCAGCGTGACCCGGAAGAATGTAGTCCTCGCGCTGGACCCCAAGCCAAGTGAGGTTTCTTCCAATGCCGGGTCCAGCCGCCACAGGGCTGCCCGCACCGGAAAGACTACATAGGGGAAGCTCAGAATCGTCAGCGTCAGCATGGCGCCTGGGAACCCGTAGAAGTCCGGAATCCGCTCGACACCGAATAGATTCTCCAGGAGCCCCTGAAGCATCCCGCGCGGCCCTAGAGCGACGACGATGATGAACCCTCCAACATACGTAGGGACCACCAGCGGGAGGACCGTCACCACGCCCCAGAATCTACGGAAAGGCAGGTCGGTTCGGACAGTCAACCAGGCAATCGGCACCGCAATGGCTATGGACGCCGCGGTTACGGACACTATCAGAAGCAGGGTCCTTCCAAGGGTCTGCACCACCGTGGTATGGAAGAGGAGGTCCGCCCCGCCCGCGCCGGCGGCCCTGAGTATTAGGTAGACCAGCGGCAGGGCCATCGCCACTGCAACCGCGGCTGCCGGAAGTAGGATGAAGAGAGGAGGGCGCACATGCTTGACGCGTCGCGCCGCCCGAAGAGGGGGGAAACTCCCAATCTGCCCGGGACTGGTAACCGCCGTTGTCTGCATCAGGCTCTAGCTACTTGGTCCAGATCTTCGATTCGGCTTTGCTGTGGTTTCGCGGGTACATTGTATCCGACTAAGAGCACACTGGCTGGCTGGAATATTACATAGTATAGCGGCAGATTTGTCAATCGTGGTAGCGCCGCGTATGCAAGGTATGAGGACATTTGTATTCTGCCCAAACCTGGGAAGTTAGAAGGCGCGCCCGTGGGGCTGGTTGCGGCTACTTGCGTAGTACGCGCCGACGATTTGGACCCGGCACTTGGAATATCGGACCCTGTTGGCTAGACTCAGGAAGCTTAGATGAACGATCGAAGGTCTTTGGAGCCTGGTGATGCCCACAACGGTCCTGTTTGACATGGGCGGCGTACTCCTTCATCTGAAGTGGGACAGGTTGTGCGCTTCACTGGCTAAGCGCTCGACCAGGGACTCGGACGTGGTCCGTACAGAGACGGCCAATGGCCCCATAGTGTCAGCGTCAATGAGGGGCGATCTCAGCCCATTCGAGTTTTATGAGGCTTTCAGCTCGAGGCTCGGATTGGATACGACCTACGATGAGTTCATCGAAATCTGGAACTGTCTCCTAGAGCCCAACGAAGCAATAGACCCGCTTATCGCCGAGCTGCGCAAAGAGGGCTACTACCTTGCGCTGGCATCCAACACCGACCGGATCCATTTTGCTAAAGCAATGGACTGCGTTGAAACAGTTCCCCTCTTTGAACGGTATTTCCTATCCTGCGAGATGGGCTTGCTCAAGCCAGACCCCAAATTCTTCACAGCAATGCTCGGGGACCTGGGAGTCCCTCCGGAGGACTGTGTGTTCATCGACGACACCCAAACCAATGTCGAGGCCGCCAAAAAACTAGGCATTACCGCCCTTCATTTCCGAGGGGTGGACACGCTGCGGCAGGACCTCCGAATGGTCCTTTGACATCCGTTTGAGGGAATATCGTTAGACATAAGAAAGTTTCTAGACCCAACTCTTGACCCGAACGGAGGCGCCGATGGACCTCGTACTAATGGGTGGCAATGTACTCACGCAAGACTCCCGGAGTAGCCGGGCTGAAGCCCTGGCGGTACGGGACGGGAAAATCGCGGCTGTGGGCTCCAACGCGGAATTGGCCGCACTGGTCAGCGAAAGTACGAAGTCAGTCCATCTGGCCGGGCGGACCGTGGTCCCTGGATTTATCGACCCCCACAACCACTTCAGCATCAATACCTTTGAGCCTGTTGCGGCCGACTGTAGCGTGCCTCCCCACGATTCCATCAACGGGATCAAGGACTGTATAGCGGCTGCGGCGAAGGACCTGCCCAGGGGCAGATGGCTCAGGGGTTGGGGACTGAGAAGCGCCGCACTAAGCGACCAAAGGGCGATAACCCGGTGGGAACTTGACGAGGCTGTTCCAAACAGTCCAGTCTGTATCATGGACGGGTCGGTCCATGCATGTTACGCCAACTCAGCGGCCCTGGCTCTGGCGGGCATAGACCGTGACACGCCAGACCCTCCCCACGGACGGATTTTCAAAGACCATTCTGGGGAACCCGATGGGACCCTTTGGGAGGGCGCGATGGACCTAGTCTACAACCTGTCCCTGCGGGGATACCTGGACCACTACGGGGACAGCGTGGCGGACCTGGTGCGTCAGAACGTACAACGGCACCTGTCCCTCGGTATCACCAGTGTTGGGGACGCGCTGGTCGTTCCTGACGCCGAGGAACTATACCGTACCGCCGATGGCCTCGGACAGATTCCTTTCACCCTACACCAAATGCTGGGTTCCGAGGGATTCTTCGCGCCTCCTCGTCGTGTGTCCTCCGGTGCGTCGGGAGACGGGAGAATCTCGGACAGGCTGCGCGGCGGGACGATGAAGCTTTTCATGGACCCCGTGTTTCCCGCGTCGGCATATACGAAGTGCCTGGTGGAGGGCGGCACGAAAGATGTTGGTGAGATTTACTACCCTCAGGAAGAAGCCAACAGCCTAGTTGCCGGGGCCCACGGAAGAGGCATGCAGGTAGCCATTCATTGCCTGGGCAACCGTTCCCTGGACCGGGCTTTGGGGGCTTTCGAATACGCGATCAGGCAACGGAACGTGTCCGACCCGCGGTTTCGCATAGAGCATTTTACGGTCGCCTCGCCGCAACAGATCAAGCGGGCCGAGGCGCTGGGAGTAGTGGCCGTGGTGCAACCGGGGTTCCACTTTACCGGGGGCGAGAGGTACAGGGATAGGGCGGAGGAACTGGGCGGAGACGCCCGCCCCATTCCGCTTCGGACCATGCTGGATGAAGGGCTAATGGTGTCGGCAAGCTCCGACTACCCCTGCGGTCCCCTCAACCCTTTGGTGGGTGTCTTTGCCGCCGTCACCCGGCGGACGCGGCAAAGAGGTGAATCGGTGACTCCGAATGAGGCCGTGAGTGTCGCCGAAGCGCTGCGAATGTATACAATTAACGCCGCCCATGCCATGTCACGCGAGGGTGAGGCCGGCTCCTTGGAAACGGGCAAGCGGGCGGACATAGTGGTGTTGAGCCATGACCCTACCTCGGCCAACCCTGACTTCATCCGGGATATCGTCGTAGAACAGACTTATGTGGATGGACGGCTCCTCTACTCCGGTTAACTTCTGGCAAGTAGGATGTTCGCCGTCCAAATGCCTTGTTAGTCGACAACAGTGGTTTGACAGCTTGGTGGCTGAATGTTAGCGTTTCCCTGCTGACGTACCTTCGGATATCTGCGATGCAGGTTTCCGTTCCGATCCAATCCTTACGCATACCGTAATGCAGGAGATTGTTCATGGAGAGGCTAAGGTTCATCGACGGAGACTCTCACGTCTTGGAACCAGAGGCGATCTGGGAAGAGTACCTGGAAGAGAAGTACCGCCACCTAATCAGCGGTCATGTGCGCTGGGTGCGGACTGGCCAAAACGGCGGCGAAAAGAACGCGCTGGCCTTCGAGTTGGAGTTGGAAGTCATGGGCCGGCGGCCCCTGGGTGAACGCGACCCCAACGCCGCCACCCGGAATTTCCAGGGCCGCGACCTGGACGAGTTGGACACCGCCTATGGGAAGTGGGCCGACCAGGACTTCCCCGCCAGCGCCTACCGCGAGGTGATGGATGTCCACGGCGTCGATCACATGATCCTATACCCGACCGCCGGGTTCTGGACCACAGGAGTCGCCGACATGGATGGGGAGACAGCCATGGCTATCCGCCGGGCCTACAACCGCTGGCTGGGCGATTATTGCCAGGACATTGGACGAGGCGCGTGCGGCGCGGCGTCCATAGACCTGCGTGACCCAAAGGCGGCAGCCGAGGAGGTCCGGCGCTGCGTTAAGGAGTACGATTTCAAAGCCGTGCACATGAATCCGGCTCCGGTGCCCAACCTTCGTATGTTCGACGAAGAATGCGACGTTCTATGGGCAACCTGCGCAGAGCTTGGCGTGCCCGTGGGACTTCATCCCAGCGCCAACCACCCCTTCGACCAAGGCTTGCTCGATTACTTGCCTGGCCTGCGGAATTGCCGGACCACGGTGTCTTTCGTGCTGGGGAGCATGCTGGCCTGCACCGGCTTCATCATGGGAGGCGTGCTGGAGCGGCATCCCGGTCTAAAGCTGGTGTTCCTAGAGTCCGGATGCGGATGGGCTTCCTTCTGGCTGGACAGGTTGGAAGCGGGTATCCAGGGAGGAACTCGCAGGTTGGCGATTCAGGGGCTTAACCATACTCCGGTAGAGTATTTCCAGCGCCAATGCTTCGTCGCCGCCGACCAGGACGACCCGGGAATCGAGCCGCTTATCAGATCAATCGGCGATCATGTCATAGTTGGGGCCACCGACTTCGGTCATCCCGAAGGCCGGAAGTACTTCAAGGCCAAGCAGGACTTGATGGACCTTCCAGGTGTGTCGTTGGAGAGCAAGCGTAAGCTCCTGTGGGACAATGCTCTAAGGGCCTACCCCATCGACCCGGAGGACTAAGCTCCCGGAAGCAGCCCGGCCCGGCTAGTTCATGCGGGCCCCACCGTCTACGTTTATTGACTGACCGGTGATGTTGCGAGCATCCTCGGAGGCCAGGAAGGCGGCTAGCTTTCCGATGTCCTCCGGGGTCTGCTCCCGGCCTAGGGGTATCGAGGCAGCGACCCGCCGCTCGAAGACCTCCCGCTCCGTGAGACCCTCAAGCTGCTGGTCACCACTGCGGTTTCGCGCCGCGAGGCGTTCCCAAAGAGGAGTCCAGAGCAGGCCGGGACAGATGGCGTTTACGTTGATGTTATACGGGGCCAAACGCAAGGCCAAGCCCTGGGTCAGACTTATGACCCCCGCCTTGGAGGCGTTGCAGTGGGTGATGGTCGGGCTCCCCTGCCTCCCCGCTATTGACGCGATGTTGATGATCTTACCGCTGCGCTGCTCAATCATCGGGACCGCCACGGCGTCCGCGGTTAAGGCCACTCCGCGAAGGTTCACCTGGTAGGTGTAGTCCCAGTCTTCTACTCGCGCTTGCTGGTGTTCGTCCCAGCCCATTGCGCCGCCCACACTCGCGTTGTTCACCAGGATGTCAATCTTCCCGAAATGGGCTAGTACTCAGTCAACCTTGAGATCGAAAGGGTAGAGGCGATGGAGCTTGGTTCGGGCGTCCTGGGTATTGAACCGCCAGTTGATGGTGGCTCGGGCGGCGTTACGCTCCCCGACCAGGGCCTGGACTTCCCGCCGCAGGGTTTCCTCGTCGGGGAGTCGCTGCTTCAGGCAGGAACGGGACAGGACACTGAACTCGATCTCCGCCATATTCAGCCAACTCCCGTGCTTGGGCGTGTAGTGGAACTGCAGACGCCGGGCAATGCGCCGGGCTTCCGCCGCTGGGAAAGTCTCATACAGCGACGCCGGACGATGGGTGTTCAGGTTGTCCAGGACCACCCGCACCACCTCAACCTCTGGGTAAGCTTCGTCCACCAGCCAACGCATTTGCTGGGCGAAGTCCTGCATCGTACGCCGCTCAGTGACCGCCACCTGCCGCCAACCCGCCAAGGGCTCACAGGCCAGGAACAGGTTGCGGACGCCCTCCCGCCGGTACTCGTAGTCCTGCCGCAGCGGAAGTCCCGGCTGGGCGGGCAGCGGGGGCCGGGTGTCAGCCAGCAACTGGGTGGAGGTCTCGTCAAAGCAGACCACCGGCCGGTGGGGATCATACGGTTCGGCGTAGAGGTCCAGGACATCCTCCATGTGGGCCACGAAGTCGGCGCTCACCTTGGGGATGCACCACTCCTTTTTCTGCCACGGCTTGAGAGCGTTTTTTTGAGACGCCGGCGCACCCCCTCGTGGGACATGGAGGAGGCCAACCCCAACTCCACCACCTTGCCGGCCAGCAGGCGCAGGGTCCAGTGGCTATGCCCCTTCGGAGGTTCACTACAGGCCAGAGCTATCAGGTGGGCTTCGCCCCGGTCGTCCAACTTCCGATGCCGGTGGGCCTGGCGCCGGTCCCATAGGGCCCCGTCCAGCCCTTCCTCGGTAAAGCGCTGCTTGATCCGATACACGGTGCCCAACGCCACGTCCAAGGCTCCGGCCACCTGGGGAGCCGACCAACCATCATCACTCTTGAGGACGATCCGTGCCCTGGCGTTCACTCTGGCGGGGCTTTTCCCAACTCGAATCAGATGCTGGAGTTCTTCCCTTTGTTCCGGCGTCAACCGCACCGCGTACTTATCCCGAACCATCACTGCCACCCCCGTCATCAACACTATCTACCCACCAGGCAGCATAACCCAATCGCTATATTTCTTAAACTATTTACAAAACACAGTTGACTGAGTACTAGCGCGGTCTCAGTGAGCGCGTCTATGGAAGTCGGGTCGGTAACGTCGAGAGCCACCACCATGGACTGGCGTCCAATCTCCGCGACCTCCGCAGCCACCACTTCAGCCCCCTGGGTGTTCAGGTCCGCGACCACGATGTCCGCGCCCCTCTCGGCGAGCGCCCGGCAGATCCCATGTCCTATGCCGCTTGCACCGCCGGTGATAATGGCGGTGCGTCCTGTCAGGTCCATTACCCGGCTCCTACCATCTCCAGAATATCTCTCTTCCCTCAGCTACCGACCACTAGCCACTAGCCACCGGCCACTACCCCTTCTACTCCGCGATAGAGGCCAGTTGCTCGAAGTAGTCCGGGAAGGTCTTTGACACGCATTCGGGGTTGTTGATTGTTATGGGCGCGTCCCCAAGCGCCGCTAGGGAAAAGCTCATGGCCATGCGGTGATCGTTGTAGGTGTCGATGGTTGCGGGAGATATGCGCGCTGGAGGGGTGATCTCAAGGTAATCATCCCCTTCATAGACTTCCGCCCCCACCTTGCGCAGCTCGGAGGCCATGGCAGCCAACCGGTCTGTCTCCTTGACCCGCCAGTTTGCCACGTTTCGAATGGCTGTCTTCCCTTGGGCGAATAAGGCGGTCGTAGCGACGGTCATAGCCGCGTCAGTGATGTGGTTCAGGTCGAGGTCCACGCCGCGCAAGTCTCCCCGGGAGACCTCGATCCAGTCGGGGCCACGGGACACCGCCGCGCCCATCTGTTCCAGCACATTGGCCAGCCCCACGTCGCCCTGAACGCTGTTTGCCCCCACTCCGTTCACCCGCACGGTCCCGCCCCTGATGGCGGCGGCGGCCAGGAAATAGGTAGCCGAGGAAGCGTCACCCTCCACCAGGGCTGTACCGGGGGACCGGTACATCTGACCACCAGGCACTCGGAATTGCTCGTATCCGGAGGTCTCGACAGTCGCCCCAAAACTACGGACAACGTCAACGGTCATGTCGATGTAGGGTTTGGATACCAAGTCCCCTTCAACGTTGATGACCATGTCCTGCTGGGCCAGCGGGGCGGCCATCAAGAGCGCGGTCAGGTACTGGCTGGATATGTTGCCGCGGACGGTGACTTCGCCGCCTTTGATGCCATTGGATATGATTCGCAGCGGTGGATAGCCGTCCCGTTGTACATACTCGATGCGGACACCCAACTGCCGCAGGGCGTCGACCAGGTCCTTGATAGGGCGTTCGTGCATCCGGGGCTCTCCCGTGAGGTCGAACACTCCCTGTCCGAGGCAAAGGGCGGCGCACAACGGGCGAATGGCTGTCCCGGCGTTACCAAGAAAGAGTTCGGTCTCCTGGGGAGGGAATGGCCCACCGAGCCCGTGGACCCGGCAGCGGGTCTTGTCCGGGGACAACTCGAACCTCACACCCAGTCTACGCAGAGCGTCCAACATGTGGTTGGTGTCGTCGCTATCCAACAGGTTGTAAACGTCTGTGACTCCGTGGGCCATCGACGCCAGCAACAAGATTCGGTTGGACAAACTCTTGGAACCGGGGAGTTGGACTGTTCCCTGGATTCGCTTGATTGGTTGAAGGACTAACTGGTCCATGGGGGAATGCCTCTCGTAGAAGAATATGGGGCCAATGGGAAAGCGCCGCTACCCATTCACCGGGTGAAGCGGCGCTTTTGTTCACACTATAACCTTACCATGGATTGGGGGTCGCCAGAGACGACCCAGATAGCTGGCTATGTGGTCGATAGAGTCGGATTGCGTGGGGGAGCGGCCATGGTCTCTTTATCCAAGGGGATCGCGTCCTTCTCGTAGATCTGTACCCGGTAGGACTCGTAGTCGGGAATAAAGAGGCGGAATTGGTCGTCCACTCTCACCGAACGGGGTCGGCGTAGGTACTTTTCCTCCTCCAACTTCCCCATCTCCCGCAGCCGGTTGGGCATGGCGTTGGTCATCATATAGGTGCGGGATACGCGGGAAAGGGAAGCGTCGCCCAGGAACTTCCAGATGTAACGGCCTTCTTGGTTGAACAGTTGCACCCGGTTGTTGCCCCAGTCGCATACGTAAATATCGCCGTGGCCATCTACGGCCACTCCGGTGGGCCGGTTGAACTCACCGTCGCTCGATCCCTCTTGGCCGATTACCATAAGCGGCTCGCCCGTCGGGCTGAGTTTCTGCACCCGCTGATTGCCCCAGTCGGCCACATAAACGTTGCCGAGCTCATCCACGTGGACGCCCATGGGAAGCTCGAATTGACCAGGCTCGCATCCCTGTGAGCCAAAGCCATCCAGGAACTCGCCGTCGGCGGTGAATCGCTGCACCCGGTGGTTCTGGGAGTCCACTATCACCAGATTGCCTTCGGGGTCGAAGGCGATCCCGGCGGGGCCCTGCAACTCTCCGGGACCTTCCCCTTCATCGCCGAACTTGGACACGAACTCGCCGTCTGGTTGGAACCGGGAAATACGGTGCACCGCTTCGTCGCTCACGAACAAGTCGCCGTTAGCGTCGGTGATCACCTGCACGGGCCATTCAAACTGGCCGTCGGCCCTGCCGTATCCGCCGATCTGCACCAGGTCTCCGGACAATTGCTCGGCGTCGTCGAGGGACCAGACCCGGATCAGCGATGCGCCTTCCGACCTGAGCAGGATGTAAACTACGTCGTCTTTGCCAAAGGCCACGTCAACCGGGAAGTTGGTAATCCGGCGCATCCCCAGGGTCTTGTGGTAGGGGAAGCCCGCTCTTAGCAGTCCGTACGGTCGTACCATCTGTGTATCTTCCTCCAGGTAGGAGCTAGTTCTTAAAGGGCCGGATCTGCTCGTAGTGGCCCTTGACGATGGGGGCAGCCTCGACGCTGAGCCACTGCTCCAACACCGTGCCGTAAATCCCCCGGAAGTCGATCATGTGGCGAAGGTCTTCGCCGTGCTCCCATTCGCTGGGGTTGAGGGAGGGGTATTCGGAGTACAGACCGCCTTCGATCGGCTTGCCGAAGAGGTACGCCCCACCGCCTGAACCGTGGTCTGTGCCGCTGCCGTTGTCCCTCATTCGCCGTCCGAACTCGGTGAACGCCAACACGGTCACGTTGTCGCTGGCGTCGTGTTGGTCCAGGTCGTCCAGGAAGTCGGAGATGGCCCCGGACACGTCGTTCATCAGCTTGGGGTGGGCGGCCATCTCGTTGGCATGGGTGTCGTAGCCGATATGGTTGGTGTAGAAAATCCGGGCGCCGAGACCGGCCAGGTGGATACGGGCCACGTCGCGGAGGCTCTTGGCTATGGGGTTGTCGGCGTATTCCACCGTCGATTCGTACTTGGAGGCCACGTCACCCAACAGGTCGGCGCCCTTCAGCACGTCGATACCGGTCTTGCCGATGTACTCAGCCGTTGGGCCGGCGCCAATCGCGCCGCCGTAAATGTTGCGGAACATGGAGACGGCGCGGTCGCGCAAGTCTTCCTGCTCGACCTCGGTCATCACGCCGTAGCCTTCCAGGTCACCCACAGAGGTTACGGGCACGCCGGACACAGCCATCGCCCGGGGTAGACCGCGCCCGATGTTGACACCCGTCAGCACGTTTTCAGCATGAGGGTCAAGCTCCCTTATGGCCTGGCCCAGCCACCCTTCGAGGCCGACCTTGTCCGGCTCACAGGTGTGCCAGATGTCCATACCGCGGAAGTGAGACCGGTTGGAGTTGGGATAGCCTACGCCTTGGACGATGGCCATTTTGCCCTCATCGTAGAGACGCTTGAAGGGCGCGGCGTTCTGGTTGATACCCAGCTCGTCGTTGATGGGCAGCACCTCGTCAGGGTTGATGCGAATCTTCTTCCGGGCGTCAAAGTAATGCTCGTTGGTGAATGGGACGACCGTGTTAAGGAAGTCGTTTCCTCCAGTCATCTGCACCACAACCAGGACCCGGTCATCTTGCTGCGTGCTCATAAAGCTAAAACCCTCTCTCCTGTTTGGCTAACGTGCGCCGGTTCGAAACCGGGACCGCCTAGGCGAATTGGTAGTCCACTGTGGAGACGATCATCTGCAGCAGGTTGATAACGTCCACCTGCTTCTCGTCGCTGTCGCCGCCGTTGCTCTGGCTAATCGTGTTGAGGTCCTTGGTGTAGTCCACCAGCAGGCGGCGGGTCTCGTCGCTTACGCGGAGGCCGCCCATCAGTTCCAGGCAGTTGTTCACCAGTTCCTCGGGGTCGCCGCCCAGACCTCCGACCCGTTCCAGGATTTCCTTGATTCCCGGCTTGTCGGGATCGGCGAACTGCTTTTCGGCGAAGTTGACCCGCTCACTGAGCGTGCCGGAGTCGATCCACTCGTGCCCCGTGTGCCAACCCTCCACAGTGGGTGGGTTGAGTAGGTTTTGGCCCATGACGGTGGACGCGCCGGCGAAGTTTTGCATCCCGGGTTTGGGGTAACGGAACTCCCCGGTCTGCTTCAACACTCCCGCGACCAGCTCGGCGGGACTCTTGACCTTCTTCCGATGAACGGAGTTTTTGAAGAAGGGGGACTTGAATAGCGATGCCAGCACCGCCCTCATGTCGCCGTTGGACTCGAGGAACACGGTAGCCAACTGCTCGATGGCGTCCTCGTTCCTGGGCGCTTCGATGGACCAGGATGGGACCTGCGGCTCGTCCTCGACGAAAAAGTTGTAAAGGTGCCGCGAGATGAACCGGGCCGTGGCCGCCTCGTCCACGATAATGTCGATGATGTCCCCACCATCTAAGTTGCCGGTGTGACCAAGGAAGGTCTTCTCCCCAAAGTCGTGGTCTTCAGGTACGAACTCGAACACGGCCTGGTGATGTCCCATGGGGTAGAGGGAGAGAGGCTGGCGGAAGGTCCAGCCCGTAAAGGCCCGGGACGCGCTCTTGATGTCGTCCTCGGAATAAGCCCCTATGCCCATTGAAAATAGCTCCAGCAACTCCCTGCCGTAGTTCTCGTTGATCTCGTCCTTGTGGTTCTCGTTGTTGTCCAGCCAGAAGATCATCGCGGGGTCCTTGGAAAGCTCCAAGAGGATCGTCCTGAAGTCGGTTAGACCGACCCTGCGGAACGTGTCGATCTGGCGGAAGATGGATGGGCCGTGCTCGCTCTTACCCCACGCCACCGGGTAGATGTGGTGGAGGAAGAGAGCCATCTTTTCCTCCAGGGGCCGAGGGGTGTTGATCATCCGGTAGAGCCACTTGGCCACGTAAACGGCCACTGGCTCACCGCCGATGTATCTCTCGATGAATGCTTGTTCTACCTCGTCGAAGCGTTCGGGGTTGACCAGGTCATCGACGATTTCGTCGTAGGTCTTCTCCGTCGTGAGGGTGTCCAACTCCAACGGTGTGGCGCCAAAGCCCGCGCGCCGCATCAGGTGCGCAACTTCCATGCGGTCTGATTTCATGCTCAGAATCCTCCAGGCAGCGTTATCGGTATCCGAGTACCATCGGACCCGGTCCCATGAACCGGATGGTTAGTAAGATTATAACGATTCTTGGCTATCCTTCAAGTCCAACGTAACTGTTCAGACTTGATGAGGCGGATTGGCTGAATCTCATATCGGTCAGCTTTGTGATAATCCTCTTACCATGTCCCGCCCCCACAATCCGTCATTCCCGCGCATGCGGGAATCCAGAAATGGCAATGATCGGGACCGTTGCTGGTTGCAAAGGTTTCTGGATTCCGGGTCAAGCCCGGAATGACGGGCTGGGAATAGGAAGGACACACCAAGTCTGAACAGTTACAATCCAACTTCTGGATTCAACGCCTACTGACTCTCCAGACCTGGCCCTGCCAGGGCTCACCGGCCGCCTCACCCGGTCCCCTCGAGCGTAGTCGAAGAGGGCTGGGACGATGACTGGCGATGGCTATCGAAAGACCCCGCGCAAATAGTGGCCGGACTATACGAAACGTGGCCGCCGCGTTACACTAAGCGGCGAATCATCCTATACCCGGCCCCATCGAAGCGAGGACCATGCAGCCAGAGATCATCAAAAAGGGCGACGATTCCGGGAACCGGATGGTCCTCAAGTACGAAGGGCCTGACGCAACACCCATCTACGCAATCGGAGTGCCCCAGGCCTGGGCGTCGCGTCTCGGTCCGACTTGGAGTTACGTCTTCGAGTCAGACCGGCTAACCGTCGTCGACCCTGGTTGTTATGGCACCGTCGACAGGCTCGAACAGGGGCTACAAACCATTGGCTATTCCTCGGCGTCGGTGGGCCGCGTCATCGTGACCCATGGCCACGTGGACCACGACGGCAACTGCTACCCTCTCCTCTCCCGCAACGGCGCGGAGTTGTGGGCCCATGAGGTGTACGGTTGGTTGGCCCGCCTGGGACGTAGAGAGATCGAGACCGATTGGCGGCGCACCTTCCCGGGCTACCCGGTGCGGGAAGACAACATGTTCACGGACCGCGTGATGGAGCATGAGCGTCAGATCAGCCAGCTTACCCTATCCAACCCAGTCACCGATGGACTGACCGCCAACGGCCTTACTTTCTACTACACCCCCGGTCACTCGCCCGATGAGCTTTGCATCCGCTACGGAGACATGCTTTTTTCCGGCGACCATGTCCTCCCGCAGATCACTCCCCATCCCAGCGTCGGGCTCAGCTACCAGCGGTTCCAGCAGTCCCTTCCCGATTCGTACAAGGGCGGGAACCGTTACTACGGGTTGGCCGTGTATCTCCGGTCTCTGAAGAGGGTCTCCGGCCTGGGAGACGAGATCACCGTGCTACCGGCCCACCGCGCCTTCTACCATGGGAATTTCAACCCTATCAATCTGGAGCGTAGCATCGAGATCCTGGAGCACCACCGGGACCGCTGCGGCGACCTGCTCAAGTTGATCAGGGAGGGTATGGTCGACCTGGAGGCCATCACCCGAAGGCACTTCGACCACATCGGCCTCGATGACCGCATGTTCTACCCCGCCTTCACCGAGGTCATCAGCCACATGGAGTTGTTGCAGGAGGCCGGGGACGTGGCAATGTGGGCCGATGGCGGAACCAAGGTCCGCTGGAAGGGCACCGAGGCCTTCTCAGAATTCATCGACAACCTGTATGACCCCTTACAGGCCGTCTAGTCCATGACAGACTTCAGAAACCCCCGAAGTCTTTCCCCGTAACCCTCCGGGTCCTTGTTCCAGCCGCAGGCATGGATCGCTCCCTCGAAGGATACAAGGGTCACCAGGTCTGGCCGCAGGCTGAGCAATCTCTCACTGGTTTCGATCGGTGTGACGCCGTCGTCCCGCCCATGAAATAGTAAAATCGGCACTTTCAGGCGGTCGGCTTGTCGAACGTAGTCGAGTGCGTTCCAGTCCAACCCAAACCTCACCGACGATACCAGCTTCCCCACCGGCGTCAACAGGTGCAAAAGCCCGAACTGGCGGGACCCGTTTCTGACTATCAGGTTCAAGTCCAGCATAGGCGAGTCCAACACGAGGCCCCGGACCCTTTCCTTTGAAACGGACTGGTACATAAAATTGACCACGATCCCGCCGCCCATGCTGTAACCCATCAGCACAACCGACCTGGCGCCCCGGCCTATTGCGTACTCGACGGCGCTCTCCAGCTCTAGCCATTCAGTCTCGCCAAACCGGTGAAACCCGTCCGGACTGGCGGGAACGCCCGGGTCGTTCCGGTAGGTGATGGCCAGGACCGGAAACCCAAGCTCGTTGAACTCGGGCAGGACCCTCAAACACTCCTGGAGCGGCGCGCCCCTGCCGTGGACCATCACAACCCAGGTGTCTCGCCCGCCTGGAATGTGCCAGGCCGGAAACTCTCCCAACCTAGAGGGAAAAGTCACCTCCTGGAAGGGGATGCCGAACGCCTCGACCGGGTCCTTGGGAAAGGTGAAGAAGTCGATGCGGGCCAGGCCCCCGGCCCGCGGAATGTGGGGCCGGGGGAAAAACTCGCAGGTTATCCGGTGTCCGGTGTGTTCTATCCATTTACCGATTTGGCCGTATCCCCCTTCCCATTCCAGTCCCCACAGTCCCTCGTGTATCAGAGGGCTGGCCCGCCTGGCCGATGGGGCTAGCCCCAGGGTGCAGCGGTCCTCTTGGATTTCCTCGATGACGAGGTCGTAGGGGTTGGGGTACTCTCCGGGTAGAAGGGCCAGCTTTCGCAGTTGCTCGGAGAGGAACCACCCTGCGATAGCGACACCGGCAACGGCCGCCGCCACAGCCAGGACAACGACTTCGACCAAGCTGGCTATGCCTCGCCAGGGCGCCGGGATGGAGTCACAGGGCGCGTACCGCTTCCTCTATGCGTTGAGTCGCCTCGGCGTAGCTGGTGTCTGGCGTGAATCGCAGGGGCTTACCGATCCGCACCGAAATCGACTCCCGGTTTCCGGTCAGACCGCGTTTGCTTCGCCCGTGGTTGACGAGACGCAGCGGGACTACGGTCACCCGTCCGTCCACCGCCAGCAACCCGGTGCCGGTCTGGAATGGGAGCATGGGCTGGCCTACCTGCTGGTCTCCCTCGGGAAATATCCCCACATTCCAACCCCGGTCTAGGACGCTTCCCAGGTGTTCCAGGCTGGGCCTGATGCCGCCCTCCCGGTATAGCGGGAAAGCGTTGCCAACTAGCGATACTACAACACCCAGCCAACGCTTGCGGAAACTGAATTCAGCGGCGGCGGCATAGGTCATGCGGCGGCGGAGGGAGCGTGGGAGCATCTTTAGGACCAACATGCTGTCAAACTTGATGGCGTTGTGGTTGATGGCGAAGATCACGGGACCGTCTAATTCATTCAGCCCTTCCAGTCCCGACATGTCCGCGCGGTACTTGCTCGTCAAAAAGGGGAACAAGACGGTGTGGTGAATGGCTTCGCGCACGTTGGTGCACCAGGGAGTAAGGGGCCACTGAAAAAATTCCATGTTGTGCCCGCCGGCCCCGGCCCGTTCCTCGACCAGCCGCTGCAACTCCGCGAAGGTTGTCGAAGGGCCGAGCAGAGACTCGTCAATGTAGACCCCTAATTCCTGTTCGATTAGCGACAGCAATTCGACCCGGCCCAGGGAGTCCATGCCCAGGTCTCCGCTCAAGGAGCATTCTGATGTGACCATCGCCGCCGGCGCCTGCGCGACTTGGGCCACCAACTGGGCCAGGGGGTCAACTTGCTCCGGGTCACGTGCGGATGTCGATGGAGGCTCGGTTGAAGCAGACTCGGCATTCTTAATGTGGTCCAGGACTAGGGCCTTCTTGACCTTCAGCGTGTGTGTCCTCGGGAAGTCTTCGTCGGGCCAGACGGAGTGGCTGGCTATCCGCTGATGGTCGGCAAGCCTGGAATTCACATCGTCGATGACCGACCGGGCATCCTGTTGGTCTTCCAGGAGGAGGACGGCGTGCACCGTCTCGGCTCCCGCAGCCTCTCCGGTTAGGCCAACGACGACGCCGTCCGTAACCCGTGGATGGGCGGCGAGTTGTTGTTCGATGTCCTCCGGGTAAACGTTCTGGCCGTTGGCCAGGACGATCAGGTCCTTCTTCCTTCCCCGAAGATAGAGCCTGCCTGACTCGTCGAGGTACCCCAGGTCTCCTGTCTTGTACCACTCGCCTTCGAACGAGTCATCGGTCGCCTGCTGGTTCCTCCAGTAGCCGGGAGTAATGTTTGGACCCGCGGCAAGGACCTCGCCGTCTTCAGCGATCCTCACCTTTTGCCCTGGCAGGTTTCTGCCCACCGAGCCCAATACCCTTCCAGATACAGGATTAAAAGTCACGACGGGAGATGCTTCCGTCGCGCCGTACCCTTCCACGATCGGAATACCCAAGTTTTCCCACTTGCGGGCGAGGATTGGGTCAAGGAATGAGCCGCCGGTGAACACGCACCGGAGCCCGCCGCCGAAGCGCCGGTGGACGGCGCTGAACAACCGGCGTCTGGCTGCCATTGGCAGTTTGGGGGCGATATTGTGTAGCTTCTCCCAGACACCGGACTTGCCCTGCCGCTCCACCTCACGCTCGATGCCGTTCATCAGAAGTTGCAATCCCTGGGGCACCAGCAGCAAGAGGCTGATCTTGTTTTCTTGGAAAGCCTTGAACAGGAAGGTGGGCTGGCGGCTCACCGGGTAAATGATCCTTGCGCCGGATAGCAGTGGCACCAACATGCCCCCGCATTGCTCCAGCATGTGGCTAAGGGGGAGCAGGGAAAGGATGCGGTCGGTCTCACGGCCTACGAATATAGTCGATACAGCCCTGGCGTTGCTCACGACGTTACGGTGAGTCAACATCACCCCTTTGGGATCGCCCGTGGTGCCCGATGTAAACATGATTTCCGCCAGATCATCCGGTCCCACGTCGACTGGGGCAGGTTCCCGGGGACACCCGGCAACGCGTTGGTCCAGGTCCTCCAGGTAGGCCACCGGGACTTCGCCTACAGGTGATATGTCGCTTCTGCGGGACACCAAGGCAAGTCTCGGCTCGGTCAGGCCGGACACACGGGCAACAAAGTCCGTTGCGCTCCTTACATCCAGCGGCACGGCGACAGCCCCGGCCCGGACGACGCCAAAGAACGCCATCACCCATTGGGGCATGTTAGGCCCCCAGAGTAGAACTCGGTCTCCCTTCCCAACGCCTTGCTGTTGGAGCCAATTGGCCACCTGGCCCGAGGCGTCCCAGAGCTGTTGGTAATTCCAGACCAGATACTTATAGGTTGGCTTTACAAGCAGGGCGGGGTTGGGGCCGAATCTCCGCCTTGATTCATCCAGCAAATCAACGAGAGTATCCAACTGCATCCCTCGGGATAAGGTCTGAGAATCGTAGCAAATCGGCCCGTCGAGTTACAACGCTCCGGGGGGCGTATACCCGGGAATATGAGAGCCGGTCCAGGAACGCGCTAGTACCGGCGGAGCAGGTGCCGCTTGCGGGTATCGGCGCGGGCATCGGCGATGGAGCGTTTTATCCGCTCCCGTTCGGTCATCGGCGGGTCCGTCATCAACTCGTGAAAAGCAATGGCTTGCTTGATAACCAGGTCCAGGAGCGCCCTTCTGACCAAAGTTAGGCGGGCCGCGGTGATATCCCTAACCGGCGCTACAGAGATGCTCTCAGTATAAACGTCGATGGCGTTACCCTTTGGTTCAGCCGTACTCAAGCAGGCTTCCGGTCCTTCTTGACCAATCTATCCGGGGAGGTCGGTGAGAAGTACCCACATAGGCCGGTTGCCCACGTCAATCACGTCCAGGGGAGCAAGTGTCCCGGAGTCCTGGTCTACTCGGTAGGAGGCCAGGCGCCCCGAGTCCAGCCCGGCGGCGTACAGGAATGTCGCGCGCGGGTCGAGACTGAAGGCCCTCGGCACCGGTTCCGTAGCCGCCCTTCCGGTGCAGGTCAACTCGCCGGTGTCCCCGTCCACTGTGAAACTCGCCACGCTGTTGTGGCCCCGGTTGGGCGCGTACAAGAAACGTCCGGAGGGACTGATCTGTATCTGAGAGCAGGTGTTTTCGCCTTCGAAACCCTCGGGTAGGGTGGATACGGTGTCAACCAGGCTGAGCGTCCCCGCGTCCGGGTCCATTCGGTAGGCGCTTACGCTGCATCCCTGCTCGTCCGACACGTAGACCATATCCATGTTTGGGTTGAAGCAGAAATGCCGCGGTCCCAGATAGTTGTCGTTACCGACCCTCAGAGGGTCGTTGGGAGTCAGGTGTCCTGTGTTCTCGTCGAACCTGAATTGGAAGATTTCGTTGGGGCCCCGGTTGGCGATGTGGGGCACATAGGCGAAGCGGTTGGTGGGGTCGGTCTGGATGGCGTGAGCCCCTCCCGCGGTTTCCAGCCATTCCGCCGGTGGAACTACGGCGGCCCCGTTTTCGTCGATGCGGTGGACTGCCGCCCGGCTCTGGTAGTAATAGGCCGAGAGGACGAACCCTCCCTTTCGGTCCGTCGCCAGAAACACCGGCTCCCCTTCCAGAGGCGCCGCGCCGATCTGAGAGATCGCTCCCGTGGCGGAATCGATGGCGAAGCTGGCGATGTCCCGGACCGCGCGGCGTCCGCAATAAAGGTGGTTTCGGTCCGGGTCCACACATAGGGCCGCCGGCCCTCCTTCCACCTCCACTTCGTGTTGAAGACTCAACGCGCCGTTGGACGGGTCTTGGGTAAAGACCAGAATCTTGTCATCGTCCTGTAGCGACAAGTACATGAAGGTGGTCATAGGTTGGCTCCTTCCGCGGCAGGATGACGGGCCGTGCTAGACGATTCCCTCATCCTGCAAGTTTTCCAGTTCCACTATGCTCAGGCCCACTTCATCGCAGAAGACCTGTTCGTTGTGTTCCCCCAGGTGTGGGGCGGGGCTGCTCCCTTCCATCGGGTTCACCCCATCCAAGAGGAACCCGGGACCGGAATAGAGCATAGGCCCGTTATCGGCGTGGTTTATCTCGACCAACGCGCCTCTCTCCGCCAGGTGGGGAGACTCGACGACCTGTTGGGGATTTTGGACCAAGCCTATAACCAGCCCACGAGCCATCGTCGCTTCCATCAATTCCAGGTTGTTCCACTCGGCGAGTTTTGGGGCCACCAGGTCGTAAAGTTCCTTCCAATTTTCCATCCGCCCGCGTCTCCCGGCGAACTTGGAGTCCAGCAATCCCGGCTCTTCCAGGAACTCGGCCCATGCTTCCATGGGCCGTCCACCGGTTCCCGCGGTGGTGAGGGTGACTTCGCCGTCCCCGGTGAATAGGTGCATCCCGTCCATGACGTTGCCGTCGCTGCCGCCCCGTATGGGGCCCCGGCCCGTAAAGGTGTAGGGGTGAATGAGGCCCGACGGTGTGCTGACCGTGGACTCCATGGTAGACACGTCGATATGCTGACCATCCCCGGTCTGGTTCCGGTGCATCAGGGCTGCCAGCGTTGCGATGGCGCCGTTTCTTGCCGCCGTGATTTCCATCTGCTCTAGCACTGTGCCCATGGGAGGCCGGTCCGCCGAGCCGGTGACGGAGTGCAAGAAGCCGCCCACCGCTTGCGCGACCAGGTCGTTGGCCTTGAAGTCTTTGTAAGGCCCGGTTTGGCCGAAGTAGGTCATCGAAGTGAGAATGAGTTTGGGATTGGCCTCAGTCAACGTGGAATATCCCAGCCCGATGTCTTCCAGGTAACCGGGTGGGGAACTCTCGATCATGACATCAGTGGTGGGGATAAGGCGCAGGAGCAGCCGCCTGCCCTCGGGCCTGCTCACGTCCAGGGTCACGCCGCGCTTGTTGGTGTTAAACGCCAGAAACAGGGAACTTCCGTTGGGGTCAGGCTCCTCCCCTACGAAAGGCGGTTCCTTCCGCGCCGGGTCGCCGACGTTGGGAGGCTCTACCTTGATGGTGTCCGCGCCCTGGTCAGCCAGCAGTTTGGCGCAATATGCCCCGGAAAGTGATCCGGAAAGCTCAATCACTTTTACGTCGTCGAGAATACCCTGCATGTCCTACTCGTTTATCAATCTGGCCGGGGTTAAGGAAATGGCTCGTCCGGCTTGGGGCGGTCTGAAATTATCCCCTCGGTTGCCAGGTCGTTGATCTCTTCCTCAGATAATCCCGCCAGCGTGCGTAGAATCCGCCAGTTGTCTTCGCCCAGGGTGGCTACGTGTTTGATCTCCAGGGGCATCAGCGGGGCGTGGAATGGCCTCCCCGCATAAGTGCGAACGCCGACCTGGGGAGCGTGCTCGTTGAAGAAGTCCTGCAGGTAGCCCCGTTCCCGGAGATGGTGGTTGGAAGCCAATTCCTCCGCATTGAACACCGCGCCCGTGGGAACGCCGTACTCTTGCAGGTGGAGCATCAACTCTTCCGGCCCGTAGTCGCGGGTCCACTCGCTTAGCTGCTCGTCAAGGTTGTCGCGGTCCTGCCACCGGCCTTCTGGGCTGTCGTAGCGGCTGTCGGCGGCCCAATCCGGCGAGCCCATCGCCCGCTTCAACCTTCGCCATTCGGACTCATCGGATACCGCGATGGCGCACCAACGGTCTTCGCCTTTGCACTGGTAGATGTTGTGCGGCGATTTCCAGATGTGGCCGCAGCCCAGCCTGGACCGGGCGATGCCCCGCTGGGCCTCCAACACTGCCGGGCCGATGGCGGACACCCCAGTCTCCTGCATGGACAGGTCGATGCGCATCCCTTTGCCTGTGCGCTCGCGGTTGTACAGGGCGAGCATGATGGAGTAGGCCACGTTGTCGCCTGCCGAGTGGTCCATGTAATTGCTGCTGGCGCGTTGCGATGGACCACCTTCGTAGCCGGTCAGGTAGGACAACCCGCAGGCGGCGTCAACTGTTCGGGCCCGCGACCCGGCCCTGCGCCAGGGCCCCGTGTGCCCGTACGCGGTGCAGCTAAGGGAAATGATGCGAGGGTTGATCTTGGCCAGGGACTCGTGGTCGAACCCAAACCGCGCCATGGTGCCGGGCCGGAAGTTGTCGGTCACCACGTCACTGGACTCCACCAGCTTCAGGAAAAGTTCCTTGCCCCGGGGGTGGACCACTTCCAGGCACAGGCTAGACTTGTTCCGCGCCCCGAAGTAGGCCAGCGCGCCGCCTTCGTTCCACCATTCCTCGCTGGGCTGCCCGTCGGGGAACGGGCCGGAACGGCGGTCCTGCATGTGGTCAACGCTCTCAACGCGGATGACCTCAGCCCCGAAGTCGGCCAGAAACGATGTACCCCAGGGCAAGGCATGCACCTGCTCCAGAGTAAGGACCCGTACTCCATCCAAAACGCCCATAAACTTCTCCGGTGGTCAGTGACCAGTGGCGAGTGACCAGTGGCTAGGCGCCAGCGGCCCCGGTCACTTACAACTACCGAGGCTCGTATGCCCTGACTGCCTCGGCGTACTCTTCCCTGGGGAATTGCTCCCCGTTGGGGACCTTCATGCCGTCGCAGAAAATCTCTAGCCGGTTGCCATCTGGGTCCAAGAAGTAAAACGACCGGCTGCCGCTGCCGCCGGCGTTGCCGCCGCCTTCGATTCCGTGGACCAAGGGTCCGCTCACGGGCTCGACACCTTTGGAACGGAGGTGGGCCAGGGCACGGAAAAACTCGTCGCGGTTGTCGACTTCCAGGGCGATCTGCTGAATTAGGCGTACCGGCTGACCGTCGGCGCTGACGTCCACTCCCGGAGGCGCGGTGGCGATGACGATGTTGTGATGGTCCTCATCAAACCTCAAGAAAGCGGTCTCGCTGCCATTAGGCCGCTTGGTCCGGTGCGTGATGGTGCAGCCGATTGCTTCGGTATAGAACTTGAAGGACTCTTCGAAGTCGGAAACCAGGAAACCCACGTGACCAATGCGTTTGACGTTGATACCCATCTCGTTACCCTCCCGGTGTCGATTCTAATATTGAGGTTCTGATTGCGAACGGTTGGCAAGCCTGCCTGCCACGCGGAAAGTTAACCCTTGAAACTCCCGGTTATAGGCTGGTGTCCCGCGTGTTCCGCGTAAGGCTCTTCGCGGTACACGGCTATGGACTTCATAACCGGGGTGTCTTGGATCGAGAACAGGACCGACTCGGTGTCTGGAGCGCTGGCGTGCTCGTGCCATGCCCACGACGGTACGACGAAGAAGTCGCCTTCTGTCCAATCGAACCGCTTTCCGTCGATCACCGTATGGCCTTCGCCCTGGAACACCTGGTAGACCTTGCTGCTGGTGTGGCGGTGCGCCTTTGTGTTTATGCCTGGGCGGAGAAGCTGCGCCCAGCAAGTCATGGAGCGCAACACTGCCCGCCCCGTTGTCGGGTCGCTGAACTCCATCGCTACGTCGTCGAAGGGATCGGAGCCTAGTTCCGACAATCCCTTGAGAGCGTCGTAAGTCTTGTCCCACTTGTAATGCCAGAGCGGGGAATAGGGTAGTTCTTGCTCACCCCACACCGGCCTGAGCGCCCCGGAAGCGTACTTGCGTATGGAGTCGCCTACTCCGGTGATGGGTTGGGTATCTTCGGGAAACGCCTCGTAGAAGTTGGCGCGGAGGTAACCGACGAGAGGGACGTCAAGACCGTCCAGCCAGATCATGGGTTCGGTGCCTTCGTTACTATGGTCGTGCCATGTCCAAGAGGGCGTTAGGATCAAGTCTCCGGGTTCCATGTAGCACTTATCGCCTTCGACCGTCGTGTAGGCTCCGTTACCGGTGAGGATCCAACGTATCGCCGTGGGGGTGTGCCGGTGGGCGGGGGCGGTCTCGCCTGGGAGCAGAAGTTGAAGGGCCGCGACCATGGTATGGGTGGTGCCCCGGTCGAGGCCAGGAGTCGCCAGCCGCATGGTGCGCCGTTCCACGTCCCGATCCGGCGTCACGATGTCGCCGCTCTTGAGGACCAGCGGCTGGACCTCCGACCATCGCCAGAGGAAGGGCTCTATCTCGGGTGGACCTTGCCTGTCCCGGCCGACCCAACCAGGTGAAAGGCGGATGCCTTCGGAGGTGGCATAGTATTGCCGGAGTTCTTCGGGACTTAGTTTGTCCTGCACTGCCATTGCCTTCGCTCCTTAGGTGTAAACGTAGGCTGCCCTGGATTTGCGCGTCCAGATTTGCGAGTATTGTATCAGAACCGCGCGGGTGCGCCAGCCATCAGCTGATTGGGCCGGAATGAGGGAACTCTTGGCCCTGGACCCAGCCCTTTCCGCAGCCGGGACATGACTACCCTAACCACTTCTCGCGGGGCGGCGGGAGATTTCTCTCACAAATCGATGCTGCTGGGTTCAAGGCCCAGGCGTACTCGCCCGTACTGCTCCGCCACGTTGTCCCAGGTCATCGAAGTGTGGAGGGACGCCGCGTGTATATCCCGGTGGAATCGCTGCAGCGGCTCCGTGTCGAATAGCGAATGACCGCCGCTGGCCTCGAATAACCTGTCCACGGCGCGGACGGCCAGACGCGCCTCGTAGGTTTGGTCCCGACGGTAACGGACACGGTCATCGACGGTGGGCATCTCTCCGTGTTCCGCCCGGTCAAAGATCTCCTTGGTGTCCCGCGCAATCAGTCCTCGCGCCGCCGCGACTTCGGCTGCCGACTCCGCCAGCCGTAGATGAATCCCGGGGGTTTCCACCCGGAGATTGTAGCATTCGAAGGCTTCAACTGCGCCCTGGGCCATCCCCAGGATTGGAGACGCCAAGGTGAATGAGAGGATACTCCGAAGGGGAATACGGTAATTTGGGGTTGCGTGAACAGTCCTCCCCGGTGACCCGGCTTCCCGCAGGTCTGTCATAGGAACTGTCCGGTAAGCGGGGACGAACGCTCCATTAACCAACACGTCCTTGCTTCCCGTGCCCCGGAGTCCGGAGACGAACCAGGTGTCATCGACCACGTAGTCCGACTTGGGAATCATCAACATTAGCGGCCCGTCGGGTCCGTTGCCCACCAGGAGCATCCAGTCGGCGGCGTCCACGCCTCTTGCGAAGTCCCATCTCCCCGTGACGCGGAACCTGCCGCTATCCGCAGCCACCTGGCCCCTGGACGGATTGAACGAGGTAGAAGACAGCGTGTCACAAGACTTCGCCCAGTACTCCTCCTGGGCTTGCTCGGGGAACATCCCGGCAAGCCAGTTGTGGCTGGCCCAAATGGAGTAGCATCAGGTGGTTGAACCGCAGCCGCGGCCAAGCTCGGCGGCCACATCGAAAACCGCGTCGAAATTGAGTCCGATCCCTCCGAACCGTGACGGCTGCGGCGCTCGCAACGCCCCGGTTTCGTGGAGGTCCCGCACCGTTACTCCAGGCAACCGCCGCAGTCTCTCCGTCCGCTGCGCCCGCTCCCTCAGTCTCGGAACGAGGTTACTTGACCGCTGTATAAGCTCACTTCGTTCGGCCATGGCCTACCAAAATAACACTTCCCGTCGACGCTGTGATAGACTCGAACCGTTCCACAAGCGCGCCCCCTGACCGGGGTTGCGTTACCTATTCTAATACTTGGGCGGTCCCGGAATCCTGGGCGGCCCATGCCGGAGGTGCAACGTGAACCTGGGATTTATCGGGGTCGGCAACATGGGTTTCGGTATGGCCAACAACCTGGTCAAGGCTGGCCACTCTCTTACGGTCCACGACCTGGTCCGCGAGCGGGCAACTCCGCTGTTGGAACAGGGAGCCACCTGGGCAGATTCTCCCCGCGAGGTGGCTGAGGCCAGCGACATCATCTTCACCTCGTTGCCCGCGCCGGTGGACATGGAGGCTGTGGCCCTGGGAGAAGGTGGAGTATTGGAAGGGGCGAAACCCGGTTCGATTTACATCGACCTCACCAGCAACTCCGCAAGCCTGGTGCAACGGGTCTGCGAGGTCTTCAACGCCAAGGGCGTGGAGATGCTGGACGCCCCCGTTAGCGGCGGCGTGATTGGCGCTCGCAGCGGACGCCTGGCGATCATGGTCGGCGGAGATGAGGTTGTCTACAACAAGGTCAAGTCGGTTTTGGACGACTTCGGCGACAACGTTGTCTACTGCGGAAGTATTGGCGCGGGTTCGGTCTGCAAGGTCATGCACAACACCATCTCGGCGGTCACCAGCCAGGCGATCAGCGAGTGCTTCACCCTGGGTGCAAAGGCCGGGGTTGACCTCAAGCCGATGTGGGAAACAGTGCGCCGGGGCGCCTTCGGACGCGGCGCCGGTGGCATCCACGGCTTGCCCAGCAGTTGGTTCAACGGCGACTTCGAACCTGACTGGGAGAAGGGTTTCTTCGCGGTCAAACTCATGCGCAAGGACGTAGGCCTAGCGACTCAGTTGGGCCGGGAGTTGAACGTCCCCATGGCCCTGGCCAACCTGGCCGAGCAAGAGTTGGTGGAAGCCGTGAACCGGGGTTGGGGGGACCACCCGACCAACAAGGTGCGGCTGCTTCAGGAGGAACGGGCGGGCGTGGAACTCCGCGGCGACATCCCCACCGGCACAACCCGCCTGGAGATCGAGGACTAGCAGCCCGCGTCCTCCACCTCCAGTGCTTATTTCGCGGGGTGGCTGCTAGGCTGACCTGAAGGGGCGGAAGAACTCTCGCACGTCTTCGGCCAAAAGTTCGGGTTCTTCTAGCGCCGCAAAGTGGCCGCCACGGGGCATCGGCGTCCACCGCTGAAGGTTGTAGGAGCGTTCGCCCCATTCCTTCGGGGGACGGCTGATCTCAGCGGGAAAGGCCGCGACCCCGGTGGGCGCCTGTATCTTCTCGTCCTGGGCCATGGTCCAGGTGTAGCTCTGGTTTTCTTTGTACATCCGAGTGGACGAGCTTATGGACTCTGTTACCCAGTAGATGGTTACGGTGGTCAGAAGCTCGTCCTTGGTGAACCGCTTCTCAACGTCGCCGCCGCAGTCGCTCCAGGTCCGGTATTTCTCCACGATCCAGGCCGCGAGACCGGCCGGGGAGTCGTTCAAGCCATAAGCCAGGGTCTGAGGCTTGGTGCCCTGGATGTGGGCGTAGCCACCCTCGGCCTGCTGCCACTGCTCACGGTCACTTATCAGCGTCTTCTCTGCCTCGGTTAGCGGCTCAGACCCTGGGCCGAGGTAGGGAGTTGGCCGCGTTATCGACGTCAAGTGGATGCCGATCAAGCTGTCGGCGTGGCCGTACCCCAACCGTGACGTGACTCCGGCCCCAATGTCACCTCCTTGGGATGCGAAGCGGGGATAGCCTAGCCCATTCATCAGGTCCACCCACATCGCTGCCGTCTTCGCCACTTCCATGCCTGGTTCCATGGCATGGTCGGAGAAGCCGAAACCGGGCAGCGAGGGCGCTACCACGTCGAAAGAGTCCTCCGCGTTCCCACCGTGTGAGGCGGGATCGGCCAGCAATGGGATGATCTTGTGCATCTCGAAGAAAGACCCGGGCCAACCGTGGGTGATGACTAGCGGCATCGGGTCGGGTCCCTTCCCGCGCTCGTGGATGAAATGGATGTCCAGGCCGTCCACGTCGGCCTTGAAATGCTGGAAGGAATTAATCAGCCTCTCCTGAGCTCGCCAGTCAAAGCCGTTCTGCCAGTAGTCTACTAGCTCCTTCATGTATGCCAGGTTGGACCCGTAGTCCCAGCCTGTACCGGGAAGCTCGTCAGGCCACCGGGTGTCGGCTAGGCGTTGCTGCAGGTCGGCCAAGACCTCGTCGCTGACGTGTATTTCAAAGGGTTTGACCTCCATCGGCGCTCTCTCCTTTGTGTGGCGGTCTATGCGTAACATGGACTCAAATGGGAAGTTAGACCGGTAATGCCTCTTCGGTCCGCTCTTCTGGAATCTCAACTCCAAATGCGTTTATGTTGAACGCGAGCAGCGCGTAATAACCCATGAGTGTCGTCAGCTCGGCCAGACCACGGGTCCCGAACTGGGCCATGGCGTTGTCGAAAGTAGCCTTGCTCACCGTGCGAGTCCGGAAGAACTCCCGGCCGTATTCAACGACGGCTTGTTCCTGGGAAGATAGAGTGCCCAGGTCTTTTTTGTCCCGCAAGCTGTCCACGAGAGAGTCGTTCAAGCCCGCTGCCCGGCCCGCGGCGGCGTGGGCGTTCCAGATAAACTGGCAATTGTTCTCCCGGGCCGTCACCAGCATCCCCAACTCTATTATGTTGCGGGGCAGGCTGGAGCCGTCTCCCCGAAGATAAGCTCTCAGGTGCTCCCCCCGTTTTAGCACCTCCGGTACGTGGAGCATCACCGACATCGGCCCAGTGGTCGGCACGCTACCCCGCGATTCCACGTATTCGTCAAAAGCGTTCACCTGGTCCTGGGGTACGTTCTCCCGGTTGGGAGCAGGAATTCTAGACACTTCAGCCTCCTTAACTCGCCGCTCGTATTAGTCCATCACCGCTGAAGCCAGTGCTTCCATCTCGCTGATCGCCTCATCCGCTGCCTCCGCGGGGAGAGAAACGCTGACCCGGTCCGCCCCTGCTGTCTCCAGGCGGCCGATCAGGTCTGGGTCGGCGGGAACGTTACAGACCATCAGGCGAATGGACTTGGGGTCCCGGCCAGCGGCTTCCGCCAGCTCATCGAGGGTAGCGCGCCCCGCTCTCACCTGCTCTTCCGTAACCCGCACGGGCATCCAGCCGTCTCCCCAGGCCACAACGCGCTTGAACACGTTCGGCGCGAATCCGCCCAGGTACACCGGAGGATGGGGCGTCTGCACCGGCTTGGGTGAACACTTGATGGCTGGAAAGTCGAAGAACCTGCCGTGGAACTCGGCTTCTTCCTTGGTCCACAGCTCCTTCATGGCCAGGATGGCCTCCCTGGTCTGCCCCCAGCGATGCCGGAAGTCCCCGCCCATGATTTCGGTCTCCTCCTGGAGCCACCCCGCGCCAATGCCGAACAGGAACCGGCCATTGGAGATGCGGTCTAGGGTCGCGATCTGCTTGGCTTGGAGCAGGGGATTATGTTCGGGCACCAGGCTAATGGCGGTGCCGAGCTTGATCGTCTGGGTCACAGCCGACGCCTGGGCCAGCCCGATAAGCGGGTCTCCGATGTCTGCCATGGAGTCTGGGATCGAGCCATCGGCTGTCCCGCCGTAGCGTGAGGTTGTATTGACTGGCAAAATCGCGTGTTCCGGCAGCCAGAACGATTCAAACCCTAGTTCCTCGGCGCGTTTGGCGAGTGCAGCAGGGTCTAACGAATTGGATGACACTCTTGCTGAAATACCGATATCCATGTTCGCTCCTTCTCTGGAAGAGATAGCCAGATACTACCACTCAACAAGGCGCAGGTCGATGCAGCGTTGGCGCGGGCGGAGTTCGCTAGGAGTCTACGGGGTTCGTGAGACCAGTCCTGTGACCAGTTGAGAGGCCCCCTACATGTCTCCCAACTGCTCCAGGCTACTTGTCAATTGTTGACGAATGATTTCCAGTGAAGTCAGTCTGGACGCCAGGAACCGGGCGTCTTCGCTGGTGGTATAGGTCCCCCGCAGCGACAGGTGCAGGTCGCGGTAGGCCAATGCGTCGGCTTCGACCACGCCTTCGACCAGCGGACCGGGGAAGGGAGTCGAGGGCTCCCCCACAAGCGTGACCAGCGATTCCTCCGCATCCTCGGCGAACGCTTCAGTCCGATAGTCCCTGGCGGAAGGCTCCCGCAGGTATGACCCCCGGAACCATCCCAGGGAATGCTGGAGCACGCCCAACACGAACCGCCACCGGTACACTTTCGCGGTGTCCACCGGAAGGCCATCGTCGACGTCCTGGTAGACCTGCCGCAATAGCGCGACCGTATCAACCGCGGAACCGTCGGCGGCTTCGACGAAAGCCCCCAACTCCTGCAGGAACGCGTGTCCTTGCAGCACCTGCTGCACGGTCTGGAAGGCTGGGTGCCGGACCCAAGTGGGTTGATAACCGAGGTCGATCTGTCCTTCAAGCACACGCTCGAAGTCGACTGGTTCCGTGCCGCTCGCCGCTTCCACCAATTCGTCCAGCCAACTCAGGTTGGAAGTGACCTCAAGCAGAGGTATCGACTGGAGAAAATCGTACACCATGCGCAGTTGAGCCTGCTCCTCCGGGGAGCGTGTCCTTCTTCTACGCAGGGGCGAAGACGGCAAGGCCAGCCTTGGCTGTGGACGCGGCGCTGGAGCCGTCCCGGCAGTCGCCGCGGTTGACGGCAATGCGGGGGCCGTCCTGACCTCCCTCGCCAATTCCGGGAACGCCGGTCTACTGGCCAACCGGTACCGCCGGCGCCTGTAGTTGGTGTATCCGCCGCCTCCGGCCAGGACCGCCAGCAGGATGCCCAAGACTGGCAGCAGCCAGGCCGGGATTATCCCCGACTTGACCTCGAACTCGCCGGTCCAGGGGCTTGCATTGTCGGCTTGGTCTACGGCTCTCACTCTCCAGTAGTACTTGCCGCGAGACAAGGCTTCCTCGTCGGTAAGCGAATATTCTGGAGTAGCCAGGCCTGTCTTTTCCAGGATGGGAGCCGTGAACTCCGGGGTGTCGCTTAGTTGCAGGTCGTAGGTCACTCCGCTGGCGTCTTCGACCGGCCCCCATGACAGATCGGGGCGGAACCCGCCGAACATTCCGCCGCTGGCGTTGTCCTCCGGCAGCAGCAGGGCCGGCAGTGGCGGGGGAGTGTCTTCCACTGTGAACGTGACTACGGCGCTGAAACCCTGATCGTCGCCGGCGACGATCAGGTGCTCGCCGCTGCTCGAGGCAGGGACAATCAACTCCAATTCGAAGGTCCCCGAGGCGTTGGTCTCGGTGGTTTCATTCAGGATGCCATCGCCGTAAGCCAAGGACACCGTGGACTCAGAAGCGAACCCCAAGCCGGTCATCCGTAGCTCGTCACCGATGTTTCCGGAATCGTTACTGAGGTCGAGGGCCTGGGTAACCTCGAAGTCCTGCACCGGGTTGGCCAACCCGGCCAGACCGGTGCCAACCGCCGTGATTTTGTGGATACCACCTGTCGAAGCCGGTGCCTGCACAGAGGCGGTAAAGGAGCCAAGCCCATTGGCGGGAACACCGGCAACCTGCGGTGCGCCGTCGTAGGCAATGATGATTCCAGGGTGGTTTGCGGGAAACCCCAGTCCGTTTACCTGGATTACCGTCCCCGGAGGCCCGTTCCGTTGGTCCAGGGAAATGTTGGGTATCACCTGGAAGCCCGTCCCTGGGTCCGAGTCCTGCCCTGCCGTGTTGCCGGAGTGGCTGATGGGATGAAGGCCGGACGGGGACCGGGGGGCCTCGAAGGCGGCCTCGAAGCTGCCGGTGTCGTCCGCCGTTGGGACAACAGCCACAGACTTGTTGTCGAAATTGATCTTAATGTCCCGTTGGTTTTTGGCGAACCCCCGCCCGGTGACGTTGACCTGCGTACCGGGACCTCCCTGGGCAGGGCTTATATCCAGCATGGGGATGATCGTGAGAAACTCCTGGGCGGTGTTGCTCGAGGACGCGGTTGGACCGGCGGCCAGGACCTCGTAGTCGCCCCTTGGGAGGGAAGGCACGGTGAATTCGGCGGTCCATGAACCCCGCTGGCCGGCTGAAATCCCCGATTGCTCGGTGTTCCGGTCAACGCTTATGCTGATCCCCCGTTCGCTTGCGCCGAAACCTGAGCCTGTTACTGAAATCAACTCCGTGGGACCCGCTTGGGTGACGCTGAGGGAGATGCTCGCGGTAACCAGGAACGGCGTCTTTATCTCGATTCCGCCGCCCTTGATGAGGATGAGATAGCTGCCCGCCGGGGAAGGAGGTACCATGAAGTTGGCGGTCCAAGACCCCAGAGAGTCAGCGACCGGTGAGGCGATGGACGTGTTCTCGAAGCTGACCGCGAGGCTTTGTCCGGCCTCGAAGCCATGCCCGGCAATTTCGATGGCGCTTCCAGGATGGCCGAAGGGTTCAGATAGGGACGCGACAGGGGTGACGGTAAAATCCGCCTCTTCCGTTTGCCCGCCCGCGCCGGACGCCTTGATGGCCAGACGCCCTCCCTGAGCGATGGGAATCTTTATATTGATGGACCAAGACCCGGCGTTATCGGCGACCGTCGTGGCCTGAATCAGGCCGTCACCCGCGGTTATCGTGACGCCATCCCTGGAATCGAACCCTCTTCCGTAAATCTGCAAGTCCTCCCCCGGGGAGCCGCTATCCCGGTCCAGGACCATGTGGGCCGAAATCGACAGGGTCACCTCGGGAACTCTGTCGAACGGAGTTATTGGACCCGAAGCTTTCACCGCGTATATCCCGGAGGGCAGCGAGGGCATTTCGAACGAGGCCGTCCAAGACCCCCGGACACCGGCCGCAATGCCCGCGGCCACCGGCCGTTCTTGCAGGGTTACGGTGATGCCCTGCTCGTTTGCGCCGAATCCTGAACCCCGGACGGTGACAGGCCCCCCGCCTTCGGCGTCGGCGCTATTGACCGTGATTTTCGGCGTAATGGAAAGGGGGGCCTTGACGGCAGGGCCGGCCCCTGAAACGTTCACCGAATAGACGCCCGCAGCGGACTGAGGGACGGTGAACGGGCGGGAGAAGGACCCATGGCTATCGGCGGAGGCCGACGCAACCGGGGCATCGGCGAATTTGATGGACAGTCCGTTGGCGTTCGCCGGAAATCCCGTGCCATTGGCAGTAACGGATGAACCCGGCGGGGCCGTCTGAAGAGACAGCGATACGAGCGCGCTGACTGTGAATTCGGTCTCGGTCCTCTTCCCGCCCGCCCCGGTTGCAGAGACCACCAGACGGCCGCCCGGGCTTGCCGGGACTTCGAGACCGGCGGTCCAGGACCCTCTGCCGTCAGCCCTCACCGATTTGGGCGCAAGATTGTCGCCGGCGGCTATTCTGACGCTCTCCCCGGGCCTGAAACCGGAGCCGCTGACCTTCAGCTTGGTTCCCGGCGGCCCGCTGGACTTGTCCAGGCTCACCTGTGACCCCAGGACGAGGAAAGCGGAAGGGGCGTTGCTCCGGGTAGTCGTAGCCCCGTAGGCGCTCACCCTGTGCGAGCCGGCGGCGAGGGAGGGCACGACGATGGGAGAGGTCCATGAACCGTTGGCGTCGGCCCTGATTCCGGATGCCGCCTCGGAGCCGCCCACGGTGACGGTGATTCCTCGTTCGTTCCGGTAATAGCCGGAACCGCTTACGCTGACCGTGGCTCCGGGGGTGGCGGTCTCGTCTCCCAATGTCAAGCTCGGCGTTACCGTGAAGCTTAACGACTTGCCTCCAAGTTCCACTGAATTGGGTCCTCCGGGGGCTTCAGGCACCTGGAAAGAGGTGGATACCCTTCCTCCGCCATCCACGGTGACCGCTCGCAAGGGCCGACCGTTGAAGGTCAAGTTAAAGAAGGAGTTGGCCGCAAATCCCGAACCGGTGATACTCACCGTGGCGCCGGGAGGACCGCTGGTATCGTCGAGAGCCAGGTCCGAAGTGATGGTGAAGGTAACCGGGTCGGCGTTGCCAACCGTTACGGAGCGGTTGCCGGCGGGGAGGGCGGGCACAGTGAAAGAGCTTCTTACCGACCCCTCCGAGTCGGACCTCAGAATTGTATCGAGCAGTTGCGCCCCGAACCGTACCTGGATGTTTGTGCGGTTGACGTCGAACCCCTCGCCCGTCACCGTGACCTCCGACCCCACCGGACCGCTGAAGGGCGACAATGTGACCCCGGATTCCACCGTGAAGGTGTCGGTTGCATCATCTACACGGACGGTCTTCGATCCGGCACCCGACCAGGGGACTGGAAAGCTCCTGGACCACGGAGACCGGGACGCTCCCACGGTTATTGAGCCGATTGTCCTGCCGTCGAAAAAGACGGTGTAGATGCCCGCAGTGAAGTTCGACCCGGATATGCTCATATTGGTGGTCCTGGGCGGACCACTATTCGGACTCAGAGTTATGGTTGGGGCCAGACGGTCAAAGGTAGCGGTTACGTTCGGGTTAATTGCGCCCGATGGCTGGCCTACTGTAACTATACATGTACGACTAGAGCCGGAACAGTCGCCGCCCCAACCTCCGAAAAAGAACCCAGATGATGGAGTGGCGGTCAGGGTGAGGCTGGATCCGGGATGATTGGAGGAGACGTCATATGTCCTCGTGCAGGTCCCGGTTTGACCGGTTTGACCGCGAGAGCAGTCAATGCCTCGATTGCGATCTCTCACGCTTCCTTGACCGTCCGAGATGCTGACGTTCAAAGTGTGGGCGTGGTCTGCCCCCGCCGTGTCGTCATGCGCCGCCACGGGCTGCGGCGGGGAGAAAATCGTAATCCCGAAGAGTACAAACGCGACCAGGGCGGCTGGGAACGCTACCCAGACCCAGTTGAGGCTGAGGGACCGGAAAACTGTAACCAATGGACTGGTCAACATATCCTTAGTAAATCAGGCATCCGCCGCCCCGGGTATGGACGCAACCAACTTGACCCTTGCGGAGCCAAAGGGCGGGGAGATTCATCCACGGGAGAGTATAATTGTCGCATCGCCGCATGGTCAATGACATTATTGAGATGGCGCTGGCCGGAATCCATCGCCCTGTCGGCATATACGGCATTTATTTACATAACCTATGATAGATTACACCGGCCACAGTCTGACAGGACGCAGATTCGGCAATTGACCGCAGGGCGCACAGCGGCCCACTCGCCACGTCCTAACAAATCATACGACGCCTGGGCCTCGCAGGATTCCCCGTCTTGCCCTGCAAGCCCTGGCCCGCTCACTAAACATCCAGCGGCTCCTTGAGGCAATATGATAGCTGGCACGGTCCCGTCACGGGGACCCATCCAATCAGGAGGCACATCTCCCATGTCCGCCTACACGACCACCGTGGGCAACGTGGAGCTACTGTCCCTTAACGACGGGATGCCCACCCGGTCTCCCTTCGCGCCCTTCCCCAACACTACCATCGAGCAGTGGCGGGAGTTTCCCGAACTCTTGGATGAGCACGAATACATCACCAGCCGTTACGGCACAACCGGCGTCCGCTCCCAGGGGAAGCTGATCATCGTCGACACCGGCCTCCAGGCTCCCGACGGCACCCTCATGTCCGACATGCAGGCCAAGGGCGTGGACCCAGCGTCCGTCGACCTCGTCGTATTCACTCACCTCCACCCCGACCACGTGGGTTGGAACCTGACTGGGGGCAAGCCGAACTTCCCGAACGCCCGCTATCTGGTCCCCCGCAAGGACTGGGACTCCTGGACTCAACCCGACGTCCTGTCAGGCGCTACCCACGTCCGCGACCAAGTGGTCCCCCTGGAAGGCTTGGGCTTCATAGACCTGATCAACGACGATTATCAAATCACCGACGAGTTAACGACCGTGTCCACGCCGGGCCACACCCCCGGCCACGTCTCGATTATGATCGCTTCAGGCGGCGAACGGGGCTACATCTTGGGCGACGTCGCCCACAACCCTGCTCAGGCCCACTACACCGACTGGTGCCCCATCTTCGACATCGAGCCCGACCTTTCCCGCCGCACCAGGCACTCGGTCATGGACATGTTGGAGGACCAACCGGTCCTGGTCTCCGCCGGACACTTTCCCGACCCCGGCTTCGGTCATTTCGTCCGCGTCGCGGGACGGCGCTCATGGCGGGGCATCTAACACGGTTATATCAACGTAAGGAAGTGCAGCTATGGTAGAAGCGGACACGAGAATATTGCTGGACTGGGACGCCCTTGAGGTCGGCGAGACCTTCGACACTTACGAATACCTTCTGACCCAGGAGATGATCGACATCTACCGCAAGGGGGTGATGGACCCCGAGGCCAGCTTCCCGACCATCTCCCACAAAGTGGACGTCAAGCAGTACAACGCCAAGTACCGCGACGCCGGTTCGGTCAACGCCCGGTGCGCCTTCTACTGCTACAACCCTCCCATAGGCGGGAAGACTATCATCGTGCGGGCCTGGATAGCCGACAAGCATCTCCGCCGGGGCAAGAATTACATCGTCACCGAGGCGGTGTCGGTTGACGAGGACGGCCGCCTGATCGACCGTGTAATCACCCACGAGCTCAAGCAACCGACTGAGGTGGGAAAGAAATGGGGGGGCTAGTCCGCAGCTACGAGGCCGGCGACGAGCTTCCGCCCCTGGTCAAGGAGATGACCCAAGAGGCGATAAACCTGTTCGAGGGCAGCGCCGGGACAGTCGGGGCCCTTCGCAGTTCACCGACGAAGAGACCGCCCGCGAGACCCTGGGTACAGAGGGCACCGTCGCTTCCGGCAGGATGTCCCTCTCCTTCGCCATCGAACTGCTCCGTAAGCATTTCGGTAGCGGCGTCTTCAACCACACTGGCACCGTCGACCTGCGGTTCCTCCGGCCCGTCCGCCCCGGTGACACCATCACTTTCTCCGGAACGGTCACCGGTGTGACCAGGGAAGTAAACGGCAGCCGCGTATCTGTGGAGATCAAGGCGGAGAACCAGCGGGGAGACACAACCGGCGTAGGCCATGGTAGCGCCGTAGTTCCCAACGCCTACCTCCCCCAAGACGAGTAAGGTCCCACCCTCGCGTCGTTCCAGCGGAGGCTGGAACCCAGAATTGTCCCCCGTAGGCCAACTGACCTTTGCCCACCTCCGCAGGTCCCAGCTTAAGGGCGCAAGCGCCATCCCCGCCCGAGTTAGAGGGTCTGGGCGAGGAGCGCATTCATCTACGGCGAGTCCGGCGGTCCGCTTCAACCGTATTGTTGCTAAGGAAGTCGTGCGGGCTGGTCCATGGTCCGCCGTACTCCAGTTACTCCTGACCAGGGCTAGTGTGGATATGACCGATTCATCTACAGGACGGGCCTCCAAGTCTAAGCCCGGGAACGTTTCCCGAATCCTCCGGCTTTTCCGGCCGTATTGGTATCGGGTCCTCGTCGTTGGGTTGCTGATCCTCATCACCTCCGGCCTTGGGGTGGTTAATCCCCTGCTCATCAAGGTGGTGTTCGACTCTGCCCTGTTCCCTTCGGAAGGCGGGCCGGACCTGCGGCTCCTTTGGATAATCGTCGCTGTCATGGCGGTCATCGCCGTCGTCAGCGGCGGTCTGGGCATCGTTCAGACCTACATCACCAACAAGGTGGGCCAGAGCGTCATGCGGGACCTTCGCGACTCCGTCTACGCTCACCTGCAGGGGATGTCCCTTGGGTTCTTCACCGGCACCAGGACCGGCGAGGTCCAGTCGCGGATCTCCAACGACGTGGGCGGCGTGCAGACGGTCGTTACCAGCACCGTCTCCGATACCATCGCCAATGTTGTGATCCTCACCAGCACCCTGATCGCCATGCTGATACTTTCCTGGCAACTTACGGTGGTCGCGGTGGCCACGGCCCCGGTGTTCTTCGTCCTGACCAGGTGGGTCGGCGCGCGCCGCCGGAGAGTAGCAGCCCAGTCCCAGGCCGCGATGGCCGAGGTAACGGCAGTAACCCAGGAAACCCTCTCCGTGTCCGGGATCATGCTGGCCAAACTGTTCGGCAGGCAGAACCAGGAGATCGAACATTTCCACCAGCACAACCAGGAACTCTCCGATTTGGCTGTGCGCCAGCAGATGATCGGGCATTCTTTCTTCGCCGTAGTGATGACCTTCCTGTCGGTGTCCCCGGCGATTATCTACCTGCTCGCCGGTTATCTCATCTTGGGAGGCGGGTCCGGAGGCATATCCGCGGGCGTCGTGATCGCTTTCACCACCTTGCAAACCCGGCTCTACTTCCCGATTGGGCGTCTGTTGGAAGTGTCGGTGGAGCTTCAATCGTCTATGGCCCTTTTCGACCGGATTTTCGGGTACCTGGACTTGAAGCAAGAGATCGTCGACGCCCCCGACGCCATCGCTCTTTCGCCTTCCAGCATCTCCGGGGCTATTCGCTATGACTCGGTCCGCGTCCGCTACTCCCCTACCGCCGAAGAACGGCTGGACGACAATAAGCCCGAGGACAATCAGCGATGGGCCGTCGACGGCGTAAACCTGGAAATCCTTCCCGGTCAAATGGCAGCGTTCGTAGGTCCAAGCGGGGCCGGAAAGACCACTCTGGCATACCTGATACCCAGGTTATACGATGCCACCGAGGGGTCGGTGCGGATTGACGGCACGGACGTGCAGAAGATCCGCCTCGACTCCCTCGCGGGCCTGGTTGGGTTCGTGACCCAAGAGAGTTTCTTGTTCCATTCAAGTTTGAGGGACAACCTCCTATACGCCAAACCGGACGCGACCCAGCGGGAGATAGAGGAAGCCGCCAAGGCAGCCTACATCCACGACAGATTAATGGAGTTCCCCGACGGATACGATACGGTAGTTGGCGAGCGGGGCTATAGGCTCTCAGGCGGAGAACGCCAGCGGTTGGCCATCGCCCGGGTGATCCTGCACCAGCCCAAGATATTGATTCTCGACGAAGCGACTTCGGCGCTGGACACGGCCAGCGAGCGGACAGTTCAGGCGGCGCTGGAGTCATTGATGAGGGACAGGACCACCGTCGTAATAGCCCACCGGCTCTCGACCATATTGCGCGCGGACGTAATCTACGCCATAGACCGAGGGCGGGTCGTGGAGCATGGCACTCACAGTGAGCTTCTGGCCCTGGGCGGGCTGTATTCCAGGTTGTACCGGGAGCAGTTCGACGGTGGCCGCGTCGAATGCCGCTGCGAGGACGGGATTATCCTCGCAAACGGCAACGTGATCGCGGCTGAAGAAGCGGTCTTATCAGGAGTGTCGGACGATTAGGCGAAGTTGGAACGGGCGGCCTCCAGGTTGGTGTGGATATCCAGCAGCACCGACTTACCCTCGGCGTTCAACTCTTGGGCCTTCTTTAAGGCTGCTCCCACCGCGCCCGGCTCAGTCACGGTGATCCCCACGGCTCCCAGTCCCTCGGCTATCTTGGCGTAGTCGCCCGTCATGTGCGTCGTGCCGAACAACTCGGAGGCCGTAGGGTACCCGCCGGGGTAGGTGGCCATGCCGCCGTTGTTCAGCACTATCGTCGTGATGGGAGCGCCAGCCCGGACCGATGTTTCGATGTCCAGGCCCGACATGCCAAACGCGCCGTCCCCCATGAAGTTCAGGCAGAACCGGTCCGGCGCGGCCAGCTTTGCCCCGATCATCAGGGGGATGCCGTAGCCCAAGTGCGTAGTCTTCCCCCACCCGATGTAGCTGTGCGGCACGGTGCCCGTGTAGAAGGGCATTATGGTGTCGCGGGGAGCGCCGGCGTCGTGGGTCACGACGCTGTTGACCTTGTCCAGGTTCCTTTCCAATTCCCCGATGACCCGGTAGGTGTTGATCGGCACGTCTTCGGAGTTGAGCAGCGGACTCCACTGGCCAAGCCACTGGCTCTTAAGGTCCGCGATCTCCGCCGCTACGTTGGACTTGCCCTTGCGGCCTGCATCTCCCGCCTGGGCCTTGACCTCCTCGATCATGGCCTGCAGAGTGAGCTTGGCGTCTCCGGGAAGGCCGACGTCCACCGAGAAGTCCTTGTTGATGTCTTCGATGCTCTCGACGTTGTGGACTATCACCTTGCCGCCGGGGATGGGTTGGCCGTAGCCGGTCCGGGTCATGCTCGACCCGACGGCGAACAACACGTCGGACTCCTGGAGCCACCGCCGGGCTGGCAGGGTGGTTGCGCTGCTGCCCGCGCCCAGGGCCAGGGGATGGCGCTCGTCGAAGGAGGACTTGCCGGGCATGGTGCAGTAGACGGGTATGTCCGTAAGCTCCGCCAGTTCCCTGAGTTCTTTGGTGGCCTGGGACATCATCACGCCCATCCCCGACCAGATGACCGGCTTGTTCGCGTTTAGCAGTAGCGAGACAGCGTCCTTTACCGCACCATTTGAGGGAGCCTGGGGCATACGCTTTGGGGGATTATAGGCCAACGTCTCGTCTGGAATTTCCTGCTGGCCGACGTCCGAGGGTATCTCCACGATTACAGGGCCGGGCCGTCCGTTGCGCAGGTTGTGGAACGCCCGCCGCATCACGTTGGCCACTTGGTTGGCCTGAAGTATAACCTCGCCGTGCTTGGACACCGACTGGTAGGAGCGCACCGGCGAGAAATTGGGCCGCACGGCGTATTGGCTCAACGCCGGGCCTCCCGGCAAGTAGAGGATGGGGACATTGTCGGCGAAAGCCTGAGCGATTCCTCCCATCGAGTTCTCGGAACCAGGTCCGCCCTGGGTGATAACGACTCCGAATTTGTCCCGGTCGTTCATCCGGCTGTAACCGTCGGCTGCCATGAGGGCGCCCCGCTCATGCCTAAACATCACAGTGCGGATGCCCTGCTTGGCCGCCTCTTCGATTAGCTCGTTGGATGGGAAACAGGCGATCCACTCCACGCCTTCGAGCTTTAGAATACGCGCTACTGCCTCTTGAACGTTCATTGCGATTCACTCCAGGGATTAGTCAGGCGCCATACCTGCGGGACCGGGTCATAGTATTGGGCTGTCGCTTCGCAAGATGATAGTTGTTGGCTCCCACAGGGTCAAGCTGAACGACAACCAGGACTGGCCTGCCGTCGATGCGGCCACTGACGGCAGTCGGGCGGCACAGGGTGTACCCGCAGGGGTACAATGTGTTATGGGAGGAATTCTATGGCAGCCGATACTAATTCCCGTGTGCCCGTGGTCTGGAAGACCAGTCAGTCGGAGGCTGACCGCCTTCTTGGAGAGATGGGGATGCCTGTGTTACGGGACCTCATCGAATTGTTGCAGCAATTCGCCAAAGTGAACAACTGGCCCTTGAAGCAAATCGACATCTGCTATCACCAAGACATGGAGTTTGTTGATTGGGAGGAGATTCACTTCAAACCCGTACTCAAGCTACCGTTCGAGGAAGCGAAGGAGCGCCTCGGCAGCTTTCTGGACCGGGTGGACCTATTCCAAAGGGGAGCTGGGCGAACCAGAGCTGGAGGTCTTCTTGAAGGCGGTCGAGTTTGGTCTCGCGATTGTCTGACACCTTTCCACCCACAGATCCCGCTTCATTCCTTCGCCTGGCCTCCGAGTTGGCCGGACGTCGAAACCCGGCAGAGCTCCGTTCCGCCGGAGATAGGGCGTGCTATGCGGCCTTTTTGACGAGTCGGGACCAGTTGGAGCGGAAAAACTACGCTCTGTTCACCGTCGGCGGGCCGGTCCACACCGAGGTTAGGCAGGTCTTGAGAAATATCAATCGACGGATGGACAATTCACTAAACGAGTTCAGATTGGCTCGAAACGCTCTCACGTATCAGACTGGGCCGGTCGCACTTCAACAGGGCCACAGTTTGAGATGGATGTTGAACACTGCCCGGACCATAGTAAATTACGTGAATGCGCTTCCCGCGCGTACTTGATCTAAGTACCCGTTACTCAAGGAGTGATACCGATGGTGACACCTGCGATCCCTCTGGCCAAGGAAATAGACCGCGTTCCTTCCATGACGGTCCCGCTTGATAACGATCAGGAAAGGCGGTTCCAGCGTTTGGCGGACGAAGTCATTATGATCGACGTCCACCAACACCCCTTCGTCTGCCCCGAGGACATGACCAGGCTCATAGAGTTTTTGCGCGGCAACAAATACTCCTGGGGCTACGATGCGGTCGAGCACGGAGGCTGGACCGCCGTGACCACCGCCAACGCCTTCCGGGGCTTCGTGAACACCCACGACATGTCCTATTCGCGCTTCGAAGACCTGCAGGCCGAAGTAGCGTTGATGCTCTCCGACATGACTATATCAGGCCGGGTGGATTTGGTGACCAACGCGGACCAGATCGAATCCGCCAAGCAAAGGGGCAGGATTGGGTTCATGCCTACCCTGGAGCACCTGGCTATCGGCAGCGAGCTCGACCACGTGGACACCTTCTATGCGATGGGTGTAAGGCTGGCCGGACTGACCTACAACCGCAAGAACTTCATCGGCGACGGCATGAACGAACGCAACGACGGCGGTCTCAGCGAGTTCGGTATCGAGGTCGTAGACCGGATGAACCAACTCGGCATGGCCATAGACTTGTCCCATGCGTCGTTCCGGACGGCCATGGATGCCATCCACTTCTCGCGGGCCCCGGTCACCTTTAGCCACAACGCCGCCTACACACTTAGGCCCACTACCCGGACTCGCAAAGATGAAGAGCTAATAGCCTGCGCGGAAAAGGGTGGCTTGATCGCCATTACCGCGGTGCCCAATTCCTTGAGCGACGACCCGGAACAGGACATCGACTGCGTGCTGGACCACTACGATTACATGGTCAAGCTGGTCGGCATAGACCACGTGGGCATCGGCACCGACACCAATGTCGGCGATCACGTGGCGTTTCACCAGGTGATGCTTGGGCGCGATCCATCGCAGACTCCCGCGCCCTATCTGGATGGCCTGGAGTCTCCCGCCGACGGGAAGAACATTCTCCGCGGATTGCTACGCCGGGGATACTCCGACGAGGAAATCACCAAGATCGCCGGCGGCAACGCATTGGACTTCTTCCGCCGGGTCATGACCTAGCCACGGCTATCCACAGTAAGCCGGACACCACACCTCCAGGAAACGCTATGAAGTTTGGTTACTTTACACACATGCCCTGGCCTGAAGGCGTATCCCCCAAGCAGGTGCTGGATGAGGTTACAGAACAGGTCCAGGTGGCAGAGTCTCTGGGCTTCCACAGCGCCTGGCTGGCCGAACACCACTTCACGCGCTACAGCATCGGGTCGTCGTCATTGATCGTGGCCACGCATATTGCGGCCAAGACCAGCGAGATCAGGCTTGGCACTGCCGTGCTGGTGTCGCCCTTGCACAACCCCATTCGGCTGGCCGAGGACACGGCGACGCTGGACGTAGTGAGCGGCGGCCGGTTGGACGTGGGATTTGGCCGAGGCACCTACGGGTACGAGTACGGCGGGTTTGGGGTGGACCCGGAGGAGAGCCAAGAGCGATTCCGGGAGTCGCTGAACGTCATCCTGGGCCTTTGGACGACGCCTGACTTCAGCTTTCACGGGAAACACTTTGACCTTTCCCGCGTGAACCTGGTGCCAACGGTTGTGCAGGAACCGCATCCGCCGGTATACATCGCCGCAAGCCGGACCCAGGATACGCTGGACTTCGCGGTGTCCACCGGCCATACCTTGTGCATCGCGGTGGTCCAGGATACCGCCGCCTCCCTGGACCTTTGCCACCGTTTCGTCCAGCAGTCGGCGGAAGCCGGGTTCAACGTCCCCAAGTCCCGCATCCCCTTCTTCCGCTACATACACGTGGCCGAGACCGAGGAAGAGGCGCGCCGGAACACCATGGAGCGGCTGAACTGGGTAGTGGACATAATGCAGTGGCGCAACTTCTTCCGGGTGGGCAGCGAAGTCTACGAGAAGATGGAATACTGGCGCAGGACCCGAGACCAGCTTCCCGTTACCTACGAGTACCTGGCCGAGAATCGTGCTATCATCGGCACCCCGGACCGATGCGCCGCCAGAATTCAAGAGCTACGCGACCAAGGGATCGAATACTTCGGGTGCAACTTCGACTTCGGCGGCATGGAACACGCCAAGGTTCTGCGCTCCATGAATCTCTTCGCCGATGAGGTTATGCCACGGTTCAGCTAGTCAACAGCGATAAGCAGGAGGTCTAAGATGGCGATTTACCGAGTATTTCCCGATGGCGACGGCGAGAGCCACATCGAGGAGATGACGCTTGGAGAGCATCCCGAGCTAGGGGCGCTAATCAACGTTACAGAGGCGAGAGTGCAGCACTTCGACGGCTCCCGCCACATGGACTTTCATCCGCTGCCGGAGCGAAGGCTGATTATCCATCTGTCCGGTGAGGTTGAGATCGGCGCAAGCGACGGCTCCAAAGTGGTGCTGCGGGCTGGGGACATACGCTTAATGGAAGACGTGACGGGAAAGGGACACACCCACAACGACCTCAGCCCATCCGGGGCCGTCTACATCCTCCTGAAGGACTGAATCCGCCCAACCCAAGCCGTCGTCCCAGCGAAGGCTGGGACCCAAAAATCCCCGGCACAAAGAACGCTCTCGACGCCAAGCGTTCCTGGTTTCCGGCTCCAGACCAGAATGAACGCGAGGGGCGCCATTCACCTTGCGAGTGAGTGCGCGTAGGGCACAATTTCCAGCAGTCCCAATGCGGCGCCGGGCCAAAGCGTGTAGAATTGGCCCAATCTACACCCGCAAACTCCATCCTGACGGCCCGTCGCGCGGGTCTCGTAATCCGTGCCGCCTGGCTATGGAGGAAAACATGAAATTCGGACTCTTCTACGAACTACAGTGCCCCAAGCCCTTGGACGCAGACCAGTGGGGTCCCGAAGACGAACAGAAGGTCTTCATGGAAGCCCTGGAGCAGATCGAGTTTGCCGATAAGCTGGGCTTCGACTACGTTTTCGAAGTCGAGCACGATTTCCTCGAGGAGTACGCTCATTCATCCGCCCCGGAAGTTGTTTTGGCCGCCGCGAGCCAGCGGACCAAGAACATCCGTCTGGGCCACGGCATCATCCACGCTCCGCCCAGCTTCAACCATCCCATCCGTGTCGCCGAACGCATATCCACCCTGGATATTGTCTCCGGGGGGCGGGTCGAGTTCGGCACTGGGGAGGGGGGCGAGATCGAAAACACCGGATACGGCATCGACGTTACCCAGAAAAAGGCCATGTGGGAAGAAGCGACGAGGGAAGCCGTCAAGATGATGGTCCAGACCCCTTACGAGGGTTACGACGGGCAATACATCAAAGTGCCAGTGCGAAACGTGGTGCCCAAGCCCCTCCAAAAACCCCATCCTCCGCTGTGGACCGCCGCGTCGCGCCGGGAGACCATCTTCGTGGCTGCCCGCATGGGCATCGGGGCGTTGGGGTTTGGCTTTGAGACGCCAGAGGAAGCCGCCGAACGTATCGACCGGTACTGGGAGTTGGTGCGTGAGGAATGCAGCCCCCTGGGGTACGCCATCAACCCGGCGGTCACCGCCCTTGGTTCCCTGATGTGCTGCCCCACCAACGAGGAAGCTGTGGAAAAGGGCCTGCGTGGGGCCCAGATGTTTGGCTTCCTGCTCGGGCGGGGCCAGCGCAACTACGGCCACGACCACTTCCACCGCCAGTTTGATTCTCTGACGGTAGAGGGACGGCAGCAGGTCTACGCCCAGCGGCAGGGATTCAACGTAGTAGACGAGGAACCGGAGGATGAGAGCGCCCGCGCGCTTTACCGGGCCAGCCGCCGGGGAGGATTCATCGGGAACCCGGAGTTCATCCGCGAAACGATCCGGCAGTACGAAGAGGCCCACATCGACCTGATCCTCTTCATCGCCCAGAGCGGCGACCGCAAACACGAAGATATCATGCCCTCGCTGGAACTATTCGCCAAAGAGGTCATGCCCGAATTCCAGGACCGGCACAAGCATCACCAGAAATGGCGGGAACAGCAGCTAGACGGCGTCCCCTTCGAGGTCAACTCCAGCATCTAGCACTCACCATAGTTAGGAGGGACTCATGGCGAAGGTTGACGACATACGTGACGACGGCGTGCGCGGCCTGGTCGCCGAGGCGCGGACCGCGTACCGGGAAGGAAATTCCACCACGTCGGTCCACAAGAGCGTGGAAGCGCTGCTCATGCTGATGCAAAAGCAGCCGGACCTGATCCAACTAGAGCGCGCCCCCGGCACACCCGTCCGCAAGGGCTACGTCTGGCCGACCCTGGGCGTCAAAGTCGAGACCGCCGAAAACCAACCGCCCCGCGCCGTCTACGCCAGAGACCAGTTCAGCACCGCCGAAGCCATCACGTTCTACGAGTTCGCAGTCGACAGCGCCGTAGCCGCGGAGTCTGAGGCGTAGCGCTTTCTTCGACGCGGTGACCCTAGTAGTCAGTCAACTTTGATGTTGAAAATCATACAGGAAACTGGCCGATAGTCGTATACTGCTGGGGATGAAGTGGTGATGTTGGGGGTGGCGGTGATGATCAGGGATAAGTACGCCGTGCGGTTGGCGCCGGAACAACGGGAAGAACTCCAGAATCTGATTCGGGTTGGGAAAAGCTCCGCCCGAGTGACCGCCAGGGCGCGGATTCTCCTCAAGAGCAACGATGGTTGGGCCGCTCCCAAGGTGGCCGAGGCCCTAGATGTGGCATTGGGCACCGTGTACCGGATTAAGCAGCGCTTTACCGAGGAAGGGTTGGACGGGGCCCTGTGGGACCGGCGCCAGGTCAACCGGCGCCGCAAGCTGGACGACCGGGGCGAAGCCCACCTCATCGCGCTGGCCTGCAGCCCAGCGCCGGAAGGCCACGACCACTGGACCCTGCGCCTGCTGGCTGGCAAGGTGGTGGAGCTGGGGTTGGCGTCCACCATGTCCCACGAGGGAGTGCGTAAACGGCTCAAAAAAACGCTCTCAAGCCGTGGCAGAAGCAGGAGTGGTGCATCCCCAAGGTGAGCGCCGAGTTCGTGGCCCACATGGAGGACGTGCTGGACCTGTACGCCGAGCCATATGATCCCCAACGACCGGTGGTCTGCTTTGACGAGACCTCCACCCAGTTGCTGGCGGAGACTCGGCCCCCACTGCCGCCTGAGCCGGGACGCCCCCTGCGGCAGGACTACGAGTACCGCCGAGAGGGCACTCGAAACCTGTTCCTAGCCTGCGAGCCGCTGGCAGGATGGCGGCAGGTGGCAGTGACCCAGCGGCGCACGATGCAGGACTTCGCCCTTCAGATGCGCTGGCTGGTGGATGAAGCCTATCCGGAGGTCCCGGTGGTGCGTCTGGTCCTAGACAACCTGAACACCCACCGCGCGGCGTCGCTGTACGAGACGTTCCCGGCTGCCGAGGCCCGGCGGATTGCCAAACGGTTGTAGTTCCACTACACGCCAAAGCATGGCAGTTGGTTGAACATGGCGGAAATTGAGTTCAGCGTACTGTCCCGCTCTTGCCTGAAGCAGCGGCTCCCCGACGAGCAGGCGCTCCGGCGGGAAACCCAGGCGCTGGTGCGGGAGCGCAACGCCGCCCGAACTGGTATCAACTGGCGGTTCAAAACCCAAGACGCCCGATCCAAACTTCACCGCCTTTACCCTTTTGATTCCAAAGTTGACTGACTACTAAACTAAAGCCAAGGTGGAATCTACATTTGTGGGGCACTGGGGGTCGGCTTAGGCGCTACAGTGAAGCTCTTCCACCTGTACATGGAGGGCGGTCCAGCGCCCCTGCTTGACCTCCTCCATATGCACATCTCACCTTGGTTTTAGTTTAGTCTTCGGAAACTTCCCGCACAGGCGGCGCTGGCGAAGATCGTTCGGCACTAGAGTAATCACCATAGTGACCGCGACGACCCAGTCCGGGTCGGCCGTCGCACCTCGATTGCGTGTGGGATGTCGGGTTTGTTGTGAGTTGCGACTCGTCCCTCAAGGCAATTAGAGACTGGGAGTTGCGAGCAATGCAGTACTGGTTGTACGTATATAAACCGACGAACAGAGCCAGAGTACACAAGGAATCTTGCGGCCACGCCCAACGCCGAGACAAACCTCGGCTCCCCGACAATTGGCGGGAGGGCCCTCTCGATAGTGTCTCGGCGGCCATGGGGAGAGCCCAGAGGAGCGGGATGCGGGACGTTGGCTCCCGCCCACACTGCGAACCGTAGTCCCTCGGCGGTTTTGCGCAAGTGGACGGGCTGCAGCCCTACCCCACCGGCAATACCTTTTCCGTGCGGTCGGCGGGCAATTCCACCTCGAAGGCGTTCAGGAAAAAGGCAGTCTGGGCGTAGTTGCCCATGAGAGCGGTTATCTCCACCAGGTGTTGGACACCGAACTGCTCCATCGCCACCTGGAACGTGGAAGAGGCAACGCGGTGATTGGTGTAGAACTCGGTGCAGAACTTGACGATGGCCGCTTCGTCGGACGCCATTTCGGGCAGCGGCTTCCGGTCGCGCAGGGCGTCTACCACGGCGTCGCTTACGCCCTCACGCCGGGCCGCCGGAGCATGGGCGTTCCAGATATAGGGGCAGTCCATGGCCCGGGCCGTGGCCAGGATTGCGAGTTCCTGTATCCGCTTGGGGAAGGCACTCTCGAAGCGCAGATAGGCCGTCAGGTGGCTGCGCCGCCGGGACATTTCCGGGCTGTTGATGGTGATGGAGCCGGGTCCGCCGGTGATCGTCCCTCCAGTGTCATTAGTCAGCTCGGCGAAGGCGTCCCGGAACTCGGCGGGCACCATCTCGCTAGTTACTACCGGTGTTCGTGCCATGATTCACCTCTCTTACCGAATGATAGGTTTTCGCTAGCCGGCGGTCGCGACGTCCAGCGTCACGTTGCCGATTGCGCCGGCCTCAACGGCCTGATGGGCCTCCACGATTGATTCCAAGGGGAAGCGCGGCCCCAGCAGGTGGGTCAACTTGTCCTGTTCCAGAAGGGCTGTGATCTGGTCCGAGGCCTCCCGCTTGGCATGTTCGGGCATGTCGTACACCAGCACCGACCTGACGGTGACGTTGCTTGACCTGATCTGGAGGGGCACAGGAGGCGCGGCCACGGTCCCCTGGGCATAGATGGCGATGACTCCGTTGGAGCGGATTACCTCCCGGCTCACGGGGAAATTCCCCGCGAAGTCGACCTCAACAATATGGTCGACTCCCTGTCCGCCGGTTAACTCCGTGATCCGCTGGGCGGTGTCTTCGGCGCGGTAGTTGACGGTATGGGCCGCGCCCGAGTCCCGAGCGATCCCCGCTTTGTGGTCAGAACTCACGGTGGATATAACGGTCGCCCCGTCCAGGGCCGCCAATTGCACGGCGTAGTTGCCCACCGCGCCCGCGCCGCCGGTCACCAGCACCGTCTTGCCGGTTACCGGGCCGTCGGCGAAGACGCAGCGGTGGGCGGTCATGGCGGGTACTCCCAGGCAGGCGCCCTGCTGGAAGCTGATGCCCGGAGGCATGGCAATGGCGTGATTCGAAGGGATGGAGCAGTACTCCGCCGCAGTGCCGAAGGGACGCCCGTATTGGGCTTCGTAAAGCCAGACTCGCTCGCCTATACGCGATCCTAGGACGCCGTCACCCACGGCTTCGATCACTCCCGAGCCGTCCTGGTGTGGGATCACCCTGGGGAATTCCATACCCCGGGTCTGACCCGCCCTGCGCTTCCAGTCTGAGGGGTTGATGCCCGAGGATATGATCTTGACCAGCACCTCTCCCGGCGCAGGACTGGGTATGGGCTCCTCGCCAATCCGCATGACGTCGGCGGGGCCGTTCCGTTCGTACCAAACAGCTTTCATGTGCTTACCAACTTCGATCGATTGCCTGGCGCATTTCCACTCGTTGGAAGGCCGGTCCAGGGCGTGGTGGCCGCTGCGATAATAACATGGTTGCCAGGCGCGGGGAACCGCGCCTCGTCGTTTGATGGGGCCTTTCAGATCAGGGCTTTTCATCAGATCAGGTCCGTTCAATTGTAAGTACCGCTGTGAGTACCAATGAACAGTACCGCGCCGGTCAAGTACATCGCCCCCCTCGGAAAAGGGGGGTCGGGTGGATTTCCCGGCGCCGGGTAGGAGCGCCGAAGTCATTGTCCGCCTGGAACGATACTCGCCCTAACGTTAGATGAAATGGAACAGGGCAATTATTCTCGATTCTCGTGAACTCAGACCCGAGTGGGGGAAATCCCCCTTAATCCCCCTTTTGCGAAAGGGGGAGAATGGTGTTATGGGCGGGCAATCAAGAGAACCGTGTCGTTCGATGGGGAGTGGAAACCGGCCACTGACTTTATGGGGCTGACAGGTCAAATTCGTGGGGCATGGCCCAGGGGAGGAGGGCGCGGAGAAGTGGTTTGAGGACAGGTATCTCTCCGTTGTTGCGGCATTCATTTAGGTAACGGCTAACTGAGGTGAATGTGGAGAGACGGTAACCTGCTTTGACGACCCGTTGGATGAAGGGTTGGGCGTCCGGCAGGGGCTCCTTTTCGATCACGGCGCAGGACCAGTCGTCGCACAGTTCCTGGGACATGCGTTGGATGGCGAATTGGGCCAATGGGCGCGCCAGTTTACGCTGGAGTCGGCGGATTTCGGACTTAATTTGGCCGAGAGTCATAGAGATTACTCCTGATTTTTGCTGATGTGGAGGGCGTCACTAAGGGCCCGGACATCATCGCCGAGTTTTCGGAGTTCGTTTAGTTTTGTGGAGCAGGTGACGGCTGTGCGGATGGCCCGGAGGTGGACTTCCGGGCTTGGGGATTCCATTAGTTCACCGAGTGTGGGGAAGTCGTGCATGGGAAGGGTTTTTCGCTGTCGGGCGGAGAGGCTGGAGTTTTTTTGTAATGAGACAGACTGGGACATTTCGGGACATACGCCTCCTTGCGGGAACCGGGTTTTGGGTCTGGGCTCGGGTTGGGTGATATCGAGTGGAAATGATGGTAGAGAGGTGAAACACGGGATGGGAAGGGGGAAATGTCAGATGGGAGGGGAGAGGCGATAGCCTGCGGGGTTTTGGTTTAGGACGATTGCCAAGGCTCTTCGATTTCGAGGAACAGGGATTGGCGGGTTCGGGTAGTGGATTCCCGCTTTCGGAGACCTTTGCGTAACCTTCCGTGATTCCAGCGAAAGCGAGAATCCAGAGTGTGTCCAGATAGGGGGGACGCCCTCACCCTAACCCTCTCCCTCCGGGAGAGGGGATTATTCAAAGGTCTCCTTTCGCGGGAAAGACGGTGGTGGAGGATGGGAGAGACGGGGCGGCGGGAATTACGGGGGAGGGTATAGCGGGGCGATTGCGGTCTACATGCGATTGCTCCGATTTTAGGACCAAGGCCTTTCAATGGTCAGTAGCGCACTCGGCTAGCATATAGCCCCGTTTTGCAAAAGAGAGGGGGTGGGGGATTTCCCTCCTCCCCAGCAGAACAGTCGGGCTCTGTAATAGCACTCCCAGCTAACCCACCCCTGCAAAAGTACTGGAGGAAAGAGTCGGCGGGCCCCACTCCCGGTGAAGCGCGCCAGGGCGAGGGGGAAATCCCCCTTAATCCCCCTTTCGCGAAAGGGGGAGATTGTTGTTGGGGGCCGAGATTCGAATTGCGGGAGAAAGAGTGCGGCGCCGGGAGCCGGTTATTGAAAGGCCCCTGGAAGGCCCTGATTTAAGGACGATGTTCGTTGCCCCGGCAGCCCAAAGAATGTAGGATGCGCGGTGGTAACCAGGGTACTTGGATTTTTGAAATCTGAACTGACGGAGGGACCCCATGTACGTGATCATCGCGCCTATCCAGGTCAAGGAAGGCTTCATCGACGAGTTCATCAAGGAGATAATCGACGACGCGAAGGGTTCGGTGAACGACGAGCCCGGCTGCCTTCGATTCGACGTGATACAGGACGCCGGGAACCCCAACCGTGTGTGGCTCTACGAGGTCTACAGAGACGAAGAGGCGTTCCAGGCCCACACCCAAGCGCCCCATTTCATCAAGTGGAGGGATGCGACCGCCGACATGCGGGAGCAGGGTATCCAAGGCGCGGGCAGAGGCAGCGCCAACATTTGGCCTCCCGACGGGGAATGGAAGTAGCCGCAGGCGCGTCCTAATCCAGATTTTCAAGCGCGAGGGCCAGTTTGAGTCAACGGACTGGCCCTTGCCCTTGGGGTCTTGAGATTATCGGCACAATTGTCCGAACCGGGATTCACAGGATTATGGGATTTATATGATTGGAAATCATGAGAATCCCATAATCAGAGAAATTACAGTTCAGACGAACAATCGAAAAACCCTGCCCCTGCCCTAATATGTCTTTCGCGGCCCACGCGGCCCACGCGGCCCGGCAATGGGTTAGGTAATGATCCCCTCTTCCACCAAGACGGCTAGCTGGGCTTCGTCGAGCCCCAGGAGACCGCCGTAAATTTCCAGGTTGTGTTCCCCGTACCTGGGAATCGGTCCCGTCGTGGTTGGTGTCTTGGAATACTTGATTATGGTCGGACCCGGCACCAGCATTTTCTTGCCCGGCGGGTCGTGAATTTCCGCTTCGACCATTACCTCCCGCTCCCATAGGTGCTTGTCCGCCAGAACTTCCGGAATGGACTTGACCGGTCCGAACGGTATGTCGGCGGCCACCATGGCATCCTCCACTTCCTGGACCGTGCGTTCCTCGCACCACAGGTGGAGCAATTCCATTCGGATTTCGGCTTTGTCGGTGGCGAACATTGGCGCCGCATATTCAGGGTCGCCGGACAAGTCGTCGTAGCCCATAACCTTAAGCATCCGCTCCCACATGCCGGCCCGGGCGGCCCCGGTGGTGACCCAACCGTTCTTGCACTTGAGGAATGAGCCGGTCCGTACAAAGTCGTTGGTATTGGTTTCATAGCACATCGCCAGGGCTACTTCTTCCAACGTAATGCCGCCGTCCAACATCGCCACTTCCAACCACTGGCCCTCGCCCGTCCGGTCGCGGTACCGCAGCGCGCCCAGGATACCGATGGCGGCGTGCAGGGCGGCGGTACGGTCCATAATTGGCCCGTTGGCCATGATTGGCTGGTCGAACCCCCTGCCAGTCTGGTCCCCGATACCGCTCATCGCTTGGATGATGGGGTCGAAGCATTGGCGGTCCCTGTAGGGTCCGTACTGTCCGAATCCGGACACCGAGGCCAGGATGATGCCTGGGTTTATCTCCGCCATTTTCTCGTAGCCGAAGCCCATCTCCTCCATCGTGCCGGGACGGAAGTTTTCGAGTACGACATCGGAGACTTCCAACAGGCGGTAGAATAGGTCTTTGCCCTTCTTTGCCCTCGTGTTTAAGGTGACGCTCTTCTTCCCCCGGTTGTAAGCGGCGAACTGGACGCTCATTTCACCCACGAACGGTCCGGAGTTTCGCAGGTCGCCCCCTTTGCGCCATTCCAGCTTGATAACCTCCGCGCCCATGTCCCGAAGGACCAGGGAACCCCTCGGAGCGGCCTGCCAGCGGGCCAGTTCCAAGATTCGCACACCGTCCAGTACAGCGTTTTGACCGTTCTGAGCCATCACGTATCTCCTTCAGTCCGCCCGTGCCCAGGACGGAGGTTGCCATGAGTATAACGCCGAATCCGACCCCTCGCACCGGTTGGCAAAGCCGTAATCCTCGGTGTTGGGCCGAACGCCAAAGCGGTATCGACCAGAAACGCGGGGCCCTATTCGGGACTTCGGATCTCATCGCAAGCCCGAATGGCGGCCGGGGGTAACTGTTCAGACTTGATGGGTCCTTCCTACTACAAGCTCGTCATTCCGGGCTTGACCCGGAATCCAGAAACCTTAGCAATTAGCGACCTTCACTATTATTGGCATTTCTGGATTCCCGCCTGCGAAGACCTTTGCGTAACCTTCCGCGACTCCCGCGAAAGCGAGAATCCAGAGTGCGCCCAGATACGGAGGACGCCCTCACCCTAACTCTCTCCCGGAGGGAGAGGTGATTATTCAAAGGTCTCCCTGCGCGGGAATGACGGATTGCGGGGGCGGGACATGCTAAGACGATTATCACAGGGATGACGGATGTGAGATTCAGCCAATCCGCCTCATCGAGTCTGAACAGTCGCGGCCGGGTAGGACGATTGCGAAGTCAGGAAGTTCGTCCGTAGAGCCGGGCGATGGTCTGCGTTGGGCGGAAGGCGCAGCTTTTGGCCCGCAGGGGCATGGACATCTGGGCAGGAAACCATCCTTGGAGGCGCAGGGCATTCAATGCCGTGTTGACCAGGGTGGCGAATGCCTCGCCCAGACCGGGTCGGCGCAGGGTGTGAATGTCCTCATCCCAGCTGCGGTCCTTCACATGATGCTGGCTGTTCTCAATGCTCCAGTGGTCGCGGAACAGCTTGAGCAACCCTCGGGGCCCACACTGACCTGAGCTCAGGCTGGTCAGCAGATACCAGAGCTCCCGGCTCACCTCCCCAGTGGTTATATCCACTTTCTGCTTCTCCACCATTGCCCCCTGCCTCGCCCCAGGGTATCCCAACTCCTCCCGGATATAATCAGCCAATTCGGCATCGGCCCAAATCCGCCGCCTTTCAATCATCCCCGCTTTTTTTCTACGGTCTCCGCCGCCGGCTCTCCCAGTTCCGCTCCGGCAAACCCCTCCACCAGGGCGGACAGCACCGTCGGCTGGTTCCCCTTGACCCGCACCAGGTAGTCCCGTCCGTGGCTGACTATGGCTCGGCACAGGTCCCGCTCCGCATACAGGGCGTCCATAGTCAGCAGCCGCAGGCCGGGGTAGTCCTCGAACAGCCGGCCCAACTTCTCCCGCAACACCCCCGGCTCGTACCGCTTCTCCGTCGCCGGCCACTGGGCCAGACACAGCTTCAGGTCGTGGGCCAGTACGTTCACCATCATCAGGGGATTGCCTTGGGCATCTTTCGACTGCTTGGCCCATTTGCCGTCCACCGAGGCGTTCAGTTCCTGGTCCGCCACCACCCGGGCCACCCATTCGGTCAGGGACCCCTGCAACTGCTCATACGGGACCCCCGCCAAGGTGCGCGAGATGGTGGTGGCGTGAGGCGGATGGTCCCGGTGAAACCCCAAGGGTCCTTTAAGTTCCGGCCAGTGCATCCTCGCGAAGAGGGCGATGTGGGCCATGGTTGTCTGACCGCAGACCAAGCCCAGCAGGGTCAGGCGAAGAATGGCTTGAAAGGGATGACGAACTCCCCTGGCCCTCCTGGGATCCGGCACCTGTTCCAAGCACTCGAACAGAGATTCCGCAGCACCCATATCCACACACTCCCATCTCCCGCTTCCCTGTACCTTATAAACTTTTATCCACCAACTTTGCAATCGTCCTGGCGGCCGGGGAGGAAACCTACCACCGGCTCCGGAATTGGGTGTAAAATGGCGGCCCGAAGCACTCGAATATGGCGGCCCGAAGCACTCGAATATAGAGGGGACATGACACAATTCCTGACCGGTCTCGCGGAAACCCTGGGATCCCTCGCGCAAGGCAACCCCGATCTATGGGACGCTGGATCCTGGGGTGTTACCAAAGGGGGCCAGAACATCCCCGCGCTCCTGCACCGGGACGCCTACCTGGCCGTGTCCCTCCGCACGAGAGTGCTGCTCGTTTCCGGCGCGTCAGGCAATGAAGCCGACGCCGCCCTTGCGTTGGGAGTCTTGGAGGCCTACCGGTCAGGCGGCTCTTCCCTATCCAACCGCATCGCCCTGAGCGCAGCCCCCAACGTTAACCCGGAAGGGAATGGAGACCAATCCCTGGGTTACCCGCCACAGGACGGCTATTTCTTCGACGCGGAACAGCCCGAAAGCCGATACCTTTGGCGGTGGCTGTGTTTCCAGGCGCCCGGTTTGGCGCTGGAAGTACGCTCCGGAGAGTCCGTGGTCTGGGAGGCTAACGCAGCCGCCGCCGGAGTGGGGGCTGGACTTGAAGCCGGGCAGCTAGAGCAAGACGGGTCGCTACTCGCCGCCCTCGGCTCCGGTGAGCCCGATGGACTTGCTCCGGTACCGGGTCTACGGTTGACGGCGCCAGCCGAAGCCCTCGACGCCGAATTGACACGCCTTTGGAACGCCGTGGGAGCGCTCAGCGATTCGGATAGGCTCTCGCCGGCCCGGTTGGCGTTGGACGGCCGGCGGCAGAGAAGCCCTGTCCAAATTGCCCGCGTTTTGGCTTCGGTCTATGGGCACGAGTTGGACCCTGTGAACTATACGCAGGGCGTGGGGATCAGCGGGCGGCTTCGCCTGGCGCGCTTGGACCCGGAAGGCGACTCTCCCGACGCCAGCATTGTCCAAACCGTCGCGGCCCGCATGTCCGGCGACACGCCATGGTTCGGCGAAAACCCCGGAGGAGCGAACCTCGCGGGCTTGATCTGGTCTGGCGAGCTTGCGGAGGCAACCGGCGACGCCCGCTACGCGCGGCTTATCTTGGACGTGGCCAACCGGTACCGGCCGGGGGAGGGTGACGGCGCGCCACCTCCGTGCGATCCTGAATTTCGCACCGAGGACATGTTCATGGCGGGGGCAATGCTTGGCCGCGCTTACCGCCAGACCGGAGAGACCCGCTATCTCGACATATTGGTCAAGTTCATGCTTGGAGGGGAGATTCAACAGGACGACGGTCTCTTTTGGCACTGCCGGTCCGGCCCCTTCTTCTGGGGTAGGGGAAACGGGTTTGCCGCGCTGGGCTTGACCGAGACGATTACCTACCTCCCCGAAGACCATTCCGACAGGGACGCAATTCTAGGCATGAACCGTAGGTTGATGGATGCTCTGACCGGTGTCCAGACACCTTCCGGAATGCTGCTCCAGCTACTGGACTACCCGGGTTCGTACCAGGAGTTGACATCGACTTGCATGTTTGGCTATTGCCTTGCCAGGGGGTTGAGGCGGGGTTGGCTTGATAATTCCCACGTCCCCGCATTGGAAATGGCATGGCAAGGCGTCTCCGAGAGGGTCGACGACCAGGGCAACGTGGTTGACGGTTGCACCGGCACTGGAGTTCAGACGACGCACAAGGAATACCTGGACCGGCCGGCCGTATTCGGATTCGATGACCGTACTGGCAGCATGTCTCTGTGGTTTGCGGTTGAAATGGAGCGTTGGCGACGGTCGGCGTAATAACCGGGATGTCCCAACCTCGGCCGAAATCGCTCAAGAAATAGGAGGAAGCCATGAAGTATGACGTCATAGTCGTTGGAGCAGGATCGGCGGGCTGTACCGCGGCCACCAGGCTGTCTGAGGACCCATCCCGCTCTGTGCTTTTGTTGGAAGCGGGCCCCGATTACCCGGAGGTTGAGCGCCTTCCCGATGAGTTGAAATACGGCCATACGCGGGATGCGGAGATGCGGGGAGCGGCCCATAACTGGTCCTTGACCGGTACCATCAACGATACCCAGGGAGAGATTCACGTGGCCCAGGGCAGAGTTGTTGGGGGCGGCGGGGCCATCAACGGCCAAGTCCTGCTCCGAGGTCTGACACAAGACTTCGACGATTACGCCGCCCTGGGAAACGACCAGTGGTCCTATGTGAATGTTCTCCCCTACTACAGGAGAATGGAAACTGATCTGGATATCCGCGACGATTTCCACGGCACCGACGGGCCGCTTCCCGTTCTTCGCCGGCAGAGCGATCAATGGGCGCCGATTCAGGCCGCATTCCACCAGGCTTGCGTTGCCGGCGGTTTCCCGGAGACCCATGACATGAATGGCCCTGACTCCACGGGGGTCGGAGCGATCCCTATGAACAATCCTGATGGAATTCGCGTGAGCACGGCTCTCAGCCACCTTAGCCAAGCCCGTCACCGCCTAAATCTGACCGTCCGGGGCAACGTGCTTGCCAGGCGCGTAGTTTTCGAGGGCAACCGGGCAGTTGGCATGGAGGTCGAAAGCGGCGGAGAAGTATTCACGGTGGAATCGGACCAGATAATCCTCTGTAGCGGTGGCCTCCGTTCGTCCCACCTGCTCCTGCTATCGGGTGTCGGGCCATCGGACCACCTGCAGAGCTTCGGGATTCCGGTGGTTAAGGACCTACCCGGCGTGGGCCAAAACCTGAGGAACCATCCCAGCGTAGGCGTGCAGCTAATGGCCAAGGACGGGGTCACCCTGGTGACCGACAATCCTGGAACGAGAATTGCGCTGCGTTACACATCGGAGGGCTCCCGGTACCCCAATGACGTAATGATCTCCACCAGTTCGGTATTCGCTTCCCTCAGCGGCGAGGTGATTCCGGACCAAGGGTTCAGGTTCTCATGCGCCCTGGAATTGCCCATGAGCGCCGGCGAGCTTCGACTCTCCTCGGCGGACCCCCACGTGCAGCCCCAGTTTAATTACCACTACCTGGACGACGCCTTTGACCGGGAGCGGCTGCGGGGTGCGATCCGCCTGTGCGTAAGATTGCTGGAAGGCGAGTCCTACAAAGACATGGTTGCCTCACGGACCGCGCCCACAGACGAAGAGCTAGCCAACGACGACCTTCTGGACGCCTATATGCTTCGCACGGTGGGCACGGCGCGCCATGTCTCCGGGACCTGCAAAATGGGCCCCGCATCCGACCCGTTGGCGGTGGTCGACCAGGACCTCCGGGTCCACGGTCTTGAAGGTATTCGGGTTGCCGACCCTTCGATTCTCCCCAACGTGGTCCGCGCCAACACCAACGCGACGGCCATAATGATCGGGGAACGCGTCGCCGACTTCGTGGGTTAGAACATGGACGCCTCACATTGAACAGACGTCGGAACAGATGTCGCGAGCGGCCACCTGACCGGTGGCCGATTGTTACTTGATTCCCAAGCGACCATTACCGATCGACCGCGAATGCCGCACCGCTTCCTCGACACCCAAATGCCGACACGCAACCAATTTGGCCAGCGGATCCGCCCGAGCACAGGAGGTCCCTCCAGAATGAGCACACCCGATTCCGGGAGCGCATCCGACTCGATCCCACTTATTCCCCGGAGAGTTCTCTTCGGCAATCCGGACAAGGCTTCAGCCAGGGTGAGTCCCGACGGCACTCGCCTCAGTTTCTTGGCCCCGGTCGATGGCGTCCTGAACGTGTGGGTTGGTACTACCGAAGACCCCAACGCCGCTCAACCCGTGACGAGGGACACGGGGCGGGGAATACACGATTACTTCTGGGCCTTTAACAACCGCCATATCCTGTACGTCCAGGACCAGAATGGCGATGAAAACTGGCGTCTGTTCGCCGTTGACCTCGAGCTATTGGAGACACGGGACCTCACTCCCATTGACGGGGTGCAGGCGCAAGTGCAAGAGGTGAGTTACAAGCTCCCGGACCAGGTGTTGGTTGGGCTTAACGACCGCGACCCTCAGCTCCATGACCTGTACCGGGTGGATGTCCGCTCAGGGGAAAGGACTCTGGCACTGGAGAACCCGGGTTTCCTGGAGATTACTACGGACGACGACTTCCAAGTTCGGTTCGCCACCAGGCCTACCGAGGACGGTGGCGCGGAGGTCTTGCGGCGCACCTCTGGGGATGGCGGCGAGGATGGCTGGGAACCCTTTGCCCGTATCGACATGGAGGATGCCCTCACCACAATGCTGGCCGATTTCGACCACACGGGGAGCGTACTGTACATGCTCGATAGCCGGGGGCGGGACACGGCGGCGCTATTCACCGTAGACCTAACAACTTCGGAGACCAATCTCGTTGCGGAAGACTCGCGCTGCGACGTGGGCGGGGTAATGCTGCACCCCACCAAGAAGACCATCGAGGCTGTGGCGTTCGCCTACGAGAAGATGGAATGGACCGTGCTGGACCACTCCGTTGAGGCCGATATGGCATATCTCAACGGAGTCGCCCCTGGCGAGATGGATGTTGTAAGCCGCAGCCTTGATGACCAGACCTGGGTTGTGGCCTACATGCTCGATGACGGGCCAGTAAAGTATTATCTTTACGACCGGGAGGCTGGGAGGGCCCGCTTCCTCTTCACCAACCGGCAGGAATTGGAAGGGCTGCCCTTGGTCAAACTGCATCCGGTGGTGATCGAGGCGCGGGACGGCCTGAATATGGTCAGCTACTACACGTTGCCGCCGGGCTCCAAACGGCAAGGTGAATTGGTCCCAGCCCAACCCCTGCCTTTGGTACTTGTCGTTCACGGCGGCCCTTGGGGCAGGGACACCTGGGGGTACAATTCTCTGCTCCAGATGCTGTCCAACCGCGGCTACGCTACCCTGAGCGTCAACTTCAGAGGGTCCACGGGATTCGGCAAAGGCTTTCTCAACGCGGGAAACAAGGAATGGGGACGTAGGATGCACGACGACTTGCTGGACGGCGTGCAGTGGGCGGTCGAAATGGGAATAGCGGACCCCGAACGAGTGGCCATCATGGGCGGCAGCTACGGTGGCTACGCGACCCTGGTGGGGATGACAATGACCCCGGAAGTGTTCGCCTGCGGTGTGGATATCGTGGGCCCTTCCAACCTGATCACATTGATGGAAGCGTTTCCGCCTTACTGGCAACCGGCTATCGAAATGTTCGCCACACGTGTGGGTGACCACCGCACTGAGGAGGGGCGCAGCTTCCTGTTGGAACGTTCTCCTCTGACTTACGTTAACCGGATAACCAGGCCGCTTCTCATCGGGCAGGGAGCCAACGACCCTCGAGTGAACCAGGCTGAATCCGACCAGATCGTGAAAGCGATGCAAGACCGGGACATAGCGGTGACCTACGCGCTTTATCCTGATGAGGGACACGGGTTTGTGCGTCCTGAGAACAACTTATCCTTCTTCGCGGTCAGCGAGGCGTTTTTGGCCCAGCACATGGGGGGCCGGTTTGAGCCGGTCGGAGACGACTTTAGAGGATCGACGATAGAGGCGCCCGCCGGCGCGGACCAAGTGCCGGGACTCTCGGACGCGCTCGGGTAATCATGGCCTCTTTAGATTGACAATTCGGTAATCCTTGCATAAAGTTAGTTCATCAAGTGACGATTCTTGGCTATCCGCACGGTCGGTCTCCCCCATCGTGCTAATATTCATATCCTGAAGGCACTCAATTCCGTGGAGGTCTGATATGGCGACCAGCCGCAGAGAAAAGAACCTGGTTATTATCCAGCTTATCGGCGCGAACGACCCGCTCAACACGGTGGTCCCCTACAACGACGGTCTGTACTACGACTTTCGTCCAAATGTGAACATGCCGGCCGAGGAACTGCTCCCTCTTAACGATGAGTTGGGCCTGACCCCCCACGCGCCGGCGGTCAAAGAGCTGTGGGACCGTGGCAAGATGGCCCTGATCAACGGGATAGGCTACGCGAACCCGAACCGCTCCCACTTCCGCTCAATGGACATCTGGCACACCGCGGAGCCCGGCAAGATCGCTACCGAAGGGTGGCTGGGGCGCGCCGTGAGAGAGATGGATCCCCAGGGTGAGAACGTGCTAACGGCCGTCAACTTCGGTCGCGGACTTCCCAGGTCTCTGAGTTGCAAGGGCGTCCCGGTCGCATCCGTGGGTAACCTGGAGACCTACGGTCTGTTCCCTGAGGTCCAGGACGAGCAGCAGAAGAGGTACACAATCGAGGCGTTTGCGAGGATGTACGGTCCTGATCGAGACCGGGACCCGATCCTGGAGTCCCTGGGACAGACTGGCCGGGACGCTCTCAAGGGAGCCGACATACTTAGGACTGCCCCTGGTAAGTATTCCTCTTCGATAGAGTACGGCCAGAGCGGCATCGCGCAGAGCCTAAAGAACGCCGCACAGGTAATGTTTGCTGACCTAGGGACCCGGGTTTTCTACACCTCCGTCGGCAGCTTCGACACCCACGGCGGCGAGCTATCCGTTCACGCTGGACTTTGGGACGATGTTTCCGCCTCAATCGGCGATTTCTACGCCGACCTTGAGGAGCACGGCTACGAGGACGACACGTTGGTCTTCGTGTGGTCAGAGTTCGGCCGGCGCATCAGGGATAATGGGTCCGGCACCGACCATGGCGCTGGCAGCATATCCATGGTCTTCGGCGGCCAGGTCAACGGAGGCATGTACGGCCAATTCCCCTCCCTGGAAGAAGCCGAGCAGAAGGACGGGGATCTAAAGGCCAACAACGACTTCCGCCAGACCTACAGCACTATCTTGGAGCGTTGGTTCGGCTTGGACGCTCCCTCCATCGTAAACGGCCAGTTCGAGCAGTTCGAGTTCCTGTCCAAGTAACGGTTCCTGGCCCGAAATCAATCGACCATTGAAATCAGGAGGAAGACGCCGTGAGTAACGCGGATATTTCACTTATGGCTCACCTGATGCGCCGTGCCGGATTCGGCGCAACGCGGGACGAGTTGGAGGCGGCACTCGCCAAAGGCTACGAAGCCACCGTCGAGGAACTGCTCCACCCCGGTGACCCGGAGGACCTGCCCCAGGACGTAATTCGCCGGTACCACACCGAGCAGGCAGAGCTCCGTCTGTCCGACGGCGCGGCCGCCAACTGGATGTACCGGATGATCACGACCAAGAATCCCCTGGAGGAGAAGCTGTCCCTCTTTTGGCATAGCCTCTTCGCCACCGGATATGTCAAGCTGAACCAGGCCAACGCACTTCTCAATCAAATCGAAATGTTCCGTAAGTATGGCCTTGGCAACTACGCCACGTTGCTGGTGGAACTGTCCAAAGACCCGGCCATGATCATCTGGCTGGACAATAACGACAACCATAAAGAGGCCATCAACGAGAACTATGGGCGGGAGTTGCTTGAGCTCTTCTCCATGGGCATCGGCAATTACTCCGAGGAAGACATCAAGGAGTGCGCCCGCGCGTTCACAGGGTGGACGCTGGGCAACGCCGAGTACATGTCCACCCGAGCTAGCCGGGACTCAATTTGGCCCTACAGCCGGATTAACTGGCACTTCCAGTACCGGGACTATGACCACGACGATGGCGAGAAGACCTTCCTCGGAGAGACCGGCAACTTCAACGGACAAGACATCGTAGATATCATCGCTAAGCAAGAGGCTACGGCCCGGTTTGTCAGCACGAGGATGTTCCAGTACTTCGTGGCGGACGAAGTAAACGAGGACGGCGAAAAGGTCATCGACGAGATGATCAAGTCGTACTTCGACTCCGGCTACGAAATGCGTTCGGTGTTGAGGACGCTGTTCAACTCCGAATACTTCAAGTCGGAGAATGCCCGGTGGGCCAGGGTCAAGGGCCCGGTGGAGTTGGTCATCGGTGCGGTGCGGCTCGCGGGCAGCTACCGCGAACCAACCCCCGGAATTGAGCAGGTCGCCCGCCAGGCCGTTTACATGGGACAGGGCCTTCTCCAGCCCCCTTCGGTGGAAGGCTGGCACGAGGGTATCGAATGGGTCGATAGCGGTGCGCTGGTGGAACGGGTTAATTTCGTGGCGCACGAGTTTGCCAACGTGCAGAACCCCGGAGTTCGCCGGATCATAGAGCGTCTGGCAAACGACAACGGAGGGAGCTTCACTCCCGAGGCTCTGGTGGAGAAATGCCTGGACCTCATTGGCCCGGTGGAGGTATCGGATGCCACCAGGACTGCTTTGCTAGAATACGCCGAGCATCTTGGCGAAATTTCACTGAAGGACCACCAGGAAGGTGATGATGCGGAAAAGGGAGTCGCCGGTCTGTTAAGCTTGGCGGCGGCTACCAAGGAATTCCAACTGGCCTAACTGAACAACCCCTGGGCCGGTTCCCTTCATTGGCGTTGCTTCCGGAACGGGGGCTTGATCGCGGAGATTGAGCCCCCGTGGATTTTCTCGAAGACCGAGGTCTTTTCGCAGGACTAACTCCCATCAACGTGAGGTAGATAGAGTGAGCACACAGGCTGGTTCCAAGCAGTTGACCCTGGAATACGTAAAGACTATTGGCCTGGCCACCAACCAGACCGGGCGCGGCTTCATCAATCCCTACGATGTGGCGGTTGGGAAGGATGGACGCATATTTGTCCTAAACCACTGCGACGCAGCTCGCAAGAACCTGATCCGCATCGGCATCATCAACATGGACGAGGACTACCTGGGGGAGTTCGGCAAAGGCGCGGGGTTGAATGACGACCAATTCAACTCTCCGGTGTCCATGGCGTTTGATAGCCAGGAACGGCTGTATATTACAGACGAGCTTAATCACCGGGTGACCATATTCGACTCGTCGGGCAACTTCCTGGAGAAGTGGGACACCAAGGGCAGCGGGCCGGGGGAGTTCAACGGTCCGGCGGGTATTGCCATCGACTCGAACGACAACATCTACATCGTCGACCAGCACAACAGCCGCGTCCAGAAGCTCTCCAATGACGGCAAGTCCATCGCCGAATGGGGAGAATTCGGCAGTGGCCCCGGTCAGTTCAACCTCCCGTGGGGAATCGCGGTTGATGCTGACGCCAACGTCTACGTTGCCGATTGGCGCAACGACCGGATTCAGAAATTCTCCACCGACGGGGTATATCTGGCCTCCTTCGGAGAGTCTGGCGAAGGCGATGGGGAATTGAGCCGCCCCTCCGGCGTGGCCGTGGACCAAGACGGTTTCGTCTACGTCGCGGACTGGGGGAACGAGAGGATCCAGGTATTCGCTGCCGACGGCAGCTTTGTTTTGAAGGAACGGGGTCAGGCGACGCTCTCCCGATGGGCTCACGACTACCTAAACGTCAACCTCGAGGAAAAGGCCGCGAGGGAGATTTCCAACCTGGTCCCGGAACTCCCGCCTCATCTGGACACTCCTCAGCGCGTCTCCGCGCAAACAGAACCCTACTTCTGGGGGCCAGTTTCCGTGAGGCTCGATGGCGATGGCAGGGTCTACATCCCGGAGTCGAACCGCCACCGTGTCCAGATCTACCAACGAAAGTAGAGGGACAAATTGTCTAGCGGTGGGGCCGGTCCAGCGAGTTCCCTTTGGCCGCTCCACCGCGGCAAGCAACGCTTATGGAACCAACACGAGCCCAGCTACAGCGCATTCTCGAGTCTCTGCCTTCGGGAGATTGGGTTAACCCCCACATCTTCACCTACGAGGAAGATACTCGCCTCGTGCATGTCCTGATGGCCACCAAGCCAGGGACTTCAGACCTCTACTGCTACGAACCCGACACGGGAGAGTTCGAGCCCCTAATTCTCCCTTAAGCAAACGTCGGGCCGACGCCCCCGCATCCACGACAGAAGCCGGGACGTAAGTCCTTATGGCATAACGCCCCGAAACGTGCGCTTCGAAATCCCTTGGCCACGCTGATCCAAATTTTATTAGCGAGGAAAAGTCGATGCCCGGTGGAAAGCCCTTCTATCTCATTCTTGGGTTCGTAATCGCGGCGCCGGTGGCGGTCTTCGCATACTGGTTATTAGCTCCCTTGTTCATTACAAATACGGTCAATGAGGACTTCCCGTTAACGGCGAATGCGACGATCCCCGAGGGTATGGACCGGGCCGAGGCTGAGATGATCATGTCGGGGATGGCCCAGATGGAAGAAACCGTGGTGGAGGAGATGCCCGCGGCTTCCGCGGACCAGAGTTCACCGGTCCGCTTGAAGAGCGGCGAATTCAGAGACGGCGACCGATTGCATAAAGGGAGGGGGCAGGCCCTAATCTACGACTTGGCCGATGGCTCCCGGGTGTTGCGCTTCGAAGACTTCAACGTCACCAACGGTCCCGACTTGCGTGTAATCCTCACCACGGTGGCGAGTCCAGAAAGTTCCGACGACGTTCACGAGCCGGGCTACATCGAGCTAGACAAGTTGAAAGGAAACGCTGGCAGCCAGAACTACCCGATTCCCCCCAGCGCCAACGTCGAGGACTTCAAGAGTGTGGTCATATACTGCAAGCCCTTCAGGGTGATCTTCGCCGTTGCGCCTCTGACCTGAGAAGAGGGGTCATTCTCGCAGGGCTGACTCGACCTCGCGGGCGAACGAGACAAGAAGTTCGTCGCCTCCCCTGGGACCGAGAAGAGAGAGGCCCACCGGCAGGCTGTCTACCTCGGCCAACGGCAGGTTAATCTGGGGGCGCCCTGTCAGGCCCGCAATGCTGGTCAGCATACTGTTCTTGGCGCGCAATTCCCTTCTCTCTGACATGGGCTGACCCAACGGAGGGGCGGGGGCGACCGTTGTTGGCAGGCAGACGATGGCTCCGTCCGGGGCCACTTCGTTCATGCGTTTGACCACCGCCTGCCTTGCCTCCTGTCCGGCCTCGACTTGCGCGTCCGTTACAATTCTGGCGGTGATATACCTTTCGGCCACCTCGAAGCTAAACCTGGGGTTGGTGGCTTCAATCCAATCTCTGGCCGTCTCCCATGCCTCGCGGCTTTGTAGGACGCTTGTTGCTGCTCCGACCAATCGGCGAGTGAATTAGGGGCCAGCCGCTCCGTTCTGATATGACCGATCATCTCCCCGATGACATCAACCGCCGCCCGTAGAGAATTCTCCACCTCCGGGTCCGCCAACCTGAACGCGTCCTGGGCGATTACGAGTTCAGTTGGCTCTGGGGGGCCGAGGCTAGTTTGGAGCACGACCTGCGCTACTCTAGCGAAAGTGGTCATATCACGGGCAAACCACCCGATGGTGTCGAAGGTGGGGGCCTGAATCATGAACCCCTCGAAGGAAACCCGTCCGTGGGTAGGCCGCAGACCGTAGAGACCGCAAAAACTGGAGGGGACCCTCACCGAACCGCCCGTGTCGGAGCCCAAGGCGAAGTCAACCAGGCCTCCCGCCACCGCGGAGGCGGACCCGCTGGAAGAGCCGCCGGGCACCCGTCCCGGCGCTCTGGGGTTGACCGGAGTCCCGTAGTGCACGTTTTCCCCGAAGATACCCCGCGTCAGCTCGTCGGTAATGGTCTTGCCTACCATGGTCGCTCCGGAGTCGACGAGGGCCTGGACTACCCACGCCGTTGCCTCGGCCGGGTCGTGGGTTGCCTTCCAGTCTGGGTTGCCGCCGCCGGTCACGTGGCCCGCCACGTCGAAGATGTCCTTAGCCGCAAAGGTCAGCCCGGAGAGTGGGCCGCCGGGAGACCCTTCTAGGTAGGCGTGGCTGTCGGTGCAAAAGGCGTTCAACCGGTCGTTTACGGTTCGACGGGGAACGGTCATAGGGCGTCTCCAGGGTGGCGTTGCTTAGTTACTCGGACTGGATTATAGGAACCGCCCAGCCAAATGTCACATCAGGCGTGGACAATTCGCAAGCGGACCGGGGTAGTTGCTCAGGGCCTTTTAATTGTAACTACCTCCAATCAGTACCGCACGGGTCAAGTATATAATCCCCCCTTTCGGAAAAGAGGGGGTCTGGGGGGATGTCCCGGTGCCGGGCAGGACCGCCGAATTCATTGTGCGCCTGGAAAGAGACTTGTCCTTGCGATTAGTTAAATGGAACAGGCCAATTATTCTCGTTTCTCGTGAACTCAGACCCGAGTAGGGGGGAGAAATCCCCCTTTTCCGAAAGGGGGAGAATGGTCTTATGGCCGGACAATTAAAAGGCCCGGGGTAGTTGCTCCCTTAGATATCTATCGCTCCATCAGAGGCTGGAGCCCAGAAATGTCCCGGCACAGCTATCCGAGCTGGAGCGTAATTTACTGGATTCCAGCTCAATTCAGGAACGACGTTGGGGCTCGGGGACTGAATCGCCCTAAGGCCCGTGTCTGAGCAACAGGGGCTACGCGGCCTAGACCGCCCCCTCGGCTTCCAGCATCGCTAATTCCTCACCGGACAGTCCACCAATTCGGCATAGCACTTCGGCATTGTGCTCACCCAATGAGGGTGGTGTGCGGGACTCCGGGTCGACGCATCCTGTGAGCTGAATCGGCGTCCGCAAAGAGCGGAACTGGCCGCCCAGGGTGTCGGCAGTATCTAGGAACATGCCGCGGCTCTGCAAATGTTCGCATTTGGCCAGGTCCGCCACGGTTTGGGCCACACCCATGCTGAATCCGATTTCCGTGAGCTTGCCCGCGACTTCCCACTTGGGCCTATGCCCGGACCAGGCCTCGATGGCCGGTATGACCTCGTTGTGGTAGAACTCGCCAGAGGCGCCCTGGCCCAGGAACCGCGGATCTTCCGAGGTCGCGTCTGCCCAACAGTTCCCACAAGGCCCGCATCCTGTTTTCGGACCTGGCTCCGGCCATGACCACGTAGCCGTCACTGGCGCGCACTGTAAGTCCCGCCGATGCTATCTGGTCGAGGGAGCGGCCTGGATTTCTTCCGGTAGCTTGGTAGGCGTTCATGTTGCTGACCACGTGGCTTACCATAGGCGTTCATGTTGCTCGTACATGGCCATGTCCACCAGTTGCCCCCGCCCCGTCTTGCGCCGGGACTCCAGGGCCAGAACGATGCCCAACGCGGTCCAGACTCCGGGCACCGAATCTCCGATGTTGTCCCCCACGCCACGGGGCGGGCCGTCGGGGTCTCCGGTAATGTCCATCCAGCCGGACATACCTTGGATGCTCAAGTTGTTGGCCGGCCAGTGAGCGAACATACCCGGCCCCGGACCGTCCGGGTCGCCATAGCCGGTGAGGCTGGCGTATATCAACCTCGGATTGATTTCCTGGAGATGTTCGTAACCCAACCCCAGCCGCCGGAACGCCCCCGGTCCCCAATTGTCGATCAGCACGTCCGATTCCCGGACGAGGTTCTCGAAGACTTCCTTGCATCTCTGGTTGCGAAGGTCGAGGGTTACGCTCTTCTTGTTGCGATTCACACCCAAAAATCGGGAACTCACCCTGCGGCCATCTGAGTCCTGAATGAAGGGGCCGCGGCCACGGGACAGGTCTCCGGTGCGCGGACGCTCGATCTTGATGACCTCCGCCCCCATGTCAGCGAGAATTAGGGAGCAGAAAGGACCCGCTACTATGTGGGTCGCGTCGAGGACCCGTAAGTCTTCAAGTGGCAACGGGGACTTTCCTTGCTCGGATGTCATTCGGTAAACCTCCTTCGGACTCTACCGGACCAGAATCTCATTTCACCTGCGTAGAATGCAACGAGCCCGGTCCAATGGGCCGGGCTCGTCCCCAAGATACGCTGTTGACCGGAAGTGATAAGACTCGGAGGCTCTAGGCCCCTCCTCTGCCTGTGCCCCTGAGCCGGGGGTCCAGGACGTCCCGCAGGGCATCGCCCAGCAGGTTCCAGGCAAACACGACGATGGAGATGGCGAGGCCGGGAAATACGCCGAGCCAGGGGGCGACTTCCACGTAATTCTGAGCTGCTCCCCGCAACATGCCGCCCCAGGATGGAACATCTGGAGGCGCGCCTATGCCGAGGAAGCTGAGGCTAGCCTCCGCGATGATAGCTCCACCCAAATGGATGGTAATGAGCACTAATAGCAAAGGCAAACAATTGGGAGCGATATGGCGCAGAATAGTGCCAGCGTGACCGACACCGATCGCTCGCGCCGCCAAAATATAATCCATCTCATTAATCGCCAAGGCTTGAGAGCGAACTATCCGGGCGGTACTCGGTATGTATGCGATTATGAGGGCGATCACCACATTATTAAGTGAAGCTCCGAGAACGACCATAATGGCAATTATTAGTATGAGTCCAGGGAAGGCCATCATGGCGTCCACGAGCCGTTGCAGCGCTAGATCAGTCTTCCCTCCGAAATAGGCGCTGGCTACGCCCAGTACTAGGCCGATACCACAGCCTACGAATGAGCTAAGAATCCCTACGTATAGGGATATCCTGGAGCCATAGACCAATCTGCTGAATACATCCCGGCCGAGTTCATCCCCACCCAATAGTCGTTCCGGCGTACCCGGCCCAGCGAATCGCAACTTCCCGGAGGTTGAGTACGGGTCATTCGGCGCGATCAACGATGCGAAAATCGCCACCACTATAAGGACAATAGCTACCGCCGCCCCAATCCCACCTAGTGGTTTGTTTCGGGCAAATCTGATCGATTGTCGATAGGCGATATGCAGTCCCCGGAATTGTCGCGCCCGGAGACCCGCTGCGCCCGGTTGATGTTGAATCATGTCGCGCCCCGTGAATGATTCTTGCGATTAATTGTAGCGGATCCTGGGATTAAGCCACGCGTAGGCCAAATCCAAGACAACGTTTACCGCTAGGACGGTCACGGTAATCAGTACAATGACGGCCTGGACCACCGCGTAGTCGCGGTGGAAGATTGCTTCAATCAGAAATCTGCCCATCCCGGGCACTAGGAATATTGTCTCGATTATCACGGTCCCCGAAATCTGCCTGCCGAATTCGTAACCAGAAACCGTCACTACCGGCAGCAAAGCGTTCTTAAGAGCGTGCCGGTAAATTACCACCCTTTCCGTGAGCCCCTTGGATCGAGCCGTGCGAATAAAGTCCTCTCTAAGAACTTCTAACATGGCGGAACGGGTCACTCGCGCTATAAACGCCATATTAGAAGTACCCAAGGCGATCGAGGGGAAGATTAGCTGTTGCAGGTTCGCGGCCGGGTCCTCCCATAGATCGGCGTAACCCAATGGAGGCAACCAATCGAACCCTATAACGAGGAAATAGATGATCAGTATGCCGACCCAAAAATTTGGTATCGAAAGCCCCGCGAACGTGAGTATCCGAGATGCATAATCCCCCCAGGTGTCTTGCTTTATCGCCGCTAGAACCCCCATAGGCACGGCAACGACACTCGCGAGTAGCACCGATAGGATGGTCAGCTCCAGGGTTATCGGAAACTTAGACAGAAGGTCGCTCGATATTGGTTCATCATAAAAATAGGACACTCCGAAATCTAGCTGGAGCATTTTCCAGACCCAGTGACCGTACTCCATGTATAGCGGACGGTTAGTCCCCAGTTTCGCTCGTAACGCATCCAGTTCTTCCTGGGTCACGGTATTGTCGCCTTCGGGGCCAAGAAGGATGAGCAGAGCGGGATCCCCGGGAATGAGTCGCAGCAGGACGAACAAAAAGATAGTGACCAATATCAGCGTGGGAACAAAGAGAGCGATCCGTTTGGCTATATAAACGTGCATGTCTTAATTACACTCTCGTTGGCCGCCATCACATTGGGCCAAACTCGGTCTTGGGTCCAAATAAGCGTAGATGCCCTCTCGTGGCTACGCGAATAGGGTTAAGAGAAGTAGATGCTCGCCCTTTGAACAAGTCTGGTGTCCACTCGACCGCGTGGCATGTCCCGGAAAGGCTCGGACCAGGCGTAGGACTCCGCGTTAGGGCCGGTAGTTACCAATTGTGTCTCCATGTTTGCCCTTGCATACTGGAATTGGCTGCAGAAACTGATGCCCGGCGGGATGCCGAACCATCAAGGAGACCGAAATGGTCTCCTGCCAGTAGGTTCTCTAATATTGACCGCGATCTGGATATTTCAGAGAACCGCGTGAGCCAGCCCCGGACTAAATTGCGAAGCGTTTCCCGACCCCTCGCCGAGGCCGGGCCGAAGGACGTGGAATCCGCTTTGAAAAACTATGTGCGGTGAATCCCTCAAACATATCGATAACCGGACTCCAGTATAGATAATTGGCTCGAGGGACGAGAGCTTGAGAAGTCGAGAGCCAACATTGATCGGCGATCGGCAGATGCGCCAGCAAGACCAACATTGGCTCAACTGGACCCAGGAACATGTCCGACCTAGTTTACTTCACTGGGGTCGAGCCAGATGTTCTCTTGCTTCATCTGATTCTGGGTACTTGGCGTTCCAAAGATGTTCTTGATACTCTTGTGAGCCAACTTAGAAGCGCCGACTCCCCAATACACGCCGATCCAATTGGGAGGAACGTCGATTAGGTGTTCCTCCATCTCGCGAATTATGACCTTCCGTTGTTCTTGGTCCAATTCTGCCGCTTGTTCTCCGAATCGCTCTTCCACGACGGGCGCCTCGTAGTCGATGTAATTCCTCGTGCCACCTGGGCGATATAATGCACCCAAAATCCCATCAGGCGCGTAGGTGCTGAAAGCATGCCCTTGTACCGCCATCCCGAAATCCCGATCCCTCCAGCGCTTTAACCCGGTAGAGCTTTCCAACGCTTCCAAAGTGACATCGATGTTCAGATTCCTCTTTAGGTGGTCTTTGTAGACTGGAGCCAGCATCGGATAGGAGACTACGTTACGATAGCTTAGCTTAGTCTCGAAACCATCGGGGAACCCGGCCTCTTCGAGGAGCCGTTTCGCCTCGGCTATATCGTCAGGATGTTTATCTCCTTCCGGTGTCGACCGATAGCCGGGGACCAGGGCTGCCTCTTCCCGAGTTCGACCAAACCAGGTTCCGGGGGGTAACGGCAGTCCCAGAATGCCTTCACCATCTGCGCCGATTGCGATGGCCTCAGGCCGATGGATAGCGAGCGAGATAGCTTTCCTGACGCGCCAGTCATCAAATGGTTCCCTGGTGGTATTGAACATCAACGCTGTAATTCCGCCATATGTACTACCGTGCTCTAGTAAATCCCCACCCATATCCTCAATTAGTTTCGCTCTTTCACTCCGGGACAGGTTGGTCGTCACAGTCACACTCATCAAGACTTGCCCCGTCTTGTAGGCAGCGATGATTGTTCCCTTTTCGACGATGACAAAGTAGGTCATGCCATCAAGATAAGGCTTTCGGGCGCCGCCGATTCCTGTCTTGAAGTAGTTGGGGTTGAATTCGTACTCGGTGGACACGTCCCTCTTGTGTTCTTTTACCGTGAAGGGCCCCGACCCGACCACATTATCGAGTTTGGTGATGTCGGCGCCGGATTCTACCAGATCCTTGGACACAATCTTCATCACGTCTGCCGCCAGGAAAGTAATGAAGTCGGCAGCCGCGAATTTAAGGTCTGTCTGGACAGTTCTCGCGTCAATCGCCTTAGCGCCGCCAAATTCCATGTAAGCCTTGATCTCCCCTGCCCTGGGTCTAAACTAAAGCCAAGGTGAAATGCGCAGATAGTGGAGGTCAAACAGCGGTGCCGGATCATTCTCCAAGTACGGATAAGAGGGCTTCACTGGCGCAACCAAGCCAATCTTCATCGCTCATCGAATGTACACCCCACCTTGGCTTTAGTTTAGTTTCGCCTGGTTCGACCATTCGATTTAGGCTAAAAGCGACATCTTCGGCATCCAGAGGTGTTCCGTCGTGGAATGTGACACCTTCGTTGATTTCAAAAACATAGCTCAACCCGTTGTTCGCGATCTCCCAGCTAGTGGCTATATCCCCTCTGATGTCGTCATTGTTGTTGGTCTCGTCGTTGTATTCTATAAGCTGGTTATACATCGGGGAGGAATGCATGATGGAGTTCAGAGTCCCTGAAGAATGAGTGCCCCAATGGTCCGGAGCCGCGTATGCCTGCATCGGGATGTGACCACCGACGGCCGGCGATGAGGCAGCGTCGCCAGTCGAAGAAGCCGGGGCGGGTTGCGCGGTAGCGGTCCCCGCCATTTGCGTACCCTGAGCTGCTTCCTTGGTTGGCGCTGCCTCCACTACGGCTTGTGGTGGTGTTTCTGTCGCCATGTCAGCCATCGGGGCTGCTGGAGCCTCGGACCCACCTCCACAGCCGGCGACGGCCAATAGCGCGATGGTAACAAGAGTAAGAAGCAACAATGCCGGGCACCTATACAGGTGGCGTGCCATGAAAAACCTCCGATGGTGAATTGTTCAAATAGTTCGATTGGTGGCTCTAATTCCGCGGTCGGAATAGGTAGCTCGATCCTGGTCAAGGCGTCAGGACGATTACCGAGACCACCATTCACAGACGCCTATCGAGCAGATGCGACAATGTTATATTTACCTCTTTATTCCGTCAACCGGAGCATCACTCTCCAGGTCTCAGGGAAACCCAGGAACCGTTCTAACGGCACCACACTCTACGCGCGTATCGGGCCTCAAGGCCAAGGACCGAAGGAGGAGGGGCGGAAGTGGGCTTCGGTGACCGGGGTACAGGTTAACCGTAGCGGATCCGAGGGTTCAACCAACCATACATCAGGTCGACTATCAGGTTCAAAACGAGCACCATCACAGTCACCACCAGGATAATGGGCTGTACCACAGGGTAGTCCCGCTGGATGACACCTTCTATTTAGGAGGCTGCCCATCCCGGGGACCAGGAAGATGGACTCGATGAGGACGGCGCCGCCAAGTAAGTTGCCCAGTTGAAACCCGACAATAGTGACTACGGGTAGGCAAGCATTCTTTAGGGCGTGGCGCGACACCACGGTCAATTCCCAAAGCCCCTTGGACCGCGCGGTCCGGATGTAGTCCTCCCGCAATACCTCCAGCATTGAAGACCGGGTTAGACGGGCGGCGAAAGCGAAGTTGTGAAAGCCCAGAGCGAGCGCGGGGAAAATCATCTGCTGGAGATTGGTGAGGGGGTCTTCCCAGAGCTTGGCGTATCCCAATGGAGGCAGCCAACCAAAGAGCCGGGCAAGAACGAACACCACCAATATTCCCACCCAGAATGTGGGAAGAGCTACGCCTGTCAGCGTGAACAGCTTGGCGCCGTAATCAACCCAGGTGTCCTGCTTAACCGCGGACAGAACGCCCAGGGGCACGGCGACTACGTAAGAGATGATTAGAGCGAGGACCGCTAGCTCAGCGCTGGTTGGGATCCTGGTGACCAGCAGGTCCGCGACGGGCAGGCGGTAGAAAAACGATTGTCCGAACTTCCCTGTGACGATATCCCAAATCCAGACCCCATACTGTACGGGAAGCGGTTTGTCTGTCCCGAGTTGTGCCCGAAGAGCGGTGAGGTCTTCCGGTGTGAAATTCCCCTCTCCTTCCAGACCCCCCAGCATGGCGATAGCGGGGTCCCCGGGTAATATCCTCATTATTGCGAAGGCGAGAAATGAGACGAGAAACAGAGTGGGGACAAAGAGGGTCAACCGGTGGAGTACGTATCTGGTCACGTTTTTTACCTCCAACCCATCGGTATGGCCAGGGGTCCGTGGCTAGGAGCCTGTCCATATCGAGTGCGGTGCAGGAGCAGCGGCTTCGCCGAGAATGGTTGTCGTGGGTCGAGGACGATTAAGGCCCTTCAGGTATGACTATAGACCGTGGGCGGCCGGGGGACGGCCACGAACGGGGCCCGCGCACCTCGAACCGAAGATGTATCGCCCGGGTGGGTGACCTGTCCAGTCCCCGCGACTAACCTGTTCCCCGGAGCCGCGGGTCCATCATATCTCTCAGCGCGTCTCCCAGCAGGTTGACGCCAAAGACCGCCAACGAAAGGGCGACGCCAGGAAGTACGGCCAACCATGGGGCCACGTCGATGTAGGAAACACCGCCTTCGGTCAACATGCTGCCCCAGGTCGCGACATTGGGTGGCACACCAACGCCCAGGAAGCTCAGGAAAGCCTCTACGATGATGGCGTAACCCAGGTTTAGGGTAGCCAGAATCATGAAGATGGCCATGCAGTTTGGCACCATATGCCGAAGGACGATGCGTATATCACCAGCGCCTATGGAGTTGGCCGCCAGCACGTAGTCCATCTCCTTGATCGCCAACGCTTGGGAACGGACGGTGCGGATTGCGCTTGGCGCCAGCACCAGTACCAGGGCGATGATAATGTTGGTTACCGATGATCCTGAGACGGCCATGATCGCTAGCGCCAGAATTATTCCAGGGAAGGCAATGAATGCGTCCACGAACCGCTGCACGACAATGTCGAACGTCCCACCCAAGTAGGCGCTGGTCACCCCCAACAGCGACCCCAGGGTGATCCCGATTCCGACACTGACCAGACCTACGAAGAGGGAGACTCGACCACCGTAGAAGAGCCGGCTCATCACGTCCCTCCCACAGAATCACCACCAAGGGGCAGGAACCTTCCGGGGGGCGCGAAGAGGTGATCGCTATGAATCTCTTCCGGGTCAAAGGGCGATATCACCGGCGCAAGGACCGCGATGATGATCAGAACGGCCAATATCCCACCGCCGATAGCGCCCAGGGGCTTTCGCCGGGAAAAATCGACGAGTTCCCGGGCTGCCCTGTACAGCGGCAACCGGCCCCTTTGGGCTTCTCCGGCTATCTGTCTGGTGTCTCCCAGCATGGGTCCTCCCGGATTCTGAGATTCCATTAGGCGTAGCGGATTCTGGGGTTGAGCAGCCCGTAGAGCAGATCGACGATCACGTTCAGGACCAGCACCATTACAGCGATAAACAGGATGATTATCTGTACTATAGGGTAGTCCCGCTGTACGACACCATCAACCAGCAGGCTTCCCATCCCCGGCACAAGGAAAATGGCCTCGACCAGCACCGCGCCTCCCATCAACCGGCCCAGCTGAAAGCCGACGATCGTGACCACCGGGAGACAGGCGTTCTTCAGGGCATGCCGGCTAATCACCGTGAACTCCCAGAGCCCCTTGGACCGGGCGGTGCGGATATAGTCTTCCCGCATTACCTCCAACATCGAGGATCGGGTCAGGCGGGCGGCGAAGGCCATATTGTGGTAACCCAGGGCCAGCGCCGGGAAGATCATTTGTTGCAAGTTGGTGAACGGGTCATCCCATAAGTTCGTGTAGGCCAAGGGTGGCAGCCAGTTGAACGCACGGGTCAGGATGTAGATGACCAATATGGCCACCCAAAACGTGGGGAGAGCGATCCCGGCCAACGTGAAAATCTTGGCGGCGTAATCAAACCACGTATCTTGCTTCACCGCGGAGAGCACGCCCAAAGGCACGGCGGCAACATAAGAGATAATCAGGGCAAGGATGGCCAGCTCGACGCTGATCGGCACCCTATTCCTCAGCATGTCCATTACCGGTAGCCGGTAAAAGAACGACTCGCCGAGGTTCAACGTTGCCAGGTCTTTGATCCACACCCCGTACTGAACCGGAATGGCCCGGTCAGTCCCCATCTGCCTTCGGAGCGCGTCCAGGTCCTCCTGCGTAAAGGAGCCTTCACCCCCTTCCACTCCACCTAGCATCGCAATGGCCGGGTCTCCGGGCAGAATGCGCATGATGCCGAACGCCAGGAAGGAGACCAGGACAAGTGTAGGGATAAACAGCAACAACCTCTGGGTTAGATAGGCTGTCATTCGTCCTCCCGCTTGTTTACCGGGGGTTAAGTAGGGCCCCAGTTGCGGAGGCCCCGAAAGTCAGGTGCGCCAAAACCGGGGTAAGTGGATCGAGATCAAGGGTAGACCGTGGCGGTCACTTCTCCAACCAGAGGTGCTCGGTGATGTGCCCGTACTGGACGGTCTGGCGCGGCACGAAGTTCTTCACCTCGCTGCTCACGATCCAGGCTGGAGAACCCCGCCAGTAATACTGCAGCGAGTGATCGTAGCCCTGTCGCAGAATCTCTTCCGCTTCCCGGACCAATTCCTTTCGCTTCACCGGGTCGGCCTCGCTTCGTTGCTTCTCGAAGATCTCCCTGATCCCGGGTTCCTCATAGTCCAACGAGTTTCTAGGCCCACCGGGGAGGAAAATACCAATGAACAGGTCATCAGGGCCTATGATGTTTGCCCCGTACCCCAGGGCGAGGAAGTGGCTATAGTCCCCCGATTGCTCGGCCGCAGTCCTGGTTGTGCTGTCGGTGAAATGGATTTCCAGGTCGACGCCGATCTTCTTGAAGTTTTCCCGCATCACCACGCTGATCTCTTTATAGTAACTGGTGGCGTGGAAGTTGGCCGATAGCCCGTCCGGATAGCCCGCATCGGCAAAGCTGTTTGGCTTCCTCAATGTCGCGGGGGTCTTCAACCAAAAGCTGTGGCTTCCTCAATGTCGCGGGGGTCTTTGTGCAGCCCTTAGACGCCGACGGGGTCCTTGAGGTAGGGCTGGCCTTGCGAGTCCACATAGCGGAAGCCCGGCCAGGTAGCTACCACCTCTGGGGGGGAGGACCATTCGCCGGGAAAGAAGGGGGTCCCCTGCCACCCATTGCCTAGCAGAAAGACGTTTACTACCTCCCGGCTGTCCAGCGCCAGGTGTATCGCCCTTCTGACCCGCTTGTCGGAGAAGGGTTCCCTGGTCCAATTCAGGCTGATGATACCGACACCCGCCGGGGCTGACCGGTGGATAGTCCCTTCGTTTCGTTCCTCCAATGTCTTTTTTAGCTCAACTAGTTGTTGTTCGTTGAGCCCATTACCCCTGATAGACAAGTGTAATTGCCCAGTCTCGAAGGCCGTCTGCATCCGATTCCGGTCTTTGATGTAAAAAGTCTGGCGTCCATCCAGGAACGGAAGACCTTCCTTCCAATAAGTTGCTTCCCGGCTCATAATTCACGATGTCCTTCTCGGGCCTTTTCTCAAAGTTCCCGGCGAAAACCCGGAGCCAACGATGTTTCTGGGGTCATCGAAAGCTGTCTCACTATCCTCGGCTGCTTCCAATACGTGCTTGGGGACAATCACCATGTAGTCGGTAGCCAGAAAGCGCAAGAAAGCAGCGGGACGCGCGAATTTCGTATACACCTTGACAGTTGTAGGGTCTATCATCTCTGAGCGGTCGTAGTAAGGCACGATATTCTTCACCCTGGGCCTCGGCACTCCCGGGAGCGCCATCCTATCCAGGCTGTATTTGACATCATCCGCGGTCACGCTTACGCCGTGGGACCAAGTAGCATTGCCGTGGATGTGGAACGTGATGCTGAGCCCGTCGCCGGCCCAATCCCAACTCTCGGCCAAGTCTCCGATAATGTCGACTTGGTTCAAGGGGTCGTAGTATACGAGGTTGTTGTAAATGTCCCGTGCCCCGGATGGCGAGAAGTTGCAGCAAGCCTTGTGGAGGTCCCATTGGTCCGGCTGGGACGAATCCCCAATCATCAATGTGCCGCCGTACTTCCCCTGGCCTACATAGGCCTTCCAAGGATGTACCTGGGCAGGGGCTGCTTCGACCGGGGCTGGTGTGGGGGCCTTGGTTGAAAAATCTGGAGTTCTAGTGGCCTCCGCCGCGGGCGGCTGGTTTTGGGCCGTGGTCTGTTTCGCGGGCTCTTCCACCGCCGAGGTCCCTGTCCCGGCTGAAGCGTCAGTCACCACGGCCGGCTTTGGTTCTTCCGGAACATCGGCCGCCCCTCCGCAGCCAACGACTATAATCAGGGCCAGTATCAGAAGAACGAGGAGAGGTATCGAGGACGACTTGATCATTTGGCGTACCATCATTAGCCTTCCGTTGGTGAGAGTCCTATGTGCTCGTGTTGGCTTGATCTCCAGTTCCGTATGGATTTGCAAGAAGTTGTGGCGAATTCCGCTATAAACTTGAGCGACAAACGAATACCATAGAATGATTGGGATATCATGTGTCACTAACAGCCCATAAATACCATCTTCCTGCTGTTCGTGACCGATTACTTCGGTAAATAGGCTGTTTACCGAAGAGAAGCTCGCGCCAATACAACCCATCCGTATCGAGGGGTCAATAAAGCTCCCCCCTGTGCCTTGATGGAGCCGGGTTGACACCGCAGGTCACCCCGGTACAATCAAACATTATGCGGCAATACGCGGGGAGTTTTGATGAGTGATGAGTACAGATAACGCGACCAGTAGCGGACCATCCGAAGGCGTCTTGACGGGCGCGGACCTCGCGAGGTTCCGTAGCGCCTTCGACTCGGACCCTTCCAAACGGCTGATGCAGAACGTAGTCAGCCAGCATGACGTCAACGACGCCGCGCTGAACCGCTCAATCGTGACCGAAGCGGCGCACAGCTTTTCCACCGTGCTCGACGAATGGGGAGTCACGAACCAGGCGCGCTCCGGACGTTGTTGGATGTTCGCCGGGCTAAACCTGTTCAGGTCCGAGTCCCGTAAAGTCCTGAACCTGAAAGAGTTCGAGTTCAGCCAAAACTACTTGATGTTCTGGGACAAGATGGAGCGGGCCAACTTCCTGTTGGAATCCATTATCGAGACTGCGGACCGGCCCGTTGACGACCGGACTGTGTCTTGGCTTTTGCAACGTTCCATTGAAGACGGGGGCCAGTGGGACATGTTCGTAGAGCTGGTGAACAAACACGGCGTGGTGCCCAAGACCGCTATGCCTGAGACCGAAAGCTCCAGCAACTCCATGCGCATGAACTCTATGCTCAACTATCAGATGCGGCAGGGCGCCCTGCGGATACGTAAACTCTACTCAGTGGAAGCGGGCCTCGACGAAATGCGGCGGGAGAAGCAAGAGGCGCTCAAGGTTATTTACCAGGTCCTGTGCATACACCTGGGCACACCCCCCGCTGAGTTCGATTGGCAATGGAAGGACAAGGACGGAGAGTTCAAGCGGGAAGGGATAATGACGCCCCTGGAGTTCGCGGAAAAGTACGTGGTGACTCCACTGGAGGAGTACGTGTCCCTGGTGCATGATCCCAGGGAGACCAGCCCATTTGGCAAGACCTTTACGGTGGCATATCTGGGCAACGTCGCGGGAGCCCGCCCCATCAAGTACCTGAACGTCGATATCCAGCTTATGAAGGACATCGCCATGCAGATGTTGCTGGATGGCAAACCGGTCTGGATGGGCTGTGACACAGGGAAGCAGATGCACCGGGACAAGGGAATTTGGGACGCTGAACTCTTTGATTATTCCAGCGTTTACGGCGCGGATTTCGAGATGGACAAGGCCGAGCGGTTGGAGTACCACCAGACCCGGATGACCCATGCCATGATGTTCACCGGGGTCGACGTCGTGGACGGCAAGCCCCGCCGCTGGCGCGTCGAGAATAGCTGGGACGACAAAGTCGGGGACAAGGGGTTCTTCATGATGAACGACTCCTGGTTCGCGGAATACATGTTCGAAATAGCCTGTCCCAAGAGCTACCTGCCCGCGGACTTACAGGCTGCCTTGGAGCAGGCGCCGGTCGTGCTTCCGCCTTGGGACCCGATGGGTTCGCTGGCATAGGGCCCCCAAGATTCCGAGAGTAGGTTTAGAAACAGTGACTGGAGAGACGCCATGAAGTTCGGTTTTTTCATGATGCCGGCACATTCCCACTTCGAAAACCCCACCCTCGCCTTCGAGCGTGACCTGGAGCTTATCGAGTACGCGGAAAGCCTGGGGTTCGATGAGTTTTGGGTTGGTGAGCACCACTCCGGCGGTTGGGAAACCATCCCCGCGCCGGACATATTCCTGGCAGCGGCGGCTACGCGCACCAAGCGCATCCGGCTGGGGACTGCGGTCATTAACCTGTCTTACCACCATCCCTTCGACATAGCCGAGCGAATGGCGTTCCTGGACCACCTGGCATACGGCCGGGTGATGCTGGGCTGCGGCCCTGGAGTGCTGTCTCCAGACATCCAGCTCTTTGGGCTGGAGCCCACCGAGCTTCGACCAATGATGAACGAGTCACTGGACATCATCCTGAAGCTTTACCGGGAAGACGGGCTAGTGTCTTACGACGGGAAGTATTGGCAGATCAAGGATATGGAAGTCCAGGTGAAGCCCTACCAGGAACCGCACCTGCCCATTTACGCGGTTAGCTCCGGAAGCGGCAACAGCATCCGCGTGGCCGCCGAGCGGGGGTTGGGCGTGATTTCCGGTGCGTATACTCAGCCGGGAGCGATGGACATCGGCCAGCAATGGGGGGCCTACGAGGAGCTAGCCAAGACCTCTGGTCACACTCCCAGCCGGAACGATTGGCGCCTGTCCACCAGCATTTATCTGGCTGACTCTAACGAACAAGCCATGAAGGACGTGTCCGAAGGGGTGATTGAAGAAGCCCGTCAGTATTTCTTCCAGACCGGGGGCAAGGTGACCTATGAGGCCTACCCCGGCCAACCGGCGGAAGAGATAACGGTCGATCAGATCATCGACCAGCGCAAGTGGATCATTGGGGACCCTGACCATTGCGTGCGCCGCATTAAGGAACTGGAAGAATCGACCGGCGGATTTGGCGGACTGTTGATGGTGTCGGTGGAGTGGACTTCCACCGAGAAATGGAAGCGGTCTCTGGAGCTGTTCGCCCGGTATGTCATGCCCCAATTCAACCGGTCGCTGCGGGGCATCCATGCCTCCTACAACCGGATGGTCGAGGACAACCGGCTCGGCAGGCTGCCCAGCGCCCGTTCTGGAGCGGTTCGGGTTAACGGAGGCTCATCCGGCGGGTCATAGACGTTGGCCCTCACCTCAGCCGTCGCCGTAAACGAGACGGGATTAATCATCCAGCGGGATGATCGTCCCAGTTGCTTCCCCGTCCCGTAGCAGCAGCGTCCCGATGGAAGGAAACAGCTTGAACCGGCGTTTGCCGGCGGCTCCAGGGTTGAAGAACAAGACCTGGCCCACCCGCTTTTGCAGGGGTATGTGGCTGTGGCCGGAGACCACGACGTTGACGCCCCAGTCCACGTAACGCTTGATCTTAGGGTCTTCCTCAGTTTTGGGCACCTTGACCGCGTGAGTCAGATACACCAGGCAGCCGCCCAGCTCCAGGGTCACCTCTTCCGGAAATAGCGACTCCGGACCGGTCTTGTCGTTGTTGCCACTCACCGTTGTTACCGGAGCAATGCCGCTAAGCCGGTCGATGATGGCAGCGTCGCCGATGTCCCCAGCGTGGAGGATGTGCTCCACGCCTTCCAGCAACGGGATTACCTTGGGGTCAAGGTATCCGTGGGTGTCGGATATCACGCCTACCAGCACCTGGTCCGCCTCCTGTGGCTAACTTCCACGTCTAGACCATCGCCTCGTTCAATGTAACTCCGAACCCGGGTTCGTCGGATGGTTCAAGGAACCCGTCCACGGGTTGTGGTTCCCCTAACCATAGCTCGTCACGCGGAGCGCCGCGCCGTCCGGGGTTTCGCTCGGCAAGGTCGAGTCCCTCCGTGGCCATGATCAGGTGCAAACCCCAGACCTCACCGCCACGGTGGGGAGCTACCGGGACCCCAGCCTGCCGCGCGATATCCAGGATCCTGAGCCCCGCGGTAATACCGCCGCACCAGGTGATGTCGGGTTGCCACAGGTCGAGGGCCCCCGCGCGGGCAACTTCAGCGAAACCGTGCTGAGTGAATTCGTGCTCGCCCCCGGAAATCAGCACTGGTTTGACCAGGGGTCGAAGCGCCGCCTGCCCGTCCAGGTCATCGGGAGTACAAACATCCTCGAACCAGTAGATGTTGAATTCCGACAATCGGCGGGACATCTCCAGGGTCACCTGAGAGTCCCAAGACATGTAGGTGTCTATCATCAACTTGGCTTCGGGACCGAATATCTCTCTGGCTTTAGCCGCCGCGGCAACAGCGCTGTCGAAGCCGGAGTTGCCGCCGTTCCAGCGATGGGGAAACTTGTGAGCGGTGAACCCGATATCCTGGTACCATTCGGGGTCGTCTCCGGTGGCGTAAGACTGGACCCTCTCTTTCTTCTTGCCGCCCAGCAATTCATACACAGGCATGCCTTCCGCCCGGCCCAGCAGGTCCCACAGGGCCAAGTCTATGCCGCTAAGCGCCATGACTCCGATGCCCTTTCGCCCGTAAGGCAGCGACTCGCCATAGAGGGTGTCCCAGGCGTCCCTGATGTCTTCGACACCGTCAATGCGGCGTCCGACCAATAGCTCCCGCAGGTGGCGGTTGACCACCTCCACCGAGGCAACTCCACCGCCACCGTAGCCAAACCCGGTTACTCCCCGGTCGGACTCCACCCTGACGACTATTTGCCAGAAGTGCGTTCTCCAGGAAGGGGCGACGTGTTGATACTTCGGATATACGGCCTTGACGCCGGTGATGTTCATGGCTCTAATTCCGGTTGAGAGGATGAGTTCGGGATAATTCTACACGACAATGTATTTCGGGCAAGCCGGAGTTGCCGGGCAGGGTGTAAGACCGGAAGACCCAGGGTCTATTAATTGTAGGAAAGGCTGTGTGAGATGTTGAATGATGGGCGGAGAGTATTAGGGAGTGTGGAGGACGGTTGTGTGTGAGGATAGTGTTGGGGAATGGGGTAGCGGACTGCTGGATGCCAAGAGCCGGATAGAGGATCCCAGGAAGACCCGGAGTATCCGGCATCCTCTGCCAGCGGTTCTGGCCTGGGCGGTATGCGTGATGTTGGGCGGCGCCAGAAGCCTGTACGCCATTGGCCGGTAGGGCCGGGAACACCCTCAGTTGGCCCAGCCGCTGGGGTTCAGTGGGGAGCGGACCCCGTGTGTGGCCACGCTGCACCACGTATTTCGCCGGTTGGACGTGATGCCTTCGAGTCGGCCCTAGGGCGCTGGGCTCAGGAGTGGCTGGGAGAGGCCGAGGCTGGCATTGCCATCGACGGTAAGGCCCCGCGGGGGATACACGGCGGGGGATTCCCGGGGGATTCCCCGGGGTGAGGCTGGTGGCGGCATATGCCCGAGAGAGTGGCCTGCTAGTGGGACAAAAGGGGGGGTTAGGGGACAGCGCAAGGAGAGTCAACTGGGATTGGCCTCCAGCTTGCTGGCCCAATTGGAGCTAAAAGGGAGGGTGATGACTGGGGACGCCCTTTACGCCCAGCGGGAGTTGAGCCAAAGGGTGGTGGAACAAGGCGGGGACTATTTCTGGATGCTCAAGGACAACCAGCCTGGGGTGAGAGAAGCGTTGAGCCTGCTGTTCGACCGGCCGCCTTGGGGTGAGAGCTTTGCTGAGGCGAGTCAGGAGGGCCGGCGCGGGGACCGGTTGGAAAGGCGGCATCTGCGGGCTTCGACGGCTTTGAACGATTACCTGGATTGGCCTGGGCTGGGGCAGGTCTGCTGCGTGGAACGGACCAGGAGACACAAGGGTAAGGAGTCGGTGGAGCGAGCCTACGCCATTACCAGCCTGCCAGCGGGCCCGGCGGATGCTGCCCGACTGCTGGAGACATGGCGGGGACATTGGGGGATTGAAAACCAGGTGCATTGGGTGAGGGACGTGGTCTTTGGCGAAGACCGGAGTCAGGTGCGAACCGGGTCAGCACCCCAACTACTGGCGGCGTTGCGAAACTTGGTGATAGGGATGCTACGCCTCAGCGGAGTGGAAAACATATCGGCGGCCCTGCGCCACTACGCCTGGAAACCTTGGGAGACCCTGACTCTTATCGGCCTATCCCCACACAATTCAAAGACCCTGTAGATTGCCGGATCAATTCCCCGCGAATTGGGGTCCGCACAACGCCGAGAGTTCTTTTAAGACCTTTTCTTGTTCGCCCAAATAGAGCACTATCAGATGATCGCAGCGAAAAAAGTGCGGCCAGTTGACCCAGTCGATTGCGTCAGGTAACCGGTGGTCATCCTGATCCAGAATTCGGGCGGCATGGTCGCCTGCCGCTTTCGCACTAGGATACCGGTGGATATGTAACCACTCCTTTGATTTCACCGTTGCCGGATAAATACGGTAGGCATCACCAGGCGTGGGGTACAATAATTCAGCGCGGCTCGTACCTGTCGGCGCGAGCTCAATCCCAAGCTCAGCTAAGGCCGCCAATACGGTTCCTTGATTGGTACCAACATGGTCTGCGGGATTACCTTGGACTGGGCCTATCGGACCGTTCGTGGAATTGTCGTGATTGACCGTGCACGATACAACCGCGCCGACTACACACAGAGTTATTGTGGCAACAATTGGGACTGCCTTTAAACTACGCCGTTCGATATTGGTTTTCCTCATGCAACATACTATCAAGCCCGAATATCATACAATGAGTCGAGAACGGGACCGATCAATGTCGATTCCCTTACGCAACCTCCATGTGGTCATTGCGCGTGTTGACCTCGACTACCCTTCGTCTACAGCAGTCGCCTCTTCAATTTGATCTACCAAATCGGAGAGTTTACTTGGCAGCAGTTCCGGACGAAAGTCGGTATGAGCCACCAAAGTCTCGCCGTGTACATCGTATCTCCCAGCAGGATTTACAACCCGGTAGAGGTCCCGTTGCGGGGCATGCAATGAATCGCCCGTGATTGACTTCAGAAACAGTATGTGATCACCCCCTTTCACGAATAGCGGGTCATCAGCTAACGTCACATCTTGCGCTCTATATTGATCCGTGGCAGTCAGCCTACCACCGGTCTGCATGATCGTCATAGTCGCACCCCTAGTAACGGACCCCTTGTACACATCTTCGACTCGCAAGTCGGAATCAGTGAATGGTATGACGTCGGTTTTCAATTCCTCACGCCTTGTGCCTGGGGGAGTGAAATCACTAAAGCTCTGGGCGGATGCACTTTGTCTACTTGCACACGCACAATCGCGTCTGCTTCTACAACTTGCTCGGCGACCGAATGAGCCGAAAAATTCCACTGGACACTACCAACCCCGATGTCGGGGTTACCGTCGTGCATATCCAGTGAGCTGAATACCAACCCGGCCACTAAACTAACGATTCCCGAGAAGATTAGGATAAACGGCCACTTCATATAGGATCTCCTTCCCTAATAACGAGTGTTGACATTCCCCATGTCCCGGGCGTTGGGCGAAGTAACTGTGGTCTGAACTTGATACATGTAACTGGTGTGATACCCCTGGTGGGCAAGTGACCAGGCCTGACCCAGCTCGTGACCAATTGTGTTGTGTCGGGCCGTTGCATTGTCGTCGGCAAGATAATGCTGGTTGATTCCGGTAATCGCATAGGAATAAGTATTATTCAAAGCCGACGTGTTATCGCACTCGCCATTTGTGGCGCAAATGTAAGTCTGACCGTTCCATCCACTAGCCCCGTAGTTGAGCACGGAGATCTGTACGTCCCAGGTAACACCCCAGACCTGGGTCAAGTTAAGGTCAGTGTTATTATGCCATGGTGCCACCGCGTTCCATGCAGGAGTTGTGTAGCTCCCGCCAGCGTCAGACTCAGTCCCAAAAAACTTCCAATTGAGGTCACTGGTGGGAAAATATCCGCTCCCCTCGTAATCGGCACCTGTGCCCAGCGCGGCGCCAGTCCAGAAGCTAGCACCGATGATTAAAAGTAACGCCAAAATCAGGAGTGCTCGTTTCATAATTAAGACCTCCCAGGGGTGAGATAAGTGTTTTGCAATGTCAATATTCCTACTTTCAAAGCCGCTCCTTTCTGACGATGGCGGGCACGTCGTTGCCTTCCCCTTTATTGGGAGACCCGATCTCAAATGAATTGTCTTGAACACTCGGCCTCCCAAAGCCCGGTGGATTTCACAATATCTCCCAGGGCAATTCAAGATGAGTCACGTTCGAATACAGGGTCTTTTAATTGTTATGGGGCAGCCAGACCGAGGAGGGTCAAGGCTTCATACGGATTCCAGAAAGGTCTTTCAATTGTACTTTCGAGAGTACGATACAGACTTAACGGTCCTCCCGGCGAAGGCCGGGAGCTATGAATCCTACGCATGAGCGGACGTTCCAAAGCGAAGATTTCCTGGATTCCGACTCAAGGCCGGAACGACGGGTTGGTGCAAGACTGACAATTGAAAGACCCTGCCGGGAAGACCCAGGGTCATTCGATTGTTCGTCTGAACTGTGATTTCTCCGATTGCGGGATTTATATGATTGGAAATCATGCGAATGCCATAATCCTGTGAATCCCGGTTCGGACAATTGGGCCGATAATCGAATGACCCTGCGGAAGACTAGGACGATTGCAAAGTCCTTAGACGGCGGCATTGCAGAGTTGAAAGGCCACTTTGCATGAGACTCGCCAAAGCTAAGGGGAGGTTCTTGGATACCAACCTGAAAGTTCCTAGAGCGACTTCGCAATCGTCCTATGCGGAAGACTGGTTCTTCTTGACTGGTCAACCGAATTCGGATATAACTGCGAGGTCGACACGCATTCGGCGGACCTCTCCGCTCGGGTGTCTGCTCCACCCCAAAATCAGTTCCAGGGAGGATGTGGCGGCTTGGCTTCGGTTTTCGACCTGCATGTTCACACTAACCAGGGTAGCGCGGATAGCGCATTGACTCCCGAAGAAATGGTAACGGAGGCCACGCGGCTGGGACTCACCGGGATCATGATAACGGAGCACACGGGTTGGGCCCGTCCGGAGTTCGAGGAGTTTGCGAAGGACCAGGAATTGGTCCTTGTCAACTCGCTGGAAATGTACACTCCGCTCGGACATATCATCACTCTGGGGCTGGACAAATACGTCACCGGATATAACGGGGACATCGAGACCATCCGGACCCTTCGCAGGGAAGTCGACCGGGTCGGAGGTGTGATGGTCTTGGCTCATCCCTTCCGGCACCTCTTGGAATCCAGGGGGAACTACACCCAAAACATCCTGTTCGAGCGGTGGTATGAGGTGCCGACTACCCCCGAAGTGGCCGCCACTCACCCGATCTTCGACCTGCTTGACGAGATCGAGGTAGTGAATGGGGGCAACCTGGAGAACGAAAACCGGTTCGCCCAGAGCGTGGCTGAGTTGCTTGGATTCCAGGGAACAGGCGGAAGCGACGCTCATTCGACCAATGGATTGGGCAAGGGGGCTACTGTGTTCCCCGGCGAGATTCGCAACCAGGCCGACCTGTTAGAGGCCCTTAAATCGGGGGAGTTCTTTCCGATAGAGGGTTTCCACCTTGGGAAACCCGTGGATTACGGGAACGCTTCCGAAAACACCACCCTGGCGTCCCGCCGCATCCCATAAACGCCATTCCCGTGGGTTAAACTCCGCCCAGTATTCACCCCTTTTGAGACAAGCTCCGCGGTAACCAACTAGAGAAGGAGAAGCGAAATGCAGGGAAACACGGCAATCGCCAATATTCTGAAGATGGAGAACACCGACTACCTGTTCTGCTTCCCCGCAAACACGTTGATCGAGGCGGCCGCCATCGCCGGCATCGAACCCATCATGTCCCGTACCGAGCGCACCACGGTCAACATGGCCGACGGCTACACCCGTGTGACCAATGGGCGCAAGACCGGAGTGGTGGTAACCCAGTCCGGGCCGGGTATCGAAAATGCCTTCGCCGGAATCGCCCACGCCTATGCGGAATCCACGCCGATCTTGATTTTACCCGGCGGCACGGCGCGGGACCGGCAGGGCCAGTCCCCGGACTTCGACGCCATGAGCGCCTATGCCGGGGTGACCAAATGGTCGGACCAGATCAACCATGCCCACCGAATCCCGGAGATGATGCGCCGCGCCTATACGGCGTTGCGTTCAGGCAGGGGCAGCCCCGTGATGGTGCAAGTCCCGGGAGACGTGGGCAGTGAAGAAATCAGCGAGGAGCTGTTTGATTATCGTACCGTCAAGAGTTACAAGAGCGCCGGCGACGCCGAGGACGTGGCGGCCGCGGTCAGGGCGTTGCTGGCCGCCCAGAACCCGTTGATCTACGCCGGACAAGGTGTGCTATGGGCCGAAGCCTCCAGCGAACTGGTGGAACTGGCCGAGCTTACCAACACCCCGGTAATGACCACCAACACCGGGAAGAGCGCCTTCCCGGAGAACCACGCCCTGTCGGTAGGCACGGGCGCGGGGACGATGACAAAGATGGCGCGGGAGTTTCTGGACAAGGCCGACCTGGTCTTCGGCATTGGTTGCAGCTTCACCACCAACCTCGCATCCGTGGGGGTCCCCAGGGGCAAGACGTTGGTCCAGTGCACGGTGGACGTGAAGGACCTGAATAAGGAAGAGCAAATTCATCACGCCGTCGTAGGCGATGCAAAGCTGGTGATCCTACAACTCATCGACGAGGTCAAGAAGCAGGCCGGCGCCGATGGCCGCCGGGGAGACGGTTCGGTCGAGGCCGAAATCAAGCGCGTTAAGGACGAGTGGCTGGAAGAGTGGATGCCGCTGCTCACGTCCGATGAAGTGCCCATCAACCCGTACCGGATCATCTGGGACATGATGCATACGGTTGACCGCACCCAGACTATCGTAACCCATGACTCCGGCCACCCCCGCGACCAGACCATTCCTTTCTACGAGGCCATCGTGCCCAGGGGATACCTGGGTTGGGGCAACTCGTCCCAGTTGGGCTATGGGCTGGGAATCGCGATGGGCGCGAAGCTAGGAGCGCCGGACAAGCTGGTGATTAACATAATGGGTGACGCCGCCATAGGTATGGCGGGGATGGACATCGAGACTGCGGTCCGGCACAAGATTCCCATACTCACCATAGTCTTGAATAACGCTGTCCTAAGCGGTTACTCCAGGAACTACCCGGTTGCGGCGGAGCGTTACGCATTTACCAACCTGTACGGCGAATACGCCAATCTCGCCCAATCTCTGGGAGCCCACGGTGAGCGTGTGGAAGACCCGGCGGAGATAGTCCCGGCCATCAACAGGGCGCGGGAAAGGATGGCCGACGGACGCCCCGCGCTGATCGAGTTTATGACCAAAGAGGAAAACCGGCTTTCCCGCCTGCCACCGCGGTAGCCGTTCTCCCCTGGGACCGGAGTAAAGTTGCCCTTCCTGGCGTTGCAGGTGAGTCGCGTGATAGAGACCGCGGAGGGGATTTCTGGTCCCTACTGCGGTAAGCTCTTCGCCGAATACGGCGCCGACGTCATCAAGGTAGAGCGTCCAGGCGATGGGGACCCTAGCCGCGGACGAAGCTCCTGGCCTTCGCACAGCGGCGACATCGAAAAGAGCCCGCTGTTCTTGCACCTGAACCGGGGAAAACGCGGCGTCACGTTGGACCTGGAAGCTGACGCCGGACGTAGCCTCTTCCGCCATTTGGTTTCGAATGCCGACGTCCTGATCGAGAGTTCCGCGCCGGGGTACATGGATTCAATCGGCCTTGGTTACGAGAGCCTGCGAGAGTTGAACCCGAGGCTGGTCATGACTTCGGTAACTCCCTTCGGCCAGACCGGGCCCCACAAGGATTATCAGTACACCGAGTTGACCATTTTCGCCACCGGCGGAGCAATGTTTCGCGAGGGGCGGTCCGACCGCGAGCCGCTGAAGTACGGTGGAGAGATGGGCCAATACTTCGCCGGCACAGCCGCGTCAGCCGCCACGATGGGGGCATATTTCCGGGCTTTTATGACCGGACAGGGCGAATGGATCGACATCTCGCTCCAGGAGTGCATCGCCGGACACCCTCACCAGATTGGACGCCGCGCCCCTTTCGTCTATGCTGGAGAGTCTGACCCCAGGAACAATCCACGCCAGGGCACCAGCGAGACGCGGGAAACCTACGGCTCCGGGACTTTCAAATGCAAGGACGGTTTCGCAAGTCTCCTGCCCCTGGGCGCGAGAATGTGGCCGAATCTTGCCAGAATGATAGACAGGGCCGATCTGTTGGATGATACCAGGTTCACTTCGATAGAAGGCCGCGCCGCGCATAACGGGGAGCTAGAGTCCTTGTTCCAGGACTGGTTCGATTCCCACACCAGGGCCGAGGTGTTCGCCGCTGGGCAGCGAGAAGGGCTCCCTTGCGGACCCGTACTGACGCCGCCCGACGTACTGGCCGACCCCCATTTCAACGAAAGAGGGTCATTCCTCCGGATCGACCATCCAAGGGCGGGTACACTCCGCTACACCGGACACCCGTTCCGACTGTCCGCTACGGACCAGTTTGAACCGAAGCCCGCCCCGCTCCTGGGCCAACACAACCTAGAAGTATATTCGGGGCTTTTGGGTGTGGGCGAAGACGATCTGGAACTTCTCCGCTCGGAAGGTGTTCTATGATAGCCATACCTAAAGCTTGCTGGCCGCTACGTGACGGGGTCCAGCCCGGCCCGAACGATGATGAATTCTAATTCACCCATCCAACGCCCACTCGCCGGAATCAGGGCCCTGGAACTCGCCGAGATTTGGGCTGGCCCACTCTGCGGCGCGGCCCTGGCCGATATGGGGGCCGAAGTCATCAAGGTAGAGTCCATCCAGCGGATCTCACGGGGTCAGGCGCGCCCCGCTCCCGGGGCATCAGGGTACCCAGACGGGGACCCCGGAGAACGGCCCTGGAACCGGTCCGGGAACTTCAACGCGGTCAACCGCAACAAGCGCAGCGTCACCTTGGACCTGGCCAGGCCCAAGGGAGTCGGCCTTTTCAGGAAGCTTATCTCGGTTAGCGACGTAATGGTCAGCAACTACGCCCCCGGCGTGGTCGACCGGCTCGGTATCGGGTATGAGGCATTACTCGCGTTGAAGCCCGACCTGATTGTGGTTGAGATGCCTGGATACGGAAAGAGCGGCCCATACAAAGACTTCCGCAGCATGGGCATGGCCATTGACGCGGTCACCGGACATTCCTCGCTCCGGGGATATCCCGACATGGACTTGACCCAGATTTCACTGGTGCATCACCCGGACGCCGTTGCGGGACTCACGGCGGCGTTTGGGATCAGCGCGGCGCTCCACTACAGGGCGCGGACCGGCAAGGGCCAATTCATCGAATTGACCCAATCGGAGGCGTTTCTGCCCCACATCGGAGAAGTGTTCCTTGAGTACGGCCTTACCGGCCAGTCGCGGGCGCGGCGCGGAAACAGTCACCCGTTGATGTCGCCCCACGGTTGCTATCCCGCACTGGGCGAGGATAGGTGGTTGACCATCGCCGTCCGGGACGAGGACGAGTGGCGCGCATTTTGCCGCGTAACGGGCGTCCCTGGGATGGCAGATGACAGCCGGTTCTTCGGCGTGGAAGCCAGGGTAGCCAATCGGCAGGCGCTGGACGCGATTGTGGCGGATTGGACGTCGATACGAGACAGTTACGAGACCGTCGAGTTGTTGCAGGCGGCGGGAATACCGTCAGCCCCCGTATTGGACTGTGGGGCGGATACCTACTCCGACCCCCACTTACTGGAACGGGACTATTTCCAGGTCGTGGACCATCCTGATGCGGGGAACCACCTGATGAGCGGCCCCATGTGGAAAATGGCAGGAGATCCTGAGCCGCGCCACGAGCCCGCTCCGGGCCTGGGTGAGCACAACAACTACGTTCTGAGCGATATCTTGGGCCTTAGTGTGGATGATTTGCAGGACCTGGAGAAATCAGAAGTCATCGGCACGAGTCCGCTTCCGGGCGCGGACATGGGAGGCGTCCGCAGGGTTTCCCGCACATGATTATGAGTATGGCAGCCAGTCTTCCGGTTAGTCCGGGGAGGTTGATTTTCTTTGACCTCTGAATTACGAGACGTTCCCCAACCGATGGGAATTCCTCTTGGAGGGCAGGCGAAGTCGAGCCTGGGACCATACCAGGAGGTCTTAGACGCCTGCCTTGCCGACCTTGAGAGATATGACGTTGCCGAGCGTATTTGGCGGGGAGACCACACCGTTTGGAAGCCCGATCCCACGGAGATCACCAACCGGCTGGGATGGCTGACGATATCGGACGAGATGCGGGAGAGTGTCTCAGACTTGGAATTGTTTGCCCGGCAGATCAAGGATGAGGGATACCGTCACCTAGTTCTCTTGGGCATGGGCGGCAGCAGCCTGGGACCCGAGATGGTGAGGCAGACCTTCGGCAGTGCATCCGGTTATCCGGAGCTGATAGTCCTGGACTCGACCATACCGGGACGTATCCAGACCGTCACCGATGCGATCAACCCGAGCCGTACACTGTTCCTGGTCTCCTCCAAGTCAGGCTCAACCATAGAACCCAATATGTTCTACTGGTATTTCCGCAATTTGGTCGAGGAAGCGGTTGGCGCGGGTAGCGCTGGACGCAACTTCATCGCGGTGACCGACGAAGGCTCCCCGCTGGAGACCCTGGGGCATGCCGAGGGATTCCGGCGCGTGTTTCTCAATCCTCCAGAAATCGGAGGCAGGTATTCCCTGCTGTCATACTTCGGTCTGGTCCCGGCGGCCATGATCGGGATGGACGTCGGCAATATGTTAGACCGGGCGGACGAAATGCGGACGGCGACCGCGCCCGGTGTTCCAACCCGGCAACACGCGGCCGCCTGGTTGGGAGCCATCATAGGGTCTTTGACGCGGGAAGGGAGGGACAAACTCACCCTAGTCACTTCGCCGTCGATCAGCAGCTTCGGCCTGTGGGCTGAGCAGCTCTTAGCGGAAAGCACGGGTAAGGAAGGGAAGGGCATCATCCCCGTGTCCGAGGAACCGCTCGAGTCCCCGGAATGCTACGGAGACGACCGGTTTTTCCTATACCTCCGGCTGGAAGGCGACGACAACGCGTCGGTGGACAACGCCGTCGGCGCACTCCAGCAGTCGGGCCAACCTGTCGTGGGATTGGGACTGGGGGAGAAATACGACCTGTTCTCCTCGGCATACTGCTGGGAGTTTGCCACGGCAATCGCCGGTTCGGTCCTGGGCATCCATCCTTTCGATCAGCCCAACGTTCAGTCTGCCAAAGACATGACCGACAACGTACTGGCCGAGTACCGGACATCGGGCAAGTTGCCGGCTATGGAGAATTACAGCTCCATGGACGGCCTGTTAGCTCAGGTGTCTCCAGGGGACTATCTGGCTATCATGGCTTATGTGGAAGAGACTCCGGAGTTGAATGAAACGCTCGAGGTCTTCCGGCGGGCGATAATGAGGCAGTACCGCATCGCGACGACGGTCGGCTATGGCCCCCGTTTCCTTCACTCCACCGGTCAACTACACAAGGGGGGACCGGCCAAAGCTTTGCTGTTACAGATTACCGCCGACCACGATCACGACCTGACTATTCCAGGGCAGGACTTCAGCTTTGGAGAGCTGGCGGACGCCCAGGCTTTGGGAGATTTCGAGGCATTGAGGTCTTCGGGGTTGCGGACCGCCCGAGCACACGTTAGCGGCGGGACAATCACCGGAGGCCAGTCCAGAGACTTGATGGCGCGACTTCGCGAGACCGGGGGCTGAATATGGAAATCGGGATGGTAGGCTTGGGCCGCATGGGCGGGAATATGGCGCATCGTCTTCTGCTCGCCGGCCACCGGGTCTTGACCTATGACCGGGAACAGGCGGCGGTTGCGGCCAGTCAGGATCTGGGCGCGGTCGGCCTGACATCCCTGGAAGAACTTGTCGCCGCCCTCGCGGTCCCTCGCGCTGTGTGGGTAATGGTCCCGGCGGGTCAGCCTACCGAGGATACCATCGACGCTCTGGCCCCGCTCCTACAGCCAGGGGACGCCGTGTTGGACGGCGGGAATTCCTTCTATAAAGACAGCATACGCCGCGGAGAAAAGCTTGCTTCGCGGGGCATAGACTTCATAGATGTGGGGACCAGCGGCGGAATATGGGGGCTGACCGAAGGATACGCGCTTATGGTCGGGGGCAATGCCGAGGCTGTGAAGCGGCTGGAGCCGGTCTTCCACTCCCTGGCGCCTGCCAAGGACAAAGGTTATGCCCACGCCGGACCTACTGGCGCGGGGCACTTCGTGAAGATGGTGCACAATGGCATCGAATACGGGCTGATGCAAGCTTACGCGGAAGGCTTTGAGCTAATGGCGGCCAAGGAAGAGTTCGACCTTGACCTGCCAAAGATAGCCGAATCGTGGCGGAACGGAAGCGTGATCCGCTCGTTCCTGCTCGACCTGACGGCCGCGGCGCTGAAGGAAGAGCCAGGATTGGAGAGCCTACAGGCCTACGTCGAAGATTCCGGGGAAGGGCGGTGGACGGTGCAGGAGTCGGTTGACCTGGGAGTCCCGATCCCGGTGATCACCGCGTCCTTGCAGCAGCGGTTTCGGTCGAGGCAGGAGCAACCATTCGGCGGAAGGCTTCTGGCAGCCTTACGGAACCGGTTTGGCGGCCACGCCGTGCGCCTCGCAGACGGATAGCCGGGACCGCGTCCTACGCTTCGGTCCGGCCCTCGGTTGCCAGAGCGTCCAGGGCCTCTTGGACTATTCTCCTCCGCAGGTCGCGTTCCTCCGCCGGAGGTAGCTTTGAGTCGCCGGTCGGGTACACAATTCCTTGACCGCGGATTACGCGGTTGGCGCCCAAGGCCATGGCCACCGGGGTCATGGGGGCAACCTGGGCCACCGGGATACCGGCCTTTTCCAACTCGTTAGTGATCGCTGCGCCGCAGCGAGTGCTAGTCCCTCAAGTGGATGTCAGGATAACCGAGTCCACCCCCGAGTCCTTGAGCCTTTGGGCCATTTCCCTGCCGATTCGGCGGCTGTTTTCCAGGGGATTGCCGTTGCCCGTAGTTGAAAGGAACTCTTCGTGCAGCTTGCCAATCCTGCCCTCGCGTTCCATTTCCCGGAGGGTGTCGACGGGCAGCAACCGGTGCGGGTCCCGCTCTACGTAGCGGTTGTCATAACCCCCGTGGGCGACCTCATAGCTTCCCTCTGCTAGCGCGTCCTGGTCCGTGAAACTGTAAGCGCCCCAAACCCTGGAAAAGGCCCGGGGCAGGTGGTCAGGGTTGCCGGTGGGCACAAGGCCACCGTCCGTGACGAGGGCCACCGTGGCCCTCGACAGGTCGGCAATCGCTGGCGGTACAGGCACCGGTTCGGCAGCCTGTACCGGCACCTCGGCCTCGAAGGGTTCGCCTTTCAGCTTGGCAAGGAGCATCTCCGCCAGCCGGGAGGCGGCGGGCTTTTCCACGAACTCCGACTTCAACTTACCCTGAGCGATGTAGCCTTCGTCGGACGGTCTGCCAATGCTGTCGCCGGCAACCAGCTTCTTCCCAAGACTGGTCATCGCGGCCAACACCGGCTGCATCTGGGAGACATCCTCGCCGGAGTCGACTATGTAGGTGTTGGCGTGGTAGAGGTCGGCCCCGGGGTTTTCCACGGACATCGCGGTAATTGCGGGTATGCCGAGTTGTTCGCGGACAGCCTCGCACATCGCGCCTGCAGCAGTACCATAGCGGCCGGCTTGGAAACAGGGCCCGGCTACGAATAGGTCGGCCTGGGCCTCCTTCACCTCGCGCACCACCGCGGCGGCGACCTCCGAGAGATTTTCAGCGGCCTGGTTGTCACCGCAGACGATCGTGGCAACGACCTGGGACCCGTCTCCCAGAAGTTGGTTCAGCAACCGGCCCGGCCCTACGGCGCCAGAGCGCGTCTCAAGGGGAGCGTCGGCCTGTTCTTCGCCGCCGATGCCGCCGAAGAACTGATTAATGTAATGGACCACGCGCATGACGTTCCTCCGGTGGTGGGTCCGTGGACCGTGCGTATAGGGATCTAGCCTAGTACACGATGGATTGAAGCCGCGAGCCGCCCTGGTTGTTCACGACGCCGCAAACGTCTCCCGACAGTAATACTTCGGCATTCGCCAGGATGTTCGCCACGTCCGTGTTGCCCGCGATGACCCGTTCGACGGGACTTGCGGGCCATGACACGTCGGAGCCCTCGCTGAGGTTGACGATAGCGTCTACGCCGGGGATGTTCATCAGAGCCGCGGACTCGGCTCTTCTGTCGGGAGCGGTATCGCTGACCAGAATTGAAGTCTTCACTCCCAACTGTTCGCACCAGCGGGCAGTCTCGAACATGTCGGAGTGGGGGGCCCCTCCGGCGTACTTGGTGACGATCGCGCCGTCGGCTCCCAGTCCCCACTTGGCGAGGTTGGCCGCCACCATGCTATTGCGGCTAAGCTCGTGTTGCAGTTCCGAGGCCACGGTGGCGATGCAACCGGCGAAGGTCAGTTCCCTTGCCCGGTGGAGGCGGTACAGCTCGGAAATGATGGGGTGGTTCTGATGGTAGTAGGTCTCTAGACCGCGGGCTGCCCAGGAGTAGGAGATTACGACCGCGCCGTCCAGCCATTCGTTGGGGTGCAGCGGCAGGGGTAGCATCCCCCGCGTGTTGGCTCCGTAAACAATGTGCTCGTCGGGGGCCGTGCCGTGCTGATGGCCATGCACCTGGCCGATGTAGGCAACTCTTGGGAGCCCCCGGCGGCCATCATCGTGCCCGTCATCCAGGTCCAGAATTTCCGTGGACGAAGGGGGCTGATCGATTCCGGTCCGGCCCAGATAAACCGTGGCCTTCAGCGAAGCCATCCGGAGGGCATTTAAGACGCCGTTACGCGGCACTTCAGAATGAGCGTGCGGTGTCATTACCAGGTGACTCTTGGAGGCGTAGGTCGACGCCTCGGAGGCCGGGCCGCTCATCTCCAGGATCTTGGTCATGCCTCCGCGCCGGGTTACAAAACCATGATCGCCGCCCGGTTGGCCGCCGTCCAAGACGGTGACCAACGCGCCGGTGAGGACGTGGGTCGTGCCTTGACCGGCAGTTGATATGGGCCCCGGGATGCCGGGGAAATCATTGCCTGACCCCGGCGCCTTGGCCCGTGGTTCCAGAATGTCGTAGACGTAGCCCGCCCGGCAAGAGTCGCCAGGATTGACTATTTCCAGGTCTACGCTTTCGAGCCGGCGGTCCTCCAGCAAGTGGAGCCGCAACTCGTCGAGGTTTACATAGAGTGAAGAACCGTGCAACCCGGTGGAGCCGGCTGCCGCCAGCCCGTCCACCGGGTGCTTGGCCAGGGTTAAAGACAATGTGACGCCCTTTTGATGCCTGTGCCGGTCCCGCCCAGCCTAGACAGCAGGTTCCATGGTCTCGACCACCGTCTTGGCAAGATGGTCGCGGGCCTTACCCATCACGGACTGCCATTCGGCCGAGCCGTAGAAAGCGGCTTCCTTGGCCTTGACGTCATCGGCGTCGTTGAAGCTGCGTATCCAGATGAACTGGTCTTTGGCCTCGTTGACCCACATGCCGTCGATGCGGATGCCGTGCTTTTCCTGCATGGGGACCAACTGGTCGGAAAAGAGCTTTACCCAGTCGTCCATCATGCCCCGGTTTACGGTATATGTACGAAGTTGAGAGATCATCTCGCCATTCTCCTGTTTACCGGTCCATTACCCGCATGCTATTGTCGGCCGGGTTGTATTGGTACCTGGTCACCCGGTCCAGCTTCTGGGACTCGAGGCGAACCACCAAGGACCGACCTTCGGTGCCGATGACGTTCCGGGTGTTGTGAATTTCACCGGGCAGGAAGTAGGCTACCGTGCCGTTCTTTTGGGTAAATCGGCCGGTCTCCTTGATCGTGGCCTCGTCGACTCCCTCACCAGGGAAGTACCAGCGCCACTTGGTCTGCTCGATGGCGCCGTCATACACGCCGTAGACGACCCATGCCGCACCGTGATCGTGGGGGAGGTTATCCTGACCTGGGCGCTGCACGGAGCACATAAGCAGCCAACCGGGTCCGGGATGGCCGGAATTCTCCTCTAGGTGTAGGTCCACGCGGCCGTAGCCGCCTTCCTCGGGCAAGTCCAGCCTTTCTTCAAGCCAACCGGAAACCGCCAGCAGGTCCTTCAAATGCGCGGACACTGCCTCTGCCTGGGCCTTGGGGTCGCTGACATTGGCGAATATGTCCTTTACGTCGTCGATGAATCCGTCCATCGTGTAAGCGGCTGTCGTTGTCAATTCAGGCCTCCTTAGCTGCATGTTAACGGATGAGTCTAGTTTATTCTGAAGGAGTGAAGTATTGGTGTCAACTTGAGCGCGTCCCGGTGACTGTTCAGACTCGATAGGGCGGATTGGCTGAATCTCACATCGGTCATCTCTGTGATAATCCTCTTCGCATGTCCCGCCCCCGCAATCCGTCATTCCCGCACAGGGAGACCTTTGCGTAACCTTCCGCGACTCCCGCGAGAGCGAGAATCCATAGTGCGCCCAGATATGGAGGACGCCCTCACCCTAACCCTCTCCCTCCGGGAGAGGGGATTATTCAAAGGTCTCCGCGGGCGGGAATCCAGAAATGCCAATGATAGGGACGGCTGTTGGTTGCGAAAGTTCCTGGATTCCGGGTCAAGCCCGGAATGACGAGCTTGGAGTAGGAAGGACACATCAAGTCTGAACAGTTACGCGTCCCGGTGCCTGTGATTCCGTTGACGGACCTTTGGTGTGATGGTAGATTCGCACAAACCACCGCCCTGGTCCAAGGATTGGGAGTCCGGGCGTAAGGGGGAATAGATATGGCCGAGCGCGTATGGGAGCGGTTTCTTACTGAACAGGACAAGGCCCATCTGGCCTTGAGCAACAACCGGACCGTCGGATTCGGGTCCAGGCCCGCATTGCTGCTGATTGACCTATACCGGTGGGTCTTCGGCGATGAGCCGCAGCCGTTGTTGGAGGCTGTGAAAGACTGGCCCGGTACCTGCGGGCTGGCCGCCTGGGACGCCGTACCCCATATTCAGACGCTATTGCAGGCGGCCAGGGACGCGGGCATTCCCGTGGTCCACATGACTGGGCTGGCCCATGCCGGGATCGAGGGCTGGTCGACGCGGAGAGGTTATTTGAGTCCGAGCGACCCGCAGCCGGAACTCAAGGAGCGCAGAGAGCGCCAGTACGACATCATCGACGAGGTTGAGCCCATCGACGGGGAAGCCGTGTTGCGAAAGTCCTCCCCCAGCGCATTCTGGGGAACTCCCCTGACCGGTCACCTGAATTACCTGGGCGTGGACACTATCATCACTTGCGGCGAGAGCACCAGCGGTTGTGTCCGGGCCAGCGTGGTCGACGGTTGCACCAACCGCTACCGGATGGTCGTCGTGGAGGAATGCGTGTTCGACCGCACCGAGGCGGCCCACGCAATGAACCTATTCGACATGGACCAGAAATACGCCGACGTGCTGCCGCTGGCCGATGTATTGGAGTGGATCGCCGAGTGGAAGGCGTCGGGTGACGCGCAGAGGACTGGCTAGGAGACGCCCAGGTTACTCAAACCGGGGCATAACCTTGGTGGCGAACAACTCCAACTGCCGCATCATAACCTGATGGTCGTAAAGGCCGTTGTTCAGCCAGAGGAACAGCTCCTCGAAGTTCAATGCGCCGTGCAATTCCTTTAGCTGCTCCGCAACCCTATCGGGTGTCCCTTGCAGGACAAGGCCAGGCGGAAAACCGAAGGCCCCGAACCAGGCGCTGAAGACCCAATCGAACAGCTCCCTTAGCTCCCGAGCCTGTTCCTCGGTTTCACCTATGCAGAGGGTCGCGCCCATTGCGATGCCCTGGCCGAGCTTCAGGTCCCTTCCCGCGGTCCGGGCCTCGTTGTGGTAAGCGCCGAAAAGGGCCTGACAGAACTCCAAGTCATCGGAGAGGACCACCGGTGTGCCGCCTTCCCTGGCCCAGAACCGTGCTGTAGTTGCGCTGTAGGTAAATGGGGCGTAGACGTCGGGATACGGCTTTTGGTAAGGCTTGGGTACGATGCCGATCTCTCGAAGCGTCCCGTCAGGGTCCGCGCCCCAGTGTTGCGTCGGCGGCATATCCCAGGCCGTTTCGGGCGGCGGCACCTTCCAAAACTGGCCGTCATAAGAGAAGGTGTCGCTGGTCCAGGCCCGCTTAATGATTTGCCAGGCTTCCTCGAAAGCGGCGCGGTTGCGGGCATCCTGGTCCGACTTGTCTGACGACGTCGCTCCAACCCCAATGGGCTGGCCAAGGGTGTTGACCCACCGGGCCTGGTAGCCGCGGGCGAAACCGACGTACATGCGCCCCTTGGTCATCTGGTCTAGGACGGCGACGTCTTCCGCCACACGCAGGGGATGGTGGGTGGGCAGCACCAGGGCTAGTTGGCCCACTTTGATCCTCTCGGTGCGGGCCGCAACGTAAGCGTCGAGCATCAGGGGATTGGTTGAAAGCTCGAACCCTTCAATGTGGAAGTGGTGCTCGGTAAAACCAACCCCGTAGTAGCCTAGTTCTTCAGCGAAACGGGACTGTTCGGCGATCTCGTGGAGCATCCTTTGATAGAGGTCGTCCCGGGTCCCCGCCATTCCCGCTTCCAATTCGGGCCGGCGGCCAATGGTGGGCAGCATGAATATATGAAACTTCATCAGATGACACCCTGCTCCCGAAGCTCGGAGACCTCGGACTCAGAGAGGCCCAAGAGACTCTGCAGGACCAGGTTGTTGTCATGGCCCAGGGGCACGGAGCCGCGCCACACCTGGCCTGGAGTGTCCGAGAACTTGGGGAACACACCGGTGCCCTTTACGGTTTTATCGAGGCCGATGTCCTTCCATTCGATGTGTACATTCCGGGCCTCGTAATGAGGGTCATGGGCCATGTCTCTTGGGGTCATGATGGTGCTGCAACCCACCTGGGCGGCGTTTAAGGTGTCCATTACCTCCTGTACGGTCCGCTCTTCGACCCAACCTCTCATGATGGCGTCTAGTTCGTACCACTCCGGAGTCTCCGGGTTCATGGTGGCGCTGTGCCACTTCGGGTCTGAAACGTCGAGCCCCAACACGTCACAGAGCCGTTCAAAGGGACCGCCCAGGGCGGCGATGTTGACCCAGCCATCGGCGGCCTGGTAGGTGTCGTAAGGCTGGATGATCCCACCGGCGTTGCCGGACCGCTCGCGGTTGAGGCCCAGCTCGTAGTATGCCACCATTGTTCCGGCCAATATCCGGTGAATCGCTTCATACTGGGCCAGGTCGATAACCTGACCCTTTCCGGTGCGTTGGGCGTGGATATACCCGGCGAGGGTGGACCACATGCAGAACAGGGCTGTGATGTAATCCCCGGTCCACGGCGCGGCTCTTACGGGAGAATCCGGCTCGGGGAAGCCTGTCAGATTCATCAGGCCTCCGAAACCCTGGCCGATGAAGTCGTATGACGCCCTGGTGAGGTAGTCTGGGTGGCCGTCTTGGCCATATCCCGAGACATGGGCAATCACCAGGCGGGGGTTGGCCTCGTGGACCGTTGCGTCGTCCAGACCCCATTCCGGATAAGTGCCGGGAATCGAGCTTTCCATCCAGATGTCCGCCTGGCGCAGCAGGTCCAAGAACACCTCGCGGCCCTTTGGTTTTGAGATGTCCAGGCTTACGTGGAAGCTGTTGCGGCGGTCTTGCACCCAACCAGCCGCGACCGTGTGCCCATTGTCTCCAGTGATGGGGAATTCGATATTCCGCCAGACTAGGTCGCCCCTTCCCGGCCGTTCAACCTGGACCACCTCCGCCCCCATTTCCGCGGCCAGGGCCGCGGCGAACGGTTGAGCGATGATGGTGCCGCTGGAGATTATGCGAATTCCTTGGAGTGGACCAAATTGGTGCGGCAGTAACGAAGCGTCACCGGACTTCATACCCTTTCTCCCGTCCCGAATTTCGCCCGTATTATAGCCCCTGGCCATGAATCACAGAAGGAGCGCGATGGGGAGGAGCGGACCTTTAAGGGATAGGATGGAGATTTCGAGCCGGGCGCATGTCGTCTTGCGCGCCCTAAGAGGGGTGTGGTACGTTTTGGCCGCAATCGATACTACGCAGGAGGGACTGGGAATGGGTTACAAGCCGAAATTCCTGGGGCATGTAAACATATTCGTCCGCAACTCTGAGCGCTCCCAACAGTGGTATTCCGACGTGCTGGGTCTTCATACATACGACCTCAGACCCGGCGCGGCTTTTATGTCGGCGGACATCGAGCAGTCCCACGAGATAGCCCTCGTGGAGGTCGGCGAAACCGCCAGGGGACCTGAGGCCGGCCAGGTGGGGCTTAACCACATGGCATGGATGATGCACAGTCTGGATGACCTTAAAGAGTTCTACCAGCGCCTAATCGACAAGGACATCCCCATTATGCGTGTGGGAGACCACGGCGTCTCCATCGGCGTCTACTTCCAAGACCCGGACGGCAACGGCATCGAAGTGTCTTACGAACTGCCGAGAGACCAGTGGCCACAGCAGGAAAGGCTATTCTCCGACCCCGCCGTCGGCAAGGGGCGCTTCCCGGGCCCGTGGGACGAGCGGTTGGCCCATCAGGCGGCCAGATAGCGGCCGCACCTCTGGAAATCTCCCAGAATGTAAGGAGAATTGACATGCAGATCGGAGTTACGGTCCCCATAGTTGAGTTTGCCTCCGACCTTGGCGCGGTGCGGGACTACGTACAGGCGGCGGAAGACCTGGGTTACAGCCATGTGCGCATCCTGGACCACGTTCTGGGCGCAAACCCCGAACACCATCCCGAAGTACCCCGGTTCGCCTATACCCATGAGAGTTACATCCACGAGCCCTTCACGCTGATGGCCTACCTGGCGGCCATAACCAAGAAGATCAACCTGGTCACCGGCATATTGATCCTGCCGCAGCGGCAAACCGCACTGGTGGCAAAGCAGGCGGCGGAGGTAGACGTCCTGAGCGACGGACGGCTGCGGATGGGCATCGGTGTTGGCTGGAACCCGGTTGAGTACGAGGCGTTGGGCGAGGACTTCCATACCCGCGGCCGCAAGTGTGCGGAGCAGATAACGCTGTTGCGGCGGCTCTGGACTGAGGAAGTGGTCGACTTCGAAGGCAAGTTTCACAAGATATCCCATGCCGGCATCAAACCGTTGCCGGTGCAGAAGCCGATTCCGATCTGGATGGGCGCGGGCGGTTCGGCCAGTCCCATACCCACTGACAGGGTGTTGCGCAGGGTCGGCCGCATGGCCGACGGCTGGTTGCCCATGTTCGCGCCGGACGAAACCGGGAGGGGCGCAATCGAAAAGGTCCGTGAATTTGCCCAAGCCGCCGGGCGGGACCCATCGGATGTCGGTCTCGAAGGCCGGATCACCGCGACGGGCCAGGGCCCCGAGGACTGGATCACCGAGGTCAAGACCTGGTCCGAATTGGGCGCGACGCACATGTCGGTGGGCACCGGCGGGTCGGGGACCCCTGACCAGCACATCGAAGCCATTCGCCGGGTAAAAGAGGCGACCGGCGAGTAATCATACAGAATGTGATTCGCAGGGGCCGGTCTTCAGGAATGGACACCGGCCCTCAGCTTTCATTGTCGCGCCGCCTTGGAGTGGCCAAAAATTCGTAACTGTTCAGTTTGGATGGGTCCTTCTTACTCCCAGCCCGTCACTCCGGCCTTGAGCCGGAATCCAAGAACTTTTGCAGCCAGTCACGGTCACTATCACTGGCATTTCTGGATTCCCGCCTTCGGAGACCTTTGCGTAACCTTCCGTGATTCCGGCGAAAGCGAGAATCCAGAGTGTGCCCAGATACGGGGGACGCCCTCAACCTAACCCTCTCCCGGAGGGAGAGGGGATTATTCAAAGGTCTCCCTTCGCGGGAATGACTGGTTGCGGCTGAGGGACATCGTTTGAGAATTATCATCGAGTTGACCGATGTGGGATTGAGCCAATCCGCGTCATCGAGTCTGAACAGTTCCAACAATTCTTGTGGAGGAAAAATATGCCCAGAGTAGCGCTGGACCTGAACAATGCCCAGGACCGGGCGAAAGTGAACGGGCAATGGAAGGTTGCCCCCGGCTTCGTTCCCGGCGAACCAAACGAGGGACTTACAGCCCGATTGCTGGGATCACCGGCACGGCTCCCTGACTACGACGACTCGGGATGGGAGGTCTGCGACAATATCCGAGCCAGCCTGTCCGAGGGATTCACCTTCGCCTGGTACCGGATCGCCGTTGAGTTGCCGGACAGTATCGACGGCATGGAGTTGGCCGGCGCCCGGATGTATCTTGAGGCCAACGTGGACAATTACGGCGAGGTATGGATCGATGGGGAGATCGACCGGAGCACCGGCGTGATCGTGGGGATCAATGCGCAGCAGCGAATTGAGGTTCCCGGCGGCGCGGCCCCAGGGGCGACGCACGTTTTCGCCTGCCTGGTGGCAAATGGACCGTTGGCCGCCCCTAGGGGAGGGGTATTCATGCGGTTCGCTACTCTGGCGTTCGAGACCGGGGGTTAGCTGGGGTACCTACTCCAGTACCCCGTCCTCCTTCAAGAACAGGTACTCTTCCTCGGAAAGACCCACCACATCACGCAGCGCGATTTCCGTGTGCTGCCCGAGCAGCGGCGCGGGGGTGTCGAGGCTTCCGGGAGTCTCGGACAGGTTGAATTCCGCGCGGTCGCTGGGGTAAGGGCCAATCTCCGGATGGTCCAAAAACGTGAAGTGGCCCCGGTGTGTGAGTTGCGGATCGTCGAACAGGTCGCGGCAGTCGTTGACCATCCCCGCAGGCACTCCGGCTCCCTGCAGCGCGAACATGAGGGGACGCGGTTCCTTGTCCGCCGTCCACTGAGCGATTAGGTCGTTCAGTTCCTGTTCGTGCGCCTTGCGTCCCAGGAGAGTGGAAAACTGTTCCGCCCGGTCATGGCCCCATTCCGAGCGATCCATGAGGCCGCATAGGGCCCCCCACTCCTCATCGGTCTGGCAGGAGATGGCGATCCAGCGGTCGTCTCCCTTGCACGGGTAGACCCCGTTGGGCGCGGCGCCTGGTTCTTCGTTACCGCGCCGGACTTGTTGGTGGCCGTTGACCGCCGCGTCCAGCAGGTAAGGGGCGGAGAAATGCAGGGACGCTTCCAGTTGAGACATGTCCAGATGCGCGCCCTCGCCGGTGCGCCGCTTGTAGTCCAAGGCAGACAGGATCGCGGCGACGGCGAACCTGGGGCCGATGAAGTCGGTGTAGGCCCCGTAAGGGTTCACGGGGTCCCTGTCTGGCCAGCCGGTGATGTTGGAAAGTCCGGCCAGAGAGGAGAGGACCGGGCCGAAACCGGGTTGACGCTCGTAGGGTCCGCCGCGGCCCAGCATGGACGTACTGAACATGACGATACCCGGGTTTACGTCCCTGAGGTCCGGGTAACCGAGATTCCAGCGTTCCATGGTGCCGGGGGTGAAGTTCTCCGTGACCAAATCGGCCCATACCGCCAGCTTGAGGACAAGGTCCCGCGCCCTAGGGTGGGCCATGTCGATGGATACGCCGTACTTGTTGGGGTTGTAGCTGGCGAAGTACCCGCTGCGGTTGATACCCTGGATGCCCCCTCCGAACGGGGCCGCGCGCCGCAATGTCTCGGGTCGCTTCGAGGACTCGATACGCAGGACCGTCGCTCCGTGCTCACCCAAGTACCGTGTGGTCATGGGCCCCACCGCCACCCAGCAGAAATCGAGGACCTTGAGGCCTTCCAGCGGCTTACGTGCCGGCGGATTGCGTGCCATCAGATGGCGCCCCCTTCCTTCAGCGTCGCCAACTCGTCCGAGGTAAGGCCTAGCTCTCCCTGGTATATCTCAAGGTTGTGCTCGCCGATGAGCGGCGGGCGAAGCCGCAACCCAAGCCGTGAACCCTCGCGGTCCTTGACGAACATCCCGGGATAGGTGACCACGTCATCCAACTCAGGATGGGTAACCTGGCGGAAATAGTCCCGCGCTTCCAGGTGGGGATGCCTGAGGATGTCGCCTTGGGTCGCGACGGGGAAGAGCAGGATGCGGCGTTCGATGCTGGCCTGGACGAGTTCATCGCGGGTTTTGGTCAGGAAAAACCGCTGGAGGGGTTCTACGACTCTGGCCATCACCTCGGCTCGCACCTGCCCGTAGCCCATGTTTTCCCAGTCGACCGAGTCCAGGTATGCGTCGCCCAATCCTTCTTCGTCCATCCAAGCGAGAAGGGTGCGAGTGCTGGCGGCGACTCCGGCGCTGCCGCCCTGTGGAGTGTAGTTGATGAATCCGTCCTTGCAGGCCCAGCTAGTGCGGACCACGTTGTCCCCGGAGGTCTGGCGGAACACCCCCATGCGCTTCAGGATGACTCCCTCAAGGTCCCAGCTTTGGGGCGCGTGGGCCAGGGTTTTGGCCACCGCTTGTTGGCATGATACGTCCACGCGCTGGCCCTGGCCGCTTAGCGCACGGTGGGTGTGGGCCATCATCGCGCCGGTTGCCCCGGCAGCCGCGCCGTGGAGGTAAAGGTGAGGGAATGATACTCTTACGGGCGGCCGGTCGCTGTCGCCGGTCAGGTACATGAAACCACCCAGGGCCATTCCCACGATGTCTGGCCCCTTCCAGCCGCCGTAGGGACCGTCCTTCCCGAAGGGAGATATGGAGACCATGACCAGGCCTGGATTGATTCGCGAGAGTTCGTCGTAGCCGATTGACAGGTTGTCCATATAGCCCGGAGCATAAGACTCCACCAGGAAATCGGCGCTGGCCACCAGCCTCTTTAGCAACGCCCTGCCGTCGTTGGTCTCCGGGTCCAGGGTGATTCCCCGCTTGTTGGCTGCGTAGGCCCACCAGTAGAGGCTCTTCTCCGGGTGAGGGTCGTTGTGGTAGAAGGGGCCAATGTTGCGGGCTGGGCTGCCGCCTGGAGGCTCGACCTGCACCACGTCCGCCCCCCCAGGTCCGCAAGGATCTTGCCGCAAAGCAGGCCCCGGTCGTCGGTAAGGTCCAGGACCCGGTATGGGCTCAGAAACAGGCCCTGTCCCTGGTCTTGATCGGTCATTCGAGTAACTCCGGATGCAAGGTACTTCGGCCGAGTCCGCGCCGGGTGAACGGTATTTTAGTCGATGGGAATGGGGCGTCACAGGCGGGGGCCTGGGCCACGCGCCCGAAACTCTAGGCGGAGGGCACCGGAGGCATTTCCCTTACACGGTGGAAGTTAAACGCGGACATCGTCATGGCAGCCAGTAGAAGGCACATCATTGCGGTATAGGCGTTCCGCGTTCCGAGGACGAAAACGGTCTTGACCCCTTCACCGGCAGCGTCCGACACAGCGGCCAGACTTGGTTCATACCCGTGGAACGCCATGGTTGCAGTCACGATGGCGGTGGCTACGGCCACGCTTGCCACGTTGGCCCCGTTGCGCACCAGGTTTAGGAACGCTGAGACGACTCCGTATTTCTCCCGGTTAATAACGCTGAGAATCGAACTGGTGTTTGGGGAATAGAACACGCCCATGCCGCTGCTTTGGAGCATCAGAGCTGGAATCACCATGAAAACGGAAGTGTCCTCGGAAACCCTGGAGAGAATTGCCAGACCGGAGGCCGATAAGCACAGGCCGCCAACTGTGAACTTGCGCGATCCGAACCGGTCGGATAGATGGCCGCAGACCGGGCCCAAAACGGCCATGCAAGCCGCGCCGGGTACGACCATGAGGCCGGCCATCAAGGGTTCGAAACCAAGCACTTTTTGCAGGTAGAAGGGTGTCAGGAACAGGACGGCCGAGCTTCCCAGGAAGGTCAGGAAAGCCGAAGACACGCCGAAAGAGTAGGTCCGTTCCTTGAAATACCGAAGGTCGAGCATGGGAGACGGTGTGCGCAACTCCCACCAGATAAATCCAGACAACAAGGCGACGAACCCCACGAGTCCACCGAATATGTAAGGAGAGGATAGTCCGACCTTGTGGGCGTTCATGACGGTAATCAGGATCGTCACCAGGGCCGCGGTGGAAAGCGCCGCTCCAGCCCAGTCGAAACTGCGCTGGTCTTGTGGATCTCCTTCTTGGGACTTCCTCCGGCCTTCCAGAACGAACATGGTCGCCACCATGCCGGCTAACACGAGGGGGATCGTGTAGTAGAACGCCCATCTCCAGCCCAGGGTGTCGACCAGGATGCCGCCTACAGCAGGACCCGCCACCGAACCCGTGCCCACGATGGTCATTATCATTCCGATGGCTTTGCCCCGTTCCGAAGGAGGGAAGATGGACGTGATGATCGCCATCCCCGTGCCCTGGGTCATGGCGTTGCCCAGACCCTGGAGAACACGTGCGACAACCAGGAGCGTGAATACATGAGAGACCCCGGCCAGCGCCGCGCCCGCCGCGGCGACCAATGAGCCCGCGACGAATACTTCCTTGCGTCCGAGAATGTCGGACAACCGGCCCATAGGCATGAGCAGAGCGCTCACGGTTAGGGAAAAGGAGATGATGACCCATTGGACTGCGGGAAGGTCGACCTGGAAGTGGCTGGCAATGGTGGGTAATGCGACGTTTACGCTGCCGTGGTCCGCGACGGAGGCGAATGTTCCGATGGCGACTGCGCCGAATCCCCAGTACTTGTAGTTGGAGCCGCGGGTTAAATCTAAACGCATTAATCTAGGATAGCACGTTTAGGGGGCGTCACCGCGTCCCGTGGAGGATGGAGCGGCTTTATTCTCGAAGTGGGGGACGATGTACTTTCCGAATAGGCGCAAGGTCTCCATCACTTCCGAATGTTCGATTCCCCCAACCTGGAAGAGGGGCATTACCTCGTCTACGCCCGCCGCCTCGTATTGTTCAAGGTAGCGGATACAGTCGTCAGGATCACCGATGCAATAGCGCCCGCTTTTGATCTGGTCCAGGGACGACGTCTCTTCCCGTTTGGGTGAATCGGTGGCTGTGGAGCGTGTGTAGTGCCACCGGTAGTCTTCGGGCACACGGGTAGGGTCCTGTTCGCGCCAGACTCGAACGTCTCGCTGCGCCTGTTGGTCCCGGTACCAATCTATAAGTCCCGCGGCCTGCTCTTGGACTTTGCGGCGGTCTTCGCCACAGACGGCCACAGTGCTGACGGAGACCTGGTTGTGGACTACCCGAGTCAAAGGGTCCGCATCCCGGATGCCCTCACGATACGCGGTGACCAATGGAGCCAGGCCACCGGCTCCCCCTCCCGCCATCGCCAGGCAGCCGAGGCCCATCAGTCCAGCCTTGCGAAAGGTCTCCTCCTGGCTGCATCCCAACCAGATGGGAGGGTGAGGATCCTGGACCGGCTTGGGGTGGACCTCTCGCAACGGAATCTTGTAATGGTCGCCTTCGTAGGTGAACTCCCCTTCGGTCCACGCTCTGGGGATGATCTCCAGGGCTTCATCCACCATTCCTGTGGCGTCCTTCAAGTCGGTGCCGAAGGCGGCCATCTGGTAGGGGTAGCCGGACCTTCCCACTCCCAGGTCAACCCTCCCCTTGCTGAGAATGTCCAAAGTGGCGGTGCGGGCCGCGATGTGCAGGGGATGTTGCACTGGGGGCACCACGACGGCGATGCCCAGCCTCATTTCGGTGGTGCGTTGGCTCAGCGCCCCCAGGGTTACATCAGGCGCGCTGGAGTGGGACCATTCGGTCCGAAACTGGTGGTCCGCCATCCAGACGCTTTTGAGGCCCATCTCTTCGGCGAAAGCCACCTGGTCAAGCATGTCCAAGAACCGTTGCGACTCGCTGCCGCGAATCCACGGCCTCGGGACCTGCATCTGATAGAACATGCCAATCCGCATACGCACCGGACCTGGGTAGGATGGACCGGTGGCTACAGACGAGCATCGCCGGTCTGGGGTGAGTCGCTGATAGAGGCTAACGCTGAAGCACGTATTTGTCCACGCTCTGCTCGGCGGTCAGGGCGAGGTAGATGTCGCCGTGGGCGTCAACCCAGGAGCCGTGAGCGGACCTGGAGGGCCACCGGGCCAGCACGCCGCCGTCCTGATCGAGAACACTTATTTGGGGAGGAGCGCCGTTTTCCGCCCGTTCACTGATGTAGAACATACCGTCGCTGTCCTGGGAGATGTCCAGCGGGCGGTTCATTTCGGTCCACATGGTGATGTACTCGCCCTCTTGAGAGAACACTTGGATGCGGCTGTTCTCCCGGTCGCACAGGTAAACGCGGCCATCCTGGCCCACCACCAAGCTATGAGGAAGGTGGAACTCGTTGGGGCCGCCCTTGCCCGGTTGACCCCAAGATGAGATAAGTTCCCCGGCGGCGGAGAATCGGTGTACGCGAGCGTTCCTATATCCGTCGGAGATGTACAGTTCTCCAGACGGCGCGGGGACCATCTCGGTCACGTAGTTGAACGGGCCTGCAGCCCTCGGGACCACCGTCCCGGTCTCCTCGGTCCCGGTGTCGGAGTAGACGCCGTGGGTCCCGATTATCTGGAGCGGTTTGCCATCGAGGGTGTATTTCATCGCCACCGAACCTTCCCGGTCGGTCAAGTAAACTATGTCGTCGGCGATGAATAACCCGTGCGGACTGACGAAATTCCCGTTGCCCCAAGAGCTGAGGTAGTTGCCGTCACGGTCGAAGATCACCACCGGGGGCTCGGTCCTTTGAAAGACATAAACGCGGTCCTGGGAGTCGGTGGCAACCGCGCTTACCGTCCCGAAGGATTGGCCAGCCGGGAGCTTCGCCCAGTCCTGGACCAGTGTGTAGGTGTATTTCCCTGCGCCTACTGTCGTCATCGTTCCCATACCTCCCTGGACTCTCGCGACACCGGGAAGACGCCCCGGATGAACGAGTCCAGACTAAATTGGCTAGGGTGCCATGTTACTACAACGGTTGCCCCTTGGGGTTATGTCCCGCAGGCAATCCCAGCTAACCAACCCCTGCTAAATTAGTGGAGGAAAGTGTGGGAGGCTCCTACTCCCCGTGAACTCAGGCAGGGGAGGAGATATCCCCCTTAATCCCCCTTTTGCGAAAGGGGGAGTGCAGCGCCGTGAGCCGACTATTGAATGACCCCTCGGGCAATCCCAGGTTCGGCTGAGATGCTAACGGAAGTTCCCAGGGCGGGCTAACGCTTGCTGTTGTAGCGGTAGTGAGGGTCCGATTCGCCCGCGCTCCAAAACTCGTAGAACCGTTCAACGTAGGGCATCAACCGGGCCACCATGCCTCGAACCTGTACCACTTCGGGTTCAAGTGTACTGGCAAACCGTTCCCGCAGCTCGTTCACTACATCCTCCTTGAGTGTCCCGGGGAAGCGCCCGTCCCGGAACACGACCTTTCCATTTATCATCACCGTGTGAACATCGCGGGGTTTGCCCCGGTAGAGGAGAGCGTCAACGGGGGTGATAGCGGGGTCAAGGTAAGGGGCTTCGATGGATGAGAGGTCCGCGACCACGAGGTCTGCCCTGCGGCCCACCTCAAGGGCCCCGATTTCGGAGGTGAAACCCGTTGGGCGCGCGGCATTGGCCGTGGCCATAGCCAGGGCCTGGCCGGAGTTGACGGCGGGTCTACCGATGCCTGGTTCACGGTGCAATCGCAAAGCCAAACGCATCTCTTGGAGCATGTCGTCATCGTCGTTAATGGCGGTGCTGTCGGTGCCCATCGCCACGTTGACGCCGTTGGTTAGCATAGAGGTTACCGGGGCAACCCCGTTTTTCAATCGCAGATTGGAACTGGGGTTGTGGCAAACGGTGGACCGACCCTGGGCGAGGAGTTGGATGTCATGGTCCGTAAGCCACACGGAATGAGCGAAAGACACTTCCGGGCCGAGAAATCCAAGGTCGTCGAGGTGGGCTACCGGGGTCTTCCCCCACTTCCGAATCCCGTATTCCTTCTGGTAGGGACTCTCCACCAAGTGCATGTGTATCGCCGTATCGAGACGTTGGGCAAGCTCTTTGGTACGGACCAGGAATTCGTCCGACACCCATTGAACGTTGCTGGGACTGACGAGCATACTTACCAGTCCCTCGGGCGCAGAGGTGTATTTCCGGTGTGCGCTCTCGACCATAGAGAAGTAGTCATCCGTAGTCATGGCAGTCGCGGCGAGGTATTGGCGCACGCCATCCGCCAGATCCGAGGGTAGTCCCGAAATGAATTGATCGTCGTCTTCGTAGACCACCCGGTTCTGACCGCGAAAGTAGACCGAAAAAGCGGTGCGCATCCCGGCATCGCCAAAGCCCCTGAGCACTTCGGAGATGTCATTTTCCAGGCCCGTCACGGGTGTCTGGGAATGGTTGTACATGACGGTGGTCGTTCCGGACTCGATCATCTGCATAGCGGTGTAAAGGGTCATCAGGTAATGATCGTGGGGGCGCCGTCCCCAACCGCTCAGGATCCAGGTCTCAAGCGAGTCGTCGCAGGCTCCCATTTGGAATGTGGAGACTGCACGACCGTGGTGATGGGCATTGACCAGTCCTGGGAAGACAATGAAGCCAGGGCCGCCGATCTCTTCGTCGGCTCGATGTGCCGCTTTGATGGTTTGATATTCGCCGACCGCTTCTATGACGCCGTCACGTTGGAACACCGCGCCGTCGGTGATCACGACGCTGGATTCGGCGTCGGACCCCGCCTGGCTGATGAGGTATTTTCCGTGGACCAGAGATGTCGCCATGATGGTCACCTTTCTCCTGGTTGCCTTGTGCAGACAGTGTATATCAGTTACTGTGGACTGAGGACTCCCAGGATTCAGCCATAGTTGTCGGGCGGGCCCAACCAGCTTGGTCACACCGCTTCTTACCGAGTGAATAGTCTTTCGCGAAAGGGCGGAATAAGTTTTGTCTCACCCTCAATCACGAGACAACCAGGGCGACCGGATATTTGGGCCGAGTCAACCCCAATGTGTCCAGTCCGATGAGTTACTTGAAGACCTGACCCAGCTTATTCGTCTCCTAGATATACAGAGCGGGAAAAGGGTCCCGCGGCCATCGAATGGGAATTATTCCGGGACTCATACCTGGTTCCCGAGTGGAAACGCCCGGTCACCGCAACAGAAGAAGTAGACCATGTCCTACTACTCGCGTTCCGGAAGGGGATAGTCTGGTTTCCCGGAACCCACGATGTGGGCAGGTCCAAAGTTCCGGCAAAGTTGGTTCGATTGAACCGCAGCCACACCGAGGTGGAGAAACTACTGGGGAGCAAGTCCAACCCCAACTACGTATTCCACCCGGTGCAGATCCGAGGCGAGCCTTTGTCCGAGACTATCATCCGAGACAGACGCTAGAGTTGGCCCTGTATTACCTGGATACCAGCGCTCTCATAAAGTTATATGTCCGGGAACCTGGAACGGACAGGCTGCGGTCCTTGTTTCGAGCTTGGGAAGGGCGCCAATTCGGGGTCCTCTCGATCGCCATAGTAGAATTACGCTCCGGGTTGCGTCGACGTATCAGATCTGGGGATACCATGCCGTTGCGGTGGAACAGGTTCTCGCTTCTTTCGCGTCTGATCTGGATACACGGCGCTCCTGCTCCAGGCTCGTTGGTCAGGGAGTTACCGAGCCTTTAGTTGGTCCGGCAAATCGGGTTATCGACGGGGATCCACTCAGGGTCTTTCGATTGTCCGTCTGAACTGTGATTTCTCTGATTCCGGGATTTATATGATTGGAAATCATCCGAATCCCAAAATCCTGTGAATCCCGGTTCGGACAATTGGGCCAATAATCGAATGATCCTAGGATCCACCTAGGACACTTGATGTTTTGCAACTGGCAGGGTGCCTGACCATCCAGACCAGGGTTTCCCTGAGTTCCGTTTTCGTTTGTTCAGACCGGAGTCTCCTTCAAGCTGCAGCGAGAGATGACCTAAGCTGGTTTGAGCCGGCCTTTTAACCCAAGACAGATGAGAGGTTCAACATGCCCGGACTCGAAGGTAAAGTTGCCCTGATCACCGGAGCGGGTGGGATGAGAGGCGTGGGCCGCGCCTCGGCGCTGAAGCTGGCTTCCCAGGGAGCCGACATAGCCATCACGGACATCCAACGGGATGCCACCGACCTTCCACCGGGGGAGGTGCGCTTCGAATGGCGCGGCATCCAGAGTGTGGCGGAGGAAGTTGAGTCCCTGGGACGCCGTTGTCTTCCGGTCTATTGCGATCTAAGCGTTGAGGAACAGATCGAGGGCCTGGTCGGGCAGGTGAAGGACCATTTCGGCCATATTGATGTCCTGGTGAACAACGCCCGGGCGATCATTGGACGGGACAAGACCTCGGTTACCGAACTCCCCAGAGAGGTCTGGGACCACTTCTTGGCCATCAACACCACTGCGGTGTTCCTCTGCACCAAGTTTGTGGGACAGGAGATGGTGGGCCGGGGAGAAGGCGGCAGAATCATCAACGTCGCTTCAAACGCGGCCAAGCAGGCCAGCGCGATGGGGGCGGCCTACTCTGCGTCCAAGTTCGCAGTATTGGGTCTGACCCAGGCCTCGGCGCTGGACCTGGCCCCATACAACATCACGGTAAACGCGGTCTGCCCCGGTCCGATTAACACGGACAGGATGAGCTATTGGGAACGGGACCAGGCGGCGGACCGGGGAATGTCGTTGGAAGAGTTTCGCGGCGGGATCGTGCGTGATGCGGGAGAGCGGACTCCCTTGGGCCGGATCGCCGAGGCTGAAGACGTAGCCAACATGGTCGCATTCTTCGCCTCCGAAGACGCGTCGTTCATAACCGGCCAAGCCTACAACGTCAACGGCGGGCTCCTATTTCATTAGCCGGGTCCGGGAGGGGACTAGCTCCTTGCCAGCAGCCCCTGGACGGTCCGGATAACCCTCGCCTGGTTGGGGATGTAGATATCCTCCAAGGGGCGGCTGTAGGGGACCGGCGTGTGTGGGGCCGTAACTCGCGACGGAGGAGCGTCCAGGTAGTCGAAGGCCTCTTCGGCAACCCTGGCGCAGATCTCCGAAGCCAGGCTGCAGATGGGTGTGTCTTCGTCTACCACCACCACCCGGTGGGTTCGCCGCACCGAGTCGATTATCAGGTCGTAGTCGATGGGGGACACGCTGAGAAGGTCAATTACCTCGGCGTTGATGCCAGACTTGGCCAGCTCTTCCGCCGCCTCCAAGCATACGAGCGTCATCTTGGAGATGCCCACCAGGGTTACATCCGTTCCCTGGCGCACCATCCGGCCCTTGCCCAACGGTAAGGTATACGGCGCTTCCGGCACGTGGCCCGTGTTTCCGTACAAGCCCTTATGTTCGAAGTACACCACCGGGTCATCGTCCCGGATCGCGGCCATGAGTAGTCCCTTGGCCGTGTATGGGTCCGAGGGAACGACACCCTTGAGACCCGGAATGTGGCTGAAAATGGAGTAGTAAGATTCGGAGTGCTGGGCCGCGCTGCCAAATCCCGCGCCGATGCGCGTTAGCAGAGTGAACGGCACCTTGACCTGACCGCCGAACATGTAACGCATCTTGGCCGCGTTGTTGAGTAGTTGGTCCATACAGACGCCGACGAAGTCCACAAACATCAGCTCCGCGATGGTACGCATGCCGGTGGACGCAGCGCCGATGGCGGCGCCTACGAAGGCGGCTTCAGACAGTGGAGTGTCCAACACTCGCTGGTTGCCGAACTGCTGGATTAGCCCCACCGTGGTGCGGAAGGGGCCGCCCCAGGCGTCGACAATGCCCAGGTGCTCGCGCCCCGCGCCCCCGGCGATCTCCTCGCCCATGATGATGACGGTCTCGTCCCGCTCCATCTCCTGGCGAATCGCCTCGTTGATGGCCTCGCGGTACTGTATCTCTCTCGTCGCGGCGGTCGTCATTGTCGACTCCTTATCGCGGCTGACTGCCAGCCTAGATGTCCATATTGGCGCCGCGTTTCAACAGCTCGTTGGGGTATTCCACGTAGACGTCTTCGTAAAGCTCGAAGGGTTCAGGCATGGGGCTGGAGTCGGCGAACTGGATGGCCTCCTCCATGAGAGCCTCGGCTTCCATGTCGATCTGGTCCAACTCTTCGGCGGTAATTTCCCCCTGGGGGATGACCGCCTCCCGGAACAGCTTCAACGGGTCGCGGTTGTGCCAATAGTCCTCCTCTTCCTTGGTGCGGTATGAAAGAGGGTTGTCGAATACGGTGTGACCGTAATAGCGGTAGGTGATGCACTCCAACAGCGAGGGGCCGTCTCCGGCCCTGGCCCTGGCAATCGCTTGTCCAGCGGCGTCGAACACCGCGAATACGTCCATGCCGTCCACGTTGATGCCCGGCATGTCGTAACCAGCCGCCCGGTCTGAAACCCGGGCCGTCGAAAGGGCGTATTCAACCGGCGTGGACTCCGCGTACTGGTTGTTCTCGCAGCAGAATATTACGGGGAGCTTCCACACTGACGCCAGGTTCATGCTCTCATGGAGCACTCCCTGATTGGCCCCTCCGTCGCCGAAGAAGGCGACGGCCACCCGGCCTAGGTTCTTTAGCTTGGAGGTCAGGGCCGCTCCCACGGCCAAGGGCACGCTTGCGGCCACCACGCCGTTTGTACCCAGCATTCCCTTACTCATGTCGGCGATGTGCATCGACCCGCCCTTGCCCTTGTTGGGACCCGTGGCGCGGCCAAACAACTCGGCCATCATCAGCTTAGGGTCAACGCCTTTGGCGATACAGTGGCCGTGACCCCGGTGCGTGCTGCCGATGTAGTCGTCGTCTGTCAGATGGGCGCAAATGCCGGTGGGGACCGCCTCCTGGCCCGCGGAGGAGTGTACCGAAGCCGACATCCTGCGTTGGCCGGTCTCGGGAATGCCGCGCTCCTCGAAATGCCTGATGGTAGCCATGGTCCGGTAAATCTCGAGCATCTTGTCGCGGGTCAGGTCCATAGCGCCCCCTAAAGCTGACCGAGGCCTGGGCAGCCGCGGAATTTTCCCCATACTAGCATGGCCTAAATGGAAGTCAATAGTAACCATCGCCACGGATGGAGCGCTATGAACGGGGTGGATGAGTGACCAGCAGAGGCTCTCCGGGGCCTACGCCGAGGGTGGACGCGGCGTCCCCGTCACGGACCGCGACTTCCAGGTAGCCAAGACTCCCGACCAAGGCTATCCATGGGCTGTCACCGGAGACGTTCTCATCGTGGAAGGTGAGACTCAGCCCCCGCACCGAGTGTCCGGCGATCTTAACGACCACGGCGCTTCGGTGGTCCAACAAGTTGGCGGGTATGTTTGTCACCAGGTTGCCGTAGTGGTCGGCGTAGATGACTTCCCCTGAAATTCCCGTTTCTCGCAAATGGGGCTGCGGAATTGGCAGCCATTCCATGCGGGATACCGGGGTTCCCATCAACGACGGCGAGACACCCAGGGATAGATGGGCGGCCACAGGTGCGAACACGTCGCGTCCGTGGAATGTGCGGCTGAGGGGGTGCAGCCAGTATTCGGGCTCGGTGAGGTGGTAAGCCGTGACGCTCTGAGGCAGGTCAACCAGGCCCCTACCCGTGGGCGGGCTTTCCAGATATCCGGCTACAATGCAACTGAGCAGTCCGTTGTCCGGGGCCACGAACCTGGCTGAAGGAGTTTCCAAGAGTAGGGCGCGGCGGTCCGTGCCGACTCCCGGGTCAACCACCGCGACATGGATAGCCCCCTCGGGAAAGAAACTATGGCTCGCGCCCAGCACGAACGCTCCCTGCAGGATGTTTTGGGGCGCGACGTTATGGGTTAGGTCGATCAGCGTGACCCTGGGATTGGTCCGGAGGATGACTCCCTTCATCACGCCGACGTAGGGATCGGCTAGGCCGAAGTCGGTGGTGAGTACTATAGGCGGAGAGTCCGGAGAGTCCGGAGAGTCCATCGAAGGGGTGGTCCGGGGCCCGGCCGGCTACTTCATGAACCGCAGGGTTACCACGGCGATGACCAGCACTCCCGCTCCCACGACCCCCATGACGATGGTGTCCAAGGCTTCCCACACACGGTCTCCGCCGCGAACGCTGAGGATGGAGATTCCCAGGAATACCGCGGCGAGTATGATGGTGAACTGGAAAAGGGTCTTTTCCAAGCCCCGGCGGGTCCTCACCGTCGATTGGGCGGAACCGAAGAGGCCTGCGCCGGCCTCTTTCACCTGCGCCAGAATGATGAGCACGATTACGATGGATATTAGGATTTGGACGATGTTTAGATACAGCAAGAAATTAACTCTTAGTTGATTGAGTGTTTTTGATGGACTCCAGTTCCAGGGCTATGAGCTGGTTTGCCATCTCGGGGTTGGCTTGGCCGCGGGTGATTCGCATCACCTGGCCCACGAGGAATTTTGCCGCCGAGTCCTTTCCCTGAAGGAAATCGGCCACGGCTTTGGGGTTGGATTCTATTGCCTCCCGTACCACCGCACCCAGCGACGATGAGTCGTTGATCTGGGTGTACCCTCGGTCACGCACGATGGTAGCAGGGGACCCGCCCGAATTGAAAGCCTCTTCCAGGACGGTTTTGGCCAAAGTGACGCTCACGGCGCTGGAATCCACGAGGCCGATTAGCTCCACCAGCATGGGAGGGGTTACCTGTGAGTCCGAGATTCCTATCGAGGAGGCATTGAGCAACCGGCTCAGGTCCCCCCTCATCCAATTGCTAACGCTCTTGGCGAGCCTGTTGCGGGCATCTCCGGTGGCCGCGCCCTCTCGTAACGCCGCTTCGAAATAGTCGGCCATCGGCCTGGAAGCAGTGATTAGCGCCGCGTCGTACTCCGATAGGTCGAATTCCTTCATGAGTCTGGACCGCCGTTGGCCCGCTAACTCTGGCAAACGTTCTCTCAGACTCCCAACCCAGGCTGGATCGATTACCAGCGGAGGAAGGTCGGGTTCCGGGAAGTAGCGATAGTCATGGGCGTATTCCTTGCTCCGCTGCGACACGGTAACGCTTCGTTCCTCCACCCAACCCCTTGTCTCTTGTTCCACCTGCCCACCAGAATCCAGGACACGGCTCTGGCGTTCAAACTCGTAGTTCAGGGCCTGGAACACCGAGTGGAAGCTATTCATGTTCTTTACTTCAGCCCGTTTGCCAAGCTCTTTGCTTCCCCTGGGGCGGATGCTTATGTTGGCGTCGCACCTGAAGCTGCCGTCCTGCAGATTTCCGGTGGTGACTCCCAGGTATTGCAGGATCGAGTGGAGGGTGGTCAGGTAAGCCTGGGCTTCTTCCGAGGATGAAATGTCCGGCGCGCTGACTACCTCCATCAAGGGAACGCCAGAACGGTTCACGTCCACCAAGCTGTAGGACTCTCCAGTCTGGGATGGGAGGTGCTGCAGCTTTGCCACATCCTCTTCCAGGTGGACCCGGTCGATTCCCACGCGCGTGGAGTAGGTGTCCATGTCCAGGTCGAGGTGACCGTCGACGGCAAGGGGCAAGTCGTATTGGGAAATCTGGTACCCCTTCATCAAGTCTGGATATGGATAGTTCTTCCGGTCGAACTTGGAATAGGAAGGAATCTGGCAGTTGAGGGCCAGACCGGTCATGATGGTGTGCTCCACGGCCTTACGGTTGATTGAAGGCAGGCTACCCGGCAGGCCAAGGCACACGGGGCATACCCGGGTGTTGGGCGCGGCGGACTGATAGTCCGCGCGGCAAGAGCAAAACATCTTGCTGCGGGTCAATAGCTGTACGTGGACTTCCAGTCCGATGACAGGTTCGTATTCCATAGGTTTCAGACTCGATAACAGGTAGAAGACTCCACTCCGCCGGAGGGGGTCCAACTAGGAACCAGGTGGTCCAGCCTCGGGTTAGGTCCGGACCAACGGGTCTGGCAACGGACCCTGATACCGTTGATTTTAGTGAATGGCATGTAGGCTCCGATAAGGTTGAGGCCTAAGAATCAAGACCGAGCCAGGACGGCCTTTGCGGTGACGCCAATTTCGGCCGGGGATGGGATGATGGTAGCTCCCGCGTCAGCGAGGGCCTGAAGTTTGCTGTCGGCGCGGGCGCTGTTTCCGGTAATGATCGCCCCGGCGTGGCCCATGCGCTTGCCCGGGGGCGCGGCGTTGCCGACCACGAGAGCGCACACCGGTTTGGTGAATGACTCTTGGATATAGGCCGCCGCCTCCTGCTCCAATGTGCCGCCGATTTCCCCGATAAGGACGACCAGGTCAGTTTCGGGGTCGTCGTTGAAGAGACGGAGCACTTCTACGAACCTGACGCCGATTATAGGATCGCCTCCAATCCCCACGCAACTTGACTGGCCGATTCCCTCGTCGCTTAGTTGAGCAACAGCCTCGTAGGTGAGGGTACCGCTGCGAGACACTACCCCGGCGCGGCCAGGCCGATGGATGGAGCCAGGCATAATGCCAAGCTTGCAACTCGCACCCGGGGTAATAACGCCCGGACAATTGGGACCCAACAGCCGCGTCGGTCTGCCCTGCAGGTACCGGTGGACGCGGACCATGTCCAGCACCGGGACACCCTCGGTGACGCACACGATGAACGGAATGCCCGCATCCGCGGCTTCGACCATGGCGTCGGCCGCAAACGGCGGCGGAACGAATATCAGAGACGCATCCGCCCCGGTCCCCGAGACCGCTTCTTCCACGGAATCAAATATAGGCACCTGCTCCTGGAAGACTTGGCCGCCCCGGCCGGGGGTGACCCCGGCGACGACGTTGGTCCCATAGCCGATACATGCGCTGGCGTGGAAGCTTCCCTCCCTGCCAGTGATGCCCTGAACGACTACCCTTGTGTCCTCGTTTACGAGGATACCCATCGTAGATGTTGTCCCTCGAACTCAGTCGTTGCGAAGGGTCCGCATACCAGGAATCTAATGGGCTGGGCGGACCGCCTCGGACACGTCGGCCAAAGTTTCCGCGAAAGTGACCGATAGTCCTGACTCCTGGAATATAGACAGACCTTCCTCCATGTTTGTGCCCAGCAACCGGACGATTAGCGGCATACGCGACCCGGTCTCTTCAAAGGCCTGCACGACGCCTCTGGCCGCGACGTCACAGCGCAAAATTCCGCCGAAGAGATTAATCAACACCTGGGTAACCTTGGGATCGGAGATAATCAACTTCACAGCGGAGGCGACCTTCTCCTCGGTCGCCCCTCCTCCTACGTCAAGGAAGTTAGCGGGAGCGGCCCCCACCGACTTCGCCAAGTCGAGGGTTGCCATGGCGAGACCGGCCCCGTTGATCAGGCAACCCACATCGCCGTCCAGGCTAACGTAGGCAATGTCCAGGGCGGCGGCCTCCGCTTCCAGGGGGTCTTCCTGGGAGGGGTCGCGCAACTCGAGCAACTCGGTGTGGCGGAACAGGGCATCGTCTTCGATGTTGATCTTGGCGTCTAGGGCCACGATCCGGTCGTCGCTGGTAACGACCAGTGGGTTGATCTCCACTAAAGAGCAGTCTAGGTCGGAGCTTATTCGGGCAACGCCGCTCATCACCGAACCCGCCGCTCGCGCCAACGGGCCACTCAGGCCCAGGCGCCTCGCCAACCGGCGCGTCTGGTACTCCATGAGGCCCAGCAAGGGGTCGATTGACTCCGCGTGGATGTCTTCCGGGTGGGTAGCCGCCACTTCCTCGATGTCCATTCCTCCAGCGGGGCTTGCCAGGAGCATCGGCGCCGCCAGCGTCCGGTCTAGGGTTGTGGCCAGATACAGCTCCCGGGAGATGTCCACAGGCTCTTCAATGAGCACCTGGTTGACTGGGACGCCTTCTGGCCCGGTCTGAGGAGTAATCAGACTGGAGCCGAGAAGAGTAGTGGCGATGTCAGACGCATCCTGGGGCGAGTTCGCCATCTTGATCCCGCCGGCTCTGCCCCGTCCTCCGGCATGCACCTGGGCTTTGACGATTGCCCGGCCGCCCAGGTCCCGGAGGAACTGACTGGCTTGTTCGGGGGTGGAGGCGATGAATCCACGCGGCACGGGAATGCCGTAGCGGGAAAAGATCTCCTTAGCCTGGTACTCGTGGACCTTCATCGGCGCTCCTCGACCGCTACCCTTCCCGGAGACCCCTACCCCAGGAACCCAACCCGCCAGAGGTGTGGAAACCGCGCATAGTCTTCCGCCGGAACGCGGCGGGCTATAGACCTGAAATAGGGAAAATAACTGACTAAGACTATGTGATTTTGTGCCGCCCGTCAATCGGCCGCGGCTTAAGGTAACTGTTCAGACTCGAAGACGCGGATTGGCTGAATCCCACATCGGGCATCTCCATGATGATTCTCAAACGATGTCCCTCAGCCGCAACCAGTCATTCCCGCGGAGAGCCTGCCCCCGGCTGGATCGGGGGCGGGAATCCAGAAATGCCAATGATAGTGAACGTTGCTGGTTGCAAAGGTTTCTGGATTCCGGGTCAAGCCCGAAATGACGGGCTGGGAACCGGAATGACGGGCTGGGAATAGGAAGGACACATCAAGTCTGAACAGTTACGGCTAAAGTCGTAAGCTAGACAACCCGGCGAGGCCGTACCATAATCCTAGCCTGGCACTAGACATAACCGGCTAGAAGACGGTCACGTTCGTGACACTGAGCCGTAAGGGAGATATCTATGGCGGGAAAAGTTCGCTACAACAAAGCCATCGATCTATTGGAGCAGGGTCAACCCGTGTTCTGTTCCGGTCTGGTCTGGAACGGCAACCTGGACGACCTTATGTTTGTGTCCGACTCGGACTACGACATGGTAATCATTGAGATGGAGCATGAAGGTCTGAGCTTCAATAACCTGCGCGCTTCGCTCCAATTCTTGCTCAACCGGAAGAAGGTCGCGGATGGGGGAAGCCTGCAAGCCGATCCGGCGCCCCTTGTTCGCATTCCCCCCAACTCAAGGGAGCAGAACCAGTGGGTGATCAAGCAGGCGTTGGACACAGGCGTGTACGGGCTCGTGCTACCACACCTCAACACGGTGGAGGAGGCGCGTGCGGCGGTGGTCGCGGCCAGGTATCCTCAGATCCCGGGGACTGGAGACTTCGAACCGGAAGGTCAACGGGGCTGGTGGGGCCGGATAGCTCCCCGGTATTGGGGTCTGTCTGGGAGGGACTACTACGATGCGGCGGACCTGTGGCCGCTGGACCCCGACGGCAACATGCTTCTGATGCCTATCATAGAGGAGCCCGAAGGTGTGAAGAATCTCCCGGATATCCTGAGGGAAGAGAAGGGCATTGGTGCGGTTTGGGCCGGGCCGGGGGATATGTCCGTTTCCATGGGACACCCCGGAGAGTCAAATCACCCGGACGTTCAGGAGAACTTGCTTAGGATCCTGGCAGCGTGTCAGAGCGCTGGAGTGCCGTGCGCCACGGGAGCGACCGCCGCCGAAGTCCCCATGCGGTTGGAGCAGGGATTCCGGATCATCATCACGTCGCCGGAGCGTACCACCGAAGGCTTGTCGGAAGGCCGTAGGATCTCAGGTAGATAAACCTGAGGCCGGGGTAAGTCCCTCCACGAGAGGCGCTTACCCCGTGGGTGATGAAGGCGTTCCAGTTACGGCAGTCCGTTTGACTTGGGCGCGTCGGGGCCAAGCAGGTAATTGAGGAAGGGAGCGTCGTCCGTCAGAATTACCGTGGTCCCAGTCGGCAGGCCCTTCCGATATGTCTGGAGGCTCCGCTGGAAGGCGAAGAACTCCGGGTCCTGATTCAGCGCTTCGGCTAAGATGGAGATCGCTTGGGCTTCCCCTTCACCGCGGATCTGGCTGCTATCCCTTTGCGCCTCGGCCCTAATGATCGCCGCCTCGCGGTCTGCGTCGGCGCGGATTATCAGTTCCTTTTCGTCACCATCGGCGCGGAAACCAGCGGCGATACGGTTACGTTCCGCCCTCATGCGTGTGTAAATGCTGGGCGTGACCTCGTTCGGGAAATCGGCCCGCTTGATCCTCACGTCGATCATCGCGATGCCAAACGGTTCACCCTCTTCGGCGATGCTCCGCTTGACCACGGCTAGCACGTTTTCAAGAATCTCGGTGCGGGCCTCGGTGCCCTCGATCTGCGGGATGCCCCTTTCTACGATCTGTATTCCCTGCGCGTCCAAGAAGGGCTGGGCCCCGATGATTTCGATTCGGTCTCTCCTGGCTACTTCGCTGCGTAGCCCGGAAGTAACGATGTCACCCAACCGGCTCCGAGCGTTGTCCTCCGTCTGGAGAGTCTTGCGGAACTGGACTGGGTCCACGATGCGGTACCGAGCGTAAGAGTCGATCACCAGATTCTCTTTTTCAATGTCCGGCATGGGGACTGGCTGAGCGTCGATGCGGAGGACCCGCTTGTCGTACCTTACAACGGTGTCTACAAATGGCGCTTTTACGTACAGGCCAGGATCGGGGCGAAGGCCGACGACTTCACCGAAGCGAAGGATCACGACTTGCTCCGTGACGTCCACGATATAAACCGATTGGACCAAAACGATTATGGCCGCGATTAGGATTACGCCCAGGCCAATGAGACCTTTCATACGACTACTCTACTTCCGAGGATTACGGTTGCGGACCGATGGGACCCATGGGGAGCGGGGTTATCCCCTCCTGTCCGCCGAGGACGAGGACCGTCTCCGCCCCGCGCGATACTATGATCTTGGTCATGCTCGGGAATACGGCTTCCATCGCCTCCAGGTATAGCCTTTGGCGAGTTACCTCTTCCGATTTCTGATATTCACGAAGGACCGAGAGGAACTGGTCCGCTTCACCCTGAGAGGTTGCTATCCGGGACCGTCTGAACGCTTCGGCCTCCTGCCGGATCTTTTCCGCTTCACCCCTTGCCCTGGGGATTATATCGTTTTGGTAAGCGCGGGCCTGGTTCTCCTTGGTGTCCCGTTCCTGGCGAGCCCTTAGAACGTCCTGGAATGCGTCTTGAACGTCCGCGGGAGCCTTTACGTCCTGCAGTTTCACGTTCACCACGCTTATGCCGGTGCCGTAGTCGTCAAGAATCTGCTGCAGCCTGTCTTGAGTATCGGCCTCTATGCGCGTCCGTTGTTCGGTGATTACGTCGTCTATGGAACTCTGTCCTACTACCAAACGCAGGGCGGCCTCGGCTGCATCCTTGAGGGTGAGTCCGTCGGGTTGACCCGGCGGGGTATCTCTGTCGGGCTGACCGGGGTCGTTGACATTGAACAGGAAGTCGGTCAAGTTCTTGATGTTGTACTGGACCGCCAACTCGACGTCGACAATGTTCAGGTCGCCGCTAATCATCAGGGCCTCCTGAGGTACGGGTGTGTCGGCCACACCCTGGTCGCCTCCGGCGCGGAAGCCTAACAGCATTCGACGGGTCCGTGTTACCAGGACTACGTCCTTCTTTCCGACGGGTCCGGGCCACCACCAATGAAGCCCTTGTTGAGTGACTGGGTTGCCCTGGACCGCGCCGAACAGACGTAGAGCCGCCTGCTCACCGGGGCCGATCGTGTAGATGCCCGTAGCTGCCCAGACTACCGCAATCAAAGCGACGCCGAGGACGATAACCCCGCCCAGGCCGCCACCGCCCAACCGTCCGAATATGCGGCTAAAGTTGCCGCGGACCGAGCCGAGAATCTGTTCGAAGTCCATGTCGGGTTGCCGTGGCCCGCCAGGAGGGTACATATTCCAGTTCCCCTAGTTGTTGAATTTCGTTGGGCGCTGCCAACTTGCGCACTCCGCCTGGAGCGCAAGACAGATTCTACCACTATAGTTGAGGGCGCAGCCACTATATTGCGTGGATTCGACCGGATTTCGACACTTAGCCGCCGAGTGGGCCTGACCATAGTGATAGCCCATGACCCTAGGACGATTGCGAAGTCAGGAAGTTCGTCCGTAGAGCCGGGCGATGGTCTGCGTTGGGCGGAAGGCGCAGCTTTTGGCCCGCAGGGGCATGGACATCTGGGCAGGAAACCATCCTTGGAGGCGCAGGGCATTCAATGCCGTGTTGACCAGGGTGGCGAATGCCTCGCCCAGACCGGGTCGGCGCAGGGTGTGAATGTCCTCATCCCAGCTGCGGTCCTTCACATGATGCTGGCTGTTCTCAATGCTCCAGTGGTCGCGGAACAGCTTGAGCAACCCTCGGGGCCCACACTGACCTGAGCTCAGGCTGGTCAGCAGATACCAGAGCTCCCGGCTCACCTCCCCAGTGGTTATATCCACTTTCTGCTTCTCCACCATTGCCCCCTGCCTCGCCCCAGGGTATCCCAACTCCTCCCGGATATAATCAGCCAATTCGGCATCGGCCCAAATCCGCCGCCTTTCAATCATCCCCGCTTTTTTTCTACGGTCTCCGCCGCCGGCTCTCCCAGTTCCGCTCCGGCAAACCCCTCCACCAGGGCGGACAGCACCGTCGGCTGGTTCCCCTTGACCCGCACCAGGTAGTCCCGTCCGTGGCTGACTATGGCTCGGCACAGGTCCCGCTCCGCATACAGGGCGTCCATAGTCAGCAGCCGCAGGCCGGGGTAGTCCTCGAACAGCCGGCCCAACTTCTCCCGCAACACCCCCGGCTCGTACCGCTTCTCCGTCGCCGGCCACTGGGCCAGACACAGCTTCAGGTCGTGGGCCAGTACGTTCACCATCATCAGGGGATTGCCTTGGGCATCTTTCGACTGCTTGGCCCATTTGCCGTCCACCGAGGCGTTCAGTTCCTGGTCCGCCACCACCCGGGCCACCCATTCGGTCAGGGACCCCTGCAACTGCTCATACGGGACCCCCGCCAAGGTGCGCGAGATGGTGGTGGCGTGAGGCGGATGGTCCCGGTGAAACCCCAAGGGTCCTTTAAGTTCCGGCCAGTGCATCCTCGCGAAGAGGGCGATGTGGGCCATGGTTGTCTGACCGCAGACCAAGCCCAGCAGGGTCAGGCGAAGAATGGCTTGAAAGGGATGACGAACTCCCCTGGCCCTCCTGGGATCCGGCACCTGTTCCAAGCACTCGAACAGAGATTCCGCAGCACCCATATCCACACACTCCCATATCTCACTTCCCTGTACCTTATAAACTTTTATCCACCAACTTTGCAATCGTCCTGCCCATGACCCAGGGTTCCTTGATTTATAATACGCACCACCGACCGATTTGGATGAGGTGAAACCAATGACCGCTGTAGGACTCAACGTGATCCCAGGGGAGGGGATGACCCGAATACAGGTCACATGCGCCCACCAAAGCGGCTTGCTCTACGTGGTGCCGGCTGAGAGAAGCTGGGTTTGTTCCGAAGAGAGCATCCCGGCCCATGCCCTAGCCGGATTCTTCCGGGAATTGGTGGCGCTGAAGCACCCGGCGGTCCAGGACTTGATGCAGCAGTGGGGCCTATACTACCGTGAGCTTCCGCTGGCGGTGGAAGAGCCTGTGACCGAAGAGCCCCGATAAACACACTCCAGCGGTATCCGAGGGGAATCTTGAGGCCCACTCTTTGCATGACTCAAAGAGCGTAGCGCTCACCGTGACTCGTCATTGAGGCAGAAGCAAGCGTGGAAATGTGAGAACTGGGCGAGTTGAACCTTTGGGGCCCTACTCCGGTACAGTTGCTCCGCGAATGGTCAGGTCGATGATCTCGACACCGTAAAGCTCCGGTTCCTCGGCGAATATGCGCCTAACGTCTACGAGCGCGGCTTTCGCGATCTCCGCTTGGGTCTCTGTTTCCGTAACGGAGGCTCGACCCTTTTCCCCGCTGGGCCCATTGACAACCCCAGAGGCGGAACCGGGGCCGGGAACAACGATTTCAGCGCGCTTTCGCCCAGAGACCTCTTTGCGCAGGCCGGTACCAATCAGGTCTCCCAACCTGGAATTCGCATTACCTGGCGTCTGAAGTGTCCTACGGAATTGGACCGGGTCTGTGATCCGATAGTGAGCGGAATAGTCGATCACCAAGGGCTGAAGATCAACGTCGGCGAGAGCCAACGGTGAGCCTTCGATATCGAGGACTCCCTTCTCATAACTTAATACAGAGTCGACGAAGGGCGTCTTCCGATGCCTTCCAGGACCGGAATGCTGGTCAATAACCTCTCCGAACCTGAGGATGAGGACTTGTTCAGAATCGTCAACGGTGTAAAACACCTCGTCAAATATCTGCACGGCCACATACCCGAGGGCTGCCATAACCGCAAGGACGATGACCGACTTAGCGAGACGGTCCCATCCTCGATGGTTTCCACGTGGTCCCCGTCACTTTGACCACCGAGGGTCCTGGATCAGTCGTCTGCGTCGGCCGGTGCGGGAGATGGGCCGCCACTGCCGCCCAAGCTTGGCGCTGGCTGCGGGATGCTAGGTTGCGGAGGGGCAGGCGCGTAGGGAGGCGGTTCAGGAGGAATGGCTGGAGTGCCAGGCTCTCCGCCCAGGCCGCCTTCTTCGAACAATCGGTCAAGGCTTTCGCCCGTGATGGTTTCGTGCTCGATCAGATACTCCGATAGTTGCACCAACCGGGGCGTGTTAGTTATGAGAATCTCCTTGGCCCGCGCGTAGGCCATGCTGATCATACTCTTGACTTCTTCGTCGATCTCTTCAGCCACCCGGTCCCCGTAGTCCCGTTCCTCGCTGATCTCGCGGCCCAGGAAGACAAGCTCTTCCCTCTTGCCAAACGTCCTCGGTCCCAGGGCCTCGCTCATACCATACCGTTTGATCATGCTCAAGGCCACCTTGGTGGCGCGCTCCAAGTCGTTGCTTGCGCCGGTGGTGACTTCGTCGAAGATGAGCTGTTCAGCGACGCGTCCACCCATGGTAACCGAGAGCATGTCGTGGAACTGGTTCTTGGTCCACAGATAGCGGTCTTCGTCAGGCAGAAGCGACGTATGACCGCCCATGTTGCCACGGGAAACTATGGATATCTTATGCACACGGTCGGCATGGGGCAACAAGTGCGCTACCAGGGCGTGACCGGCCTCATGGTAGGCAGTCATCTCCTTCTCGCGCGAGCTGATCACCCGGCTCTTGCGTTCGGGACCGGCGATGATCCGGTCCACCGCTTCTTCAAATTCGGTCATGTAGATTGACTTCTTGTTGCCCCTGGCGGCAAGGATGGCCGCTTCGTTCACCAGGTTGGAAAGGTCCGCGCCGCTGAAGCCTGGGGTTTCCTTCGCGAGACTCTCCAGTGTGACTTCGGGCGCGAGGGGTTTTCCAGCGGCGTGTACCTTAAGTATGGCGACCCTGCCCTGAATATCGGGCAGATCGAGGGTCACACGCCGGTCAAACCTGCCCGGCCTGAGTAGCGCCGGGTCAAGAATGTCCGGGCGGTTGGTTGCCGCGATGACGATGATGTTTGTGTTGGTTTCGAAGCCGTCCATCTCAACCAGGATCTGGTTGAGAGTCTGCTCCCGCTCGTCATGGCCTCCGCCGAGGCCAGCGCCGCGGTGACGTCCCACCGCGTCGATTTCGTCAACAAATACGATACAAGGGGCGTTGCGTTTGGCCTGCTCGAACAGGTCGCGGACTCTGGCCGCGCCAACTCCCACGAACATCTCCACGAACTCGCTTCCGCTGATGTGGAAGAATGGGACCCCAGCTTCTCCCGCGACGGCCCGGGCCAGCAAGGTCTTCCCGGTACCGGGTTGCCCAACCAGGAGGACACCCTTGGGAATGCGGGCGCCCAGCGAAAGAAATCGCTCCGGGAACTTCAAGAACTCCACTACTTCCTGGAGTTCAGCCTTCGCCTCTTCGACTCCGGCCACATCGGTGAAACTCACGCCAGGGCGGTTGAAGGGCATCATGCGAGCGCGGCTGCGGCCAAAGCTCAAGGTCTGGTTGTTGCTGCCCTGTGCCTGGCGCATCATGAATAGGATCAGGCCGCCGAAGAAAATTAACGGTAGGAAATTCAGTAGCAGACCCAGGAAGCTACCTAGACCGGTAGACCCCTTGAAGGTAACTTCGACTCCGCTGGGCGGGCCTATCTGGACTCCCTTCTCGACCAGCAGGGTGAGGATATCGCTGTATTCACCGATCTTACTCGTGAACCGGTCCGGCCCAGTCCGGCTGCTGACCTTGGGAATGACGGTCAACTTTCTACCGTCGGCGATGATCTCGCGGATTTCACCGTTCTCCGCCATAGCCACGACGGTGGTTATGGGAATATCGTTCCTGCCGCCGAAGCTTGGCAGCAGAGTGTAAAAGATCACGATGACCCCGATGATCACCAGGAGATAAACGAAGCTATTTCGTAGCCACCTGTTATTTCCCATTTCGACACCTTACCGTTACTGCCACACTAACACAGAGACTTCCTTGCTCAATTTTAATTGACAGCATCTGAAATTGCAAAATCAACCGCCACGCAGGCGCGGGAACCGCATTCTGGTCCGTCACACAGGAGTTTCAGGAGAGGCCGGAGACCGGGGAATGGGGATGTGAGTTGGCGGAACCGCCGTGTTCGGGCAATGGATTCCCGCTTTCGCGGGAATGACGGGGGTGCGGGGAAGGAGTGGGATCGTTATCTTCCATTCCGAACTATAATTGGATGGCGTTTTCACGTAGTCTCGCGGTTCGTGCGACCCCGTGCCATCCGCAACGAGTCGGATCGGCCCGTTCCACGTACAGCAATGTGCGTTGGGGAAAGGACTAATTCGTCCGGACCATCCTCTAGAATTGCCTCTAGCGTGGGTGTGGGCTTAACAAAATCAGACCCAATAATCGGGACTTGCAAGGTACTACGATAGATCCCCTGATTCCGAGCCTAGACCCAACAGATCGAGCCCACATTCTGGATTCACCTCAGTCATGCCAGTTGTCTTCACACCCAAACTTGAGGGATTCTCTCGATGGGTGTACGTTCAGTAAAAGACCTTGGCCGGTTTCTCACACTCGTCGCATTCGGCCTCGGATACCAGACCGCTCTGGGTAAGTCTCACAAGTGGGCGCCGGTCCGTTCCATCGGGCCTGGCTGTGAACACTATTACGTTATCGACCGGGTCGAATCTGGGGAGATATCTGGCAATCACAACCCGTGAACCATCGGGGGACCAAGGCCCCCGGCCTGAATAGGCCATCTGCGAATGCCGAGGTCTGCCAGCCGCCAACCCATCGAGATTGATTACCATTACTCCGAAGCCTGAATAAATCAATTTCGAACCGTCAGGGGACCATGCCATGAATTGGGGCGTATCTGGATAGGGGCCGGCTTCCCCAATCTCCATCACTTCTATCTGGTTTGAACCATCGAGCGAGGATGTAAATATAGCGATGTTAGTCTCATCAGATGCTGCGTACGCGACTTGGCGGCTGTCGGGCGACCAAGCGACGGAGCTTATTAGCAAGAGTTTCTTCTTCTCTTCGATGAATATTGAATTAAACTCGTTCGTTCGGAATGTATAGATTCCGCCCCCGAAGATTATGTGGTTCCCATCCGGTGACCAGTTCGCCGCCGTAGGTATGTGAGACACATGTCGAGTCACCCGTCGTAGATTGGACCCGTTCGCGTCCATAATGTAGGGTTGGAATCTGCCGGAAGAATCCCTGTCTGAAATGAACGCGATCCGTGAGCCGTCGGGCGACCACGCTGGGCTTAGGTCGTCAGCATTATCCTTCGCTAAGGCTCGGGTCCTGTTGAATATACCGTTGAGGCCCTTGGTCTTTATCTCCCAGTCGGAGGGAGTTTGCCACCAAAATAGTGGGGATCTCACGTGGGCGAACGCGACGCGGGACCCATCGGGTGATAAGGCCGGAGAGTGGCTGGCGCCATAGGTCCCCTTGCCCCGTGATACGACCTTCAAATCAGTCCCCTCGGGAGACACTCGATAGACAGCTTTTCCAAAAGCGAACACTATCATCGAGCCGTCTGATGACCATTGGGGGATGTCGTGGCGGTATCTCTCGAGATTGAACGGGTGTAGCAACCCGGGCCCGCAGTCGTAGCCCATGGCAATCATCCCGAGTATGCAACTGCCAAGGACCACCAGGGCTTGCGTAAGTCTCGGCAAACCTCGTCTCATCACGGCAAGGTCTGATATAAAGCATAAATCGCCATGACATCAAACGGATTGGGTGAGCAATCGGGTTCATTAAAGATGCCAGCATCCACACCGTCTAGGTTTCCGCGTAGGTTTTCGTCGTAGTTCATCACGGAATCGTATATTGTGGGATGGGACATCTCGTAGCTAGCTCGGGAAGGGATGAGGTGGAAGGCGGAGAATCCTGATAGGCCTAAGGCATGTCCCCCCTCAAGCACCATGGTAGTGTAATGGTGGTACCCGTCGGCGTGATCCATGGGGGTCACGCAAACATTTGAACGGACATCGTTCGTGTCAAAATCATCGTCCGGTCCAGGGATATACGAGACGAGCTGAATGGCCCCCCTCGCACAAGGATACTGGTCTGAATCTTTAGCCTAGACTCGCTGATGAGCGCGTCAACCGGTGTATCGCTCAAGTCCCTGTCAGCGTCGTCATCGCTGGTGTAGGCTTCGGATATTACGCAGGCTGAGGCAAAACGAACGCACTGGGGCAGGAAGTTGGCTAGAAAATGGCCAGAGAAAAAGCTGGCATCTGCAACTGAATCAGAGATCATGAGGACTTCGTTCACGTCATTTTTGTACGATTCATTCAATGAAAATGGGACGTTAATGTCAATATCACAATCGGTCGATGAGGGAGTCATCTCCACGATTCCCGTCGTCGACTCCCACTGCTCGAATGCGTGTTCAATGAGGTTTATCCATGCTTGACGATAGAATCCTGGGAAGGTGTCGTCACAGATGGAGTATATATACCCTTTGTTGGGCCAATGTCCGAACATGGGAAATGTTGCCACTCGATCCGCACCCAAGGTCTGCTGCGGGATCGTCGAGGAGGGGTACGCATAGGCGTCTCGGGCCGAAAACACGCGTATTCCCGTGTGAGTTTCGTAATTTAGCTGGAACGCATAAATTTCACCAGAGGTCAGGCCCGTAATAGACTTAGAGCCGTCACCCGGGGAAGCCAAGAAAGCCTCCTTTTGCGCTGTCTCGTAATATGGCCAATCGTCGTGGTCATACCAATCCTTGTGGGAATGGTGAAGGCTCTGGCGTCCAATAATACCCCCGCTTGGAGACATACCTAACTTTCGGTATCTAATCGAGTATTCCGAAACGTCGGCGATGGGGGTCCATGAGAGGTGGACTGCTCCTTGGGTTTGCGGGCTTTTTCCATCCACTGAGCCTTGGTCTTGAGAGAGCGGGTTTTCTATGATCCTCACCTCTACACTCCGATCACTGTTCCCGCCGGGTATCATCCCGGGTGGTGTGCTACTCGTTCCGTGGAGAGCAACAACTCTAAACTCGTAGGAATAGGGTGGGTCAGCCAGCCCCTCTAATTCAGGCGTCCGGATGATGCGGTCTAGAGTAATATCGACCGATTGGGTCGTTGGCGAGAGGTTGGGTAGGATATACGTAGGAGACCAACCGCCTCCCGTCTTCTGCATCTGCACTTTATACCCGCTGTAATGCGACACTGGTTTCCATGCGAGGCGAGCGATACGCTTGGGCATGGGTAGCACGTCCAGTTCGGTCGGCTGAAACAACCGCAGCACGTAAGCACCCGAATCGGTACTCCAATCTCCGCAGCCTGTCCAGGTTGGGGTTGGGGTCGCGGTGTAGCTGCGACAATTCCGGCCCCTCACTCTGTACCAGTTGCCGATGTCTAAGCTTGTGAACGCAGCAGGAGATAATAAATCGGAAATCGTACCGGAATTAGCGTATGCTCCGGTCTCTGTTGATGACTTTTCGAGAATGAACTGGAAAAAGGCGCCATCCCCCCCGCCGGTCGTACTGCAAGATTAATTTCTGATTATCGGTCGCATCGACTTCGAGGGTTAGATTAGTCGGGGGCGATAGTTTCAGGTGAATCGAGGTGGAATACCCGCTCCAGTCTCCGCGGCCAGTCCAGGTGGGGGTGGGCGTGGCCGAACACGTTTGGCAGTTGCGCCCGCGCGCCTTATACCAATAGCCCTTGCTTTGGTCGTCGAAGTCGGCGGGGGAGGTGGAAGCATAGGCCTTGTCGGTGACCGGATATGTCCCAGATTGGCTATCAGCCCGACTTAGCTCGAATTGATAATGATGGGGCGACACGCTACGGGTAAAAGTGACGTCCAAATCGTTATCATCGCCCGATTCGATACTTATGCTTAGTTTGGGGGAGCGAGGCACGGCGGAATAGGCACCGCCGGGACGGCGGATGAGATGGTTAAGGAATCAGAACAACCTCCGGCGGCATAGCAATGCTACACTTCGGCGGTACGGCCTCCCAGCCCCAAGTCAGGCCTCACACTCGGCTCTCGCTAAAGTGTTTACCTTTTCTGGTAAGACCTCTTGACCTCCCGGGTTATGCCAAGGCTCCTCCCGGCGGTTACCAGTGCCAGATGGAGTCGTGAGAGTCGAAGAGGTCGGCCAGTTCCTTGCGGCTGATTACCTTTAAGCCATCGGCCAGCTCGGTCCGCTGGATGCCCCGGTCTTCCAGGTCCTCGCTGACTATGTAGGTGGGGACCTGGGCGGCGACCAGGTTGGCTACGTCGGTATCAAGGGTGGGCGGGACTTCCATCTTGACGTCGCCGAACCTCAAGCCGCTGGCGTCCTGGCCCATGACTCCGTAATTGACCGCGTTGCCGCGGAGGAGGACGGAGATATCGGTCCCGGCGTTCTTGATCATGTGACTGAGCCAGAGGATGGTGTCGTCCTGCTCTTCGATGGTCCCGTGATAGGCCCGTTCGACGACGGAGAGTATCTTCGCCATGACTATCTCCTATCTGGTACCCATAATAAGGGTGTTGTCGCTTTCGTTGGACCAGTTAACCAGGTCAGGGGGCCCGCCCCGGCGCGCGCCTTCGATCCAATTCCCCGCACCGCGCTCGTCCACGCACATCCCGCAGTTGATCCAGTCAACTTTGCCGGTAGCCAGCAAGCCCGCTACGAAATTAGCGGTGGTGGGGTGGTCCTGCTCTTCCACGGTGGTGCCTTTGACCGGGTTGGGATGTGGGGCCTGGTCGGCGATGGTCAGGCTGACCGCGCCCTCATAGGCGAACACATTGACTGTGTGCCCCTTGCGCACGGCGGCGTCGGCGATACGCATTGCGGTGGTGGTGGTGCCGGACTCGTATGGCGAGTCCATCAGGGCGATGGTTAACGTAGCCACGTTGCCCTCCTCAGAATAGGTATTTGGGTAAGTAGTTTGGCCCGCGAATAGATTGGATAGGTCGACGGGCTAATGCCAGACGATCTTGGTATCGCTCTGGACCAGTTGGTCGACAAGCTCATCCACGTTTGAGACCGCAACGCCTTCCGTCAGCGCGCCGGCGGAAATCGCCCGCTCGCGCAAGGAGAAGTCGTCGGCTTGGACCTGCACGTCTGGAGATCTTCGCCGCAGCCCATCCACTGGGTTGTCCTTCACGTTTCTGCGGGCGCAAAAGACGCCGTTTTGGACCAGGAAAAGGGTGACGTTGTTTCCCTTGGCGGATAGGTCGCCGGCGAGATCGTACATATAATTGGTGTCGGCGAATTCGAAAGGGTCCCTGGATTCGATCAGCAGATATCGTGCCATCGGCACCTCCCGGCTGCCCAGATGTTGGTGTTGGGCGCACCCATCAAAACAGCGCACCGCCGACGAGGCTGAAAAGGCGTTCCAGACGGTGCGGTGGAAGCGCTTTTATGCTACCCGCGCCGATGAATGCTGTCAACCAACATGCCGGTAAGTGAGTGGTTAGTGGCCGGTAGCCCCGCCCCCTCCACTATGAACTGGCCACTGGAAACCGGTCACCGAATCCTAGGCACCTGACCTGGTAAAGGGGCGGAATGGTGTTGGAGGTAGGTCTGAAGCGGCACCGAATTGCCATAACATGCCCGCCACATTCGATAAGATAATGGTATGTATTTAATTGTTTCGTTACAAATTTGCAAACACTCGTTTACAAATCAGCAACACGGGCGTAATAGCCTCCCTATAATCTTCTCTGTCGGGGGCAACCTGGAATAATACTAACCTTGGAGTGAGTCGTTATGTTACGTCGGGTACTACTTGTTGTCTTTGCTGGGTTGTTGGCGGCGGGGATTCTGGCGGGATACAACGTTGCGTTCGCACAGGATATCACGTCGGATGCGGATAAATTGAACCAGGGAAGCAACGTTATATGGATGTTGGGCGCGTTCCTGGTGTTCTTCATGCAGGCGGGGTTCGCTTTTCTTGGAGCTGGCCTGATCAGATCCAAGTCAACGGTCAATTACATGACCAAGAGTTTCATGGATTTTGCCATGGCCTCCATTTCGTTCTGGGCCTTCGGGTTTGCCTTGATGTGGGGGACATCGGCGGCTGGTATCGCAGGCACTACTAACTTCTTTGTCACCGATGGCGCAGACGGTCAGACCTACGTTGACTGGGTATTCCAGATGGTGTTCGCCGCCACCGCGGCTACCATTGTGGCCGGGGCTGTGGCCGAACGGACCAAGACCCAGGCATACCTGGCATATAGCTTTATTATTGGTGCGGTAATCTATCCTCTCTACGGCCATTGGGTCTGGGGCGGAGGATGGCTGGGCAGTCTCGAGGCCATCGGACTACCCGCCGCCGCCGACTATGCCGGCTCCGGTGTCGTACACGCCGTGGGCGGCTTCATCGCCCTGGCTGGAGCAGCCGTGGTCGGACCTCGGATTGGGAAGTTCACTAATGGTGTCCCGAACGTGCTTGCAGGCCACAACACCCCATTCGTGGTCATCGGCACGTTCATCCTGTTCTTCGGATGGTTCGGGTTCAACATCAACACGGGCGACTCCATCGGCCTCAATGCCATGAACACACTGTTGTCCGGCGCGACCGGCGCGGTGGTTGCCCTGTACATCCAGTTGGTCCGCACGGGAAAGACGGACATTCTGGTGGGGTGTAACGGCGCTCTCGCGGGCTTGGTGGGTATCACCGCTCCCGTGGCCTTCGTCGAGCCCTGGTCGGCGGTGGTAATCGGCGCAATCTCGGCGCCGATAATGCTGATGTCGGTCGGCGTCATCGAACGGGTCTTCAAGATCGACGACCCGGTCGGCGCGGTCTCGGTCCACGGCACCTGCGGACTGTGGGGAATCCTGGCGGTGGGTATATTCGCCAACGGCAACAACGGTGTCACCGGCCTGGTAGGCGGCAATTCGATGCAGATTGTGTCCCAGCTCATCAGCATGGGCGTGGTCCTCGCCTGGGCCCTGGTAACCGGCTTCGCCCTGTTCCTCGTCCTCAAATACACGATGGGAGTCCGGGCCAGCGAGGAAGAGGAGCTCCAGGGATTGGATGTTTCGGAGCATGGACTACAGGCGTATCCAGCGGATGCTTAAGCAACGCGTTCGTTTCTAAACCCAGTGGTCTGGCGCGAGGTGAGCCCCTGACCCAGACACGCCACAACTGGTATAAGAGTAGCCGGGAGGCCCCAGGGTCTCCCGGCTTCTTTTCGTCCTTTTCTGTCTTCGGCTAGACCAGGGATCGTGCCGTCCCAGAGTGAAGACGCGATCAAATTTCGCGCTTGATGATCTCTTAAAGAGCAATGGTGCGGAAATTCACGAATGTAACAAAGAGTTAACACTATGGAAAAGCGGATGTAACACCGCTGCGTAAGATAGATAGTAGACAGTAATTTCCGAGGGAGTTGAATGGAAGCGATCATAGCAGCGGGGGCGTTCTTAGGGTTGTTCACACTGTGGGTGGTGCTGCCGAGGAAGCTTCTTCGCCGGTAGTCCCTCACCCTGTAGTTTTCGTCGGTAAGTGGATCGGGAGACCCTCGAGTCTCCCGGTTTTTCTTTGCCCTCCGGAGCCCACTGTCGTCGAGTGTGCTCGGAGATATGTAACAAAGAGTTAACAATAAGGAAAAGCGGATGCAACACACATCCGTAAAATGGGATGTAGGTAATAAGTTCTGAGGGAGTCGAGACGGATGGAAGCGATCATTGCAGCGGGAGCGTTCGTAGGGTTGTTCACATTGTGGGTGGTGCTGCCGCGCAAGTTGCTCCGCAGGTAGTTCCTCACCACAGGTTATCTCAATCGAAGATGTGCCGGGAGACCTACAAGTCTCCCGGCTTTTTTGCGCCCTGCGAGGTCGTCCGCCACGGCGCGGGCCAGAATATCTGCAATCGAGATATGTAACAAAGAGTTAACAATAAGGAAAAGTGGATGTAACACGCATCCGTAAAATGTACATAGAGATTGATTACTGAGGGAGATGAATGGAAGCGATCATTGCAGCGGGGGCGTTCGTAGGGTTGTTCACACTGTGGGTGGTGCTGCCGAGGAAGCTGCTCCGCAGGTGATCGCCAAGACAGCCTGACCCGTTCCCTGGATACCAGAAATTGGCACTTCGGCTCACGTGTATTAATCGCAATACGCATGAGCCGATTTCCATTATAATAGCGACCGATATCCTTGAGAATCCGAGTTAACTTCCAAATCCCGCGCCACGTCGGGGAGTCCCCACCGGCGCCCCCGGCAGCAAAACACTCTAGGAGGATACAAGTATGACCCCCGCAGAAACGGTAGAGTTTTGCCGTTCCAGAGGCATAGGCATCATAGACCTCAAGTTCACCGACTTGCCGGGCAGCTTGCAGCATTTGTCGATCCCCCTCAGCGAGCTTACCGAAGAGAACCTGGCCGACGGTTACGGCTTCGACGGCTCTAGCATCCGGGGATTCAAGGACATCGAAGAGAGCGATATGCTCCTGATGCCCGACACCACCACCGCCGTCGTTGACCCCTTCCTGCAGATCCCCACGCTGACCATGCTCTGCAACGTCCTGGACCCGGTAACCCGCGAACTGTTCAGCCGCGACCCTCGCTACGTTGCCCAGAAGGCCGAGGAGTACCTGACGGGAAGCGGACTGGCGGACGTAAGCTATTGGGGCCCGGAAGCCGAACATTTCATCTTCGACTCGGCGCGGTTCGATCAGAACCAACACAGCGCCTATTACTTCATCGACTCCGATGAGGGCATCTGGAATTCTGGGGCGGAGACCTCCCTGGCCGGTGGACATAACCTGGGTTACAAGCCGCGCTACAAGGAGGGGTACTTCCCTACGCCGCCCTTCGACACATTCCAGGACATTCGCTCGGAGTGCGTCCAGAAGATGGAGCATTTCGGGATGGTGGTCGAAAAGCACCACCATGAGGTTGCGACCGCGGGCCAGGCGGAGATAGACATCCGCTACGACACTCTGACCACCACCGCCGACAACGTGATTATCCAAAAGTACGTGGTCAAGAACGTGGCCAATGCCCACGGCAAGGTTGCCACGTTCATGCCCAAGCCGATATTTGGCGACAATGGCTCGGGGATGCACGTTCACCAAAGCCTGTGGCGCGACGGCGTGAACCTGTTCTACGACGCGGATTCCAGCTATGGCCTCATCAGCGCCACCTGCCGCCACTACATCGGAGGTTTGCTCAAGCACGCGCCTGCTCTGCTGGCGTTCATAGCGCCCACGACCAACTCTTACCGCCGGTTGGTGCCGGGCTTCGAGGCTCCGGTGAACCTGGTCTACTCCACCCGGAACCGCAGCGCCTGCATTCGCATCCCAACCTACTTCAGTTCCCCGGCGGCGCGGCGGATCGAGTTCCGCCTTCCCGACCCGTCTTGCAACCCGTACCTGGGATTCGCGGCCATGCTGATGGCTGGCTTGGACGGCGTGCTAGGAGAGACAGAGCCTCCCGATCCGGTGGATGAAAACCTGTACGACATGACCCCGACCGAGTTGGCCAAGATACAGCAGGTGCCGGGCAGCCTGGAAGAGGTCCTGGACGCTCTGGAGAATGATTACGAGTTCCTGCTTCGGGGCGGCGTCTTCACCGAGGACCTGATCGAGAAGTGGCTGGACTATAAGCGGAACGAAGTGGACGCCATGCGGCTGCGGCCCCACCCTTACGAATTCCACCTCTACCTCGACGCCTAAATTCGGGCGAGTCTACCCCAAAAGCGACGCCGGCCTTCCCCTGGCAGGGAGGCCGGCGATTCTGTATCCGATGGCGTTTTCACTCCATTGCTGCGAAAATAGTGTTGCCTCTTTAAGGCGAAGGCTTCACCCCGGGATTTAGTTTGGAGGGACCATGGTCCAGGAGAATACCGCTGAACGAGAGTTCGTGCTGCGAAGCGCTCAGGAGAACGATGTCAAGTTTATCCGGCTCTGGTTCACCGACATCCTGGGCAACCTGAAGGGCTTCGCCATCATGGTTGACGACCTGGTGGACGCGATCGAACATGGAGTCGGCTTCGACGGGGCGTCAATTGAAGGGTTCGCACGGGTCAACGAAAGCGACATGCGTGCGTTCCCTGAGCCCGCCACTTTTTCGCTCCTGCCCTGGCGTCCCAAGCAGAATGCTGTTGCCCGGATGTTTTGCGACATACGCACCCCCAGGGGAGAGCCCTTTTCAGGCGACCCCAGGATCGCTCTCAAGCGCAATCTCGAGCGGCTTGCAACAGCCGGGTTCACCTACTACGTGGGACCTGAGTTGGAGTTCTTTTACCTGAAGGACGCCAATACTCCGGAACCGCTGGACCATAGCGGCTACTTTGACCAACTGACCGGGCAACCCTCCAGCGACCTTCGCCGGGACACGGTCTTGAACCTGGCCGATATGGGCATCCCGGTCAAGTATTCCCACCATGAGGCAGCTCATAGTCAACACGAAATCGACCTGCAATACACCGATGCGCTGACTATGGCCGACAGCGTCATGACCGCCAAGCTGGTCATCAAGGAACTGGCCCAGCTTCAGGGCGCTTACGCTTCGTTCATGCCCAAGCCATTGTCGGACCAGAATGGATCGGGGATGCACACCCACCAGTCGCTATTCCGGGGCAATCACAACGCCTTCCACGACCCCGATGACGAGAACCACCTGTCCATCATCGGCAAGCAGTTTATCGCCGGGCTGATCCGCCACGCGCCGGAAATCACCCTGGTCACCAACCAGTGGGTCAACTCCTACAAACGTCTCGTCCCAGGGTACGAAGCGCCCGTGTTCATTTCCTGGGCCCACGTCAACCGGGCAGACCTGATCCGCGTTCCGGCATACAAGCCAGGCTACGAAAGCTCGGTGCGCATCGAGTACCGCGCGCCGGACCCCGCCTGCAACCCGTATCTTGCCTTCAGCGCCATGCTGGCCGCGGGACTTCGCGGGATCGAAGAAGAGTACCCCGTGCCGCCGCCCGTGGACGGGAACGTGTTCATGATGACCAACGAGGAGCGGCAGGCCCGTGGTATCAAGTCCCTGCCCAACAGCTTGGGTGAGGCCATAGCCCTGGCCGAAGAAAGCGATCTGCTTAAAGACGCCCTCGGTGACCACATCTTCAACAGCTTCATCCGCAACAAGAAGATGGAGTGGGAAGAGTACCGGGCTACAGTCACCGACTACGAGATCTCCCGCTACCTGCCTATGCTTTAGGCAGGGCTGGCCGGGGCGGGTATCCCCCCGCCGTTGGTTACGGAAGCCGCGCCAGCGGAGTAGCGCCTAACCCAGTGTGACCGCATTCCCGGTCTGGACCGACTCGTAGGCGGCGATCACCACTTCCAGATCCAACATTCCGGCGGCCCCGGACATTTCAGGGTCCCGGCCCCCTTCAACGCTGTTGGTGAATTCCCGCACCATCGGACGCTGACCAAACCCGTCGGGTTCTAGGTCGTAGCGTTTCGGGCTCCGGCCATCATCCAGCTTGAGCCACGATTGGCCAGCCTCGTAGTAGATGGACCCGCCGGTCCCCAGCGCCGACAACCAGATGGGTGAGGGCGCGGCGCGGGTCCAGGTGTGGTTGATAACTCCCACGACCCCGGACGGCGACTTGGTGAGCATGGCCAGACCGTCTTCGGCTTCCAAGCCCGGGTTGCCCGGAGGCACAGCCGCCGCGAACACGGTTTCGGGTCTTCCGGCAAGAAAGACCAGCCCGTCGGCCTTATGAATGCCGCCGTCAATGAACACCCCTCCGCCGTTTAGTTCCGGGTCGTCCCGCCATCCACCAGGCTGGAATAGGGCTTCTTCTTGTATCTGCACCATTCGCAGCTTTCCGATGGAGCCGTCCTCTATCAGTTGTCTCGCCAGGCGGATACCGGGCATGAAGCGGTAGTTCTCGGCCACCATGAGATTGACGCCCGCCCTTTCGGCGGCGTCTATTATGGCTCCGGCCTCGTCCAGAGTCCGTGCGATTGGCTTCTCCACCAGGACGTGTTTTCCCGCCGCTGCCGCCAGCATAACGTGGGCTCGATGCAGGTGGTGTGGAGTGCAGATGTACATCGCATCGACGCGGGGGTCCGCAGCGGCAGATTCGTAGGAGCCGAACGAGTCTATGCCACCGAACCTTGAGGCGTAGTCCGCGGCCCGTGAAGGTTCACGGCTGGCAAAATACAGGTCGATTTCGCCTAGCAGCGGCTTCACCGCCCTCGCAAAAGCTCCGGCGAAGCTGCCGCATCCCACGATGCACAGGCCAAATGACATGTGTTTGCCTCCTGGTCCATTGAGCGTCGGGGCTACACTCGTTCATTACGGAGTGGCTTTCCTGTCTGCTGACTCAATCGTGAGATTGTATTTCGCGTATTGAAAGGTCTTGGGGGCTAGGGCGGCCACCACCACCACTAAACTCTTCAGGTCCCCGGGAGCCGGCACCTCAATCGAGCCTGAGTTGTCCTGATCGAGCGCCATCATCGTCACTTTCGGCGGGTCGTTTGACTCTATAAGCTGGACGATGTAGGTCTGGGCCAATTCATTGTTGGTCAGTACGAATCCACGTGGCCGCCAGCCCTGAAGTGGGCGGAACTCGCCGCCTGCCACGACGCCAATCCCGCGTAGGCACAGACCAGGCCCGTGGACGGCGTCGTCAGTTAGGTATTGGAACCTGACCTGTAACTTTTGGCCTGTGTAATGGGATAGGTCCACCGACTCCGTGGTCCACCCGCCGCTGTTTCCGGTATATCCGTGCCCGTAACTGTTGCCCATGGGGTTTTCCGGAGATGTTCCCGGCGCCTTCAAAATCTCCCAGCGGCTCCCGCCGTCGGTGGAAACCTGAACGTATGCGTAGTCCCAGTTCTCTTCCAGGTCATACCAAACATCGTACCGCAAAGCCGGACGGTCCATGCCGTGAAGGTCAAGGTCATTTGTCAGAGTAGAGTCGATGGCGTCTCCGGCGTTGCTCCACCAGCACCCATCGGCCCCGACGTCGGCAGCTATTATCCCGGTCTTCCGAGAGCCCTGGAATTTGATCCGGACCGGACCCTCGAATCCCTCCAACGCAACGTACTCAACCGAATACTGTGGAATTTCCGACTCGAACTCCGTAAAGCTGTCGATGAACCTGTTGGTCCTGGCCCGGACATGGATTTCACGATATCCATAGACCCCCTCCGGCAAGTCTAGGAAGTTGGCCACGGCCCAGTCGGCGAATACATCTTGAAAGGTGCGGTCATAGCCAGCGCGCTGGAGGTACTCCTCGATGCCTGCCACACCATCTCCGGGTGTCTCCAACAACAGGCGGAACTCTTCAAGCGGTCCGTAGTGTTCCGCCAGGTAGTGCATGAATAGGGCGGCCGTGCCGTAGCTCGCGCGAATTCGGACCGAGTCTAAAGGCCAGTTCACCAATGAAGTAGGGGTGCCGTCGGTGTACGCCAGGATGCTGCTGGAGCTAAATCCGGCGACGGAGATGGCCAATTCAGAAAGGCCCTCGTTGACCCAGGTATCTTCCGATGGGTCGTGGCGCCAATGGATCAAGTGCTGAAGTTCGTGGGCCAAGGTGGCCAGGTAGCCGGAGAGCCCTATGCCCATGTCCGCGGTGTTCACATAGACCATTTCCCGCTGGTTGCTGAACTCGAAGATTTCCCTGGGGTATTCATCAGTTGAGTTGAAGTATCCTCCCGCTCCCCGGATATGCCCGTTCAGGATGGTCAGGCGGGCATCACCATCCACGCCCGGTGACCATTCAGAGCCGAATACCGAGGTAACCACCGCGTAGACTTGCTGGTCGAAGGCCGTCGCTGAACGTCTCAGATCGTCTAGGTCAAATTGTTGGCCGGACTCGACGTACCAATAAGCATGGTCCGAAACATGGGCAAGTTCAAATTGGGACCGGTACATGTTGAGCTGGTCCAGGTCCGCAAGCCAGAAAGTGTCCACTCGCCCCTCTTGTAGGACGCCGGTTTCGAGGGCGGCTACTCTGGGGGAGTCTTGGGTGACACCGGGAGTTAGCTCCGACGCCAGCCGGTAGACGTCCCGCTCAGGCGGCTCCGGAATTGGTGAGGCGGCGGTTTGGAGGGCGGCATATTCCAGGGTAGGGGGTGGAATTGAGGGCTGAGGCTGGGCCGCTGGAGAGCTGCATGCCGCCAGTAATCCGGCGAACACTATCAGCAACATACACCGGTGATATCGCTCAATACGGACTGCGGCGAGGCGGGTGATGGCCTGGAGTGAGGTCAAGAACTCTCCCTTACGAGATTGCCTCAATCACCCGGCTTCCGGTTGAAGAGGTTCATCGCCGCGTTGATATCATTCTCCAGTAGGCAGTCAACGGCATCGGTTGCCCGCGAAACCGAGTCCTCGATGACCTGCGACTCATCGGCTGAGAACGGTCCGAGCACATGTGCGATGGGGTCTCCGCCAAGCGGCGGATGGCCGATACCCACGCGAAGGCGGGGAAAGTTTTGGGAATGGAGCGCCGCGATGATGGAACGAATCCCGTTATGGCCGCCGTCGCTTCCTGAAGGACGCAACCGCAACGTCCCGACGGGCAATTCCATCTCGTCGTAGACGATCACAAGGTTCGTGGGCGGCGCGGCGAAGCGGGTCAGCAGGTAGTCGACTCCCTCCCCGCTGTTGTTCATGAAGGTGCGCGGTTTGGCCAGCACCACGTCTTGCCCAGCTCGTGCGCCGCGGCCCAGAACAGCCTTGGCGCGGCGTTCGTTCACCGTGATTCCCCAACGCCTGGCCATTGAGTCGATACACCAAAAGCCCAGGTTGTGGCGGCTATCGCGGTAGCGGTCTCCGGGGTTGCCCAGTCCGACGATGAGCCACATAGTTTACTGGGACGCCTCGAGCGCGGCGCACTCCAGGAACTCCAGGAATCCCGCTTCGTCCAATACCGGGGTTTCCAGCTTGTGCGCGGCCTCGAGCTTGGAGCCCGGGGACTCGCCTGCCACCAGGTAACTGGTGCGGCGGGTGACGGAGGAGCCCACGCTGCCGCCGAGTGCCTTGATTCGGGATTCGGCCTCGCGACGCGGGAACGCCGACAGGGTCCCCGTCACGACAAAGCTCTGTCCGGACAGGGGAAGGCTGTCCCGGTCAACCTGCTGAACTTCCTGGTGAAGCCTGACGCCAGCCTGGCGCAGCTTTTCGATAACCTCAAGGTTGCTGTGAACGGCGAAGTACGCGGCCACGCTTTCGGCGATTTTTGGACCGATGCCTGGAATCTCGGTTAGCTCCTCTTCGCTGGCTTGGGCCAGAGAGTCGATGCTGGGGAAGCGGTTGGCAAGCAGTTCGGCGATCTCCGGCCCAACGTGCAATATGCCCAACGCAAACAGCACCCTGACCAATGGCCGTTGCTTGCTGGCTTCGACGTTGCCGAGAATTCGCGTCGCCAGCTTATCGCCCATCCGGTCCAGCTCAAGGAGTTTGTCTTTGCGGAGGTAGTAGAGCCCCGACAGGTCGTTGACTAGCCCCTTCTCGATCAATGTGCCGCACCACTGCTCGCCCAGACCGTCGATGTCCATCGCGCCCTTGCTGACGAAGTGCTTCAGCAACTCGAAAAACTGTACGGGGCATCCGAAATTAGGGCAGCGGTGCATCGCTTCCGACTCGGGTTTGACCACCGGAGTACCGCATACCGGGCAGTGAGTTGGCATCATGAAGGGCTGTTCATCTCCGGTCCGGCGTTCGACGATGGGGCCGACTACCTGGGGAATAACGTCACCGGCCCGCTCCACCGTCACCCAGTCGCCGACTCGGATGTCTTTCCGATGGATGTCTTCTTCGTTGTGCAACGAAGCTTGTTTCACAGTGGCGCCGCTCACAATCACCGGCTCCAGGATCGCATAGGGGTTGAGGCTACCGGTGCGCCCCACATTGATCCCGATATTGATGAGCCTGGTGACGGCCTGTTCAGCCGGAAACTTGTAGGCGATGGCCCAGCGGGGCTCCCGGCCAACGAATCCCAGGGTGGATTGGTAGCTGAAGGGGTCGACTTTAATCACGACCCCGTCCACTTCGTAGGGCAGGTCGTGGCGGGACTCCAACCAATACCGGTAATAATCGCTGGCTTCGTCCAGGGTGTGGAACCGCCGGTTATTGGAATTTATTCGGAATCCCAGGGCGCTCAGCCATCCCAGGCTGTCCCAGTGGCCCTCGGGCAGTGGGTGGTCCCCGGCTCCCCCCAGGCTGTAGACCCAGATTTGCAGGTTTCTTGATGCGGTTATTCTGGGGTCAAGCTGCCGCACGCTGCCTGCCCCGGTGTTCCTGGGGTTGGCGTACAGGGGTTCCCCGCGCTCGGCCCGGTCCTCGTTAAGGCACCGGAAATCCTCCACAGGCAGGTAGACTTCACCACGGACCTCAAGGTCTGGAGGCGGGTCTCCCCTAAGAGTGATGGGAATGCTGCGAATGGTGCGCAGGTTTTGGGTTACGTCTTCTCCGATGTACCCGTCTCCCCTGGTGGCCCCCTGCTGGAGTTGGCCGTTCTGATACCGCAGACTCACTGCCAGACCGTCGATCTTCAGCTCGCAAACCAGGTCGAAGTCCGCGCCGTCCAACAAACCCTTGACCCGGCGGTACCAGGCCTGCAGGTCATCGTCATCGAAAGCATTGGATAAGCTGAGCATTGGGCGGGAATGCTGTACTTGCGAGAACCCGTCCGCTGGGGCCGCGCCGACCCGCTGAGTGGGGGAGGCGGGAGTGACCAGGTGCGGGTACTCCTGTTCCAGCCGCCGCAACTCCGTCATGAGGCGGTCGTATTCGGCGTCCGTAACGTCAGGGTCGTCTAGGACGTAGTAGCGGTAGTTATGGTGGTTGATCTCCCGATGCAACTCAGCGGCGCGCCGGTCGACGTTTACATCCACCATAGTCTGTGCGTCTCCCGTTGATTGGAATGTGTATTAAGTATAATATCATTCCGGCTGACACGGGAATAACGGAAGAATCCATCATAGTCGGTTTCTCAATCAACTCGGGGGACGTATCGAAATGCAGGAAGCGCAAGCGAGCCATGCCGTAACCGATCGGCCGCAAGGATTGCGAGGCACAGCGCCTTTCATATTAAGCGGGTTGAGCGGCGGCCACGGAATCTTCCATTGGTTTACCCAGAGCTTCTTTGTCATGTTGCCCGCGGTGGTCGCCACCTTTGGGCTGAGCGGATTTCAGGTTGGCGCCATATCCTCTACCCGTGAGGTGGTGTCCGGCACCATCGCCCTTCCCGGGGGCGTGGTAACGGATATGTTGCGGCGGCACTGGGGTATCGTCATGGCCGTATGTATGGCCTTGTTCGGGGTTGGATGGCTTGTGATGGGGCGGGCCCCGGTATATCCAGTCCTGTTGGTGGGTATGGGTATCGTGGCGATGGCGGCATCGGTGTGGCATCTTCCCGCTACCGCGGCCTTGTCCCACCATTTCTCCCACCGCCGGGGCTCTGCCCTGTCCTTCCACGGAATCGGCGGGAATATAGGCGACGTGCTTGGACCGGCGCTGACTGGCGGACTGCTCTCCGGCGTGCTTATTGTCACACTGACTTGGAGAGATATCCTCAGCATATACACCGTCGTGCCCTTGGCGCTCAGTTTCCTGGTCTACTGGGCGTTTCGTGACATCGGCCATTCGGGCACCCAGGACAGGCGGCCCACCGGGTTCACCGAGCAATTGTCCCAGACTAGCCAGTCATTCCGCACCCACCCTCGCTTGTGGGGAATCATGGTGGTGGGTGGGCTGCGCGGGATGGCGTCGGTGGCCTTTGTCCCGTTCCTGGCCCTATACCTGGGATTGGAAAGCGAACTAGGTATGGAGAAGTGGAACCTGGGTCTTCACGTGGCCCTGTTGGTGGGAGTGGGGGTCGTTTCCACGCCGGTCATGGGATATCTTTCCGACCGGTTTGGCAGAAAGATCGTGCTGATACCCGGTCTTCTGGTGTTGTGCGCCCTGACTTATCTGCTCGTGCCCTACGGTGAAGGAATAGGTCTCATCATCATTCTCGCTCTGATGGGAGTGTTCTTCTTTAGCGATCAGCCTATTCTGACCGCCGCCGCCCTGGACACGGTGGGCGAGGGAGTCGTGGCGAGTACATTGGGAGTGTTCTCGTTTTCCCGGTTTGCCCTGGCTGCGGCTTCACCGCTGGTCGCCGGTGCATTGTTCGATTCAAGCGTGGGGTCGTCCGGAACGTTCTACTACATTGCCGCGCTTTACCTGGTCGCGACGGTGGTGCTGTTGGCCATACCCCTGGCCCCTCCCCAGCGCACCGCCACTGCCGGGCACCACGGTCATGGTCACGGCCACGAGCATGAAGACGAGAGCGGCCATGGCCACGAGCATGAGGACGATCACGGCCACGGCCATCACTAGACCGGTGTAGGCTGGGCTCTGGATTGGTGGAGGGGTCTGAATGGGGCTTCGGTTCAGACCCAGGCCAGAGGATTGTGCAAGCGCCGGGGCATCCGCGTGCGGTGACCCCGGCGCCTTTGGTAAGTCTTGGTGATAGTTAGCGCCAACTTGCCCGGGTCGTGCCTGGTGGGTTGGTCTTCGTTGATTACGTCCGCCAAGACGCACTCCGCCAAGTCATTCCAGGCCGATTCAGGCCTGACCAATTTGAACGCCTCTTCCCGCTCGCCGTCCAGCAGATTGTTGTTGGCGACAACGATGTCCACCGACGCGTGTCCGGCGTAATGCCTGATTACGTTCACGTAGTCCGGAACGGCGAACCCGTCGGTTTCCCCCGGCTGGCTTGCCACGTTGCACACGAGCATCTTTAGGGCTCCGGTCGAGCCCACGGCGGACGCGATGCCGCTAACCAGGAGATTGGGGACCACGCTGGTGAAGAGACTGCCGGGCCCCAGTATTAGCAGGTCCGCCTCGGCGATAGCCTCGATCGCTTCCGGGTGGGGTGGGGCGTCGCTGGGCGCCAGGGACACCAGGCGTAAGTGTTCTTTAGAGGTCCCAACCTCGGTCTCGCCGACCAACCTTTGGCCCGAAATGGTCCTTCCGACAAGGGTGACATTGCTGGAGGTTGAAGGCACCACCTTGCCGCGGATCGCCAGTAGTTGCCCCGCGATCTCCACGCCCTTGTAAAAGTCTCCACCGATGTTCGCCAGCGCGGCGATGAGAATGTTGCCGAAGCTGTGTCCGTCCAATTGGCCGTTGGTTGAGAACCGGTAGTCCATCAACTCCTGCATCACCGCTTCCGAGTCTGCAAGCGCCACGAGGCAATTTCGGATGTCCCCCGGGGGCGGCATGTCCAGCTCTGACCGCAGCCGTCCCGAACTTCCACCGTCGTCGGCGACGGTGACTACGGCGGTGATGTTGGTGGTGTAGTGTTTCAGGCCCCTTAACAGGTTGGGCAGGCCGCTGCCGCCGCCGATGACGACGATTTTTGGACCGGTAGCAAGCACCTGATCGATGTAGAGGGAATAAATGAGCGGCCCGTGCCGTCTCCGGCTCCGGGCGCTGGAGAGGGTCTTGTTTAGCATGTACGCCGCGAGGACGGAGAGGGCGAGGCCGATGGCGATGAAGACCCCTCCGCGAAGCTCGTTCGGGGTTTCCCTCAAGCTGAGGGCCGCAACCAGTGAGTCCAGGCTTGGCCCCAGGGACACCTGAAAGGCGTACAGGATTCCGAGCCCGGTGGCCAGAAGGCCAAATGCGCCGATGACCAGCCAGCGCTTAAGGGAAACGCCCAGGCTCAAAAGGACCAGGATTCGGGTAGTAAGGGGCAGGTTGGCCAGTGTGGGCTGAATATCCGCCATAAGCGTGTTACCAGGAGTTCAAGCGCGAGGCGGTGGGGCAAGGGCTATCGGGAGGGCTTTTCAAACTGGTGAGAATCGGGGCGGGCAAGGGGAGTTTGGGACTGGCTTCGCCCGCGAATTCTACCAACATGTGCGGCATGGAGAGGGAGCCTCAGGGTGGCTGCTGCCTGGGATGTTAGCCAGGTGTCCGATGCTTGTCAATCTCCTGTCCTGACTGGCTTTTCTAGCGCCGGACCCGATGAATGCTCCAAAAGAGCGTGCATAGGTGTTCGGCTCGCTTACTCCCGGGCAGCCGGGGCGAGCCGTCTGTGCCACTCCGTGGCCTGTTCGTAGGAATGGGCCGCCTGCAGGATTGTCCCCTCGGCAAAGGGGCGCGCGCCCAGTTGAAGGCCGATGGGCAGGCCATCGGACGTGAACCCGCCAGGGATGGAAATGGCTGGCAGCGCGGTCAGGGCATAGCAGCCGGTGTAGGCCCGGCGAAAGAAAAACCTGGCCCGCACATCCTCCGCGCTCTGGAAGCTTGCGGTCAGGTCGGTGTGTCTAGGCGCGGGGTAAGGGGCGGTGGCTGAGACCAGCAGGTCCACATTCTCCAGCGCTTCCATGAATTGCCGTCTCAGCAATACTCTGGCCCTGGCAGCCCGGTTGTAGATTTTGGCCGGGACCAGTGATGCGGATTGCAATCGAGTCCTTGTGGCTGGGTCCAGTTCGCCGGGCCGGGTGCGCAGGATATCGTCGCGGGCGCCCGCACCCTCGGTGTCGGCTATGCCCACGAAAATCGCGCCGGCAAGCGATATCAGGGGAATGCTCACCTCCTGGACCGTGGCACCCAGTTGCCTGAACACCTCCAACGAAGCTTCGATGGCAGACCGGACTTCGGGGTGTACGTCCTCGCTGTCGTGAAGCTCGCGGATGACGCCGACCCTCAGCCCACCAACCCCGGATTCGAGGCTGGCGGCGTAGTCAGGAACGGGGAGTTCGCTCGTGAAGGGGTCTTTCGGGTCAAATCCCGCGATCGCTCTTAGGACCAGGGCGCAGTCGCGGACCGTTTTGGTCATCGGCGCGGCGGCGTCCATAAACCAGCACATTGGGGTCATTCCGTAGCGGCTTACCCTTGTAAAGGTTGGCCGAAGACCCACGACGCCGCAGTAGGAGGCAGGGCCGCGTCCCGAGCCACCGGTGTCTTCCCCGACCGACGCGGCGCAGAGGTGGGCCGAGAGGGCGACGCCGGAGCCGGCGCTTGACTCTCCGGGGGTGCGTTCCAGGTCCCATGGGTTCCGTGGAATGCCCCATGGAGGGTCCTGGGTGCCGCCCATCGCCAACTCGCTCAGGTTCAATTTTCCAAGCAATATCGCCCCGGAATCCCGCAGCCTGGAAATGACCGTGGCGTCTTCCGAGGGCACGAAGTCCCTGTAGACCCGTGAACCGTTGGTGGTAAGAATGCCCTCGGTCCAAAATTGGTCCTTGACCGCAATGGGCACCCCGAACAGCGGCCCGGAGGCCGTTCCATCGTCAAGTTGCCGCTCCTGGTGGTCGGCGGCGGCCAGGGCCTCTTCGGAGCAGACGGTAATGTAGGCGTTGAGGCCGGAGTCAAACCGGTCGATGCGGTCCAGGTAGGCTTGCACGACCTCCACGGGAGAGACGTCGCCTTTCATGACCGCGGCGTTGGTCTCGGATGCGGACATCAAGTGGATTCTCTCAGTGGTCATTTACTAATTCCTTCAATTCCTTGCGGCACGTTTCTACTCGCGCTCTGGGAAGACCACTATCGGGTCGATTCCAGACAGGTCCAGGTCCTTGAGACGGTCTAACTCGGCGATTAGGCTCCCAAACCGGTTTGCCACTTCCGGCACCTCGGACTCGTCTATTTCAATCCCGGCCAGGCGGGCGAGCAGCCGCACCCGGTCTTCAGGAGAAGTCGTCATATTCACCTCGGAGTACGTGTTCCGCCAGGAACGCCTGGGGCTACCGGCGGAAGACCCTCTTTCGGATTACAATCGTAATAATACCTGACGAGCCGTCACAGGAACAGAAGGCGTGGCGGTCCGAGAGACTGGGCGAACCCGGAGGGCCGCCGAATAATATGGACACTGTGAGGGGCGTGATGGTGGTCAGAAAGACGGCGGTGGGGAGAGCGTATGTCCTGGCATGGGTTTTGGCGGGGCTTCTGGCTCTGGGCTCTTTATTGGTCGTGTCCTGCGCCGCTGATGCTCCGGTAACACCGGCGGGCTCTCCAACGTCCGCGCCCCAATCAACGGAGCCGCTCCCGGACAGGGCTCCAACGCCTTTGCAAGAACCTACGGACCTGCCGGCATCCCCTACAGCCACGTGGGACCAACCCACGGCGATTCCCATGCCGGAGGCCACGAGCGTTCCCACAGAGGCTCCCACAGAGGCTCCCACAGAGGCTCCCGCGTCAACTTCCGAGCCTCCGCCCACCGTAGCCGTTCCGGCGGACCGGGCGCGTTTAGGGGACACCGCTTTCGGCTACGCGAGCAGGCTGGTGGAAGACATTGGGTCGAGGGCCAGCGCCACCGATGAAGAATTGACAGCGGCGGAGTACTTGATCGCCCAGTTCAGGGCGATGGGGTATGCCCCGGAATTGCAGGAGTTTTCGGTGGAGGTCCTGCAGAGCAGTCTGGGGGTTAGGGCGCCAGGGTCCGCCGTGTTCGACGGAGTCAGGACCGTGGCCTTGAGTCATTCCGCCACCGGAGTGACGACGGCTCCCTTGGAATTCGTGGGGCTGGGCCGGGAATCGGACTTCGAGGCCCTGGACCTGGAAGGCAAGATCGCCCTGATAGAACGGGGAGAGGTCTCCTTCCAGGACAAGGTAGCCAGGGCCGCGGGAGCGGGGGCGGAGGCGGCCATAATATTCAACAACCGGCCAGGGAGGTTTCGTGGGACATTGAGAGAGCGGAGCCAAATCCCCGCCCTGGCGATCTCTCAAGAAGACGGGGCGATAATCCGGGAAGCCATGTCCGGCGGTCCCGTAGAAGCTAGCGTGACGCTGGAGGAGTCGCCAGAACAGTCGCGCAACGTGGTTGTGGAAAAGCCCGGAACGGGAGAAGGGGTGGTCATCGTCGGGGGGCACTATGACACTGTGCCGGATGTCGACGGCGCTAACGACAACGCCTCGGGCATCGCGGCAGTCTTGACCCTGGCCGAAGAATTGGCGGACCGCTCTTTTCCCTTCACTCTCCGATTCATCGCCTTTGGATCGGAAGAGACGGGGCTGAACGGCAGCAAGCACTACGTAAGCGCGCTAACCGAGGACGAGCGGGACGAGATTAAGGCGATGATTAACCTCGACGTCGTGGGCACAGGTGAAGGTCTACGCATTACGGGGGACACGTGGCTGACAGGTTACGTCTCCCAGACCGCTGACAGGGAAGGTATCGCAGTCAGCGTGAGTGGTGGGATCCGGGGCGGCAGCAGCGACCATGCCAGCTTCCGTGAAGCCGGAATTCCGGTCATTTTCTTTTTCGGGGACGACAACTCCCGAATTCATACGCCCGAAGACACGCTGGAATTTGTTGACCCTTCCTTGCTGGGGGACACAGCCAGCCTTGTGTTGGACCTGCTGGACTCCATGGATGGCCTGACGGGAGACTCCGGGTAATGTCATATTCGGGTAGCCTTGGTATACTTAGGCAAAATTCGCACCCCGGGCCTAGGAGGTGTCACATGAAATGGGCTTCCGCCATATCCGAACACACGGCATTGGAAGACGCCATCAAGGAATGCTGCGCCGGGGTCCGACGCCAACTGGATGGCGAAGCGCCAGACCTGGCTGTAATCTTCGTGTCCGCCCATCACCAGGCTGGATACGACCAGGTTGTCGAATTCGTCCAGGGGGCATTCCCCTCGGTCCCCGTGTTCGGCTGCTCAGGGGGCGGGATCATCGGAGACGGACAGGAAGTGGAGCAGCGGCCAGCGGTGTCTGTAACCGCCGCCAGTTTACCCGATGTCGAGATAGTCCAATGTTACTTTGAAAACGACGGTTTGCCCGATCTGGACGCGGGGCCCACATCCTGGGAACAGATCGTCAACGTCTCTCCCAGTGACGACCCGCAATTCGTCGTACTTGCCGACCCGTTTTCCTTCCCGGTCCAAAACCTCTTGCTGGGGTTGGACTTCGCCTTTAGCGCCGCCACCAAGATCGGAGGTCTTGCCAGCGGGGCGCAGCAGAGCGGGGGCAACGCGCTGTTCCTGGGCGACCAGACCTACCATTCCGGCGCGGTGTGCCTGGCCCTTCAAGGCAACATCACCGTTGACACCGTGGTGGCGCAGGGTTGCCGTCCCATTGGCAAAACGATGCGGGTCACCGAGAGCCGGCGGAACCTGCTGGTGCAACTTGACGGGCAACCTCCCCTGTCTATACTTCGCGACCTGTTCGAGAGGCTGGACGAACGGGACCGGGGACTGATCCGGCATTCCTTGTTCCTCGGCGTGGTGATGGACGAGTTCCTGGAAGAACCAAGGCAGGGCGATTTCCTGATACGCAACGTGGTCGGCATGGACGAGCGCAGCGGAGCCTTGGCCGTGGGAGAACTTCTCAAGGAAGGGCAACTGGTCCAATTCCATCTGCGCGACGCCGAAACCTCCGCCGACGATCTGACGGCGGTCCTCGACCGGTACGCGGAGGACAACCGGGAGAACCAGATAGAGGGCGCGCTGCTGTTTTCCTGCCTGGGCCGGGGCCAATACCTGTACGGCAAGGCCAACCACGACACCGACATATTCCAAGAGAAGTTGGGCTCGATTCCCCTGGGCGGCTTCTTCTGCAATGGCGAGATCGGACCCGTAAGCGGCACCACGTTCCTCCACGGCTACACAAGCTCGTTCGGTATTTTCCACCCGAAGCGGTAGAGCTTTCCCGGAGCGCCGAGGCGGTCCGGCTCGAGGGCCGGCGGTGGTTTCTCGTAGCCTCAAGGCTGGAATATCCGTTTCACTTTCGGGCCAGTTCCGCGTCCAGGGAGCGCAAGCCCTGGCTGGCCTAAGCGCCTGGGCTGAGTATGCCAACCAGCGAGGCGGGGTCCAAGTGGGCTCCGACCCGCCCCCGTTGCCTGTGACCGTCGTCCATCATGACGATGCCAGCGCCTCGGAAGGGGCGCGGGCGGTCACGAAACGGCTGATTACTGAAGACAGAGTTGACCTGCTCTTTGGCCCATATTCCGCGGCCCTGATCGATGCCGCCGCCGAGGTATCCGAAGAACATGGCAGGGTCCTTTGGAACCAGGGCGGGGCCTCGGACGCGGTGTACCGGCGAGGGCACCGGCTGGTTGTAGGGATCCTCACCCCGGCCACCGAATACCTGGCGGGTCTGCTTCCGCTGGTTAGGGGCGCAGACTCCAAAGCCTCTTCCGTGGTAGTCCTCCGCGCCTCCACAGGCGAATTTCCCAGGGCGGTCAGCGGGTCTGTGGAGCGCCGGGCCGGGGAGCTGGGGTTTCGAGTGGAATTGATCCGGGAATTCCCTGCCTCCACCAGCGATTTCGGGCCAATTCTCGATGAAGTGGCTCGCGTTCAACCTGATCTCCTCCTGTGTGTGGGCCGCATTCAGAATGACTTGTTATTTGCGACTCAACTGGTCCAGCGGACCCAGCGGCTCAAGGCGGCCGCGGTCGTCGCCGCGCCAATCCAGCAGTTCCGCGACACATTGGGAACTTCAGTGGAGGGTTTCATCGGCCCCAGCCAGTGGGAGCCGTCGGGCAGCCATCCCCACGACTACGGCCCGCCTGCTGGGGAAGTGGTGGGATACCTCACCCACGACGGTCAAGGCCCGGTGGACTATCCGATGGTGCAGGCCTTCGCCGCTGGGCTTGTAGCGCAACGGTGCTTGGAGCAAGCAGGAACGCTTGAAGATAAGGCGTTGCGGGAAGCGGCTGCCGGACTGGAATTCTCGACCTTCTATGGAAATTTCAAGATCGACCCGGAAACCGGGCGGCAGACGGGGCGCGACGTGGCGCTCGTCCAGTGGCAGCAGGGGCGGAAGGTCATCGTTTGGCCTCCGGAACAGGCCGAGGGACCGTTGCTTTATCCCTGGCATACGGCCCAACTAAACTCCCACTGACACTGCAATCTGTGCCTCCAGAGATAACCGGGAGTCTACTTGCCCGACCATGTTTCATTCGCTGGCGTCCACAGTGGTTGGAGTTTTTTATTCTGTGGCAATTTGTGACATTTAGGGAAATATATTTTCCCTGGGCGATGTGGGTTCCGGGTCGCGGCCGAAGTCCGGTGATAGAAATGATAGCCTGGTGGCATCGGGGGTGGGAAGGGGGAGATGTCAGGTAATATATGAGGAAATGGGGGCCGGGAACGACTCCTTCATGCAGACAAACGAACGGCCCTGGAGGGGACTCATGAAGCTTGAAAATCGTGTGGCGCTGATCACGGGCGCGGGGCGCGGCATTGGGCGGGCCATTGCCGAGGCTTTCGCCGCCGAAGGGGCGAAGTTGGCCCTGGCGGCGCGTACCAGGGCCGAACTGGATGAGACCGCCCGGATGGTCGAGAACGCGGGGGCTGAGACGCTGGTGGTCCTGGTTGACGTCACCGACGAGTCGGATGTTAAGGCTATGGTTGACCAAACCCTTGCCCGCTTCCAAACCATCGATATTCTGGTCAACAGCGCCGGTATCGCGGGTCCCGTTGGGCCGGTGCAAGCCAACGACGTGTCCGAGTGGGTCCGCACCGTGCAGGTCAACTTGATCGGGAGCTTCTTGTGCTGCCACGCCGTGCTGCCGGTGATGCTCGGGCAGGACCGGGGGCGGATCGTGAACCTGTCCGGTGCGGGAGCGACCAACGCCTGGCGTGACATGTCGGCGTACTGCTCCAGTAAGGCGGCGGTGGTGCGGTTGACGGAAACGATGTCCTTGGAATTGGCTGATACCAACGTCCGGGTCAACGTCTTGGGCCCGGGGTCGGTCCACACCCGCATGTGGGAGGAAATCCTTGAAGGCGGGACCGCGGCGGGAAACCAGGAGCTGCGGGAACGGGGCGAGATGGTGACAACCGGAGGCGGCGCGTCTATCGACAGGGCGGCCGAGTTGGCAGTGTATCTCGCCAGCGATGAGTTGGGGGAGTTAAACGGCCGCTTGATTAGCGCGACCTCTGAAGGCTTTCCCTTTAGCGGGGAGACCGTGCAGCGGATCATGTCCACGGAGGCGTTTATGATCCGGAGGGTGGAGTTGGAGTAGGGGTCTTGCGGGATTAGATGGGCAGGCAATTGGGAGAGGAACTATGCCATCGGCACTCCGGTCTTAGTCGGAGTCCAGAGTGCGCGAACTGCCACGGGAGTCGATTAATCCCCTCGGATTAGGGCCATGGATTCCCGTGCAAGCGGGAATGGCGGGGCTATTGCATCCAAATGTGATTGACGTGGTAAGGGGCGTGTCTGCCAACGTCAACGGAGACGCGCCCCTCACTCTGTTCCGGTTCTGGGGAGCTTGACCCAGAGTCTGAAGTTTAGGACTCCAGCTTTACGGGGTTCCTCAGCACTCCGATGCCGCTGATGTCGATCTCGCAGATAGCTCCGTCGCCCATATCCTGTGTGGTGCCGGGCGTGCCGGTGAAGATGCAGTCTCCGGCTTCCAGGGTGACGTATCGGGTGATGAACTCGATCATGGTCGGAACGTCGAAGATCAGATGGTTGGTGGTCTCGTTTTGCTCCTCGTTGCCGTTGACCCGCGTCCGCAGGTGTTGCCCGTGGGGGTCGGTATCGGTCTCGATCCAGGGGCCCATCGGCGAGAAGGTATCGGCGGACTTGGCGCGCCACCAGTCCGAGTTGTTCTCATTGCGGTCTTTCTGCTGCCAGTCGCGCGCGCTGACGTCGTTGCCGCAGGTGTAACCCAGGACGTGGTTCAGGGCGTCTTCCTTGGATACGTTGCGGCAGGTGTCCTTAATCACGACCACCATTTCGCCTTCGGCGTCGAACCGCTGCACCTCTTTGGGGCGGACGATGGAGTCCTCGGGTCCAATGACGCTGGTGGGGGTCTTGTGGAAAATCATGGGGTACTGGGGGGCGGGGCGGTCACCGATGTGGCTGGTGTAGTTCAGGCCCATTGCCAGGATCTTCCCTGGGTTTACGGGGGCCAGCAGTTTCACGTCTGACAGGTCGTGAACATGGTCTGTGAGTTTGATTGGTGAATCGAAAATGCTGCCGTCGATAGCCGTTACCTTGTCGCCGTCTACGACGCCGTGATGCTCGTTACCGTGGGCCAGATACCTGGCGATTCTCATGTCCTTCCTCCCTTTAGTCTTTGATCGGACTGTTAGGTTTAATTGGTGGCAGGCCCATTCGTGCCTGCCACGGAGGCGTTTGTCCTCAGCTCTCAATAACTAGCTTACCAAAGAAATCGCTCGCTTCCATAGTTCGGTGGGCCTCCGGGACCTCTTCCAGGGGAAACACTTGGCTGACGATGCCGTGGAGCGCGCCGTTGTTGACGAGCTTCATCATGTCAGCGAAGGTACGTCTGCTCCGGCCGCCGCTGCCCATCAGTTGCAGGGGCCGCCCCTGTAGGATGGAAAGGTCCATGTTGGCCCGCGCTCCGGAGGTCACTCCAGTGATCACGAGCCTTCCGCCTGGCTTTAGGCACTGAAGGTTCTCTTCCCAAACGTCCGCGCCGACGCAGTCGAACACAAGGTCCACGCCCTTACCGCCGGTGAATTCCTTGACCCGCTGGCTGAAGCTGACGGTCTCGCGGTAGTTGATAACTTCGTCCGCGCCTAATTCTTTCGCCTTCTCCAGCTTCCAGTCGCTTCCCGCTGTGGTGATGACCCGCGCTCCCATCATCTTGGCGATCTGGATGGCCATGCTGCCCACGCCGCTGCCTGCCGCCTGCACCAGCACGTCATCCCAGGGTTTGACCTGCCCTTGGGTAACCATGCAATGCCAGGCCGTGTGACCGACTATTGGGAGAGCGGCCGCTTCTGTGAACGGCATTGAATCTGGAATGGTATAGGCGTTGCCAGCCGGAGCCGTCGTGTATTCCGCGTGGCCTCCGTCAAGGTCGACGCCGATCCTTTTCTGGTTGGTGCAGTACTGGTCTAGGCCCGTGACACAGTACTCGCATTGCAGACACTTGACCCGGTTGTCGACCAACACCCGGTCGCCGATTTGCAAGGAGGTCTGGGCATCCGGGCTGATGGCCACGACTTCGCCGGCCACGTCGCAGCCCATGATGCGCGGAGCGCCGGGAGAGCCGCGTCCCTGTCTAAGACCAATGTCCAGCCGGTTGAGGGCGCTTCCGCGAACCCTGAGCATCACCTCGCCCGGCGCCACCTCTGGCTCTGGCCGGTCGCCGTGGACCAGGGCCTCGGGGCCACCGGGTTCCTGAACAAAAACGGCCTTCATTTGCTGATTTCCTCCTCATGATGAATGGCGAGACCGCCGCCGGAGCGGGGCACGGCGGGGCTGCTTCGAGGGACGGCCTGAGGGTAACCTCAAGCGTAACTTTAACGGCATATTACGCCCGTTGCCGGAGCCGAGTCAAAGACGGAAGCTTGCGGCGGGTTACGCCGGAACCGTCGCCAATCCACTACACTATCCCCAAGTCCAGGCAAACATGCTTAACCAAAGGAGTACCAACGACCGATTTCCCATGACCCTATTCGTGGACCCCAAAGCTCGCATGCGGGTAATCACTGCTTGGGAATAAGGTACTTGCCAAAGACCCGGAGGGCGTTTTCATAAGCGTAGGCTTCCTGCACGTCCGCCGGTAATCGAGCGATATATCGCCTGCCTATCTCGATGAACATATCGCTTACAGGTTCTTCCCATGTCGACCTCAACCGGTCGGTGCCCCAGACAATCCTGTCCGGGTGCTGCTCGAACCAAGCTCTAGTATCGTTGATGCGTCCTTCCACAATCGTGTCCACTCCAATTTCGTTGACATAGGCTAACCACCGTTCTACGAAATCTGGTGAACCATGAAGCGGTTTTTTATGAGCGTTCTTTCTTGGAGGATAAGTCGCCAACATGTGAGCGACGTCTAGAGTGAAGTATACCTTGGGGTACTCGGACATCAATGGCAGGATGTACCGCTCCTGGACAGTTGGATGGCCGTGGAATAGGAAGGTAGTGTTCGGGTAACTCTGGAGGGCTTCCTCCAGTTCCGTCGAATCTTCAGGGCGCCAGAACAAATCCTGTGAGCCATCTCTGGGATGGATCATGACGATTCCTCCCTTTTCGTCGACCCCCCTAAACACAGTTTGCATCATCGGGCCTCCGAAGGTGACCTCCTGGAGTTCCGGCAGGTAAAACCCTATCTCCCCTACGCCGTGGAATGGACCTTGGGGCCGCAAATGCTTCGTAGTCAGATTTTCGTCGTAGATCCCTTGAGCGAATTCCTCGCCCCTTCTATGGCCTAGCAGAAAAATCACCCGGGATTGCGCGCCTTCAACGAAATCCATAATCCGTGAATAACGGCTCCGGGATGCGGCAGTGGCGGGCGACATTGCATAGTAGATCATCATCCATTGCACCTGGTCCTTGTCCATGTAGCTGAAGAGTACCTTCAAGGAATCAGTTACAGACCCGCTGTGTATACGGGAACTGAAAAACCCGCTGTGGACATGCGTATCAAACAAAGGACCCTTGTATGCACCGCCGGGGCTAGGAGTAGGGACCGGCGTAGGTGAAGGTGTGGGGGTTGGCGTCGGTGTGGGAGTCGGCCTAGGGCGGGTGGCTGTGGGGGCGGGCTTCGGAGTAGGAGGGGGAGTGGCTGTGGGCGTGTGACCAACCGTGGCAATCGGGGTGGGTGAGGGATTTGACACAGCGGAAACGGTCGGTACCGGAGTTGGTGTAGCAAGCGGAGTCAGTGTACTCGTTAGGATAGGGAGGAGGGATGACGTCGGAATCACAGTTGGCGCCGGTAGGAACCTAGAAGTCGGCTGAGGTGCTGAAGTCGCCGTTGGCTCTGGATTTGGAGTATGAATAGCAGTCGGGGCCATTGTCCTAGTGGGCGCGGATGTAGGTGGGGGTATTGCCTTAGGCTCCGCGCTCTGGCAAGCGGCCAACAATAGCACCAAACCTATAGTGGGCGACAATCATCGAGGCGACAACCATCGAGGCAACAGCCTTCTCGCATTTCCCATGGGGCATGTCCTTCTGGCTATGGTGGAGCACCAGCATATTTCCATGTTGGCTTTGAAAACACGGTACTTAAGGGCACGCGCACAGCCCTAGCGTGCAAGAGTAACCGGTCGGCGCCATTTCAATGGGCAGTTTAAATCTCTTGTCAACGATTCACCATGCTCCGAGTAACCCCGGCCCCCGGGATCCATTACGGAGTAGGCTCTGACCCTGAATCCGGGAAATCTTGCCACGGAATAAGGCCCGTCAGCGCAGGAATCCAGGATTCCAGCGAGAGCTGGAATGACGGCGGACAGGTATATAATGAGTAGGGGATTGACCGGCCTTGGACCGAATCTCAATTGACAGGGGTTATACCGAATGTTATATTCCTGTGACGGGTTGCGGGCTCATCTGAGTCCGATCTCACAACGTAAACTTGGTGCCTGCAACGGGCAGGGGTCCCGAATAGCGATGAGTAGTTGGCGGGCCTCGTAAACCGGATAGCAGATTCCCCAATAACCATGACAGCAGCCTCGATATCGCCATTCCCGACCCATCTCTCCGATATTAGTCTCCATTGGTTCTCCTCTATCAGTCCCCGACGAGCTTAGATTAGATAAAGCTGTGCCGAGTTTTTCGCAGGGAGGCTTCACTATGCAAATGCGTGACTTTGTTGTCCGCTTCGCCGGCGAGGGCGGACAGGGGGTGGTAACCTCGGCCGAAGGGTTGGCGCAGGCTTCCACCCAAGTCGGCTACCACGCCCTCACTTTCGCCACATTCCCATCCCAGATTCTGGGCGGCCCGACATGGACACAGGCCCGGATCGCCGTTGACCCGGTGCTCAGCCCCGGTGACGACGTGGACGTGTTGGTGGCCTTCAATCAAGAAGCATTCGACACGCACGCCGAAGACGTGCGGGACACCGGCGTCATCATATACAACTCCGACGAATTCGAGTTGGAAGGCGACTCCCGTGGGTTCGCGTTGCCATTCGACGAGTTGGCCAAGTCCACGGGCAATAACCGGGCAGCCAACATGGTTATCATCGGCGCTTTGGCATTCCTGGTGGATATGCCCCAGTCCTACCTCGAGGAGTTCGTGACCACGCGCTTCACCAGGGGCAGGGCAGGCGACGATGAGATCATCCGCTCCAACATCCAAGCTCTCTCCCTGGGGCGAGAGCACATGTCGGCCAGCGGCTTCTCGCTGGGAGCCCTCGAATTGCCGCAGATGCCCGACTACACCCAGCTTATGCTCAAGGGCAACGAGGCCCTGTCCCTGGGAGCGCTGGCGGGAGGGCTTGAATTCTACGTCGGCTATCCCATCTCCCCCGCGACCACCATTCTTGTCTACATGGAACGCAACCTGGTTGGCAAGAACAAATTCGCCTACCAGGTGAGTTCGGAGATCGAGTCCATCACCGCCATCCTCGGCGCGGGTTTCTCCGGTAAGAAAGCGATGACCGCCACAGCCGGCCCCGGGTTCTCGCTGATGAGCGAGGGCATGGGCTTGGGCTGGATAGCCGAGATTCCCCTGGTTGTCGTCGACGTGCAGCGCGGAGGCCCGGCGACCGGACTACCCACCAAGACCGAACAATCAGACCTGATGGCCTGCATGTTCCCGGCCCACGGAGACGTAAAAATCCCCGTTATTGCCGTGGGAACCGTCGAGGAGTGTTTCTACGGGGCCATTAAAGCTTTGAATTGGGCCGAACGATACCAGGGTCCCGTGGTCCTAATGACCGAAATGTCCCTGGCCGAGCGGGCGCAAAACATCCACAAGCCAGACCTAAGTAAAGTCGAAGCGGAGAGCCGCCTAGTCTACCAGGGCAACAACGGCTACAAACGGTATGCGGGATGGGAACGCTCCCCGATGCCGCTACCAGGCAGCCCAGGCTCCTACGTGGCCAACGGCAGCGAACACGACGACATCGGCGATACGACGCACCTGCCGGCGCGCCACGTTCAAATGACCGAGCGCCGCTTCGGCAAGCTCAAGCTTCTCGAAGAGAGCGAGTACGAGCGGGACCGGGCCGAAGAGCCCGTGGTTATGATGCCATGGGGAGGCTCCAAAGGCCCGGGCCAGGAAGCCTATAACACACTCAAGGAGCGGGGAGTCCCTGTAGGTTGGGCCTACACCATGTTCTTGAATCCTCTGCCCCCGGCGTTGCTGGAAGAACTGAGGCAAAAGGAGTTGGTAATCGTCCCTGAGCTAAACTACCAGGGGCAATTCGCCAGCATCCTCCGCTCTCAGGGCGTGCGCGCCGAGGCGATCACTCAATACACCGGGCTCCCCTTCAAGGTCCGGGACCTGGTGAATCGCGTCACTGAGATGACCGAGTCCGTGAGGAAGGAGATGGCCGGAGTATGAGCAAGAAAAACCCCGAGTATGATTTCAAATGGTGTCCCGGTTGCGGCGACTTCGGAGTCCGCCGCGCCTTAGAGATCGCCATGATCGACCGGTTGGAGACCAGCGGTGAACCCATAGAAAACAACGTCGTGGTAGCGGGGATTGGTTGCTCCGGTAACCTGGTGCACCTGCTCGAAGGGTCCCAGCCCTACGGGTTCCACGGCATTCACGGCCGATCGTTGCCCATTTCCCTTGGCGTCAAGATGGCGCGTCCCGAGCTGAACGTGGTTGTGGTGGCCGGAGACGGCGACTTCCTGAGTATCGGTGGCGAGCACATCGGGCCCCAGGCAGCTCGAAACCTCAACGTATGCGCCGTCATTATGGATAATGGCGTGTACGGCCTGACCAAGGGACAAAGCTCGCCTACCACCAAGATCGGCGAGATTACCAGTTCCACCCCATACGGAAAACTGGAAGCCGAGATCAATCCACTGGAGCTGTACCTAACACTGGGCGTATCGTTCATCGGGTCCGGTTTCTCCGGGCAGCCCAGGCCCCTCGCCAACCTGATCACCCAGGGGATGGAACATCCCGGTTTCTCCATCGTGCATGTCCAATCACCCTGTACAACGTACAACGACACTTTCGACGCCCTGAAGGGCAATGTCCGGAAAGGGATCGACCCGACACTGTTCACCGTTTCTGACGAGCATGATCCCAGTGACCGCGCCGCGGCCTACAATCTGCTCCAGCAGGATGGCATCCCGGTAGGCGTGGTGTACCACGATAAAACCCGTCCATCACTGGACCAGCAGGTCGAGAATACCTGGACAAAGACCAGCGAGAAGACCGTCCAGGACCTGATGGACGCCTTCGAATTCTAGTCTGGGGAACCATCAATCGGTTAATCGAAGACTCCCCGGAATCACCGGGGAGTCTTTCTTTCCCACACCGTCACTCCTGAACATCCCGCCACCCCGTCATTCCGGGCTTGACCCGAAATCCAGAAATCCTTCCCAAAGTCCGAGTTCCAATTGCACGAGACTCCTGGGTTCCAGCCTTAGCCGCAACCAAGTCAGGGGTGACGAGCCAGGGTCTTTCGATTGTTCGTCTGAACTGTGATTTTTCTGATTCCGGGATTTACATGATTGGAAATCATGCGAGTCCCATAATCCTGTGAACCCCGGTTCGGACAATTGGGCCGATAATCGAATGACCCTGGTGACGAGCCGTCCCAATCGACTCATAGGTTGGACTCAAGGTAGTCTTGGAGGTACTTGCGGAGTACCACGCGGCCCCGGTGCAAGCGGGCTTTGAGAGCGGATACGGAGATATTCAGGGCCTCGGCGGCTTCCTCATTGCTCAAGCCCTGAATGTCCCTCAACACCACCGCGGCCTTGAGGTTCGGAGCGAGTCCGTCAAGTCCGGTCTCCATGTGGTCTCTAAGCTCGGCGTTCAGGGCAAGTTCTTCCGGCCCCTCCAACGGGCTGGGAAGCTCGATGCTATCAAAATCGGAGTCGGACAGGGTCCTCCTGGGCCGGTCCCGCCGCAACTTCATCAGCGCGGCGTTGGTGGCAATGCGGTACAACCACGTGCTGACCCTTGACTCCCCCCGGAAGCGGCCAAAATTCCGGTACGCGGCTAGGAACGCATCCTGGGCCGCGTCATCCGCATCGGCGTGATTGCCGAGAATGCGATAGGCGAGGTTGTATACAAAATCGCTGTACTGCGCGACAAGCTGTTCGAAGTCCAGTAGCGGCTGATCGTCCATTCAGACACACGTTCTCTTGGTGCAATGTCACCCCGAAGCAAGATTGTGCATCTAATAGACGTAACTGTCTACATTAAGCAGTGCGGTTGTTCACCAACTTGGATCGACCAGGCATCGAAGACATTCTAGGCCGGCAGGCGACGGCGACATGCTAAGACTATTCAGAAAAATACTGGGAAAGGGCGAGGCCGACTGCGGCGAGGTGCGGAAGAACGCTTCCGATTACTTGGAGCAGTCCCTTCCTTCTGACAGGTTAGCCGCCATCAGGGCCCATCTTGCCGGGTGCGGCCCCTGCAGGTCTTTCATAGACACGCTGTCGGCCACAATCGGTCTACTATCCAGAATTCCGCAGGTAACAGTTCCCGATGGGTTCCGGGAAACCGTGATGAGGCGGGTCCAAAGGGAAGGCTGAGCGGGGAACTGGGACTGAAGCATTCCTGTTCCTCGAACGGCAAGGAAGCGAATGGATTCGCGGCGAATTACTGGTACTCGTACAGGGAAGCGTTGTCCAACCCTTCATACTTGGACGGACATTTGACCAGGATGTTGTTCGTCTGGAACACCTGGTCTTGCCCGTAGCTGCCTTCCAGGACGATTTCCGAGTGTGGGTTGAAGAATAGGTCAGGCAGGACGCCCCGGTAGGTTGCCGGTAGCTGCGCACCGGAATCATCATCCCGTAGCCGGAAGTTCGAGGTGATGGAGTTGCCCTGCCGGTCGAACGACCCCTCCACCAATTTACCCCAGACGCGGACCATCCTGCCGTCCTGGACCTCTTCTTTATTCGTAAACTCGGTGACGCTAAGGGAGTAAAGGTCGTTGGCTAGGGCGGCGTAAACCATGTATCCCAGCGCCAGCGCGACCACCACGCCCAGCACGGTGAATCGGAGCAATATTTTGCTCCTGTCGCCAGGGTCTGAATCCGTATCCTGTTGAAATCGTAAGTCCGCCAACGGAGCTTACCTCCAAGGGTTGCCGCCGCACCAATTATACACCGGTGAGCCGTTAGACAGCCCCCGGATCTTCCCGGTCCCGCAGCGAACGCCGCAATTGTCTAATCTCCCGCTCCATCTCCTGTTGCTTCCTCGACACGAAGAAGGCGTAGGCGAAGAAGATCACCCAGCTAACCGCGAAAGCCGCGAATAAATAGGTGAGGTTTGATGGTGGCGCGGCCTGAAGTAGGGTTACCAGCATAAGCTCCAATCTTTTCCAGGGGTTTGGGTCAAGGGGCCGGTCTCAAGCGTTGGTTGGCGTCGGACTGTTAAGCGGAGGACCGCCGGAGTTCCAACCGAATGGCGCGGAACTCATCCTCTGCGCGGCGAAGGGAAGCCCGATGAATGACCAGGAAAGCGAATAGCAAGACGAAGGTTACTAGGGAAAACATCAGTATGTTCATCATTACTGGTTGGACCGCTCCGCTTTCGGCCATCGGCCCTATCATCTGGGGCGGGTGAATGGACCGCCACCAGACCACGGAATAGTAGACGATGGGAACGTCGATGAAGCCGATGATGCCCACAACCGCCGAGTAGAGAGCCCCCTTCTCCCGTGTTGGCGCGGCGTAGCCTATCATCAGGTAGGCGACGTAGATGAACCAGAGTATGAGGGTGGTGGTCAGCCGAGGTTCGAAGGTCCACCAGGTATTCCAGACCGGCTTGGCCCAGATGATTCCCGTGATCAAGGCGAGGGAAACGAACAACACGCCCACTTCAGCGGCGGCGTAAGCCACCTGGTCCCAGGGAAGAGAACGCCGGACCAGGTGGCCGATGCTGGCGACGAAGACCACGAAGAAGGCCAGGAAGGAGATGATGGCAACGGGCACGTGGAAGTAGAACACCCGCTGCACATTGCCCAGGGTGGCGTCTGTGGGCGCGACTTGAAAGATCAGCCATAGGTCGGCGATCATCATCAGCCCGCACAATATGAGGAGTATGTTCCTAACGTTCATGCTACCGGGACTCCCGAACGGTCCTGGTGGACCGTCTACTCCTCAACGACTACCCCAAAAACCCAGGGGCATACTACCAGGAAAAGTGCGTCGAATGCACCCAGCAAGGGCCACCACCGGGTCAGGGCGACGCCGGGTTCGATACCAAGGGACGCAGCCGAGGCTTCCACCGCGCCGATTATCACCGGCATAATAACGGGAAAAAATAGGACCGGCAGCATGATTTCCCGGGACCGTGTCTGAACGGCAATCACCGAGAAAAGGGTGCCCACCAGGGCGAATCCCAGGGTCGCCAACACGACTGTGAGCAGCAGGCTCAACGACAACGCCGAGAAGTTGAGGAGGACTCCGAAGATGGGAAGCAATAGTAATTCCACTACGAGCATGAAGAGGAAGGCTCCCATGGCCTTCCCCAGGAAGATGGCGTCCCTGCTCACGGGGGTAAGGAGCAGCCCGCTCAACCCTCCCTGTTCACTATCCCGGACGAACGCCCGGTTCATCGCCATGGTCCCCGCGAATGTGAAAGTCACCCATAATATGCCCGGAGCCAGGGTAGTGGTGCGTTGCGGGGCAAGGTTGAGGGCAAAGTTGAACATCACAGCCACCAACAGGCCGAACACCAGGACCGATATCACCAGGTCTCTTGCGCGCCACTCAACCAGGATGTCCTTCCACACCACGACCAGCAACGGGACAAGAAACTGGGTCATGGCTGGGTCACGGACACTGCCGGAGTCAGGTCCCCGGCCCCGTCAAGCCCGGTGGTCTCTCCGGACTTGGCAAAGGATACCTTGCCGTTGGTTAGGACCCCGACCCGGTCGGCCCAATCCGAGGCGATGTGTGAGTTGTGGGTGGTCATGAGCACCGCGCCCCCTGCGGCGGTCCACTGCCGCAAGGTCTCCCGCAGGCCGGCTACAGAGGCGGTGTCTAGTCCCGACTCCGGTTCGTCCATGAGCAGGACTCGCGGCTTGTGGAGAATCGCCCTAGCGACGGCTACACGCTTTTGGAGCCCGTGGGAAAGCATGCGGGTGCGCTGGTCGGCGCGGTCGGAGAGGCCCAGCATCGATAGGGCATCCAGGGCCGTCTGCCGGGGGTCGCGTAGACGGAATAGCCTGGCGTAGTAGACCAGGTTCTCCGCGCAGGTGAGGTCGTCATAAAGGAAGTTGTTATGGGCCAACACGCCCACCTGCCGCCGTACGGCGGAAGCGCGGCGGCGGACATCCAGACCAGCTATCGAAGCGAATCCGGCGTCGGCCCTGGCCTGGGTGGATAGGACCCGTAGGAGGGTTGACTTGCCAACTCCGTTGGCTCCCAGGAGGGCCACCAACTCCCCCCAGGCCACTTCCAGGTCCAGGCCCCATAGGACGGGGATGTCGCCGTAGCTCTTCTCCAAGCCCTGAACAAAGATAGCTTTGTCAGCGGCAACATTCGCCAAGGTTGCGCTCTCGTCCCTGAGTTAGGGGTGCTTGATGCTGACCCCGCCGTCAACGGCCCAGGTCTGACCGGTGACGTACGCGGCAGCGGGGGAGGCGAGGAACACGGCCAGGTAACCGGGCTCCTTAAGGTAACCCGTGCGGCCCAAGGGCACTGAACCCGCGGCGGCTACCTGCCTTGACTCGTAGGCTTCAGGGGACATCTGTTCCGGGTCCGGGAAAGAGCCGGGGGCGATGCAGTTCACACGCACTCCGAACGGGGCCCATTCCTGCGCCAGGCACTCGGTGAAGCGCATCAACCCGGCTTTGGCCGAGTCGTAGGCGGAGGATTCCGGCCTGCCTCGGAAAGACGCCCAGCCCGAGATGTTGATCACGTTGCCCTGTCTTCGTTCGAGTAAATGCTCCCCGAGGGCGCGGCAGCCCTGAAAAGCTTCGGTGAGGTTGATGTCGACAACGTGGTGCCAGTCTTCCTCGGTCATTCCCTCCAGTGTACTACCCGGCAGCTTGACCACCGGTTTCCGGATCGCGTCGCCGACGCAGTTGACCAGCGTGTCCACATGCCCGAACTCGGAGAGCGTTTGTTGGGCGATCTGTTCCATGTCCGCCGACTTGGTGGCGTCGCCGCTCAGCGCTATTGCCGTGCCGCCCATGGCCCGGACTTCCTCGGCGACCTTCGTAGCGCCCACGTTAGTCAGTCCGGTAATGGCCACGTCGGCCCCAGCCTCGGCGAAAACGAGGGCGATTCCCTTGCCTATTCCCCGGCCCGCTCCCACCAAAAGGACCTTCTGGCCGGTAACGTCAAATTGCGGGATGCTCATGTCTTGTCCTCTCGCTTATATTAGGAGATGCCCAATTACATTAACATACGCTCGAACATTCGCGTGGCCCGGTCCCACGGCGGCCATCGCGGAGGAAGTGTATCGGAGCGCAAATATTCAGTCAAACGAGACTCCATCGTTACGGGCCGAAACTTCGCCCATCTCGACGAGACGGACGATGATACTGAACGAACGTCGTTGTTTCGGCTTTTACGGGTATGCTAGAATCGAGCCATGGACGATCTCAAATATTGGGTGGCCCTCAACCGGGTACCCCAGTTAGGTACGGTGAGGTTCCGCAGGCTGGAATCTTACTTCGGCAATCTCGAACACGCGTGGAACGCCGGCTCCGGCGACCTCAAAAGGGCCGGGATGGACGTCCGGGTTGTCAAGGAGATCCAGGCAGCCCGCGTCAAGACCTGTCCCGACGCCGAATTGCAGCGACTCGAGCGAGAGGAAGTTACACCGATAAACTGGAATCACGCCGGCTACCCGGCGAGGCTAAAGGAGATTGCCGACCCTCCCCCAATACTATATGTTAAGGGTGCGCTGCTCCCTGACGACGAGCGTGCTGTGGCCGTGGTCGGCACTCGCGGCCCTACTACCTACGGCAGAGAGGCTGCGGCCGCTCTCACTAAGGAGCTTTCCGAGAACGGGATTACTATCGTCAGCGGCCTGGCTAGGGGCATCGACGGTATCGCCCACCGCACCGCTCTGGAGTCCGGTGGCCGCACCATAGCAGTATTGGCGAGCGGCCTGGACACGGTTTATCCCTGAGAACACGCCAACCTAGCGCGGCAGACCCAGGCCCACGGGGCGGTAATCAGCGAATACCCCCTGGGAGTGAAGCCCGACCCCCGCAGCTTCCCAAGGCGGAACCGGCTGATCAGCGGGATTAGTCTGGGCACTCTGGTAATCGAAGCCGGTGAGGGTAGCGGTTCCCGCTGGACGGTGTATCATGCCTTGGAACAGGACCGGGAGGTCTTTTGCGTTCCCGGCAGCATTTTCTCACCGAACAGCAGACTAACCAACCAGCTCATCCAGGAAGGAGCCAAGCTGGCGGCTACCGCCGATGACATCCTGGAAGAGTTAAACTTGACCTCTGTGACCAAGCAGATCGAGATGCCCCTGGCCACGGGACCGGAATTGCGCGCGTCAGGGGGCGATGAAGAATCGTTGCTGGGCCTCTTGACCGACGAGCCGGTCCACATAGACGACATAAGAAGGAGCGCCGGCCTCCCAATTACCGCCGTGAGCGGTATGCTCACGATGTTGGAGTTAAAGGGAATGGCGCGGCAAGTAGGCTGTATGCATTACGTTCGGATGCGGGAGGTGGCGGCGATCTATGGTGACTAAACCGGAAACCAAGACAAAGGCCGCTTCCACCAAAGACACCAAGACCACCAAGAGTAAGCCAAAGGCCAAGACGACTACGGCCAAGAAGACTACGGCCAAGAAGACTACTAAGAAGACTACGGCTAAGAAGACTACGGCTAAGAAGACCACTGCCAGGAAGGGCTCTGGGAAGCAATTGGTCATAGTGGAGTCGCCCGCCAAGGCGCGCACCGTTGGCCAGATCCTGGGCAACAAATACGTTGTCGCCGCCTCCCAGGGGCATTTGCGCGACCTGCCCAAGAGCAAGATCGGAGTCGAAGTCGAAAACGACTTTCAGCCGTCCTACGTGATCATGCGCGACAAGCGATCGATCCTAAAGGACCTGAAACAGGCTGGAGACAAAGCCTCCAGCATCTTCCTGGCCACCGACCCTGACCGCGAGGGCGAGGCGATCTCCTGGCATTTGCAACAGGCCGCCCAGTGGGACCAGCGGCCCGATCCGCCCAAGCGCGTCGTGTTCCACGAGATCACCAAGCAAGCGGTGGAAGAGGCGTTCGAGCACCCCCGCGAGATCGACATGCAGCTGGTGAACGCCCAGCAGGCCCGCCGCATCTTGGACCGGCTTGTGGGTTATCAGATCAGCCCGCTCCTGTGGCGCAGGGTACAGCGGGGTCTATCCGCCGGCAGGGTCCAGTCGGTGGCCCTCCGTATGGTCGTGGAGCGGGAGAAAGATATTCAAGCCTTCGTTCCGGTGGAGTCTTGGACGCTGGAAACCCAGTTGCATAAAGAGGCGGACCCGGCTGACAAAGCCCATCTGTTTACTGGAGTTTTGCACTCGGAGAAAGGCAAGCGCGTTAGGCTGACCATCCCGAACGAGGATGAAGCCCGCACCCGCGAAGCCGAGCTGAAGGACGCGGCCTACGCCGTGGCTGACGTCCGCAAACGGCAGGTGCGTCAACGTCCCACGGCTCCTTTCACCACCAGCACGTTGCAGCAAGAAGCGGGGCGTAAGCTGAGGCTCACTCCCACGACAACTATGCGGGTCGCCCAGGAACTTTACGAGGGCCTGCCGCTAGGCGGCGGAGACTCCGGCGGCCTGATTACCTACATGCGTACCGACTCGGTGCAGGTAGCTTCTTCGGCCATTCAGGAAGCGCGACAGTACATCACCGAGAAATACGGCAAGGACTACGTTCCGGAGAAGCCGCGGGTCTACACCACGAAGACTAAAGCGGCGCAGGAAGCCCACGAGGCCATCCGGCCGACGTCGATCTTCCGGACGCCTGACTCGCTTAAGTCATATCTATCGAGGACACAGTTGAACCTGTACCGGCTAATCTGGTCGCGGATGCTTGCCAGCCAGATGGCCGAAGCCCGTTCGGAAGCAACAACGGTAGACATAGACGCCACCTGCAAGACTTCGGGCAAAGTGTATATGTTCCGGGCCACGGGTTCGGTGCTGGTGTTCCCCGGATTCCGGGCCCTGTACCTGGAGAGCAAGGACGACACGGACGACGATTCCTCCCAGGCGTTGCCTGTCCTGGCCACGGATGACCCGCTGGACTGCGAGAAGCTGGAAGCCCTTCAACATTTCACCAAGCCGCCTCCTCGCTTTACGGAGGCCACGCTTATCAAGGCAATGGAGGAGAAGGGGATCGGCCGTCCCAGCACCTACGCCCCCACCGTTGGTACGTTAATGAGCCGCCACTACGTGGCCAAGGAGCAGAACCGGCTGACGCCCACCGTGCTAGGCACGACGGTCACGGAATTGCTGCTCCAGTTTTTCACCGGAGTAATGGACCCAGACTTCACCGCCAAGATGGAAGAAGAGCTGGATGAGGTGTCCCGAGGCGAGCGGGAATGGGTGCCCATGCTGGACGAGTTCTACGACCCGTTCCAAAAGGCGCTCCAGACTGCTGAGGAGTCCATGCCCCGGACCAAGGTCGAAGAGGAGACCGACGAGGTCTGCGAGGAATGCGGGCTTCCGATGGTCATCAAGACGGGGAGATTTGGCCGTTTCATGGCCTGCACCGGATTCCCCGATTGCCGCAACACCAAGCAGATCTTGAAGCGCACCGGCGTGAATTGCCCCCGGTGCGGCGGCGACCTGGTGGAACGCCGCTCCAGGGGGGGCAGGAGACCTTTCTATGGGTGTTCCCGCTATCCCGAGTGCGACTTCTTGGTCAATCAACTGCCCCTAGGCAATCCATGCCCGGAGTGCAGCGGTCTGATGGTCCAACGGTCCCGCGACCTTGCGGCTTGCACCAACTGCGACTGGAGCGAGCCCCTGGCCGAACAGTCCCAAGAGCAGGTGGCTGTTGGCGGGTGATACCCCAGCGGGCTCATTCGCGGACACCTCCGCCGCGGAGCGCGAGTCGGAGGGATTGACGCAGTTCGCGGCCATTGCGGGCCGGTTTCCGGCCTACCTGCGGGGCCAACGAGGTCTCTCCGAGAACACGGTCCGCATTTACCTGGACGACCTCCGTTCCTTCCGCGAATATCTTGCGTTACAAGAACTGGGTCTGAAGGACATGGACCGGCAGATGCTCCGGGGCTACCTGGCTTGGCTCGCCACCGAGGCCCGGGGCAAAGAAGGTGGGTACGCCCGGGTTAGCATCGCCCGCAAATTGGCCGCTTTGCGTTCCTTCTATCGCTTCCTTGTGCAAGAAGGGATGTTCAATTCCAGTCCAGTACCCTCGGGCCGCAGCTTCCGGGTCAAGGTAGATAAACCTCTTCCTCCGTTCCTCGGGCAAGGAGAGACCGCCAGGCTTCTGGAAGCTCCGGACGACGCGACCCTTACCGGCATACGGGACCGGGCCATTCTGGAAGTCCTCTACGGCTGCGGGGTACGGCTGGCGGAGATTCACAGCATCGACCTGCCGCACGTGGACTTCACACGCCGCGAGATCCGTGTACGGGGCAAGGGCTCCAAGGAACGGATTGTCCTGTTCGGAGACCATGCCGCGGCGGCGCTGAAACACTACATGGAAGAATCGCGCCCAAGACTTTTGGCCAACTCTGAACAAGCCCTCTTCCTCAACCGCTACGGGGCAAGGCTTTCCAGGCGCAGCATGGAGAAGCTGGTCAAGGGCTACGCCGCGCAGGCCGACACACGCGGCGAGGTCCACCCACATACTCTGCGCCACACATTTGCCACCCACATGCTGGAAGGCGGGGCCGACCTGCGGGTCATACAAGAATTGTTGGGCCATTCCAGTCCCAGCACGACCCAGATCTACACGCACGTGACCAAACAGGAAGCATTGGCCTCCTATCTTGGCCACCACCCCAGATCCGTCGCGGGGGAGCTGGCGCGGGCCGACGAGACCACGGTCGAGGCGGACTCCACTTCTGAGGATGAAGATGCCTAGATTCCTGGTGATGAACGGGCCGAACATCAACATCCTTGGCCGCCGCAACCCTGGCATATACGGCGCGAAAACTCTGGAAGAGGTCAATCAGGAGGTGCTCAAGACCGCGGGGGAGTTGGGCGTCGAGGTAGTGTTTTACCAGTCCAACTTGGAAGGCGCGCTGATCGACTGCATCCAGGAGCACTGGGGGACAATAGACGGCATCATCATCAACCCCGGAGCGCTCACGCACTACGGGTACTCGCTAAAGGACGGCCTCATAGACGCGGGGGTGCCAATCATAGAAGTACACTTGGGCAATCCGTATGCACGGGAAGACTGGCGTAGGCATTCGGTCATTACAGACATCGCCCGCGGTCAGATTGCGGGGTTCGGTTATAGGGGCTATACTGCGGCCCTGAGCATTCTATCCTCGATCGTGAGAGAGGCAGCAGCGGGATGAGGGCGCGATTGGAGCGCGTGATGGGCGGGCTGGCAGACCAGGAGTTGGACGCTGTTCTCGTCTCTTCGCCCGAGAACCGCCGGTACCTGTCTGGCTTCACCGGCTCCGCGGGCTTCCTTTTTATTGCCGCAGGGCGGGCGCTACTCGCCACTGATGCCCGATACTCTGAGCAGGCTGCGACCGAGTCCCCAGATTGTGAAGTGCAAGAGGTGAGGCGCGGTTGGAATTGGCTCTTGGAGTCCCTGCGAGAGTCCGGTGTCAAGCGTCTCGGCTTTGAAAGCCGTCACATGACGGTGTCCGCCTACAACGGTCTCATCGACTCCCTGAAGAGTGACGGGAGCCTTGATCAAGTCTCTCTCCTTCCCGCCACAGCCGTCGCGGAGGAGCAGCGGAGTCTGAAAGACGCCCAGGAGATGACCCTCCTCCAAAAAGCGATCGACGCCTCCGACGCGGCTATGGAAGCGGTCTGCCCAACGATCACAGATGGCATCAGCGAGAAGGAAATCGCCTGGCGCATGGAAACGGCTATGCGCGAGTTTGGGGCAGACGGGAACAGCTTTGGCACGATCGTCGCCGCCGGACCCAATGGCGCGATGGCCCACCACAGACCTTCGGACCGGATTGTCTTGGCGGGAGAACCCATCGTGATCGACATGGGAGCGCGAGTCGGCGGGTATTGCTCGGACATCACCCGCACGGTGGTTGTTGGCGAGCCCGACGAGACGTTCAGAAAGGTTTACGACATCGTTCTGGGGTCCCAGCTTACGGCTATCAGCACGGTCCGCGCCGGCATGACCGGAGAGGAAGGCGACGGACTATCCCGCACGGTGATTGAAGAGGCTGGGTACGGGGAGAACTTTTCCCACAGCTTGGGTCACGGTGTGGGTCTGGCCGTGCATGAGAGACCGCACCTGGGCCAGAGTTCGTCCGACACCTTGCGGTCAGGGATGGTGTTTACCGTGGAGCCCGGGATTTACATATCCGGTTGGGGCGGAGTACGAATGAAGGACATCGTCGTATTGAGCGACGACGGCGCAAACCCGCTGAGCAAGGCGTCCAAGTAGCCCGGCAGTTGGCGCACCCAAGTTGTCTTGGAGATAGATTCTTATGAGCATTAACTTTAGCGACCTGAGCCGAGGCATGGTTATCGAACTGGACGCCCAACCCTGGCAAATCATGGACTACGAGCGCCATAAGATGCAGCAGCGGGCTCCGGTGACTCGCATCAAGATGAAAAATCTCATCAATGGCACCGTGGTCGAGCGCACCTTCCAGCGTTACGACACCGAGTTTGCCGTGGCGGACATAGACAACCGCGAGACCCAGTTCCTCTATACCGACGGCCAGTATTATTACTTCCTCGACCAGGAAAGCTTCGACCAGTACGAGTTGAGCAAGGAAGTCCTCGGGAACGCGCTGAATTACCTCAAAGAGCAGATGATGGTTGAAGTGGTGGTCTACAACGGTTCACCCATCAGTATCAGCCTGCCAACCCATGTGGAGCTTGCGGTCACCGACACGCCCCCGGCGTTCCGGGGAGACACCGCCCAGGGTGGAAACAAGCCGGCGACTTTGGAGACGGGTCTCCGCGTCAACGTGCCCATGTTTATCACCCCCGGCACCATCGTCCGGGTGGACACTCGCAACGGGGCTTACACCGAGCGGGTTAGCTAGGCCGGTGGCAGTCCATTCCGTCAGCCAGGTAACCGCGTACCTCAAGGAGTCACTGGAGAGTGACCCTCTGCTGGCAGATCTCACGGTGGAGGCGGAGGTCTCAAACCTGAGGGTCTCGGGTGCGGGTCACTCCTACTTCACCCTCAAGGACGATCAGAGCGTTTTGAACTGCGTAATGTTTCGCGGCAGGCCGGGAGCTGAATTGCTGGCCAATGGCGACGCGGTACTCGCGCACGGGCACATCACTTTCTACGAACCTCGCGGCTCCACGGAATACATGGTGGACATGGCGATGGCCGCCGGCGTGGGCGAGTTGGCCCTAGAGTTGGAACGCCTGACTCTACGGCTAGAGGCCGAGGGGTTGTTTGAGCAGAGCCGGAAGCGCGCTTTACCCCAGTTTCCCCAGGTCATTGGAGTCGTGACTTCTATGGCCGGGGCGGTTTTCCACGATATAGAAAACGTGGTCCGGCGACGTTACCCCCTGGCTGAGTTGTTGATTGCCCCCTCTCTAGTGCAAGGCGACAGCGCCGCGCCGGACATCGTCAACGCCATTGGCCAATTGAACCAAGATGGCCGCGCCGACGTAATCATCGTAGCCCGTGGCGGCGGGTCTCTGGAAGAGTTATGGCCCTTCAACGAAGAGGCTGTTGCCCACGCTATCTACGCCAGTAGGATTCCGGTGGTCAGCGCGGTGGGCCATGAGACTGACTTCACCATCGCGGACCGGGTTGCGGACCGCCGCGCGCCGACTCCTTCGGCTGCCGCCGAATTGGTCGTCCCGGACCAAGATGATCTGAAACGGCAACTCAGGGGGCTAGAGGACTACCTATTCCGCCATGCCGCCAACGGAGTAGCCGCCAGGAGAAGAGACCTTGCCGATCTGTCGCGGAGGCTGGAACGGAATCTGCCCGACACATCTTCACTTCGGCGCAGGGTGGACGACCTCGCCAGGACCTCGGGGGTCGCTTTAATTAACCGGCTAAAGGTAGCAAGGCTGTCCGTCGAAAACCGGGCGGAACGCGTCCGGGCCCTTGATCCCACGGCTACGTTGCGCAGAGGGTATTCGGTGGTCCAGCAAAAGGAGACCGGCAAGGTTGTCACCTCTCGGGAACAGGTTTCGGACGGTGAATCCCTGTCGATCACCGTGTCCGATGGCGACATCCCCGCTACAGTCGGCACAGGCGGCACGCCCAAGTCGCCACGAAGGACAAGGAAGGCCGCGAAGCAGGCCCCGGCGATGGAGCGCCTGCTCTGAGGCGGGGGTTGCCGAGATGACCGTCCCAGAGGGCTCAAGCGATTCCCCCGAATCAGACTCCCTGTCATTCGAGGAAGCTTACCGCCGTCTTAACGAAATGGCCGAATCCCTGGAGGAAGGCGGAGTCAGCCTTTCCGACGCCATGTCCCGGTACGAAGAAGGAATGGAACTCGTACGGCTCTGCAACCGTCTGTTGGACGAGGCTGAGCTTAGGATCACCAATTTGCGGGACTCTTCCTCAGCTCCCAGTGCGGACATCGAAGACTCCGAGGGCGACCTGCCTTGTTAGGAGTTTTCGGTTCTCCCACCAAGATGTAGGGACCAAGTCCCTCAATCCTCAGGTCCAAGTGTATTCGTGAGCACGCTGAACATCGGGTGGTTTTCGACAGGAAACGGTCCCGGTTCCCTCGGGCTGCTTCGTTTCGTGCAAGAGCGGCTGTCCCGGGAAGGTGGCGACGCCAGGATTCAGTTCGTTTTTAGCAACCGGGAAGCCGGAGAAGCTAAGGGCTCTGACGAGTACATGGAGCTTGTCAGAGCGTACGACCTCCCCCTGGTAACCCTCTCATCCACGAAGTTCCGCCGGGCAAGGAGGGAAAGGTTCGCCGACCACCGGGAGGAATTTGACCGCCTGGTGGCTGAAAGGCTCGCCGGGTTCCGGCCAGACATCTGCGTGCTGGCGGGTTACATGCTCATCTTTGGGGCTGAAATGTCCCGCCGCCATCAGTTTCTAAACCTGCACCCTGCTTTGCCTGACGGTCCCATCGGCACCTGGCAACAGGTGGTCTGGGAGCTGATCAAGACCAGGGCGCGCCGAACGGGCACTATGGTCCACCTGGCAACCGAAGTAGTGGACCGGGGGCCAGTGGTCTCCTACTGCACCGTCCCGCTGACCGGTGATAAGTTTGCCCACCATTGGATCGCGTCGGAGGGACAGGACGTGTCCGGCGTCAAAGAGTCGGAAGGAGAGGACTATCCTCTATTCCAGGCGATCCGCCAGCGTCAATACGCCCAGGAACCTTACCTTCTTTTCGAGACGTTGAGAGCTGTTGCGAACGGCAAGGTATCGCTGGAGGCGCTGAGCCGCCTGCCGCGACAACGTTCAACGGGCGATGGTGGGGACTCGTGGGGAATTTGCCTGGATGAGGAAGTGGGGAGGCTGATGGAGGCTGATGGATTGAAGGGAGGGGTCTAGGCGGACTGGTTGACTGGTTCCAGGGTCAGGCTGATGGTCTCTCCGGTGTTGGTTATCAGTTGAGGCGTCGTAACGCCCTCAATCGCGTCTCTATCGACAATGCAGCGGACCACGTTGCCCAGCGATGGAAGGTCGTACATAGCATCCATCAAAGTCTCTTCGATGACGAACCGCAGACAGCGCGCGCCCGTTTGATGTTCCAGGGCCCGTTCCGCCGCGGCGCTGAGGCCGTCCTCGGTGAATTCCAACTCTACGCCGTCCATGCTAAATAGGTACTGGTACTGCTTTAACAGGGCGTTCTCAGGTTGTGTGAGGACCTTGACCAACGCCTCGCGGTCTAGGCAGTCCAGCACTACGGTAACCGGTAGTCTTCCGACGAGTTCCGGGATGAATCCAAAGTGGAGCAGGTCTTCCGGGGTGACGTTGTGCAGGGAGTTGGTCTCCTCTCCGTCCTTGGGGCGCGCCGGCGCAAGGAATCCCAGGCTGGGGGATGCGGAACCGAGACGCCGGGACACGATCTCATCCAGACCGTCGAACGCGCCGCCGCAGATGAATAGGATGTTGCGCGTGTTGATCTGGATCGACTCCTGGTGGGGGTGCTTGCGGCCTCCCTGGGGAGGCACATTGGCGATGCAGCCTTCGATGATTTTCAGGAGTTCTTGCTGAACGCCCTCGCCAGAAACGTCACGGGTGATCGAGCGGTTGACGCCCTCTTTGCGGGCGATCTTGTCCAGCTCGTCGATGTAGACGATGCCGTGCTCGGCGCGGGAGACATCCCAATCGGCGGCTTGTATGAGCCGAAGAAGGATGTTCTCGACATCCTCGTCTACGTAGCCTGATTCGGTGAGAGAGGTTGCGTCGCAAACCGCAAAGGGGACATCAAGGGTCAGGGCCGGGGTCTCCGCCAGCAAGGTTTTGCCGCAACCCGTGGGACCCATCAGCAAAATGTTGGCCTTTTGGAGTTCGACTTTCGACTTGTTCCGGCCGTTCCAGATGCGCTTGAAGTGATTGTAGACCGCGACGCTCAAGATCTTCTTGGCCCGCTCTTGGCCTACCACATAGGTATCGAGGTTGGAGTAGATCTCCCTGGGCACGATGGGAGCGCGGATGTCAGCCACGGGGGCGGGCTGGGGGGTCTCTTCTTCAGCCAGTTGGCCAAGTACGTTAATGCAATCATAACAGACTGCCGACCGTCCAATACCAAGTTGGACCTTATTTGAGCTTTCTCGCAAAATGAGCACTGCATAGCCTTGGTCCCGTTTCTATTGCCGGCCACCGCTTACCCCGGGGCCTGGGAAATCCCATTCGAGGCGCCTAATCGACCCGTCACCCACTCAACACATCATTGATTATGGCCTCTCGTCTGACGGAGAGGGCAGGAGATCAGCCTTAGCGCTGTTACGCCGCGTCGCCGCCCCTCAAGTGGGGAGCGGCGCGGTATAGAACAACCTACGTACTGGAGGACTGTTCCCCGGAGTCGGACCCGTTGGCCGATGCGCTTCCGCTACCGCCCAGAATCTCATCCACGAGCCCATACTCCACGGCTTGTTCGGCAGTCAAATAGAAGTCCCGGTCGGTATCCCTTGCAATCTTGTCGTAGGCCTGACCGGTGTTGTCGGACAGGATGGTCCTGATCTTGTCCTGCAACCGAATGATCTCCCGCGCCGCGATCTCGATGTCGCTTGCCTGACCCTGGGCCCCACCCATGGGCTGGTGCATGTGGATAGTCGAGTTGGGGAGGGCGTAGCGCTTCCCTTTTTGGCCTCCCGACAGCAGGATGGTGGCCATGCTGGCCGTCATGCCCAGACAGATGGTGGAGACTTCAGGGTTGATCAGTTCCATAGTGTCATAAATCGCCAGTCCGGAGCTGATAACCCCACCGGGGCTGTTGATATAGACGCTGATCCCCCGGTCCGGGTCTTCCCGCTCCAGGTAGAGGAGCTGGGCTATTATCAGGTTTGCCATCTGATCGTGAATCTGGGTACCAAGGAAAATGATCCGCTCTTTCAAGAGCAGAGAATAGATATCAAAAGCTCGCTCACCGCGCGGGCTGGTCTCGATCACCATGGGGACGATGCTCTCGGGCACGAACAGCGATGAGTCTTGAGGGTTACTCAGCATTGGTTTCAGCTCCTTGTGGTGGTCCTTCCGTTCCTTCGTCTTCCGTGGACGCCTCGGCGGCAGAAGCCTCCGGGGGGTCGGCCATGCCGGACTCTTCAGCGGCTGGGCTCTCCGATTCCTCGGCATCCCCCGCCATGATCTCCACCAACCGGCGCATGACCTCCCGGTTGCGAAGGGACGCTCTGATATTGTCGCGCATAGGTTCAGTGGAGAGAGTCTGACGCATGGCAGCCTCGGATTCTCCGGCCGTGGACAACATCTGGTCGATCTCTGACTGGACCTCTTCGGTGGAGACCTCGATCTCTTCCACTTCGGCCACCTTTCCCAGTACGAGGTGGGTCTTCAGGCGTTCCTCGGCCCTGGGACGCATCTGCTCCAACCACTGCTCGTCGGTCAGGCCGATGTAGCGCAGATAGGTCTCCATATCCAACCGTTGGTTGCGCAGAGAACGTTCCCGCTCTTCCTGCATTCCCTCCAGTTCCCGGCGGTAGATCAGATCTGAAGCCTGGATGGTCGCGCCGCTCAACAGTTCCTGGAGTATCTTCTCGTGGTGCTGACGCTCCGCGTTCGCTTCGGCGTCGGATGAGATGCGGCCCCGGAGGTCTTCCCGCAGGGCTTCCAGGCTTTCGTATCCTTCGCCAACGCCCTTGGCGAATTCGTCGTCCAAGTCAGGAAGGTCCTTAGCCTTGATGGAGACTACCTTTACGTGGTAGTGACATGCTTTCCCGGCGTACTCTTCCTGGTGGTGCTCCTCGGGAACATTCAGGGTAAAGTCCTTCTCCTGGCCTTCGGACATACCCTCCAGATAGATGGAGAAGCCAGGCATGGGGAACTGACCATCTTGTTCCGGTATAAAGTCGATCCCCAGGTCGTTGATGGCCTCTTCGCCGTCGATTGCGCCAGTGACGTCCAGGTTGAGGAGGTCTCCGAACTGTACCGGACGCTCAACGGGCTCCCAAGGGGCGGACTGGACGCGGACCTGCTCGACTACTTCGTCGACCTCTTCCTCGGTGATCTCTACTTCGTCCCGCTCCACGCGCAAGGCGCGAAATTCTCCCAGGTCGACCACCGGTTCCAGTGGGACTATGGCCTTGAAGCTGACCGGCTCCATCTCCAGAAGCTCTAATTCGGGTTCGGCGTAAGCCTGGAGTTCCTCGTCCTTCAGGACCGTGTCCAGTGTCTCTGGAATCATGAACTCCAGGGCTTCCTGGAGCAAGCCGATGCGGCCAACATGACTCTCCACGATTGAGCGGGGGGCTTTGCCGCGGCGGAACCCGGGGATTTGTAATCTGCTTACGACCCTGCGGTAAGACCGCCCGATAAAGGGCTCTTCGTCCTCAAGGTCCATTAAGATATTGAGAGTAACTTCGGTGGGGCTTTCCGAAACCTTGGTGACGATCACCGCAGAATATCTCCGTCCTTATAAACCGCCGGGCTGGGAGGCCAACACCGGCAAATAGCTTCACAAAATCGCTTTTAGGGCACCACGAAAAGTATAGCATAACCCCTTTGCGTTGGAAACTTTGACCTAGGCCGGCGCCAGGATCGGTACAGGATGCGGCAGGTGCGGTGAGGACTGGACCCGTGGGGCGGGGCCGCGGACTCAGAGGGCTACTACGACCGGTTTCATTCAAGGGGTTACAAGGGCCTACTTTTCATAAAATCGAGAAAATATTCAAATTAAGTTAATAAATATGTTGACATAAATATCCAGGACTTGATAAGTTGCCTGCATCGAGTTTGGGGACAGAAACAGTAAGGCCCAACCCAACACTCGGGCGCCAGGTGGTGAGGAGATGCGTTGGTTCTCGCGGTGTCGACAGCAGGCGGCGGCCTAAGCGGCCCTGGACCCCAGGATTCAGGGGACCAGGACGGCGTGGGCCAGGATGCCAACCCCCACGTGTTCCACGAACCTGTCCTACTCTCAGAGGTGTTGCGGCATCTGGTCGTGCGGCTGGGTGGTGTGTATGTGGATGCGACCCTCGGAGAGGCGGGACACGCCTCCGCGGTCCTTCGCTACACCTCACCCGGCGGAACTTTGCTGGGTCTCGACCGAGACCCGCGCACCCTCGAAATTGCGAACCAACGCCTGAGCGAATTCGGGCGCAGGTCCACTTCAGTCAGGTCCAGCTATGCCGGTATGGTAGAGGCCGCGAGGAGCCGTGGTATTGAGGCCGCCGACGGTGTGCTTATGGACCTGGGCGTCTCCTCCCGGCAGTTGGAATCCGCCGGGTACGGGCTCAGTTTTCAGGCCGACGAACCTCTGGACATGCGCTTCGACCCGGCGGCTCCACTGACGGCCGCCGTCGTTGTCAACACCTTTAGCGAACAGGAGCTTGCGTCGTTGCTGCGGGAAAACGGCGAAGAGCCACGGGCCAGGCGAATCGCCCGGGCCATCGTCCGGTCCCGGCCCATCGAAAGCACCGCCGCTTTGGCCAGAGTGGTCTTGACCGCCCTCGGGCCTGGAAGGGGGCGGAGGCTCCACCCGGCCACGCGTACCTTCCAGGCTCTTCGCATCACCGTGAACGACGAGCTGAATACACTAAGGGAGGGTCTGGAGGCCGCGGTAGAGCTCTTGACTCCGAGTGGGAGATTGGTGGTCATCAGCTATCACAGCCTCGAAGACCGTATTGTGAAGAACTTTCTAGCCCGGACCGCGGCCAGTTGCGTTTGCCCTCCGGGCTTCCCCATCTGCGTGTGTGACCACGAGCAGACAATGCGGACCGTGAACCGCCGGATCATCAGACCCTCGCCGGAAGAGGTGAATGCGAATCCCCGAAGCCGCAGCGCCAAAATGCGAGTTTCGGAGCGCCGGTAAGCGGCTAAGGAGAAACCCAATCAGCATGAAAGGATGGTGGGAGGTTGAGTAAAGAAACGTTCTACTCTGCGGTAGACATCGGCAGCAGTAAAGTGTTCTCCGTGGTGGCCAGAATCGGTGCCGAGGGCGAATTGAAGGTCCTTGGCACCGGTCTCGTCCCATCGCAGGGCGTCCAAAAAGGTCAAATCGAGAACATTGAAGAAGTCCGGGTCGCGGTAAGGGACTCCCTCGAGGAAGCCCAGCGCTACATCGGCCGAGGCATCGTGTCGGGCGTGTACGCCGGTGTCAGCGGCAGCCACATCACCTGCCTTAACACCAAAGACGTCCTGGATAACCCCAGCGACGAGAACGATCTGGACCCGACCCAGGTGGAGAAGCTGCTCCAGTCCGCGGTGCCCCCGACAGGTCCTTCCCAGGAAATTCTACACATGATTCCCATCGGCTACGAGGTGGACGGTCTGACCTCCGTGCGCAACCCCGCCGGACTCCACGCCAGACAGGTCCAGGTTGAGTCCCACGTGGTCATGGGCGATTCCGCCACCCTCATGAACACCGTCAAGGCATTGCAGTCAAACCGGGTCAACGTCCGGAGCCTCGTCCTGTCCTCCCTGGCTTCCGCGGAGTCCACGCTCACCGCCGATGAAAAAGAGATGGGAGCGATTCTGGTTGATATCGGCGGGGGCACAACCGACCTAATCATCTACCGGCAGGGCAACCCATGGTATTCCTCAGTGATACCGGTAGGCGGCAATCAGTTGACCAGGGATTTGGCCGTGGCCATGCGCATCCCCTACTACCTTGCCGAAGAGATCAAGGTCAAGTGGGGTAGCGCGCTGCCTGAGATGATCAAACCCGACGATGAAGTGGTGGTTCCCGGATTCCAGGGACAGCCGCGCCGGGTGGTGAAGAGGCGTTCCCTGTGCGAGCCGTTGCAAGAGCGGACGGTGGAGATGTTAAAGATGATCCTGCTGCGAGTACGGCAGGCTGGCCTGAGGCAGATTCCCACCGGGGGGCTTGTGATTACCGGCGGGTGCGCTGAATTGCAGGGGCTTCGCCAATTGACTCTAGACACGGTAGGGGGGCCGGTCCGCATTGCCCATCCCATGGGCATCTCCGGGCTTCCAACCCAGTTACAAAAACCCAACGCTTCGGCTGCGGTGGGCCTGCTGCTATGGGGCATAAAGCACCAGGGTCAGAAGCGTAGATACGGCCACAATGAGCGGAACCAAGGCGGGAAGAGAAGCCTGCGGGATTTGCTGATGGGTCGCAAGAAGGAGGAGCAGAGAGTACCGGTGGGTTAGGGACCAAGGACCGGCGCGATTTCCGGCGGGGCTCGACAGCCTGCTGGTCACGGAGCCGGAAAAAGCCGAAAACCGGCCCGAAGAGGCGGCGGAGGCCAGTTAACCAGACCAGATAAGTGCTGTGGAGGAGGAAGATATGGTATTTGAGAACTCAGCGTCTTGGGAACCCCTTGGGGATTCCACCGATCCCTTGAGCCTCATGCCCGAGGTTGGCGGTGGAGTGCCGCAAATTAAAGTCGTTGGCATTGGTGGAGGAGGCAGCAACGCAGTCAGCCGCATGTTCAAAGAAAAGCTGCCCGTGGTGGAGTATTACGCGGTCAACACCGACTCCCAGCACCTATTCCGGTGCGATGTTCCCCACCGGATCGCCATTGGTTCCAACCTGACTCGCGGCCTGGGCGCCGGGGCACAACCTGACCTTGGCCGGCAGGCTGCCGAGGAGAGCAGGCAGGAGTTGGAGCAGGCCCTGAAGGGTTCCGACATGATATTCCTGGCTATCGGCATGGGCGGCGGCACTGGCACCGGTGCATCGCCCGTCGTGGCCCAGATCGCCAAGGAGACCGGCGCATTGACCGTGGGTGTCGTTAGCCGTCCCTTCTCCTTCGAGGCCAACACTCGCCGCAAGAACGCCGAGGAAGGCATCGCTAGACTTAAGGACCACGTGGACACCTTGATCGTGATTCCCAACGACCGGCTGCTGCACATGAACAACCAGTCCGAGCAATCCTTTACGTGGGAAGACGCTCTGCGCACAGCCGACACGGTATTGCAGCAGGGCATCCAGGCCATCGCCGAGGTGGTGACGGTGCCAGGCGAGATCAACGTCGACTTCGCGGACGTCAAGACCATCTTGAGCAACGCCGGACCCGCATGGTTAGCCATTGGGAAGGGCAAGGGCGAGAACCGGGCGGTGGAAGCCGCCAAGATGGCGACCAAGAGCCCGTTGTTGGACATCGCCATGGACGGCGCCAAGCGGATCCTGTTCGTAGTCAGCGGCGGTCCTACCCTGAGCCTGAAAGAGGTCCAAGACGCGGCTAACGTGATCCAGGAAATGTCCGATCCCGACGCGAACATCATCTTCGGGACCTCCCGGGACCCCAAGCTCGATGACGAAGTGAAGATCACCATGGTCGCCGCGGCCTTCCCGGTTATGCAGGATAGCCAGGGCGCCAGGGAAGCTGAATTAGAACGCTTGTTGCAGGACGTGATACCGGAGAGTGAGGAAGAGCTGGACGTACCCAGCTTCCTGCGCCGCCAATCGTCCAGCAGGAACCGCGGCTTCTTCCGGTAGATTTACCGTAGGGAGTAATATTCTCGGAAGCCCAAAAGCACTACTACCCCTACTCTGGCACAATTAGCAACCTCGGGCGCCGAGAACCCTTTTTGAGGCCGTCCTATATTAGGACGGCCTCTTCGCTTCGTATCGTCTTCGCCATATCCGGTACGAATGCTGAATCGACGGACCAGTGGTGTGGGTGCGAATCCATCGGGCCGCGGGGATGATGGGAACGCCCAATACGGCCAACAATCGGAATGGCGAGGGTGTGGATCAATCTTGTTGACTTGGTTGGCGGGCTGTGCATAGAATTGGCACTACTGGTGGTATACGTATAGGACTTTGGCACATCATGTTGTGTTTTCAAATAAGTCTGGAATACTTCCCGGAAATGACGTAGAAATTGCGCTGCCCCTACTGCACCGTAGTCGATTCCAAGGTTACCGACTCCCGGGTCGTGGAAAACGGCATTCGCCGCCGCCGCGAATGCCAGGGATGCGGCCTGCGCTTCACGACCTATGAGCGCATTCAGTCCACCTCGCTGATGGTCTCCAAGCGAGACAACCGGCGGGAGGAATTCGACCGCGAGAAGCTGATCGAGGGGATACGCAAAGCCTGCACCAAGCGTCCCATCTCGGCCCGGGCTATCGAAAAGATGGTGGAGGATATCGAAGCCGAACTCCAACACCTGGGCCAGGTCGAAGTACCCACACGGATTCTGGGGACGATGGTGATGGAACGGCTCAAGCAGTTGGACCGGGTGGCGTATATCCGCTGGGCCAGCGTTTACGAGGACTTCCAGAACATCGAGAGCTTCGAGCAGGCGGTCCAGGACATCCGGGAAGACAACACCCAACTTCCGCTCATGGATGAAGCTCCTCCTCTCAGGCGGCGCTCTCGCCGCAGGGCGCCCGCCGGGGCGACCAACCTGCGGGCCTCCAGGCAGGTCGAGAACGGAGCTAATGAGGCCACTGAGGGAAGCGTGGTGGGAGATGACGGAACGGATGCAGATGGCTAGGATCATCGCTTAGGTTCTGTCCCTGCCGCCATTTCTGGCCTGCTCGTAGAGTCGGTAACACGGCTCACGGCACCGGCTCAGCATATGTTCCGGAAATCGTCTGCAGAAGTTCTCGAAAATCCTGCAGATTAGAGTGTTGACACCACAACCGCTCCGCTGTATAGTCCCGCCTACTACATTTAGTATGTATATAGGTTTCGGCTACTGGATTTGGTACCTGTGCCCAACTCTTAGGCGGACTGATGAGTATCCTCCAGGGGAAAGCCGGGTAGTGAGACTGACAAATATACCAGGTGAGCAGTTCCCCAATGTGGTAAAAGGATAATCTGTAGATTGCTGTGCGCGGATCTCAAACCAGAAAACTTTGGTACGTGGTTTAAGCGTCAACGAGAGGAATTTGAACTATCTCAGGCCGACGCCGCGGAAAAGTTAAAATTTTCTCTTACTACCTTGGTTCGAATAGAGTCCGGGCAAATCGGGTGGCCATTCATCAGAAACAATCCAGACTACCGGAAGCCCATCGAAAGACTTTTCGGATATTACCCCGCCCTTGAAGAAACAGCCGGTCTAGGGTTTGAAGAGTATCGAACTTCTCAGCCACCGGCTATCCAAAATAGCTTGGTACAAGATGACGTTAGGCGCCAGATTTATGAGTTAGAGCCAGAGATCGGTACTAGGGAATCGAACCAAGAGAACCACGGCTCAGGCCGTACGCCCGATGATGTGCCGATGGAACCAAAAAAGAGCGAGAAGCCGTGCATAGTGGGAATTTGTGACAAATGCCAGATTCCCGTCTTGGATATCGACCCTCGCTGCATGAAATGTGGTCATGTGTTTGACGGTAGCCATTGATTACCATGATTGAGGACTCCCATTTTGGCTGACCCAAAGAGATCGACATTAGAGGATTTGGCATTAGACCAGTTTCGGGTCCAGTGCCAATCTATCCCTAAAGAGATTCTGAGCACGCAGCCTACCGACCTTGAAGTGCTAGGTAGATGGTTTGGTGTCGAACGAGTGATCGAACGAGAGTTGGAAGTGTCCGGGCTGATTCACCGATTCGAGAATAAGAAGTCCGTAGTTTTTCTTAAAGAAGATGATGTCCCTGGAAGGCGTAGGTTCTCTTGGGCGCACGAATTGGGCCACTTGGTCATGGCAGACAAGGCTCATCCGGTGACCGCTTGCAGATCACCTGGGCAAAGAGACGCCGCTTTGGAACGAAGCTGCGACATCATAGCTGCAGAGATCTTAATGCCTCGGGAGGCATTCTGGGGTGAGGCTGACCGGATCGGATGGTCTCTGCGCGTGGTGCGAAATCTAGCCAACACATTCCAAGTCACTGTGCAGGCGGCTATTAGGCGGCTCACAGAGCTGATCGATGAACCGGTATTAATGAGTGTATGGGGAGCGGGAGGGAATCAGGCTCTGACCAGCCTCAAGTACAAATGGTCGATTCCGAATCAAATGGCGAAACGATTGAATCCTCAGGTGAGGTGGCACACGGGGCCTGATTACATGCCACCTCTATATCAATCACTGGTCGAAAATAAGACCGCATACGGTCGGTCAAGAGTATTGATGAAGCAGAATGGGCCTCCAGCGTCCGTATACCGTTGGATACAGACAGAGTCAATGGCGGTAGGCCGTGGCGACCAGCGCACTATCCTGGCAATCCATTACCTGGATCGCAAGCATGGTCCTCCACTAGAATGACTAATGTATTGACTTACCAACGAAAGAGTTAACTTCACCTGCACTTGGGAGTCGAGGGGCAAGAAATGGCAACGGCTGATCACCAAGAACCGGCTGCGCAGGCGCGCCTAGAAGTCGGGGTTGAACCCAACAACATCCCGCTACAAGACCGAAATCACAGGATGGGTGCGATCCGTTTACGGACCCGGATTACCGCAGCGTTGCGGCAGGCGGGAATCACCAGAGACATCGACGCTGAGTCACCCGAATTGACCGACAACGCTAAGGTGGTGCTCGAACGCCGGTACCTCTCCAAGGACCGCGAGGGCAACATCCTGGAGGATGCCGATGGCATGTTCCGCCGCGTCGCCAAGGACCTCTCCCTGGCCGACTTTGAGTACGGCGCGACGGAAGAGGAACGGCAGGCCACCGAGGATGAGTTCTACGATGCAATGCGCCGCCTGGAGGTCTTGCCAAATTCTCCCACCCTTATGAACGCGGGACGGGAGCTACAACAGCTATCCGCCTGCTTCGTGTTGCCAGTCGACGACGCCCTCGACTCCATTTTCGACCGGGTCAAGCAGACCGCGTTGATCCACAAGAGCGGCGGCGGTACCGGATTTTCCTTCAGCCGGTTGCGTCCGTCCGGAGATGTCGTGGGTTCGACCGGAGGAATTGCCAGCGGTCCGGTGAGCTTCATCCGCGCGTTCGACACGGCCACCGACGTAGTGAAGCAGGGCGGGACGCGCCGCGGCGCCAACATGGGCATTCTCAACGTTGACCATCCCGACGTGCTGGCTTTCATAGAGGCTAAAAAGGATGGGAAGAACCTCAACAACTTCAATATCTCCGTGGCCGTGACCACCGAGTTCATGGAGCGGTTGAGGGCTAACGAGGAATACGACTTGGTCAATCCCCGCACCGGCGAGGTGACAGGCCAGTTGAACGCCCGCCACGTCTTCGACCAGATCGCCCAGATGGCCTGGCAGACCGGGGACCCGGGACTGATATTCCTCGACTTGATAAACCGGGACAACCCGAACCCACAGCTAGGCAAGATCGAGAGCACCAATCCGTGTGGTGAACAACCGCTCTTGCCCTACGAGTCCTGCAACTTGGCCTCGGTGAATCTGGCGCGTATGGTCCGCTATTCCCAGGAGGGCGAAGGGACAGTTGAGATCGACTGGGAACGGTTGGCCCGCGTGGTCAAGACCACCGTCCACATGCTGGACAACGTCATCGACAGGAACGATTATCCCATCCCCGAGATCGAGGAGATGAGCAAGAAGACCCGGCGCATCGGCCTTGGCGTGATGGGTTTCTCCGACTTGTTGATCCAGCTAGGGATCGGCTACGACTCCGAAGAAGGTGTCGTCTTGGCCGAAGAGGTCATGCGCAGGGTGCGGGAGGAAACGCATAAGGCGTCACGCGAGTTGACCGAGGTCCGGGGAAACTTCCCCGCCTGGGACGGCAGTATTTACAGTACGCGGGACCAGCCGGTCTCCATGCGCAACTCCGCGCCAACAACGATCGCTCCCACGGGCACGATTAGCATAATTGCCGGAGCATCCAGCGGTATCGAGCCCCTATTCGCGCTTAGCTACGTGCGCAACGTGATGGACAACACCCGGCTGGTGGAGGCCAACCCCTATTTCGAGGCCGTGGCGAAGGAAGAAGGGATTTACTCGCGGGAATTAATGGAAGAGCTTGCTCAGAAGGGCAGCCTGTCCCGGTTGGACTCCGAGTTTGAGATACCCCAGTGGATCAAGGATGTGTTCCGCACGTCTCACGACATCAGCCCGGAATGGCACGTGCGAATGCAAGCGGCCTTCCAGAAGTACACCGACAACTCGGTGTCCAAGACCATCAACTTCCCCCACGAAGCCACGGTTGAGGATGTGGCCACCGCCTACACGCTGGCCCACGAGTTGGGGTGCAAAGGGATTACGGTCTACCGGGACGGGAGCAAAGCCGGGCAGGTGCTCAGCACCGGAGAGACTGGAACCGAGGTTGACTCGACGACCGACCTCGCGGCCATCTTGGCGGAAGCATTAGAGGCTTCAGGGCATTACCAGACTCCCCGGGAGAGGCCGCAGGCCATCACCGGAGTTACCGAACGGGTGCGTACCGGGCATGGCAACATGTACGTCACGATCAACTTTGACGAACAGAAGAACCCCTTCGAGGTGTTTGGCAACCTGGGCAAGGCCGGGGGCTGTGACTCGGCCCAATTGGAGGCCATCTCCAGGTTGGTCTCGCTGGCGCTTCGCTCCCGGATCGACCCCAGAGTGGTCATTGAGCAACTTAGGGGGATTACCTGCTGTCCCGCTTGGGATGAGGGCATCCTGGTGCGGTCGGGTCCCGATGCGGTTGCTCTGGCGCTGGAGCGTCACGTCAGCAGCGATGAAGATGTCACGCCGAATTACCCCTCTAACGGGGTGCAGATGAAAATGCTGGGGGGGTCAGACCCCGGCGCGAACGGAAATGGGAATGGCTACCACGCGATACAGAAGTGCCCTGATTGCAACGGTCCCGTCGTGTTCCAAGAGGGCTGCATCAAGTGCGTCTCTTGCGGCTGGAACAAGTGTGAGTAGGGCGGTTTTCTTGCGATCCGGAGAAGGCATGCAGGCGCGTGTGGTAAAAGGTGGTGGTTGCTCTGCGATCCAGGCGATTGAGCCTCGTGGGTAACAGGGTAAAGCGCCTGCCTGCCCTCCTCCCTGAAGCCCCCGGCTGGCCCCGGGGGCTTCTCCTTTTTGCATGCTATAATCGCGCCACGCCACCCGAGTGGCAGACTCTTATCATTTATTCAAACAGAAGCCAATCCCAATGTCCAGTTCTCAGGAGACGGGAAAAATGGATGCTAACGACAAACCGGCCATTGCCATAACCATGGGAGACCCATGCGGCATCGGTCCTGAAGTGGTAGTCAAAGCCCTCACGGACCCTCGGGTATATGCTTCCTGCAGGCCGCTGGTGGTGGGCAACACCTACGCGATGGAGCGGGCTGTCGAGCTGACTGGCTCGTCGCTACGCATCAGCGAGACCGATGACCCATGCGCCGCGGGATTGGACCCGCAAGTCGTAGACGTGCTGGACATCCACAACCTAAACTCGGAGGACATTACGGTTGGCCAGATAAGTCCGGCGTGCGGCAAGGCAGCCATGGAATGGGTGACGCGGGCCGGGGAATTGGCAGTTGTCGGAGATGTGGCCGGGCTGGCCACCGCGCCTTTGAACAAGGAGGCCGCCAGCCTGGCGGGGTATGAGTCCATTGGCCACATGGAACTGCTCCAGGAGCTAACCGGCTCCAAGATCGTGGCAACGATGCTGATGGCCAAGAACCTGCGGGTTGTCCACCTGACTACACACCGCTCCCTTCGGCTGGCGTGTGACTATGTCAAGAAACCGCGCATATTGGACTTTCTGCAATTGACCCATGACAGTTTCATAAAATGGGGGTTCCCACATCCCAAAATCGGCGCCGCGGCCCTCAACCCCCACGGCAGCGATGGCGGACTGCTGGGCAACGAGGAAGCGGACGAGATCGCGCCCGCGGTGGCCGAGGCCCGGGAGCGGGGTATCGACGTTACAGGACCCGTGCCCGCGGACTCTATCTTTCACCAGGCAATAGAGGGCAGGTACGATGCGGTGCTTGCCATGTTCCACGACCAGGGACACATACCGGTGAAGGTCTACGGCTTTGAGGAGAGCATCACCGCAAACCTGGGACTGCCGTTTGTGCGCACGTCCGTAGACCATGGCACGGCCTTCGACATCGCCGGGAAGGGCATCGCCAGCGAAGTAAGTATGCTGGAGTCAATCCGTTTAGCCGTTTCGCTGGCCAAAGGCGAAGGCATGTCCGATTTCTGACGTGAGGCGTGGACGATGGCCGGTGCTATGTGGATGGTGGCCGGTGCTATAATGGCGCATCACCGCCGAAAGGCTACTGAGACGAGAATGAAAGGTCGGGGCCGATGAAGCTTGCATTTATAGGCGGAGGCACGATGGCAGAGGCCATCATGCGAGGTGTTATAGATGCCCACGTGGCCGAACCCGGGGACGTGAGTATCGGAGAACCCAGGGCTGAACGGCGGGACTACATGACCCAGCAGTTTGGCGTCGCGGCCCACCAGGACAATCTGGAAGCAGCCCATGATGCCGACCTCGTGGTTCTGTCCATCAAGCCACAGGACCTGCACGTGGTATTCGATCAGCTTGGGAGCCGCCTCAGCGACAACCAGGCCGTGGTCTCAATCGTAGCCGGAGCGAAGATGCAGACCCTGGCAGACGGTATGGCCCATCCGCCTGTCATCCGGGTGATGCCCAATACCCCCGCCCAGATCGGCGCGGGAATGACCATGTGGACCTGCTCCAAGCAGGTGGCGGAGTCGCAACGGGACTTTACCAAGTCTGTGCTGTCCACCATTGGCCAGGAAATCTACGTAGACGACGAGAAATACCTGGACATGGCTACGGCTCTGAGCGCAAGCGGCCCGGCTTATGTGTTCCTGTTCCTGGAGGCGCTGATAGACGCGGGGGTGTATGTGGGACTGCCCAGGGACATGGCCCGCACGATGGCTTTGCAGACCGTCTATGGCAGCACCAAACTCGTGATGGACACCGGCAGGCATCCGGCGGACCTGAAAGACATGGTTGTATCCCCCGGCGGCACGACCGCCGAAGGACTGCAGGCTCTGGAACGGGCCGGCGTTCCCGCCGCCTTGGTCGAGGCTGTCAACGCGGCCTACCTGAAGTCGATAAAGCTCGGCCAGCAGTAGCGGGTTGCCTTGGTAAATATCCTGAACCTGGTAATTACCCTGCTGACGGTAGCTATTTTCACCCGCGCATTGTTGTCTTTCTTGGTGCCCATCCTTGGCAATCGTCCCCACCCCTTGGTGGCGAACTTTCAGGCCGTGGTGGTCCAACTTACTGAACCACTGTTGGCTCCCCTCCGGCGCATTCTTCCAACCGTGGGATCGTTCGACTTGAGCCCTATGGTTGCCCTTATAATTCTCTGGGCGATCAGGCAGATCCTGGTGTCCAGACTATGAACGGTGTTCAATCTCCAATTCGGTAGCGGTTAGTCCTGCACCTGGGAGAATTGCTCAAAGGCAACACCGAGACTCTGCTTCTGAGCTTGTTGGAGATGGAGCCGATGTACGGCTACCTGATGGCAAACCGCTACTTTCCATCTTCACCCGTGGATTCCGGCCGTGAGGTAGCGACCGCGTGGTCCGACGACGCGACCTAGCGGTGGTGGTGGATAGCGGGAGCTGTCTTCCCGGCGCACTGCTTCGCAAATGGGCGATTACCGTGGTCCCTCACCGGCTCGTCCTAGACGGCCAAACTTACCGCGACGGAGTGGACATTCAACCGGCGGATTTTTACCAAACGCTAAGGGCTGGCGGATGCACGCCTACCACGTCGGGCCCAACGCCGGGCGATTTCCTGGAGGCTTTTTCCTATGCCGCAAAGGAGCGCAAGGATGTAGTATGCCTGACGCCCGCCGCCGGTTTTAGCGCTACCCACCAATCGGCGTTGACGGCATGCAGTATGGCGCAGGACAAGCTAGACGATACCAGGATCGAAGTCGTCGATAGTGGGACCGCCGCGGGGGGAGCGGGCTTGTTGGCGTTGGCCGCCGCCGACTGGGCCTGCCAGGGGCTAGGAGTTGACGACGTCTCCCGGAGAGTACGTTCGTTGATTCCCCGGATCGCCCTGGTCGCGTTCCTAGACACCCTGGAGTATCTGCAAAGAGGTGGACGAATAGGCAGGGTCCCGGCCTGGGCTGGCGGCCTGCTAAACATCAAGCCGGTCGCCGAATTGAGGATGGGTCAGACGAGTCTTGTCGCTAAGCCTAGAGGACGAGCGCGAGCCACGGAGCGCCTGTTGGCATTCCTCTGGGAACGGGTGGGGGGAAGACCGATTCGGGTCAACGTGATGGAGGCCGACGCCCCCGAGGATGCCGATGGTCTGCTGCACCGAATTCAGGCCGAATTCGACTGCCAGCAAGCATTCACTAGCCAATTCACCCCAGTGATGGGCGCCCACACTGGTCCCGGGCTGCTCGGAATCGCGTTTCATACAGTGGAAGGGGACTCTGGATAGTGAGCGCCAACCGTTTCCGGTATTCATTAACAGGTTTCTCGCGTAGGTAAGAAACATGCAAGATACCTTGTTCGGCGGTGTCCAACGAGAAACGGCCTTGGAAGTTGCCGCCCCGTTGCGGGAACTATTGGGACGGGACGCGACGGCCAACGGCGCGTTGGCCTGCGGCCACCCTCTGCTGGTCGTGTTTTCGGGCTTGCCGGGGACCGGCAAGTCACATTTCGCCAGGAGTCTGACGGCCCGGCTACCACTGGTCGTCTTGGAAAGTGACCGCCTGCGGCGAACGATGGTCGCGAAACCGCAGTACACGCCAGAGGAGCATGGCAGGGTGTTCTCGGCTTGTCATCTACTGATCGAGGAGTTCTTGAGTGAGGGACGCAGGGTGCTTTTCGACGCGACCAACCTGACTGAGAATTTCCGGCAGCCCCTTTACGACATAGCTGAGCGGACTTCATCACCACTAATAGTCGTCCGGTTCACCGCTCCCCAGGGAGTCGTAAGAAAGCGGCTGGAGTCCAGACTGGCGGGGGCCAACCCTGGGGACAACTCTGAAGCGGGTTGGACGGTCTATTGCAAGATGGCGCCGTTTGAACAGCCGATTCCCAGGGGACACCTGACCGTCGACTCATCGGCTTCGACTTCCTGGGCGTTGGAGCAGATCGTCCGCCAGGCAGTCAATCCGACGAACAGCGATGGCTCCCCCGGGCCCGTTTAACCGCAACGGTAGTTGCCAGGACAGCCGCGAGTCTTTAGAGTAGCGGGAAACTCCTGGCAGGTCCGTCAGAATGGCCGGTCAACCCACCACCAGACCTGAAGCTCTCCCCTATTACGACTTACCCGACAGCTACCATAGGTGGAAATGGCGGGTCCTCCTTTCATTTTGCCTGTTTTACCTGTTCATTTACCTTGGCCGGTTCAGCTTTTGGCCAACCGCGCCACTGGTGCAAGAAGACCTCTCTCTGAGCCACGTGGAAATCGGGTTGATCAACGCCTTTTTGCTCTGGGGGTTCGGCCTGGGGGACATCTGCCACGGGCGGCTGGCTGAGGCGTATGGCCTACGGCTGTGGGTGCTTTGCGGGGCGGTGCTGACCACGCTCTTTAGCTGGGTCACCAGTTTTGCCAACTCCGCCATAGGTTTCGCCATTCCCTGGGGAATCGCTGGATTCGTCAACGCCGCCTGCTGGAGTCCGGCCATCAGTATGATCTCTCAGTGGTGGCCGCGCCGCGACCGGGGCATGGCGATGGGCATCCTGGGAACGGCCACCGGCGGGGCGATGCTGTTGATGTGGTGGGTGGCGGGTTCCGTGGGAGCCGAATTCGGTTGGCGGGCGGCCTTTCGATATCCACCGCTAATCATTACCGCATTGGGCGTCCTGTTTTACTTGATGACTCGGGACCGTCCCTCGGATGTCGGGTTACCGGAATACATCGAGGAAGACGAGGTCTCAGCTACCCCGGAAGCAATGGACTCCGCCCGGCTCAAGGGCATGGGTCCCTACAAGGAACTTCTGTCCAATCCCCGGTTCCACCTGGCTAGCCACGTCAAGGGTCTCGAGAATGTGGTCCGGTATGGGCTGACTACGTGGGTGCCGATCTACTACTTCACCGAGGGCGGCCATTCCATCGAGTCCACCCTGCTAGTCACGTTGCTTCTTCCCCTGGGATACCTGGTTGCGCCCCCGATCTCCGGCCTCATTTCGGACAGGCTCATGGGCAGCCGAAGGAGACCGATGGTAGTTGCCTCCTGCGGTTTGAGCGCCGTCGCGCTGGTGGCCATCGCACTTGCTCCGCCGGCCAACGCGGTACTGGGCGCGTCGCTTCTGCTGCTGGGCGGGGTATCCATGGGGCTGTCGCCAATGTCGGCCCTTGCTGTCGACATCGCGGGGCGCCGAATGTCAGGGACCTCCTCCGGGCTGCTGGACGCGCATGGATACGCTTATGCGGGGCTCCAGGCGATGGTGTTCAGCCTCGTGTTGGAAATGAGCGGCAGCCCATGGCCGGTGGTGTTCCTGGCTATGGCGGTTACCAGGGTCGTGTCCGCCGGGATGATCGCTCGGGTCAGAGTTTAAGGTCCCGTTGGTATCCTAAAGCGGTGAAACGGTCCCTAGTTAAATGGCTCCGCCGGGCGACGCTGGCGCTCCTCGCGTTGGCTGGCGGGCTGGCTATTTTCCTCATAGTGACCCCTCAAGGACGGGCAGGCTATCATACCGCCTTCTTCGTGCTGCAAGTCCTGGACCTCGGCGTGAAACCCCAAACATGGTTCACCAGAGAGCCGGTCCGGGAGGAAGTCCGCTATCCCCAGGCCGACGGTGAGGGAGTCGCGGACGTTTACCGGGTGACGGGCAAGGAGCAACAGGCGGCAGTCCTGATTTTCCTGGGGGCGAACGCGGCAGGCAGGGATGACAAGGATGTCGTAAACCTTGGCGAGAGTCTGGCTCGCGCGGGATTCGTGACTATGTTCCACTGGTCGCCCACGATGGCGTTGCAGAGCAATATTGATCCCCGTGAGGTCGATAATTTGGTGCACGCTTTCCAATACTTGAGGTCGCGGGAGTACGTGGACTCCGGCAAGGTCGGTATGGGAGGGTTTTGCGTTGGCGCCTCTTTCGCGTTGGTGGCGGCGGCGGACCCTCGTATCCGAAACGAGGTGGTGTTTGTCAACGCGTTTGGCCCCTATTTCGATGCGGCCGATCTGTTGAGGCAGGTGGCGAGCCGGTCCCGATTCTACGAAGGACAGACGGAACCCTGGCAGCCAGATAGGCTGACCATGTTGGTCGTGGCGAACGAGTTAATCGAGACCATCGAAGACCCCCAGACCAGGGATATGATGGCCAATCGGTACCTTCGCGGCCAACAGGAAACGCCGGGTAGCCTGGATGCGCTGCCAGCCGACGCCCAAACGGTCCGCCGGATCCTGGACGGAGCGAGTCTCGAAGAAGCGATGACCCTTTACGAGGTTTTGCCTGAGAGTTTCCGGAGCGACATGGAGACGGTCTCTCCCAGCGCCTACATGGGAGATTTGCAGGCCCGCGTGATGCTTATGCACACCAGGGACGATCATCTGGTCCCGGCGGCGGAATCCCGCCGGATGGCTGACGCGCTGGAGGACCGGGGAGACTACCGCTACACTGAGGTGCTGGCCTTCGATCACGTCCGTCCCACCAATACGGGGGACCTATGGTTCGTTGCTAAAGAGGCGGTTAAGCTCTTCAGGCACATGTATGATATTATTCGCGAAGCCGTCTAAATGGAGGTGGTTTCTATATGGGATTGGACACGGTGGCGATTCTAAGCCCTGGTGACATGGGCCACGCGGTTGGGGAGTTATTGGGAGAGCGAGGGCTGAGAGTATTGACCTGCCTCGATGGGAGGAGCGAGCGGACGAAGACTTTGTCGGAGAAGGCGGGGATTGTGGACGTTCCCACCATGGAAGATTTGGTCGAACAAAGCCAAATCTTGCTTTCTATAACCGTTTCGGAAGCCGTACCCGCTTTGTGCATGGAGATAGCTTCGGCGGTGCAAGAGACGGGGACCGACCTTCTGTTTGCGGAGTGCAACGCGATCGCCCCCCAGGTGTCCAAGGAGATGGAGCCGATCATAACCGGCTCCGGCGCGAGATACGTGGATGCTTCCATCGTGGGAGGACCGCCGCGCAACGGTTCAAGTCCCCGATTCTACACGTCGGGCGACTACACCGAGGAGTTGGCGCAGCTCAAGGACTATGGGTTGGACGTCCGCCCGGTGGGACCGGAAGTGGGGCAGGCTTCGGGAATCAAAATGTGCTATGCGGCGATGACCAAGGGTTCATCCGCCCTGTACGCCCAGCTATTGCTGGCCGCCGAGCTTATGGGGCTTTCGGACCACGTGAAGGAGGAGTTCCGCCACAGCCAATCGGCGGTGATGCAGCGAATGGAGCGGGGAATCCCCGGCATTCCGGCCAGGTCCCGCCGCTGGGTTAGCGAGATGCAGGAAATCGAGGCTACCTTCGCCAACCTTGGCCTGACCCACCATCTTTTCCGGGGCGTCACGGACATGTACCGGTTGATTGGCGGGACGCCGCTTGGGGAAGAGACTCCGGAGTCCAGGGGCCGGGAACGGAGTCTCGAAGAGACTATGCAACTCCTGGCGCAATGGGTACAGGGCACCTCCGCCGAGACCTCCCTGTAGTTTCCCGGCAACCCGCTTCGTAGCGAGTCTCCCGCCGCGCCTTACGCCGTATCGACGGTTGCTGGCGGCGTTATGATTCCAGAGGCTCTAACGCAAAGAGTCCCGGAGCGATCGCTCCGGGACTCTTTCCTATTGCCGTTTAATACGCCAGTTTGTACGGGCGATTCCGGTATATAGGTCTATGCCTCGGTCTGGGTTGTCGCGCTTCCCTTAACGGTGATGGTGATGTGTGCCATGGAGGTGTCGTCGGGGGCTCCGTGCCAGTGGTTTTCACCGGCCGGAATCACGACGACGTCGCCCTCGCTTACGGTCCAGGTCTCGGAGTCGTTCGCCACTTTGCCGGTGCCCTCGGTGATGATCAGGATTTGGTCACCGGAGTGAATGTGGAACTTGTTTCTGGAACCCGCGTCGAAGCTGACAATGCCAAAGTTGAAATTGTTGCTGTCTTCCGCTTCCAGGATGCCCTGCCGCCAGACCTGCGTGCCGGTCATCAGGCCGCCGGTCATCTCAGCAGGCGTCTTGGGCACGCTGCCCATCGTGACCTTTTTCATTACGCCCTCCTCGCACCAATATATTGTGGGTAGGTTGTGGGAATAGGGCGGTTGCCCAGTAAGTGGAAGTCCGTGCCTCTCATGTGGACCTTCACAGGCGGACGCACGCCGTGGGTAATGATAACCCGCCGTGTAGGGCAAGTCCATATCCGGGAGGATGGGGTAACTGTTCAGACTTGAAGTGTCCTTCCTACTCCAAGCTCGTCATTCCGGGCTTGACCCGGAATCCAGAAACCTTTGCAACCAGCGACCTTCACTATCATTGGCATTTCTGGATTCCCGCCTGCGGAGACCCTTGCGTAACCTTCCGTGATTCCCGCGAAAGCGAGAATCCAGAGTGCGCCCAGATACGGGGGACGCCCTCACCCTAACCCTCTCCCGGAGTGAAACGGGATTATTCAAAGGTCTCCCTGCGCGGGAATGACGGATGGCGCGGGAATGACGGATTGCGGGGGCGGGACATGATAAGAGGATTATCAAAGATATGACCGATGTGAGATTCAGCCAATTCGCCTCATTGAGTCTAAACAGTCACAGGATGGGACCAACGTGCCGGTACGGTCGGAGTAACGGGGGAATTGGGTGGGGTAGCTGTTTAGTCCGTCCCTTGCTCTCGCATCGCGTCCAGGGATTGAGCGATAGCGCGAGTCAAAACGGAAGGACGGCCCTCGTATTCTGGGGTGGGGTACCATTCGTAGTCGAAGCTGCGAAGTACGGTCCCGTCGATGCTGCAACGGAGGTTGGACACGACGATCTTGTAACCGGACGTGCGCGTGGCGTCTTCAGCCAGCATCTCCAGCACAATGTCCGGGCAGTCGTAGACGACAAGAAACCCACCCTGCTTGTTGCCATCGGTGACCCTGGCGCGGAAAACCTGCCCTTCAGATTGAAATTCGACAATCGTGTAGCAACGTTCCTCTACTCCGTAGTCCGGCCAGCCGATGTTGATCGCGCCGCCAACTTCCCAGTGATGCATGTGGACCTACCCCGCGATGGCTCTCTGACGCCGCTATGAGAGGTATGCCGAGGCGGCGTCGCCCCGGTAGTCGGAGAGCAAAGTCTGACGCACCAGCCCCCAACTCTCGGCCATGGAACGCTCCGGCAAGGGTGGTTCGTCAACGTCGCGGAACACCTTGATGATCACGAACACTGGCCCTTCCTGCACCATGACCTCTTCCAGGCCGATGAATAGCTCTTCAACGGTGTCGAATTCGTAGCGTTTGGCGTAACCCGCACCTTCCGCCATGGCCATCAGGTCCAGGTTGTCCATCCCGCGAATCGGGCGCCCTTCAGTGGAGAGATGGTTGGCGTCGTCGAACACGAAATGGACCATATTCTGAGGGCTCATCTCACCGACCGTAGCCAGTCCGCCAAGGTCCGTCCTCAGTGTGGCGTCGCAGTCCAACACAAGGACCCTTCGCTCGGGTTGGGCAAGGGCCAAGCCCAGGCCCACCGCCGGGGCCCGGTCCATGCAATCGGTCAAATCCACGTCCAAATGTCGTTTTTCGGATATGACGTTCCAGTCACGGCATGCGGAGGATGTGGAGACGACGATGGCGTCGTTCCGGTGGAAGTTAATTGCCTTAGTAGCCTCAATCGAGGGAATCACCTGGGTTATCCTCCTTGGTGTTGGCCGGACTCTCCGTGTCGCCGGTCGAAAGACCTTTGCGGGCAAATACCAGGAGCCACATCCCCACAAGAATCAGGACTCCGCCCACAAGGACCAGCGGGATCTTGGACTCTAGGAATCCCCGGTACAGCGTCCAGAATCCCAATAATAGGACACCATAAGCGGTGAACCTCGCCAGGAGACCCTTACCCAGCCCTTTTACCATTCCCGCTCCGGCTTAACAAAACGGGGCCTGGGCCGGTCTTGAACGAACGCAGGTTACTCGTTTCCCAGCGCTTTGGGCAGTTCCCGGAACGCCGTGAGCACGGACCGGGCAGGCCTTGCCCTGAATTGGACCGGCGTGTTTTCGACCTCCGGAGTGATGGCTAGGCGGACGAAAACCGGGCCCGTTGTGGCCAACACCTCGTCGATACCAGTGGCGAGGTCTTCGATGTTGTCGAAGTCGAAGGTGGCGGCGTATCCCGCGGCCCTGGCCATGTCGGCCCAGTCTGCCGTGCCCGCACCAGGCACCGGCTGGCCGCCAGTTACGGCGTACACCCCGTTGTCGAAGAGGAAATGGTAGACGTTCTTCGGTGCCTTGCTGGTTAGCGTGACCATCGCGCCCAGGTTCATTAGCAAGCTGCCGTCACCGTCCAGCACCATGACCTTCCTCTGCGGCTGCGCCAGAGCCAGTCCCAGGCCGAGGGAGGAGGCCTTACCCATGGCCCCGGAGAGGGGAAAGTCCAGGTCCTGATTGGTGGACACGCTGGGCAGCCCGAAGTTCACGTTGTTTGCGTTCATCGTGGCCACGAACACAGAGTCTTCGCGCTTACTGTCCAGGAGTTTAACCGCGTCGCTGTTGTCGATCATTTGTTGATTCTCCCGCGAATCGATTAGGCTCCGAACTCGGTGCCCACCAGGACTGCCACCGGCTTCCGCGTCCGCTCGGCTTCTTCCAGGGCGTTGCTGATGCGGCCAGCATCGTCGTCGGTCTCGATTAGGTAATAGCTGATACCCCACGCATGGAGGATATGCTCAATGAACCGGGCAGCCGAGTCGCCGGTGACGCCGTGGCGGCTCCAGCCTCGGTATCCGACGAGCATTACCAGAGGTTGGTTCACGTCGAGACCTAGCCCGCGGATCGAGTCGCCGGCCTCGAATATCCCGGTGTTTTGGATCAAGACCACGGGCTTCTTGCCACCGACCCAGAGCCCGGCCGCGATGGCCATGGTCTCGCCTTCGCGACAGACCGGCACCAGGTCCAAAGTGGGTTCCGACGTGAGCAATTGGTACATGAAATTGGTCTCACTGTCCGGCAACCACACCACGTGAGTGAAACTATTCTTCTTTAATTCCTCGATAATAGCGGTTGGATGCAGGACTGCTTCTTGCGTCGTCATGAGGTCTCCTCGTGCGTTCAACTGGGCCATTTAAGTCGCGCCCATTATATTCGTGGCCCAGAATGAGCGTCAACCGGAGATGGTCAGCCCGAAATGCTGCCGCTTTAGGAGGGCTGAGGCGGCCACGTTTTTCAGGAGGAACAGCCAGAAGAGGTCTTCACCTTCCAAGTAGAGACTCACCAACCTGGCTGCCGTTTGTTCCATGACGACCGCCGCTTCCGGCGTCAGCGGCTCCGGTACAGGAGTGCGGGGTTTCGGAGCCAGCAGGTAGTTGTGTAAGGCGACCAACACGGCTTCCGTCGCCGCCTGGTTGCCCTGGGATATGCGCCGCAACGCGGCTCCGTTGAGGTAATTTGGCAGCCGCGATACGAGCCACTCTAGCAACTGGAGGTCTTCCGCCACTTGCGCCGGAAGGTTGAACTCCAACTGCGGCTCTCCAACGCGGAAGGCATGCACGGCGTCAGGGCTTAGTTGGGCGGGGGCATCTTCGAGGTCCGCCGCCTGGTTGTCTGACAGGTACACCGGGATTGCCACTGGCGGATGGGGGCCTGTAATCATGCCTCCAAGGGCGAATAGGAAATTGGCCCGGGCCAGGGTGACGGCAAGGGGGTCAATGTCGGTCGCCGCAACGCGGTCAAGGACCAGTAGCAGGGTGTCAAAATCGTCCAGTCCCCGTTCGAGCAGGTCAGTGGAGACCGAGCTAACAGTCCGGAAAATCTCCTCACCGCTGCCGCATTGGCTATGAAATATCCTCTCATTCTGCCCGTCGCGGGGTTGTGGAGGTTGAGGCGGAACCGGGGGGCCTGGGCCGCTGGACGCGCTGCGTTGGCCCAGCGGTCCTCCGATATCAAGATACAACTCGGACCAGTCATCCGGTCCTGGAGGGGACCCGGGTATGCGTGCCACTGCTTCGGATAAGGGAGATAGGACCTCAAGGGATTGCTGGGCCAATTCTGGGGACGTCGGCCATGTGAAATGATCGTGATCGGCGAAGTTGTCTATACCTTGCTGAATAAAAAAGTCTCCCGCCAATACTTCGTGGAGCTGTTGAATGTTGTGAATGCGAGGGGGCGCGCCTAGAAACCGGCGGACGAGGAGCCGGGAGAGCGCGGCCAGGTAAGTATGACGGGCAAAAGCCGCTTGATCGCTTCCTGCCAACCGGCCCGCAAGGGAGCGTTGGTAGCGCCATTCCCTATACCGCAGGGCCACCCTAGGCGAGTCACCGAAGTGCTGGAGCAGGTCCAACAAGCCTGAATAAACTTGCTTATAGGTGTCGCTTTCCTGGCCAAACGCTGAAGCGATGTCAGACCCGGAGGCCACTTCTGGCGCCTAAAACTCGGCGTTTTTGGGAGTGCGGGGGAAGGGGATAACGTCCCTGATGTTCGGCATTCCGGTTGCGAATTGCACGGTGCGTTCAAAGCCCAGACCGAAGCCGGCGTGAGGCACGGTGCCGTAACTGCGCAGGTCCAGATACCACCAGTAGTTTTCCTCGTCGAGTCCGCTTGCCTTCATCCGCTCAAGGAGGATATCGCGCCGCTCTTCCCTTTGGCTGCCTCCGATGATCTCTCCGATCCTGGGGACCAAGACGTCCATGGCCCGGACGGTCTGGCCGTCATCGCCAAGGCGCATGTAGAAGGCCTTGATCTCCTTGGGGTAGTCGGTGACGATCACCGGCTTGCCGACGTGCTTTTCCGTCAAGAACCTCTCATGTTCGGATTGAAGGTCCGCGCCCCAATGGACCGGGAATTCAAAGGTCTCTCCCGACCGCAGCAGGATATTCACGGCCTCGGTGTAGGTCATGCGCTCGAAGCTGGAGTCGACTATTGCCTCCAACGTGGAGATGACGGTCTTGTCGTACCACTGGTTGAAGAATGCCAGGTCTTCCGGGCAACGATTCATCACGTAGCCGAGGGTGTACTTGAGGAAGTCTTCGGCCAGTTCCGCTAGACCGTCCAACTCGCAGAATGCGACCTCGGGTTCGACCATCCAGAATTCAGCAAGATGGCGTGAGGTGTTCGAGTTCTCCGCCCTGAACGTGGGACCGAAGGTATACACGTCGGACAGCGCGAGGGCGAATATCTCGGCTTCCAACTGGCCGCTGACGGTCAGATACGTTGGCTTCCCAAAGAAGTCTTCACCCGAGTCCACCGCTCCGTCCTTGATTGGAAGCCGCTCAAGGTCTAGGGTTGTGACCCGGAACATGGCGCCCGCGCCTTCGGCGTCGCTGGCGGTGATCATTGGGGACTGGAGGTATAGGAAGCCGCGTTCCTGAAAGAAGCTGTGGATGGCGAACGCAAGGGCGTTTCTCACCCTGGCCATCGCCCCGAAGGTGTTGGTACGCGGCCTGAGATGGGCGATTTCCCGCAGGAATTCCACGGTGTGACGTTTCTTCTGCAGGGGGTAGGTGTCGGGGTCGGCCAGCCCCAGGACTTCAAGCGATTTGGCCTGCACCTCGTACCGCTGACCCTTGCCCGGAGACTCGACGAGAGCGCCGGACACGGAGACGCTGCAGCCGGCGCTCAGAGACTCGACGACGGAGAAGTTGGAGACCGACTCATCGGTAACGACCTGCAGGTCCTGGAGGGTTGAGCCGTCGTTGATCTGTAGGAAGGAAACGTTTCTGGAAGAACGGCGGGTTTTGACCCAGCCCTGTACCAAAACGTCTCCGCCCGCAGACTCGCGCTGGAGGATATCCTTTATCTTGGTGCGCAGCATTGGCTGTCCCCTTTACAACCATTCTAGCACCGGCGCAGGTAGCGGCCAAGGCGGGGACGAGGGCAACAATGTTTCGGTCTGGACTGGCTCGGTGTCTAGTCCGCGGGTCTGGCCTCGTGCCAGGAGGTCGCCTGCTCGTAGGCGTAGGCGATGCGGAGCAGCCTTTGCTCCGACAGGTGCGGGCCAATTAGCTGCAATCCGACGGGCAGCCCCTGGGAGAAGCCGCATGGCACCGAAATAGCGGGAAGTCCCGCGATGTTCACCGGCAGGGTGCATACATCGATCAGGTACATCTCCACCGGGTTGCCGGTCTTGGAACCCAAGGGAAATGCCACAACCGGAGAAGTGGGTGTAACCAGCGCGTCAACCCGCTGGAATACCTGTTGAAACTCCTGGCGGATCAGCGTTCTGACCTGCTGCGCCTTCAAATAATAGGCGTCGTAGTAACCGGCGGACAGGGCGTAGGCCCCCAGCATGATGCGGCGCTTCACCTCAGGGCCAAACCCGTTGCGGCGGGTCTGCTCCATCGCCTCCCACATGTCGTCGGTGTCCTGGAATGAATACCCGTATTTCACACCGTCGTACCGGGCCAGGTTGGCCGAACACTCCGATGGGGCGATGATGTAGTAGCAGGCCAGGGCGTACCGGGTGGTGGGCAGGGAGACAGGTTCCACCGCCGCCCCCAGGCTCTCCAGGGTGTCGATGGCCTTGTGGACTGCCTCTCTAACGCCCGTCTCCATTCCATCCACGAAATACTCTTCGGGCACGCCCAGACGTATTGCCGACGCGTCTCCGGCGGCGGCGAGGGGGGCGGAGGAGTTTCCCCCCAGCCCGGAGGTCATGTCGGGGACCTGGAGGTTTAAGCACGTGGAGTCCCTGGGGTCGGGCCCGGCGATGGCGTTTAACACCAAGGCGCTGTCGGTGACGTCCTGGGTGATGGGGCCTATCTGGTCCAGCGACGAGGCGTAGGCGATGAGCCCATAGCGGCTGACGAGCCCGTAGGTGGGTTTGAGGCCAACCGCGCCGCACATGGCTGAAGGCTGACGGATGCTCCCTCCGGTGTCGGACCCCAGCGCGTACACCGCTTCCCCAGACGCGACCGCCGCCGCGCCTCCGCCGCTGCTGCCACCGGGAACCCGCTCCACGTCCCAGGGATTGCGAGTAGGGGAAAAGGCCGAGTTCTCACAAGAAGAGCCCATGCCGAATTCGTCCATGTTGCCCTTGCCGAGTAGCACCGCTCCTTGCTCGAACAACCTGGAGGCGACGGTGGCGTCGTACACCGGCACGTAGTCCTCCAGCATTCGGGAGGAGCAGGACGTCGCGACGCCTTTCGTGCAGATAAGGTCCTTAATCTGCATTGGCACTCCGGTTAGAGGTCCGGCGTCTCCCTGGGCAATCCGCAGGTCGGCTTCCGCCGCCTGTCTCCGGGCCAATTCGGGAGTAACGGTGACGAACGCCTTGATCCGGTCTTCCCGCTGTTGGATTTGCTCCAGGCAAGCTTCGGTCAGCTCAACCGAGCTTAAATCCCGGCGGGCCAGCCTTGCCGAAGCGTCGTGAATGGTCAAGGGTAGTCCAGGAAGCATACTACTCCTCCAACACCGCTTTGACCCGGATAAAATCCCCTTCCCGGCGGGGCGCGTTCCTCAGAGTGTCCTCGGAAGTCAGGGAGTCCTGGGCCTCGTCCTCCCGCAGAACGCCACGCAGGTCAACGGCGTGGCCCGTGGGCTGGATGCCCGCGGTATCAAGTTCGTCCAGAATCTCAAATTGTTCGAGGATGTTGGAGAGTTGCTGCCGGAACAACTCTATCTCCTCGTCCGTGAGTCCTATCCGGGCCAACGACGCGATGTGCTCTATCTGTTGGCGGTCGAGGGGCATTTCAAACTCCGGGCTAGTGCATTTGGGAGCCGCCGGACACGCTGATGGCGAGACCGGTAAGGTAGTCCGACTCCGCCGACGCCAGGAACGCGGCCGTGCGGGCGATGTCGTCACCCACGGCCACCCTGCCCAGCGGGGCCGCCTGGGACCGTTCGCGGATCATGAGAGCCCGGTGCTCTTCCGCCGACTGACCCTCGGGCGCGAGGGCGGCGGCGATGAAGTCGTAACGTTCGGTGTCCACCATTCCGGGGCAAATGGCGTTGACGTTTACTTTATGGGGACCCATCTCCTCGGCGAGGGATTGGGTGAAGCCGATTAGGGCGAACTTTGAAGAGCAGTAGGCCGCGAAGTGGGAGCGGCCTCGCAGACCGGCTCCGGAGGAGATCACTATTATTTTGCCTCCGCCACCTCTGTTTATCATGTGCTGGGAGACGGCCTTGGAGACGAGGTATGTCCCCCGCAGGTTGACGCGGACCACTTCGTCGAAGGCGTCTTCTTCCAGGTCTACGACAAGCACCCTGTCCCGGCCTGGCTGCGACCCGGCGTTGTTCACCAGGATGTCGATGCGCCCAAACCGTTCCAGGGCGGCGTTGACCATTTCCGCCACCTGGGCGCTGTCGGATACGTCTGAATATAGGCCCAGGCCTTGCCGGCCCATGTCCTCGATCTCTTCGATCACGCTGGGCAAACCCCTCCAGCCAGCCTGGCGATCTTCCTCGCGCATTCGTTCGACGCTGCGTTGGATGTCGGTGACCACCACGTCGGCCCCCTCTTGTGCCAATCGGAGGGCGATGGCCCGTCCGATCCCATGGCGGCCGCCCCCTCCGGTAACTATCGCGACTTTGCCGTCCAGATCATACATACCGCTACTCCACTTCTGGCTTAGACTTCCAGGCCGCACCCTGCCCATTAACGTTCGGGACGGCGAAGGAACTTTCCCAGCATAGATTTTAACACCGACGAGACTGGAGCCGTCGTGGGGCGACGGCGGTTGGGTGAGGAACCCGAATGGGAACGTAGGAAGTCGTGCCGGGGCGGGGAGCTAAGACCGCTGGCAGTTATTTGTACCAGCTATCTCCGGCGGGCGGCCAAGGGTTTTCCGCGTCCAACACCTGGGACAACTGGGTGAACACACCGCGCATGGCGCGAGGATGCAGCCAGATGCTATTGAAGCCCATGTTGGTGTAGTTCTCAGTTACGCGGGACGACGTGTAACGCACGCCCTGGGCCTTCAGGCGGTCGTCCATGGCCAGGGAGTCGTTGATTTGGTAGATGGTCAGGTAAATCCCCTCCCCGTACTTTTCGAGGAACCGGGCCGAAGTGGTGTCGGCGCTGGTCGGCTGGGCCAACTCAATGAAAGTGTCCAGGCCAGCCAGGGGGATCACCGCTATTTCAAGGTCGGTGAAACTGATCTGGAACCGCTGGGTGGCCCGCAGTCCGAACATCTCCTCCCAGCGCCCCACTGCCTGGTCCAAGTCCCGGACCAGAATGGCGGACTGCCGGAGTTGGCGAGTCTGGGGATTCCACTCTTTCTCGTACCAATCAGGCCCGGCGGCTGGCCACGGATTCTCGGGATGGTTGACCTCGATGATCTCCAGGAACGCGCCATTGGCGGAGGAGGGGTGTATGAATGCGGACTTTTGGTCTTCGCTCCGGGTTTCGCCAGTGATCCGCACGCCCATGGTCTTGAGGCGGTCGATGAGACGGTCAAATTCCTTGGTCTCGAAGATAAGCATGTAAGGCGCTTCGCCGCGCCGTGACAGGAAGCGTCCCCCGGCGGAGTCGGGAGAGGTTGGCTGAAGAAGCTCGACGAACGTCCCACCGCCAGCGGGGAGCGCCATGTTGGTCAAGGAATACTGGGCCAGTTCGCCTGAAACAGAGGGCTTCATGCCCAGGATATCCCGGTAAAGGCCAGCAGCACCGGGCAGGTCGTCAACCAAGAAGGCTACTTGCCTCAGCTTGTGAAGCAAAGGACGCTCCTAGTCCTTGGAGGGCAAGGTGACTATGGCTTTGCCGCCAACGTACCGCTCCCCCTCGGTTCCGGTCATTAGAATGTCGCACTCCACCAGGTTCTCGCCGTCCTCTTGGCGGGTGTCCGTCACAGTGGCTGACACGGTGAGGGTCCGGTGGTGGGGCACGGGCTGGCGAAAGACCAAGTCCAGGTCTCTAACCGCGCCGGGACCCGCCCAATCGGTAAGCAACCGCGCCATGATCCCCATTGACATGATGCCGGGTACTATGGGCCCCGGAAGGCGGGACTGTTCCGCGATCTCCCGGTCGGTAAAGCGGTTTGGCATCTGACTCTGCCAGACTGTGCAAAAGGAGACCACGCCGTCGTCGGTGGCCTCGGTCTCCAGGGGTCCGATTTCGTCCCCCAGGTCAACGTCTTCGAAATACACCAATTCTCCTACTCCTGAAGGGTGTGAGGTTGGCTGGAGAAAATCAGCAGCCAGGGGTGGTCTGGCTCACTCGCGGCGGGCGAAAGACTCTTGGACGTCGGCAACTATCTGACCGTCCTGGTTCCGGAAGGTCGTTTCCCAGACGACGAACACCATGGTACCGGACCTGCCCGTCTTGGCGTATACATCCTTCAGATGGGATGAGGCCGTAAGGGAGTCTCCGGCGACGATGGGCTCACGGTATTGGACCCGCTGGCCGGCATGCATCGACGTTCGGCCAAACTGAAGGTTGATGTCTGGCAATTTGACCTTATTAACCAGGACGGTGCAGAACGTGGGAGGCGCGACCACGTCTCGGTAGCCTTGGGCCTGGGCCGCAGACTCATCTAGGTGAATCTGTCCGGTCTCACCCAGACCCTTGCTAAATCCCTTGATCTGGTCCCTGGAAATCTCGAATGGACCAGCCTCATGTTCTACCCCGTACAGTGACCGGTCGTATTGCAATTCCATTACCATGTGTCTATTCCCTCGCTCGCTTCTTAACGGTGATGCTCGTGGGTGCGGGGAGTACCGGCTCCGGGGCGATAGCCGCCTATTTGGCGGCGTCTTCCTTGGTCTGTTCCAGCCAGATCGGGTGGAACTGCTCGGACAGCAGCGCATCCACAAGGTCGCGCTCGCTCGCTATGGTCTGCGGGAAATGGGTAAGGCAGGTGGCTATGTGGCTGGTCAGGTGGGCGTCGCTGCCGCCGATTCCCAGGTAGCCGTGGGAGTCGCACAGCTCCCAGGCCCTCTCGTTTTCCCCCTGTCTACTGCCCCCATTCAGGCGTTCGACAATGTGGACGTCCTCGAATACCTCGCCCTGTTGGATATACTCGGTCAGGCCAATGCCAAACCTGCCTGGATGGGCCGGGATAGCTATAGCTCCGTGCTGCCGCGCCGCCTTCATGAGCTCCCTGGAGTCCATCCTCACGTCGCCGAAGTCGATGTCGTTGGTCAGCGGACCGGTGACGCCGTAGACAAGGAAGTGGCCGTAGCGGGTGTCCAGCTCGGACCCCTTGAGGACCATGACGCCGTATTGCTGGGCCAGGGTGGAGTAGTCGAGGTCGTAATCGAATTTCCGGTGTTCGGTCAGCACTATGCCGTCCACCGTGTGCCCTCTCTTGCGCAACACCGAGATCCATTTCAGGTATTGCTCCACGGTGGCCCTGGAATCGTCCGAGGACACGGAGTGGCTATGCAGATCTAGGTACATGGAAGAGACACTGCCTCCGGGACTGGCGCCGTGATTATTGGTCAGGCTCGGAAGCCACCGAGGGGATTTCCCACACGAAAGCTCGGCTCAGAAGCCGCCAGACACCATAATACGTGCTGCGGATGAATTCATCAACTGCCGCAATGGGTCCCTATTACGCCATCGGATGCTTTTACGCAACCCGGACACATGGCCGGACGTTCGCCTACCGGGCCACAAGTCATGATTTGAAGAGTTGGAGGGTGGCCGGCCTACGGATGAACAAACAAAAAGATGGTATGCTCGATTTCCGGAGGCTATTCAAAATGGACAGTGTGTTTATCTACTGGGACAATTCCAACATATTTCACGAAGCCCAGCGTCTTGCGGAAGAGGGAGCCGAAGGCGCGAATGCGCGTTACCGTGTGCGGATCAACTTCGATAACTTGCTGCGATTGGCCCACGCGGACCGGCCAATGCAACGGGCGATAGCTGCAGGCTCGGTGCCCCCTGAATTGCGCCAGCTATGGAACCGCATGGAGAGCAATGGTGTGGAGGTCCAATTGTTCGATCGAGGCAGTCCTGAAAGGGGGGAACAGGAAATGCCGGACCGTTTGCTCCAACTGCGGATGTTGGAAGATGCTCTGGACTTCAACGGGGACCCTGGAATAGTGGTCCTGTTGACGGGAGACGGCGCTGGTTATCTCGAAGGAGCGGGTTTTCATAGCACGTTGGAGAGAATGCACCGGCGAGGCTGGCGAGTGGAGATCCTGTCTTGGGCTCACTCTTGCAACCAGCGGATGCGAAGATGGGCGGAAGAGAACGGGGTGTTCGTTGCCTTGGACGAATTTTACGAGGCGATCACGTTCTTGGAACCTTCGAGACCAGGCTTTGAATTCGCGTCAGGACGTGACTCCGCGGCATTGGACCTGTCGTACAGACCCTCTACCTGATTCCAATCCAACCCAGAGAATCTAACCGCCCTAGTTGCCAGCCAACCATTGATTGAACCGGAAGCCGAGGGTGACCGGGTCGTCCAACAGCAGGGGCACGCGGGCGTTTCCGGGCGCGATCTTCATGTGGATAAAGCAAGGGCCCTGGAATTCCGAGGCCTCGGTCATCGCCTGTTTCAATCCTTCCAGGCCGGACGCCCGCCAGGACCGAAGGCCGCAACTCTGGGCGATGTCGGCCAGGTCCAGTTTGGTCGAGAAGGTGTACTGGCCGCCCGTGGAGGCGTAGCTTTCGTTGTCCAGGACGATAAGCAGAAAATTCAACGGCTGAAGGAATCCAACGGTAGTGAGCGCGTTCAGGTTGGTAAGCATCCCGCCGTCGCCCTCGACCCCAACAACCTTTCGTCCGGGTTCGCCCTCCATTCCGAGGGAGAGCCCCAGGACCACCGGGGTCACGATTCCCATAGTGTCGACAATGTAGTAGTGGTTCTCGCGGCGGTCCACGGCGGCCATTTCCCGGCAGGTCGACCCGCAGGTGAGCACCACGGGATCGTCAGGGAACTGCTGAGAGATGAGGGAGAGGGAGTCGATTCTGGTGGGCAGCATCTCCAGGGCTCACTCCTTGAGGTTCAAAAACATCACTATGGGGCGGTTGGTCATGTGGGCGTATTCGAAGGCCTGCTCGATGGCCCGCGGCCAAGCGTCGAGGGGCACCCGGTAGTCCAGCACGAAGGCCTTGAGCTTCATGGTCTCAACCATGTCTATAGCGGACTCGGAAAAGTTGAAATTTGCCGCATTAAACTCGCCGAAACCGCCCCTGCGGACCGCCATTAAGAGCATCGGGGCATGGTAGGCCATGGCGTAAGTGGTCAAGGCCCCTATCGAGTTTCCCAGGCCTGTGTCCTGGTAGAAGAGCACTGCCTTCTTCCCAGTCATGGCCAGACCGGAGGCGATGCCGACCCCCTCCTCCTCTCGCGCCACGGGGAAGGACTGGACACCGGGGTCGTCCTCGAAGTGGGAGATAACCGGGGCGCCAAAGCTGTCCGGGACATGGATGAAGTAGTCCAGGCCGACGGACTCCAACCCTTCCACAACAGCGGCGCAAGCGTCTTCAGCGTACCCCAAGCGTCAGCCTTCCCTATTGGGTTTTTGCGCGTTCAAATACATGTTGACGGAGGGGAGAGCCTGGCAGACCTGTAAGCCGGGTTCTGTACCCACTGCTTTCCAACGCCCTGATATTTTGGCACATGGCGCCGGGAAGCAGTGGGTGGTGACCATCTATCTAGCCCTCCCGTTGACCTGTGGGGTCAGGGGATCCCACGTGGGTGGAACGATGTTGCCATCGGGGTCGAGCAGCCAACCCGGGGACGGGCCGGGCGCCCATAGTCCCCCTATTCGGCCTTGCTCCAGGTGGGGTTTAGCCGTCGCTACGTCACCGCAGCCGACCGGACGCTCTTACCGCCCGATTTCACCCTTATCGGCCTCAGCACAGGATTGCGCGAGGCAGACGGTATGTTTCTGTGCTACTTTCCGTCCCCTCCGGCAGCCTCACGACTACAGGAGAGTCCTGGGAGTTACCCAGCACCCTGCCCGGCGGAGCCCGGACTTTCCTCCCCGGCGAGCCGTGTTACCGGTACACCGCGGCGGCCACCCGGAATGCCTGGCCCTCTCCGACCGGCAATGTAGCACAAGGGTATAGGGGGGTCAAGGAAGCCGTGACACGGAGACCAAGTGTGGACTGGAGGTATGGGGTAGCTAGCTGAGGAACAGCATCCTGCCACAGGTGCTGCATTGGACGATCTGGCGGCCGCTGCGGACTCGCTGCTGCTGCTGGGTGGGGAGGGACATACGGCATTCCTGGCAGAGCCCTCTTTCGACCTTGGCTACGGCCCGCCCCTTCTTGGCCAGTCGGAGGGCTTCATAGCGTTGCAGGGCCGCGGGTTCCACATCGGCGGCTAGGGCTATGCGCTTAGCCGACCCAGACTCGCTTTCTGAAGAAATTTCTCCCAACTGGGCGCGCAATTCAGTCTGACGCTTCTCCCAATTTGATTGGGTATCGGAAATCCGCTGCCGCAATTCCGAGCACTTGTTGTCAGACTCTTCCATTCGCACGGTCAGTTCCAGGAGGTCTCCATCCTGCTTCTCGAGCTGACCCCGGACACTCTCGGCTTCCTGCTCCAGGATAGGCAGGTCCCGCGGGTTTGCCACATCCCCGCCAAAGAGTTGTTGGTCCAGGTGGACCGACCGCTGCCGGAGGGTCTCCACGTCCAATTGATTGGTCTGGTGCAGCCCTTTGAACTCTTCCAGCCGCTGCTCTTCTTCCGAAAGGGCGGACTGCATGGACTTGAACGCAGGCACACGGTCTAATTCCCGCTCCGCCTCCGCTTTTTGGCCGTCGAGACGTTCCAGGTCCAAGTCTACCTCTTGCAGGGAGAAGAGCTGTCTAACTGTGGTCATTCCGCCTACGCTTCGCCACTTTGATGGGTCAAGCTCAAATCGTGATTTTGATTCTAGGAACAGCCGGGGCCCTTGTCAACGTCGTTGAGGGTGGCTTAAGGCCGGATTGCCGAGGACCGGCGGGTGTTGGCCACTGGGCGGCGTACACTTGGCGGTGGCCCCCAGGACTCAAACAAGCCTTCCGGACCGTGCCCGGCATCCTGTATAGTGGGCTCTGGACACCCCGTTTTCGAAGCCCCGGCGTAAGCGAATCCTGGGAGACTGTGGGAGGGATAGAGGCGGAGCCTATGCGCATTCTGCATTTTTCCGACTTGCATATTGGTGTGGAAAACTATGGCCGCACCGATCCCGCAACCGGTCTTTCCACCAGGCTCAACGACTTTCTCCAGTCTTTGGACGAAGTAGTCGAGTTCGCTCTGACACAAAGCGTAGACCTAGTGCTACTTGCCGGGGACGCTTACAAGGGGCGTGACCCGTCACAGACTCACCAACGGGAGTTTGCCAGGCGGTTGGCGCGGCTCTCCGCCGCCGGGATTCCCACGTTCCTGGTAGTGGGCAATCACGACTTGCCCAACGCGGTTAGCCGGGCGACGGCGGTGGAGATATTCCCGACGCTGGGAGTGCCCAATATCTACGTTGGCAGTAGCATTGAAACTAACACCATTGCCACAAAGTCGGGTCCTCTGCAGCTTGTGTCAGTGCCCTGGCCCCGGCGCAGCGGCATACTCAGCCGGGAAGAGACGCGGGGTCTCTCGGTGGATGAGGTGCGGGAAGAGGTGCAGCGCCGCATGACCGCCGCGATCATAGAGCGGTGTCAAAACCTGGACCCGGGCATTCCCGCGGTCTTATCCGGGCACGTGACGGTGAACGGCGCAACCGTGGGCACGGAGCGGTCCATGATGTTGGGCAACGACCACGTGCTGATGGCGGGCAACATGGCCAGACCGGAGCTGGACTACGTGGCGTTGGGGCACATTCACAAGCACCAGGTCCTCCGGTGGGAGCAGCCCATGATGGCCTATTCCGGCAGCTTGCAGCGAGTGGACTTTTCGGAAGAGGACGATGACAAGGGTTTCTGTGTGATAGACCTGGACCCGGCTGCGCCCCAGGGCCAGCGGTTGGTTGACTTCCAGTTCCACCAGTTGGCAGCCCGCCCATTCGTCACGGTGGACGCAAGCATCGAGCCAGGTGACGCCGACCCGACCGCCACCGTGCTCCGTTCAATCGAGTCCAAGGATGTCTCCGGCGCGGTAGTAAGGGTGCGCATTGCCATGCCGGGAGACGCCGGTCCGCGATTACGAGACGGGGAGATAAGGGACGCCTTGCACGCGGCGCACTACGTGGCGTCCATCAGCAGGGAATCGACCGACGGTCCTCGCCGCACCCGTCTTTCACCGGAGTCCGCCCGGGACCTGGAGCCCATGCAAGCGCTCCGCATGTACCTGGAAAGCCGCGAATTAGATCCACAGCGGCGCGCAAGAATACTGCGCCGCGCGGAGTCTCTGATGGAGCGGGAGATGGCGGGCCCGAATTAGGATCAGCCGTTTTGAGCCGGGGGGATGATGATTGGCAGGGGTTCGACACCGTCTAGCCCCGGCGGATTAATGGCGTCCAGGGCCTCCAACATGGCGTTCAGGCTGAAGGTGACTTCGGTCAGATCGGGGTCATCGATCTCCAGACCGACCGCATGGCCCATGGCCTTAACTTCATCCTTGGACAGGTCCGGCATGTCGGCCTCCGTGGTTAACTGACGTTGGTTTAGGGACGTTGTTGAGCCGTGGTCCCGCACGGAGTATACTACCAAAAATTTGATCGTAAGAACTTAATGGCGGTCATCCAGGGGCGCGGGCCGCCCAAGAATCCACCTCCGAAATCTGCTTGGAGCGAGCAAAAGATATGGACCTTGGCCCCGAAACTAAGTTCAGCAAATTCCCGGCGACCGTACACATGGGAGACTGGTCGTTCTTCCTCGTCCAGAGCAAAGGCCAATACAGGCTCTTTTCTAGCATCTGCCCCCACGCTGGCAGCGAGGTTGTGGACTGGGGCACTACGTTCATGTGCCCGAGCCATGGTTGGCGCTTCGAGCAAGACGGTGGGGAGTGCATCAACGGGCCGATGGCCCGCATGATGGCCTACGAAGTGACCGTGAAAGACGGGCACCTTTTCGCCGACGTTCCACTCGACTAAGTGTTGCCGCACTCTTAGGCTTCGGGTCCACAAAGCACGTCCGTTACACATTCAAATTATGCCAACGATCCGATCCTAAATCCGGGAGTGAAATTGGAAGGGATAGGACTATTCGAGGCCATGGGCTCCCAGCGCCAGATCACCCGGTTCAAGCCGGACCCGGTGCCCAGGGAAGCCATCGACCAGATTATCGACGCAGCCACCAAGGCGCCCAGCGGCGGCAATAGCCAGCCCTGGGAGTTTGTCGTCGTCACCGACCCGGACAAGATTAGCAAGATCGGGACCATCTACCGCGAGTTGTGGTTGGGCGCCCGGGGCGACACACCGGCCCCCGGAGAGACCTCCGTTTACCGGGCGGCGCGGTACTTGGCCAACCACTTCCACGAGGTCCCGGCGATGATCTTGATCTGCGTCGACCACTCCAGGGGAGGCAACTACACTCCCGGAGAACCCATCGAGCGGGGGAGGCAAGCTTCGTCAATTTGGCTGGCGGTGCAAAACCTCTTCTTGGCCGCCCGGGCTCTAGGGCTTGGCACCCGCATCACCACCACGCATATCCGGCGCGAGGACGAAGTGCGCGAATTGCTGGGTATCCCAGACTACGTGGAAACCGTCTGCCTAACCCCCCTTGGATACCCTAGAGGCAGCTTCGGTCCCACTACGCGGCGCCCAGCGTCCGAAGTCACTTCCTACAACCAATGGGGAGACCGCGGCTAAACCCGCAGGTTCATTGCGCAGTCCAACCGCCGTCGACGATTAACAGGTGGCCGGTCGTGGCGTTGGCGGACGGACTGGCAAGGTAGACCGCAGCCCCTACCAGTTCCTCCGGCTCCATGCGCCGCCCCAAGGGCATGTGGGCTTCCATCTCCAAGTCCACCTCCGCCTCTGGGCGGGTGTCAGCTTCTTGTAAGCCGGGGGTTGTAGTTGGTCCCGGTCCGATGGCGTTCACGGTAATCCCATATTTGATCCATTCCAGGGCCAATACCCGAGTCAGGTTAGCCACGCCTCCTTTGCTGGCGCAGTAAGCCGCCCGGTCGGGCCGGGCAACAGTGGCCAGTTGCGACGCGATATTGATGATCCGCCCTCCGCCCTGAGAAATCATTTGGCGTGCCGCCGCCTGGGCACAGAAGAACACACCCTTTAGGTTGGTGTCGAGGACCGCGTCCCAATCTTCTTCTGTTACTTCCAGCGCGGGTTGCCGTCTGCGAATCCCCGCGTTATTCACCAGGATGTCCAACCGCCCGAAATCCCGTACCACCTCGCCGGTCGTCACCCGAATGTTGCCAATGTCCAGGACGTCCAGCGAATAGGAACGGGTGTCGCGGCCGAGAGCCGATATCTCAGATGCGGCTTCCCGAGTTTGGTCTGAATTCGCGGGTATATCGGAGACGGCAACCCGCGCTCCGGCCTGGGCCAGTCCGACGGCCAGGGCCCGGCCAATCCCCCTGGCGGAGCCGGTGACCAACGCAACTTTGCCCTCCAGATTCAACCCTTGATATAACATTTGAGTCTACCTCCATTGGAGATTCCGGAGAAGATTTCTGACCGGCGCAATAGCCGTGCGGCGCTCCGTACGAATTCGCCTGTTGATGTTGTCTCTTTGGGTGTCGCTGTCCATATACAGGTGGTGTCAATGGGCGCTAAGGGTGGGACGAGGAATGGCGGTTAAGCTATCCCGGCACGCCCTACTTGTGCACGACTCTTGGGTAATAGCATTTCGTTGCTTGTCCGGTCGCACTAAGTAATATAGGGTCTATCCGTAAGAGGACAGAGTATAACTGACTTGGAAAAAATGTGTTGACATACTTATGCTCTTAGATTAGACTATGCGCGCTTGCCAATGAACCCTTCAGGACGCTGGAGATCAAGATTATGTTCTTGTGTATGTGCAAGGGTGTCCGGGTCTCTGAGGCCGTCGATGCGGCGAGATCTGGCGCTACTTCTCCTGAGGCCATGATCGAGCATTTCGGCTTCGAAGACGCCGAGTGTTGCGGCAGATGTGCGCGTGACATCGACGCGCTGGTGGTCTTGGTTACGGACGAACTCCAAAAGTCCTTGGTGAAGGTCAACGTCAGGGCTGCGGCAGAGCGCGGCTCACCAGCAGTGGCAATCCCCAGATAGGCAGCTAGTCTACACCACAAACAGACGTCCCTGGTTGGAATAGCCCGGCGATTGACGCGGTCAATTCGGTGGGCTATTATTTTCGCCCGGCCTCGCATGGGCGCTTCGCTGGTCTAGTATCCCAGCCATGGGTCTCCATATAGGAGGGGTTTCATTGAAGGCCAAAGACGGTGTCGTAGAGCGTCTCAATAACATTCTCACGATAGAGCTTACGGCGATTAACCAGTACTTCGTACAGTCTGAGATGTGCAAGAACTGGGGGTTTAACCGTATTGCGGGCAGCCTCCGCTCCAACAGCCTGGAGGAGATGAAGGATGCCCAGGAATTGATTCAGCATATCCTCTACCTGGAAGGAGTGCCCAACTTGCAGCGGATGAACCAGGTGATGGTGGGCGAGTCGGTTTTGGAGGACCTGGAACTGGACCTCCGGGCGGAGATGGGAGCGGTGGAGACCCTGACCGAGGCCATAGCCCACTGTGCCCAGGTGCAAGACTTCACGACTCGCAGCATGTTGGAAGAGATGGTGCGCTCGGAAGAGACGCACGTGGATTGGATCGAGACTCAACTTGAGACCATCAAGATAATCGGGATCGACCTCTATCTCAACCAACAGATACACGGGGATTGATAACCTCCGTCTTCGACTCATGGCTGACGTAAGCGCCTGAATCTGCCGTCTCCGTAGCGCGGGGACGGCAGTCTTTTCGCAACTTAAGTTTTACCGCGTATCCGGACTATCTCCTACCTTTCGTTCTTGCTCCTTTCTCTCGCGTTCAACCCACCGGACGGCTTATCATCTGCGGTCGTAACTGTTCAGACTTGATGTGTCGTTCCTACTCCAAGCCCGTCATTCCGGGTCAAGCCCGGAATCCAGAAACCTTTGCAACCAGCGACCTTCACTGTCATTGGCATTTCTGGATTCCCACCTGCGGAGACCTTTGCGTAACCTTCCGCGACTCCCGCGAAAGCGAGAATCCAGAGTGTGCCCAGATACGGAGGACGCCCTCACCCTAACCCTCTCCCGGAGGGAGAGGGGATTATTCAAAGGTCTCCCTCTGCGGGAATGACGCGTTGCGGGGGAATGACGGGTTGCGCGGGATTGACTGGTCGCGGCTCAGGGACATCGTTCGAGAATCATCATGGAGATGCCCGATTTGGGATTAAGCCAATCCGCGTCCTCGATTCTGAACAGTTACCTGCGGTCAACTCGCTTGACACCCTCAACGGCCAATCCTAAAATGGGGGCGCAGTTTACCCCTGATGGGGAGGCTAGCACGAGTGCCCGACATCATTCGGTTTTCCCTGGGCCGCTGGGATCCTATGACGACACAGACGGCCGGCGCGCTACATCACTATCCCCCATTTGCCCCGACGTCCTGGGGCTCTCCTGCTATCAATTCGCCGCTACCCCTGGAGTCCCGCCCGTGAATCCCTCTTTGACCGCTGTAGAGGGCATCGAGGTTGGACACTATACCGACCTGAATCACGCCACCGGCTGCACGGTTGCGATTTGCCGCCAGGGTGCAGTAGGCGGAGTTGATGTGCGCGGTGGGTCACCCGGCACCAGGGAGACCGATTTGCTTCGTCCTTCGCACCGGGTCGACGGCGTTCATGCCGTCGTACTGAGCGGGGGTAGCGCGTTCGGACTTGACTCGGCTTCGGGAGTCGTACGCTATTTGGAAGAGGAAGGGGTCGGTTTCCAGGTAGGACCCGCCCTCGTTCCAATTGTGTCCGCCGCGATCCTGTTCGACCTGGGACTAATCTCCTCAGAAGTAAGGCCTGGACCGGAGGAGGGCCGCGCCGCATGCCGGACGGCCAGTACCGCCCCTGTCTCGGATGGCACTGTGGGAGCGGGAACCGGAGCGACGGTTGCCAAGGGCCGGGGGCGGGAGTTTGCCCTGAAATCGGGGATAGGCTCGGCCAGCATCCAGTTGCCCCGGGGCCCGGTGGTGGCGGCCCTGATCGCGGTCAATGCCTACGGCGGAGTCGTGGACCACCACACGGGACAGGTGATCGCCGGCCCACGGAGGGAAGATGGGCGGGGTATGGCGGACCCCATGGACCTGTTGCTCGACCATGGACACGGCGGGTCTGGCCCGGATTTGTCCAACACCACAATCGGCATCGTCGCCACCGACGCCGCCTTGACCAGAGAGGAAGCTAACCACCTGGCGATGTTGAGTCACGACGGACTGGCTATGACGGTTCGCCCCTGCCACACGATGCGCGACGGTGACACCATGTTTGCCCTGGCAACGGGCCGCCATACCGGAGCATTCGACCTGACAACGCTGGGCGCCGCCGCCGCTGAAGTGACGGCGCGAGCCGTAATTCAGGCCGTGCGGTCCGCCACAGGGTTGGGCGGAATCCCTGCCATAGGCGAGTTGCCCAATGATTGAGAGAGACGCGGCAGTTGGGTTCATAGGAGCAGGTGTGCTGGGCAAAGGACTCGCGCTGGCCCTGGCCCAACACGGCTATCGCGTTGCGGCCGTCAGCAGTCGCACGTTGGAGTCGGCCCAGTGGCTCGCCGACAGGATTCCCGGTTGCCGCGCCCTTGCCACGGGGCAAGAGTTGGCGGATGCCGTCGACCTTGTGTTCATTACAACCCCTGACTCGGTTATCTCCCAGGTCGCGGGCTCGATCCTTTGGCGGCGGGGGCAGGCGGTCGTCCATTGCTGTGGGGCTGCGTCCACCGAGCTTCTCGCCGCCGGCGCATCCGTTGGGGCGGTCACCGGAGCTATCCACCCATTCCAGACATTCGCCGGGCTGGAAGCGCCAGAGGAGGCCGTGCAGCGGTTGTCAGGCGTCACATTCGCGGTCGCGGGTGAGGGTTGGCTGCCAGACTACCTCTCCCGGTTGGCCTATGACCTGGGGGGCCACCCCGTTTCCATCGCCGACGCCGACAGGCCTCTGTACCATGCTTCGGCGGTCATGGTGTGCGGTTACATGGTCGCCCTGATGCAGGCGGCGGCGGAATTATGGGAAGAAATCGGGTTTTCCCCTGAAGAAGCGATCAAGGCCCTATACCCGCTTTCCCTCGCCACGGTTGAGAACGTAGGCCGTAGCGGTCTGGTTGGAGCCGTAACAGGACCGGTACCGCGAGGGGATACCGAGACAATACACTCCCACTTGGAGTCCTTGTTTCAGAGGGTTCCCGACTTGGTCCCGCTATATAGCAGCCTGGTCAGGGCGTCGCTGCCGTTGGGGGCGAGGCGGGGAGTGGGGCCCGACGGCCTACTGGCCATCGAAGAGTTGATCGATCATTACTCGAGCGCTGGATAATCGCTGGAGGTTTGGGCTATGCCACGGGTTACAGTTCGAGACGTTGCCGAGATGAAGTCCAGCGGGCGGAAGATACCCATGCTGACCGCTTATGATTACACGACGGCCCTGATGGCCGACGCGGCTGATGTCCCGATACTGCTGGTGGGCGACAGCCTGGGCATGGTGGTTTTGGGCTATGAATCGACCATCCAGGTGACCATGGAAGACATTCTCCACCACTGCAAGGCGGTGGTGCGGGGCTCGAAAAACGCCATGGTCGTCGCCGATCTTCCCTTTATGACCTACCAGGTGGACCCCGCCCAGGCGTTGACCAACGCCGCCCGATTGGTCCAAGAAGGCGGGGCCCAGTCGGTCAAGCTGGAAGGCGGGGAATGGATGGCCGACACGGTTGCCCGGATTGTCCAGTGCGGCATTCCGGTGATGGGTCACATCGGCCTGACCCCTCAGTCTATCAACTCCTTCGGTGGGTACCGCGTCCAGGGGAGGGACCGGCGCGCCGCCGCCCAACTTCTCCAGGATGCGAAGGCCCTGGAAGAGGCGGGAGCGTTTGCCGTAGTCCTCGAGCTGGTGCCGACACAGCTTGCCGGGCTCATATCCCGGAGGCTGATCATCCCGACCATCGGGATAGGCGCGGGTCCCGAATGCGACGGTCAGGTCCAGGTGCTGCACGACATGCTTGGACTGTTCACCGAGTTCGTTCCCCGCCATGCCAAGCAGTTCGCCACTCTCGCCGAGTCTATGAAAGAGGCGTTCACAGTGTTCAAGCAACAGGTGGAGGATGGCTCGTTCCCCACGAGCCGGCATAGTTTCAGCATGGAGGAATCGGTCCTGGAAGAACTGGCTGTCAACCCCTAACCTCTTGCGCCGGCGGTCCACATGCAGGTAATCCGAACGGCCCGGGAGATGGCGGCGGCTTGCCGCGACGCAACCCGTCCTCTGGGGTTGGTGCCAACGATGGGCGCGCTCCACGAGGGTCATCTCTCCCTAGTCCGGCAAGCCCGCGGGGAGAACGAGACGTTAGCGGCGACGATCTTCGTCAACCCGGCCCAATTCGGCGCAACCGAAGACTTGTCCACATACCCGCGTCCGCTGGAAGACGACCTAGCCGCGTTGCTCGGCGAAAATGCCGACCTGGTATATGTCCCTCCCGTGGAGGAGGTGTATCCACCGGGTTTCGACACGTGGGTAGACGTCCCTGGGCTGGGTGACCGTTTGGAGGGGGCGCACCGTCCCGGCCACTTCAGAGGAGTCGCCACCGTTGTTGCCAAGCTATTCGGCCTCATTCGTCCCGACCGGGCGTATTTCGGTCAGAAGGACGGGCAACAAACTGTGGTGATTCGTCGGCTGGCCAGGGACCTGGACCTGGGCGTGGACGTGGTGGTCGGCCCCACTGTGCGGGAGCCCGACGGCCTGGCCTTAAGCAGCAGGAACGTTTACTTGTCTGATGAAGAACGGAACGCCGCGCCGGTCGTGTACCGCTCTCTGTGTGAGGCGCGGAGATTGTGGGAGGGTGGAGTTAGGGACGGGGACATGCTGCGTATTGAAGCGCGGAAGGTATTGGACGCGGAACCCAGGGTGGCACGGATAGATTACGTCAGCGTGGCCGACGTTGAGACCCTAGAAGAACTGGACACGGTAGATGGGCGGGCGATGGTCTCGGTGGCGGTGCAGATCGGAAGACCCAGACTCATAGACAACATAGTCTTGGGATGACCGGCCTGGACAACTCCCCCTTCGTTAGTCCTGGGTAAGCTCCCTCACTGCCTCGGCGAAGGCGGGCACCACCTGTTCCCAGTCTCCGACGACCCCATAGCTGGCCTCTTTGAAGATGTTTGCTTCAGCGTCCTTGTTGATCGCCACGATTACTTTCGCCCCGGAGCAACCGGCCAGGTGCTGGCTGGCCCCGGAGATGGCCACGGTGATGTACAGGTCCGGTGTGATGGTCTTGCCGGTGAGTCCCACCTGATAGCTGGAGGGTACCCATCCAGAGTCCACGGCGGCACGGGATGCGCCTACCGCTCCGCCCAGCAGCTTGGCCAATTCCTCCAGGTTGGCGAAGGGTTCCGGACCGCCAAGGCCGCGCCCTCCGGAGACCACGATCTTCGCGTCCTCCAGCTTGATACCTTCCGCCTCTTCTTGGACCGTGTTGACCACCCGGCTCCTGGCCTGGGACGAGTCGAGTTCGACCGGGAAGGAGACGACTTCACCCTGACGCGATGAATCCGGGTCCAGCGGTTCATAAACCTTGGGGCGCACCGCTGCGATCTGGGGGGTATACGTGCAACTAACCACGGCTACAGCGTTACCACCGTACACGGGACGGTTGGCCAGCAGGCTCTTGGACTCAGGGTCGACGGATACTTCGAGGCAGTCCTGGGCCAGGCCGACCCCCAGGCGGAACGCCAACCTGGGGGCAAGCTCCCGGCCTTCGTTGGTCCTCCCTATCAGCACGACCCGGGGGGCAACCTCGCGGCAAAGAGAATCGAGGGCGGCAAGGGACAGGTCTACGTTGTAATCGGAGAGCAGCGGATGAGTAACGGCGTAGACTTTATTCGCTCCGAAGGCGATGGCCTGTTGTGAGGGGACATCCAGAGTGTCGCCCAGCAGACTGACGGCCAGTTCTTCGCCCAGGTCGTCAGCGGCCTTCCGGCCAACAGCCAGCAACTCCCGCGACGTGGGGCTGAGATCACCATCGGTAGAATCACCAAGGACAAGTACGCCAGTCGCCTCGGGCATGGTGCCTCCGTTGGTATGGCTAGATTATCTTGGCTTCGCGCAGTCTCATCGCGAGTTGACGGCCCGCATCGGCGGCGTCCTCACCTTCGACGATCTCGCACTGCTGCTCACGCACGGGGACGAAGAGGTTGAGAAGCGTCACCCGTGGTTCCAGTTGTCCGGCGTCCATCTCCAGGTCGGCGGCGCTCCAAACGGTGGGGCGCTTGCGTGTGGCGGCCATGATGCCCCGCAGGGTTGGGTACCGCGGCTGTCCAAGTTCATTGCTCACGGTGACCAGGGCGGGAAGAGGGGCTTCCACGACCTCGTAGCCGTCGGGCGTGACCCGCTCCACGGACACCTTGTCGCCGGTCACTTCCACCTTCTTACCCAGCGCGATGGTCGATAGCCCCAGAATCTCGGCCACTCCAAGGGGGACCTGGGCGTTGTCCCAGTCGGAAGCTTGGCGGCCGCAGATTATCAGGTCAAAGCCGCCCAGCTTGTTTATGGCGGTGGTCAGGACCTGGGCGGTGAAGAAGCTATCTATGGTGTTTTGGAAGGAGTCGTCTTGCAGCAGGACCAGTTCGTCCGCTCCCATAGAGAGGGGTTTCTTCATTACGTCCAGGGCGAAGGAAGTACCCATAGAAAGCACCGTAATCGTGGCTTCCTGGGCGTCTTTAATCTGGAGGGCAGCCTCTACGGCATTCTCATCGAACCCGTTCACAACCGGGGGAATGTTGGAGGGCGGGACAACCGCTTTGGCGGCGTCGTCGATGCGGAATGCGGCCAGGGGCATCTCCGGGTCAATCACTTGCTTGGCCAGCACGGCGATGTTCACCGGCATAGAGTATCCTCCAGTAAAATGGGGCTGGCTGAGACCGTGTGAAAGATATCACCAACTCTCTCGACGTGTCAATTGATTCAGGCACGGATGGCGCATTATCCAGGCGCAACCGGAGCGTCCGGCCTGGCTCCGCCAACCGGGGGTCCGCTCATAATTTCCCATAATGAATGGTATAATTAATATAGGCAATGGAGGGTATGCCGGAGAGTTTGTGACGAGACTCGAAACTATCGGGAGACGACACTAGGGATATGAATACGATAAAGACATTCTTCTTCCTCATGGTCCTGACTGGAATCTTGCTGCTGGTCGGCGGACTGATTGGAGGCGAGGCCGGGATCATGATTGCCCTGGTCTTGGCGGTTGCCATGAATTTCGGCGCCTACTGGTTTAGCGACCGGATTGCCCTGGGCATGACCCACGCTTATCCCGTCACTGAGCAGGAAGACCCCGGGCTATATGGCCTGGTGGCGCACCAGGCGGAATTGGCCGGACTTCCGATGCCCAACGTTTACGAGATTGATTCCGACTCCCCCAATGCGTTCGCCACAGGCCGCAGCCCCAAGCACGCGACGGTGGCCGTGACTACTGGAATCAGGCGGACCCTCACCCGCGACGAGCTAGGTGCGGTGCTGGCCCATGAAATGGCCCACGTCGGCAACCGGGACACATTGATCATGGCGGTCGTGGCCACCATAGCCGGCGCGGTCTCCATGCTGGCCTTCATGGCCCAGTTCGCCGCCATCTTTGGCGGTTTCGGCGGCGATCGGGAAAGGGGCGGCAACATCATCAGTTTGCTGGTGGTGGCCATCGTCATGCCCATCGCCGCTTCGTTGGTGCGGATGGCCATATCCCGGGCAAGGGAGTTTCAGGCCGACGCCACCGGCGCCCATACCTCAGGCGATCCCTACGCGTTGGCCAGCGCGTTGGAGAAGTTGGCAAGAGGCAGCGAGGCCCTGCCGATGAAAGTCTCCGAGTCCGCGTCCCACCTTTTCATCGTGAACCCGTTGAACGCGAGCGCTATGTCGCGGCTCTTCTCCACCCATCCTCCCATCGAGGAACGGGTCAGGCGTCTGCGGGAGATGAGGTCCGATTTTTAGAGGCCTGTTGCCGGCATCGACCGTACTGTTGCCCGCGGTCCGCGCGGCGGCAGCCCTGGTCTTGGCAACCTTGGTCTGCACCGCGTTTCTCTTGGTAGTCGTAGAGCGGGCGGTGACGGGCAAGCTATTGAACGACAGATTCTACGCGGACCTTCTCGTCGAGCACGACTCGTACCGCCTTCTCTACGATCGCGTGCTTGTGGATGACAGGGTGCTCCAATTCGTTACCTCGGACCTCTTCCCAGGAACGGAAGAGAGCACGTACTTGGAATGGGTGGGGGTGGCCAGGGACATACTGCCGCCCGACTCCCTGCAACGTCACTCAGAAAACGCATTAGCCCGGGTATCGAATTACATGACCTCGGATGCAGGGGACTTGTGGGTCTATCTGGAATTTAGGCGCGACCTGGAGAGGGTGGGGCCGACCGTACTAAGACTAATCGGCAACCGGATCGACGACTCTCCCATCTCAGTGGACATTGATCCGGACTGTTGTGCAGCCGGTGCCCGAGAATTGGCGGACGAGTTTCACAAAAGGGCCCTTACGTTCGCCGTTGGCAACGTGCCCGGCTCGATTCCATCACTGGACTCCTTGCCCACAAGTTGCCGGGAAGCCGTATTTCTCTTGGTGCATGAAGGCTTGGTCCAGCGGAGGGGCCTCGACTCTCGGTCGGCGGAGTGGATCGCCTCTGACGGACCGGAAATCCGGCGAAAGTTTCTGGCAGGAGATAGCCGGGGCGCGATGAAATCCATCGTTGTGCCTTGGGTCTCGCCCTTCATTGATGAAAGCGTGTTCCTGCTCCACGAGGAATTGGACAGTGGTATCACGCTAGAATTGGTAGGGAAACTCGCCCCATACGGCGGGGAACCTCTAGCCAGGGACTTACAGCGGGTGATGTCCGAATCTCGCCAGTGGATCAACCGAGGGACTGGCCTGGCCCGGACGGTGGGTTGGCCGGTTGTGGTCGGCGGCGCCTTCCTGCAGGTCCTCGTCTACTGGCCGCGGATTTTCACCGGTGTCCGATGGCTGGGGGTGACATTAATGGTAGCGGGCGGCATCAGCCTATCCGTGGGCAAGTTAGCGCCGTCCGTATTGGCGGGCAGAGTCCACATTTTGGTGGACATGGCCGCGGGCCGCATTCCAAACTTCCCGACGTCGCTAAATGGGATGATCAGCGAGATCGCTGTCCCATTCGTGAGGAATTGCCGGTTGTTGACATCACCATGTCAGTGGTCACTCTGGCTGTGGGCACCGTCCTATACACTCTCTCAGTCCTTCCTTGGGCGATGCCCCCGCCCGCTCCAGATCAGGAGTCCTTAAAGTCCTCCACGCAGCGCGGAGTTTCAGAACAGGGCGATGGGGTTGACGGGAGACCCGGTGACGTTTCGCAGCTTGAGAGGTCCCAGGGTTAACATAAACTCGTAGCGCCCCCGCTCTCGACAAGCCGCGCTCAGTTCCTCCAGGTTGGTGTTGTCGATCAACCACAGGCCAAGCGTTACAAGGCACATGGTGTGCAGCGGCGAGACGATGGTGGCGTAGTGCCCGGGCCGGACGTCGTTGGACGTGTCGGTGCCCAGCATCGCTATTCCACGTTCCTTGAACCATGGAGTGCAGGCGACCTGGCAGGCGGTCATTGGCTCCGATCCGGGAACCGGCCCTGTGTCCAGCCGCTTCCGGTAATTGCCCGTGCGCACCAGGAGTATGTCTCCCTCCTCCACACGGACGCCCTCCGCCTGCTCGGCGGCCTCCAGGTCCTCGGGCAAGACTGGATCAGTGGGGTCCATCCAATCAATACCGCGCAGAGCTGGGATGTCCAGCAGTACGCCGCGGGTCACGATGCCGTTGGCCGCCGCCGGTTCTATCGAATGGGTCTGCGCCCCTTCCCTGGATGTGATTCTGTTGGCGGGCGCGCCGTTGTACATCTTACCGTCCCAGGAGTAGTGGGAGAGGGCGTCGATGTGGGTGATGGTCTGTCCGTGAAACACCATCCCGATGAATTCGGCGGCGCCCCGGCGGGTCATCCTCCGTTCCGGCGGATCGGTGTCCCGGCCCTCGCCGCTGTCAACCATGAAGCGTTGCACCTGGTATGTAACGTCGGGCGTCATCTCCGACACAATAGGGCGGGCGCAACTAACGGGCACCCCGTCTTGCACCAGGGACGCGGCCCGCTTGCGCTTGGCCGGTGTGATCAGGTTCAGGCATCCCAATTGGTCTTCTGCGCCCCAGCGTCCCCAATTGCTGAGGGTGGTCATCCATTCTAATACCTGGCCTTCGGATGGAATTTCGCGCGCCATCTAGTGTTCCTCCCTTGTCAAGTCGTCGAGCCCGAAGTGTCCAGCCCATTCTACAACGGTAGCGCCGGGCGTACACTGCCGGGCTTTGGTGAGTGGCCAATGCCAAAACCAGCGATAGAAAAAGGTGAACAAATGACGCAACGTGACGAAAGCCACTGCTCCGCTGCTTCGAGTAGCGGTTGATGCAACACTACCTTGCCCTCTATAATGGGGTCGGATAACAAACCAGCGAGATATCGGCCCTAAGGCGGCGGCAAGGGCCACGCTCGTAGAGGACTCGGGCTCGTGAAAACGCCGCCAAACCGTATATGGGGTACGCCAGCACCATCTAAAAGGAGGGACTGATGGTTGACCAGCTAGCCAGGCCCAAAGATAAGGTAGAGGTTTACTACTTTACCGAACAGCCCTACGGCCACGTGACCAATGAGGACCTCGAACAATACGAGTCGGGCCGCCTGGGCTTCCCCAACTCCTACTTCGACCCTGCCAGGGCGAGCGTGCTTTACAACCAGTACCACGAACAGTACGCGCTGGCCGACGAGGTGGGATTCGACGGCATCATGTCCAACGAGCATCACGCCTCGTACTGGTGCATGAAGCCCTCCGTTAACCTCGACGCCGCCGTAATATCGAAGGTGACGAAGAGGGCTAAGATAGCCATTCTGGGGAATGTCATAGCTGTGAATGACCCCATTCGCATGGCAGAAGAGATCGCCATGCTCGACTGCTACTCCGGCGGCAGGATCATTTCCGGATTTGTGCGCGGGACTGCTGTCGAGACGCTACAGGGCGGCATCGCACCGCCTGAAAACCGGGAGCGGTTCGAGGAAGCGCATGACCTGATCATCAAGTGTTGGACCGAGCCCGGCCCGTTCCGCTACGAAGGCAAGTACTACCAATACCGGGTGGTCAACCCGTGGGTTGTTCCGATGCAGAAGCCGCATCCGGACATCTGGTTCCCCGGCACCGGAAGCCCGGAGAGCGTGGTCTGGGCCGCCAGGCATGGACACCCCTACATGAACCTCGGGGCCTTGGTGGACACTACTGAGTGGCTGAAGCAAGTCTACATCGAGACGGCACACGACGTGGGGTACCAGCCCGGCCCCGAGCACTTCGGGTACCTCCTCCGCTGCTTCGTGGCGGACACGGATGAGAAAGCCATCGAAGTCGGCGAGAAGTTCATGTGGACCATTGGGCACCGGCAGAGGGGCCCGATGGAGCACAACGACCCCCCCGGTTACCAGTCCCGCGAGGCTGTCAACGTGAAGGCACAACGCCCCACTGGCAACGTGGCCGGCGGCGGTGGACTGGGTGTTGGCTTTAGCTACCAACAGCTGCAGGACGTGAACAACATCATCGTGGGCAGCCCGGATACCGTGATCAGAAAGCTGACCGAGGTCATCGAGCGCCTGAGTCCAGGTTACCTTCACATCTACGGGAACGAAGGCGACATGGCCCACGCGGACGTCATGCGCTCGATCCAATTGATGGGTGAGGAAGTCATACCCGCGTTGCACGAAATCCAGCTAAAGCCCTACGAGTAGAGTTTTTCCGGAAACCACTGGCGCCGTTAGATTCGCAACCGCGACTCGGCTACCACAAGAAGGCCCCGCTGCACCGAGCGGGGCCTTCTTGTGGTTGTGCGAAGGGCGGATGCTATGCCGCCTGCCTGACTATGCGAATTTAAGGTTTGAATAGGGCCAGGCACTTCTGGGAGTTGAACACGTAGGTCTCGATGTAGTCCAGGATTTCGGGCTTCCGGTCCAACTCGTCCATCGCCCCCGCCAGGCACATCCAGTTGAGCATTTCCTGTTGTCCGGCGTCCTCGATCTGGGCCGTGGAGATACGCCTCCAGGCGTCGTAGTCCCCGTCCTTCAACTCCTCGAACCGGGCGCGGTCGGACTCGATGTCGGGGTAGAGCAGGTTGTTCTTCTTCACTAGGAAGGCATGGGACCAACTAGAAGATGCGATGAGCGCAACCCGGTAGGGCGAGTCTTTGAGCGCCTTGACGGTGGCCGCGCCCACTTCCATGCAACGCTTGGGGGAAGGACCGGGAGGATCGTCCTCCTTCTCATACTCCACCGCGCCGCCCCGGTTGCGGATAACCTTGCTTCCGTAGCAGTTGACCAGGAACGGAACGACAGGGTAGTCGAAGCCCTTCCGGTCATAGTCCAGGTACAGCAGGGTGTTTATAATCGCATGGCCCAGCCCGCCCTGCTCGTGCAGGGGCTTGTAGGCGTAGGCCATGTCGATGCCCTGCTCGATCAGGCCGGACACCAGGGCCTTGGCTCCGGGATGGCCCCTGTAATTGAACGTAGTGTCCGCCGCTTCGCCCCAGACGTTGTCCTTGGGGCTGCCATCCCGGTTCTTCATCGGCTGGCATTCGATATCGTCGTATGCCAGGACGCAGAAGGGGGGGATGATGTCTTCTTTGAAATTTTCGTATTGATCGTCTCCCCAGATCACCACGAAGTCCGGATTGAAGGCGTCCAACTCGGCTCGCTGTCTGCGGAAGCCGTCGACCAGCCGTTGCCGGTGGATACGGGACGAGGCCAAACCTTCGTCTTCACCGTATTCGACCCGCATGGGTTCGGGCCAATTCGCCGGGTTCTTGAGGTCGGCGGGCAGGCTGTCGCTCTTCAAGATGCGTGTGAGCGGGAACCCACGGTTCTCGTCAGGCCCGATTAGCCCGGGGTAGTGGGTGAGTCCGATGCCGAGAATTTCTCCCATCTTTCGCCTCCATCGCGGCTCGTGCCGCACTCCGCGGGACCCCAACTCACGAGGTGACCCGGGATGGCGCTACCGGCGCGGCCGTCGTTTATCGGTGGGTCTTCTTGTACCAAAGGCCCCTTCCAGTGTCAAGCAAAGGGACTCGCCGGTAACTGTTCAGACCTGGTGTATCTTTCTCACCCCCGGCCCGTCATTCCGGGCTTGACCCGGAATCCAGAAACCTTTGCAACCAGCGACCTTCACTATCATGGGCGTTTCTGGATTCCCGCCCGCGGAGACCTTTGCGTTACCTTCCGCGACTCCCGCGAAAGCGAGAATCCAGAGTGTGCCCAGATACGGAGGACGCCCTCACCCTAACTCTCTCCCGGAGGGAGAGAGAATTATTCAAAGGTCTCCCTGCGCGGGAATGACGGATTGTGGGGGCGGGACATGGTAAGAGGATTATCACAGAGATGACCGATGTGAGATTCAGCCAATCCGCCTCATCAAATCTGAACACTTACACTCGCCTGCCAGGTTACCGCCGGGATTGATTTATCAGGGGATAAATTCTTACGAGAAGTGACCTTAAGCCCGAATCCACCGAAGGGATGAGGTTACAGCGGCGGAATGGGCGATGAGGGGCAAGGGGAGGCGATGGTCCGGGCACGATTTCGGGTAGAGGGGGCCGGTGTCTATCGCCGGTCGCCACGGGGAGACCTTTTGCCCTCTGCTGACGTTGGGCAGGACGAGATGGCGGGGAGAGGACGCAGCAAGAGACACTCGCGGACCAGGGAGGCGCGAGTTTGCGGGGACCTCGGTTGTGCGGTGGGTGGGTCGGTTGCAGACGGGTCGTCAGGCTGGGAGTGGAATGGCTCGCAGCCGGGTCAGGGCGCGACTGACCTTCTCCTGCCACGGCCAGTGTTTGGGGAGATGCAGGGTGAGCCGGCGCGCCGAGCGAGTGAGCCGTCCGGCCAGGGCGAAGACTCGTCGTCTGAGCGTCTTGGTAGTCGCGATCCGTTCACCCAGGCCGATGTGGGCTGTCCAGCGGGCCAGGTTGTGCGCCATCACCTGTACCGCCAGCCAGGCGCCGTTGGCGGCGAAGCGGCCGGACGGCATGTGGTTCAGTCCGACGCCGTACTTGAGGTCGCGTATCGCATTCTCGATCTCGGCGTGGCGGCGATGGTCGGCCTCCAGTTCGAGCATCTCCCCATCGCGGTCGGTGATGAAGCCGTGATAGCTGTATCTGGCGAAGAGGGCCAACTGGGAACCGGGCGTGGGCTTCACCCGCCGGACGATGAGCCGTACCGGCGCGGCGCCGGGTTCACTCTGGAAGGGGATATAAGTGGTCTCTGCCACATCGGCGGCGCCGTCCATCCAGTAGGGAATCGGCGTCCAGGCATCTTCAGGTATGACCTCGATGACATTGTGCAGGCTTTTGTGCTGGCGGATGGTGATGGAGAAGCGGACATCCATCTTGCGGCAGACGGATACCACGCTATGAGCGTAGAAGCCGCTGTCGGCCCGCACCGTGAGTTGTCCCCTGGCTCCACCGTAGCGCACCCGCCCCACCGTCTCACGCAGGAAGTGGGCGGCGCCGCGGGCGGTGTTGGCGCGGCCCTCGCGCGGACGGGACATCAGCACCTCGCCGGTGCCGGCGGCGATAGCCAGCAGTGGGTGATAGCCCCGCTTGCCGGTATAGCCGTGGTGTCGCGCCCCTTCCTTGTCCAGTCCGTAGGTCTCGCAGATGGTGGAATCGAGGTCGATGGTAAACGGCGCGTCGCCGGGTCCCGCCCCGGCGGCCCATGCCCGTGCCAGCAACTCGCGGTTCACCCGGTCCAGTTGGCGGACGTGGCCCCAGCGAAAGCTGCGCAGGAAAATGCCGAGGGTGGATGGCGCCTTGACCATGCAGTCGAGAACACCGACCGTCCCACCGGCGCGCAGCGCATCGGCGTCGTCGATGCAGTCACCGCCAGCCAGCGCGGAAGCGACCAGCGTCATCATCTTGTCGCCGGTGTTGGCCCGGCCCGGCGCATCGCCCAGGTCAAGGTGATGGTCAACGAGTTCCCGCAGGCCCAGATGCCGGGCGAGGGTGGCCGGCAGGAGCAGGCCGGCATTGGCCACCAGGCGGTGATCGTCAAAGGAGACAAGAATACGGTCAGGGTGGTTGCGTGGTAGCATCTATTGGGTGTTCCCTCTCTGGGGTCGGGTTGCCGTTACAAAACCATTATCCCAGATTCAGCGCAGCACCCTTTTGCTTCTTTCAGGAGGCCTCTCACACGCGCCCGTTCGGTGGATTGGGGCTAAGGCTCATCCATGTGGAAACGACCGGGGTTAGCCCGACCGAATCTGTCCGTAGACCCTCTCCGGGGTTACGAGGACGATTACGGCGTCCTGTCTCACCATGGCCACATCGTATTCTTCCCAAGTCTGGGGTCGGGTTGCCGTTACAAAACCATTATCCCAGATTCAGCGCAGCACCCTTTTGCTTCTTTCAGGAGGCCTCTCACACGCGCCCGTTCGGTGGATTGGGGCTAAGGCTCATCCATGTGGAAACGACCGGGGTTAGCCCGACCGAATCTGTCCGTAGACCCTCTCCGGGGTTACGAGGACGATTACGGCGTCCTGTCTCACCATGGCCACATCGTATTCTTCCCAATCGGGATGTTCATGGTCTCCGCAAGCCCGGAAGACTTCGCGTAGCTCTACCCTCATCTCTTCATTGTCGGTGTTGCGGTAGTCCTTCAATTCGGCCCCACCCTCGACTACGGCGAAGCTGCGCCAGTCGTCGCCTACGGCCATAACGGTACAGCGGTTGTCCCGCCGCAGGTTTCTCGCTTTCGCGGAGGTGCCTCTGACAATTACGAAGGCGGCCTTTCCCTGGTACGCGCCGCAGACCACGATGCTGCTATGGCCCGCGCCGTTCCGCTGGAATGTGGTAATCACTCCCCGGTGGTTGTTCTTCACAAATTGCTCGTATTCGCTGAATTCCATCTAATTCACCTCGTTTCTTAAGTCGTCCGCGTAGCCGTCATCCCTTGCGGAAGTTATCGGCGGCGGCTGTACAATGTCCCCCGGCAGTCCCGTCCCAATCATGCGAAACTTTGGAGAGGAATATGTACCTGATACGGCGAGTATACAAGACCAAACCCGGAGAGGCCCGCCGGGTGGCCAGCCTGGTCCACAAGCAGGTTCAAATCTACCACGACGCCGGTCATCGGGGCGAGTTCCGAGTCGCCTTCAACGGTTATACGCTGCCGGGGGACCAGGACATAGTCGTGCTGGAGTGGACCGACAGCGCGATCCAGTCCCCGATGCGGGCGGGGAACGATATTCCCAGAGAGGCCCTGGAAGTCGGCGGACAGGCACGGGAATTCATCGAGAGCCAACGCATAGAGTTCCTGGAGCTGTTGACCCCCGACAAGATACAGGGCTAATCCCTCACCCCTACTCGAACATGTTCTGGTAATGACGGAGCCAGTCACTGGCGAACACCCCGTCCGGGTCGTACCGTCGTTTTTGACGCAAGAACTCCGGGAACTCCGGGTAGGCCCGCCCCACCTGGTCCTTCCTGGCCCACCTATGGTAGGTCAGGTAGTAGGAGCCTCCTTCAGCCAGCGCGCAGTCGATCAGGGCCCGGAACCGCGCCTGGCCGCGGGCTACTCCTTCAGGTGAATGCTCGACCAACAGGTTGAAGATTACGCACGCGTAGTCCTGCGCGGCCCAGCGTAGCAGGGTCTCGCGCTCGGCCTCGATTAGCCGGACGGTACCGTATACCAGGTTGGCCTGAGTGGCCAGTACCTGCCTTCTGGCCGCGGTCATGAAATTCACAAACCTGGTCCTGGGTATATACAGCTCGGTAATCATGAGCGACGCATAGGTTTTCCAACCCATCCTGCGATAGAGCAGGTCCCCGGCTTCGGGCAGATATGGGCTGAATTGCTGGTCATCGGACCAGTACGCCTGCCCGTCGGTCTGAAAGTAGTGGCGGGCGTACTCTTGGTATACCCGGGCCTTGTCCGTGTGGGCCAGCACGTACAGCCTGCTCCAATCCTCGGCGGAGAGACCCACCCGAGACGCGGAATCCGGGTCGCCTCCCTCTTCTGGTATATAGGTGGACATGATGCCCTCGGCCATGAAGCCAACTGAAGCCTCATCGGTCTTATATTGGAAGTCGCCGTAGGCCGCCCCTCGCCGGGCCTGGTCTTCTAGCGCGGGAATCGCCTCATCCAGGGCAACCTCACGGACGCGCCTGACCAGTTTTTGCCGTTTCTGGAGCCTTAGCTTGATCGAGTCAACGAACCCGAACAGGCCATACCCGCCAACGGCCAACCGGAATAGGTCCCAGCCTTCTTCCCGGCTGCAGAGCTTCCTCGTCCCGTCAGGTCCAGTCAGATAAAAGGCTTCGATGTCCTCCACTATGGGCTTGCGCCCCAGCACGCGGCCATGAATATTGGAGGATAACGCACCTCCCAGGGTAAGTTCGTCAGCCCCGGTCTGCTTCTGGATAATCGACAGTTCCGATGCCTCACCCCGCTGTTGTTCGCGCAGCCACTGGACGAGACTGGGCCAGGTCACCCCGGACTGGACCCAGATGGTCTGGGATTCCCGGTCCAGCGGTCCGATGCCCGTGAGCCGTTCCGAACTCAAGGAGACGCCCGCTTCCAGGAATTGCTGCCCTCCCATGGAATGGAGAGCCCCGGCGGGACAAAGGGATATCCCCCGCTGGCGGGCATCGATTATGGTGCGCGAGACTTCGGCCGGGTCCCGGGGCCGGGCGATGGCCTGCATCTCGGAGGTGTTTAGCCGGGATTGGACGTCGTTCAAGGTAGGCATTGTTATGGTCCAAGAACTCCGGTTGGGTGGAGGAGCCCGCCCTCTGTATACTTAAATGTATCACCTACTCGGCGGCGATATTCGTGATTGACTTCCCTTTTTCGATTCTCTATAATTTTAGCTTGCGCGGACTATCACGTAGATATGGCCTCGGCAAGTGGGGCCATGTTGGTGTATGTCCGCCAGCCAGGGTTGTTGATGCCCCGGTGGCGCAATGGTAGCGCAGTCGACTTGTAATCGACAGGTTAGGGGTTCGAATCCCCTCTGGGGCTCTCCAGAGGGTAGGAGACGGTTCCGGCCGAAGAGGGGCGCCACACCTGGACTAGACATTTTAGTGTAACCTGGAGGGGTGGGTGAGTGGTTAAAGCCACCAGACTGTAAATCTGGCGTCCGGAAGGGCTTCGCAGGTTCGAATCCTGCCCCCTCCACCAAACAGAGTAGGACCAAACACAGGGGCCCGACCGTCATTTAGCCCAGATAGCTCAGCGGTAGAGCACGTTCTTGGTAAGAACGGGGTCGGCGGTTCAATCCCGCCTCTGGGCTCCAGAACATACGAGTCCCGGTACTCAAGCTTCCAGTACACACAAAGGAGAAGAGACCCAAATGGCCAAGCAGCGATTCGACCGGTCCAAGCCCCACGTAAACGTGGGAACCATCGGCCACGTGGACCACGGCAAGACTACCCTGACCGCCGCCATTACCAACGTACTGGCCAAGAGGGGCTTGGCCGACATGCGTTCTCTTGAGAGCATCGACAACGCTCCCGAAGAGAAGAGCCGCGGTCTGACCATCGCCATCGCCCACGTGGAGTACGAGACGGAGAACCGTCACTATGCCCACGTGGACTGCCCGGGTCACGCCGACTATATCAAGAACATGATCACAGGCGCCGCCCAGATGGACGGGGCCATCCTCGTCGTGAGCGCTCCCGACGGACCCATGCCCCAGACCAGGGAACATATCCTCCTGGCCCGCCAGGTGGAAGTGCCCCGTATCATCGTCGCGTTGAACAAAGTCGACATGATGGACGACGAGGAACTCTTGGAGCTAGTGGAGTTGGAGGTACGCGACCTTCTCAACGCCTACGGCTTCCCCGGAGACGATACACCCATCGTCCGTGTCAGCGGGCTCAAGGCGTTGGAAGGCGAAGAGGAATACGAAGACAGCGTGATGGCCCTGATGGCAGCGCTGGACGACTATATTCCGGTGCCGACCAGGATCACCGACCGCCCCTTCCTGATGCCCATCGAGGACGTGTTCGGCATCAAGGGCCGCGGTACCGTCGTAACCGGCAGGGTGGAGCGCGGCTCGCTAAAGCAAGGGGAGCCCGTCGAGATTATCCGGTTTGGCGATGTCCGGGAAACGGTGGCCACCGGCCTGGAGATGTTCCATAAGATGCTCGACACCACTGAGGCTGGCGACGCTGTGGGCGTCCTGCTCCGCGGCGTGGACCGTGACGAAGTGGAGCGGGGTCAGGTGCTGGTGAAGCCCGGGTCCATGCGCCCCTACACGCGCGCCGAGGCCGAAGTCTACGTGCTTAGCCGTGAAGAGGGTGGACGTCACACTCCCTTCTTCAGCGGATACAAGCCCCAGTTTTACATCCGGACCAGCGACATCACCGGCGAGGTGGTGCTGCCCGACGGCGTGGAGATGGTAATGCCTGGTGACAACATCACCTTGATCATCTCGCTGATCACTCCGGTACCCATCGAAGAGCAGATGCGCTTCGCCATCCGCGAGGGTGGCCGCACAGTCGGCTCCGGCGTAATCACCAAGGTATTGGATTAAGAGATGGCTAGAAAGACTGCGGATATTCGCCAGATAATTACCCTGCAGTGCGGCGATTGCAGGGAGCGCAATTACACGAGCGTCAAGAACCGCCGCAACGACCCTCAGCGGATGGAATTGCGCAAGTATTGCCCCCGCTGCCGTGTCCATAAGGCACACCGCGAAGTGAGGTAGCTCCATGGCAAGGGTTTCCACGCGGGGTTCCCGTCCGGCGGCCCCCAGGCTCGCCGGCAGGGTTAGCCCCATCGCGTTCCTGCAGGAGACGGTGTCCGAGCTTAGCAAGGCGGTCTGGCCCAGCAGAGAGGAAACGGCCCGGTTGACCATGGTGGTCATCGCTCTGTCTATTGTCGCCGCCTTCTTCCTGGGTGGACTGGACCAGTTCTTTAGCCAGACATTCAGCCGCTTCGTACTCTGACGTCCCGGCCGCCGTTGGCTTGATTTCAACCCCGGAAGACGGTTACGCCGCCGTTTGGGTAGGACAACTATGACTATTGACGGACAGCTACAGACTGAGGAAGAGTCCCCCCGGTGGTATATCGTGCATACCTACTCGGGGCAGGAAGACCTGGTTAAGCGTAACCTAGACTTGCGTATCCAAAGCCTGGACATGCAAGATCGGATTTTCGAAGTCCTCGTTCCCACCGAAGACGAGGTAATTTTCAAGGACGGCAAGCGCCGGTCGGAGAAGCGGAAGCTCTTCCCCGGTTACATCCTGGTCCAGATGACGATGGACGATGAAAGCTGGTACGCTGTCCGCAATACACCGGGAGTTACAGGGTTCGTCTCCAGCGAAGACGAGTCCGACAAACGGCCCAAGCCGGTGCCCCTGGAAGATAAACAAATAGATGACATTCTCCGCCAGGTGGAGGCCGGACCCACCCGTATCAAGATCGGCCTGGCCCAGGGCGAGACGGTCCGGATTACCGAAGGGCCGTTCGTCGACTTCATCGGCGCGGTTAACGACGTCGACGAAGCCAAAGGCAAGGTCCGCGTGTTGGTCTCCTTCTTCGGTAGGGAGACCCCCGTCGAATTGGACTTCTTGCAAGTGGAAAGGATCTAGGGACTTTCAGTGGCAAAAAAGCTAAGGGCAATCATCAAGTTACAATTGGACGCGGGTAAGGCGACGCCCGCTCCGCCCGTCGGCCCCGCATTGGGTGCCCACGGTGTCAACATCATGGGGTTCGTCAAAGAATATAATGCCCGCACGGCCGACCAGGCTGGCACAATCATCCCGGTGCATATCTCCGTGTTCGAGGACAGGTCGTTCACATTCGTTACCCGCACACCGCCCGCGTCGGAATTGCTCCGAAAGGCGGCGGGGGTGGACAAGGGAGCGTCGGAGCCCGGACAGGCCAGAGTAGGCACCGTGGACCGGGATTCCCTGCGTGACATCGCGCAGTTGAAGCTGGACGATCTAAATGCTTCTTCGGTGGACGAGGCGATGAATATCATCGAAGGCACCGCTCGGAGCATGGGCATAGAAGTGGTTGGAGATTAATCGTGGTTAAGCACAGCAGGCGTTACGCCGCAGTCGCCGAGAGAGTGGACCCTGAAGCGACCTACCAGCCGGAAGAAGCCTTGGACCTGGTAAAGGAACTGTCCACCGCCAAATTCGACGAAACGGTGGAGCTTCACCTTCGCACCGGCGCGGACCCGCGCCACGCGGACCAGATGGTCCGGGGTGTGGCCGCCCTTCCCCACGGGCTAGGCAAGACCGTGCGTGTACTGGTGTTTGCCGACACCGAGGCCGCCGAAATCGCCCGGGAAGCCGGTGCGGACTTCGCCGGGGAGGATGATCTTATAGCCCAGATAGAAGGCGGTTGGGCTGAGTTCGACGTTGGCCTGGCGGTGCCCCAGGTGATGCCCAAGATCGGTCGTCTGGGCCGCGTGTTGGGACGGCGGGGGCTTATGCCGAACCCGCGCTCCGGGACCATGGTGCAGCCCCAGGACCTTCCCCGGGCGATCCGCGAGGCAAAGGCTGGCAGGTTGGAGTACAGGACCGACCGCACGGCGATCATTCACTGCCCCATCGGCAAAGTTAGCTTTGAGACGCCTCAACTCATGGACAACCTGGCGTCCTTGATGGACTCAATTAACAGGGACAGACCTGACGCGGTGAAAGGTGCTTTCCTGCGGTCAGCGTACATGACATCGTCCATGGGCCCCAGCGTATCCGTGGATCTGGCCGCCTTGCAAACTCTTGCCGCACCGGAATGAAATCTGATCGTTATCTGATATACTGAATAACAACATCACGCCGAAGACAGCGGGTACCCGGTAATTTGGGACTAAGGGTCTGGCACCGCCCGCCCAGGCGGGACCGTAGCTGAGAGAATTCTCGGGACGTTCTCGCGCCTTGTACTGGGTGCGAGAATTATTTTTGGGGGATACATTGCCCACACAAGCAAAAGTGGACCGGGTCAACGAGCTCAAGGAGAAACTGGAACGCTGCTCCATCCTGGTGTCCACAGATTACACGGGTCTTCCAGTGAACGAGGTCACTGAACTCCGCCGCCAAATGCGGAACGCTTCCATCGAGTTCACTGTGGTCAAGAACAACCTGATGAAGCTGGCTTGCGACGCGGCTGAGCGCCCCTCCGCGAAGAACATCGTGGAAGGGCCGACCGCCGTGGCGTTTGGTTACGACCAGCCGGAAGTGGTGGCAAAGGCCCTGGCCGACTACATCCGCATCAGCCGCTCCGCGCTGGCTATTCGGGGAGCATTACTGGGACAAGACCAGACCCTGGTGGCCGAAGAGGTCGCCAGATTGGCTACTCTCCCTTCCCACCCCCAGCTTGTGTCGCTGCTCCTTGGCCAAATGCAAGCCCCGCTGCAGCGTTTGCTGGGTGTAATGAACGGCCCGTTGCAGAACTTGGGAGGCCTACTCATGGCCCGCATGGAGCAGCTCGAGGCCGAACAGTCCGCATCTTAACCAGAACACACCGCGCTAGAGGAGGATGTCCCATGACCAAAGACGAAGTATTGACCGCGATCAAGCAGATGAACGTCCTGGAATTGGCCGATATGGTCAAAGCCCTGGAAGAGGAGTTCGGCATCACCGCCGCCGCTCCTGTGGCTGTAGCCGTGGGTCCCGGAGCCGGGGGACTCCCTGCCGCGGAAGCCGCCGCCGAGGAAGAACAGACCGAGTTCGTGGTCAGCATCAAGGAGATCGGCCCCAACAAGGTCAACGTCATTAAGGCGGTCCGTGAGGTTACCTCCCTGGGTCTGCGCGAGGCCAAGGAACTGGTCGAGTCGGCCCCCGCCGCAGTCAAGGAAGGCATCGTCAAGGACGAAGCCGACACCATCAAGGGAAAGTTGGAAGGCGCCGGCGCGGTAGTGGAAATCGCTTAAGTCCCACGGCTTCCCAGCGTCTTGGAGGAGATTCCTTGAGCCGCCGTAAAGACGCGGAACGTTTCGAACGGTTAAGGGCCCAGAACCCGGGCTATGTCGGGTTTCGAGGTGCCGACACGGCTCCGGCCAGGCCAACGCCTGTCATGGAGTCAGTCACGTGCTCGGTCTGCAACCGAAAACGGAACGTGGATATCAACACCCTTCCGGTCGACAGGAATGAGTTCGTGTGCTTGAGATGCCAGGAGGATCCGACGCCGGTTTCTCCGGGTATTTAGCGCCCGGCAGTCCTGCTGCTGAACCAACGCAAACCAAGGGTCCGGCCCGTTTCAGGGGTTCATGTCCCAGGAGCGGTCTGGACTCTTTTACGTGAAGGAAGCGTACCGGATTTGTTTTGTGAGACTTCGGTGCGATCTCACAATAACCACCTCTCTGCCGCTCATTGACGTCGCCAGTCGTGTAAAATGGGCGAGACCTTTCCCAAAACCTGTGACCCTGGGGAGAATATGCATGGACCTGGAGCTGGAAGGAAAGACCGCAATCGTTACCGGCGCGAGCCGCGGAATCGGCAAGGCTATCGCCAGGGAGCTGGCCCTATGCGGATGTGACGTGGTTATCTGCGCCCGAAACCTGGAAGACCTGGAACTGACCGCGAAAGAGCTGTCTGAGGAGACGGGGCGAAGGGTGGTGGGTATCACCGCGGACACCACCAGCACTCCCGAGGTTGAAGCCATGGTGGCCCAGACAGCCCAGGACTTCGGCCACATCGACATCCTGGTCAACAACGCCGCCGCCCCTGGCGGCATCGCCCGGGGCCCTCTGGAGACCATTTCCGACAACGACGTGCTGAACGACCTGAATACCAAGGTCGTCGGATACCTTCGCTGCGCCCGCGCGGTCGCGCCCCACATGACCGAGAACGGCTGGGGCCGGATAGTCAATATCGGCGGCCTTTCGGCGCGCAACTCCTCGGGCTCCAACGTTAGCGCGGGGGTACGCAATTCCGGACTGGTTAACCTGACCAAGTACCTTGCCCAGGAGCTTGGCGTTTCAGGGATCACCGTCAATCTGATACACCCCGGCGCGACCAGAACCGAGCGCAGCGGTCCCGCCTACGAGGAGCAGGCCCGCCGCGAAGGCATTACGGTCGAAGAAGTCGAAGCCAGGGTGGCGGCAAATAATTCCACCAAGCGCATTGTCGACGCCAGCGAATTGGCCTACGTTGTAGCCTTCTTCGCGTCACCCAGGTCCATCGCAATAAGTGGTGAGGCCATCGCCGCCGGTGGCGGAGCTGGTACGGCAGTCCACCACTAGCCGGACCCTTCCCGGGCCGCTTACACCTGCAGGAGGACACTATGATCAGAGTAACCTTCGCCTACGCGAATGATGAAGGCTCGAACTTCGATTGGGACTACTTCGTCGGGACCCACCGGGAGATCGTTCATCGGGAGTTGGACTCCCGGGGAATGGTTGGCTTCGAGCAGGACAAAGGTATCTCCGCCACCGACCCCAACGCTCCTCCCCCGTGGGTCGCAATCGCGCACATGACCTTCAGCACCGTCGAAGAGGTCCATCAGGCGTTCGTCGAAGCTGGCGGGCCGGTGTTAGGGGACCGGAGAAACTATACTGACATAAGGCCGACTATCCAGATCAGCGAAGTTTCCTCCTAGCGGTCAGCTAGCGGTCAGCCGCGCCTCCCCATTCCGCCCGGTTTCTCCAGCGGCAGGCCAACTTTCGGTTGGTCCCCGGTGGATTCACTTTCCTATTCCAGCCACGCTGGCTAAGATGGCCAATTCTCAAAGTGAGGCCCATTGCCGCCATGCCAAACGCCGAGTCGTCCGACGGCCTTGATGAGCTATCCCAACGGTTCGTAAGGCAATACTGGAGTTTCTATCCCACATCAGGGTCTCGCATCGGCAAGCACGAATACGATGGGGCCCTGCCCGACCTCTCCCCGTCTAGTCTTCAACGCCGGGTCCGCGAGCTGAACGAGAGCCTAACCGCGGTCTCCGCCGCCGGTGAAACTTCTTTGAACGAGGACGACCGCCTCAGCCATAGCCTCTTGGATTTGTTTTTGCAGAGGGAGCTATTCAGCCTTACTCAGGCGCGAAACCTGGAAACCAACCCCATGAGACAGGTCGGATACCTGGAGGTCAGCGGCTACCTGAACCGGGACTACGCGCCATTGGTGGACCGTGTGCGGTCGATGACCCGCGTACTCGACCAAGTACCGGAGTTCCTGGAAGTGCTGGCATCCCATTTGAGCGACGGGATAGGCCGCCCGGTACTGGATTCCAGCGTAGAAAGCTATTCCGGAATGGCCCGGTTTTACAGTGTGGACCTTGGTAAGGCCGGGCGCGAAGTTACCGACCAGGGCATTCGGGCCGAATTCGACCGGGCGAGAGGCCAAGCTACCGTGGCCCTGGAGAAGTTTGCCGCCATGTTGGAACAGCGGCGGGACCGGGCCCCGGAGGAGTTTGCCGTAGGTCCGGGACTCTATTCGTCGATGCTGAAAGCTGGCGAGGCCCTTGATGTTCCTGTTGCAGACTTGATAACCATAGGTGAGGCGAACCTGGAGGAGAATCTTCGCGAGTTGCGGGAGGTAGCCGCCGTAATCGGTCCGGGGAGAGACGTCAGGGAGATCGTAGAGAAGACCGGCGCTCGCCACCCCTCCGCATCCGCTCTAATACCGGAAACCAGGAATATGCTGGAGGACATCCGGCAGTCGGTTATTGACCTGGACCTGATTTCGGTGCCGTCGGAAGACCGCTGCCAGGTTGTGGAGACTCCCACCTACATGCGGTACGCGTTCGCGGCCATGGACAGCGTCGGAGCATTGGAGGAACGGGCCACGGAGTCCTTCTACTACGTGACTCCCGTAGAAACGGACTGGACCGCGCAACAGCAGGAGGAGTGGTTGACCAACTTCAACTATGCCACCCTGCGCATTGTGTCCATCCACGAGGTTTACCCAGGACACTTCGTCCACCACCTGCACAACCGGTATGGCAGGACTCTTCCATTGATCAATCGTGTTGCGAGTTCCTATGCCTTCGTCGAAGGGTGGGCCCACTACACGGAAGCGATGATGATCGAGGGCGGTTACGGCAGGGAGCGGCCGGAGTTGCGTTTGACCCAACTTCTGGAAGCGCTAGTGCGGAATTGCCGTTACATGTGCTCTCTGGGAATGCACACGCAAGGCATGACGTTGGGCGAAGCAACGCGCTACTTCATGGACAGGGCGTTCATGGCGGAGCATCCGGCGCGCCGGGAAGCGCTTCGGGGCACCTTTGATCCCGGCTACCTGAACTACACGCTGGGGAAGCTAATGATACTGAAACTCAGGGAGGACTACCGCCTGGAGCAGGGAAGCGGTTTCATGCTAAAGGAGTTCCACGACCGCTTGTTGTCCTACGGCGCTCCGGCGTTGCCCCTGTTGCGGAGGGCGATGTTGCGGGACCCAGTAGGGTCTCCGGTCTAGGACCGGTCCGAAGGTTCCGGCGTCCTGGGCTCGGTGCGGAACGTCACCTCGCGGAACGCCTCCGCGTATGAGTAGTCCTGTTCCGCCGCGGCTTCCCGCGCAGTGTGTTTGACGAACGCCTCCACCTCTTCCCGAGTGCGTCCAAACATCTGACTCTGGTAGACCATTACCGCCTTGACCTTGGCGTCCAGGGACCCTTCGATGTCGTACCAGGCGTTAGGTGACTCGGCGCCCCAGAAGAGTACTGCGCCGGTCTTATGGGGCTCCAGCCCTTCGTCTCTCCATAGCTCGACGAAGTGGAGATGGTCCCTAGAGTAGGGGAACACGGCATCCAGGGCCACCTGTCCGGCCACCCGGTTGTCCCGGTGCCAGGCCAGGTTCTTGCGGTAGGGTTCCGGGCAAAGGACAACGTCGGGTCTGACCCGGCGGACTTGCCTAACCAACTCCCGCCTAAAATCGCTGGAGTCTTCCAGCTCTCCATCGGGATGGTGCAGCTCCACCACCTCTTTGACCCCTAGGAGCTGGGCGGCTTCTCTTTGCTCTCGTTCTCTAATAGCTCCTAATTCGTGACCGCTGGCATCCGGGTCACTGGTCCCCTTGCCTCCGTCGGTGCAAAGAACGTAATGCACCTCCGCTCCCTCTTTCACCCACGAGGCCACGGTCCCGGAGCACCAGAACTCGGCGTCGTCGGGGTGCGGTATTACCACTAATACTCGCTGCGGGGCGTCCTCCATCCGCAGATGTCCTCCAACTTAGGTATGTGCGGACCGCTGGCGGCTGTGTTGGCTTTACGCCGCACCGCGCGGACGGTCCTACGACGAATTCCCGGCGAAACGTGGTCTGTAACCCCAACATCTGGCAACAAGGGAAGCGTTAGTTACCCACGGGATATCGCGAATCAGTCGGGAGAGTAGATACGCCCAATGTTACAGGAACCGGGGATGAGGGTCAAATCGAGTGATTGACATGTGACTGTTCAGACTTGATGAGGCGAATTGGCTGCATCTCACATCGGTCATCTCTGTGATAATCCTCTTACCATGTCCCGCCCCCGCAATCCGTCATTCCCGCGCAGGCGGGAATCCAGAAATGCCAATGATAGTGTCCGTTGCTGGTTGCGCAGGTTTCTGGATTCCGGGTCAAGCCCGGAATGACGAGCTTGGAGTAGGAAGGACACATCAAGTCTGAACAGTTACATTGACATCTCCCGAAGTAAGGCTGTACGCTCCAGACGGGTTCCACGGCACGCCTCCGGGCGCCGTGGCAGCCCAACCGGCCACCACACCAATCAGGGAGGAGAAACATGCCGAAGGTCATCCCCGTGTCCGACGAGTTGAGCAAGCCGTTCTGGGACGCGGTGAACGAGCGCAGGCTCGTGATTCAGAACTGCACTAGCTGTGACTTGCTTCAATACCCTCCGAGGGAAACCTGCGGGAAGTGCCGCTCCGCCGAAAATCTGGAATGGAAACAGGTGAGCGGAAAGGGTCATATCTCTTCCGCCATTGTCATCGAGGACGGGCGGCTCGACCGCCGGCGTCCCGATCAGCCCTACAACCTGGTGCTGGTCCACTTGGATGAAGACCCTGGGATCAACTTTTACTCCAACCTCCCTGGCACTCCGGTCGACGATGTACCTATAGGGGCGGCGGTAGAGGTGTACTTCGAGGAGGTAGCGCCCGGGCAACTGATCCACGAGTGGCGCGTTGTTTCCTAACCATCCTAATTCCAAAATCGTAATCCTGGACTTGAGAAAGGGCGGCAAATGACTTCGTTAAGTGACTATTCCTGGAGGAGAAACACCGAAGGACTTGGGGTATGGGACCACCGCGGGCAGGTGGCCGTCGCCGGGTTCGGACATTCCGAAATCGACCGGCGCTGGGACGAGGAATCCATGGACAGGACCGTTGGCGCGTTCTCAATACAGGCTTGCCAACGGGCCATGGACGACGCGGGCGTTACCGTCGATCAGATCGACGGCGTGATTTGCTGCGACTCGCACATCGCGGGTCCCAGCGGAGGCACCGCCGGCAGATGGGCGCCCCGCCCGTACTTCGACGCACCTTACGACTCAGAATGGGGCCTAACGCTGGTCAACGGCGAATGGCTTGTCAAGCAAATGGGCCTAACCAACGTCAAATTCGCTCCCTCCGGCGTGCCTGCCATCGGTGAGATGTTGGGCCTGGCCTCTCAGGCGATCGCCGACGGACGGTGTACCACCTGTCTGGTGATATACCCCACCGGAAACCTGGAGGGCCGCTACCGCCGGGGCGGCGAGAACGCCGAGGACCACGCCCGTGGAGGCCGGCAATGGACCGTCCCCTGGGGCAACCACGGCGGCAATGACTTCATCAACGCCTTCCCCCACCAGCAGTACTGTCACAAGTACGGCGGGGTTCACGACGACCTGGCCCCATTTGTCGTGAACCAACACCGGAACGGTCTGATGACTCCCTGGGGTTTCAACGCGACTCATGACATCCCACAGCTTACCGTGGAAGACTACGTGTCTTCCCGCTTTATCCTAAAACCCTTGAGGCTGTGGGACTGCGACAGACCAGTCAACGCCTCCGGAGCCTACCTGTTCACGACCGCCGAACGGGCGAGGGACATGAAGCAGCCTCCGGTCTACATCCTCAACCACAACCAGCACAACGCGGGTACGCGGAGCACCCAGGCGGTCCTCGAGGAGATCGAAGCGGAAACCGACCGTCTCGCCCGAATGATGTTTGAGGGCTCGGGACTGAGCGCAGGCGAAGTGGACATCTTCAATCCCTACGATGGTTACTCCACAATGACCCAATTTTGGTTGGAGGCGTTCCAGTGGCACGGGGTAAAGCGAGGCGACGCGTTCCCGTTCTACGCCGACGATATACGTGTGGAAGGTCCCCATCCCTTCAGCTCCAGCGGGGGCAACTTGGGGACCGGCCGGCTTCGGACCGCCATGTGGACCGATAGCGTTGAGCAACTCCGAGGAGCGGCAGGCCCGCGTCAGGTCACGGTAAGGGCCGAGGCCGCCGTTTCGGGGTTCGGTCCGCCCCTGGGCGGAGGCTGGATAGCCTTCGGCAAATATCCGAGCTAGAATCCTCTTCAGGGGCGCACTCGCCTCTAGGAACGAAAACGGCCTTCGGACCAGCGTCCGAAGGCCGTTTCTGTGCCGGTGGTTAATATTGGGGATTGATCATCAACCCGAGCTGGTGATCTCCTGATGCCCAATGTCCGTCTGCTGCAATAGGGTGCCCGCCAGTATACCGCCCGATAGGATCACCTTCATTGCGTCGTCTACTGACATGCCGGTGGGCGTGACATCACTGCTGGGCACCATTATCAGGAACCCAGATGAAGGCAGAGGTGTCGTGGGAACATATATGGCCAGAGTTTCCACCCCATCGGTATTGATCAGGGTCGACGTCACCAGCCCAATGGCCTGAGAGCCGGGGCGAGGGAATTCCACGAGAACCACGCTGCTAAACCGGGAGGTGTGATTGGAGGACAGAAGCTCCACCGCACTACGCGTGGTCCCGTAGATGGTCTTGACCAACGGGATCACTTCCAGGATGCGGTGGATGAGGCCGATAAGCCGGCGTCCCAGAACAAAAGCGGCGACAAGGCCGGCCAGGTAGACCAGGAACACCAAGGCGGCGAAGCCGATGCCGGGAATCTCAGGCCCAGGTAGGTAGCCGAGGGGCCTTTTTAGAACGGGATCCAAGAGATCGAAGAAGAACTTGAAGACCAAGACGGTGATGCCGATGGGCAGCAACACCAGAACGCCCGCGCCCAGGGTACGTTCCACATGACGAAGCAGGAAACGGAGCCCTCCCGGTCTGTTGAGGCGGAAAGTGGGACCAGGAGATTCTGGGGGTTTGGCCAAGCGCTCCTCCGGTTTACCGAGGGGGCGTCGGCAAATAGGACTCGTAGACTTCAGCCACCCGCGCGGCAACGGCGTCCCAGCTCATCCCCTCGGCCCTGCGCCGGGCGGCATGGCCCATGCTCTGCTGTAGTCTCCTATTGGATATTATCATCTCGAGTGAACCGGCGAAAGCCTCCGGGCAGCGCCACGACTTCAGGTAGCCGGTATGGCCGTGTTGGACGATGGTGGAGAGACCGCCAACTCGTGTCGCCACTACCGGAGTGCCGCAAGCCATCGACTCCAGCGCAGCCAGGCCGAAGCTCTCATAAAACGAAGGCACCACGCAAACGTCGGCGGCGTTGTAGTAGACGGGAAGCTCCTCGTGGTCCACTCTGCCGATAAAGTCGACTATCTCCGATATCTCCAGACGCTCCGCGAGTTCCCGCATCAGCTCGACCTCTGGATCGTGCTCCAAGCCTCCGCCCACGACAAGTACACGCAACGGTTGGCAGGTGTCCATCTGGGCGGTGGCGTGGATAAGCAACTCCAGGCCTTTGAGCGGTTCAATGCGGCCCACAAACAGAAGGACCTTTTCTCCGTCTAGCCCCAGCCTATCCCGGACCGTATGCTGGTCCAGGGGGCGAAACATCTGCAGGTCAACCCCGCAGGGGATCAGCAAGATCTTCCCCGGGTCCGCGCCGTAGAGCCTCACCATCGAATCGCGTTCGTGGGGGCTGTAGGCGATGATTCGGGTCGCGGAAGCCATCAGGTCCCGTTCCGTCTCCTGCCTGCGGACCGGCTCCGTTTCTCCGGCCCTGGACTGTAATTTGATCAGCCCAAGTGTGTGGAAGGTGATAACGTGGGGGACTCGCCAAATAGCCCCGAGGTGTTGGCCGACCCATCCGGATAGCCAGTAATGGGAGTGTACGGCTTGGTAAGTCAGCCCATTTTCCGCAGCGAACTCCAACACCCGTTGCCTGAACGCAGGGAGGCTATCGAATAACTGGTCAAGGGGAGTTTCAGGCCCTCCGGCGGGCAGGTGGACCACGCGTACCATTGGTGAGATTTCATGGGTCTCGCCGTGGGGTTCGGAGTGCTCACGGGTGAAGATGTCCACCCTGGTCCCCAGGTTGCCGAGGGAGCGTGCCAGTTGGCGGACATGGAGGTTCATGCCCCCGGCCTTGCCCTCTCCCAGCGCCGCCAGGGGGCAGGCGTGGAAGCTGACCATGGCCACGCGGTCAAGGCTCACTGCCGCCTCACCACCATCTGGTAGAGATTGCGCGGCCTGCCGCCCAGGTGGTGCTTATACGGCTCCGAGCCTCGGAGGAAGTCGAAATATCCGATGCCCTCGTCAATCGCGCTGCGGAGGCACAGGGCGTTCAAAAGCAACCCCACACTGTAGTAGGCGAATTCTGGGTTGTATCCGCTGTTGTACAACAGCCGCGAGGAGGCATAGTCGAAGCAAAGGCTGGTGGCCACGACTTCGTCCTCGATCTCCAGGAAGTAAAGGCGCAGGAGGCCCAATTGGGCCATCCTTGACGTGATGCTATGGAAAAACACCTCACGGTGTCCGGTCATGTATTCGTTCTTTTCCTCGCTGCTCATGCGCATCAGAGTGATGAACTCTGGCAGCCGGGAAATGACCTCTTCCTGGCCGGACACGTAATACCAACGCCAGTTGGGGAGCCCTTCCAGCCGCCTGAACTTGCGGCGCAGTTCGTGGCGGTCCTTCCTGGAGAGAACGGAGAGGTATTCCTCCCAGGTTTCGGGAAGCTCAATCCCAGAGGAAGTGTCTTCCTGTTCCACCTGGACCGAATAACCGCGCTGCCGGGCAAGGTCTGGCAGGTACGAGAGGGTGGGGGAAGTCTCCACCAGCGAGTCCAGCCGGAGGGTGTCCCAGCTTCGCTCGTCTAGGCGTCCCAGGAGGATATCAAAGAAGGAGGCCTCGTATCCGGGGCGTACCATGAAATCGTTGTAATCGACGGTTTCCTGGCTTCCGAGCAGGGCCAGCGTGTCGCCGGTCTGGGTGAGTGACGCCACCGCGGCAACACCCTCGGGGGAGCGGAGGTAAAAGCCCGCCATCTCCTTGTCCGCTCCGAAGGTGTCCCACCACACCTGCTGCCATTGTGGGGTCAGGAAAAGGGTATTTACCGGGGAAGCCGAGAGTACGCCCTCCCATTCGGACTCGATCTCCAGGAACGATGTGAGGGGAGATGGGGCCATAGACTACCTCCGCCGAAGCAACGCGAGCAATTCTTCCCTGCTTACCCCGCTGCTTTGGAATTTACCCCTCACCGCCGTGGTGACGACGCGGCTGCCAGGCTTCTGGACGCCGCGCATGGACATGCACATGTGCTCCGCCTGGAGCTCCACCGCGACTCCGTCTGGGTTCAGGGCCTGAAAGATCGCGTCCGCAATCTGGCCGGTCAGCCGTTCCTGGACCTGAAGCCTGCGGGCGGCCACGTCGAGCGTGCGGGCCAACTTGCTAACCCCGGCGATCTTTTGATTGGGGATGTACGCCATCCCGGCCGTGCCGAAAAAGGGGAGGATGTGATGCTCGCACATGGAATGGAAGGGGATGTTGCTTAGTACCACGGGGTCCTGGTGGTCTGCCTCGAACACCGTGTCGATCTCGGTCACCGGGTCCACGCCGACCCCGGAAAGCAGCTCCCGGAACATGCGCGCCACCCGTGCAGGCGTCTCCATGAGACCTTCCCGCCGTGGGTCTTCACCGATGGCCTCCAGAAAGCCGGAGACCGACTGCTCAATCAACTGCTCGTGTACGATAAATGGCCTTCTTGCTAATTGGAATCCGCCATCGCCAGGGCTTCGACGGCTTCGATGTTCGGTTCAACTTCCGTAGCCAAATTTAGGACGCTACTGATGGCCAGGTCGGGGTCCTTAAGTCCAGTACCGGTCAGGATACATACTACTCTACGGTCTGACAGATTCAAACCTTCCCGGTGCAGCTTGGCCAGCCCGGCGAAGGAGACCGCCGAGGCGGGTTCGCAAAAGATGCCTTCCTGAGAGGCTATCATGCGGTAAGCATCCAGGATTTCGTCGTCGCTTACCATGTCGATTACACCTCCCGAGTCGTCCCGGGCCTCTATAGCCCCCTGCCAACTTGCGGGGTTGCCGATGCGTATGGCGGACGCGATAGTCTGGGGGTTGGCCACCGGCGCACCCCGGACTATCGGCGCGGCCCCTTCGGCCTGAAATCCCATCATGGCCGGGAGGACCTCGCTGCGTCCGACCCGGCGGTATTCCTTGAACCCCTTCCAATAGGCGGTGATGTTGCCCGCGTTGCCCACGGGGATGAATACGTAATCTGGCGCGCCACCCAGGATGTCCACGATCTCGAAGGCGGCCGTCTTCTGCCCTTCCAGCCTGTGGGGGTTTAGGGAGTTCACGAGGGTCACGGGATGAGTCTCGGTGTAGTCCCGGACCAGGTTGAGAGCGGAGTCGAAGTTCCCTTTGACCATGAGGATCTTCGCCCCGTAGGCCATTGCCTGGGCCAGCTTGCCCATGGCCACCTCTCCCTTGGGAATGACTACGAAGGCGGGGAGGTCACAGTAGGCGCTGTAAGCCGCCGCGGACGCGCTGGTGTTGCCCGTGGAGGCGCACATTACCGCTGTGCTGCCCTCTTCCAGGGCTTTGGCAATGGTCACAACCATCCCACGGTCTTTGAAAGAACCCGTGGGGTTGCAGCCTTCCAGCTTGAAATATAGCTCGTCGCAGCCGATTGTTGCGCCGAGGCGCCTGGACTTAACCAACGGTGTGTCACCCTCCCCCATCGAGATCATGGGGGTGGCGGCGGTTACCGGCAGGAAGTCCGCGTAAGCGTTCAATACGCCAATACCCATTAGCTTAGTCCGCCCCCGTGCGCCGCATTGTGGCCCGTGTCTATTGGTCCCATACTCCGGATCTTTCCCTATTCCTCGATCCGGAGCAGGTTGTTGACCTCCCGCACGTCGTCAAGCGTGGTGACCTGCTGGAGAGATTCCTGGACCGACGACTCCAGAGCGGGATGGGTGATGATTACGATTTCAGCGGTCTGATTCGCCGGGTCGCTATCCTTCTGAATTACCGACGCGATGCTGATATGGCCGTCGCCCAGGATACGGGCGATCTGGGCCAACACGCCGGGCTGGTCGGCGACGGTGAGCCTTAGATAATACTTGCAATTAAGGTCGTCGACCGGCGCAATACTCACAGGAGTAACGCCGTCTCTGCCCGACTTCGGCCAGGTAACTGTTCTAGTCGGACTGCCCGGCCCGTTAGCGAGGGAGCGGGCGATCTCGATCAGGTCCCCCACCACCGCGCTGGTTGTGGGAAATCTGCCCGCGCCCATCCCATGCAACAGCACGTTCCCGCAGAGGCTTCCTTCGACCTCTACGGCGTTATAGACGCCATCCACTTTGGCCAGCATGTGGTCCAGGGGTATCAATGCCGGGTGTACTCTTGCCCGCACAGCCCCTCCGGAGACGCTGGCGATGGCAAGGGGCTTGATGGCGTAGCCCAACTCTCCAGCGTAACGGAAGTCGTTGGCTTCCAGCGAGGAGATACCCTGGCGGAATATGTCCTCGGGTTGGAATTGGCAGTGGTAGGCCAGGGAGGCGAGGATAGCCAGCTTGAATCCGGCGTCAATTCCATCAACGTCGTTGGTGGGGTCGGACTCGGCGTAGCCGCGCTCTTGGGCTTCTGAAAGGGCCTGTTCGAAGCTGGAGTGGTCCAGCGCCATGCGGGTGAGGATGAAGTTGGTGGTCCCGTTGATGATGCCGCGAATGGAACGGATATCGTTGGCCAGGAGTTGGCTCATCAAGCAGCCGACGATGGGAATACCACCGCCGACACTAGCCTCGAAGAGCAGATTTACATTGTTGTGTTGGGCCAGCGATATTAACTCCGGCCCATGCTTGGCCACTGCCTCTTTGTTGGCGGTAACCACGTGTTTGCCCCCGGAAAGCGCGTCTTTTAGGTACCGTGTAGCGGGCTGATCGCCGCCGATGACTTCCGTAACGATCTGAATGGCGGGATCGTTTAGGATGTCCTCCGGGTTGGTCGTGATGAGGTCGCCTGGTATGGCCGGATCCCGGGGCTTGGCCGCGTCTCTCACCAGGACCTTTTTGAGCGTGACAGGTCTACCGACCTTGCGGGAGATGTCCGAGGCCGGGTCTAGAAGGGCCGAAGCGACACCGCCGCCCACGACACCCAGACCCATCAGTCCAATACCTATTTCAGCGGGGTCGCTCACCTGGTTGGACTACCTTCCCCTCTGTCCGCCCTGCCCCAGGTCGGCCCTGGATGCGCTGAGATGGACCTGGTCCGCGACCCAGGCGTAGTATTCGCTGTTGAAGTTCATCTTCAGCCAGCCGCCTTCCGCTCCTTGGAGTTGCTGCAGTGACTGCCACTCTTTGACCAATTCCAGGCTGAGCTTCGCCCGCATCAGGTCCGAGATTTCCCGTTGTTCCGGCTCAGAGAGTACTTGGACGATGTAAATACCGTCCTGGTTGAATTCGGGGTTGCCGGTCTCACCGGGTCCCAGGCGCTCCTCTTGCTTCTCTTCATCACCGAACAGGAGATTGTCCAGTCCGGGAAACGCTTTCTTTGGCACCCAGCCGACGTAACCCCTGGCATTGGCGAAGTCCCCTGGGACCGAGACTTCCGAAGCGACCTTGGCGAAAGTCTCATTGTCGAGCCGGTCCCTTACCTCGGAAGAGTCGATACCAGACTCGACATCGAGCCGAATCCACTGCACCTCTACATGTTCCTGATTATCCTCGATGGTGGAGCTCAGGATCGCCCGTAAGTAGCCGATCGATAGCTGCTCTTCCAGGATCCTTTCGAATTCATCTTCAGAAAGCCCCGTCCTGGCCAGGAAAATCTGGTAGGAGTTGCGGAACTCCTCGTCCAGTTGACCCGGGTCGGTCTCCTGCCCCACAGGCTTGGTCGGGTAGAACTGGTCTCTGAGGGCGCGGTCGATGTCCTCATCGGTGATGCTGATGCCCAGTCCGGGAGACGCCTGGCGCAGCACCTCGGCGTCCAAGAGATTGCTAAGGTACTCGAAGGGAACGATGCTGAGGTCGACCCGGCCGCTTATACCCTGCAACACACGGATACGCTGGACCAGGTCGCCCATGGTGAATTCGACGTTGCGGACACTCCCGGCCCAGACCCTGGGCGGCCTGAAGAACTCTTGATAGTAGCCGAAGCTGACGACGCCTAATACCACCAGCAGGAGAAAGATTCCGATTGCGAAAGCGGCACGCTGATGCCGGGCTTCACGGGAAAGCCTCACGGGGGTGGACTCGGCGCGCGCATCCCTACGGCGCGCCCGACGGCCCCTGGAGCGCCTACGTCCTTCAGCGGGCGCGGTCTGCTCCGTGCCGGTGGTGCGGTTCCAAGGAAGAGCCATCCTAGCGCCTCGAAAAGACCGGAGAATCGGTCTGCGGCATAATATCTAACTGGTGGTTGGCTGGTCCAGTCTCAAGCAACCCCTGGGGGCGAAGCCTGAGGCCATACGGGATTACCGGCGCAGCCGGTTCATGGATGGGACAAAGGGCACGAAAGGAACCAAGGCCAAGTGCCGGGCGCGTTGGATTGCCAAACGCAGCGCCCTTTGGTGCTTGGCGCAAACACCGCTCCTGCGGCGGGGCTCTATCTTGGCTCGGTCCGAAATGTAGCGGCGAATCCGTTCGACGTCCTTGTAGTCGATGTCCTTGACGTGTTCGACGCAGAACGAACATACCTTGCGGCGGGGGGCGTACCTTCCACGTGGGCGCCGCGCTCCTCCTCCGGGACCTCCTCCGGGACCTCGTCCGGGAGGCCTACCCTGGGGTGGGCGAGATGGTGCATTAGTCATATCAGTCCTGGTCCTCCGGGTTTATATAAAGGCTAGAAGGGGAGGTCGTCGACGTCGTCCACGCCGGGACCGTCGTTCGCGCGCCCTCCTCCATATTCGTATGCGCCGCCGGCGTCCATTTCAGAACGGCGCCCAAGCATCTGCATATCGGTCAACGTGATGTCGTTGGAAAATCTGGTCTGCCCATCGTTTCCCTGGTACGTGCGGCTACTTAGCCGCCCTTCAACGTAAATCTGCTGGCCCTTTGTCAAATATTGATTACAGGTTTCGCCTAACCTTCCGAAAGCGCTGACGTTGAACCACTCGGTCTCGTCTCGCTGCTCACCGCTAGCAGTGGTGTACCGGCGGTTTGAAGCAATACTAAAACTCGTGACACTCTGGCCGCTCGCCAGATACCGCATCTCGGGGTCTCTACCAAGGTTGCCGATGACGATGATCTTGTTCAACTCCACCCCCTTTAGGCCGGAGTTTGTTCGCCGCCGCTGGGCTCGTCCCCACCGGCTTCCGGCCCTTCCGCCGCTTCTTCCGTGACGATTGGCGCTTCGGCTACGGCTACCGCCGCTGGCACGGGTTCGGGCTCTACCTCCGCCGAAGCGGACGGCTCGGTCCGCCGAGCCACCGCTTCCGGACGCCACCGCTTCCGGTAGCCACCGCTTCCGGAGCCACCGCTTCCGGAGCCACCGCTTCCGGAGCCACCGCTTCCGGAGCCACCGCTTCCGGAGCCACCGCTTCCGGAGCCACCGCTTCCGGAGCCACCGCTTCCGGAGCCACACCTGCCAAGGCGGTGTCCACTGTCTCATCGGCAGGCTGTTCAGCCACCGCCACTTGGGCCACCGGAGCCGGTTCCGGCATTGGCTGCGGAGGACCGGTAACGGTTAGCAGGGACCGGAGCACCTGCTCGTCCAAGCGCAGGAAGGTAAGCAGCTCCTGGTTGAACGGCGTGTCGGCGCTGAACCGGGTCAGGTGATAACTGCCTTCCAGGAAATGGTATGGACCCTTCTTAATGGCGTAGGCGAGGCGGCGAGTTCCCCAGGTCTCTTCGTGGTCCAGTTCGGCGCTGCGGTTGGTGATAAAGTCCTTAATCCGTCCCCATGCGGTGGACGCTTGTTCCTGGTTTAGCATGGGGCTAAGGACTACTACGAGCTCATAATGGCGCAAAAGGAGGCTCCTCGGCGGTTACGCGGATGGATACATGGTCAATTGGGTGTGATTATAGCATCCGGGAATTGAGGGTCTCAACTACGAATCGAGCCCCGGTACCGGATATCCTGAGACCAACGCCCCGACTTCTTGGGTTATTTGGTGTTGCACGGCCTCGTCGTCCATGTTGGTCAGGGTCTTCACGATCAACCGGGCAGTCTCCCGAACGGCCGCTTCGTCAAAACCCCGGCTGGTAATGGCGGGGGTGCCCAGACGCAGGCCGCTGGTGACCCGGGGCGGCTTGGGGTCGAAGGGAATGGCGTTTTTATTGACTACGATATTGACTTTTTCCAAGGCGGTCTCGGCCTGCTGCCCGGTAATATCGAGGGGTGTGAGGTCGACCAGGCAGAGGTGATTATCTGTGCCGTTGGAAACTAGCCGCAGTCCAGCTTCTGACAGCTCCCGGGCCAGCGTCTGGCAGTTGGACACCACCTGCCCGGCGTACTTGGCGAAGTCCGGGCCCATCGCTTCTCCGAAGCACACGGCCTTGGCCGCGATGACGTGCATGAACGGCCCGCCCTGGGTGAAGGGGAACACGCCAAAGTCGATGTCGCGGGCTATCTCGCTGTTGGAGAGGATGAACCCGCCCCTGGGGCCACGCAAGCTCTTTTGGGTCGTGGAAGTCACAACCTGGGCGTGGGGCAGGGGAGATGGATGGGCCCCACCGGCGACCAAGCCGGCGATGTGGGCCATGTCGACCATCAGAGGGGCTTCGACCATGTCGGCGATCTCTCGAAACCGGGCGAAGTCGATGAGCCGCGGGTAGGAACTGCAGCCGGTGACGATCAGCTTGGGACGGTGCTCCAAGGCCAGCCGTTCCACCTCATCGTAATCTATAGTTTCCGTTTCGGGGTCGACGCCGTACGAGATGAAATCGTACAGCTTGCCGGAGAAATTCACGCTAGCTCCGTGGGTGAGGTGCCCGCCATGGTCCAGGCGCATCCCCATCACCTTGTCGCCAGGTTCCAGCAGGGAGAAGTAAACGGCCATGTTGGCCTGGGCTCCGCTGTGTGGCTGGACGTTCGCGTGGTCTGCTCCGAAGATCTCCTGGGCGCGCTGGATGGCCAGCCTTTCCACCACGTCCACGAATTCGCAACCCCCGTAGTAACGGCGGCCCGGATAACCTTCAGCGTACTTGTTGTTCATTAGGCCAGCTTGCGCTTCCAACACCGCCACGCTGGCATAGTTTTCGGATGCGATCAGCACGATGCAGTTGCGCTGCCGTTCGTTTTCCTGTTCGATGGCCCGGGCGACCTCCGGGTCCTGTTCCGCTACTCGGGACATGGGTCCTCCTCTCGGTCCGCTCCAACCGCTGGTGGAGTCGTCCGTCCGCCGCATACGCAAGGCAAACAAACATGACCAGCGGCGAAATTAGTCGCGGCCAAGCTAGTGTATCCCCGGCCTGGAGGGGTGTCAACGAGGCTCTGTAGTTGACACTATTGGTTCCCAGCGGGGACTACTCCGGTCAGCAAGACCACGCTGGCTGCGGGACGAATTGCGTCTAATAATCGGCTAATGTAAAGTAATTATCCGGGGTGCCAGAACTGGCCTCGCACAAGCTGAAATAATGGAGTAGGGGAGAGGGAATGTCATCTGACCAGGAACCATTGACCACTCGTGATTTTATAGACTTGCTGCTGAGCCCAGACCGGCTCGTTATGTCTGATCCATTGGTGATCTTCAGCTTCTGCCCCATCAACATTCATGAAACGGTAGCGGACATTGGCTGCGGCCCTGGCTACTTCACAGTGCCGCTGGCAAAGTCATTGATAAACGGGAAGCTCTATGCGTTGGACATTGACGAGGAAATGGTCGCCGCGTGTCAGGAACAGATGGAACAGGCCCGAATGGGCAACGTGGAAGTCTTGCAGTGCGGCGAGTACGATTTCCCGCTGGAACCGGCCTCATTGGACGGGGTTTTCATGGCTTTCGTTGTCCACCACAGCGAGGACCGGGCGCGGTTTCTCAGCTCCGTTCGCGACTTGATATTGACCCGTGGCTGGTGCGTGGTCCTTGAGTGGTACAAGAAAGAGACCGAATCCGGGCCACCTCTGGAACACAGGATCGATCCGGAAGAGTTGGTCCAACTGGCAACGAACGCCGGGTTCCGGAGCTTGGGGTGGCGGGACCTAAACGGCGAGCATTACATGGTGACCTTCCGCCGGAGCTAGTTCCGTCCGCCTTTACGCTGGGATTACAGGCAGCAGGATATTGGAAGGACGCTCCGCGTCATGGTACACGCTATTTTGAGCCGGCAGCTTGACCGCGGATACCGCCGGGTTCTCCCCGGTATTCCCGTTTACGTCGAACCTGGGAAAATTGCTGGAAGAGACGTCCATCCGGATCCGGTGTCCCTTCAAGAATAGGTTGCTGGTGGGGAATAGCTGGACCGTTACCCGGTACACCTCGTCCGGCTCCATGAATGTGGTTTCCTCCCACGATTCCCTGAACTTGGCCCTCAAGATTCCGTCTGTCAGGTTCAGCGCGTACCCCTCGGGATAGTCGGGGGACGGCGGGTAAACATCAAGCAGCTTGGCCGTGAAGTCAGTGTCACGCGCCGTTGAAGACACCCAAAGCTCCACGACTAAAGGTCCTGTGACCTCCACGTTTTCCGCAAGCGGCGTGGTCTGGAACACCAGGACATCGGGCCGCGACGCCAAGGGCAAGTAGGGCTGCGTGGAACCGTAAAACTCCGACGATTCCCGCTGGTCGAATCCGCCCGCTCCCATTATGGGCAGCCCGGAGGATATGTTGCCCCCAATGGTGGGCACCGGATTGTTGGGGTCAAACAGGTACTTCGAGGGCGGGTGTTCCCCGGCGGGAGTCTCGATGGAAAGGCGCCCCCCGTGCCGCAGGTAGAACGGAGTCTCCCGCGCACGCGCCAGCGGCCATTCCCTCTCTTCCCGCCAACGTCCCCCATGGTCCAGCCGCCGCTCAGAGTTGCGCTTGCCCGAACCGCCTCCCATGATGAACAGCTTGACGGGGTATTCCGAATCCCTGGGACCTATCCGGCCCTTGAGATGGTAATCGAAGAACCGGAGGCGGATATGGTTGAAGTCCTCGTCCAAGTTCCCATCGAGCGTCGACTGAGGGCCGAAGTCCGCGTCTCCGGAATGGGTTACCGAGCGCTGGCCGTGGGTCCACGGGCCCATGATTAACGAGATAGGCCCCTGTTTCATCGCGGAGAGTGCGACGTAATTGTCGGTGGTGGTGCGGGCGTAGGGGTCGTACCAGCTACCCATGTGCACCTGTGGCACATCAGAGAATTCGGAATAGTGGGCCTCCGCGCATAAACCGGCCTGCTTCCAATAATCGTCGAAGTTCTCGTGCTGCCAAATCTCCAGCAGGTAGTTTTCGTAGTCGGGTGTCCACTGCAAGGGCGAGTGCTCTGGCCGCCAGGGCATCCGCCGGAACCAGTCTTGGATGCTCTGATTCTCGAGGGCCGCTTTCAACACCAGAGGGTCTTCCTGTACCTCCGTGCTGTCGAGGGCCTGCCGGTAAGCCCAAGTCACCTGCCGCAGTTCGAACGCGCCGCCGTTGCGGCAACCGCTGAGGAAGGCGTTGGAGAAGCCACCGCAATCAAGCCACATGCAACCCAGGTGTGAGGGGTTCAGGCTGGCCAGCGCCGCCTGGGTGTGGGCCCCGTATGAGGTGCCGTACGTGCCGACCTTTCCGGCACACCACCCCTGTTGCCCGATCCATTCCACGGTGTCGAAACCGTCTTCCCCTTCGTTGACGTACTTGCTAAACCCGCCCTGGGAGGCGAACCTGCCCCGGGTGTCCTGGACCACGGTGGCATATCCCCTGGTGGCAAAGAAGGCGGCTTCCAACACCCGCGCTTCGGTCGACTTGTTGTAGGGCGTGCGTTCCAGAAGCACCGGGAACTGGCCTTCCACGGGACGGCAGCCGTGAGCCGGACGGTGTATATCGGCCATCAAGATGATGCCGTCCCGCATCAGGACTGGCACGTTGGTCTCGGTGTGGACCTCGTAGTCCGGTTGAGAGGAGCTATCCTGCTGCGCCATGATTACCTCGGGTGATCGTTTTTCTTAGACCAGGGCGGTTTGCGGCGTGAGGCTGGCCAACCAAGCCAAGACGGTGTCGGCGGCTTCCCGCCTGCGGTTATTCAATGAATGGTCGCCGCCGTCGATTACGGCGTAGTCGGCGCGGGGAGAGTTGACCGCTGCGGTTGCCAGGTCCTTCGCCGAATCTAGCAGGCGGGTATGGGTTTCCAGCGACCCCGCGACGGCCAATATTGGCACATTCACCCTTGGGGCGAGGGTGATTATGTTGTACCGTTCCGTGGGTCCGTGCTTGTCCAGGTAAGCGGCGGCGCTGAACATTTGCGGGATCGGGAAGTTGACCGGAAACAGGTCCATTGCCCGTCCCTCGGCCTCCATCTGGTCGGCGCGGTCGATGTTGGCCTGAAACTCGGCGGCGTCCTCCGAGGCCATGTAGTAGGAGTAAGACAGCCTTACGGGTGAGACCGGGATAACGGCTTTGACGCGGTCGTCCTCTTCGTTCGCGGCGTAATATACAACCCTGACTGCGCCCATGCTCTGGCCGAGGATGGCGATGCGGCGATACCCGCGCTCCCATAGATGGTCGATCCCGGCCTGTAGGTCCAGGCGGCACCGGTCCAACATCTCGTACGCCACGCCATAGTAGGTGTTGTCGCTCCGGTTATACCAGACCGTGTCATGGGCAGTTGTGTTGAGGGAGAGGGCGGCGTATCCCTGTAAGCTCAGGTCCTCGGCCATGCCCAGGGTGGAGGCGGTGTAGAAATTCCCAGTAGACCCATGAATAGCCAATACCGCGTCAATCGCCGCGCCGCTTTTCTGGTGTTTGGCGGGCTCCAGGAAGGCCCCGTCAAGCTTGATTCCGTCGCTGGTGGTGACGCCGAGCAGGTCAACAATCATAGGGACCTCTCCCCCGCCAAATGTTTCTCCGGCACGGTTTTGGTAGCCGGACGGCGGTGGCCCCATTTTAGGCATAGCGGGGTACAGGCGCAATAACGGATACCAGGTTGCCGGACGGCCAGGATTGTTGACACTCAAATCGGCCCACCACTATAGTTAGCGGGAAGCAACGGTAGTGTTGAGGAGGTCTCTGTGGCTGCAAATGACTACGACGTATTGGTAATTGGCGCGGGACTGGCTGGAATGACCGCTGCGATGTACGCATCACGGTACGGCCTGCGGACCGGCCTCGTCGAGCGTATGATGGGCGGGGCACAGATCATCAATCTTGAAAGAATTGAGAATTATCCCGGATTCCCCCAGGGCGTCGCGGGAGCGGAGCTTGGCCCCCTGATCCAAGAGCAGGCGATGGACGCCGGGGCGGAGTTCATTATGGGCGACGTGGCCTCGATTTCCATGGACGGCGATTTCAAGGTGGTGGAGACTGATGCCGGTGGTTTCCGGTCCAAGGCCGTGATCGTGGCGGCCGGATCCAACCTGCGTCAACTCGGCATTCCCGGCGAAGAGGAGATGTTTGGGCGCGGGGTTTCCCACTGTGCGACCTGCGACGGGCCGCTGTACATGGGTGAAGTGGTTGGCGTAGTCGGCGGCGGCGATTCGGCGGCGGACGAAGCCCTAACCCTGACCGAGTATGTGGACAAGGTGCTCATGTTCCACCGGAGGGACCAGTTGCGGGCGCACCACGCCGTAGAGGAACGGGTCCATTACAACCGGAAGATTGAGGTCGTCTGGAACACGGTGGTAGAAGAGGTCCTGGGAGAAGGCACCGTGACGGCGGTCAAGACCAGGAACGTGGTCACCAACCTTGAGAATACGGTCAGTCTCACAGGGTTGTTTGTCTATGTGGGACTTGAGCCCAACTCATCCCTGGTCAGCAACCTGGTCAAGGTGGACAACGCTGGGCATATTCCCGTGAACATATCCATGGAGACCCAGATAGCCGGACTATATGCCGTTGGCGACATCCGGCAGAATTCCGCATCCCAGTTGGCAACAGCGGTGGGAGACGGAGCTACCGCCGCGATATCGGCCTTTAACTTTGTCAGGAGCAAGAACTGGTAGGGGCGGCGAATACCGGCTGGGGCCGCGCCGTCACCTGGTAAGTCGGAGGGAGCTATGGACCTGGTAGAGGAACAGCTAAGGAATAGCAAGACCATCGCCGTCGTGGGCTTATCCAACAACCCGGAGCGCGACAGTCACCGCGTCTCAAAGTACATGCAGTCTCAGGGGTACCGGATCATACCCGTGAATCCGATGATCGAAGAGGCCTTGGGAGAGAAGAGCTACCCGGACCTTAAATCGGTGCCCGAACCCATCGACATGGTGGACGTCTTCCGGCGGTCCGAGTTGGTCGCGCCGGTGGTGGACGAGGCCATCGAGGTCGGGGTCAAGTACATCTGGATGCAGGATGGGGTCATAGATGAGGCGGCGGCGGCCAAGGCCGAGGCTGCCGGAATCCCCGTTGTCATGGATGATTGAACCCTCCGAGTCCATCGCCGCCGGTTCGGCGGCCAGCAGGCCAGCGACAACCCCACCACCTAGCAGAGTCAGACACAGCGCTTACGAGGACCAGGCCATAACGGGCCTTACTGGCTTGGTCCCATCTGAACAAACGGCCCCATGGAGAGAGATCATGGGTAGGCTGGACGGTAAAGTAGCGATCATCAGCGGAGGGGCGCGGGGGCAGGGAGCCACCGAGGTTAAGTTTTTGTCCGGGGAAGGGGCCAAGGTCGTCTTCGGAGATATCCTCGACGAAGAGGGGATGAAACTCGAAGCCGAGGTCAGGGAACTCGGCGGCGATGTCACCTTCGTTCATCTGGACGTGACGGACGAGTCCCAGTGGCAGGCCGCGGTACAGGCCGCGGAAGACCGCTACGGCAAGCTGGACATCCTGGTCAACAACGCCGGGATACTGATACGCAAGGGTCTGGAAGAGACCACCGTGGAGGACTGGGACCGGATCATGGACGTCAACGCCAAGGGCGTTTTCCTTGGGACCAAGAGCGCCATCCCGGCCATGCGCCGCGCCGGGGGAGGTTCCATAGTCAACATCTCCTCCACCGCCGGGCTGGTTGGGAGTCCCGACGGCTCCCCCAGTTACACGGCCACCAAAGGCGCGGTCCGGCTCCTTACCAAGGCGACCGCGGTGCAGTACGCACGGGAAAACATTCGTTGCAACTCGGTGCATCCTGGTCCCATAGACACTCCGATGATCCAGGACACCCTGAACGATCCCTCCAGGCTGGAGCAGCGAATGCAACGGTTACCCCTTGGGCGGGTGGGCACGACCGAAGATATCGCTTACGGAGTGCTCTATCTGGCATCTGACGAATCCTCCTTCGTAACGGGCAGCGAGCTTGTGATCGACGGGGGAACGACGGCGGCATAGGGCCGAAGCGACTTGGCGAGGGGCGCTGGGTCGAATTCGGTCGAAGGACGAAAACAGGTTTGACGACTCAAGGAGAATTGGCAACCCGCCTGAGGCAACTGGGAATCCGGTTGACCCCCCAGCGTCTGGCCATCGCGGAGGTCGTGATCAATTCTGGCGACCATCCGTCGGTCAAGGAAGTATACGAGCGAGTCAAGGCTTTCTTCCCCTACGTCACGCTGGCCACGGTCTACTCGACCCTTGACGTTCTGGAGCGCGCCGCCATCGTGAGGGAACTGCCCTTCCAAAGGCAGTCACGCTACGACGCGAACCTGTCTCCCCATGCCAATCTGGTCTGCGTCGGCTGCGGAACGGTGGTTGACGCCGACGTGGGACAGAACATGGTTGCCGAGCTTCGCAATATCCTCGAAGGCGAGTCAGACTTTGAAGTTGCGGCGCAGCGTGTCGACTTTTACGGCTGGTGCTCTGGCTGCACTCCCTTAACCGACGCGCAGGCCGCCTCCGCTTAGGACTCGGTCCTTCCCTCTAGAGATTTTCAATATCCACGGGCTCCAGCGGACCGGCGGGCTCGAATCCAAACACGCGCGCAAAGAAATAGAGCTCCCCGTCCAGCGCCCGCTTCATGTTTTCCGCCCTGCGGAATCCGTGCTGCTCCCCTTCAAAGGGCAAGTAGGCGGTTGGCAGTCCCTTGGCCAGCACCGCTTGATACATTCTCTCCGCCTGGCTTGGCGGTACGATTCTATCCTCCAACCCCTGAAAGAAGATCAAGGGACAAGACAGGCCCTCTGTGTGATGGATGGGCGACCGTTCCTGGTAAAGGTCTTTCCGTTCCGGATAGGGGCCCACGAGCTTGTCGAGATAGCGAGACTCAAACTTGTGGGTGTCCGTCGCCAGTCCCTCCAGGTCGCTCACGCCGTAATAGCTCGCCCCCGCTCTGAAAACGTCCCGAAAAGTCAGCGCCGCCAGGGTCGTGAACCCGCCGGCGCTGCCTCCATCGATTGCCAGGCGGTCACCGTCGGCTAGGCCTTGGTCTACAAGGTATCGGGCGGCGTTAACGCAGTCGTCCACGTCGACGATTCCCCATTGGCCATTCAGACGTTCTCTGTACTCTCTCCCGTAGCCGGTGCTTCCGCCGTAGTTTACGTCGATTACCGCGATCCCCCGGCTGGTCCAGTATTGAATCTGAAGGTCCAACGCGGTCGAGGTCGCGCCTGTGGGCCCGCCATGGCTCTTGACCAGCAACGGCGGCTTCTCCCCAGGAGGGGCAACGAAATCGCGGTTCACGGGAGGGTAATAGAATGCGTGGGCGATTAGCCCGTTTTCCGTCGGGAAATCTACGGGCTGCGCGGGCGAAAGGTACCCGGCGTCCACGGCGATGTTGGAAGCCGTCTGCAACACGTCCATGCGGCCCGTGGCCACATCCAGCCTGACCACCGACATTGGTTCGCTGGCAGACCCCCCGGCAAACACGGCTGCGCCGCTTCCGACCCGCAGGTCTCCTCCCCTGCCCGTTTCGGTATAGGGAGAGCCCAGGTCCTCCAACTCGCCCGAACCAGTGTCGATGGACGCCAGCCCCCATACGCCGTGCCTGGAATAAGAGGAAATGATCCGGTCTTCTGACTCGAAACCGTAGGTGGCGTTGCCCAAGTTAAATCGTGGATTACCGAACTCGGCATCCATCGGACACACGGCCTCGACGACCTGGTCCCTCCAGCGGTATATGTTGAACCATCCGGTGCGGTCAGAGGCGAAATGGAGCGTCCCATTCGGGGACCACTCCGGCTGAAAGATGGACTCTTCAAGGCCACCCGCCACCAGGACCGCTTCACCCAGATTTCCGTCCGGACGGAAGTCAGCTACCCAGAGTTCGGTCCCGTCCCAGGGCATGTTGGGGCGGTCCCATTTGAGCCACGCGAAACGGGAACCATCCGGACTTATCCGGGGCGAGGCGTAGAAATCGGAGCCTGACACCAGGACTGTTCCGGCATCCGCGCCGTCGATCGGGATTGCGGCCAGGGTATTCTCCGGGTCTCCGCCTCCGGTGTGGTCTTCACGGATACAGATAGTTCGGTCTCTCGCGGCGTCAACCACACCCTCGGCGTAGCGCATGTCTATGTCGAGGGTTATCGGACTGGCCGGGCCACTCGGCTCTTGACGGTAGATCCGCTGGTCGGTGAAGTTGCAAAAGTAGACCACGCCCCGGGAAACCCAATATGCGCCGCCTCCATACTCGTGGACTCTGGTCCGGGCGTTAAAGGGCGCGGGATTGACGTCGGAAGTGGTCCCATCCTGGGTCCGTCGAACGATCACGTTCCGGCCACCCTCGGAAGGGCGCGACTCGATCCAATAGGTGTCCGCGCAGTCCAGGACAGGATGGCTGAGACCGATCGTTCCGGACACAATTAGGTCCGAAGTAATGGGCGATTCCCAGGAGCCGTAGGGCGCTTCTTTTGGATTGGCCATGAGGACGCTCCCCCGTTTCCTGGCCGGTCCAGAGCCGGCCATTGCGATGTAGGGTGCCAACGCCTAGTATAAGGCAGTCCCATCACTCCCCACCATCACGCTTTAACCCGCGTTCTTCCGCGGCGCGCCACTGAGAGGAAACACCCATGTTCAAGATCGGCATCGACGTCGGCGGCACTTTCACGGACTTGGTAGTCGTTGAACAAGGTCAGACGCCCCGGTACTTCAAAACGCCGTCGACACCGCAGGACCCATCGGAAGGCGTGATGGCCGGGCTGGAAGATGTGGCCGCGGGCTACGAATTGCCCTTGCCGGAACTGCTCGAGGCAACCGAGTTGGTGATCCACGGGACAACCGTGGCAACCAACACGCTGGTGGAACGCAAGGGGTCAAGGGTCGGATTGATCACGACGGACGGTTTCCGCGACTTGCTGGAAATGCGGGAGGGGTTGAAAGAGGACCGGTACAACCTGCGGATGACCCCCTTTGCGCCCCTGGCGCCCCGGTACCTCCGCCTCGGCGTCACGGAGCGTGTCCGAGCCGACGGCAGTGTCGACACGGCCCTGGACCTGGATGATCTGGACCGGGCGCTGGATACTATGGAGAAAGAGGAGGTAGAGGCTCTTGCGGTTTGCTTCCTCTTTTCGTACCTGAACCCGGCTCACGAAAGGATGGCCGCGGAGCGGATCCGCGCCAGGTTTCCGGGAATCTACACCTCTCTTTCCGAGGAGATAATTCCCCAGATCAAGGAATTCGACCGGCTTAGCGCCACGGTCATCAACTCCTACGTCGGCCCGGTGTTTAGCGAGTACCTGGACCGGCTGCGGCAGCGGCTCGACCCTTACCGGCGGGTCCGCGACGTGTTGATCATGCAGTCCAATGGAGGGGTCGCCCCAATCGAAGAGTCCATGCGCCAATCGGTGAGGGCGATCCTGTCCGGCCCCGCGGGTGGGGTGAACGCGGTCGCTGCCCTGGGAGAACGATTGGGCCAGTCTAAGACCATCGCCTTTGACATGGGCGGGACCAGCACCGACATCTCCCTGGTCGAAGACGGTGTTCCCCACCTGACCACCGAGAAGTTCGAGGCCGGATGGAAAATCGCCGTGCCCATGATTGACATCCACACCCTCGGAGCCGGAGGGGGTAGCATTGCCCGGGTGGATGAGGGTGGGATACTCCACGTGGGGCCGGACAGCGCCGGGGCGGACCCTGGTCCGGCTTGCTACGGGAAAGGCGGCAACGACCCAACGGTGACCGACGCGAACCTCGTGTTGGGCTACCTGGACCCGCAAAATTTCCTGGGTGGGAGGGCTTCGCTGGACGCCGCGATCGCTGAGAAGGCTTTGGAGGAAAGCATCGCCGGACCCCTGGGAATCTCCACCGTAGAGGCGGCCTATGGCGTGAGCAGGTTGGTTTCAACCGCCATAGCCGAGGGTATCCGGCTCATGTCGGTCCAACGCGGGGTGGACCCCCGTGAATTCGCCATTATGGCCTTCGGCGGAGCCTCGGGACTTCAGGCGGGCCAGATCGCCCGGCAACTTCAGGTTGAGAAGGTCTACATCCCGGCGGCCGCGCCGGTGCTATCGGCGTTCGGGATGCTTTCCACAGATTTGAAGTACGACTTTTCCCGCTCCTATCCCGCGAGCCTCAACACGATAGATCTGGGTCAAGTCCGGGCAATTGTTGCCGAACTGGAGGGCCAGGGCCGCGCGAAGCTGCATGACCAGGGGGTAACCGTAGACGACGTGGAGGTGTTCCCGTCGGCGGACATGCGATACCTGGACCAGATATACGAGGTCCCAATCCCGCTGCCAGACCTGGAACGGGATGACGAGCCGTTTTTGTCGGAGTGGGAGTCAAACTTCCACCAGAGATACCAGGAGTTGTACTCCTACCGGCAGCAGGACCAGGAGGTGCGGCTTGTTACCCTGCGGGTGACCGTCGTGGGCCGTCTTCCCCGGGTGTCCCTGCCCGATGCCCTACCTAGAGGTGGCGTGGCCGGGGCGAAGCAGACTCGCCGCGTCTACTTCGGTGAATGGTTGGACGTCCCGGTTTACGATATCGACACCCTTTCGCCCGGAGTGGAGATCAACGGCCCGGCGGTCCTGGAAACCGAATTCACTACCGTTGTGGTGGAGGTGAGGGACCGGGTGACCATGGACCGTATGGGTGGAATCGAGATGCTGGTGGGGGCAGACAACTTAGGCGCGGTTGCAACTGGGGCAGCCGGGGAAGGCGGACGCCCCGACCCCATAACCCTGGCGGTAATAGAGCACCGGATGGAGTCGATAGCCCGGGAGATGACCGAAGTCATGCTTCGCACCTCCATGTCCCAGATACTCAACTCCAGCCGGGACTTCTCAACCGCCATCCTTGACGCAGACTGCCAGTTAGTGGCCCAGGGCGAGGGAATTCCCGTCCACATTAGCGCCCTGCCGGTGGCCGGGGCGGCGGTGCGGGACTACTTTGGAGACGACATCTCGGACGGTGATCTTTTCATCCTGAACGACCCGTATTTCGGCGGCAGCCATCTACCGGACATAACCATCATCCGGCCCGTGTTCCACGAGGGCGAGCTTCTGTTTTTCGGAGTCAACCGGGCCCATCACAGCGATGTGGGCGGCGGCACTCACGGCGGATACAACCCCGCGGCGACCGAAATCTTCCAGGAAGGGCTCCGGATTCCCCCGCTGAGACTCTACGACAAAGGTGCGCCCAGAAACGACTTGCTTCAAATGCTGTCCGCCAACGTCCGCCAACCTGAGAACTTCCTGGGCGACCTGAACGCCCAGATCGGATCGGTGATGATTGCCGCCCAGCGCATTGAGTCGTTGCTGGAGAGCTATGGGGCCGCTCGACTGCTCTCCGCGGTGACCGATATCCTGGCCGCTACCGAAATCCAAGTCCGCAATTTCATTTCCAGTTGGCCCGACGGAGTCTACCGGGGAGAGTCTCTGGTCGACGATGACGGATTCGACAACAAACTGGTGCCCATACGCGCGGAGGTCACAATAGCCGGGGACTCTATGACCATCGACCTTAGTGAGTCCAGTCCACAGGTGACCGGGTTCATCAACAGCGCCTACGCGAATACCAGGTCCCTGGCTCACGCCGCCATCATGTATCTTGCCCCCGCGGACGTGGCGCGTAACGAGGGCTCCATGCGGCCCGTGCGGGTGATCGCACCTCGTGGGCTGGTGGTCAACGCCAACCCTCCCGCGCCGGTGTGCATGAGCACCAACCACTGTGCCGAAGAGATCGTGGAGGCGGTGTTCCAAGCGCTAGCCCCGGCTATCCCCCATGCCGTGTCGGCGGGGTTCTCCCGGCGGCTCCGGTACGCCATAACTGGTACTGACCCCCGCACAGGGCGGCGCTTCATCTGGCATTTCTTCCTGGCGCGGGGCGGCGGCGGCGCATCCTACGGGAACGATGGATGGACGGGAGTCGGAGAAGTGAACGTGGCAGGAGGAATCCGGTCGCCCAGCATCGAAGTCACGGAAGAACGGTTCCCATTTTTCATTCGGCGCCACGAGCTGCGGCCCGACTCCGCCGGAGACGGAAGATGGCGGGGCGGGCTGGGCGCGGTCTGTGACCTGGTGTACGAAGGGTCAGGGATCGCGCTCCTCAACACGGCCGGCGACGGCGTAGTCGTGCCGCCGTTTGGCTTATTTGGCGCGGAGCCGGGACTACCCCACACTTACAAGATCGTATTCAACGGCTCAGAAAGGGTTTTGGGTTCCAAGGAAACAGGTGTGGTCGTAAATCCCGGCGACCGGATCGTCTGCCTGTCCTCCGGCGGTGGGGGCTTCGGAGACCCCTCTAACCGCGACCCGTCCGCCCGTAATTGGGACTTACGGAACGGGTACGTGACGGGATAGGGGTGTCCAGGTCGAACTCTGCCGCTACGATACAATAAGTTTATGCTCACTAACATTCGCCTACGAAACTTCAAGGCATTCAAGGACACGGGCAGCGTCGAGATTGCCCCATTGACCGTCTTGACGGGGCCTAATAGCTCGGGGAAGAGCGCCATTCTCCGGGCTATGATGGCTCTTCGCCAGACGGTCGAGAGCCGTAATACCGCCACGGCATTCGTGCCTTCTGGAAGTTACGTCGATCTCGGTGCATACGAGGAGTTTGCGTTCGGAGGTGATATTAAATCGTCGGTCAGTTTCGACGTCGGATGTAGGGTTCAAGCGGGCCAGGTTCCAATTCTCGGCGGTCCAATTACAATCAGTGAGGGAGCGAACGACCTTCATCTATCGATAGAGATTGCGTATCTGTCCTCCTCCGATAGGATATACCTCGTTGAATCGGTTATAGAGTCAGAACGGGAAGGTGTACGAATCCATAGGACTACTAAACGCGGCAAAGCTATCGGAAGGTCGTATAGAACCCGAGTCGCGGACTCAATCGAATTCGAAGTTGATCTGGTTGACACAGCGACGGTGAAATTCTCCGCTACGCCTCCGTTCCACGTCAGGGATACCAAACGTCTCGACGATGAAGCGAGTAGGAACAGGCTTATGGGTACTCAGATGTGTCGGGATGTCGAGGATCGAGTGTTTCGAGAACTGTCCGGGCTAATTTACATCGGGCCTCTGCGAGAACGCCCGAAGCGGATGTACATCTCTACTGGAGAAACGCCGAGGGAGGTCGGCATTGCTGGGGAATTAGGACCGGCAGTTCTTTGGAGCGCGTCAGGAGACAGGGTACTGAACTTGAAAGACAGGGCATCTCGATGGTGTTCTCACATGGATTTGGGTGCTGAAATCCGGCGAGACACAATGTATGGAGGCTACTTCCAAGTATTTGTACTTGACCCTAATACGTCCATGCCCATAAATCTTCCAGACGTCGGTTTCGGCATGGGTCAGATTCTCCCAATTCTGATTCAAGGACTGATTGCTCCTCCCGGTGCAACTTTGCTGCTGGAGCAGCCTGAAATTCATCTGCATCCGAAGGTTCAGGCCGACCTGGCCGATTTTCTCCTTGAGGTTAGGTAACGCGGTGTAGGCGTGATCGTAGAGACCCATAGTGAACACCTAATGACTCGCCTACAAAGGAGGATAGCTGAAGAGACACTAGATCCCGAGGATGTGGCCCTCTATTACGTTACCCCATCCAGGGACGGCTCGTCCTGGGAGCGTGTGGTGATCGACGAGTTCGGCCAAATCCCGTCTGCTCCTGAAGGTTTCTTCGAGGAAGGGTTTGAGGAGACGTTTAAGTTCATGAGTGCAGTAGGCGCTCGCAAGGCACAAGGAAACCGGGCCGGAGACAGTAAATAGTCGAGGCGATGGATTGAGTGATCGATACTGACGTGTTGGCAAGGGCGGAACAGGGCGATGAGCGGCACGATCACTGCTTAAACGTACTACGATTGTTGGGAGCTATTCGGGCTTCGAACCACGTGATTGCGGTAGACGACGGCGATATGATCAATCGAGAATATCGAAAGAATCTAGACTCTTCCGGACTCGTGTACCGATTTTTGCAGAGTTTTGCTAGTCGCGGTCGAGTTCGGCACGTGTCGGGAAGACTTACCAACCGCATGTCACGCGACCTACGGAATCGGCGCTTTGACCCTGACGATGATGTATTTGTCGCGGTGGCTTCCAGATCCTCCAGTGAGCGGCTAGTCGCCGAGGAGACCGGCTATGCGGTGACGATAGTGGACTACTTGTCGAACCGCGGTGTCCGAGTGATCAATTGCGAGGTAGCCTCTGGCGAGGCAGATCCATAAAATTACGCCTCCACTGCCCAACCTACTCCTCCGCCACTACATAATTGCGCAGGGTGCCGACGCTGCTGATTTCGACCTCGATGGTGTCTCCTGGGAACATGTCGCCGTCCGCTCCCTGGGTGCCCATCCATAGGACGTCGCCCGGATAGAGGGTGGCGTACTTGCTTAGCTCGTGAATCCAGGTGGCAGCATCCCAGATTTGGTCCGCCGAGGAAAAGTCCTCCCAGACCACCCCGTTATGGCGCACGATGATTTGGAATCCCTTAGGGTCGAGACCGGTTACGATCCACGGACCCAGGGGCTTCCAAGTGTCGCAGTTCTTGCCGCGGAACATCGTCCGGTCGGCTTGCTGCCAAGGGCGCTGGCTGATGTCGTTGCCGATGGTGTAGCCGAACACATAGTCCAAGGCCTCGCTGACAGGAACGTTTCGGGCTTTTCGCCCCATCACTACCGCAAGCTGGCCTTCCGGCTGTACTGCTCCGGAGGACTCCGCGGGCACGACGATATTCTCTTCGGAGCCAATGATGGCATGGACCGAGCGGTAGTTGGGAGAGGGTCTGTCGGGGTAGGACGGCGGCGACCCCCTTCGCGCGGCCATACCTTCCACGTGGCCCCGGTAGTTGGGACCCGCGGCGTAGAGCATGGCCGGCTTAATCGGAGCCAGGAGCTTTACATCGACCAGGGCGTAGACGTGGTTAGTTACCGCATAGTCCGTAAGTGGGTCACCCCAAACTTCGGTTACGTTGCCGTCCTCGACGACGCCGAAGCTGGTCTTGCCGGCGTTCTCAAACCTGCACCAGATCATATTCTCATCCCCAGAGGCGCGAATTTGAGGTATAAGGGAGCATACGCGCCTGTAGTGTTCCGGTCAGCCGCATTATATCCCCAGGACTACAACTGGAAAAGAAAGTTCTCGTCCCGGTTGCAGCGCTGTCCTATCGACGCTATATTCGTGGCTACGGTTGCCCGAGGAGCGGCAATGCTAAAGATGATCCCCATCTCGCTGCTTGCGGACCCAGTCTAAATTCAGTCGAGGACACTTGCCTGACCTGGCATTAGAAGACGTCAAAGTTCTGGACCTCACTCATCAAGTTGCAGGTCCGTATTGCACCAAGTTGTTGGCGGACTATGGCGCGGATGTGACCAAAGTTGAGCGTCCGGGGTTGGGAGACTCCGCCAGGGGAATGGGACCGTTCCCCGGAGATGCGCCGCACCGGGAAAGGAGCGGGATATTTCTCCACTTGAACACCAACAAACGGGGCATCACCTTGGACCTCAAGAGCCGCGCCGGGGCCAAGGTGGTCAGGGAACTCGCCCGGGATGTGGACATTCTGGTCGAGAACTTCCGCCCCGGGACGATGGAACGCCTTGGGCTCGGCTACGACACCCTGCGGGTCGTCAACCCCGGTCTGGTAATGACTTCCATCTCCAACTTTGGCCAGACGGGGCCCTACCGCGATTATCGTAGCGCCGAGATCATGGTCTACGGGATGGGCGGAGAGATGTACTCCACAGGCCTCGATGAGCGGGAACCCGTCAAACTGGGGGTCAATGTACACCTGTACCAGGGCGGAGGAGTGGCGGCGGTTGCCACTATGGGCGCTCTCTTCGCTTCCAGACTCCAGGGACTCGGCCAGCACGTCGACGTATCGTTGATGGAATCCCAGGTGGGTTCCATAGACCGCAGGATGAGTATGCTGCTGACCTATCAATACACGGGAGAGGTCACCGGGCGGTCGCCGCTGCGGACCGCCGGTTATCCCAACGGCGTTTACCCCTCTTCCGACGGTTACTTCCAGGTCAGCGGCTCAAGGAATTACTTCCCCAGGGCCGTGAGCATGATGGGGTATCCTGACTTCCTCGACGACCCCAAATGGCACGAACCAGACGCCCAACTGGACGCTGACCTTCAGGAAGAATTCGAGCCCCTTTTCCTGATGTGGACATTGGAGCGCACCAAATACGAGGCGTGGCACACAGCCCAGGGATCAAGAGTCCTGAGCGCGCCTTTGAATACGATGGAAGACCTGGCCCATGACCCGGAGTTTTTGCGCCGGGGAGCATTCGAGGAAATCGACCATCCGGCGGCGGGCCGGCTAAAGTATCCCGGACGTCCTTTCGTGATGTCCGAGTCGCCCTGGACTGTCCGGCGTCCAGCGCCCCTGCTCGGGGAACACAACCGCGAAGCGCTATCCGGACTCGGCTACACCGATGAAGACATGGTCCGGTTGAGGTCGCGAGGCGTAATATGACCCGAAGCGAGTCGAGAAGGAGCAAGCGTGGCTAATCTCCCTCTGGAAGGCATCCGGATACTTGACATAACCGTTGTGTGGGCAGGCCCTTACTGCACATCGTTCCTGGCGGACCTTGGAGCCGAAGTAATCCGAGTCGAGACGATCAACACCTTCGTTCCGCTGGGGCGGGGGTCCATGGCACACCCTACCGAAGCTATGCTCAAGTCGATGGGATCTTTCGCCGGGGGTACTCCCGGACGGCTTCCCGGCAAGCGGCCCTGGAACCGCTTCCCTCTCTTTAACGCTCACGCCCGGAACAAGAGGAGTGTGACGCTGGACCTTCTGCGTCCGGGCGGGATGGATATATTCAAGCGGCTGGTCAAGATCAGCGACGTCTTCGTGGAAAACAACCCCACGGAGACCATGGAAAAATTGGACATTTCCTACTCTCTGCTAAAAGAGGACAACCCGGAGATCATCATGCTCCGGATGCCCGCCTACAGCAACGACGGCGTTTATCAGAACTACCGGGCGTTCGGGCTGCACATCGAGGGTGTGGTTGGCCATACCCTGCTGCGCGGCTACGAGGACATGGACGCAACCGCCAACAGCGGCGTGCTCATGTCCGATGCCACCGCCGGGACCCAGGGCGCGTTCGCCGTGATGGCGGCCTTGCATTTCCGGAACCGGACAGGCAAGGGGCAGTTGATCGAGCTTTCCCAGGCGGAGAACGTGCTGCCCTTTATGGGTCAACCCTTCCTGGATTACTCGATGAACCAACGCAGCGCCGGCGCAACCGGCAACCGCCACCCCTCGGCGGTTCAGGGCTGCTACCCCTGCAAGGGCGAGGACCGTTGGGTAACCATCACCATCTTTGGTGACGATGATTGGGAGGCGTTCATCGGGGCCATTGGCAGTCCGGAGTGGGCAGAGGACGAGAAATTCACCGACTCCCTGAGCCGTTACCAGCATCAAGACGAGCTCGACCCGCGGATATCAGAATGGACGAGGCAGGTAGACCACTACGAAGTAATGCGCCGTCTTCAGGAAGTGGGAGTGGCGGCGGGACCGGTCCTTGACCAACGGGACGCCTACGCGGACCCTCATCTGGACCATCGAGGGATCTTCGAGGAAGTTACCCAAGAAGACGCAGGCACCCATCGGTATCCTGGGACGCCCTATAAGATGTCCGAATATCCCATGCGAATCAGGCGCGGTCCGGTGCGGCTAGGCGAGGACAATGAGTACGTGTACAAGACGCTTTTGGACTATTCTGACGAAGAATACGCCGAGTTTGAGAAGCAGGGCCATATCGGTATGGACTACGCCGACGATGTTCCTTAGAGTGGTCGACTCACCAAACCGGGGTTGCGGTCAGAAAAGCTCGGATATCTCCCGTTCCAGTTGCTCGTCCGGCGTCTCTGACGTGTGGAATGCCCGTGTGGCGGGTCCCCGGCTGAGCTGCTCGTAGGACTCCGCGGAGCCGTATTCCCTGGTGCGGACTACGACCGGCATTGGAACGGCGTGGCCGAAAATCAATGCTTGCTGCTTCGCCTCCAGCCTGGACAATACCGTTCTCAACTGACGGCTTCCTGACGTACCGGAAAGGACCGCCTCGATGTCCCGGTCGTTGTCCAGGAGGCAGGTAAGCCTGGTGCCGACCTGGCTCATGACCTCCGCGTCAATGCCGCTGGGCCTCTGGTCGATGACCATAAGCGTGACGTTGTACTTACGCAATTCCCTGGCGATGGTGCCGAAGATCGTATGGCCGGCCACGGCGGGGCTCAGGAACTTATGGGCTTCTTCGATGACAATGACCAGAGGCCTGGGATCCTGGCCGAGACCACCCTCGGCCTCTTCCTTGCGCTCGACATACCTTGCGTGGATCCGCCGCGATAGCAGGTTGGTCACCAGCATGTACGCGGTGAGGTCGCGGCCATACCTGCCAAACTCCAATACCACGTGCTGACCACGTTCCAGGTGCTCGATAATGCGCTCCGACGCGTCCCCGCCTCCGCTTTCGACCAGGAAACCGAACCGCTTAAGCCTTGTCAGCCGGTTATACAGGGCTCCCAGGGCGGCGGGTTGCACCTGTATTTCAGCGGCCAGCTCGAAAACCGATTCCCTGCCTTCGTACTCCAGGAATGTCCGAATCCATTCGCGTTGTCCGAACCTTTGCTGCAGGTTGAACGCGGCGGACGCGGCAACCTCGGACAGGTTCAGGGTCTCGCGCAGCATCTCGACGTCTTCGGGCTCTATGTCGCCATAACCAATGCGCACTACATCGTCGATGGACGACCTGCGCCTGCGGGAGCTTTCCTCGTCCAGGCTGAAGGTGGACACGCGGGATGGGAACAGTTGTTTAAGCCCTTTGACGAACCGTTGACCCTCGGAATCGGCGGCGCCCCAGCCGTACTCGCTGTGCATGTCAAAAATCAGCGAGGAGGCTTCACCTCCTTGCAGGATACCCACCAGGAGCAACCGGGTAAGGAAAGTCTTTCCCGTGCCGCTCTTGCCGAAGACGCCGATTGAACGCCTCACCAACTCGCCCACGTCGAGGCAGAGCTTATGTTCCATGTCCAGGGGATTGCCGATCCAGAAGTGGCGTTGGTCTTCCGCGCCGAACACTAGCTCCACGTCTCGTTGCGAGGCCACCCGGGTCCGCGAGAAGTGCGGTGGGATGGTCTTGGCGGCGGTGGGCGCGTCGGTTTCGTCTCCGGCAACGCTCGGCATGATTAACTGGGGCAACACGGAGATCGCGCCGTAGGCCACCGTCCCGGCCACCACCTGGGCGACCAGAGGGTTATCCACCAGGGCGGGAGTCTGCTTTAGCCTGGGGTCGGAACTGCCCAGGGAAACGTCGGTAACGACGCCAAAGAAACGGTGGTTGGCTCCCTGCATGGTTACCAAGGTGCCAGCCTTGACATTGTCCACGGGCGTATCCGGGTCGAGCCGCACCTCCAGCCCCTGGCTCAGAGACCCGTCCAGCACCATTCCCAGGTATTGGCCTGGGAACTCACCTGAAGAGGCAGGTCCACTCGCGGGATGGAAGGACCGAGAACCGTTTAGCTGTTGGGACTCGTCGGTCATGATGTAACCGTCCTGAGTACGGCGTTCAGCCTTGGCAGATCTCCGGACAACTCGGTGGCCAGCGTCTTGGCGGCCCTGGCCACAAAGGTTGCAGCGTTGGAATGTACGGAAGCAGCTTCCCTCAGACATGCCGAGACGACTTCATCCACCGCCGGCACACCGGAGTTCAACAGGAGTCGAAGCCAGTCTAGTCTCGAAGCGAACTGTTCCACCTGTTCTGGGGCGCAGGTATAGACGAAGGAATGAATCCTGGGAGGTTGGGGTGGGAGGTAGGGCCGGACCTCCCCGCCATTCTCGTGACCGGTTACTAACGCCTCGAACCGGGAAGTGAGCAGCCTGTTGAGTTGAGGGTTCTCCTGGAACACTTCCTCCTCCGTTGCAGCGGCCTCTCCCCTGGCCAAGACTGGGCGGCTCGGGTCAAGGGGCTCGGTGGCAATGCGGTATACAACGGCGTAGATGTCCGTGGAACCGGTCCGGACCAGGCATCCGAGGGATGGCGTGTCGTAGAGCTGATAGCTTTGGGCCACAAACGAGGTGGAATTCGCCTCCACCACCTCCCCCAACCTCCGGGGCAGCGGCGCGTCCGCTGCGGTCATCTCACCTCCAGGGATAGGGCGCCGTACACCGCCGGGTCATGGCGGGCGCACGTCAGATTGGGCCGACCCGGTCACTCACGTCCCGGGCTGCGGCGAGGTACACCGGACTGGGATTAAGGGCGTATTCACGCAGGCAGGCTTCGGTGAACTTGATGGAGTGGGCTCCGCCCGCCGTGACAGCTCTGTCGATCAGGTCTTGAAGGTCGCCGTCTGGAGCCTTGAACTGGGAAGGCTCCAGAGGCAGGGATACGGAATACCAGGTGTACACAGCGGCGCAGGCTTGCCATCCGTAACGCGCGGCCTGCCGTGCGTCTGAGTCCGACAGGTAGGGGGCCAGCAGGCGCAGGGCGCTGGGCGCGGTGACCGAGTGGACGAACGCAATCAAGTTTTTCTGGTTTGAAAGGTAGACTCCGGCGAAGGTCTCGGTGATATTTGGGATGAACCGTGAGATATCGTCTCCGGTATCCGCCAGGTCTATGGTTCCTTGGAACTCTGGGTATTCCTCCAGCCCTTTGAGCTGTTCGATGATCGAGCCGCTTCCGTCGAACTCTGGTCCGTGCAGCCGTTCGACCTGGCCCAGCGCGTCCGATGGCGTATACCCCGCGTTGGCGGAGGATGGAGCGCCGGGAAGAACGTAATACCGGGCCGCCCAATATCCCAGGCCTTGAGCCAACTCGTAGATGCGCTGCGGCGATTCTCCGGATGCAAGGCTCCGCGCCGCGTGGGCGGTACGGATCAACCCGTGAGTGGCGGCGGATATGAGGGCCGGCGCGAGATGGGGCACCCATTCCGAAATAACCGACTGCCAGAGTTTTTCCGTCAGTTCATCCTGGAAAAACTGAATCCAGTCCCCCAAACGCTCTCGGTTGCCCAAAAACTCCTGCCACTCATCCCTGGGTATAGGCAGGCCAGGCGTTGGGCGGTCTATTAGGCGGCCCCGGTAGCCTTCCACCCAGGGTAGGACCGATTCGTCCCGTCCCAGGGTGAATAGAGCCTCGGCGGCCATGGGGCCGTGATTCGCGTTGCCGTTAACAAGCTCCGTCCCGGCAAAGCTAAGGAGGTCCAACATTTCGTCGATGGTTAATGCCAAAGCGGTACCCCCGGACCGTGGGAAGCCACGGGAAGTAGGAGCCGAAGGGGTGCGGTTACCTGGGGCTCGGTGGGCCTTCGATCCCGATCTCTTTGCTAATCTTGCCGTCCCGCATCTCGAAGATGTGGGTGAGCCGCATCTGGCCCTTGGAACCCAGTGGCAGGGGTATAAACCCTTCCCTAGCCACGGTGAAGGTTACTATGCTGTCGTCGACCACCCGGTCTTCGGTGGCGAACCTGTCGAGCAAGTGGAACTCCACATCGTTGATGACCGAAAAGATCTCCCGGTAGTTGGCGGCCACCGCCGCCTTGCCCTCAATCACCAGGTGGCGGCTGGGAGCTTCCCAGACAACGTCGTCGGTGTAAAGCTCCAGAGCGTCTTCAATCCGGCCCGATGCCTCGCTGCCGAAATGGGCTTCCACTGCTGCCAAATTGGTTGCGATGATGTCCGAATCCATACTTCTGCCCCCGGCTAGCGGCTGGTCAGGTTGGTTTCGGTCCGGCTGGGTCCAAGGACGCGCCCTAGATCACACCGGACTCGGCAAGCATTGTCAGTTGCTGTCTCGGGACTCCAAGCTCTCCACAGAGGACTTCCTCGTTGTGCTCCCCGATCAGGGGAGGACGCCTGGAGATGCGCCAGGGAGAGCCGTTATAGATCGCCGCCGCTCCGGGGTAGGTGAAGATCCTGCCAAGCTCGGGGTGCTCCACCTCTACGAAGAAGCCGCGGTCTTCCAGATGGGGGTCTCCAATTATCTCGTCCATGGAGCGGATGGCTCCCCAGGGGAAGTCCCGCTCCTGGCCGCCGCGGTATAGGTCTTCTTGGGGCATGTTGAGGAAGAAGTCGGCCAATACGTCGGTGGTGTGCTGGGCGTCGGCTTGGACCGTGGCCAGGTCGTTGTATTTCTCGTCCATCAAGTCCTGGGCCAGTCCGTATTGGTCCATCCACTCGGCCAACCGGCGCAGCCGCACGGGATTCAACGCGCTGCCCGAACGGGTCACGTTGACCCAACCCCCGTCTTGGGTAGGCAACTGGATTTTCACCGAATTGTCTGGGGAAGCGTGGCGTCCGGTATGCCGGCGCACCACTTCAGACGTGGAGAGGTAGATGGCGATAGCGCCCTCGGTGGTCAAAGCGCAGGCTTCATGGATCGAGGCGTCCATATACTGCCCTTCGCCGCTCATATCCCGCCAGTAAAGGGCGGCAAGGATGCCCATGTAAGAGTAATGGCCGCCAATGTGCCACGCGTTCCCCCCCCCAGGGGCGATGGGCGGGGCGCCGTCCACATCCTCGGGGTCATAGCCCGAGGATGCCATCTGACCGCCGCCGGCCAAGTGGGCAATGTCGCAGGTCAAGTAGTCCCGCCAAGGCCCCGTCTGCCCGAAGGGCGTTAGGGAACACATGATTAACCGTGGATTGGTCTCGGACAGATCGTTGTAGCCCAAGCCCAAGGCTGGCAGGTAGCCTGGAGGAAAAGTCTCCAGGATGATGTCTGCCGTGGCCGCCATTTGCCGGAACAGCCTGCGTCCGTCGGCGGTCTCCAGGTTCAGGGTGATGGCCCGTTTGGAGGTGTTGTAATGCCAGAAGGACAGGCTGCGTTCTGGGTGGGGCTTGTCTTCCAAGAACGGCCCCACATACCGGGTGTTCTGGCCTCCGGGGGGTTCGATCTTGATCAAATCCGCGCCCAAGTCGGCCATGAGCTTGCCGCAAAACTGGCCCTTTTCGTCGGACAGCTCTAGCACTCGCAGCCCGGCGAGCGGTCCGGGGTTATCGTAATTCGGGCCTGGATGGCCGTCGGTGGTCATCGCAGGGCCTCCTCTTGCATGTACGGGAACATGGGCATCTCCGGGGGCCACAGAGTCCCGTCCTGGTAAGCCTCTCGCACCTCGCTGGGACTCATGCCAAGCAAGTCGACGAATACCTCTATGTTGTGCTGGCCGACCATGGGGGGTGGCCGGTGCATCTGGGCGGGAGACTTGGAAAGCTTGAAGGGCGCGTTCTGGAATTTCCACGTCCCAAGCATGGGGTGTTCCATCTCAGTGTACATCTGCCGTTCCCGTAGCTGCGGGTCGTGCTCCACCCGGTCTTCCGAGCTTTGGACCGGCATCGCCCTGACTCCCGCCCCCTGGGCCTTTGCGGCCAGTTCGTACTTGGTCAGGGTCTGAGTCCACTGTTGGATGCCCTGGTCCATATCTTCCTGGTATTCGATGCGCCCCTTCAGGGTGCCGTATTTCGCGTCTTTGGCCCAGTCTGGACTGCCCATCAGTTCCACCAGATTCTTCCATTCCTGGTCCGAGAAGCAGGCGACCACGCACCAGTCGTTATACCCCCCACCCTTGGTCTTGTAGGAGTTGTGGGGCGCGACCGTGGGGCCCCGGTAGTTATTCAAGGGGGGTGTGTCGGGCCATACAGTGCGGTTGCCAGGGGGATAACCTTCTCGCCGGGCTTTGCGGCCATTCACCGTGCTGTCCAGGAAGGCCGGGCCTGTCAGGGTAATTCCCGTGATCATCTGCGACAGATCGACATGTTGGCCCTTTCCGGTGGCATTGCGGTTTCTCAGGCCGGTGAGAGCGCACATGGCGCCGTACATGCCGCCTGTGTCGTCCAGGTACGACCAACCCCAGCCCGCGGGCGGCTTACCCGGCATACCAGATAGGAAAGTCAGGCCGGACAACGCCTGCGCCGCCGGTCCCATGGTGCCGTAGTAGTGGTGCCTGCCCGTGTGGCCGAACCCGGCCATGGACACATAGACGATATCGGGCTTGATCTCTTTTAGAACGTCGTAACCGATTCCCCAGCGTTCCATGATTCGCGAGCTGAAGTTCTCTATGACCACGTCCGAGACGGAGATCAGGCGCTTGACCAGGTTCAGTCCCTTCTCGGTTCGGACATTCAATGTGACGCCACGCTTGTTGGCGTTGGTGTCGGCGAACTGTCCGGTTGAGTTGGGTCCGGGCTCGACACCCTGGGGGACTGTGAACCGGTTTTGCCGTAGCATATCCAGGTTTTCGGGCCACTCTACCTTGATCACTTCCGCGCCGAAGGTGCCCAGCCACCGGGCGGCCCAGGGCCCGGCGCGCACCCACGTGAAGTCGACCACCCTGATACCCTCTAACGGTCGGGGCATGCTCATAATGCGTCGCCTCCTGCTGGTCAAGTCGAGGAATTTGGACTGGGGCGAGGGCCATAACGCCGAGGGCGGAACCATGGACCGGTCACTCGCCGGATGGCTTTTCACACTCGAGAAGGACCCGGTTTAGGTCTCCCGCCGGTTATTATTGGCAGTTTAGAGAGGCTAAAGCCCACTGTCAACAAGGATACCGTCACTTGAGCATAAGAGTAGGCATATTCCTTTCCGGTTTGTCAAAGCCGACCCTATGAGCCATAATGTGCTCGGCATCCGCCAACCAGACGCCGGAGGCTCACATGCGAGTATTGATGATCGCCACCAACCGCCATCAACGGCTGATGAGCCGAATGGAGGCCAGGCCCCTGCCCATAGGAATGGCCTACGTAGCGGCCTACCTGGACCAGGACCGGCACTCGGTGAAGACCCTGGACCTGATGTTCTCGGACGATTATTTGGCCGACGTGGAGTCCGCGGTCAATGAGTTCAACCCCGACATGATTGGGATCTCCCTCCGGAATCTGAGCAACCACAGCTATATCGATCCCCAGTGGGCGTTGCCGATAACCAAAGAAGTGATAGACAAGGTCCGTTCGATCACCAAGGCGACCATTGTTGTCGGCGGCCCGGCGTTCAGCCTGCTTCCCAGGGAATGTTTCTCCTACTTGGAGCCAGACTTGGGTCTCGCCGGGGACGCGGGAGAGGCCTTTGCCGAGCTAGCCAACCGCCTGGAGGTTGGCGAGCCTTCCTACTATGACTTGCCCGGTCTGGTGAGGAGCGAGGGCGGCGAGGTCGTGTATCACGGTATGCGCTGTTACTCCGAATTCGCCAAGCCCCCCAGATTCGAGGACTTGGACATGGCGAAGTACCGCGCTGCGGGGTTCGGTGTCGGTATCCTGACCAAGTTGGGCGATTTCGGCTACCCCACAGGCGACGCGGCGGAGACCGCCGAGGCGCGAAGCTGGCGGATCATCCGTCCCATAGAAGAAGTGGTCCGCGAAGTCAAAGACATGGAAGAGCGCTTCGGGCTGAAGAAGGTGTTTTTCATAGACAATGGATTCAACGTTCCCATCGAACATGCCAAGTCACTCTGCCACGCATTAACCGAAGCCGATCTCAAACTCCACTGGAACACCTGCCTCGCCCCCTTCAGTTGCGACCAGGAATTAGTGGGTTTGATGAAGTCCGCCGGCTGCGCCCTGGTCATCATGGGTACACCCAGGGGCGATGGGCACGGCGGGCACGTGTTGAACGAGAGCCGCGAGATGATGCGTCAGACCTGTGACATGTGCGACGAAGGCGGACTGCACTATACGGTTTCTCAGAACTTCGGCGAGCCAGGCGAGACCCGTGAGTCCGTCGAGGAAAAGTTAGAGTTCATCCGCAGCATCAATCCGGCTATGGTCAACCTACGGGTTGGCGCTGAGATTCAACCTGGGACACCTTTGGCAGCCACCGCGCTGGAAGATGGTCTCATCACCGATGAGAGTGAGCTGATCCGGCCTACTTTCTACCTCGATGCAGCGGTCAAGGACTGGATCGTCGATTACCTGATGGAAGAGAAGGCCAAGAACCCGCGCTGGAACCTGCTCTAGCGCCAGCATCCGGCCACCCAGGACAGGTATCGCGGTTAGGCCATCGACTCGGCCAGAAGTCGGCCTAATCGCCCGATTTACCCGTTGACGCCACGTCACCAGCCACATTGCGCCCAAGGAGGAAGCGTGGAGAGCAACCTTAGAGGTAAGTACTGCATCGTCGGCGTGGGCGAGACCGAATACAGCCGCGGCTCCGGGCGCACCACCAGGGCCATGGGCGCGGAGGCCATCCGAAATGCGATGAACGACGCGGGGCTGAAGCCCCAGGACGTCGACGGGATGCTGAGCTACCACGGCGGTGACTCTACTCCATCGACCGCCATTCAGTATGATCTCGGGCTCCGTCCCAACTTCTATATGGACTGCTCCGGCGGAGGCTCTAGCACCGAGGCCCTGGTTGGCCTGGCGATGGGCGCCATAGAGGCCGGAATGGCGGATACTATCGCCATCTTCCGTTCTATGAACGGCTACTCTCAAATACGGATCGGCGGCACCGGGGTGCGGGCAGCCGCACCCATCGCCGGGCCCGACCTGACGAAGCGCCCATATGGCTTGATCAGCGCGGTCCAGAATTTCGCATTTACATTTACGCGGCACATGATGGAGTACGGCGTAACGTCTGAGGACTTGGCCCATATCAAGGTGGCTCACAGCAACCACGCCAGCAACAATCCCAAGGCGTTGATGAAACAGCGGGTCACCGTAGACGACGTTCTGAGCTCCCGTTGGATCATCCGACCCTGCGCCCACCTCCTCGACTGCTGCCTGGAGACCGACAATGCGACCTGTGTGATCGTGACCTCCGCCGAGCGCGCACGAGACCTCAAGCACAAGCCCGTTTACATCCTGGGAGTCCAGGGACGCGGCACCAAACCCGGCGGGGACTTCCACTACCAGCACGGGCCCATTACCCGGGTGGCCGGTCATTACGTCGGTCCCAGAGTGTTTGAGCTTGCCGGTGTGACTCACGATGACGTCGACGTCACCGGTTGTTATGATGCCTTTACCTATACGGTACTGCTCCAGTTCGAGGATTACGGCTGGTGCGAAAAGGGGGAGGGTAAGGACTTCGTCAAGAGCGGCGTCATTAACCTGGGCGGTAAACGTCCCAACAACACCAGCGGCGGTCACCTGTGCGAGGGCTACACCCACGGCATGAACATGGTCATCGAAAACGTGCGTCAACTTCGCGGCGCCGTGGACGATTACTGTCCTCAGGCCGCTGAAGGCATCCATACCTACGACTACTCCGAGGGACATTGCCGGCAGGTTCGGGACGCCGAGATAAGCATGAACATGGGATGGGGCACCCCGGCGGTGGGCAGCTCCCTCATCATGAGGAGATAGACCGATGCCCACCTACGAATACCGGGGACAGCTCATCAACATCTCCGACGCCGACAGCGAGTACCGGGGTTATTTTGAGGCTGCCAGCGAACATCGTCTGGTGGTCAAGAAATGCTCCGAGTGCGGTCTTCTCCGGGGCGAGCCGGGACCCGGTTGCCCATGGTGCACCTCGCTCCAGTGGGAGTGGCAAGACGTTAGCGGCAAAGGGACGATCTACAGCTACCAGATCGTGGCCCACACGGTGGTCCCGAGTTTCCGGGATTGGGCTCCATTTGCCATCGTGCTTGTGGAGTTGGACGAGCAGCGCGGCGAACCCGACCCGGGCGACGGGCTGCGCATTACGGCAAACCTGATGGATGCGGATATGAACCCTGAGCTAGAGGAGAACGTCGCCATCGGTAAACGGGTCGAGGTGGTGTTCCACGACGGGGAAGACGGTTTCAGCCTTCCCCAATTCCGGTTGATTGACGAGCCGCCTCAGGGTGCGGTCTGGACCCACCAGGCCTGAGGAATAGACACGCAAAGGAAACCATTGAGAGGACTGGAGGACAATTTTTGCCCAAGCTGATTAGTTTCGATATCGACGGGACCCTGGAAGTGGGAGATCCGCCCGGGACCATCACCATGGAAATGGTGCGCCGGGTGCAGGATTTGGGGTATGTGATCGGGAGCGCGTCGGACCGCACCATCCTCAGCCAGCAACAGATTTGGAACGCCAGCCGGATCACCGTCGATTTCATTGTCTTGAAGCACGACATTGGCATAGTGCGTGAGCAATTCCAGGCAGACGAGTACTACCACATCGGCGACACGGACATGGACCAGTTCTACTCGGAGCGGGCGGGCTTCCAGTTCCTGCACGTCACTGCGGGCACCCAGAGGTTTCTAGGGGAAGAACCGGACTTCTAGAGCTGACCTCCTCTCGGTTGGCCGGAAATCCGATTAACTTTACGCTGGGACACCGGCGTCGCCGGGTCCGGGCGCCTGGGTTCGGGTGTCAAAAGAGGACCCCTTTGCGGGCCCATCTTCGGAATTTTCTTCCAGAATTTCTTCCACGGGCGCGGGCCGGGGGCTGTAGGCCCTTCCCTCGTCGGCGGCGATGGCCGTTTCCATGGCGGTGATGGCCACTTCGATCTGCTCGTCGTCGGGTTGGCGGGTGGTGAGGCGTTGCAATAGGAGGCCGGGGCGGGCCAACTGCCTGCCCAGCCAGGCCCGCTGGTGTTGGCCGCTAAACCGGATTATTTCGTAGCTGATGCCCGCGATCACGGGAATCAACGCGACCCTGGAGATTATCCGCCATTCCAGGGGGGGCCTCTGTAGAAACGCAAACACGATGATCGAAACCAACATCACGGTGAGGAGAAACGCCGTGCCGCACCGTGGGTGGGGGGTGCCAAACTTTCGGACGTTGGCGACCTCCAGAGGGAGGCCCGCCTCGTATGTGTGCACCGCCATGTGCTCCGCGCCGTGGTAAGCGAATACCCTTTTGATGTCGCCGGAGAGCCCGATTCCCCAGATGTAGGCCACCAAGATAGCCAAACGCAGCAGTCCTTCCAGCGCGTTGCTGGCCAGGTCTGAGGGGATCATGGGGTCCAGAAACCGCACCAGCAGCAAGGGGAGCAAAAAGAAGATCGCGACGCCCAATACCAGGGAGACCGCCAGGGTACCCGCCATTGCCCAGGCCGGAATCTCTTCCTCGGTTTCGCTGGACTGGTCTACGGAGGCCAGATTAGCCGAGCGTTGCAGGGCCTTGACCCCCAGTGTCAGGGACTCGGCCAACACCAACACGCCTCGGAGGAGGGGGACCCGGCGGAGGCGGCCTGTAGACCAAGAGCTGAGACGTTCTTGGTACTGGTGGATGGAACCGTCTGGGCGGCGGACGGCGAGGCTGAAGTGTGTCCGGCCACGAATCATCACACCTTCGATGACCGCCTGGCCACCATAGGTGAATCTGGCTTGGTTATCCAACTAAGCTCCCGTGGACCGGCAGGGGCCGGAAAAGAAGCAGTGGTTTACTGTAGATTGTAGCGGCGGCGCATGCGTTCGATCCGTCCCTGGGTGTCCACAATGCGTTGCTCCCCGGTGTAGAAGGGGTGGCACTTGCTGCAGACTTCGACGCGCATGGCTGGCTTGGTCGCTCCGGTGTGAAACACGTTGCCACAAGAGCAAGTAACTACAGAGTGGAAAAACTTGGGGTGAGTGTCGGTTTTCATAATTTACTCGCCGCTGCTAGATAGGGTAGACGCTTACTCGGCGCTTGCCCTTGGAGGCCCATTCGAACGTTACCTTTCCGTCTACCTTGGCAAAGAGGGTGTAGTCGCGGCCCAGACCCACGTTGGTGCCGGGGCGGATGCGGGTCCCCCTCTGGCGGACGATGATTGAACCGCTGGTGACCGCCTGGCCTCCGAAACGTTTCACTCCCAGCCGCTTCGCGTTGCTGTCTCTGCCGTTGTTGGTGCTTCCGCCAGCCTTCTTGTGGGCCATTGCCGTTGTCTCCTTCAGGGCCGGTGTCTGATACATCCCGGTGAAGTTGGTTCCGGAACGCGACTAACCTGGCCGGATCTCCTCGATGGTCAATCGTGTATAGCTCTGCCGGTGGCCTCTCTTACGGCGGTACCGGGTCTTGGCCTTGTACTTAAACACCATGAGCTTCTTGTCCCGGTAGTGAGACTGTACCTGGGCGCGAACACTTGCGCCAGGTACATAAGGGGACCCGAAAGTCACCTCTCCATCCTCGGAAACTGCCAAAACTTCGCCGAATTCCGCGACCGAACCCACTGGCACGGGAAGTTTTTCCACGTCCAGAGTGTCGCCCGCCCGGACTCGATATTGCTTGCCACCAGTCTTAAATACTGCGTAATCCATTTGAACTCCCGACAATTGATGCTAAAGTAAAGGCCGGAATGTGTCAAGCATTATCGGCCCGCGGGAGACTGTGATCCCGTAAGGGCGCGGTAGAGATCCAGGGTCCTGGAAGACCAAGTTATCATCAATATGACTGCCATTACTGGAGACGACATAAGGGAGGCGTTCACTGCCGGGACCCGATACCTGGAATGGTACCGGGACGCGGTCAACTCCCTGAACGTGTTCCCGGTGCCCGATGGCGACACCGGCACAAACATGCTCCTGACCATGCGCGCCGCGCTGGAACGCTGTTCCCAGCAGCGGTACGCCACGGCAGGGGAGGCTATCGGCGACCTGGCCGACGGCGCGTTCTGGGGCGCTCGTGGCAACGGCGGAGTGATCCTGTCCCAGTTTCTGAGGGGGTTCGCGCAAGGCTCCAAGGGGCTAGATGTTTACGGTGAATCGGACCTGGCCCGTGCGCTTTCCAATGCCAGGATAGCCGCCTATGGCGCGGTGGGCCAGCCGGTCGAGGGCACGATGCTCACCGTGATCCGGTCTTTGTCGGAATGCGCCGATGGTCTACTCGCCCAGAACGCTGGAATAAACCCACGGGAGCTATGGTCGTCGGCGTTCGCCGCCGGACGGGAGGCCCTGGCTAAAACGCCCGAGATGCTGCCAGTACTGCGAGAAGCCGGAGTTGTGGACTCCGGTGGGATGGGCATTTTGGTCCTTTGGGGCGGTGCGCTTTCCTACCTGACCGGGATGGCTGAAGATACCCTGAAGACTTCTCTGGACGGTTTCACAGCGGTCGGCCAAACCGGCGCCGTGGAGATGGACAGGGCATTTCTGGAGGCCATCGAAGAAGTACAGTGGGGGTACTGCACCCAATTCATCATAACCGGGGAAGAGCTGGCCCCAGACTACATACGCCAACATTTGACGGAGACATACCAGTCCGCGGTGATAGTGGGCGATGACCGGAACGTCCGGGTACACCTCCACGCCCTGGACCCGGGGCCGCCTTTGAGCTACGGGGCATCGATAGGCCAGCTTTCGCACATCGAAATCCAGAACATGACCGATCAGAATGTGGACTTCGTGTCTGGACACCGGGAAGCCGAAGCCCCTGCTGTCCGGCCGCCCACTGCCCTGGCCGTGATAGCGGTCGTGGCTGGAAAAGGGCTAGCGCAGCTCTTCCGTGACACCGGCTGTTCGGTGGTGGTCAGCGGAGGCCAGACCATGAATCCCAGCGTCGGGGAACTATTGGACGCGGTCCAGTCCGCCAACGCCGGGCAGACGATCATCCTTCCGAACAACCAGAACGTCGTGGTGTCCGCCGAGCAGGCATGCGCCGGTAAGCCGGACCTTCATGTCATCCCATCCAATACGGTGCCGCAAGGGGTTGCGGCTCTCTTGGCGTTCAACCCTGAAGACTCGCTGGAATCCAATCTTGACTCCATGCGGGGCGCGCTGGACGGTGTGAGCACAATCGAGGTGACCCGGGCGGTGCGGGACTCCACCGTTGGCGGGGTCGCGGTTAGGATGGGCCAGTTTATCGGACTGGTGGACGGGGACCTGAAGGTGGCAGCCGAGTCTCCGGAGCAGGCGTTGGGGCAGTCCCTCGACACAGCCGGACTCTCGCCAGATGCAGTCGTCACCCTCTACCTGGGTGAGGACGCGGCGCAGAAGGATGCCGAAGCGATAGCAACTTCTATCGTAAATTCTATGGAAACGGCATACCCCGGAATCCAGATCGACGTGGTGAATGGGGGCCAACCGCATTACCATTACCTGGCCTCCGTGGAATAGTTTCGCGGGAATAGTTTCGCAGCCCCCGCGTTCCCAGACTTAACTAAGGACCGGACAGAAGTCATGGCGATAAAGATAGTCACCGACAGCGCAGCCGACCTGCCGCCCGATCTGGCGCGGGAGTTGGACATCACCGTCGTTCCCTGCAATGTCGTTCTCGGAGATGTCAACTACAAAGACGGGGTTGACATCGGCCCCGACGAGTTCTACCGGCGGTTGGTCTCGGACACCGGGTTGCCAACCACGTCCCAACCTTCCGTTGCTGACTTTCAATCGGTTTACCAGGAATTGGCTAACCAAGGCCATAGCATCGTCTCGGTGCATCTTTCAGCCAAGGTCAGCGGGACGATGAATTCGGCGAGCCAAGCCAGGGATTCGCTGGCAAACGCCGACATCCACGTTATCGACTCGGGGATGGCGTCCATCGCCCAGGGCCTGATTGTGGCCAACGCGGCGCAGATCGCCGGAGAAACTGACTCCGCCGCGGACGTGGCGGCGAAGGTTCGCGCCAGCCTGTCAAATACCCATTGCTATTTCTTGCTGGATACGTTGGAATACCTACAGAAGGGCGGAAGAATCGGCAAGGCCCAGGCGTTCCTCGGAGGGGTGTTAAGCGTGAAACCGATCCTTGGCATGAGGGACGGGGAAGTCCATCCGGTGGAACGTCCACGGTCCCGCCAGAGAGGCATCCGACGGCTGCGTGAGCTGGCATCCGAAATGGCTCCAATTAGGCAGTTGGCAGTGATTTACAGCACCGAATCGCAAATGGCGGACGAGCTAAGGCATGGCTTCCGCGATATGTTGCCGGACGGTGAGATCATAACTGCCCGCTTTGGTTCCGCTCTAGGGACTTACGTCGGCCCCAACGCCGTGGGCGTCGCATTGACCCAGGCGTAAAGCAAGCGTCCTCTGATGGCTGCTCGTCAAACAACTCCGGCCTCCTGGGTCGGACCCTTCCTGAACATCCTGAAGCTCGAAGAAACCCGCGGCTTCAACAATACGTCAGTGGTCGGCGGCCTGGACAAATTCATCCAACGCTGGGCTGAGACGATAGCCGACGACCTGGGCGGGACCGATGCCTGCCGCTCCCTGCTCGACACCCCCTATATCGACGTGCCGAGAGAATCACGCCCAGGCTGGGTTGATCGATGGCGGAGTGTCATCGACGGGCAGCAGGCCGAGTCGACAGCGGGCGCGCCTGAGAGTCCTCGGAGTCCGTCGACACCCGGCACGTCCACGCCCTCACATTCCCCTCTCTCGGGCGAGAGATCCCCTGTTCAGGCAGAGGGAAGTTCCTTACCCCCAGTCTACCGGCAGCCTCCCGGCGGATTGAGCGTGGACACGCCGGTAGACCGGCTCCGAGGCGTCGACACGAAGCTCGCGGACCAGTTTGCGCGTCTGGACGTGTCCACGGTGCGAGACCTGCTGTACCTGTTCCCCAGGCGGCACTTGGACTATTCAAACATCGTCAAAATCTCCGAGCTGGTTCCTGACCAGTTGTGTACCGTCGTGGGGACCATCTGGCAGGCCACCAATGTGAAGGGCGGACCCGGCGGACGCCGCACCGACACCGAAGCCGTAATCGGCGACGACACGGGAAGCCTTCGTGTCAGATGGTTCGGTCAGCGGTACTTGGCCCGGACCCTGAAGCCCACCGCCAGGGTCGCAATCGCGGGCAAAGTTGAGGTCTTCCGCGGACAGATAACGTTCGACGGGCCGGACCACGAAATTTTGGACCAGGGACAGAGGCCGCTGCATACCGGCAGGCTCGTACCCGTATACCCATTGACCGAAGGTCTGACGGGCCGTGCCCTGCGCCGCATCGCTTGGCAGGCGTTGGAAGAATGGCTCGGCGGGGTGGAAGAGACGCTGCCCCCGAGTGTGATCTCGCGGAACCAACTCCTGCCTATCAAGGATGCCGTTCATGAGGCCCACTATCCTCGCGGCCTTGACTCCTGGGAGGAAGCGAGGCGGCGTTTGGCGTTTGACGAACTTTTCACGCTGCAGTTGGCGGTCCTCTCCCGGAGGCGGAACAGGACCAACGACGTCGAAGGCCTGCCCATACCCATAAACCGGGAGGTATTCAGGGGTTTCTTCGGCTCACTGCCATTTTCGTTGACCGGGGCACAGCGCAGATGCGTGCGCGAAGTCCTTGAAGACCTCAAGCAAGGGACGCCTCCGATGAACCGCCTTCTCCAAGGAGAGGTTGGCAGCGGCAAGACTGTGGTGGCTCTCTCCGCCGCGTTGGCGGTCGCCTCCGCTGGATTCCAGTCCGCCATCATGGTGCCGACCGAAGTGCTGGCCGAACAGCATTTTCAAACCGTATCCCGCCTTCTGGGTGGACTTGCAAGACCGGTGCAAGAGGACTACCTGGTTACGGTCTACCTGGAGTCCCTGGGCAGACCGGTGTCGGTGGGCCTGCTCACCGGAAGCACCAGAAGGGCGGCGCGGCGGGAGTTGATCCAAATGGCCGCGGACGGCAACCTGGACATCGTCATCGGGACCCAGGCGTTGATCCAGTCGGGGGTGTCATTGCCCAACCTCGCTCTAGCCATTGCCGACGAGCAGCACCGGTTCGGGGTGTTGCAGAGAGGGGCGCTTCGCAGCAGGGGGGACCACACACCCCACACGCTTATCATGTCCGCCACGCCCATACCCCGCACTCTGTCGCTGACGCTTTACGGCGACCTCGATATTTCGACCATTGACGAGCTACCCGAGGGAAGGCAGGAAGTGGCTACCAGATGGGTATCGCCAGAGCGCCGGGCAGCCGCTTACGGGTTCATGCGAAAGCAGGTCCAGGAGGGAAGGCAGGGGTTCGTGATTTGTCCGTTGGTGGATGAGTCCGAGACCATCGAGTCCAAGGCCGCTACGGAAGAATACGAGAGGCTGTCGCATGAGGTCTTTCCGGACCTCAAGGTAGGGCTGCTGCACGGGCGGATGCCGTCAAAGGAGAAAGAGGCGCAGATGCGCAGGTTCCGGGACGGAGAGTTGGATGTTCTGGTGTCGACGGCGGTGGTGGAGGTTGGTATCGACGTACAGAATGCCTCGGTGATGCTGATAGAGGGGGCAGACCGGTTCGGACTAGCCCAGCTACACCAGTTCCGGGGCAGGGTTGGCCGGGGGGAACACAAGAGCTACTGCCTTTTGCTCTCGGACTCGCCATCGACGAACGCCCGCGAACGGCTGTCAGCGTTGGAACAGATTCACGACGGTTTTAAGTTGGCCGAAGTGGACCTGGAGCTTCGGGGGCCGGGGGACTTCTTCGGCACGCGCCAGAGCGGGCTTCCCAACCTGCGGATGGCCCAGTTGTCGGACAGGGCTTTGCTCCAGTTGGCTAGGGAGGAAGCGAGCCAGCTCGACGAGGAAGACCCGGGACTCGATTCTCCGGAGAATGCCGCCTTGGCGGAACGGGTGAAGCGGTTCCTGGGACAGGTCGGCGACGAAACCAGTTAGCTGGCTCGCAGAGAGAAAGCGCCGTTGGTGATTACGCGGCGGTGTTGAAGCGGTAACCTACGTTCCAGATTGTCTCGATGTAGGAACGCCCCGGCCGCTCTATCTTGGAACGCAGCCGCCGGATGTGCACGTCGACCGTCCGGGTGCCGCCCAGGTAATCGTAGCCCCAGACCTGACTGAGCAGCGCCTCGCGTGTGTAGACGCGGCCAGGATTCGACGCCAGCAGCACCAGTAGCTGAAACTCCTTGTAGGTCAGCGAGACCCGGCGGCCCGCAACGGTTACGTCGTACCGTTCCAGGTCTACCATCAGCTCGCCAATCCGCAGGACCTGGCCTCCCTCGCCGCCGTTAACGCGGTAGATGGCCTGCTTGATGCGGGCTACCAATTCCCGCTCTCCCACCGGGCAGAATATGAACTCGTCCGCGTTGAGAGTGGGGTCGTGGTCCGCCACGTCTTCCCGGGGCACGACCGCCACGACGGGAATCTTCAGGTTCTTGCACCGGTCCACTACCTGGTGGGCCTGCGAATCGGCAATCGAAGCGAGGTCCAGCAACACCGCTTCGGGGATTGCGGAGCCTCCGGTCTCATCCTCGGAGTTCAAGTCGGGTCCCACATGGCAGGATAGACCGGCCTGGTCTATCAGGTCCAGTAGCGGCGCAGGACCGTTCGCCTCGTTCGCCAGCAACAATACGCTATACAATACCGAGCCCCAACGTTGAAAAGACCAGGATACTACGCGCTGCGTTTACGGCCAGTGGGTTCCTAACGCCAAGCATAGGGCAGTATATCACCAGTACCATATCTCGTGTCGGCGGCTTTACCTGGCCCATCCCTTTTGCGGGACCGCGTGTAGCTGGTCTTGCATGGCCAAAATTGACGGTGTGAAACTGGGCCCCTATGATAGGACGCAGGCTAGAACGGCTGTCCAATGACCAGTTGATTAACATAACCGAGGTGTGCTGATGACCGCCCAGACCTTCATCGGGGCCCCACAAGACGTGCGGGAACAGATCCGGACTGGCGCCTGGCGTGGCGTCACCTCCGGCGTGGCGCCGGGTTACGTTCAAGCGAACCTGGCCATTTTACCGAAGGATCTTGCGTTCGATTTTCTGCTATTTTGCCAGCGCAACCCGAAGCCCTGCCCCTTGCTGGAAGTAATGGAGGCGGGTAACGTGGAGCCAGCGATTACCGCTCCGGGCAGCGACATCCGCACCGATACGCCCGGTTACCGCATTTACGAGAACGGCGAGTTTTTGGCTGAAGTGGAGTCCCTGGTCCCCTACTGGCGGGATGACCTGGTCTCCTTCCTGCTGGGTTGCAGTTTCTCTTTCGAGACTGCCATGACTGATGCGGGGATACGGATACGCCACCAGGAGATGGGGTGCAACGTCTCCATGTACATCACCAACATCGAGACGACTCCCGCGGGACAATTCGCGGGCCCCATGGTAGTGAGCATGCGTCCGGTGGCTCGGGAGCAGATCGTCCGCGCCGTACAGGTCACCTCCCGTTTCCCGGCTACCCACGGCGCTCCGGTCCACATCGGGGACCCGGCCGCGATCGGCATCAAGGACATCACCCGGCCCGACTTCGGCGACCCGGTGGACATTCATCCCGGCGAGGAGCCGGTGTTTTGGGCCTGCGGCGTGACTCCCCAAGCGGTGGCCCTTAATTGCAAGCCCAGTCTGATGATCACCCACTCTCCGGGGAAGATGTTCATCACCAACCAGCGTGACGCCGATTACGCGGTCTTGTAGCGCCAATCCGGAACCCGCCGGAACAATTAATCAACCAGTCCCGCAGGGAGATTACCGTGGCCCAATCGAGCCTGACCACCATCGAAGACATTATCCTGCAACAGGACAAGCGCGGCGTGAGCGCTCTCAGGTCCCACATGATCCCGGATTTCTGCGATCAGGCGGCCCGGTATATCATGGACCATCCGGGGAATGTCGCGATCACGACGGGCTTCTACATCCTGTCCGCCGGCAAGCCGGAGACCGATGGCCCTCCCGGAGCCATAGCGATCGGACGCGCTCTTGAGGCCCTGGGACGCCAGGTTACTTATATCGGCGACGAACATTGCAATGACGTAATGAGAGAATTACTAGGCGGCAAGGGCACGGTGTTGGACTTCCCCATCCTGGACGTGCCCGCAAGCCGCACTGCCGCAGCGGAGTTGCTGGCCACCCTGGACCTGGGGTTGATTATCTCCATCGAGCGGTGCGGCAGGACCAGCGGCGACGCCTACTTGAATATGCGGTCCCTGGACATAACGCCCCAGACGGCCAGGGTGGACTACCTGTTCGAGGGTGGTGTCCCTTCAGTCGGTATTGGGGACGGCGGCAACGAAATCGGTATGGGCAACCTGGTCGAACACATTCCAGCCGTGGACACACTACCCGACGACCCCGCGGTTACAAAAGTCGACCGGCTGATAATCTCCAGCGTGTCCAACTGGGGAGGATACGGCCTGGTGGCGTCATTGTCTCTGTTGGCGAGTCGAGACTTGCTCCCAGACCTGGAAGACGAGACCCGGCTGATAGAACGCGCCGTGGACTTGGGAGCGGTGGATGGCACGACCGGCGAGCGGAAGTACTACGTGGACGGCTTCACGACGGAGGAGAACGGCCTAGTGCTGGAGCAACTTCGCCGGTACGTCGCCAACGGCATCGGATAGCGTACGAATAATGAGGGCGCCGGATCTACCGGTCCGCCACTCCCTCCAGTTGGAAGGAATCGGGAGTCAAGGTCTTCTCTTCCAGTACGAGTAACCGGCGCAATTCAAATATCTCGTCCCGGAACTGGGCGGCCTTCTCGAATTGCAGGTTCTTGGCCGCCTCCTTCATCTGCACTTCCAGGTCCTTCACCACCTTGAACATGTCGGCCCGGGACATCTCCTGCCGGGTGACCTCATAGCGGGTCCGGTTGTCGGAAATAGACTTGATCCCTTCTGTGATGTCGTGGACTTCTTTTTGGATGCTCTGCGGCTGAATCCCGTGCTGCTTGTTGTGGGAGTCCTGTATTTCGCGCCTGCGGTTGGTCTCGTCGATGGCCGAACGCATGGAATCGGTGATGCGGTCGGCGTACATGATGACCTGGCCGTCGGCGTGCCGGGCGGCCCGGCCAATGGTCTGGATCAACGAAGTGTTGGAGCGTAGGTACCCTTCCTTGTCCGCATCAAGAATGGCAACCAAGCTCACTTCGGGCAGGTCCAAGCCCTCCCGCAGCAGGTTGATGCCCACGATGACGTCATAGACTCCCAGGCGTAGGTCGCGAAGTATCTCCACCCGGTCCAAGGTCTGGATGTCCGAATGCAGGTAGTGGTTGCGGACACCCATCTCCGAGAGGTAGTCTGCCAACTCCTCGGCCATCCGCTTAGTCAGAGTTGTCACCAGGCAGCGTTCCGCCCGTTCAACCCTGCCCTTGATCTGTTGCAGCAGGTCGTCGATCTGGCCGGTGGTGGGTTTCACTTCGATAACGGGGTCCAGCAGCCCGGTGGGGCGGATCACTTGTTCCACGGTGGCCGATGAGTGTTGCATCTCGTAGGGTCCGGGGGTTGCGGACACATAGACGACCTGGTTGATGTGGGACTCGTACTCGTCAAAGTTGAGGGGCCGGTTGTCCAACGCCGAGGGCAGCCGGAAGCCGAATTCCACCAAGGTCCGCTTACGTGAAATGTCCCCGTGGTACATTCCCCGCACCTGCGGCAGGGTCATGTGGGACTCGTCGACAAACATGATGTAGTCTTCGGGGAAGTAGTCCAGGAGGGTCCAAGGGGCGCTTCCCTTGGCGCGGCGGGAAAGGTGCCGGGCGTAGTTTTCCACGCCGGAACAGAAACCTGTTTCCTGGAGCATTTCCAGGTCGTAGTGGGTACGGCTCTCCAGGCGGGCGGCTTCGAGGATCTTCCCCTGGTTGCGAAGTTCGGCAAGCCGCTCTTCCAGTTCGTCACGTATGTCGTCCACAGCCAGGTCCAGCTTGTCCTTGGACGTCACGAAGTGGTTGGCAGGGTAAATTGAGACTTCCGGCAGCTCCGCCAGCACTTCGCCGGTAAGAGGGTCCAACCGGACAATCCGCTCCACGTCATCGCCGAAGAACTGCACCCGGACCGCCGCCTCCTCATACGCGGGCACGATCTCCAGAGTGTCGCCGCGAATGCGGAATTTGCCTCTGGACAGGTCCATGTCGTTGCGCTCGTACTGCATGTCCACGAGCTGCCGCACCAGCCGGCTCCGATTGCGAACCTCGCCCACCTTCACCTGGGCAACCAGGTTGAAGTAGTCTTGGGGGTCGCCCAGACCGTAGATGCAGGATACCGAGGCCACGATCAAGACATCCCGCCGGGTGAGCAGGGAGGTCGTGGCGGATAGGCGCAGCTTGTCCAGTTCTTCGTTGATGCTGGAGTCCTTTTCGATATAGGTGTCCGACTGGGGGACATAGGCTTCTGGCTGGTAATAGTCGTAGTAGGAGACGAAGTATTCCACGGCGTTGCGGGGGAAGAACTCCTTGAACTCGGTGGCAAGCTGGGCTGCCAGGGTCTTGTTGTGGGCCATTACCAGAGTTGGCCGTTGCACCTGTTGGACGATGTTGGCCATACTGAAAGTCTTGCCGCTGCCCGTAACCCCCATCATGGTCTGGCGGGAGGCTCCCTCCACAATCCCCTGGGAAAGCCTCTCCACGGCACGAGGTTGGTCGCCGGTCATCTTGAAGTCGGCGGTCAACTCGAAGCGGCGGTCCTCGGGTTTAGCGCCTTCAGACCACGAATCGTTGATGTCCCTGCCGGCTTCCGCCCATCTTCTGATGCGAGTGTTTTGAGTCATGAGTTTACAACCATAGAGCGTCTTTAAGGACAAGGGGTTGTTCTACGGGACCGACCATGAGGTGGAAGGCTTCCAGCGTATGGGCGCCTATCAATACGGGAGCATCGTCAGGACCGAAGACGCAGATGATCGGTCTGCGTTCGCCGTCTGTCTCAGCATCAACGCGGCCCATGTCTCTCCGTACGATGCTTCCATCGGCAAGTCCGTCTCGGACTTGCCATTCGGCGGAGACCCCGAGCCTTTCAAGGACAGTACCGGGGATGGACGTAAAAGTCGCGCCCGTGTCGACCAGGGCATCCAATGTCTCGAGTGGCCCACCGTTTGGTCCAATTAGTGTGATAGGGTGGCTAAACGTGCCCATAAACCGTGTTGCCTCTTGCCAACAATTATACCAGCCGCCGCTCTAGCCGGGACCGAAAGTCTGCAATGCCAGCCGGATGCGCTCTTCCACGGATAACCCCGCCGAGTCCCTGCCGTCGCTCACAGCGCGGCGAGCCTCTGACACGGAGTATCCCAACGCCATCAGGGCTTCAACTACTTCCATGTCGTTGGACCCTGTCATAGCCGGACCGTCTACGGGCGCAACTTCCAGCTTTCCCTTTAGCTCCAACACAATCCTTCCCGCCGTGCGGCGGCCCACTCCCGGAGTCGTGCTGAGAGCGGGGATGTCCCCTGCGGAGATGGCCTGCCGCAGCCCCGGCGCGTCAAGAGTGGATAGCAGGGCCAACGCAAGGCGCGGCCCAACTCCCGAAACCGCCGTAAGCATCAGGAAGAGTTCCAAGGACGCCGGGGAAGGGAACCCGTAGAGGACTGGCTGCTCGTCGCGCATCCTCAGGTGAGTGTGCAGGGAGACGGTTGCCCCGATGTCTCCGAGCGGGGCGATGGCCGATGAAGGGACGAACACTTGCAGGGTTACGCCGCCCAACTGGAGGTGTACCCAGTCGGGTCCCACGGCTGCCAGGCTACCGCGAACGCTGACTATCACCCATTACCTCTCCTGGCCCGGAGGTATCTCCCGGAGGAGAGCGTTGGTCCCCTGGCTCTGGACCAGGTGGCAGAGGCCCACGGAGATGGCGTCGGCGGCGTCGGACTCGGGGGTCTCCTTCAGACCCAGCGTTACGGTTATCACTTCTTGCATCTGGGCCTTGGTTGCGCCACCGAAGTCGGTGACGGCCCGTTTAATCTGGGCCGGGGAGTACCGGAACACGGGGACAGCCTGGCTGGCGGCCCCGATAAGCACCACTCCTTGGGCCTGACCGACCGCGATGGCAGGGCCCGGAAAGTTGCGCTCGCCCCGCCCTACGAACGGCTCCTCAACGGCGATGGCGTCCGGGTGGAAAATGCCGATCATGTTGACGACGTGGGTGTACAACTGGTAGAGCCGCTGCTCGATAGGCATGTTGCGCGGCAAGGCGACCACCCCGTAGTCGTCAACCTCTGGCTGGGGTCCCGTTTCCAGGACTCCATACCCCATCCTCACCGTCCCGGGGTCAATGCCTAGAACTCGCATAATCTCCGGCGCTTTGGACAACGCCCTGTGTCGTTAGGAAGCGGACCGGTAGCTCTCCAACACCTCTGGGGGGAAGTCGGCGCTGGTGTAGGCTTTCTGAATGTCCGCCAAGTCTTCCAGGGCGTCTAGCAGTTTGAGGGTCTGCTCCGCCTCCTTGGCTTGAAGAAGGACGGTGGTCTTCGGCACCATGGATATCTCCGATGATGCGGGGGTTACACCCTCCTCTTGCAACACTCCCTGGACCGTCAGGAGGGTTTCAGGGGCGGTGTGGACTTCCAGCACCCCCTCTTCGATGATGATGTCCTCGGCCCCGGCGTCGATGGCCAGAAGGCCGAGTTCTTCGGCTTTGTCTTCGTCGTCGACCTCGAGGCTGATGACACCCTTGGTCTCGAAGTTCCAGGCAACACATCCTGATTCCCCAAGGTTGCCGCCGCCGCGGTTGAAAGCGGCGCGGATGTCCGAGGCGGTGCGGTTCCGGTTAGGCGTGACCGCTTGAATCAGGATCGCGCCGCCGCCGGGCCCGTAGCCCTCGTAGGTGACCTCGTCCAGCTTCTCCTCGCCTTCTCCGGCCTCGCCCGCGCCCCTCTTAACGGCGCGGACGATGTTGTCCTGGGGCATGTTATTGCTCTTGGCTTTGTCGATGGCCAGGCGTAGGCGGAAGTTCATCTCCGGGTCACCGCTGCCGCCTTCCCGGACGGCGAGGGAGATGTCCCGGCTTAGCTTGGTAAAGATGGCGCCTCGTTTAGCGTCCGCGGCGCCCTTTTGGTGTTTGATCGTGGACCATTTAGAGTGGCCAGACATCGCAACCACCCCCGTTGACGGAAGTTTGGTGAGATTTTAGCATCTGGCTCTCGCGCAGGTCAAAGGGGGATCACCGCAGGCCGTCGGGTAGATCGACTATCATGACGCCTTCGTCCAGACGCACATCCTTGACCACATCGACCAGCGCGGGCACAAGGACGTCCCGGCCGGAGCCGGAAACAACATAGACATCGTTGCTCCCGGTCTCAAGGATCTCGGTGATCTCACCCAACAATTCCTCGTCCTCGGTGAGTACGCGGAGCCCCAGCAGTTGGAAGTGGAAATATTCGCCTTCCCGCATCGCCCGGGCGGCTGTTTCGGGCACGGTGATTTCCAGCCCGACCAGAGCCTGGGCCTGGTCTCGGCTGGATATTCCGGACAATTCGAGAAGCACCTGATCGAAGCCGGTGGGAGAGGAATCGGTTATGCGGAAGGAACCGAAGCCGATGTTAAGGAGTTGCCCTGTGTCGAAACGGTGCGGAACATCGCTGAGGACTTGGACCCTGACCCTGCCCGACACACCATGAGCCTGGATGACGCGGCCCACAATCACGTCCCCGGAAGTCATACGGGCTACGCTATACGATCTCCAGCACTGCGTGAGTGCCGTCTTTCACCGCAGCCACCCGTAGCAACACCCTCATCGCCTGCGCGACGCGGCCTTGCCTGCCGATGACCTTGCCCTTGTCTTCCGGAGCAACTTCCAGCCGCAATATCACACGCCCGTCCTCCACGTCCTCGGAGACCGAAACGGCGTCTGGGTTGCTTGCCAGGGAGCGGGCGATATACTCGATGAGTTCTTTCATGTGGAGGAGGCCTCTCCATCACCGGAAGCGGAACCGACCTCGGCTGGCTCCTCTTGGCCGTCCGGTTCGGAGGACTCCGAAGGGTTGTCTACAGACTCGGACTCAGCGGCGGCAATGCCGTCTCCATCGACGACTCCGGACCATGCCAGAATGCGGCGGACCGCATCGGTGGGCTGGGCGCCCTGGCGAATCCATTCCTGGGCGCGGTCGGACTTGATGGAGAAAGAGGGGGGGTCAACCAAGGGATCGTAGTTGCCAATCCATTCCACGTACGCCCCGTCTCGCGGCGCGGTAGCCTCCGCCACCACTATGCGATATGACGGTTTCCCCTTTTTACCCACCCTTCTTAGCCGAATTCGTAGCATTTAACCCTCAAATGTTTACATCTCTGAACTTGAGTCAGTTGAAATTGTAAGCTGACGGACGTATGTTGTCAATCTAGGTAGGTCGCGCGCCATCACCCTAATGCCCATCCCAAGGAGCCTGAGCGGGCGCTGCAAGTGGGCGAAAGGAAAACCCCAGCCGCGCTCTGGCGCTGGGGCCGCGCTATTCCCCTAAGTGGGTCCGGAGCCTGATTCTAACGGTCCAAAACTCTCGATGCGCCTGACAAAAGGATCGGGCCCAGCCACTCTGCCGGTAAAACCCCCGACTGATTCCTGGTTACCTAGGGGCGATGATAGACATTGGCCTGGGCCCGACGAACGGGTTCTCGTATGTAAGGGGGGTGCGTTAGTGTACGATCACCTCGTCGTGTCCAGACAGATGCCTACCATCGCCCCTACGTGTTAAACTAGATTTCATACGCCATCACCTCCTTTACGAAAATTCCGCCAAGCGGTTGATCTATTCTAACCACCCCTTTACTCCAATGTCAACCCGAATTTGGGCACGCAACTAGAATTCTAAAATCTTTGGGTAGCGCCCGGATTTCCCGGTGAGAAGGGCCAATGCGCGTTGTCTTCATGGGTACCCCCGCGTTTGTGACACCGGTGCTGGACGCGTTGTGCGGCGCGGCCGATGTGTCGGTGGACGCGGTCTACGCTCCACCCGACAGGCCGCGGGGCCGGGGACGCTCGCCCGAAATGCCTCCGGTCAAGACCCACGCGCTAGAACTGGGCCTGGATGTGTTGCAGCCCGAGTCCCTGCGGTCCGCACAGGTTAGATCAGAACTCCAGGCCCTCAGGCCCGACTTGATCGTGGTCGCGGCCTATGGAAAGTTTCTGCCGCCCCGAGTGTTGGCGACCCCGCCCCACGGCTGCCTGAATCTGCATCCCTCGTTGCTCCCCTGGTACCGGGGCCCATCCCCCGTCCCGTCGACTATCCTGGGGGGCGACAGTCTCACGGGTGTCACGTTGATGCTGCTCGACGAAGGGATGGACACCGGACCGATCATCGCCCAGGCGAAATACACGCTGTCGGGTGAGGAGACGGCCGAGACTCTGATGGGAGCCCTGTTTGCCAGGGGCTCCGATCTCTTGATGGAGAATCTGGACCCCTGGGTGTCCGGTGGGTTACAACTATGCCCACAGGATGAAGCAAGGGCAACGGTGACGCGCAAACTCGAACGCGAGGATGGAAGAGCGGATTGGATGCTTTCGGCGATCCAGCTATCCACGCGGCGCAGGGCTTACACTCCGTGGCCTGGCCTCTACACCCATTGGGACGGCAAGGTGGTGAAGCTGTTGGATGTAGTTGCCTTGCCGCGAGAAATCGCTCAGGAAGCCGGACCGGGTACGGTCTGCGTAACCGGCCAGGTAGACCTACCTCTGGCCGTTGTGACCGGAGACGGGCTGCTGGGGCTAAAGCGCCTCCAGATAGAAGGCCGGAACGCCGTTAACGGAGCCGAGTTCCTGCGAGGCTATCCAGGAATCGCCGGCTCCTCTCTGGTCTAGTCCGGGTGCGCGGACCTATTTGAACTGGGGAACGACTTTCTCCATGAACAACTGCAATGAGTTGTGCTGCCGCTCCGGGGAAATCTGACTACCGTAGTTCACTTCGAAAACTATCTGGTCCAGGCTAAGCTCCTCCCTGAGTTGATGCAACCTGTCAGACACGGCCTCGGGCGTGCCGTAGACCACCTTATCTCTCAACCAATCGTCATAGCTCATGCCCAGGATACGGTCGGACTCCGCCTGCCAATCTCCCGTGGTGCCGCCGTAGTCCGCATAGCTGCCGACGCGTACTCCGAGCCGGTTCACAGAGAACATGGCGCTCTCCTGGGGTTCCCAATACGCTCGTTCGGCGCTCTCCGCCACGTATATCGGTACCCTTAACCCCACCTTGGACTCTCCGGCATGTCCAGCCTTTTGCCATGCCTTCCGGTAGTCGGCGATATGAGGCGCGAGTTCGGAAAGCGCGAACACACGGGACGGGTTGATGAAGATCGGGTAGCCCAGTGTTCCCATGATCGGGAAGCTCTCCGCGGAGGTGATCCCCAGGTGGATGGGAGGATGGGGTGTCTGGTAGGGCTTGGGTTCGATGTCCAGGTCCTGGACTTGGACGTATTTTCCCTCGAATGAGAAAGTTTCACAGGTCCAGGCCTTGACGATGACCTCCAAGAACTCCTCGAAGCGGTCCCGGCTCTCCTGGAACGGCACGTTGTACCCCTCGTGCACGTTGGGGAAAGTGCCCCTGCCTACTCCAAACTCCAAACGCCCCTTGCTGATGTGGTCCAGGGTCGCCACTTCCTCGGCGATTCGCACCGGGTTGCCAAGGGGCAGGCAAAGGACGGCCAAGCCGATCCTCACCCTCTTCGTGCGGGTGGCCAGCGCGCTGGCGATGGTCACCGGCGCAGACAATACGCGCCCGGCATTAAAGTGGTATTCCGCCAGCCACAGCGAATCGACTCCCAGAGCCTCCGCTTTGTCGGCCAGTTCGAAACACTCGTCGAAGGCCTCGGCCTGGGTTATTCCTTCGCGGCGTGGGAACTCTAAGAACAGTCCGAAATCCATGACTCCTCCGTCAATCGAGGCGGGTTGGGTGATCGTTTTCTGGTTGCCGGAAGTGCGGAAGCACCTTGCTGGAGAACATCTCCATCTGCCGGAAGACTCCGTCGGCGTCGGAAGACAGGAAGCTGAAGTTGAAGTCCCGGACTCCCGCCTCGACACGTTCCTGGATACCTCCTACGCAATCTTCGGCAGTTCCCGCGATACATAGGGCCTGGGCAAGGTCCTCTGCTGACCGGTCCGGGGTTACATAGCGTTGACCCACGTTGGCCACCGCCTGAGCCATTGCAATCGACCGGTCCTCCGAGATGGACGTAGGTTGGTTCAAACCCCAATGGAATCCAGTCAGGTCCCTGCCAGCTCCCCCGGCGATCTGGCGAATGGCCTCGTTGGTCCGTTGCAGCCGGCGGACCGTGAACAGATAGGGGTACCAGCCATCACCTAGAAGCGCGGCGCGCCGCATTGCGGCATCGCTTCGGCCCGAGACCCAGATGGGAGGATGCGGCTGCTGGACTGGTTTCGGGAGGAGGGTGACGTCTTCGAAGTCAAAGAAGCGTCCGTGATGTGTCACGTGCTCCTCGGTCCAGAGGCGCTTCATGACTTCCAATATCTCATTGGTCCGGCGGCCCCGGGTGCGGACCGACACTTGGACGGCGTCGAACTCGATCTGGGTGCCCCGCTGTCCGCTGATGCCTATGCCGAAGTCGACTCTGCCGTTTGACACCAGGTCCAGAGTGCCGACCATCTTCGCCAAGAGGACCGGGTTGTAAAGGGGGGCGATGACGATGCCAGTCATAACGCGCAGGGTTTTGGTGGCCCCGGCCGCCGCCGCCATCGCGGGGATACCCAGAAGCGTTGGCCTGGGGGGATTGCCGTCCATCAGATGTTCCCCTGTGGTGATCCGGTCAAAACCCAGCGCCTCGGCCCGCCGGGCAAACTCCGCCACGTCGAAGTACCCTTCACCGCCAAAACTACAACCGAAGGTCAGTCCCGTATCTGCCACGTCTCCTCCTGTGATCGCCCCATGCTCCGCATCATACCCACGGGGAGACTCCGGGGCAAGCGGGCTGGCTCTTCGACTCCAATCCGTTCCGCACTTGGCGAGTGGGCATCATGCGGCGGAAGTGTATATTGGATGGCTCTGCGCTAGGCAAGCCCATGTAGAGACACAACCCATATCCAGAGGGTAGGCTAGGAGAGGGCTGCCAACAGGACTTTAGAAGCCGCGTACCGGACGGTAGCCCGTTGGCCCGGAGCGAAGCCGAGGGTATCATGGGCTTGAGCCGAGGGGTTGGCAACTCCAGCCGCCATACTCCAGCCCCCATTGCCATCGGCCAATGCGATCCTAGACGGCAGGAATAGTCCCATGACGACAGGACCTATTAAGATCGAAGGCGCCCGTTTCATACTGACCATGGACCCGGAAAGGAGGATTATCCAGGATGGCTCCATTGTCATTGACGGGCAGCGCGTCACCCACGTGGGAAAAGCCAGTGAACTCCGGGACGTGACCGCCGGCAGGGTGATCGACGGCAGCGAAATGGTCGTGACTCCCGGCTTCTGCAACGGCCACATGCACATCAGCTACGCCCACGCCACCAGAGGGATCTTCCCAGACGACCTCGGCCCTGCCTACCTGCCCAACGTGTTCACGCTCCAGGGCGCGATGACGGCTGAAGAGGAGTATTACACATCCCTCTTGGGAATTACCGAGCTGCTCAAATACGGGACAACCTGTTTCCTGGACCCAGGCAGCACCAAGTACCTCGACGAGTGCATTAAGGCCTATGAAGAGTCCGGTTGCCGGATCATTGTAGGCCGCCACGTCACCGATCGGCCCAACCCCGTCAACCTGCCCCAATATTCGACCGCCGAAGCGATTTCCGGCATGGAAGAGGTTATCCGAGACTACGACCATGCGCTGGATGGCAGGGTCCGGGCGTGGGCAATGCCCTTCTCGGAGGGGTTTTGCACCAGGGAGCTTCTTGAAGGGGCCAAGGAGTTGGCCGCCAGATATCAGACGGGGCTGACCCTCCACCACAGCAACACGCCGCAATCCAAAGAGGCATCCATCCGGAGCCATGGGAAGCTGCCGACCGAGTACCTGGAGGAGATCGGTGTCCTCGGCCCTGACACGACCCTGGCCCACTGTCTCGGTCTGGAAATGGCGGAAGTTGAGTGCATGGCGCGCACCGGCTCAAGGGGGATCATGTGCCCCACGGCGGCGGTCAAGGGAGGGTCGGGTATGACCCGGACAGCCCTCCTGCCGGAGATGTTGGAACAGGGAGTCACCGTCGGCCTGGGCACCGACGCCGGCAACAACTCCAACCTGGTGGAGACCATGCGGTCCATGTATCTGGTTGCGGTGCTCTACAAGGACGGACGGCAGGACGTGGGCATGGTCCCCGCGGAAACTGCCCTGGAGTTGGCCACCATCCAGGGAGCGAAGGCTTTGGGTTTGGGCGGCGACATAGGTTCCATCGAGGTGGGCAAGAAAGCCGACATGGTCCTCTTCGACACCAAGCGGCCGGAATGGCGGACCATCTTCAACCCGGTGAACAACCTGGTCTACAACGCAGATGGCCGGAGTGTCCATACGGTAATCGTCGATGGCCGGGTGGTCGTGGAAGACCACCGGCCAACGTTCGTCGACGAGTGGGAGTTGATCCAAAAAGTGCAGGAGATCGGGGCGGACCTGATGCAACGCACCGGAATCACCGTGCCGCAGCGGTGGCCTTTGGTGTAACCGGGCGAACTCTCTAGGACTGGCCTCCGCTGCAGTTGATTACCTGCCCGGTGATGAACGAGGCGTCGTCTGAGGCGAGGAACGCTATGGTGGCCGCCTGTTCCTCGGGCAGCCCGGAACGCCTGATAGACTGCTGGTTCCTGATGTCCTCCCCCATCAGCCGACGGTATTCCGCGGCATCTTCCGACGTGTCTTCATCGGCCATGACACCGCCGCCGAGATGCAGCCGGGATGTCATTCGGTCTGGAATGGATGTCCCACCGGGCGATACCGTGTTCACGCGGATGCCGTAACCGCCGTACTCCATAGCCAGCACCTTGGTCAGGGCGAAAATGCCGCCCTTTCCCACAGCGTAGGGTAGCCTGTGGAGCCCCCTCGGAGACTGGGAACCCAGGTTGACGATGGACCCCGAGCCTTGCTCCATCATGATTGGCAGCACCGCCAGGCAACACCACATGGTGGGATAGAGGGTCCGCTCCAGCTCCAGGTTCACCTGCTCTTCGGTGTACTTGTGATACGGCTGAATCCAGATCGTGCCCCCGACGTTGTTGACCAGCACGTCTATGCGCCCATATTCCGCCACCACATCGGCCATCAATTGTTGCGCTCCGGAAAATGTTCCAACATCGCATAACGCCTCGAGGGCGGTGACGCCGTGTTCGCGCAACTCTTGGACGGTCCTGGCGGCGCTTTCGTCGACTCTATCGGCCACGGCGAGGATGCCGCCTTCTTCTCCCAGGCGCCTGGCCGTTGCCCGCCCAATGCCCTGGCCGGCTCCGGTGACCACGCATACCTTGTCCCGGAGCCGCTTGCCTCCGGCCGCTCGTGAGTCTAGCTCTGTCGTCAATGCAGTCCCTCCTTGGTCATGGCTGTTAATCCAACTATCCGAAACCAGATGATATGCCATCGCCCTGGCGGGGGCAAAAGGTCAGTGGCTTCCAAGCCCAATGCTGAGGGAGCTTCGCCGTGGTATGATCTTTGACGCCCGATGACCCTAAGATCATAGCCATGTGATAGAAGATACTTCCGCTGGAGGTCTATTCTGAGATGAGAGAAGCGAAGGGCATCACCGTCAGCTACGGTCCGGTCACCAAGAATTATGCCAAGGGGCTTACCAACCGCCGATGTCTCCTCATTTTCGGCGCGTTGCTCACGGTCGCCGGCATTGCCGGGTTCTTCCTGGGCACAAGTCCTCAGGCCCTGTACCACATGGACCTAGGCCAGAGCATCGCGTACCTGGCGCTGGGCGTGGCGGCCCTCTACGTCGGCGAGGTCTGGAACTCGGAGTACAAGCGGGTATTCCTTGGGTTGGAAGGGTTGTTCTTCCTTGTCGTCGGTGTTGCCGGGTTTATCTTGTCGGCGGTTGTGTCGGGAGCGGAATCTATCAACCTCGGAATTTTCACCGTGCAGCATCCCTGGGAGAACGCGGCGCATCTGGCGCTCGGAGTGATCTTCCTTGGGACCGCCCTGTACCCTCGACGGTTTCGCGACTACTCCTACAGCAGCAATGCCTCTGACTGATCGGTCAAGGGAAAGCGTCCGGTGTTGTTTTAGCCGGGCGTGGGACGGGGTAATCCCCCCTAGAAACGTGGCCGGAAACTGGCTTCAGCCGGGTGGTCAGCTATACTTGAGCCATCAAGAAATAGCGAGGGCTTGAGCATGCTGGGAGAGCGGTCGGACCAGAGGGGCCTCTGGGAAGCAGACCGGTTGTATCTGGACCACGTGGGGCGGGACACCTTCTACGGTCTGCTGGCCTCGCTGCGGGGCCGCCTGTTCCGGGACCCCGATTTCGCCGGGTTCTACTGCGCCGACAACGGCCGGGACAGCGTGCCGCCCAGCCTGCTGGCGACGGCGCTCCTGCTCCAGTCCCACGACAAGGTGAGCGACGCTGAGGCCAAGGCCCGGGCCGACTTCGACATCCGGTGGAAGGTGGCCTTGGGGATTGAGGTGGAAGACCGTCCCTTCGCCAAGAGCACGCTGCAGGTGTTCCGCGCCCAGCTGATACTGCACGGCAAGGTGCGGGAGGTGTTCGAGTCCAGCCTGCGTTTGGCCCGGGAGTCGGGGTATCTGAAAGGGCGCGGGATGCGGGTGGCGTTGGACACGACCAACATCCTGGGCCGTGGCGCGGTGAAGGACACCTACAATCTGTTGGCGGACGGGATCGTCAAGCTGTTGCGGGCGCTGGCGGCAGTGGAGAAGTCCAGCGTCAAAGAATGGGCCAAGGCCCGGGGATATGAGCGGTACCTGGGTTCCAGCGTGAAGGGTGAGTCGGCCATCGACTGGAGCGACAAACGGGCGCGGCAGGCCCTGCTGGCCGAGATTGTGAGAGACGCCGACCGGTTGTTGGAGTTGTCGCGGCAGGCGCAGAGGGAATTGGGGGAGGATAGCGCTGAGCGGCAGCAGATAGTGGCGGCGGCGGAACTGCTGGGGCAGTTGCTGCTCCAGGACGTGGAGCGGACCGATGACGGAGTGAATCTCAAGGACGGGGTGAGCCGGGACCGGATGATGTCGGTGCATGACCCGGAGATGCGCCACGGCCACAAGAGCAGCAGTAGACGGTTCGACGGACACAAGGCGGCCATCGTGGTGGACACCGACTCCCAGCTGATCACCGCGGTGGAGGTATTGCCCGGCAACGCTCCGGACAACCTGGGATCGCTGGAATTGGTGGAGCAGAGCGAGGCCAACACCGGTGTGCCGGTGGAGGAAGCCATGGGCGACGCCGCCTATGGGGATGGCGATACCAGGCAGGCATTCGCCGATGCGGGACGCCGGTTGGTGGCCAGAGTGCCGGGACGGCCCGACCGGAAGCACTTTCCGAAAGAGGACTTCCATATTGACCTGGCCGCGGGCAGTTGCACCTGTCCCGCCGGACAGGTTACCCACACCATCGTGCCGGCGGGAAAGCGGACGGGTCGCACAGGGCGGGTCCACCGCTTGCAGGCCTTCCAGTTCGACGGGGCCGAATGTCGGACATGTCCACTGCGGTCCCAGTGCATCGCAGCCAAGGGGAGTAGGGGGCGGCGGGTGCTGATCCATCCCCAGGAAGCCCTGCTGCAGCAGGCCCGAGCGTTGCAGCAAAGCACTCATTATGACGAATATCGAGTGCGCCGAGTGGTGGTGGAACACCGGTTGGCCCGGCTGGTCCAGTTGGGCATTCGCCAGTCCCGCTATTTCGGCAGGGTCAAGACGCGATTCCAGCTGTATCTGGCTGCCACGGTAGCCAACCTGACCCTGGTGGCCGGGAAACTCGGGCGGTCGGGCCGTACCGGTGGCGGCGCAACAGGCCGCAGCGTCGTCCTCAATATTGTCCCCTTTGTTGTCGCCCATGCTGCGGCCAATTTCTGCGCGGTCCGGCTCGGACAACTGTGGTCCGTGATCCTGCTCACGTCGGCTTTATTGCCCAAATCCCCCTACCCAACCAGGACTTTTCGGCCCGGTTTCTAGTCCCCCTTTCGCAAAAGGAGAGATGAATAAGAAGGCCACCTCGCGCGAGGTGGCCTTCGACATTCAGGGCTTCTTGGTTCATTGGGGACTGATGCTTGCTAGTTGAGGGGAATCTCCACGGCCTCCCGCTCCTCTTCGATCTCGATCATCTCTTCCGCCGCTTCGGTCCTGCTCTGTCCCCAAATTCGTTGGGCATCCCGGGATTTCCAGGGCATACGCCTTCGCCAGAAGATGATGGCCGCGTCGGTCGCGCCTAGCTTTTGTGACGAGTGGGGGTCCAGCGCGCCCACGGCCTGTACAGGCATGTCTTCCCGTTCGTTGGTCGTCTGAGGCGCGTTGAAGTAAACGTACCAGGTGTGGTAGAAGAATTTCCACCAAAGCTTCGCCATCAGCCGGTGGCGGACCCGCTTGAGGGCGAAGGTGAACATCCGGGTGTTATTTTCGTCGATGGGGGTGAAGTACCGGAGGTGCTGCGATTGGCCCCGGGCGCTGGGACAGGCGATGGCCGGGAGCCGGTAGAGGCCGCCGGGTCGGGAGTTGTTGAACGCGTTTTTCTGTTGGACAAGGGGGTTCAGCCTGCGGGCGTTCCTGAACCGCCACCAACTATGCTGTGGCCATTGCTTTCCCAGGCCGGGGAAGTAGCCTTCCTCGACATTCTGCTTCACACGGGGAGCAATACAGATATAGTTGTCGCCCTCCTCTGTAATGTCGGTGCCCTCCCAGAACGCCGACAGACGGTTGAACAGTTGCCCGCTCCAGAAGCGCCGGATACCTCCCCTGTGTATCTTGCTGTTATGGGAGTCCCGGGAGTTCTCCATTGTCAACGACCAGTTCATGGGCCAGATCTTCACGTAGGTCTGGACCTCCACGTCGTCGAGGAAAAACTCCTCAGGCAAGTCCTCTTCCAAGGGCACCGGTTCGGTAACACCCATCCAGACGTAAACGACGCCGCGGTGGGTGCGCGTGGGGTAATTGCGGACACTGAGCTTCGGGGCAAGCTTGGAGTCCGGCCCGTCGGAGAGGGCCGCTACGCATTGGCCCTTGCCGTCGAAGGTGTAGCCGTGGTAGGGGCAGGTTATGAACCCTTTGAACTCGTCGTTGCCCATGCCCTTGCCGATGCCGCCTGACAGAAATGCCCCGCGGTGGGGGCAGATGTCCGATACCGCGGAAACCTGGTCGTTTGCGTCCCGGAAAAATACGACCTGCTCTCCTAGGAGCTTGAGGGCCACGGGTTTTCGCTTAATCAGCTTGTCCTCAACTGCGGGATACCAATACTCACGGTAACCCAGCTCGGGAACGTAGTCGTGGACGCCAATGCCAGATGCTCCCCTGGGAACGTAGCGGCTGGCGCCGTTTCCATTTTGTCCGTTGGTCTGATGGCCGTTGGTCTGATGGCCATTGGTCTGAGAGGTCGTCATCTTTTGCCGTCCTTTAGCCGGTAGTCGTCGATCTTTCCCGCCTATACAACGATCGCCTCTATTCTAATGGGCAAAAGAATACCACATTTGGTGGCCCCAGGCATCGTAATAGGAACAAAATGACTCCGCCTTGTCACGGCCACTCGGCAACTCCCTCCTGTGTCCGGCCTTGGGCCGGAAGCCAGGATTCCATCGCGGAGAACTGTGCGGGTGTCTCCGTATTCCAGGGCGCAGGTTTTAGAACCGGAGTCGTCGTGGCCTTTCGACTATTCGTCTGAACTGGGATTTCCTTGAGTCCGGGATTTATTTGATTGGAAAATCATCCGAATCACTCAATCCAATGAATCCCGGTTCGGATTATTGCGCCCAGAATCGAGAGGCCCTGGGATAGTCGTAGCCCAACCGGGAACGAAAGAGGCCTGAGCGAAGTGACGCCTGTAACACCATCGCGAATCAGCGGGCCGATCTCAAACGTTGCTACTGGTAAGTAAATTCCTGGCAAGCGGTCCGGTGCGAGAGCGTTTCCCCACCCCTCTCGGAGAAACGGAGGTTGGGAAATCTCCCACGTCTGTCGCGTGGCTCTTGCTACTATCCCTTTTGGTGCTGTTGACCACGCCCATCTTCATCGCATTGACCACGGGAATGGACCAATACGGTTTTTTCACCATGGACGCGGTAGCCCGGCGGCCCTACCCGGCGGTATTGTCCCTGGCTGTAAACGTCTCCCTCGCCGTGTTGGCCTACGCCCTCTACCGCCTCATCTGGCGGTGGGAGTCTGCCTTTATCGAACGGGGCTGGGAACCGATCAAGCGGACCGGCGTTGCCGTTGGGATACCCGTGTTTCTCGCGATGGTCCCGTCGTTTCTAATGTGCGGCACGGGTGGCAAACCCTACTACATTGCAATTGGCGTACTGATGACCGGGTCACTGTGCATCACAAGCCCCCTTCGACATCCGAATTTGAAGGTGGACCCGGACCTGGCCAGATTCTGGTTCGTAGCGGCCACCGGTTGCATCCTGGCGCTCCTGATGCTGGCCACAACCGGGATGCTGTTCTTTTACTTTATCGACCAGATTCCACCCAGCGGCAATTTCACCTGGCAACTGGACTATAGGTGGAGTGACCTCGGATATGGACCAGAGGGTTTCCCGCAGCGGCAGCGAGATGGCCTGCTGGTGTTTGGAATAACTGGAATCGGCTACATGGCGCTGGTCCTTGGCGGCGCAATGCTGGTCTCAATGTTCAATAGTACGAGGCTGTTGGAATTTACCGATGGCCGGGTAGCAGCCTCGGAGGGATGAGGAGAAGAGATTCTGGTAAGGTTGTCACGTGAACTCCCGTCAAATGGGGAAGACACTCCATACGTGGCGTTCTTCCAGGGCCACGAGGGGAGCATATCCACAGATCAGTACGAGTGGTTGGTGAGCCCTAAACACGGCGGACTTTTGAGCAGCGCCGACCTCCTGATCGACAAGATGTCGGGCAGCGTCTCGGTCAGGACCGCCGAGGGTCGGGTGAGGATGGACTTTCGGGTAGGTATCCAGCCCGGCGGCAGAAGGAGCGGCCCTTTCTCATTGCTGTGCATCTACGCCCGCTATCCGGGCCGGGGTTTCGCCAACGGAGAGCTGAGGACCATGTTGAGCCGGGACCTTGACCGCGCGCCGGACTCCGTAAACGTGGGCGACTTTATCAGCCAGCTACAGCGGAGGACGCCTCGCCTCCCGGTGAAAAGGGATGACGCCGGTTCCTGTATCCCGGGCGACGTCCGGGTCTGCCTCCTTGAGCCCCGAAATGGCGCCGGCGATTCTGTATCTCCGCCGGGCGGGATTTCAGCGTAACTCACTCCTATCCTATGCCAATCCATGTTCCAATCCGATGGCGCATCGCCATAACGTTATAAACTAGGGTATCTCGACATCGATGCGAAAGGAGCCAGAATGGACCTGATGAGACTCGCTTTGTCTTCAATTGGTGCGAACCGTCCCTGATTGCCCTTCTTGCCGAATGTCATGCTTATAGCAGTCATCTTATCGGCATGTGCGACGGCTACAGAACCGCGGATAGTGGAAGTAACCCGCCAGGTCTCGGTCGAGGTGACCCGAACCGTATCTGAGCGAGTCGAGGTAATCCGCGAAGTCCCGGTTGAGGTGACGAGGGTCCTCTCTATGGAGGTCGATGTTACCCGGGAAGTTGAGGTTACCCGCCAAATTCCCGTAGAGGTCGTTAAGGAGATAGCGGTTGAGGTGCCTGTCGAAGTTACTCGCGTGGTGCCCGTCGAAGTAACCCGCGTAGTGCCCAAGGAAGTAATCCGAGAGGTCATAAAGGAGGTCGTGGTAACGCCCACCGCGAGGGCGCAGCCCACACGCAGACCAACCGCCACGCCTTGGCCAACCCGGACTCCTACTCCTGTCCCGACCGTCGCCCCTTGGCCAACCCGGACTCCTACTCCTGTCCCGACCGCCACGCCTTGGCCAACCCGGACTCCTACTCCTGTCCCGACCGCCACGCCTCGCCCAACCCGGACTCCTACTCCTGTCCCGACCGCCACGCCTCGTTCAACCCGGACTCCTACTCCGGTCCCAGCCGAAACGCTTCCGCCCCCGCAAATCACAGCTGTTTGGGTGGTGGATGATTGGGATCCGCCTGATTGGATGGGGGGTAATTTCGATGTAACGATCACCGTTGCTGGCGAAGGATTCAATCCCACGACTCAGGTTGAACTAATAATTGACGACCGCCAAGTGACTACGGTCTTGACCGATGCCTCGGGGAATTTCTTTGGGGTGGCAAGGTTGCAGTTGAAACCTGGGGACTATGATGTTCACGCCTTTGCAGAAGCAAGAAGTGTGCATGCTATAACCACGGTATCAATTTACCCACCATAATTCCGGCTGGGCTTCCTTGGTTATTTGAGCGACAGGATGTCGGCCAGCTACAGCGGAGGACGCCTCGCCTCCCGGTGGAAAGGAATGACGCCGGTTCCTACATCCCCGGCGACGTCCGGGTCTGCCTCCTTGAGCCCCGCAACGGCCCTGGCGATTCTGCCTCACCGCCGGGCGGGATTTCAGGTTAATTCACCCTTAGCCTATGCCAATCCATGTTCCAATCCGACGGAGCGTCGCCATAACGTTATAAACTGGGGAATCTCGACATCGATGCGAAAGGAGCCAGAATGGGTCCAATGAGACTTGCGTTGTCTTCAATGTGTGAGAACCGTCCCCGATTGCCCTTCTTGCCGAATGTCATGCTTATAGCAGTCTTCTTATCGGCATGCGCAACGCCTATCGAGCCGCGGATAGTGGAAGTAACCCGCCAGGTGCCCATCGAGGTGACCCGGTCCGTTTCTGAGCGAGTCGAAGTCATCCGCGAAGTCCCGGTCGAGGTGAGGAGGGTCCACTCCATGGGGGTCGAAGTTACCCGCCAAATTCCCGTAGAGGTCATTAAGGAAATAGCGGTTGAAGTGCCTGTCGAAGTAACCCTCGAGGTGCCGGTTGAAGTGACCCGCCTAGTTCCGGTCGAAGTAATCCGCGAGGTGCCCGTTGAAGTAATCAGAGGGGTCATAAAGGAGGTCGTGGTAGCGCCCACCGCGAGGGCGCAGCCCTCACGCAGACCAACCGCCACGCCCCGTCCGGCACGGAGGCCAACGCCGGTGGCGGCTCCAGGCAGATTGTTTATTGCCGTGCCTGAACTCGGGTTCGAGTCCCCGGTCCCTTGGAAGTCCGGTGAGCGGGGGACCGGGAGCTTGAGGTTCATCTACGACCCTCTGCTTGGGACCGACTCTCAAGGTCGGCTCTCCAATTCTGGCCTTGCCGAATCATGGAAGATTAGCGACGACGGTGCTGAATGGCTCTTTAAGTTGCGAGAGGGCATATTCTTCCACCACGGGAAGGAGTTGGTGGCCGGGGACATCGTTTACTCCATACAGGAGTGGATGGCGAAGAGGCCGACGAGGGGTTTCCTTGAGAACCTGAGAGTATTGGAGTCCATCGACGACTACACGGTGCGCATCCAGACCAGTTCCCTGGACCGCTGGCTGCTTTGGGACCTGACAGACACTCAGTTAACTCTTACGTTCGCGATCCCCGCGGCTCACCACCGACAGGTGGGAGACGAAGGTTTTGCTCGGGATCCCATGGGTACTGGTCCGTATCGGCACATGCAGCACTGGCGTGAGGAGAGGCTCGGGTTGTATGCCCCGGAGCGCCACTGGCGGGAAGGTGTTCTCACGATCCGCGAGGTTCGATTTCTGACTATTCAGGACGAAAGCGTGAAAATAGCGGGGCTAATAACCGGCGAGATCGACATTTTCAGCCCGAGATATGACAGCGTTGGCCCGATTCGCGACTACGGTTTCAAGGTGTTCCTACGGGAAGGGTGGACCACCGTGGGCTTTCGCTTCCACCAGCAATGGGACAACGTGCCCATCGCCGATGTCCGGGTGCGGCTTGCATTGAATTACGCGATAGACCGCGATTACTTGGCGGACGCCATATTCGAAGGCTGGGCCAAGCCTGCGGCCGTACCCGTCTGGATGACCGGCGCAATGGCACCTTGGACTCGGGAGCCCCATCCATTTGACCCGAAGAGGGCTAATGAACTATTGGCCGAATCAGGATATCCTGATGGTTTCGAATTGACCATCCACGCCTACGACGACAGGCCCGCACCTTATGGTGATGACCTACATGGTATTGACCTAGCGGAGTTATTGGAATCGGGTTTCACCCACAACATCGGCGTCCGTGCAAGTGTTTTTACACCGTCCTATCCTGAACTTCGGGAGAAGATGCTTAACCAGACTATCCCAGGCGACATGAGCTACTGGACTTCCCCCGCGCGGCCAACCCCAGGGTTTGTCCGTTCCTTGAGTTCGTTGTTCCAATCGACAAGTCCGTTAACCACTACCAAAGACCCTGAGCTAGACGATGTAATCGGATCCCTGAACACCGAACTCGATCCGGCCAAAGAGCGGGAATTGATGTCAGTCCTTTTGGCGATTACCCATGACCGTGCCAACTATCTCCCCCTGCTACACATTGATATTCCCTACGCCGCTAGCGACAAGGTTCCCACGGATTGGGACCTGGGCAAACGGCCTTGGGACCCCGACTACCTCGACGTGGTCCGGCGCCGGTGACGCTCATCCCGACTGCACCTGGGATACTTCACATCCAGAAAAGGAGCCTCGGCAGATCGCGGTCGGAATCACCCCTCTAGTGTCCAGGCGGGGGATAATTTCGCCCCGAACAGCGACACTGAATTAGACTGTTCTGTTCTTTTTTGGAACCTCCCGGATTCCGGCTCAAGGCGGGAAATGCGGATGGCCATGTGCGGCAGGAGATGAGGATGAAATGACGAGGAGGGTGGGGGAATGACGGGTTGACCCTTTCCATAATAAATGCGGACCGGGGCCAACAGGTAATCGCAAGACCCATAAGCGGCCGCCGATGCTTGACGCGAATTAGAGCTTAATCTACACTTCAGCGAGGCATCTAGCCAACCGGCGCGCTCCGCGAATCCCGCGTCGAATTCCGAAAACTCAAGAGCGATACAGCTCAAGACGAAGGGTGACAGGCCGATGGACCTGAAGGCCTTTATCCGGGACATCCCAGATTTTCCGGAACCAGGGATTCTCTTTCGGGACATCACTCCCCTGTTACGGAGCCCGCAGGCGTTTAGCCACGTCATAGAGCGGCTATCAGACCGGGTCCGGCGCGAGGAGTTTGACACCATCGTGGCCATCGAGTCACGTGGGTTCCTGTTCGGCGCTCCGCTGGCGTACCAACTGGGGAAGCCGATAGTCCCGGTCCGCAAGCCCGGCAAACTGCCCGCGGCAACGCACTCGACCGAATACACTCTGGAGTACGGCCAGAACACCATGGAGATGCACCAGGACGGTGTCCACGCCGGCGAACGTGTCTTGGTCGTGGATGACCTGCTGGCCACCGGCGGCACTCTGGCGGCCGCGGCCAATCTCGTGGAAATGTCGGAGGGAGTCGTCCGAGCTATGGTAGTGGTCGTTGAGCTTTCCGGACTTTCCGGGAGAAATTCCCTGGGCGCCTACGACGTGGTGTCGCTGGTCGAATATTGAGATACGGCCCAACTTATAACGGTTGGGAAGGAGTAGCAGATGGCAAGCAGCGTAACTGTTGGCAACGTTGAGATCATCCCGGTTCTCGACATGATTCCACCGTCGAGAGAACCAACCATGATGTTCCCGGATACCTCCCCTGACGACTGGGCCGGGCACCAGGATGCCCTGGAAAACGGCCAACTCCAGCTTTATTACGGCTGTTGGGTGGTCCGTTCCCAGGGTTCGACCATCCTGGTGGACACGGGCATGGGGCCAGGGCCCCACGCGGACCGGGGCAACGTGGAAGGCGAGCTCTTCGAGCGGCTGCGGGACGTCTTGATTCCCGCCGACCGGCGCAACAATACGAACGTGGGCCCTTCCGACGAGGTGAACATCGTCGTTCATACGCATCTGCACGGCGACCACGTGGGCTGGAACCTCCGGTACTCTGGAGGAATGCCCGCCCCCTACTTCCGCCGCGCCCGGTACCTGGTGCCCAAGGCAGACTGGGACCACTTCACCCAGCCAGACGTCCTTCCCACCGCGCCCCATGTAGAGCGTCAGGTGGTGCCGCTGCGCCGGTTGCGCAAGATGGACCTGGTGGAAGGGGAATATAACATCACCGATGAGGTGAGCACCCTTCCGACCCCCGGCCACACTCCGGGGCATCAAGCGATACTCGTCTCCTCCCAGGGCGAGAAGGCGATGATCGTTGGCGACGTGCTGCACAACAAGGCCCAGGTCTCCCAGGCTGATTGGTGCGCGGGCGTCGATATTGACAAGGACGCCAGCCGCCAGAGCCGAAATAACCTGTTGGACTTAGCCGAGAAAGAGTCATACGTTATCGCCGCGGGGCACTTCACCCCCGGTGACCACCTAGGTAAGGTAGTCCGGCTGGAAGGCCGACGCTACTGGCAGGGAATCTAGCAGTTGCCAGTGGTTGGTGGTTAGTGGCCAGTAGTTGGCCACGGGCCATTGACCACCGGCAAACGGAACGGACGTTCATTGACTACCGACGATAACCCCGAGGATATCCCAGAACATGGCCCCGAAGATTTGCGCCAGGCGGCGGCGGATTTCCGCGTGCTTTATTACGGCCACGACGCAGACCCCGGTCCGCCACCCGCCATGGCCGAGCTTGCCCCGGAAGTAATGGACCTGGTGGACCAGGTTGTCTATGGAGAGATTTACAACCGCCCCGGACTCAACCTGCAAACGCGTAGCCTCTGCACCATCGCCGCGATTACAGTCTTGGGACACAGCCCTCAACTCCTTCGCCGCCACATTCAGGGCGCGTTGAACATCGGTGTTTCCAAAGAGGAGATTACCGAGGCCATCGCTCAGATGGTGTTCTACGGAGGGATGCCCGCGGCGGTGAACGCGTTCCGGGTGGCCAAGGAGACCTTCGACGAGCTTGGCGGTTTCCAGCCCCCTCCCCCTCCGCCACAAGCGCCTCAGCGGGTGGTCCCCGGCGGCCCTCCCGTGTCGGGAATCCAGAATAGGAGCGCCAACGATGAAGCTAGGATTCATCGGAACCGGCAACATGGGCAATCCGATGGCGGCCAACCTGATCCGGGCCGGCCACCAACTAACAGTCCACGACCTGCGCCGGGAGGCCGCAACCAACCTCCTCGAGATGGGCGCAGAGTGGGCGGACAGCCCCAGAGACGCGGTCCCGGGCAACGAGGTGGTGTTCACTTCCCTTCCCGTCCCCCGGGACGTCGAGGTGGTGCTCCTGGGCGAGGGCGGAATACTGGAAGGCGCAGGTGAAGGCTCGATCTACGTTGACCTCTCCACCAATTCTCCCACGGTAATACGCCGGCTCCACGAAGTTTGCGCGGCAAAGGGCATAAGCGTGCTGGATGCCCCGGTCAGCGGCGGGACATACGGCGCGGCTGCCGGGACTTTGGCCGTCATGGTGGGCGGGGAAGAGCGTGTGTTCAACCAAGTGAAGCCGGCCCTCGACGCCGTTGGCAGCCACGTCGTCTACTGCGGCGACATCGGCAGCGGCTCGGTGTGCAAGATCTGCAACAATCTGCTCAGCATGGGTATTGGCGTATTGCTGTCCGAGGCCCTCACTATGGGGGTCAAGGCCGGTGTCGACCTGGCCGTGCTGGCCGACGTCATAGCCAACAGCTCCGGTAGCTGCCGGCGGCTTACTGAGAAATTCCCGCGTTTCCTGTTCCAAGGCAACTTCGAACCGGGATTTGCCACAGCCCTAGCCGCCAAGGACGTCCGCCTGGCCACGGACCTGGGCCGGGAGTATGGGATTCCCATGGACCTGGCCAACCTGGTGGACCAACGCCATGTCGAAGCCATGTTCCGGGGTTGGGGCGCGGAAGATTCCGATGCCGTGGCCCGTATCCAGGAAGAAAAGGCCGGGGTGCAACTAAGGCTCAACGGCGTCTAGGCTCGCGGCTCTCCCAGCCCCCTCCAGACCGGTACTACGGGTGCGGTCGCACGTCCTCAGATCTGCGGATTAACCCGGCCGAGGGTTGTCTCGACCGGAACCAGAGTCCTTCGATTCCCCACGCTTGGTCAATTGATCGCCGGCATCCCGCCGCGCTGGGCTGTTCGTTTTTCCGGGATTGAGGGGATGCGGTAATTCCTGCGCCGGGTTGCACTCCTGGGGCTGAACATCTCTGGGTTCCCACTCTTGTGGGAATGACTGGTCTGGGCGAATGGAGGGAATTCCTTGTACGGTAAACAGCCGAAAGCCCGTGCAACCAGAGCTGACTTCAGTTGAACCAGACAATCCCCTGTGTTAGGATGACTTTGTTACCAAATTCACGAAGTTTTTCCTCCTAGTCCATCTGCGCTGAGGAGCCCCGGAAATGGAAGGGCTAACACAGCGGATCACCAGGGCCATGCTCGGTCAGGAGCAGGCCACCATCACCATCCTCTCCACGCTGCTCGCCGTACAGGACGAGCTTGGCTATCTGCCCAAAGAGGGTATCGAGTCCGTCGCCCGGTTCACAGACTCCACCATCAACGACGTGTGGGCCGTGGCGTCGTTCTACCCCAATTTCCGTTTTGAGCCACCCTGCCTCCACCAGGTGGAAGTCTGCTGGGGCGCTTCGTGCCACCTGGTTGGCGCGATGCCGTTGATGGAAGCCGTGATGGACGCCTGCGGTCTGAAGGCCGAGGGAGACCGGGAAGACGGGCGGCTCTCGTTGCGGTTCAACACCTGTCTGGGGGCTTGCGCCCATGCCCCGGTCATGGCGATAGACCACCACCTCATAGGCCGCCAGACCCCCGATTCGGCGCGGCAGAAAGTCGCGCGACTGCTCCAATAGAGCTGTCAGGACATTCACCGGGACCTTAACCAGAAGGGCTGTCATTTTATAGGCGGTAATTGGAATGGCCGGTGATTTCGGAAACATATCCGCCGAGGCGGGGGATCGCTGGCAAGCGCTCACGGCTGGCGATGCCCCGTGGGTCCGCATTGGCTCCGCACTGTGCGGCCAGGCGGCAGGCTGCGACGCCGTCGTCCAATCCGTGGAAGGCGCCGTCTCCGCCACCGGCGCCGCGGCCCGGATCAGCCGGGTTGGCTGCATCGGTCTGTGTTACGCAGAGCCATTGTTGGACGTCCAGCTACCCGGCGGGCCAAGGGTCTTTTACGGGAACGTAACGCCGGAGACCGCGGCCGAGATCGTCCGGGAACACGTGGTCGGCGGCGTGCCCGTCGAGCGGCTGGCCCTCGGTTATCTAAAGGGGTCAGAAGGGGCGATTGCTCCACCCGCGTTGCCCGGCACGCTTCAAGACCTTGACTTTCACCCTCTGCGCGCGGTGGAGACCAAGATCGCCCTTCGCAACGCTGGCAACATCGACCCGAGCGATATCTATCAGTACGTCGCCAACGGCGGCTACCACGCCTTGCACCGCGCCCTGACCGAAATGGAACCGGCGGATACCCTGGAACAGGTCAACGCCTCCGGTCTGCGAGGAAGAGGCGGCGCGGCCTTTCCCACAGGCACCAAGTGGCGGTTCCTGGCGGGTTCAAATGCCCCGGTCAAGTACATCCTATGCAACTGTGAGGAAGGAGACCCCGGCGCGTTCAACGACAAGGCCATCGTGGAAAGCGACCCACACACCCTGATCGAGGGCATACTGCTCGCGGGCTACTCCACTGGGGCCAACGCCGGGTACATCTTCATCCGCCACGGTCATGACGGCCCCATCGACCGCGCCCGGGAAGCGCTGGCGCAGGCGCGGGAATTGGGGCTGGTCGGAGAGGACATCCTGGGAAGCGGGTTCAGCTTTGAGCTAGAAGTCGCCTTGACCGGAGACTCATACGTCGCGGGTGAAGAGAGCGCCTTGATGGAGGCCATCGAAGGAAGCCGTGCGATGCCCCGGTTCCGGCCCCCATTCCCGGCGCAATTCGGACTTTTCGGTAAGCCCACCAACATTAACAACGTCAAGACTCTCGCGTATGTTCCAGAAATCATCGCCAGAGGCGGGGAATGGTTCGCCTCTATCGGCCACGAGCAGAGTAAAGGGACCGTGATCCTCTGCCTCACCGGCGACCTTCTATACACCGGCATGATCGAAGTACCGCTGGGAATCAACTTGAAAGACGTGCTCTATCAGGCAGCGGGGGGAATTCCCGGCGGCAAAGCCCTCAAGTTGGTCCAGAGTGGCGGCCCCCTGGGCGGTGTGTTGGGCGCGGACAACGTGGACGTGGTCTTGGACTTCGAGATACTCCGGAATGCGGGGGCTATCCTCGGATCTGGCGGGATCATCGCCGCTGACGAGGATACCTGCGTGGTGGACCTCACCAGGGCTCTGATCGCGTTCTGCCAGTTCGAGTCCTGCGGAAAGTGCTTCCCATGCCGGATGGGCATGAGCCACCTGTTGGAGGTGCTGGAGCGCATCTGCCGGCTGGAGGGTACGACCGAAGACCTGGGGCTTATGCGGCGAGTCGGGGAGAACATGCAGGCCGGGTCCCTCTGCGGACACGGACAATTGGGGTTCAACCCGGTGTCCTCCGCCCTCCGGTACTTCGGAGATGAGTTCGAGTCCCACATCGTGGGTCATACCTGCCCCACGGGAGTCTGTTTGAAATCCAGGTTTACACCTGCCCTGACCCGCAGATTCGCGGCCTCCCCGGTAGGCTGACCACGATGACAACTGGCTGGAGAACGAGGAATGCCTGACGATATCACCATCTCCATCGATGGGGTCGAGATACAGACTCAACCGGGGAAGATGGTCTTGGAAGCCGCCATAGAGGCGGGAATATACATCCCATACCTGTGCTATCACCCAGGTATGAAACCCTTTGCCGCCTGCCGCATGTGCGTCGTGGGGGTTGAGGGGGGCCGGGGATACCCAGCGGCTTGCGCCCTTCCGGTGGTGCCCGACATGAAGATACGCAACGACGATGCCGACGTGCGGCAGCTTCGTAGCTCGGTCATGGAGATGCTCATCGCCGAGCACCCAAATGGCTGTCTGACCTGCCACCGGGTCGATATCTGCGGTCCCAGCGATGTTTGCCTGCGCCATGTTTCGGTAAACGACCGCTGCGTCACCTGTCCCAAGAACGAGCGTTGCGAGTTGAAAGACACGGTGCGATTCCTTGGGATGAGCTTGGAATCGCCCCTGGAGTACAAATACCGCCAGATTCCCCTGGAGGTGAGCGACCCCTTCTATGACCGGGACTACAACCTGTGCATCGTTTGTGGACGCTGTGTTCGCGCCTGCGAGGAGTTGAGGGGAGACGACGCCATCTGCTTTACCGAACGGGGGGGCAGCGCGCTGGTCGGCACCTCCTTCGGTACGTCGCTGCTGGAGTCGGGGTGCGAATTCTGCGGGGCATGTATCGACGTCTGCCCTGTTGGGGCGCTGGTGGAACGTGAGCACAAGTGGGAGAAAGCCGCCCGTGTGGAACGGACCATCTGCCCTCATTGCCCTGTGGGATGCCAACTCAACCTTGAGATCAATTCCCGAGACCAGTTTGTACGTTCCATTCCTGAGTTAAACTCTCCGGCCAACCGGGGACAGGCTTGCTTCAAGGGGAAGTTCGGCCTGGAATTCGTCAACAGCCGCGACCGGCTGAAACAGCCCTTGGTGCGCCGCGAAGGAATCTTGGAAGAAGTGACCTGGGACGAGGCGCTGGAGTATATATCCCGGAGGCTCCCGGACTACTCCGGCGACGGTTTCGCGATTCTGACCTCGCCCAACAGCACCAACGAAGAGCATTACCTCGCCCAGAAATTCGCCCGGCTGGTGATGCACACCAACAACGTGGACCAGACCTCCGACACCCAACCGATGCTGGTCGACGCCTTGGAAAGCTCCCTGGGATACCCCGCCGCAACCAACACGGTGTGGGACCTGGAACAGGCGGGTTGCATCCTCGTGTTCAACTCCAATGTGACTGAAGAACACAACGTCGTGGGTGTCCCCATCAAACGGGCCGCCAGAAAAGACACCAAGTTGGTCGTAATAGACCCCAGGGAGGTCGAGCTGACTCGGTACGCGGACGTTTGGCTGCGTCCCGTCCCCGGCACGGAACTGCTGCTTCTCGGCGGGGTCTTGAGGTCTTTGATCGACCAGGGTCTGGAAAACACCGGTTGGCTGGAAGAGCGCTGCGAGAGTCCCGCAACCCTCTACTACGCGCTGCGTAACCTGGACATGGATGAGGTCTCCAGGGTGACCCATGTCAGCCTGGAGCGGATTTCCCAGGCGGCGCGGCTTTACGGTGAAGCGGACGCGGGAGCGATTGTTTACGCCCTGGACAACGTCGTGGGGGGCCTACAAGAGGACTGCGTCCGGGCGTTAATAGACCTGTCGCTGATCACGGGCAACGTCGGCAGACCCGGTGCGGGACTGTACCCGATGCGGCAAGGGGCGAACGAGCAAGGGGCCTGGGACGTCGGCTGCATCCCCGACCGACTTCCAGGGTACAGGCAGGTTACGGACCCTGACGCCCGCCGCGAGGTTGAAACAGCCTGGGGCGGCGGCGTTCCGTCGGAACCTGGCCTGCGCCTATCTTGCATGTTGGACGCCGCAAGGGACGGACGAATCAAGGCCATGATGGTCATAGGTGACAGTCCCAACTTTACCAACGGAAAACTGGGCGATGGCCTTGGCGCGCTGTCCAACCTGGAATTCTTGGTGGTCCACGATACTTTCCTGGGACGGGTGTCCGAGACAGCCGACGTGGTGCTGCCGAGAGTGAGCTTCGCGGAGAAGGACGGCTCCTTCACGAACCTGGAGCGGCGGATACAGCGCATCCGCCCAGCCCTGCGGGTCAAGGACACCGAAGCCCGGCCGGAAAGCTGGGTGATATGCGAGCTGGCAGACCGTTTGCAGGCCCAGGGGTTCAACTACCTCACCGCGGGCCAGGTAATGGAAGAGATAGCCAGCCTCACGCCCATCTACGGGGGAGTGTCCTCCCATCGGCTCGAAGAGGAGGGCAAACTGGTGCTGCGCACCAACCTGGAGAGCCCTCAACCTACCCAGGTGCTCCACGCGGGAAAGGAATACTCCGGCATTCAGTGGCCCTGCCCGGCGGAAGAAGCTCCGAGTACGGGCGTCCTCTACGCGGATGGGTTTCCCCAGGGCAACGCGGTCTTGGAGACCCCCGAGTTCAGAACTGCCGAAGACGCCGGCGACATGGATTTCCCCTCCTGGCTGGTTCCCGGCAGGGTGCTGTTCAACCAGGGCAGGGAGATGGAGATCATCAAGGGGAAGCGCAACCAGATCCAGCGTGAAGACTGGGTGGAGATGAACCCAGCCACGGCCACGGCCCTGGCGATGGAGGACGGTGACCTGGTGGAGGTCCATACGAGGAACGGAAATGACGGTACGACGTTAACCGGAACCGTCCACCTGAACGACCTGGTTCCCCAGGGCGTGATTTCCACCACTTCGATTTTCGGTCAACTGGCTATCGCGATGCAAGAAAGCCAGGCTCCGGACCCCGCGTCCAACGTCGCTGGCCTGGACATACACCGTGCGGCAATCGTGAAGTTAACTCCTGCGGCGATCTGAAGGAGATTTGATCGATGGTGAACCAGGGAACGCAGACCACTGCCCAGTCCCGGAAATCGCGGACCATCGCCAATCTGCCCCAGGCCAGGTTGGTGGAGCGCACCGACATCACCGATGATCTGATGGTGATTAAGCTCCAGCCCGAAATGGGCCAATACAACTTCAAAGCAGGCCAGTACTGCACGCTGGGCCTCCAGGACATCGAGCGCGCCTACTCCATCGTATCCGCCCCTTACGAGCCCTTTCTGGAAATCTTCGTCGAACTGGTCCCCGACGGAGAGTTAACCCCCCTCATGTGGGACATGAAGGTCGGCGACACCATGAGCCTCAGACCCCGGGCCAAGGGTCTGTTTACCATGGACCGGCGCGTCCATCACCACTTCATGGCGGCCACGGTCACAGGCGTAGCTCCCTCGCTGAGTATCCTTCGCCAATACCTCAAGGACGAGGGCGAAGGTCACACGTTTTACGTTCTTCTGGGCGCCAGCTATTATGACGAACTGACTTATGACCGCGAATTGGCGCAGATGGCGGCTTCCCATCCAGACTTCATCAAATTCGTGCCGACAGTAAGCAGGCCCAACGAGGAACGCAACGCCGCGTGGGAAGGCGCCGGCGGCCGGGTCAACGCCATCTTCGAGCGGTACCTCGAGGAATTCGACCCTCCCAGGGGCGACACCCTCATCTACGCATGTGGGCACCCGGGCATGATCGAGGATATCAATGAAAAGGTCTCCGCCCAGGGATGGAAGTTCAAGGAAGAACGGTTCTGGAAGCAATAGTCGCCGTTTCGGCCCGTTGTGACTGTCCAGACTCGATGAGGCGGATTAGCCGAATCTCACATCGGTCATATCTGTGATAATCCTTTTATCATGTCCCGCCCCCGCAATCCGTCATTCCCCCGCAGGGAGACCTTTGCGTAACCTTCCGTGATTCCGGCGAAAGGGAGAATCCAGAGTGCGCCCAGATACGGGGGACGCCCTCACCCTAACCCTCTCCCGGAGTGAGAGGGGATTATTCAAAGGTCTCCGCAGGCGGGAATCCAGAAATGCCAATGATAGTGAAGGTCGCTGGTTGCAAAGGTTTCTGGATTCCGGGTCAAGCCCGGAATGACGACCTCAGAGTAGGAAGGACACATCAAGTCTGAACAGTTACGTTTCGGCGAGTTGGGTATCCTATCCTGGATGACCGGAAACCTATCTGTCGCGTTGCTGCTTCTCGTGGACTGTGGGGTGCGGTAGAATGACCGGAACAGACCGGGGGGTTGGTGGGACAGTGACGCCGATACGCCGGCAGTACCTCAAAATCAAGCATTCCTACCCCGATGCCATCGTCCTCTTTCGCCTCGGTGACTTCTACGAGACCTTCGACGAAGATGCTGAGACCGCGTCGAAAGCCCTGGAAATAGTCCTCACCTCCCGCAGCATGGGCAAAGACCTTAAGGTGCCCATGGCCGGAGTCCCCGCCCACTCCCTAGATAGCTACCTCGCCCGGTTGGTCAAACAAGGGCACAAGGTCGCTATCTGCGAGCAGTTGTCCGAACCGGTAGCAGGCCGCGGCCTCGTAGAACGGGATGTGGTCCGTGTTGTTACTCCCGGCACGGTGCTGGAATCGGCCCTACTGGACCAAAAGAGCAACAATTTCCTCGCGGCGGTGGTAGAGGAAGAAGACTCCGCCGGTCTCGCTTACGTCGACGTTTCTACTGGAGAGTTCGCCGTCACCCAGCTCGCGTTGGATGAACTTCCCTTGGAGATTGAGCGAATCGCCCCCTCCGAAGTGATCGCCCCCCTGCGCGATGAGGCTCCTCAATGGGTGGCGGCCCTGAAGCACAACGGCTCAGCGGGCAGCCCGCTTACTCCCGTCAACCCGGCGTCCTTCGACCTGGACCTGGCCGAACGAGCCCTACTCGACCACTACCGCATTTTCTCCCTCGAGTCCTTTGGAGTCGAGGGGTATCCGTTGGCGGTGCGGGCCGCGGGAGCTATCGTCGACTACCTGGGACTTACTCAGAAATCGGCGCTCCCCCAACTGGGGACCTTGACCCGCTATTCCACCTCTTCGTACATGACTTTGGACCCCCAGACCCGGAGGAACCTGGAGCTGTTTCAGGCGGGCCGCGCCGAGAGCAAGGAGTTGTCCCTCCTGGCAAGCCTGGACCTGACCAGCACACCGATGGGAGGACGCCTCCTACGCCGCTGGTTGGGCCAACCGTTGGTGGAGCTTGAGCCTCTACACCAACGTCAGGACGCCGTGGAGCACTTCGTCCTGGACGGCTTCCGACGCGACAGCGCGGCGTCTTTGCTATCCAAAGTCCCGGACCTGGAACGCATCCTGGGCAGGACCACCGCCGGAGTTGTAGCCCCCCGCCAATTGTTGGCCCTGAAAGCGGGGCTTGAGACTGTGCCGGAGTTGGGGGTCATTCTGGACAGCGGGACCCTATCCGGGGACCAGCCGGGAACCGGGGTTATTGGCAAACCGGTGGGCTGGCTCCGCACACAAATGACCTCCCTTCCCGACCTGACGGCCTTGATCGATGCCGCCATCGCGCCGGAGCCGTCCGGGGAAGCCGGGGAAGGAAACGTAATCCGCCCAGGATTTTCGGAGGACTTGGACCAACTCAAAGCCCAGTCCCAGGAGGCCCGCCGTTACATCGCTGGGCTTGAGCAAAAAGAGCGCGAGCGCACCGGAATCAGGGGGCTGAAAGTCGGCTATAACCAGGTCTTCGGCTACTACATAGAAGTGAGCAACACCAACGCCGCCCAGGTCCCAGACGACTATATACGCCGCCAGACTTTGACCCACTCCGAGAGATATATCGTTCCCGAACTGAAGGAATACGAGTCCCTGGTCCTTACAGCGCGGGACCGGATTGATGAGATGGAGCGGTCTCTGTACAAGCGGGTCTGCGCCCAGGTGGCGGAGTCAGCGGCCCCGGTTGCCAAGTTGGCTGCCGCGATCGCCCAGGTCGACGTTTTCGTTAGCCTCGCGGAAGTGGCAGTACGCCACGGTTACGTCCGCCCTGTGCTGGACATGGGCCATTCTATTTCAATCAAAGATGGGCGCCATCCCGTGGTTGAGAAGGTCCTAGGGACAGGCGCATACGTGCCAAACGACGTCTACTTGAGCAACGATGACGCCCGGATAATCGTGCTTACCGGCCCCAACATGGCTGGCAAGTCCACCTTTATCCGGCAGGCCGCGATCATTACGCTGATGGCTCAAACCGGCGGCTTTGTTCCGGCGGCAGAGGCGTCCATAGGGGTTGTGGACCGTATTTTCACGCGCGTGGGGTTGCAGGACGACCTTACCACGGGGCAGTCCACTTTCATGGTCGAGATGGTGGAAACCGCCGCGATCCTGAATCAGGCCACACCCCGGTCTCTCGTGGTGCTGGACGAAATAGGCCGGGGCACCAGCACTTACGACGGCCTGGCAATCGCCCGGTCTGTGATCGAGCACCTGCACAACGATCGCAGGCTAGGATGCAAGACCCTGTTCGCCACCCACTATCACGAACTTACTGAGTTGGCCAACGTGCTGCCTGGAGTGCGTAACTTCACCGTTGCCGCCACCGAAGAGGATGGCGAAGTGGTGTTCCTGCACCGAATCGTGCCGGGCGGGGCAGACAAGAGCTACGGCGTCCATGTGGCGCGTCTGGCTGGTTTGCCCCCCGGCGTCGTGAGCAGGGCATGGGAGGTCCTGGCGGACCTTGAGAAGAACGGCGGAGGAAAAACAACAGCCACAAAACGGCGGGCGCGAGGGTCGTCTTCGCCGCAAATGCCCCTCTTCGCCTCTGCACAGTCTCTTGCCGAGGAGGTCAGGGAGTTGGACATTCCGAACCTCACACCGTTGGAAGCCATCAACCGATTGTACGAGCTTCAAAAGAAAGCTCGCGAGGCGGAGCAACTCGGTTGATCCACAGGTGCTCGTTCCCGGCCTGGAGCGGTTTTGCCGTGGGACGCGCCGGGCGTTAGAATACGGTGCCTGGGACCTACCGGTCTGGCTATAAATCGACCGCAGCAGACAAGGAGATGTTCCGGTGAGCGAGAACGTAACGTTGTACTGGTGGCCTCGTTGATCGTCATGCCGCAAGGTAAGGGAGTTGCTCTTACAAAACGGCGCTGAGATTGAAGAGCGGGACTACTTCAAGGAACCCTTCACCGAGGACGAGCTTAAGGGCCTAGCCGGCGAGGTCGGCGCTTCTCAGATGTTCGCCCGGCGGAGCCCCAGCCTGAAGAAGATGGGACTTGCGGGCAAGGATATGTCAGACGATGAGATGCTGGCGCTCATGCTCCAGGAGCCCCGGCTGATCCGCCGCCCCATCATCCGGATTGGCGGCAGCATGTTAGTGGGCGCGAACATGAAAGCAGTCGAAGCGGCCCTGGCTGGCGCATAACCGATAATTGACCGGCCTCTGGCGCTCCTCTGATGGCCCAGGTATGGGGTCATGGGCTCTTGACTCGGCCAATTTCCAGGAGAGAGCGAATAGTTGTTGGCTCGACGTGGACAGCGACCGATTGTCCAACGCGGGACTCTGTAACTGTTCAGACTCGATGACGCGGATTGGCTAAATCCCACATCGGTCATCTCCATGATGATTCTCAAACGATGTCCCTCAGCCGCAACCAGTCATTCCCGCGAAGAGCCTGCCCCCGGCTCGATCGGGGGCGGGAATCCAGAAAAGCCGATGATAGTGACTGTTGCTGGTTGTAAAGGTTTCTGGATTCCGGGTCAAGCCCGGAATGACGGGCTGGGAGGAGGAAGGACACATCAAGTCTGAACAGTTGCGGGACTCTCGTGGCTCTGTCACCAGAAAGGGGATTAGGATATAATCCCCACATCCGCTGATAGAAAGAACGGCTAAGTATTCTCGATGAAGATATTTTTCGATGTGGACTACACCATTCTTGGGCTGGATGACACCCTGCGCCCAGGAACGATGGAAACCCTGGAGAAGCTCAAGTCCGACGGACACGAAATATACATCTGGTCGGGAATGGGCGAACGGTGGGAAGTGGTAGAGAAGTTCCAACTCACCCCCCTCGTCAGCGGCGTCTACGAGAAGCCCACACACCATTTTCATGAACGCCTTGAAGAGCTGAAGGTCCCCTTCGAGCCCGAGTTCGTAATCGACGACTATCCGGAAGTCGTAGCAGCCTTCGGGGGCGTTTGGGTGCCCCCCTATTTCTTCAAGCGCAACTTCGACCAGGAGATGGACCGCATCTACCGGATTGTTTGCGACTTCATCGAGACCGGCGCCTCCGAAGACCCCCAGTATAGGGTCAAGGGTACTATCGTACCCCTCTTCTAAGGCTTTCCAATGCCCATAAAGGTGCTGCCACCGGACCTGGCCAGCAAGATCGCCGCGGGTGAGGTGATCGAGCGGCCCGCGGCTGTCGTCAAAGAGCTACTCGAAAACTCCCTGGACGCCGGCGCTTCGGCCATCACCGTCGAAATCAAGGGCGGCGGGTCCGAGGAAGTGCGTGTGATTGACGACGGAGCCGGGATTCCCTCCGATGAAGTACATCTGGCCTTCCTCCGTCACGCCACCAGCAAACTGGCCTCCCCCGAAGACCTGGACGCCGTCGCCACCCTGGGATTCCGAGGTGAAGCCCTGCCCAGCATTGCCGCCGTATCCCATCTCAGCTTGACCAGCCGCACCCCCCAGAGCGACGCCGGTCACGAAATCGAAATTAAATGGGGCCAGTTGGTCCGGGACGGCTCCCGCGGCTCGCCTCCGGGCACCAACATCCGCGTCTCCGGCCTCTTCGAGAATCTGCCGGCGAGGAAAAAGTTCCTCAGGACCCCTGGGACAGAGTCGGGCCGCGTCCAAGACCTGGTTACGCGGTACGCCTTCGCTTTCCCGTCGGTGAGATTCCAGTTGACCAGCGACGGCCGCCGCCTGCTTTCCACGCCGGGATCGGGCAACCCCCGGGAGACCTGTCTAGCCCTGTACGGAAAGGAAGTCGCCGAGGGTATGCTGGAGATCGAAGGCGAGGACCCGGAGAGCGGCTACATGGTCAAGGGCTTGATAAGCCCTCCCCACATCCACCGGGCAAACCGAAACTACATAAGCTTGTTCGTCAATCAGCGGTGGATACAGAGCCGAATGCTTAGTTTCGCCCTGGAAGAGTCCTACCATGGGTTGCTGCCCGTCAAACGCTACCCAATAGGGGCAATCAACGTATCGGTGCCCTACGGGGAGGTGGACGTCAACTCTCACCCCACCAAGCGGGAAGTGAGGTTCCATCACGAAGGCGCTGTGTTCAGGACCTTGCAACGCACGGTGCGGGGCGCCCTTGTTGCGGACTCGCCGGTACGCTCAATTCAATCTCCATCCGTGGCCCAGACGCTGGCGGGTCCGCCGGGGTTCGAGTCAAGCTCGTTTTTCCCCCGCGGCGCGTTCGGCGGCCGTCAGACTGTTCTGGCAGGAGGCCCGCCGGAAGCGGCGGCCCCTATCCAGCCCGTCCCCGCGCTCAAGGTCGTCGGGCAGGTAAAGGCCACTTACATCGTGGCTGAAGGGCCGGACGGTATGTATTTGGTGGACCAGCACGCAGCCCACGAACGGGTCCTGTTCGACCAAATCACCAGTGATGGTCTCCCTTCCAGGCCCGGCGAACTGCTCCTTGAGCCAGTGACGGTGGAGCTGTCACCCGGGCAGGTCGACGTCTTGCGCGAGAACGCGGAAATGTTGGCCAGGTACGGGTTTGCCGTAGAGCCATTTGGCGACAACGGATACCTGGTGCGCGCGGTCCCTGGAGTCATGACCTCCGAGGACCCCGCCCAATCCCTGCTCAGCGTGTTGGATATGGTGGCGCTGGAAGGACTGGTGCGGCAGCAGGAGGACATCCTGGCGGCGTCCATCGCCTGCCACAGCGCAATTAGGGCGGGGAAGTCGCTCACCGAGACCGAGATGCGGGCGTTGCTGGAGCAACTTGAGGCGACCGCCAACCCCCACACCTGCCCCCATGGGAGGCCAACAATGCTCCACTTCAGCGAGAGTCACATGGAGCAGGGGTTCGGCCGGCGTTAGATCGCTGGCGGACCTAGACTCCCTGCCAGTAGCGGCGGTCCCCCGTCCTTACCACTTTGCCGAAACCCGTGTGATGGCAGATGGCCATGACGGCGTCCTCCGATTCCGCCCGGTCGAGCATCTGCTTCCTGGTACGGACCGCCAGGGCCGCGTCCATGTCGAAGCTGAATACCCAGTCCGGTTCGGTGACCTGGGCTGGGCCGTGGAATACGTCGCCCAGTATGAACGCCCGCTGTCCCTGTGATACTACCGCCAAGCTCATGGAACCAGGCGTATGCCCCGGCGTTGGCAACGCCGTTACTTCCGTGGTAATGGCCCGCTCTCCGGGGATTGGGTCGATCACACCGGCGCTTTCCAGGGGCGCAAGGGTTTCCTGCCAGAATGTGAACCCAAAAATCTCTTCGTCCTTCGGGGACCTGAACGCCTCCCAGTCTGCTTGACCAAAGACGTACCGGGCATTGGGGAAGGTGGGAGCCGGACCTGACCCGCCGAGGGAGACGTTCCAACCGACGTGGTCGGGGTGCAAGTGGGTGAGGAATACGGTGTCCACGTCCTCCAGGCCGACTCCGGCAGACCGCAGTTCAGAGGTCAGCCGTCCATCCACACCGCCAATGAGGTTGCCAACCGTACCCGGATTGGTGGCCATGCTCCCGCCGCCGGTGTCCACAAGGATGGTAAGGCCCTGGGAGCGGACGAGATAGCAGTTGAAGTGGACGCGGAGGTTTTCCGCGCCAGAAAACCCTTCCGGATACTTCTGTTGATATGGGGCCCATGCTTCGGCCGGAACGTTGGGGAAGGTCATGCTCAAGGGTAGCGCGCCCTCGTTGTCGTGAATCGCGACAATTTGGACGTTTCCCACAGTCAGAGTATTTGCGGCCACGGTGAACCTCCACAAACGAGGGTCCGGCCAACGCTAATGGGCCGGTAAATACCCTGGCTGGGATTAAGTTGTATTGTTGCGGCGGGGGTCCTGCCTGGGGTCCTGGGCGGGATGGAAGATCGAGCCTTTTCCGGGAAACGGGTCGCCCGAAGCCTTTCCACCGCTACCCCGGAAAGCCGCGAAGGGGAGGGAAGCCGCGGCGACCGCGGCCACGCCGATACCAATCCATGCAAGGAATCCCCGGCGGGAATGGCCGGCTGGCTTGTTGTTAGGTTGGTCTTTAGACACGTTTTACTCCTGGATTTCGCGCCTCCGGACTCTGCGTCCGGAAGTATGGGACCCTGCGGCTTTGGTCGGATCGGCCCTGTGACCGCCCCGATCCCTCGTCGACTGATTTTACTACTCGTCTCGAAATTTTGAAACCCGCAGGGCAGTCCGGGGTCAGGTCTCGCCTGCGTCCTCCAACAACATCCTGGCAACCTGTCTTCCCATGCGCACCGAGTAATTCGTCCCCCGGTCCTCCGGGTAAATCTGAGTCGTGTTGGCCAGGTATAGGTGATGGAAAGGAGTCCGATGGCCGGGGATGCGTTCACCGTAGTTGACGCCGATGATCGGTTGCGCTCCGTCAACCTTGTGGTGGTGGTACTCGAGGATCCACGATCTCTCGAAGTCTGGGTTCAGCTTGCGGAGATGAGGGACAAACTCCTCCAACAGCTCCTCGGCGCTCTTTTGGTAAAGCTCACTGTCGCGGCTGGGGTAGTTGGTGAGGTATACGATATGATTCCCGCCGTATAGGGATTTGTCGATCATGTTGGTGTGTTCTATCACGCCCAAGAACGGCAGGGAGCGGTCGCCAATATTCATCCAGTATTTATCCGACAGCGGCCTGTCCAACACCAGTATCATCAACACCGCGGAGAGGTACTGGACGCCGGTCAACTTATCCTCGTATTCAGTGGGCATGGGCGGCACCAGCCGGGTGAACACGTATGACGGCGTGGTGGCGATGACCGCGTCATACTCTCTTGCCACCGCCTCTTGTCCCGGGAACTGTACTTCCAGGCCCGTAGCGGAATCGTTCTCCACGATTATCCTGTTGACACCCGCGGAGATATGGACCTCTCCACCCTGCTCCCGTATGCGGTCTCCCAGAGTGTCAAAGACCTCCCCGAAACTACCCATGGGGTAACCCAGCCGCTCCTTTTGCAGCCCTTTTTCCCGGGAGGCCACCCGCAGGTAGATCTTGCCCCAGAGCCAGGTCATACTTACCTGGTCATAGTAGGCCCCGAATTTCCCCCGAAGTAGAGGTTCCCAGATCACCCGGTAGGCCCGTTCCCCCATGTGCGCTACGAGCCAGTCGGTGGCGGTGATGTGTTCGAACTTCCGCCAATTCGTCGTCTTTTGCAAAAAGAAAGTCCACAGCCCCACACGGACTCGCTGGGCGAAGGAGAGGGGCTTGAACCGCAATAGGTCCATAGGTGTGGAAAAATTCCAAATCTTGCCGTCGTAGAACAGGCCGACCTTGGACTCCAGCCAGGCGAGCTTGTGCCCCAACCCCAACTCGTGGACCAACTCCGTCATGGACGTGTCGCTGACGAAAAGGTGGTGGTACCCTCGCTCTAGGCGCCCGCCTCCCACCTCGAAGGTAGACGCCTGACCGCCCAAGAACGGAGCGCGTTCGAATACCTCGGCGTAATGGCCGCGCTTGGTCAGCTCGTATGCGGCGGCTAGCCCCGCCGCGCCACCACCGATGATTCCAACTCTCACGACGGACTGTCCTTGGATGCCGTTGGAGATATCGGAATTCCCTTGGCGTCTGTTTGCTCTGTGTCGCCAGTGGCCGTCAACTGGTTCAGCGAAACGTGCTGGCTCCAAAGGACCAGCAACCCAACCAGATTGACGGGCAGCCAGAGGGCGACCAGATGAACGAAAGTGGCGTATGCCGCCCCGACCGACGCTCCCACACCCAGCGCGAGCAATGTCTGTTGCGCCACGACTTCGAAGGGGCCGATCCCGCCCACTGCCGCTGGAACTGCGGTCGCCAGGTTTGACGTAGCGGTCAACAGGACCATGACCATCGCCAGGACCCAGACCGATCCAAACACTTGAGATAAATCAAAGGCATAGGCTACCAGAAAATAGACCGCCGTCTCACCGATCCAAACGGGAAGCGACAACAGGAACAGCGCCAGGTGTTTCCGCGGCGAACTCAGTATCCGCAGCCCTTGGATAAACGCCGCGGCGAAACTCAATATCTTTTCACGACCGAACCTCTCCGGGACCACTCCCAAAAGCCGGCTCACGGTAGCGGCGGCGTTACTTGAAACCGCCAACAACGTCAGCGCGCCCAGCGCGGCCAGGAAAGCCGCCGCGGTCCCGGCCATGACTACGGTCCATGCGGTGCGGGTTACGGCGCCGGCGGTATCGAACCATCCCATCGCTAGCAGCGCGGGGGCGGATATAGCCACGAACGCCATCAGGGTTACCCCGTCATACACTCTTTCGACCCCGATGGTCGCCAAGGCCGGACCGGAGCCGAAATTCTCCCTCTTTGCAAGGTAGTACGACCGCACCAGCTCCCCTAGACGCATCGGGAGGACATTGTTGGCAAGATAACCGATCACGATTACCGGGTATAACCTGGAGACCGGGAAGACTCGCAGAGGGCGGAGCAGGTATCTCCAACGCAAGGCCCGGAAGTAAACCGCCACGAAATACACCGCTATAGCCGGGACGACGTAAAGGTAATTGGCCTGGGTCAGCGCCATTCCGACATCGGAGAAGTCCACCTGGTAGACCAGCAGCAACAGAAACAGCAGGCTCAACGCCACGGTCAACCAGAACCGCCAATTCCTTAGAAGAGAGGAACTAATCATCGACGCCAGCTTCGGTTAGGATGTCCACTCGGACCACCACTGGGCCGGTCCAAGAGTCGATGGAGTCCAGGACAGGAATGCCCACTATATTGAAGGCGGTGCGATTCCACAAGGGAATTCGGCATACCGGAAGGACCGATGTGGCTGCAGTGCGGGGTGGTTTCTCACTCTCCCGGTAAATACCTGTAGAACTCCGACGTGTACCACTCGGCGTCCAGGCGTCTATGTATCAAATACGCCAGCCCGTCGGCCCATGACTCGCGGCTCGTTGCCACTTCTTTGAAGTACTGGATGTCCAGGCCCAGTTGCTTCCTGTTGGGGAAAGCGCGAAGGCCCAAAACGAACCCTTCGTTGGGACGGTCTTCGTTGGGACGGCGGTAGCTCTCCGGGAACCAGACCAGGTCGCGGAAGGGCCCGTCGCTCGCGAACCGTTCGAGGGAGCTGGCATTGGGCCGGATGTGGGGCGCGGTCAACAGGATGGCCTCGGAGTCTGTATCATCCGAGGCGGGATTACACGAGGTATTCCATCCATCTTCACCTTCGCTCTTGAAGCACGAGAACGAGAGTAGTCCGTCTTCCTGCACGTTCCGCACGTACCACTGGAAGGGGTACCACATATCGTAATCGACCATCACCTTGTCGCCGTCTTCCGCGCCATCGAACACACGGCTATCCAATTCGGTGAAAGTGGGAGGCAGGTCCGAGCTTCCCTGGGCGTAGACTAGGACCTCTTTGTAGGAGTCGTCGTAGGTGTAGGAGGCCCGGAGGGCTCCCAAGACGCCGAACCCCAGCAGAAGCGCCGCGATTCCCAGTCCCGCCAGCGCCATCCCCTCACGGGGCCGGCTGAATCTCACGACAACCGCCGAGGCCAGGGCGAGCAGGGCAGCGGACCCCAGCAGGACCCACTTGTCCAGAGTTGGACCCGCCGCTGTGTCTGAGGCGTCGTGGACGTAGGTGTATACTTGGTAGACGGCAACCACGATAGCCGCCGCCGCGAGCACCGGCAACGCGGCACGCCCGCGGTCCAGAACATTCCTCCAGGCTACCCAGTCCGCCAATTCCCCAAGAAACTTACCCGCGAGGAAAATGAAGGGCAACGTCACGTTTACCAGCAACCAGGGCATCTTTTCCGAAGCCACGGTGTAGGCGGCCAGGGTGAGCCCTGTCCACAGGGCCAGAACGATTCCCAGGACGTCGCCTTTCCGCAGGAAATATGCCGTGGCGGCCAGCCCGAATACGACTGGTAGAAGCTCGTATACCCCCAGCCCGACGAAGTAGTAGTACCAGGGCTGGTTCCCCCGGGCGACGTTTTGCTGGGCAACCCAGTAGCCCATCCCCAGCCAGGAGCCGCTGAATATCCCGGCCAAGTTGGTGAAGTATGTGGTGTAAAGCGTTACCCAGATCAGGTAAAACACCGCCGCGCAATAGAGCCAAACACCACCCAGTAACCTGAGGCCGCAGTAGACCGAGACCGACAGCCCGCCAAATAGCAAGATACCGGCCACCAGGTAGTTGACCGGGAGCGCGTTTGCGCTGGCGTCAACGCTTATTCCGCTGGGCAGGACCATGCCCACTACGGCGGCTACGTCCACCAACGGAGTGAAGAGCACAAGATATGGCAACGTGAGCATCGGCGGGACAAGCAGTAGGAGACCGCTTCGGCCCCAGGGTTGGCGCGTGATGACCAGTATCGCGACGGCCAGCACCACGAGGACTCCCGCGACAGCGAAATCCGGCGCATTCCCTGTTTCCACCTGGTACCACGCTATGGGGCGGAACAGGACCCAAGCGAGGGCGGTGACGCTCAGCGCGGGTGCGGCGACGCCAGGCAACGATTCCCGGCAGTACGGCCAGGCCCGGACCATGGGACGAGTCACCTTGGATTTCAGGGAACTTCCCGTGACCGCGCCAACGTCAGGTCCCAAGGTCAGGGCGGGGGAGCCGATGGGCACACGCCGTTGCCCCTGCCACGCGGTAGGCCCTGGCGAGGACTCGTCTGGTGAGTCTGTCTCAACGGGAGTCTCGATACTGACCCGGCGCAGGTTTTTCCAGGACAGAAATCCCAGGACCAGTAGGGCGGCCAGGATGTGGAGCCACAACGGAAATTCATGCGCTGGGACCGAGATGAAGGGCTCGGCCCAATGCGGAGCTCCTACGATGCCGTCTTCGACTCCCTGGCGGTTGGTCAATGCTAGTCCGAAGAGGTCTTGAAACAGTCCGGACGCAGCCACCCACTGGGGAAGGGTTAGGGTGAAGAGCAGGGCTACGAACATGCTCGGCGGGCCAAGGTCCCGGAACCTCAGCCGCCCCAGGGCCCAGGGCGTGAGCCCCGGCAACGCCATAAGGAAGGCGATAGCGCCGAAGAAGACTACCACCATGTAGGCGGTCTCCTTGGTGGTGAACATGAGGGCCAAGACCGCGGACGTCAACACCAGGTAACGAGCCTTGCCCGACTCGAAGTACCGCCACATGAGGACCAGTATGGAGGCTGCCCAAAAGGCCATCATGATGTCGTTTCGGCCAAAGCGGCTGAAATAAAGCAGGCTGGGCGATAGCGCAAGCATGAGCCCGGTGAACACGGAACCGGCCCCGCCGATGTGATGGCGAAGGAAATATGGGACGCCGGCCAGGGCCGCGCCGAACAATACATACGCAAGCCGGGCCGTGTGGTCGTTGTCGCCGAAAATGTGGAAGATTAACGCGGTTAACTCAATCTGGAACGGCCCGTGCATCCAAGGAGAGTGGATGAACCCCTCCCCTTTGAACAGCTTCCAGGAGAAGTGGACGTGTATAGCTTCGTCATAATGCATCGTCCGCCCGTCCAGCTCCCACATACGGAGGCCGAACGCGCCGACGACCAATATCAGGAACGCCAACTCCAGCCAACCGATTTGGATTTTTGGCAATCGAGGCCGGACGAGACGCTTGAGCAGCGGTCCTTTAGCCGTGGCTTGTTGCATAAGCGCCAGATGCACCTTGCGGGGGTTGTGGCTTGAATTCGTAAATGATTACGCCCTCACCCTCCCATGCGGGTTCCAGGAGGTCGCCGAGGACCGCCAGGTTGTCATTGCCATACTTGGTGCGCTCGCGGCTTCCCAGGTAGACGTACCGCACGGAGTAACGTTTCAGGATGTCTGAGACCACGGCCGGGTCGCCGCTCTGGTATACCGCCGCCACGTCCGCCTCCCTTCCCCTCATGGGGTCGCTGCTCCCCCGCCACTGGAGTTCGTGTCCCCGCCATCCGAGGACGGTGGGGAGCCCGGTGCTGGCGGAAATCCTGCCAAAGTCCGAGTAGTCGCCGCCTACCGCCTCTATGATGGGCCCCCTGGGAGCTTGGTCCCGAAGCCAGCCGATTGCTTCGTACTCGCCCCTCGACGAGTCACGGACAAACGCCAGGCCGTCCAGCGTGTTGTCGGAGAGGGTGTGACCCTCGGTGAACAACCCGGTCCGGTCCGCCACCGCCCCCAAAGGATAGTATAACGACGCGAGCAGTAGCAGAAACACGAGGACGGTCCAAACGTGGCTCCCCGACGGCAGAAGGCGTTTCCAGGCGGATGAAGTTGGAAGCCGCGAGGTCTGGCCCGATGGTGGTTCAGGGCTGGCCGGTCCCGTAGCCTCGGGTCTGGCAAGCCAATAGTAAACTCCGTAGCCTCCTACCAACGAGAGCAGGAGCCATGACTGGTAATACACTTTGAATACGGTATTCATCCGGTTGCCGAACAAGTCTACAACGTAGAAGAACTCGACTCCCGCCAGGAGATAGAATGCCGTTGCCAGCAGGACCAGCGCGAACCCCTTGGCAGGCCCACATTCGAGGCGGGCCCGTTGAGCGGCCGCCAAGCCTGCTAGTCCCACGGCGACCAGCCCCGGCCCAACCCATAGGGCTCTCCATCCGACCTTGACCGCGGCCTGGACGAAGCTGTCGTCGATGTATCCGATCACCAAGACGATGTCGGCCCAGAGCAGAAACGGCGCAAGGCAGACCACTAACAGCAACTTGATTAACGGGATGTCTTTCCCCAGCGTCGTCCGCAGGCCCACAAGCTGCCTTAGCAGGAATGATAGGCCGAGGAAACCCAGGAACCCCATGGCCAGAATGAACAAGAAAGGCCTGGTGCCCGGACCGGTGACGGGGAGTACGCCCGACGCCTGGCTATCGACTGACAAGTAGAATGGCAAAAATAGGGCGACTGCCAGCGCGACTATGGGGACGACGACAACCGCGGCATCCCGTACCGCCCGCCCCAGGTCGGCTTCGCGGTCTCCATACGCTTTTAGCAGGGCTAAGACCGTCAAGATTCCGGCCATCAGCGGGAAGTCCCAGGCATTGATGAAGGCCAGGGACCCCAGCAGCAAGGAAATGGCCACCGCTTGCACAGGGTGGCCTCTAAGCCAGGTGAGACCGAGGGCGCCCGGTGAAACGAAGAAATGGAGCATTGCCGACAGGACCAGAAGGTTGAAGGGCAGGCTCATCGCGTGGGGGTGCAGGTCGCCGAGCAGGAAGCTGAACATCGGAAACTCGGTAATCGTGTAGTCGATGCTCTGGCCGTCAACCAGCGTGTCGATTAGCCTTGTGGCCCGCCACCACCATAGGTACTGGCCGGGAAAGCCGCCGGCGCTGGACCCGCCCCCTTCGAGGCCTTTGATTCCGACCCAGGCCCAAAAGCCGTCGCCCCCCCATCCCATCGAGTGTACCCACTCTATTACACCCTCCAGGTTGCCTATCGCCAATAATAGGACCGAAGCCAGAAGCCCAGTCGCCAGCCCGGCGCGGACCGTCCCGCCCGACAGCCTGACCAGGCTATGGGTCAACCCAAAGGCGCCGGCGGCAGCCATGGCCGGGACCAGAGATATTGAGAGGTTGTAGCTGACGTTAGTTCCTATTCCAGTGAGCTGTGTTAGAAATCCCATCATGAAATGGCCGAAGTAGTAATAGCTAATGGGATGGCCGGAAAGCCAGGGGTCTTCCGGAGGGAGGGAGGTGGCGTGGACCGATGCGTTCAGGAACGCGAAGTCCATGGGTTTTTCTGTGCCAGTTATGGCCGGAGACTCGGAGGTAACCCACGCCCAGAGGAAGAAAAACGCCAGGAAGACGCACTCTATGGCTATGAGGGTCCGCCACTCCTTCCGGGCGAAATCGGACACCGCGTCCCAATTACGCCACAGTGCGAAGAGGCCAACTATCGCCAGGAGTCCAACTATGGAGAAGATGGCAGGCTGGGAACTGGGAACTGTCCGGGTTAGGCCCACGACCCATAAGGTGTAGGCCCCCAGCACAAGTCCCAAGGGTTTGACTATACTATAGCCGCGGTCGGGCAGTGCGCGGAAAAGGAGAAAGGCGAGCGGGAACGCTAGAATTCCGAGGACTTCAACGGCCAGCAGCCAGACGAGAACGTCGACCACGTTTGCTTAGAGAGCCATAGATTATGAGGGGTTTGACGCTCGATAGTCAGGTAAGGTTCCGGGTTTAGGTTAGGGCACTGGCGCCAGGAGTGCGTCGACGAATTCCTGGCCGTCGAAGGGGGCTAGGTCGTCGAGCCCTTCCCCTGTACCGATGAACATTATAGGGACGCCCAGTTCCTGTTTGATGGCCAGCGCGATCCCTCCGCGAGCGGTGCCGTCCAGCTTGGCCAAGAATATTCCGGTGCAGTCCACGGCTTCTTTGAATGACTTGGCCTGGGCGAGCCCATTGTGCCCGGTGGTCGCATCCAGGGTTAGGATCACCTGGTGGGGCGCGGAGGGGTCGAGCCGTTTCAGCACCCGGTCCATCTTCTTGAGCTCTTCCATCAGGTTTGACTTGGTGTGCAGCCGTCCCGCGGTGTCGATGATTAGGATGTCCGCGCCTCTGGCCCGCCCGGCTTGGTACGTATCGTAGGCCACCGCGCCTGGGTCCGAGCCGGAGCCGTGGCTAATCACGTCTACTCCCACGCGCTCGCCCAGAATTTGAAGCTGCTCTGACGCAGCCGCCCGGAAGGTGTCCCCCGCCCCGAGGATGACCCGCTTTCCGGATTGCTCGAAGTGGTGGGCCAACTTGGCGATGCTCGTGGTCTTGCCTACTCCGTTGACCCCGACCATCAAGATGACATAAGGCGCGGTTTCTTCGCCTGACCCGGAAAGCATGTCTCCGGAGTCGGGGTTTTCCATCTCTCGCACAAGGATGTCTTTCAAGATCTGGAAGGCCCGATCTGGGCTGTTGATCCCTTCGGACCTGATCCGGGCCTTCAATTCATCAATGATTCGCAGGGAGGTATCGACTCCCACGTCCGAAGATATCAGGATCTCCTCCAGTTCTTCCCAAAGGGAATCATCCAGACGTGAACTTCTGAACGCGGTGAGGATCCTGCCAAACCAGCGGTCCCTGCTGGGTTTCGTGGCCTCTTCGGTCTGTTCTTTGTCTTTGGGCGGGTTGCGGCGGAAAAATTTAAGCATGGACTATTTCAGTAGGGACTATTTAAGCGTTCGGGGCCAGTGTGTTTAGCGCGTTATCGGCGGCGGAGCGTTCGGCGTCGGCCCTGCTCTTGCCCTGCCCCTGGCCGACAACCCGGTCCTCAACCAGCGCTTCCACCATGAATGTCGGGTTATGGGCTGGGCCATGGGTGGACACAACACGGTAGCGGGGCGTGGGCATTCCCTGGGATTGGACGTGTTCTTGAAGGCGGGACTTGGGGTTCTCCCGGGGGCCGCCCTGTAGGAAGAAACTTTCCAGTTCCTCCGACATGGCTCGAAGGACGAAGGCGCTGGCATGGTCGAAGTCCCGGTCTACGTACACCGCCGCCACGACGGCCTCGAACGCCGCGGCAAGGATCGAGTCTCGCCGACGGCCTCCATTGGCCTCCTCACCCTTCCCCAGTAGTAGATACTGGCCCAACCCCAGACGCCGAGCTACACGGGCCAGGGACTCGCCACAGACAAGCTCGGCCCGGCTTTTGGTCAGTTCGCCTTCGCTCAAGTTGGGAAGACGCCGGAAGAGCTCGGTTGATATGGTGAGCTCGACAACGGCGTCTCCCAGGAACTCCAGCCGCTCGTAGGAGTCTGCGGGTTGTCCTCCCTGTTCGTTCAGGAAGGACTTATGAACCAATGCCCGGTGGAGTGGCTCCGGGTCCAGGAATTCCAGGCCCAGGGCCGCTTCCAAGCGGTAGGTACCCAACCGTTGGCTCCTAGATCACGTCGTGGGGCCACGGAGGCGACGGGCGCTTGATCTCGCCAACGTGAGCGAATTCACTCATGGTCTTGATTAGGCTGTCGAAGATCTCCTCGGCCTGTTCCGCCGGAGGCGGGAACATCTTGAGGAATGCCGATTTGCCGCCGGGGAAGACGAAGGTCGGAACGCCGAACGCGCCAACTTCCTCGACCGCCCTGGTGTGGCTCTCGCCGATCTCGCGCAGCAGGTCCGGGTCTACCAGGTCCTCCCTGAACTGGGCCACGTCGAGGCCGGACTTGGTCGCGGCGGCCTCAATGACTTCCGGGTCGTTCAGGTCAACCTTGTCTTCGTGCCGGGCCGCAAGCAGAGTGTTGAAGAAGGACTTAAAGGCGTCCTTGCCCTGCCGCTTGGCGGCCAATCCCGCCTGGTGGGCCAGCAGGGTTTTGTCCGTCCCGTTAATGATCTCCGGCTGCTCCCAGACTTTGTAATCGGGGCCCTCTTTGCTGTTGACCTGGGCGAGTGAGAAGGGTTGCCAGTCGATATCCACCTCAGTCCCCTTGGCTTCTTCTACCTTTTCCAACCACCGGTTGGCGTTATAGACGAAGGGTCAACGAAAGTCGTAATAGGTCGTGAATGCTGCGTCAGCCACGGTTTTCCTCCTCGCGGATAGATATTTCGATTGTATCGGCGCGGGTGATGGTTGTCAAAGTGTGCGGCAATGCCACCGCCCTAGGTTTCGGACCTGGGTGTTATACTAGATTGCGAACTTCAGGAGGCCCCGCTACGCTCAACGTCCGGCACATCACCTCCCCACTCGACACCGTCCAAACCCGGGTTGGCGGTGGCCAACTTACCATCCTTCGCGCCCTGCGCCGACGCTCCGTGCGAGGACCATCGTCCATTTACCTGGTGGGTGGCCCGGTCAGAGACGTGTTGCTGGATTCGCCAATAGGAGACCTGGATTTCGTCGTAGAAGGAGACGCTCCCGCCTTGGCTCGTGACCTGGCCGCTGAAGTTGGCGGCGAGGTGGTGGTCCACCACGCTTTCCGGACCGCGACGGTCACCCTGGGCGATGACCGGGTCGATATCGTAACGGCGCGAAAAGAGGTCTACGCTCATCCGGGCGCGCTGCCGACGGTGGCTCCCGGGACAATCGCCGACGATCTTGCGAGGCGCGACTTTTCCATCAACGCGATGGCTATTTCCCTAGCGCCGGGCGAGTCTTCCGTGTTGGACCGACATGGGGGATTGGACGACGTGGGGGCTGGCGTCGTACGCGCACTCCATCGCGGGAGCTTCGCAGACGACCCGACGCGAGTATTCCGCGCCGCCAGGTACGAGCAACGGCTAGGATTCCAGATTGAAGACGAAACGGGACTGGGGATTACCCAAGCGTTGGACGCCGGATATATCAGGCTCCTAAGCCCTGACCGGGTTCGCCACGAGCTAGACCGCGTCCTTCATGAGCCGTACCCGGCCCCAGCGTTGGTCCGGCTAACGGAGTTAGGCGTCTTGGGGGAACTGTCGCCCGCATGGCGGAGAGCGGACGCAGTCCAGCGCCTTGCTTCACGCCAGCCGCGGGGTCCTGAAGATCCGGCAGTCCGTCCGTTTACGCCTATGATGTACCTCGCGGCGTTGGCCTATCAGATGACGTCGGGGCAGGTCGAAGGGTTGGTCCAGAGGCTGAACATGTCCAACTCGTGGGCCAAAGTTGTGAGAGATACCCATAGGCTGTTCGAGCTCGAAGCGGAACTAGCCAGTCCTGGTCTCTTGGACTCTCGGACTGTTCGCCTCTTGCAGCCGCTGTCCGAGGATGCCCTCCGCGCCGTGTCGCAGGTCACGCCCGAGGACCTGGTAGAACGCCGCGTTTCGAAATTCCTGAACGAGTTGAGGTCGGTATCGCCCCAACTCGACGGCACCGACCTCATGGCCCTGGGAGCGCCCTCGGGGCCGGAGTTGGGCCGGATCATTGATGAGCTATTCGACGCCAGGCTCGATGGACGTGTAGCTACCGTAGAGGACGAGAGGCGCTTCGTAATGGAAGCGTTGGTTCGGGGAAGGGGTAGTCAGGTTGGATGACGAACTGGAATTAGAGGCGTGCGTGATCTGCGGTGAGGCTCTCGACGGCGTTCACCAGACTTCCTGCCAGATGTGCGGCGGGAAGTTTCACCAGCCATGGACTCCGGACGGGGAGATTCCCCAGTGCGGCCGCATCGGCAGTCACGAAGAGGCGTTGGCGATCGTGTACCTGTGCGATGACTGTTACTTTGGCCGCAGGCCCTAGACTTTGGAGTGATTGAGAGATGCAAGCGGTTTATATCGAGTCCCACGGCGGCCCAGAAGTCCTTACCCACGGCGAACGGCCCGACCCCGAGGTACAGCCCGGCGGCGTCAAGATCAGAGTCTATGCCACGGCCCTGAACCGGCTGGACCTTTACACCAGGGAAGGCGGGCGTGGGTTGCAACGGGAGTTTCCTCCGCCGTTGATCCTCGGCGGCGACTGTGCCGGCGAGGTTGCCGAAGTGGGCGCGGGAGTCAGGACGCTGAAGGAAGGGGACCGGGTGATCGTCAACCCAAGATTGAGTTGCATGCAGTGTCCCGCCTGTTTGTCAGGTCAGGATGACCTGTGCCGCCGCTCCCAGTTCCTTGGCAGCGCCATGGACGGCAGCTATGCACAGTATCTATGTGTCCCGGCGGCCAACGCCCACGCCATTGGCGAAGGGGTTGGATATGACCGGGCCGCCGCCATACCGACCACCTACTTGCCAGTCTGGAACATGCTTGTCCGCCGCTTGCGGTTAAAGCCCTGGGAAACCGTGCTGGTCCTTTCCGCCTCCGCCGGTGTCGGTACCGCCGCCATCCAGATGGCCAAGGATGTCATCGGGGCCCGAGTCATAGCCACGACGAGCAGCCCGGAGAAGGCACAGAAGGCGAAGGACCTGGGCGCTGACGAGGTCATCAACTACACGGAGGAGGACATCCGCGAGCGGGTCCGGGAATTGACCGGCGGCGCGGGGGTGGACGCCGTGGTGGACCACGTAGGGGCCGACTTCTTCGGACCGGCGTTCGCTTCGTTGCGCGCTGGAGGGCGGTACGGCATCTGCGGCGCGACCACCGGACTCCGGACGGAACTTCACCTGGGCCTGCTGTTCACCACGCAGAAAGAGATATACGGCGTCTACATGGGAACCAAGGAAGACATGCGGGAGATCGTGGAGATGCTAAACCGGGGAGTAGTCCGCCCGGTGGTGGACCGCGCTTTCCCACTGGCCCAGGCCGCCGACGCTCACCGCGCTATGGAAGCCACCGGCTTCTTCGGCAAACTGCTGCTCACGCAGGGTTAAGCGCGGGCTGGCGCATCGCCCCCAAGCCAGGGGCCTACTTCTCCAGCCTTCTCCCGTGGAAGAGGTACTGCTGGGAGTAGCCGCCGTAGCGGCCGAAGTAGCCGTGGGCCCATTCCAACAACACGCGGTCAGGCGGCGTCTTTTGACCTGGGAAGTACCATTCTCCCAGGGCGCGGCGCACCCAGACGTCGATGGGGAAGGCTTCCAGCTTGTCCAGGGAAAAGACGGCGATGCAGTCCGCGATCTTGGGGCCGATGCCCGAACACTCCATAAGCCGGTCTTTGGCCTCGGAGTAGGGAGCCCGGACCAGCGCGTCGAGATCAAGCCCTCCTCCCGCGACGGCGGTAGCCGCTTTGGCCACGTATGGAGCGCGGAATCCGAGGCCAAGCCGGCGAAGCTCCTGTTCACCGGCCTGGTTGAGTTGGCACGGCGTTGGGAAGGAATGACGCACCTGCCCGCCTAGGTCTATCGGCTCGCCGAATGAGTCGGCCATCCGTTCCATGACCTGGTGGATGCGCGGAATGTTGGAGTTGGCCGAGCAGATAAAGGCGATGAAGCACTCCCAGGGCTCCTGACGCAGTACGCGTAAGCCGGGATACCTGTCCACCATGGCGGCCACCCGCTGGTCCTGGGTTATCTCGTCGTAGATCCCTTCCAGGTCGTCGTCCAGCCGGAAATAGCTGCGCAGGAGAGGGACCAGGGACGCTTCGGGCCAAGGTTCGCTGTGGAACTCCACCTTGTGGCCCTTTTGCCTGATCCTTAAGTGGTTGGCGCGGACGACGCCGGTGAACCACTCTTCTTCCCTTCGCCACCGATGGGCCTGGCCGCTCTCCAGGCTGGCAGCGAGGTCGAAGGGCTGTTTAGGGTCGAGCCACACGGTTTTCACCAGTCCATTCGGCAGCCAACGCGCCCACCGTGGCAATGCTGCTGGGTCTGAGTGTGCAGGGCGGGATGGAGTCCAGGAAGGACTTCCCATAGGAGCGGCCTGTAATCCGCCGGTCCAACACCACGATCACCCCCTTGTCTCCCTTACTCCTGATTAGTCTACCGGTGCCCTGGCGGAACCGCAGCACCGCCTGGGGTACGGAATAATCCCGGAACGGCTCGGCGTACTGGTCCGACCTCGCCTTGACTATAGGGTCGGTTGGGACCTGGAATGGCAGACGGGTCAAGACCAGCGCCTTTAGCGTGCCGCCGGGCAGGTCGACGCCCTCCCAAAAACTGCTCGTACCCAGGAGCAGGCTGCTGGGGTTTTCAGCAAATCGGGTCATAAGCTGTTGGGGCGGACCGTCTGTGCCCTGGGCCAACACCTGGATTCCCTCGGCGGACAGCGGATCCCGCACCCGGTTGCTCACCGACCGAAGGGCGGAATAGGAGGTGAACAGCGCCATTGTCCGCCCTCCCACCGACCGGGCCAGGTTGATGAGCACTTGGGCAAGAGCGCCCGTATAGCCCTGGTCGTTTGGAGGCGGCATGTCGTCGGGGATGAGCAACATTGCCGCTCTCTGATAATCGAATGGTGAACCAACCAATAGCTCCCCGCTCTCCTCCGGCACCCCCGTCCTGCTGCGGAAATAGTCGAAACTTCCGCCGGCGCTGAGGGTTGCACTGGTCAGGACCACGCTCTCCTTTTTTGAGAAAAGCCGCTCGGTAAGAATGGCCCCCACATCCAGGGGTGCGGAGTGGAAGCTTACTTCCCCCCTCGACGGGTTGCGGGATATCCAGAGGATACTCTGGTCGTTGTGGGACCCCAGAATTTGGTCGAGATCGTCTCTCAGGCTTTCCAGATTGTCCCCCACCGAAGACGCTTCAGACAACAGAGTAGGCTGGTCGGCGGCGGTTGGCAGGGCGGTGGTGTCGAGGAATTGCCGCAGCCGTGACACGGCGTTCAACGCGTTGCCCAGACCGACTTCCAGGTTTTCCCTGGCCAAGGAGATGTCGGACCAGATTTCCTGCGTCCGCATCTGCCGGGTGAGCAGCAATTGGGACGCCTCGTTGGACCTCCCGGAATTCTGTGTATTCAGTAGCCGTTCCGCCGCCGCCAAGAGCCGCGCCCACAGGTCTCTCAACCTTGGAGGACCGGTCTCTACGCCGGATACGACGCTCTCCGACTCCTGGCGAATGGCGGACGCCAATCCCTCCCCGCGGAGAGCGGCCCGGACTCCGTTGGTCAGCCTTCCCTGGGTGTCCAACAGATCGTCAACCCGGTCCGCGGTTACCTGGAAACCCAACTGGGACGTGGCCTCGTCTTCAAGGTTGTGCGCCTCGTCGATGACCAAGTATTGATAATCGGGAATTACGCCGCCGCCCCGGACCAGGTCCGCCATGAGCAGGGCGTGATTGACTACCACGATGTCCGCTTGGTCGGCGCGTTCCCGTGCGGCGCGAAGGAAACATGGGCTGCCATCACGCTGTCCCGGACAGTGGCCGCGGTCTGAAGCGGAGACACGGCTCCAGGTGAACGCATCGCGTCCGGAAAGGTTGATCTCGCTGCGGTCCCCTGATGCAGTTTCTTGGAGCCACACCGCGGTCTTACCCAGCAACCTGGCGTCGTCGACGCTTGGGCTGTCGCCCCGGGCAAGTTGGCCCCACCGGCGCAGGCAGAGGTAGTTGCTCCGGCCTTTCAGCAGAGCGGCCTGCACGGAACCGGGTGAGATCACGCCCTCACCCTCCAGCACTTCGAGCAGGGCCGGAATGTCCTTGGACAAGAGCTGCTCTTGCAGGTTGATGGTGTTGGTGGAGATGACGACTCGTTTTCCCTTTGACGCCGCGAACAGCACTGCGGGGAGAAGGTAGGCCATCGACTTGCCGACCCCGGTCCCGCCTTCGACAACCAGGTGGCGGTCTCCGTAGATGGCTTCAGTGACGGCGGCGAGCATCTCTTCCTGCTCTGGCCGGTTTTCGAATCCCGGGAAAACAGAGGCAAAGGGGCCATTGGACCCAAGGAAGTCCCCGATCTTGGAGGGGTCCACGGAAGCGGCGTTGCCGTCGGCGCGGCGTTTTTCCGGCCGGCTCAGCCTGGCCCCCAGGTTTTCGCGGTCGAGCCCGTTGAGGCCGAGAGCGGACAAGCCGCCGCCGGAGCCTCCTTCCAGACTTCGGAAAACCGGCGTCAAGGACCAATTGCTCCGGTGGGCCAAACCCGCGATGTACCCCGTAAGTCCGGGGTCCAGGACAGCCGCCCGCCTCACCAACGCCAGGAAGATCCCCTGGGTGGCTTTGGCGTCGCTCAACGCCCGGTGGGGGTTCGAGTGGTCTACGCCGAAGAACTCACTGAGGTAACGAAGGGAGTACTGCATACTGCGGGGCAGCAGCATTGAGGCCAGGTCCCACGTATCGTAGGCGGGATTGTCCAAGGGTACGCCGTGGGAGGCCAGGAAGTTCAGATCGAATGTGACGTTGTGCCCGATCACCGGGCAGTCGGCCACGAAATCGGCAACCCTGTCGGCGACGGAGCTGAAGAATGGAGCCCGGCGGACCTGGCTGGGGGAAATGTGTGTCAACCGCTGGATGTGTTCGGGAATAGGGCGTCCGGGGTTGACGAAGGTCTGCAGAGTGTCCAGGACCTCGTCACCTTGGAATTTGACGGCCCCGACCTCGATGATGGCGTCCCGGGTCGAGTCCAACCCCGTAGTTTCCAGGTCGAGGGCGACGCACACCTGTTCAAAGGGTGAAATAGCCGACGCCTCGATAGACGTTAAGGAAGACATTCTGAAGGAGAACCTCCCCGCCCTTCGCCGTTGACCCCTGCCCCGTTAGCCAGTAAAAGGTTGTAGCCGCCCAGTCCGCAGGCCCACCGCTGGATAGAACGCCCCCGAATGGAGGGCCTTCAAGAATTCCGCCTCGTTGTTGATGTCGTCCCGGAAAGCGGTGACGAACTTACCGAGTCCGTGTACGGAATGGGCGTCGCTACCGCCAGTAAGCGGCATCTTGAGGATTTCGGCCACCTTGAACGCGAACTCGTTTTCATTGTCCGCCGTGCCGCCGTTGGCGACCTCCACTGCGTCCACCAGTTTGAACACCGGATGTTCCAGAGCTTGTTCCGGCTGCTCCGGGAGCGGCTCCGACATCGAGGGGTACAACAGCGGTCTAGCGGGCCGGGGCCTGCTCAGCACGGCCCGGAAGGGGTGCGCGCTTACAACGAATCCACCCGCCCCCCTGGCTGCCCTGCTCAGATTCTCAGCTTTATGGAATCCGGCCTGGTACTCGTCCATTCCGAAAGCGAGCATGTGGCCCAGGTCGGTTTCAACTTCCATGGCCCTGACCAGCACCACGCTGTGGAGGCTGGCGAACCGGCGGAATTCATGCCTATCCCACGGCCCGCTGTGTTCGGTGATGCAGAGGCCGCGAAGGCCAAGCCGGTCGGCTTCCAGTATCAGGTCTTCTGGGGATAGATTACTGTCGCTGCTGCCTTTGGTGGTGTGGATATGGAGGTCAAAAAGTCTTGCCATGGTGGCGTTAAGCCGCTGGCCGGAATCCGTCAACCCGCAGCTTTTCAAGTCTATAGGCCATCACGGCCCCAGTCAATGGCGCGCATTCAGTCCCAGGGGTCGAAACTCGTCTGAGAGATGTCCATTTTCCCCATAGGGCATCCGGGATAGTACCGTCTCCAGTGGAAATTCGCGCGGTTGAAGCCACTCTTCAGGGCACATATACTCCCAGCGTAAACTCCGAAAAATGACCGGGAGGCGGCAGGCATGAAATTCGGACTATTTATGATGCCCGTGCATCATCCTACCAAAGGGTTGCCCCGCACCATTCAAGAGGACATGAACACGGTGATCAAGGCCGATGCTCTGGGCTTGGACGAAGCCTGGATCGGCGAGCATTTCACCATCCCCTGGGAAAACCTCCCCGCTCCCGACTTGTTCATCGCCCAGGCCTTCGCCAGGACTCAGAGCATCAAGCTAGGCACTGGAGTCGTCCTCCTTCAGTTGCACGACCCCAGGGACTTGGCCCACCGGATCGCCATGCTGGACCACCTGAGCGACGGGCGGTTCTATTTTGGCGTCGGCACGGGCGGCGTTCCCACCGAGTTTGAGCTGTTTGAAGTGGACGAGGAGAAGCGCCACGCCAGGGCCGCGGAGGTCGTTGACGCAGTGCTGAAGATATGGGAGTCCGACGGCACATTGGACTACCAGGGCGAGTTCTACCAATTCAAGTCACCCTCTCCTGTGGCCCCGGAGGTGGGGTTGGGTCTGTGGATGAAGCCTGCCACGTCGCCACATCCGCCCATAGCCGTGGCCGGGGTGAGCCGCAACTCTTCGACTATCGAGTGGGCCGGGGAGAACGGATGGATCCCCCTGACCACGGATATCCTGCCGCCGGAGTACATTCCCACTCACTGGGAGGCTTACACCAGGGGCGCCGCCAAGACCGGCAAGGTGGCTGACCGCCGCGACTGGCGGGTCTGTGTGAGCATGCACGTAGCGGAGACAACCGAAGAGGCCCGGAGGCAGGTGCTGGAGCACGGGATGGCCCGCACCTACAACGAGTACTTCTTCCCGCTGTTTCGGACCCTGGGGTTCTTCAACATGATTAAGTCCGATGAGTCGATGCCCGACGAGGCGCTGACGGCGGAGTACATGATGGACAACCGCTGGATCGTGGGCGACCCGGATTTCTGCGTGCAACAGATCAAAAAGTTGTACGAATCTTCGGGAGGGTTCGGCACGCTGCTTCTTCTGAGCCAGGACTGGGAGCCCCCGGAGATTGGTCTGAACTGCCTGGACTTGTTCGCAAATCACGTGGCCCCTCAACTCAGGGAGCTCATCCCGCCCGCACCGTAAGCGCCCCCTGTCTCCGGGAAAGAGGGACGGTGGCAGATTGGCGTTCCCAGCGGGAGAATGGCTAGGCCGCAGCTTTCGCCAATTCCGGAAATCGCTCCAGGCGTAATACTGCGGCCGTGGCCTCGAAATGGTCTACAAGTTGCCGGATGTCGTCCGGGACCGGCCGGGTGACGCCTGACTCCGCATCGTAGCCAACGTACACCCCCTCCATCGTGGTCAAGAGGGTGTCCGAACTCTCCGGGTATATTTCCATATCCAGGGTGATGCTTGTGTTGCCGATGCGGGAGACTCGCACGTGTATTTCGATGATGTCGTCGACGTGAGCCGGGGCTTTGTATTCGATCAACGCCCTGACGGTGGCAACGTCAAAATAGCCGCGTTCGGCAACCCGGTAAATGCTGAAACCCAGGTTGCGAAAGTACTCCGATTGGCCGATCTCCATGTAGTCCATGTACTTGCCGTTGTAGACGATGCCTTGGGCATCGCACTCCATCCAGCGGACGCGTAGCGTGGTGTGGAACTCGAAGTCGTTTTTGGCCATAGGAGGGTTGGGAGTCCTTTAACTTGCCTTTCCAACCGCCCCGTCATGTCCGAAACCCAAAGACGCCAGGTACTTCAGGTCTTCGGGGCAAAGGTTGGCCGTCTTGAGAAGGTCTGGCCTTCTTTCGAAGGTGCGGCGCAGCGACTGTCTCCGCCGCCAACGGTCGATTTCCGCATGATGGCCCGAGAGTAGCACGTCAGGGACTGTCATGCCCCGGAATTCCGCGGGCCGGGTGTAGAGGGGGTGTTGGAGCACGTTTTTGGAGCAGGCCCGAGGTGATGGAGTCCTGGGTTACGTTTTCGAGAGACCCAACCACGCCGGGGACAAGCCTGGACACCGCGTCTATCAGGACCATCGCAGCCAGCTCGCCACCCGTCAACACGTAGTCGCCGATGCTAATTTCACGGGCATTGAAGCGATGTTTCACACGTTCGTCGATACCGGCGTAATGGCCACAGACAAGGACGATTTCCGGGAACTCCGCCAACTCGTCCACCAAGGCCTGGTCCAAGATCCGCCCCTGGGGTGAGGTAATCAAGACCGGCGCGTCGGGGGAGTGGGAACACGAGGAGGACAGGGCGGCTTCCACGGCCTCTATCACGGGGCCCGGTTTCATCACCATGCCTGGACCGCCGCCGAATTGATAGTCGTCGGCGGTGCCGTGTACATCGTGGGTGTAGGTCCGGATATCGGTGATTTCGACCGAGATAAGGCCCCGCCGCTGGGCCTGCCCTAACATACTGGCCTGAAGGGGGGCCTCTATGATCTCCGGGAAGAGGGTGAGGACATGGAACCGCATGGGTCAATGATACAGGAAACCGCGGCCTCGCCCAAAGACTCGCGTTTTTCAGGTACGGGGGTCTAGCTAACAGCCGCCGGGGAAGGCGCGGGAGCCTCCAACTTGTTGACGAATGATTTCCCACCTTTCATCACCATCTTGATGCGATCCCGGTCCCGCAAGACCGAGATGTTGCGCAGAGGGTCGCCGTCGACGACCAGCAGGTCCGACAATTTCCCCGCCTCGATGGTGCCGATTTCCTTCTCCAGACCGCAGCATTCCGCCGCCCAGCCCGTGGCTGCCTGGATGCCTTGCATGGGCGTCAGTCCTCGGTCGATAAGAAGCTCGATTTCACGGGCGTTGTCGCCGTGAACGTAGCCCCCGGAGTCCGTCCCCGCCACCACCTTGACACCCGCCGCCAATGCCTGGTGCAGACTCTCCCGGTGGACGTCCATGAGCGCCGCGGCACGCTCGACCATGTGGGGTGCGCTGACGGTGGAGTGGAACTCGTAAATCTCGTAGGTAGGAACGAAGAATGTTCCCTTGTCGGCCATGATCTTGACCAGGTCGGGATCCTCGGCCAGGTAGCAGCCGTGTTCAACCGAGCCGACCCCGGCCTCGACGCACATGCGCAGGCCAGGCCCGCCGACGGCATGGCACATTGTCCGGCGGCCCAGGGCCGCGGACTCTTCCACCAGGGCTTTCACTTCGTCGGGACCGAACTCGACATCCATAGGTCCATGTCCAGGACGGGAACTGGCCCCGCCGGTGGTGGCGAATTTAATTACGTCTGCCCCCACGCGTGCCATCTCCCTGACCTTGGCGCGAACGGAGTCGGGGCCGTCCGCCACACCGGCTGGCGTGTTGGGGTCAAAATGGTAGGCGTTGTGGTGGCCCGACGGGGCGACCCTGTCCGCCAGCCCTCCCGTGGGAGAAATAATGCCGACGGATAGGACCAGCCTTGGCCCGGTGATCAATCCCTCTTCCACCGCGGTCTTGAACCCCGCGTCCAGCCCGCCGGCCTCCCGCAGGCAGGTATACCCAGCGGCAAGAGTGTCCTCGATGGCTTTGGCGGTGCGCAGATAGCCGAGAGACATGGGCTCGTCCAAGCCCCAACGGCTTAGCAAGGTGTAATCCTTGGAAGCCAGGTGGTCATGGCAGTCGATCAGCCCCGGAAGAACGGTCATACCGGAGACATCCACGACTTCCGTGTCGATTGGCCAACTCAAGGCCGCGCGGGGTCCGACGGCCTCGATACGGTTTCCGTTGACCAGTACCGCCGCGTCATTGATTACCGGGCCGCCGGTGCCGTCGATCAGAATGCATCCCACCAACGCCTTCATGGGATCACCTCCGCTGCAGTTGTGATTGGGGTCCAAGTTTGGGTTTAGAGGCGCTATTAGAGCGCATCTAATACTACAACGACGCGTTGTCCTACAAGGTAACTCGTGGGCGGATTTTGAAGCTGGCAACGAACGAGTGCGAGTCTCCCATGATGAACGGTCCGTAGCTGAAGAAGAAGACCTGAGCGTGTTTTCTCATAACGCGTCGTTGTAGTACTAACACGGGTGGTCAGAATGCGGTGATGCTAAGTTACGCCCTTAAACCTTGTCAAGGTAATCGAGCGGGAGGCGCCCCCGGGGTACGCGTGGATTTACGGGGCGAATGGCGGGGCAAATTTCCGCCAAAAGATGGGATGGGATTCACAGCAGTTAGATGCCATATTTGACTATAATTTAAGAACTCACCCAAGCGAAATGGCGCTTGGTGAAGTACGTGTTCGAGATCACCCTTGAATTGAGCGGCAGATAGATGAACGTTGCTACGCGCTCCCCCAGCGCGGTTCTACTTCTATCGGCGATCTGTTTGATGATCGCCGCATCAGGTTGCTTTGGCTCGGGCGGATCAAAAATTGCCTACATCTCCACCCTTGGAGGGGACCCTGAAGTCGCGCTGCTCCATAGCGAGGCCGGGGAAATGGCGCCCCTGACCAGCAACGTCGGCGAGGAGTCGGACCCCAGGTGGTCCCCGGACCGGAAGTATGTCGCCTTCGTGTCCGGCAACACCGGAGACCTTGAGATCAACCTGGCTGACCGGAAGGGCGAGACCGTCACCAGGTTAACTCATAGCGAGGGCGACGACATGGCTCCCCGATGGTCTCCAGACGGTTCGCGGCTGGCGTTCATCTCGAACCGGGACTCTCAGCCCGAGATTTATCTGATGGGCGCCGACGGGTCCAATCCGACCAGAGTGACCACAAGTCACACTCACGAGCGGATGGGCGATTGGTCGCCTGATGGCCTATGGCTGGTCTTCTACAGCCTTGGCGGAGAGTCGGAGCAAGGCCTGTGGCTGAGGAACCCCGATGGCGTCAACCTGGTACGCCTGACCGATGGTGAGGACACCGCTCCTTCCTGGTCTCCGGACGGGCGGCACATCGCATTCGTGCGGGGCCACGACGAGGAAGCCGATATCTTCGTGGTGACCAGGCATAAGGGCGGCAACTGGTACGATCAGCCTGAGATAAGCCGTCTAACTCACGACCAAGAGGACGATCTGTCCCCGGTATGGTCTCCAAATGGGAAGTCAATCGCTTTCGTTTCCCACCGCGATGGCGGGGCGGAGATATACACCATGCAGACCGACGGGTCGGAACAACGGCGACTGACCAGCAACGAAGCCGACGATTACTCCCCCGTTTGGTCCCGGGACGGCAGTCGTATCGCGTGGGTGTCCAGGGTGTACGGCACGGGGGAAATATTCGTTATGGATGCCGACGGGGCGAACCAACTTCGGCTAACCAACAACACGGCCGAGGACCACTCACCCAGGTGGTAATCTCTCCGCGCAACAAGGGTAGTAACATGTATACGACCGCCTCGACTAGCCCGCTTCGACCTGGAGTGCTACACTCCGAATACCCCGAACAAGGCCAGGTTCGGCCCATTCTTACTATGTAGGTCTCTTCCTGCCCAATGGAATACGCGCGCATCGCACCCATGATGGGACGGCTCTGGTCACCTATCGCGGCGGTCACCAGCCAGTGGCAGGGAAAGGCCAACGTGCAGATCGCCGTGGCCATCGCGGCGGCCTCCATCGTCCCCGATATGCCCCGGGTGGTGGCGCAGATATACAAGACCAACTTCAGCCATGACCTCATCTACTCCAGCGGCGCGTTCGCCCTGAATTTCCTCCGGCCCGACCGACTCGATTGGATTAAGGACTTCGGGATGGTGTCGGGCCGGGACCATGACAAACTGGCGGGAGTGGGGCATCGCCCCGGGCCAACGGGCAGCCCGGTATTGGACCAGTGCTGGGGCTACCTGGACTGCCGCGTCGTCAACGCTATGGACGGCGGCGACATGACCTGTTTCCTGGCCGATGTGCTGGATGGAGAGATGTTGAGCGACGGCGAACCAATTTGGTGGCGCGACGCCCGCCGCATGATCCCCGACGAATGGAACCAGGAATGGGACCGAAAGATCACGGGGGATATTGAGCTTTCCAGAAAACGCATGGCCGAGATAGACCCCAAGCCCTGGAAACCGTCCCCATAGCCTGAACGGGCGAATAACACCGGTGCGGATGGCGCCATGAACGACACACAAGGGTTGATCCAGAGGATACACGATTCTCCTCAGCAAACCGTGTTGGCTGTCGCCGGCGCGGGAAGCCAGGCGGTTGCGTGGCTGCTTGGCGTGGGCGGAGCATCCCGGACCCTGCTGGAAGTCGTAGTTCCCTACGGTTCCCAGTCGATGATCGAGTTGGTTGGGCACGAGCCAGTGCAGTTCGTCTCAGCGGAGACGGCCAGGGACATCGCTTCAGCCACCTACCGGCGTTCGTTGCGGCTGCGGGAAGGGACTCCGCCTGTGTTGGGACTTGGCTGCACCGCGACCATCGCAACCGACCGCACCAAGCGCGGCGAGCACCGGGCCCACGTTGCCACCTGGGACGAGAACCATGTTTCCACCTATTCGTTGCTACTGGATAAAGGGAGGCGTGACCGGGCCGAGGAAGAAGAGGTTGTTAGCCTGCTGGTGCTTCAGGCATTGGCGGAAGCCTGCGGCATCGAGGCCGATTTGGAATTGGGACTTAGCGAGGCGGACGATCTGGTGGTGGTCCACGAGGACCATCCCGGACCTCTGGACCGCCTGTTATCCGGGTCCGCCGGAAGCGTAACCGTGTACCCGGACGGCCGTATGGCGGTTGACGAACCGGTCCGCGGCGCGCTGCTCCCGGGCTCTTTTCAGCCGGTGCATCGGGGGCACACTCAATTGGCTCGCATTGCTTCCGAGATGTTGGGCGCGGATGTGTGCTACGAACTTTCGGTAGTCAACGTGGATAAACCGGCCCTGACTCGGGAAGAAGTCGAGCAGAGGCTCCAGCAGTTCGCCGGGAACGGGACCGTGGTGCTCACCAGGGCCGAGACGTTTCACAAGAAGTCGGCGCTCTTCCCGGGATCCGCGTTCGTCATAGGATGGGACACGGCGGTGAGGCTGGTCGCGCCCCGTTACTATGGGGACGACGAAACCGCGATGCTCACGGCTTTGGCAGAGATTTGGGCGAGGGGTTGCCGGTTCCTGGTGGCCGGGCGGAGGGAAGGAGACTCTTTCCATACCCTCGCCGACGTATCGGTCCCCCAGGGGTTCGCACCCCTGTTTCAAGAGGTCCCCGAATCCGGATTCCGAAACGACATCTCCTCTAGCGAACTGCGCGCCCAAGAACCCTGAGAGGGACTGACTGGACCTACCTGAAGGCCGTCGTCCCGATAGACTCGTCAGACCCGTCCTAATCCAAGCCCATATCTGTGTTTCGTAGACCCCGCTATCGCTAAGATGGGTGAATGGCGGGAGTCAAGCGAAGGGTCTACGAAATCTTGGAGGTTGCGGCGCCCGGCGACCACGTTAGCCGCACTTGCGACATATTCCTCGTTTCCCTGATCTGCGCCAACATCCTGGCTCTGATTCTCGGTTCGATAAAGAGCGTCAGGGATGCCTCCCCCAATGCGTTTATGGCCTTTGAAGCCGTCTCGGTGGGAATCTTCACTCTGGAATACGTGCTGCGGGTCTGGTCCTACACGGAAGAGCCCCGGTACTCTCGCCCCGTGAGCGGTCGAATCAAGTTCATACTCTCGCCCATCCAATTGCTGGACCTACTGGCGATCGTACCGTTCTTCCTAGTCTTTTTGGGCTTGGACCTGCGCGCATTGCGAGCGGTGAGACTGTTGGCCAGGGCCGCGAGGTTGAGCCGGTATTTTATCGGGCTCCGCACACTAGGCGGTGTGCTGCAAGCCAAACGATACGAGCTGTTCACGGTAATGTTGGTGCTGATGGTCCTCCTGATATTGGCGTCAAGTCTCATGTTCTTCGCGGAGCACGACGTGCAGCCGGAGGCGTTCTCCAGCATACCCGCGGCCATGTGGTGGACCATCGTCACCTTGACCACTGTGGGCTACGGCGACGTCTACCCCGTCACGTCGATGGGGCGGCTCCTAGCCGGGTTCATCGCGATCCTGGGGATCGGTTTCTTCGCGCTTCCCGCTGGGATTCTGGGGTCCGGATTTCTTGAAGAGGTCCAGAGCCGGCGGGCGGAGCAAAGGGTCTGCCCACATTGCGGCCTGGAAATCGTGGATGAGCCGCCTACTTGACGATCTATTTCTCCCATAATATACTCTCGCGGGAGATGACATAAAGTGGGAGATGATGTAAAGATGAGAGTGGTTTCCAAGTGTATTAACAGGTTTGTGCGAGGATGGCTGGGCACCGCAACGCTGGTGGTCGCGGTGGCGCTGGTAGCTTCCGCTTGTGCCGGAGCTCAAGGGTTCCCGGGGGAGACAGGCCCCGCCGGGCCTGCCGGTCAACAGGGTTCTCAGGGTCCCCAGGGTGAGGCAGGCGCCCAGGGTGAGGCAGGTGCCCGTGGTCAGTCTGGCGCAGCCGGCGCTCCGGGCCCGCAGGGTCCCGCAGGCGAGACAGGTTCCAAGGGTGAGGCAGGCGCCCGTGGTCAGGCCGGCGCAGTCGGCGCTCCGGGCTCGCAGGGCCCCAAAGGTGAGGCGGGTGAACCGGGTGGGCCGCGGGGAGCCGTAGGTCCTAGAGGCGCCGCTGGTGAAAGGGGTCCCGTCGGCCCTGAGGGTGTTCGGGGAGAACAGGGGCCGCGAGGACTCAAGGGAGACACTGGAGATCCAGGCGGACCCCAAGGACCGGAGGGAGCCCAGGGCCCAACCGGGCCTCAAGGGCCCATTGGATCCCGCGGTGAAAAAGGAGACACCGGCCCGCAAGGCGCCCAGGGAATCCTGGGTGAAGCCGGAGAGCAAGGACCATATGGTGCTGCGGGTGCCCAGGGACCCAAAGGAGAACCAGGAGTGGCAGGAGTAAAGGGCCCAGCTGGTCCTCAGGGGGCTATAGGATCTACAGGAGCGCAAGGGTCGGCAGGACTGCGCGGGGCGGCAGGACCTAAGGGAATCCAAGGGCCTCACGGCCCTCAGGGCGTGCGGGGTGAATCAGGAATTTCCGGTGTCGAAATCGCTACCACAGCGAGTGCGTTAAGTAGTGATCAGAAGACTGAAACGGCGACCTGCGACGTCGGCAAGAAACTGTCTGCCATCTCTGGTGGAGCCATGCTGTCCGGTTCCACCGGGGGCAATGTTGTCATAGTGGAATCGCGCCCCACCGGCGTGCCGGGGGAGGTCCCTTCAGCTTGGAGGGCTAAGGCCATAGAGGCCAACACGAACTCTGGGAATTGGGTGCTCACGGTCTACGCCGTATGCGCCAAGGTTAACTAGAACTTCGGCAAAAACAACTCAGAGCCGCCTATCGTAGAAATCCGGCGGCTCTGAAAGCAATAAGCGTGAAGGCGAAACGAAGACAAGCGAGGGAGCGGGAGCAAATGCCCGTCGCATCCAACGCCTTCCATTGGCAAACGGAGCGCAACACGTAGAAGATGCCGTTGGCGCGGGGTCGGCACCCGGAGCAGGCGTCTGCCCAAAGGATGAGTATTTACCCGGTGCGGCCGCACTGGGGCCAGCGCCCTCCCAGAGGGCGTCGGATACTTGAAGGAGCCGGTAGTGGGATTGGCCGGGGCGATTGGTCCGGCTCGTTTCGGTCGCGGTAGCTCGGCATCTGTCTATTTCGTCATTCCCTAAGTTTACCTATGAACCCTCTGAACAAGTCTGCGGCGATGTGGCATAGTATTGCTGGACAAGCCGACGCCTGTTGGGGGTAGATTATGATGGACCAGCCGACATTTGCCGAACTGGAATTCCAGGGGAAGAAGCGCAAGACCCGCCGGGAGCTGTTCCTGGAAAGGATGGACGGTCTGATCCCTTGGCAGGTTCTGGAGGATCGAATCAGGCCCATGTACCCCAAGGCCGGAAAGGGCCGCCGAGCCTATCCTCTGGCCGTGATGCTGAGAATTCACTGTGTGCAACTCTTCTACAATCTCAGCGACCCCGGCATGGAGGACCCCCGATTTCACGGGGGCGGGCTCTGCTCTATGAGGCTGGATCGGTGCGCCGGTTCGTTGGCCTGAAACTGTCCGGGGCCCTGGCCGACGAGACCACCATTCTCAATTTCCGCCATCTTCTGGAAAGGCACAGCCTGGGAGAGGGCTTGTTGCAGGAGATCAACGCCCACCTGGAGTCGCAGGGACTGCGGCTCAGGGAGGGAACCATCGTGGACGCCAGCATCATCGAGGCCCCGTCGTCCACCAAGAACCGTGCCGGGGAACGGGACCCGGAGATGCATCAGAAGAAGAAGGGGAACCAGTGGCATTTCGGGATGAAAGTCCACGTCGGGGTGGACGCGGACACGGGTCTGGTGCACAGCATGAGCGCCACGGCGGCTAACGTCCATGACGTCACCGAGGCCCACAATCTGTTGCACGGCGGGGAGACGATGGTGTGGTGCGACGCCGGGTATCAGGGAGTGCACAAGCGGGCGAAAAACCTGGGGTGTCAGGTGGACTGGCGGGTGGGGATGAGACCCGGAAAACGCCGGAAACTGGAGCCCGGGAGCGAGGAGGCGGTGGCTGAGAAGGAGAAGGTGTCGGTGAGGGCCAAGAGCCTGCCCCCGACTGCGATCGGGGGTGGAGCATCCCTTTCTGAAGGTGAAGCGGATATTCGATTATGGGAAAGTGCGCTACCGGGGATTGGCGAAGAACACGCAGCGACTGGCATTGTTGCTGGGGCTGGGCAACCTGATGACAGCGGAGAGTCAACTGGCGGGTTGACATGGAGGCCAGCAGGCCCAAACCCTTCGGCAGGGCGCCTCCGGAATCGCTATAGCCCTGCCGGGGGCGAAATCACAGGGCAAAACCAACAGTAGTCCGGGCAAGAGATGCCTCACATACCAGAAGACCGGCCCAACAACCCAAGACCGGCAGAGCCGCCCCCTTGTTCAGAGTATCCCTAGAACCTTGACTTCTTCCCCTTTCGCGACTCATGCCAGGTTTCTCCTCATTTTAGGATAGTCTTTTAGAGGAACCCTGACCTGAAAGGTTTAAATGCCGCACCGCTTTAGCGGTGCGGCCCTGTTTTCTGTAAGGATGATTCTCGGGCCCTGGCCCCGAGTGCCTTGCACGATCGCCCAACTCCCTCCTTACCCCACTCCAGTCCCGCCTGATGTCCAACTACCTCCATATAGATAAATAATCTCACGAATGGCCTCAAAGACTCTAATGACAATTCCTATGACTCTAGTATTTAACGATCAGGCGACGAACACCGCCGTCGATAGCACCGCGGACCACGCGGACTTTACCATCGCCTGAATTGACACCCTAAGTAGCCGATGCTATATTGGGGACGCCCAGCGAAGCCTGCTCGAAACCGATCATACCATCTCACGAATCGACCCATAATTATGACGTTTATCGCTGGTTTCCTTCTTCAAGCCTTCGATTCGACTATATTCGCCGAGAATTGGACGGCGGTAGCGCTCTCCGCTATCGTGGCAATAGCGGCCATCGGCGGCATGTTCGCCGCATCTCAGGTCCTCTCTTCCCGCAGGCACTCGGACATCAAGCTGACGCCCTACGAGTGCGGCATCCCTCCCACCAGCTATTCTTGGTCCAATATTAGCGTCCGGTTTTACATCTTTGCGATCCTGTTTCTGATCTTCGATGTGGAAGCAGTGTTTCTCTTCCCCTGGGCAGTGATATTCATCAAGCAGCAGGCGTTGGGTAACCCCGTACCTTTCTACGCAATGATGATCTTCCTTGGAGTCCTCTTCTTCGCAATAGTTTACGCCTGGAAAAAGGGGGCCTTAGAGTGGCAGAAATAATCATGGGAACCGGGAACCAGCCCGGGCCCAGCTTGCTCAACCAGACCTCCGGCATGATGCCCGGCGTCATAACGACGACCACCGAGCAGCTCTTCGCCATGGCGCGCAAGTCCTCGTTGTGGACCATGACCTTCGGGTTGGCGTGCTGCGCCATCGAGATGATGTCCACATACATGGCCCATCACGACTTCGACCGGTTCGGCGTGGTCACCTGGCCCTCGCCCCGCCAGTCGGACGTGATGATCGTTGCCGGCACAGTGGTCAAGAAGATGGCCGAGCCCTTGAGACTTCTGTACGACCAGATGCCCGAGCCCCGCTGGGTAATCGCCATGGGAAGCTGCGCCACTAACGGAGGTCCCTACTACCGCTCCTATTCCGTGGTCATGGGAGTCGACCACATCGTGCCGGTCGATGTCTACGTTCCGGGGTGCCCACCACGGCCGGAGGCGCTGCTGTACGGAATTATCAAGCTGCAAGAGAAAATTATGCAGGACGCTAAAACCAGTGGCCGAAGCCGATAGCAACCAGTCAGAAGATGCCGCTGAGGACGTTCTTTCCGGCCTGAGCCAGCCCAACCGGGAATTCCTCGAGCTGGTTGTCGGCCTTCTCAAGGAATTCGACGCACAACCGGGAGTCCTCGACGATGTTCCCCAGTTGGCTGTACAGCCTGGGGATACCCTCCAGGTCTGCCAACTGATGAAGAACGCGCCAGGGATGGGCATGAGCCAACTCTTGTGCCTGGCGTGTGTGGACTATGAAGAGTATCTGCAGCTCGTCTACATCCTGCACTCCCTGGAACCCGAAAGAACGCTGGCCATCAAGACCGACGTGACCTACGAGCAACCTACCCTGCCTTCGGTTACATCCGTTTGGCGGGCTGCGGAATGGTATGAACGAGAGGCGCACGACCTCTTTGGGGTCTTTTTCGACGGTCATCCAGGTCTGAGTCCGCTGCTCCTTTACGAAGGATTCGAGGGTTTCCCGGGCCGCAAGGAATTTCCTTTCAATGACTACCAGGAGTTCTAGGGTAGGTTGGAGCAATTGGTGCTGACAGCTCGGGTAACCTGGGACGAAGACCGTTTCGTCGCCAGGGTCGACTGCCTTCCACTGGAGGGGACGGGCGAATCAGTGAAAGAGGCGCAGGACGAACTGATCTTGGCAATGAGGGTCTGGATCGAGTCCAACGATGGCACAGACACTCTTGCTCCCGCCCTAGCGGATGCGGGGTTTCCCGGAGTCGAAGAGGATACGGAGTTGCAGTTGGAGTTTGTCGAGTGAGGCCCGTGCTGGTCTTGCACGGGCTGGCGCGGCCGCGATGACGACGGGGTCATCAGCGGAGGGACGCTCCTACGACCGTGTGGTCTACCAGATAGAAGAGTCCTGGTCGGGGCCGACCTGCCAGGCGTTTTGTCCCGAGTTGGACATGGTGGGATTCGGCGACTCGGCAGAGGAAGCTAGATCGGCCCTGCGTTCGCAAGTTATAGGTTACCTGGAAGACTGCGACCACATGGGCGTACTGGAAGACGTGCTCATAGACGCTGGGTTCTACGACGATGGCGAGGTCTGGATGAGTAACCTGGTGACTCCGGTGGGAGACCCGCAAGTTCGCTTCCTTGGCAGGCCTGCCGACCCGGACGACAGGGTTTAACGCGGAGTTCGAGACGCAGCATACCCGGCGACCCCGGAAGGTTGACATAATGGCCGAAGCCACTCCGGAAATTGTAAGTGCCCAGCCCCGCGGCGAACCCGTGGAGATGCTCCTCAATATGGGCCCGCAGCACCCGTCTACCCACGGTGTCTTCCGGTTGGTGTTGTGGGTGGATGGCGAAAAGATCACGCGGGCCGAGTCGCATATCGGCTACCTGCACAGGGGCTCCGAAAAGTTGTGCGAGGGTGAGCAGTACCACCAGATCATTACCCTGTTCGACCGGCTTGACTACGTCGCCAACTTCAATAACGAGCTGGCCTACTGCCAGGCGGTGGAAAAACTCATGGGCCTGACAGTGCCGGAACGGGCAGAGTACGTGCGGGTAATCCTGTGCGAGCTTAACCGCATCGCCAGCCACCTGCTCTTTGTCGCCACCATGGGCCTGGACGCGGGCGCGATGACGCCCTCCATGTTCTGCTTCCGGGGACGAGAACGGGTCCAGTCGCTTTTCGAAGCCATTTCCGGCGCCCGCATGATGCACAACTACTTTCGCGTGGGCGGCATCAAGGAGGACCTGCCCGGCAACTTCGAGCAGCTAATTGCGGACCTGCTGCCTTTGTTGCGCGAGGACGTTGAGGAGTCGGACAAGCTACTCACATTTAACGAGATATTCCTTGCCCGCCTGAAGGACGTCGGCGTTATCTCAACCGAAGACGCCCTGGACTTTGGCCTCACCGGCCCCTGTTTGAGGGCCTGCGGGGTTGACTATGACGTGCGGAAGGCCGAGCCCTACTCGGTCTATGACCGCTTCGACTTCGATGTCCCGGTGGGGTTGGACGGCGATTGCTGGGACCGGCATTACGTCCGGGTCCAGGAGATGTACGAGTCCCTGCGCATAATCGAACAGGCTTTGGAGCAAATTCCCGCTGGCAACGTTGCGTCTTCGCTGGGCCGCCGCCTGATCCGGCCACCGAAGGGTGAGGTCTACATGCGGGCCGAGAACCCCAGGGGAGAGATCGGGGTTTACGTGGTCAGCGACGGCACGGATAAGCCGTACCGGGTAAAGGTGCGGCCACCTTCCTTCTGCAACCTTTCGGCCATAGAGCACATGCTAAAGGACTCCTGGATCGCGGATGCTGTCGTGATTTTGGGGTCCTTGGACATCGTCCTAGGCGAGGTCGACCGGTGATCCTCTCACCTTCTCTGTTGGCCATTTCCCTGCTCAACTTCGTATGGATAGTCGTTGGGCTGTTGGTGATGTTCGTCTTCCTGTCGGTCGTGGTGCTGTCCCTCACGTGGCTGGAGCGGAAGGTGCTGGGCCGCCTCCAGCGGCGCTTGGGCCCGACCCGTACTGGTCCAATGGGGTTGATGCAGCCGGTAGCCGACGCAATCAAGTTGGTGTTGAAGGAGGACATCATCCCCTCCGAGTCGGAGAAGGCGATCTTTTGGGTCGCGCCGGTGATAGTGGTGGTCTCCGCCTTCATGATCTGGGTCACCATTCCAGGCTCCCCGGACGCTGTGATCCAAAACCTGGAGTCGTTGGGACTCTTCTACATCATTGCCTTCGCCGTCGTGGGGATTCTAGGGCTGGTGTTGGCCGGCTGGGGTTCGGCGAACAAGTACGGCACGTTGGGAGGTCTGCGCGCCGCAGCCCAGCTAATCAGCTACGAGATTCCGGTGATAATGGTGGTCATCGCCGTGGCCATGTTGGCCCAATCGATGAACATGAAGGAGATTGTTGCCCAACAGGCCCCCTACCCCTACGTGTTGATACAGCCTCTCGGCCTGGTGATCTTCTTCATCGCCGGGTTGGCTGAAGTGGGCCGGACACCCTTTGACATCTACTTCGCCGAATCGGAAATCGTGGGCGGGCCATTTGTGGAATACAGCGGGGCCCATTGGTCGGTCTTCTTCCTGGCGGAGTACGTTAACACCTTCGCAATTGCCGCCCTGACCGTGCTGCTATTCCTGGGAGGCTGGTCCGGTCCTTTCCTGGAAGGCAACTGGGACATTGTGTGGTTTTTCGTGAAGGTCTACGCTGTTATTCTTGTCATCTTCTGGATCAGGGGTACGTTCCCCAGGCTGCGCATTGACCAACTGATGACCTTCGCGTGGAAGGTGATGGTGCCCCTGTCCTTCTACACCATCGTAATCACCGCCATCTACATGTTCTACGGCTGGCCGGCCTGGAGCCTCACACTAATGTCCGTCGCCGGATTGGTGGTAGTTGCGTGGTTGATCCACCGGCGGCTGGTCGGCCCGGCTAACCGCGTAGCGGAGATACGGGCAAGGCAACGGGCTCTTCAGGCAAGAAGACAGGGAGCGGCTTAACTTCGTTTTGGCTTCATTCCCAATGATAAAATGGCAGGTGGACCGTTTGACGGCTCTACAACCACCCTACGAGGGCAAATAACATGCTCTATAGCTTAAAGGGACTTCTCCTGACCTTCATATCCACGGTGAACGGGTTTCGCCAGCCGGTGACGCGCCAATACCCGTCTACCGGCAACCTCTTGAAGCGGAAGGCAGCGCCGACTCTGGTGCAACCGCGTTTCATGGGCTTCCCAGCCTTAACATGGGACGGAGAGGTGGGCGAACCTTTCTGCACCAGTTGCATGGTCTGTATCCGCAATTGCCCTACCCAGTGCATGTCGGCGAACATGATAGACAACCCCTTGCAGCAAGAGGGTAAGAGCCACCGGCGCAAGATTGTTGACACCTTCGAAATCAATCTCAACCGGTGTATACTGTGCGGGATTTGCGTCGAGGTGTGCAATTTCGACGCCATCGTGATGTCCCACGAGCATGAGATGAGCACCTATCAACGAAATGGAGACCGGGTGGACCTTCCCGCTCTCCTTCAGATAGGTCAGAAATTCCAACGAGACACCAACTGGATCCCGCCCACGGTACTGGCCAAACAGAAGCAGGAAGCGGAAGCCGCCGCCGCCGCGAGCGACGCACCCGCGGAGAGCGCTTGATCTTCACCAGCCCCGCGCGCCCGGGCGGTCTCAACCGTTCCAGGGCAATGATTGGGAAAGTCTGGAGCCGCCGATTTGGTGGCTCATATTTTGGTGGTCAGGGAATGCTCCGGACAAATAAGATTTGTCCGGAACCCACGGTTGCCACTGCGCCAGTAGCTAAGTACACAACGGCTGGCTTGGGCGGAAAGGCTCGGGTCCGGTAGCCATGGCCTGGTTCCTGTTCATCCTCCTATCCGTGGTTACCCTGGCCGGGGGGCTGGGAGTCGTCGTCACCAGAAACGTAGTCCATGCGGCCCTGGCCTTGCTGGTTTCTCTACTGGCCGTGGCGGGAATTTACCTAGTGCTCTTTGCCGAGTTTCTTGCGCTGGTGCAGGTGCTCATTTACGGCGGGGCAATAGTCATCGTTCTCCTATTCGCCGTGATGCTCACGCGCTCCTCCGAGTACCCCAGGATTTCCGACAACCGGCAGTGGCCCCTGGCCGCAGTGGCAGCCGTCGGACTGCTTGCGGTACTGGCGGCGTCCTTCTGGATTGCGCAACCCCAGTCTCAGGGACCTGAGAGCCCAGCCCTGAACGACCTGGCCAACTCCTTGTTCACCCGCTGGGCAATCCCCTTCGAGGTGGCTTCTTTGGTGCTGCTGGTGGCCCTGATAGGCGCGATTATCATAGCCCGCACCGGGGAGGACGAAAGCTAAACCGTGGTCCCTCTGGTGTACTTCCAGCTACTTAGCGCCGCCCTGTTCGTGATCGGCCTGTATGGTGTATTGGCCCGCCGTAGCGCCGTGCTCATCGTCATGTCCATAGAGCTGATGCTAAACGCCGTGAACATTAACCTGATCGCCGCCGCCGCGCACCTTGGTTACCGGTCGGTCGGTGAAGTATTCGTCCACTTTGATGGACAGATCATCGCCATATTCATCATCACGGTGGCCGCAGCGGAAGTTGGCTTGGCCCTGGCAATCATTCTGAGAATGTACCGCAACCGGGCCACGGTGAACGTGGACGAGATCGATTTGATGCGATGGTAGACCCCCATCCAAATGCCGGAGTGACGATGCATTCGAAACACCGCGACGGGCTGGACCGAAGAGGCGTCAGCCGATGACCTGGGCCTGGCTGATTCCCGTACTCAGCTTCGCCGCCGCGCCTCTGATCGTCGTGGCCGGACGCTGGCTGCCCGGCAAAGGCGCGTTTCTGGCGATTCTCGCTATTGCCGCCGGTTTCGGGATATTCTGGCTTGCCTTGTTCGGATTCATGGGCGCCACTACGGCAACCGAAGGGTGCGCCAAGGTCGTCTCGTCCGAAACCGGAGCCGAATCAGGGCCTCTTACCTGCCAATACGAAAAGACTTGGTTCAACGCGGGTCTGCCTGGGTCAGAGGGCAGCGTCGAGCTTACTTGGGGCATTTTGATTGATCCGGTGACCGTGGTGATGCTGGGCCTGGTGACCTTCGTCGCGCTGATGGTGCAGATTTACTCCATTGGGTACATGCGCGGCGATCCGCGGTTCGGTTGGTACTTTGCCGTCCACGCCCTGTTTGCGGCGTCAATGTTGACCCTGATTTTGGCCGACAATTTCCTTCTTCTCTATGTATCCTGGGAGCTGGTGGGGGCTTGTTCCTATCTGCTCATCGGGTTCTGGCACGAGCGGCCCGCCGCCAGGGAAGCGGCCAAGAAAGCCTTCGTCGTGACGCGAATAGGCGACGTCGGTATGTTGGTGGGAATCTTGCTGATATGGCGCGAGGTAGGCAGCTTCGAGATGTCCGCCGCTTTCGAGGCGGTCCGCAACGAAACAATGGGCCAGGGAATGGCCACGGCCGCCGCGTTGCTGCTGTTCCTGGGCGCGATGGGCAAGTCGGCTCAGTTCCCGTTCCACGTCTGGCTGCCAGACGCGATGGAGGGTCCCACCCCGGTCAGCGCCCTGATCCACGCCGCAACTATGGTGGTGGCGGGGGTTTACCTGGTGGCGAGGGCTTACCCCATATTCGAGGCGTCCGGCTCGGCCCTGTTGGTCGTTGCCATCATCGGACTGGTCACCGCTCTAATGTCTTCCACCATCGCGCTTGTGTCTACGGACCTCAAACGGATACTGGCCTATTCGACCATCAGCCACCTGGGCCTGATGATGCTGTCCCTGGGGGCGTTTGGTTACACTGCCGCCATTTTCCACCTGCTGGCCCACGGGTTCGCCAAAGCCCTGCTATTCCTGGGCGCGGGTAGCGTGTTGCACAGCACCGAAGAGCAGGACGTACGCAACATGGGCGGGTTGAGGAAGGTCATGCCCTTGACCGCGCTGGTCTTTTCGGTCGGCGCTCTGTCCCTTGGCGGGATACCGATATTGTCGGGCTTTTGGAGCAAGGACGAGATCCTGCTGGCAGTGAGCCATGAACGTATGCCAGTGTTCATAGTTCTGACCCTGTTCACCGCTTTCCTGAGCGCGTTGTACATGGCGCGGGCAATGTTTGTTCCCTTCTTCGGGACGCTGCGCCGGGAGCAGGAACACGTACACGATGCCCCCGCGACGATGGCTGTGCCGATGTTTCTGCTTGCTATATTGGCAGTGGGGTTTGGATTCCTGGCCATCAATTGGCCCGGCGAATACATAGGTTTCGGTGGGTTCGTGTTCGACGATAAGCCACACGGGTTCGAGTTCGAGATATGGCTGGGAGCGCTGTCGATAGCGCTGGCCGTGGGAGCGTTCCTGTTGGCCTATTTGTTTTACTTCCGGCGGGCGTTCTCGCTGGATGGGATACGGAATTCCCTGTCCGGGCTGGTCCGGGTGGTCGAGAACAAGTACTATTTCGACGAGGTCTACCAATGGACCATAGACCGGGTCGTATTGGAGTTTTCCAACTTCATCGGTCTATTCGACCGGATAGTGGTCAACGACGTGGCGGTCAACGGGCCTGCCAACACCGTACGCCGCTTGGGGATCGCGATGCGAGTGCACGTCACCGGGCACGTGTACAGCTACGCCATGGGTATGGTTGTAGGGACGGTGGCCGTGGCCCTATTCTGGTGGCTGATTTCCGCATAGGACATGTCCATTTGGATTTAGCCACTTTACATAAGGGAAGCGCCGCCAGAACGCCGGTCGAATTGCCATGAACATATTTGAAGGATTCGACCGGGCCTTGTTGCTCTTGCTGATAGTCGTGCCTCTGTCGGGCGCGCTGGTGACGATGATGATGCCAGGCAACCGGCCGAAGGACGTCTGGTACTTCGCGGTGGTGGTCGCTGCCGTGTCGTTCGTGCTGTCGGTCGTGACGTTCTTGCGTTACGATTATGGAGCTGGCGGGTTCCAACTCTCGCAGAGCTTTAACTGGCTGGAGTCGCCGGTCCACATCACCCTGGCTCTTGGCGTAGACGGTATCTCGGCCCCGCTGATCCTTCTAAACGGCATCATCCTGCTGGGCGGCGCACTCATATCCCAGAATATCCAATACCGGACGCGGGACTTCTTCGTCCTATTGCTGGCTTTGGGGGCGGGGGTCTACGGCACTTTCCTCGTGCGCGACCTCTTCTTCCTGTTCTTCTTCTACGAACTTGCCGTGCTGCCCATGTACCTGCTCATCGGGGTATGGGGCAGTTCCACAGACTTCGGCACCTTCCTACGCACCAAGGAATACGGGGCGATAAAGCTGTTCCTGTACCTGGTGGCTGGGAGCGTGCTGGTGTGGGTGGCCATCCTGGCGATGTACGTCGAGGGAGCGGGTCTTGGCTTCCCCACCTTCTCGCTAGAACGCATGGGAGACCTGGCGGCCAGCGGCCAATACAGCCGGGAATTCCAGATATGGGTCTTCCCCATGTTCATGGTGGGGTTCGGAGTGCTGGCGGGCCTCTGGCCTTTCCACACCTGGTCGCCTGACGGCCACGTGGCTGCCCCCACCGCCGTCAGTATGCTCCACGCCGGGGTGCTGATGAAACTGGGGGCCTACGGCATCATCCGCGTGGGTATGGTGCTGCTGCCCGAAGGAGCGGAAGTCTGGATGCCGGTTTTGATAACGCTGGGTACGGTCAACGTCCTCTACGGGGCTGTCTCCGCCATGTCCCAGACCGACCTAAAGTACGTCATCGGCTACTCCAGCGTCAGCCACATGGGATACGTTCTCATGGGCATCGCAACCCTGGACCGGATCGGCGTGGCGGGAGCCGTGCTGCAGATGTTTTCCCACGGTATCATGACGGCCCTCATGTTCCTTTTGGTGGGAGCGGTATACGACCGGACCCACACCAGGGACACGAACGTCCTGAGCGGACTCTTCAACCGGATGGGCGTGACCAGCTACTTCTTTGCCATAGCGGGATTGGCTTCTCTGGGGCTCCCAGGGCTAAGTGGGTTCATCGCCGAGTTCATGGTGTTTACGGGCGCGTTCAGGACTTACTTGCCTCTGGCGGTGCTTGCGGTGATTGGAGCGGCGCTTACGGCGGTCTATATTTTGCGCCTATTGGCCAAGACCTTCTTCGGGGAGTTGGACCCGAGATGGGATGACCTTACCGATGCGAGCCCCATGGAAAAGGTGGTCGGCGGGGCGTTTGTCGTGGTGCTTATCTTCGTGGGAGTCTGGCCCGATCCGATAATGCGGGTCATCAACGTGGGCGTCAACTCTCTTCCCGGACTCTAGGCGGACCAAGGGTGACCGAGTTTAAGAAGTCATGGAACTAACCGCAAACCTATACCTGCTGACTCCGGAGTTTGCCCTGGCCGGGCTGGCTCTATTGGTGTTGGCGGTCGACCTGGTCACGCCGGACAACCGGAAGGCCCTGTTGGCATGGTTGTCGGTCCTCGGCCTGGCTGGTCTGATAGCCCTGTCGGTGTTGATGCTTTGGCAGGAGCAGGAGACTCTGTATGGCGGGTTGCTGGCGGTCGACGCCTTCTCCCTTTTCTTCAAGGTCTTCTTCATGGGGCTTGGGATATTCATAATCCTAAGCTCGATCGAGTATGTGGGCAAGTTCCTGACCCACCCCGGAGAGTTCTACGGACTGCTGCTCTTCTCCGTCCTGGGCATGAACGTGATGGCCATGTCCCGCGAGTTGCTGACGGCCTACATATCCCTGGAGTTGTTGAGTTTCAGCCTCTACGTACTGACGGCATACGCCCGGAATAACGCCCGGTCCAACGAGGCGGGGCTGAAATACATCATCATTGGAGCTTTCTCTTCGGCGATTTTGCTCTATGGCGTCAGCATGGTCTACAGCTCTCTCGGCGTGACCCAGTTCGCGGCTATAGCGGAGCAACTGACCCTCGGAACCGGGGTTAGTCCGGCTTTGTGGGTCGGGTTGGCGTTGGTGCTGGTGGGCCTCGGCTTCAAACTGGCCGCCGTGCCGTTCCACATGTGGGCCCCGGACGTCTACGAGGGCGCTCCCCTGCCCGTGACCGCCTATCTCGCCATCGGGTCCAAGGCCGCCGCGTTCGCCCTGGTGCTGCGGTTCTTCGCTGAAGGGCTCATGCCAGCCGTGGACCAGTGGCGCATTGTGTTGGCGGTCCTTTCGGCCGTGACTATGCTGGTGGGTAACCTGGTCGCCCTGGCCCAGCGAAACATCAAGCGGCTGATGGCCTACTCCAGCGTTGGGCATGTTGGGTTCATACTCGCCGGAGTCGCGGCGCTGTCCCAGGACTCCCTTCTTCCGGCCAACGGCGTGATGCTCTACGTAGTGGGCTACTCCGTGACCAACATGCTCGTGTTCGCCGGACTGATCTCTTTCTTCAACATGACCGAGGGCGAACAGATAACAGACTTCGCGGGACTGGCGGACCGTCAGCCATTTTTGGCGGCGGCAATCGCCATTGGGCTCTTCTCACTGGGTGGACTGCCGATATTTGCCGGGTTCACGGTCAAGTTCTACCTGTTTACGGCGGTCGCCAACAGCGGAATGCTGTGGCTTGCGGGTCTGGCGATCTTCACCAGCTTGATATCCCTGTATTACTATTTGCAGGTCATCCGGCAGATGTATATCCACCTCGCTCCGGGTCTGCTCGGCGCTCATGGCGCTGGAGCCGATGGCGAGGAACAGGAAGAACACGCGGAACATGAAGAACACGGAAGCCTGACCCACACGCCGCCACCCCCGCTGCCGCCGGAATTGGCCCTATCGCCTTCGGCCCTGATGGTAGCGGTTGTATTGGTCAGCCTGATCGGAGTTTTCGTGCTGGGTGTCTACCCGGCCCCCTTGCTGGAGGCCATCAACGCCGCCAGCAAGGCAATCATGTTGGGTCCTTAACATCATCCAATCCCGCTACTACAAGACTGAATATGCCGGAGGGTCTATAAAACTTATATGGCCGGGGAAATGATAATCTCGGTTATCGGAAGCAGCCAACCCAAGTCTGACGAACACCTACAACTGGCCGAAGAAGTCGGGAGAGAGTTGGCCAAACGCGGCATAACCATGGTCTGCGGTGGTCTAACCGGAGTCATGGAAGCAGCTTGCCGGGGGGCAAAGTCGGCTGGCGGAACTACCATCGGCATCCTGCCCGGGCGCTCCCCCAAAGACGCGAACCCCTACGTCGACATTCCCATAATCACCAGCATGGGGTATTCGAGGAACGTAGTGGTCGTTTGCACCGGTAGGGCGGTGATCGCCGTGGGCGGGGCCTATGGGACTCTTTCCGAGATCGGGCACGCCCTGGGGTTCGACATCCCGGTTATCGGTCTCAAGACGTGGCCGCTCAGTATGACGGGCGAGGGTCAGCCACTCGAGAAGATGGTTATCGCCTCAGACCCGGTGGACGCCGTATACAAGGCGCTGGCCGCCGCCCTTGCGCGAGAGCATGAGTAGCCGCACCGCAATATGACCTCCCCTGATAACAGCATCACCATTGCCTCTGTGCGGGGCCGGGAGTTATTGGACTCCCGGGGCAACCCCACCGTGGAAGCGGAAATCAGGCTCTCCAACGGCGCGGTAGTCACCGCCGCGGTCCCTTCGGGCGCAAGTACGGGGGCTTACGAAGCCCTGGAAATGCGGGACGGGGACTCGACCCGGTATAGGGGCAACGGCGTTCGCAACGCAGTCGCCAACGTCGACCGGGTGATCGGGCCCGCGCTGTCCGGTATGTCGCCATTGGACCAGACGGCCATCGACTCCCGGTTGCTGGAGCTTGACGGCACGCCGGACAAGAGCAACCTGGGGGCCAACGCCATCCTGGCGGCCTCTCTGGCCGCGGCCAGAGCCGCAACCCAGGCCTACGGCGGCGGAGGCGTTTCCATCTGGCGCCACCTTTCGAGCGGGGACGCGGTTAGCCTGCCGGTCCCGATGTTCAACATCCTCAACGGCGGAAGGCATGCTTCCAACTCCACCGACGTCCAAGAGTTCATGGTGGTCCCGGTTGGATCCTCCACCTTTTCCGACGCGCTGAGGGCCGGGGCCGAGATTTACCATTCTCTTCGGGACATTCTCCGGCAGGGCAGGCACAACCTCAACGTCGGCGACGAAGGCGGGTTCGCTCCGACCCTCTCTTCCAACCGGGACGCCTTGGATGTGGTGGTCTCAGCGGTGGAAGCGGCTGGGTACTCTCCCGGGGAGGACGTGTTCCTCGCCCTGGACGTGGCGGCGTCTGAGCTATTCCAGGATGACTCCGGACTCTACGTGCTGGAGCGCGAAGGCGTTAGTTTAACCTCTTCTGAGATGGTCGCACTGTACGACGGTTGGCGGCGGGATTACCCTATCCTCAGCATCGAAGACGGCCTGGACGAGGACGATTGGGAAGGTTGGGCGGAGATGCAACGGGTCATCGGCCAATCGGTGCAATTGGTGGGTGACGACCTGCTGGTCACCAACCGGATTCGCATTCAGCGAGGCATCGATGAGGCCGCGGCCAACGCGGTGCTGCTCAAACCCAACCAGATCGGGACTCTCACCGAGACTCGAGGCGCCCTGGATTTGGCTCGCGGGGCGGGCTGGGGAGCCATTATGAGCCACCGGTCCGGTGAGACCGAGGACACGACCATCGCCGACCTGTCGGTGGCGTGGGACGTGGGCCAGATCAAGGCGGGGGCTCCGGCCCGTTCCGACCGGGTGGCCAAATATAATCGGCTATTGCGTATCGAGTCTGAGATCGGTGACCAGGCCAGATATGCCGGGTGCGGCGCATACGCGCAATTGAGGAGTGGATAGCCTCCTAATGTAGCTGTTCAGACTTGATGTGTCCTTCCTATTTCCAGCCCGTCATTCCGGGCTTAACCCGGAATCCAGAAACCTTTGCAACCAGCAATGGTCACTATCATTGGCATTTCTGGATTCCCGCCTGCGGAGACCTTTGCGTAACCTCCCGCGACTCCCGCGACTCCCGCGACTCCCGCGAAAGCGAGAATCCAGAGTGCGCCCAGATACGGAGGACGCCCTCACCCTAGCCCTCTCCCGGAGGGAGAGGGGATTATTCAAAGGTCTCCCTTCGCGGGAATGACGGATTGTGGGGGCGGGACATGGTAAGAGGATTATCACAGAGATGACCGATGTGAGATTCAGCCAATCCGCCTCATCAAATCTGAACAGTTACCCTCCTAATTCACGCTTTCCAACCCTTGCATTGCAAGGTATCATATACGGACAAATCCGGCGGCCTCCCTCCTGTGGGGCCGCCTGCCGCAAGCGCCACCAATATAGTGGAGGTATGGAATGGCAACGCGAATCGGGATCAACGGTTTCGGACGAATTGGCCGCCTGGTGCTGCGGGCCACCAAAGCGCTCCATCCGGATAAGTTGGAGGTGGTGGCAGTCAACGACCTGACCGACGCCAGGACCAACGCCCATTTGCTCAAGTACGACACCACCTATGGCGGCTACCCCGGCCACGTCGAGACCAACAACGGGGACTTGGTAGTCGACGGGAACAGCATCCGAGTGTTCTCCGAGCGGGACCCTGCCCAGATACCCTGGTCCGAAATGGGTGTGGACCTGGTAGTTGAGTCCACCGGAATTTTCACCGACGCCGACCAGGCCGGCAAGCACCTGGAAGGCGGGGCCAAGAAGGTGGTTATCTCCGCCCCGGCCCGAGGCGAGGACCTGACCGTAGTGCTCGGAGTCAACGGCCATCTGTACGACGCGGAGAAACACAAGATCGTTTCCAACGCATCATGCACCACCAACTGCTTCGCCCCCATGGTCAAGGTGGTCAACGACGCCTTCGGTGTGGAGCACGGCGTGATGTCCACCATCCACTCCTATACCAACGACCAATCAATCCTCGACCAACGCCATTCGGACCTGCGAAGAGCCCGCGCGGCGGCGGCAAACATCATTCCGACCACCACCGGCGCGGCCAGGGCCGTGGGTCTGGTCCTCCCTGAATTGAACGGCAGGCTTGACGGCGTGGCCTTCCGCGTCCCGACGGTCACGGGCTCGATCACGGACTTCGTGGCCAACGTTTCCCGGGACGTGACCATCGAGGAGGTCAACAACGCGTTCCAGGCCGCCGCGGAAGGGGGCCTAAAAGGCATCCTGGAGTACACGGAAGAACCGCTCGTAAGCTCGGACTTCCAAGGCAACAGCCATAGCTGCATATTCGACGCGCTGTCGACCATCGTGATGCAGGGCCGCATGGTCAAGGTTATGGGTTGGTACGACAACGAGTGGGGTTATTCATGCCGCACCGCCGACCTTTGCGCTTTGATGAGCGACAAGGGTATCTAACTCCCGGACGCCGGGCGAATGACTCAATAGGACCAGGTTAAAATCCCGGAAGCTGACTCTCCCTCTTCTAAATGGCCAAGGAAGAGGGAGAGTCTTTTGTTACACCACACATCTGATCGGATGCCTAATACGCATGTTTGGTTCCGCTTCTACGTTGGCCGGGTGAAAGTGCATTGACGCCTGGCTCGTGGATACGCCTTTCCCCCTCGGTCCGTGGACTTCCCTGGGTATACGTCTGTCTGGGGTTGATACTTCTCATGGGCCTCGGTCTGCGACTTAATGGGGTCAACTGGGACGACGGTTACGGTTTTCACCCTGACGAGCGCGACATCTACATGCGCTCCGGGTGCATGTACGAAGCGTTGGTTGACGCCCCAGGCTACCAGGACTGCGGTTACCTGCGTGACTTCCCTGAGACGACCGCCGGTGTGCCCTCTCCCGCTGAGTTCTTCGACGCCGAACGCAGCCCGCTCAACCCGCATTGGTTCCCACTGGGCAGCATCCTCATCTATATCCTTGTATTCTTCCGGTCGGTGGTAGAACTCTTCACCGACGTATCAGCCCTGGAAATGCGGTACGTGGGGCGGCCCTTGTCTGCCCTGGCCGACGTGGGATCGGTGTTCTTCGTGTTTCTTTTGGGACGTCGAATGTTCGGCCCGGTTGTTGGGCTTTTGGCCGCGCTGTTTGTTTCCCTGGCGGTGATAAACGTCCAGAACAGCCACTTCTACCGCCCGGAGACTCTCAGCGTCCTGCTCACATTGGGCGCTTTCTGGGCAATGTCACGAGTCATGGAGACCGGTCGGCTGCGGGACTCGGTGTTGCTCGGACTTCTGGTCGGGCTGGCTCTCGCTCCCAAGGTCAGCGTCTTGCCCCTGCTCGCGCCGCTGGCCCTGGTGTATGGGTCCAGGTTGTGGGATGCGGGAGGCGGACGGCTCTCGGCCATTCCCGCTGGCGCATTCTGGTCGACGATTGGCCACGCGTGCCTGGCCGGGGTGATCGCCCTCGCCGCTTTCTTCGTGACGACACCGTATTCGTTGTTGGATTACAGGGCGTTCGCTGGGGGAGTTGGCAGTCAGGTTGCGATGGCGAGTACGGCAGGGAGCCTGCCGTTTACGATTCAGTACGTTGGCACGCCACCATTCCTGTACCAGGTCCAGCAGACCTCGGTTTGGGGGCTGGGCCTACCCCTTGGGATTCTGGCATGGTTGGCGATACCGTTTACCGTGGCAATGGCCATGTATGGCGGGCGGCGGCGGGCGGACCTGCTGGTCCTGGCGTGGGTTGTACCTACATTCCTGTTCCTTGAGTCGTTCGAGGTGCGCTTCCTCCGGTACATGACGCCGTTAGTCCCGTTCATGTTGCTGATGGCGTCGCGCATGGGCGTCTGGGCGATAACCGGAAGTGCGGATTTGGGCCGGACGTGGAAGGCGGCACAAAGCGAAGGTGAGAACGCTCCTCCGCACCCCTTGGTACGGAAGCTGGGCGGAATGTCCCCAACGTTAGTGTGGATTTCCGGGGGATTGGTCGCACTGGTCGTTGCATCCACCGCGTTTTACTCTTTTGCCTTCCAGCGAGTCTACGCGGACGAGCACCCCGCCATCGCCGCATCCACGTGGTTCAACGAGAACGTTCCATCAGGCACTCCCATCGTTAGCGACAACCACTGGGACGAGCACATTCCCAACATGTACCAGTACCGGATGTGGCAATATCCGGTCTACGAAACGGACACCACGGGCAAGATGCGGACCCTGGCGGCGCGGCTTGCCATGTCGGACTACCTGGTCTTCTACAGCAACCGGCCTTATAGCAGCGTGGCCAGGGACCCCGCCAGGTTCCCGCTCAGTCACGCCTACTATCAGCGGCTCTTTGGCGGTGAGCTGGGTTATCAGCTGCACCGGCGCTTTAGTTCCTATCCAAGGTTATGGGGCGTGGAGTTTCGCCACAACCCATTGCCGCAGGCTGGACTCTCGCTTCCGGAGTCAGCAATGCCGGATCGACTGGCGGTCCTGACGGTGGACATGGGGTACGCCGACGACGTTGTGGCAGGTTACGATCATCCCCAGGCGCTAGTCTTCAAAAACGAAGAACGCCTACCGCAATCTCTGTTGGAATTCAGGCTCACCCGGCAGCCCGCGCCGGAACCGGGACTGCTCATGACCCCGGAACAGAAAGCCGTTCAGCGCGTCGGCGGAACATGGTCCGAGATCGTCAACCGCGAAGGCTGGCCCAATAAGCTGCCGGTCCTGGCCTGGCTTGGCCTGGTGGAGATCGTGTACCTGCTGGCCTTGCCGTTGGCCATGTTCCTGTTCCGTCCCCTGCCAGACCGCGGCATTGTGCTGGCGAGGATTTTGGGGCTGCTGACGGTGAGTTATTTCAGTTGGGTGCTGGTGAGCTTGGGATGGGCGGAATTTTCTCGGTCTGTTTTCTACATAGGACTCCTCGTCCTGGCTTTGCTGTCTTTCGCCGTACTGGCCTTTCGATGGAGGGAGATCTGGTCGTTCCTGGTCCACCATTGGCGCAGCTTGTTGTTCGCGGAGGCATTGTTCTTGGCGTGCTTCTTGGCATTCGTCGCGTTGAGGGCCGCGAACCCGGACCTGTGGCACCCGTGGCGGGGCGGCGAGAAGCCCATGGAGATGACTTACCTCAACGCGGTAATTCGCTCTACTCTGATGCCGCCTTATGACCCCTGGTACGCCGGTGGCTATCTGAATTACTACTACTGGGGTTATTTTGTCGTCGCCGGATTGGTAAGGGTGACCGGAGTCCTGCCCTCTGTGGCCTTCAACCTCGCGGTGCCTCTGTTCTTCGCGCTGACCTTCACCGGCGCTTATTCGCTTGTATACAACCTGACCGAAGGGGTCCGCCGGGCGCGTGGCTCCGAGGACTGTGCTGGCCATGAGCACGAGGACGTATCCTGGCTTCGCAGCCTCTCCCGGCGGACGTCAGTGTGGGCCGGACTGACAGCGGGACTCTTCACGTCGGTCATCGGGAACCTGGATGGGATCGTGCAGGTGGCGCAGGGCACCTGGCTCAAGCTTGTGGATGGCCAGTCTTTCCCCGCCTTCTCCTTCTGGCGAAGTAGCAGGATGATTCCCGACCTGGACGATTTCGAGCCGTCCGTTCTGGCGTTTTGGGTCCCGGACCCTATTCCTGGGCACACGGAGATCTCCACCCACATCACCGAATTCCCGTTTTTCACCCTTCTATTCGCCGACCTTCATGCTCACATGATGGTCATGCCGTTCACCCTGCTGCTCCTTGGGTTTGCCCTGAGCCTCGTGGCCGGACTGCGAGGAGGCGGGATTGGATGGGTTGCCTCGCTTGCGCTCGGAATGGGAGTCACCCTGGGGTCGTTGTGGGTAATCAATAGTTGGGACTATCCCTCTTACGTCCTATTGACCCTGGCCCTCACTGGACTGGCGGTGTACTGTCGGCCTGGACCCACGGCGGGCCGCGTAGGACTGTGGGCCGTGTTGGCCGTGGCCTTGGTGGCAGTTAGCATCGTCTCCTTCCTCCCCTTCCATCAGTCTTACGAGACATTCCAAAGCGGGATCGAGGCCTCGAAATGGAAGACGCCGCTCCACAGCTTCATGGGTGTCCACGGACTGTTCCTGTTCCTGATAGCTTCGTTCTTGCTGGTCCAGACTCGGAGAACGCTGTGGTATGGGGCTGTCTCCTTAGCACGCTGGCCGCTGAGCAGAGTAGGACTAGGGTGGGGGGAGGACGTCCACCGGTCAGGAGGGACAGGGTTCCCGGCGGTCATAGTGGCCGTGGGACTGGTTCTGGCCGCGTTCTTCACGGCGGCCGGGTATTGGACGGTTGCGTTGTTGGTGACGCTGATGGGCTTGACCAGGCTGGCCTTGCTGGAGGCGATGGACCAGCGCGCCGAGGAATTGCCCTGGATTGCTACGGCCATGGTACTCGCCGGAATGGGGCTTGCCATAGCCGCCGGAGTGGACATAGTCAGGATCGAAGCCGATATCGGAAGAATGAACACCCAGTTCAAGTATTACCTAGAGGTCTGGGTATTGTTCAGCGCGGCTTCCGCCTTTTTCCTGTGGCAGTTAGTAGAGCGGTGCAGGGAGAGGTTAGCGTGGAGGCAGGCGGTCTGGATAGGAGTGTTACTACTCCTGGTGGGGTCCAGCTTGATCTACACTATCTGGGGGACTAAATCCAGGCTCGCCGACCGGTTCGACCATGGCCCGCCTACGTTGGACGGTGCGGATTACATGACCAGGGCCGTTCATTGGGAGGAGGAGCAGCCGATTACGCTTCGCTGGGACCTGCAAGCGATAGACTGGCTCCAAGACAACGTGAAGGGCTCGCCCGTGGTCCTGGAGGCACACGGCGATCAATACAGATGGAATGGGCGCATCGCCACGTACACCGGCCTGCCAACCGTGTTGGGTTGGCCCTGGCACCAGGTCCAACAGCGGATGGCTTACGAGCGGACGGTCCGGCAGAGGGCATTGGACGTGCGGGAACTTTACGACACCGGTGATTTGGTTCGCGCGAAGGAGCTTTTGGACCAGTACGAGGTCACATATATAGTCGTGGGAGAGCTTGAGCGGATCTACTATTCCGACGCAGGACTGAGAAAGTTCCAAGACTTATCCAAGGCAGGGTATATGAGGCCTGTGTACGAAAACGAGCAAGTCGTTATCTACGAGAGGGACAGTCGATAGACAAATCCTGGTTGTCATAAATGGAAAATACGATGAATGACATAATTCTATCCATTGACAGGGCCTTGACATAACTGGTAGATTATGTCCAGCATCTAAGAAAAATATAAAATCTGGCGGAGATGACGACCGAACTTATAGCCACCATCAGAGACGTATCGATCATAGCGCTCACGGTGTGCCTGACGGTCGCGTTGATATTATGGACGGTTTGGCTTTTCGGGTTGTATCGGTCGGCGAAACGGACCGTCCGAAATGTCGAGGACATGGCCTCGATTGTTCGTGAGCGGGTGGTTGAGCCGTTGACCACCATCCCACCGTTGATGGAAGTAGCTCAAAACGTGGTGGGATTCGTGCAGCGGTTGGTATCAAGAGAGAGGAGGAATGAGGAAGATGACAGGGACTAAGTTTGCCATCGGACTGATTGCCGGAGCGGTCGCCGGGGTGCTGGCCGCGCCCAAGACAGGGATCGAGTCGCGTCAGATCGTCGGTTCCAAGGCTGGCCAGGTCAAGGTCCAAGCCGGTGATCTCGTAACTAGCTTGAGGCAGAGGGTCCGCCGTTCCACCCCGGTTTCAATGGAACAGGAGTCCAACGGCCACGTGAGCACTATCGGTTAATTCCGGGACCCGGAGCGATTAGCGCTCCAATTAACATTGAGTCGCGGCGGGCGGCTGGCTCTGGTCAAACGGCGAACGCCCCAACATGGGCCAGGGCCTTACCCATCAGGCCCTTCCCTGACAGTACAGGCAGCTAAGAGGTGTGGGGACCCCACGGGCGGTGTGGACTTAGCGGCGGTCAGGGAGGGGCCGGCTTTATTTTACTCAGCATCCTTCCACCTGGGGTATGATCCCAGTACCTTCAACGTGCGGTTGTTTCCCCTGATGGCCCCAATCGCCTCTTCGACTTGGCTGTCATTCTGATGGCCATCGCAGTCTATCAGGAAGATGTATTGGCCCAGGACCTGTTTGGTCGGTCTGGACTCGATTTTTACCAGGTTGATGCCCCGTAGTGCGAACTCGGCCAACGCCTCGTAGAGAATCCCCGGAGCGTCCTGCTCGAAGGAAAGGCACATGGAAGTCTTGTCGCTTCCCGTCGGCTCGTGGCCTTCCTTGTCCAGGACGACGAAGCGGGTTGCGTTGTTCGGGTTGTCCTGGATGTTCCGGCCAATGATCTCGACGTCATAGAGCGCGGCGGCTCGTCCCGGAGCGATGGCCGCGGCGGGCAGAGCGCTTTCCTTCATGTCGAACACCGCAGCGGAATTGCTCAGAGAGGCCATCTGCTGGACACCTGGAAAACACCGTTCGAGGAAGTCCCGGCATTGGCCGAGGGACTGGGGATGGGAATAGATCACCTGGAGATCAGAGGGGCGCGTCCCGGCTTTGGCCATCATGTAATGCTGGATGGACAGGACCACCTCATGACAGATGTAGAGGTCCGATTGGCTAACCAGCAGGTCCAGGGTGAAGTTGACCCCTCCTTCCAGGCTGTTTTCGATGGGGACGATACCCTGGTCGGCGCTCCCTGAAGACACGGCCAACCCCACGGCGGCGATGCTGGTGAATGACTGGAGTTCCGCGCTGGGGTCGTAGAGGACGGCGGCCTCTTCTGAATAGGTGCCCGGCGGTCCCAGGTATGCGATGCTTCTGGCCATCGTCAGACTCCGGTGAGGATGTCGTAAAGGAGTTGCTGGTCCTCGGTCATGGCCACCGCCACCAATTCGTCCTCAGCTTCCACCACCAACGTGTTGGAAGGAAGCTGGGGTCCGCCGCGCTTGATGACCAGACAAATCAGGCTGTGGGGAGGCAACTCCAAGTCGCCCAACCGCCGGCCCACGATGGCGGAGTCTCCTGGTATAGAGACACTGACCAACGCGGTCCCCGGTTCGGGGAGATCACGCAGATGCACCATGGGGCGTCCGGGGATCCCCTCTTCCAAGTAGGCCAGTAGTAGCTGGACGGAGTTTACCACTACGTCGACTCCCAGGAAGTGGAACACGGACTCGTTCTTCGGGTCGCGAATCAAGGCGAGGGTGCGGGGAGTGTTGAACACGTGCTTGGTCAACTGGCAGGCTACCAGGTTGGTCTCGTCCCGACCGGTCAGCGCGAAGAACACCTCGGCGCGCGCCGCCCCAGCTTCTCTTAGAGTTCGTTCGTCGGTGCCGTCCCCGTGGAGCGCCACTCCACCAAGCTCTTCCGTGAGCAGGCGGTAGCGGTCACGGTCCTTTTCCACCACCAGCACCTCGTGACCAGCGGCCATCAAGGCTTTGGTCAGGTGGTAACCGATCTCGCTGCAACCGACGATCAGTGCGAACATCGCCTCGGGATCATCCTTCGATTGCCTGTTGTATGTCCTGGGTTAGCCCGATGAAATAGCCGACCACGTCCAACCCCAGGCTTGAGTAGAGCAGTTGTAGATGGGGGCGTTCGAGAAGGCAAACCACTTTACGTACGCCGAAGATGTGCTTCGCAATCTGGGAGCAAAGGGCGTTCAGGTGATCGTCTTCGGACAGGGCGAGGAATACATTAGAGCGGTCGACTCCGCCTTGCCGCAGGTAGTCCTGCAATGTTGGCGCGGGTACGAATAGGACGTCGACCCCGGGGGTTTCGGCCACAGTCTCCAGGCAATCCCGTTCTCCCGACAACACGGTGACCTGGTGGCCGGCTTGCACCAGGCCGGGGACGAGCGATTGCGTAAGTCTGCCGCACCCCAGGATTAACACCCGCACTGAGCAGCCTCAGGCGAGGACGGTTTGGGGTGCGCTCGCGCGCGAAAATACCACCTGGCAGGAAGCGTTCTCGAAAATGTAATTGGCAGTGTCGCCCATCCTGCACGAGCCGAACTTCCGGCGGTAGGGGATTCCCAAGACCACTGCGTCCATGCCCCGCTCCTCAGCCTCCATCACGATAGCTGGACCTACATGGCGCGCCCTCAACGATCGCGCGTGAACGTCCTTACACTTCTCTTCGTGGCCGATGGCTTCCATGCGGGCCAGTACGGCTTCGCCTTGGTCGACGGCATGGGGGTCCTGGGTCTCCAGGGGAAGGTCCATGGGGACCTCAATCACGTGGACGGCATGAATCTGGGCCTTGGAGTGCCGCGACATCTGGCACACCCAGCGAAAGGCATGTTCACTTACCTCATCCCCGCTCACCGGCACCAGGATTCGTTTGAATTCGTGCTTAGGCGCTGCATTCTTGCCCATGGCTTTGTGGTCAACTCCGTCCCGGAAAGTTCATCGGCAGATTATAAATGCGGCGTCGGATCAAATCAACAGGGTTGAGTCACGGGAAACATAACGTTGATACCGCTAGGCCGGACAATGTGGGTGTGTCATCCAAGGGCAGCCTCGTTCAGTTGGCCCAGGTCCTCGTTGGTGCCGGCTACGATCAACACGTCACCGGGCTGGATTTCCTCATCGTTCGCCGGGTTCATTATGTAACTGCGTCCCCGACGGATGGCCACTACGGACAGATTATAGCCGTCGCCTGCCCCACCTAGACCCGCCTCATCCAACGTGCGGCGGAACATACCTTCGGGAGGCCGCAGCTTGCTAATGCCAAAGTTGGGGACTATCGGCATGTAGTCGATGGCCCCAGAGTCGAATCCCACGTGCGCCGCCCTTGTTGCGCTCTCCATTTCGGGGTGGACGACTTTGTCAGCGCCGATCCGTTCCAGCGTGGCGCCGTGTAGGTCGCTGGCTGCCCGCGCAATGATGTAGGGCACACCCATGCTCTTTAGGAGCACCGTTACCAGAACGCTGGTCTGGATGTTGTCGCTCCCCAGGGCCACCACCGCCACGTCGTAGTCGGAGACCTCGAATTCCTTCAACACGGCCTCGCTGGCCGCATCAGCCCGGACCGCATAGGTGACCTGGCCCAGCATGTCTTGAATCTTTTCCTCGTCGATGTCGATGGCCAACACGTCATGTCCAGTCTGGTAGAGCTCCCTGGCGACCGTGGAGCCAAACCTGCCCAGGCCTATAACGCAGACTTGCTTCTTCAAGGCAACTCTCCTTTAACCTATCCTAACTCTTTCCTGAGCGAAACGGTAAGTGGTTGTCTCCTCCCTGGACACTAGCGTCAGGGCCAGGGCGATGGGTCCCAATCTTCCAACGAACATGGCGACCATGAAGATGGACTTCCCCGCGAGACTCAAGTCAGGAACTATCCCGGTGGATGTCCCGTTGGTTCCCAGCGCGGAGACGATGTCGAATAGCATGTTCACGAAAGGAACGTCCGGGTCGGTAACAGTCAGGGTGGGGATCATGACCGCCAGCAGGGCAAGTCCCAGCGCGGCGACCGTCACGGCACGGAGGACTTGGAAGTGGTAGACCTGACGGCCGAAGGCCTCGGCTTCAGGCCGGCCCCGGAGCGAGGAGAATACGGCGGCGATGAGGACTGCCAAGGTTACTACCTTTATCCCGCCGGCCACGGAACCGGCGGAGCCGCCGATGAACATCAACATCGGGAATGTCAGCTTGGTGAAGTCGTCCACCTTCCCGAAGTCGACCGCGGCGAAACCGGCGGTGCGCCCGCTCACGGAGTGGAACACCGCGGACACTACCTTGTCGCCAAAGTCCAGAGGACCGATGGTCTCCACCCTTCCAAACTCGGCCAGGAAGAATATTCCCGCGCCCGCGGCCCACAAAAACATGCTGGTCACGATGACCATCTTGCTGTCCAGGCTGAGCCTGACAAACCGGCGGTGTCTCGCCACGTCCACCAGCACCGTCCAGCCTATACCGCCGAGAATGATCATCACGGTTAGCAGGCTCATCATGACCCAGTGGGAGGACAGGCGGGCCAGCCCGCTGCCGAAGGGGTCCTCCGGCAAGATGGAAAACCCGGCGTTGTTGAATGCGGACACCGAAAGAAAGATCGACTGCCACACCGTCTCGTCGGCATCCACGCCGTCCATCCCCCGGATGCTGGAGAAGATGACCGCCGCGCCAATCAGGTAGAAGAGAACGACCACCAGGATGATATTGCGGGTAACGTGGGTCAACCCCGCCATTTTGTCCGCTCCGATGCTCTCCCGCACCACCAGCCGTTCCGAAAGTGACGGGCTAAGACCTATCAGGGCCAGCAGGAACGTGGATACGGCCATGAAGCTCAGACCGCCCACCAGCATCAGGAAGAAAATTACCGCCTGGCCGAACCCGCTCCAATAGGTTGGAGTGTTCACTACTATATGGCCGGTGACAGTCACCGCGGATACGGCGGTGAAGAACGAAGTATCCAGTGAGGTGAAAGTTCCCTCACTCCGCGAAACTGGGAGGGCGAGTAAAACTCCACCCACGACGATCAGGAGGATGAACCCGAATAGCAGGGCGTAAATGGAGCCAAACACGCGGTGGGGGTGGCGCTCGGGGGCGATCTGGGGTTCCGACGGCTGCCGCTCCCCCTGCCGGGGCTGCCGAATGACCGTGGTACGGGCCCTAGACGGCGGGTTGAGGGCCAACTAACGCTCCCTCGGTCCGGTTAACGTGACCATGGGGCTCCAAATTTACCGGCTCGGATTCTAGTTGTTGACCCGGCGCTAGTCAACGCTTTATTGGACCCGTTGGGCCCGAATCCGGTCTCAATTTCCCTTAGTATGCTAAGATAGAGTCACTCCGTGACCGAGCCGAGGTGAGTACCCATGGCGACGACTTCCCGGCATGTGGAACTGCGATTCGACGCAGTTGCCATTGACCGCAAGTGGCAGGACCGTTGGCAGAAGGATGGGCTCCATCGAGTAAACACAGACGATAGCCGCCCGAAGTGGTACGAAATGGTGATGTACCCCTACCCTTCGGGCGACCTGCACATAGGCCATTGGTATAACTACGCGCCGGCCGATTGCCACGCGCGTTTCCGCCGAATGCAGGGTTACAACGTGCTCCATCCCATCGGCTTCGACGCCTTCGGCCTGCCCGCCGAGAACGCGGCCATCAGCAGGGGTATTCATCCCTACGAATGGACCATCAGCAATATCGAAAACATGCGCCGCCAGTTGCGCTCCATCGGTGCCATTTACGACTGGGACCGCGAAATCGTCTGCTGCCTACCCGAATTTTATCACTGGAACCAGTGGTTCTTCCTTAAGTTCTACGAACACGGATTGGCCTATCGCGGAAAAGCACCGGTGGTTTGGTGCCCTTCTTGCCAGACCGTGCTGGCCAACGAGCAGGTGGTCAACGGAAACTGCGAACGCTGCGGCACCGCCATAACAAGGCGGGACCTGGAACAGTGGTTTTTCCGGATCACCGACTACGCCGACAGGCTCCTGAACTTCGACGGGCTTATCGACTGGCCGGACAAGATTCTGACAATGCAGCACAATTGGATAGGCCGCAGTCAGGGTGTCCAAATCTCCTTCGACATATCCGATCAGGGTCTGGAGGAGAAGGAGTTTTCTACCTTTACGACCAGGATTGACACCATTTTCGGTGTCACCTTCGTAGTTTTGGCCCCAGAGCATCCCCTGGTAGCCCAGTTAACAAGCGACGCACAACGGCCCGCGGTGGAAGCCTACGTCGACGAAGCCCGCCGGACATCGGAGATAGACAGGCTGTCCACGGAAAGGGAGAAGACGGGGGTATTCCTCGGCACATCCGCGGTCAACCGGCTCAACGGTGAGCGGGTACCCATCTTCACCAGCGACTACGTGCTCATGACCTACGGGACCGGCGCGGTCATGGGCGTCCCGGCCCACGACGCGCGGGACTACGAGTTTGCCCGCAAGTACCGGCTGCCCATACGAATGGTCATCGCACCGGTGGACTGGGATGGGACCGAACCAATGGAAGCGTACCTAGGCGACGGTTTCATGACCAATTCGGGGCGCTACGAAGGTTTGACGAACGAGGAGGGGACGGAAGCCATCGCCGACGACGTCGAAAAACAGGGTTGGGGCCGCCGGTCCGTCTCTTACAGGGTACGCGACTGGCTCGTCTCCCGCCAGCGCTACTGGGGCACGCCCATCCCGGTTGTGTACTGCGGCCAATGCGGGACCGTTCCGGTCCCGGAGTCCGAGTTGCCGGTGTTACTGCCCACCGACTCCGACTTCATACCCACCGGCGGCGGTTCGCCCTTGGCGGCAAACCCTGAGTTTCTGAATACCACGTGTTACCAATGTGGCGGCCCGGCGCGGCGGGAGACCGACACCATGGACACGTTCTTCGATTCGTCCTGGTACATGCTCCGCTACCTGTCTCCCGATTACAACCTGGGCCCCTTCGACCCGGACGTCATCAAGAATTGGATGGCAGTGGACCAATACACGGGCGGCGCGGAACACGCCGTGATGCACCTGCTCTACTCCAGGTTCTTCATCAAAGGCCTGCACGATATGGGGATTTTGGACTTCGAGGAGCCGTTCCTGCGCCTTTACAACCAGGGAATTATCCTTGGTGAAGACCACGAGAAGATGAGTAAGAGCCGTGGCAACGTGGTCAACCCCGACGAGGTTGTGGACGTGATGGGCGCCGACGCTGTGCGTTGCTACCTCATGTTCATCGGCCCCTGGGACCAGGGTGGTCCCTGGAGCGAGGTGGGGATCAACGGGGTGGCCCGCTGGCTCAACCGGGTCTGGGATATCCTAGGGCGCGATGCGTGCGATTTGGACGCCCCGGACAAGGCCTCGGCCAGGACTGCGGAAGACGGCGATTCCTCGAGGGAGACCCTGCGGCTACTCCACCAGACGATCCGGCGGTGTCATAACGATTTGGACCGCTTCAAGTTCAATACCGCCATAGCCGGGTTGATGGAACTGTCCAACCATCTAAACCGGGTCTGGACAGATTCCAGCGTCGACAGTGGCACGTGGCGCGAATGCGTGGAAAAGTTTCTGCTGATGCTGGCCCCCATAGCGCCCCACGTTTCCGAAGAGATGTGGGAACGGTCCGGACACCCCTTTAGTATCCACCAACAGGCGTTTCCCACCTGGGACGACGACCTGGCGGCGGAGGAAACCATAACGCTGGTCGTGCAGGTCAACGGCAAGGTCCGGGACCGGATAGACGTCCCCGCGGGGATCGAGGAAGAAGAGGCCATGAATTTGGCTATGAGCAGTCCCCGTATCCAAAGCCACACCGAGGGCAAGTCGGTGGCCAACACCATATACGTCCCCGGACGGCTGGTGAACATCGTGGTGAAGTAGAGCCGCGTCCAGCCCGAACCCAGGAGCCCCAATCCAACACCAACACGGAGGTCTGCAATGACTACTCAGGTCCAACCGATAGACAAGACGGTTTCCGTAAACGGCCTTAAGCTAAACTACCTGGACTGGGGAAACGAGGGCGCCCCGGACATGGTGTTGGTTCATGGTCTGAGGGGCCACCGCCACTCTTGGGACGATTTTTCCTCCTTGGTCTGCAAGGACTTTCACGTCATGGCGCTGGACCAGCGGGGCCGCGGCGAGAGCGATTGGGCACCGGACGGCGACTACAGCACCGACGCCTACGTAGCCGACCTTGCCGGTTTTAGCGAAGCCCTGGGTCTGAGCAAGTTCACTCTGGTGGGCCATTCCATGGGTGGGCGCAACAGTATGACCTTCGGCGGCAAATTCCCGGAAAAGTTGGACAAACTGGTCGTGGTCGACGTAGGACCCGAGTCCGACCCTCGGGGTGGCGCGCGAATCGCACGAGAGATAATCAACGTCCCCGAGGAGTTTGACTCCTTCGAGACTGTTGTCGAATACATGAACAAGCAGAACAGGTTTGCCTCCGACCGGGTCATGAGGCGCCGGTTGACCTACGCCACGAAAGAGCTGCCGAACGGCAAGATAGGTTGGCGGTACGACCTAGCCATCCGCGAGGCGCGCCGTCAGGGCATATCCAGCCCGCAAGAAGACCTCTGGCCCGCGCTCTCCAGAATCACGTGCCCCACGTTGGTAGTTCGCGGCGCTGAAACCGATCTGCTGACCCTAGAAGTAGCTCAGCGGATGATCGAGACATTCGCCCACGGCCAGCTAGTGGAGATACCCAACGCTGGACACATGGTCTTCGAGGACAACCCGGACGACTTCAACGCCGCAGTCACCCGGTTCCTGTAACCGGAAAGGGTACGAATATGGCTCAGGACCGAAACTCGGGGCTCGGTAACCCCGGTGACGTGGCTATCGGTATCCACCGGGTCGATTCTTGGACGCCGCCGGATGACCAGACAGGCGACGGCATAGTGTTCCGCACCACCAGGGGCGACCTGCACGCAATACGGCACGGTGCGCCGGACGCTAAACTCGCAGTGGTGTTTGTCTGCGGAGCGCGCGGCGGTTTCGGAGGTCCGGGGCCGGGTACATACATCCGGCTGGCCGAGAGTTTCAAAGAGCAGGGGATCAGTTCCCTGCGCCTAGATTACCGTTACCCCAACGACCTGTACGAGTGTTTCCTTGACCTGCTGGCCGCCGTGGAATTCCTGAAAGACACCGGTTTCGGGCCGGTGGTAGTGGTCGGCCATTCATTTGGAGGCGCGGTGGTCATCGCGACGGGCGCGGCCAGCCCTCACGTCAAAGGAGTGGTGGCGCTATCCTCGCAGACCTTCGGCGCAGATAGGGCGTGGCAGATATCGCCGCGACCACTACTCTTGATACACGGCAAGGCAGACACCCGGCTGCCTTTCTATTGCTCGCAACAGATCTACGACAGGGCGTTGGAGCCGAAACAGGTAGTGTTCTACGACGGGGCGGAGCACCGGTTGGAAGAGTGCCGGGACGAAATGGAGCTACTTCTTTCCGAATGGATACCGAATACCCTGCGGGCGCCGGTTCCCGAGACTTCGGGCTGACCACGGGGCCGCCACTCTAGCGTATGTATCCATCCGGGGCCGGGCGCTGCGTGGGGCCACGACCGGCTACACTCCCGATTATTGGAGGTCTGTGATGTTGGACTTGATCATTCGAGGGGGCAGAGTCGTCGCGCCGGAGGGTGTGGCGGAGATGGACATCGGCATCCAGGGAGGCCAGATAGCGGTCGTTGCGCAGGCGGGTTCACTGGACATCGAAGCCGGCCGGACTATCGACGCCTCGGGCAAAATTGTGCTCCCAGGGGGGATAGAACCCCACACCCATATCGGCATCCCCGTCCCAACGAACTGGGCCGGGCGCGCCGAAGTTGTCACCCAGCCACCCGAGGCCGCCAGCCGCGCTGCGGCTTTCGGTGGGGTCACTACCCTCGTGGACTTCTCGGGAAGCCTCTCCATTCAACCCGGTGAAGCCCCGGCCATCGGCCCGATCACCCAGCAGGTAGATGACAGGCGAAACGCCTTCTCGGGCCATTCCTACATCGACTACACTTTCCACCACATTCTCTCTGGCGCCGTATCGCCAACGACTTTAGGCGAAATCGGGGAGGCAATACAGTCCGGAATTGCCAGCTTCAAGATATTCACGACCTTCAATGCTTCAAGAGTCCCTTACGGCTCCCTGTGGGAGATATTCCAGCAAGTGTCCAGGTACGGCGGGATCATGGCCGTCCATGCTGAAGACGACGACATCGTCACCCATATGGAGGAAAAGCTGACCAGGGAGGGGCGGGACCAGGGTTATAACCTCCACCTGGTGCATAACAACATCTCCGAGGACCTGGCCTTTCGCCAAATTCTCCGGCTGGCCAACCACACCGAGACCGGCATTTACTTCGTCCACACCACGGCCAAAGAAGGAGTGGCGGCGATTGCCGAGGCGCGGTTGAGGCAGCAGCCGGTGTACGGGGAGGCCCTGCATAACTACCTGGAGTTCACGTGTGACGATTACCGGAAACCGGGCGGAACCGCGATACACACCTACCCGGCCATCAAGTTCGCCGACGACCGGGACGCGCTGCAGGAAGGGCTGGCTGATGGGTCCCTCTGCACCACCGCCACAGACGAGTACACGACCTACAAGGACGCGAAGCTCTCGGGTGACACCATCCTCACCGTATGCGGCGGCCACAACGGAATCGAGACACGGATGCCCGTGACCTACACAAAGCTGGTTTCCACGGGTCGTATCTCGCTAGAACGGTTCGCCGCCATCACGTCCACGAACGCGGCGAGGATCCTGGGCATGTACCCGAAAAAGGGGGCTATCGCCGTCGGCAGCGACGCCGACATAGTCATCTTCGATCCTGACCTGAATAAGACCTTGACGCTGGACGACCTGCACGCGGACTCCGACTACTCGATTTGGGAAGGGTTCGAGTGCCGGGGTTACCCCGTGATGACCATCCTGCGCGGCAAGGTCATAGTAGAGGACGGCCAGCTAACGGGAGACTCGTCGGACGGCCAATGGCTGGCGCGCCGGGTCGCCCCGGGAGTCCTTGCGCGGCCCATGTGCTAGGCTCGGGTACGACATTCTCCTCCATTTCGCGGAAGTGAGACTAGGGGGCGTTGCAATGCGGTCAGGCTTGGGCGTGGATATCGGGTGGTGGGATTCTGCCCGTTATGACGTCCTGGCAAGGCTGTTTAATTGTAAATACCGCCAATCAGTACCGCCCAAGTCGCCGAGCTAATTGTGCGCTTGGAACGAGCCTGGTCCTTTCGATTGCTGAAAGGGAATTAGGCCAATTAGGCTCGATTCTCGTGAAGTCAGACCCGATCAGGGGAGAAATCCCCCTTAGTCCCCCTTTTGCGAAAGGGGGAGAAATTGGTCTTATGGGCGGACAACTAAATGACGTTGGACGCCCTGGCCTCTTCCTTGAAGTCCTGATTCTGCCGCCCTAACCTGGGCAACTGCAGCAGCGAGTACGCTTGGGCCATGGTTGCCGGGTCGGCTGCCGACCTGTTGACTATCTTACCGCTTTCCAGGGAGGCGACCGGGGCGCCGTCCTGGATCACTACCCGGTTTCCCAGCACCGCGGGGACCTTGTCCCCGGTCGTGATGATTCCCACCAGGTTGAGGGGGTCGCATGCGGACACGACCTCCATGCGGCCATTGGGTGCGCTGTTCTTGGTCTCACGCAGCAGACCCACCGCCTCCGGCAATGCGAATTGCTCCCCCAAGAACCCGGTTACGAACCGGCCGCCACGAATCTCTCCCTGTGCTTCCAGCCGGCGCAATACCCGCACCAGGTCCCGCCATCTGGGAGCCGTCGACTCCCGCGCCAACAACTCCGGGAACACGATACCGTAGCGGCGGAGCAACTGAAGGGCGCGAAGCTCCACAGGGTCGGTCTCCAGGTCCAAGGGTTGCAGAAGGGACCAACGGCTGTAACCCTGCCTCCTGCGGGGAGCGGGTGTGCGTTTGCGAATGTCACGGCGGCTGAGGCTCCGGTGACCGTTCTTGCTCTGGCTCCCGTTGACTCTGTTGCGCAACGGCTCCAGACTGTCAGACGTGACCCTGCCCATGGCAACCAGCAGCCACAGGGCTTCTTCCACGTCCGACGGCAACCGGCGCGTCATGGACATCAGGTCAGACACGAAACACGCGCCCTTGTTGCTCAGGACTTCCAGTATCTCGCCTGTGGCTCCGCTGATGTGGCGGTCCTCCGGAGGCAACGGTCCGAGGAGCCAGTCCAGGGATTCCCGCAAAGCCAGGGTGATGGACGTTGCTCTTGTCAGGGGCGACCGTCCGCCGCTTCCGTTGCTGGGCTCCATCTGCCGCCCCAAGCAGCCCCAGACAACTTCGCCGCCCACACAGAGCCCGTCCAGCAGCGAGGGCCGGTAGTCCACAACCCGGGCGGCCAGGACCTCCGACTCCAAGGCTCCGGCGGCGGCCTCGAACCCCTGTAGTTGCTCAACAACGTCCAAGAGTCCGCCTTCGCCGTTGGCCCTGGAAGACGGGTCCATGTGTTGCCATCGGAACAAGAACCGCATCAAGCTGGTTTGAGGCGCCGGCTCGATCTCACGCCGGAGTCTACCCAACGTGCCGCGGTGAATACGCGCCAGAATCCGTCGGTCGCAGAATTCCTCCTCAGTCGCGCCGGGCCTGAAACTCCCTCGCAGCACCAGACCTTCAGCCTCGAGCTGGGCCAAGGCTATGGAAACGCCGGGTCCGGTAAGCCGAAGAGTCTGGGACAACTCCGAGGCGGTGAACGGTCCCGAAGACTCCGCCCACCCCCTGACCAAAAACAGATTGGCCTGGTCCTGGGCCATGAGAGGGACTGTGTCCGGAAGGCGAGACGCAGGCGGGGGAATGTCGCCGGTTGGGTATGCCGCCAGCGCCAGGGGGACTCGCTCCGCGGCGATCCAGGCGGTCCAATCTCCGGGCAGTCTGAGGCGGTAGGCCCTGCCGGCGGCGATCAACTGCTCGAACCAACGGACGATATCCTGTGGGCCGGTCTCCTTCCTGCCGCCGAATGCCCGGGACTCGGGTAGAACACCCAGGCTCAGCATGGCGTCGTGAAGTTCTTCGCTGTCCCGTATCCTGGGCCATGCGTTTACGTTTTCCTCTTCGATGCTGCCTTCGTCCAGCCTTCCCAGGTCGCGGGCGTCGTCAGGAAGGGCCCGGCGCAGGGTCACCGCGCGGGCGCGGCGCTCTTCCAGCGGGGCGTCGTCCAGGAAGGCATAGGGCATGGCGTTCAGGATCTGGTGGGAGAAGACGGAGGGCTGGACCGTATCCCTGGCGTATACCTCGACGTCTCCTCGGGAGATGTCATCAAGGACTTCCTTGAGGCCGTCCAAGTCCATGGCCTCGGTGAGGCAGTCTCGGATTGTCTCGAAGACCAGAGGGTGATCGGGAGGTTCGATCTCCACTCCCGGCCCGTTGTCCTGGCACTGGACCTGGGCGGGGAACACCGCCGCCAGCAAGTCGTCTGACCGCATCCGCTGCAGGGGCGCGGGGACCTTCCTGCCTCCCGTATGGCGGAGTAGGGCTAGAAACCTGGTTGCATTCCATCGCCACCGGGTGCCAAAGACCGGCGCTTGAAGAACGGCCTGCAAGAGTACTTCTTCTACGGTCCGGGACGACAGATAGCTGAACACTTCACCCAGCGGAAAAGAAAGGTTTGGCCCAAGGGAGAAGTTGATACCGTCGTCGGTCGCCGAAGCCTGCAGTTCGAAGTCGAAGGTCCGGCAGATGCGCTTCCGCAAGGCCATTCCCCAGGCCCGGTTGATGGAGGCCCCGAAAGGGGCGTGAATCACGAGCTGCATTCCGCCGCTCTCGTCGAAGAACCTCTCCGCCACCACCCGGCTGCCGGTGGGGACGATGCCCAGGACACGTTTCCCTTCGGCGATGTATGCGACGATCTGTCTGGCGGCGTCGGCCCCGATCCCGGACTCCTGGATTAGCCACTCCTCAGCCTCGGGCGGGAATTCGAGGCGTTCATTGACGCCCTCGCGGATACCGGTAATCTCGCCGGAAAGCTCCCTGGTTCTACCTGGCGCTTCCCCCAGCCAGAATGGGATGGTGGGAGCCTGGCCCTGGGCGTCCTCGACCCTCACCTTGCCGCTCTCAACCCGGCGTATCTTCCATGGCGTGTTGCCGAGAAGGAACACGTCGCCCGCCAAGCTCTCTATCGCGAAGTCCTCGTTGACCGTGCCAACGAACGTGTCTTCAGGATCGGCGACCACGTCGTAATCCGCGTTGTCGGGAATGGCGCCGCCGCTGGTCATGGCCGCGATGCGCGCGCCTCGTCTACCCTTTAGGATGCGATTTACACCGTCCCGGTGAAGGTGCGCCCCCTTCCGCCCCTGGCGTGAGGCAAATCCCTGGGATAGGGATTCGACCACCTGATCGAACCTGTCCCTGGGAAGCTCCCGGTAGGGATATGCCCGAGCGCACAGGTCGAAAAGTTCGTCCTCGTCCCAGTCCTCCGCGGCGCACGCGGCCACCATCTGCTGGGCGAGAACGTCCAGCGGCCAGGCGCGCACGCTCAAGGCGTCCAGGTTCTTCCGGCGGATTGCTTGGCACAGGGCAGCGCATTCGACTAGCTCGTCCCGCGTCAGGGGGTAGAGTGCCCCTTTGGGCGTCCCTCCCACGGTATGGCCCGACCGGCCGATCCGTTGCAGCAGCAAACCGATGGAACGGGGAGACCCGATCTGGCACACGAGATCCACGTCGCCAATGTCTATCCCCAATTCCAATGACGCGGTGGCCACGCAAACTTTGACCTCACCCTGTTTCAGCTTCTGCTCCGCGGCCAAGCGCGTCGCCCGGGAGAGGCTGCCGTGATGGGCCACGACCGCGCTCTCACCCATTCGTCCGGAAAGCTGGTGGGATACCCTTTCGACCAACCTGCGGGTGTTAACGAACACCAGGGTCGTGCCGTGCTTCTGGGCCATTTCGGTGATCGAGTCCAGGGTCTCCGCCCAGATTTCGTGGGTGGCGATGGGGCCCAACTCTCCGTGGGGTAGTTGCACGGAAAGCTCGATCTTGCGCGCCCGCCCGGTGTCGACAATCAGGCAGTCCGGGATACCCTCGGAGGAGATGTTTTGGTTTCCCACTAGGAAACGGGCCATCTCTTCGATTGGGCGCTGTGTCGCGGAAAGGCCGACGCGGGCTATGGGACCCTCGGCAAGGGCGCACAGCCGCTCCACGGACAGCGACAGGTGGGCGCCGCGCTTGTCATCGGCGACGGCGTGAATCTCGTCCAGGATGAGGGTTTTGACCTGCCTGAGTCCTCGGCGTCCGCTCTCTGAAGTCAGCAGGATATAGAGCGACTCCGGTGTCGTAATCAGGATGTGGGGCGGTTGTTTGGCCATCTTCCGCCGTTGTGAAGCCGGAGTGTCTCCGGTGCGGACGGCGGTCCTGATGGTTGGGAGCGGCGTGCCTCGAGCCTCCGCCAGGTCCTCAATCTCATCGAGAGGTGTGGCCAGGTTCTTCTGGATGTCGTTGGACAGGGCCTTGAGGGGAGAAACATAGACGACTTGGGTTGCGTCGGGCAGTCCTTCATCGAGGCCCTGTCGCACTAGTTGGTCAATACAGGTGAGGAACGCGGCCAGGGTCTTGCCTGAGCCCGTGGGCGCGGCAATCAGGGTGTGACGCCCCTGGGCGATGGCGGGCCACCCCGTGGCTTGGGCCTCGGTTGGCGCATCGAACCGGCTTCGGAACCAGTCCTGAATGATGGGATGAAATTGGTCTAACGGCATGGTGGAAGTTTAGCACAAGGCCCTCGGTGTCTCGACGGCCAAATGTCAGGCCGTGAGGAATCTATGAACAGCCCTGGGGCCAGCTTCGCCGATTCCCTTATGCTATACTCGCGGAAAATGAGGCTCGAGGGCTCCGCGTAAAGCCATGCCCTCACCACCGCACGGGAGGAAGCAATGCCCGACCTGGTAGAGGCGAGAAAGAACCAATTCGGGGGAATGGTTGCCGATCCCGGATCGTTGCCCGAAGACCCCCGGGAATTCCAACGCAGGCTCGACTTCTCGCTTCAAGAATGGAAGGAAGAAGGCATAGTTGCCGTTTGGCTGGAGGTGCCGATCTACCGGGCGGCGTTAATCACGGTGGCGGTGGACGCGGGGTTCCAGTTCCACCACACCGGCGAAGAGTACCTGATGCTCACCACGCGGCTGTCCGAGTCCGCCCTAATCCCGCCTTTCGCCTCCCACTACATAGGTGCGGGCGGCATCTGTTTGAATGACAATAACGACCTGCTCGTCGTCCGAGAGCGGTACGGGTTTGCGGGCCGCGCTCCGCAGCTCAAGCTGCCCGGCGGTGCTTTGCGTTCGGGGGAACACCTGGCGGAGGCGGTGGTCCGGGAAGTCCTTGAAGAAACCGGGGTGCAGGCGGTCTTCGACGCCGTGGTGTGCTTCCGCCACTGGCACGGCTACCGGTATGGCAAGTCAGACATTTACTTCGTATGCCGGCTGCGGCCACTCAGTACAGAAATCACGATGCAGGAAGACGAAATCCAGGAATGCCTGTGGCTGCCGGTGGAGGAGTTCTTGAGCGCCGAAAGTATCGGCGACTTTACCAAGTCGATAGTGCTGGCTGGCCTGCAGAGCCCGGGCATGGTGACCGTCGATACTCCAGGTTTCCCCTCGGACGAAACCCGGGAGTTTTTCGTAACCAAGGACTTGGCCGAGTCGGGACGGCTGCTGCTGGACTAGGCCACCATCCACCACGGGTCTTCCAGGTAACGCTTTACCGTCTGCAAAAAGGCCGCCGCCGGGGCCCCGTCCACTATCCGGTGATCGAACGTCAGACTGAGAAACATCGTCTGCCCTTTGGCGATCTCCCCGTTGTTGATGACGGGTTTCTCCAATACCCGGCCCACGCCCAATATGGCCACCTGGGGCGGGTTTATGATGGGGGTAAAGCCGTCCACGTCGTTCGCGCCCAGGTTTGTGATCGTGAACGTCCCTCCGGTAACTTCTTCGGGCCTTGCCCGTCCTTCCCGCACCTTCGACGCCAACTCCCGGGACTCCTCCGCTATCTGGGCCAATCCCTTCCCATCGGCGCCCCTTAGGATTGGTGTGATCAGACCCTCATCCAGCGATACGGCTACGCCGATGTCGATGTTAGGCATGACCTGGTAGCTATCTTCTCCCTGGACCGCGTTAAGCCTGGGATGGTCTTTCAGGGCCCGGGCGGCCGCCTTTATCACTAGGGCCAAGGGGCTAAGGCCGTGTTCGGACCACTGGCGGGCAAGCCCGGCCCTGAGGGTCATGGCCTCGGTGATGTTGGCCTCTGACATCAAGGTGACCGGTGCGCTGGTCTGGGCGCTTTGCAGCATCCGTGCAGCGATGGTCCGGCGCATGCCCGCCAATTGAACTGGCTCGGGACCTGCCGCGGGAGGGGAGGCGATGGCGCGTTCCACGTCGGCGATAAGAATCCTTCCGTTCGGTCCGGAACCCTTCACCGTGGCGAGATCGATGCCGTTCTGTTGGGCCAATCGCCGGGCCGCTGGGACCACCTGCACGCGGGCGCCCTCGGCCGGAGCGGGTAGGGACGCCTGCCTGGAGGATTCGATGGCCTGCTCCACGTCGGCGATGAGGACTCTCGCCCGAGGACCGGAACCCTGGACCTGGGCCAGGTCTATGTCGTTCTGCTGAGCCAGCCGCCTTGCCGCTGGGACCACCTGGACGCGCACTCCGTCGGCCCCGGCTTGTGCCGCAGCCGGAACGCGCATGCTGGACGCCACCGGAGCCGTGGCTGGGGCGGCTCCACCGGGACGGGCTACTTCCTCTCCCGGTTCTCCAATGACGGCAAGGACGGTACGGATGGGCACCGTCGCGCCTTCCGGCACCATGATATGGCTGACCACGCCGGACGCCACCGATTCCAGGTCGGTCTCCAGCTTGGCGGTCTCGATGGCGACCAGGGGCTCACCTTCCTGAATGGTGTCCCCCTCGTTCTTGAACCACTTAACGATGGTCCCTTCGGCCATCTCCATGCCCCATTGGGGAAGCAATACCTCGGTGGCCACGGCGGCCCTCCTTAGTTAGTGGTCATTTTTCAGTGGCCAGTGGTCGGTGATTGGTGGCCAGTGGCCACTAATCCCGGCTATTCCAGCGTGTCTCGCGCGGCCTGGGCGATTGTTTCGGCGGTGGGATAGCATAGGGGCTCCAGGGCTGTGCTAAAGGGGATGTGCACGTTGGCTGTGCCCAGCCGTTGGACCGGCGCTTGCAGCGACCAGAAACCTTCCATCGCTACGATGGCGGCGATCTCGCTGGCTGCGCTGCAGGTCTTGTGGGCCATGTCCACCGTAACCAGCCGTCCGGTCTTTGCCACTGAATCCAGGATGGCCTGCTTGTCCAAGGGGACCAACGTCCTCGGGTCCAGCACCTCGGCGGATATGCCCTCCTGGGCCAGGGCGTCGGCGGCTTGCAGGGCGCGTGGCACCATGCCTCCGATGGCGACTATCGTCACATCGGTCCCTTCACGCTTGATGTCCGCGACGCCGAAGGGAACCGTATAATCGCCCTCGGGCACGTGGGCTCGCGCTCCCAGGATGGTCCGGTCCTCGCAGAAGAGTACAGGGTCGTTCTCCCGAATGGCGGTCTTCATCAGGCCCTTGCCATCATAGGAGTTGCTGGCGAACACGACCTTGAATCCCGGAATGTGCATGAATATTGGGTAGGACCGGTCCGAGTGGTGAGCGGCCATGCTACCCCCGTAGTACAGGGAGGCCCGGTATACGATGGGTAGGTCCACCTGGCCGCCGAACATATACCGCATCTTAGACGCCTGGCTCACCAGCGAGTCCATCGCAACCCACATGAAACAGAACGCGCTTTCGACGATGGGCCGCATACCGACGGCGGCTGCGCCCACGGCCGCGCCCATGAAGGCGTTTTCCGACAGGGGGCAGTCCCTTACTCGCTCAAACCCGAATTCCTGGGCGAGACCGGCGGACGCGCCGTAGACCCCGGACTGGATGTCCTCACCCATGATGAACACCCGCTCATCCGCCCGCATCTCCTCGCGCATCGCCTCGTTCAAGGCTTGGGTCAATGTGATGTCTCTCGTTTGTGTTTGTGTTTGAGTCATGCTCCACCTCCTCGGCGTTAGAACTCCTCTCGGATCGGTGTGAGTCGGATATCATCGGTTCGTCGGGTTATTCCAGTGGAATGGGGTTGGCGAACATGTCCTCAAATAGGGCTTCGGGCTCCGGGTAGGGACTCTCCCTGGCGAACTGCGTGGCGTCGTCGATCTGCTGTTGGGTTTCCGTTTCTATCTGGTCGACCTCAGCCTGAGTGGCGATATTCTGGGAGAGCAGCCTCTCTTTGTGGATATTTATGGGGTCACGCTGCATCCACTGCTCCACCTCCTCATCGTCTCTGTATGACCCTCCGCGTACGATCCGGCCCAGTCCCAGAGAGTGGTCGTAATAGCGGTAGGTCCGGCCTTCTACCAGAGACGGTCCGTCACCGGCCCGGGCACGCTCAACGGCCGCCGAAACGGCCTCATACATGGCGATGCAGTCCTGGCCGTCCACCAGCACGCCGGGGATGTTGTAGGCGACGGAGCGGTCGGATATGTTGTCCGAGGCCACCATCTTTTTGAAGCTGCTGGACACGGCGTATTGGTTATTCTCGCAGAGGAATACAACTGGCAGCTTCCAAATCGCCGCCAGGTTGATGGACTCGTGGAATGCCCCCTCGTTGCTGGCCCCGTCCCCGAAGAACGGTACGGCTACGCGGTCATTGCCCTGCAGCACACTGCCAAGAGCCGCGCCCACAGCGGTGGGGATGGAAGAGCCCAGGATTCCCGACTCGCCCAGAATGCCAACGCTGAAGTCGGCCAGGTGCATTGAGCCGCCCTTGCCCTTGCAAAGACCCGTGGCTTTGCCCAAAAGCTCGGCCATCGCCTTGTTTACGTCGCCGCCCTTGGCGATGGGATGGCCATGCGACCGGTGGTTGCCGGTCATCCAGTCGTCGTCTCTCAGGGCGAGACACGCCCCGACGGCCACAGCTTCTTCACCGATGTACGAGTGGGCCGCGCCGACGATTTCGCCCCTGTCCACAAGTTGAATGACCCTCTCCTCGAACAGGCGGATTCGCACCATCCGGCGCAGCATCTCCATGAGCAGAGTCTTATCCTCTAGCATGGCACTCTCCTTTTCCTATACGAATATGTCCAGGGGAAGGAAGGCGGATACGACGAAGTTGGGAACGTCTACGACCTGGCTAATCTTTAGGTCCACGGCCACGCTGCAGATGGAGTAGGCTTGTTCACGGGTCCAGCCTCGTTCCATCAACAGGTCGATCATGCTGAGCAATGCGTTTCTCGCTGCCAAGGAAGCGTCCTCGGACTGGTTCACACCGTCGGCGATACACATGCCGGTGGAGGCAATGAACCGCCGTGGCGCGGCCATTTCCGGAGTTGTGAAGTAGTCGTCCCGCTCGAAAATCGGGAACCGGATGTTGCGCCGCCGCGCCTCGCCCTTCCGTACCTGGAAACTTACGTGAAGGGTGCAGTCCATCTCAATGGCGGTGCCGCAACACTCGGAATCTCCCTGGGCGTAATGGGCGTCCCCAGCGGAGAACAACGCCCCTTCCGTGAACACGGGAAGGAGCAAGCGCGTCCCGGCGGTGAGTTGTTTGATGTCCAGGTTGCCGCCGTTCTCCCTGGGCGGCACGGTCCTCAGACCCTCCGACGCGAACGGTTCTCCGGCGGGCACAGCTCCAGCGGGCTCTGGCCCCAGTACCGCCCCACCCCGGCGGAGCAGCTCATCTTCCCGCAGGAGCATTTCCTGGCGCAAGGCGCGGGAAGGGGCGACGCCGATTGTACCCATGAACGACGCTCCCGGCACGCGCACTCCGGGAAGGTCCGGCGACTCGGCAAACCCGTCGGCTATGTTCCAGTGCACGACGTGGGGCGACAGGAACACGTCGCGGAGGAACCCGAAGCCAGGGATGATGGTGGTGAACCCCCAACGAGCCGGGTCAATGTGCAGGATGTTGCATTCAAGCAGGTCGCCGGGCTCTACCCCTTGTACATACACGGGACCGGTGAGGGGATGGACCACATTCAGGTCCACGTTGTTCAGTTCCGCGGCAGTTGAGGAGGGAGTGACGCCGCCGTCGAAGGCGTTTCTAGTCTGCATGACCACTTCTTCCCCGGGCTCGGCTTCAACGGCCGGAGGGATGTCCGGGTGCCAACGGTTGTGGCCCTTGGTGGGCTCTTCGCCGCACCGTTTGCTGTAGTCCAACTCGATACTCTTCAAGTCACTCTCCCCGTGTCGGGATACGGCGGGCACCCGCATTATAGCCCACTCCGGCCTGAGAACGTAGTGGAATCCAGAAAACGCGATGGGCTCCGTTTTCCGGTTGTCATCGCGATTGCGTCCGGAATGCCGATGGAAGGCAACCCCGCGTGGGGCAGCATCGGATGACAGAGGGTCGAACGTTGATATAAAGCTGGTGTACGAGACCGGCGGAGGGAACCAATGCACACGCCAACCGATCGAGCGGCTTCTCATGAACTGCTCCGACAAGCCGCACAGGAGTTGGAGGCAGGAGACGTTAGACGGGCTTCCCAGAAGGGATGGGGCGCGGCGGCCCAGATGATTAAAGCCGTGGCCGAAAATAGAGATTGGCCGCATAACAGTCACTCGTATCTGTACGAGGCCGCCAACCGGTTGGCGCAGGAAACAGGCGAAAGGGAAATACGCCTGCTATTTAATGCCGCGGGGAATCTCCATGTAAATTTTTACGAGAATTGGGTTACGCCTGAGGTAGTCTCAATAGGTTTCACAGACGTGGAAGTGCTTTTGGCAAAGTTGGAGCCTTTGTTCTAGCGGAGCCTCTCACGCCGGGCAAAGGCCGGGGTTCTCGAACCCGAGAATGATAATTGAGCGCCCCAATGTGGACACGGCTTCGGCCTGCGGCTATCATACGGGCGAATTCCTGACCCAAGTTTGCCCCCGCGCTGAATCAACGCGGGCGAAGGAGAGAATCCATGCAGGCGGCCGATTGGGGCGACATTTACAAAGAGCTTGGCGCCGTTCCCGTGATTAACGCGACCGGCAGCGTGACGATGCTGGGAGGTTCGACCCCGATACCTGAAGTTAAGGACGCCATGGCCCACGCCGACAGGGCATATATCCCGCTTATGGAGCTGGAGGAGAAGGCCGGAGCGGCCATTGCCAGGATGGTGGATGTGCCCGCCGCCTACATCACGTCGGGAGCGGGTTCAGCCCTGATGCTGGCCACCGCCGCCGCTATGGCCGGGGACGACGACGACAAGATTCAGCAGCTTCCGAACACCAGCGGTATGAAGGACGAGATTCTCATCCAGACTCGCCAGCGCTATTGGTACGACAGGTGCCTGGAATTGGCCGGGGCCAAACTCGTGATGTTCGGCTCCGATGAACAGACGACCAAGGAGGACCTTGAGAAGGCCATTGGTCCGAACACCGCCGCCGTGCATTACTACGCTGTGGAACAGGCTATCGATCCCCTTGCGCTAACCCTGGAGGACACCATTGAGGTCGCCCACGCCCACGGCGTACTGGTGACCGTGGACGCCGCGGGACAGATATACCCCCTGGAGAACTTCGGCAAGTACGTCAGGATGGGCGCGGACTTCCAGTGCATCGCCGCCAAGTACCTGGGCGCGACACAGTCGGTTGGGCTCGCGCTCGGCTCCGAGGAGATGATCCGAAAGATCGGCCTCCACGCCTTCGCCAGTTACGAGGGCCGCCGGGTGCGTGGCGTGGGCAGGCCCCAGAAGGTCGACCGCCAGGAGATGGTCGGCGCGGTGGCCGCGGTCAGGCATTGGATGACCATGAATCACGAGGACCGGTTGGCCGATGCCGAGCAGCGCACCAGGGTCATCCTGGGACTGGTCTCAGGTCTACCTGGGATAAGGGCGGAGATGGTCGACAACGTCATCGGTCATCAACCTTACGGCCTGAACCTATGGGTCAATCCGGCCGAGGCTGGGATGAATATCTACGATTTGAGGGACCGCCTGAAAGACGGAGACCCGCCTATCTGGACCAGGGTTCGGGACGAAGACGACTACATCACGGTCCACATGTTCGGGCTGAACCCCGGAGAGGACCGAATCGTCGGGGAGAGGATAGCGGCGCTGGTCAAAAAGTAGGGCGCGTCAGCCAGCAGCTTCTTTTTCCTTCAGCGCCCGCAATACCTTTTCAGCGGTGATGGGAAGGCTGGTTATCCGCACTCCCACGGCGTCGTACACGGCGTTGGCAATCGCCCCGGCAACGGGGACGTTGCTGCTTTCGCCGATCCCCTTGCTTTGGTAGGGCGCGGGTCCCGACGGAGACTCCAAGAGAACCGTTTCCAACTTGGGAATGTCCGGCATAGTCGGCATCTTATAGTCGCCGAGGGTCAACGTCGAGATTCTTCCCTCCTCCGTGCCTAGCTCCTCCATCAGCGCGTAACCCAAGCCTTGAATCACGCCGCCCTCGATCTGCCCCTGGTGGGTGAGGGGGTTGATGACTGTCCCCACGTCGTGGGCCGTCACTATCCGCTCCACGCGGACCTGACCCGTTTCCGTGTCGACCTCCACCTCGGCGATCTGCGTGCAATAGGACGTCACCGGGGAGGTAGTTCCGGCGAAGGTGAACTCTCCAACAATGGCGGCCTCAAGGTCAGGCACGGCCAGGGATGTCATTTCTTTGAGGGGAATAGTGCGTACCGGAGTTTCGTGGATTTGGACAGAGCCGTCCGCCAGGGTGATGCGGTCCTCGTCGGTCTCGTATAGTCCGGCGGCGCGCTGGACCAGCTTGGCTTTCAGGTCCCGCGCCGCGCCCAGGGCAGTCTGTCCGGCGGTGTAGGTGACCCGGCTGCCGCCGGAACCCGAGTCGAACGCCACGGCATCGGTGTTTTGCACCGAGATCCGCACATCCTCCACGGGTACGGTTAGCTCTTCGGCCACCACCTGGCGCAACATGGTGTGCGCGCCTGTGCCCGTGTCCCAGAGCGCCATCTGAATTTCGACCTGGCCGTCTGCGTCTATGGCGACCCTGGCTTCCGACTGTCCCGCTCCTGGAGGCTGGTCTGAAATCGCCATGCCCCGTCCGAAGTTGGAGCGGGTTTTCGGTACGCTCCAACCCGAAGACTGCGCGGCCTGCCGTAGGGTGTCCTCGGCCCGGACTTCTTCCCAGGCCCCGCCTGTGGGAGTTTCGTCTCCGGTCCTAATCACGTTTCGCAGCCGGAATTCCAGCGGGTCCAAGCCCAGTCCCTCCGCGATCATGTCCATGTGTGACTCGACGGCGAAATGGACCTGAGGCTTCGCCGGGGCGCGCATGTGGCCGCAGGGGACGTTGTTGGTGTAGACCATGAAACTGTCGATGCTTACGTGGGGCACCCGGTAGGACCCGCCCAGGTGGTCCGCGCCCCCCAGGTAGACTCTGGGTTTGAACGCGCCGTAGGCGCCACTGTTGAAGACTACTTGAGCTTCCCGGGCCCACAATCTTCCATCGCTTTTGACACCCGTTTTCAGGGAGATGGCCGCTGGATGCCGTGGGTTGCCGGCCATCAATTCCTGTAGGTAGTCCATGACCATTTTGACGGGCCTTCCGGAATGGAGGGCCAGGTAGTAGCACAGGGGCGCGTCCATAAACGAGCCCTTACCTCCGAAATCGCCCCCTATGCTGCACGGGTGCAGCGTGATGCGGTCTTCCGGCATGTCCCACACCGCCGACAATTGGGAGCGCAGATTGAAGGGGGCCTTGTTGTTGACCCACATCTCGACCCGCCCCGCGTCGTCCACCCTGGCCATGCAGGCATGTGGCTCTATGTAGCCCTGGTGCATTAGCTGAGCGGAGAAAGTGTGCTCGAACACCTGGTCCGATTCGCGGAATCCCTGGGCAACGTCACCCTTAACCCACCTGTTATGGGCGAAAACGTTGTTAATGGAAGACGGAGGCTGGGGGAGTCCGACGTAAGACGGCATATGGGGATGCAGGACAGGAGCCGAAGGCTCCATAGCCTCCGGTGGGTCGAACACAGCCGGCAGTTCCTCGTACTCCACGTCGATCAAAAGCAGGGCTTCCTCCGCAGCGTCGGCATCTTCCGCGGCCACAGCGGCTACCTTTTCGCCGACGAAGCGGACTCGGTCCTTGGCCAGGACTGGGGAGTCACGCAGCAGCCTGCCAACCAGCCTGTCGGGAATGTCCTGGCCTGTGATCACCGCGTGTACTCCGGGGACTTCCCTCGCCCTTGACGTGTCGATACTGACGATGCGGGCGTGGGGCAGCGGACTTCGCAGGACCCTGCCCCAGAGTAGTCCGGGGAGGTTGAAGTCCGCGGTGTAGAGGGTCTGGCCGGAGACCTTGTCCGGGCCCTCCCCCCTCTTTACGGGCGTGCCTACCGTGGTGAACGAAGTTACCATCGTATTGCCGTCCCGATACTATCCCTTAAGGTGTTGGTCGAACCATGCCATTGTCTTTGCCCAGGCGTCACGCGCCGCCTCCGGCCGGTAGCTGGAGCGGGCGTTGCAGTGGAAGCCATGGCCGCTTCCGGGGTACATGTGAAATTCGTGGGTCTTGCCCGCGGCTGTCAGGGCCGCGTCGATGTCGGAAACGTCCGCCGGGCTGGGATTGCCGTCTTCTTCACCGAATAACCCAAGCATCGGAGCCGTGATGTTGCCGGTCTGGTCGAAGGGGGAGGGGCCGTCGCCGCCCAGGGCGTTCTTGATCCCTCCGCCGTAATAGACCACGGAAGCCTTGATGTCAGAGACCGTGCAAGCGGCCAGGTAAGAGACCCTGCCGCCGAAGCAGAATCCAACGTTCCGATCCGGTCAGACTGAACGAAGGGTTGCGCCTTCAGGTAGTCCGCCGCGGCCTGGACATCCGCAATTATCCCGGAGTCGGAGCATTGCTGCATACTGGCGATGGCGCCATCGAACTCCTCGTGGAGCCCCATGGTCATTCTGCCCTGCCTATGGAACATGGCGGGAGCCAGACCGACGTACCCCAGTGACGGGAGACGGTCGGTGACGTATTGAATGTGGGAGTTCACTCCCCAGATTTCCTGGATAACGATGACCGCCGGGCTCGGTTCCCCGCTCCCGGAATTCGTCAGATACGCTTCCATCGTGTCTCCGCCGACGTCGATGTCCACCCAGCTAACCGGCATAATGGGTCCTCCTCATAATCTCCGAATCGAGGCCAAATCCAGGCCGCGGGCATTGTACCATGGCCGCTCCGAGCAGGGTCAGCTAAAGGCGGAGGAGCGGGCTTCCGGCGGCAGGACTGCTTCCCAGTGCGGGATCAGGTGGTGAGAGGTGGTGGGCAGGGCTACGATGGAAATCACCCCCACCAGGCTGAGCCCGAAGGATAGCCACACCGCTCCGGCGTAGTTGCCTGTATATGTCCAGAGAAAACCGCCCAACACCAGCCCCAGAGCCATCCCCATGCCGCCTCCCAAGAGTTGCCAGCCATAGGTAGTGCCCATCGGTGCGTTCCCGTAGTATTGGCGGTTGATTATGGGGAAGGCGGTCATCTCTCCGCCGATACCAATCCCAAATATGACCGCGAACAGGTAGAACATCCACAGGTCGTTGGCGAACAGAAGCATCAACACGGGAAAAGTCTGCAAGCTGAAACATACGGCCATGGCGCCCTTGCTCCCGAGGCGGTCGGCCACGATCGGAACGAGGAACCGGGTCACCGTGCTAACAATGGTGAGCGTGCCGTACACCCCGGCGGCCGCGCCCAGTGATATCCCCCGCTCAAATGCCATAGTCACGATGCCCATCAGTATGATGTTATGATCGGCGCAACCCCAGAAATGGATGCCGATGAGGTTCCAAAACGCATGAGTGCGTTGTGCCTGACGGATGAAGACGCTCGTTCTCACCTTGGCGATGTTTCCCGCCAGGAGTTGTTCCGTGGGCGCATCCCCGGAGACTCCCAGCGGTTTCAGCCCCACCGCCCCTGGCTCGTCGTGGAAGAACCGCAATAGCAACAACAGGACCACTCCACCGGCGACGCCCGGCACCCAGAAGGTCCATTGCAGGCCGAGGGCCAGCAGTCCATACACACCGAATATAGCCATGGCGGTGCCCATACCTTGAATCGCCTGCAGTGTCCCCATGGCCAAGCCCAGGTGCGTACGGAACCATAGAGTAACGGCGGCTACCAGCGGAACTTGGAATATCGCCATCGCGGCGGCTAGGATGAGGCCGTAGTACAAGTAGAACTGCCAGAGGTGGGTCATAGTCCCGGTGAGCACCATGCCGGCGACGAAAAGCGCGACCCCGGCCAGCATCACCTTCCTTACTCTATAGCGGTCGCCGATCCAGCCCGCAATCGGGCTGAAGAACGCCGAAACCACCCATTGCAGGGCGAAGGCCACGAAGATGGCGAAGATGCTCCAGTCCAAAGTTTCCTGCAGATGAGGCACCAACATGCTGGTGGCGAACCGGATGGATGACGTGATCATCCACATGACGGAGGCCACTCCCACGATAACCCACGCGTAATGGAATCTTTGGTTCCCTATCGCCAACTCTGCCGGTTGGAGATTGACCTTGAGCATTCGTTACCCCCGCAATCGTCCGGTCATTGTAACCGAGTGGCTGTGGTCTCTCAATGCGGGGCCTTGTGATACAATTTCGCTGCTCTAGTCTTGGGCATTAGCCCGGACTCTTTTCCTTTGCCGGCCGGCCATCCGGTCAACGGCTAGGCTTCCCGTTGGGACCACCGAGGCGTACTAGAGGGAGTGTTGAAATGCCTGATAGCGTTTCCTTAAGAGTCGAGACCAACCTGCCCGTGAAGATGCGAGACGGTGTCGTCCTCTACGCCGACGTGTACCGGCCCGACAGCCCCGGCCCATTCCCGGTGGCGCTGCAGAGGACACCCTATGACAAGGGCGCGGCGGGATCGATGACCAACCTGGACCCGATGAAGGCCGCCCGCAACGGCTACGCCGTGGTCATCCAGGACACACGGGGCCGTTACACTTCGGAAGGGGAGTTCTACGCTTTCCGGGACGAGATTAACGACGGATACGATACGGTGGAATGGGCGGCGGCCCAACCCTGGTCCACCGGCAAGGTGGGAATGTACGGCGCGTCCTACGTCGGCGCGACCCAGTGGCTTGCGGCCGTAGCGCGGCCTCCCCACCTAGCGGCCATCGTCCCAAACGTCACCGCCTCCAACTACCATGAGGGTTGGGCCTACCAGGGAGGCGCGTTTGAGTTGGGTTTCAATGTGTCCTGGACCCTGCTCCAGTTGACCCTGGCCAATTTTGGCGCCCTCTCATCGGCCAAGAGTGTTCCCACGGAGAAGCGGCGGGACTTGATCGATGCCGTGAACGATATGGAAGTGTCCTTCCGACATCTGCCCACCAAGGACCTCCCACAGTTGCAAGGCGGGCTTGCGGACTACTACTACGACTGGTTGGCCCACCCCGAATTTGACGACTACTGGAAAAACCTGTGCATCGAAGACAACCACCCCCGGTTAGGTGTCCCGGCCTGCAACATAGGCGGGTGGTACGACATCTTTCTGGGAGGTACAATTCGCAACTTCCTGGGTATGCGGGCCAACGGCGGGAGCGATGACGCCAGGCGCGGACAGAAGCTGCTCATCGGCCCGTGGCAACATGGGTCTAGGGGAGGCAGTGTGGTCGGAGACCATTACTTCGGCCTCGCCGCCGACGCCATGGCCGCCGACCTGGACGGGGTCCACTTCCGCTGGTTCGACTATTGGCTCAAGGGAATAAACAACGGTGTCCTGGACGAGCCTCCCGTACGGGTCTTCGTGATGGGGGACAACGTTTGGCGGGACGAGCAAGAATGGCCTCTGGCGAGGGCGCAGAACACCAGCTATTACCTGCATAGCCAGGGCAAGGCTAACTCTTCTCACGGAGACGGGTCGCTTAGCCCCCAGCCGCCAGGGCAGGAACCTCCCGATGTTTACCTCTACAACCCCGCAGACCCCGTGCCAACCCGAGGCGGGGGCCTCTGCTGCAACCCCTATTTCGCGGCCAACGGCGCGTTCGACCAGCAGGAGATCGAAGCCCGCCCCGACGTGCTTGTCTACTCGACACCTCCGCTGGAGCGGGACTTGGAGGTGACCGGACCCATCACCGTGACGCTTTGGGCAGCCACTTCCCAGACCGATACCGACTTCACGGCCAAACTGGTGGACGTATGCGAAGATGGCTGCGCCCGCAACCTAACCGACGGAATCATACGCGCCCGCTACCGCAACTCGTCCTCCCAGCCCAGTTTCCTAGAGCCGGGCAGGGCGTACGAGTACACCATCGACCTGTGGGCTACCAGCAACGTCTTCCAGCGGGGTCACAGAATCCGAGTCGAGATTTCCAGCAGCAACTTTCCCCGTTTCGACCGGAACACAAACACCGGGAATGTCATCGCAGGGGACGCCGAGTTCAATCCGGCGTTGCAGACTGTTATGCACGACGCGCAACACCCTTCCCGCATAACGCTTCCGGTGGTCCCAAGGTAGCGGGACTTCTCCACGCTTTACACCATCTCGAGGCCGATTCCAGGAGGATAAAAATGCCGGATGCAAGGGTCGACACCATTATTCGCGGCGGGCAGGTGGTTACTTCATCCCAGGTATATGACAGTTCCATCGCCATCATTGGGGAGAAGATTGTGGCCATCGGACCCGAGGAACTACTTCCTCCCGCGGACAAATACATCGACGCGGAAGGCAAGTTCGTTCTGCCGGGCCTGATCGACTCCCACGTCCATCTGGATGGGCATGACAACTACGAACTGGGCGCTCTGGCGGCAGCCCGCGCCGGACTTACCACCCTCATCCCCTTCGGCACCTATACCCTGGAAGGAGACGAGACGCTGCCCCAGGCCATTAACCGCGTGAGAGAGGAAGTCACCAGCACGGCGCTGGTCGACTTTGCGTTCCATTTCATCCTGCAGAACCGGCCCAGCATTTTGAACAGCCTTCCAGAAGCCCTTCAGATGGGCGTCAAGTCCTACAAGATGTTCATGACCTACAAGAAACGGCCCGGCAGGATGTGCGACGACGATTACATCTGCAACGCCATGGACATGGTGTCCCAGGGCGGCGGAGTGCTACAACTCCACTGCGAGAGCGGCAACATCATCGAGTATCTGGAGAACAAGCTCATCGGAGAGGGCCACACGCACCCCACTGACTTCCCGACCGCGTGCCCGGACTGGGCCGAAGAAGAGGCCATCAACCGGGCCATCAAGATGGGAACGGCCACCCGTTGCCCAACCTATGTCGTGCATCTGAGCACCCAGCTAGGTCTGGAGCGGATCAAGCAAGCCCAGGCCCAGGGGCAGCTGGTGTGGACCGAGACCTGTCCGCAGTATTTGTTGCTGTCAGACGCGGAGATGGCAAAGGTTGGTCCCCTGGCCAAGATCGGCCCGCCACTCCGACCCGAGGACGGCCCGGACCGCGACGCCCTATGGCGCGGCTTGGAGCAGGGCCACACTTCCATCGTTGCCAGCGATCACTCTCCGCATCCCCAGGAACTGAAGCAAGTGGGCTGGGATAATATCTTCGTGACGGATGAAGGAGCGTCGGTGCCCTTCGGGTCGCCGGGGTTGGAGACCATCGTGTCATTGATGTACAGCGAGGGCGTGGTCAAGCGTGGGTTGCCCATCTGGTGGCTGGCCCGGGTGATGTCGGAAAACCCGGCGCGAATATTCGGTCTATTCCCGAGGAAAGGCGTGATTCAGGTGGGGTCAGATGCCGATCTGCTGATCCTGGACCCCCACGGCGACCGCATCATCACCGCCAAGGACCACCAGAGCAATGCCGGCTATACCCTGTTCGAGGGTTGGGAGGTCAAGGGCCGCCCTTGGATGACGCTGTTGCGGGGCAAGGTCCTGTTGAATGACGGCGTATTGGAACAAGCGCCTGGCGTTGGGCAGTTTGTAGAGTCGGGTTCGCCCCGGTCTCCAATGGGCGGCCCGGTGCGTTAGCGGTTATTTGAAGCTGGGGAGCACCTTCTCGGTCAGCAGTTTCACGGAGGCCATTACCTGGGGGTTGGGTATTTGGCCTCCGTAATTCATTTCTAGCACGACGCCGGAGATGTCCAGTTCGTTACGGTACTCCTCCAGCCTGGCGGTGACCTCTTCAGGGGCTCCGAACATCACCCGGCGCTCCAGTATCTCCTCGTAGGGGATGTTGGCCAGACGCCGGAGCCGTTCCGCGCCCTCCTCGCTGGCCGCCGTCTTGATTAGCTCGGTTGCCGCGTATTGGATCGCGTGAATCGCGCTTTCCTTGGGCTCCTCCTGGGCTTTAGCGGTGGTCTCAGCGACGTAGGCGGGTATGCGCAGGGTGACATCCCCTGGCCCTTCGAAGCCCGCTCCTTGCCGGGCGGTGCGGTATAGACTGAGCCGCTCCTTCAACGCGGGGATACCCGTTGCCGCGCTGATGAAGATGGGATGCCCCAGCTTGCCCACGATCGGAAAAGTGTCCTCCGAGGCCACCGCGATCCGCGTCGGCGGATAGGGTTGCTGGAACGGCTGAGGGACAACCTGAACGTCCTCGTAGGCGTAGAAGTCTCCTTGATGGGAGAAGGCGTCGCCCTTCCAGGCGCTCATAATCACCTGGAGAGCTTCGAAGAACCTGCCCCGGCTCTCCGAGTAGGGGACGTTGTAACCCTGGTAATACTTGGTCAGCCCGCTGCGTCCGATCCCGAAGTCGAACCGGCCCCTGCTAATGTGGTCCACGGTGGCCGCCTCTTCCGCGACTCTGAGAGGGTTGGTCAGGGGAAGCACCTGCACGGCCAGACCCACGCGAAGCTTCGAGGTGCGCGCGGCGATGGCGCTGGCGATGATTAGCGGAGACGCGAGCACCGACCGGTCGGGTGTGAAGTGGTGCTCGGCCAGCCATACCGAGTCCATGCCCATCTGTTCCGCTTCCGTGACCTGGCTGAAAGACTCCTCGAAGGCTTCTGCCTGGGTCATGTCTCCGCGCACGTGGAAGTCGGTGAACATACCGAAGTTCATGACCTGCTCCTATCTCGCTCGTTAATCAGCCCTCACCCCTTGCCTCAGCCCGACGCTACGGGCTGGGGCCGCGAGTGAGGGCCGACTTCTCAAATCTAGCGGTTCCCAATCATTACGCCGTGTTGACGCCGGGAACTGTGCCGCGCTGGCGCCGAGACGTTAGGATACGGCTACTTCGCTGAAGTGGGGCATTACCTCTTTGGCGAACAACTCGATGGAGCGCATCACCTTCCAGTGAGGAAGACCCACGAACCCGAAGTTGCCGAAGACGTGGTTGATTCCCGCTGCCTGGACCTCTTTAAGCCGCTCGATGACCACGTCGGGGGTCCCCCGGAGGGGCGGCAGGCCCGCATGGCCCAGGTCGTCCCGGCGTTCCCGGTCCTGTTGGCGGTTGGCCCAGTGCTCATAACCCTTGGCGATCTTGCCGTTCTTGTCCACGGGCATCCCGATCGGCGCGCCGTTGGTCCCGGTGGAACGAAGAATCCTGGAGGAAAAGTCCTCCAGACCTATTGGATCGTTCTCCGCCTCTTCCATCGTGGGCGCCACGTAAATTGACTTGGACATTGGCGGGTCGAGGTGGGCGTGTTCGTGACCGTGTTCTTCCATCTTTTCGCGCCACAGTTTTATTACCTGGGGGGCTTGACCCATGATGTCGGTGGGTCCGCCGGCGATAACCTGGATCTTACGGCTGGCGGCGAATTCCACGCTGGCCGGGCTGGTGCTGACGGCCTGGAAAAGGGGCGGATAGGGCTTCTGCACCGGCTTGGGCAGCACCCAAAGGTCATCCACATCGGTGAACTGGCCGTGATAGGTCAGTTTCTCTTCGGTCCAAGCCCTAATCATGACGTCGACGGCCTCGGCGAACCGGTCCCTGCTGGTATCTATGTCGACGCCGATCCCGTCAAATTCCTGCTGCTGGTACCCGGCTCCGATGCCAAGATTGAGCCTGCCGCCGCTCATGACGTCGAGCATGGCCACTTCTTCGGCCACCAGGATCGGGTTATGCAACGGTAAGACTATGACCGCCGTCCCAATGCGGATATCCTTCGTGCGGCCTACGACAGTCCCAAGGAACGACCAGATTCCCGATAGCAGGCCGTGGCGGGAAAAACGGTGCTCTCCCAGCCAGACTTCGTCGATGCCGAGCTGGTCGGCAAGCTCGATCTGTTCCAGGGCTTCGGACAATGCTTGTTGCTGGGTAAACGTCTCGTGCCAGGGAACGATGGTAAAGAGTCCGAATTTCATGGGGCCTCCCCTTGCGGCGCTCTATGGCGGGATTAAGGTGCTTCGCGGTGCCCAATAACTGCTGGGGTTACGGGGCGTATCGTTGGCAGCATACACCGGGGCAGCTACCGATTCAAGCCTGGGTAGCTCCGCCGGGGGCTTGGGGGCGGGATGCTTAGGAGAGGCTTGCTATCGTAGGTAGTGCCTCTGTAACTCCGACGCATATTCGGCCCCAAGGGCAGACGCATTCCGCCTGTCCGACAACCACTCTCTCAGAGAGACGGCTCCGGTAGGGGCGGCCTCCGAGAAGAGCAGGTTGTCCCGCAACCCGCCGACTTCGTCCCAGGTCAACATTACATCGTTGAGAGCCCGCCCTATCACGCGGGAGAAGAACAGGGCAGCTTTGGAGGGCAAATGCAACACCCGGGCCCTGCTGCCTATGGCGGTTGCCGTCAGGTCGACCAACTCGTTAAAAGAAAGGGTGTCTGGGCCGATTGCGTCCACAACAAGGTCTTCGGACTTATCCGCCGACTCAACCGCCAGCCGGGCCAAGTCTTCTACGTAGATGGGTTGCAACAGGTATTCGCCCGTGCCAGGTACGACGAATATGGGAAACTTGCGAAGCATCCAGGCGATGTTGTTGAGCAGGACGTCGCCTTCGCCAAATACGAACGCGGGCCGGACAATCGCATAGGAAAGGCCCGACTCCCGGATCGCCCGCTCCACCTGCGCCTTACCGTTGAAATAGGGGTAAGGGGAGTCGAGGGACGGGTTGGTGATGCTGACGTGGACGAGCCGTTGGACTCCGGCGTCCTTGGCCGCACGAATGAGGGTCTTGATGTTCCGGATAGCCCCTTCGAACGTCACCTGGCCCCACCCGAACCTGACCCAGTAGGTGTTGTAGAGTGTCTTAACCCCCGTAAGCTCCGCAGCCAGCTTGTCTGGTGCGTCAAAGTAGAACGGGGCAGCATCGATCTGGCCCCCGAAATAGTTGGGGCTATCCGGGTGTCCGGTGATGGTCTTGACCAGGTCACCTCTGGCCAGGAGGCGGGACGCGATGCGCCTCCCAGTGAACCCGAACGCGCCGGTGACGACGTTTAGGTCTGGCACTCGACCATCACCTCGACGAGGAATGGGCCGGGGCAGGAGCTGCCCGGCCCACGGCCGAAACGGGGATTACGACGATGTGATCCAGCCGGTGTGGGAGATGTCGATCACCACTCCGTCGGGTCCCGACCACTTCATTTCGAAGTTGCGGGGAGACCCCGGAGCCGCCATGGTAGTGTCCAACCCTTCCCTGGATGAGATGGACGTGCCGTTTGCGCTGTCTAGCTTGTCGCAGGCCGCGTCCAGGTCATCTACCATAAAGCCGATGTGATGGATGCCGTTGTAGTTGTCACCGTTGGGCCCGACGTCCGCGTCCTTTTGGGCAGTCTTGTGGTTCAGAATAGCGAGGTTGATGTAGCCGTCGGAGAGAAACACCGCCCCGTTATCGCTGCGGCGGACCTCCTCCATCTCGAACGCCTTTTTGTAGAACTCGGCCACCTCGCTGGGGTTGGCTGTGGTCAACGCGATATGCCTGATCTTAGCCATGTGCGATCTCCTTCAGGGAGTGATTTTGGGTGTCCGGTTATGAGTGGTTACTCTTCGACCATCTTGCTGCTGGCATAGAAGTCTCCGGCGATGCCGGCGAACCTCTCCGGAAGGAAAATGTCCATGTCGGCGGGCATCTTGTGGCTCCCCCTTGCGATGAACTCGCCGATGACCTTGCCGGTGATGGGGCCCAGATGGATGCCCTTCGTGGTGTGGCCGGTGGCCAGGACGATGCCTTCCCAGCCGGGCACTGGCCCGATTATCGGTAAACGGTCAGGGCTCAACGGCCGTGACCCTGCGATCTGCCGCACCAACTCGGCCCTCTCCAGTTCCGGAAGGACATCTATGGCCCGGTTTAAAAGTTCGATCTTGGCGGCCTCGGTGGGCTGCCGGTCGAACTCTTCTCCCCAGAACAGCGATTCGGTGTCATAATCGCGTCCTCCTGTGCTACCCACGCTAAGGAACCCATCCCGCCTGCTGATCATGTGACCGCGTTTGGGGGAGCTTATCAACACCTCTAACGCCGGTCCCTCGAACTTTAGTTGCAGCCGCTCGCCCTTTAACGGACGGACCGGAATGGGGAAGCCAAGGGTATCCCCGAAGTTGCAACTCCACGTCCCCGCGGCCAGAACCACCGAGGCGCAGGGGATATCGCCTCCATCCGTCTTGACTCCTACCACTCTCCTGCCCTCGGTGAGCAGTCCCGTAGCTTCCCTGAGGTGCAACTCCGCGCCGTTCTGTTCGGCTGCCTGGGCCAGCGCCAATGTGAGCCGATAGCTGTCTAGCTGGGTAGATTCTTCCTCGTATACGCCGCCCAGGACGTTGGGCGTGATGCGGGGTTCGATTTTGCGGATCTCGGAAGGATGGACCCAACTCATGGCAACGTGTTCTTGTTGCCAGAGCATTGACTCTTGGATAAGCTGCGCTTCCTCTTCGTCCAAGGCAAGGCGCAGGGACGGCCTGCGTTGACACAGCAGGTCGATGCCGGTGGCGGCCTCCAGTTGGGGCACGAGGGTGGAGAATTCGCGGTAGGCGGCAAGACCGAATTGGAAGGAAGGGCCTTCGGAGAACTCGCCCCCCAGTAGACTTAGGAAACCGGTAGCATGGGCCGACGCACCGCTGCCTATGGCATCGCGTTCCAGGATGGTCACGTTGAGGCGCTGCAGCGACAGGTAGTAGGCTAGCGAGCAGCCAACGGCGCCAGCGCCAATAACGACCACATCCGCCGAATCGGGCATGGACAGAGACCTCCGGGCGGCAAGTTCCCACGATTATCGGCGCGCGGCCATTTGCTGTCAACTTGGGGAGGTCTGTTGTCGCATAGCTTCAATCGCTCGGGATACAGGGCAAGCATCACCGTCCCCGTATGCGAAAGTGGACCTCAGCGCCAATGCGGCACAATAGAAGACCCCACCTCCCGAGAGTCCCAGGAGGTGGGGTCGTATTGCGGGGTAGTCTGGCCGTTTGGCCGACCGGGCGCGCGGGCTGGCTAATCGTCTGCGGGGACTGCCACGTTGTCCTCGAAGGGCTTGTTGGTTGCGGGGTCGCGCTCGAACGGGCTGAACAGCTCCAGTTCCTTCCCCATCTCTTTCACCGCGGGGATCACTTCCTCGCCCATGAGCTTGAGGCTGCGCATCTGGTCCTCGTGGGTCATCGCTCCGTCGCCGTCCCAGAAGAAGACGCTGCCGGGGCGCAGGTACTCCAGCACGTAACGGATCTTGGGAAGCACGGTCTCAGGAGTGCCGGTGATAATTGTGTAGTCTTCGACCTGTTCTTCGAACGGACGGCGGTTAATTCCACCGCGGCCCTGGGGGCCGAACGAGGCGGCGGCCAGCCGGCGGGAGTTGCGCGACGTGTGGCCGGGCAGGTTCATAACCGCCGGGTTAACCTGGCCTTCGTTGCCAGCCAGGAAGGGGTTGCTGACACCGGACAGGTACTTCCGGCCAACCTCTTCCGCCTTCTCTTCCGTCTCGTCAACGTGGACCTTCCACAGATAGGAGACGTTCTGGGTGCCGGACTGGTAACCAAACTCCGCCGCAGTGTCGTGGTAGAGCTGGAAAGCGTCCTTGGTGGGTCCGAGCTTGGTGGCCAGTAGGACCAGCGGATAGCGGTGCTCGGCGCACCACTTCACGGTCTCCACGCTGACGGTAGAAGGAATCCATATCTGTGGGTGGGGCTGCTGCAGCGGGCGGCACCAGGGGTTGACGTACCGGTACTGGTAGTGTTTGCCTTCCCACCGGAACGGTCCGGGCGTCGTCCACGCCTTGATGATGAAGTCGTGAGCTTCTTCAAACCGCTCCCGGTTATAGGTCGGGGGCGCATTGTGGGCCACGCTCTCCCGTCCGCCGCCACGCACGAAGCCGGAGACCAAACGGCCCTCGGAAATCATGTCGATCATGGCCAACTGCTCGGCCAGCCACAGGGGATCATCCCAGATGGGCAACACGTTACCCAGGATGATTATCTTGGCCTTTTTGGTGATCCTGGCCAGGATGGACGCGCCGACGTTGGTAACACCCTGCATACAAAACGGGGTGCTGTGGTGCTCGTTCAGCATCAGGCCTTCGAAGCCCATCTCTTCCGCGTACATCTTTTCGTCGAGATAGCGGTTGTAAAGACGCGAGCCGATGGCCGGGTTGTAGTTGGCGTTGCTGATTGTAAGGTCGGTGCTCTGGGTCCCCATGAGACCCGAAGATTCGTCCTGCCAGGGCTGCTCGGTAAAGTGACCGATTAACATCCGGCTGCCTCCAAATATGTGGCCGATTATTAGCTGGACTGGGGGAAATCCATTGGTCCCGCTCCTGCAATCCCCGTGGATTGACAGGTTGCAAGTACAGGAAGTCTACCACCCGCGCCGTTGGAGTGTCCAGCAAGGATGCGCTTCTGGACGAGGTTAAACCGGGGTTATGGCAAGGGTATAGCGGGGTCAAAAGGAAGGCCGGCGGCCCTGGGCTGTGGGGCTCAGGCTGCGGAAGGACCTGTGTCAACCAATGTCGGCCCGGTTACCCGCGCCCGAAGCTTCTGCTAAACTTGGACCGCTCCAGCCAGAGGCTGAATTTTCCTCAGGGAAGGGCGGATAACGCTACAGGGAGGACTATATTGGTACAGATTAGGCCCAACAGGGCCAAGCTAAAGCTACAGCAAGGCGGGGTGGTAACCACCATTTCCGGCCTGCAGTCCAGTGAGACCATCGACTTTCTTGGCCCCCTCGGGTTCGATGCCGCATGGATCGAGGGGGAACACGGACCGGTGACCTGGGACCAACTTGGCGACCAGACCCGGGCATGTGACCTGTGGGGCATCACGCCGGTGGTGCGCGTCGACTCCAACTCGCCCTCGGTAATTACCCGCACGCTGGACCGAGGCGCGATGGGAATAGTTGTTCCTCACGTCAATAACCGGGATGAAGCGGAACAGGCCGCGAAGTCCGCGAAGTACGCGCCGACGGGGTACCGGGGAATGTTTGGCGGACGCCAGGCGTTCGGTGTGCCCGATTTCCTGGAACACGCCAACGAGCAGTCGATGGTTGTTGTTCTCATAGAGGAAGCCGAAGCTCTGCGGAACTTGGACGAAATTCTAAAGGTGGACAACATAGATGTGTTCTTCGTTGCCCCATCGGACCTAGCGCAGACCATGGGTCACATCGGCAACCCTGGTCATCCCGACGTCCAGAAAGCGATCGACGACGGTATCGCCCGGATCGTGGATTCCGGCCGGACGGCTGGGACGCTGGTCAACGACGACAACATCACGAGGTACATAAACCAGGGCGTGAAGTTCACCATGACTTCATGGAATGCCTGGGTCGCCCGGGGAGCGGCCGAGTTCTTGGGTAAGGTCGCCAACGCCTGATCTCCGGGCCTGCAGCGTGTATCGAGACCTGGTCCTAAGAAGGTGGGCGGCGGAGGTCGGCCCTCACCGGCAACAACACGAGGCCGCCGACCAGGAAAGAAGTACCGCACCCCATCAGCAGGGCCAGGTAGCCCGAGGTGGGCGAGGCGCTGTTGAGCAGGTCGACACCCGGGCCGAGGAGCTTGGCGGACGCCGCCCCACCGATGGTTGCCAGGTTGACCACTCCCATGTGCATCGCCTCCCGGCCAGAGGTTCCCATGTCGTTGGCCAGCGCCCAATTGGAACTGAGGAGCGCGCCCACAGATAGGCCGATCACCGTGGCGATCACCAACACTTCCGTCGCGCTGCCAGCGGAGAGCATCCACCACGTGCTGCCCGCCGCGCCGAAGGACCCGGCCAGGAGCACCGGTTTGCGTCCGAACTTGTCCGACCCCCACTCGGCGAGATACGCGCTCACCGCTATCCCACTCCCCACAAAGAGGATCATGTTTCCCAGACCCACCACGGGGTTTTCCAGGCCAACCCTGTCACGGAGAAAGAATAGACCGTAGGCCTGGAATACCGCGACCGGGGCTACCAGCATAAACCGGGACGCGAGGAACCACCTCAATTGGGGGTGAAGGCCCGGGGGTCTAAACCCCGTCGTGCCGGTCTGGTCAGCGGGGCGTGGCCTGGCTGGTTGCCTCCTCAAAACAGCAACGGAGCTAATTGAGGTGGCTACGATGAGGTTTATGCCCAAGATTATAAGGGCGACCCATAGCCACTCGATGGCCGCGCCAAATGCGTACATTCCCATGACTCTGGTGCTTATCCAGATGAACGTTACGCCTCCGGCGGCGTCGGCCAGAATCTTAATAGCTGAGGCGACTCCGGTCCGGTTCGCTGGAACCAGGTCTTGTATCAACGCCAGGTAGGGCCCGTAGCCCACGTTGATCCCCGCCTGCACCACGAGCCAAACTACAAAGAGCAGTAAGAAATGGGGCGCGAAGCCGATGCCCACCATGCCGAGGCAGACAATTAGGCAGCCGCAGATCATGTAGGGGACCCGGCGGCCCAGCCTTGAACGCGTACGGTCGCTGAACCTCGCGACGACCACCTGGACTAGTCCCGCCACAACTAGGCCGCTGACTCCCAAGAGGCCCACCGAGCTGTTTTTAAGAGCGTCTGGCGCCAGGACCAAGACTAGGACCGGCAGAATTACGGTGTCTGCGCCGAGGAAAAAGCTATTAATCCCCACTCCGAAGGCGTTGAGCCTCAGTAGGGCCAGATTGCTCCAGGTGTCATGTCCAGATAGTGACATGGTCCGGGCCCCTATGATACAACATCATCTGCGGCCCTATCCTAAGAATTACAGCGATTGCCGGGATGTCATTGCCGGGATGCCCCGGAGGGGGCTATCCACGCCCGATTCCATCACTGAGGGCTTTTGCTCATGAAGATTTGCTCTCTTTTGCCCAGCGGCACCGAGATATTGTTTGCCCTCGGCCTCGGGGACTCGGTGGTTGGCGTGAGCGACCTTTGCGTCTATCCACCGGAAGCGGCGGCCAAGCAGGTCGTCTCCCGCAGCAAGATCGACGTGGATAGGATGTCCAGCGAACAGGTAGAGGAGCGGATGCGGCAAATCCTCGCTGCCGGAGAGAGCCCGTACGAGTTGGACTTGGAGTGGCTGTGGGATAACCCGCCCGACGTCGTCTTCACTCAGGACCTTTGCTATTTCTGTGAGATCGACGCGGCGACTGTGGACCGCGCCGTGGTTGGGATGCCCATACAACCAAAGGTGGTGGTGCTGCAACCGAGGACTCTGCCCGAGATATTCGACAGCATTTGCGAGATAGGCCGGGCCTGCGGGGCAGAATACGAGGCCCAGCGGTTGGTCGATGGCCTCTCCAATCGAGTCAGGAGGATAACCGACAGGCTGAAATCGGTCAAGACTACCCCGAAAACTTACTCGCTGGAGGGGATAAACCCCATCGTGATCGGGGGTCATTGGATACCGGAGCTGTTGAGTTTAGCCGGCGGTCATGTCCCATTTTCCCCCGGCTGCGCCGCATCCAGGATTTCATGGGAAGACGTTCGGGGCTTTGCCCCGGAAAAGCTTTTTATTGATCTCTGCTCCTCCGACGTGGCGCGGGGCTTGAGAGAGGTCTCCTGGTTGGCTGGTCAGGATGGGTGGGATGAGCTTCCCGCGGTACGCTCTGGCGAAGTCTACCTAATCGACCACGTGTATTTCAGTTGCCCTGGTCCAAGGGTCGTCGAAGGCCTGGAGATTCTAGCCGAACTGACACACCCGGACCGGTTTGAAGGAATGGTTCCCTCGGGTGCGGTCGCGAAGCTGGACCCCGCCCTGGCCTCAGGAGTTTCACCGGGAGACATCTCCGGATGTTTTCGGCCCTATCCAGGTGGCCCAGGCTGACTTCGAGGTTGGTCAATCGATATCGCTGTCTGGAGGCCGGCCTTGTGGGGTTGAAGATTGGATTTGAAGCGGCTCCCGTTGCCGTTGGCGATAGTGATTGAGTGTGTTTATAATGGGGACAAATACGCGGGAAGGGTAAGATAGTGGTAACCAAAGAAGATTTCCGGGCTGCAGTTGCCCACTTCGCCACCGGAGTAACCATCATCACCACCGTCGACCACGAGGGTGAACCCCACGCGATGACCGCCAACTCCTTTACGTCGGTTTGCCTTGAGCCGCCGGTCGTCCTGGTGTGTGTTGCTCATGGGACCCATACCTACGGGTACCTGGAACTCGCAGGCCGGTACGGAGTCAACATCTTGCGGCAAGACCAAGAGAACTTGGGCGCGTATTTCGCCAAACGCCCGGAGGACCGGACGGGCGACGTCGAATACAGCTACAGCACGTCAGATGGGGGCATGCCCTCCCTGGACAATTCCATGGTGTTTCTGGACTGCAAAGTAATCGGTTCCCATGTATACGGGGACCATACGATTTACCTGGGAGAGGTGGAGGAGATACGCCAGAACGATCCCAGCGCACCTCTCATGTTCTACCGCAGCCGCTGGTACAATCCAGCCGCCGACTAGGGCGCCTGGCCCCTACTTGAGAGTGGCCAGGAACCTCTCTATCTGCCCGTTTACCGCTTGGTACTTCTCTAACTGAACGTAATGGCTTCCGCCGCTAATCACTTCTTCCCGCGCTTCTTTGATGTTCTGCGCCAGGTAGTCCGAGTATTTCACCGGGGTCATGATATCCTCGCTGCCACAGATCACCTGGGTGGGCAGCGAAATATCCTTGACCTCGTCCATGATGTCAAACTGGTCACAGGCCCTTAGATCGTTAAGCTCTACCTGAGGCCCGACCTCAGAAGCCCGCCGGACCAGAACTTCGTAGATATCAGAGTCCACTTTCTTGAAGGTGTCTTTCTGGCCTTCGATCCAACTGGAATTATCTTCCCCTGGGCTCTCGCAGCGGTTTAGATAGTCCGGGTGCACCCGTAGCCTGGCCCCGGTGCCGATGAGGATGATCCCCCGCAATTCGTCGGGGTAGCGAAGCGCATAGAGCTGGGTGATTGCTCCGCCCATGGAATGTCCGCAAAGGACGACGTCTTTGTATCTGCGGGCGGTGTTGAAGCCGCGGACCCACTCGAGGTAACCCTCGATGGATGGGCAGGCCGTTCCTTGAGGATGACCGGGCAGGTCGATGGCTTTTGAATTACGAAAATGACGCATCTGGTAGTAGAAAGATAGACTCGATCCCCCAGCGCCATGCAGGAATACCAACTTCATAAAGAGCTCCTTTAGTGCGATGTATCTCCGTACTTACGTGACCTAAATTAACCTCGTAATACCTCCCTTCCTCCTCATGGCGAGAAAAGGCGGTTGCAAACCAAGGGGATGCAATCAAGCACCCCCTTTCGCGATTGTTCTCCTGGTGAGTCCGGCCTCGGTAAGGGCTCGTTACTGTTCGTCGGCTAACTTCCTCCGGTCTGGCTGTAGGTCGTCTGGCCGGGCCTACTCTGGGGCCGAGGCGCCGTTGGTCCCATTTGTGCCGTTGGTCCCGTTCGCGCTATTTGTGCCACGTCCGCCGTCGACTGACTCGTCGCCCGAAGATTCGGCGCGGTTTTGGAGAGTTTCCTGGAAGCAGGCAATGGATACCACGTAGTCGTCGGGCTCGCGGTCACGCCACACGATCACGCCCTGGGCGTCCCGTCCGGTCACCCGTACATCGTCTAGTGTGATTCGGACCACCTGCGCCTTGGCTGAAATAATGAACATATCTTGGCCGGGGCCGTCCTGGACCACCCTGGCCGCGGCGACTGGGCCGTTCTTGTCCGTGACTCGGAAGGTACGGACTCCCTGTCCATTTCGCTTGTGCCTCGGGTATCTGGATATCGGCGTAGACTTACCGTAGCCGCCCTGGCTCACAATCAGCAAGTGGTCGCTGGGCAGGGCGGTGCCCATAGCCACGATCTGATCGGCGCCCGTCAGCTTCATACCCCGGACTCCTCCCGCGCTGCGGGAACGCGGGGTCAGCTCATCGACGCTGAACCGGATGGCCTGCCCGCGTTCCGACACCATTACAACGTCTTTGGCCTCCCCGACCTGGGACACACTGACCAGTTCGTCGTCCTTCTCCAGGTCCATCACGATAAGTCCTGACGGACGGATGTTGGCCAATTCGCCCGTCTTGAGGGCCTTGACTTCCCCAAGCTTGGTGGCCAGGACCAGCAGATAGTCCGCCTTAGGGTCGCTGATCGACAGCATTGCCTGGACTACTTCGCCCCGGGCCAAGTTCAGCAGGTTGACCAACGCGGTCCCCCGGGTGGTGCGCGATGTATCCCCAGGAATTCGGAATACCCTCAGGGGGTATACCCTCCCCCGGTTGGTGAAGAAGAACAGGGTGTTGTGGGTGTCCACTACTTGCAGGTCCAACAGCGCGTCATCTCCCCTGGTGGACATGGCCCGGACTCCCTTGCCGCCCCGGTGTTGGGTACGGTAGGTCTGGCAGGGCACCCGCTTGATGTAACCGCGCTGGCTGAGGGTGACCACCATATCCTGGTGGGCTATGAAGTCCTCGGCGTTCTGGTCCTCGACCTCTTGCTCGTAGATAACCGTTCGACGCGCGTTGCCGAAGTCCTTTTTTAGCGTACGGGTCTCCTTCTTGATTTCGGAGAGGATCTTCTCCGGGCTGGCAAGCAGCGCTTCCAATTCCGCGATGGTCTCGAGCAGGTCTTCGTGCTCCTTCTCCAGCCTCTCGCGCTCCAGAGCGGCCAACCGGCGGAGCTGCATGTCGAGGATCGCCTGGGCCTGGATTTGGGTCAGGTCCAGTTGCTCCATCAGGTTGTTGCGCGCCGTCTCCACGTCGGCGGAACCACGGATAATGGCTACAACCTCATCCATGCGGTCCAGCGCCAGAAGCAGTCCTTGCACCACATGGTCCCGGTCTTGGGCCCGTTTCAACAGGAACTCGGACCTGCGCCGGATCACTTCTTCGCGGTGTTGGACGAATAGTTCCAGGCAGCGTTTCAGCCCGAGCACCTGGGGTTGTCCGTCGACCAAGGCCAACATGATGGCGTTGAAGGAAGAGCGAAGGGCGGTGTGCCGGAACAGGTTGTTCAGGACGATCTCCGCGTGGGCGTCCCGGCGCAACTCGATCACGATGCGCATCCCGTGGCGGTCCGATTCGTCCCTGATATCTGAGATGCCCTCCACCCGTTTGTCCCTCGTGAGCTGGGCGATCTTCTCAACGAGGGTGGCTTTATTAACCTGGTAGGGCAGTTCGGTTACTATGATCTGTTCCCGGCCTCCCCTGACCTCTTCGATGTCGGTCGCCGCCTCCATCATCATTCGGCCGCGCCCGGTGGTGTACATGTCCACGATTCCCGACCTGCCGCGGAGTATGCCGGCGGTGGGAAAGTCCGGGCCTTGCACGTGGCGCATCAGGCGCTCCGTCGTGCAGTCCGGGTGATCGATCAAGTAGCAAATCGCGTCGGATACTTCGCTCAGGTTATGGGGAGGAATGTTCGTGGCCATCCCCACGGCGATGCCTGACGCTCCGTTGACCAGCATGTTGGGAATGCGGGCGGGGAGAACTCTGGGCTCTTGCAGCGAGTCATCGAAGTTGAGACTGAAGTCGACGGTGTTGTAGTCGATGTCGGCCAGCAATTCTTCGGAAATTGGCGCCAGCCGGGCTTCGGTGTAGCGCATGGCCGCGGGTGGGTCGCCGTCTACGCTGCCGAAATTGCCCTGACCGGTAATCAGGGGGTAACGCATCGAGAACTGCTGGGCCAAACGGACCAGGGAGTCGTAGACCGAAGTCTCGCCGTGAGGGTGGAACTTTCCAAGGACCTCACCGGCGATACGGGCGCATTTCCTGTAGGCCGAGTTGGGACGTATCCCCATGTCGTGCATCGCATATAGAATGCGCCGTTGCACGGGTTTTAACCCATCGCGCACATCTGGCAGGGCGCGGGCTACGATGACGCTCATCGCGTAGTTGAGATAGGAGGTGCGCATCTCGTCTTCGATGTGCACTGGGCGTATGTGTTCCGTTGGAGGCGTTGGGGCGCTAGTTACCATAACTCATTCCTCCTCTACCCCTCGTTCACTTCCCCGATTGCCCTTGTGAGGGCGGAGCTGTCGCGGTACTTACAGCGGTACTTGCAGCCGTACTTACAATAGACTCCCGCGGACCAGTCCCAGGAGACCGTTACACGCGAGACAGTTCTGCGTGGCTCTCTGCGCGGTCTTTGAAGGCCTTGAACAGATTGGCGAAGGAGGCAGGTACCTCGTCTTGTCGCTCAGGGTGGCACTGAAGACCGATCACCCAACGGTGTTCCGGGCTCTCCAGTCCTTCGATGTAACCGTCTTCCACCGAATATGCGGTTGCCATGAGCCGCGGAGACTTCTGGGGTTCGCGCACTCCTTGATGGTGCCGGCTGTTCACCCGGAAAAACCCCGCCGAGCCGATGATGGGCGCGGCCTTGGCGCCGGGGGCCAGGTATATTTGATGTGATTCGGAGACCCAGCGGTCGCCCTCTCTGACCGCGCGGTGGCCTGGAAGGTCCTGGATTAGCTGCCCGCCGAAGGCCACGTTCAACACTTGCATCCCTCGGCAGATGGCCAGCACGGGCATATCTCTTTGCAGCGCATGCTCCAACAGCCGAAATTCCAGGTCGTCCAAAGGCTTGCTGATGTAGAGTCCGGCGTTCGCATCGGGAGTGGCCCCGTAGAATTCAGGGTCCACATCCGGGCCGCCGCTGAGCAACAGTCCGCCCACACCCTCCATGAGCGTCTCCGTGGGCACGGAGCCGGAGTCCTCGGGCATCAGCAAGCGGACATCCAAGCCGAGAGGTTCCGTAGCCTGCAGGTAGGGGAGGGCGTTCCGAAGGTCGACGGAAGTGAGGGCTATGACTGCCATACAGGTATGCATTTTACCCGATTTAGGTTCCCAACGGTAGTGCTAAGCACGCGCTTGATGGGGGATTTCGAGCTCCTTCCACCGGCATCGAGGAGCGTTCGCCGCAGCCAATAATCAGATTGTGCGGCGTTTGGGACTTTACGCTCTCCGCACGGTTATAATTGCCTGTGATCGGGTATTTTGATAAGCTTAATTTGAAACTCATCCCCGCAGGTGAGGAAGGCATGAAAGAAGTCATTCAGGAAGCGGTAAAGCTCCTGGAAAGCGGTCAACCGGGCGTGTTGGCCACGGTGGTCCGCACCAAAGGCTCCACTCCCCAGAAAGCCGGGGCGATGCTGCTTGTCCGGCAGGACGGCAGCGGAGTGGGCACGCTGGGCGGCGGGTGCGTCGAGGGAGACATCTGGTTCGCCGCTAAAGAGATTCTGCGGCGCCGCGGTGGACCGGAGTTCAAAGACTATTTCCTCAACGAAGACGTGGCTGCCCGCGACGGCCTGGTCTGCGGCGGCACCATGTATTTCTTCCTGGAACCGCTGTGGAGTCCGGATGACTACGTGGAGATCGGGGAGCAGTTGATCGAGGCCTACGAAGGCGGCGACGCCGTGAGCCTGGCCACCGTGGTCAATGTGGCGGATGGAGGCAAGAACCTGGGGGCGAAATTGCTCCTGCGTCTCGATGGCTCCACCGTCGGCACGCTGGGCGATACGGAGTTGGACTTCCGCGCCACCGAGGTCGCACAGCGTGTGGCCGACGTGGGAAGCATCGAGTCCTTTTCCACGGACGACGGCACGGAAGTATTCGTCGAGGGCTTCACCACGCCACCCACCCTGGTTATGGTGGGCGGCGGGCATGTTGGTAAGGCCACGGCGGACCTGGCCCACAACCTGGGCTACCGGGTATTCGTCGTCGATGACCGCGAGGAGTTCTCGAACAAGGCGCGGTTCCCATACGCGGAACAGGTGGTAGTCGCGCCTTACGACCAATGGTCCCAGCACCTGGACGTGAACGTCAACAGCTTCATCGTAGCCGCGACACGAGGACACCGGTTCGACGATATGGCCTTGGAGTCCGCCCTGACCACCCGGGCCAGATACGTTGGCCTTCTGGGCAGCCGGCGCAAGAACCTGATGATCTATCAGCGTCTCTCCATGGAGGGCGTTCCATTGGAGCGTCTGAAGGAGATTCACGCGCCTGTCGGCCTGGATATCGGCGCATTGACGCCCGAGGAACTGGCGGTCAGCATCATGTCAGAGATAATCATGGTGCGCCGGGGCGGCAAGGGTGGGCCGCTGCAGATGGACGAGTGGTACGTGGAACGCGCGGCCAGCATCGCCCAGCGCAAAGTGGGAGTCTAAGTCCGTAAACCTGGGAGGACGCCCCGTTATGGCGGCTACTACCGCAATACTGCTGGCGGCCGGGGAATCCCGCCGCATGGGACAACTGAAGGCCCTGCTGCAATGGCAGGGCGCTTCTTTGCTCCAACACCAGGTTAAAACGTTGCTGTCCGCGGGCGTGGACCGTGTGGTCGTGGTGGTGGGTCACCGGGCCGGTGAGCTTACCGCGCTGCTGGAGGGCATGGACGGGGCCACCTGGCGCCTCAATCCCGACTACCTTCAGGGCAAGACCACATCCATTAAGGCCGGACTCGGCGCGCTGGATGCTGAAGATACCGGGACTGTCCTAGTATTGAACGTGGACCAGCCCCGCAGCGCCGAGACGGTGAGTTTCCTGCTGGAGCGGCACCAGCGGTCAGGGTCCCTTATCACGATCCCGGAATACGAAGGGAAGGGCGGGCATCCTATCCTGGTGGACGCTTCACTACTGGGCGAGCTGCTGCGGATAGACGAAGAGACTTTGGGAGTGAAAGCTGTCGTGAGGCGGCACCAGTCCTCGACCAGCCGGGTCCCAATGGACGGGCCTGAAGTGCTGTGGGACCTGAACACCCCGGAGCAGTACGAAGAAGCTCTACGGGCCCAGATAAAATAAAAGACCGGGAGGGAATTTCCCCGCCCGGTCTTTGACTCCATGGGAAACGGAGTTAGTGGGCTGGCTCCGCAAGGTGGGAACCACCTCTGGGCATTATCAGCGTCACCAGGAACCCAAGGAAGAACATCACCGCCGCCGCGTAGAAGGCCATCGACCAGGATGTAAACGCGACCAAAGCTCCCACCCCCACTCCCGCTATTGCCCCAAAAGCCGCATTGCTGCCCCACATTAGCCCCATGAACGTGGCGTCCAAGCCCTTTCCTTCCACTTCGTCGATGGCCGCAGCCTGGGTCAAGGAATTCACGGAGGAGTGGAAGAGTCCGAAGAGAGTGATCGAAGTCCACATCCAGAACCCTCCGTCTCCAAGAACTGTCGTGACTGAGAGCACTACCGCTACAAGCATAAGGAAGGCGATTACCGACCGCCGGCCGACACGGTCAGACAACCACCCGAATATTGGGCCGGATATAACTCCGGGAGCCGCGACCAGCGCCACCGCAACTCCAATTAAGAACGCACCTTCCTGCGTAAACGGGTCCATCCCTAGCTCCTGGCTAAGGTACAGCGGGAGGAAGAAGACATAGGCCCGGTCCCCCATGCCACGCACTGCGGATACGGTGAATATTGACCACATTCCGGTGCCTTGGAACGCTTGTGACATCAAGCCTATTTGAGCCTTCAGGTTCCGGCCCAGGTCCACCGGTCCGGGTTTGGGCCCCCCGACGTTCCAGAGCAATATGAGCACCGCTCCAGAAAGAACGAATAGCAGGGGCGTGCCTCCACCCATAATCCATCGCCAACCCAACACGGACAGAAGCGAACCGGCCACAAGGGGACCGGCCAGGTCTCCCGCGTTCCCGGTGGCGCGGTGTAGCGAAATGAATAGTCCTCGCTGTTGCGGGAACCGGCGGGCCAGAAGCCCCAGGGCCGGGGGATGCCACAGAGCGCTGCCAGCCGAGGCAACGATCAGCGCGCCGAGGATTGCTATGTAGTTGGGAGATATGGAGACCAAGAGGTAACCGATTCCGATCAAGGCCATGCTTACTGCTAGCACTTGACCGCTACGGTACCTAAAGATGTCGACGAAGAATCCGCTGCCGACGCTGGTAAGTCCACCCGCAATTTGCCTTACTGTGGAAAGGATTCCCGCCTGGAGCGGGTCCATCGCCAACGAGGCGTACATCGCCGTGACGAGAACCGGAAAGCTATGGCCGTAAAAATGTTCAAGACCATGGGCGCCGATGAGGGTCGTCGCCATGGTCTTGTCTTTGATGTGGGCTTGTTCTTCGGGGGCGCCCGGTTGTGCTGCTTCGACGGCTTGAACCACGCCTTGGACCTGCTTTCTTGCCAATTGTGAGACGGCGCCGGGTCGGCGTTGACCCACAATCGCCTCGCGGATGGGAGTATACTCCCGGCATTCGTAAGCGGCAAGTCGCTCAATCTTGGTAACCAGGCCCGTACACTCCCGTGACCCGGACAGTATAATTCGGTTTAATCGGCCAACGGAGATGAAGTGGCGGTGCGTGCTCTGGTCGTTTCGGATGTCCATTCCAACCTGGAAGCTTTGGATGCGGTCGTAGCCGACGCCGCCTTGCGTGGAGGGTTCGATCAGGTCTGGTGCCTCGGGGATGCTGTCGGTTACGGGCCCGACCCCGGTCCCTGCCTTGCGCTCCTCAGAAGCTATGACCTGATTGCGGTCGCGGGCAACCACGACTTCGCCGCCGTCGGCAAAAGGACGATAGCCGACTTCAACGGCGCGGCCAGGGCCGCCGCTGTCTGGACCATCAACGAATTGTCCACCGAACAGTCCGAGTTTTTGGCCGCCCTGCCTCTCACCGAGACCTGTGAACCGTTTACACTGGTGCATGGCAGCTTGAGGGAGCCGATCGACGAGTACTTGCTCAACGCCGAGGCCGCCCAGGCGACTTTGGAGCTATTGCAGGTCCGCTTTTGCCTCGTGGGACACAGCCACCTGCCCTTCATCTGCGCCGAAAACGGCGGCGTGCCTCAATTCAATCAGTTCGTTGAAGACGAGGTGTTCCCCTTAGGCCATGAGCGCTTGATCATCAACCCGGGCAGCGTGGGGCAGCCCCGCGACCGGGACCCTCGCTCCAGCTACGCCATCTATGATGAATCCATGCAGACCATCGAGCGGCACCGGGTGGATTACGACATCGCAAGGACGCAGCACAAGATGCGCGCCGCTGGGCTGCCCGAATACCTTATAGACCGGCTGGACCACGGGGTCTAAGTCCGGTCGACGGAGTATAGGCGGAAACGTGTGGCTTGCTAGGGTCATTCGATTATCGGCCCAATTGTCCGAATCGGGATTCACAGGATTATGGGATTCGCATGATTTCCAATCATATGAATCCCGGAATCAGAGGAATCACAGTTCAGACGAACAATCGAAAGACCCTGGTGGCCGGCGCCGGTACATTGACAACGCAGATCGATTATTGCTAGTCTCGATTGAAACAATCGAGCAAGTTGCGACCCTGGCCCGCTAGCTCAACTGGCAGAGCAACGGACTCTTAATTCCGTGAGCCAGCCGGCAGAGAGCCTCACCGGGGCTCACTGAGACCGGCAAAGAAACTACCCAGATACGAAAAGGCCCTCCTGGACGCACTGAGGTGCGCGGAGGGCCTTTTACTATGGGAGAAACGGAACGGCAGAACAGCAAACGGAACGTCAGACGGAACGACGCCTAACCGGACGTTCTCCCGTCCGGAGACCGCTCCCGCCAGGCCTCGCCGAAGCGCTCCGCAGCCTCCTCCTGCACGTTGGGAAGCACGTGGCTGTAGAGGTTGAGGGTTATGACGACGTCGCTGTGCCCCAGCCGCTCGGAGACCACCTTGGGATGGACGTTCTGGGACATCAGAAGGCTGGCATGGGTGTGGCGCAGGTCGTGGAACCGGAAACCCTCCAACCCGGCGCGGGAGGCCGCGCGGCGGAAGGACTTGGTGACGGAGTCCGGGTCCACCGGGGCCCCGCCGGGGCCGCAGAAGACATAGTCAAAGGGACCATGGGGCAGACCGGCCTCCATGGACTCCTCCCGCAGCGCCTCCAGGAGAGTGACGGACTCGGGCATCAGCGCCACCACCCTGGCCCGCTTGGACTTGGGAGGCCGCACGTCCAGCGCGCCGCCCCTCATCCTGATCAGGGCCCGGCGCACCGAGAGCCTGGACGCCGTCCAGTCGACGTCCCCCCACCGGAGTCCCAGGACCTCGGACCTCCTGAGCCCGGTCTGGACTGCGAGGAGAACGAAGGAACGAAGGACGGGGGCGGAGATCGACGAAAGGAAACGGTGCAGCCCCTCCCAGTCCAGGACCATGAACTCCTTCCGGACCACCGGGGGAGGCCTCACCTCCCCGGCCGGGTTCCGGGCCAGCACGCCGGCCCGGACGGCGTCCCCCAGGGCCATCGACAGGACGCGGTGCACATGCCCAACCGTACTCGGTGACAGACTGCGGACCCGGCCGCCCCCCTCGGCGAGGAGACGGGCCTCGAAGGCCCGCACCCGGGACGGAGTGAGCTGGGACAGACGCAGACCCCCAAGGAGGGGAATGATGTAACGCTCCACGTTGCCCCGGTATCCCTCCAGGGTCCTGGGAGAAACGCGCAGCGAGGCATGGTCCTCCAACCAGGCCATCATGTAGTCCGCCAGGAGGGTCCTGCGGGAGGGGCCGGGGTCGACGGCCGTGCCGGCGCTGAGCTCCAGCCCCCACTCCAAGTTGCGGAGCGCCGCATCTTCCCAATTCCCGTGAACCGTCTCGTAGGCGTACTTCTTCCGGTTGGTGACCGGGTCCCGGCCGATGTAGCGCTGGATCTGGAACCGGGACTCGCCGCGCTGGCGTATGTAACCATCGGACAATGCGGACACCTCAAAGGGCGGTGATCACGCACCTCACCCTGCCCACCACCCGGAAATCGTCCTCAAACGGGACCGGTTCCCAGAGGGGATTGTCGCTGACCAGGACCCAGGAACCACCCTCAAGGGAGATCCGCTTGACCACCAGTCCCCCGGGAACCTGCACCGCGTAGACCAACCCGTCCCGCAGGTCCAGCGAGGCCAGGTCCACCAGTGCGATGGAGCCGTCCGGCGCCACCGGGTGCATCGAGTCGCCGGCCACCGATATGATCTGGCAGCTCGACAGGTCAATGCCCCTCTCAGCCAACCAGTCCCCGCCGAACCACATCCGCCCCAGAGGGGCGTCGTCCGGGCCGCCGGTCCCAGCCCCCGCGGCCGCCGTCACATGGACAACGCCGACGGGACCGGCGTCCCGGGACATGAGGGGCATGACCGCCGCCCGGGGCGGGACGCGGGCCTCGGCCGGGCCCTTGACTCCAATCCCGAAGAGCTCGTCCAGCGAGATCCCCATACGCTCTACGGCGTCCGTCAGCGCCTCCACGACCACCCCCACCCGCTCGGAGACCGGGTCCACCGCGGGAACGGGGGCCGGATCATCGGAGCTGGGAATGCCGGCGAGCTCCCAGTACGGGACGCCGTAGAGCCCAGCGAAACCGCGCAGCATCAGCGGCTGGATCCGGTTGACCCCGTTCTCCCACCGCCAAAGGCTGTTCAGGCTGGTGCCCGCCATCTCCGAGGCAACGGCCAGGGTGAGACCCCTGGACAGACGGGCGGTCCTCAGCCTACCTCCCACACCCTCCATGGGATCTGAAACAGAGACTGACATAGGAACTGTTCCACTCCCTTTTACAACACAGAGAACACCGCGTTAACCGAATTGTAGAATGACGCCTTGACCAATCATACGACACAGAATAAAATCACGCACGGCAGTTTTACACTTAGAGTAGAACAGCCGCGAGGGAGGGGTCCATGACCAAAACACCCACACAGACAATCCTGGAACTCACGCAGAAAAAGCCCATCGAGGAAATCCTCAGGGACACCCTGGAACGGTTCAGGGGAAGGCACAACAACGCGGCGCTGGCCGCGCTCTACCTCGGGGTCTCGGTGGGCACCATCTACAGCTGGTGCGCCCGGATGGGCATCGACATCCTTGGATAATTATCGTTACACCGTCATACTAAGGCCGATGCAAGGTGCCTGGCCGCCGGCAACTCCCAAAGCGGTGCACCGGGAGCCGGAAGATCTCAGAAAGCTACGGAACCTGAAAAACCGGGAACGGTGGAGGCTGGAAAAGGAGCAGGGTCTTTGCCCGAGATGCAGGAAAGAGTCATCGACTTCGGGAAGGACGCACTGCAACACTTGTCTCAGGCTAATCGGTCGATACAAGGCGGCGCGTAAGTCGAAAAAGAAGGGAATGGCGTTTAGGCCAAGTTAGCGGCCAACATAGCTCCTACACAAGTGAGGAAGCTGCAACGTCAATCGTGAACGGTGATCCGCTCCCCGAGAGGTGGGAACCTGCCTGAACCCGAGTTTTGCGGGACGATCTAAACTAAAGCCAAGGTGGGATCTACATTTGTGGGGCGATGAAGATTGGCTCAGGCGACACGCTGAAGCTCTTCCACAAATGAAGTGGCTGGTGGACGGCGCATACCCTGACGCCGAAGTGATCCGGCTGGTCCTGGACAATCTCAACACCCACAAGCCCGCCTCGCTCTACGAAGCGTTTGCACCGTCCGAGGCGCGCCGCATAGCCAAACGCCTGGAGCTTCCCCACACACCCAATCACGGAAGCTGGTTGAACATGGCTGGAATCGAGTTCAGCGTCTTCAGCAGGCAGTGTCTGAACCGCCGGGTCGGCGATGAAGCGTTGCTGAGACGGGAGGCCGCGGCGCTCGAACGTGAGCGCAACGAGGCCGCCGCCATCATAGACTGGCGGTTCTCCACCCAAGACGCCCTCAGTAAGCTCAAACATGTATATCCGACAAGACCAGATTGAAACGGTGCTAGCATTGCCGCCCTGCACCTGACACTCGAATCGCCAGCCTGCGTGATGGCGGCAGCGGTGTGCTTTGTCATGATGCCTCCATCTCCATGAGGGTTGCGCCAGAGCCAAGCCCTTCGGGTGCTCGGGCGTCCGCAGCAGATGTCATGTCACTCGGGCCGCTCCGGTGAGGACGATATGATCTCTTGGCGCTTTGTCTGAGTGAGACTCCCTCGATGTAGGTTTGCAGGCTCTTCCCGGAATCGCTAATATCGCTGTTGTGCTCAAGAAACGTTATGTTGCAGCCTCTCTCATACTGGTCGTCTTGGCGGCGTCCGCCGGGGTCCTGTCAGCCAATGCACTCGACGGCGGGGCGGCCTCTTCAACAACCATGCGAGGAACGTCTGCCGCCCCGGCCTCGGTCGAGGAGTTGGGGAAGTTCCTGTTCTTCGACAACCGCCTCTCAGGAGACAGTTCCATCTCATGCGCCACATGCCATGACCCCCAACAGGCGTGGGCCGACGGGATGGCCCTGTCCGCCGGATACCGGGGAACCCTGTACTTCCGCAACACCCCCACCATCATCAACGCCGGCCGGATGCCCCTGCTGGACTGGGACGGACGCTTTGCCGCGGGAGACATGGACAGCCTGGTCCGGGACCACCTGGCGGAAGCCCACTTTATGAACGTGGACGGACGTCTCCTGGTAGAGCGGCTAAGGCAGGTCCCGGCGTATGAGGCGGCGTTCCGGGAGCACTACGGCAGCGACCCGTCATATGGGAGAGTCCTGAACGCGCTGTCCGCCTATGTCTCATCCCTGAACTCCGTGAACCATCCCTACCTGCGTTTTCTGGACGGAGAGGCCGATGCCCTCAGCCCCGGGGCCAGGGCCGGGTTGGAACTATTCGAGGGCGATGCCGGCTGCGCCCGGTGCCACGGCGGAGACCTCCTATCGGACGGGGAAATGCACGCCCTTGGCGTACCCGAGAACCCGGAGATATTCAGCGAGCCGCTTCGCCACATCACCTTCCGCCGTTTCTTCCGGCTGTTTGGCGTGCCTTCCTACGTCTCCATGCGCTCCGACCCCGGCCTGTATGCCCTGACCTTCAACGAGTCCGGCAGGGGCAAGTTCAGGACCCCCTCCCTGCTGGAGGCCGCCCGCACCGCTCCATACATGCACAATGGCGTGTTCGATACCCTGGAAGATGTTGTGCGCTTCTACAATGACGGCGGCGGCCAGGGCGGCAACATCGACCCGATGATGGGACCCCTGGACCTGACGGACGCTGAGATAAACTCCCTGGCGGCATTCCTCTCGTCGCTGGGCAGCGACGAAGAATTCAGCGGCATACCGGAGCTGTCTCCCTACGAGCGGCGGACGCTTGGGCAGAATTGATATGGCCTCCAGAATTCCTCCGATAGTCTATTTCTTCGCCGGGGTGCTGTTCTTCGCCGTGGTCATGGTGGCCCTGTACATATCCGAGAGCGCCAGGCATGACGAGACCGCCCCGGAAGAGGCTCAAATCTCCGCAACCCCGCCGCCATCGCAGCAGGAGGCAGTTGCCGGGGCTCCCGTGACAGTCCCGTCGAGGGAGGACCTGCGGGCGATGGGCCTCGGGCCGCTTCCTCCCATCGTGATGCCGGCGGACAACCCCCAGTCGGAGGCCAAGGCTGAACTGGGGAAGATCCTCTTCTTCGACCGGCGCATGTCCGGCGACGGCCTGGTGAGCTGCGCCACGTGCCACGCCCCGGGACAGGGCTGGGGCGACCGCAACGCCCTGTCACTGGGTTACCCCGGCACCATGCACTGGCGCAACTCTCAGACCATCATAAACAGCGCCTATTACACCCAGTTGTTCTGGGCGGGCGAGTCCAAGAGCCTGGAGGCCCAGGCCAAGGCGGCCATGACCGGCAACCTGGCGGGGAACCTGGACCCGGCGATGGCGGAAGAGCGGCTTCGACAGATACCCGGCTATGTGCAACGCTTCAAAGAGGTCTTCGGCGCCGGCGCTCCCGGATTCGGTGACGCGCTGCGGGCGATAGCCGCCTTCGAGTCGACCATCGTCTCCCGCAACGTGCCCTTCGACCGCTATCTGGAAGGTGACGACGCGGCGCTGCCGGCGGAGGCGCTCCAGGGACTTGGGCTGTTTACCGGCAAGGCCGGCTGCATCGAATGCCACAGTGGACCATTGCTTAGCGACCAGAGTTTCCACAACCTTGGCGTTCCACCCCAGCCCGAGTTTGAGTCCAACCCCCTGCGCCAGATTTCCCTCCGCTACCAGCACCGGGCGCGGGGCGTGCCAGAGTCCGTTTACCGGGACGCCGACCGGGACCTGGGACTCTTCTACACCACCAAGCTGGATTCGGACAAGGGTAAATTTCGGACCCCCTCCCTGCGTGAGGTGGGCCAGACCGGGCCGTATATGCACAACGGCGTATTCAAGACCCTGGCCGAGGTGGTCGAGTTCTACAACCGGAGTGGCGGCGGCGACACATCCAAGGACGCCCTGATGCGTCCTCTCGGACTGACCCCGCAGGAGATAGACAACCTGGTGGAGTTCCTGGGGAGTCTTACGGGAGACCAGATCATCATCGAGGCCCCGACTCTGCCTGGATACGAGGTCCTGCCATGAGCGAAGAAAAGCTGCCGGCCGCAAGGGTTTCAACCGGATGCGCCCAGGACCCTGCCGAATGCGACGCGCTCTCAGAATTACTTGAGCGCCGCATGTCCCGCAGACGGTTCCTGTTCATTGGCGCGGCCACCGTGGCCGCCGTCACGCTTGCCAACCTGGTCCCCGGCACCCTGTTTCAGGCAGAGGTGGCGGCCTATGAAGGAGTCAAGATCGGCTCCCTGCGCGATCTTCCCTTGGCCCAGCCCCAGGACTTTCGATACCCCTGGGACGACGTCAACTGCATCAGCTACCTGATCAAGCTGGGCGTTCCGGCGGGCGGCGGCGTCGGGCCTGACAAGGATATCGTCGCCTTCAACGTCATCTGTCCCCACATGGGGTTCCCACTCCTCGGGCAATTCAAGAGTGAGCACCAGGTGATGGGCCCGTGCCCGGCCCACCTCAGCACCTATGACCTTACGAGGCACGGGATGGTGGTCGCCGGCCATGCCACCGAGGGTTTGCCCCAGGTGCTGCTGGAGACTCGCGGGGACGACATCTATGCCGTCGGCGTGATGGGCCTCATCTACGGGTTCTCGAACAACGAGGTAGCTCCAGGCTAGGGGTCAACCCGAAAAGCTCAACCCGAAAATTCAACCCGAAAAGTCAACCCGAAAAGTCAACCCGATGGGAAGATAGCATGTCTAACGATTACGTACCGCAGGACAGGATCCCCCTTCCGCCGCCGGACGCCAAAGTCCACACCACCGCTTGCGACTATTGCATAGTCGCCTGCGGCTACCGGGTATTCACCTGGCCCGTCGGGAAGGAGGGCGGCCCCCGCGCGGACCAGAACGCCCTGGGCATGGACATGCCGACGCGGACTTTCCAGGGCTGGATCAGTCCGAACCAGCACAACGTGACCCTGATTGACGGCAAGCCCCACCACGTGGTCGTTCAGCCGGACCCCAGTGCCAGCGTGGTCAACCGCCAGGGCAACCACAGCATCCGGGGAGGCACCCTGGCCCTGAAGGTGTACAACCCCGACGGACCGACCAGGGATCGCCTCCAGACGCCCCTTCTCCGGGTGAACGGGCAGCTTACGCCCGTGTCCTGGGACACTGCCCTAGACATCATGGCCCGGGTCTCCCGCCACGTCATCGACGCCTACGGCGAGGCGGCGTGGGCAATGAAAACCTTCTCCTACCAGTATTTCGAGAACACCTATGCCATCTCGAAGCTGGCCTTCCGCTCCATCGCCACCCCGGCCTACGCCCCCCACGACAAGCCGGGGCCGGGCGCCGACACGGCCGGGCTGGACGATTCGGGCATCAACCCCTTCAGCGCCTCCTATGAGGACTGGTCCGAGTCGGACGTCATCTTCCTGTCCGGCACCGACCCCTTTGAGAGCAAGACCATCGTCTTCACCGAATGGATGATGAAGGGGAATGCCGGCAAGAAGCTGATCTTCGCGCTGCCGCGGCGGACCACGGGAGTGGCATGGGCCGAGAAGAACGGCGGCCTCCTGCTCCAGCTCATACCGGGCAGCGATACCGTTCTCCAGCTTGCGATCGCCAGGGTGATCCTGGAGAACGGGTGGGAAGACAGCGAATTCATCGAGCAATGGGTGGCCAACGCATGGGAGATCGACGCGGGTATGGGGCGCGGTTCCCGGAACACACCGTGGCAGTGGCGCACCACCTGGGGCAAGCTGGGAGCTGACTTCCAGGAATACCGGGAGTGGTTGTTCCAACAACCCCACGCCGAGCTGGACCGGGCCGCCGGGATAACCGGCGTCCCCGCCGACCTGATGGTGAGGGCCGCCGAGATGCTGGCCAAACCGGTCGATGGACAGCGGCCGAAGGCTTCCTTCGGCCTGGAGAAAGGCAACTACTGGTCCAACAACTACGGGAACACCGCGTCCTTCGCCGCCCTCGCCCTGATATGCGGAGCGGGCAACCGCCCCGGCCGGGTCGTTTCCAGGATGGGAGGACACCAGCGCGGCTGGATCGGCGCGGCCCCCTACCCCATCGACAAGTCCCCCAACCGGCTCCCCGGACGGCGGCGGCAGGAGATTGACCTGGACCGGTGGGTCGAGTCGGGCAATGTCCGTTTCGCCTGGGTCATCGGCACCACCTGGATCAACGCTATGGCAGCCTCCCACGAGCTCTACGACACGTTCCATCGCATGACTCGGCGGAACGAGCACCAGTTGACCATGACGGACGTGGACCAGGCGGCCGCAACCCTGATTGCGCGGGCCGACAGCGGCGGCATGGTGGTGGCCGTCCAGGATATCTACCTCCAGTCCCCGATAGGGGACGAACTGGCCGACATCGTGCTGCCCGCCTCCACCTGGGGCGAAAACGACTTCGCCCGCTGCAACGGTGAGAGGCGGCTTCGGCTCTATTCCAAGTTCAACGATCCCCCCGGCGATTCCCGGCCCGATTGGTGGATCATCGCCCAGTTCGCCAGGAAGATGGGTTTCGAGGGGTACGATTGGCGGGATTCCAACGAGGTCTTCGAGGAAGCGGCGCGTTCAAGCAGGGGAACTGCGCTGGACTACTTTCCTCTGGTGCGCCACGCGCAGTCGCAGGGCCGCAGGGCCCACGATGTGCTGCGGGACATGGGTACGACGGGGATTCAGACCCCGGTCCGCATGGTTAACGGCGAGTTGGTCGGCACCAAGCGGCTCCACGATTCAACCCTCGAACTGGGCGCGCCCGAGGGACCCACGGTGCATAGGAAGTGGCTCACCCACTTCGGCACCCACTCGGGCAAGGCCGTCCTCAACAAGTCGCCCTGGGAGTGGTTCAGCGACTTCTACGAGCGCATCACTCCAACGGGCGATGAGCTATGGGTGACCAACGGGCGCATCAACGAGCTTTGGCAGTCGGCCTATGACGACTCCCGAAAGCCCTACATCACGCAGCGCTGGCCCGACAACTATGTGGAGATTCACCCCGACGATGCGGCGCCTCGCGGTATCGAGAGCGGCGACGAAGTGATCATGGAGAGCGATGACATCCTGGTGCAGACGGGCGGTTTCACCCTGGTGAAGGGGGACGAGTTCCTGTTCAACAAGCTGCAGGAGAATGGCTTGATCCGGTGCGGGAAGGGCAGCAGCAAGGCCGTTGCGATGGTGACGGACGCCGTGAGGCCCGGCCTGCTGTTCACCAACTTTCTCTATGCGCCCGGCTGGCCGGACACCGAGTCCAACAGCCTGATTCACCGGGTGCCCGACCCCATCACCAACCGGTATCGTTTCAAGCTGGGCAAGGCCAGGATCAGGAAGATCGGAGAGTCGCCCTACAAGAATTCCTTCGAGTCCATGACGTTCAAGTCCCGCAACATAATGTAGTGCTGCAGCCGTAGACCCATTGGCATAGACTCGTTGGGACGCGTGGGAGAGTTGATTAAGCCCGAATCCACCGATGAACACCGATGGACGGCGTGAGAACAGGGGAAGGTGGGTGAGGGAGCTACAGGGGAGATGGCCTGGGCTCCGTTGGGGGTAGATGGGAGGACCGGAGGGAGGGTCTTCAGTCGTCGCACAGGGCCCCTATGGCCGTCTGCGGACGTTGGGTTGGCTGGCGGGTCAGTGGCAGACGGGTGCCGTCAGGCTCGGAGTGGAATGGCTCGCAGCTGGGCCAAGGCGCGACTGGCCTGATCCTCCCACGGCCAGCGCTTGGGAAGATGCAGGGTCAACTGGTGCGCCGAGCGGGTGATCCGTCCGACTAGGGCGATGCGGGCCGTCCAGCGGGCCAGGTTGTGCGCCCTCACCTGTACCGCCAGCCAAGCGCCGTTGGCGGCGAAGCGGCCCGAGGGGAGCTGGTTCAGCCCGACGCCGTACTTGAGGTCGCGGATGGCGTTCTCGATCTCAGGGTCGCGTCGATGGTCGGCCTCCAGTTCCAGGGTATCCCCCTCCCGGCCGGTGATGAAGCCGTGATAGCTGTAGTTGGCGAAGAGGGCCAGTTGCGAGACTGGGGAGGGCTTCACCCGCCGGACGATGAGGCGCACTGGTACGGCGCCGGACTCACTCTGGAAGGGGTGTAGGTGCTCTCGGCCACGTCGGCGGTGCCGTCCATCCAGTAGGGGATGGGCGTCCAGTCCGGCTCGGGTATGGCCTCGATGAGATTGCCCAAGCTGGCGTGCTGCCGGATGGTGATGGAGAAGCGTACATCGAGCTTGCGGCAGGCGGACACTAGGGCGTGGGTGTAGAAGCCGCTGCCGGCCTGCACCGTGAGTTGACCTCTGGCCCCGGCGCAGCGCACCCGCCCCACCGTCTCCCGCAGGAAGTGCCCCGCGCCGTGTTGGCGCGCCCCCCTCCTTGGCCAGCCCATAGGTCTCGCAGATGGTGGAGTCCAGGTCGATGGTCAACGGCCCGGGGCCGGGTCCCGCACCAGCCGGCCAGGCCCGGGACAGCAACTCCCGGCTCACCCGGTCCAACTGGCGGACGTGGCCCCACCGGAAGCTGCGCAGGAAGGTCCCCAGGGTGGACGGCGCCTTGACCACGCAGCCGATGGCGCCAGCCGTCCCGCCGGTGCGCAAAACCTCGGCGTCGTCAATGCCGCCGCCGATCAGAGCCTGCCCCCGCGAAAGCGGGGGGGGGAGCCACCAGGGTCATCATCTTGTCGCCGGTGTTGGCCCGGCCCGGCGCATCCCTCAGGTCCAGGTGCCGGTCAACCAGTGGGGGCAGGCCCAGATGCCGGGCCAGGGTGGCCGGCAGGATCAGCCCAGCATTGGCCACCAGACGGTGGTCGTCAAAGGCGACGGTGATGCGGTCGGGGTCGTTGCGTGGCCGCATCTATCGGGTGCTCCTGGTCTGGGGTCGGTTCGGCGTTTCAAAAACCATTATCCCAGAAGCACAGGAGCACTTTCTTACCCCTTCAACCCGCCGCGACACTTATCTTTTCGGTGGATCGGGGGTTAGCCTATACGCCAACTCTCGCTCGGAGTATGGATACCACCTCGTCCACAGTTGTCCGCATTATTCCGCTTGCGTCATCATAATATCCTCTTCAGCAATATGTCACAACCTCCTTTACCATCAGTTATTTACTATCTTGACACACTATATATAAATATATAGACTCTGTGTTAAATACAGTTCTCACATATTGTGAATAGTGATAGCTACCTTAATAACTGTAATATCTAATCACGAAGATCTATCTGAAGGAGGCAAGTAATGAGATTCTTGAACCCTAACATGCGCCTGATAGTGTCTCTAACGATGCTCGTTCCACTGGTGATATTGCTCGGCATAGGTTGCGGCGCATCCGCTCCCGCGCAACGACCCGCCGCCGGTGGCCAGGCCCCTCCGGGCATCGACCGGGATGCCCTCCGCTCCCTGGTGAAGGAAGCGGTCGTTGCCGCGGCCCCCGAGACCACCAGCCCCGAGGAAGTCAAAGGTATGGTCCAATCCGCGATTGCCGAATCGGCGCCCTCGGCCGCTACGGCCCAAGAAGTGGAGTCTCTGATTGCCAAAGCGGTGGCCGAACTGCGGCCCTCCGGGGCGACTGCCCAGGAGATAGAGTCCTCGGTGGTCAAAGCCGTGGCCGAAGCCCTGGCGGCCCAGGAGGCAGCCGCCGAGGAGTCCGGGACCATCGTGCTCACCGACATCGCCGGCCGCACCGTGGCCATCGAAAAGCCGGTCGAGCGGGTCATTCTCGGCGAGGCGCGCCAGATCTACATCGTTGCCGCGCTTCAACCCGGCAACCCCTTCAAGCGGATCGTCGGTTGGCGGAACGACCTACGCAGGTTCGACGCCGACACCTTCAACAAGTACAAGGAAATCTTCCCCGAAGTCGCGGACATCGAAGAATTTGGTAGCCCTTACAGCGGTGAGTTTAGCGTCGAGCGGGCCATCGCTCTCGATGCCGACGTGGTAACCCTGAACCTGGGCGGGTTGGAACGGGCAAAAGAGGCGGGCATGATCGACCAACTTGCGGCGGTCGGCATCCCCGTAGTCGTAATTGACTACCGCCAGGAACCCTTGGAGAACACCGTGCCCAGCACCATCCTACTGGGAAGGCTATTTGACCAGGAGGAACGGGCCCAGGACATCGTAGACTTCTACATTCAACAGGTAAATCTAGTCTATTCCCGGCTCGATCAGATCGAGGGAGAGAAGCCGGTCGTGTTCCTGGACCGGGCGGCGGGGATTCGCGGCGCCGACACCTGCTGCGGAACATTCGGGAGGGCCAACCTGGGCTTGATCATTGAACGGGCCGGCGGCATAAACATCGGCTCGAACTTGATACCTGGCTGGGGTGGCAACCTGAACCCGGAGCAGATCATCGTGTCGGACCCAGACGTGATAATCGCCACCGGGTCCAACTGGTATACCTCTAGCCCGGATGGCGACTTCATCAGCATGGGCTATTACACCGACCCCGCGGACTCCCGGTTGGCCATGAGGAAGCTTGCCCAGGGACGTCCGGGATGGACGAACCTCAGCGCCGTATCCGGAGACCGGTATCACGTGGTGTGGCACCAGTTCTACAATTCTCCTTACCACTTCGTAGTACTGCAGCAATTCGCCAAGTGGTTCCATCCCAAATTGTTCGCGGACATAGACCCTGTGGCTAACTTCGCCGAATTCCACCGCCGATTCTTGCCCATCGAGTACAGCGGCACGTTTATGCTGTCTGTTAACGAATAAGGTACAACATGTTGACTGAGAGGGTGGCCAGTGCGCCGGCCAACGAGTCAGCCGGCGCCACTGGCAAACGGATTTATCGGCAGATTACCGGGCGCAAATACCTCATCATGGTGTCTCTTGCCGCCGCGCTCGTATTCACGCTGGTCCTGGATATCTCCCTGGGCCCGGCGCGCCTGGGACTATGGGAGGTGGCTTCGACCATCCTCATGCCCAATGCGGCGGAGCTTACCACCAGGGTGATCGTCTGGGACATCAGGATGCCAATGGCGATCATCGCCGTGATCGTCGGGGCTGCTCTATCCATAGCCGGCGCGGAAATGCAGACCATTTTGAACAATCCTCTGGCGAGCCCGTTCACTTTGGGGATTTCCGCCGCTGCCGGTTTCGGAGCGGCCCTGGCCCTGGTCCTCGGGTTTAGCATTGTCCCGTTCGCCGGGATATTCCTGGTCTCGATCAACGCCTTCGTGTTCGCCATGATCGCTTCACTGGCCATCTTCTTGCTTAGCACCATGCGGGGAGTAACGATACAGACGGTGGTGCTGCTGGGGATCGCCCTGGTGTTCCTTTTCAGCTCCCTCCTGGCGCTGCTGCAATACATCGCGTCGGAACAGGCGCTACAGCAGGTCGTTTTTTGGACCCTGGGCAGCCTGGTCAAGGCCACGTGGCCCAAGATCGGCATCGCCATCTGTGTGCTGTTGGTCACGACTCCACTGTTCGTCAAGCACGTCTGGACCCTGACTGCCTTAAGACTGGGGGATGACAAGGCGCAAAGCCTTGGCATAAACGTCCAAAGGCTCCGGCTCCAGGTGCTTGTCTCGGTATCGTTACTAGCCGCGGCCGCTGTAGCCTTCGTCGGAACTATCGGCTTCGTCGGTTTGGTGGGACCCCACGTGGCCCGGATGTTGGTGGGCGAAGACCAACGCTTCTTCCTCCCCATGTCAGCCATCACCGGGGCGATCCTGCTCTCGGCAGCCTCTATCGTCAGCAAGATGATCACCCCAGGCGCGATTTTTCCCATCGGGATCATTACCTCCCTGGTCGGCGTTCCATTTTTCCTCGGCCTAATCCTGACTAGGAGAAGGCAGCTCTGGTAAGGCGGCTAGATTAGTGAAGCTATCTGTCGAAGAAGTCCACTTTAGCTATGGTCAGACACCCGTCTTGAAAGGAGTCACCATCGAGGACGTGGCTCCAGGAGAGATTACGGCCACCATCGGCCCAAACGCGGCGGGGAAAACCACCTTCTTCAAGTGTATCGCCGGCCTCTTGAAGCCACAGGGATGGATTCGTCTGGACGGAGTGGACCTGCGTGAACTGAGGAAAGAAGACATCACCCGTCGGGTGAGCTATCTCCCGCAGGAGTCACCGGTCAACGCGGTCCTCACCGTGTTCGAGGCCATCCTGCTAGCCAGGAAGCACACCCTGTCCTGGCGGGTCAGCGAAGAAGACCTCGACTCGGTGGCCCGGGTCCTGGATGACCTGGACATCGAAGAGCTGTCGACCCGCTTCCTCAATGAGCTAAGCGGCGGCCAGAAACAGATGGTCTCCATCGCCCAGGCCCTGGTCAGGGACCCCCAGGTCCTGCTGTTGGACGAACCCACCAGCAGCCTTGACCTCCAGCACCAGCTAGAAGTGTTGGACCTAGTCACCGACGTCACCGCCGAGCGGGGGATAACTACCCTGATATCGCTCCACGACCTGAACCTTGCGGCCAGATACGCCGCCCGGTTCGTAGTAATGGACCAGGGGGTGGTCTATGCGTCAGGCGACGCGGCGGAGGTCCTCACGGCGGACATGTTACGAGATGTCTACGGCGTCAACGCGACCGTCCACGTGATCGGCGAGGGTATCCCCCAGATCAATCCTATCGGATCTGTCAGGACCAAGAAAACACGCCCGGTCTCAACCGGTTGACCGCCCGCCCCGAACCATGCCCCCGATAAGAGCGGCGGCGATCATGGCGATGGCAATGTCACTAACCTTGGTGATGGGTTGCGGCGGAAGTCCCGCCGCCGTACCTGATCAACGTCCGCCAACTACCGAGAGTCCCAGGGCCATCGCTACGAGCACCCAACCTGCCCACATTTCCACACCGGCGCCAAGCAGGACCCCCGGCAATCCAACTCCGGCCCCCACGTTCACTGTCTTGTCCACCACCCCAGTCGTCTCTCCCGAACCGCCCTCAGGACATGACCGGACCACCTCCCGAACCAAAGCTTCCCCCAATCTCCCACCAACACTGATGACAACACGCCAACCGGCGCCTTCGACTCCGCCCGCCCCTCTCAATCCGAGCCCAACCAAGGTCAACACACCTATTGCGCAACCAACGCCAATTCCCGCACCCGAAACAGCGCCAGCCACCCCGGCACTCGGCCCAACCCCGGACGCAGCCAAGTTGGTTGCCAGTGGCAAGCGCCTAGTCGAACGCCAAAACTGCCTGACGTGCCACACGATCTACGGTCAGGCCTACATTGGGCCAACTTTCCAGGGTCTGTACGGCAGTCTCCGGGAGCTCGAAGGCGGGGCAACCGTAACCGCGGACGGGGACTACCTGTGGGAGTCCATCAAACGGCCAAACGCCAAAATCGTCCTCGGCTATTTCGCGGACGCCATGACAACCGTGTTCTTCAAGGACGCCGAAATCGACGCGATGGTCG
>CBDBGS010000007.1:0-1128226 GCA_965205385.1 Dehalococcoidia bacterium
CGTAGGCATCAATCCCCTCGCCGTCGACAGCGGCGGCGTCCACCCCAACCCCGCAGCACACTACCAGCCGGAACAGGCCGAAAACGGCCAATGGCATTATCCAAACCCCAGGGTTACAAGAGAGTGCTCAGGACCCTGAAACGCCGACAGCGCGCCCAGGCGCGCCGGACCCCCCGGCAGCCGGGGTTGGTGGGAAGCCCAACACCACATCGACCGCGCCCACCGCCGGGCCAAGGGACTCAGAGACAACGCCCACCACCACGTCAGCCGTACCCTGGTCCAGAAGTACCACACCCTCGGCATCGAGACCCTGAACGTCGGAGGCATGATCAGAGCAGGACTCCAGCCCAAGGCCCTATCCGACGCCGGCATCTCCAACCTGCTCCGCCTCATACGCTACAAGGCCCAGTGGTACGGCGCCTACATCGTGGCAGCAAGCCGGACGTTCCCCAGCAGCAAGACCTGCTCGGCCTGCGGTGCAGTGAACCGGGCCCTGAAACTCGAGCGCCACTGGACCTGCCCCCAATTGCGGCGTGTTCCACGACCGCAACGAAAACGCAGCTCGCAACCTGCTTGAACTTGCGCTACTCGCGGTAGGCGAGAATGTCATGCTCCTGGACGGGGAAGCGCTGGCCGACGGTGATTCCACCGCCGGTGAAAACTACCCCGGTTGAAGGGAGAACCAAGCCGAGGGCAACGATTCACAGCCAACCTACGTTGGATGTGTAACCATTGTTACTCATTTGGAGTACCCTTTCGGCAGGTACAGACTATCAGGTGAGAGTGCGGGCCATGAATGCGGACGGGGTGGGACCGTGGTCCCTGCCGGGCGAGGGCCGCACAGCCACGCTCAGGAGGGACGCGCCTCGGCGCCGAGGCGGCGGGGGCGGCTTCGTCCCCATAACGCCCGAAATCGTATACAACCCGAATGAGCTCCTTTTAACCGCCGAAAAGGACGGCGGGAACCCCAGGCTGGTTATACCATAAACGGCGTCGAAGGTTGTCTTGCCCTCTTTGACGTATTCAAAGCTCCGCTCCAGCTTGAAGACCTGTTGTGTATTGGGCCAGTCCAACGCGCCAACAAGTAACTGTTCAGAGTTGGGGGGAAGTGAGCAACTGACGGCACGCGGTGAAGGGGTTAAGGCCCCTGGCGCGCCAGGTACCGGCGAGGGAAGCGAGCGCCATCTTGGTGTCGGCGCCCTGGTCCGAGCGGGTGCCGCCGCTGATCTTCCGGCTGGTCACCAGGCGCCGTAGGCTCCGCTCGGCAGCGTTGTTCTCCGAGGGGACATCGGGTTCGGCCACGAAGACGAACAACTCCTTGATGAAGCGCTCGATGCGCCGGCAGAGCTTACCCTGGACCGCCAAGGGGTCGTCAAGGAAGGGGCTGCGCCGGGCCAGCAATTTCCGCTCCAACTCCAGTTGGGCCAGACGGCGTTTCCCTGCTTGGGGATGGGCGAAGGCTTTTGCCTTAGCGTAAAGTTGATGGACTGCTGCGGCCCATCTGGCAAGCTTGGCGTCTTCGGGGTAGAGCGCCTTCAGGTCATGGATGTCCCGGAGCAGATGGGCCCAACACCGCTGCTTCAGGCCGGGGTAATGATCATAGGCAGCGTAGAAATCGCTGACCAACACCCCGCTGAAGGACTCCCCCAGCGCCTCGTCCACCACTCCCTTGTCCCGGCCCCGGCGCAGGAAGTATCTCTCGGTGGAGGTGCTGAAGAGCCTGCCCCCGGCCCCGACCGGGGGTCCAGACATAGCCGTTATTCCCGTCCTGACGCCAGCCGGTCTCGTCAGCGTGCACCACCTTGCTGGTCCGGACTAGCTCGAGCACCTCGGCCACCGCCTGTTGCGCTCGCCGGGCCACGCCGTGGAGGACCTGGGTGATCCCCCGGCGCTAAGGCGCAACTGGTGGACTGTCTCCAGATACCATTTGATGGTCCGTATGGGCAACCGGCCTTCCTCCCGCAGGGCAACGATCAAGGAGACCAAGGAGATCAAGGAGACCAAGTTGACCCCCAACCGCCCTTGACCCCTGACCACTCCGCCCAAGTCCGCCTTGGGGGTCCGCCGCCGTTCACATACTGGGCAGACACGGGCCACGAAGACGTGCTCCGTGACTTCCGCCGGAGCCACCGGGACCTCGATGACTTCCCGGGTCCGCTGGGTCCATCCCCCAGCCAAGCCCGCACCACAATCGGGACAGGTTTCCAGGACATGTTCCACCCGCTGGGCCGGCGCCATGCGCTGGCGGGCAAACCCACGGGGACGGGGCTTTCTTGACCCCTTCCTCTCCGTTGGCCCTAGTCTTGCACCCGGTTTACTGCCCGGCATTCCCAGCCGTCCCTTGCCTTTCAGACCCCCTTCCAACGCCGTAATCCGCCGCTGCAACTGATCAATGACGGCCTGTTGACCGGCAATCACAGCCTCTAGCCTGCCGATGACCTCCAGCAACTCTTCCCGGCTGGCCCCCTTTAGGTCATGTTTCCCATCCACACTCCTTGTATGACATAACTTCCACCCACGCCGCTCGCATTTCCCAAACCGCTTTCGACCAATTCACCTCATCAACTCTGAACAGTTACGGTAGTGGGCGGGGTTGAACGCCGCTGTGAAGTTGGCTCATGAGCGAGGCGGCAACGCGGTCAACAGACCGGCTGCCGCAGTGGTGGGAACGATAATCGGCTGGTCAATCGCAACGAGCACGTCATGGCATTCTTTCTGAAGCCTATTGATGATTTCGGCGGCGTTAAGGAACGAAGAAGGTTGCGGCTTTTTCGCCTTTTCCAGGACACCGCTCTGGAAAACCGCGTAAGAGATTGTCCCCTTGTTACGCTCAGCCCGGGCAGAATCGAACCCAACAAACACTTCGTTCATGGGCCGCTCCTTCCCTATTTTGCGTGTGCTGTTATTTCCAAACTATCAGTAATTCTTTGGAGAGACGCCCTCGCCCTCTTCCAGGGGAAGAGGGGATTTATAGACGCCATCTGCGTTTAATTCCCCGTCTTGATGAAGTCGGCGACGCGCTCGGCAATCATAATTGTGGTGACGTTGGTGTTGGCGCGCACTACGTCGGGCATTATTGAGGCGTCGGCGACGCGGAGGCCGGAGACGCCGCGCACACGCAACTGCCGGTCAACGACGGCCATCGGGTCGTTGGCTGGCCCCATCTTGCAGGTGCCGGAGATGTGGTACGAGGTGCTGATGTTGCGGCGCAGCCAGCCTTCCAGTGCCTCGTCGGTCTCCAGGTCGGCGGGCTTGGGAGCGGTTATCTCTTCGATGATGCCGTCGTAGGCGCTGTGTTGCAGCAGCGACACGCAGAGGCGGACGCTCTCCCGTTTACCCATAAAGCAAAAATGCGGCATCCATGGTGTCAGTGGCCCCTTGATAAATAATGGTACATATATTCTAATATCTAGGCCTCATCTTATTGCCAGGAGACGACAATGGCAGAGTTTGATCCCACAGAGCGCTACCAGCTACGGAAGCTGCAGATGGACGTAGATAAGAAGGATCTGGAGGTGCAGAAAGCTCAACAAGATTTGGACCGTTTTGTCTTGGAACTGGAGCATAAATACGGTCTGATGGATCAAGGTACTACCATAAACCCAAGGAGCGCAACGATAGAAGCACCCTTACCCCCAGGTAATGGGAAGGCGCAAACTGCAGAGTTGCCGACCAATGGAGCAAAGGCAGCCGCCTAAACCAAGAGAAAATTGCAAAACTCTGAGGTTGCAGAACCGCCTCACGGAACCTGTCGAGCGTGACTACGAATGTCGGAATCCAGGAAAGAGGAGGATTTGGGTGGTTTTGAGACCCTGAAACCGGGCTTGATTGAAAGCTGTAGGGGAGGGGAGTCTTGATTGTTTAGTGGTCTCTGATATCATTGGCTTGACCCATACCTTAACAATGAAAGCACCCGAGCTGGGATTGTTGAAGCAACCCAACCCGGGCCGAAACACCTGGACAGCTCAGGGTTTGCAGTAGCTACTGAGCTGATTTTATCAGCAAGTATTTGCTACGGCAATGGTAATAAATTGTAAGGCTCCTTCCCTGGAATTTCAGGGAGGAGCCTTTTTAATGAACCCTTTAAGTGGGCTTATCCTCAATTTTGTCTTAACATACATCGTAATAGCTATTGGCATGAAGTTTCCTGGAAATCGGATCTGAGTTGGGATTTGGAAAGGTCTTTCTGTCGAATGTTCATCGAGAAATCAGAGACAAGTAAGAGCTTTAATCCAGTACCGAAAATCTGTCAAGGGCGGTGACAGAGAGGGCCACTGGGGCGGCGGAATCGTGTACCACCGACATGAATGCCTGACATCAGTAGATCAGACAGAGGGTCGACAATGGAGGAGTAGGAACGGACAGCGTTGTCAGCGCGTTATGCGTTGTCGGGGTCTTCGGGAGCTTGGGGCACGGCGTTCTCGCGGCTGCGCTTGAGGCGGTAGCTGTCGCCGTTCATCTCGAGGATGTGGACGTGGTGGGTGAGCCGGTCCAGCAGCGCTCCAGTCAATCGTTCTGAGCCAAATACCTCGGTCCATTCGTCGAAGGGCAGGTTGGTGGTGACCAGGATGGAGCCCCGCTCGTAGCGCTGGCTGAAGACCTCGAAGAGCAGTTCAGCGCCGGTGCGGGAGAGGGGCACGAAGCCCAGCTCGTCGATGATCAGCAGGTTGAGCCGGGAGAGTTGCCGCTGCAGATTGAGCAGCCGCCTCTCGTCCCGGGCCTCCATCAGCTCGTGGACCAGGCCGGCGGCGGTGGTGAAACCCACGGACATCCCGCGCTGGCAGGCGGCCAGGCCCAGCCCCAGGGCCATGTGGGTCTTGCCGGCGCCGCTGTTGCCGATGGCGATGACGTTCTCCCTATGCTGGACGTATTCGCAGCGGGCCAGCTCCATCACCAGGGCTTTGTTCACCGAGGGGATGGCCAGGAAGTCGAAGGTGTCCAGGCTCTTGACCGCCGGGAAGCGGGCAGCGCGGATGCGGCGCTGCACCATGCGCTGGTGGCGGTCGATGAGTTCCAGTTCGGCCAACCGGAGCAAGTACTGGGGATGGTCTGCGCCCTCGGCGGCACACTGGGCGGCCAGCTTGCCGTATTCCCGCAGGAAGCTGGGCAGCTTGAGTTCCTTCAGATGATGCTCCAACAGCAGCGTCGACCTGTCGCTCATGCCGCCCTCCCCGACAGCAACGTCATGTAGTCTCCAGCCGAGGTAGTGTTCACCCGCACTCGGGACAGATAGGGGTACAGCTCCAGGTCGAGGCGGGGCGGCCGTCCCTCCATCCGACACATCACCAGGCGCTTCACCGCGTCGAAGCTAAGCGCCCCCAGCCGGAGGGCGTCCCTGATGGCTGCGTGCACCTCTTGCAGCCCGAAGCTTTCCAACAGCCGGAGCGCCTGGACGAACTCCCGCTTGCCCCGTCGTCCCATCCGGGACTCCAGCAGGCGGCGCAGGGTGGCGAACTCCTCGGGAAGGCCCCAGCCCTGCAGGGGCGCGGCCTGGTCCAGGGCGCCCGTCTTCTGCTCCAGCAGGGGCAGGTAGTGGACGGGATCGTAGACGAAGTCGTCCCGCTCATATGAGCGTGGGCGCCGGGCGATGACCTCGGAGCCGCAGCTGATGACCACCCGGTCCACGTAGCCCCTGGCCATGACGTCCCGATACCCGCAGGCCACCGGCGCCGAGTAGTCGTTGGTCCGGTACCGCACCAGGGACTGGGAACTGACCCGGCCCGCCTGTTTGTCGCAGGCGTCGAAGGGCGCGGCCGGCAGGGGCAACAGGGCCTCCAGGTCCCGCTCCATCCGCTGACCAATGCTTTCGGCGTGCCCTCGGAGCCGGGCGTCCATCCGTTCCAGGCAGCGCCCCTCCAGGTGGGCGTTCAGCGCCTCAAAGCTCTCGAAGGACGGCGCCGGCGCCAGGAAGTTCCGCCGCACGTAGCCCACCATGCCCTCCACCTTCCCCTTGTCGTTGCCCTTGGCGGGACGGCCGAACCGGTCATCGAAAAGGTAGTGGGACTGAAGCTCGGTGAAGGCCCGGGTGCGCTGGCGCCGGCCGTCCCCCAGGATCCTGGCCACCGCCAGCTTGGTGTTGTCGTACAGGATGCTCTGGGGCGCCCCACCCAGGAAGGCGAAAGCGGAGACGTGGCCGTCCAGGAAAGCCTCGGTGGTCTCCGCCGAATAGGCTTTGACGAAGCAGCCGTCGCTGTGGGGCAGGTCCAGGACGAAGTAGTGGGCTTTGCGCTCCACCCCGCCGATGATCACCAGGGCTTCGCCAAAGTCGCACTGGGCGTGCCCCGGGGCATGGGACAGGGGCACGAACATCTCCTGCGTCCGCCGCCGATGTTCCCTCACGTAGTCCTTCACGATGGTGTACTGGCCGGCGAACCCGTGCTCGTCCCGCAGGCGCTCAAAGATGCGCTGGGCGGTGTGGCGCTGCTTCCGGGGAATCCCGAGGTCGTCTTCCAGTATCCGGTCGATGACGCCGGTAAAGGGCTCCAGCTTGGGACGGCGGGGCGGGTTCTGCCGCCGGTAGCCCGGTGGGACTGAGTAGGCGGTCATCTTGCGCACCGTGTCCCGGTGCAACCCGAACACCCGGGAGGCCTCTCGGATGCTCATGCCTTCGACCATTACGGCCCGGCGGACCCGCAGATACACTTCCACTTGGTACATCCGTCGCACCATCCATAGGCTCAACTTCAAACCTATGGATGGCGGCGGACGGTCCATTTTTCAACCGCCAATTGTCAGCTGGTCAATCCGCCCGCATGGTCCACTTTAACTCCGCCTTTTACAGGCCGCCCACTTCCTGCGGGAGACGGTGGGACGGGTACGCCATGCCGGGGCCAGGGGACAACTCACGGTGCGGGCCGACAGCGGCTTCTATACCCACGCCTTGGTCGCCGTCTGTCGCAAGCTGGTGGTGCGCTTCTCCATCACCATCCGGCAGCACGCCAGCTTGCGCAATCTCATCGAGGCGATACCCGAGGCGGACTGGACGCCCATCCCCTACTGGATGGACGGCGCCGCCGACGTGGCCGAGACCGCTTACACTCCCTTCAGGAGCGAGCCCGGCGTCGCACCGGTGCGGCTTATCGTCCGCAGGGTGAAGCCCTCCCCAGGCTCGCAACTGGCCCTCCTCGTCAACTACAGCTATCACGCCTTCATCACCGACCGGGAGGGGGACACCCTGGAACTGGAGGCCGACCATCGACGCCACGCCGAGATCGAGAACGCCATCCGAGACCTGAAGTACGGCGTGGGGCTCAACCATCTGCCCTCGGGACGCTTCAGCGCCAACGCCGCCTGGCTGGCCGTCTAGGTCATCGCCCACAACCTGGCCCGCTGGACCTCGCGCATCGCTCTGGGAGAGCAGGTGGTGGCCACCAAGACCCTCAGGCGGCGCTTTTTCTCCCTGGCAGGACGGCTCACCCGCAAGGCCCGGCACCTCACCCTGCATCTTCCCCAAGGCTGGCCCTGGGAAACCCAGTTCAGTAACGCCCTGGCCAGGTTGCGCGCCCTGCCACTCCCTTCCTGAAAGTGGCGCCGGCAACCGAACCGCCTGCTCCATCATCCTCCGACAGCCAATCAAAGGTCTCCCCAACTCGCGCCGGATGGACCAGCGAAGGTTCCCTGTCGCCTCCGGCCCGCCCTTGACGGCTTCCCACCCCTGCCGGTTGCTGACCAGCGGCCAACCACCGGCTTCATTCACCCGAAATCCGCCCGGACCATCGCGTCTCCAACTCCCTTGCGTCCCGCTCCAGCACCACCAAAACCCCTTTCGGTGGATTCGGGATAAGACGGCCATGGTCCTGCCGCTGGAGTGGTTCGTCCGGCCGGGCCAGACGGTGTGCGACTCCGTCATTCCGGACCCGGGCCCCCGCGGCGTTGACAGAGGGCCAAGCTGCATCTTCGCCGGCGCCAGGGGATCGCAATCTTCAGTTGACCTGACCAGGGCGGAGAGGGAACGGGGATGTCTTCTGGCCGATGACTCGCGATCAGGAGGACCCGCGGTCTGACGGGGCGCCGGCGATTCGGATGGGATCAGTCTCCCCGCCGCGACCATGGCCCGGGCGTCGGGGTCCAGTTCAAGGGGGACGGCGCTCTGAACCGGTTGGCCAGCACTGGCCACCGGTTCATCATCGGGGGACTATCTGCCGGGAAAAGCTGGCGCCCCACCGGAAGCCGATGAGCGAAAAGGAGGTGATTGGCTCGCCTATTGCTACCCGATACGAGTACCAGACCCGCGCCCAGGGTGGACTGGTGGCCGTGAAAATCCCTGGCTTAACGACGCTCCGTCCTGCTTCGAGAGCCGTCCATCACCGCCGCGCCCTCCTCGTCCGTGTGCGCGGCCAGGCTCAAGCCCGGGACTTTCCAGCAGCCTCGGGTCCGCGCCGCGGGGGCTGTGCCCCCCGCCGCGGCGCGCCGGGAGGGGCAGGACGTACACACAAGCCCCGCATGACGGGGGTCCGCCAGCATGCAAAGACAAGAGGATGCTGTTCGTCAGCACCTGCCCCGCACGACGGGGGTGGACCCGAGGACGAGTTCAACGAGAAATTCTACTCAATGCAGGCCCCGCGCAGGCGGGGGCATGCCTCCCGGACCGGCGGCCCGGTGTGCGCACACCGGGCCGGGACACACCGCCGCCAGGCGCGATGCGCAACCTGCGCGTACCGGAAAACGCCGATTCGTGCGACCGGTAGCAACGGGTTGAACACCCACCAGCCGGCCGCTTCTGCCTGGCGGGTTTGAATCATGGAAAGGGGCGCCGGCGCGTTGGCGCAGTACGGCGCCCCGCCGCAGGCCGGACACGCGGCCGCGGCAAGGAGAATTATCACATGAAGGACCATGACGGCAACCAACGCCCCCTGGCGGAGCACATCCTCAGCATCCTACCCAGCCCGATCCCGAACGGGGTCACCGAGGGCGTCTATCAGGCGCTCTTCGAGATGGCAGGGCTCGCGGACCTTCCCACTGGGCGGCGGCAGGAGTTCCACCTGCGCCGGGCGGTGGAGTTCCTGGAGAAGGCGGCGGAATCCCTCCGTTGCCCGGAGGACCCCGGCCAGGTTGACGAGGGGGACCGCCCCTCTCCCTGTGCCTGCTGCTACGCCGGGGAGGGCGTCGCCGGCTGCTGGGACCAGGCTTTCGACCGCGGGTTTGAGATGGGCTACCGCGAGGCCGCCCAGCACCTGCCCCGTTTCCGGGCCGGCGACTGACGGACGGAGGCAGCCTGCCCCCGGGAGTGCACGCTGCGCCCTCCTGCGGTTGAGCGTCCGGAACCCGGCCTTCGACGCCTTCCGGGTCCGGTGAACACCGGGGCGGCGCTGCCGCACGGCAACCGCTTCTGCGGCGGCAACCGCAGACCGGGGTGGGAGATGGTGGCCCTGGTGCGGGCCACCATTACGCACGTCCAGACCGCCGAGGGCCTTTCCGGCGGGGCGTAGTCCGGTGAGGGCATACCCGGTGTTTGCGACACGGCAGCCGCCGGGAACCGGATACCACTCCAGGAAGGTCCGCACTTCGCCGGCGGAGTCAACCGGTCCAGGTGCGGTCCCAATTGCACCGTGGTTTCTGTTCTCTGATTGAGTCTCGGGCCATGAGGGACCCATGGGTACCTCTCGAGTCCATAACACGAGCTCTGCCACAAAACGTTAAAACGCGAGCCGGCCGTCCCCTCCTATGATGGAAGAAACCGACCCGAGGAGGTGACGGCGCCACCATGATTGCGACATTCCTCAAGTATCCGTTCAGCGAGCCTGGTATATCTCTTCCCCTGTATGAGCCCGCAGGAGTTCGCCAGGCTCGTGGCCAGCATTCGTGAACACGGCCTACTGGAGCCCATTGTGGTCTGGCGACGCGAGATCATCGACGGGCTTCACCGCGCCCTCGCCTGCCTCAAGGCCGGAGTGGAGCCGGCCTACCGGGTCCTGCCCGATGACGCCGACCCCCTGGAGTTCGTCCTGGCCAAAAACGGGGCCCGCCGGGACATGAGCATCAGCCAGAAGGCGGTGAGCGCCTGCAAGCTCTCGATGTGGTCCACGCGGGGGCGGCCCCGGAAGGAGGACGGAACCGGTGAGCACCCAAGCCGGCGCTACACCCAGGGGGAAGCCGCCAAGCGGTTCGGCGTGAGCAGGCGGCTGGTCAGCTACGCCGCCAGGGTCCTTGGGCCGGACAGTCCGGCACATCCGGCGGTGCGCCGGGCAGTTGAATTGGGCCGCATCACCGTAAACGACGCCGGGTCAGTCCTCGGGGAGCCGCCGGAGGTCCAGCGTGAGGCCCTGGCCCGGGTTCTCAAGAGGAAACAGGGTACCATCGCCGGCGCGGTCAGGGAAGTGAATCGGGAAATGGCCCGGCAGGAGGACGTGCAGGCCCTCGAGGCCGCGCTGGCCAGGCCCATCGGGATGACCGCGACCCTGCACCACTCCGCGGTGGCCGGCCTGCATACCCTGGTGGAAGCGGGCAGCGTCGATGCCATCGTCACCCACCCGCCTGGCGGGCCGGAGTCGCTGCCTTTGCTCCGCGACCTGGCCTCGTTCGCGGCCCACGCGCTCGGGCCCGGCGGCGTGATGGCGGTCATGGGAGACGCACAGCTTTTGCCGCAGACGATTGAGCACCTGGGCCATCAGGACCTCAGTTGGGTCATGGAGTTCGACGTTCAGTTCAACCGGGCGCAGGGCCGGTCGGGCCAGCCCTACTTCATCAGTATGCACCGGCGGCCCCTGCTGGTCTACGCCAAGCCGGGCTTCTCACTTGACGGCGGCGCCGACGTGATTGCCGTGCCGTCCCCTGGGGAACTCAGCGAGGGTCGGAGCGGGTGGCATCCCATGGACGTCGCGATGGCGATGGTAGTCGGGCGCTTCAGCCGCCCCGGCCGGGTCGTATGCGACCCGTGCCTCCTGGGCAGGCGAGGCGCCGCGCTGGGAGCCAGGGAACACGGCTGTGCCTTCATCGGCGCCGACAGAGACCGGTCCTGCGTCGACCGCACCCGGAGTTTCCTCTCCGAGGTTGAAGGCGCGGGTCCGGTCTGAAACCGGGAGGTCTCCCGGTCACGTCTCCCCTGAGCATCCGGCGGGCCGGCTTCCCGTCTCAAGGCGGGTGGTCCACAAGGAGGGCGTTACGGCTTCATCCGGCATGGACATCCCGGAATGAGAGCCCTGGGCGCCGCTCCAAACGTCGGCCGCAGGGCTTTTCCCGACCCGGCAGCAGTCCGGGTGGACCGCAGGGCACCGCGGTGAGGGGTGTCCAGCCCGCCGAAATTGTGCAAATCTGCACAATTATCGGCTTGCCCCCCAAGTGTTGGGCGCTCACCCCGTCCACCGATGCAGTTGGGCCTCGCTGGCTCGGGTTTGGAGTATGTCCACCGGGATGGCGGCAAGTGCGGCAGGCGCATCCCGTGCCAACCGACGCCTCGCTCTCCACCTTCGTGCCGTCCGTCGGGCAGACCATGTTTGCACAGAGGGCGGTGCCCTGTTTGGCGGGGATGGCGGCAACGCCGCAGTCTTGGGAGTGTCCCACCAGGGCAACCGCCCATGCCAGGGACGGGAGAGACCCGGCATGGAGCTGAATTCAGAGGGCCGGCGCCCTTGCCGCTGAGATAGCGGGCGCCGGCTTTTGCGTTCCCCGCGCGTGCAGGTATCAGACCGGGTGATGCAACACCCTGCGCCTGTTACCCAAGCCCTCCTGGGCCGGACAAACTTCACCCCCCATCGCCATGACCTCAATTGCCCGGCAGGAACCGTGCTCACACCGCCGTCCCTGCCCCCGGCGTCCGGGGCGTCGCCGGCGCTTCCCGGAGACCCCTGACCGTCCCGCCCTATCGGGAAACCTCCGGGCAAGGCCGGGTGCCCGGGGGGGTCAAAGCCAACTCTCCCTGCCGCTTCCCACGTGGAAGACCGATACCGGTCCGGCCGCGGATAACATCAACCCCTATTCATGGGCCAGGGGCGAGCCGGACGGACGCCCGGCCACCCCGCGGATGCCCCCAATGGTGGAAGGGGTCCAGACAGCAGGACCGTCATCCGCCGCCACCCATGGCTGTCATCCTCTCCAGAGCTATGTTCAGGCCTCGGCCAACGAGCGGTCGTCCGCCCCGATTCTCCGGCAACCCCAACAACCAGGTCACATACCCAGAGCTATCGCATGACTTCAAAACCCCATGGACCCAGTCCCAGTCCCGGCCCCGGCCACAAGTGCCGGGGGACCCTGGTGTTGATCCAGGACCAGTACGGACCCTATCTGGACTGCATGAACTGCGGGACGGTGCTCTACCAGGACGCTCCCGCGGAGATGCCGGACAATCCTCCGGCCACCAGGAGGCACAGGCCGGGCAGCACCTGGAGACGCCGGAGCAGGGAGGGCCGGAAGAGGTACCAGGACTGGCTCAGGGTGATCGTGGATGACGGGCTGTCGTCCGCTCAGGCCGCAGAACGCTTCGGCGTGTCGGTCCGGACCATATACCGGGTCCTGAACGGTTATCGTCCCGGGTCACGCTGACCCGCGGCTGTGTCTCCGGCCCCGGTGCGGCCCGAGTGCCTATCATCCCCACCGGTCACTCCGGGAGCACGTCCCAGTTGGCCGCGCCGCATGGGCACCTATAGACCGGGCCATCGGCCTGTCTGAACCACGGGCCCCGCTGCTCCTCCGGGCAGAACAGGTGCAAGACGGCGGGAAGGCCGGGCTCCATGTACAGGGTGTCCAGGTGCAGGTGGATTACATGCTCATCCTCCGCATCCACCTCGACCATCACCGGTCCGCCCACCCGGAAGCGGTCTGGCAGCGACTGCGGCTCCACCATGTAGGTGACGTCTGAGGAGTCCATGTCCGATATCATGCCGTACACGATCAGGTCCCGGATTACTCCCCGCAGGCCCAGGTTGCGGGCGGAAAAACTGGGGCCCTGTACGTTGATCATCACGCGGGGCCTTCCCTCCGGGGTCGTCTCGATGTTGATGACTCTCCCCGGATTTACCCACACGGGCGGCTGCTCTTCCATCTGTGGTACCTCCTTCAACGACTTTGCTTCCGACAGTCATGCCATGTTGGCGTGACAATGACAATCCCAGGGTGAACTGCTGTTACCAACGTGCTTGAGCGGGAGTTTGTACATTCACGCGGGTTGGCCAGGGAGTCAATGAGGCGGGCGTACAATAGGGCTGAGACTTTTTCGACGTCGTTGTCCAGGGGAGATGTTGAAAAGTCACTGATGCGGCACACAGGTGGCGGCACCCCAGGGGCAACTGCATCGACGGAGATGGCATGAATGCTGACTTGGCGTACCAGGGGCATTCGCTGGATGATCGGGGGGCGCTCTTGTGTCAATTGCGGGTTAAGGGGGTGCTGAAAGGGCAGCCCCTTGGGCTATAAACTCGGACGGAAACCCCTTGTTGGGAAGAGGAATGTGGACTGTAAGGCCGACGCGAGCAGAATGAGGGTCCTGATTTGGCAGAGCCATGGGGCGCCCTTATTCGCGGCAGCACTGCCGGTGTCGGCGCAGGCGGCACGGCCGCCGATGGTAGCGCCACCAGTGTCAGATTGGCGACCGTGGCGGCCAGGTACAGCTGGAATCGGGTTTTGGCCCGCCCGAAGTAGCGGGCCCGGCGAATCCCCAGTTGGACCAGCCGGGCCAGCCGGTGCTCCACCACCACCCGGCGCTGACAATACTCGGCAAAGGCCTGGCTCTGCTGCAGGGCGCGGGCCTGCTGCAACAAAGCCTCCCCCGATCAGGGTCGCTGACAGGGGTATGTATTTAATCTGGGACTGATGCAGTTGAACGTGAGACCGTGTACCAAGGCAGGCTCGATCAGATACTAAATCGCCCCGAAAAGCTCGCTATCGGGACCATTTTGTCATTCCGGCCTATGCCGAAATCCAGGGGTAGGGGGCCGGTTCGTAGCTACGTTCTCGTTTTTACATACCCCTGTCAGCCCGATCAGGGTCGGGGGCAGGCTCTGCGGGTGCAGTTGCACCGTTCGTCCCAGCCCCGACGACCCGGCCACGCACCGGGGCCGCAGCGGACACGCTCCGCACACCGCCGCATCGAAGCGGAATCCTTTCAGCCGGTGAATTCGACCCGTAGGGTCAGTCCGGGTTCCAGAGGGCCGGATGCTCCCGGCAACCTTCCCCGCCGGGCAGGTGCAGGTTCCAGACTCCAAGTCGATATGGAAGTCTTCCTTGGGGAAGTGGGCCTTGTTGGGGCGACCCGGCACCCGGGCAATCAGGGTGCGTCCCGCGTCGGCGAAGGCCTGCCTGGTATCGCCGTCGCCATAAGCGGCGTCGCCCAGCGCCTCATCCACCGCCACATCGGTGTTGGCTTCGCTTTCCTCCACCAGTTCCAGGGCCCCCAGATTGTCCGGAGCGTTGCCGGGCAATACCTCCACGGCCGTGATCAACTGGGAGCCGGTGTCCACTACAATCGCCGCCTTGTGCCCGTCGAACCACCGGTTGCTGCTCTTGTGGCCGTGGCGCATCTCCGGGTCATGCACCGACACCATCCGGTCCTTGCTCACACCGTCCTTCAGGCCGATTCCATCGCCAGCGCGCTCCACGTCCTGGAGCAGCAACTGCCCCAGCAACTCCGCCGCCGCCACGATCTATCTGCTGGCTCTCAGGACTGCCCTCCGCCAGAGCCCCGTGCGCCTGCCGCGCCACTTCCAACAGCCGGTCCGCGTCAGCCACAATCGTGGACAGCAACCGCGCCCGTGCCTCCTTGTCGGACCAGTCGATGCCAGCCTCTCCCTTGATGCTGGATCCCAGGTACCGCTCATAGCCCCGGGCCTTGGCCCATTCCTCCACACTGGTCTGCTCCACGGATGCCGACGCCCACAACAGCTTGACGATCCCGTCGGCCAGCAGACTGAAGGTGTCCCTCACGGCACCCCGGCCCAGGATGTTCGTGGTGTCCAGCGCCACCCGCATGCCGCGCTTTTTCAGGTAGCCCGACTCCCGCGCCAGGCGCAGGCTGGACTCGAACACGGCCCGCACCTTGTCGTGGAGAATCAACTGGGCCCGGAACACTTGGAGCGTGCTCTTGGCGAAGGGCCGGTCTTCAATCTCGATTCCCAGGGCCACCTTCCAGCGGAGGTCGAAGTCGCCTCTGGCCTTGGCCTCGGCGTCGCTCACCTTGTCGTGGGTCTGCAACAGTAGCGCCGTGGCCAACAGGCTGGGCGGCACGCTGTCCCGGCCGTTGCCGGCGCAGTAGAACTCGGCGAAATCGGAGTCGCGGAACAGTTGCCCCCGCAGGGATGCCAACAGGCCGTAGAAAGTGTCCTTACCCACGTGGTCCAAGTACAACCGGTCCGCCTCCCACAGGCTTCTCTGGTCGGAATGCTCTACCAGCACTGCTGTCCCTCGCTATGGTTGATGTCCCCAAGTATAGCCGCTCACAAAGCCCAAACTACTTTCCGGACAGACTCCTAATATTACAACGTCGGTTTATTTGATAGGATAGATGGCGAGTTGGGAAAGGCTTTGGACGGTGGGTGTGGGTGATGGATGCGGCGGAGTTCCAGCGAGTGTACGCGGCCTTTGAGGAGTTTCATTCCTTCTTCGCTCCGGCCTTTGGACGCAAGGAGCGGCGGGAGCACAGCCGGCACTATCTCCAAGCCCTGCTGATCCAGTCCCAGGAGCGGCGCAACGCGGAGAACCTCTCCGAATCGGTGGGTGTTTCAGCCCGGGCGCTGCAGCGCTTCCTCACCGATTCCAGCTGGGATGATGACGCGGTCACCGGACGTCTGCAGGAGTACCTGGCCCCCAGGCTGGGACACACAGAGGTGGTGTGGGCGTTGGACGGCATTGATTTTCCGAAGCAGGGCAGGAAATCGGCGGGAGTGGCCCGGCAGTACTGCGGGCAGCTGGGGAAGGTGGCGAATTGCCAGGCGGGAATGTTTCTGGCCTACGTCAGCCCCCTGGGCAAGGCGCTGGTGGACAAGCGGCTGTATTTGCCGGATAGCTGGACCTCGGACAGCGGCCGGGGTGAGTCGGCAGGAGTACCTGTGGAAAGACGCCAGTACCGGTCAAAGACGGAGTTAGCCTTGGAGATGCTGGCGCGGGCCTTGGAGCGCGGCCATCTGGAAGCAGACTTCGTTGCTGGGGACGACGCCTTCGGTATGTCCCCGTCCTTTCGGGACGGCTTGGCGGACCAGGGGATGCGGTACGTGCTGGACGTTCCGGGGGGGGGGGACCACGATGTGGCCTCTGGATCCCGCTTGGAGCAACCCGGACTATCAGGGATTCGGGCGTCCTCGCAAGCCAAAGCTGGTGGACGGACAACGGCGGACCATGGCGGAGCGCAGCGATGAATTGCCTGAGGAGGCTTGGCAGGAGATAACGGTGGCCGAGGGTTCGAAGGGGCCGAGAACCTATATGCTCAGATCCCAGCGGGTCCGGATAACTCGCAGACGGAAGCCCGGCGAGGTGCTCTGGGCCATCTTCCGGCGGAACCTGGACGGCAGCGAACCCCGTTACTATTTGTCCAACGCTCCCGAGGACACGCCCCTGGAGACCCTGGCTTACGTAGGCGGGTCCCGCTGGCGCATCGAAACCGAATTCGAGACTGAGAAGAGCGACGTGGGACTGGACGAGTACGAGACCCGCACCTGGCCTGGGTGGCATCGCCACATGGCCATGTGTCTGCTGGACGGGGCGTTTCTGTTGAGCCTGCAACAGGACTGGGGGAAAAAGATGCCGCTGCTCACCCGGCCCCAAGTGTACCGGGTGGTGCGTGAGATGCTGCCCCGGGAGAGCTTCGGGCCGAATGAGTTACTGTGGTGGCTGGAGGGGACGCAGCTACGCAACGAGCGGGCGAGACTCTCCCACCAAAGACGCCGCTACAGACTTCGCCGCAACACGTCAGCCACCCCTCCATGAATCCGACGTTGTAATACTAATGTGGTGTAACCGTAGTTCATTGGATAATAGAGGGGCAATCGCCGCTGATACGTTACTCTGGTTCGAGCAAGAATCCGGTTTCCTATCCTTTCAGAAAGCTTCCGAATAATGCGACGAACTACGGGTACACCACACTAAACTGTATTACAACGATAGTTTGTAGAAAAAGACGGCTGATGCTTCCTGTCTAAATCCGCGCCAGCTACCGTGGGAGGTTTGCGGCACTACGTCGCCAGGTTCAATTTCACCTCAAGAATCACGCCGCCAGATAATCCGTCGTTGTAATATTAGGGGCAGTTTACATCCAGGGCCACAGCGTGCAAACACGAGCCGTCAGCAAGGCGTCCATGTAATATGCTGCCCCCAAAGGTCCCGGTATCCGCGACGCCTCGGAGAGGAACCCGGGCCTGCCCAACCTGGAGTCCGACTGGGAAGCACTCCGGCTCCGAGGCCAGGGTCTGGTGACGCATGGTCCCTATCTAGGTTGCCGTTTCCAGAAGGTCCATACCGTGATGCAGCAACCGCGGCGGGGGCTTTGGATCCATCCAGGAACCGGGTGGCTCCGGATTCGCGGGGACTGCGAGAGCCGCTTCTGAGAGATCGGGAAGCTGGAGGGTATCCTGGTGGAGAATGGTCATTCCAACTTGAACAGGGCCTGGGAGAGCTGTGAGTGTCCCCAAGAGCGCATGGCTCCACCGTCCAGGACGGAAACGGAGGATGACTGTGGCCTCGCCCAGACGCCGGTGGAACCGGCATGAGTCCGCGACGCAACGCTCCCGATCCCGAAGCCCTGGCCATAGCCCGGGGGATGCAGGAGCGCCTGCAACCGGCAGAGGTCATTCTCCTGGGGTCCCGGGCTACCGGTGACCACCGCCAGGACTCCGACGTCGACCTGATGGCCGTGTGCCCGGATGAGGCCGCCGTCCGGGAAGCAGACGGGACGTTGCGACAGTTCCTGGAAGGGAAATATGAGACACCCGTAGTGAACGTGCTCACCATCACCAGGGAGGAGTTCCGGCGCACAGCCACGCTGGCCCAATCCCCAGCGGGGCAAGCCGCCAGACACGGGGTAACGCCCGAAGGTAGAAGCCTGGACTACCGGCCCGAGAGAGAACCCGAGCCGGAGGAGATCCGCCAGGCCACGATCTTCTGGCTCGCGCTGGCGCAGCGCCACCTTGACGCCTTCAGCATATTCTCAGAAAGCGAACACCCCACCCCGTCTCATATCACCGCATTTGAGGCCCAGCAGGCGCTGGAGCGAGCCTTCAAGGGACTGCTCACCGCGGGCAACGACGACGCCAGGTTCCGCCGGGATGCGGCGCTGATGTGGCGGCATATCGAAAGCACCCGGCCAGTCGGGGACCGGAAAGGTGCCAGGACAATGGAGGAACTCCTCAGCGCCACCGCAGAGCCGGACGGGCAAGGGTGCCGTCTAACGGCGTTCTCCGAGGCTTTCCGGCGCGGTGCACTCATGCCGGAGCTCGGCGAACCGGAAGGGGAAGCCGTGGGCCGCCACTTGGCGCCGGCGGTAAACATGCTGATAGCAGAGGCGCTGGCCCGGTCGGGAGGAACCCGGGAAGACATACATCAGGAAAGACATCGCCGAATGTGAAGGGTGCCGGAGGCGGCGGACACCTGGCACAGGCAGAACCCCTACGTTCGTCCACCGACGGCAGGCTGGCCCACCGGTTGTTCCTGAGCATCTGCCAGTTTCCGGCCATGCGGGCCTCCTAGTTCAGGGAGATTATTGGCGGGTCGTCCTCGGGGATGGCCCACCACCTGGGCAGGTTCGTGGACGTCGGCCTGATGGCGGTATTCGACCACAGATACTACCTCTCGGAGCTGGGGATGAAACGGGCGGCCAACATGGGCCGGATACTGCCCGGGTCCGTCCAGCAACATCACGGGGCCGACCTTGAGCGCTTTGACCGGGAGCACGATAAGCGGCACAACGACGGGGTGAACCGGCTGGGTGGTGCAGTTCCTCCGCGAGGGAGTGGATGCGGTGGCCTGCTGGCAGGGCGAGATGAACCTTCCCTCCGAGGCGGCGACGCCGTTCGACCCGCGGAGAGCGCCGTCCTTGGGTTGCTGGGCGGCAGCGTGGAGGCACGGAGTTCGCTGGCATCAACCTGCCGATCGGAGGACTGCGGGCCAAGGTCCCTCGCACAAACACAGGACCCCAGTGACCCGCCTCATAGAGACTTAAGGGACCGCAGAGCGACATATGGCTAGGACCGAAACAGCTTGGTCGCCTGCAGTTTGATGACAGTTGGCCGTTGCGATATCGTAGCGCCTGTTGGATGATGAATAAGGGTCGATTGCGCGTGACGGACAGAAACGGCGACGACGCCGGCGCAACCGGCCCGCCACTGAATCAAACTGATTGACAGCGTAAAGCGTCTGCCAACAGGAGTACTGCAACGGCCGGAGAGTCGAGGCCCCCACCGAGAACGGTGATGGGCGGATACGTGCCCTTCGGCTCCTGTCAGTGGAAAACATTTTCCTGACGCAATGGACGCCGACCTCTTCTGAACCCATCCGCCAGAGACGGGCAGGGCCGTATGGAGCGGTGTAGGTTACGAACTTAAACTGAGCCGAAGTTATGTCGTTGTCCAGGGAAAATGTCAGTCCCATGAAGGACGTGACATTGAACCAACGAGAGCGAGCAAGACTTCAGATGTTGAACAAGTTCTGGAACACCAATTACCGGTTACCCAGGCAGCCGAACTTCTGGGAGTGACCGAGTGCCATGCCTGGCGCATCCTGGCAGCCTGCCGAAATGAGGGCGCCTCCGCCCCGGCCCATGGCAACCGGGGCCGCCGTCCCCCCAACACTGTTTCTGATGCCACCGTGGCTGCCGTCGTGACCCCGGCCGGAACCCGTTACTCCGGGGCCAATCACACCCACCTGGCGGAGTTGCTTCGTGAACTGGAAGGCATAACCGTCAGCCGCCAGACGGTGCGCCGGACCCTGACCAAGGCCGGCTTGCCCAGCCCCCGCCAGCGGCGTCCGCCCAAACACCGGGTCCGCCGGGAACGAATGCCCCAGGCGGGCATGCTGGTACAGATTGACGGCAGCCATCACCCATGGCTGGAGGACCGGGAACCGGGAACCGCGGTTCGTGCTGCTCCTGGCGGTGGATGACGCCACGGACGTCGTGGCCAACGCCGTGTTCCGCCAATCGGAAGACACCCGGGGCTATTTCATCCTCATGGAAGGCCTGATCCGGCACTGGGGGATTCCCCTGGCTCTCTACAGCGACCGCCACGGCGTCTTCAAGTTCTCGGGGCATCCCAGGCACGTACCTCAGCCAACCGAGTCCACCCATTTCACTCGTGCCATGCAGGAGCTGGGCATCCGGCAGATCTTCGCCCGCTCACCGCAGGCCAAGGGCCGCGTGGAGCGGGTCGCGGGGACCTTTCAGGACCGTCCGGTGACCCAGATGCGCCTGGCCGGCGGCGCCGCCATCCAGGAAGCCAATGATGTGCTCCGGGAGTTCCTGCCCAGATTCAACGCCCGGTTTGGCGTATCGCCGGAGCAGTCCGAGGTGGCCTACTGCCCCGTGGAGTCCGGCGTGAACATCACCGCGATCTTCTGCTTCAAGCACACCCGCCGGGTGGCCCGGGGCAACACGGTGAAGTACCAGTGGCGGACCCTGCAGCTGATGCCCGGGGAAGACAGACCCACCTATGCCGGCACCAGAGTCGGGGTCTTGGAGTTGCCTGACGGGAGGCTCCTGGTGGAAAATCCGGGGAAGACCATCCCCACCGGGGAAGCGCCGCAGAGGCCGGGGGCGCTGCGGGCAGCGTCCGGTAGTCTTGGATCCATCCCCGAACTCGGACAGATCTTGGACCGTCTGGCGAAGCACCGACTCACCCGGCCTCAATTGCAGAAACTGGCAACCCTGGAAACGTCCCGGGACTACGACAGGGACACCGATTTAACGCTTGAAACGGCACCCGTTCAACCCTGGAAGCCCGTGCCCACGCCGCGTCAGTTGACCCTCTGGAAGGCTGTGCAACACGCCAAGCTGCAGGGCACTTCCTTGCGCAGCATCGCCCGGGAACTGGGCATCTCCAGGAACACAGTGCGCCGGTATGCTCATGCTTTGAGCCCACCGACCAATCGCCCTCGCGTCAAGCCGGAAGAACCAGCGGCTGAACCCATCCCGGAGAACGCCGACTGACATTTTCCCTGGTCAATTGACACTGACCTACTCGCTGGATAGCGACAAGCAGGAGGTGGGTCAATTCCAAGTCGGCGGTAAGGAGACCAACAACCAGGTGGGTCAGATCACCATCGGCGATGCCGGGTCAGTTCACGGTCGGCGTTGACACCCTGCTCCGACAAGGGCAGCTGTGAACTGGGAGACCTCTTTGGGGACGCCGTCATCTCCCCGACCACTCTCGGTCGGGTGCTCCAACCCTGCCACGCCATCAATCTTGGGTTCCAGAGCGGCCAACTCAATGAGAAGCGCCCGGCCTGCAGTTGGCTTCACGGTGCCCGCCAACCGCTGCGCCGGACGCCAGAGGGCAACCGTCCTGGCCACAGGTTCGAAAAGTCAGGCTTCAACTCCATCGCGGATAACGCCTGCAGCACACTGCTTGGACGATTCAAACTGCCAGAACCGCCGGAAACGGGTACCAACCCGCGAACAAAGGGAGCCCCTAAAAGACCGTCCCACCCAGCATCGTATTCGTAGCGGGTTTGCCTGATATCCCCCCTAGGGTGGCGTTTGTCGGACGCAGAGGCCGTTTTACCCAAGAGACTGTCCCATGTCCAGCGTGTTTTCGCCTATGTTTGAATCCTCAGCACACCTAAAATAGTGTCCCTTCGGGCTTCTCCGGTCATCTCTCCTTCCGGCGCCAGGTTTTCCCTCTCGATAAGGGGAGAAAGTCAGGATAGAAGCACCTCGCCAGTCACGAGGCGGCAAGTCGGGGCATATGGTCAAGTCGGGGCACATGGTCAAGGATTGATTTGAAGTGTGAACCATCACTCAGCGTCGGTCCCCGTTGGGATGAAGGCGAGTCCAAGCCGGCCCAATTCCTCCGAAAAGTGCGGAAGGAGACCGAATCGGTTCCGTGGGTCACGAACCGGTCCGCCTGACCGCCATCATGCATATCGACGGCCAGAGGGAAACCGTAGCGGTCCGCTCAATTCCTTCCATACAGGGATGGTACGCAACGATCTCAGGAATGCCGGTCTCGGCCTTCGACAGAGTGATGGCTGGGCCCAGCGGCAAACACCACGAGGACCGGATGCCCAGGTTGACTTGGCCCACTGTCACCATGCGGGAAGAGGTCACCTCCCATCAACGCAACCCGCATCCGCCGCCCCGGGCTGCTTCAGACGAATTCATCATAGACCTTCCGAACCCGTTTCAGGGGCTTCGGGCAGACCTCGCGGTTTCAGGGCAACGTGTTCTCGCCGGCGCCGTCTCACAACGCCGCAGCGTCCGCCCACGAAAGACGCTGCCGCAACGACCGGAACATGAACCCCTCCAATGGTACTCCAACGGATTTCTAAGGCCCTCGGTCAACGGAGGGCACCTCAGCAGCAGTCCACCGGAACGGCGTAGCCGGGCCACTCCTATCGCCGGATGAAGGGCGCGATTGAGAAGGGCCGGCGTTGAGGGATAGCGGAACTCGGATTCAGGCCGGTCCCGCGGCGGCCATGTTGTCCGGTGGCGGGTTAGGAGCAAACCGGTGATGCCAGGGATACCTGTCCGGTGGTCTCTCTTGACCCATAGTCTCGGGGGTCAGCCTTCACGTTGGAGCGCCGGCGACTAAACGTTCAATCCACCGGCGTGGCACCATCCGGCCGGGGCGGGCAAAACATGCCTGGTGGATCTGGGAAATTGCTTGAGGGCCGAGTGCACGCCGGCCAATCCGGGTTGAAATACCAAAACCGAACGGTTGGGTGCACCGAGCATCCGGGTCCGGCGTGCCCCAGCAGAGCTGGGATGTCAATAGCAACTTGGAATTGACCCAGGGCAATCGCGTCTTAACCGAGGAGGACTTTCAACAGGTAGTCTTCCCGCCAACCGGCCTGGAGCCGTTTGCCCTGGATGCCCACTTTCAGGCTGGTCTCGTTTTTGAGCAGATTGTGGGAAATCTGCCGCAACAAGGCCATGTTCTGAGGCGCGTGGTCCTTGCGCACCCGGCATTGGTCTTCCCGAAAGGCCACGTCGAGGGTCCAGTGCAGAGAGTTCTCGATACTCCAGTGGCGGCGCACCGTCTGCAGCAAACGCTGTGCCGGGGCCTCCAGGCTGCTGATGTAGTATCTGGGCTGGACCTCGGTCCCCTTGGCCGTTTCCCGGCGGCCGACTACCTTGAGCACCGACCGGAGCTTGGGCCATTCCCGGCCGGCGCTCAGGTATTCCAGGCTCTCCGGGTCTGAAATGACCCAGCATTCCCTCCGTTCGATGCGTCCGTGGCCCTTTTCCAAGGTAGCAGCGAAGTCGTAGGGAACCCCCTCGAAGCCAAATTCTTCCGCTCCCTGGAAGAGGTCTCGGACATCGTCATGCAGTTGCCCCTGGTTCTCCTTTACCGCCAGCACATAGTCGGCTCCGCCGTCCACAATCCCTTGGGCGATGTTCTTCTGGCAACCCATAGCGTCAATGGTGACGATGCATCCGTGGAGGTCCAGAAGTTCGAGCAAACGGGGTATGGCGGTGATCTCGTTGGACTTCTCATCGGTCTTGACCTGGCCCAAGGTCACGCGGTTGGCCGAAGCCCAGGCGCTGACCAGGTGAATGGCCTGCTTGCCGGAGTTCCGGTCGTGGGAGCGGCGCACCGTCTTTCCGTCAATCGCCACCACCTCTCCTTGGGCCAGTTGGGCTATCTGTTTGGTCCATTCCATGAAACAGCTCTGGAATTGGCCCGGGTCCAGCCGGGAGAAGACCGCTCCGAAAGTGTCGTGTGATGGAATCCCGTTAGGGAGTTCCAGGAAACTACTAAACCACTCCTCTTTGCTCCGGCCAAACAGCTCCACATGGACCCAGGAATCCGCCCCGCAGATGGTGGCGCAGATCGCTATCGCTATGATGTCCAAGAGCTTATGCCGCTTGCTCCGCTCAATCCGTGGGTCTTCCAATCCGTCAAAGCAATCTATGATCGTTGCTCCTTTCCGTTCATCCATCTCCGTCCTCCCTTCATCCTCACCAGTTACCCCATACCTTAACCAATTTCTAAGAATATTGCTAAGACGCGATTGCCCTGGGAATTGACCCGGTTGTAGCAAATCGGAGTTGACCCACCCATCTGGTTCCTTGGGACCGCTGGTTCAGGGCTGAGCCACCCCCACTCTCCTGACGCCTTTTGTAGCAACTTAAAATTGACCCACCTGGTTCTGGTCTGCGACTTTGTCAGTACCGGTAGTTGTCGCCGGCCTCCTCCGGCGAAGCGGCGAGATGCTGTTGCGACGGGAACAGCCCCGCTTGGCGTTTCTCCCTGAGCCTGAAGCTCTCCCCACGGATGTTCAGCACGTGGCTGTGGTGCAGCAGCCGGTCCAGCGCCGCCGAGGCGATGACGGTGTCGCCCAAAAGCTCGCCCCACTCGCCGAAGCCCTTGTTCGATGTCAGGATGATGCTGCCCCGTTCGTACCGGGCCGACACCAGGGTGAAGAAGGCGGTGGCCGACTCCCGGTCGTAGGGCCAGATGCCGAACTCGTCCACCACCAGCACCTTGGGCGACAGGTAGACCCGCATCCGCCGGTCCAGGTTGTGCTCGATTCGCGCCTTTCTCAGGTCCTCCATCAGGTCGTAGGCGCGGACGAAGTAGGCCCCCTGGCCATTCTCGATGGCCCGGAGGGCCAGAGCCACGGCCAGATGGGTCTTGCCCACGCCCGGCGGTCCCAGGAGCAGGATGTTGCTAGCCTCGGCGACGAAGGCCAGGTTGGCCAGCTCCCTGATATGCCGCTCGTCGATGGAGGGCTGGAAGGCAAAGTCGAATTGGTCCAGAGTGCGCTGGAAGGGCAGGTGGGCCAGCTTGGTCCTGGTGGAGAGGTAGCGTTCCCTCCGAGCAGTCACTTCCACCCCCAGCAGGTCGGCCAGCATCTCCGGGTAGGTCAGCTGCTTGCCGGCGGCGGTGTCCAGGGAGTTGTCCAGAGCCTCGACGGCTTGTTTCAGTCCCAGGGTCTCCAGGTGTTTGCGAGCCTGTTCCAGCGCGATCACCTTGCGCCTCCCAGGGCAGCCAGTTCGTAGACGTCCAGGGAGCGGCGCTCCACCTCACCGGCGGGGATCTGCGACGCCACCGCCTCCCGGCGGGGTCGGCCATCCCCCCTGGGCAGTCCTGCCCACTGGCCGGGCAGGATGAAGCGCTGCCCTGCCTGCTGGGCCCGGGGATGGACCGCGATGCGCTCATCGCCAGCCCAGATCTCCAACGTGCCCTGGCGCTGTCCCACCTGGACGATGCGACCCACCCACTTCCAGTGGACCCCGTAGCGCGATCCCTCCCAGCTGACGAAGCCGTCCCGGGCTACCTTCCTGTCCTCCCGGAGATAGGGCGCCAGGGTGACCCGGTCCGGCAGCTTACCGAAACGGGCCCGCTCCTCGTCCAGCATCACCCACGGTATCCGGTAAGTCGTGCCATGCACTCTGGCGTTGGCCACCACGTCGCACCACTCCAGGGCCTGCCGGTTCAGGTCGGCGTCGTCGGTGAAGCGCAGGCTGGGCCACATGTTGCGCCGGACATACTTCACCCCGCTCTCGACCTTACCCTTGGTCTGGGCCCGGTAGGGCTGACACAGCCTGGCCTCAAAGCCCACCCGCAGGGCGAAGTCCAGCATCCGCCGGTTCCACACCGGCCGTTTCTCCTCGTCCCGGCCCAGGGTGATCACCTTGGCGTTGTCGTACAGACAGCGGCGGGGCACGCCGCCCAGGTACTCGAAGGCATTCACGTGGCACTGGATGAAGGCGGCGGTGTCCGCCGTGCGAACCAACTCCAGGTAGCAGGCCCGGGACCAGCCCAGCGTCATCACGAACACCCAGACGCGGTGTCGCTTCCCGTCCTCGCGGATGTAAGGCAAGCTGCCCCAGTCGACCTGGGCCTGCTCACCGGGCGCCGTCTCAAACCGCATCGTCGCCTCAGGCTGTTTGTGCTGTCGCCGCGGCCGCATATACTGCACCACCGTCGAGTAGCCGCCCTGGTACCCCAGGGCCCGGACCTCCCGGTCCAGCACCCGGCAATTCTCCAACCCTTCCGCCATCCGCCGGTCGATATGCTCGGCGTAGGGGTCCAGCTTCGACCCTCGCGGCGGCCGCGGCCTGGGACGCATGGCCTCCGGGGACTTCAGGTACCGGCGTACCGTGTTGCGGGACACGTCCAGCTCCTGGGCAATCCCCCGGATCGAACGGTCCGCTCCTTTCATCTCGTAGATCTCTTTCACTTCTCCCACCTTCAGCAATGTGTTTCACACACCTCCGCAGAGTCTCTGCGGATGATGCCACCACTTTCGGGTGGGTCAGTTCCATCTTGCTACTTTCGCCCATTTTTAGCTTGCTACTAACAGGGAGACCGGGAGTCGATTCAATCAGGCAAATCGTGGGATATCCCCCAGGATGGTTAAGGAGAGGAACCCGCGAAGCTGTTTCTGAAACCACCCAGGAACAGCTCCATTGGGTCAAAAATATGGTCTTGCCGCCTCGTCTCCTGCTCGCTCTCCGGTCCAACGCTGTCTGCAATCTTCTCGCCAAGGGGCTGCTTGATGCCGCCGTGCCTGACGGCGGCTTTCAGCGCATCGACATCCACCGGATCTCCCTGGGCGTGCCAAACGGTGTCGGGCCCCCAAAAGGCGCGTTTATAGTATGCTGCCCGATCGCCGTACTCCACACCCTCAGTAGTCGGCCTCTTGATGAGATGATTCTTGATTTGTCGGACAGTGGTCACGAGGATTGGCAGATCGCTGCCCAACTTCCTGAAGGTAGAGGCCCCGTCCTCGGTTCCGGCCACGACGAGCAGTGGGAACGGCTTGTGCTGATCCAGCGCCGCCCAGTATGGCCGCAACTTTTTGGACACCCGGTAGTTAGATTTCGCAGACAGCTCGACCTCAACAGGGTGCCACATACCCATCCGACGCCCAATCTCAATACAGACCCATAGGTCTGGTCGGACCTGGCTCTTGCGGAGGATCACCTCCCACCGCCAGCCTGCTGCCACGGGTATGCCGGCGAGGTGAAACAACGCCGCCACATCGCCAACCGTCCGGTCATGGCGTTGTTGCAACCTTCTGTACTTCCCGTCAGAGTTCAGGTAGGCGCCGAAACGGCGGCGCACCCTCTTGTCCGACACTCGGTCACGCTCCGCCACGGCCTTGATTCCGCCCTCTCCCAGGTACCAACCTCCATCCAACTTCACCAGGAGATCGCCAAGTGCCATCTGATCCGAGATTTCTATGACGGCTGACCGTGACATCCGAAATGTCCGGGCCAGCTGGCCAGTGGTGCAGCCCGGGAATTGCTCTACCCACCAGAATATGCGCGTGTGTCGTACACCACGATAGTGCGCCATAGCCGGATCATCTTGTGCAGACTCCGCAGCCGCTTCCGGCTCTCCTACCTCATTCGGACTGCCGTGGCCCCCTATCAACCGCCAATCTGGCGGAACTGGCGGCAACGGGTTTATCACGTTGCCGTTGGCATCCAAGACCGCTGGGGTGACATTCCGGGCCAGGCCTGACCCGGCCCTTAGTCCAGCGAATCCGTCCCTGGAAATCATCACCACGCCGGGGTCTCCGCACGACCCATGAAGCGGGGCCTTGACATATCGAGACGCGTCCCTCAAGTCCCGGCGCCGATGTGCCTGCTGGAGGAAACAACCACTCCAGACATAGGGAACCAGTATCTCGATCACCCGGCCTATATCCTCCCTCTCGCAGCGATAGCAGGCCACCGCGTGGATTCGGTCCCGGAGCAGCCATTTGAACCACTTCAGGGTGACCTTCCCCAGGAAGCGGATGTCCGGGTTGCCGGGGTCCCATCCCGGTGTGAGAATCAGGGGCTCAGCAGCAGTAGAGTCAAACAGGTGTGGAGTAACTTCATACGTCTCTTCCAGCATGGGGAGCGACCCGAGCAGCCGCTCGGTTCCCGATTCGGTCACCTGCCACTCAAGCGGGCGGCCCCGACGATGCCCATTGGGGACCATCTGGTGCCTAACGCCCCGTTGGTGCAGGATGTACCGTGCCTGGACAGGGCGGATGCTGCCGAGGTCAGCGCCAACGACCAGCAAGTCGGTCTCCAGGGTGACCAAAATGTCGTAGACATCCGCCAGGTCGATTGCGCTCCAGGATGAGATATTTCCGGGGCTAGACCAGGGACAATCCCAGAGGACGTCGAGCACCCGGTCCTCGCGAGAGACATGTCCCGGTGGCCTCTGATCGTGCAGATCACGTTGAAATGGCACTCTGTTCGGAATAGGCATGATCTCTTCCTCCAATATCGGGCTGGAATTGAGCCAACCCTGGGTTAGGTATCGGCGATCTGTCAGCCTGCGTGGTTGTGGCTGGCCCCCCAGGGGTCTCTCCGAGCCGTTGCTGCGCCCTCTGGTTCAGCTCTTCCTGTATCCTCACTCGGTCGCGTTTCTCCACCTACCCGGGTCGCCGCTTATTGCAAAGAGAATGTGAACCCGGATAGGGTATGGAGGCTGCGGGGGCTTGAGCCACCTTGCAGCCTCGCGAGACCCCGGGCAGCCGTGCTCTCAGGTGCCACCCCTTTCGGCTCACGACTGCCCGGAGTCTCGGCTGCCAGCCGAGGTCTCGGCCTCGCTGAGAGTAGGGTCCCTCGGCCTACCGCCCTTCTTCCCTCGTTGTGCCATCGACTCGTGGCCGGGGATCAAGCTTTTGAGATAGGAAAAATGGCCGGCCCTCTTTGCCCTGGCCCTGATCTGATCCCTCACGACCCGTCCAGTACCGTCACACTGAGGGCAAATAACTTGAGACTCGCGTTGGTATCGGCGTTTGGCAGCAGCGCTTTGCACAGCGGTCATCGTTGGCTCCTATAACATGAGGCTCCAGCAATCCTGATAGCTCCCCTCTTATGTCTTTGCGCACGCTGTCCGGTGCGCGTAAAATAACCGAGGGCCACATGGGTGCAGGTGAGGCCTGTTGGCAATAAATATTTACCCACTGTGTAAACACAGTATATACACAGTGGGTAGCTAGTGTCAATTCCAAAGTGGGTTGAAACCCGTCGCCCAAGCAGGGAGGAGGCGAATGCCTCAATCCTCGATTGATCTGGTTTTGGCGCAGAACTTGCAGGCAGCGCTCAATGTGAGCGGAAAAACAGCCTACGCTGTCGCTAAATCCTTGGGGCATGCCCCCAACTGGCTTTATAGGGTGATCAACGGAGAGGCCGGTATCTTGCTGCCAACGTTGCGTGAGGTCGCAGCGGAACTGGGTGTTCCCGTCGGTTCCTTGGTTGATCCGCTGGATGACCGAAGCGCCGAGGTTCCTGATTTCGTGTATGTGGTGGAAGGCGAGGCCGTGCCAGGGTCAGGCGAGACCAAGTTCGACGAGACGTTCAAACGTCGAATAGCTTTCCCCCGAGTGCTGTTGGAGGACATCAGCGAGGACATCAACTCCGATTCCTTCTTCTGGCGGTTGGTTAGGATAGAAGGTGATTCGATGGCCCCGACTCTGCCCGATGGGTGTCTCGTCATGATTGACCGGCTCGACCGGGAGTTTCAAGACGGGGGCATCTACGTGATGGTGACCGAGCAGGAGTTGTTGGTGAGGCGAGTGCGGTGGGACAAGAACCTTGAGTGGGTTATTCTGAACGGCGAGACGGATCCGGTGGAAGTCACCCCTGTCGGACCCGCCCGCGTGATCGGGAGGGTCCGGCGAGCTTGGTCGGAGTTCTAAGCCGTCGAAACTGACCTCAGTCTTATTCTGGAAAAGGAGGCAGGGCACCTGGTGTTTTGTATCTGAAGCAGCCTGAATTCGGTTGGTTTTTGACCAAACCTCTGATAAGACCGAGGTCGATGGTTCGAGTCCATCCAGGCCCACTGACCTTCCTGGCGTTAGCGGACTGTCGGCGGTACCGGGCAGTTGCCGCTCATCTCAGATTATTCTCTTTAGAAGCGCGAGTTCCGAATATGGTCTCTGCTCGAACCGCTACCTTCCAGAACCCAGAGCCTAGGCTCTCAAGTTTGGGCAGGCGGGTTCCCAGAAGGAGACCATGCTGTGAGAATGGGGCAAGACGGCATTAGAAACACAAAGTAAAGAGGATAACTTCTGAGGAAGGCCGTCGTCGGATGACAGTGCCTGCAGCTAAATTGTGTATATGTTTACCGGCCGGATTAAAGGGTATTGCATGGGCATCGATTCGCTGAAGCACCGGGACGACGGTTCTAAAGTCGAGGGTCTCGTTTCCCTCGACTCGGGCTTCACTCGCGGCTTCGCGCATCGCGCACCTCCTCGATGGAGGTCTCGTTGCAAGTCGCCAGCGCAACCTCGAATCGCTTGACCGAAATCCGGGCATCAAGGTACCAGCGGAGGATCGGCTGAGGTCCCAATCCGTACTCGACCATGTGTTCAAAGTGCTCATTGGCCGCGACTGTCTCAGCTTTTCTTATTAAATGCCTCCTATGAGATTGCGGTATCCAGAACTGAGGCCCGCTATTGCGGCGATCTAGCACACTGACTAGCCATGATGCTCATGTTTGAAGTTCACAGATCCTAAGTCTTGCCGATTACACCTGCCCATCGGGCATATCTGGGGAGTGAGGCGTAAAATTAAGACAACCCCATCTGCTGTAGACAATCTCTCTCTACCGGCACTACTATCTCCTCACATCGCTTCTCGTTTGAATCACATCGCTTAGTCCTGCCCTTGGTGTTCAATATTGGTGTTCAATATAGGAGAGACTTGGCGGTATATGTCCGATAAACCGTTACCAGCCGGCCATAGCCAAGACCCAATCCGGCCCCTAGTAGGAAATGTGGTTTGCTTCGGATTCTTAACCTACTGCCTGCTCTTGATGGTCGAACACCTACCGCCTGAAAATGGTGGCGCGGTCGTCTTGGACACGGTTGATACTGTAGGGGATGATGCCGTAATCGTCGCAAGCATTCTGAATAAATGGAGGGTGCCCGCTAGCCTCATCTCCTCCCCGGTAGGCAATGACTACCACGGGGAGAAAGTCATAGAACACCTAGAGGCATGGGGGGTAGATGTCGAACAACGAGTCAGCGAAGGATTAACAACACCGCTAGAAGTAGGGATCGTGGATGCCAGTGGCGCCCGGACATATTTCCAACGACGGGACCCTCGCGCTGTGGCAGCGTTAATTGCGCCGACTCCCGTCCAATTGTCTGGAGCGGGGATGCTATACGTCGATTGGTACGATGGTCCGAGCGTGCTAGCAGCGATGGAAATCGCCTCCTCCCAGGGCACATCTGTTTTCCTCAACCTAGAGTCGCAATACGACAATAGTCCGGCACTGCATGGTTTGCTCCGTTATACTAGTATTTGCCAAGTATCCATGGACGAACCAACAGCATCCGGAGACCCGGCGGATGTCGCCCGGTCGTTGATCAACCAAGGTGTGGGCACCGCATTAGTGACTTTGGGAGCGGACGGGTGCGTTGTTGCGCAGGGACAGCAGGCCTTCTGTATCCGGCCTCCGAAGGTAAGGGTCATAGATGGCTATGGAGCCGGCGCGGCTTTTTCCGCTGGGATTATATTCGGGCTTCGAGCGGGATGGTCGCTGGAAAGCAGCGCCCGGTTTGCCAGCGCCTACGCCGGGCTCAAATGCGAGGAGGCGGGAATTGCGGCGTTGCCCATAAGCGAGGTCCAAAAAGCCGCCGCAACCCTGGATGTTCGACCGCTATTCTTGTGAACCGGATGCGCCTAATTCTTCTTCACCCAAAAAGCACAATAACCCATGGGTTTGGGGTCGCTAAAATAAAGCATTCCCCCTAAGTCCTCGCTCCCAACCGCCTCTACGAGAGTGCAGCCACAGTCCTCCAATATTTTCAACAACCGGTGCTCGTCGTAAAGTTGAAACGATCTATCCACGCTGTCTACTCCGTAGGCTCGATCACTGACTGTCACCACTCCGGAGCCGATCTTGAACATCAATTGCAAAATTCCATTGGGAGCGAGGAGCCTTGTCAACTCCGGGATGGTAGTGCTTTCGGTTGTCTCAGGAGGCAAATGTTGTATCACGGCATTACACAGAACGAAGTCAAAAGAAGCTTTCTCAAACGGTAAGGGCTCCCGCAGATCAGCCACGCGAAGTTTGTCCGCAATTTCCGGGTGCAGTATCTTCCCCAGGCTGATATTCTCTTCCACCGCATCAATCCCGTAAGCGTCGTACCCCCAAGTGTGCAACAGATGAACGTCCCGAGCGCCGGCCCCACACCCCGCGTCCAGCCCGCGGTTGCCAGACGCCAGTTCGGCAACTCGATTCAATAGATCCATATCGCCGTTTAGCGCAGGGTGAGAAGAATTGGTGTATACCGAATGAGTGAGCTCGTGGGATAGCTCAGAGTACCTTTGAGCGTGCTCTTTGTAAAAATCCAGCGAATCGAACTGCATGTGATCCCCATTGGGCCATTAGATTTCGGTCGATGAAAAAGGAGTACAATCCAGGGTGCCTAGTTTACTTGTTGCTCAACAATTTGTACATTTTCTGCGCAATGGTGGAATAATCCCAATGACTATATCCGATCTCATTGCAACCCATCCGGATTGAGTTGAGATGGAATAATGAATTCCGTAGAGAGTGGTTTGCATAACCTTTTCAGGACTCAGGCGGCGGAGACGCCAGATGGTCTGGCAATAGTCTCTGGCCATGAGGAAACGTCTTATTTTCAACTGGACCGGGCAACGGATTCGTTAGGAGCCTATCTTCGATATCACGGTGTCTCATCCGACGACCCGGTAGGCATATTCATGGAGACTTGCTCGGAGTACATCGTTGCGAGCATTGGAATTCTGAAAGCCGGTGCAGCATTCATGCCGATGGCCCTCGACTCCCCCGAACGTTTGCTGAGTGCCATCGTGACTGAATCGCAGCCGAAAGTGGTGATCACCAAGGCACAACACGTGCCCAGACTTTCCCGATTCGCCGGGACGCACATATTGATCATCGACAGCGATCAATCCTGGAAGAGGTTTAAGGCCGCAACCCGTGGTCCCCGCCCCGCGAGCGAAAATTTGGCGTTCCTCCCTTACACTTCTGGTACGACCGGAGATCCAAAAGGAGTAATGCAGACCAGCGGCTCCGTCATTTCATCTTACTTCGCTAGGTACAAGTTTAGTTCTTACATTGTCGGAGATAGGGTTGCCTGCAACATCTTCTTCGACTGGGAGTTCCTTCGTCCGCTGTTGAAGGGGGGAACTGTATACATAATCCCTGACGATATTGTGTTCCTACCACGGGCTCTCACCGCATTCATCTCAGAGCATCGTGTTTCTGAGATTTTGTTCACTCCATCTCTATTACAGGGAATATTGAATTCGGCGGACCATGGTGTCCTACGGACCCATTTGGCGTGTTTACGAGTGGTTTGGCTCAATGGAGAGGTAGTGCCAACCAGCCTCTTGAAGCAGGCGTTGGACGTTTTCCCCAATTCTGCACGTGTATTCAATACCTACAGTATTAGTGAGGTCCACGATGTTTGTACCGTGGACTTGACACATTTGTGCTTGGACGGAAGGGATGTGTGTCCAGTAGGTTTACCCATGGACGGAGTAACGGTTCGAGTGCTCCCAGAGGGAGAGTCTGTTCTCGCCTCAACCGGAGTCGGTGAGTTATTTGTTGGTGGCCGCGGACTCGCCCGAGGATACCTGGGAAGGCCCGATCTGGATTCCCAGAGTTTCGTTTGCCGGGGTGGTGAGAGGTATTATGCAACGGGAGACCTGGCCGAAGTTGACGCGCAGGGGATGACAACAATCATCGGCCGGGTCGATTCAATGGTCAAGATCAGGGGATATAGTGTTTACCTCGGCGCCGTCGAAGAAATGCTCCGAAAGCACTGTGATGTGATAGACGCGGTAGTATTAGCGGAAACCGAAGACGAATCCAACAAGCGGCTCGTCGCATACGTAGTTCGGGAACCGGAAGCAACATGGCGGGTCGACGCCAAGAGCGGGACCAGTAGGGACCTTCGGAATCTCCTAGAGCGGTATCTGCCCCATTACATGGTGCCTAGCCGTTTCTTGGAGGTCGAAGCCCTTCCGATAAATCAACAGACAGGTAAACTAGATCGTACAGCCCTGCCCGCATTACGGGAAGCGAGGTCCATTGTCAAGGATCGGACACAACTTGCAAAACCCGCGACGCCAGCAGAACGCCGTTGGTGTCTGCGAGAGCTATGGGGCGATGCGCTGGATGTTGACAGCGATTCTTTGGACGACGATTGGAACTTTTTTGATCTTGGCGGCCATTCTCTTACAGCCCTGGGTCTTACCTTGGGTATGGAGCGGACATTTGGGATTAAACTTCTCGGCACCGAGATTTACGAAAACCCAACTATTAACGAGCTGGCAGCATACTTGGAGGATAGAGGGTCATATATGGAATCGAGAGTTTCGCTGGTCGATGATGCCAACCTTGATGAGGGTATTTCGCCTCCGGACAACATGAGAACTACACGTTTGAGCGAAGCGTCTTCGGTTCTTGTCACGGGGGCAACCGGCTTTTTGGGAGCCTTTTTACTTGACGAACTGCTGCGTACCACGGATCAAAATACCCGGTTTTATTGTCTAGTTAGGGATCGTTGTTCTGGACAAGACCGGCCCATCAACCGAGTATTGGGGACTTTGAAGTTTTACGGGCTGGCCAGTCAATCCCTTGAAAATCGAATCGTCCCAGTTACGGGGGACCTTACCCAGCCCAATCTGGGATTAGACAAGGACGAGTATCAGCAACTTGCGGAACAAATCGATCTAATCTTTCATTGCGCGGCCTCCGTCAACTACATGTATCCCTATGCTATGGCTAAGCCCCACACCGTCGACGGGACATTGGAAGTCATCAAGTTCGCTTGCAGCGCCAAAACGAAACCAGTCCAATACATTTCTTCCAATGGCATCTTCCCAGGAGGCGACGATACTCCCTACCTGGAAAACAACCAAATAGATGGCTTCGTCGATAGGATGGAGGGAGGCTACAATCAGGCCAAATGGGTTGCGGAACGCCTCGTTTGGTCGGCAGTATCTCGAGGACTTCCGGTCTGCATATTCAGGCCCGGTAACATAGGCCATCATAGCGTTACGGGCGTGGTCAATCCCAATGACTTCCTATCGTTGATAATCAAAGCCTGCGTGCGCTCGGGTTGGGCTCCCTCGGCGCCAGATTGGCTATTCGAAATGACCCCCGTCGACTTCGTGGTCAAGGCTATCACGAAGATCTCCGACGATCCCACGCACCTGGGCAAAGTTTACAATGTGGTTCAACAGAATCCTGTTCCTGCCGACGGCGTCTTTTCTTTTATGGAGAGCAACGGCTATGTGACAGATCGCGTCCCATTGATGGACTGGAAATCAAGATTACAAGCAACGGCGGACCAGGAAAACGATATGGAATTGAAAATTCTGGTCCAGTCCCTGGATTCAGTTGAGCCGTACCTGACCGACACCAGCGTCTACGACAACAGCCGGTTTAGCGAAGCCCTTTCCCAGATTGGTTTACCGGCGCCGACGGTTGATGTGGAATACGTGACCAAATTTCTAAAGGTCCCATAGAGGTTGGCCAGGCATTGCCACCCACCAAAAGGGCGAAGGTTGCATCGTTATCAGCGCCGGCCTCTCCTTTACCTGTAGGTTACGCGAGGCCGGTACACCGGGCTGCGGTGGGCAAGAGTTACGACGCCCCTGAGCCGGAACGCAAGACCAACGGATCTATTACTCACGAGACCTCCGTGTCCATCGGTGTCGGCTGGAACTACACTGGTGGGCCTCCTAATCTATGGCTCAGCCTCCTGCTGGGGGGATCTGGATTTTGGCCCCGGTCGGAGGGATTTTGGATGGGAGCGGCCACCTGAGCGCGAGCGGTTCGATTCGATCAGCAGCGGTCCCCGCCAAACCCGCGCCCCGCGCACGGATGGGATTCCCGTGTCCTCGGAAAAAGTCTCCTCCGAAATGTAATCCCAGTGGAGTCTCTGCTAGCATTCACAACTCTACTACCAACTCAAAAACGGTACTGTCTACAGTCCATCCAGGCCCACCATGTTCTATAAGAGCAACACCATTCATGCTTTGGCCTAAATTGAAGTTTGCTCAACCATGCCCGGCCGGACTGTTTCATTTTCTCAACGATACACCGTTGGCGTAAAACCAGCCCGTGGCGCTACATGGTCACAAAGGGGTCTAGCGGCATCTGGGACAATCGTTAAAACGGGCATCGCCTTTGCATTCTGCCATCGAACAGATATTGCCGGAAGAGTCTATAGCCCATATCTGGCCCTAAGTTGACTTCATTGGTGCGTCCCACGAACTTCGTGCGGTCGGGCTGCGCGCCGGCCCGGACCCAGAAGACAAAGAGCCTGACCAACTCCCACGAATGTCAGCCCAACCGCAATGGCGATGAACAGTCCGGTAACATTCGAGCCAAGGGAAATGGCGAGCACTCCGATGGCTGCCACCGTCAAAAACCGTGTGGTTGAAACTGTGCCTGGCAAAATCATGCGACCGGTTCCCTGGCTCGCGAAATACAATGCCTGACCCGCGCCAAAAAAGGCCATAGAACGGGGCCGTGATCGTGAGGTAGTGAACTCCAAATTCATAGGCCTTGGGATCCGCTGTAAATAGATCAAGCCACAAACTGGGAATTAAGGCCACGCAAACTCCTGTCAGACCGGTTAGGGCGAGGGTAACATCGGCCACCGCCCAGGCAAAACGCCGGGCGCGGGCGTATTGGGCGGCCCCACATTGGCGCCAACCGCCTCCGTCAGGCCAGCGCCCACCCCAAAGGCAATCGGCCCCAACATCAATTCCAGCCGGGCGCCCAGGCCGTACCCGGCCAAGGCCTCCGTTCCATAGGGGCCTACCAAACTGGCGATGATCACGACGGTCATGGCCATGCAAATGCTGTTGATGAGGCCAAGGCCGCCCACTCTCATGATGTCGAGGACAGGCGCCCATCGCGGGACATGTGGACGCAGGCGTATTCGTCCCTCGCCGCGAACCAACAACACAACCAGATAGACCGCCGTGAGACCCTGGCAGATGACCAGTGCGGCGGCAGTGCCCACAACCCCCAGGGCTGGAAGGCCGAACCAGCCCAGCGTTAGATTGCCGGACATCAGAATCTGCGCGGCGCTGGCCGCGACGATGGCACGGGCCGGTGTTGCCGTATCTCCCATGCCTCGATAAATCGCGGAAATCACCCAAATGAACAACGTGGCCGCCGCGCCGCCAAAGGCGACCCGGGCAAAGCTGGCAGCTCCGGAGAGGGCGGCGTCTTCGCCACCTAAAAGTTGGAATATGGGCCGCGCAAATAGGCCCAAAACGATCATGTACAGACCGGACATCTTCAGCCCGAGACCGTCGAATGCCATGCGATGCTTTCAGCCCGTTCGATGGCCCCGGCGCCAAGGGCCCGAGCCACTGCCGACGTCGTGCCGCCTCCGATGGCCCCGCCTGCCATCATCTGCATTAAGGTCAAAAAGGGAAACGCCAACCCCAGACTTGCCAGGGCCGCGGTGCCCAGTCGTCCAACAAACCATGCGTCGGAAAACGTCACCGCCGTCATCATGGCCACCGCAAAGACATTCGGCGTCGCCAAACGTCAAAGCACCTTTGCGACGGGTATATCTAATAACTGTTGGATGCCTGGAGCGTGCAACTGAGACACGCTGAGTCTTTCCTCGCAAATTATCGTGACTCCGGACACCGTTCACACAGAGGTAAGGAAAGGGGAGGGACGGTAGAGTTTGCCTGGTATTGATACTGAACCGGGATTCACCATTTGGAACACTCTGACGCGTCGGAGTGTGACTCAAATCTGGTTCGCGTGCAAAGAGCATCCGTTTATTTTTCGATACCGGGAGGTCTTTGTGAAACTAACCGGTTGGCTACGCGCAGGCAGAACGCTGGCATAGATACAGTTCCAGTTGGAGTCAGCGTCGACCCAGGAGCAATTCCAGACCGTGAGGGCCTCTGGTGCCGCGAAGCCCTCATTCCGCTCGCCCAGACTGTCTTTGACCCGCACAAACAACCTCCCCTTGACGGTGTCTAGGCTGACGAGACCGGCGCCAAACGGATGCTGGGTAGTTGTATCGCAGCAGAGGCCGGTGGCAATTCCAATGCCGTCCCTCACAAGCACACAATGGTTGCCATCGATCTTTCCACCGAGTCGTAGCACAATAGGATCGCGTCGCTTCGCGGTACTGCGCTCTGCGCTGAGGCCAGTGCCTCAGTGGTCATCATTATTGCGATTTTCTCGCTCATACGGGACTCGTAGCCGGGCATCGCGAAGCTGGAAAGGCCATGATGATGAATCATACCGGTCCATAGGCTATCACCGATAAGGCCGCATAAATGGACTTGCCATCCCCAAAGTGGGAGCCAAGAAGTGGCGCCATCCCACCGGTCATGACGATCGGCTCATCAACGCTCGGCTTATATGGGCGTAGAAGAATCGACCATATTGCATTAAACGAGGACTGGAAAGCCGAGGCCCTAGAGGTCTTCAGCGACATTCACGGTGAGAGCAAGCTGTCAGACCATTTCGGAGTCGTTGCGGACCTGTGTGTCCTGAGCCTTCGGAAGCGTCGTCGCTGTTGCTACAGGCCGCTCTCGCGAACGGTGGGCCGAGAGAAGACCTGATAGGATTCAAACGAAATCGTCTCAAAGGACCAATTTCCCGCAACACTGGTGAGCTGGAACATCGCCACGGGCCCAACCCTTGACGGAGTCCAAGTATGTCCTGGCGGTAACGGTATAGCCCTTCGTTATCTGTTAGAATGGGAAGACGCGCCTCATACCGCACTAAGGCCTCTTACACCAACGGCCCACCGGTCCTCGGTCTTTCGTCTTTGTGCCCGCGCTGAACCACCCATGTCGTCCCTTTGGGATGTAGTCCGGCTCAAGGGCTGAGACGAAGGAGTCCGTTTACACATGCCTTTAGACACCCTACCCAGACGCCCTGGTTTGACCAACCGTATTCTCCGCCACCAAGCGGTCTGCGCTGATTGCGGCTCGTCCACGACTTTACCCTTCCGGCCAACACAAGGCCGTCCGGTGTATTGTTCCGAGTGTTTCAAAACCCGTTCTGGCCGCCATTCCTCACCCTCTGCCCCGCCCACAAGGGAGACATTTGCAACAAGTGGTTCTTCCGGCGGCGGCTCACCCGGCGTCTCACTTACCGGCGCTACGGCGTTTGCCGACATGGACCTGAAACCCGCCACCATGTCCGCACTTTCCCGTATGAACATATCGGACCCTACCCCCATTCAGGCGAATTCCATCCCCCTTCTTCTAGCGGGGCGTGACTTGATAGGGCAGGCACGTACCGGGTCCGGGAAGACCTTGGCATTCGCAGTCCCCTTGGCAGAACAGTGCGATCCATCGGTCCGGAAGGTCCAAGCGTTAGTGCTTGTGCCCACCCGTGAGTTGGTCATCCAGGTGGCGGCAGTCACCGAGGCCATCGGCTCACCGCACGGGCTACGCTGCATCTTGCTTTACGGCGGCCGCTCCTCGCAGCCGGAATGCAAGGCATTGAGGACCGGCCCTCAGATCGTCATCGGCACGCCCGGCCGCACTCTGGACCACGTCCGGCAAGGCAACCTAAAGCTGCAATCAGTGCGGTTCCTGGTGTTGGATGAAGCGGACGAAATGCTGGACCAAGGATTTGCGCACGACGTCGAATCCATCCTAAGCCAAACGCCTTCCAGCCGACAGACGGCGCTTTTGTCGGCAACCATGCCTGACTGGGTTGGCAAGACAGCGCAAAAGCATCTGGAGGACCCGGCGCTTGTGGAGGTGGACGCAGACCTGCAAGCGCTGCCCTCCGTGAATCATCTGGTCTACACTATCCAGAAGAGCCAGAAGATGGGCGCACTCCAGACCCTGCTGGACCAGCGGGATGGCGAAGCAGTCATTGTCTTCGGCAGGACCAAGCACGGTGTGAAGAAGCTGGCGAACCAACTCGACGCGCTGGGCTATCCCGTGGGGGCGCTTCAGGGGAATCTTAGCCAGGCCGCGCGTGAGAACGTGATGTCTGACTTCCGTTCCGGCGCGACACCTGTATTGGTGGCAACTAACGTGGCCGCCCGGGGGTTGGATATCGAGGGCATCGGTCAAGTCATCAACTATGACCTACCGGACTCTGAGCTATTGTTCACCCACAGGGTTGGACGGACCGGCCGCATGGGGCGCTCCGGAGAGGCCGTGACGTTCATCACGCCGGATGAAGAGCGGAAGTGGAACGAGATCGACCGGCTTTTGGGGCGCAGGTTCACTACCAGACCCTGGAACGCCTCCGGCAGCGTGGGACAACCCCAAGAGAGTATTCCACCGATGCCCGAAGAGGTGGCCAGGCGGCCTGTTCGACAGCGAAGTAAACTCGTCTCAAAGATCACCAGCGGTCTCAGGTAACCGGGCTCGCCAAAAGGACTGCCGGCCATTGTTAGCGCCGCTTATCACGGTCTTCTTCGTCATCTTCTACGTGGGCTCCGGAGTCATAGGAGGCTCCAAGCTCCTCGGGGCTATCTTGGGCATCTAGTAAAACAAGGGATCCTTGATCATCCTAATCACTGTGGCGTCTTACACTTTGAATGGTGGATTCCTGGCCGTGTCCAGGACGGATGTGTTCCAGCAGATGTTGATTAGCTGCATTGTCCTACCGGCTGTTCTGATCATTTCCTCAGCCGAGCCCTTTCTAGGACTGGGAGACCGCTCCGCTACATTCTTCAATCCTTTGACGGATCAGAAAGGCGCAACCATCACCCTTATGTTCATTCTCTCAATGACCGGGTGGACATTTGGGACCTTCGGAGCGTAGAGAGTTCCCCAACCCTACATGGCGTTGGAGCGCGAGGAGACTGTCAACCGGAGCCGCAACATAGCGATGGTCTGGATGTGGCTCACGACAGGACTCCTAATACGCTATTGCGTATGGTCTAGTCAGGCCCTCCCGGCTCATACTCTCTTCCATAACATTGCCACGGGGTTTGTTTGGGAGTCGTTTCGGCATCTTGACATCAACATAACCTCACACGATGATGCCTCCATGAGAACGACCCTGACATTGGACGATGACATTGCCGACGCTTTGCGGGAACGGGCCCGGCTGCTAAATCTGCCGTTCATGCAAGTAGTGAACGATGTTCTGCGGCGCGGTATGTCGCCCGAGATGAGGGAGGCCGCACCTTCTCGTTATCGGGTTGTTCCCAACCGCAGCGCATTCGCCCCGGGTATATATCCCCTAAAACTGAACCAGATCAACGACCAGCTTGAGGCCGATGCCTTCGGATAACTGGGCACAGGCTGATCGTTCCGGACGCAAATCTGTTGGTCTATGCCCACAACGATGGAGTGCCGCATCACTGCTCGGCCAAGCGCTGGTGCGAGGAGTTGGTCAATGGCTCGGAACGAGTGGGTGTCCCGTGGATTGTTTCAGCCGGCTTTGTGCGGCTGATGACCCACCCCAGCGTACTGACTCATCCGGCGACACCGTCCCAGGCCGTGGACTTCGTTCTCGGGTGGTTCAAGTTCCCTCGGGTAATCCCGATTAATCCGGGGGCTGGGCATCTGACGCATTTTCGCCGGAATCTGGTTGCCGCTGGCGTAGGAGCTAATTTGGTCACCGGCGCCCACATAGCCGCCGTTGCCATGGAGTATCAGGCGGAGGTCCACTCCAACGACTTCAGCCGCTTCCCCGGGCTCCCCGGGCTCCCCTGGCGCAACCCCGTTTGATGAGATAATCGTTCCCAGGCTGGAGGACTCGAGTCGAACCGAGTTATCTGGGCGACTCCGTCGGCCTAGCCCGTTGAATCACTCTTTGACCGCATTGCCGAATCAGGCGGCGCCAATTTTGTAAGCGTAACTTCCTCGATCTTTATTCCTTCAACGGTGGTCACCTCTACCACGAAATCGTCGTTCTGGATGCGCTCCCCGCCCTTGGGGACCGCACCTAGGCGAGTCATTACAAAACCTGCCACGGTCTCGTAGTCGCCCTCCGGGATGGCGATGCCCACTTCAGAGTTTAATTCGTCCACCTGCATACCGGCATCGACCAAATAGGACCCGCCGCCGAGCGGGCGGACTTCGTCGTCTTCCGCATCACCTTCGCTTCCCATAGGACCGAGCACCTCGTCTACCACTTCCTTGAATGTGACGAGCCCAGCCACTCCACCGTATTCGTCTGCGAGGATCACCATTTGATAACTTGAGTCCCGGCGCCTCCTCATGAATTCACCGATAATATTAGTTTCTGGCAGAAATATGGGTTGCTGCGCCAAATCAGTTACGTCGGTCGCTGCGTGAATTTCACCGTTGGCCAACGCTTGGACAACATCCTGTAGGGAAAGTGTGCCCACTATGTTATCGATGGAGCCGTCGAATATCGGGTAACGGCTATGCGGGTGGTCGCGGTAGAGACTCCAGAAGTCATCCAACGTGGCGCCACACTGAAGGGCTACCAACTCATTCCTTGGAGTCATAACTTCTCTTAGCTGGCGGTCCTCAATCCGAAACACGTTGCCCACGACCTCGGCCTGGCTGGGCTCCACGACGCCAGTTTCCCTGGCCAGGTCCGCCAATGCTGTTATCTCCTCCTGAGAAACCAGGGTTGTCTCCGGTAGCCCTAGCAAGTAAGTGACTCCCCGAACCAACCTTTCCAACAGCCAGACCGGAGGCAGCAACACGGCCTCGACCACTCTTAATATTGGCGCCATGAACACAGAGAGTCCCACGGAGTACCTGGTCGCAATTGTCTTCGGAATGGCTTCGGAGAATATCAATAGCAAGATGGTAACTCCAATCGTAGACGCAATGACGGCATTGTTTTCGCTCAAAAAGGACAGGGCCAGGCCAGTGCCTAATGCGGCTGCGGCGGTATTCGCTAGATTGTTGCCGGTTAATACTGTCGATAGGAGTTTCTCGGGCTGGGAAGAAAACCGTTCCACCCTATTGGCTTTGGCCGGGTCAGTCCTTTTCAACGCGGCCAATCGGCCGCGCTGCACAGACATATAGGCCGCTTCGGTTGCTGAGAATATTGTCGACACCGCAAAGCGAGGAACAGTAGCGCCAGTCTCACATAGTCGCTGGTATCCATGACAAATTACCTCTACCGCCGTACGATAATAAATGAGGTACCGGTGAATAGGAATCGTATGTCGTCACATCCGCTTTGGCAAGTATCCAAATATGGGAGTGACTGATCAGACTCGATGAGGCGGATTGGCTGAATCTCACATCGGTCATATCTTTGATAATCCTCTTATCATTTCCCGCCCCCGCAATCCGTCATTCCCGCGCAGGGAGACCTTTGAATAATCCCCTCTCCCGGAGGGAGAGGGTTAGGGTGAGGGCGTCCTCCGTATCTGGGCACACTCTGGATTCTTGCTTTCGCGGGAGTCGCGGAAGGTAACGCAAAGGTTTCCGCAGGCGGGAATCCAGAAATGCCAATGATAGTGAAGGTCGCTGGTTGCAATGGTTTCTGGACTCCGGGTCAAGCCCGGAATGACGAGCTTGGAGTAGAAAGGACACTTCAAGTCTGAACAGTTACATATGGGACTCTCAGTCCTCCGCATTCCCACTATCTTTTCGACTGAGAGTCTTCTAAGCACCATTCCCGATTCGTCCTCTATAACCTGGGTAACCTCATGTGGACCCCCGTGGCCCAAAATCCGCCATCCACCAACGCGCGCCCGTGGAATGCCCTCCCCCAGGGCGCCGGCACTGTCCCTGCCTGGAATATGGCTGTACGATCACCTTGTCGCGGGGACTCAAACGGTGAATCCCAATTGAAATATTTTGTCCGCTCAGTGAACCCTGTGCAACCGCGCCGAGATCGGAGGGGCGAATATGACTTACGGACCTGACGTCGGGCAGCAACCAAACGCGGGAGTCCATCGGACCCCCGACGAGCGTTTCGCAACCCTCGATGACTACCCGTTCGCACCACGCTACATGGACATCGATGGACTGCGGATGCACTACGTCGACGAAGGAACGGGAGAAGCAGGCACATTTGTTCTCCTGCATGGCGAGCCGGTATGGAGTTACATGTATCGCGTCGCGATACATGGGTTGGCTGCGGCTGGATACCGTGTCATCGCGCCGGACAACATAGGGTTTGGCAAAAGCGATAAAGTCATCGACGTCGAGTGGTACACGCTCGATCATCACGTGCTAACGCTAAAGACCCTGGTGAGACGGCTGGACCTGCGCGGCATCTCTATCGTGGTGAATGACTGGGGTGGGCCAAACGGGTTGATTATGGCGACCGAGATGCCGGACCGCTTTGACCGCCTAATTATACTAAACACCTGACTACACCACGAACGCTACGGCTACACAGATGCCCTCCGCAAGTGGAACGTAGAATCTCAGTCCATAGATTTCACGACGAGTTTGTTTACCGGCACACCCAGACCGTCTGCAAGAATCTACCCGAATCCGGTTCTGGCGCCGTTCGACATTCCCGACTCGACGGCTGGCCCATTGCGGTGGCCCTGGATGTTGCCCTTTGCGCAGCCGGAGGCGGGAAACGCTCGACGTCAAGCCGCCGCATTCGACGCGCTTGCGTTGGGGGGGAAGCCGGCACACGTCATCTTTGGAGACTCTGATCCGGTTTTCACTGAAGAGTGGGGCCGCCAGTTCGCAGCACATTTTCCCGGAGCCACATTCACCAGCGTCAAAGGCGAGGGCCATCGGCCGCTCCTGTGGACCGGTGGACTCAGTGATGGCGAACACCGCGGTCGCGAGTTTACCGCCTTAGTACTTCGCTTGATCAACGAGGAATAAGCTGTAGCAATCAGGACCAAATCTGACAAACGGGAATTAATGTACAGCGGTGAGCTGTAGGTTGATGTTGTCTCATCGGTCACCTCCTTAGCTTAGGTCTTTGTCCGGCCCCATCCGCCTGCAGGCTTGAAGGGTCTCCCAAGGGGTCTTCCCGCAGCGGTACCGCCCGGGGTGGGGCCTCTCTCGGTTGTAATGCTCCAGCCAGGCGTCCAGGCCGATCTGCGATTCCTCAATGCTCGGGTACAGCTTCTTACGAAACAGCGGGCTGTAGCATTCGTCCTGCAGGGTTTTGTGGGACCGTTCGCGGATGCCGTGGGTCTGGGGGTAATTGGCCGTGGTCTTGGAGTGTCGATTTCCTGCACACTTCGGGAACCCGGTCCTTCAACAGCGGCCTCCTGCGGGACATCTCGTAGAGGGGCGCATCGCCACCGTTCTGGTAGAGTTCCCTGTAACGATGGATGCGTACCGGTAGAAGTTGCCCCGGCCGTAGCCCATGATCTGGCAGGCCTGGGACACGTTGCCTAACTGTTTGGCTGGCTCTGGCTGCCCCAGCTTCGGCTCAAGTGTCTTTTCTTGGTGTGTACTCATCTGACACTCCCTGCCCATCCCGGGGAATATCTAATCACAATGGGTCACAGGTGTCAGATTTAGTCTTGGTTATTGCATCTTTCACGGCATTTGATCCCGTGACTGAATCACCTTTTACCTTCGCGTACTCATTAGATAACTCCCCCCTCCACGTTGAGACAATCGAACCGGCTCAAGCGTGTCGGATTTCGGTCTTGGTAATTGAACGGGAATCCATTGCGGCGGTTCACGGCTTACTAGACTTGGAAAAAGATAAGGCGCAAACGACCGTTGAAGCTGAATTTACGCAAGTTTGGAAACGCTCTTTCCATTGTCGACCTCACTTTAGTCTCACTCGATGCTTTCCTCCGCTAACCCGCCATCACCCGGACTCGCCCGCGCCAATGGTTAAATGGCGATTGCTATAGTGGGTTACTCGATGACTCCGGTGATGGTAGGGATTGCGTTGGGCGGGGACACCCCTTTGGTTTACAACGCGGTGATGCGTTTCGGTTACTCTGTCTCAGTAGCGGTCTTTATGTTGGCCTTCTATAGGGAGTCTGCTTAGGAGCACGGCAGTCCTCAAGATCCTGGGGCGACGGCTGCTCAATTGCCGCGTCGTCCTGATTTTTCTTGGGCAGTTCGAAATCGGTCTACTCGCCTGGGCTACCCGCTTCGTCGACATTTCAGTGGCCAAGATTCCATGAGAATCGTGGCCCATCCTGCTAGTGTTTCTAGTGGGCCGGTGGTTTACGGCCAGAGAACGTTACGTGAAACCTACGCCGGCACTGGTTTTGCTGCTGACCGCTGGGTTTGCTGGTGTTGCCCTCGTGATACTCAGTCAAGGCGTAGGGGGCGATGGGTTGTATGGCGGGACTCTAGTAGCAATAAAGCCAGTCACGTCAGAAATTGCAGGATAGAGTCGATGGAGTTTAGTTCTGGCATCCTCGGTGGTGAAGCGCCAGTTGATGACCGCCCGAGCTTTGTTGCGCTCCCGCTCCAAGGCTTTGACCTCCCGGCTAAGGGTTTCCTCGTCGGGGAGCCTCTGCCCGAGACAACGGCGGCTGATGACGCTGAACTCTATCTCCGCCATATTCAGCCAGTTTCCATGCTTGGGCGTGTGGTGAAACGCCCAGTTTCCGCGCTATGCGCCGGGCCTCCTCCGCCAGGAACGCCTCGTACAGCGACGCCTTGCGATGCGTGTTCAGATTGTCCAACACCACCCGCACCACCTCAACCGCTGGGTAAGCTTGATCCACCAACCAACGCATCTGCTGGGCGAAGTCCTGCATAGTACGCTGCTCAGTGACCGCCACCTGCCGCCAACCCGCCAAGGGCTCACAGGCCAGGAACAGGTTGCGCGTACCCTCCCACCGGTACTCGTAGTCCTGCCGCAGCGGAAGTCCCGGCTGGGCTGGCAGAGCGGGCCGCGTTTCCGCCAGCAACTGAGTGGAGGTCTCGTCAAAGCAGACTACCGGCCTTTGGGGGTCATACGGTTCGGCGTACAGGTCTAGGACATCCTCCATGTGGGCCACGAAGTCGGCGCTCACCTTGGGGATGCACCACTCCTTTTTCTGCCACGGCTTGAGAGCGTTTTTTAAGACGCCGACGCACCCCCTCGTGGGACATAGAGGAGGCTAACCCCAACTCCACCACCTTGCCGGCCAGCAGGCGCAGTGTCCAGTGGATATGCCCTTCCGGAGGTTCACTACAGGCCAGAGCTATCAGGTGGGCTTCGTCCCGGTCGTCCAGCTTCCGGTGCCGGTGGGTTTGGGGCCGGTCCCACAGCGCCCTCTCCAGCGCTCCTTCGGTAAAACGCTGCTTGATCCGATACACGGTGCCCAACGCCACGTCCAGGGCTTCGGCCACTTGGGGAGCCGCCCAACCATCGTCACTCTTGAGGAGGATCCGCGCCCTAGCGGTCACTCTGGGTGGGCTTTCCCCTACCCGAATCAGATGCTGGAGTTCTTCCCTTTGTTCCGGCTCCAGCCGCACCGCGTACTTGTCCCGGACCATCACTGCCACCCACGCCATCAACACTATCTACCCACCAGGCAGCATAACCCTAGCGCTATATTCCTTAAATAATTACCAAATCCCAGTTGACTGAGTACTAAACTAAAGCCAAGGTGAAATGTACATATCGCTAGACCGCACATGGCGCCCAGTTGGGGCCTGGAGGTGATATGAGGAAGCGCGGGATCCTTTCGGTCGTATTCAAAGTCCCGAATGCACATCCCACCTTGGTACTGGTTTAGGTATAATTCCCTTAAGGAGTTACCAAAATCGAACTGTCAGTCACTCTGCTCTTCGCAGTCTGTGTTATAGCTCTCGGTACTGCCGTAGGAGGCGTTACCGCCAGATCATCCAGGAGGGAGAGAACAACCGGAAGGGGAATAGCCATTGGTCTTGGTTTTGGAATTGTGGCGGTGATTGCGGACTATTTGTACGCTTGGGGCGCAGTTAGCTTATTGTCGCATTGGGGATGGATACCCGGTTGGGGATGGTTACCTGCGTATGGTTGGGCCTTGGCACGATTTCGTTTGACTGGCGTCGCCCCTTACATCCTGCAGGTTGCCCAACAGAGGTCGCCAGCTTATCATAATGGGCCCGTCACCCGGCCAACGATTGTATGGGTTGGGTCCTATAATTCGCTTTCTTTTCACTGACAATCCCTTTTTGACTGACTACTAAACCAAAGCCAAGGTGAAATGCGCAGATAGTGGAGGTCAAGCAGCGGTGCGGATCATCCTCCAAGTACGGATGCGAGGGCTTCACTGGCACAACCAAGCCAATCTTCATCGCCCCTCGAATGTACATCCCACCTTGGCTTTAGCCCCAATCCACCGAAGGAGGGCGTGTAGCGGGGTCCTGAAGAGACCAGAAAGTACTCCTGTGCCTCTGGGATAATGGTTTTCCAGAGAGCCGGTCCCAAAACAGGAGCACCCAAACGATGCTATCACGCAACCACCCCGGCCGCATTCGAATCGCCTTCAGACGACCACCGCCTAGTCGCCAATGCTGGGCTGCTCCTTCCGGTGACCCTCGCCCAGTGCCCGGGTTTGCGTGCACTCTGTCCAGCCACGTTGGCCTCGGAGCATGCGCCCGGGCGAACATCAGGAGGATGCTGACCCTGGTGGCCTCCGCGCTGGGGGGGCGACTGTAGGTAATTATCCTTGCTCGTGCGTCAGCCTTCGGAATCGACAGACCACGTGGAGAGTCCATCCGGCCCAGCGTTGTGTTCCACCCAACGCGGTATTTACCAGACCAGGGCACGAGGGACTGAAAGTGTCGAATTTTCTCGTCACTAGAGATTACCGTGACCACCCTGACCGTAACGGGCCTCTAATTCCAAGGCCGTGGCCAGGATTATCATATCGCGTGTATCCTTCCACAAATCGGGCAGCAGTTGGACCACTTCCACGTTGAGGACCTCAACGGAAATGCCTTTGGAACATATCTGGTCACGAGGGAATAATTGGAAAACCCCCGCCGTTTTTTACGAGCAACGTCCCAGACTTCCGAGACAAATGGACGGGACCGCCAACCGGTTCTCGGATCCGGGGATCAATAATCGCCCGATTGTGGGGTTAAATCCGGGCTGGCGATAGGTACTTCACCAAGGCTCTAGCGTCCAAGAGGTATATCAAAGCCCCCGATCCCCGAATTTCATGCTTGGAATCGGCGATGTCCTCGTCGGTGATGCCCAGTTTCCAGATGCGCCGTAGAGCCTCCTCCAAGCCCCAGTCGCTAACGCAACTCGTTTTTACCGCTGACGCCTTCCGTTGCTATGGGATTCAATCCGTCCAAAACCCGCACTGGTTCCCCAACTTGGTTGAACAACCCGCCGGCATAAGCTTGTCACCCAGATTTATATTCCGTATCCCCAGGGGAAGTCGGGCGTTGAAATATGACCGCCACCCTGTTCGACCAGTTCAGTGGCATCGTCCAGGATGGGATCGTCACGTTGCGCGACCTTCCCCAGTTCCACATCAAAACGGCTGATGTAAAGATCAACCAATCCTTTGCCGTCTTCAGGCTGGAATGGTGCTCCTTCTTCGGTTCCGACTCGGTGGGTTCCGCCAGCAACTGAGTGGAGGTCTTCGTCAAGGACATCTTCAGACGTTGATATTGACCGGCTTTAAAAAGCCGTGGTCCATACGGATCACCTCGTACGTACATGGAGGAGGCGGTCTAGGACATCGTATTTCCATGTGGGCCCCCGAAGTCGGCGCTCACCTTCAGCTGGATGTATCCCTCCTTAGTTTCTGCCAGGGCGAGTTGATTGAGCGTTTATCTTAAGCGCCGACGCATCCACTCGTGGGACAAAGAGGCTGCAGCAACTCCACCACCTGAAGGCCAGCAGGAAAGTGCTCCTTTGCATCTGGGATAATGGTTTTCGAGAGAGGAAACCGACCAGAAACAAGGAGCACGCAACAGATGCTACCACTTGAGCACCCCGACCGCATCCAAATAGCCTTCGACGACCACCGCCTGGTCAACAATGCCGGGCTGCTTCCGGCCACCCTGGCCCAGCGCGTGGGCCTGCTGAACTCGTTGACCTACGGTCACCTCGCATGCGCTTGGGCGGGCGAACTCGGGAGACCAGATGCTGACGCTGGTGGCCTCGGCGCTTGCGGGCGGCGCCCATTGACGACGCCGATGCACGTGCGGAGGCGGACCTCCTCGGTGCTGTGCTCAAAGCGCCCTCCACCCTGGGGACGTTCCTGGCAGCTTCCGGTGGGGCCATGTCCGAAGCTGGAGTGAGCCTGGAGCTGCTGGCCCGGGCCTGGGCCGCCGGCGCCGGACCCGGCGACGGTCCCTGACCATCGACCTGGACTCCACCATCTGCGAACCTACGGGCCCAAGGAGGCGCACACCATGGCTACACTGGCAAGCGCTATCACCCGCTGCTGGCCGTGGCCGCCGGCACCGGCGAGTTGGCCCGAGTACCAATACTAAAGCCCGGGGCGCTGACCACTTCCTGCGGGAGACGGTGAGCCGCGCCCAGCGCTACGCCGGGGCCAAGGGACAGAAGCAGTGCGGGCCGACAGCGGTTTTTATACCCACGGCGTGGTCAAGGTCTGCCGCAAGACGGATGTCCGCTTCTCCATCACCGTCCGCATGCGCCAGAACCTGCGAAATCTGATAGAGGCCATACCCGAGGCGGACTGGCGGCCCAAACCCTACTGGATGGAGGTCGCCGCCGACGTGGCCGAGTCTGAATACACGCCATTCTCAGAGTCAGACCGGCGCCGCGCCGTTGCGGCTCATCGTCCGGAGGGTGAAGCCCACGCCCGGTTCCCAGCTGGCCCTATTCGCCAGCTACAGCTATCACGCCATGATCACCGACCGGGAGGGGGATACCCTGGAACTGGAGGCTGCATCGCCGCCACGCCGGTCGAGAAATCCGAGACCTCGGTACGGCGTGGGATCTCCCGTCAGGCCGTTTGCCGACGCCGCCTGGCTGGGTCAGGCGCTGGCGCATAATGCTGGCACGCTGGGCAGCGCGCATCGGTCTGGGCGAGCAACTGGTGACCACCAAGACCCTGCGGCGACGCTTCTTCTAATGGGCCGGACGGCTCACCCGCTCGGCGCGCAGACTCACTTTGCATCTTCCCCGGGGCTGGCCCTGGGCTGAGCAGGCCACTCTCGCCCTGGCCCGACTGCGAGCCATCCCACTCCCAGCCTGACGGCGCTATCCGCAACCGACTCAACGCCTCCAAACTCGCGTCCGCCCGATCCGCGAGTGCATCCTGCTGCGTCCGATCTCACTATCACGCGATTCCCAGCCTCCATAGACCGCTCCCGAGGCCCGGCGCGGCTACTGAAAACCCTCTGCCGTGTCACATCGGTCCCAATGGAGCCCGGGCTTTCATCCCTTGTAGGCCCCTCCGAATGCCCAGTACACCTCCCACCTTGGCTTTAGTTTAGTAGCCCCGTTCCTGGGTTTCCTATTGGCCCTGGGCGCGGTGCTTTGCATTGCGCTTGGCGGGCTCGGCGTCTCATGGGGTATCGATGTCGGCAAAGACCCTGCCGCGCTCCCGGACCTTAAGGCCAGGCGGGAATCTCTGGAGCTGTTTGGCGCGTTGGTAGTGAGCTTTTCTGCAAGTCTGCTGGTGGCCCTTATGGCTGGCTCATTGGCGCTCTCCGGTGGCGAAGAATTCAGACCCGGCACGCTATTGGTCGCCTTGATCGCCGGATTAACCTTCGTCATACCAAACGTATCCTGGCGCCTGGCCAATCTGGTGTCGACGACGCTGGCGATCAACGCTCTGGCCTACGCCACACCGCTACTCAGCCTGGTCTGGCTCGCCCTACTGTCCCAGATAGGGGCCGTAAGAATGGACCTGCTGTTGCTGGGCGCGCTTCTAATCGTAGCGTCAAACGTCGGAGTCAGCCTTGTGTCTAAGGGAAAGTCTAGCTCCTAAATTACTCGACTCCTACGGATGTGGACGAAAATGTCCACCTGACCCAAGGGGGCTACCAGACCGGCGTGCTAGCAACCCTCTACAAGACACCGGGCGTCGTCCGCGCTTACGGCCTCGACTCCGGTGGCCCGAACCCACGGTGCGCTAATTACACAGCTAACCTGCTGCTTGGTCTGGAGGGGGCCATGGAGCTTCATTCTGGCCTCGTTCCAATTCCACGTAGCCTAGGGATAGTGAGAACTGGCTCACCTAGCGGCGCCGCTATAATTCGGCCACCAATTCGGAAGTTCAAGCCATAATCCCCTTGGGTGTTCAAGCGAGGATTTTGAACTCGGCCCGATTGCGGCTAGTAATCTACCTGGTGATCCCTGGCGTATCCGCCAACTGAATAGCGGTACTGCGTACTTTCAGGTTAGGCCACCATACATCTTGCCCCTTCGCGCCACTTTCTATTGGGCTACGAAGTTGACCTTGACGTCGTGGACCTCGACGGAATAGGTCTGGCCTGACTCGAAATCTATTCCAAGCGGAATATTAGTAGTTACGGTCTCATATACCTGGGCGCAGCCCAAGTCGGAGTCGCGTCCCGGCCGGTAATTGATGACCTCGACTCGAATCAGGGTATCCGTTCGCTGAACGTTGTAGCCCGCGAATGTAGTGCAGGCATCTGGCAGGCCGGATTCCACCGCTAGCATGTACTGGACAGGGAAGCTCTCCATAGTGAAGACTTCCACACTTCCGATCGGCGCCAGGGTTTTGATCTGCGCCTCGTACTCGTAGCTCGTGATAGACACGGGCGGGTTCGCCACAGGCTCGTCCCTACTCTTCGAATTAGCTTGGCCAACCACTTTGGATTGCTGGGTCCGGGAACCATTGCCACCGCGGTCTCGCTGTATCCAACCGCGTCTTGGACCTCCAAGATATGCCTCCCTGGAGCCGTATCCTCGAAAACGTACTCTACGGTGGGAAAAGCGGACCTGCCCTTGTCGGCGTCTCTGCCGTTTAGCTTGACCGAGACCTCTGCGCCCTCGAGTACGTGTAGCTCTACGATCACAGTGGAGCCATCCACACGGACCTTCTCCAGGTCCCACTCGTTTGCAGGGGAGGGCGTGGGAGCAGGGGTTGTCCTGGAGCAGCCAACGACCATGGCGAATAATAAGGTCAAGCCCACCGATAGAATCAGTTGCCTCATATGCCCTCTCTCTCGTCCCGCTCAGTGTTGTGGCAATGTGGTCTTGTCTACGAAGACGAACAAAAGACTAAGAAAGTTCCGACTAGCAGTTGATTTGGGCGCAATCTGAAGAGGTTGGATCGCATCAACGGCGGACGCGGGCACATTGACATGGACGCCGTAATTCAGCCAGTGAGCTAAGTAAGGGTTCTCCTCCCTACCTGGAGGTCATCCTGGGCTAGTGAAGCAGGTATGCGGGTGCGTGGAGCATCTTCAACACTCCAGGAGAAAACGTGCGTTTTGATGCTTTGCAGAAGCCTCTGGACCAAGGTTTACAGGAGACTCAGTAAATACCGGGTGGCTCCTAGCTACCCAGCGCGCTATACCATACCGCGATGGCCTTCCCGATCGCATCGGGGGAGTCTTCTTGGAGGAAGTGCCGGCCCGGGACCGTAAACTCTCGTTGGTTGGGCCAAGCGCGGCAGAAATCCCGTTGTGCGCCCGTCAGAATCGCCCCAGGGTCCCCGTTGATGAACAATTTCGGCAGGTTGCTCGTGGACAGCCACCGGGAATATGCTGACACTATTTCCACTACGTCGGCGGGATGGCCGTCGATGGGGATTTCCCTGGGCCATGTGAGTGTGGGCCTCCTGGATTCCCCGGGTTCCAAGTAGGGACGGCGGTAAATGTCCATTTCCTCTTGGCTTAAATCCCGAATGATGCTTCCGGGCAAGATCCGTTCCACGAACAAGTTCCTCTCCAGGACCATTACCTCACCGTCTGGAGACCTCATACCCTGAAATATGGGAGTCGCCGAATCGGGCCACTCCTCCCAAGTAAGCGGGCGGACGATGGCTTCCAGGTAAACCAACGCCTTCACGCTGGACGGGTGGCGGTGGGCCCAATGAAACCCCAATGCAGAACCCCAGTCGTGGACCACTAAAGTGAAGTTTTGGTCGAGGCCAAGCGACTCGAACCATTGGTCCAGGTATCGCGAGTGGTCTACAAGCCTATAGGAGCCATCTTTAGCCTTGCCTGACCCTCCCATTCCCACCAGGTCCGGGGCCAAGCAACGGCCCAAGCCCTCCAGGTGCGGTATCACATTGCGCCACAGGTAGGAAGACGTGGGATTGCCGTGCAGAAGCACTATCGGGTCGCCCTGGCCGCGGTCGATGTAGGCTATTTCGGTGTCCAACACGGCCATCCGGCTCAACTCAGGGGGTACGGCGGATGGGGTAGAAGGTTGAGTCATGTATTCAGAGCCCTCCGTATCGCTCAACGCCTGCGGCCACGTCCTGATCTCATGCCCGGCCAAGGAAAACTTGGGCATGGAATAATTCCCTCGGAAGACCGGCGGGCGCTGTTGATAAGCAGGTCTTCGGCCAGACCGCCGATTCCCGAAAGGGGTCTGAGTAGCCTGGCAGCAGTCTGCGAACCCCTGAGGCGAATATGCGTCTTGCCGATTTAGGACCGTCCCATGCACGTTGGCATTGTTGGCCTAATCTTACGAGGTAAATTCAGCCGCCCGCTCCCTGTAGGCGGACCCTATTTAGGGAACGGTGTTGGCACAGCTGCGACGGCTGTGGGATAGTTGGCCCCCGTCCGCGAACATCGCCGCACCTAAGCGCTACCTTGGGCTCTCCGCACACGCAGATACATCCGTCGGCCCATGGGAACTAATCTACATAGGGTTTGAGTTCCGGTGTCTTCTTCATACCGGAGAGCCTCAGTGCGCCGCCCATCGTGTTAGGATGATAATGAGATGAGTTGGGCGCGCTATGCTAATTGGACGGTCAAGGTCCTTTTGGTCCTCTTCCTGCTTGTCGGCTTCCTCTTCCCCGACCTACCACGGTTCGAAGGCAAGGCTTGGCCTCTACGGGCGATGACTTACCCGCTGTCCGCCCTCGTGGTGCCGCTGGTCTGGCTCATCAAGAGACCTGACTTGAAATACCCGCACCTGGCGGACGCCCTGTTGGCGCTGCCTTTCGTGGTCGATTTGGCGGGCAACGCGGCCAACCTCTTTGATACCCTAACCTACACCGACGATGCCTTGCACTTCCTAAATTGGATTTTCCTCGTAGCCGCCGTATCGGTGTTCGTTGCTCCCCTGGGTTTTCCACGGTGGAACCGGATAACTTTGGGCATTGGGGTAGGCTCCTTTGCGATTGTGTGTTGGGAGGCGGTTGAGTACTTGTTAATGCTCAGCGGCGCCACAGGACTCCACTTGAGCTACGCCGATACCATGGGAGACTTGGTTTTGAGCACCGCTGGCGGCGCGGTAGGTGCGATAGCCGTCGCGCTGCTGCGAGTTGGCGAGCCTACCCGGTTAAAGCGCGCGTGACGCACCCACTTTCCCCACCTGCCAAACTGTCACCGGAATCTTGTCGCCGCCGTCGCGCTGCCGAATCCGGCGGAAACCCGCTCCAACGACACCAATTCCACCGATGTCCCAGGCTTCACTTGCGCGGCCCCCTTGGAGAAGTTGACTGCGTTCTGGCCTCAAGGCCCAGGTCCATGCAATCTTTCGTCTCGACGCTCGATGGGCTCTTCGGTTGCTTGCTACGTGTGATCGTTACCGGGTCCCCGCATCCTCGTATATCACCTGACATCGCCCCCTTTCCACTCCCGGTGACATTCCCCTATCATAACCATCAGCGGGCGTTGACTCCGACCCAATCCCCTTCTAGCAGCCTGTCCGAGAAATACCAGCCCACAACGAAACGCGCTAAAATGACACTAGTGATGCCCTAATTAGTTCACGTGCAGACGATATCAATAAATGCTCGAGCTTGCTCTGGCGATAATCGGAACAACAATTTATTCTCTGACAGGCTGCTAGCGTCATTCGATTATCGGCCCAATTGTCCGAACCGGGATTCACAGGATGTTGGGATTCGGATGATTTCCAATCATATAAATCCCGGAATCAGAGAAATCACAGTTCAGACTGACAATCGAAAGACCCAACCCCCTTCCTGTAAGGAGGATAAATGTCCCACAATGACCCAGAATGAAAAAACTCCAACCCGTCCACCCACTCCCGCCAAGAACACAATCTCCCCCTTTCGGGAAAGGGGGACTAAGGGGGATTCCTCCTCCCCTCGGGTACCCTGCCAGACCCGCTAAGTGTTCGTTAGTTCTGGGCGGCAACGGCGTAAATCCCCCAACCCCCTTTCCGAAAGTGGGCTTTTTGTGACTGACTAATGAAACATCCCAGTCACCCCGTAATTCCCGGGAAGCGGGAAACCAGGAATGTTCAGCCCTGCGAGCGAAACCCGGCGCGGGATTCCCGGATTCTGGCTCAAGGACGGAAAGACAAGAGGCGTAGCATGGCGCAAGGCCCGAGATCAATTGGCCAAGTGGGAGAATTAAAAGACCCAGGGTTATTTCCCGCACGCGCTATCTGTAGATATAATTAACCCTTGGGTTGACTAGATTGCTATCCGCATCCGACATCAGTAAAGCCTACTCGGACAGGACCCTGTTCGGTGATCTCACCTTCAGCGTATCCGCCGGAGACCGCATTGCGTTGATCGGCGCAAATGGGTCCGGGAAGACTACGCTCATGGACATCCTGGCGGGTGTTGCCCTCGCGGATACGGGCAGCATATCCACGCAGCGAAACGCGTCCATAGGTTACCTCAAGCAGGAACCCGCACCGTTTACCGGCAAGACGCTTCTTCAGGAGGTGTTGGACGCCAACTCAGAGGTAATCGCCTTGGTGGACAGGATTTTCGCCGCTCGTCATGCCCTGGCTCTGGAAACGGACCCCGAGAAACAGGCAGCCCTGGCCGAGGAGCTCAGCCAACTTGACGCGGCCCTGGAAGCCGCCGGAGGTGACTACCGGGAGCACGAGGCCAAGGCTATCCTCTCCGGCCTGGGATTCAAGGAAGCCGACTTCCAGAGGCCCATGGGTGAGTTCAGCGGAGGCTGGGTCATGCGGGCGTCCTTGGCCAAGCTGCTGTTCTTGAAGCCAGACCTCCTGCTGTTGGACGAGCCGACGAACCACCTCGACCTAGACGCGAACCTGTGGTTCGAGAAATACCTGACCGCATTTCCCGGCGGAGTGCTCGTTACTTCCCACGACCGCGCTTTTCTAAATCAAGTGGCTACCAGGGTCCTCGCCATAGAACCAAACGAGGTAGTCCTCATGAAGGGCGCTTATGACGATTACCTTGTTGCGCGGGAACGCGCCCTTGAGGTCAAGCGGGCGGCGGCGGCCAGGCAGGAGCGGGAGATGCAAAGGCAGATGCGCTTTGTGGAACGCTTTCGTTCCAAGGCGCGGAAGGCGACCCAGGTGCAGAGCCGCCTAAAACAACTCGAGAAGGTCCAGATTATCGAGTTGCCCAGGGCGACTAAGAAAATCCGTTACTCTTTTCCCGAGCCCGCCAGAGCCGGTTCCAAGGTCATCTGGCTGACCAACGTGAGCAAGTCCTACGGCGAAAACGTGGTCTACAGCGGCATGGACCTGGAACTTTCGCGCGGCGACCGCGTTGCCCTGGTGGGACCGAACGGCGCGGGAAAGACCACCATGCTGAAAATGCTAGCTGGTGTCCTTCCAATGGATGCGGGGGAAAGGAAGACCGGCCACAACGTGTCGATGGCCTACTACGCCCAGCACGTCCTGGAACTGCTTAATCCGGCGAATACGATCATCGAGGAGTTGCAACAGGCGGCTCCCACGGAGCCGGAGCAGAACCTGCGCACCATACTGGGCGGGTTCCTATTCAGCGACGACGCTGTGCGCAAGCCGATATCTATCTTGTCCGGCGGGGAAAAGGCGCGGGTGGCCCTGGCCAAGTTGCTGCTCCAGCCTAGCAACCTGCTCCTAATGGACGAGCCGACCAACCACCTGGACATAGACTCAAGGGAGATACTGGCCGACGCCCTGGAGGACTACCAGGGCACGATCTGTTTGATAACCCATGACCGGACCCTCATCCGGCAGGTCGCCAACAAGATAATCGAGATTGATGGCGGCAGGCCCACTGTTTTCCCCGGAGACTACGATAGCTACTTGTACCGTAAGCAGATGGAGACCCGTGACGAAAAACCGGGTCCAGCGGTCAACGGAGCGGCGCACTCGGCGTCAGCGCAGGCACCCTTTAGGAGACGTTCCGGACGTCCGCTGAGCGCGGAGGATGAGCAGCGCCGCTCACTCAACAGGGAAGCCAGAAGGCTTGCGACAAGGATTGAGGAGATCAACGTGTCCCTGACTGACCGCGAGACCAGAATTGCGGAGCTGGAAAATATGTTCTCCAGTCCCGGTCAGTTTGACGGTCCCGATGAATTGGTGTCGACGGGGGAACAATACACCATGCTCAAGCGGGAGACGGAATCTCTCTGGGAAGAGTGGGAGACGTTATCGTTGCGGGCGGAGGATATCGACAGCCAGCTAGTGGGCCTCAACGCCGGGTAGCCTTGCAGACCCTGTTGCCGCATCGCGCCCCCTAAGTCCAGCCGAATCAGCCCTAAACCCGGACGTTACCAGAGTTCTTGGGAGGCCTGCCTCGCTCCCTCCACCATGGACGCGAGCTTCGCCCACACTATGTTGGTCTCCACTTTCCGGCCCCAGGCCGATGTGCCGAAGCCGCAGTCGCTCCCTGCCATGACGTTCTCTCTGCCCACGGCGTTGGCGTAATTGACGATTCGCTGCGCGATTAGCTCCGGGTGCTCGATGAAGTTGGTGGTCGTGTCCAACACGCCGGGGATCAGCAGCTTCCCGTCGGGCAGGTTGATGTCCTCCCACACCTTCCATTCGTGGGCGTGCCTGGGATTTGCTCCTTCGAAGGACAGGCCCATGGGCCGGGCTTTCAACACCAGGCCCACTATCTCCTTGAGAGGGATGTCGTGATGATGGGGACCTTCTGTATTTCCCCAGCACAGATGCAGCCGCATACGTTCCGGGTCGATGTTCTGCAGCGCGTAGTTGATTACCTCTATGTGCAGTTCCACCACCTTCTTGAATTCTTCCACCGAGAGATGGGAAAACTGCGAGACACGGGTCATCGCAAGGTCGGGGCAGTCGATTTGGAGAAGGACTCCCGAGGCCGCAATTGCGTTGTACTCGTCCTTCATGACGTCGGCTAAAGCGTACAGATAGGCTTCTTCCGTGGGGTAATACTCGTTAGGAAGGAAGTTGGCGATTACACCGGGCGAGGCCGCCGTCATGAACACCTCTTCCACTGGAGCGTCCGCCGAAGCATTATTCAGAAATTCGATATCCCGCTCCACCGCCGGCCAATCTTTCCAGGAGATGGGTCCGGTGCAGGCTGGTTGAGGCATGTTGCGCGAGGACAGGTGGGTTTGCGTGGCGGCAAACTCCGGGAAGTCGGCGTCGTCCAAACGGGGGCGGGAACGCACATGCCGTTCCCCTTCGAATCCGAACAGGCGCTCTTTCACATAAGTTGCGTATTGGGCTCGGCCTTGCTCGCCGTCGTTAACCACGTCTATCCCGGCGTTCCGCTGTCGGGTCACCACCTCCGCGACCGCGCGCCGGACCCCCGAGTCAAACGAGTCCCGGTCGAATCGTGTCCCGTCTTCCCGTCCCCGCAAGAGCTCTTGGAGATATGGAGAACGGGGCAGGCTGCCGGTATGCGTCGTGAAAATCCTGGAGTCGCTTCTTTTCATGGGTCCTTCCTCATCTCTTACCGGGGCGAATTGTGCGGGCTTTATATTACTCCATGGGCGTGCCCCTGGGCGCAATCATGCTGGCTCAGGACCACTTTCCCATAGAAGGGCGACTTCTTGCTGTACCCAGGGGCTCCGCTTGTGAGCCGCTTCGGGGCTACGTGGTCTCTTCTGCTATTATGAACAACGAGACCGAAACTTAAACTGCTTGGCGGCATGTTGCGGTAAACCTTCGCGGTAGATGATTTGGCTGACACCCGGCCAGTATCGGAAAATCAAAGGGGAGTGACCCATGTCTGAACGACATCAAGTGATCATCGTGGGCGGAGGGCCAGTCGGCATGGCGATGGCTGTCGATCTCGGGCTGCGGGGTATCGACTGCGTGGTAGTCGGGCGGCATATTGCCCCACAACAAATCCCCAAAGGTCAAAACCTCACCCAACGCACACTGGAGCATTTCTACTTCTGGGGTGTGGTGGACGAGTTGCGCCGTGCCCGGGTGATGCCCAAAGGCTATCCCATCGGCGGAGTGACGGCTTACGGCGACATGATGAGCGAACACTGGTTCGCCCCAAGCGGCCGCGAAGTCGTGCGCAGTTTCTATTACGAGGACAACGAACGGCTTCCACAGTATCTGACGGAAGAAGTACTGCGAAAGAGGGCAGGTGAGTTGCCCAGTGTAACCATAATCTACGGTTGGACCGCCGAGGACATAGAACAGGACGAAGGCGGTGTGAGAGTCACTATCGGCGAGACTGAGGGGGCCGAGCAACCAGGAGGCCGTTACGAGTGGGAAGGGTTCGACGACCCTGGCAATCAGCGTCCGGACTCTTCACAGCAAGAGACGCCGGGAACCAAGCGAGTACTCGAGGCCGACTACGTCGTAGGTTGTGACGGGGCGCGGTCGACTGTCCGTGAGCGGATGGGCATCGGGCGGTCGGGCTCGGACTTCGACCAGAAGATGCTGCTGGCGGTCTTCAGGTCAGAGGAGTTGCACCAGGCCTTCCAGAGGTTTCCGGAGAGTACGACCTATCGCGCGCTCCACTCAGACCTGAAAGGTTACTGGATGTTCTTTGGGCGCGTCGTCGTGGGCGAGACCTGGTTTTTCCACGCTCCGGTCCCGGTGGACACCACACCGGAAGGCTTCGACTTTCAGTCCCTACTCAACCGGGCGGCGGGCTTCGAGTTCAAAGCCGAGTTTGAGCATGTTGGGTTCTGGGACCTGCGGGTTTCCGTGGCAGATAGATACCAGGTCGGACGAGTATTCATAGCGGGGGATGCCGCACACAGTCACCCGCCCTACGGCGGGTATGGGCTGAACAACGGCTTGGAGGACGTCACCAACCTGGGATGGAAGCTTGCGGCCAGACTCCAGGGCTGGGGTGGGGATGCCCTGTTGGAGTCTTACAGCGATGAGCGGCGGCCCGTCTTCTGGGAGACTGGCGAGGACTTTATTGCCCGGGGCATCGACCGGGACCGCGCCTTCCTGGAGCGCTACAGCCCCAGCAATGACCCCGAGGAGTTCAAGGCGGCTTGGAAAGAGCTGGAGGAGGTGGGGAGCAGGCGCACATCGACCTACGAACCCAACTATCCTGGGTCATCCGTGATCGCGGGTCCGCCGGGGGCAGTGTGCAGCGCGCACGGGTCGCATTCCTTTGCTGCGCGGCCGGGTCACCACCTGCCGCCGCAGCCGCTTTCCGGGGGACGCTATCTACCCGCCGAGTTGGGCTTGGGGTTCACGTTGTTCGCCTTCGGGGCCGATAGCTCGTCGGTCCAGTTGCTGGAGGACGCGGCGCGGTCTTTGGACATTCCCCTCAAAGTGGTGTCGGACACCTGGGAGGGTGGGCGCGAACAGTACGAAGCCCGGTTGGTCCTCGTCCGTCCAGACCAATACGTTGCCTGGTGCGGGAACGCCGCCCCCGGTGATGCGACGGCCCTGATGCAAAGAGTTTCGGGAATGCCGTGACCGGAGGAAGCAATGAAGAACAGTTCTTCCCGGATTCTAACGACCCACATAGGCAGCCTGGCCCGCCCTCCAGAAATCCTTGAAATACTTCGGGCAAAAGAGGCCGGAGAGCCCTACGATGTTGGGGCCCTGGCGGGCCTGGTCCGCCAGTCGGTGCAAGATGTGGTGCGGCGGCAGGTCCAAACTGGCATCGATGTTCCCAGCGACGGTGAATACGGCAAGCCCAGTTTTTCAACTTACGTGCAGGACCGGCTTACCGGGTTTGAGGCGAGGCCCCTCGAGCCGGGAGAGAGCCCGTTATTAAACTGGGGAAGGGACCGGACGATTTTCCAGGACTTTTACCGGGAATACGACGGTGGAGCAACGAGCGGAACGGGCCGGAGGATTGTTTGTACTTCGCCCATCACCTACCGGGGCCAAGATGCGGTGCAAAGCGACATAGAAAACTTTAGGGCAGCTCTGGAATCTTCCGCACCGGAAGAAGCCTTCATTCCGGCGGTGGCTCCCGGCACCATCGAACTGCAGCGGAAGAACGAGTATTACGCCACCGATGAAGAGTTTCTCACAGCCATTGCAGACGCGATGAAGGAAGAATACCGGGCCATTGTCGACGCCGGGTTCATCCTTCAAATAGACGATCCCAGGGTCGTAACCCAATATGGGATGCCCGACCCCGCTCCTTCCATCGAGGAATACCGCAGGTTCGCCACGTTGCGGGTAGAGGCGATCAACCACGCCTTGGAAGGGCTTCCGGAAGCCCGGGTGCGTTACCATCTCTGTTGGGGAAGTTGGCACGGCCCCCATGTAACCGACGTTCCCCTGCGTGATATCGTGGATATCGTGCTGCGGGTCAAGGCGGGAGCCTACTGTGTGGAAGCGGCCAACCCTCGCCACGCTCATGAATGGGAGGTCTGGGAGAACGTGAAGCTGCCGGATGGCAAGCTATTGGTCCCCGGTGTAGTGGCCCACACCACCAATATTGTGGAACATCCGGAGTTGGTGGCCCAGCGAATCGTCAATTACGCCAGGATGCTGGGCCGGGAGAACGTATTGGCCGGGACCGACTGCGGTTTCTCCCAGGGCGCGTTCAACCCACGGGTGCATCCATCCATCATGTGGGCCAAACTGGAAGCGCTGTCCCAGGGCGCGGCGTTGGCCTCTGAACGTCTATGGAGTTGATCTAGGTTGAAGCGCTAGATGGGAAGGTATACCGCCTGTCCCGTCATGGCGCTTCGGTACACTGCTTCCGTCCATTCCATGTAGTGCACCCCGGTCTCGAAGGCCACCATGTCGACCTTTTCCTTGCCGCGTATGGCGTTGGTGAACTGTTCCTCCACCCGATACTTGGCCTGGGTTTCTGGAGGATTGGGGACTTCGGCAAGTTCACGGTCGCCGCGCTTTCCGGCCCAAACTTTGCGCTGGGGATCGACGTGGATGGTGCCTTCCGTGCCGAACATCCAAATGTGATTGCCTCCATTCAAGCCGGACGTAGCGCTCATTTGCATGTGGACTTGGGCCCCGTTTGCCAACTCATACAGGATGTCCACGTGGTCGGGAATAGTGACTGACGTAGGATACCCGCTCTCGTCTCTCCGGTAGGGCACATGGAGCTTTGACATGGCGAAGACACGGTTGCCCCGGCCCAACCAGCGCATCATCGACTCATAGGATGCTCCGATGTTCAGGGTGTTGTGACCACTGAGCGCCCGGTCATGGCGCCAATGCAGGGGACCGTCGAAATCGGCAAAGTTATTCTGAAGGGAAGTGAAGTCCACCGACAATAACTCGCCCAAGTGTCCCTCGTCGATCAGCCGCTTTAGAACGTTATCGATTGTGTAGCTGGTGGACGTCGGAGTTAGCTGGCATACGAGTTCCGGATGCGCCTTGGACGCGACGAGCATGTCCCGGGCTTCCGCCGCGTCGGAGGCCATGCGGGCCTCTGTTAGAACGTGCTTGCCCGCTTCCAAAGCGGCGAGGGTCATTGTGCGGTGCATGTAGGGCCAGGTGCCGATGCACACAGCGTTGATCTCGTCGTCTTCCAACAGTTCCCGCCAGTTGCCGTAAACCCTTGGGATGTTGAATTGATCGGCGATAGCCCTCCCTGACTCGGTGGACCGGTTGGCAACCGCTAGAATCTCGCAGTCGTCCGCGCCTTGAAAGCCCGGAATATGACGGGAGCGGACGTTCCCGCCCGCCCCTATGAGTCCCACCCTGATTTGTTCGTCAGCCATCAGTCGTCTCCTCAGCTAATATACCGGAATCTAAAGGTCAGAATTGTGTGCGGTCACCCGTTGCCACGCCTCTCACTGATTAAGCGTCACGCAGTTAGGACTTCAAATGCTCATCGAAGAACTCCAAGACTTCCCTCCAAGCTGCCGTGGCGGCCTCTTGATCGTACCGTTGCCCGGTGTCGTTGAAGAATGCGTGTTTCGCTCCGGGATATGAAACTACCCGATAGTCCTTGCCGTGCCGCTGCATCGCCGCCTCTAAGTCTGGCAGGCTGGAATTTATTCGATCGTCGTCGCCCGCATAAATGGCCAGGACCGGCGCTCTCAAATTGGGAACTTCGTCCAATGCCGGAGCCGAACCATAGAAGGGGGCCGCGGCCGCAATCTCCGGGTTCCTCACCGACACCAGCCAGGTCATACCGCCCCCAAAACAGAACCCTGTCACACCAATCCGGTCCGGCGTGACATGGGAGTGGGTCTGAAGGTAATCCACACTGGCGTTCAAGTCCGCCAACAACTCGTCCTGGGTTATTTTCCGCAACTCTCCTCTTGCCTGGTCGCTATCAGCAAAGGCGGCCGTCCCGCCACTTCGTGAAAGCAAGTCCACGCTCAACGCCGTATATCCTTGTAGGGCATAGCGACGGGTAACGTCGGCGAAGTGGGGCTGCATCCCCCGGTTCTCATGGATGACCAGGACCGCCGGGTTGGGACCGCCGTCTTTGGGTCGAGACAGATAGCCAATCATGGTTGTGGCGGCCGTGGCGAATTCCACTGGACCAGCCTCGATCAGAGGGTGGTCCGGTGACACCGTTTCTCCCGGTCCCGGTGTGGGAACGGCCACGGTAGAGGGCTCCTCATCGTCGCAGGCTAGACCACCCAACAGCATTCCTCCCACAACCGCGCCCGCACCGATGACCGCCATACGTCGAAGGAATTCTCGCCTGCCGGTCCGGTTACTGAGCCAGGTGTCTACCTCACGGGTCCCTTTTAGCCGGTCGGTGGTCATAGCCGGCACCCTTCTGTGGTTCCCCAGAAGTCAATCATTAGCTCAATCATGGTACTGTGTACGGCCAAGCATGTCCCACGTTCATCGGTCAGGTCATACGTCGTTCTTGATCGAGTAGCCGCCTCGACCAGGGTCGGCACGTGGTCCAACGACAGGGGCGCTAGCAGGACCTGTCGGCCTTCAAGCGTTGCGAGGTCTACCAAATTCGTCCGCTCCTTGCGTGGAAACCGGCCTGGTGTCGAGCCGGTGTGGTCTATTCGGGCTATTTTTATGGATCGGAGATTAATCAGTGCCGTCTCCCCGATATGGCCGGTCCAATATTGAATCCCCGCATATCCCTCGTGGGACTACAAGGCCAGCACAACCTAAAAGGTGGTCGCGGTCGCGTCGCCATGGGGTGAATCTGTCCGCAGGGCCTCGATCCCTTCGGTCAGTCCCGGATGCGCGAGACCCAGCAATCGCATCGTCTCGGCACAATCCAGCCCCAACATATCAGGGCTCCGAGACCCATCCGCATCGCCCTGCCCTCCCACTCCTGGGAGTCCTGTCGGGATGGGGCCGCTGGGCTCTACTAACCCCCGGTCCAGATGGAACGCTTGAGCGATTGCGGCGGCGAAGTCATACATGCTCACCCAATCGGCACCCGCCACGTGGTGGATTCCCGTGTGCTCTCCGTCCACCAATTTAGCGATTCCGTCGGTCAGGTGTTCCACGTAGACCGGCGTCCGGTATACGTCAGTGGGGGCATGATATCTCTGACCGCTTTTGAGGCGTTCTAGCAGCCAGGGGGCGAAGTTTCGCTGCCCAGGCTCTGGCCAGCCATAGACTATGCTGGTACGGAGAGCACTCCAACGGGTGGCGAGGCTTGCCACTTCTTGTTCCGCCTCCCACTTGGTCTGACCGTAGTGGGTCGTGGGTCTCGGGCTCTCGTCCTCCCGGTAGTAACCGCGTTTGCCGTCAAAGACGTACTCGGTGGAAACGAATATTAACTTCGCCCCAAGCAAGTTGCACAGTCGTGCTATGAATGCCGTCGCGGTGACGTTGACCGCCGTGGCCCTCTCTGGGTCCCGCTCAGCCGTTCCCACGTCTGCAATTGCGGCGAGGTGCACTACCGCGTCAGGCCGGGCCAACCGGAACACCCGCTCTATTCCGGCGGAGTCTGTCAATTCTACTTGGAGCCAGGAGTGGGCGTCGTCTCCGGGCGGGCGGGACAAGAAGGTCCCAACGATCTCTCGGCCCGGTGTCCGGCCGAGCCGGCGCACCAAGTGTCGTCCAATGAAACCGCTGGCTCCGACGATCAATACTCGCAACAAAGATTTCCCATTTTTATGGTAAGACGATTCCGGTAAGAAACCCCAGTAGACACGAGGATGGGCCGCGTTAGGTTTGGCCGGACGTTATGACAGCGCACAAGACGCCGGTAGGGCGGCTTGCGACCCATTGCCTGGAGAGGTTATACCACGACTGATCAAGGGTTGCGGTCTAATCCTGGCTCCAACTTCACCAGGCCTTTCCTCCAGGAGGGCAAGAAGGCTGGTGTCAGGCAAGTTTGCAGGAGGCGCGTGACGGTTTTGACCCGTGACGACTCAGCGGTGAACACGGTAGGAGATAGCCGGGGAGCCGATCTTAGGGCTCCCCGAAACAGAGAACGGCGTTGTCCCATAGAATCTTTGGCAGCAGGTCTTGGTCCAGGGCCTCCCAGTTTAAGACCAGGTCCACCGAACCGGGGAATCTGGTCTCCGGATGTGGGTAATCAGAGCTGTACATCAGCAGGTGACTACCCATCATGTCCGACACCATTTTGACCATTTCAGGGCCTTCATGCAGCACTATGGAGGCAAAGAACCGACCTCCGGTCATGTACTCGGACATGGTCTGTTTCAATTCTGGGACGTACCCCATGTAGTCCACCTGGTCCTGCATCCTGGCCGCCCAAAATGGCAGCCAACCGAAGCCGGATTCCAAGATGGAAAACTTGATGGTCGGGTAGCGGTCCATGATTCCCGATCCGATGAACGACGCCACCGCCCTCATCGCGCCCCAGGGATGTGAGGCCGTGCGGCCCATGAACGGGTTTTGCCAGAGGTCCCTGTATCCAGGGTATCCGCCGGAGAAAGAGTGATGGACGACACACAAGCCCTCTTCTTCCACCGCACGCCAGATCGGGTGTAATGATGGGTGGTCCATCGGGAAGTCGAGAGGCAGGTTCACCCAAACGCCCACGGCCCAGGGGGTATCTCCCCACGCCTTGATCTCTTGGACCGACTCCTCGATAAACCTGGCGTCCAGGGTCAACAGGGCTTTGAGGCGGTGCGGAGACGTGCCGCAGAAGTCGTTCAGAAAGCGGTGATTCGCACGCATGAACTCGGTGTCAACGGCAATGTCGTCGTGGCCCCGGGGCACTCCGGGCACCATGAGTTGGACGTCCACGCCTTCTTCGTCCATATCCTGAAGCCGGCTGTTCGCGACCCACTCCCCGTCGGCGGTAGGAAGCTTGGAGCCCATAAATTTCTGGCTGCGGCGTTGGGTGTCGGCCTGGGGCTCAGCCTCGCCGAGCGTTCGGGGGGCGTCCGCGCCCCAACCGCCGCCGAAACTGCCCAGGTTATACCTGTGAGAGTAAGGGGCTTCGAGGGTTGCTCCCGCAGTGGTCCTCCTGATGGGGGTCTTGAATTGCTCCAGGTCTGGCAGCATCTTCTTGATCTTGGAGGCCAGGTAGGGTTCGAGTCCCTCTGCCGAAGCAGTGACGTGGGTATCGGAGTCGTACACTTTCATGCCGTTTCTCATGGATCGCCTCCTATGCTGACTATAGGGCTGGTCTTGATCGGTAAGGCTAGGTAGAGGCGGGCCCCACGGTTTTGAATTTCTCAACCGGTGAAGCCGCGCGAACCGCTTTGTATGAGTGCCCGAAATATAACGGCACAACGCGCGGTCTGTCTATGCCGAGCGTACAAATCCTGAGGGCCATTCACTTTCCGAGGACAAAGGGCGATGAGGTCATTGAACTTGCTGGTATTGTCCAGGTCTGGCCGGCGTACGGCCTTGATATTCGCAATGACATTGTATGTTGGGTTTCGGACCTGAAAATTAGTATACTTTGCGATATATTATGATCCACATCCCCAAGGGCTAGGCAAAATCTATTTTGGAAGGCGGTGATAGCTATGGAAAAGGACTATACTATTTGCGTTGGAGCCGTGGGATTTGGCGGCGGAGTCTGGCACAGTCCGGACGGCGGCGAGAATTGGAGCCGCATCCGAGACCCCTTCCCACTCGGTTGCCAGGTCAGGGCCCTGGAAGTCTACCCCGACAACCCCAGCCGTATCCTCGCGGGCTCAGACCACGGCATCTTCCGCAGCGAGGACAAGGGGGCCACTTGGGAGAAGATGTGGTCGCCCATGGATGGGATACCAATCTGGTCAATCGCCATTGACCCTGAAGACACGGAAACAGTCTTCGTAGGGATCAAACCGGCGGCTCTCTTCCGTTCCCGGGACGGCGGAGGTAGCTGGGCCAAGCTATCCGTCCAAATGGCCCAGGAATGTCATATCGGTCCTCCCATGGTGACCAGGTTGATGGTCGACCCGAAAGACCACCGCACCGTTTGGGCCGGCGTCGAGGTCGACGGCGTGTACCGCAGTCTGGATGGCGGGGACACCTGGACCCACATTGAAGGCGGTGTCCACCCCGATATCCACGGGATGGCCATCAGTCCGGGGGAGCCGAACAAAGTGCTGGCCAGCACACCCCGGGAAATCTTCGCCACTACCGACATGGGTGAGAGCTGGCAGTCTGTGACTACAACCGAGGGATTCCCCCTGCCATACAGCCGGGGCATAGCCTTCAAGCCTGGCGACCCCGACGTGATCTACTCCGCCCTTGGAGACACTGCTATTGGCAGCACCGGCGCTCTTCAACGTTCCAAGGACGGCGGGAAGACTTGGGAGACGCGGCCCCTGCCGGTGGAGCCTAATTCAAACATCTGGTCCATCGCCACTCATCCCGCGGACCCCGATTTCGTACTTGCTTCGAGCCTGCTGGGTGAGGTGTACTCGAGCAGTGATGCTGGAGACTCCTGGCGCAAGTTGAAGCGGGAGTTCAGCGAGGTTGGGGCCATGGCCTGGGTGCCAAACTAGGCATCCACAGGGCCTTCAGCCAAAGAATTAAGAGAGTACTCGGGGCATCACGCGGGGCGAAGTTTAACTTCGCTCCGCAGTCTTTTTGGAGTCTGTCACTGTCAAGCGCCAGTCAATGGGACAGTTGTCTGCCTCCGGTCTGCGCCTGACCTTGGCTAGGTTTCATGGGAGTAGGTCTTACCCTCCCGTCGCCATCGAACTCCGTGCCTCTGCGTCGAGTTTGGCTGCGAAGTCCAGAACGGCATAGGTAAGCACGTTAGCTGTCAGTCCATATATTGCGGCTAACTGCGAATGGAAAAAGATGAACACTTGCGTGATGAAAATCGAGACCAGGGCGCCGCGCATGTACCACCGGTAGGACCGATCGCGTCTGGACGGCCAAGCCCAAATCCCAATTGCGATGCATAGGATCGTGGCTGCCAATGATACAGCCTGAGCGTAGTGTGTCCAACTGATGTCAACGATGGCCCGCTCGCCCGCGAGCCCGTAAACGAGGTAGCCTAATGCCGCAGCTTGGGAGATGCCCCAAAGTAGGATAAGCGCGGGGAAAAGGGCGGAGAACGCCCTTTGCCGCACAACACGCTGATAGATAGATATCATGCGCTCTTTGACGCGAAAGTAGAAATGCGCCGGGTCGTCAGGACTCGATTCAACTCCATCAACATAGGCCCGCAGGTGTGGCGCTAGGCGATTGGCCGGGTCTGTCTGATCGAGCATCGCCAAAATTTGGGACTTTTTCTCAGGGTCCATCGGCGTGGCAATGGAGGCCTGGATTAAGTTTAAGGCGTTGGCCAGGGCTTCGGTGGGCCCAAGAGTTCTGGTGCGGCGCACCGCCCTAAGGACCAGGAATATGCTGATGAAGATAATGTAGATGAGGCCGATCGTCGGCTGGTAGAAGTAGTAGTTGTCTGACGTGATGAATTTTCCCAGTTCGTCGATGAAAGTGCCGAAACCCACACCTCCTAGAACTGCCGCTAAACGGTCCAATGACTGACCCATGTAGGCGAAGAGCAAAATCATCGCAACCAACATGAAACCCCCGCCCCAAAGCATGTGGGCAATGTGGAGCCCGTCGCCACCGAGTTGAGGGTAGCCGGCCGCGGCGAGAAAACCGCGGATGCCTAGTACCGAACAGATCGAGGCCACCAGAAACAGTTCGATGAGCTCACCCGCGCCTGAGTTGCGAATGAATCCACGGCGCCAACTTCTAATGGCCTCGTAGGCCCCTCTTATCCAAAATCCAACGAGCCCATTAGTGTTGTTGGCCATCGCATAACTCCGACCGGTGGTTGCCTTCCAAAGTTCTTCACACCATCCTGATTGGGATGACGCCTAGGAGCCTGTCCGAGAATTAATTGTTGCTCCGAATATCGTCAGAGTAAGCTTCATTAGCTATTTCTATCGGCTGCACGTGAACTAATCAGGGAATCACCAGTATCAATGTAACGCGTTTCGTTGTGGGTTGGTATTTCTCGGACAGGCTGCTAGGCTACGACGACTTTTAGGAGACCAGCAATCTCGCGGCGCTCCTTGTCGACTAGCCAACTACTGCTCTACACGTCGGGAAGCTGCGCAGTGTCGCCGGTGCGGTGCTGCCACATCCTGATTCGGGCCGAAAGATCGCGGATGCGGTCCTTCTGGGCGGGATCGTTGAACAGGTTCCGCTCCTCGTATGGGTCGGTGTTCAGGTCGAAGAGTTCGCTCTGGTCGCCGGCGCAGAGGTTCAGTTTCCAACGGCGCGACACTATCGAACGCCACATGGAGTGGTTCATCCGGTCGATCTCCGCCGTGGCCATCCCACGGTCAAAGTGACCTTGACGAACTCCGTTCCACTCAACGATCACGTCGTTGTTCTCCAGAGTCTCCCTGCCTTCCAATACTCCAAGGCGGCTCTGTCCGTGCAAATGGTCCGGAATAGTCTCGCCCAGCAGGTCCAACAGCGTGGGAACGAGATCGATCTGGCTGAAGCTGCCTTCGATCTCTTGTTCCTCCCGGTTGAGGCCAGGTATGCACATGAACAGAGGCACCCTGGCTGACTCCTCATAAAACGACCGCTTCTCCAACATGCCGTGGTCCCCCAGCAGGTCGCCGTGGTCGCTGGTGAATACCACAATTGTATTCTCAGTGAGCCCGGAGAGCTCCAGCGCCCCCATGATCTTCCCGACCATGGTGTCCACCAGGGAAATACTGGCGAAGTAATGTGCGCGCAGGGTCCGCCAGCCAAGCTCCGAGGTGACGTCTTCTCCCACCGCCGCCCAGGTTGTCATATATGGGTCCTCGCTGGGGTCGCCTCCTTCCAAGTATTTAAGGTAGTAGTCCGCTTTAACCCGGTGAAGCAACGACGCATCCTCGGGCTTCTTCAAGAACGTGGGCCCCACCGGCAGGTCCCGGGGATTGTACATCTCTTGCAACGGGCCGATGTACGGTGAATGGGGCTCGACGCAGCTTACGTACATGACGAAGGGGTGGCTCCGGTTCTCCTCGATGAATTCGGCAGCCCTGTCACCCAGATATGGGGCCATCTGGAACTCCGCCGGAAAGGCGGTACGCCCGTTGGTCGAAAAGGTCTTCACCTCTCCGGCGTCTCGGTCGGGCTTGAAGCCGTGGTTGACCAGGTGTTGATGGAAATCGCTGAGGCTGGAGAGGGGACCGCCACGGACGAACTCCCCCCGGAATCCGTCCTCTATGCTGACCCACTTCTTGAATCCATGCTGCGCGTTCGCGCCGTTGCCCAGGTGCCATTTGCCGAAGTAGCCGCACAGATAGTCCGGAGACACCATTTCGGCGATGACCGGGGTTTCTGTGGGAAGGGCAATGCCGTTCAACACCGGCCCGGCGGCATGCGGATAGAGCCCTGTCATTATAGAGGCCCTGGAGGGTGTGCATACCGGCTGGGTGACGTAGGCGTTGCGAAATATAAGACTCCTGGACGCCAATGCGTTTAGGTGGGGAGTGTTGATCCACTGGTTGCCGTAGCAAGCCATCGTGTCATAGCGTTGCTGGTCACTGAAGATAAACACCAAATTCGGTCTATCCGCCATCGAGCTCTTTCCTCTTGGTCGAATGCAAACGTTGAATGAGGTCTGGGTCTCCCGCCCGCGTCAGTCGTCCCGTGCGCATCGGAATCCCAGGTTGCCGGTGGAGCTGTCCGGTGTGTTGGACCCACGGGCCGCAACGCGGTATCGGTTGCAATAGGACTGGTGGCATAGGTAGGAACCCCCGCGCATACTCCGGCGGCTCCCAGCTCGCGGTCCCTGGGGATTGTCATGGACCGCTGCGGCGGGGTAGGAAGAGCTGAACCAGTCCGAACACCACTCCCAGACGTTCCCCACCATGTTATACAGCCCGTAATCGTTGGGCGTGAAGGTCCGGACCGGACACGTGCCTATGTACCCGTCTTCCCGGCTATTATGGTCCGGGAACGCACCCTGCCAGATGTTGCAACGGTGCTCACCCTGGGGAGCCAGTTCGTTACCCCAGGGGTAGGTCTTCTGAAGAAGTCCTCCCCGGGCCGCGAACTCCCATTCGGCCTCCGAAGGCAACCGTTTGCCCGCCCACTCGCAATAGGCCGCGGCGTCGTTCCATGAAACGTGGACTGCTGGATGCTCCATCCGCCTGCGGATACTGGAGTCGGGGCCTTCCGGGCGCCGCCAATCGGCCCGTTCCACGACCGGCCACCAGGGAGTATCCAGGGGAGCCTTCACGACACTCTTAGCGATTTGCGGCGAAACAAAGCCGTGAAACACGAAGGACCAGCCGTAACGCTCGGCCTCAGTCACGTAGTCAGAAGCCTTGGCGAATCTCAGAAACTGGGCATTGGTGACGGCGCAGACGTCCAACCAAAAGGGGCGTACGACCACCCGGCGGGCCGGGCCTTCTCCGTCAGCCGGGTACCCGACTCCATCGTCAGCGCCCATGATGAACTCCCCACCGGGGAGCGCCACCATGCCTCTCGCCCGCCCTTTGGCTGGGAGGCGGGGCGTTTGACTTCGCGCGGATTGGACTGCCGGCGGCTGGCTTCTGCTGGCGGCGCAACAAGGATGTTCCGGGTCACTGGACATCGCAGATCCCTAAACATTGGCCGTCGAATGGCCTCGAATTTTAGGAAGTAGTCCATACGCTGTCAACACAAACGCGCGGTGCGAGTCGAAACCCGCCATTGCGTGGACCTAACTGGAAAACTATCTGTGGTCTCGGTCCCGGATGTCCAGATTCGAACCGCTTGAGGGCGCCAGCCCGGTTACTCCCGCAAATTTGTGGTTACGTTGACGCTGTTTTCCACTAGTGATCGCATCGGAGGTGACGAAGAGTAGTACCGGCGTATAATAAGGATGCGCGAGCATGGACTTTGGACTGTTTAATACTGGAACGTATTTTAGGTCGATGGCAGAGTCCCCTGGGACCCCGAATACCGTGGTGGGAAGCTTTTGGAAGAGGAGGCTTACGTTCAGAACTATGCGGAGATCGACGCGGTCGAGGAGATGGGTTGGGACTATATCTGGCTCGGCGGGGGCCACTTCTCCAAACAGGCAAGCATGGACCTCCAAGTCCTATTGCTGTCAGCCGCAATCGCTGAACGGACCAAGAGGATCAAGATCGGGTCTTCAATCCACCGCCCGGTGATGAGGCAATCAGGCGAGACGGTTTTCGCATCGGCGCTGCCTCACGAGAGATACGGGTTCGACAACTTAATGCTTGAGGACCCGCTTCAGACCGCGGAACAGGTCGCGATAGTTGACCAGGTCAGCCAGGGCCGGTTCATTTACGGAGCTGGAGGCCGGACTCGGGGCTCCGACTCGCGCCGGGAGCAATTCTTCGAGTACCTTGAGGTAATGAAGCAACTCTGGTCGGAAGATAACTTCTCCGGGTTCGAGGGTAAGTATTACAACTACCCCGCGTTTTACGAACCATACTTCGCTATCCCCAAGCCATACCCTCCCATGCTACTGCCCGTGGACAGCCAGGAGAGCTTCGCGCCAATGGGTGAAAAGGGTTACCGCATCGCGTTCGGCGCGGGCAACTCGTCCCACAACCCCAGAGGGTCCACGGTCCTAGAGGGTCCACGGTCCTAAAGGAAGACGTAGGGGCCTACCGGAAAGCCTGGATGGACGCTGGGCACCCTGGAGATCCCACCACCGTGGTCCGCATACCGACGCTGGTGGCCGACACCCGCCGCCCCCAACTGCCCGCGGCCAGGTCAATATGGAAGTCCTCTTTCGGAAAGTGCTTCCGGTCGGGCCGTCCCGGCACTCTGGCCACCAACCGGCGTCCCGCATCGGCGAATGCCTGCCTGGTATCGCCATCCCCATAGGCGGCGTCGCCCATGGCTTCCTCCACCGGCACACCGGTGTTGGCCTCGCTCTGCTCCACCAATTCCAGCGATCCCAGGTTGTCCGGAGCGTTGCCGGGCAATACCTCCACCGCGGTGATCAGCTGGGAGTCGGTGTCCACCACGATGGCCGCCTTGTGTCCGTCGAACCGTCTACTGCTGCTCTTGTGGCCGTGGCGCATCTCCGGGTCATGCACCGACATCATCCGGTCCCGGCTCACCCCGTCCTTGAGATTCACTCCGTCATCGGTCCGCTCCACGTCCTGGAGCAGCAACTGCCCCAGCAGTTCCGCCGCCGCCACTATCTGCTGCCGCTCAGCGCTATCCTCCCCCAATTCCCTCTGCGCCTGCCGCGACAACTCCAACAACCGGTCGGCGTCTCTCACAATCTCGGCCAGCAGGGCCTGCCGCGCCCGTTTGTCGCTCCAGTCGATGGCCGACTCACCCTTCACGCTGGAACCCAGGTAGCTCATATCCCCGGGCCTTGGCCCATTCTTTGACGCTGGACTTCTCCACTGCCGCCAGCGCCCGCAACAGCTTGACGATCCCGTCCGCCAACAGATTGTAGGTGTCCTTCACCGCGCCACGGCCCAGGATGTTGGTCGTGTCCAACGCCACCCGCATCCCGCGCCCTTTCAGATACCCCGACTCCCGGGCCAAACGCAGGCTGGACTCGAACACCTCCCGCACCTTGCCGTGCAGTATCAGCTGGGCGCGGAACACCTGCAGCGTGCTCTTGGCGAAGGGACGGTCTTCCACCTCAATCCCCAAGGCCACCTTCCACCGGATGTCGAAGTCGGCCCGGGCCTTGGCCTCAGCGTCGCTCACCTTGTCGTGGGACTGGAGCAGGAGCGCCGTCGCCAGCAGGCTGGGCGGCACGCTGTCCCGGCCGTTGTCGGCGCAGTAGAACCCGGCGAAATCGGGGTCCCGGAACAGGCGGCCCCGCAGCGAGGCCAGCAGACCGTAGAAGGTGTCCCGCCCCACGTGGTCCAGATACAACCGGTCCGCTTCCCAGAGGCCCCTCTGGTCCGACCGCTCTCCCAGCATGCTCAAGCCCTCGCTATTTCTGGATGCCTCAAGTATAGCTGACCACCCGGCTGAAGCCAGTTTCCGGCCACGTTTCTAGAGGGTCCACGGTCCTAAAGGAAGACGTAGGGGCCTACCGGAAAGCCTGGATGGACGCTGGGCACCCTGGAGATCCCACCACCGTGGTCCGCATACCGACGCTGGTGGCCGACACCAAAGAGGAAGCCACGCGCGGGACCGAAAACCTGATGCATCTGGCCCGGTCCTACTACTCCGGCAGGGTGGCCATCGGGAGCACCGAGGCGGGTACTGCCAGCCCCGATGCGACTGCGGAAGTGAACCTGTTCGGGACGACTGAAGAAGTCATAGATAAGATATAGATGCTTAGGGACGACTCCAGCACCGACGAGACCATGTTCGAGGTCAACTGGACGTCGTCGGTCCCGAGGGACGTAGTCCTGAATACCATGCGTGTCATCACGGACAAGTTAATTCCCCACTTCAAGTAGGGTTGGGGACAGATCAACGTTTGCGGCGTCGCCTGTGCGTTAGCGGAAGAGGGGCATCACCTTTTCGCTGAGGAGTTTGAGGGACGCCGCTGTCTTTTCCGGCGACATGAGTCCTCTGTTGGTGAGCATCAGGTTTCGGATGCCCGCGTCGCGCATCTGGGCCAGTTGCTCCACCACTCTCTCCGGGCTTCCGATCACGTTTTCCGGGGCGTCCGGGTCCGGGGTTCCAGCGTACCCTTCCGGGCCCATCGGCGGGGTCTGACGGTCCATCGGGTATTCGGCGGGGTTCCATCGAGTGCGGTAGTCCTGCATTCGGCTGAAAGCTTCGTGTTGGGCGGGAAGGAACTCGTTCAGGGCCTGCTCGTCAGTCTCCGCCAGGTGCATCTCCCGCCAGACCCAGATCTGGTCCAAATTGCGTTCTATGGCGGCCTCGTCAAACCCGGCCGCCGCCATTGAGTCGCGGTACAGGCGAATGCTGGCGGCTGTGCTGTTGGTGGAGCGGCCACGCAACAAAATGGGCCGTCCGATTCGGCCCATCTCTTTGATCGACTCGTCGTTGAGGCAGGCGCGGGCCAGACGTGGATGCGGCTTCTGGTAGGGACGGGGCCGGACCGAAGGAAACGAAGCCTGGTAATGTTTGCCCTTGAACTCCAGATTGTCCGTGGTCCAGGCTTTGACCAGCAATTCCTCGGCTTCTTCCAGTTGCTCGACACCCAACGTTGGGCTGGAACCGAAGCCGATGTACTCATAAGCGTTGTAGTTGGACCCTTTTGCCGTCCCCACGATCAACCGCCCCTGGCACAGGTTGTCCAATAGGGCGGTCTGGATTGCAACGCGGACCGGATTGTGCAAAGGAAGTTCCAGGATTCCGAACCCGAGTTCGATCCGCTTGGTCTTGACCGCTAACGCGCTCGCGAATACCAGGGGGTCGCCGTAGACGCACTCCCCTGTGAAGTAATGTTCCGCTATCCAAATGGCGTCGAACCCCAGTTGTTCGACAAGCTCGGCCTCGGCAAGACACTCCTGGATGGCCTGATCGTCGCGGGAGTCGTCGAACTTCATCGGATAGCAAAAGTGACCGAAGCGCATGTTTAAACCGACCGTTTGCGGGCATTCGACCCGCCCTCAGGATTTATGGGACCGCCGGGCGAGTATATATTCCGCTGTGGCGAGATTCAACCGGCGTTGTTATCGCGTGCCCAGTTCGGCCCCACTTCCCAATCGGTTACAATTGATGGAGCCTGGAGTCGAATCTTGAGGCTGGAACGAAGTAGTAAGGGGGAGACCCATGACAACCTCATTGGGAGTTCTGCAAGGAAAAGTAGCCATCGTGACGGGAGCGGCTAGCCCCATCGGCATGGGCCGTTCTATCACCACGGGCCTGGTGCGCGCCGGAGCCCGCGTAGCGATGCTGGATATTAACGAAGACTGGTTGGAGCAATCGGCCAACGACCTGCGGGAACTGGGCGGGGATGACGCCGTGTTGCCCATTGTGGCCGACGTCACCGACCCCGAATCCGCAGATAAGGCGGTTGCCCGCACCATCAACGAGATGGGAGGTTTGCATATCCTGGTCAACAACGCCGGGATCAACCTGCGGTCCGGCGGGTTTACCGCGCCCGGAGAGACGGGGAGGCGCACCGATTTTTGGGGAATCGACCCCTCTGGCTGGCTGCGCGTCATCGCCGTGAACCTGAGCGGGCCGTTTATCATGTCTCACGCCGTTGCTCCCCACATGGTCGAACAAGGATTTGGCCGGATAATCGGCGTCACCACAAGCATGGATACCATGTGGCGCAAGGGCGGCGCGCCCTACGGACCCTCCAAGGCCGGGCATGAAGCCTTGGTGGCAATCATGGCTCAGGACCTGGAAGGGACCGGGGTCACCGCCAACGTGCTGACGCCGGGCGGCGCAACCGCAACTAACATGGTGATACCGCCCGAAGGCTCCAGTTCAAACAGCCTAATCCAGCCCGAAGTGATGCAGTCGCCGGTGGTCTGGATCGCTTCCGACGCCGCTAGTCACTGGACCGGCAGGCGCATCATCGCCTACCACTGGGACGACGCGCTCCCAATGGAGGAGCGGTTGGAGCGATGCGGCGCACCCGCAGCCTGGCCCCAATTGGGCATTCAGGCCGTCCATCCAGACTGGTACGGCCAGGACTAGGGGGATTATCCTGGCGAAGTTCAACGCATCTGGCCGCCTCCCAGTAGAATTTGCCACCTATGAATTTTGGATGGACCATGGGCTGGAAAGATTCCGGAATCTGAAGTTAGAATCGCCCGCCCAAACACCAATTCAGCCCAGGACCAGGTCTCGTAAACTCGCTATCCCGATGGGATTGCGGCCCCGGTCAACCACAACAGCCCGGGTAAGATCGAAGCGCACGAGCAGGCGGACCGCATAGCGGGTCAGCATGTCTGGGTGAAGGGTCAGCAAGGGCTTCCCCATGATCTCGTACACGTTAACCCGTTCGGGGGCACGATTTAGCGCGATCACTTCCCGGGCAATATCGGAGACCGATAGCAAGCCCAACTCGTCATTGTCGTCCCGCCGGTTGACGGCAAGAGAGTTGACATTGTGTTCCCTCATTAGGTCCATGGCCTCGGCTACGGTGGCAAGCCCATCAATACTATGCAGGGTGGCCACCATGACGTCCGCCACCCTTCCGGCGCGTCTCTCGCTCATATCTCGTGTTCCAACTCCTCCAGAATTGTGGGCAGTTGAGTTGTGAGACCCACCGTATCCTCAATCGCCAGTTGAAATGCGATTCCAGCGCCGTGGTCGGTGTCCATTCGCCCCGCGTCGCGGATGCGCTCCAGGATGTCCCGCGCCCTGGTTTCGACCACCAGAAACAGGACCACATCCCGTTTTGCGGCCAGGTCCAGGCCAAAGAAGGTTTTCTCAGGTTTCAGCCCTTCGCCGCGGACGCTGGTAATTGTCGTCGCACCGGTGGCCCCGCCCGCCCTTGCGGCGTCGATCACGGTGTTGGTCCTATCGTCGCTCACCATGGCTACGATCAGTTTCATTCGCACGGCTCAACCCTCCTTGGATTGCCCAGCGTTGCGCCTGCGGTTGAACCACGACGCGGCCAGGGCATATCCCAGCACCGACATGATGGGGAAGACACTGGCAAAAGCGATGAGTCCGAATCCGTCTATGAGCGGGCTGCGGCCTGGAACGCTGGCGGCTAAGCCCAAACCTAGCGCCGCGACCACCGGTACGGTAACTGTCGACGTCGTGACACCGCCGCTGTCGTAAGCAAGTGGGACGATGGTCCGGCCGGAGCGGAAGGTCTGCACGATCACGACGATATAGGCGGCGATTATATACCATGGCAATGGAGTGCCGGTAACGATTCTGAAACAGCCCAGAGATACGCCGACAGCAACCCCCACCGCGACGGCGATCCGCAACCCCCATGCCCGTACCGAGCCTCCCGACACTTCCTGGGCCTTCACCGCTACTGCAATCAGCGAAGGCTCTGCCACAGTGGTGGCAAAGCCTATTGCCGCTCCAAAGACGTAGACTAGCCAGTAATCACGCCAGTCCACCCCTTCCAATCCGCCTCCGGAGCCAATGGTTGATGTCGCGGTAAGCTGCCGGGCCATGGTTTCCCCGATGGGGAACAACGCTTCTTCCAACCCGATCAGGAAAAGGGTGAGCCCCAACAGGACGCAGACGGCCCCAGCCGCGATCCGGCGCAGGTTGGGCAGCCGACGGCGCAACACCGCCACCTGGAACACGACCAAGACCGCCACTATGGGAGCAACGTCCACCGAAGTCGAAAGCACCGCTGAGCCGAAGCCGCGCAGGAACTCCATGCTCAGACCACCATCCCGTAGACGAGGACGCAGATCATGGGGGTCAAGCTGGCGAAGGCAATCAACCCGAAGCCGTCGACCATAGGGTTGCGGCCCCGGATGGACGTGGCAAGTCCCACGCCGAGCGCGGTCACTAGGGGAACGGTGATGGTGCTGGTGGTGACGCCTCCTGAGTCGTAGGCCACGCCGATAATCTCGTCCGGCGCGAAGAAGGTCATAACCGTGAGCAGCACATAGCCGCCGATGATTAGTCGGTGGACCGGCCAACCCTTGAGAATGCGCAGCACGCCTAGGACGATCGCCGCCCCCACCGCCACTGCAACCACCATCCGCAGCCGGAATGCGTAGTCAGCGCGGGCATCGGCATGGTTGGCGATGGCCCCGGCTTCGGCCGCGACGTCCCCCGCCTCGGCGGCAACGGCTATAAGGGCAGGCTCGGCGATTGTGGCGCCAAAACCGAGGCAGAAGGCGAAACTCAGAAGTGCGGTCAGGCTGCCCTTGCGGGCGAAGCCCTCGGCTAGCGCCTCACCCAGGGGAAAGAGGCCGCTTTCCAGCCCCTGTATGAAGAGAGACAACCCGGCTACGACGCAGACCATGCCGATTACTACGTTGCCGAGGTTGGGGAAGGGTTGCTGCAGCACCTCGATCTGGAAGAACGCGATTACAGCGATGATGGGGGCCAGGTCGCGCAACGCCCCCACGGTTTGCCGCAGCAACGCAGCCAAAAACCGGGTCACGCCTTCATCCTATTCTCCCGGACTACTCCCTATGATCTATTCTCTCTGAACGCGCGGGCTACGAAGAGAGCGAGTGGAAGAGTTGCCCCAGCGGGCTAGGCGCCAATATTCCCCTCACCATAGTCCCCACATATAGAAGGAACAAGGGTAAGGCCCGCGCATGTCTTTTCACGGGAACCCAAGAGGGTCCCACTGGAAAGGGGTAGGGGGATTGCTCCCCCATGACGGCAAATCTTTAGCTGGCCGGGGGAGCCTCTATGCGGTGACCTGGTAGCACCAGATGCGGTGGATGACGTCGGGTTCCCCCTTGGGCAGGGGGTAATATTCGTCGGAAAGCTCGGCCAGCTTCCACTTGCCCGCTTCCTCCATGCCTCCCTGGTATTCCTTGAACCCGCCTTCCTCGTACAGGTCGACCCGGAGGCTGAAGGCGATATACCCGCCAGGCTTGGTAATCCGGGCCAGTTCATCGAAGGCCTGGGCGGGGGCGTGACCGGTAGTGAACACGCCCACGCTAATGACCGCGTCGAAGGCGTCGGTGTCGTAGCCCAATGGCTCGCCCAAGGTCATCTGCTGGAAGTCCTTGTATAGGTCCTTGCCGCGGGCTTCCTCCAGCATTCCAAGGGACAGGTCCATGGCATAGAGGTCGGTGAATCCGAGGGGCGAAAGGCATTCGCCCACCAGCCCGGTTCCCGCTCCCGCGTCCAGGATTTTAGCCCCCGCGGGGACGTGCTTGGCGAACAGGTCAACCGCAGTCTGCGGGGCGTTCCACTCGAACTCCTCGGCCAGGTCTTTGTCGTACTCTGTGGCCCACTGATCGTAGCGTTCCTCCAACTCCTGGTTGTTGTTGGAGGCGTAGACCCATTGGACCCTGTTGTGGCTGTCTTGCATGTTACTTCCGGCAGATGTACAGACCCCACCCCAACTCGTTCTTGTCAACGGCGGCGGCGGTCTCAAGATAGGCTTTGGTCAACCATTGGTAATGTTCGGCGTCTTCCAGGGTTTCGTCCTTGGGCGTGCGCTCGGACAGGCATAGGTAGCTCTGCTTCAGGTGTTGCGCCAGGTCCACCGCCTCAACCACCTCGAAGCCCTGGTCCTTGAGGGCTCCCTGGTAAGACTCGAAGGAGAACTCCGTGTCGTAAAGCAGGCGGTCGTAGACGTAGGTCTGGGCTTCGGGAGTGATATCCCGCTTGGGCCGGACCAGGTCGTCGAACACGATTATCCCGCCGTCTTCGAGCACCCGGTAAACCTCGCTGATTACCTGACGCTTATCGGGCACGTGGTAGATGACGGCCTGGCTCCAAATTTGGGTGAACGTCCCTTCGGCGAAGGGCAGCTCCGTGGCGGAAGCCTTCTGGAAGGTCACTCTCTCCTGTAGAGGCAGGGCTAACGCCTTGCGCTTCTCCAACGCGTTCGCCACCCGGACGCCGCTGAGGTCGATTCCGGTGACGTGTCCGCCGCTGCGCTCAGCCAGCCAGATGGCGGTGGTGCCGTTGCCGCAGCCCAAGTCCAACACCCTGGAGTCCTGGTTGATGCGGCCCTTTTCGACCATCGTCCGGTTGAGGTTCTCGCAACCCTTTAAGAAGTCCGTGCCGGTGGTGTCGTCGAACAGGCCCCAGTGGACGCTTCCATCCTCGTCCCAGACGGAACGGTAAATGACGTCTTCCGCGTCATAGTAGGACTCGGTTTCTGACTCAGAAAACCTGCTGACCATGTTTGGCGCCCTCCAGATATTCGACGAAGCGGTTGTCTTGGTCAACCAGAATCATTTGCGGGTCCACCGGGACGTCGGTGACGTCGAAGGACATTATGATCACGCAGTTACCGGGAGAACTGAGCCTGGCGGCGGCTCCCTGTATGGCAATGACGCCTGACCCGCGCTCGCCGGCGATGGCGTAGGTCTCGAAGCGGTTGCCGTTGTTGATGTCGCAGACCAGGACCTTTTCAAAGTTCCACAGGTCTACCTTGTCCATCAGGTCCTCATCGATGAGGATGCTGCCAACGTAGTCGGGGTTGGCGTCGGTAACCCATGCTCTATGGATCTTGGACCTTAGTACCTCTCGCATTATGAACCTCCTGAATTTCTGTTGCCCCGAAATCATGACGCGCACGGTTAGGGCGGGGTTTATGACTTGAACGAAGGACCTCCCTGGGAGTCCTCTGAGTTTTGGTGGATGTTCGCCAGACCAGAATCCCACCAATTTGGGGAGTAGGTCGTGACTGGCTGACGAACTTCGGTTCTGAGCCGCCTTCGGTCTAGGACGACAAATTACTAATACTGCCAAATTTAGGAGCGGATAAACTCGGTGGCAGGACCAGAACCGGAGGACTCAGGGAGAGGGGCCGGGTGACCCCCGATAGGTTGGGGTGGGGAAGCTAAGGCTCGCAGGGGAGAGAATAGCGTTGGCGGCTGCGGTAGAGAGCAGCCTTCGTATAAGAACGCCCCGTCTTGGGACTTTTACAGCATCTTTGCATGACTCACGTCCGGTCGATCAGGCGCGGTTGATGCGCTACATCCCCTCCACGTCTACCCCTCGGCGCTCGCCCTGAGTCTAGCAGTGGGGATAGAGGCGGTCAAGTTTGGGATTGGGCCTTGGTGTTCGGTTATGTTCCCGAGACGCCACGATACGTTAGAAACAGATCACCATCTGGTTGCAGAAGGTAATATTCAGTCACGAACCGGATTAGCGATAGCCATACTCCTACAACAGGTAGAATTCGGAGTAGGTCGAAAGTCGTCTACGCTTCCTAGCCGATTACAAGATGTGATAGTGAATCGAATGAAAGACCAGGTGTGTGACGTTGGTTTGGGCCAAACGGGGTCCTGGCCCGAGATGCACCAAAGAATCTGAATGATTCCTTCGAAAATACCTATGATGATATGCCGGATAAAGTTGGGATCGCCCCGGACTGATTGGATACGGCACTCGTGGCGAAGATCGGAGATGAGTGGGCACCTATTAGTGCGGATGATCCCAAGGCTCTTCGTATGTCGTCAGAAGGCGTGCCATCACCCCCTAATCCGGTTAGAATAGGTTTAATCTGAGCGGGGCGGCCCTTTTCGTTTGTCCTGGCCTCGTAAGTCACTTTTGAGGAGAAAGATATGACCAGTGCTCAGCAGCAAACGTCTACGGGCGATGCGGGTCAGGGTGAGGACTTGGGGCGGTTCGACGTTCTTATCATCGGAGCGGGAGTTACGGGGTTGTACGCTCTGTACCGGCTCAGGGAGCTGGGGTTTTCCGTCCAGTCCTTTGAGGACGGCACCGGCGTCGGCGGCACCTGGTATTGGAACCGCTACCCTGGCGCTCGCTTCGACTCGGAAAGCTACACCTACGGTTATTCCTTCTCGGAAGAGCTACTGCAGGAGTGGGATTGGAAGGAACTCTACTCCGGCCAGCCCGAGAACGAACGCTACTTGAACTTTGTGGCCGACAAGTTCGACCTGCGCCAATACATTCAGCTCAACGCCCGAGTAACCCACGCGGCTTACGACGAGGCCGAGAATTGCTGGCGGATCGAGACCGCCGACGGCAGGACGGCGCGGGGCCAGTTCCTCATCACGGCTGTCGGTCTCCTGTCGGCCCATTACGTGCCCGATTTCGAGGGCTTTGAGACCTACCAGGGCACATGGTGTCACACCGGACGATATCCCAAGGAAGGGTTGGACCTGGCAGGTAAGCGGGTTGGGGTCATCGGCACGGGAGCCACGGGTGTCCAGTTGATTACTGAGATCGCAAAAGAAGTCGGTCATCTGACCGTTTTTCAGCGCACGGCCAACTACTGCGCCCCCCTCCGGAACCGGGAGATCGGCGACGATGAGCAGGAGGAGATCAGGGCTCATTACGACGAGATTTTTCAGAAGTGCCTGGAGACGCCCGGCTCGTTCATGCACGAGTTTGACCCTCGCTCCGCCCTTGAAGTTTCGGACGAGGAACGGATGGAACAGTACGAGACGTTGTGGCGGGAGCCTGGATTCAAGAAGTGGCTGTCCAACTTCTACGATGTGATGATGCCCGGTGAAGCCAACGAGGACTACGCTGAGTTCGTCCGCAACAAGATACGCGAGCGGGTCCACGACCCTGAGGTCGCCGAAATGTTGGTGCCCAAGGACCACATGTTCGGCTCCAAGCGCCTGCCCTGCGAGAGCGGTTACTACGAGGTTTACAACCAGGACAACGTGAAGCTGATTGACGTCCGTAAGGCCCCGATCCAGCGCATCACTCCCACGGGACTCCAAACGACCGACGCCGAGTTCGAGTTTGACGTGATAATCTTCGCCACGGGCTACGACGCCGTGACGGGCTCGCTAAACCGGATCGACATCCGCGGCGAAGGCGGGAAGTCGCTTAAGGACAAGTTCGCCCAGGGGCCGCGCACCTATATGGGAGTCCAGAGCAACGGATTCCCTAATCTGTTCACCGTCAACCAAGCTTCCGTCGGCAACTTTGTCCGGGCCGCGGAGCCTCTGGTGGACTGGATCAGCGAGTGCATCCGCTACGTCAAGGACAATGAATACGCGACCATCTCGGCTACCCTGGAAGCGGAGGATGCCTGGGTCCGGCACGTGAACGAGGATGGGGCGAACCTCCTTCGTTCCAAGGCAGACTCATGGTTTGTGGGGGCAAACATTCCAGGCAAGGCCCGCGCCCTGCTTACCGCCCCGGACAGCGCTCCGGTCATGCGGGCCAAGCGCGCCGACGTGGTGGCCAACGGCTACGAGGGGTTCAACCTCCAGTAAGAGCATGAAGATATCAAGGGCCAGCGGGACATTTGGCCGTCCCCGCAAAATAGGAGAGTTCGATGCTGAAAGTCTACAAGTCTGGGATGGTGGTCGCCATGCTGGTTGTCCTTCTGGCTCTGGCGGCGATAGCCTGCACAACCCCCGCTGAGCAAACTATCAAAGAGGTGGAAGTCGAGAAAATCGTCACTCAGCAAGTGATTCAGACCGTCGAGGTGCCAAAAATAGAGGTCGTCAAGGAAACGGTCGTCCAGACGGTCGAGGTCCCTGTTGAGACGGTCGTCACCAAGGAAGTCGTTAGAGAGGTTCCGATGCAGCAACTCGCCCCGCTGATTGTCGGCAACCTGAACACCTTTACCGGCTCGCTCTCCGAATTCGGCCCCCCCCTCCGCAACTCCATCGAGCTTGCCGCCGACCACGTAAACCGCGCCGGCGGGGTCCAGGGCGCTTCAATGGTCATCATCAGCCGCGACACTGCTGTGAACCCTGTGCAGGGCGTCGATGCGGCCAGGGCGCTCGTTGACGTCCAAAACGTTGCCGCTATCGTCGGGGCGCTCTCCAGCGGCGTTACCGTCGCCGTGGCCCAGTCGGTTACGGTGCCCAAGAACACGCTTATGATTTCCGGCGCGTCAACCGCGCCCAGCATCTCGGTGCTGGAAGACGGCGATTTTCTCTTCCGGACCACGCCGTCCGACGCTTCGCAGGGCGTTATCCTGGCCCGCCTCGCCCAGGAACTGGGATACGACACTGTCGGCATAATGTACATCAACAACGCCTACGGCGAAGGCTTGGCAAACCAGTTCGAGGAGAGTTTTACGGCCCTGGGCGGAACGGTGACGGCCAAGGTCCCCCATGAGGACGTGCAGCCAACCTACGCCTCAGAGTTGGACAAGGCCACCGATGGAGACCCCGACGCGCTGGCGGTCTTGAGCTACACCGGCCAGGCAGCCGTATACGTGCGCGAGGCGTTGGAAGGCGGTTACGCTGATGAGTTCCTCTTCGCCGACGGCACCAAAGGGGCGGAGTGGATTGAGGGCATCGACGCGTGGGACGCGCTTGACGGCTCGATGGGGACCGTGCAAGGCAGCCCCGGGTCGCCGGCGAAAGACGCTTTTGAAACCTCCTATACAGAGTCTTTCGGCTTCCCACCGTCCCATCCGTTCATGGCCGAGCATTATGACGCAACGGTCCTGGTTGCATTGGCCGCCGCCAAAGCCGGCAGCACCACCGATTCCACCGCCATCCGCGACGCTCTCCGCGACGTGGCTAACGCTCCCGGCGAGGTCGTCGGCCCCGGCCGGGATGAAATAGCCAAGGCGCTCGCCCTTATCTCCGAGGGCAAGGACATCAACTATAATGGCGCCGGCGGGGACATCGAGTTCGACGAAAACGGCGACGTATTCGGTACCATCGAAATCTGGACAATCATGGATGGGGAAATACAGTCCACCGGCAGATTCGAGACGCCCTAGCTTCGCCCACCTGCCGCAGTGCAAACGTTGGGGCAATCCTTTGTGGTTGCCCCTTTCTCATTCAAGCGTCCGCCGCCGGGGCAGAGTCAGGACTCTGCGCCGCCTGACGCCGCTCTTCTCCTAGAATTCCGCCGGGCCGCAGCAGGATTACCCCCACGATCAGCGCCCCTATCATAAATAGCCGCAGGCTGGGGTCGGCGAAGATACCGGGCAGGAATTGGGTCCCGGACCAGATTCCCCAGACGATGAACGCTCCAAGGATGGCCCCTAGGTTGTTCCCGGACCCTCCTACCATCAGCATCGCCCATATTATGAATGTAGCGAGCAGAGGGTCGAACGTCAGGGGGGCGAGGAACCGGAAATGGTGGGCGAACAGCGCGCCGCCGATGCCCATGATGACCGCCCCCAGGATGAACGCCTGCAACTTGAACTTGAAGATGTCCTTGCCGCTTGCCTGAGCCGCGACTTCGTCCTCTCTCACCGCCCGCAGCACCCTTCCCCAGGGAGATTTGACCGCCCGGTCCACAGCGAGATACAGGACGAGCAGCACTGCCAGCACAACAACGATGTACAGGTAATCGTAATGCGCCGGGTCCACTATGTCTCCGAGGAACGCCGGTATCCGGTAGAGCCCCTTGGAGCCGTTGGCCACCCATTTCTCGTTGAGGAAGAACAGCCGCACCGTCTCGGCGATGCCAAGAGTTGCAATGGCCAGGTAGTCGTCCCGCAGCCGCAGGGTGACGTAACCGATGACGAGGGCCACAATGCCGCAGACCGCCGCCGCCGCTCCAATTCCCAGGAAGAACCAAAGGTCTATTCCCAGGTCCAGAAACCAGGTCTGAGACCAGTTGCCTCCGAATACGAAGTCCTCGAACAGGGCGGGGTCCGGAGGTTGGGTAGTCAGCAGCGCAGTGGTATATGCGCCCAGGGTGAAAAACCCGGCGATACCTATGTTGAACAGTCCGGTTACCCCCCAATGGACGTTCAATCCCAGGGCAAACACGGAATAGATTCCGGCCATGATGGCGAAGCCGACCATGTAGCTGAGGATGCCGGTTAATTCCATGCCGGCCTGCGTCCTTCGGCAGGAGAGATCTTCCCTCTTACCTCCGTTGATTTCGGCGTCAATTCCTGGGCCCTCCGAATATTCCCCTGGGCCTTATCAGCAGTATCCCGATCATGATCGCAAATGCCACCGCCGGTTTGTAGCTGGGGTTGATCCACTGCGTCGAGATTTCCGAAGTCACACCGATCAAAAAGGCTCCAACCAGCGCCCCATAAGGGTTGCCTATCCCTCCCAGGGTTACCGCCGCGAATAGTGGAATCAGGAACTTCCAACCCATACTCGGCAATAGCTGCGCCTGGAACACCGCCAGCATTATCCCGGCGGTGGCGGCCAGAACCGCGCCTATGGCCCAGGTCCACCAGATGACCCGCCGCGTGTCGATGCCGCTGACCAGGGCCAGGTCCGGGTTGTCCGCCGTGGCCCTCATGGCTTTGCCAATCTTGGTGTGGGTTAGCACTATATAGACGCCGACTATGAGAATGACGGTGACAATGGCAATGAAGATGGCGTCCGGCGGTATGCGCACGTCCATGGGCAGGTGGAAGACCTGGCGGGACTCTCTTGGGTAGCGTTGGGTCTCGCCGGTCCAGATGATCTGGACCAACCCTCTTGTCGCGATGGCCAACCCCAGAGACGCCATCGCCAGGACCACCGCGTTGACTCCCCGCTCCCGGAGACGCCGGTAGATGGCCACGTCCAGGATGATTGTACCGGCTGCGACGACGGCAACCGCGATGGGTATGGCGATGAGGAGCGGGTACCCGAAGGAGAATGGGCCAAGGCCGTTGCTTTCGATTCCGAGTTTAGGCAGCAGGTAGCCTACGAAGAACAAGGCGATATACGCGCCCATGGTCATGGAGTCGCCATGGGCGATGTTGGCGAAGTTCAGTATGCCGTAGATCAGAGTCAGCCCCACGGCTCCCAGGGCGATGATGGCGCCCAGGAACACGCCGTTGACCACCAGACCCATTTTGACGAAGGGAAGGAAGCCGACCGCCACCGCAAGCAGGATTATCGCGGCGGTTGTGCGCGCCGGAGTCCAGCCTTGGTTGAAGCGTCTAGCGGTGTTTTGCAGAGTTGTCATATAGGTCCAATGGACCCGGAAGAAAGTCGTATCCGGGAGAAAGTCGTATCCGGGAGAAAGTCCCCGCGGCGTAAGATCCTTGACCCTAGCGGGCGTTATCCGCCCAGGTATAGGCTGGCCACCTCCGGGTTGCTTAACAGGTCCTTCCCGGTGTCCTCCAAGCGCTTTTCGCCTGCAACGAGGATGTACCCTCGGTCGGACATTCGCAGGGCGTCCCTGGCGTTCTGCTCTACCAGGAGCAGGGCGACGCCGGTCTCGTTGATCTGCCGTATCCGGTCGAACACGATGTTCATCATGGCCGGGGACAGCCCTGCCGAAGGTTCGTCCAATAGAAGTAGCACAGGGTCCAACATCAGGGCGCGGGCGATGGCCAGCATTTGACGCTGACCGCCCGACAGGCTGCCGCCCTTTTGGCCTGGGTGAGCGGCCAGGTCCGGAAAGAGCTCGTACATCTCTTTGATGCGGCCGTCGTAGCCGTCGTTGCGAAGGAACGCGCCCATTTCCAGGTTTTCCCTGATTGTCAGGGATGGGAACACGTTGTTGGACTGGGGGACGTAACACAGCCCGGTACGTACTATGCGCTCCGGCGGGTGGCTGGATATGTCGGCACCCTGAAACGTTACGCTGCCGGTGCGGACCCTCACCAGCCCGACGATGGCTTTCATGAGGGTGGACTTCCCGCAGCCGTTGGGTCCGATGATCGTGACTACCTCGCCCTGGTCCACGGTGATAGAGACCCCGTGGAGGATCTCCGTCTGCCCGTACCCCGCCACGACATCCGACGCCTCAAGCAGCGCCATGGACGGTGCCTCCAAGGTAGGCTTCCAGCACTTCCGGGTCCTCCTGGACTTGGGCCGGTGTCCCCTGGGCGATGACCGCCCCGTTGGCCATAACTATGATCGGGTCGCACATGGCCATGATGAATTTCATGTCGTGTTCGATGATTACGAAGGTGAGGTCCCGCTCGACGCTTGCCCGGAGGATGTTTTGGGCCAGGTCCCGGAGCAAGGTGCGGTTGACCCCGGCGCCGGGTTCGTCCAGCAAGACCATCTTGGGATCGGCCATCAGGGTGCGGGCCAACTCCAACAGCTTCTTTTGACCGCCGGACAGGTTGCCGGCGTACTCATTGGACAGGTGGGATAGGCTGACAAGGGTGAGCACTTCTTGGGCCTGGGCCTCTATGCCGCGCTCCTCGCGAAACACACGCCAGGGCATTAGCCAGGATGCCCAGAGGCTCTCACCGGCCTGTGGCGCGGGCACCAGCATGAGGTTTTCCAGGACGGTCATGCGCTTCATCTCCCTGGGGATTTGGAAGGTGCGCATCAAGCCCAGGCCGAAGGTCTGGTGCATTTCCATGCCGTCGATTCGGCGTCCCCGGAAGATGATCTGGCCGCTGCTGGGGTGAGTCGCGCCCGAAACCAGGTTGAAAAGCGTGGTTTTGCCAGCGCCGTTGGGGCCGATTAGACCTGTGATCGCTCCCGGCATGATTTGTAGGGTGCAGTGGTCCACGGCCCGCACGCCGCCGAAGTCCTTTACAAGGTCGCGGACTTCAAGAATGGGGGTAGTGTCCGCCAATCTGCCCCGTATTGGCTGGTATGGTGATTCGCCGGTTGAACGTATACCAGCGGTCCCGCCGCCCCACATTATAAGAGAAACCGCGTATCATAAAATACCCGCACGCCGCCTTCAACAAGCCCCTTCTTCCCTAAATTCGCTTAACCGGGGCCGTCATCGTCGGCGGCCAACGCTTCCCGCACCTCTTCCCAAACGCCGGGGGCCGCCGGGCCGCCCCAACCGTCGTAATGCACCAGGGCGTCCAAGGGTAAACGGTCCCGCCAGCCCGCTGACTTGAGCAGCGGCTCGTCCGGGAACTCCACCGGATACCCCAGGCACAGGTAGGCCACTGGGATGATGTGGGGCGGGATGCCCAATAACTGGCGCAGTTGGGGCCGTTTCAGAATACTGACCCAACCCACTCCCACCCCCTCTGCCCGGGCGGCCAACCAGAGGTTCTGCACAGCGCAGCAGGTGGAGTACACGTCCGTCTCCGGCATGGAGTTCCGTCCCAAAACCTCCTCGGCCCTAGTGGGATCGCAAGTGACGCAAAGGTTCACCGGCGACTCCATGATGCCCTCCAGCTTCAGGGAAAGATATTGGGAACGGCGCGGCTCATCGAAAAATTGGGCGGCGGCCCGCCGTTCCCGGTCGAAAAGGTCCTTGACATGGCCCCGTGTTTCGCAGTTGCTCACCAGGATAAAGTCCCAGGGTTGCATGAATCCCACCGAAGGGCCATGATGGGCGGCCTGGATGATGCGGGCAAGCACATCCGGCGGCACCGGGTCATCCCGGAAGTCTCGAATGTCCCGCCTCGCGTAGATCGCCCGGTAAATCCCCTGCCGTTCTTCGAGTGGAAACCCGTCGAATCCAGTCATCGTCTCAGCCCTGTCCCGCCCGGCTGCGGAAGATACTATGCTCTCGCCCTAACCCTCTCTCCGCTGAGCCGGTCCCACAAGTTTTTGTCGATATCAATATCGGTGGGTGTGATTGGCCTCAACCATTATATGCGCCTTTACGACAACGCACCTACACTCCTGGCCGATATCCGTTCCTCACCGGCGGTTAGAAGACTGGCTCAGGGGGAGAGGGGACTTGTTGGTACAATTCCGCATGGCAATCGTCCAGAAGGTCGTGGCATATATCACGTGTGGGCGGTGGCTTCTAGTCTTCGAGCACGTGGGGATTCCCGAAGCCGGGGTCCAGGTCGTTCAAGGAACGGTGGAAGAGGGTGAAAGGCTTGAAGACGCCGTTTTGCGCGAGGCGCGGGAAGAGACTGGGCAGGCTTGACGCTTAATAGCTACCTGGGTGACGAACTGATGGAAGTCCGCCGGGAAGGGTCCAGGGAAATGCACCGCCGTTCCTTTTATCACCTGGAGTTGCTTGGTACACCGCCCCAGCGGTGGAGGCATTACGAAGACCACGCCTCGGATAGCTCCCCGCCTATAGAATTCGAGCTATATTGGATGCCGGTGGCCCCCCTCCGGAGTTGTCAGGGGGACAAGGCAAGTACCTGTGCGACCTGGGGCGATTGTACGCCGACGCTTAGTTATGCCGCTGCTAATCACTGTCCCGCTTTGAGCCAGTCGGCGCAGCGTTCGCCGATCATGATGGTGGTGCAGTTGGTGTTGGCGCGGATTACGTTGGGCATCACCGAAGCGTCGGCCACCTTGATATTTTCCAGTCCGTGAATGTTCAGATGTTGGTCCACCACCGCCATTGGATCGCCGGAAGGACCAATCTTGCAAGTACCAGAGGCGTGAGTGGTGTTGAATACTGTCTTGCGCATCCAACTGTCAAGGGCCTCATCCGAGGCTAAGTCATCTTCCGAGGGCTGCAAGACCTTCTCGACTATTGGTCCGAACGCGCTGTGTTCCAGCAAGTCAATGCTGATACGGACCGCCTCCCGCAGCCGTGCCCGGTCGCGCTCCAACTCCAAGTACCGGTAGTCCAAAGAAGGCTGGACGCTTGGATCATTGGCGGAAAGCCGCACCTCGCCGGCGCCGTCCGCCAACTCCAGGATGCACTGGATACGCACACCTCCGGGCTCGAATGGGTCCGCCCCGCCTATCGGCGTGGAAAATGACGACGCGGTGATCTGCATGTCGTTGCGGTCGGGAGAGCCTGTAGCCGTATAGCGCAACCCGGTCTGGGTGCGTGGGGCGAGAGGGTCCTGCTCGTGGTCGTCGCGCACCTGGCAGATGATGGCCACAATGGGGTGGTCTCGCAGGTTTTGGCCGACTCCCGGTAGCTCGTGGACGACGGGAATGCCCAACTCCCGCAGGTGCCCGGCGGGTCCCACGCCAGAGAGCATCAACAGCTGAGGTGAGGCCATCGAGCCTGCGCTAAGGACGATCTGGTCCGCCTCGATCTGGTAGACTTCGCCTCCGCTTTCGACCTCCACTCCGCCCGCCCGCTTGCCTTCGAACAGGATACGCCGGACCATCACGTTGGCCCGAACCGTGAGATTGAGACGGTGGCGTACCGCGCTCAAGAAGGTCAGGGCAGTGCTCATGCGCACGCCTTCAGGGTTGTTCATGGGTATGGGGCCGACGCCGCCGGAATCTGGCGCGTTCATGTCGTAGTCCTCGGGGTAGCCGGCTTCCAGCGATGACTGCACGAAGGCTTCCTGGAAGGGCAGCCAGTCCTCTTTTTTGAAGCGGCGCACCGGAATGGGGCCCTCGTTGCCGTGGAAGTCGCCGGAGATATCCATGTCCGTTTCCATCTTGCGGAAAAAGGGCAGAACGTTGATAAATGACCACTCGTCGTTTCCCTCAGACGCCCAGCCGTCGTAATCCTCCGGGACTCCGCGCAACAAGACTTGGCCGTTGATGGCGCTGGTGCCGCCGACCACCTTTCCCCGGGGCGCGGGGAGCATCTCTATCTGGTCCGCGGAACCCTGGGCCCACCAGGTCCAGTTGTGGGGCGCGCCCTGGGTCGAGGCGTCGGGCTTGTAGCCGTATTTGAGGTCGTCAGGGTAGTATTGGTAGTCGGGATAGTCCGGTCCGGCTTCGAGCAGCAACACCGATCGGTTGACGTCTTCGGCCAGCCGTGACGCCACCACGCATCCTCCGGAACCCGCCCCGATCACGATTACGTCGTATTTCATGATAACCCCCGTTTAGCCCAGATTGGCCTGTGTTTCTCGGTAGTTGCAGCCAAGGCCGGAACGGCCGGTTGAATCCTCGCTTCCAAGGAGAAGAGGCTCAACCCTATCGCCCCTCCTTGATGAAATCCGATATCCGCTCCGCGATCATGATGGCGCTCACGTTGGTGTTGGCGCGGGGAGCGTCTGGCATGACCGAGGCGTCGGCGACGCGCAACCCGGTCAGACCGTGGACTTTGCCGTACTGGTCCACCACGGCCATCGGGTCCGAAGCCGGCCCCATCTTGCAGGTGCCGACCAGGTGTTGCGAAGTCCTGACCGTTCGGTGCAGCCAGGCGTCGAGGGCCTCGTCAGACGACAGATCTTCATCGGTTGGGTCCAGACGCTCCTTTTTGATGCCCCGGTAGGCTTCGCTTTCCGAAAGCCGGACGACCAATCGCACGCCGTCGCGGAGTCGTTCCACGTCGGCTTGTTCTTCCAAGAACCGGTACTCCAGGAGGGGTTGGTCGTGAGGGTCGGATGAGGCCAGGGTCACTTGGCCCGACCCTTTGGCCAGATTGAGCAATATCGACATGCGGAAGTCCTCACCGGGCCCGGTGATGTCTCCCATCGGCGTGGAAAAGGTGGTGGGAAAGAGCACCATGTCGTTGCGGAGGTCTGATCCGGTGGCGGTGTAGCGGAGGCCCAACTGGGTCCTGGGGGCTTCGAAGTTCATCTCGAAATTATCTTGGGCGCTGAAGGTTACGCCAACTTGGGGATGGTCTCGGTAGTTCTGCCCAACTCCGGGAAGGTCATGGACCACTGGCACTCCCACGCTGGCCAGGTGTTCCTCTGGTCCCACTCCAGACACCATCAGCAAGTGGGGGGAGGCGATGGAGCCGGTGGACAGGACGATAATATCTCCCTCCACGGAGAAGGTCTCTCCACCGCTTTCCACCTGGACTCCTGTGGCGCGTTCCCCATCGAACAGTATCCGGGTAGTCAGGGCGTTGGGGCGGATGGTGAGGTTGAGGCGGTGGCGGACCGGGTTGATATAGGAAAGCGCGGTGCTGAGACGGACTCCGGCCACATTGTTCATGGGCAACGGGGAAACGCCTGTGGAGTCCGGGTTGTTCATATCTTGGCCCGATGGAAATCCCTCGGTTATGCAGGCGTCCCGGAAGGCGAACATCAACGGTTCCCATGCCTCTTCCTTGTGCCGCCGCACGCGCATCGGCCCGTCGTTGCCGTGAAAGTCGTCATGGATGTCCTGGTCAGCCTCCATGCGGCGGAGGAAGGGGAGGAGCTTCACGTATTCCCATTCGTCGTTGCCCTGGGCGGCCCACGAGTCGTAATCTTCCGGCAGGCCGCGCAGGAACACCTGGCCGTTGATGGCGCTGGTGCCGCCGACGACTTTGCCCCTGGGGGCGTACATGTCGTTGGGGCGGCCATCGGTGGGCTTGCCGACAAATGACCAGTTGTGGGGCGCGTCGTGCAGCGAAGCCAACTCGGAATGGTAGCCGTTCTTCAGGTCTTCGGGATAATTGTCGATGTCCGGATAGTCGGGTCCCGCCTCTAGCAATAGCACCGACCTTTCCGGGTCTTCAGAAAGCCGCGCCGCCATAGCGCAACCGGCGGAGCCCGCGCCAACAACGATCACGTCGTATTTCATAGCTGTTCCTGCACCTACTGTTTGGGTTAGCGGTTTAGCCGACGGGTTGGCAACCTCTTTTGGATAGGGCTGGGGTGAGGGTGGTCCTCGACCGATGGATAATACCACCTCGGCGCGTCCGGTTCCAAAAATGGCCGCAGAAATGGCCGCAGACTCTCACCTGCGGCCCTTGGGATTCCGAGGTCTGGATGGGTCCCGAGATGGCTATCCCAGGCCGTTGCGGAGGAGGCGTCCGGGGAAGGCCCCGGTGGGTTCCCCGTCCTCGAAGGTAATTTCGCCGTTGACCATGGTCCAGCGGTAACCCTTGGCCTTCTGGATGCGCCGCCATTCCCCGCCGGGCAGGTCTTCGGCGACCTCGGAGGGGAGTACTTCCAGCTTCTCCAGGTCATAGACAACTATGTCCGCCGGAGAACCCGCCTTAATCGCGCCCCGGTCCCGGAACCCGCCGAAGTGGGCCGGGAGATAGGACAGCTTGAAGTGGGCGTCCTCAAGGGTGATGACCTTTTCGTCCCTCACCAGCCAGGTCAGCATGTCCGTGGGATAGATGCCCGCGGTGAGGAACTTGACGTGCGCGCCCCCGTCTGAAACTCCGGCGACGATGTGGTTGGAGTCCAACACCTCGGCGGTGAACTGGGCCGTGTCGCGGCCCTGGGTCTCGGCGTAGAACTCCGTCGCCAGGTCGTCCTCAACGCACATGTCCAGCAACGCGTCGATGACGTGCTTGCCCTGCTCGTCGGCGATCTGCTGCACCGTCTGCCCGGCCTGCGGGCTGGAGGAGTCGGTCTCGTCCGGAGCCAGGGCGATCATGCGCCCGTCGACTGCATTGACGACGAAGGACTTGAGGCGCAATTCTCCGTTGGTAATGCAGCGCCCGCCATCGTGTTCGTATTCGTAGCCGTGGGTATCGCAGACGAATTTGTCGCCGTCGTTGTCGACGCAGCCGCCCTGGTGCGCGCAGACTACCGAGAGCAGCTTGTAGCCGTCGCGGGTATTGACCAGGAAATAGTCCGCGCCGCCGGCGGACACTTTGGCAGGCAATTGGGTGAAGTCGGACTCGGCGCCGATGTCGATCTTGACCTTGCGGGTCATTACCTGGAGGCTGCCGACGGAGCCAGGGGTGACCTGGACGGGGCGCTTGCCCGAGTCCCATTCTTCCTTCAACTTTCGGCGCATCTCCGGATCGGACATCTTGGCCTTCCTGGTGGCCTTGTCGCCCAGAGTGACCTCGATCCACATGGGAGTATCGTCGAAGAGGTTCCAGTCTTCAAAGGTCAGCTCGAACCCGCCGCGGCGGGTGGCGCCCTGGCCGTAGACTCGCAGGCCGCGCTCGGCGCAACTCTCCAGCCAGCGGATGCGCTCGCGGTGCTGTTCGGGGTGAACGGAGTTGGGGGATACGGCCTGGTAGAGCACCGGCCGGCCTGAAACCTCGGCGACCTTTTCGAAGAACAGGCGGGTCTCCTCGCCCAGCGGGCGGCCTTCCTCGCCGGTCTCCTGGTAGGCTAGTTCGATGAAGCCCTCGTCCCGGTCACGCAGGACCTGGGCGAAGGTGAGGACTTCATGCTCGGAGAGCATATCGGTGATCATGGGAGTGCCGTCGTAGTCACGCTGCACCGAGTTTGCCCCCAACACCTGGGCCGACCAACCGCAGGCGCCGGCGTCCATAGCTTCGTGGATGAGCCGGCCCATTTCCTGAAGCTCGTCCTCGGTGGGGCGGCGGGTCTTCGCCTCGTCCCAGCCCATGACCCAGGCGTACAGTGGAGTCAAGGGCACGTAGGTGAGGCAGTTCACACCTTTGGGGGTGTTGGCCAGTGCGTCGATGAAGTCTGGGAACGTAACCCAGTTCCAGGGCATGCCCTCTTTCATCGCGTCGTAGGGGATGGCCTCGTTGCGGGTCATGCTGAGCATGGCCCGGTCCTGGTCCTCGACTCGCGAGGGGGCGAAACCGAACCCGCAATTGCCCAGGGCAATGGACGTCACGCCGTGCCAGCCGGACAGTGTGCAGTAGGGGTCCCAGAATATCTGGGCGTCGTAGTGGGTGTGAAGGTCAACAAAACCCGGGGCCACGATCAGGCCCTTGGCGTTCAGTTCGCGGTCCGCGGAGCCGCCGTTAAGACCGCCGATCTTGACGATTCTCCCGTCTTTGATGGCGATGTCGCTCACGTAACGGGGTGTACGGGTGCCGTCGACGATGGTCCCGCCTCGGATGATGATGTCATAGTCCGCCATGCTTTCCCTCCGATATCGGTGTCCAGACTTAGGGATAGGACGATGTGCGGCAATTCTAGGGTGTTGGGAATGTTGATGTCAATTATTGTGTAAGTGAACTTGGTAGGATATCTGTAAGCATGCCGTATTAGGCTAAAACGTGACGAAATACGTTCTATGCCAATGTCCGGGAAAGGAGGAAATATGACCGAGGGTCCCGCCAATGCCGCGCAAGAGGCAGGGTCCTCTGGGAGTCAACCCGGCTACACACGCCCGCTCATGCCGGGCGGGTGGGGCGCGGCAAGCTGGGAACTAGGTGACGGGTCCGCCTCGGTTGGTCACGTAGTAGATGATCAGAGAGCCCTTGGCGTCGGAGGATGAAAGGTTGCGGTTTTCACGGGAAACGCCGCCCCAAGTCCATTAAACGCTTGGTCGAAGAATATTTCAGGGGCGAGTAACCGGGTCTCAGGCGTTATCTACCGTGGCAACGCTTATACTTCCTGCCGCTACCGCAGGGGCATTTTTCGTTCCGGCCAATCTTCCGGTCCACCATGCGGTGGACGTGGCGCTTGTCCTCACAAACCGAACAGGTGCAAGCGGCGGGGTGGTCGGCGTACCAATTGGGTCGTACCATTCTGTTTCTGAATCCGTCTGGCTAACTTAGCGATTTCAGGGTTGTGGCAAGTGTATTTTCAGGTGGATGTGTTGACTGGGTCAAGTTTGCCCGTTTCCAGGTATAAGACCCGTTCGGCGATGTTCGTTGCCCGGTCGGCGACTCGCTCAAGGTCGTGGGCGATCCACAGAAGGTAAGTTGCCCGCTGAATGGTAGTTGGGTCCGCCAGCATGTATGCAAGCAAGTCACGATAGACTTGGTCGTAAAGGTCGTCGACCTCGTCGTCGGCGTCGCAGACGCCCCTAGCCTCGACAATGTCCCCATTCACAAGCGCGTCCAGGCTTTGCCTTAGCATCTCGGTGGCCTTTTCACCCATCAATGGGATGTCAATCAGCGGTTTCAACGGGGGCTCTTCACCCATCATCAGGCTGATCTTGGCGATGCCTTCGGCGTAGTCGCCCATCCTCTCCAATTCCTCGGCGATGTGGAGCGTGGCGATCAACCTTCGGAGGTCCCTGGCAACGGGCTGGTGCGAGGCGATCAGCTCGATGACGCTTTCTTCCAGAGAGGTGCAAGCCTCGTCTATCCAGTCGTCTTCGCGGATAACCTGAGCGGAAGTTTCCAGGTCCCCGCTTTTAAGGGCGTCGAGGGCCTTGGCCAGCGCCTTTTCCACCATGGTTCCGAGACCAAGGAGATCGTCGGTGAGTTTATTGAGACCGGCGCTAAGGTTAGATCGGATCATGATTGGCCTCCTTCTCTCTGATCGTTTCCCCGCTTTTTGTCTCTGAACTACGAGCCGGGAGCATCGCCGAAACCTGGACGAACTGGCGCCTTCTCCGATTACGAAATCATTGATGACTCCCGCCACAGACCCCCAGATATGGACATGGATGCCCAAGACGGCAACGCGTTACGAGGGGTCTTGGATTGATTTTCCGGATGTCTGTAACCGTGAGCGACGACTATAGCAGCTTTTCCCACCTTGCGGTAGAGGGGTTCCGGGGCGGACAGGGGCTTTGCGTCGTGTGAAGACCGGGGTATAGAGGCCGGCGCAGAAGGGCGGGAAATTCGGGGACTGATAGGCGTCCAATGCGGGTTGGGAGACACGTTGCTATAGATTTGGGCCTGTATTATCATCCCCACCGGGGCATGTTGCTCCAGCCGAAAGACTCCGCTTGAAATCTCGGTATCACGTGTGATGGGAGGGGCCGCCGCTCGCAAGGTCCCGCGAGTCGTTATTTCGATTATGCAGTCAAGACCTACAGGACATGGGGGTGTTCTCGACCCCGACACCGCCCTCGGCAACCCATTAGACTCCTCCGCATTGGCGCCTACATTGGCAACGACGCAGGGGAACCCGCCGGACTGCCCGGTCACGGCGGTGATCGACATCGGCTCCGGGTCTGCCCGCGCCGTGGTAATGCGGGTCAACTCAGGTGGAGGCATCGAGGTAGTCGCCCAACAGCGCATGAACCTGGACTTGATGAGTCACATAAGTGGACAAGGAGCGTTGGAATCCGAAAGCGTAGAACGCACCCTGGACGCGGTCGAAGACTTCGTTCAAGTTTGTGTGGGCCACGGCGTCGGCACTATTCACGCCGTCGGGACCGAAGCGTTGCGCGAGTCCCTAAACGCCGCCGAGATCACCGAGTCGGCGGCGCGCCGGTTTGGTGTGTCGTTCCGGGTGATAAGCGGGTTCGAAGAGGCCGCATATTGCTTTATCGGGGCCGTGCATGGCTTGCCTGTCAACGACGGCTTGATGGCGGATCTGGGGGCGGGCAGCCTGGAAGTCGTTGGGTTCGGCGGTCGGTCGCTGGAGAGCCTTCATTCCTTGCCACTGGGCGGTTTGCGCATCGCCAACCAGTTCCAACTCACAGACCAGCCGACACCCGAAGATGTGACGGCAGCCTTCAATCATACCAAGGACTACTTGAAGTCGGCGCATCTGCCAGAGGTAGGTCCGGCTGGCATCCTGGTAGGCTCAGGCGGGTCGATGCGGCTATTGGCGAGGCTGGACCGCAGGCGCGTTGCCTACCCGGTCCCGAAGATGCACGGCTACTGTATAAGCGCCGAGAGTCTGGCCAATCTCACCGGCTGGTTGGCCGGCGCGACTCGAGATGAGCGGGCGGGCTTCCCGGGCATGAACCCCGGGCGGACCCATGCGATAGTCGGCGGAGCGGTGGTCGCACAAGCCCTGCTCGAACACGCGGGCGCGGACCGCATAATGGTTTCGGGGCAGGGGCTAAGAGAAGGTCTGGCCCGTCATCCATGGCCGCTCCCGGAAGACAGCAAGATCACCCTGCCGATGCGTTCAACGGTGCGAATCGAAGGCGTTGCGGGCTTGGTCCAGCGATTCGCGCTTCGCTTCTCAGAGCGTGGGCCCCGCCGGGCGAATTTGGCGCGCAGGCTTGTTGCCGCTGGCTGGCGGCACCCTCACGCCCGCCTGACCTCGTCCCTGCAATGCGCCGCGTTGGTGTTGGACATTGGCAGCGCGATTGATTTCTACAACCGATTCAACCGGACTGCGACGGTGATCGCCCGGTCGGACTTGCCGGGGTTCAGCCACCGGGAGTCTGCCCAGATCGCCGCCATTTTGCTAACGGCGGAACGGGGGAGCGTGCCGCGCCAATTCCGGAATACGCCGCTGCTCACAGCCGAGGACAAGCGGAGGTTGGGCCAGGCCGCGGTCGCGCTTCTGGTTGCTGATGAACTGGACCGGCGGCTTGCCCCCGATTGCCCCGCTGAGTCCGTAACCATCTCCCGTGAAGGTGGTGGGGTTACCGTGGTCACGCCCGCATGGTCTAAGGCGTCCGCCGCAGGTATCGGAGAACGTTGGGAGACAGAATTCAACCAACCCATTCATATCCGCAGAGGTGAGTGATGACCGACCATCATGTCAGCGCCAACTTCCCGATGGGGAAGCGCTACGGTGAACATCCCTACGATGGGGAGTATCCGGGCAAGCTGATTATCGTGGAGGGAATCGACGGCTCAGGCAAGAGCACCCAAATCGACCTGCTGGGGAAATGGCTCAATAGCCTCGGCTTCGTAACGATCTTCACCGAGTGGAATTCCTCGCCCATTGTGCGGCGGACCACCAAACGGGGGAAGGACGAGCGGATGCTGACTCCGATGTCCTTCAGCCTGATCCACGCCGCGGACTTTGCCAACCGGGTCTACACACAGGTGCTTCCGGCTCTGAAGTCGGGGACCATCGTCTTGGCGGACCGGTACGTTTATACGGCGTTCGCGAGAGACGCGGCCCGGGGTGTAAACCGCGACTGGCTGCGCCGCGTTTATTCCTTCGCCGTCACCCCTTCGTTGGCGCTGTACTTCAAGGTGCCCTTGGAAGAATCAATCAGCCGGATCGTAGCGGGCCGCGAAGAAATAGGCTTCTACGAATCGGGCCAGGACATGGGGTTTTCGGGCAACCGGGCCGACTCGTTTCGCACTTTCCAGGGAAGATTGCTCGACGAATACGATAGCCTGACAGAAGAGTATGGCCTCGTAACTATCGATGCGACTCGTCCTATCTCGGCTCAACAGCAGTTGGTGCGGCAATACGTCGAGCCCTTACTACCCGGCGCAATGAAGATTCATGGACAGGACGTGCACGAAGCCCTCACTACATCCGGACTGACTGGCCGCTACATACGCCACGAAACGCCCAGCAGGCAACTCGAACCTATGGCCGCACCTGATATTTAGTTCAGGTCTCCCACATAGCCGGGGCTGGTCCAACGTCGCCGCCCGATAGACAGGCGAGGCGGGACCGCCGGTCAACGCGGGGAGCTGGGGAGAGCTACTTATGAGTATGCCTAGATTTTATGGTCACACCCCATTGGGCTTCGGCGAAAACTCCATGCCCGGGCGGTTGATCGTCATCGAAGGCACGGATGGGGTGGGCCGCTCAACCCAGATCGCCTTGCTCAAGGAGTGGTTGGAGACTGAGGGTTACGCCGTGCTGGATACCGGGTTCCGCCGGTCGGAGTTGACCGGAGACGGCATCGACCGGGCCATGCGGGGCAACACTCTGGACCACATGACTCTCAGCCTGTTCTACGCCACCGATTTTTGGGACCGGCTGGAGAAGAGCATCATTCCGGCCTTGCGAGCTGGCAAGGTCGCGCTGGTTGACCGTTATATCTACTCGATCATCGCAAGGGCCCGTGTGCGGGGTGTTCCCGCCCGGTGGCTGGACGACGTGCTGGAATTTGCGCTGGTGCCTGACCAGGTGTTCTACATGGAGATCGACGTCGACCATCTATTGCCCAGGGTGCTATCCAGCCGCGAGCTTGACCACTGGGAGTCGGGCGAGGACTTCTTGCGGGAGTCAGACAGGCACGCCAGCTTTGTCCGATACCAGGACTCCTTGCTGCGGGAGTTCGGCAATCTGGCGGACCAGTATGGGTTCGAGACTGTGGACGCCCGCCGCAGCGTCCGCGAAGTCTTCGAGACCCTGCAGCAGAGGGTAATGACGACTTTGGAGACCATGGACAGATAGGTCCGTAGTTGGTCTTAACGCGCCCTGGGCGCTGTGAACCTGAAGACGTTTCCCGGCCCTTTCCGGTCTCCTATCGATACTTCTGATGGACCAGCGGCTTGCGGCCTAAACGCGATCGCCCTGGGCGGGGAGTGGAACGCCAATTCACCACCGGTCCGCATCCTAACGGCGCGGCTCCCACCGGAAGAACCGGACGGCGACCAGCGTTCCCAGCACCAGCCAACCAGCCATGACCAACAGCCGCCAGGGTTCAAACCCCAAGCCGGTCTCGAAGGGGTTGAATGCGGTTTGCAGCGCAATTGAGAAGTGCCTTACCGGGAAGATGTCGGCGAAGGTCTTGATCCAGTCCGGAGCTTCGTTCAACGGGATGAACACGTCGGAGATGAACAGCAGAGGAAGGACCGAGACGTTGACTATGGCGGGAGAGGCGTCCGCGTTCGGGATGACGGATGCAATGGCCAGACCCAGGGCGCAGAAAGTTGCGGCGCCCAGGGCAGTGGTCACGAGGAACGCGGGGAGGGTGTTGCTGGGGAGGTCAACGTCATAGAACAGCACGCCGGCCCCGGCAACTAAAACCACCAGAATGACGGCCAGGAACATTGCGTGGACGATCCTTCCGAATAGCAGTGACCAGCTAGGCAGCGGCGTGCCGCGGACCCGTTTGAAGAGTCCCCGGTCCCGGGCCAAGGAGACACCCATCGCCACGTTGGTGTAGCAGGCCCCGATGACCGATAGCGCGGCTATGGACGGTACGTAGAAGGTTGAGGTCTTGACGGTGCCGCCGGGCAGCGTCATGTCGTTGTTGCCGAACAGCATGTTGAAAATGACGAGGAACATGAAGGGGAAAACGAAGGTGAACACCGCTGACACAGGGTTGCGCCAAAAGGCGGTGTTTTCGTACCTGACCTGCCTCAGGGCGAGCGAAAAGCCGTTCACTGGCTGACCTGCTCCCCCCGGGCAGCCTCGGCAATTTCGACGAAGACGTCCTCCAGGGAAGACGGGGCTACTGATAACTCTTCCAGGTCTACTCCATTCTCCATAGCCCAGCCGGTCAACTGGTGCAGACTCTCGGTCGGGGTATCTGTAGTTAAGGTGTAGCGACCGTCGTCACCAGTGGGTTCCGCGCCAATTTCGCCGGGCATCAGGAGGCCGCGGGACTCCTGCCTGAAGCGAATGGCTGTTGACCCGTTTTCCCGGACCAATTCGCTGGGAGTCCCTTGGGCCACTATCTGGCCCCGCACCATGATGGCCACCCGGTCCGCCAGATTTTCCGCCTCATCCATGTAATGGGTGGTGAGCACAACTGTCTTGCCAAGGCTCTTCAGGTTTCTGACCATGTCCCAAGCGCCGCGACGGGCCGACGGGTCGAAGCCGGTGGTGGGTTCGTCCAGGAAAAGCAACTCCGGATTGCCAGATAGCCCGATAGCCACATCCAAACGGCGCTGTTGTCCTCCGGAGAGCCGCTTGACCCTGACCCTTCGTTGTTCGGTCAAGCCGACGGCGGTCAAGATATCGTCCAGCGGCAGGGGATTTGGGTAGTAGCCCCGGAACAGGTCGATCGTCTCCTGCACGTTGAGGTACGGCTCAACACCCGTGGATTGGAGTACGATGCCGATCCGCTGCTTAAAGCCGCGTTCGTTCCGAACCGGGTTGTATCCGAGGACCGAGACTTCTCCAGAGGTCTTTTCCAGGTACCCTTCCAACACCTCGATGGTGGTCGTCTTACCCGCGCCGTTGGGGCCCAGAAGGGCGAACACTTCCCCGGTGGAGATCTCGAGGTCCACACCCCGGACGGCCTCTACACGGCCATACGATTTTCGCAGGCCACGCACCTTAATCGCTGGGTCTGGGACCGATTCAGTCATCGATATCGACACACATCCATGTTAGCCGCCGCGCTCAACCCTAGCAAGGGTTCTCTCAAGGCCACTCCGCCAAACCGGAGTCTGGGGGAGACCATGCGAGCCGCATTTGGTGCTGCGTAGTCGCGTTGGGGCCGGTCCCACCGAGACTCCGGGAAAGGCCGGTGTCCAGGGGTCCCGGACCGATGGTTCTTTGACGGAACTGTCGGATTCAGGCCATCGATTCCCGCTTTCGGGGACCTTTGCGTAACCTTCCGTGCCTCCCGCGAAAGCGAGAATCCAGAGTGTGCCCAGATACGGAGGACGCCCTCACCCTCTCCCTCCCGGAGGGAGAGGGGATTATTCAAAAGTCTCCTTTCGCGGGAATGACGGAGCTGCGGGAGTGGCGAGGCTATTGCAACCCAAATGCGATTGCCTGGGCATTCGACGGGAGTGCCTTGACGGAGGGAAGGCCCACTTATAGGCTGGTTGTGATTCGCCGCCTGGGAAGGATATTTATGCCGATTAAAGTCTCATTGGTGCTCCCGGAGGCCAAGACAAGCCGCCCGCCCGTTGTACTGGTCCATGGCGCGGCCAACTCGGCGCCGGTATGGAAATTCTGGCAATTGGGCCTGGCGGACCGGGGATGGCCGTCATACGCGGTGGACCTGCGGGGTCATGGTCCCAACAGCTCCGAAGACTTGTCCCAGTCCGGGATGGGAGACTACGCCAGGGATGTCGGTTCTCTTATCGAGCACATGGGACGCCCGTCCGTGGTCATGGGTTGGAGTATGGGAGGGCTCGTCGCCATGATGGAGGCGGCTTCGGGAGGGTGCGCCGCCTGCGTCGCGCTTGCGCCCAGCACCCCCGCACGAGAGGTGGACCCGGCTGTCGAGCTACGCACCGGGGAATTTGGCCCGGAGGAATACGGTATCACCAGCCTGGACCCTGACGATCAGCCTGGCATGTTTGATCTGGACATGGAGGAGCGAGGGGTGGCTTTGTCTTCACTGGGCCGGGAGTCCCGTCTGGCCAGGGACGAAAGGAGACGGGGCGTGGTGATCGAGACCATGCCCTGTCCACTCCTAATCGTCACCGGAGACATGGACCGGGAATGGCCAAGCGAACGGTATGACGGCCTGTGGCTGGAATCGGACCGGTTGACCGTCGAGGGCGCTTCACATTGGGGGCTGGTCCTGAACCGGCGGGCGATCTCCCAGGTCCTGCCCAGCGTGACGGAGTGGCTGGAAAGGGCGGTTGCTGATGGGGGATTGGGCTCGTGACGCCGTAGAGCTAGGTCCCGCAGTCGTTGGTGGTCAGCCTGAGGTTGTTCCACGCGATGGATGAGATGATAGGAAGCGGCCAACACTAGACAGAATTCCGGCGATCGCCAAGGCGTCCGAGCATGAATTCCAAATAGCAGGTATAGGGGCGAGGCTCGAGGGCAAAGATAGGGGTAGCGCCTGGGAGCCTCTGACGAATCCTGAAGTCCCACGCCATCGGTACGCCCACCTCCGACTGTATCCAAAAAAATGGGCGGACAGCCCTGATTCCTAGCCTTTACGAAGGTGTACTCTGTTCTGGAGCGCGGCATTCTCGACGCTGGCTTGCAAGACATGGAATGCGGGCCGGAAAAGCGCGCCCTCAGCGATAAGCCTACGTCAATCTTGACTCCCGCGCCAACCACTTTGCCTACCGCGACTTCGCCTCCGGTCCAGAATGCCACCGCGGTACCCTCCCCGACACCTTTGGCGTCTCCAACCGTTTTGGCCACCGCAATTTCACTTCTCAAGCCGGTTCCGACGCCCATTGTGACGACGCCACTGGCTGGATCGGAGGCAAGGCATTTCTAGTTCAAGCTGTTCCAGGGAGCTGACAGATTGAGGGTCTGACAGATTGAGGGTCTGGAGTTGGGGGTTCGGAGTGAAAGGCCGGACCCTTGTGCTAAACTTCCGGGCGTGGTTGTGCACACCCTGTTCGTGAGAGATTCTGGTACTGCGGGACTTATATTAGGAATACGAGGCAGGGTTCAGCTATTGGGCAAATAGATAGAACAATTCACCGGCCCCGGTTCGGCCAAGGGCGCAAGCAAACCGCTGGACGCACTGAGCCTTGCCTATCCTGCTTGCCATGCCGACGACTCGGGTGTCGTGTTCAATTACCGGACTTGCGCCATGCCCTTCGCAGTGGCCATTGATTCTGAGGGACGTGAATCCCGGAGTTGGACCGGCTCCATCTACTGCGGAGAGTCGGATGCGATGGCGGCCGAGATTCCGGAAGAGGAATAGATAGCATCGCGACTCCAATGGCACATGCGGCGGAGGGAACCCTAAATACGGCCTGGTTCCTATCCGTCCTCTTGTTTGCCGCTATGACTTCCGTTCTGGTCATTCCACCGCTGCTGGTGGACATTGCAGCGGACTTTGGTATATCCGTGGCCCTTGCGGGGCAGTTGGGCACGGCGACCTTTGCCGCCTGGGCCGTCTCAGTGGTCTTTGTGGGCCCATTGTCCGATTCCGTTGGCCGCCGGCCCGTGGCTCTGGCGGGGTTGTTGGGTCTCACATTGTCTGTCGTTGGGTCGGCGTTCGCTCCGAATCTGGCGACACTGCTGGCGCTTAGGGTGTTGACTGGTTTGGGGGGAGCGGTGCTTCCGGCCAACGCGGTGGCGGCGATTTCCGATGTCATCTCGCCGACCATGCGCTCCCAGGCAGTGGGGGCTCTGCTGGCCGTCAATGTCCTCACCTCGGCAATCAGTGTTCCAGTGAGAGCGCTGCTGGCGGATTGGCGTGGATGGCGGTTCGCCCTGCTGATGGCGGGCTTGCTGCTGGCGGCAGCGCTTGTAACGAACTTGCTTTGGTTTCCGTCGATCGTTAGGGAGCGAGGCCGCAACCTGGTCTTCTTTTCAAGATATTGGTCGCTGCTGTCGCTGCGGTTCTTCCGGGTAGGTGTGGCGGTGGGTCTCACCCAACGCATCGCCTTTTGGGGGATGATCAACTATTTCGCGGCCTATTTGATCAGCATTTACTATGTGAGCGTGGGTTACGTGGCTCTGCCTTTGGCCATCGCCGCTACAGCCCAGGTGATCGGAAGCTATTCGGCCGGACTGGTGGCCAAAAGGAGGGACCGCGCCATTCTGATCGCTACTACATCGGTCGTGGGAGGGACCTGTGGCCTGCTTTTTTTCGCCGTACACCTTGATCTTTGGGTGGCCGTGGCGGTGGCGACAGTGGGAACAGGATTACTCAGTGTGGCCATGCCCACGCTGGTCGCCGCCAGCACCGAGTTTTCGGGAGAGTCCAAGGCTACAGGCGCCGGATTGATGGGACTGAGCAACCAGGCCGGAGCGGTGTTCGGGGCAGCCTTGTCGGGGCTGTTGCTGGCCAGCGCAGGCTTCGTGGGTGTCGGCTACCTGTGCCTGGGCGTGACAATCGTAAGCGCCCTGATGGCGGGACTGTTCGGGTGGCGGTCGCTCGCGCTTGCCGGTTGAACCGCCGGGAGAAGGGCGGCGGGAGTGGGAAGTATCCATACTCACGCCTAGAATCGCGGGTTTTCCGGGTCGCGTATACATTTGGGTGTATCTTGGTGTCATTACTCGCGTTCGTCCGGCTGCTCTTCTCTGGTCCTTCGGCTTAGAGAATGGCCCTACGCAATGCGCGCTAAACTGTGGACTAGTGTAGTCTGGCCGGACGTAGTGAACACCTTAGTCATTTCAGCACTTGCTTTCACCTCATGCAAAAGATTTGGAGCACTCAAGAAATATTCTCGGCTTTCACGACGGCTTATTTCGCTCACAATCATGGCAAAGACGGCAATGACAATAGCTACAACACCTAGAGCGAACATCAAATAATCCAATTCATTGCCCGTATGATGTCCAGATAGTGCGGTTGGCAAAGTTGGGGGTCATCGGCGCCATCGGCAAGCGAAAACGGATTCGCTCACGTCGGAGGCAGTATTCCGTCCGCACCGAAGGTCTCCCTTCGGAGTTTGTGCCGATATACGCTGAATCGCACTATGGTCACGGTCTGGACGGGAACATCCCATTTCATATTGTCCCTCATCGCTGTACATGCGCTGGGTGTTACACAACTGGACACCATCCAAAAATAGGTCCAGGTCATATCTCTCGATATCGAAAGGAGGATCAACGAATACCTCGAGGTGACCGCCACTTGTATTGCTAAGATAGACCCACATATTGGCTCGCTTGGTTTCGGACAATGGCACTTGAGGTGTCGCCGTCGGCTTTGGGGTTGGCGTCGGCAAGCGCGTAGAGGTCGGCACCGCCGTATACGTCGGATACCGGGTGTGGGTAGGCAACGGGGTGTAAGTCGGCTACGGCGTGTAGGTTGGCGCCGGCTCCGCCGTTGCCGTAGGCGCGGGTGCTAGCGTTATCGTCGGCTACGGCGTATCTGTGGGCGCGACCGTCGGCGTCGGCTCCGGTGTGTCAGTAGGAGCCACGGTCGGCTCCAGGGCAGGAATCGCCGTAGGCTCCAGGGTCGCCGTAGCCGGCGTTGATGTGGCTGTCTGACCGGAGCAGGCTACGGCCGGCAACAACCCCAAAACAAGGGCAACAATCCTCAATTTATCCACCGCCCTTCATTGCAAAGTTCGCATAATAGTTGAGGATGCCCCGATGAGAACAAACATCTGGGTTTTGTTCGATGTAAGTACGCAACCCTCCTAGACTGAACTTGGCATCGTGTGCACTGCCGGAATGATCCCATATGCGTATGAAAACAGTGCTGGCCTCTAGCCCACTCATAATGATTCTGTAAGGTGCACGGTGGAATGTCGCGTCATTATCTGTGGATTCGTTCCACTTGGCATCATCTGGTGCACGATCGTCCCATCGAACCTTCGATTTGAAATAACCTTGGTCATATGGCTCACTCATAAACTCACGCCATCTGATAATCACGGCGTACCGACCACTGTTTGCACCCTGGCAACGAATTACCAGTGTAGGCGCTTCGTATGGCCATTCGAGATTGTGTTCGACGGCTGTTGTGTGGATCAACAGCATTCGAGCATCAGTGAGCTTGTCACGATGCGGTATTACCTCCCAAGTTTGAGGCGACTGGGTTACTATCGGTGTATCCATTGGGCGGGGAGTACCCGTTGGCACCGGCGTATACGTTGGGTACGATGTATACGCCGGCAGCGGCTCTAAACTAAAGCCAAGGTGAAATGTACATATCGCTAGACCGCACTTTCGGTGCCCACCCAGTTGAGACCCAAAGGCGGTATGAGGTGCCGTGGAGCCCTTTCGGTCATCGTCAAGACCCCCGAAATGCACATCCCACCTTGGTATTGGTTTAGCGTCGGCGCGGTCCCGGCGCAGGCCAGCCCTAGCGACACAACTACCAGAATCGAAACCAGTCTCATAGGGCTTCTATCTCACGACACCGGGAACCGACGCCCGCACCAGCGGACCCGGCCCCAGACTTCCATCCCATTGTGCCAAGGAATGGACTCCTATCCGGGATTGACGCTGGTCAACAGCCAGACACTCGGCGCAAGCTGCGCCCGCTTTACCAACAATGTCCCGTCTGACTCCGCCAGGAATAGCCCGCCGTCCGCCGATGTAGTTAGCCCATAGTCCACCAGGATAGTCGCTCCGTCTGGTAGGAGCGGGTCCATCGATGCGCCGGAAACTTTGAAGAGCTTGGAATAATGGGGGTCGATGCCCTCCGTTTCCATGAGGTCACGGCGGAACGTGTAGACCCCTGAGTTCTGTTGCCCTACGGTGCTGCCCCGACAGCCTCGTAGGGCAGGGCGCGGTAGTGGCCCCTGGTATATCGTTGGTCCGGCAGCGATAAGCCCGCCCTGTCCGCCGGGTTGTCTCCATCGCAGTATTCCCGCGCCTTGCACCATCTCATGACGTTGGCGATACGCTGGCGTACCCGACGGGCGGTCTCCGGCATGCCCGTCCATATCGACTCTAGTAGGGCCTGGACATGGCTTCGGGTGATCTCACTGACTAAACTATCGCCAAGCAAGGGATAGGCGTACTTGGCCAGGGATGCGGCCCATTGGTCGGCATGGCGGTCAGATTTCCAGGACGGTCGATTCAGGGAGATGTAACTGGAGCAGGCTGCAGCGAACGTGGGGATAGTCTGGACGAGGGTCAACGCCTGTTTCTCCCGGAGCGGGTCGACACCTAACCGGGCCATCTTCTGGTTGCCGATGGCCTGCTCCCTGGCTTCAGCGAGGCTAAACAGTGGATATGCACCCAAACCCAGGTTGCGTTGCGCCCCGTTCTTGACCTTAATCCGCTGGACCCAACGCTTATGTCCAGCATCGTCCACCCGCAGGTAGATCCCATGGCCGTCCGAATACATCCCCGGGACCTTGAGTGTCCATACCGCCCTGTCCGTCAGTGCCATCTACCCATTCCCGTATACATTTGTGGTGCGGATTGATTTATACGGAGATGGATGACAACGGACTAATATGGAAAAGTCAATTGAGCGGTCTTGTATCTTAATCGTAGCTAATTTGCGGGGTTTGGGGCCGTTTTGAGCCTGGTGCCGGGGGTGTCTGTGGCCCGAGTGGGAGTCCTTATAATTACCGGGAAATTCTCACCTGTTCAGGCCGCCTATGATTCCGAATTGATGGGCCAGTCGACTTCCGGCGACCTGGAATAGCACGCCAAAGAGCGCAAGACGCGCCGTGAGCTTTTCCTGGGAGCTCCGCCTGACCTGGTTCAAGGGCCCCAGCGGCTCAGATGGGAGCGGCAGGAGAGGTCGAAACACTCGGGGCAACGGGCCGAAAACGAGCATCCCCCTTATATATAACCCGGTCACCGCCTGGAATACCCTTGCCCCTTTCGTTCAGCGTTACTCGTCCGACACCTTGATTAGTAGCTTGCCGAAGTTCTCTCCTCGCATCAGTCCGATGAACGCCCTGGGAGCGTTTTCCAGGCCCTCCACCACATCTTCCCGGTATTTGATCTTCCCTTCCCGCATCCAGGTGGCGATACGCTGTCGGCCCTCGTCATGGCGGTCGCGGAACTGGCTGACGAGAAACCCCTCGGCTTTCGCTTGGCGCCCCACCAACAGCCCCATCTTCCTAGGTCCAGGCTCCGGTTCGTCCTGGTTGTACTGGGAGATGGAGCCGCAAAGGGAGAGGCGGGCTCCCAGGTTTAGGTGGTCGAAGACGGCGTCGGTCACCTCACCGCCAACGTTGTCGAAATAGACGTCGATCCCCAAGGGGCAGGCCGCACCCAATGCGTCGGCCACGTTTTCGGTCTTATAGTTGATACCCGCGTCGAAGCCAAGCTCGTTCACAATGTAATCGATCTTGGCCGGAGAGCCCGCAACGCCTATCGTGCGGCACCCCATGATCTTGGAAATCTGTCCCACGACTTGGCCCACCGCGCCCGACGCGGCGGATACGACCACTGTATCTCCCGTGCGCGGCTGTCCTACTTCCAAGAAGCCGAAGTAAGCGGTCATCCCCGGCATACCCAGCACTCCCAAAGCGGTTGAGAGGGGTCCAAGCCCCAAGTCCACCCGCCTCAAGTTGCTTCCGTCTGAGACCGCGTACTCCTGCCAGCCCAGGGACCCTTCTACGATCTCCCCCTCGGAAAAGGCCGGGGTGCGTGAGCGGATGATCCTACCCACCACGCCACCGACGATTACCTGACCCAATTCCATTGGGGTGGCATAAGCGTGGGCTGCCCTCATTCGTCCCCGCATGTAGGGGTCGAGGGACAGCCATAGGGTCTTCACGAGGACTTGCCCCTCACCAGGTCCCGGAATCGGAGTTTCCAACAGGGCGAAGTCCGATTCCCTGGGGTAGTTAACGGGCCTTGAGCCCAGGGTAATCTGCCGGTTCACGTCTCCCGCCATTTCAGCCCGTTCCTAACGATGAGATATCGAGTATGGTCCTTATAACGGAGAATGCTGGTTATGCCATTCGGTCGCCTGCTCGTAGGCGTGAGCCAGACGCAGCAGAAGGGCTTCGTCCAGGTCACTCCCGACCAACTGTAGTCCAACCGGGAAACGGCCTTCCTTGGCGAAACCGCAGGGGACGGAGATGGCGGGCAATCCCGTCTGGCTGGCCATTCCGTTCAAGTAGACTGCGCGAGACCGTGCCGGGACTTCCTTGCCTCGAATCACGGCGGTGGTGGCGTCCCACTTGTCTCCGATGGTGCTGCCAGTGGGCATCGCGATGGCGTCCACGGTCTGAAGGACCGCAACGACTTCCTGTCGAATCGCCATCCGCTTTTGTTGGGCGTGAGTGTATTCGGCGAAGGTCTGCTCATCGCCCCGTTCCAGTTGCGGGTGTACTTCCACCCACTCCTCGAGTGCGTCTTCGGAAAAATTGTCCCTGAGCCAGACCGGGGCTTCGGCGGCCAGGGAGTTATTACGCGCCTCATAGCTGAGGGGGATACTAACATGCAGGACTTCCGTCCCCAGCTCTTCCAGCACACCAACGGCCTTGCGGACCGCATCCTCCTCATCCTGGTTGATCCATTCTTTCCAGACCCAACTGTCAGATGGAATCCCGATCTTGAGACCGCGCACTCCCCCATTGAGCGCAGAAGTGTAGTCCCCTGGCGGCAGGTTGATGCTTACCAGGTCGTTGCGGTCGTAGCCGGTGAGGGTTTGAATGGTGAGCGCATTGTCTTCGACGGACTTGGTCAGGGGACCGGCTTGGTCCGTGGTCCACGACGTAGCCCAGACTCCTGCCCGGCTGATGCGGCCGAACGTGGCTTTGAACCCCACCACGCCGCAGTTGCTCGCAGGATGGCGCACCGATCCCCCCGTGTCGGAGCCGATGGAAAGCAGTCCCATCCCGGAGGCGACCGCCGCGCCCGAGCCTCCGCTGGTCGTTCCGGGGCTGGTGGAAGGGTCCCACGGGTTGTAACACATCACCGGGGTTTCTCCCCTGCCGATGTGGGAGTAAACCTTGCCCAGGAGCACCGCTCCCGCGCTTTCCAGCAGATTGTGTACCGTCGCTGATTTTTCCGGTTTGAAGTCTATCTCCCTGGGGTTGCCGAAGGTGGTCCGGACGTCTCTAGTGGCGATCACGTCCTTTAGGGTGTAGGGGATGCCGTGCAGAGGCCCCCGGTACCGGCCCGAGGCAATCTCCGTTTCGGCTTGCCTCGCCTTTCCCAGGGCGTGTTCGGACGTCAGGGTTGTGAACGCTTTGAGAGTTGGGTCCAGCCGTTCACTCTGGCGGATGCAGGCTTCGGTCAGCTCCACCGGAGAAAGTTCCCGTTTCCTGATTAGTTGGCTAACCTGGGTGATGGTAGCGTGAAGCAGATCAATCTCGGCCATAATACGTCCTCGCTAAAACGATGCCGCTGAAACTAGGCCTGGGCCCGAAGCGCGTACTTGGTCTGGTCTGGCATGTAGTCCCGGAACCGGGGCATCACTTCCGTGGCAAAAAGCCGCATGGACCGGAGGACCTTGTCGTGTGGGATTTGTCCCAATGAGAAGGTGCAGTTGAGGTAGGTCATGCCGGTGGCTTCGGTGAGGCTTTGGACCTTCTCCGCAACTACATCGGGAGTCCCGAACAACCAGTCGCGGTAGAGTTGGTCCGGGTCGTCTTCCTCGGGTATGCCCGGGGTGAGCTCTGTCCTAGCCCTTCCCGCGTCAACACGGAGGGTGTTGGTCCGGAGCCCCCTTGCGCTCCGTGTGTGCCAGACGGCATGAGGCAACTGCTCTTTCGCGTCTTCTTCGGAGTCGGTCACGTAGACGCCGCGTTGCACGATGAATTCCAGGGGCCATTGCCGCCCCGAAAGTTGCGCCGCTTCCTGGAACATGTGCCAGGAAGCAACCACTCGTTGGGTCGAACCGGCGGTGCCACCGGTGATGACGTTCATGCCGCGCTTGAGGGCCAGGGCCATGCTCTCGACACTGGATGTCGCTCTCCAGAAAGGAGGGTGGGGTTGCTGCAGCGGTCTGGGCAGGATGGTGGTTTCAGGAATTTGATAATAGCGGCCTTCATGCGAGAAAGGCGCGTGAGCCAGCGCGTTTGAGATGACGTCCAGAGACTCCTCGAACATGAGCCGGTTTTCGTCCAGCGGCCTTTGGAACCTCTGGAATTCATACTCTTGGTATCCCGTGCCAAAACCCACCTCCAACCGTCCGTTGGTCAGGTGGTCCAGCATGGCGATCTCTTCGGCTGTGTGTATGGGATTCCGCAGGGGGAGCACGACCACGGCGGTACTGAACCGTACGCGTTCCGTGTGTTGGGCTAGGGTTGAAATCAGCATCAGTGGGTTGGGCAGGAAACCATAGCTGGAGAAATGGTGCTCCGCGGCCACCACGTAATCAAAGCCCAACTCGTCGGCCAACTTCGCCTGCTCGATGGCATTGGAGTAGACCTCGGATGAGGGGAGCATGTCCGGGGATTGCATGAGCATGAATATTCCGAATTTCATCGTTCGGCCTCTCGAATAGTGGGTCCGGGATGGTGGGATTAATAGCCCTTCTGCTTGTCGATAATGCTCAGGAGTTCCCGGCCTTCCGAGAACCGCCGCAGATTCTCGCAGAACAGGTCTATGGTGCGGTCCAGCCGCAACGGCGAACCCCCGGAAGCGTGGGGAGTGATGATGACGTGAGGGTGGTACCAAAGGGGACTGTCTTCCGGGAGGGGCTCCGGTGATGTTACGTCCAAGCCCGCCCCGAAGATGAGCCCCTGCTCAAGGGCTTCCAGCAGGGCTTCACCGTCGATGATGGGGCCGCGGGTGACGTTGATAAGCAGGGATTCCGGTTTCATGTGGCGGAAGGCCTCGCGGTCGAACAGGCCTCGAGTCCTCGGTGTCAGGGGACAGCACACGGAAACCACGTCGGACTGCTCCAGCAGATCGTAGAACCGGTCGATGCCCCAGACTTCTTTCACAAATTCCGGCTTCTCGACGGGCTCGGGATCGACGGCAATCACTTCCACGCCGAAGCCGGGGGCCCGCTTGGCCACGTCAAGACCGACGCCTCCCAATCCGACGATTCCAAGGGTCTTTCCGCCAAGCTCCCAGGTCTCGCGACGGATGGACATCCTGTTCGACCAGGTGTGCTCCCGCACGGCCCGTCCCACGCCCCGGAGCAGGCCCAAAAGCAACGCCCAGGTGTGATCGGCCAGATGCGGGCCCACGGTCCCCTTGGCGCTGGTCAGGACGACGGGGCTCTCGACGAACTCCTCGAACATCAGATTGTCGATGCCCGCTCCCTCTGTCTGGACCCACTTGAGGTTCGTTGCCGCCTCGAACAGAGGCCGGCTGAATGAGCCGAATACGATATCTACGTCTCCCGCCTGGGCTAGTTGTTCTTCCTGGGTGCGGGCGACGATTATCTCGTTCTCTTCGGAAACCGACTGGACTCTCCGCATCTGTTCCTCGGTCAGCTCGTCCAGATTGGCATTCATCATGATTTTCAAGGTCTTCTCTCCCGGCTTCATGAGAGTGTCTACGGGTTGGTGGCTGGATTTTACACCTTTTGAGATGGGGACGCCCGGACTTATGTATAATCCTTCGCGAACGCAAACCCCACGACAGATAAGGACTACCTAGACAAGGATTCCCTTACCAGCTACGAGGAGGCGCGACCGATGTTAGTCGTTGATTCGCAAATACACCTTTGGGGGAGCAATCTGCCGACGAATCCCGCCCACAGGCAAATAACTTCCTACAGCGCGCAGGATGCGCTCCGGGACATGGCGGAGGCGGGAGTGGATGCGGCGGTGATCCATCCTCCCGGCTGGGACCCTGACTCTGACGCCATAGCAGTCGAGGCAGCCAGTCAACACCCGGACAAATTCGCGGTCTTGGGCAAGTTTCCGCTGGACGACCCGGCCAGCGCCTCGTTGATCGACGGTTGGAAGCGGCAATCAGGGATGCTGGGGTTGCGGTTCACTTTCTTGCAACCCCACCAGCAGACATGGCCCACCGATGGCACGATGGACTGGTTGTGGCCGGCTGCTGAGCAAACTGGGCTGCCCGTGGGACTTGCCTGCGCTGGTTTCCTTCCTGTGGTTGGACAGGTGGCCGAATGGCATCCTGGTCTCAAGCTAATCGTCGACCACATGGGCAGGGCTGGGGGCGCGACCGATGCGGCCGCATGGGAAACTCTGCCCCAATTGATCGAGCTAGCGAAACATCCCAACGTTGCGGTCAAGGCGTCGGGTGCGCCAAGTTACTCCTCCCAGCCCTACCCCTACGCCAATATTCACGACCACGTTCACCAGATTTACGACGCCTTCGGTCCCGGCCGCATGTTCTGGGGAACGGATATCACGCGGATGCCCTGCTCCTGGAAAGAGTGCGTGACCATGTTCACGGAGGAATTGTCCTGGTTGACCGAAGAAGACAAGGAGCTAATCATGGGCAAGGCCCTGTGCCGCTGGATCGGCTGGGACCTGCCGGGGGTGTAAATTGTCCGTTGACCACAGCGGCATGGTGAAATACCATCGTGTGATGATTAGCATAAAGCTTAAGAAAAGTAGAATCGGAGGCGGATGGATGGCGGATGAGAACATTTCCTCTGAAACACCGACGAAGAAGGCGGTAAACTCTATTCTTCGGCGTGAGGGGTCGGACGTGGATTGGCGGGCAAAGATCACGGTAGCCAAGAAGGCGAAAAAGGCCGCGGAAGAAGCAAGGCGAGGGAAACCCCTATCGTTCAAAACCCATCTCTTTGGATCGAGGTGAGCGTTCGAGCTATGCAGCCTTACCCGGAGCCTTTTCAAAGCCCGCTGTTTCACGCGCAGAATTCAGGACGCTACGACAGGCAACAGTTAATCCACGAATATGAGACTCTGGTCGACTGCCGACTGATCGTGATGATCGATGCGATCTTCCACGATTGTAGCCCTGATAGCGATATGCATTTGTTGATTAACTCCCCCGGTGGCGTGGGCGAAGTGGCTATTAGATTGGTGCGCTCGGCTCAATCACGTTGCCGTGAGTTAACCATCATAGTTCCCGATCAAGCTAAGAGTGCTGCCACGCTTTTGGCAGTTGGGGCCCACTACATCATCATGGCGCCAGCGAGTGACTTGGGCCCCGTTGACCCCCAATTAGTCCACGAACGAGAGTGGGTCGCCGCGAAAGATATTATTGCCGCTGTGGAAGATGCGATTCAGAGAGTGGAGGAATCACCCGAAACCTATCCCATTCACGCCGCGCTATTGGGCAATGTGACGGCTATTATGGTTCAGCAGGCTCGCTCAGCTTTAGGTAGCACCGAAGATATGCTTCGAGAAGCATTGCGTAGCAATCCTGATAGATCAATCCACGACGTGCAGCGGCTACTTGACTCCCTCCAAGGCCCACTGATCGAGGCGCCCCAGTCTCATGCTGCTCTGTTCGGTAGGGAGGACGCGGTAAGCGCTGGGCTACCAGTGAAATTAGCTGCCCCGGATTCCGCAGAATGGAGGATGCTTTGGCGGCTATGGACCAAGTACTTCGTGCTAGGCACCTCGAAGAGCATCTACGAGAGTAGCAGCGCTTCCCAAGTCTTCGACCGATTTGAGGGTGGGAACGACATTTAACCGAAAGTCCGGATTCGCCGAACCACAGGATGTCATTGCAAGACTTCCTTCTGGAAGCGGTCTAGAGAGGAACAAATGGCCCAGAATGACGGCACCGTAGACGTGCTGGTAATTGGCGCGGGGGCGTCCGGTGCGGCCTTCACCTGGAGCTTGGCCCAGGCTGGTATGAGCGTGCTTTGCCTGGAGCAGGGCGGTTGGATGGACCCCGCCTCCTACACTTCTTACCTGTCAGATTGGGAGATTCACCGGCAGACCGATTTCAACCCCAACCCAAACGTTCGCGGACTGCCCCAGGACTACCCGGTCAACGAGGCCGATACACCCATCGCCCCGCTCATGTTCAACGCCGTGGGCGGCAGCACTATCCACTGGAGCGCCCATTTCCCCAGGCTGCACCCTTCCGACTTCAAGGTCAGGTCATTGGATGGTGTGGCCGACGACTGGCCGGTTAGCTACGCGCAATTGGAGCCCCATTTCAGCCTCAACGACCAGATGATGGGCGTGGCTGGTATCACCGGCGATACCGCTTACCCTCCAAAGACCGAGCGGCAGACTCCTCCGATACCGCTTGGCAAGGTGGGCGACACTATAGTCAAGGGTTTCGACAGGCTGGGATGGCATTGGTGGCCGTCGGACAGCGCTATCCTTACACGCCCATACGACGGACGACGGCCCTGCAACAACTGCGGTCCCTGCGAAATTGGCTGCCCAACAGGAGCGAAGGCCAGCACCGACATTACCTACTGGCCCAAGGCCATCGCCAGCGGAGCGGCGCTCCAGACCAACGCCCGGGTAAGGGAGATAACCGTTGGCAAAGACGGTCTGGCTGACGGCGCAGTCTATTACGATGCCCAGGGACGGGTCCAGAGACAGAAGGCGCGGGTTGTGGTGATGGCGTGCAACGGGATCGGCACCCCGAGGCTCCTCCTGAACTCCCGATCGAGCCTGTTCCCGGACGGCCTTGGAAATTCCAACGGTCTATTGGGCCAGAATTCAATGTACCATCCCTACTCGATGGTCACTGGGGTCTTCGAGGAGCAGTTGGAAGGCTACAAGGGCCCCCTCGGCTGCATGATTATAAGCTCGGAATTTTACGAGACCGACCCCTCCAGAGACTTCGTGAGGGGGTACGCATTCCAGGTTGTTCGCAGCTCCGGCCCCGCGATCACAGCCCAAGGGTTCGCGGACCGGACTCCAGTCCCGTGGGGAGCCAGGCATCATGAGGCTTTTGACCAGCGGTTCGGCAACACCATCACTGTTGCCGTCATAGGGGAAGACCTGCCCGAGCCCCATAACCGGGTCACCCTCGATCCGGAGTTGACCGACAGCGATGGGATTCCAGCCCCCAAGGTCAATTACACCATGAGCGATAACAGCCTGAAGATGATGGAGCACGGCGCGGCCAGGGCAACCGAAGCGCTGAAGGCTGCCGGGGCTGCGCAGGTGACGGTCAATCCTCTGCTGCGTCCGGCAGGGTGGCATTTGCTAGGAACGGCGCGTATGGGCGCAGACACCTCTAATTCGGTGGTGGATGGGTACGGCAGGAGCCACGACGTGAAGAACCTGTTCATCATCGACGGCAGCGTATTCGTAACGGCTGGGGCGGTGAACCCCACGTCCACGATTCAGGCCATCGCCTTGCACATCGCGGACTACTTCAAGCAGAACTCCAGGCATCTCCTGGACTGAGGTGCACAAATGGCAACATCCACGCGTTTCTTCAGCGATGACCAACGGGAGCTAGTCGCGAGGGTCCTGGACAGGATCATCCCCTCCAACGACAGGATGCCCTCCGGCGGCGAGATTGCCGTTGATTTTCTGGACGGGTTTGCCGGAAGCGCGCCCCAGCGGAAGCGGCTGTTTGGTGAGGGCTTGATGAACATCGAGGCCGAGGCGTCCCGCGTGTATTCCAGGGCTTTCCAAGACCTCACCGGAGACCAACAAGACCAGGTACTTAAACAGGTTGAAGCGGGCCACCCGGCCTTTTTCGACCAACTGGTGCGCCAGACGTATAACGGTTACTACACCAACCCGCGGGTGGTTGAACTTCTGGGACTGGAGACCCGCCCGCCTCAACCGATGGGCTACCGGGTGGAGATGGGCGACTTCTCCTCCATTGAGAGGGTCAAGCAGCGGGGCGGCGCTTATCGCGAGGTGTAAGTTGTCCCGGTCAGAGGCAATCCCGCGCTTGGACAGAATCACGGCAGCCGTAACTGTTCAGAGTCGAGGACGCGGATTGGCTTAATCCCAAATCGGGCATCTCCATGATGATTCTCGAACGATGTCCCTCAGCCGCAACCAGTCATTCCGGCCTGCGGAGACCTTTGCGTAACCTTCCGGGACTCCCGCGAAAGCGAGAATCCAGAGTGTGCCCAGATACGGAGGACGCCCTCACCTTAACCCTCTCCCGGAGGGAGAGGGGATTATTCAAAGGTCTCCCTGCGCGGGAATGACGGGCTGGGAATAGGAAGGACACATCAAGTCTGAACAGTTACCGGCAGCCGCTGGCCGTGATATGGGGGTTTTCCTGGATGGTATAATGTGGCATCCAATTATTCTGAACGAGGTCAAGAGCTATGGCTGAAACGACTGGACTGGGACATGTTGGCATTTACGCGGAAGACCTGATGAAACAGCGGGACTTCTACAGTAGGGTTATCGGCCTGAAAATCGCAGACGAGGACTTGGAAGGCCGCGGCATGGTCTTCATGAGTTCTGATCCGGTGTCAGAGCACCACGAGTTCGTTTTGATGAAGGGCCGGATCAAGAGCGAGGACACCAACGTCATCCAGCAGATTTCCTTCAAGGTTCCGACCATCGCCGACTTGCGCGAGTACAAGCACAGGTTGGAAGCCGAAGAAGAGGCGAGCATCGAGCGGATCGTTAGCCACGGCAACGCTTTCGGCATGTACTTTTTGGACCCCGAAGGCAACCGGGTGGAGCTTTACTACCGCACCGGCTTCCCGGTACCCCAGCCCCACGGCGATCCCATAGACCTGGAACGGTCCGATGAGGAACTGCTGAGCGATGCGCGGCATCTCCTGTTGACCAAACAGCCCGCCAACTAGCCTAATATAGCCCTACAGTGACTAGATACCGCGCCCAACCCTGGCGGCACCGCTTCGGGGTTGGGCGCGTTTTGTTACCGATTTCCCGCCTGGAGACATACAGATGAAGATAACCAAGGTCGAACCGTTCCTGGTGGATGGCGGCTGGCGTCCGTTCATTTTCGTAAAAGTGGAGACGGACGAAGGCATCACAGGATGGGGTGAATGCACCGACCCCAGGTCTCCCAACGGCGTGGCAGGCACCATCAAAGACCTGACGCCGGCGCTTATAGGGCGAGACCCTGGGGCGTACGAAATGCGCTTGTGGGATATGTTCCGTGCATCCAGGCAGAGTCCAGGCGGGATCGTGGCCAAGGCCATCGCCGGAATTGACTGCGCCCTACTCGACGTCAAAGCCAAGTCGCTGGGCATTTCGGTCACTGAGTTGTTCGGCGGGCCGACGCGGGACACGGTGCGTGTCTACTGGTCCCACTGCGGCACCAGCCGCGCCAGGTATCCGGACCTATTGGGCACCCCGCCCATCCGTACGATGGAGGACATCTCCGACCTTGGACGGGAAGTCGTGCAGCGGGGATTCACGGCCCTGAAGACCAACGTTGTGATGCCGGGCGATCCCGCCACGGTTTATGGAGGGGGATTCGCCCTGGGCCCCGGCAGCACCGACGGCGCGGTTACTACCCCGGTGCTTCGCCATATAGAAGAGCTGATCGGCACGTTCCGGGACGCCGTGGGGCCCGACGTGGACATCAACCTTGACTTGAACTTCAATTTCAAGCCGGAGAGCGCGGTCCGCATTGCCAAAATGCTGGAGCAATTCGACATGCTGTGGCTCGAGATAGACATGTACTCCCCGGAGGGCATTCGCCGTATCCGAGAGTCGACCAACACCAAGATCTGCACTGGTGAAAACCTTTTCTACATGCGGGAATACCTGCCCTATTTTCAGATTCAAGCCGCCGACGTGTTCATGGTCGACGTTCCCTGGAACGGGTTTACGCAGTCCAAGAAGGTGGGAGACCTGGCCGAGGTCTTCCAGTTAAACGTCGCGCCGCACAACTACTATAGCCACATGTCCACCTTGATCAGCGCCAGCCTTTGCGCCGTGTTGCCCAACGTGCGGATCATGGAGATAGACATCGACGACGTGCCCTGGAAGGACGACTTGGTTACCGAGCAGCCCAAGATAGTAGATGGCTATATGACCATCCCGAACAGACCCGGTTGGGGGGCGGACCTCATCGAAGAGGAGCTGGTCAAACACGCTTGGACCGGGTGACCGCGAGCGTGGGAATCAGGGTGGGATACCCCGCATAGTGGGTTGTTGTCCCTATTTTTGAAGGGAGATTTCGGCCGCGTATCAGCCCGTGGCTGATGTGAGGGTTTGAGTCGCAGTTCGGGTCTAAGGGGAGATTCCAGAAATGGGGGAGCTTGAGCCCGTTATGGCTTAACTCCCCAGTGTTTCCTCCGCCTTACATAGAGGGATTTAGGGTATGATGTCCGGCTTGCAGGGTTTGGAAATGATGGTTATTCGCTAAACGGGCCGGTTACCCCTCAACTTTCATGGCCCCTCCCAGGGTCAGGCCCCGCCATTCGGGGCGGTAGTAGGAATACACAGCCGATGTGACCGGCTCGGCCCGGACCGGGAATACCGCCCGCGCCTGGAACTCCACGGACAGGGTCTCCCCCGCCGCCATATCTTCGATGTAGATGATGACCTTCCGCCCGGCCACGTCGTGACGCTTGATCCTGGGTTCGGCTTCGGCCATGCGTTCGATGGACCCGGCCACCGGGCTGAAGCCGGTGGGTATGGCGACGTCCAACACCACCATTCCGGCCTCCACGAACTCAGGAGGATTAAAGGTCACGTCGGCTGAGATCGTGATCAGGTCGTCCACGTCCACGTGATCGGTCCCGTAGTCGACGTCGATGTCGAAGACCGGTCTTACGGCATTCACGACTGTAGGCAGGTTGAACCTGCGGACTGCCTGCACCACGACCTGTCCTTCGCCCTGGCCCGACACCTCAATCGTGGCTCCGGCGGGCGCCTCGAGGATCTGTAGCACATCCGCGTTGTCGGGAGTGATGGTCAGCCGCTTGCTCCAGTTGCCGGCGTTCAAATCCACCGTCATGTCCACGTTGTACCGGGCGTTGGCGGCGAATTTGGTCATGGCCTGCAACCCCACGACCGTGTCCTGAGTGGAGCCGTAACCGCCGTAAGCGTTGCGCTGGTTGACCAGCCATTTCCCGGCGTTTGCCGCGCTGATCAGGTCGCCGCGCTCCAGCAGCGCCAGGGTTGCGTAGCCGGTTGTCTCCACGGCGGCGACCCTATTTCCGGAGTGGAAGCGCCCGTTACCTAATGCCCGGGGAGCCGGGGTCTGTCCCAGCTCGAATTGTGGTGTTCCCCAACTCAGTCCATCGCCGCTATTGACTGACATCGACATGAGCTTGTCGTAAGCCGCCCAGGCGCGGTTGCTGTCGGCCAGTTCCAGCGCGTAGGAGACGATGGCGGTGGTATAAGGGTCGTCGATGTCGTCCAACCCCAGCTCCAGGAAAGTGACTGCCTTTGACGCCGCCCTCTGCTCTCCTGCCTCCATCAGGGCGATGGCCACGTATGCGGTCAGGGCCGTATTGCCCTGGAGACCTCCCAGGAGTTCCTTATGGTGCAGGAATCCCACCGGCTTGAACGAACCGTCGGGCCGTTGGTGGCTCAGAATCCATCTGGAAGCGCTTTCCAGCACGTCTGGGTCGATGTGGACCAGCCCTCTGGCCTGGGAGAAGGTCTTGAGGACGAAGGCGGTGAGCCACAGGCTGCCTTCTTGATCGCTGTCTCCGAATGCGGAGAAACTCCCGTCGTGCCTGCGGTAAGTTAGCTCCCGCTGGTAGCCGGTAAGCATCAGATTCTCGGCCTTGGCCATGATCTCCGGCTTGATCTGGCCAGTGTCGCGCAGGTAGTTGGCGACGAAAACGTTGGGGGCGAACAGAATCATGTTCTGCTCGCCGCAGCCGAAAGGCATCTTGAGCAATCCTTCCAGCCCGTCTATGGTCTGGGCGACATAGCTGCCGGTGACGGACACCAGCGTCCGAGCGGAATCGTCTACGGCGTTAAATGGCACGGCTCCGTCGAAAGTGTGGTTATTGCCCGGAGTGAGGACCAGGTTCTCGACCAACTCCTCGGGGACACCCTCCGGCTCGACAATCATCTCTTTGATCACGGCGTCGGCGGCTTCGGCGCTGCGGGCCGAAACTTCAAGCTCGATCTTGCCGATCTTGGTCAGCCTGACCCGGAACTCCGCGCCTCCGATGTCGTTTGGCCCCACGGTAACTGTTCTGCGAGAGCTGTCCAGTAGCTCGTACTTGTCCGACGGCGCGAGTTCCACCTGGATCTGCTGCGGTGCATCCAGGTAGTTGTATAGGGCGATCTTGGCCGGAAGCACCTCTCCGCGGATTCCCGAAAATGGCAGGTCCACCTGGAGGAAGAATGGTTGAAACACCGTGATCTCGCTCTCGGATATGCCCAGGCCGTACTCCTTGGACAGGCCGACGGCCCGCAGCACCCATGTGGTAATGCTGTCCGGCGCTTCCACCGGCAGGGTTGCCCGGCCTTGTTCGTTGGTGACCACGTTTGTCCAAAGCCAGGTTTCGGGGAAGAACTGTCGGACGCGGGTAACCTCCGCAAGTTGCTGGTCCTGGTTCTCTACGACGGATAAGGTTGCGACTCTCGTCATGACGGGAGCTGATTCAGGTACGGCAGCTTGTGCCACTACGCGGTCTAGCGCTATCTCCTTCATCACTCGCATCATCGCCGGGGTACGAGTTGGCGTGGGTCCGTGGAATTCCTTTCCTTCCGGAACACGCTTGTTGCTCATCACGACGACGCCCGCGTCCTTGAACGTTTCCAGCGCGCCGCGGGTGGCAACGCGGGACTTGAGCCGAACGTCGTGAAGCTCCAACTGAGGCTGCATGTACAATCGCTCCAGCTTGTCGAAGACCTGTTGAAGGTTGAGCCGGTTCTCAGCAAGGATGAACACCGACCGGTCCACGGCGGCCAAGCCCACATGAGATGGACCCTGAGTTTCGACGTGGATGTTCACCGCCTCTCCCGGCGCGACCTGGCCGCGTTCGAAGGACGCGTTGACCTGGTGTGGGTAAACTGCCGCGACCTCAAAGGGTAGATAGTCGGCAGCGACCTCGCTGTTCGGCAGTAGCTGATATACCAAAATGCGGGAACCGGGAGCCATCACCGGAGTTACCGGGAAAGATATATCCGGCGACTGGGAGACCTGGGAGACCTGGGAGACCTGGGAGAATACGACCTTACCCCTGGCCACGACTTCGTAGTAGAAGTTGGTCGTTTCCTTGGTGGCGTGGACCCGGAACCTGGCGTGACCGCCGACCGCCAGTGTTCCGGGTCCCTCCTGGGTTACGTGTATGAAGCTCCCCGACGGTGAGTAGCTGGCCTGCATGGCCAACGCGGCATGAGCCTCTCCAGCCCGGGCCTCTGCCGCCAGCGCAACCACGCCTTCCGGGGGTTTCACGGTCAGGACGGCCGTGCCGTTGCGCGTGGTTACGTGGTGGGTCTGCCACTCCTGGCGTTGTAGTCTTTCGCCCATGTATGTCAGGTCGACCGAGACGCGCGCGTCCACCGGCTTGTTGTCCGGGGTTTCGGTCACCACCAGGAACGAGAAGGGCAGTGAAGGCTTGAAGACCCTGCTTTCGGATACCAGGTGGAGGTTCACCGGAGTGTTGGCCACGGTGACCAGGCGGGTTGTGGTCTCTTCGTATCCCGTGCTTTTTTCCCGCACGGTCACGTCGAGGCTCACGTTGCCCATGCTCCTGCCGCCGGGGACGCCGGCAACGAAGCCCACCGCGGGTAGTTCAAAGGAGTCGCTGCCGTCGATGTCGCGAGTAATGGCGGCATACTCCTCCCACCTGCCAACGTAGCGGGAAGCAACGATTTCCACCTCGCCTTGCACGGGTTTGCCAAACGTATACTCCGCATCGATCCGGCCGGTGATCTTCTCGTTGGCCAGTACCCATTCCTTGGGCAGTTCGACGGACACTTCGTACTTTGGCAGTACGTATTCCTCAACTCTGATGTCTACTTCGGTCTTCGTGTCCGCGGTCCGGGCGGTGATCTTCCATACGCCCAGATTGGGTTCGTTGGAGAGAGGCATGTCCAGTGTGGCCATACCGAATTCGTTGGTCTCGGCGGTCTTCTTGAACACCTTGGACCCCTTGGCGTCCTGGACTTCGAGGACCACTTCCCCGGTCAGAGGCCGAAGTTCGGGGTCCACGATGAGGACCCGCATCATCACTTTCTGTCCGGGCTTGTAGATGGGCTTGTCAGTCTCCAAGAACAGGCTGGAGCCGGACTCGACGCGCAGGGAAGTCGTGTCCTGGAAACCGGGGCCCCGCACTCTGAGCCGGTAGTTGCCTTTTGGCAGCTCTGGAACTGAAAGGGCAATGGAACCGGTCCCCAAGATCAGCCCTGAGGCATCCGCGGACTCCCGTCCGTTGGTTTCCAGGCTGACGCGGACGATACCCTGTGCAGGTTCGTCCCGGTCAAACAAGGAGACCGACACGTTTTCCGTCTGCCCTGACCGCAAAACCTGGGGAGCAATAGCCATGTAGCCGTCTATCCTCCCGGATAGCGGTTGCTTGGGAGGCTCAGGCGTTGGCGTGGGCAACTGGAATGGCCTGGCTTTCGGTGGAGTCTGGGGTGTTGGCGTGGAGCCCTGGCCTGACTTCCGGGTTGGCGTGAGGGATGTCTCCGGCGGGACCGCGGTTGTGGCCGTGTCTTGCGGCGCGTTAGGAGTGACAGATGGGGCTGGACCGGCGCCGACTGGCGGAGCGCTGGTCGGCTGCTGCTGGGTGCAGCCAATCCCGACCGCCAGGGCGATGATCAGGGCTCCCAAGACCAGAAGAAGTGCTCCGGATTTCATGCTGTTACCTCGCTAGGTGATTTAGCTATTTGGTGGTTTAGTTATTATGACGAGGCAAGGTCTGAAAAAGTTCCCGCTGATCTATTAGGAGCAGTAGACGGGCGGGGAGATGATCAGGGCCTTTCGATTGTCCGTCTGAACTGTGATTTTTCTGATTCCGGGATTTATATGATTGGAAATCATCCGAATCCCAAAATCCTGTGAATCCCGGTTCGGACAATTGGGCCGATAATCGAATGACCCTAGGAGATCATGCCCGGAGTGGACAACCTGCCGAAGCCGGGGCTACTATACCCCATCGCATCCTGACGCCAAGCGATCCTGCCTGTTATGCACCATCTGGAGGAGAAATGGCTTTCACCAGAATTCACCATGTCGGAATGGTAACCAGCGACTTGGACGTGGCCAGAAACCTGTTCTGCAACGGGTTCGGCCTATCTGTGGATGAGCATCGGACACCCTGGCCCGAGGGCGCCGTGGAAGGCGCCGGTTCCGTCACCAGAGTCGAATTCCCGATCGGGGAGATGTACTACGAGGTGAGCCGTCCCAACGACTCCAATAGCCCCGCCGCCCAGTTTCTCAGCGAAAGCAACGGGCGCGGCGGGATACACTACATCTCCATAGCCAGCAACGACGTTCAGGCCGACGTCCAGACTCTCTTGGGCCGTGGGTTGCGGCTGAAGTCGGACTGGGACGGCAGCGGGCCGGTGTTCCTAGACCCCGCGACGAGCCAGGGGTTGGAGATACAGATCATGCCCGACGACCAGTACTACGTTCACCCCTACTACCGGGGCAAGGGGTTGGTCACGGGAATGGCCCACGTGGGACTGGCGGCCCGGAGCTCCGAAGAAGTGCGTGAGTTCTGGGGAGGCGTCTTCGGCTTCGCAGAGGACAAGTCAATGGAGCGGGGATTGGACAGGGCTGTGGAACGAGCGCCCCGTCCGGCCGGCGACCCGGTACACCTGGTGGAGTTTCCGCTGGGGGGCTCGGTCATCGAAGTAAGCATTCCCACCACCGACGACAGCGGCACGGCCCGGTTGGTGGCGCAAAGGGCGACCCAGGGCGCGGTCTACCACCACACCTGCCCCCACGCCCCCGACGTGCATAGCTTCACCGACGAGGCGCTGGCGGCGGGAATTCAGCAGATTGGGAGCATTCCACCGAGGGAAGAACGGTCCCGGGTAGTGGCCTGGTTCCACCCCCGGACTTGCTTGGGGATGCTGGTGGAGGTCTGGAACCGTCCCCCGGGAGACTACCACTACCAGGGGTAGATTATTCCAGCTTAGGTATCGTCTACCCCTTCTCACTGGAGGGAGAAGGTTTGAATGCGGGGCTACTTCGGCCTGACTTGAAGGCCCCGCGATGACTATTCTGGGAAAAAGGTAACCGCGTAGGTGGCCCTGGAAACGTCCTCTCCAGCGATTAAACCGACCGCAACCGCGCCTAACGATTCCTCCAGAATCTCTAACATGTCGCGGTCCATGTCCATATCATCCGGGTCGATCTGCTCGACGATGGTCTGTAGATTGACGAAGAAGATATCCTGAAGCTCGTCTGGGAGGTATCCGAGCACCCGTTGGTATTCCGAGACTCCGCTGAGGGTTTCTATGTCTCCATTCTGAGATTCAACGATGGCAGTCAATGCGTCTTCGGTGGTCCCGATGGTCAGGTAGTCCTTGTGCATCACATACCCTGGGGAGTAGGCGTTGTCACCCACCAAGTCTTCCAGGTCGAATACGATGGCGTCCTCGACAGCTCCGACGTCTACGGATTCGCTGTCGACGCCAACGGTCTCGATCAAGTCGCTGACCTCTTCCATGGTGTCCCTCAAGTCTTCCTCGTTATCTGATAGGTAGGACAACATGGCTACGGCGTCTACGGCATATTCGTCCGCATCCTCGACGCGTTGGAAGTCGAATTCCCTGACGCTGGCTATGAACCGACCGCCCAGGTAGTCGAAAAAGTCTTTCTCCAGGTCGATACCGATAGCGTCGTCAACCAGCTCAATTGCCAGGTCGAGTATGTCCGCAAAGGTGTCGTCCGAGTCCAAGTCCACATCACCCATCCCGAGGTCCCATAAACTATCAGCTATCTCATCGACTGCCATTTCACCGAAAAAGCCCAGATCGGCCAATGTGTAGTCGTCCAATTCCCCCCGCCAGTTCTCTACTGAGGGGTCGAAGGATATGGCCAGAAAGGCGAGGGTATCATCTGGGAGAAGCTTGGCGGGCTCGCCGATTTTCTTTAGATTGGCCATTGACTCGAACACGGTAAGGGAAACGGCCTCGACCACGATACCCCGGTCTACCCACTGGGCGGTGATGGCAACCCAATCAGGGTTTCCCAGCATACCCGCAGTCCCCAGTCCGGGCGCTAGGCCCAGGTTGGATAATTGGCCCATGGAATCCATGATGGATTCCAGGTCTACGTATACCGATGCAAACCGGCGGCCCGGCATTGCGGCGCGTGCTTGCTGAAAGGTTTCTTCCTCCGCCAGCGGCCGGCCTCCGTCGCCGGAAATTAGGTCCAGAATGTCCTCCAGATCATCCTCGGTAGTTGCGAAGACGAGCCATTTATTGGACAGTGCATAGGCGGCCACGTCCTGGCTTTCGTCGACCCAGACATCGAAATCACCTACGGTATCGTCGTCAAAGTCTGCGCCTTCTTCGTCTTGGAGGTAATCCAGGAAGTCTTCCAGGAAATCCGATGCGGCATCGTGATCGCGAACTCCAATAATGCCCGCGACGCCACGCGTATCTAAGCGACCGAGGTCAAGGACCGCCAGGGAGACTTCAGGACCAATCCACGGCCAAACGTCGTCCTCGAAATTGATCCCGCTCTCGTCTTCCATGTCTTCGAGCATTTCTTCCAAGCCGTCCTGGAACTCGGAAAACTCGGAGAACCGCTCCCAAAGGTCCGTCATCTGGTCTCGCTGGCCATCGCCCGGATTCAGAGTGAACCAGGTATAAGCGACTACATCCCTGGGGAAGTATTGGGCGGTGTTTTCCGGTTCCGAGCCGCCAGTTCGTGGAAACATCAGGAACGCGACCACGATGACCACAACCAGCACAACTAAACCGCCGCCGATGGCAATCTACATCAAGTTGCTCCGGTTGCCGGAGGTGGGTCTATCCGGTGGACGATCAGAGGGGTGGTCTGATTGAGGGGTTGGTTGCTCCTGCTCCGGTTCCGGTTGTTGTTCCGGGTCTTCAGCCATCCGGAGAGCTCCTTCATCGTCTGGTCAGGGAACGTTTCGAGACCAGATTCGATCTTCTTCGGCGTTATGTGTACGGACTACTGATATTAACAGGGGTACAGTATTCAAAATGCTACGTCATTCCTGTTGTAAACGTCAGCTCCGCCGTTTCATATCAGCCCCGATGACTAAACCAGGGCCTCTCAATAGTCATCATCCCCGCTCAGGATGAGCGGTGTTGGTAGCTAGATCTGTCCTTGATCGTGAAAACTGAAAGACGCTGCATGACTGAATGCAACTGTTCAGCCTCGATGACGCGGATTGGCTGAATCCCACATCGGCCATCTCCATAATGATTCTCGAACGATGTCCCTCAGCCGCAACCAGTCATTCCCGCGAAAGCGAAAATCCATAGTGTGCCCAGATACGGGGGACGCCCTCACCCTCTCCCGGAGTGAGAAGGGATTATTCAAAGGTCTCCGAAGGCGGGAATCCAGAAATACCAATGATAGCGACAGTTGCTGGTTGCAAAGGCTTCTGGATTCCGGGTCAAGTCCGGAATGACGGGCTGGGAGTAGGAAGGACACATGAAGTCTGAACAATTGCGACTGAATCAAGACGATTGCAAAGTCCTTAGACGGCGGCATTGCAGAGTTGAAAGGCCACTTGGCATGTGACCCGCCAAAGCGAAGGGCAGGTTCTTGAATACCAACGTGAAGGTTCCTAGAGCGACTTTGCAATCGTCCTAGCGACTGAATGCGGGCGATTCAATTCGCACCTGAGATGTGGTAACCTTAGTCGCTGAAAATCTTATCAAATTGCAGGCGAACGACCATGGAAGCAGCCCAGTTAGTAAAGACGGAGCCCAACCCTCAGATACCCGACTTCGGCCCCGGCGACACGGTGCGCGTGAACTTCCGCATCCGCGAGGGTGAAAGGGAGAGGGTCCAGGCCTTCCAGGGTGTGGTCATCCGACTGCAAAACGGCAGCGGCCCAGGAGCTAACTTCACTGTCCGGAGGATCACCGCCGGGATAGGGATCGAGCGGATTTTCCCCCTCCACTCGCCCCTCATCGACTCTTTGGAGGTCACGAGACGGGGTTCGGTGCGCCGCGCCAAGCTCTATTATCTCCGTGGCCTACAGGGCCGGGCCGCCAGAATCAAGGAAAAGACCCTGCCACGGCGTCAACGGGGACCGGCAGCGGCCGGCTCGTAACCAGTTCGTTCTGAACTTCGGGCAAGAGCGGATGCTCTTGCCCCGGTCTCCCCTACCTCCTCCTCAATCCTCGGGTCCGGCTGAACGCATGAGATACGCCGAAGTCGCGGTCGATGCCCCTGTCGGCCACTCCCGCACCTTTTCCTACAGTTTTCCCGGCCACCTGTCAGCCGTTCCAGGACAGCTCGTCTGGGTCCCATTTGGGAGGCGCATAGCCCAGGGCATGGTCATGGAATTGACCGATGCGCCACGGGTTGAGGTTACCAGGGATATTCTCCAGTCCGTCGATCCGGCCCCATTGGTCAGCCAGTCCCAGCTTGCGGTGTCCCGGTGGATCAGCAGCCACTACCTGTGCTCTCTATTCGGCGCGATCGCGTTGTTCCTGCCGCCGGGATTTGAAGCCCAGGTGCGTTCCCGTCTCCATCTCTCGGGTGAGGAGGATGCGGCGGGCGAGATGTCTAACGCTGGAGATTCGCTCCGAGAGCTTGCCGCCAGTCCCGGGATGGACGAATCCGATTTCGTCAAGCTGCTGGGCCGCAACGGAGACCGGGAGCTCAGACGCTTGGTCTCCCGAGGCGTTGTGCGCCGTGTCGTGGAACTGCCCGTGCCACGGCTGAAGCCCCGATACGCCTGTCGTCTTGTTCCTCTGCCCTCCCTTAGAGGCTTGGCCTGCGCGGAGCCGCGTTTGACCTCGTTGCCGGACCGTCAAGCCCAACTCCTGACGACTGTGGCGTCCGCCACTGAGCCATACCCGTTGACCCTTGCCAACAAGGAGTTCGGCGCTGGAGTCGCCAATGCCTTGTTGCAAAAGGGGCTCATTGGCCAAGACTGGACCCGGCTAGACCAGAGTCCGATTCCGGAAGCCCGCGACACTGAACCCGGCCCTGCCCTTACGTTGACTGGCGACCAATCGGAAGCCCTTTCCCAAATCAACCGGGCGCTGGACGACCCGTTGCAGCAGCCTCGAAGCTTCCTGCTCCACGGTGTTACCGGCAGCGGCAAGACAGAGGTGTACTTGCAGGCGGCGCACAGGGCGGTTGCCAACGGGAGGCAGGCCATCTACCTAGTGCCTGAAATCTCATTGACTCCACAGACCCTTGAGCGTGTAAGCAACCGGTTTCCTGGACGTGTGGCTGTGGTGCACAGTCGATTGACCCAGCGTCAGCAATTCGACCAATGGTGGAAAGTCCGGGAGGGCGAGTACGACGTGGTGGTCGGGGCGCGGAGCGCGCTTTTCGCTCCCGCGCCTCGGTTGGGTCTAATTGTGATCGACGAAGAACACGAGTGGACCTACAAACAAGAGGAATCGGAGCCGCTGTATCACGCCCGCGACGCGGCTTTACAGTACGCCCGGCGACTTGGGGCGGTAGTCGTGATGGGTAGCGCCACTCCCGACGTCGAGACATACCGCCGCGCACAGGCGGGGCAACACCGGCTATTGGGACTTCCCCAGCGAATAGGCAGTCACGGCGCGGGACGCAACGCGCGGTTGGCAAGTGTCCGCGTGTGCGACATGCGGCAGGAATTGAAGGAGGGAAACCGGGGCATCTTCAGCCGGGGACTTTCACAGGACCTCTTGGAGTGTGTTAGCCAGGGACACCAGGCTGTGTTGTTTCTCAACCGCAGGGGAAGCGCCTCCATCGTCCAATGCCGGGGTTGCGGATATGTGGCTTCTTGCCGCAGTTGCTCGGTATCGATGGCGTACCATTCCATAGACGCAACGCTGAAATGCCACCGTTGTAACCGGGGCAGGAGGCTTCCCGGAAGATGCCCGGAATGCGGCGGCAACCAGATTCGGAGGATGGGCGTGGGCACGCAAAGGGTGGTGGAGGAGGTGGAAGCGCTGCTTCCCGGCGCTCAAGTGGAACGCTGGGACTCCGACGCGACGCGCTCCGGGCTTAGTCATTCCGAGACGATGAGCCGGTTCGCCACCGGGCAGACCCAGGTGTTGGTGGGGACTCAGATGGTGGCCAAGGGTCTGGACGTTCCCAACGTTACCTTGGTGGGCGTGGTGCTGGCCGACGTGGGCCTTAATATGCCGGACTTTCGCGCCGCCGAAAGGACCTTCGGCCTTCTGTGCCAGGTCGCGGGCAGGGCCGGTAGAGGAGATTTCAAGGGGAAAGTCCATATCCAGACGTATGACCCGGAACACTACGCCGTATCCGCGGCGGCCCTTCAAGACTATGGCGAGCTTTACCAAAGGGAAATCCGGTCGCGCCGGGAGTTGGGCAATCCTCCCTTCAACGAGTTGGTCCACATGGTGTTTCTGGACTCCGACGCTACGGCATGCCAAAGAAAAGCCACCGGGACCTCGCGGCTGCTTAGGCAGAAAGCCTATTCCGAGGGACTTACGGACGTGGAGTTGGTTGGACCCGCGCCGGGACTGCCATCAAGACTGCGTGGCCGCTACCGTTGGCACGTGGTGGTCAGAGGCCGTAACCTCCACCGGTTTTTAGAAGGCGTGAAGTTCCCTCCCGGGACCACCGTGGACGTGGACCCGGCCCACGTATTGTAGAAATTGGTCAGTGGCCGGTTGCCGGTGGTCAGTGAATGATGGAGTCGGGCGGGGCCACTGACCACTGACCACTAACATATTTTAGGCTGGCTTTGCACTCCAGAAACCCCTTGGCTATAATTTTCTAAGGCTGGGACCCAACAGAATCGCGGGTCCGGAGATTGGGGAGGCAGACACAGTGACGGTCCTCGGCATGAAATTTCTACCAGACCCCATTTTGAGGCGCCGAACCCGCAAGGTTGGAAAGGTACCGCCGCGCATGAAGCAACTCACCGATGACATGGTCGAGACCATGCACGCTGAGTTGGGCGTCGGGCTGGCTGCTAACCAAGTAGGATCGCTGCAGCGGGTGGCGGTGATACAGCTCCCCGATTGGGAAGAAGCCCTTGTCTTGATTAACCCGGAGATCATCCGCCGCGAGGGAGAACGGGAAATCGAGGAGGGCTGTCTGAGCATCCCCGGATACCGCGGCGTGGTGAAGCGGTCAGTCAGCGTTAGGGCCAGGGCCATCGGCCTTGACGGCAAGGAGATACGCATTAGGGCCGACGGTCTGCTTGCCCAGGCCCTCGAGCATGAGACCGGTCATCTTAACGGAAGCCTCTACATCGACCATCTTGTGTCCCCGGACAGTTTCTACAAGATCGGCGCTCCCCCCGAAGACGGGGAACAGGACGAGACGCCTCCCGACGACCCCGATGACTCACAATCGTCGGTAGAGGGGGACCCCTCTCCATAACCTCCCGTGAGTTTCAGGCTCCCGCCATTGGGACCGTATCTCCAGCGGTCAACGCTTGCTGGTGCGAAATGACCGCAATCGACCGGAATACCATTTCCTGTCCCCCGCGTTCGTTACAGGACTAATATGACCGACTCCAACACAACTCTCGCCGGCGCCGACTCGGCGCTAACCCGGCTGGACGAGTTCTTTTCCACCAGGCAGGTCAAGGCTTACCTGGTGGGCGGCTATGTGCGGGACTCGCTGCTTAGGTTGCCCGTCGGCCAGGATATTGACCTGGCTGTCGCGGCAGACCCCTATCTGGTTGGCCGGGAGCTTGCTGACTGGCTCGGGGCCGCTTTTGCGCCATTGGGCCCAGCCCACGGCGTGGCGCGGATCGTAATCCCCGGTGGCGGCCCCGCATTTATTAGCGGCGAAAACGGCGATAACGGCGACTTGGAGGGCCGAGAGGGTTCGCCCGGTACAACCGGGGGCGGCTGGACAATAGACCTGGCCCCCCTTTCCGGGACAATCGAAGAAGACTTGGAGCGCCGGGACTTTACAATTGATGCGATGGCCATCCCGCTGGCCGATTGGGAGACCGGCGTCTTCGGTGACTCGGTGATTGACCCGTTAAACGGACGGCAAGACCTCGTAAACAAGAGCATTCGGGCCATTCACGCGGGTGTGTTCCGGGAGGACCCCGGCAGGTTGATGCGGGCGGTCAGATTGGCTGGCCAACTGCGGTTCCGTATCATGCCCGAAACCGCCAGAATGGTCCTCGACAACGCTCATTTGATATCGATGGTTTCCGGAGAGCGGGTGAGGGATGAGTTGCTGCAGATCCTCGCTATGGACGGCGCGAAGGGCTACATAGAAGCAATGGACCGCCTGGATCTGCTCTGCCGGATCCTTCCCGAATTGGCTGAGACGAAGGGGGTGGAGCAGCCGCGGAATCACCATTATTGGGACGTTTGGGGCCATGTGATTCACGCGGTCGAGTATGCCGAATTGGTCACCAAGGGTCACCAGCATTCGCCGATATACTCCCTGTCACCCTGGACCGCGGAGACTGAATCGTATTTCAACCAGGTCTTGGCCGGTGGGCATACCCGGAGGACGTATCTCAAGCTCTCCGCACTGCTCCATGACATCGCCAAACCTCAGACTAAGACCACCGATGAAACGGGCCGAGTCAGATTCTTGGGGCACTCTGAGGAGGGCGCGAAGGTTGTTCGGAGCCGGTTGTCGCAGCTCAAGTTCCACGGCCGGGGAATCGCCGCCGTGTCCAGAATGGTCAACTACCATCTCCGGCCCAGAGGCGCATGGCATAGGCGCGAACAGCCGTCGCCGCGAGCCGTTTACCGGTACTTCCGGGATGTGGACGACGTGGCAATTGACACCCTGTATTTGTGGATGGCCGATTATTTGGCCGCTAGAGGCCCCGAGTTATCGCTCGAACAATGGGCCTTCCATGCTAGAATGGTTGCTGAAATGCTCAAGGCCGGGAGCGAGCCCCGAATCTCCAGCCCGATGGAAAGGCTGGTGACCGGCCATGATCTGATCGCACAGTTTCAACTGACGCCGGGCCCACTCATCGGGACCATCCTGGACCGGACCGACGAAGCGCAAGGCACAGGTGAAATCTCCACACGGGCCGAGGCGTTGGAACTAGCCGCCGAAGTCCTGGAGGACATCCGCAGGGAGGGGTAGTAGATGCGGGCGCGGAGTATCCGGTTGATGCTGGTAGTCCTGGTTATTCTGGGGCTCTCCGTAGCGTCTTTAGCGTTCCGGGAGATCCACCTTAATATTCCCGGAGTTACCGAATTTGAGCGCGGCGGCGATGGACCGCTGGGCCTCAAGTTGGGTCTGGATCTGAGAGGTGGCGGCCACCTGGTTTACCAGGCGGACACCGGCACCCATCTCGACGTGATTTTCGACGAGGCCGTCGAGGCCAAGGACATCAACCTTGCCCTGGCGGACCTGGACATCTCCGTTTCCACCGAGACCAGAAGCCCCACGAGCTACCGCGTCCGGGCCCCGCTTCTTGCCAGCGACCAACGCGAACAAGCGCGGCAAGCCCTGGAATCGGAAGTCGGAGAACTCAACAGCTTCAGGGTCACGGACATCACCGAGCCAACCGCCGACCAGATGGAAGGCGTGCTGGACACCATTAGCCGCCGGATCAACCTGTTCGGTACCGAAGAACCCATAATTCAGCGCTTCGGTGATGACCGGATCATAGTCCAACTCCCCGGCGCAAGTGGTTCGATCACCCAATTGACTTTTACCGAGCCAGTGGAGGGTGAGGAAATAGGGGTAGCGTTGAGCGGGATGGACCTGGGTGAGGTTTCCTATGAACAGCATGACGCTCAGTCTTTCACGATTACGTCCGGCACTCTGGGGTCCGATAGGCAGGCGGCGCTTCTGAATGCGCTGGAAAGCCGGTTTGGATCCCTAGCGTCGTTCCAAGTCAAAAGCGGCATCGACGAGGCCAAGGCCTTGATTGGCCAAACGGCGCGGTTGGAGTTCAAGCGCCGCACCTGCGCAGACTCATTCTGCAGCATCTTCGACGACTCTGACATCGGTCTAACCGGCGATCAGTTGGAAAGCGCCTTCGCAGCCCAGGACAACGTGGGAGCGGGTTGGGTGATTAACATCCAGTTCGACGACGAAGGAAGCCAGAGATTTTCCGACCTCACCAGGGCCATCGTAGGTGTGACAACCGAAAGGATCGCCGTGTTCATGGACGGCGAAGAGTTGATCGCACCCGTTGCGCGGGCCTGGATAAGGGACGGGCGAAGCGAAATAAGCGGCAGTTCCCGGGACCCATTTTCCAGGGAAGAGGCGCGGACTCTGTCGATCCAGTTGGAATCAGGCCGTTTGCAGGTGCCTCTGAGACTCATCCAAGAAAGCGACGTGGACGCCCTTTTGGGCTCCGAGTCTCTGCAGGCCAGCCTGCTGGCAGGACTCATCGGCCTGGGGTTGGTCATAGTTTTCATGCTGCTCTATTACCGAATGGCAGGAGTGGTGGCGGCGGTGGCGTTGGTCTTCTACTCGCTGATCCTGCTGGCAGTGTTTAAGCTTGCGCCGATCACCTTGACCCTTTCCCATATCGGTGGGTTTATCCTCTCTATCGGTATGGCGGTGGACGCCAACATTCTGATATTCGAGAGGATGAAAGAAGAAGTTAGAATCGGGCGGACCCTGGCGTCCTCGATGGAAGTGGGGTTCAACCGGGCCTGGCCCGCGATCCGGGATGGCAATTTCTCCACGCTGATTACTTGCGGAGTATTGATCTGGTTCGGCGATAGGCTGGGTGGAGGGCTCATTACCGGGTTCGCTATCAGCCTGGGAATCGGCGTGTTGATTAGCATGTTCACGGCGGTTGTGGTGAGCCGCAACCTGCTTCAGCTCCTGGCCTGGGTTGGCCTCAGGGACCGGGTGAGCCTGTTTACGCCGGGGCCGGCGCACCGGGCTACCGGGGGTGGTGGTTAGAGATGTTGGATATAGTTGGCAAAAGGGGTTGGTACTTCCTGGTTTCGGCCCTGCTCATTCTTCCGGGACTGGTCTCGATGATCGCTCCACCGGATGGATGGGCCTCTGGCGGTTCCGGGCTCAAGCCCGGCATCGACTTTTCCAGTGGCGCGGCGTTGCAGGTCTCTTTTGACTCGCCGGTAACCGAGGCGCAGATACAACGCCGTCTGGGTGTTATGGGGCACGACGAAGCCCTGATCCAAAAAGTAGGGACGCGCTCATTTTTCATACGCACCACGTTGCTTGAGGAAGCCGTCGAGGGCGGAGAATCGGAGCGCGAACGCATAGAACAAGACCTGGATGAGCACCTTGGGCTGGAGAGGGACAAGGTACAGTTCGACTCGGTCTCTCCCATCATCGCCGCGGAGACGGTCCGCACAGCGTTCCTTGCGGTGCTGGTCGCCTCAATCGGCATCTTGCTGTACATCTGGTACGCGTTCCGCCGGGTCCCCAGGGCCTACCGGTACGGCGTTAGCGCCATTCTCGCCCTGGTCCACGACGTACTGTTCGTGCTGGGGGTGTTCTCCATTCTGGGCAGAGTGATAGGCATGGAGGTCAACTCCATGTTCATCGTCGGTGTGTTGATCGTGGCGGGATACAGCGTGAACGACACGATCGTCGTGTTTGACAGGATACGGGAGAACCTGCTGCGCTACCCCGACCGCGCCCTGTCCGCTACGGTCAACCAGAGCATCATGGACACGGTTGGAAGGTCGCTGAACACCAGCTTCACCACGCTGTTCGTGTTGCTGGCGCTGCTGCTTATGGGTGGACCGAGTATCCGCGAGTTGCTGTTGGTGGTGGCCGTAGGGGCGATCGTCGGCACCTACAGCTCCATTTTCGTGGCCAGCCAGTTCCTGGTTATTTGGGAGCGTGGTGAGATTTGGCGGGTATTCCGGCTGGGACGCAGGTCTTCGGCTGCCGCCGCCTCGACCCTGCTATCCATCATAGGCCGGGGTTAAAGGCCACCCGGCCCAAGACCCTCCGCTCGGCCATCGCGGCGACGACGGTCAACGCCTCTTCAAGTGGCAGGGGTTGGCTGACGATGGGATCCATAAGCCCTTCGGAGACCATGCTAGCCACACGCTGAATCGTGGCGCGGGATACCCCGGACGAGCCCAAGACCCGGGCGTCCCGGAAGATGATCTCGGCCAGGTTCAGCTCCACCGTTCTTCCGGCGATCTCTCCCAGCAGAACAAGCCTGCCGTACTGGGCCAGGCAGCGTATCGTGGACTGAAAGAGCGCGGAGCCCACGTTGTCGATGATGACATCCGCCCCCTGGTCTTCAGTCAATGCCAGGACCAACTCGCTGAAATCAAGTTCGTCGGAATGGAGGATTTCCTCCGCCCCCAGGCTGGCGAACTCGCCCAGCTTCTCCGGCGACGTGGTCACAGCCATAACCCGTCCGCCCAGGGCCACGGCGGCCTGTATCGCGTGGATGCCGAGCCCTCCGCCAGCCCCCGTGACGACCACCGAGTCACCTTCCCGGACGTTCGCAACTTGCTCGACCGCCTCGAGCGCGACTCCCATCGGGCAACCGAACAGGGACGCGCCGGTAAGGTCCAGGTCCTCGGAAATCGGTATGGCGCTGAATTCTTGGACGACAATGTATTCGGCAAACCCGCCGTTCCGGGCGTGTCCGATTCCCTCCCCGTTGAGGCACCGGTGTTCCTGTCCCTGGAGGCAACGTGGGCAGGTACCGCAGGCGTTGGTCAGAAGGGAGACCACCGGGTCTCCAGGTTGCAAGGTATCCACGTCCTGACCTACTTCGACAACCGTCCCGGAAATCTCATGGCCCAACACAACGCCGGGCCGAACTCCCCGGCGCAGCACACCCGTCATCACCAGTAGGTCGTGGTAACAGAACCCGCAGGCTTCGACCCTGATGAGGACCTCGTTGTCCCGGGGTTCGGGTATTGGCAAGTCCCGCACTGATAGAGTGGGAGGACGGCCTGGTTGTTCGACAATTAAGGCTCGCATCGTAATGGGAATTATACGCTAGAACGGACGCGGCTTCCCTTTGTCACGTTGAATGTTGGAATCCAGGAATACGGCCAGTAGAGTTCGGTCCAGATGCTTAGAATTTATGGACTTTCGGCTGGGTGGAAATGACGGCGCGATTCCACCGCTTTATAATCGGGTAGGCCCGCCGGAAATAGCCAACGCCGTTCTTGTCGTTGGTGTGTCTTACTCAACAGGTAGGGCTATAGGGAGGCTCGACGTGAGAATCGGAGCGCATGTATCCACATCGGGAGGGATCAGCAAGGCTGTGGGCCGGGGCGTTGAGATTGGTTGCGAGACCATTCAGATTTTCGGTTCGGCTCCCCAGGCGTGGGCGTTCAAGCCCGCCCCAGATTCGGAGGTCGAGGCGTTCCGCCGGGAATTGGCCGAGGCGGAGATGGACCAGGTGTACCTCCACGCGATTTACCTCATTAACATGGGGGCTAAGGACCCGGCCCAAGTGGATAAAGGCGTCCAGTCTCTAATCAACTATATGACCCTTGCGGAGGCAATCGGGGCTGAAGGCGTGATCTTCCACCCCGGCAGCCACAAGGGTGTAGGGTTCGAGGCGGTGCTTCCGCAGGTGGTGGACGCAGTCTCGAAAGTCCTGGAGAACTCCCCCGAGGGCCCCTATCTAGCTGTGGAAAACATGGCCGGGATGGGGCAACACATTGGAGCCAAGTTTGATGAATTAGGCCAGATCATCAAGGGCGTGGACAACCCGCGGCTAAGAGTGTGCCTTGACACTCAACACACCTTCGCCGCCGGATACGACCTGACAAACGGACAGGGGATCGAAGATATGATCTCCGAGTTTGACGATGCAATTGGCCTGGGCAGGTTGACCGCGGTTCATGCGAATGACTCCAAACGCCCCTGCGGCTCCGGAGTGGACCGCCACGATAATATCGGGGAAGGGTTCATCGGTGAAGCGGGGTTTGCCTCGATCATGGGTCATCCGTCTTTCGCCAACGTTCCCTTCTTCCTGGAAGTCCCCGGATTCGAAGGTAAGGGCCCGGACCTGCAAAACATCGACATACTGAAGTCGATCAGGCAGCGGGTGGGTCTGGACCGTTAATGCGCATCTCCCGGAGAGAGTTCAACCGGTTGGTGCGGGCGGCTTACCGTCAGTTGCCCCTTGCCATGCAGGACGCCATGGACAACGTGGCCATTGTGGTTGAGGACTGGCCTAGTGCGGAAGACATGGAGCTTGTCGACGGGGAAGGCACTCTGTTTGGGCTCTACATGGGTGTGCCGTTACCGGAACGGGAAGGGACGGGCCCGGCGCTTCCCGACAGGATCGCCATATTTCGCCAGCCCATAGCGGGTAGCAGCTCCACGCGGGCAGAGGTTAAGGAAGAGATTCGGATCACCCTTCTGCATGAAATCGGACACTACCTTGGGATGAGCGAAGAGGACCTGCACCGTGTCGGCTATAGCTAGGGCCGTCACAGGCCGGCCCGCGAGCCGCCGTGTTTAGCGGGCCAATTCGGAAGCCGCTAGGCGCGCTGGCATGGCTGATAGCCACCGGGTTCGGGTCCGGGCTGTCTCCCATTGCGCCGGGCACCGTTGGCAGCCTAGTGGCGGTGGTCCTATACTACTTCTCCCCCCTGGATGCGGGTTCGCTCTGGCATTTGGATGATCCGGACTTGCTGGTTTTTCTCCTTCTCATTGCCGTCAGTTTCTTCGCGGGTATTTGGGCGTGCGGTGTAATCTCATCGCCGTCCGACCCGGACCCTGGCCGCATAGTTTGGGACGAGTTCGTGGGAATGTGGGTGACCTGCCTTTTGCTGCCTAAGGACGCGTTTTTTTTGGCGATGGCCTTCGTTGCGTTCCGCATTTTCGACGTAGTGAAGCCCTTTCCCATCAGGCGTTTGGAACGGCTTCCCGGCGGGTTGGGCATCATGGCTGATGACCTGCTGGCAGGGGTGTACGGGGCGGCGCTGTGCAACTTATTGCACTTCAGGTTCTTTCTGGGTAATTGAGCGCTGTGTTCCCGCGTGGAGAATCGCAGGGTCTTTCGATTGTTGGCCGTACTGTGGATTCCCGCTTTCGCGGGAATGACGGGTTGCGTGGGAATGACGGGTTGCGTGGGCGGGACATGATAAGAGGATTATCACAGAGATCACCGATGTGGGATTCGGCCAATCCGCGTCATAGAGTCCGAACAGTTACCGGAATCGTCACATAATTGCCCGGTATTTGGGCCTGTGATATACTTGCCGGTACTAATGACGCCTGAAGGCGCTTTCCAGGTAGTTGTGTGCCTTGGCCCCATCAAGGGGCTATACTGGGGAGGGCCGGTGATCCTTAAATCAGGAAGAGAAAGGCAGACTATATGGTACAAGCAGTAGACACACCAGTCGACGAGCGCCCAGCCCCCCCACCCAGAGAACCGTTAACGATGAAATCGCTTCTCGAAGCCGGGGTCCATTTCGGGCACCAGACCCGGAGATGGAACCCGCAGATGAAGCGGTATATCTTCACCCAGCGAAATGGCATCCACATCATTGACCTTCAGCAGACCCTTGGTCTGATCAACGAAGCTCACCGGGCCATGGTCCAACTTGCGGCTGAAGGCGGTAAGGTGTTGTTTGTCGGCACCAAGCGCCAGGCCCAGGAAGTGGTGCAGAGCGAAGCGGAACGCTGCGGTATGTGGTACGTCAACCAGCGGTGGCTTGGCGGAACGCTGACCAACTTCCAGACTATTCGCACGCGGATCAACTACATGCTCGAGCTTCAGCAGAAGCGGGACCAGGGTTACTTCAGGGTTCTGCCCAAGAAGGAAGGCGTGAAGCTCCGGGACACCCTCGCCCGCCTGGAGAAGTATTTCTTGGGCATGAGGGACATGACTGAATTGCCCAAGGCTCTGTTCGTAGTTGACATCGGCAAAGAGGACATCTGCATAGCTGAAGCGATACGGATGGGTGTACAAGTCTTCGCGATCGTGGACACTGACTGCGATCCAGACAAAGTAACCCACGCCATCCCTGGCAACGACGACGCGGTGCGTTCCATCCGCCTGATCGCCGGTAGAATGGCCACGGCGGCGCTGGAAGGGCAGGCCCAGCGTGAGGCGATTCTCCTTGCCCAACAAGAAGAGGCCGCGTTGGCTGAAGCGGCTGAACGCGAAGCCTTGGGGTTGGATGAGGAAGAGGATGGCGACTCCGAGATGAGCCTGGACGAGCAGATTCAGCGGGACATGGAGTTCATAATCGAGGAGTCAGATTTCACCGCTTCCGCTCCCGCACCGGCTGAATCCGAAGCCGAGGCGCCGCCCACCGAATAGGTTTATTGTCCGGGTTGCTGGACGTAGGTAAACACGTCTTTACCCACTCCAGCTCCCGCGTGGTAAGAACACTCTTTCCTTCGCCTTCTTAATTACACAGGAGGGAGACACTTGGCCGTCACCGTCGAGCAAATTCGAGACCTCCGGAACCAGACCGGCGCCGGTGTAATGGACTGCAAACAGGCCCTGGAGGCCAGCGATGGCGACCTGGAGGAGGCCGCGGAAGCTCTCCGTGCAAAGGGTTTTGCCCAGGCGGCCAGACGGTCGGACCGGATTACCAACCAAGGACTCGTCGAAGCCTACGTGCATACCGGGGGGCGAGTGGCCGCTATGGTTGAATTGGGTTGCGAGACCGACTTCGTTGCCCGCACTCCCGAGTTCAAGGACCTGGCCCACGACATCGCGATGCAGGTTGCGGCTATGGCCCCGGCATATCTGGACGAAGACGATATCGAAGAGGGAGACGAACGCCCTCCGGCCCAGGTCAGCTTGCTGCGGCAACCCTTTATCAAAGACAACTCAAGCTCAGTGGCCGAAGTTGTCCAGGAATTGGCCGCCAAAATGGGGGAAAACGTCAAGGTACTTCGATTTTCCAGATTGGCGCTGGGGGAGTAACCCCGGCCGGATGCGATGAGCCAGGCTCGATACAGTCGGGTTGTTCTCAAGATAAGTGGCGAGTCTTTGAAGGGCGCCCAGGAGTACGGTATTGAGCCGACGGCCGTGAACTATCTTTCCGACCAGATAATCGAAGCCCACGAACTGGGCGTCGAGGTCGCCGTGGTGGTCGGAGGCGGGAACATCATGCGCGGCGCTTCGGCCGAGGCGCAGGGTATGGACCGGGCAACCGCGGACTACTCGGGAATGATTGCCACCATCATCAATGCCCTAGCCCTGCAGGACAGTTTAGAGCAGCGGGGGATCACCACCCGGACTCAGACCGCACTGCAAATTCAGGCGGTGGCCGAGCCTTATATCCGCAGGCGGGCGATCCGCCACCTCGAAAAGGGACGGGTCGTGTTATTTGCCGCGGGCACCGGCAACCCCTTCGTGACCACCGACACAGCTTCAGCGCTCCGAGCATTGGAAATCAACGCCCAGGTCTTGCTCATGGCCAAACACAACGTCGACGGCGTCTACGATTCGGACCCCAACGAGAATCCTGACGCCCGCCGTTTTGGCAACCTGGACTACATGGACGCACTGAACCGGCGACTGGGCGTGATGGACACCACCGCCCTGTCCATGTGCATGGACAACGAGCTGCCCATCGTCGTGTTTGATATCTTCCGGCCTGGAAGCATGGGCCGAATCCTATGCGGTGAACCCGTGGGCACCTTAATCACCGGGAGGGATTGACCGTGGCAACGAGGAACGATGACCAGCAGACCCCCGAAGACGTGCTGTCGGAAACTGACCGGAAGATGGACCGCACCATCGACGCCCTGAAGCGGGACCTGAACACCCTGCGCACTGGAAGGGCTACTCCAGCCCTGATCGAGAATGTGCCCGTCGACTATTACGGGACACCCACGCCCCTGAAGCAGATCGCCTCCATTTCCGCCCCGGACGCCCGCGCAATTCTGGTCCAGCCCTGGGACAAGCAGGCTCTTCGCGAGATCGAAAGAGGCCTGATGAAGTCTGAGATGGGCTTCAACCCTTCCAACGACGGAAACAATATCACTGTGCCCATACCTCCACTGACCCAGGAACGCCGCCAGGAACTGGTCCGGTTGCTCAAGCGCAAGATCGAAGATGGCAAGGTGTCCGTGCGCAATGTACGGCGTGATGGGCAAGACACGCTGCGCAAGATGGAGCGTGATAAGTCCATTTCCCAGGACCAGAATCGCAGGGCCCAAGACCAGTTACAGAAGGCTACGGACAACCATACCAAGCTGATCGACCAGGTTGGGGTCGAAAAAGAAGTGGAGATCATGCAGGTCTAGCTGATGCAACTAGGGACCAAAGTCTCCGAACAGGGCCAACCGGCCCTGCCAGGCGTTCCCGGCCACGTGGCTATTATCATGGACGGCAACGGCAGGTGGGCAAAACAGCGAGGGCTCCCGCGACTGGAGGGGCACCGGGTCGGGGTCGAACGGATTCAGAGAATTCTGGATACTTTGTCGCGGCGCCAGGTCCGGTACGTCACCGTGTACGCTTTCTCCACGGAGAATTGGAGCCGTCCCGAAACCGAAGTTACCGGGATTTTAGAAATCCTCCACCATGCCCTCCGCGAACAGACCGCGGTGCTGCACCAGAATAACGTCCGTATAGTCCACATTGGCAAAATCGAACGGCTTGGGCCCGAGATTCAAAAGGAAGTTGCCTTGGCGCAGAAGATGACCCGGGACAACACCGGAATCACGCTGAACGTTGCCTTGGACTACGGGGGGCGGGAAGAGATCCTGGAAGCGGTGCGCAGGATCATTCGTGACGGAGTAAAAGAAGAGGCGGTGGACGAAAGGCTATTCCGGACCTACCTCTTTACCCACGGATCTCCAGACCCGGACCTAATCATTCGGACTGGCGGCGAGCTTAGAATCAGCAACTTCTTGCTGTGGCAGTCGGCCTACAGCGAGTATTACCACACCACCACGCTCTGGCCGGACCTCGACTGCGATGAGTTGGAGCGTGTCCTAGAGGAGTACAGCCGCCGTCAGCGGCGCTTCGGCAGAGTAGACCCCGAGGAGTAGTTCTTGCTTCCGCGGGTCCTGACGGCCCTGGTTGGCCTCCCAGTCCTAATTGCGGCTACCTGGTCCGGTGGTTTCTGGCTCACGGCGTTGGTGCTGTTGGCCGCAGCGCTGGGAGTCCGCGAGTTCTACCGGTTGACACCCCCCCATGTGGGAGCTTTATCCACGAGCCTCGGTGTATCGTGGGTAGTGGCGATGGTGTTGGGAGCGGAGGCGGCCTCTGGTCCCGGCAGCTTCTTGCAAATCTCCGCGGTGATCTGGCTGGCCGGGGCATTCGCGGCGCTCCTGTGGCTGATAGCGCTCTATTCCGGGGGTAGTTACGTCACCGCCGGAATATACACCTTGGCCGGGCCCGCATACGCTGGATTTCTGTTGTCCCATGCGCTGGTCTTGCGGGAATTCGGGGGCTTGGAGGAATTGGGTCGGCTCTGGCTACTGTTTGCGCTCCTGGTCACATTCGCCACCGATACAGGGGCGTTGCTGGTGGGCCGGACCCTGGGACGACGCCGAATGGCCCCCAGAATCAGCCCGGCTAAGACCTGGGAAGGCTCGGCCGGAGGATTTGCAGCCGCGGTCGCAGCCGCCTCCGGGCTTGGACTATTCTTGGACCTGGGAGTCGTGTTGTGGCAAGTGTTAGTCATCGGTGCTACAGTGGGCGTGGTCTCCCAGTTGGGGGACTTGCTTGAATCCGCACTGAAACGTTTATCGAATGTTAAGGATGCCGGTAGTATAATCCCTGGACACGGTGGGATTCTTGACCGAATGGACAGTCTCGTGATCTCTCTACCTGCGGTCTACTACCTCGCGGTTATGGTATTTGTGCCATGAACAAGATCGTTATCCTCGGTTCCACCGGGTCCATCGGCAGGCAGACGCTTGACGTTGTCCGGGCCTTTCCCGACGAATTCGAAGTGGTGGGACTGGCAGCCGGGAACAACGTGAAGCTCCTGTTGCAGCAGGTCCAGGAATTCCGGCCTCGGTACATGTGGTGCATTTCCCAGCCGTCGAGTTTACCCGGCGGCGTTTCTTTTATGGACATGTCTGAGATGGTCACACTCGACGACGTGGACATTGCAATGGTGGCCACAATCGGTAGCGTTGGGCTGATGCCCACCCTGAAGGCGCTGGAATTAGGGAAGACAGTGGCGCTGTCCAACAAAGAACCCATCGTGATGGCCGGTCAGATAATCAAGGAGTACGAACGCCTCTATGGCGGCACGATATTGCCAGTGGACAGTGAGCCCAGCGCCATTTGGCAATGCATTCAGGGAGAACCCGGCGGCATACGCCGCTTGATGATAACGGCTTCCGGGGGTCCGTTCAGGAATACGCCTCTTGATGAATTGGCCGGCGTGACGCCAGAGCGCGCATTGCAGCACCCAACTTGGAAGATGGGCCGTAAGATCACCATAGACTCCGCAACTTTGATGAATAAGGCATTCGAGGTCATCGAGTCCCATTGGCTCTTCGGCGTTCCCTGGGAAGACATAGAGGTCGTGGTGCATCCGCAGAGCACGATCCATTCCATGGTGGAGTTTGCCGACGGCTCGGTTAAGGCCCAACTCGGCCCGCCGGATATGCGGCTTCCCATCCAATACGCCCTGTTTTACCCCCGCCGTCTTCCCAACGAGATGATCCCGCGGCTGGACACAGGTATACCCCATAACCTGACCTTTCAGCCGTTGGAACCGGAGCGGTTCCCGTGTTTCGGGCTGGCCGTGCATGCGGCCCGGCGTGGAGGCACGTTCCCGGCTGTCTTGAGCGCGGCGGATGAAGTGGCGGTCAACGCTTTTCTGGACCGGAACATCGGCTTCACCGAAATTTACGACGTGGTAGACAAGGTCTTGTCAGAGCATGATTCGTCGCCAGCGCCAGATGCTGGAGAAGTCTTGCGGGCCGACCGGTGGGCTACCGAATACGCAATCAGTATCATCGCCAAGTAGGTCTACATGGAATCGTTCCTGATAGCAATTGGATCTCTGGTGCCGATGCTCCTGGTCCTGGTGGTAGTGCATGAATTAGGGCACTTCGCCACCGCCCGAAAGCTCGGTGTCAAGGTACTCGAGTTCGGCGTAGGCTTTCCGCCACGGGCATTCGGGGTGCATACCGGCAGTACCCGAGTATTGATCGCACCGGACACCAGGTTCCTCAATTTGGATGGACCTTCGTCCCTGGGCCGTGGTCAGTTCGTCAAGCTGGCCTCGGATGAGGACGAAGACGGCAACCTGGTTGCCCGTATCATCGAAGTCCCGCGGACCGACCTGAAACTCAAGGACCGGCTGCCGGGCCTCGGCCTCGGCGAACAACTGGGCTCCGACGCATGGTTGCGCCACGAAGGGAAGATTCGCGCCGTCGAAAACGGGTCGTTGGTAGTGGCGGATATGCTCTACTCCGTCAATTGGACTCCCCTGGGAGGGTTTGTCCGGCTGGCTGGCGAGAACAATCCCAACGTGCCGCGCAGCCTGGCCGCCAAGGGTGTCGGCACCAGGTTCCTGGTGTTGGTGGCCGGTCCGTTGATGAACGCCATACTCCCGATTGCTTTCTTCACCATAATGCTGATGCTGCCACAGGATGTGGAAGTCGGGCAGGTAGCGGTGACCAAGGTCGCGGGGGACTCTCCGGCGCAGGCGGCGGGACTACGCACAGGTGACATTGTCACCAACGCGGGCGGGCAACGCATAGAAAACACATCGGACCTGAACAGGGCCGTCAACCTGAATGGTGGCTCGCAAATGCCGTGGCGAATCAACCGAGGTGGTCAGGAACAGGTCCTCCAAGTCCAACCCAAGTTCTCCAGGCCGGAGGGCAGGTGGCTGACAGGGATCATGATCGGGTTCGACTCAGGGCATGTCGTCATCAGTCATGTAAGCAAAGGCTCTCCCGCGGAGAAAGCGGGACTCCAGGCGGACGATGTACTTACGAAGGTCAACGGCCAGTCGATAACGGGTGTGGACGACCTGATTAACGCCGTCCAGCTCAACGGAGATTCCCAAATGGAATGGGGGCTGGTCCGTAACGGGATCGAACGGGACGTGGTGGTTACCGCCAGGTTCCAGCAGCCGGAGGGCGAGATGTGGCTCACCGGCGCATCAACAAGTCTGACGAACAGCTACACTGATACCCGTTCCAGTCCGCCGTGGGTAGCCCTAGGCAACAGCTTTGTGCGTACCTGGGAAGTTTTAGTGCTGTTGAAGCAGGGAGTGACCGGAGCGTTTTCCCAGGGGGCGGCCCCTCAGCTATCGGGACCTGTCGGTATCGCGCAGATCACTGGAGAGGTTACGCGGGAAGGCGGCCTGGCTGGTTGGATGGCCATCACCATTTTGCTGTCAATCAACTTGGCCATCTTGAACATTCTTCCCATACCAATGTTGGACGGAGGCCGCCTGGTATTCGTCGTGTTGGAGTGGCTCCGGCGAGGCAAGCGCGTTCCGCCTGAAAAGGAAGGGATGGTCCACCTCATAGGCTTTGTCGTCCTGATCGGGCTGATCGTGATCATAAGCGCCAACGACATAAGCCGCCTGGTGCAGGGCCAAAGCTTTCTGGGCGGTTAAGGGGCGCCGACTCAGCGACGGCCTCTCAGCTCTTGCTGAGAGAAGGCGCTGACGGGCCGGTGGGACCGCCCAGCCTGGCAGCCATCCCTCGTGCGTTCAATCACGCAGGATTCCCAGATATGTTTCGTTGGCCTTAAACTTGGGTTACAGTCCGTCGGCCATTAGCGTATCCAAGAGCTGGGAAATTGACACGGACTTGCGGCCGGGCTGATGCTTGCTAGGAGTCTGTCCGATATTTAATGATGGCAACGCATATCGGCGATGATGGGTTTACAGCAACGCTATTGGTTCATGTGTAGGGCTATTTAGTAAACGCCAAACCGATTACCAACTATTATAGTATTCGCGATCGAATCTTTGGACGGGCTCCTACGTGGTTCCCCGCAGTCTGGGATCCAAGACGTCACGCAGGGAATCGCCCAGCAGGTTCCACGCGAACACTACAATCGCAATGGAGAGACCGGGGAATATTCCCAGCCAGGGCGCTACCCTCACGTATTGTGCAGCCGCTCCCCGCAACATACCGCCCCAGGACGGATCGTCGGGAGCGGCTCCGATTCCCAGGAAACTTAGCGAAGCTTCCGCGACGATCGCTCCCCCAAAATGGAAAGTGAGGATCACAATGAACACGGCGAAGCAATTGGGAATCATGTGTTTGATAATGGTCCGCCAGTGTCCCGCGCCCACCGCGCTAGCGGCCAATATGTAGTCCATTTCTTTGATCGCCAGGGCCTGTGAGCGCAGGATTCGGGCAGTGCTAGGTATGTAGACTATACTGAGGGCGATCACGACGTTGTGAATAGACGCGCCAAGCGAAGCCATGATGGCAATAGCCAAGATGAGCGTGGGGAAAGTCATTATGGCGTCAACAAATCTCTGGACAATGAGGTCGGTTCTCCCACCGAAATGAACGCTGGCAACGCCCAGAAGGAGCCCTATGGTGCAACCGACCAAGGAACTAACAATGCCTACATACAGAGAGATCCTTGCGCCAAATACGATTCTGCTAAACACATCACGCCCCAGGTTGTCGCCACCGAACAACATCGCCGTGCCTGGCGTGGCGTAAATGAACTCGGTGGTAGTCCTGTAAGGGTTATGGGTCGCGATGATATTGGCGAAGATAGCGACGACGATTAGAATTACCGCCACTATCGCCCCGAAGGCCCCCAAGGGCTTGTGTCGCAAGAATGCGCCGACTTCCTGCAACGCCGTCCGTTTTGGCCTCGAGACAGGGATGGTCTGGTCTGCAAGGGTCGTTGGGACCGATGACTCCTGATGCATCTATTTCCCTCGTCTAAGGTGTTTAAGCATAGCGTATCCTTGGATTCAGCCAGGCGTACACGAGGTCCATTACTACGTTCAAGACCAGTATCAAAACCGCTATTATCACGATAATAGCCTGAATCATGGGGTAGTCACGGTGGGTGGTAGCTTCGATCAGCAGCCTGCCCATTCCGGGAATCGTGAATATGGTCTCTATGATGACGGTGCCGGCCAGGAGCCGGCCCAACTCGTAACCGGAAACGGTTACTACGGGCAGGAGGGCGTTCTTGAGAGCATGACGGGAAATCACCACTCGCTCCGCCAAGCCCTTGGACCGGGCGGTCCGGATATAGTCTTCCCGAAACACTTCGAGCATCGAAGAACGTGTGACCCGGGCGATGAAAGCCATATTGGAAAAGCCCAAGGCAACCGCCGGAAAGAAAAGCTGTTGCAGGTTGGTCCACGGAGCTTCCCATAAGTTGGCGTAACCCAAAGGAGGTAACCAGTCGAACAGAATTACCAGGAAGAGGATCATCAGGATGGCCACCCAGAAATTCGGGATCGCGATCCCGGCGATGGTGACCATCCTGGTAGCGTAATCTCCCCAGGAGTCCTGGTTTATTGCGGAAATCACGCCCAGAGGCACCGCTACGACGCTGGCTAGAACCACCGCCAGCACCGTCAGCTCCAGGGTGATGGGAACCTGTCCTTTAAGTCATCCCAAACCGGGGTCTTCCAATAGAATGACTTGCCAAAGTCCAGTTGGAGGCTTCCCCAGATCCAGCTCGTGTACTGGATGTATATGGGCCGGTCTATTCCTAGCTCAGCCCGCACTTTTGTGAGTTGTGCTTGAGTATAGTCTTCGTCCGCGTCGGTGCCCGCGAGAATCATGGCCGCCGGGTCTCCGGGGACTATCCGAAGAATCAGGAATATGATCAGTGTGATCAACACCAGTGTTGGAATAAATAAGAGCAACCTTTTTGCTATATAGGTCTGCATCTTTACCTCGTCCCGGCTCAATCATACTTGGAGTCCGAACCCTCAGGACGGAGGGCGCACCTGGGGGTCGCTTAGCGTCCCTGGACATACCGGCCAGAACCAATTTCAGGGCCTAGAAACCGGGCCGAAAAGTCCTGGTTGGGTAGGGGGATTTGGGCAATAAAGCCGACGTGAGCAGGATCACGGACCACAGTTGTCCGAGCCGGACCGCGCAGAAATTGGCCGCAGCATGGGCGACAACAAAGGGGACAATATTGAGGACGACGCTGCGGCCTGTTGCGCCGCCACCGGTACGGCCCGACCGCCCGAGTTTCCCGGCCACCAGGGTCAGGTTGGCTACCGTGGCAGCCAGATACAGCTGGAATCGCGTCTTGACCCTGCCGAAATAGCGGGACTGGCGAATGCCCAACTGGACCAGCCGGGCCAACCGGTGTTCCACCACCACTCGGCGCACTCGATATTCGTCATAATGAGTGCTTTGCTGCAACGCTCGGGCCTGCTGCAGCAGGGCTTCCTGGGGATGGATCAGCACCCGCCGCCCCCTACTCCCCTTGGCTGCGATGCACTGGGACCGCAGTGGACATGTCCGACATTCGGCCCCGTCGAACTGGAAGGCCTGCAAGCGGTGGACCCGCCCTGTGCGACCCGTCCGCTTTCCCGCCGGCACGATGGTGTGGGTAACCTGTCCGGCGGGACAGGTGCAACTGCCCGCGGCCAGGTCAATATGGAAGTCCTCTTTCGGAAAGTGCTTCCGGTCGGGCCGTCCCGGCACTCTGGCCACCAACCGGCGTCCCGCATCGGCGAATGCCTGCCTGGTATCGCCATCCCCATAGGCGGCGTCGCCCATGGCTTCCTCCACCGGCACACCGGTGTTGGCCTCGCTCTGCTCCACCAATTCCAGCGATCCCAGGTTGTCCGGAGCGTTGCCGGGCAATACCTCCACCGCGGTGATCAGCTGGGAGTCGGTGTCCACCACGATGGCCGCCTTGTGTCCGTCGAACCGTCTACTGCTGCTCTTGTGGCCGTGGCGCATCTCCGGGTCATGCACCGACATCATCCGGTCCCGGCTCACCCCGTCCTTGAGATTCACTCCGTCATCGGTCCGCTCCACGTCCTGGAGCAGCAACTGCCCCAGCAGTTCCGCCGCCGCCACTATCTGCTGCCGCTCAGCGCTATCCTCCCCCAATTCCCTCTGCGCCTGCCGCGACAACTCCAACAACCGGTCGGCGTCTCTCACAATCTCGGCCAGCAGGGCCTGCCGCGCCCGTTTGTCGCTCCAGTCGATGGCCGACTCACCCTTCACGCTGGAACCCAGGTACCGCTCATATCCCCGGGCCTTGGCCCATTCTTTGACGCTGGACTTCTCCACTGCCGCCAGCGCCCGCAACAGCTTGACGATCCCGTCCGCCAACAGATTGTAGGTGTCCTTCACCGCGCCACGGCCCAGGATGTTGGTCGTGTCCAACGCCACCCGCATCCCGCGCCCTTTCAGATACCCCGACTCCCGGGCCAAACGCAGGCTGGACTCGAACACCTCCCGCACCTTGCCGTGCAGTATCAGCTGGGCGCGGAACACCTGCAGCGTGCTCTTGGCGAAGGGACGGTCTTCCACCTCAATCCCCAAGGCCACCTTCCACCGGATGTCGAAGTCGGCCCGGGCCTTGGCCTCAGCGTCGCTCACCTTGTCGTGGGACTGGAGCAGGAGCGCCGTCGCCAGCAGGCTGGGCGGCACGCTGTCCCGGCCGTTGTCGGCGCAGTAGAACCCGGCGAAATCGGGGTCCCGGAACAGGCGGCCCCGCAGCGAGGCCAGCAGACCGTAGAAGGTGTCCCGCCCCACGTGGTCCAGATACAACCGGTCTGCTTCCCAGAGGCCCCTCTGGTCCGACCGCTCTCCCAGCATGCTCAAGCCCTCGCTATTTCTTGATGGCTCAAGTATAGCTGACCACCCGGCTGAAGCCAGTTTCCGGCCACGTTTCTAGCCGGTAGTTTCTGCCCAATTTCAAGCGACTAGTTGCACTCTGGGTCGCACCAGATATGTTCGTGTTTCAAATGCGCGTAAATCCTGGGGTGGACGTTGAAGTTCTGAATCTTCGTGGAAACTGCGTAGGTCCTCATGCTCCAATAGAGGATAGGATAGACATTGTCCTCATTTAGCAGGATTTCGTGAGCTTGCAAGACCAGTCCCTTTCGTATCTCGCGGTCCAACTCCTTCGATTGCGCCAAGTCCAGGTCTCCTAGCCCAGGGGCGACAAAGTTATTCCCTTGGGCTCCTCCAGCAGCCCAACGGGCAAAGGTGCCTTTGTTGTAGCGGCCGAACACCGCATCAGGGTCCATCACACTCAGGGAGGAACCCTGGACGGCCATTTGCATGTTTCCGCTGTCATACTCTTTATAGCCAGCAGAGCTTTCGTACAGCTTGAGGTCGATTTCCAAGTTCAGTGACTGACTGAGTTGGTCCTTCAATACGGCGACAACGTCGGGATACTCTAGGACGTTTCTAGTCGCCAATTCGATATTGAACCCATCCACATATCCAGCTTCCTCAAGCAACCTCTTGGCCTCAGCGAGGTCATCGGGATGTTTCTCGCCATCGAGCTCTCTGAACCCCGGCATTTGAGCTGCCTCTTCACTGGAATAGCTGAACCAGGCTCCCGGAGGAAAGGGTGTGCCCAGAAGGTCTATCCCCTGGCTGAACGTCTCGATGAATGGCTGGCGGTGAATCGCCAGGTTGATGGCCCTCCGCACTCTAACGTCATCGAGGGGCTTCTTTGTTGTATTTAAAACCACACCTATAGCCGCGGCGGGGCCGGCAAAGTGCACGTCCAACTCTCCCCCGGACTCCTCTTTGAGCTGTAGCGCCTCCTTGTTGCTCAGGTTGTTGACCAAGCCATTGGTCATGAGCACTTGTCCTGCCTTGAAGGACGCGACTATGGAGCCAGAGTCCAGAATGATGAAGTGGGTCATTCCATCAATGCGTGGGTACCCTTCCTTGAAGTAGTTTTCGTTCTTGGCGTATTCGTTCTTAACGTCCTTGGTATACCCCAGGTGGGTGAATGGGCCCGAACCGTTGAAGTCATCCGGCGCTAGGATGCTCTGGATCTTGCCCTGATCTATAACCGTATGCCTGGGTATCATTACCACGGTGGCTATGGCTAGCGAGGGGAGAAATCCGGGCGCGGGAAATTTAGTCGTTACTTCGACAGTCTTGGGATCCAACGCTCGCGAGCTTTCGTAATATGAGTCGGCCAAGATCGAGGAGGACCGGGTCTGTCCCTTGAAGATCCCCCCGAACAGTTCCCCAAGTGCATCCGGGTCGGCTGATGCGCTCTCCAGACTGAAAACTATGTCGTCGGCGGTTACCGGCGTGCCGTCCCACCAGTTGGCGTTCTCGGGCAGACGGAAGGTGTAAGTCGTGCCATCTTCCCCGACCTCCCAACTGGTGCACAGGTCACACCGCAGGTCATCTGGGTCCGCGGTCTCTGGATTCCATTCGAGCAGACCGTTGAATAATGGGGCGATATTCTTGGTCATTGAATAACCCCACTCATGCGCCGCCCGGTTGGTTGGCGAAGCGTAGTCATGCATGGGGATATGCCCCCCGAACCGGATTTCCATGACCGGGGGAGGAGCCTGCGTAGGTTGGGCTATGGCCGTGGCGGCCGGGACCGCAGTTGGGGCTGAATCACCGGCGGAGGTTTTAACTGGAGTCGTTAAGAGCAGGGGTGGGCGTTGCGAAGCCAGCGATTGGCACAACGGGACTTGTAGTAGTCTCGGGACCTGCCGGGTCCGTTGTAGCTGCCGCTGGAGGGGACGTCGCCAACTCCGCGGGAACAGCCGTGGCCGCCGCACCTCCGCAGCCGAGAAGAAACAACAGGAGAATCATCAGGGGAGTTAGTGTTAGCATCTCAGCGTTCCGTAACCAGCGGCACGTCATGACTCGACCTCCATACTCTGTTTGGGTTACTATTCCTGACCGTCGTCCGCGCAGACCATTAACGGTAAATGTAGAAGGTATGCTCGTTAATCGATATATTTTAGTTGATATGATCCTAAATCTATATCTCGTATTGCGATATCTGCCATAGTGATGTAATAGTTTAGGTGAAGATATCTGCGAATCGCAGAAGATTTCCGCAAATATAGACTATCAGGTTTCCGGATGTCAATACTCTTCACTATTTGTAACTGTTCAGACTCGAGGACGCGGATTGGCTGAATCCCACATCGGGCATCTCCATGATGATTCTCGAACGATGTCCCTCAGCCGCAACCAGTCATTCCCGCGCAGGGAGACCTTTGAATAATCCCCTCTCCCGGAGGGAGAGGGTTAGGGTGAGGGCGTCCTCCGTATCTGGGCGCACTCTGGATTCTCGCTTTCGCGAGAGTCGCGGAAGGTTACGCAAAGGTCTCCGCAGGCGGGAATCCAAAAATGCCAATGATGGTGACCGTTGCTGGTTGCGAAGTTTTCTGGATTCCGGGTCAAGCCCGGAATGACGGGCTGGGAGTAGGAAGGACACATCAAGTCTGAACAGTTACAATTATTTGAGTCTATTCAGGATTTTGGTAATCCTATGGGGCAGGTTGCAATGAAAGGGTTTAAGGGGGAAAGTCGAATGGTAACAATTCAAGAGGCTAACGCCTTTAACCCGCATTCGAGGAGATCCAAGCGGACTAACCCATAGCTTGTCGAAAAATTGATATCCGGATGTTCTTGCCCTGTGTGTGAAGCCCGATTTGTGGCGTGTAGCTAGGATTCCGTGTAACATTGTTTGACATCAGGCTTAAGAGGGGGACATTCTGCCTTTAAACATGGGCGGCGTGAATGACTTGATCGCCACAGAGACATCACGGACTGCGGCTGAAACCGCCATCAATCCCGCGTTTGCGTAGGGGCCAGTTATGAAAAATCGTAGGGTTACCAAGCCCGTTTATGTTGGTGGAGTGAAGGTCGGCGGCGGCGCGGACATTACCGTCCAGTCAATGACCAAGACCGACACCCGCGACGTGGCCGCTACCGTGAAACAGATTCACGGCCTGGAAGAGGTGGGCTGCGAGATCATCCGCAGCGCCGTACCGGATATGCAGGCGGCCCAGGCAATGGCCGAGATCAGGAAACAGATCAAGATACCCCTCATCGCCGATATCCACTTCCACTACCAACTGGCCCTGGAATGCGCCAAGGGAGGCGTCGACTGCCTGCGGTTGAACCCCGGCAACTTGCGAGACGAAGAGCAGGTAAAGCAGGTTGTGCAGGCCGCCAAGGAGCGGGACATCCCAATCCGTATTGGTGTCAATTTCGGCAGCCTACCCCCCGTCGGCGGAATCGGCCGCACGCGGGGATTCTCACGACACATGGACCTGGTGAACAAGCTCCCCAAGGTCGGCGAAGAGCAAGAGGGGGAGTACAGTGTAGTCGACCACATGGTGGCGACCGCCCTTTGGGAAATAAGCTTGCTGGAAGCCCAGGACTTCGACAAGATCAAGATTTCCATGAAAGCCTTCGATGTTCCCACAACCGTCGAAACCTACCGGCGGTTGAGCGAAATGGTTCCTTACCCGCTCCACCTCGGCATTACCGAGGCAGGCACGGTGCAGTCGGGCTCGATTCGCACCGCCGTGGGCCTGGGGCTGTTGCTGTACGAAGGTATTGGAGACACTATCAGGGTATCCCTGAGCGGAGACTCGCGAGACGAGGTTAACGCCGGTTACGAGATCCTGAAGTCCCTCAACCTGCGCCGCAAAGGGGCGGTCCTGGTCGCTTGTCCTAGTTGTGGCCGCGCCGACGTGGACGTCATCAAATTGGCCAACGATGTGGATGCTCTACTCAAGTCCAACGACAAGAACGTCAAGGTCGCCGTGATGGGCTGTGAGGTAAACGGTCCGGGCGAAGCCAAAGATGCCGACGTGGGTATCGCCGCTGGGGCAGGGCGAGCGGTCATCTTCCGCAAGGGGGAGAAAGTCCGCGTGGTCCCCGCCGAGGAGATGCTGTCGGCGTTGATGGAGGAAGTGGATAAGACCCCCGTCAGTTAGCGGTGAGGTGATTGGTTGGTATCGCCCGAAGAAAGGATATCCAGGGTCGAAGGCGTACTCGAACAGATGAACGAGCGACTTTCGACTCTTCAGACCCGGACATCCGTAATTGAAGACCGGATTACTGGTGTGATGGTTATGCTAGACAGGAAGGCGGACAAAACTGAAGTCCGCTTTCTCTTCGGAACCACCTTCACGTTATTCGCCGTGACTATAGGACTCATAGGCGCGGTTCTAACCCAACTTTAGCGCCATTTAGGAGAGGCCAACTCAACCCATGAAAATGTCCCGGCTCGTTACGAAGAGCTTGCGCGACGATCCTCCGGAGGCGGAGTCGGCCAGCCACCGGCTGATGCTAAAGGCTGGGCTGATTTACCAGGTGGCTTCGGGGATTTACTCCGCCCTGCCGCTGGCTTGGCGGTCGCTTCGCAAGATCGAGAATATCATCCGCGAGGAGATGGACGGCGCGGGCGGACAGGAACTGTCCATGCCTGCCCTGCAGCCTATGGAGCTTTGGGAGCAGAGCGGGCGGAAGTCGGCTTTCGGCGACAACCTATTTGCGCTACAGGACAGGCGGGGGCGCGCCATGGCCCTTGCCCCGACTCATGAGGAAGTGGTCACCAGCATTGTGCGGGCCAACGTCCAGAGCTATCGCGACCTTCCGGTGATTCTCTACCAGATTCAGACCAAGTTCCGCGACGAAGTCCGGCCCCGCGCCGGCCTGATCCGGGTGCGGGAATTCGCCATGAAGGACGCCTACAGCTTCAACGCCGATGATGAATCCCTGGAGGATAGCTATCAGGCCATGGCACAGGCCTACCGAAACATCTTCCGCCGGTGCGGCCTACCCGTGCTTATGGCCGAAGCTGACAGCGGCGCAATCGGCGGCAAAGACTCCCATGAATTTTTGCTGGTCACCCCCACTGGCGAGGACACGGTGATACATTGCCCCTCCTGCCAGTACACGGCCAATGCGGAACGGGCGGAGTCGGTCTATCCGGAGCTGACCCCCGAAGCGGAGCAGTCCTTGAAGGAAGTGGCGACCCCGGGTATCAAGACCATAGCCGACTTGGCCCATTTCCTGGACATCTCTGAGGCGAAAACGCTGAAGGCGGTTTTCTACATGGCCGACGGCGTTCCGGTGTTCGTCACCATAAGGGGTGACCTGGAAGTAAACGAGATCAAATTAAGAAACGGTCTCCATGCCATTGACTTGCGCATGGCCGGAGATGATGAGGTAGCCGAAGCGGGGCTGGTCGCCGGGTCTGCGTCCGCCATTGGGCTTGAAGGAATCACAAAGGTTGGAGACCCTTCGATAGCCAAGGGCAACAACTTCGTTGTCGGAGCCAACAAGACGGACACCCACCTTCAAGGGGCTAATTACCCGCGAGACTTTCAGGTGGACATTTTTACCGATATCGCTCTGGCGCAGCCTGGCCAACTCTGCCCCAACTGCAGGAACCCGCTGGACGCGGTCCGGGGCATCGAAGTGGGGCATATCTTCAAACTGGGTACGGGTTACAGCGAGTCGTTCGGGGCCAGCTACCTCGATAACGAGGGACAACAGAGGCCCATCATCATGGGTTGTTACGGCATCGGCGTGGGCAGGCTACTGGCCGCGGCGATCGAGCAAAACCACGATGACAGCGGTATCGTATTTCCCGCGCCAATAGCTCCCTACCAGGTCCATTTAGTGGGTCTGAATCTTAGCGACGAGTCAGTGGCCAAGGAGGCGGAATCCCTCTACGAACTCCTGGAATCCCAGGGCGTGGAGGTGTTGTTCGATGACCGCCCGGACCAGACGGCGGGGGTCAAGCTGAACGACGCGGACTTGCTTGGACTTCCCATCAGGCTAATAGTTAGTCCCAGAAACCTGCGAAACGGCGCTGTGGAAATGAAGGTCAGGGGACAAGACGAGGCCGATATGGTTGCTATGGCGGATATAGGGGACAGGGTCCGGTCTTCGTTACTCTCCGCAGCCCTCTGACGGAGCAATCAAACCTGCGTGCCAGTGTATTGGGGAATCCACCCCCATTCCGGACCACTGTCTAGGAGTGTCGGGGCGGATTCCTTCCCGGAGCCTTTTCGAGCCCCCGTTTTCTCAGCCGGTGAAGCCGGGGCCCTTGTCCAACACCGACAGCAGATAGGCCAGATTCTCGCGCAACTGGGGGGCCAACTGGCTGTGGGAAGTGGACAGCAACGACAACAGGCGGAATTGCGCCGCCAAGTCCGCGGCCAATGCCCGCTTCGCCTCTGCCATGGTCTCACCCTCCACCGGCACTCTCACGCCATGAAGCGGTAGGACGGTGCGGCATTCGCCCGCCCAGTACTTGTCCAGGCTGTCCATGATGATTATAGGGACGTCCTTGGATATGACGAACTGGCCATCCTCGGGAGAGTCGGATGGACGCAGGACGTCCACAATCACCTGATTGACGTCACTGTGGTTGAGGTGAAAGGTGGCCGAATTTGGCTGGCTAGTGCCGATTAACCGCCAGTCCCAGTCTCCAGGGTTGGCGTTATCGACCCCTGGCTGCACCTCCACCGGACATGCCAAGTCTTCGGCCAAAACGCGGTCATCGGGGTCCCGGTTGTCACCTTGCATGACTAGCTCTCCGGTTCGACTTCCCAGGCGGCGTAGACCTGCTCGGGGAGGGTAATCGGGCCGACAGCCTCTTCGTACTCGCGCACATGCTTGTTGGCTAGCACGGCGATGGCTTTCAACATCTGAGGGCTTACCTTGATTCGCGCCCTTAGAATTGGTTCCCGTTCCTCCATCTGTTCGCCAAAGAACAGGACGGCCGAATACAGGCTGCTAAAGATGTGCATGGAATCGCAGTAGAAGGTAATCGGTTCCCCGGAATATCCGTCGGCAGCCTGAGTGTCGCCTGGGTTTACGAACGTGTCTTCCTGGGGGACCTGGTCTTCCGGTGGCACATAAGGGCGCTGAACGATCGGCATGACGACTCCCGTTGCGGGACCCTGGGCCGACCTTGGGTCTGGCCGCTCCCATAGGCAATACCCGCCTTTCGACTGGTGAACGCGCCCCTATTATACACTGCCCGCAGCCAGGGGCTAGGAACCCGAGTGGCTTTGCCGAAGATGGTAGTGCCCCACCGCGAGAGCCTCCCACTCGTGGGTGGTTTTCGACTGGCCGATCAGGCCCAATCGAAGCATTACGGCGTAGCCAAGTTGGTCTCCGGTGGCGTTAGGATGACCGGCAATGGAGGCACGGACTTCCTGGGCAGTGTAACTGTAAAGGGGTACGCCGCGCTTCTCCGACCATTGGGCGAGAGAACGTTCCAGTAGTTCCAACGCCGGCATCTGCCAACGGATCCCCGAAGGCAGACTGTGGACAACGCTTTGGGGGCGCCAGCGTTCGACAACACGGTCGAGATGTTCCAATAGCAGCGACACCCGGCCATGTGCGTCGAGACGGCGTCGTGGACCCGTCTTGACGACTCCCGTCACAGGATTGCTTTCCACACCGAATACCGCCCATCCGCTTTCCCGCACCCCCGCGTCGAGAGCCAAAAACACGCCCTTATTCACCGCCGCGCTCAACTTCCCATCCTCTGCCGGGAGGCGGGCCTTGTATTTGTGTCACGTAGGATGCTACCCCGGAACACCTCCTGACCCGAGGGCCAACGGTAATGGGCCAGTTAAGAAATGACAGGTCCTGGCCGGCCCTGGAGAAACCGTTTAAGGTTCGACCAGGTTTGGCCCCTGACTTCTCCTCGGGGGGCGTTAACGGGGAGGGAGGTGACGACTCCGGCGGATCAGGCCTTCGGTAGAGGTCTGTGTAGAAGTATGTGCCGCACTGAACGCAGAGCCAATCGCCCTCGTCCATGACCAAATCTCCGCCGCATTTGGCGCAGCGCTTGAGGTAGAACCAGTTCACGTCGTACCGTTCCGCTAGGAGTGTCTCCCGGAGCACAGAGGACTCGGCCAACGGCGCATGGGAGCAATCAAAATGTATCAGAACAATTGTTCTATTCCAACCCGCTAATGTCACCCGGACCACGTATCGGCGGGAACCGGTAGCCCATGACGCCTTGACCCGCTACCGGGTGAATTCTATAATGGCGTGGCCTACCCCAACGAATTACCGCAATACTTGTTGCCTGAGGCTGACCGCGCTTGCCCGAGTCCATCACGCAATCCATCCAGGAGTTGGCCGACACAGCCCTGGCCGAATTGGGGGAGATCGGCGACTCCCAGTCCCTGGACCAATGGCGCGTCGCATATCTGGGCCGCCGGGGGCGGCTGACCTCCATCCTGCGGGGCCTCTCTCAGCTCGACTTGGATGAACGGCGTACCGCCGGGGCCATGGGCAACGAAGCCAAGCGCAACCTCGAAGAGCGCTTGGACCAGCATGCGGCGCTGATTAGCCAGGCCCAACTAGCGCGCTCCGCCGAGCTTGACCGCCTAGACGTGACCCTCCCCGGACGTCCGCTAACCTCCGGAAGGCTCCACCCCACGACCCAAGTAATACGCGAGATTACCGGGGCTTTTGTAGCGATGGGTTTTAGCGTGGTGGAAGGTCCCGAGGTGGAGTGGGACCGGTATAACTTCGAGATGCTTAATATCCCGCAGGGCCATCCGGCGCGGGATATGTGGAACACCCTATGGGTGGATTACCAGGACGAGGCGGGCGCATACCCCATGCTGCTGCGGACCCATACTTCCCCGATGCAGGCGCGGGTCATGGAGAGCCAGGACCCGCCGGTCCGCGTGATCGTGCCTGGGAAATGCTACCGGTACGAGGCCACTGACGCGACCCACGAGTGGCACTTCCACCAGGTTGAGGGACTCGCGGTTGACGAAGGGATAACCTTCGCTGATCTCAAGGGCACGCTCTATGAGTTCGCCCGGCGTCTGTTCGGCGAGGAACGAAGGGTAAGGTTCCGCTGCGATTACTTCCCATTCGTGGAACCCGGAGTCGATATGTCCATCGACTGCTTCGCCTGCAGCGGCGAGGGTACCGGTTGCCGAATCTGCCGGGACAGCGGTTGGATAGAGATCATGGGCGCTGGTATGGTGCACCCCAGGGTGCTGGCCGGCGTGGGGTATGACACCGAAAAGTACACTGGTTTCGCGTTCGGCCTGGGACCTGAACGTATTTCCATGCTCAAATACGGCATAGACGACATTCGGCACTTTTACTCCAACGATTTGAGGTTCCTGCGCCAGTTTTAGCGATCGCGCCGGCGTCCTCGGGGCCCTAGTCGAAATTCCGGGCCTCCTTGAGCTGACGTACTTGACTATTACCAAGCAGGACCGCGACACGGGCATTAACGCCGCGAGAATATGAGAGTCCCACTTTCCTGGCTACGAGAATATGTCGACGTGGACTTGCCCGCCGACGAGCTAGCCCACCGTCTTACCATGGCCGGTGTCGAGGTCGGAGACGTCATCGAGACCGGCTCCTGGGGAGATTGCGTGGTGGGACAGGTGTTGTCTGTAGGGCCACACCCCCAGGCAGACCGGCTTTCTCTGTGCCAAGTTGCCACTGGTGCTGAAGAGCTAGAGGTGGTGTGCGGCGCGCCAAACGTGGCCGCCGGCCAAAAGATTTGTTTTGCCAGGGTGGGCGCGGTGCTCTACAACACCCACTCCGGTAAGCGCGAAGCCCTGAAACCGGCTAGGATTCGAGGTGTGGTGTCCGAGGGTATGATCTGCTCCGAGTTGGAATTGGGACTGGGAGAGGGTCACGAAGGGATAGTGGTGCTCCCGGATGACGCCCCCGTGGGGACTCCGCTGGACGCCTATCTGGGAGATACGATCCTGGAACTGGAACTGACTCCCAACCGGCTGGACTGTCTCTCGGTCCTGGGCGTGGCCCACGAGGTCGCCGCGCTCACGGGGCAGCAGGTCAACCCGCCAGAAATCGACTACCCTGAAGATGGTCCGCCAATAACCGATGGCGTGTCGATCTCCATCGCCGACCCGGACCTCTGCCGACGGTATACCGCCACTGTGATACGCGGAATCAAGATCGGTCCCTCTCCGGGCTGGATGCAAGACAGACTCACGCGTGCCGGGGTTCGGCCCATCAACAATGTCGTCGACGTGACCAACTACGTCATGTTGGAGTTCAACCAGCCCCTACACGCATTCGACTACCAGAAGGTGAGGGACCGCACCGTCATAGTGCGGCGGGCCCGGCAGGGAGAATCGCTCACCACGTTGGATGGTGTGGACCGCTCCCTTACGCCGGATGCGCTGGTAATCGCCGACTCCAATGACGCTATCGGTCTGGGAGGTGTCATTGGCGGGGCCAACAGCGAGATCGGCCCGGGAACAACTGATGTCCTTCTGGAGTCCGCCACATTTGACGGTTATAACAACCGGGAGACCGCCCAGAGGTTGAGGCTGCGCACGGAAGCGACTCTCAGGTTCGAGAAGGGGCTTAGACCGGAACTCGCGCCCATCGCGCTACGGCGGGCGACACAACTCATCCAGCAGTTCGCCGGTGGAACTGTGGACCGGGGCTTCGTAGATGTGTTCCCCGGACAAGGGGACGCCGCTCAGCCCGTGCCGCTCAGCGCCGCCAGGTTGAAGAAAGTGCTGGGGATGGACCTGGACATCGAGACTGTGGAACGGGTCTTGGAGTCCCTGGGATTTACCTGCCAGAGGGTGGAGGCCGATGGGTTATTGGCTAGTGTGCCCTACTGGCGAAACGACGTGAGTATCGAGGAAGACCTGGTGGAAGAGGTGGTGCGGATCATCGGGTATGACACCGTGCCCACAACCATGCTATCCACGCCCATTCCTTACCAGCAGGCGCGGCCCATGACCGAGCTTGTGTCCAGGGTGAAGGACTTACTGGCAGGGGCGGGGATGGAAGAGGTAATCAACTACCCGCTTATTAGCCTGGAAGACCTGCAGCGAGTCAGCCAGACGAGCGGCGCGCCCGCCGCCCCGGTAAGATTGTCCAACCCCATGAATGCCGAGCAGGGTTACCTCCGGCCAACCTTGCGGGCCAGCCTGCTGTCCACTTTGGCGGTGAACCAGGGCCACAGCGAAGGGCCTTTCCGCCTCTTCGAGGTCGGGCGAGTGTTCCACGCGAGACATGGCGACCTGCCGGACGAACGGGAGACCGCGGCCGGAGTGCTGGCGGGGCGTCGTTGGGAGGCATCTTGGCTCACCGATGAGGGGCTGTTGGACTTTTTCGATGCCAAGGGTGTCGTGGACGCGGTACTGGAACGGTTGGGAATCGAGGCCAGCTATGAGCCTTTGGAAGACCCCTCTTTTGCTCCAGGCAGGTGCGCCAGGGTTGTATCCGGGACCGCCGCACTGGGTGTTCTCGGGGAATTGCATCCCGCCGTCATATCGGCTTTCGGCCTGAACGCTGCCCGGGTGGCTCTATGGGAACTGGACCTGGAATCGTTGGGCGGCGCATTGTCAGGAGATGCCAGGGAGTTTCGGTCATTATCCAGATATCCGGCGGCCACCAGGGATTTGGCGCTGCTTGCGCCGTCAGATGTTGCCGAAGCTAGCATTGAAGAGATCATTTCCCAGAGCCGCCTAGTTTCCAGGGTTGAGCTTTTCGACCTCTACACCGGGGAAAACGTCCCGGCTGGCTCCAAGTCTCTGGCATTTCATGTTTACTTCCAGTCCCAACAGCAAACATTGACCGCGGACCAGGTCAACCGGGCGCTGGAAGGGATTTTGCGCAACCTGGAGCGTCAGGTGGGTGCGTCTCTCCGGAGCTAAGAGGAGGGTAAGACTGCTATGACCAGTCACGGTCATCACGAAAGCCGTCACCAAGACCAAGGTCACTATGGCCACGAGAGCCGTCAGGGTCACCACCGTCATGCGGAGGACCCAGAGCACGGCCATAGCCACGTGGATGAAGACATGCTCAGCGTGGAAGAGGCCTACGACCGCATAATGGCCTGCTTCTCCCGGCTGGACCCGGTCAATGTGCCCCTGTTGGATTCCCTGGGCCAGGCGCTGGCTTCGGACGTCTACTCTCCGCTGGACCTGCCTCCGATGACCAACTCGGCCATGGACGGTTATGCGGTTCGCAGCGAGGACATCCAGGGCGCGGGAGCGGAGACCCCCAGGACCCTAAAGGTAATCGGTCTGGTTGCCGCTGGGAGCGTTTCCGACGATACGGTGACGCCCGGCACATCGATCCGCATCATGACCGGGGCTCCGATACCCGCGGGGGCGGACACGGTCGTCCCGTTTGAGGAGACCGACGAAGTAAGGCGCCGACAGTCTGGAGACCCCCTCGACCAGGTGCAAATTCTGTCGGAGCTGGGCCGGGGTACCAACGTCCGTCCGGCGGGGGAGGACATCCGTAATGGCGAACAGGTCCTCGAATCCGGCACGGTCATCCGCCCATCCGAGGTTGGTGTCATGGCTTCCCTGGGACTGGGTGAAGTAAGCGTGACGCGCCGCCCGGTGGTCTCGATTCTCGCCACTGGAGATGAACTGGTGGCGACTGGGGCGCCCCTGGAACGGGGGAAGATATTCGACAGCAACAGCTTCAGCGTGGCGGCCTCGGTGGTCGCCGCCGGGGGAGTCCCCAGGGCCCTGGGCATCGCCCGTGACAACCTGGAAGACCTGCACCGGAAGCTGCATGAGGCTGAGGGATCGGACCTGATCATCACTTCCGCTGGCGTATCCAAGGGCGATTACGACATAGTAAAGGACGTGCTCACCGAGCGTGGAGAAATGAATTTCTGGTCCGTTCGAATGCGGCCCGCCAAGCCTCTGGCGTTCGGGCACATCGCGCAGGAGGGGCGAGGCCCGGTCCCGCTGATGGGACTGCCAGGCAACCCGGTAAGCGCGATGGTGGCCTTCGAGATGTTTGCGCGCCCCGCCATTGCCATCATGCTGGGGAAGCGGCCGATGCCCCGGCCTTCAGTGGAAGGTGTGCTGACCGGACCGATTTTCAACACCGACGGACGCCGCGTGTATGCGCGGGTGGAAGTAACCCGAAGCAACGGTTCCTACTATGCCAATCCCACCGGCCCGCAGGGGTCGAACATCCTCACTTCAATGTCCCGGGCCAACGGCCTGGCCATCTGCCCGGAGAACCTCCCCTCCAAGGCGGCGGGCGAGAAGGTGAGGATTATCATGTTGGACTGGAACGAAGAGGTTGACCTATGACGACCCCCGACCCCGAGACCATGAGTCCCGCAGAGGGCTACGACCCATTTGAAGAGTCTCCCTTGTACCATGTTAGCTTCGACCGTCTTGTCGAACTCAGACGCTCGGCCGTGGCGTTAGTGGCCGAGAGACGAGTGCCCGCGTGCCCATCGCTGATGACGCCTCCCCACGAGTTGGACGACCCTCAGGCGCTCATCGATGAGATCGCCGAATTCTGCGGCGACGACACAGATTTCATCCGCAACAACATGGCGATCCAGGAGATTGTTTTCCGCACGCTTCTGGCCAATGCCAACCAACCAATGACTCTGGAGGCGCTGCACTACGAGTTGACCGAACGGTGGTCGACGCCGGTGCGTCCCATCAACATTTCCGAAGCCGGCCTTGAAAGAGTATTAGAGGCCGACGACTACTACGGTTTCGCCAAGGCACAGAACGGGGACTGACGGCGGCAAGAGCGTTAGAATAACTTGAGGAATCAAGATCTGGAATCGTAGTTGGGGCTGGGTGATGGAGCAGCAGATCCTGGAAGAACGTGTAAACGGATTAGAACAGCGAGTTGATCGTATGACCGAGTCCCTTGCCACCAGAGAGGACATCAGAGTTCTAAGAGAAGATAATAAGATTCTGCATGATCGGCTTAATAGTCAGAATATCTTCATTCTAACGGGGTTCACGGTAACTGTTGCGTCGGTGGTTATTACTCGTCTCCTGGCATTATACCAATTGACCTAGGCACGCTGGTTAGGCAATACAAGAGGGGTGCGGCTCAACCGCACCCCTCTTCTTGGTTCTTCAGTGTCGGCCTGGGCAGGCTACGAAGCGGTCTGCTGGTTAGCGATGCCCACCAGTTTTTGGAATGCGGGCAGATCGCGGACTGCCAGGTCCGCCAACACTTTGCGGTCCAACTCGATCCCCGCTTCCTTGAGCCCGTGTATGAACTGGCTGTAAGTGGTGCCGGACTGACGGCAAGCCGCCCCTATCCGCACTATCCACAACCGGCGGAAGTCGCCTTTCCGTTCCCTGCGGTGCCTATAGGAATAGGACCAAGCGTGCAAGAGGGCCTCTTTGGCCCATTTGTAGCTGCGATGCGACTGCCCCTGGAAGCCTCTGGCCTCCAACATGACTTTCTTGTGGCGTCTGTGTTTGGTGACGCCGCGCTTAACTCTGGACACGGTGGGTCTCCAAGATGCGGATTAGTACGTTTACCGGTAAGGCAGCAGGTGGCTTAAGCGCTTAACATCGCTCTTGTCCACGGACAGCTTGTCGGAGTACTTGCGAGTAACCTTGGTAGGTTTCTTACGCCGCAGGTGACTACTCATTCGCTTGCGGCGCATCAGTTTTCCTGAACCTGTGACATGGATACGGGCGCTGGCGCCCTTATGAGTCTTAAGCTTCGGCATCGGCGGTGGTTTCTACCTTCTTATCGGTCCGTTCTCTCTTGGGGACCGAGGGGAGTAGGATCATCGATAGCGCTCGACCTTCCATGGACGGGGCCTTTTCCAAGCGTACCTCGTCCTTCAAATCGTCGGCCACTCTCTTGAGCACCGACAGTCCTATTTCGTTGTGGGCGGCTTCCCGGCCCCGGAAACGGACCGTCAACTTGACCTTCGAGCCGTCGTTGATAAGCTCCCGCACCTTGCGGGTCTTGGCTTCCAGGTCGTGGCTGCCTATGTTGGGGCGGAACCGTACCTCGCGCAGTTCGGTACTCTTCTGCCCTTTCCTGGATTCCCGGTCTTTCTTGGCGGAAAGGTAGCGCAGTTTTCCGTAGTCTAGCACCCGGCAAACCGGAGGGTCGGAGTTGGGGGCCACCTCAACCAGGTCTAGGTCCCATTCGCGTGCCTTCTGAAGCGCCTGACCAACCGGCATGACACCTAGCTGAGCTCCGTCCTCGCCGATGACACGTACCTGTGCAGATGTGATCCGCTCGTTGACCCGATATTGCCTAGCTATACTCTCTTACCTCCGTAAGAATCCTCGGGGAATCGGTCTCCGTCAGAGTGATAAACTTTACCATACGCCTGGTTGGACGTCAATCCAACGAATTACGCCGAGATTGCTTCAAAAGTAGAGCGGTTCCCTAACTTCGCCCCGGAGATGATTCGCCTCTCCCCATAATCAACCTGTAGACTGCCTCCGAGCCAAATACAAGCGCGTCTATCGGAAGTCGTTCATCGGGACCGTGTATTAGCTCGGAAAAGTTGAAACCGGCAGGCAGGCGCATGGGTAGGAATCCATAGGTCTGGATTCCCAGCTTGGCGAAATGCCGAGCGTCGGTTGAGGCCGGAAGCAGCATGGGGACGGGCTCCCCTTCTGGGTCCATTTGCCGGACAATAGCCGCGATGGTCTGAAAGAAGCTGAGGTCAGGACTCGTAGGGCCGGGCTCGAAACGGACCACCTCAATGGCTACGTCTTCGCCAATAATTCCGCGCACCTCTTCCAACAGTTGACCCGGTGTGTATCCAGGCAGGAGCCGTGCGTCCAAATCCAAGATTATCTCTCCCGGCGTCAGGTTGACCGCCTGTCCGCCGGTGACCATCGTAGGGTTCACCGTATTGCGAAACAAGGGCGAAAAAAGACGTCCCCGGTCCCCCAAGAGCTTGAATACCATGTTGGTCAAAGCAGGGCGCAACATGGCCCTGAATGCCAATGAAGCCGGGAAGGGGAGTCTTGAACTTATGGACTCAATCATAAGCCGCGTCACCGGTGTAACGTGGACCGGCAACCGGCGTTCTTCCAATTGCCTCAACACGGCGGATAGCTTTGCCATGGCGCCCGGTTGATGGGTCAGCGAACCGTGCCCCGAATGGCCACGGATTCGCAGCCGAATCCAACAGGATTGTTTCTCGGCGACCATAATTGGGTAGAAGCGGCGATTTCCTATGTCAAAGCTAAACCCTCCGAACTCCCCTATTGCGTAACTGACCCCGTCGAACAACTCGGCGTGGTTCTGCGCCAGGAATTTCGCCCCCTGTTCTCCTCCGGCCTCTTCGTCACTGACTAGGGCCAACAGGACGTCGCCGGGCGGTCCAGGGTTGTCAGATCTAGCTCGCAGCAGGGCTGATAGCATCATCACTATCCCGCCCTTCATGTCCAGAGTCCCGCGTCCCCAAACGAAGCCGTCCTCGATCCTTGCTTCAAAGGGCGGATGCGTCCATTCCTGACCAGCCGTCGTCACCACGTCCACATGGCCGTACATCAGAAGCGGAGGCGCGGACCCACGGCCTGTCAGCCGCGCCACCAGGTTCGGGCGGTCGCGGGAAGGGCCAAGGAGTTCGACATCCACTCCCGATTCAGTCAGAAGCCCTTGAATGTAGTGAAGGCAGGCCCCTTCGTTGCCAGGAGGGTTGGTGGTGTCAAAACGGACCAAACTCCGCAGCAACTCCACCAAACAGGGAGAGTCCTGGAGAGTAGGCGTCACGCGCGGATAGGGCATCGGTTAAGTCCCCGCTCCCTCTGTGATAAGGAAAGGGTTGGCGCGATTACAGAGGATATGGTAATCGTCCAAGTCGTATAATCCTATCAGCCAGCCGGCCAACTCTTGGCCGAAACGCCCGCCGATGTGACACAGGCTCATGGCGTATGCGCCGAGCCGCAGGAGAAGCCCCGTGGCGCTTGAAGCTACACTGGTACGGATACAGCAAGAGACACCGACTGTAAAGTCCTTCCTCTTCGACCTGGGCGGAGAGCGGATGGAGTTCAAGCCGGGCCAGTGGGTGGACCTGTACGTGGATATCGGGACGTCTGTCGAGGTAGGGGGCTACTCTATAACCTCCACTCCTCTCCAGAGCGGGACCTTCGAATTGGCGGTCAAGAAACTAGCGTGGGGAACGCCGGCCATCTACCTGCATGAGCGAGCCACGGAAGGGGAGGTTTTCACGGTGTGGGGCGGGTCCGGCAACTTCTATCTCGACCCCGATTGGGGCGGCCCCTTGGTATTCGTCGCCGGAGGGATCGGGATTACACCCATCATCAGCATGTTGCGTTACCTCGACCAGACGAGGATGGACCGCGAGGTCCGGCTCCTATACAGTGCCAGCATTCCCGGTGAGTTGGCGTTCCGAGAGGAAATCGAGGGGATGTCGGAGCGCAACCCACGCTTTCAGGCAGTCTTCACGGTTACCCGCCACCATGACGGATTGTGGAGTGGCCGCTCGGGTAGAATCGACCGGGACCTGTTGTTGGAACAGAGTCCTACGGGGGACAGCCTTTACTACCTTTGCGGGCCTCCGCAGTTGCAGGATGACCTATCATCCGCGCTGGCCGACGCGGGAATACCCGCTTCCCGAGTCAAGGCGGAACGGTGGTGGTAGCAGCGGGACTGCTGAGTGTTACGTTCCCCAGGTGGCGCCCAAATCGGCCCGGTCCACCACGTGACCGCTGAAGCTCTGGGCCGTTTGTCGCGCCAACCATGCCGCGCCTTCGGACTTGATACCCCCGGGTCCAGGGAGTTGACGGCGATGTTTTAGTCCGCCAGGTCCTGTGCGAGGGACCTTCTATTGATCGTCTGAACTGTGATTTCCCTGATTCCGGGATTTATGTGATTGGAAATCATGGGAATCCCTTAATCCTGTGAATCCCGGTTCGGACAATTGGGCCGATAGTCGTAAGATCCCGGGGTCAATCAACCCGTCCGTGACACCCAATCCCATCTGTAGTAATATGTGCGCGCCGGTGCGGCATTGCGTCCCGCTGGCCGGTACGTTCCCCCAAATGACTCATCTCGGAGGTGGAATTATGGCGAGCCGCCTGGAAGGAAAGGTGGCGGTGGTCACCGGTGCGGGCCGCGGCATAGGTCGCGGAATCGCCTTGCAACTGGCCCAAGAGGGAGCATCTGTGGTTGTCAACGACCTGGGATGCGACGTCGACGGGTCGAGTTCTTCCACCGTTCCGGCAGACAACGTTGCGGCAGAGATCAAGGCCGCGGGTGGGCAAGCGGCGGCCAACTACGCCGACGTTGCCACGATGGACGGAGGAGAGAGCGTTATCCAGAGCGCGGTGGACACCTTCGGCCACATCGACATCCTGGTCAACAGCGTGGGCATCCTCAAAGAGGGGATGATCTACCAGATGACCGAACAGGACTGGGACCAGGTGATCAGCGCCAACTTGAAGGGCACATTCTGCCCTACCAAGTTCGCCTGCATCCTGTTCCGGCAACAGCGCGGCGGCAAGATAGTCAACCTCACCAGTGACGCGGGGCTGGGCGCCCTTGGCAGCTCCAACTACGCCGCCGCGTGTGAGGGGATCATAGGGTTGACCCGCACGGTGGCCAGGGATATGGGCCGCTACGGGGTTACGTGTAACGCCATCTCACCGCTGGCCCGGACCAGGCTCTTCCCCGGACTGGTCGAGGAATACCGGGAAGCGCAGGCCGGCGTAACCGCCGAGGACGTGGCGGGAATCGGGGTGTCTCCCCCGGTTACGGTCTGGGAAGGTCCTGGTTCCGCCGACGACCCGGAAAATGTCGCCCCGTTGACCGCGCTGTTGTGCACCAACGAGATCGACAACATGAACGGTTACGTCTTCGGCGTCAGGGGTGGAAGCATTTATCTCTACTCCAACCCGCAAATAGAGCGAAGCATTCACAAGGAAGGCAACTACACGATGGATGAGATGGACTTCCTTGTGCCCAAGATGATTTCCCCCAGCGTCAGATAGAGCCTCTGGAACGACCCTCAGATTGGAGAGGATTACATCATGGCTGATCGGCTAGCAGGAAGAGTGGCGATTGTAACCGGAGCGGGCCGGGGCATCGGCCGAGGCGTGGCCATGCTCCTGGCGGAAGAAGGCGCGTCAGTGGTCGTCAACGACCTGGGCGTGAACCTGGACGGTACGGGAGCGCCCACCGACACTGGCCCCGCCGACGAAGTGGTTGCCGAGATACGGGAGGCAGGCGGGACCGCGGTTGCCAACCGTGACACCGTAGCGGCGTTTGCGGGCGGGCGGGGCATGGTGCAGACGGCGTTGGACAACTTCGGCAGAGTGGACATTTTGTGCCATGTGGCGGGAATCCTTCGGGACCGCATGGTCTTCAACATGAACGAAGAAGAATGGGACGCGGTGTTGGCGGTCCACCTCAAGGGGGCCTTCAATACGGTGCGCAACGTGGTCCCGCACATGGTCCAACAAAAATACGGGCGCATTTGCCTGTTCTCGTCCGGTTCCGGGTTGGGCAATACCGGACAGGCCAACTACTCGGCGGCCAAGGAGGGTATGGTCGGGTTTGCCAGGGCTCTGGCTCGGGAGCTAGGACCCCACGGCATCTCCGTCAATGCCATCTATCCGGGCGGGGCGACTCGCATGACAGGTTCGGTGCCTGACGCGGCCCGTGAGTTGCGGGCTGCCCGCGGAGTCATCGGCGGAGGCGCGATGGCGGGCAGGGCCGTGGAGGCGGCGGAAGGCTCCAGGGACGCTGGGAACAACGCCCCTAAGGTCGTCTACCTTTGCTCCGAAGCTGGAGGCGCGATCACCGGCCAGGTAATAGGCACTAGCGGGTGGCAGATGGCTTTGTATTCTCCGCGCCACGTCACGCGCAGCATCCACAAGGACGGAAAGTGGACCGTGGACGAGCTGGCCGAATTGGTGCCGGTGTCTCTCGCGGCGGGAATGGTCAACCCCGCGCCTCCTCCGGAGGAGGCGTAGGGTTCGTGGCCAGTGTCCGGTCGTTGATGGGGGAGGTAGTTGGGAAGTTTGACCGTGTTGAAGAGCTACCAGGAGTTGGAGGTCTGGAAGAATTCGATAGATTTGGCTGAGACGGTGTATCGTACGTCCGCGGACTTCCCGTCTGAAGCGAGGTTCGGTATGACCGGTCTAGTCCGGGTGCGGCTGTTTCGGCGCCAACCAATATCGCCGAGGGCGCGGAACGCCATGGGCCCAGAGAATTCCTTCAGTTTTTGGGGATAGCGAGCGGGTCGTTAGCGGAAACAGAGACCTTCTTGATCCTGGCATTGCGCCTAAATCTGGTGGCATCGGACCAGATTAACGCTCTCTTGTTTCAAACAGCAGAGGTAGGCCGAATGCGCAACGGACTCAAGCGGTCACTACGTTCGAGGGCCTGAATCGGTCATCTCTCCTAGCCTAGCCACCGGCCACTAACCACCGGCCTCTCGCCACTACATTAGCGGCCGCCGGTGCGTATCTCGTTGACCATGCCGATGACAGTGGAGACGAGGATCGCTCCGATGGGCGCGCCGATGTGCAGGCTGTGTTCCAGGGTGTACCCTCTGCCCAGCAGGTCCGCATCAGCCTGGGCGCCATAGACGATCCCCAGATACGCTCCAACTACCCCACCGGCAACGGTAAGTAGCAGGATGGCGGCTATGTAGCCCCGGTGGATGGCGAAGTTGGCCCACCCGATATAAGCGCCCACCCCCGCGCCGATGCCGATTCCGAGGTAGTAGAGGTTCCGGTGAAAGTCCATGGACCAGGGGTAGCCGAGCAGGGCGTTGAATATGAGGATGATCCAACCGCCGCCGATCCCCAGAATAGTGGCCAAAATAAACCCGGCGATTGTCCTGGCCACGGGCAATGCCCAAAAGAGTATGCTGGTATCTCTCATCTGAAACTCAACCTGGTAAGTCTTTGACCGGCACTAAGGGCTAGGACGTTGCACCGGCTTCTTTAGCTTCCTTGGTGGCTTTGAGCCAGCGCCACCTTTGGAGAGGGTCGCTCACCGCCCGCATCCAGACCCCGAACAGGTTGAAGGACAGGGCCGTAAGGAATATAGCCAGGCCGGGGATCACCACGATCCACCAGGCCGACATAATGTACTCGCGCCCCGAGGACAGCATCAGTCCCCAGGACGACTCGGGAGGCTGGATGCCGAAGCCCAGGAAACTCAGCGTAGACTCGGTAAGGATAGTTCCGGGTACGTCCAGGGTTGCCAGGGTCATGAGGGGTGTCATCAGATTGGGCAGGATGTGGCGGACGATTACCCGGTGGTCGCTGCATCCGATAGCCCGGGCCGCGTCGATAAAATTCTGCTCTCGCAGAGACATAACCACCCCACGGGTAATCCGGCAATAGAGCATCCAGCGGGCGACGGCGAACACGATGAGGATGTTGATGAAGCTGGAGCCCAGGATATAAATCACCATCAAAGCCAATAGGAGCAGAGGCACGGCCATGAACACGTCCACGGCGCGCATGATGATGTCGTCCACTATGCCCCGGAAGTATCCCGCCGCCAACCCCAGGACAATGCCTATGCTGCTGGAGCACAATACTCCAAGGACACCTACCGCCAGAGAGATACGCCCACCCCACATCAAGCGGCTCAAATAGTCGCGCCCCAGGTGGTCCGTGCCCAGAATGTAATACCGTTCCTCCGTCGCGTAAGGTGTAACGCTATAGTCCACGACGGCGCTGCCGGTGGAGAGGGGTGGCAGATGGCGCAGCGATAGCTGTTGCTCCTTGTGGTTGTGAGGAGCTACCATCGGGGCGAAGATAGCGCCCAAGACGACTAGTAGGACGAAAGCTGCCGAAACTACGGTGATGGGGTCATTGAAGAACGCCTGTACCAGGGGCCGTTGCCACACCGCCGCAACGGCGTTGGGGCGTCTTTCTATCGATGCCGTCTGATCTCTCATCGCTATACAGCGTCCTCAGGTCGTCCTGGACATACCACCACTATAAGGCCGTGCCTCGAATTACTTGTATGCAATTCGCGGGTCCAGCCAGGTATAGACCAAGTCCACGATTAGATTGGTGATCATTACGATCAGGGCTATCGTGAACACCGAGGCGGTGATCACGGGAAGGTCCCGGAAACTGATGGCTTCGATCAGTAACTGACCCAACCCCGGCCAACGGAATATCACTTCAACCACGGTCGCCCCGTTCATGAAGCCTGCTAGCTCGGCCCCCAGCAAGGTCACTATGGCAATCGCCGCATTCTTCAGTACGTGGGTGTAAAGGACGGTATTTTCCGCCAGCCCCTTGGCCCGGGCGGTGGAGACGTACTGCTTGGACAGCTCTTCGATCATGGTCGCGCGGGTAATCTGCGCGTTGCGCCCCAACACCCTCGGACAAAGGGCTATGGCCGGCAGAATGGCGAACTTCCAGCCGCCAGGTCCCAGACCATCATATCCGGAGGTCGGCAATAGACCGAACTGGACTGATACGATGAGAATGAGCATCAGCGCCAGCCAGAAGTCGGGAATCGAGATGATCGCAAACGACATGATGTTGATGAAGCGGTCCACCAGACCCCTTGGCCGCCTTGCGGCCAGGATGCCCAGAGGAATTCCAAGGGACCCCAGGGCCCAGGCTATGGCGCCCAACGTAAAGGTGTTGGGCAGGCGTTCCAGGACCATGCCTCCGGCGTCTATCCGGTAGCGTATCGAATTGTCGAAGTCGAGGGTAGCCAGATTCTTGTAAAACTCCCCGAGGCGTATGTACAGGGGGCGGTCTAGACCATACTCTTTACGCAGCCTGTCGATCTGTGCCTGCGAGGCTTCCTCATCCACCAGCAATTGCGCCGGGTCCCCCAGCACGTTAATGGCGAAGAAGAGGAGGGCCATGATCCCCAGTATGATAAAAAAGGAGTGGCCTAGCCGCCGGATCATGTAGGCGCGCATTTCACTTCCTTTCGCTAACCGTTAGATCTCCCATGAAGAGCCATAGACTCTAGCCATTGTAGGGCCAGTGGGACGTCCCTGGCTGGGAGTGTAACGATCAGGTTACACCACCGAATATGCCTCGTAAATACAAGAGATGCAGCGCGACTCTTCAGACCTGGTAGGATAGGACGTCAAGTGATTGATAAAGTGCGAAAACCCGGGGATTCCCAGGTCCTCGCACCTTGGCGTTGACGGAGACCGATTCTCTTCGGGGTCTAGTGCAGCAGGACTACTCGCTGAACCAGATGCCGTTAACCCGGACTATGGGGTCCAACCGCGGTTGCCAGTTAACCTTGGGGTCGACGGCGAAGAATACCGGTAAGTCGAAGAGAGGGATGAACAGCACATCCTCGTGGAATTTGTCCGCCAGGGCTTCCAATAGCCGTTGGCGTTCGTCCCCGGAGGCGGCTAGAGCGGGAGCAATCTTCTCCTGTATCCCGCCCGGACTCGGATCACAAATCATGGAACTGCGTGCCGAGCAGCTCATGTAGTAACGCACCTGGCGGCCAAAGTCCAGAGACTCGTTGGACGGCTGGTTGCCGATTAGGTCGGCGGAAACGCAGGTGCTCGCACCTCCCCCATCGATGGCGGCCTGGAAGTCCGCGGTGGTGGCCTTGTTGAGGTCTTGTTCTTTACCCGCGTTCTCGAGAACTTCCTCGGTGGCAGCGGCCATGGCGCAACGGGCGAAGTCTCCCCGTTTGGCGGGCTCCACAATGCGGAAACTCGCGTTGATGCCAACATTGGACCAGAAAGCTTGCAGCGACTCGGAGACCTCTCTCTGTTTGGGGATGCGGGTGCCGCGGCTTACGATCGTCATCTCGTTGTCGGGGTTGTAATTGGCCTCCTGAAGTAGCTGCTGGGCCAACTGGGGATCGAACTTATAGGGAGCCGTGTTGGCCTCGGTAGCACCTATAATGCCGGGCCAGATGATGTTGCCCCGGCACGTGGTGTAGCCACCGTACAATTGCTCGATCATCTCCTGGCAGTTGACGGCGTGGACCATTGCCTGCCGCACCTTCTTCTTCTTTAGCTCCGGGTGCCAGACGGTGTTGGTCGTCAGGGCGTAGGTCTCGGCCGAGGTGCCCACCCTGATCATATCCGCGGGCAACAGCCCGATGGCGTCCACACCCGCGTCCCAGGCCAAGTCGGCTTCGCCGCCCTTGACCATTGCGGCCATTACCGTAGTCTCGCCCGACCAGACCCATTTCGCAGTCTGGATGTGGGGTTTCTGAAACTCGAAGTGGTCGCCAACCGGGACATAGTCTTCGTACGCCTCCATGGTGACCGACACCCCGGGAGTCCAGTCCGTGTGCTTGTAAGGGCCGAAGCCAACGCTAGTACGGACGACCTGTTCGTCCGGGGTGTTGGCTATGTATTCAGGGGCCTCAACGGTCAGGAAGAAGGTCGTGTTGGGCAGAATGGGGCATGGAATGCCGCAGTTGAGATTAAGCGTGTAGTCGTCCACCGCTTCGGCTGTAAAGGGGCCCGTGAGCGTGGTAGCGCCGTAGGGCGAGTTGAGGTCGCCCTCATAGTTCATACCGGGGACTGCAGTATGGGCGTTCCAGGGTTCTCCGTTTTGGAATTTCACACCCTGGCGCAGGTCAAATTGCCAGGTGTCGATGTCGATCTGTTTCCAGCCGACGGAGGCGCTGGTGGGAACGATGCGGAGATCGTCGCCCGACTGCCAGGTAAGGGGGTCGCGCATGGACAGGGTCATTCCCTGAAGGAGGCTTGCGCCGGTCCCGATGCGGGTACTCAGCCCGGTGGGTTCATGGACCACTACCAGGGTAATACTGTCCCGGGCAGACTTGATGCCGGCCGGTAAGGGCGTGTTCGTCGGCGCTGGAGTAAAAGTGGCCTCGGGTGGCGGCGTATTGGTAGGTTGTTCTACGCTGGCCGGCGCCGTGGTGGCAGCCACGGGCGCCACTGTGGGTTCGGCCCCGCCGCCGCAAGCCACGAGCATCACGGTTAGCAAGGCGAACACCCCCGCCGCCCAACGCATCCAATGGTAATGAATTGATGAAATCATGATGATAATTCGGCCTCCGTAACTCGCATTTTGAAGGAATGTAATCTCCAAAGTAGGCTGTGTGGAGGAAAATACATCACCACCGAACTCAAAGTCAAGACGGCTGTACGGCGGCCAGAGCCTTTCGACTGTAGGTCTGGTCTCCTCCTTCATCGAAAGGAGGGCTATTGGGAGGGAGGGTAGGCGGCCTATTGCGGCGCGGCGATCAACAATATCTGCACGTGGACCTGGTCCTCGATAGATACTACTGACCGGGCGGTGGGCACGGGGATGTTTAGCTGCTCCCAGGTGATGGTAGTTCGGCCCAATACGTTCAACGCGGCGCCGTCGTTGCGAACCTCCAGTTCGAAGGTTATGGGGTAGTCGGCGCCGTTGAGGTTCAGGGTCCCCGAAACCGGCCGGCGGAAATTATCCCCGCTATGAAACTCGGGCGGCAGGTCCGTCACGCTGTCCACGGTAAAGGATGCCACCGGATGGTCGGGGAACATGCGGGTCCGAACGTACCTATCACGGTACTGCTGGTCGCTGGACAGGGAATGCAGGTCGACTTCGATGGTGGACGGTTGGCCGTCGATGTTGATTTGGCCTGATAGTTCGGTTGTCCGCAACACGGCCTCAATGGGGTTGGGAAACCGAGCCAGCACCTCTCCAACCATGAAGGTGATCTCCGAACCCTCCCCCACCACGTAGGGACCGGCCGCGGTGTCAGCGGACTTGGACGGTGTTTCCGTTGGGTTTGGGGACGCCGTCGGGGTAGCGGCGTCGGTCGGCGAGCGTGCTGGTGGGGTGTCGGTGGGATCTGGTGTTGCGGACACTCTTTCCTGGGATGCGGTTGTGGCCGCCGCGGTCAGTACGGAAGTGCTCCCGAGAGAGGTAGCCGGTGTTGCAGTCGCAGTGGCCGATTCGGTCGGGACCGCCGTCGGGACCTCAAACCTCTCGGGCAACGACAAGTCGCCGCTCTCCGTGTCGCCCTGGCCCATTAGCGCGATGCCCAGTGCGACGGCGGCGATCAGCAAGACCGCCGTCAGCCCCCTGGTTGCGTTAACCGGAACGCCGCCAAAGGAAGGTGCCATCACTCCTGACAGAACGAATACGATGGCCGAGAGGGGAATGGTGAAGGTCGCTAACCGTTCGAGCCAGGTGTTGCCGACTATTGCGATCACCGCCACTATGACGAACGCGGCGGCCAGTACGCCGATGTAGTAGTGAATGCGTCTGGGACTGGCCGCCAGGCTTGTCCAGAGTATCCCGGATGCCATACCCACGATCAGCGACGCGATTGTCACCGTCATGGTATTGAAGACGCTGTCCAGAGGCGAGTACAGCGGCAGGGACACGAGGCAGGCCACGATAGCGGCGACCGACCCGGCAATAAGGCCAGCTAACATCTCTTCTCCTTAGTGGCTTGTGTGGGACAAGTATAGACCGCCAATCTCCAGTTACAATGCCACCTTAGAGAGATTGTGAATTACCGGGCAGGGGGAACAACCAAGCGGCGGGAGCAGTCGGAATGAGGCAAGTCGGACAGGGTAATTTGCGAAAGCAGGATGGCACCCAGACTTCAACGGCGCTCGGTCCGATGGGCTGATGCAGGACACGCGGAGGGCTCTCATATCGAGCCGAGTCCGTACCTAACGCGATACGCCGGCTTCCTTGGCCTCTTTGGTAGCCTTGAGCCAGCGCCATCTCTGCAGCGGATCGCTGACGGCCCGCATCCAGACCCCGAACAGGTTGAACGAGAGCGCCGTCAGGAATATTGTCATTCCCGGCACCACTACTATCCACCATGCCGAAGTGATGTACTCGCGGCCCGACGCCAGCATCAGCCCCCAAGACGATTCTGGTGGCTGGATTCCCAGTCCCAGGAAGCTGAGGGCGGACTCGGTCAGGATGTTGGCGGGGACGTCCAGGGCAGCCAGCGTGAGTATCGGAGTGAACAGGTTCGGCAGCATGTGACGGGACAATATCCTCCAGTCGCTGCAACCGATGGAGTGGGCCGCATCGATGAAGCTCTGTTCCCGCAGGGACATCACCACACCCCGGGTAATCCGGCAATAGAGCATCCAGCGGGCTACCGCGAACACGATGATGATGTTCTTGAAGCTGGGGCCCAGGATGAATATCACCATAAGCGCCAGGAACAGAAGGGGCACGGACATGAACACGTCAACCGCCCTCATGACTACGTCGTCGATTACGCCTTTGTAGTATCCGGCGACCATCCCCAGGAAGACTCCGATAGAGCCGGATACCACGACCCCCAGGAATCCCACCGCGATCGAAATGCGGCCTCCGTAGATCAGGCGGCTGACCAGGTCCCGCCCCAGGTGGTCGGTGCCTAAAATGAAATACCGTTCCTCCTGCAGGTCCCTGGCCGCGGTGTCCTTGATGGTTGCGATTCCCGACGAGAGGGGAGGTAGGTGCCGGAGGTCTAGCTGTTGTTCTTCAGGCTTGTGGGGAGCGGTAAGGGGAGCAAGAATCACTACGACGACGATCGACAGGATAAATACGCCGGAAATCAGCGTTATTCGGTCGTTGAGGAGCGCTTGGAATAAGGAATGCCGCCAGAGAGCCGTAATCGGGTTGGCCCTGCGTTCCAGGCTTATGGAGGAGTCTTGCACGTCGCTACCTTGTCCCAGGCGCCACTATGGGCGCTTGAGGCTCGCTACTTGTATGAGATGCGTGGGTCCAGCCAGGTATAGACCAGGTCCACGATCAGGTTAATGATCATAACCATCATGGCAACGGTGAATACCGTGGCGGTGATTACCGGTAGGTCCCTTACGTAAATCGCGTCGATTAACAACTTGCCGAGTCCGGGCCAGTTGAATATTGTTTCGGTAATGGTGGCCCCGTTCATGAAGCCGGCCATCTCCGCCCCCATCACGGTAACAATTGCGATGGAAGCGTTCTTGAGCACGTGACCGTAGAGGACCGTCCTTTCCGCCAGTCCCTTGGCCCTGGCGGTCGCAACGTACTGTTTGCCCATTTCGTCGATCATGACGGCGCGGGTAATCTGGGCATTTCGCCCCATTACCCTGGGGCAGAGAACGGCAGCCGGGAGAACCACGTACTCCCATCCTCCAGGGCCCAATCCCTGGAACCCCGATGTCGGCAGCAGGTCGAATTGGACGGCAACTATCAAGATGATCATCAAGGCGAGCCAGAAGTCCGGGATGGAAATTATGGCGAAAGAGAGCACGTTGACGACCCGGTCCATGACACCCCTGGGATGGCGAGCCGCGATCATACCTATCGGGATTCCCAGAGCGCCTAGGGACCAGGCAACTAATGCCAGGAGCGCGGTGTTGGGCAAGCGTTCCAATACCAGGTCTCGAGCATCCAGATGGAACCGGTAGGAACGGCCGAAGTCCCCCTTGAAGATGTTCCCGAAGAACTCCCCGAACCTCACGTGCAGGGGACGGTCGAAGCCGTACTGCTTCCGCAGGGCATCGATTTGCTGGTCCGTAGCGTCGTCGCTAAGCAACAACTCCACCGGGTCGCCCAGGACGTTGGTGGCGAAAAAGAGCAGCGCCATCAGGCCCAGGATGATGAAGACCGAATGACCGGCCCGGCGGATCATGTAGTTGCGCACTGCATTTCCTCGGCGCGGGAAGTGTTGCGCCACCCCTACCCGGAGAATACTCGGGGGAGGGGTGGCGGCAGCCCTGTACTTATTCGTTCACCCTACTTGGTGAAATACATGGTGTTCGCCCGGATCCTTGGAGCGTAGTTGGGTTCCCATTCCAGGTATTCTGATAGGCCGTAGACCACCACGTTCATAAAGTTGGGAACGAAGTGGAAGTGATTGTGGACGTGGTCAGCGATCTCCACCATCCGTCGAGTGCGCTCGGGGCCGGTGTCGGTGGCCATTGCGATCTCTATCATCTTTTCCAGGTCGTCCTCGCAGATCTTTCCGCTGGTAAAGCAGCTATTTCGGAGGATGGCCTGTCGCGAAAAGTCCAGTGACTCGGTGGAGGTGGCCGGCGCGGTGAGGTTGGATGACGTGAAGAGCGGTTCAGAGACACCCAGGGACCGGCACTTCTCGATCAGGTTTGCGCCGGGAGCGGCATATATTTCCGTCTTCGTACGTCCACGGGCGCAGCTTGAGCGGCCGATGTCACCGTGGACTTTCGATTCGACCACGTTGAGCCGGGCGTTGACGCCCACCTCCCTCCAGTAAGAGACTACGGCTTCGCCGTACTCGACGTCCTTGGGTACCCGCTGGGAGCGCTGGCTGAGGACGATCTCGTTGGCCGGATCGTAGTTGGCCTGCCGCAGTAACTCTCGGGCGCGGGCCGGGTCGTAACCGTAGGGTGCGGAGTTCTCATCGGTGATTCCGACTGTGCCCTTCTGGGCGATGTTGCCGTAGCATTTAAGCAGGTTGTTGAAGAGCTGAGTCATCAGCTTCTCACAGTCGATAGCCAGGTTCAGGGCCTCTCGTACCTCAACCTTGGAAAGCTCTGGATGGTAGACTGTATCCATCGCGTAGACGTAGGCTTCGTTGTTGGTGGCTACCTTGTACTTGGGCGCCCTGTTGACGTCGTCCAGGTTGATCTCGGCCCAGTCCGCTTCTTCGGCCTCCAGCATGGCAGCGCGAACCAGAGGCTCGTTGCGCCACTGCTGGATCACCGTTTGCAGGATCGGAGCCCTGGCGTCGGAGGCCGCGTTGGGTATGTACTCGTCGTTCTTCTCCAGCTCCACCTGGATGCCCCGCTTCCATTCGACAATTTTGTAAGGGCCGAGGCCCACGGTCATGGTCTCTATTTCGTCCAGCGTGGCGTTCTGGTACCATCCCACGTCTTGGAACTTGGTGAAGATGACCGTGCGCGGCAATATGGGGCAGGCCAGCTTGCACACTACGTCCAACGTCAAGTCGTCGACGGCCTCTCCGCTAATCACCCCGTGGAAGCTGAAGTCGTTGCCGTTACCGTGGCCGCTGGTCTCCTCGTCACCGAAGAAGTCAATCCAAAACGCGGCTTGTTGGGCATTCCAGGGCGCTCCGTTGTGGAACGTGACGCCCTCTCTGAGATGGAACCGCCACCGGTTGGGATCGACTTGCTCCCAGCTATCCACCTGTTGCAATGGCACGACCTCGAAGGTATCGCTATCGATCCAGGTGAGGGGGTCGCTGGCTATGTCGTCGCAGACCGTGTTCTGGATATTGCCGCCACAGCTCTGGCTGGCGGCTCCCAGGGTGGTGGGTTCTTCGTTGGTCACGATGACGACGGTGTCCCGGGCGCTCTCCACGCTCACCTGGGCGGGGGCCTCAGTTGGTCCGGCCTTCTGTTCAATGGCCTTGGTGGCGGAGATTCCCGCCGTTGGTTCCTGGCGGGGCACAGCGGTGGGGTCTCCCACCGGCGCGGCGGTTGAGGGAGCCTCCGCTCCTCCGCAAGCAACGAACAGCATGGTGAGAAGGGCCACAAGGCTTATGCTTGCTCGACAGATTACGTGCATAATTGACGTTTTCATTAACGTTCTCCAGCCTCCTAAATTACGAAATAACATGCGTAATGCCATATAGGAAGTATCAAGAATCGAGATGATCCAATATATCACGCTATGACGCGATGTCAACCTACCTGTCGTCTCTGTTGCCCCTGCGGAACCAGCGGCGGCGGGGCTCGGGACGTTCCAAGTTTATGGCTGAGACACGTTCCAACCATGGGCCTATGACCAGGTACCGGAAGTCGAAACCCAGGAAGGAGTCAAGCGCGCCAGCGAGGGAGTAGAGGAACAGGAGGATGGCAACGAGGAACGCGAATTCGGTTAGGAAAAGGTCCGCTGCCCCGGCGGCGGCGAACGCGAAGACCAGGAGTTGGACCACGCACGCCTGCATGGCTTGAAACGCCCCCCACGCCAATCTCCTGCGCCGAAAAGAGCGGGAGACCATGTACGCGACGACGGGGCAAGGGGCCAGCGCCCAGGGGAAGCCCAATAGCAACAACCCAAGCGGAGCGCCGAAAATCAGTGCGCTGGCATGAGCCACACAGCTACCCCACCGCTCAACCCTGGAGTGAGGCGAGGCACTGGACTCACGGCTTCCGTTAGGCGGTTCTCCTGCCAAACGGGTGGTGTCCCCCTGGCGGCGGCTTGGGGTGCGGGAAGTAGTTAGCTGCCGCTACCGATACCGAGTTCACGTAAGGCCACCTGGCTCTCACGCCGCAGCGTGAGCCCCTGGTCCAAGGCCGATTCGAACATACGGTAGATAGACGCCAGATCGTCTGCTGCGGGGCGTAGGCCTTGGCCCCGGTTTTCGGCAAGCACCGGTAGAGAGTCGTACGCCTGGTCCACGCTCCAGAAGAAGGCCAAAATCCAGGCCAATTCGCGTTCGCTTGTCGGAGGCGGGATGTCGTTCAGATCGATCAGCACGTTATTGACCTTGGTGTAGCGCAGGATGCCGGCCTTGTCCTGGGAGTCTCGGCCGTAATAGCGGCGGCGGGCAATTTCGACAACCCGGCGGTTGTAGTCCTGGACGCCGTAGATTTCGCTAGGTATCCATTGGGAGCGGAGGTCCACTACCCGCTCTCCCTGGCGGTTCAGAATTCCCACGGCGATGTCCGAGCCCAGGCCGGAGTCGTGCTCGAATTCAACGGCTTCTCGTAGCAGCGCCTCTTGGAGCATGAGGGTCAATTCACGGGGGATTTTTCTGTACAGAGCGCCGCTGGCTTCATCGTTGCTGTCGGCCCCGACCCCGCCGGTGTTGAAGACGTAATACTCCTGGGGCATCCCGCCGTCGTGAATCTGCTGCAGCGTTTGGTGCATCAGGTTGGCGTTCTCGTCTTCCAACCCGATGATGAAGGGGTCCGAGAAATATTCGACGTAGGGCCTACCGATTGCCCCGACCGCGGCCCCCATTTGCACAGCCTCACCATACATCAATACGCGAATGTACTGCTCCAGGTTCACTTTCCGGAGCGGTGGGATCACGGTGTTCTGCCGCATGACGGCTTGCCAGAAGATGCGGTCGGTATTCTCCATTGGCACGTGGACGCTGTCGCTAAGCTCGCCTCCGGTGATGGTTTCTATCAGGTGGCGGGAACCTTTCCGGGCGATCAAGCGAGGCCGGGACAGGGTCACCCGCATGTTCCGTACCGGGTTTTGCAGGTAGTTGGGAGTGGCCTGTTCTAGGCGGACAGGCACGTTCTCCAGCGTCTCCTGTGCGTTGGGGGCTTCTCTGGTCCCCCGGACGGCCTCGTAAGTGATGGGGTCTTCGGCCTCGTTCAGGCCGAAGGGCATGGCGTAGAAGTTGTTCTCGGTGCCGTCAATCCCGTGGGTGATGCGAAAAGCCTTTCCGTTCCTGGAAGTTTCGATGATTTCCTGGAGAGGTTGAAGCAGAATTATGTCGTCGTTCATGGGGAAGACGCCCTCATCGGGGTCTTCCGTCAGGCTGAGATGGTTGGCAAGTTCGCTATTGGCCAGCTCGATCATGATCGTCAACGTGCTCTTTCCGTGGAGCGAAGGACCGATGGTGAGCATCGCCGTGTTCTTCATGTTGCCGGACAGGGTCTTCGCGCTGGCCAGGCTGAGCGCCGCCTGGATCGCCAAGCCCCGCTTCTGCTTGACGAGGAACATGGCGATGGAGAGCGGCCCCATCTTGTGTTCTCCGACGTAATCGAAACCCAAATGGAGCGAGAGCCCCTTGGTTGGGGCCTTGAAGACGAGCTGGGGGAGGCCGGCTTCCTGAATTCGTGAAATCAGTTCATCGGGCAGCCCCAAGTCCTCGAGCCAGTGGGGAATGGAAACTTCCAAAATGTCGGGCGGGCTGTTTAGGTCTCCGGAGGGCAGGTCAAAGGTCAACTGCCGCCACATGATGGGGATCTGCATGTACCGGGTGCCGAAGAGAAGTTGACGGGCGTGGAACGAGCGATCCGGCGCGTCGCAGATTTGCCGGTCTGACTGGACGATGGTCTCTCCGGCCTCAAAGCTGCGCTCCATGTAGCTGGTGATGTAGGGCAAAACTTCCGCGAATAGGGCCTGGTTCTCCTCACTGAACGCTTCGGCGTCCCGGTTCCGGGAGAAACCGTCCACCAGGTATTGGGTGAGGTCAGGACGCCGGACTACCCCCAGTTGGCTAAAGAAGGCCAGGCCGCCGCTGTCGAGTCTGACCGCCACCTCGGGCCAAGCCCGCCGGGCTGCCCTGCCATCGGCGTTGGCTTCCGCGGCCTCGCGTTCTACCTGGGCGGCTTCTTCCAGGATACGGTCCTGGGTCTCTTGGGGCATGTCTTGAAGGACGGGCACGTTGGCCAGCAGCCACTCGTTGGGCGGGTTGTAGTACGGGCTGGATGGGGAGTGCCCGCGCCGGGCCAACGCCGTAAGTTGGTCTAGGGCATCGGCGAATTCTGGATTGATCGGGGGAGCCTCGAGGGGCGATGACTGGCCCTGCTGGTGTTGCAGACTCATTGCGTCGTCTCTTAAGGGGATAGCGCCGTATTTGAAAGGCGGGTCCGAATGGGTGGGAACCCGGAGCTTATCCATCCTACATTGTTGCCGCATTCAAGTAAAGAGAGGAGTCTTCCCCGGTCGGCTCTCAGAGACCCAAATCACGGCGTTTTGGCGGCTCGCGGATGGTCCCGGCGAGAGCTTCCGGTGTTATTCTAATTTTCAAAATTCCAGGCCGTAGTCCAGGCCGCGTGGAAGGAGTCATACGTGGAAGGAGTCATACATTGAAGGTATTCGGTAGCATCCCCAGGGACGATCTCGGCAAGATTCCGGATAGGGCGCGATGGGCCGAGGAAATGGGTTATGACGGGATCAACACCAACGAGGACTTTTCCAGCCCGTTCATGGCCCTGACTTTGGCCGCCGAGCATACCGAAAAGGCGCTGCTGGGCACGTCGATTGCGGTGGTGTTCCCGGTAAGTCCGATGACCACCGCGTACATGGCATGGGAATTGCAGAAATATTCCCAGGGGCGATTCCGGTTGGGCATGGGCAGTCAGGTCAAGGGACACATCGAGCGCCGCTTCAGCATTCCCTGGGTTGCGCCCGGCCCGAGGATGCGCGATTACGTGCTATCTGTGAAGGCGATCTGGGACAGTTTTCAAAACGGGGGACCTCTCCGATTCGACGGGGAGCATTACAAATTCAGTTTGATCACGCCCCACTTCAATCCCGGCCCCATCGACTACCCGCATCCAAAGATATTCATCGCAGCCGTGGGGCCGTACATGTTCCGGCTGGCCGGGGAGCATTGCGACGGGGTGCTTCCACACGGGTTCATGACCGCAAAGTACATGGACGAGGTGGCCCTCCCGAACCTGGAAAAGGGGCTCAAGCGGTCGGGACGGACTCTGAAGGACATCGAGATCAGCACCGGCGGATTCCTGGTCATGGGTGAGAATGAGGAGCAACTTGACGAGGCGTTTCAAGCAGCGAAGCGCCGCATCGCTTTCTACGGCTCCACACGCACCTACAAAGGCGTGATGGATGTACATGGCTGGGGAGATGTATGCCTGGAGCTGAACCGGATGGCTTCCGCGGGCAAGTGGGACGATATGCCCGGAGTAATCACCGATGAGATGGTCGAGACCTTCGCGACGATAGGCACCCACGAACAGATCGTGGACAAGGTGAAGGAGCGATACGGTTCCTACGCCACCCAGATCGGTTTCAGCCTCCCTGTCAATGGGCCAGGCGACGAAGCCAAGCTAAGGGAGAAAATTCAAGAACTCCAGCAGCTCTGATGGGCGTATTGCCAATCATGCCGCCGCTCATTACGCGGCTCAAAACGCGGCTTAATGCGATGGTATAATGCCGAGAATTTAACCTCACGGGATACAGGAGTATACCGATGGGTTACACGCCGAACCACCTGGGCCACGTCAACATCTATGTGCGTAACGGCGAAGAAGCCCATAAGGCGAAGAAGCCCATAAATGGTATGAGGACATACTCGGCCTTCACACTTACGACTTCGTTCCGCGCCGCGCCGCCTTTATGTCGGCCAATCTGGACGAGTCCCACTAGGTAGCGCTAATGGAAGTTGGCGCGGACGCCGCCGGTCCCGAGGCGGGCCGGGTCGGGCTGAATCACATGGCCTGGCGGATGAACAACCTGGAAGACCTGGAAGAGTTCTACTACAGGCTCAAGGAACGCGACGTATCCATGGGCATCGGAGACCAGGTATTTCCCTGGGGATTTACTTCCAAGACCCCGACGGCAACGGCATAGAGGTCTATTACGAATTGCCCAGAGACCAGTGGCACAGGCAACACGACCTGTTCCTGCACGGCGACACGCCTAAGGGCCGATTCCCCGGTCCTTGGAACGAGATCCTGGAGAAACAGAAGGCCGCGGCGGCGTCCAGATAGCGCTCTGACGCACAGTAAGCAGAAGGCCAGGGGCTTAGAGCAACCGCAGTTCGGCCCCTGGCCCAGAGACATCGGCCTCGATGCACTCCGGACCTGAATTCTTAGGGGAGTTGACCACGCTGGAGACCACGTATGAGTCCAGCCACTCGGCGGGCGACGGGGTCAGCAGCGGCGTGAGGGTGTCCGCCTCCTCGGTCATGGGGTCCAACCACAGCGGTTCGGTCTCCTGGGAGAGGATCACAGGCATACGGTTGTGAATCGGAGCGATGAGGTCATTGGGCTTGGTCGTGACGATGCTGCATGACCGGATGGTTTCCCCCTCCGGCGACTTCCACGTCTCCCATAGTCCGGCGAAGGAGAAGGGTTCATGGGACCTCAAGAATATGTAGGTCGGTATCTTCGATTTCCCTTCTTTGCGCCATTCGAAGAACCCATCGGCAAGGACCAGGCAACGCCGTCGCTTGAACGCCGCCCGGAACGCCGGCTTGGTGGCGGCGGTTTCGCCAACGGCGTTGATCATCCGGTAGCCGATCTTGGGGTCCTTTGCCCAGAACGGGATGAGCCCCCAGCGCATGGTCTCGGCCCGTCGTTGACCGTCGTTTACAACGGTAAGCACTTGCTGGCTAGGGGCGATGTTGTACCGGGGTTGGTGTTCCATGTCCCGCGCCTCAAATCCGAACCTGGATTGTAACTCGTCCATGTTGGTAACCAGGGTAAAGCGTCCACACATGGCTCAGTCTCCTTCAGCTTCGATTTGCCCTGGCGAGCAGCGCGGGCAGGGTTATATCGGAAAGCGCATCGAGCCGCAAGTCGGCATGGCTGACCGGTAGGTCCCGGGTCATCGGGTTGGGGACGGCAACGCAATAGGCCCCGGCGCTCTTGGCCGCGGTGACGCCGTTGGCCGAGTCTTCTATCACCAGGGTGTTGCCGGGCACGGTCCCCAGGTTGGCGGCCGCCAACAGGTAGAGTTCCGGGTCGGGCTTGACCCGGGCAACGTCGTCGGCGCAGTTGACCGAGTTGAAGTAATGAGACAGGCCCCTGCGCTCCAGGTGTCCATCGACCCAGTCGTGCCCGGAGCTGGACGCGATTGCCAACTTCAACCCTAGGTCCTTAGCCGACTCCAGGTATTCCAATACACCTGGCAACAGGGGGTTTGACTCGACTACCTCTACGTAACGCCGCCGTCTGCTCGCGATCAAGTCTGGGCAGTCCACGGCGCGCCCCACCAGGTCCTGCAGCAGCGTGCAAACTTCCATGCGGCGGCTGCTTCCGCCGATGAATTGGGTCCACCAAGACCGGTCCAGCTCTACACCGTACCCCTGAAAGGTCTCTTCCCAGGTCAAGAAGTCCGGGGTCTCGGTGTCGATGATGATTCCGTCGAAGTCGAAAATCAGGGTGTCAATCACTGGTGTTCTCTCGCGGCCAATGTGCCGCCTATGTCTGCTAATTTAGTGGGACTCGTTTGGCATGTCAATCGGGCGTAGGCGCCGCAACAGGGTCTTTTAGTTGTCATGGATGCGCAATGAGTCTCCCCCTTTCGGAAAAGGGGGACTAAGGGGGATTTCCACTCTTTTCGGGGTCAGATATGCTGGATGAACCCATGCCGCCCATAGGCTACTGATTCCCCAGTCGTGTAATACGTTCTCGATGCCAACTTACGCTCGAAAGGTTCCTTGCCTTAAGGTGGAAATCCCCCCAACCGCCCCTTCGCCAAAGGGGGGGTATCCATTACCGGGCCGAGGATTGGACAATTAGAAGACCACGGCCGCCGCAATGATTCGCGTAACTTGTTGGGGACGCCACTCATCGCTGAACTCGGTGGTATATAATTCAGCCCGGTCCTTGAGAAAAACGCGTCGAGGTGTGAGACCCATGCTGTACATGGTTTCGCTGAGTCACAGCCCCCAGCAATGCCCTGGTGTGGCAGTCGAAATCCGAGACCGGGCCCTCTTGATGGCGTCCACCATGACCGAGGTGCTCCAGAGTTATGGATGCAGCTATAAGGGCGGTTGGGTCGGCAAGTCTTCGCACCAGACTTTTCTGGTGCTGGATGCCCCCGACGCTCACTCAGCAGACAGCGCTCTTGTAGACCTGGGGTTGGCGGTCTGGAACACCGCGGCCATATTTCCGGTGATTACCCTGGAGGACGCTTTCGGGGGACTACCTAGCTAAACGAATCCGGGTCCCAAATCAAACTTACACAGGTGACGAGATGGCAAATTTAGATTGGGTTGGCGGTCCTCTAGTGGAAGGCCAGATAACCGAACGGGAGTTTGTGATCGACGCGGGGAACGGGCCGATACCCGGAATAGTGTGGACGCCCGAGGAAGTGGAGAAGCCCTTGCCCCTGGTGCTCTTCGGCCACGGCGGCAGCGGGCACAAGAGGGTCTCGAGGTCGCTAATGCTTGGGCGGAGACTGGCCGGCGTTTCCCAATTCGCGATGGTGGCCATTGACGGCCCGGCCCACGGTGACCGGCAAGGGCCAGAACTAACTGATCTATACGCGGAGAGGGGTTTCGACAACGTCATAGACGGCATGGTCGACGATTGGCTGTCCACGCTGGCCTGTTTCTCCGAGATGGACACGATCAACGCTGACCGGGCTGCGTACATGGGATTCTCCATGGGGACACGCTTCGGTTTGCCCTTCGTCGCCGCCGCAGGTGACAAGCTGTGCTGCGCCGCCCTAGGTAAGAACGCCTTGAAGCGACGGGCCGAGGCTGACGGCAACGACGCCCTTGGGGATAGGTTCAAGAGCGACGCGCCCAACGTGAAGGTCCCGTTGCTGTTCCACATGCAGTGGGATGACGAGCTGTTTTCCAGGGAGTCCCAATGTGACCTGTTCGACCTATTGGGGTCAGAGGACAAGCGGATGATCTGCTACCCCGGACCTCACGGCAAGTCTACGCCCGAGTCGGTAGACCATTGGTGTCAGTTCGTGGAAGGCCACCTGAAGGCCTAGTCTTTGCCACCTCTAGCCGGTGGTGAGACAATCCTCCTAGACTTACTAGTAGAGGTATGAATAGACATGGCTGACAAGGAAATCCGGGGAGTGATAGTCCCCATCTTGACCCCTCTAAACAATGACGAGACCGTGGACGTCCCATCGTTGAGGCGTCTGGTCAATTACCTGATCGACAGCGGCGCTCACGGCATCTGGGTATCCGGGACCACCGGGGAGTTCGCCAATCTGCCCGACGAGCAACGGCTGATCAGCATCGAGACCGTGGTCGACGAAGTTGCGGGGCGCGTGCCCATCATTGGCAACGTCTCCGGCGCGAGCACCCAGCTATCACTCAACATGGCCCTGGCAGTCCAGGAGATGGGGCTGGACGGCGTGGCCGTGACGCCTCCTTACTACTATCCCAACGCCCAGGACGAATTGTTGGACCACTACCGCTATATCAGTGACCGTTCCGGGCTGCCCCTGTGGGTGTATAACATACCGTCGACGGTCAAGACGGCTGTCGCGCCGAGCACCGTCGCCACCTTGGCCAGCGAAGGCGCGGTGGTCGGGATCAAGGATAGCTCCGGAGCCGGTGAGTTGCTTGCCGAGCTATACATCCTGTGCGAACAGGGAGACTTGAAGCTGATGCGATTCCTCGGCACGGTGTTCCGGATCACCGTCGCCGGCGGCGTGGGAGTCGACGGAGTAATCCCCGGTTTGGCGAACCTGGCCGCTAACGCTTCCGCCCGTGGGTGGGAAGCGGGAGAGGCTGGCGACGCCGCCACGGTCCGGGAGTGCAACGCCAAGCTGCTAATAGCGGGAAAGATCGCCACGTTGGCCAAGGGAGGCGGGGCGAATGCGGCGAGCTTCGCGGCTATGAAGTCGGCGTTGAAGATGATGGGCGTGTTGGACAATGACACGGTTTCCAGGCCGCTCCGCCCTCTAACGGAAGACGAGAAGAAGGGCATCCCCGCCATTCTGGAGGAACTGGGACTCTCCAACGGCCACTAGGATTCTCTGAACGGGACCGCGCCCAGTGAAGATGGGGCCGATCGGGGCCCCATCGGCATTTATGCGCCATTATTTGCAACCAAGATTACAACTGAGATAAGGAGTTACATGAGCGGCATCCAGAGATGCGCTTAGACCGGACACCGGGGGAGGAGGCTCCGCAACAGGCTCCACCGCAGCGCCCGGCGGCCTCGCCGCGCCGCGCACGCGTCCAGACCTTCACGTCGCTTAAGAGCAAGGACTTTAGACTCCTCTGGGTCGGCAACATCTTCGACCATATGGCCCTTTGGTTGCAGATGATTACCCTCAGTTGGCTGGTCTGGGACCTTACCGAGTCTGCCCTGCTCTCCGGGACCGCCGCGGGGCTGAGGGGATTCCCCACACTGATCATTGGGCCGTGGGCCGGTGTGGTCGCCGACCGGATGGACCGGCGTAGGGTGGTCATTGTTTTTCAGTTCTTCCTGGCCGGGGTGGCCATAGCGTTCGCCGTCATGGTGGCCACTGCCGTCGTCCAGGTCTGGCATGTCTTTGCCTATGCGGGTGTTTCCGCTATCTGCTTTGCCTTCATCATGCCCGCCCGCCAATCTCTGATTGTCAATACAGTGCCGCCCGGAGACCTGGGCAACGCCATGGCCCTCAACGCCATGACCGTCACCGTTAACCGACTCATCGGCGGCATGCTGGGCGGTCTATTGATAACCACGGTGGGAGTTACTTGGAACTTCTACGTTGAGAGTGCGGCCTACCTGGTCACGGCGATACTGCTAATCCCCATGCGGACGCCGTACCGCCGCGAGTCTAGCGCCCACCGAGACTCCGTCTTGACCAACCTGAAAGAGGGGTTCGTCTACATCTGGACGGAGAACCGGATCATTCTGCACCTTATTATCATGAGCTTCATCCTTACGTTCTGCTTCATTCCCCTGCCCGCGTTGTTGCCTGCCTACGCCGGAGAGGTGCTGAACTCTGGGGCGAACGTTGGCGGATATCTGATGGCGGCCCAGGGTGTCGGAGGTGTCACGACAACGTTCCTGATAGCCTCGTTGGGGTTTGGCATCAAGAAAGGGAAGCTGGCTCTGATAGCCTTGATTGTGGGTTCTGCCGCTATTCTCACCCTGTCCCAGTCCCATTGGTTGTTGCTCTCGCTGTGTATGATGGTGGTGTTGGGGCTGTGTCAGACCAGCTTCATCGTTAGTAATCAGACGCTGGTCCAGGCGATGGTCTCGGACAATCTGCGTGGCCGTGTCACCAGCATATACATGCTGGAACATGGGTTGGGTCCGGTGGGAATCTTTATCATCGGATTGCTCATGGACTTTTACTCGGTGTCCGGCGCCCTTACCCTGGTGGCTTCCATAAGTCTGGGTACGGCGATATGCTTCTTTCTGATCTTCCACAGGGTCCGACAATTGGACTAGGGCGGACCCCGGCAAGGGACACGGTTGGAGAGGGAAGAGACCATGCGATACGACGCAATCATCATTGGAGCGGGTTCGGCGGGGTGCGTGTTGGCTTCCCGGTTATCTGAGGAGCCTGGGCGGTCGGTCCTGTTGCTGGAGGCCGGGCCCGATTACCCCAGCTTCGAACGCTTGCCTTATGAGCTTAAACACGACGCCAACCAGGCGGCGTCTGAAGCCGGGGCGGCACACAACTGGTCTTTCGTGGGTAGGTCCAGCATTCTGGGTCCGGACGGATTGGCGGTCGCTCGGGGAAAGGTGGTGGGCGGCACCAGCGCCATCAACCATCAGATATTTTTGAGGGGAGTCCCGGAGGACTACGATAACTGGGCCGCGAGAGGCAACGATGGTTGGGGCTTCCTGGACGTCTTGCCGCATTTTAGGAAGTTGGAGGCGGACGCCAATATTAGGGACGACTTCCACGGCTCAGACGGTCCGATTCCGGTGCGACGGCACCAGCGAGACTCATGGCTGCCGCTTCATTCAGCCTTTTACCAGGCCTGCCGTTCCGCCGGGTTTCCCTACGATGAGGACATGAACAATCCCGAATCCGGCGGCGTGGGCCCCGTCCCTCTGAACAACCACGAAGGCATCCGTTACAGCACGGCCCTAGGCTACCTAGACCCCTGCCGCCACCGGCTCAATCTCACGATCAAGCCTGGAGTCTTCGCCAGGCGCATACTTTTCGAGGGCAACCGGGCCGTTGCGATAGAAGTCGGGAGTGGAGAAGAGACCTTTACGGTGGAAGGGCAAGACATCATCCTGAGCGCGGGCGCGGTGGCGTCGCCTCAACTCATGATACTGTCCGGCATAGGCCCTTCTGAGCATCTGGGACCCCTGGGGATCCGCACGCTTCTGGACTCCCCCGGCGTTGGGCAAAACATGAAGAACCATCCATCTGTGTCTCTGAGGTTCCGTCCTGAGGATGGCTACGCGTTGGAATCGGACGCACCCAGAAACCAGGTTGCCCTGAGGTTTGCCGCGCCTGACTCGGACACAAGGAACGATATCCAGGTCCAACCGCTTACTTCTGGCCCGCTGGGACATGAGGCCGATGAGATACGGGTCGGTTGCCGGTTGGAGCTGCCATTGAGCGTTGGCCAACTGCGGCTGGCATCCGCGGATCCCACGGCGCAACCGATTTTGGACTACCGGTCATTATCCGATCCCTGGGACCTGCAACGGCTGCGGGAATCGGTCCGGCTATGCGTCCAACTCTTCAAGGACCGGGCCTTTGAAGGCATAGTAGCGGAACGGATTGCCCCCTCGGACATTGACTTAGCGTCCGATGCGGATCTGGACGCCTGGTTACACCGCAGCGTGGGGATCGCAGGCCATACGTGCGGCACCTGTAAGATGGGTCCAGACTCAGACGATCTGGCAGTGGTGGACTCGCATTGCCGGGTACGCGGTGTTGAGAACCTGTGGGTGATCGACGCCTCAATCATGCCAGATATTCCGAGGGCGAATACCAACGCCACGGTCATCATGATCGCAGAGAGGGCTGCCGAATTCTTCCGGGAATAGGAAACCGGCTGCCTTATTTCATCCGGCGGGCACCTGTGGATTGGCCAGAGGGTTGGGCAAATCCTCCTCTCTATCCGCCTTCGGGAAAAAGGAAGGGTAAACAGGCGGACGTGACTGTTTTGGCATTGCAAACTCGGCCCGGCAGATTTACCATTCAGCACACACGAAAAGGCAGGTGAGGGATATGGCAGGAACGAGCATTCTCGTGGGCACAGTGGGTCAGGGAATCATGCGCAGCCCCGACGGAGGAGAGACCTGGCAGAGGGCCGGAGTGAACCAGGGCATTTACCAGAACGCGATGGTCCGGTCACTGCGGAACCACCCCAGCAGGCCGGAGGTAGTCTTCGGAGGCACCGACAGGGGGTTGTACCGAAGTGACGATTCCGGGCAGAATTGGTCACCCGTCCCAGGCGCTTTGGAAGGGAAGCCCGTATTCGTGATCTCAATTGACTCGGGCAACCCTGATCGGATGTACGCGGCGACGGGAACTCCCAATCCGGTGGAGTTTTACAAGTCCACCGATGGAGGCAAGACCTGGGCGCAGCGGCCGGTGGAGGTCGCCAGGGACTGTCCAATAGGGCATCCCCTTCCCACGGCTATTGCCATCGACCCGACGAATCCCCAAAGCATTTGGCTGGGTATCGAGGTCGACGGATTGCGCCACAGCACCGACGGCGGCGATACGTGGGAAAAAGCTGGGACAGACATTCCCAACCTGGACGTCCACAACGTGGCAGTAACCGCCGGACCGCCGCAGACGGTGGTCGTGGTGGTCAACAACGACGTCTGGACCAGCACCGACGAGGGCGCGAACTGGAGGCAGGTCGGGATCAGGGAAGTGTTCCCTTACACTTATCCCAGGGGAATCATCGTCCAGCCGGACAACCCGGAGACTATCCTCATCACGATCGGAGACACCACGCCGGGGCAGACCGGGACGGTGATGAAGTCCAAGGACGCCGGACAGACCTGGGACCAGATGTCCCTGTCCACCCCGCCCAACAGCGCGATGTGGGTGGTGGACATTCCGTCCTTCGACACGCAGGCCGCTTACGCCGGTAGCCGCTACGGACATCTGTTCCAGAGCAGCGATGGCGGAGATTCGTGGAACAAGCTATCCAGGGAGTTCAGCGAGATCGCGGCGGTTCTGGCGGTCCCGGCTTAGCCGTTCACAATTTGGGAGCCCTGTAGCCTAATCGTCTGCCGCTACAGGGGTCTCCACGATAAAGTGGGGCATGACGCCCTCGGCGAAGCGCTCCAACTGCTCCAGCATGACGCTCAAAGGCGCGCCCATCCGGTTGCAGCCCACGTGCATGTACTCCAGGCCGGGATATTTCTCCTGGATCTCCATGATCCGCTCGGTGACCGTCTCCGCGGTGCCGCATAGCCAGGCGCTGGAGGCCACGAAGTCCTCCATAGTGGGAAGCCCGGCGTAACGGGCGCGTTTGGGATCGCCCAGGGCGATGATCTGGTCCGGAGTCAGGTCCCGGAAGAAGCCCAAGGGGGCGAACATCTTCATGTCCTCTTCCAGATAGGCCCTGGCCTGCTCGATGGCCTCCTGCTCGCTGTCCGCGATGAACGTCGACAGGCCGATGACGAGACGGCCTCCCAATTCTACTTCCCGGCCGTGGCGGGCCAGCGAGTCGGTCCACCGTTTAATGACCTCTTCGGATGCCCCGCCGGTAACCGCGCCTCCGCCGATGATGGCCTGAATGTCATGACTGGCCATGAAGTCCATTGCCCGTTGGCTGGCGCTGACCATTGGCTGCCAGATCTCCACCGGCAGGTTCCTTGGGCGTGGGACCAGGGTCAACTCCTCTAGCCCATAGCCTCGGTAGGGAACGTCAGGGGGGAGCTTGTAGAACCTGCCCTCATGGGAGAATGACCGCTCGTTGAACGCCTTCAGGATTATCTCCACCTGTTCCTCGAACAGCTCCCGGTTGGCGTCGCTGTCTGTGTTGGTGCTAGGCGCGCCGAAGGTGTCGACCTCACGGGAGTGATAACCCCGTCCGACTCCGAAGATCACCCGCCCATTGGTGAGGATGTCGGCTGTGGCGAAGTCCTCGGCCAACCGGAGGGGGTGCCACATGGGGTTGATGTTGAAGCCGCAACCAAACTTGAGCCGCTTGGTCAGGTGGGCCAGGTGGACGTAGAGCATTATCAGGTTGGGGATGACTTCGTTGCCCTCGCGCTGAAAATGGTGTTCCGCCGCCCAAAAGCTATGATAGCCCAGCCGGTCCATGGTAGTGACCAACTGTTCGGTGCGGTCAAATATGGTTACCAGGTGGTCGTTTTCGAACCAACGGTCGTTGACCGGAGTGGCTTCGAGCCCGATGTCGCCAAGGTCAACATGGCCCGCGTATAGACTGCCAAAATGCTTAATCATCGTGAGTGTCCTGGTTAGATTATTCGGTTTCCGTGTCCTTAAGTCCTGGTCCTGGCCTAGAGGGACGGCCTTCGGGTGTGCCAGTCGGTGGCCTGCTCGTAGGCGTAGGCTACGTTAAAGACGGTCTGCTCGTCGAAGGGCTTGCCGCCGATTTGGAACCCGATGGGCAGACCCTCGGAGGTGAACCCACAGTTGATGCTCAGTGCGGGGGAACTGGCTAAGCTGAAAGGCGTGGTCATACCGGAGCGGTTGCGGTTGCTATTTTCCTTGTTGTCGATGATTGGGTCCGGTTCTACCTTGGGAGCCGCGGTCCCCATGGTCGGCATCACCAGCGCATCATAATCGGAGAGGGTGTCCAGAATATTCTGCCTCAGAAGCGCCCGTAGCTTGAGGGCCTTGTAATATGCCAGCGCGGGGGTGAGGCTCCAGGTCAGGTAGGAGATGCGGTTATCGTGGTTGATCTCGGAGATACGGTTCCGGATCAAGTCCCGGTTGTTGGTCGGCGCCTCGACCCTGAGCACGCTTGAGATGGTGTTGGCGGCGGTGGTCAGCGGGATGGAGACCTCTTCGACGTTCGCCCCCAGCTCGGCCAGAGCGTTGGCGGCCTGGACCACGGCGTCGCGGACTTCGGGGTCCACCAGGTCGGTATAGAGCATTTCCCGGACCAAGCCGATTCTTTTGCCCGACAGATCTGGGTTGAGGTTGGAGCGGTAGTCGGGGACCGGCGCGTCCCAGGTGTAGGGGTCGTTGGGGTCATGCCCGGCGATGGCCTGAAGGGTGATGGCGCAGTCCTCGACCGACCGGGACAGCGGCCCAATGGTGTCCATGGACCACATACCCGACCTCAGACCGTAACGGCTTACCCGGCCCCAGGACGGCCTTAGACCGACCAACCCGCACCAGGCAGCCGGGCCGCGGACTGAGCCGCCGGTGTCCTCGCCCAGGGAAGTGGCGCACATGAAGGCCGCTGTCGCGCCGCCGGAACCGCTGCTGGAACCTCCGGTGAAGCGGTCCAGGTCCCAGGGGTTGCGGGCGGTGTCGAAGGCGTGGGAGAGGCTGGTTGTGCCAAACTCGGTCATGTTGAGCTTGCCCAGCAGAATCGCTCCGGCCGCCTTTAGCTTTGCGATCACGGTCGCGTCGTAGTCTGGGACAAAATCGTTGAAGATCGGCGTTCCGGACGTGGTGCGGATCGCATTGGTGTTTAGCTGGTCTTTCACGGCGAAGGGAACGCCGTGCAGCGGCCCAAGGTTTTCGCCTCGGTCCAGGGCCTGCTCCGATTCCCGGGCGGCCTGCAGCGCTTCGTCGCGGCAGACTGTCAGGTAGGCGTAGAGCTTATCGTTGAGAAGGTCGATGCGGTCGAGATATGACTCGGCCACCTCAATGGGAGAAACGGCGCGGTCCTTGATTAGTTCCGACAGTTGGGTTACGGGAAGGAATGGGATTTCAGCCTTGTCCATGCGGTGACCGCCTTATTGGATGAATCGCGGGATGGACCATAAATTTCGAGGTTTTGCCCAGTATGCCCCGGGCTTCAGGATCGCGCAAGGTGGCTGCTGGGGATTCCCCACGCCGATCTTGACGGTAGGGTATTATTAAACCCTACGAACGGGTTGGAGGAGATTCAGTGAACCGTCGACTGCCGGAGGAACCCGTGGACGCCGCCGGGTTCCACGACCGGGGCAACACCCACAGCCGCCACGGAAATTACGAGAAGGCAATAGAGGACTACAACCGGGCCATCGAGCTGGACTATGGATTCGCGGACGCCTATTACGACCGTGGATTCTCCTTTTACGAAGTGGGGCATTACGAGCAGGCCCTATCCGACTTGTCCCGGGCAATCGAGCTAAACCCCCAAGGCGCACGCTACTACGCCCAGCGGTCTCTGGTCTACCTGTTCGCGGACGAGATGGAATTGGCGGAAGCGGACCAAGAGATGTCGGACTCGCTCCGGCACCAGGGGTTTGCGTAGACCATTGGATAGTTCAGCGGACGAACGGAAGCACTTCATCGGTGAAGCGGGCCATCTGGTCCATCTGGCGCGGCGAAGCGAACCTGACTATGAAGTAATCCGCCCCGGCCTCTTTGTAGTTCTGGATGGCCTCGATACATTTCTCCGGCGGGCCGAACACGCATAACAACTGCTTGCTGATAATGTCGTAGGGCACGCTGTAGTAGGCTTGCATAAACTTGTCGCCTTCCGACAGCGCTTCGGCTTCCTCGTTCAAGTTCACGGAGATGTAGAGGCACCGGCCAATCTTTTCAGGGTCTTTGGCAACTTTCCCGGCCCGGTCTTCGATCCTCTCCCAGCACTGCTGAAACAGCTCAACCGACGGCACATTGGTAATCCATGCGTCGCCGAGCTCGGCCACCCGGTTCAAGCCCCGTCTTACCCAGTTGCTGGATATCCAGATGGGGATAGACTCTTGAACGGGGCGCGGTTCCAGGGTCACGTCGTTCAGCGGGTAAAACTCTCCCTCGGTCGACACGCTCTCGCCGGTCCACAAGGCCCGCAATACGTTGATGCTCTCCTCCATCCTGGAAGCCCTCTCCTGAATGGGGACTCCAACGGCATCGTGCTCGTTGACGAACATCTGGTTGTTGCTGCGTCCCGCGCCTACGCCCAGAAGCGTACGGCCGGCGGAGATGTTGTCTATGGTCGCGGCGGCGTGGGCCAGATGTACGGGGTGACGCAGCGCGTTGAGCAAGATGGCGGTTCCGATTTTTACCCGTTGAGTGCGGGCTGCGATGGCCGCCATCGCGGTCAAAGGCTCCAGCCTGGGCTTGGACGTAATACTATCGCCGACCCAGACAGAGTCGTACCCGGCCCGCTCGGCGGTTTCGGCCATCTGCCAGACGAGTTCGGTCCTTGGCCGGCCGCCCCCCGCGTACACGAGCACTCCCCTGGTCGGCAATAGGACTCCAAAATTACTAACAGGTGTCATGGGTTTACCCCGTTTCATATTGCATGTAGTGGGGTCATTATATATATTCGGCATCGACCGGGCGATGTCAGACGAACGGAGACGAAACCGTTAGGAGGCCACACCATGTTCGAAGGGTTCGACGAGCTTCAGATCGAGACCAGCGGCGCAACCATCAACCTGGTAAAGGGAGGGTCAGGGCCTCCCCTGCTCATGCTTCACGGATACCCTCAGTCACACGTAATGTGGCACAAGATCGCGCCTAGGCTGGCAGAGGACTTCACCGTGGTCGCTCCTGATCTACGGGGTTACGGGGATAGCGGCAAGCCCCACGGAGACCCCGAGCATCTGATTTATTCCAAGCGGGAGATGGCGCGGGACCAAGCGGAAGTGATGACCCAACTGGGTTTCGACACGTTCTTGCTGGTCGGCCATGACCGGGGAGCGCGGGTCTCACACCGGCTCACCAAGGACCATTCGGACAGAGTGCTGAAACTCGCGACGCTGGATATCATACCGACTCACAAGATGTTCCAGATCGTGAACAAGGAGATGGCCACCAACACTTACCACTGGTTCTTCCTCATCCAACCCTACGACTTCCCGGAGAGAATGATAGGGGGCGCGGCGGACTACTTCATACGCACCCGGTTCACTCGCGGAGCCAACGCGGAGACCATCTTCCCGCCCGAAGCCGTGGAGGAATACGTGCGGTGTTTCTGCGATCCGGGGACGATCCACGCGACATGCGAGGACTACCGGGCGGGCGCGAGCATCGACCTGGTGCATGACGAGGTGGACTTCGATAATAAAGTCAACTGTCCAATGCTGGCGCTATGGAGTGAGACCGGTTACGTGGGCCGCACCCAAAACGTGTTGGAGGTCTGGAGCGAGTACGCGACCAACTTGCGGGGATTCTCACTGCCCGCCGGTCACTTTCTGGCCGAGGAGCTACCCGACGCTACCTACGAGGCAATTGTGGGTTTCCTGCAGGAGGAGGCGTAATTGCGGTATAGACCGCTTCCCTATCCTCGACTATGAGTGAACGACCCACGACCTTGAGCGCCTTCTCTATTTGGCTCACATGGGTGCGGTACCTTGGGTCGAGCAGTTTGCCAACGGCGTCTTCGCTGAATTTCAACTGCTCGGCCATCTCGGCCTTCGTGATTCCCTGCTTGCGCATAGCCGAGTAAACGGCAAGGCTCGCGGCAGCTATTGGAGGTAGCGAAATTAATACCTGGCCTTCGGCAAGAGGACTAGGAACGGGTAAATCTTATTCGCCCTTAACGTAGAAGTCCAAGGCGACGGCCAGTCCGTCCTCAGCCATCTCTATCGCTTCTTGCCAGGACCAGCCACAAGTTATGGCCTCTGGAACGTCGGGGAAGGAGATGTTATAGGCTTCCCGTCCGGTAGTCCTTTTCTCTTCGTCATCCAGAGAGATGTTGCATGGATATGCGTAACGCATGAGTCAAAACTCCCGCCGGTTGATGTTGAGGTCCCTGAACATGGATGCCAAAGTCTCGGGTGCAATCTCACCGTGTTGTACGATGGTCCGATGATTGCCTACAGTTGGCTCACCGTGACTACTTTTCCCGCGAGTCGGGTTAAAATTGAACTCCAACCCATTCCTTCTCGCGTAGCGTCCGGCTCGCCTTAAGAATTCTCTTCCGTTCACGCCTCATTAGGAATTAATTGTAATTTTATCAACCGAACTCTGTCAGTACACACCCGAGTTATCCGCAACGAAAGGTTATGCTCGGATTGGCAGCAGATTGGCAAGTTAGGTTAGAATGGGACGACCATTTTGTTTACCCATGAGCCGGTGTAGCTCAGTGGCAGAGCAGCGGTTTCGTAAACCGCAGGTCAAGGGTTCGAATCCCCTCACCGGCTCCAGATATAGATAGGCAATCAGAAATGCTCCGAGCGAAGGACGGGATTTTCCCCGGTCGGTGAGTCTCCCAGGAGGAAGCTATGACATCCCCCTCCGTATCTGAGGATACTATCGATTCCGCAGATAAGATGGGCCTTTTGAAGTCCATCCTTGAGGATATGGCCTCCGTCATAGTGGCCTACTCCGGAGGCGTGGACAGCGCATTTCTGGCGGCGGTCTCCCACCAGGTGTTGGGTTACCGCAGCATGGCCCTCACCGCCGAGTCTCCAAGCCTCGCGCCGTCTGAGCTGCGGGATGCCATCGCTCTGGCCGAGAAATTGGGGCTGAACCACAGGGTTGTCCAGACCAAAGAGGTGGAGCGCGCCGACTACCTCGCGAACAACCCCAACCGTTGCTTCTTTTGCAAGGACGAACTCTACACCCACATCAACCGGACCGCTTCGGAAGAAGGGTTCGATTGGGTGGCCAACGGCACAAACACCGACGACCTTGGCGACTTCAGGCCCGGACAGAATGCGGCCAAGCAGTACGGAGTCCGAAGCCCTATGGTCGAGGCGCAGTTGTCCAAAGCCGAGATTCGTTCACTCTCTAAAGAAATGGGGCTGCCGACATGGGACAAGCCAGCCCAGGCGTGCCTATCCTCCCGCATTCCGTACGGCACCCCGGTTTCGGTGGAAGCCCTCACTCAGATCGCCAGCGCGGAAGAATACCTGCGCGGTCTGGGTTTTGGACAGCTTCGAGTCCGGCATCACGGGACCGTTGCGCGCATCGAGATACCTCCAAGCGATTTCGCGGCCCTGCTTGACGAGGAAGTACGCGAAGGGATCACCACGCACTTCCGGTCAATCGGCTATTCATACGTGACGCTTGACCTGGACGGGTTCCGGTCCGGAAGCATGAACGAGGTCCTCAGCAAGCGGGCGAAGTCCACCGGAGCCGGTCCGTAAACCTCTGTCTTCTGACTTCTATGTCGACCCCCGTGGTAGCGTGCAGCCATCTCCGCAACCATCTCTAAGGAGTAACCTCATCGACGAGAGCCGCCTCAAGGAGATTTTGCGCCTGTACCGTGACGGCAGCGTTCCACTGGATGACGTGATGCGGTTGCTGCGGGACCTCCCTTACGAGGACCTCGAATTCGCCAAGGTGGACCACCACCGCGCCTTGAGAAAAGGGTTCCCGGAGGTGGTCTTCGGCGAAGGTAAGACCCCGGAGCAGGTGGCCAGGATAGTCGATGCTCTGTTGCAACAATCGAGCGTAGTGCTCGTTACTCGCGCCAGCGTCGAAGCTTACTCGGCTGTGAAAGCCACGGTCCCAGATGCCCGGTACTGTGAGACGGCCAGGGCCGTGTACGTCGACCGGAATGATGGAATAGAAGCTATTTCGGGCGTCCTGGTGCTGAGTGCTGGGACCGCCGATTTGCCTGTTGCCACCGAGGCCACGTTGACTGCGGAACTTATGGGCTGTGGTGTCGAAAAAGCATTCGACGTCGGCGTTGCGGGAATTCACAGATTGTTGGCCCAGCGCGCCGCGCTGGAACGCGCCAAGGTAGTGATTGCGGTGGCGGGTATGGAAGGCGCGCTGCCCTCGGTGGTCGGCGGGTTGGTGGACGTCCCGGTTATCGCCGTGCCGACCAGTGTGGGTTACGGGGCAAGCTTCCAGGGGTTGGCCGCGTTACTCGCGATGTTGAACGGATGCGCTCCGGGAGTCGGCGTGGTCAACATCGACAATGGATTCGGGGCCGGATACCTGGCCGCAATGATTGTCCGGGGGTATCACGCCGTAGACGGCAGTCAGCAGTAGCTTGGAATGACATCCGGCATTTCCCAGACCCAGCCCCTTCAATTCAGCGCCTACAGGTATGTCATCGCGGTCCTGGCGCTGGCTTCCCACTTCTCCATTGGCGTCAGCATGTTCTCCGCGTCTCCGATCTTGTTAAACATTATCGGTGACTATGGCATCTCCCGGGCGACGGCCGGTTTTCTGGTCTCCCTGCCGTTGCTAGTGGCTTCCGCGGTGGGATTGCCGGGTGGGGTCATCACGGTCAGGTTGGGGGTCCGGACTACCTTCACCTTGGGTTGGTGGATGGTGGGCATGGTCGTGTTCTCCGCTTTCGCACCGAATTTCCCGGTCCTGCTGGGTCTGAGATTGTTGTATGGCCTGGGCGCGGCGTTGTTGCTCATCGCCACGGGGCCGCTGCTGATGCAGTGGTTCAAACCTAAAGAAGTCCTGGTGATGAATGGCCTGAACACCGCCATGTTGAGCCTCGGGATCGCCTTTTCGGTATCTACCGCGGCGCCACTGTCGGGACTGGTGGGTTGGCGGGAGGCATTGAGCTTATACGGCGTAGTTGGAGTCGGGGGAGCGGCGTTTTGGAGCCTGCTGGGTAGGGCGCGTACCGGAGCGACCACCGTCGTAACCGGAATGCCGGTCCGCGAGATTGGTGGGGTCCTCAAAGACAGGGCGATCATACTTCTGCTTGCCGCCGACGCCGGGGTCTTGGTCCAGTACACGTCATTGAGCGGATGGCTCCCCACGTTCTACACCGAAGTCAGGGGGATGACGCCGGAAGGAGCGGGACTCATCACGGGCCTCCTACCGTTCGTGGGAGTTTTCGCCGTTCTCCTGGGGGCGTTCCTCCCATTGCGGGTCGGTACACCGCGCAGCTACCTGATTTTGCCGGGTGTCATGGTAATTGTAGGTGGACTCGGGACCTTCTTATTCTCGAACAACTTTGCAATCTATGCGTCGCTGTTGGTCGTGGGGATAGGCTCCTGGCTATATGTGCCCACTCTGTTGTCGACCACGATGGCAGTTGCGAAGGGGGACCCGAGGAAAGTGGCGGTCATCTGGGGCTCACTGCTGACCTTTTCCGGGGCGGCAATGTTCATCTCTCCGATAATGGTGGGAGTCCTGCGCGACCTCTTGGGCAGTTTTACGGCAGGCTTCCTCATCTGTTGTGCGGCGTCCAGCACTCTGTTGGCGGCGGGAGTGTTTCTGCCCAGAAGGGAACGCCAGGAGACGTGATTCGATAGCCTGTACAACACCAGGGGGAACCCCCGCTCAGACCTGGACTTGTTAGTTCCCGCCGACCCTCCTCGGTCAACATTGACAACGTATGGAGCGCCGGGTAAGTTAGTGGCGGCCCACCAGATTCAAAAGCAATGCGGCCTAATCGTCCGCATCTGTTGGCCAACCTGGCAGACTACACAGTAGAGAAGGAGACAGCTATGGCACGAGCACCGGTCCCATCGCGGGAAAGCATCCCGGAACAGTACCGCGCGGTCTTCGACGAAGTGGTCCAAGAGAGAGGTGGCCCACCGGCTACCGGCCCCGGTACGGTTACTCTAAACAGTCCGGAGATGGCCAAGCGGGCAAACAACCTGTCGGCGTATCTGCGCCAGGGGTCGGGTCTTCCGGCCAAGGTGCAAGAGTTGGCCATGCTTGTCACAGCTCGGGAGCTTGACTGCCAGTACATTTGGAACGCCCATGCGGGCTCGGGCCGACGCGAAGGTCTGAGCGATGCCCTGGTCGATGCGATGCGCGACAAGCGTGACCTGCCCAGTCTTCCCGCCGACGAATCCGCGGTGGTCAACCTGGGTAGGGACTTCTACCGCACCCACCGAGTTAGCGACGCCAGCTATCAGGCCGCGGTGGCCCAATTCGGCGTTCATGGGCTTACGAACTTGGTGAACCTCATGGGCTATTATGCGCTTCTAGCCTTCAACGCGAACACGTTCATGATCGATCTCCCCGCCGACCGCACCGAACCGGAACTTCCCGTCTAGGCCAATAGGCCCCCATGCAGTCGAACTAGCGGAGGGTGATTCCGTATGACAGGAAGCCCCATCCAGTGGCAAGATTGGGGGGAGCAGGTATTTCGCGCTTCCCAAGATTCGCAAAAACCGGTGCTGCTCACGCTGGGGGCTACTTGGTGTCACTGGTGTCACGTCATGGACGAGACCTCCTACTCCGACCCTCGCATCGTCGAGTTGGTTAATTCCAGCTTCATTCCGGTCCGGGTGGACGTGGACCAGAGGCCCGACGTCTCCCGCCGCTACAACCAGGGTGGATATCCTTCCCTAGCCATTCTCGACCACGAAGGTATGCTAATCACCGGCCGTATCTACACTCCTCCCGACGCGCTACTCCCCGTATTGCAGAAAATAAGTGAGGGGTATCCGTTGGCGGTCCGGCCTAGGGTTGTAATTGACGACACCCATAATTTAATGGTCTCGAAGCCCCGGACGGGCCCGGAGGATTCCCCGGTACAGCGAGTCATGGAGACTCTCAAGGGACTCTACGATTCTGAATTCGGCGGGTTCGGCAAGGAGCCGAAACAGCCCCCTTGGGAGGGGTTGGGGTTTCTCCTCGCCAGGTATAGTCACACCGGCGACCTCAATTATCTCAATATGGTCACAACAACCCTCGAAGGAATGGTGTCGGGTCTTTACGACCGGTGTGACCAGGGGTTCTTCCGGTACTCGGTGACTCGGGATTGGAAGGCGCCGCATTACGAGAAGATGGTCTTGACCAACGCGGGCTTGGCCACGGCGTATCTGGAAGCGTTCCAGGTCACCGGCCAAAGGACGTACTGTGACGCTGCTACCGGGGCTATCGATTATCTACTGGGCAAGTTGTACGACCAAAGCGAAGGACTGTTCTACGCTAGCCAGGACGCGGGCGAAGAGTATTACCGTCTTCCTTGGAAGGACAGGATACCAGACCTCGCTCCGTCCATCGACAAGACGTTCTACGCTGATTGGAACGCGGCGGCTGCAAAGGCTCTGATTAAAGCTCATCGTGCGCTCGACTCCGGCCGCTACCTAGAAATCGCGGTACGGACCCTTGACCGGCTATGGGCCGACTGTTGGAATCCGGACCGGGGGATGGGGCACATAGTGGCCGAAACCCATCAACCGCAAATTTACCTGGTAGACCAGGTGCAGGCGGCGCGGGCCATTCTGGACCTCTACCAGGTCACGGGCCGAAGGGTCTATCTCGACCGGACTGTGGAGATCGTCCATCGCGCCCGCGACGCTTTCTTTGACCCTGGGGCCGGATTCCGCGACGTCTCCGAGGGAAGTGGCGTCGCAGGGGTCGACACGTTGGTCGAATTCCAATTGTTGGAAAATTCCTGGATGGCCGAAGCGCTCATCAGGCTGTCCCAGTTGACTGGCGAAGATTCCTACGTGCGGGACGCGCGCACCACGTTAGAGGCGTTCAAGACCGTTGCTCCGGGGTTGAGCCATTCAGGTAATTTCGGCGGTGATTCCGCCTACCCCGGCGACCCGGGCCGCCGCCGAATGGAGGATGACGAAGAAGACCTGTTCCTTCCCGCCGGTTCGGCCTGGGGGCGAGCCTGGGACATGTTGGAACGCGGCCCGGTACACATGGCGTTGGTGGGAGACCCTTCATACGGCGCGACTGCTCAGTTGGCTAGATCCGTCGGCAGGTTGTATGCGCCGCATACAGTGGTCGAGCATCTAGATCCCAGCGGTGACGGTGACCGTATTGCCGAGCTGGGATTTCCCGCTGGCGGGGAACCGGCGCTTTACGTATGCATGAATGGGATTTGTCTCGCTCCCTTGACCAGCCCAGACGAAATCGACCGTTTGCGGGAGGACCGCCCCTGGGCAAACGATGTGGCCGGGGGCCAGTGACCAAGACTCAGCGCACCCTCGTCACTCGTCACTGACCACTAATGACTAGCCACCGAATAGAGGAGGCCATCGAACATGGCTGTACAACCCTACAAGGTTCATGTCCCGGATTCCGTACTCCAGGACTTGAAAGACCGGTTGGCCCGCACCCGGTGGCCCGATGAGATCCCGGGGTCGGGTTGGGACTACGGCTCTAATCTGGACTACATAAAGGAGTTGGTGGAGTATTGGCGCACCGAGTTTGATTGGCGCGCCCAGGAAGAGGCCATCAACCGGTTTTCCCACTTCACGACTGACATCGAGGGACTGAACATCCATTTCATCCACGAGCGGGGAAAGGGGCCCAACCCGATACCGCTGGTCATCACCCACGGTTGGCCCAGCACAATCTTCGAAATCCTGAAGGTTGTCGAGCCACTGACCGACCCGGTAAATCACGGTGGAAGCGCGGAAGACTCGTTCGACGTTGTAGTCCCGTCCATGCCTGGATATGGGTTTTCTTCGATGACCAACGAAAGGGGCTTGAACCCGGCCAAGGTAGGCGACCTGTGGGTCAAGCTCATGCGTGACGAATTGGGTTACTCCCGGTTTGCCGCGCAGGGCGGGGACTGGGGCGCGAGCGTTACCGCGCATCTGGGGTTCACCTATCCTGAAGAGGTGATCGGGATTCACGTGACTTCCGCCTCTGGTGTCGTGGCGGGCTCCCACACCGGACCCGGTATGGCCCCTCTCACAGAGGCCGAACAGATACATGTGGCGGACCGGGAGCAGTGGCGGCAAGCCGAAGGCGGCTATTCCCACATTCAGGGCACCAAACCCCAGACCCTATCCTACGGACTGAACGACTCACCCACCGGCCTGGCGGCATGGATTGTCGAGAAGTTTCGCACCTGGAGCGACTGTGGCGGGGATGTAGAGAGCAGCTATACCAAGGACGAGTTGTTGACGACTGTCACTATTTACTGGGCAACCGGGACGATCAATTCCTCCACGAGGCTCTACTACGAGTCCCAACGCAACCCGTTGTCGCCCGCGGCCGGCCAGAAGATGAAGGTGCCCAGCGGCATCGCCGTATTCCCCCATGAGATCAGCCGGCCCCCAAGGGAATGGGCGGAACGCGCCTACGACCTGCGGCGTTGGACCGAAATGCCCCGGGGCGGCCACTTTGCCGCCATGGAGGAGCCGGAATTGCTGGTGGAGGACATCAGGGCCTTCTTCAGGGACCTGCGCAATTAATAGGCCGCCTCCGGTCCTTTCCCGAGAATGCGCATAGCAAGACTTGCCAACACCGCCCCGGAATGGGTGTTCACCCAGGCCGGGGCGGTCCTGCTTATTGCCGTCCTGGTCAATTTGGGGACCAGCTTCGCCAACTACACCCATAGCATTACGCTGCCTTCCATGGAGGCGGCGTTGCATCTCTCCCACACCGAAGCGGGACTGCTGATTACCATGGCATCGGTGGCGAGGATGGGCAGCACGGTGGCTTCCGGGACCCTTGCACCCCGCTACGGCAGCCGGATCATCATCGGCGGCGGGGTCATCGGCGGCGGCGCGTCGATGGTATTGTTGGGATTGTCTCCCAACTATGCGGTGGCTGCCATTGCGATGGTGTTGATGGGACTCACCAGCGGCGCGGCGATTACACCAATGATGGGGTTGCTCGCAGGATGGTTCGCGGTGCGAACCCGCGGCCTAGCGGCTGGATTCGCGTCAGCCGGAGGCAGCGCGGCCTTCATCGTAGCTGGGGCTATAGTCCCGTTCCTGGTCGCCAGGAGCATGGAAAACGGTTGGCGACACACCTGGGAGGGACTGGGCGTGATGGTGGTCATCATCGGACTGGCCGCGTTGGCCGCGGTCAAGGAGCCGTCGCCGTCGCCGAAGGATGGCGCGGCGTCCGCCCGGTCTGAACGGTCCCGGGGCCAGGGAGTCCGGTCCTGGCCCATTGAGGCATACAAGACTCCGTTGGTCTGGTTGGTTACTTTGTTGGCCTTTACCTCTGGCTGGTCCAACAGTATCTTCAGCACGTTCTTTGGGGTGTACCTTTCCAATGAAAACGCGGTGTCCCTGGCCACTGTGGGGCAGCTCTTGATCACAATTGGCGTGCTGAGCGTGGGCAGCGGGGTTGTCTGGGGGAGGTTGTCCGACCGGATGGGGAGGGCCCAAGCGTTCCTGTTATCGTTTTTCCTTCAGGGCACTTCGTTCGCTCTCTTCGCGTTCTTGCCGGGTATGGGGTCTTTCATCGTGTCTTCGGTGATCATGGGTTTAACGCTGCGGGCTACTTACACCATTTGCGCGGCGTCCGCCGGGGACTACGTGCCGGTACAGTATTCTTCGGCGGCGTTTGCCCTGATGGCCGTGGGAGCGGGTCTTGGCAGCACGGTCTCACCCGCGCTGGGAGGAGTGGTGGCCGACTCCGTGGGCATGAACTGGTCGTTCGCGTCGGCGTTGGGCGGGTCGGTGGTCGGGATGGGCGGGTCGGCGTGGCTCCTGAGCGTCCGGCGAGGCTTCCTAGAGCAGGGGGAGGAGGAGACGGGGTTGAGGGCGTAGGATAGAGTCTTTTGATGGGCGGTCAGCCCCGGCCCATCGCGCGCACTTTCCGATTAACTCCCTCCACCAAACTTGCACCGCAGGTTTTCCCTGAACAAATCTCGGAGACTGCGTCTCTCGGATAGATCCAAGTCCCGTCCCAATCTATTCCTGCTCTCTGATAGAAGCTTGGAATCGTAATCTCGTGGAATAGGCGACGATTGTGGCTTCAAATTGAATTTAGCCAACTCATCGGCGCTGATTGAATCGGCGACCTCCTTGCTGACTTCCGTAAGTATCTCAATTGCTTCATTTGGGATCGCTTCAACCTGGTCGGAGATTAGGCCTACATTCACTGCCGCCGTTCCGCTAGCCTTGACCGACAGAATATTCGCGACTTCCTTCCGGCTCCACTCGGTGACGCTATCAGATTCTTCCCGCAGAAGCTTGGACTGATTCCCGCCGGTCGTTTCGATTCCAATTAGATGCACACGAACCCCGAAACTCTGGGCTATTTGCACTCCAATTCTCAAATCTTCATCGCCGGACAGTAGCACTGCGTCTGAAATGGCGTGATTACGAGCCAGCTCGATAAGATCGGTGACGATCAAGGAATCTACGCCCTTTTGCCGTCCGCCAGTTACGGTACCTAGACGCAGTTTAACGTCATCCGCCATTGCCAACTGGTCTTGCTCCGAGGAACGCCGCCCTTGCAACAGTCCGTCGTACCAGTAGATGCGAAGCAGGGGTGAGTTATCCGTTTGTCTGTCTACGAAGGTTTTCAATTGGGCGATATTTTCTTGTGGTCTTAACTCGATGGAAGAGCGCGGCAGTTTGGTTCCCGTCTCCGTGAGAATCGTGCTCCCGCCCGTATAAAGGTATCCCACATCTACAAAAACAGCAGCCCGCATTAGAGCGAAACCTCATGTTAAATGGGCCAAAATAATAAGGGACTCCCGCAGGAGTCCCCGCCTAGCCCAACCATCCAACCGTAATAATATCCCGGGATGGTCTGAGTGAATAGATATTATCAGCAAGGTTGACCCGCGTCAACCCTGCGTTGACACGTCCCCAAGGCAATCGCGGTAAGACCAACCCCGTTGACACGCACGGGAGCCCGGAATATGATCCAACGTACCGAGCGGGCGTAGCTCAGTGGTAGAGCGCAGCCCTCCCAAGGCTGATACGTGGGTCCGATTCCCATCGCCCGCTCCAACCCACGCTCCTACGTGACGGGGCGTAGGCCAGAAGAGAAGCGTACCGTTCCTGGTGGCTGATTGTACGGGGCTCCGTGGTCGGTCCGAGGCTAATCCGCCAAAAGCTTCAGCAATAGCTCCCTCAGTTCAGGGGTCTCGCGCAGGGCATCGCGCATTAAGGCCAGGTCTTCCGGAGACATTAAGAGCGGTGAGCGTCGAAAGTGCCCGTCGTGGCCGTAGTGGCAGAACCGGATACTAACGGCCCCCTCGGCTGGTTCTTCCGTGTACTTGAGCAATTGCAGGGAGGGAGAATGGTGTTCCCCTTGGACTCTGGCCTCCTCCACAACGATCCCACTGCCCCAAGAATAGTTGAAGCGACGCTGCCTGGTAGTCATTCGCGATTCACCAGATACTGAGTCCCCGTGCTATTCCGGCAGGTTTCGCAGGATGTCCTCCAGAGCTTTGTCCAAGCCGGGGTCAAGGTCCACGGGCTCCACGAACGGGGTGTAGTTGTAGTCGGTGCGTACGCTGTCGATAAGCTGCTTTGCCTCCCGGTTTTGAGAGCCTATCCGCTCCAGTGTTTCCATGAGCCGCTGCGACTCCGTCTGCCCCAACTGCTCTAGTTCCGAGAGGTCTATGTCCAGCTTGAACAACGACTTCAACCTGCGCATTATGTCGTAGTAGGAACGGTGGTCGCGAACAATCCCGACCTGGTCATTTCCCTGGGTGGAAAAGGGGTACATGGGAGCCATTGCGCCGAGGCGGAACATCGCGACGTCCGGGTGCTCGAAGTGGGCCATGGACACCAGGGCCATGGCGATGGTGGGACCCCTCCTGCCGTCACTGCCGTAGCTGGAGAACTGCACGCCGTAACGGTCCAGCGTCTCCCTCATCTCCGCCTTGCTGTATACGCAGGTGATACGGCGCTCAAGGTCGGGCGGGACGGGGCCGTTTACACCTTCCACGGCGGCGGTCTGTTTGATCCCGAGTTCTTGTAGACTCTGGAAGAACGCGTCGCCGAACACGTCTATGCGGAACCAAGGCTCCTCGCCCCGGAAGATTATCAGGCCGTTGCCCGCATCGTAGAAGTAGTTCTCCCGGTACATGGACTTGGTGGGCAGACCTTCCTCGTAGGCCACCAGGGGACGGAAAGTGTCATGGGTCCCCGCCACCTGGAAGGGGTAGCAGTCCTGGGATACTTGGTGTGTCATTTCGCCTATCTTCCGGGCGCCCAGCTTTTCAACCAGGTATCTGGTTAACCCCCCGGAGACGCGGCCTCCGTCGGACCATTGCCTGCGCCAACCGGCGATCAGGAATTCGGCCTGGGGTTTTTCGGAAAATGTTACTAATTGCTCTGCCATGGGTTCAACTCCTAAGCGTTAAGGCAGGATAGCGGCGGGTAACGTGACCGCGTCTCCAATGCTCACCCTGCCGGGCCGCTCGACGATTCCATAAACACCAAAGTAGGCGGTCCCACCGGCTGGCCGGTAGCCCGCGATGATTTCTTGTGTGTTCAAATCGGTGTCGCCTGTGTCGGGGTCGTGGGTGGTGATGGCGCACCTTGGGTCTCTGGCGACCACTCTCACTTGCAGATCTTCACCAATACGGACAGCCTCGCCTATCCAATCGTCCTCCTGATGGGGTCCGCACCCATGGAGCAGGAAGTTCGGACGGAATCTCCGGCTGTCGAGGGCTATATCCGCGCCCGGCTGCTGGCCCAGCCTTTCCAAAGAGGCGGCGGAAAGTAAAGAGATTGGGAATTCATCGTAACATTGGCCGGGCTGTTGGGCCCTTATGACCCGGACGGGGGAGCCGCAGAATTCGGAGAGAACCGAGTCCCACTCGCCTGGGGCCGTATTCCCCGTCACTCTACGCCCGAAGATACGGGTAACCGTGGCCTCACCGGGAGACACCGGGCCTTCGACAACGTTACCGCCTGGCATGTGCAGCACAAGCCACTCAGGTTCCTGGCGGTATTCGGCCTTCACCCGCACCAGGCTTCCGAAGTGCCGCTGGGTTACGAGTCTGCCGCTGTCGTCGACCAGAAACAGCCGACGGTCTTCGGAGATACCTTGCCAGGACACATCAACCGCGTCGGGATGGGACAAAGCCAGCGACTTCACCGGCGAAATGTGGATCTCTTCGATGGTTATCATGGAGCCGTTACTCCCACCAACGTCAGTAGAAGCGGCCTGATATGAATAATCATAACAGAATGGGCAAGCCGCACCTCGCAGAACCCAGAGCCCCCGGCCCGCGCCGCTAGTTTAACCCCAAGGCGGCCTTGACGCCACCGGAGCCCGTCTTTAGTATCCAGACAGCATCCACCCGAGCCCGAACCCCCGCGAAAGGAGACCGGCCGTGAAAATTACGGGTATAGAGTCCTGGACCGTCCATCCTGGGACGGGCAAGAATCTCGTCTTTGTCAAAATAAACACCGACGAGGGGATTCACGGTTGGGGGGAATGCTATACCTAGTCCGACCGGGACCTACAGGTTGTTTCCCACGTGGACCAACTGGAGCGTTACCTGATTGGCCGCGACCCCATGAACATCAAGCACTTCACCCAGGTTGCCTACGACGACTACGCGGGCCGGCGGGGAGCCATGGACTATTACTGCGCCATAAGCGGTCTCGAACAAGCCATGTGGGACATCACCGGCAAGGCGCTGGGAGTCCCCGTGTACGGACTGTTGGGCGGCGCTTGCCGGGATAAAATTCGCGTGTACGCCAACGGTTGGTCCGAGGGAGCCAAGACCCCCGAGGCCCTAGCCGAACGGGCATCCCAGGTCATAGAGATGGGATTCGACGCCATGAAGTTCGACCCCATCCCCGGTCCTTGGCGCACATTTGTCAGCCGTGAGGTCGAGGACCAGACCATCGAGAATGTAGCGGCCGTTCGACAAGCGGTGGGTCCCGACGTGGACATTCTGGTGGAGATGCACCGCCGCCTTGCGCCGATGCATGCGGTCCGCATCGCCAGGGAGATCGAGCAATACCGTCCCTTCTGGTATGAAGAGCCTGTGTTGGCCGAAAACATGGACGCTCTGGCCGCAGCCAAGCGGGACATCCGCATTCCGGTGGTCACCGGCGAGGAGCTATACACGAAGTTCGAGTTCAGGGAAGTCTTCGAGAAGCGGGCGGCGGATATCATCAACCCAGACGTCTGCAATGTCGGCGGCATACTGGAGTTGAAAGAGATCGCGGCCATGGCGGAGCCCTACTTCGTGATCGTTTCGCCCCACAACTTCAATAGCACCACCGTAGGACTGGCGGCGACGCTGCAGGTCTCGACCTGCATCCCCAACTTCCTCATCACGGAGTATTTCGTGAACCTGGAGGAGTTCGGGAACGATATCGCCGTGAATCCCTTCAGGGTGAAGGACGGCTACATACAGATACCAACCGGACCGGGCCTTGGAATCGAACTCGACGAGGACGCGCTTGCCCGGCACCCGTACCAACCCTTCCCGGCCAGGTCGCCCCGGCAGTATTTCCAGGAAGGACCGTAAACCTGGCCGTCAGCGGCAAGTCTCCACGGCCTGCGCGACGTCTTCCACAGCGCGGTGGATTTCTTCAGCAGTGGTGTACCTTCCTGTGGAGAAGCGCAGCGTCCCCATGGCGTACTCCAGCGGGACGCGCATGGCCTGTAACACACTGGAGACCTCGACTTGATCACTGTGGCAGGCGGCCCCGGCTGACGCGGCCACCGCTTTCATCGCTGAAAGCGCCGTGTCCGCTTCCATTGACGGGAAGCTAACGCTGGAAGTGTTGGGGAGCCGTTTCACCGGGTGGCCGTTGGTCTTCATGTCGGAGAACCTTTCACCGAGTTGGGCTTCCAGCAGGTCCCGCGTGGATATCATGGTTTCGCAGTAGGCATCCAGGTTTCCGTTAATTAACTGACAGGCCTGTCCCAGGCCGACTTCTTCGATGACGTTTTCCGTGCCAGCCCGCCAACCCATCTCATGGCCCGCTCCGTGCATCAACTTCTCCAGCCGGACGCCGTTCCGGATGTAGAGGGCCCCAATGCCCTTGGGCGCGTACAGTTTGTGCCCGGCAATGGACAGCAGGTCCACGCCCAGCTCGTCGACTTTCACAGGGAGCTTCCCCACCGACTGGGCGCAGTCCGCGTGCAGGAGGATTCCGTGACGCCTGGTGATCTCCGATATTTCCGATATGGGCTGAATTGTGCCCACCTCATTGTTGGCGTGCATCACAGAGACCAGGACTGTCTGCGGAGTGATGGCCCATTCCAGTTGTTGTGGGTCGACCATGCCCAGCCCATCCACTGGGAGGTAAGTGACACTAGCGCCCCGCCCTTCCAGGTATGCGCAAACGTCCAGTACCGCCGGATGCTCCACCGATGACGTGATGATATGGTTGCCCTGTTGCCAGTACGCCGCGGCCACACCCTTGATGGCGTGGTTGTTCGATTCGGTGCCGCCGCTGGTGAAGATCACCTCGTCGGTCTGGCAACCGACAAGACCGGCAACCTGGCTGCGGGCCGTGTCCACGCCCTCCTTGGCGCGCCGTCCGAAGGCGTGGCCGCTGGAAGGGTTGCCGAAGTGTTCGTGGATGTAGGGGAGCATAGCTTCCGCCACGGCGGGGTCGATGGGAGTGGTGGCGTTGTAGTCAAGATAGATCGGGTCCATGTGGTGACTCCTGACTGTTTTGGTTTCGGGTTGGTTTGATGGCTAGCGGTCCAAGGACAAGGCGCTACCTGGCCAATATATACTAGATTCCAGAGGGTGTGGAACTGGCGCGGTCCCGGGAGGCCGGGTCCCCACCTGCTATAATCGGCGGTGAAACCGGAGCTTAGAACGGAGGATGCCATGAGGCTGGAAGGCAAGGTCGCACTAATCACCGGGGCCGCCGCTGGAGTGGAAGGCGAGCTTATGGGATTCGGAGGGGCCAGCGCGAGGCTATTTGCCCAGGAGGGCGCGAAGGTCGTTCTCACCGACATCAAGGTGGAAGAGGGAGAGAAGACCGCGGCCCAAATCCGGGAGGCTGGGGGTGACGCCATTTTTGTACGCCTGGACGTCACCCAGGAACAGGACTGGGTCAACGCGATACAGACGACCGTTTCCAACTTCGGCCAACTGGACATCCTGGTGAACAATGCCGGGACCGGGGCCAGGTTCAATGTCGAGGATACCACCGAGGAGTTGTGGGACTCCCAGATGGACGTCCACGCAAAGGGCACATTCTTGGGCACCAAGCTGGCGATCCCCGAATTGCGCAAACAGGGCGGGGGCTCCATCATCAACACGTCATCCATTTACGGGATCATCGGCAGCCCCACGTCCACCGCCTACCATGCCGCCAAGGGCGCGATCCGGCTGTTCACCAAGTCCGCGGCGGTCCAATACGCACGGGAAAACATTCGGGTGAACTCCGTCCACCCCGGGTACGCTCATACGCCCTTGACGGACCGGGGATACGAGGACCCTGAACGCCTTCAATGGTCCATAGACCGAACGCCAATGGGCAGAGTGGGCAACGCTTACGAGATCGCCTACGGCATCTTGTACTTGGCGTCGGATGAGTCATCCTTCGTGACCGGCGCGGAGTTGGTCATCGACGGGGGAATGACGGCGCAATAGGGCCGGGGGTTACGCCGGATAGGACCACCGGAGCAGGTGGCAGGATATTCGAGTTGAAGGGGTGCAATCATGCAGACCAACACCGCTAAAGCCAAAATGGCCGGGGGAGGAGTAGTATTCGGGGCGATCATCAGCCGTTACGCCCCCGACCAAGTGGAGCTATTCGGCGCGCTTGGGTATGACTTCGTGATGATAGATTGCGAGCATGGACCCATAGACCTAGACCACCTGGAACACATGGTGCGGGCAGCTGAGGTGTTCGGAATTACGCCCATCGCCCGCGTTCCGAATCACGACGAATCGACATTGCTGAGGCATCTGGACCGTGGAGTGCAGGGTGTCATCGTTCCCCACGTGAACACGCGTGAACAGGCCGACGCGGTTGCCAGGGCATCACGCTATTACCCGGAAGGACACCGGGGAGTTGGTGGGGGGAGGTCTCAGGACTACGGGGTAGGCGTGGCCCGTGACGAGGGCACACGGTGGGTCAATTCCCAGGTGCTGGTCATCCCGATGATCGAGGAGACGGAGGCCGTCGAGAACCTGGACGAGATACTTTCGGTGCCGGGGATCGACGTTTGCCATGTGGCCTCGGGCGACTTGGGGCAGAGCATGGGCAACCCGGGTCCGGCGGAAGTCCGCCGGTTGATGAGTCAGGTGGTTCCTAGGATACGGGAAGGGGGGAAATGGGTCGGGGTGGGGGGCAACTCTCCATCTGATGCTGCCGGTGTCGCTGAATTTATCAAACTGGGAGCCAACTTCGTTACGATCTCCGCGACGGGTCTGCTGCGGTTGGGCGCCGAAGATTTCCGGAAACGGGTGGACGACGCCCTCTGACCAGCTTCCGAATTGACCAGGGAGGACGGGGGTTAGGGGTTAGAGGGTCCTGACGGCTCCTCACCGCCGGAGTCCATCTCGGAGCGCATCGCTTCCACACGCGCGCGTTGTTGCTGGGCAACCCAGCCCTGGGCCCAGCGGTGAAAGTCGTCCAGGGCGGGCGGGGCGATGTAGAACACCTCAATGTCCTGGGCGAACTGCACCTGGTGCCGTTCGCCGATTAACAACAGGCCCACCTCGTCGGCTTGCAGAGTGTCGTCTATCTGGTTGGCTATTCTCTCGTAGCGCCGGCGAGTGCTCTCGTTAAGCCACTCTTGAAGCCTTCGGGCCACTGACTCGCTGGCCATAGGCACCATGAGGCAGCGTTGCAGGTCCAGGGTCTCAAGGAGAAAATCGGCGTCTTCGGTTGCCTCCAACGTCGCGCCGGCCTGGCATTTGGCGGATACGAAACTATGGCTGCGCTGGTCCGCTTGGCCCAATTGTCCCAGACCCTCTTCCCCGCCGACGGTTAGGCTTTCGTGATAAATGTGGCGCAGGCCTCCCAAGGAAGCTTCCAGAGACGCCACCTGTAATTGCATCTGCTCCCAGTACCTTTGAAGAATCTCGACGCCTTCTGTAGCCTCGGCGGGAATGCCGTATATTAACGGCGCAAGCAGGAGCTTCCGTTTCCCCTGGAAACGGTCGGCGGAAGGGCGTTGTATGCGGGACAGCTCCTGGGACATGTTCATTCCTCCGAGGCGTTGAGATCAAGGCGGGGATTCGGACCGCAGTTTTTATTCTACCCTCTCTACCCGCCTTACCCGTTACAGCCCTGATGGTCCAGCGTGAAGGTTGCCGGAGGCCGAAAGTATCGGGGAGCAGGTGGGCCGAATGTTGCCCGGCGCCAGTCCTTATGGTAAATTGGGCACAAATCGGACCGAGTTGAGGTGAGTTGAATGGCTTATGTGACCCCTCGTGAAGGAGAGAATCCCGAGAGCCTGGTCAACCGTTTCCGGGCTTCGGTACAGCACTCCGGAATTCTCCGGGAGTTGAAGGACCGCCGGTTCTTCCGTTCCAAGGCGCAGAAGGAGCGGTTGGCCGCCCAGCGGGCCGCGCGCCGCCGCCGCCGCCAGCACCGGCGCTAGACTCCCCGGTCCTCTTGGACTGTCATCCGCCCACACCGCTGGCTTCTATTGCAAGGTTGTAATGTGGTGGAGGAAATCGGGCTTGGCGCGACTACATGAAACGCTTAGCAACCGCCTCTGAGTTCAGAGGCGGTTGCTGCGTTAAAGCGTAATGCGCATGAGCTCTTCGGAGAAGATGATTTCGCCATCGTAGGCTCGGCGGATGTCTCCGATTCCCTTTTCCATGGGCCCATGACCGGAAAGGTGGGGGCCAATGTGCACCAGCACCAGCTTTCCCACGCCCGCTTCCTGGGCCATGCGGGCCGCACCGAGGGTGCCGCATTGTCCGCCAGCCTCGCCGTTTTCGTCCATGACCTCCTGATCGTCCCAGCACATGCAGAGCATCATATCCGCGCCTTGGGCCAACTCCGTCACCGTGTCACATGGTTGGGTGTCGCCGGTAAATACGATGCTTCCTTCCTCGGTATCCACCCGGTAGGCGAGGGAGTCCAGCCAGGGTTGAACGTGCTCGGCCTGGGCGGACGTTACCCGCCACTCGCCGCTACTATGGACGGGTCCGGGAGTGACGTCCCTAGCGCTTACCGACGGTGGTTTGCGCGGCAAAGTACCGCCCCGGTTGACGTGTACCCGCTGGCTCAACGGGTGGTTGACCCGAGCCATCCAGTCGTGGGTAAAGACGCCATTCTCGCCGATGATCCCGTCTGTGATTTTCTCGGTCAAGGTGGGCCCAAACACCTGTAGCTGGTTTTCCTTGCCGATGCTCTGGTCCCAGCGGCACAGCAGGAAACAGGGGTAGTCGATGTCGTGGTCGAAGTGGTGGTGGGTAAAGAAGAGGTAATCCACGTGAGTTGGGAACAGCCCGGCCTTGACCAGCTTATGGGTAGCGGCGGGACCGCAGTCGAACATGAGCAGGTCGCCGCCAACGCTCAGAACGTGGGCGCTGCCGAACCGGGCGGGTGTGGGGGTTGGTGTGCCCCCGCCAAGGACGTAGATTTCAGGCATGGTGTCTCCTAATACGGGGAGTCGCGTGGTGCGAGAGTTACGTAGGCCGGATTTGCCTTTAGACATTGTACAGGGAAATGGGCCGCGTCCTCATTCGGGACGTTTTTCGCTGGGGGAGGAGGCTGGTTCTCGTAGTGTTCGAGCAGAGTAGTTGGACCCTCCCACGAAAGATCCGACAGGAGCCATCGTTAGTAATCGATCGGCGGCATTGCGATTTAAGGCCACGGACCAATTGGAGGGGCGTTGGCTTTAGGCCCCGGAGGAGGACTGGGCATGTATGGAGATGCGGTCCATTAAGCGGGCCGACCTGTCGAAGTTTTTTGGGTTCTGTGACATATTGAGACATTTTGTGACAGTTACCGTCTGTATGGGGCAAGGGTTTGGGTGGTTGCCCCTACCTGGTGATCACAATGATAGAGAGACGGCGCCGGGTGTGGGAAGGGGAAGATGTCAGTAAGTGTACAAGGATGACCGGGGCAGGGAACGGCCCCAAGGAGCGGCCCATCGAAAGACTCCGGTGTGCGAGCGTCACAGTTCAGACTTGATGTGGCCTTCCTACTCCCAGCCCGTCATTCCGGGCCCCGTATCGAGTACGGGGCAGGCTTTGACCCGGAATCCAGAAACCTTTACAAGCTGCAACGGTTACTATCATTGGCATTTCTGGATTCCCGCCTTCGGAGACCTTTGCGTAACCTTCCGCGACTCCCGCGAAAGCGAGAATCCAGAGTGTGCCCAAATACGGAGGACGCCCTCACCCTAACCCTCTACCGGAGGGAGAGGGGATTATTCAAAGGTCTCCCTTCGCGGGAATGACGGGTTGCGCGGGAGTGACGGGCCGCGGATGAAGGACATCGTTCGAGGATCATCATGGAGATGCCCGATGTGGGATGCAGCCAATCCGCGTCCTCGAGTCTGAACAGTTACGTGCGAGCCCGCCGCATTGACAGCCTCCGTGGCTGCTGGTAGATTTAGGAAGTTGTGATTTGGCAGCCGCGATCGGGCTTTGCCAACAGGGGCCTTATCCCCAGGAGTGTTTCAGTGCCACGCTACGACTATCGCTGTACGGTATGTGACTATACCTTCGAGCTGGTCCAGAGTTTCAAGGAAGCTGGCAAGGGAGCTTGCCCGGAATGCCAGGGAGCCGGCCAACGGTTGTACCACGCGGTCCCGGTGATCTACAAGGGTTCCGGCTTTTACACCACCGACTACGGCCGTCCTAAGCCGCCGGTCGAAAACGGAAGCAAGTCGGACTCGGATGACAAGTCCACCGAGACCGGGTCCACCGACAGCGCCACCAAGACGGAGACGAAGGAACCTGCCAAGGAGACGGCATCTAGCGCCGCTTCGACTTCCGACTCCGCCGCTACGACCAGCGCCACCTGAGAGAACGGGTCCTTAACTTAAGACCGGGTCCGGGAATGGGGGTGTGAGCGGCGGTGAGGGCCCTGGTCCAGAGAGTGACACATTCGTCGGTGTTGGTTGACGGTGAGGAGACCGGCAGCACTGGCCGGGGGTTGGTGGTGTTTATCGGTGTATCCAGCGAGGATGACGAGGCCGATGCCCGTTATCTAGCAGACAAGATCACGAACCTGCGCATTTTCCCCGACGAACATGGCCGTTTCGACCGCTCCGCCCTCGATGTGGGGGCGGAGTTTCTTTTGGTAAGCCAGTTCACCCTGTACGCCGACACCCGCCGAGGCCGGCGTCCTGATTTCACTCGCGCGGCGCCACCGGAAGAGGCGCAACACCTGTACGAACACACTGTCGCCCTGTTTCGCCAAACGGGTCTGAAGGTTGGCACAGGGGTTTTCCAAGAATACATGCGTGTGCGGTTGGAAAACGACGGTCCGGTGACCCTGCTGATAGATAGCGCTGACCGGAACGCACCCAGACGCGGCTAGCGGTGCCAGCCCATACCCAGATATAGGCCCCTCAGATACGCGATCTGGCCGCCGTGGGCGATATTGTCCCAAGTCATTTGGCCCAATCCCTGTTCCACCGAGCGGGGTTCCGGCACCGGCGGGATTACCAGCGTAACTTCCATTTCGGCATCCGACAGGGAGCCCATGTACTCCCGGGCCGCGTTCTTTATCGCTTCGTAGTAGCCTAGCTGGACGTCCCTGGGCGCGGCGGCCCATCCCGCCACCTGCTCGGCGGTCCAGCCCACACCCCGGTCTTCGGGATCGCCGGACATGCCGTACTTCTGGCGCCAACCCTCGGTAACCCATATCTGCGAGATTGACCTAAGCCGCGTGTGGATAAACGTGTCTACAACGCGGTCCATGTGCCAGAGAATCCAGGCTACCGAGTTACATTGATCGGCGGGGATACGGGCGAGGTTTGCTTGGTCCAAGTCCGCCAGGGCGGCGTCAACCATGTCCCAGTTGCGTTCCAGAGCGTAGAGCAGTCCTTCGGCAGCAGCCAATTTCGTCACCTCATCGGTTAGGCGGAAAGGTCCGGGGCGAGAGAGCCCCAGGCTAAAAGGGCAGCTTGGCCGCTTCGGCCGGATCCACGTCCACTTCGAAGGCGGCAAGGAACTGGCCGACTAGCAGGTAGTGGCCGATCAGTCCGGTTACGTCCACGGCGCCCCGAACTCCCCAACGGTCCAAGACGGCCTCGTAAGTAGCGTCGCTGATTTTGTGGTTTCGGAGGAGTTCCTGGGTGTACTTGACCAGGGCTTCTTCGTCGCCGGATAGTCCCGCCGGAGCGGTCCCGTTGGCAATGGAGTCAAGGGTTGCGTCGGGGACACCCTCGGCGCGCGCGAGCCGGGCATGGGCGACATATTCGTATTGGGACTTAATCTCCCGGGCGGTGGCGCAGATCACGACCTCTTTGAGGGCGTTGGACATGTCGGATTCAAACCTGACGTAAGTGCCGGTGTGGGCGACCCTGGCGGCCAGGTTGGGGCTGTGGAGCAGGACTCCATAGGGTCCCCTGACGCTGCCGCGGCTGTCGGCGATCTGGTCGTAATACTGCTGGTCCTCGGCTTTTAGTTGGTCTCTTTCAAGGTTGGGTAGTCGCGCCATTCCGTTTAGTCCTCCTGTAATGGTTGTGTCTTTCGACTCGGTTACGCTGTGCTAAGGTTGAGCGGGCTGGCCGGATGCGTTCAGAATCAGAGAGTCGGGTTGTCTTGCGGCGGCTTAGATGAACTCCAGGTCCAGGCTGATATCCAGGGCGGTTACTGAGTGCGTGAGCCCGCCGATGGAGATAAGATCCACGCCGGTGGCCGCGACATCCCTCACCGTGTCCAGCGTAATGCCGCCTGACGCCTCGACCACAGCCCTCCCGGCGATGACGTCCATCGCCTCTTGCATCATATCGGGAGCCATGTTGTCCAGCATGATAATGTGAGCTCCCGCTTCCGCCGCCTGAAGCGCCGCCTCTACCGATTCGACTTCCACCTCGACCTTGATGGTGTGGGAGGCGCGGGCCAAGGCGAGCTGGATGACCTCTTTCAGGCCCATTTCTTGGGAGCGAAGCGCCTCGATGTGGTTGTCCTTGATGAGGATTCCGTCGGCCAGGTTGAGCCGGTGGTTGTAGCCGCCGCCCATGCGCACGGCGTACTTGTCCAGGTAGCGGTGTCCCGGCGCGGTCTTGCGGGTGTCCACGATGCGGGAGCGGCTGCCTTCGATGGCCCGGACGTAGCGGTTGGTGTCGCTGGCGATACCGCTCATGCGCTGCATGAAGTTGAGGGCGGTTCGTTCCGCCCGGAGGATGCTGCTGGCCGAGCCCTGAACCCGGGCTATGTCGTTGCCGGGTGAGAGTATTGCGCCGTCGGCGAGGAATCCCTGTATCTCCAGGGACGGGTCGATCCGCTGGAAGACCGCCATGCCCACGTCGATGCCGGCCAGGACTCCCGGGGCCTTGGCCCTTATGACACCCTCAGCCTGAATCTCGGAGGGGACCAGGGCGTCGGTGGTGGGATCGTTGAAGGCCTGGTCTTCGGTAAGGGCGGAGTCGATTAACTGGTAGACAGTTGGCGGCAGCGGAGCTAGCAAGGGGTCTCCTATCATATCGGGGATTCGAGGTATGCCAATTGTACTCCATATCTCTAAATGGAGGCCACGGGAGGCGGCCAGCGGGAGAGAGCTCGGCCAATGTCCACGCCCGGTTGCATCCACCATTGGAACGTGAGGCGCGAGAACTGGAGGGAAATTAAGATACGCCGACGATCAGATGACGAATGGCACAAAGATGTCATTGTTAATCGTCAACACTGGTGATACCCTCGCGCGGCTTACTTATCGCGATTACAGATTCTCGCAATACTGCTTGGCCCGGCATGAATCAGGGCATAGGCATCGGGGACGGTAAAATCTCTGACATGGTCTCTTATTTCACTTCACATCTACAATCTTCTGAGTATCTGGCTCAAGACGAGCAAAGACCGCCGACTCCAGGAGTCTGTCCGAGAATTGATTGTTGTTCCGAATATCGCCAGAGTAAGCTTCACTAGCTATTGATATCGGCTGCACGTGAACTAAATAGGGCATCACGAGTATCAATGTAACGCGTTTCGTTGTGGGTTGGTATTTCTCGGACAGGCCGCTAGAGAGATAGAGATTCTGCGGCTGTTGGCAAGGGGGCTGAAGACTCAAGAAATCGCGGACCAACTCTGTCTCAGTCCTCACACCGTGAGCAACCATGTCCGCAACGCCCGGAAGAAATCCGGCGCATCCAACAGGATGACCGGGGTATTGGTTGCCCAGGACCGGGGGCTGATCTAGCCGCCTCTTTTTCGTTCTTCCGCGCCACCACCTACTTGAAATGTTAACGAGCCAACAATGACATAAATGTGTCATTGCGGTGGCCGAAGTGCACCTATAGCATCCAACAAGGCCACTGTGGGGCAACCGAAATTGGTGGCCAAAGGAGAGGGAGGACAATGAAGCTAAAGATCCACTATCCGAGGATACTATTGGCGCTGCTCATGATGATTGGGGCAATTACCGCCACAGCAGTCTTGTCTGCTGAACAGGGACGGGAACCTGAGGCGCATCCGGTACTCTTGACCAAAGCTCCGACCAAGCCGCCGCTGGCCGAGGTACAAAAAGTAGAGGCTGTGGAGATAGTCAGGAAATCCGGAATCGTGGAAAAATTCAACGGGAATCAGGCCTGGATTCCCGTGCGACTCGGTCGGGCCAATTTACCACACTCTTGGGGCGTAGCCTTCGAAGCGGAATGGGAGGAACCAGCCGATCATTCGGGTCCGTGGTCCATTCTTCAATGCAGTTACACTAGAAGGGTTGCCGGCAAAGTTGATTGGAACGGCTTCACGGTTTTAGCTCTGACGGTGGACACAACCAACGAGGCTGTCGTGGGCTACGCCGCAATGGATGATTCGAAAGACGAGGCAACCCCGGTCATGGGAACGGCGCATCTCGACGCAGTCGTCAAAGTGTACGATATGGAAAGCGGTGAGCTATTGATCGAAGAGAGGGCGCGAGACCTCTACCCTCCATATATGAATTGTGCCCTCCCTGGACTTTACATCGGGACTGAGATTGGCACATCGAAATCGGCGGCGCCAGTCAATGAAGGCGTGATATGAGCATTCTAAAACCGATGGCCATTCCGGCAATCGCAGTCGCGGTGGTTGCCGCCTCCTTGTAATTTGGACTGACGGTGTTCAGTCTGTTTGCCACGGTACCTGAGTCTAGCGCCAACACTGCTCCGGAGGGGTCCTTGAGAGAATTGGACCTTGACGGTGGCGATTCTTTCTAGAATTGGGATTTCAATAGTGATGAGAACCGAATAGACAACTTCGACTGGAGCATGCGTTTCATCTTCTCGGGGCAGCACGTCAATGTCGGCTATGTACACGACAGGCTCGATGGGGTCGGAAACGAGCCTGCGATAGTCCCTGAATTAGGTGGATGGCTAAGATCCTCACAACACGCCTGGACTGACGACGGTCCTGAGCATACCGGAAGCCATTGGACGTCGGACCAGGGAATCAAGGATAGTCCAGGGTGTGAATGGAACTGGCAGGGTGTTTCGATTGTCCGTCTGAACTGTGATTTCTCTGATTCCGGGATCTATATGATTGGAAATCATCCGAATCCCTAAATCCTGTGAATGCCGGTTCGGACAATTGGGGGGATAATCGAATGACCCTAGGGTACCCTGGCGCTCTTTGCGCTCCTGACTTAACCGTTAGCTGGGACCCAGAGGCTCCCCACCAGGGCCGCGATCCTCCCGACGACCATTGATGGGTTCCAGCTTTGGCTGGAACGACGGGGAGGCGGACTGCGGAACATCATGACAGGATGTGCAGACGGGGAAGCGCCTGATCACCGCCCCGGTGGCGCTGGTCCCACCGGAGCCATTAGCCTGTCCCCCGGGGACTCACTACTGGGACTAGACGTGCGGGGCTGGCCTGTTGGGGTTTCAGCGGCCTCTTGTCAAACGCGAAAGCAGATCGACTCCGATCTAGTCGAAAACATCCCGCGGGGGTAACGTAAATCCCGGCAGCACCTCGCCGCCATTCAGAGCGTCGTCTTCCGTCAACGTGTAGGCCGGGGCGCCTAACGAGTGGACATCTATGGTCCTGGTGTCGGGGTATACTGCCCACACCAGGGTTACTCCGTGGCTGAGCCACATGCGGGCCTTGTCATATACTTCATGGACTGTGTTGTTGGGGGAGGCGATTTCCACCACAAGGTCGGGGGCTACTGGTAAATAACCGCGCACCCGCTCGTCGAGAGGCAAACGTTCTGCCGAGATGTAAGCCACATCCGGTTCTCGCACCAAGTCCGGGCCGTTCTGGAGCAGGACACCGGAATCGGTTCCGAACACATGACCCAGACCCCGGGGGGTGATGAAAGCCAGAAGTATTGCGCCTAACTTAAGGGCAATCTTACCGTGTTCTACTCCAGATGCCACAGACTCAACGAATACCCCGAGAATTAATTCTCCCTTAACGCCTTGGGAGTGCAGGCGTAGGAGATCGCCGGCGGTGAGCAGTTGCCTTGTCGTTGTCGTCATCGCCCGTTGCACCCCAGTTCCTGAGATTCTCTTAGCGCAGGGCCAGCATACGGTCCAGGGCTACCTGGGCTTCTTGCTGGATTTGGCCGGGGACGGTGATTTCGTTGATGACGTGGCCCGCGATCAGGCCCTCCAGCACCCATAGAACGTAGGCGGGGTGGATGCGGTACATGGTGGAGCAGGGGCAGATCACGGGGTCGAGGCAGAAGACGGTCTTGTCGGGGTTGTTGAGGGCGAGGCGGTTGACCAGGCTGATCTCGGTGCCCACGGCCCACTTGCTGCCAGCGGGAGCCTCGTTGATAGCTTTCCGGATGAACTCGGTGGAGCCGTCCATGTCCGCGGCCTGGACCGTTTCCATCGTGCATTCGGGGTGGACCAGAACGGTGACGTCGGGGTAGCGTTCGCGGGCCGCCTGAATTTGCTTGACGGTGAAGCGGGTATGTACCGAGCAATGGCCTTGCCAAAGGACCATTTTGGCGTCGCGCAACTGTTCGGCGGTGTTGCCGCCCAAGCGTTTGAAGGGGTTCCAGACCACCATCTCGTCCGTTGGGATCCCCAGCTTGAGGGCGGTGTTGCGTCCCAGATGTTGGTCGGGGAGGAACAGGATGCGCTCTCCCTGTTGGAAGCCCCATTCTAGTACGGCGGTTGCGTTTGACGAGGTGCATACCGCGCCGACGTTGCGGCCGCACAGGGCCTTGATCCCGGCGATGGAGTTCATGTAGGTCACCGGGACTATGCCGCCGTGGTCGCCCAGAATGTCTTGGAGGTCCTGCCAGGCATCTTCGACGTCTTCCATCGGGGCCATGTCGGCCATGGAGCAGCCGGCGGTAATGTTGGGCAGAATCACCTTCTGATGAGGGGCGGAAAGGATGCAGGCGGTCTCGGCCATGAAGTGGACGCCGCAGAAGAGGATGTACTCGGCGTTTGGCAGGTTGGCCGCCTCCTGGGAGAGGAGGAAGGAATCGCCCTGAAAGTCGGCGTATTTTATGACTTCCTCACGCTGGTAGTGGTGGCCCAGGACGGTTACGGCGGAGCCCAGCTTCTCCCGGGCGGCATGGATGCGTTCGTCCAACTCTTCCGGAGTCAGGTGGAGGTATTCGGGCGAGATATTCTGCCAGCGGACGTTGACCGCTAATTCTTCGGCCAACGACTTGGCGGGCAGTTCGTCTTCCGTCTTACAGAAGGCCGCGTGCTCGATCTCGGTTATGGGTATGGTTGCCGGTCGGGTCCTGGTGGCCATAGTCTGTTCCCTCAGCCAGTCAAATTTATACGACTGGGTACCGGTTCTCCTTGTAATGACCAGGGGCCGGCCCCGGTTATGCCGACGTTGACGAGCTTTCCCCGGAGGTCGCGGTCATCCTGGAAAAAGACCAGTTTATCCGATCGCGTCCTGCCCCGCCACTTTTCTTTGCGGCGGTCCTCCACCAAAACCTCCACCTCTTGTCCCACCAAGGCAGCGTTGATCTCTGAAAGTATGCGTTCTTGCAGCCGGTCGACCTCGTCTCTCCGGCGCACTTTTTCTTCGCCGGGTATGTCGTCCTCCATCGTCCGGCCGGCGGTGGTGCCGGGACGGGTGGAGTAGGCCGCACAGTGGACCTTGTCCAGGCGCAGCTCTGTCAACAGGTCCACCGAATGTCGGAATTGTTCTTCGGTCTCGCCTGGGAAGCCGACAATCAGGTCCGTGCTGAGGGACACACCGGGGACGGTATCCCTGATATTCTGGACTAGGTCCGTGTAGTCGGATCTGGTGTAGGGGCGTCGCATCCGGGATAGGACGTCATCGTCGCCGGACTGGACGGGAAGGTTGACGTGCTCGCAGACCTTGGGGAGTGTGGCCACAGCCTGGACCAGCCGGTCACTCATAAAGGACGGATGGGAAGTCAGAAACCGGATGCGGTCCAAGTCCGGGATTTCGTTGAGTCCGGTCAAAAGCTCGGCCAGGTCGGTCTTTTCTTCCAGGTCATAGCCGTAGGCGTCCACGGTCTGGCCGAGGACGGTCACTTCCTTTACCCCTCTGGCGGACAGCAACTCCACCTCGTGGACCACTTCGTCGAGAGGGCGGCTTACCTGGCGTCCTCGGCGGTAGGGTATGACGCAGAAGGTACACATGAGGTCGCAGCCGTGGATGATGGGGACGTAGCAGGTAACGCCGGGTTGGGCCGGGGCCAGGGAGCCGACGCAGCCCTGCCAGTCGAGGCCGAGCCGGTCGCCGACCAGGTCGAGAAGGGGGGCGTATTCTTGGGGCCGCATGAACAGGTCTACGTAGGGGAAACGCTTGGCCAATTCGTCGGACTTTGGGCCGACCATGCAACCCATGAGGGCCACGACTCGATCGTCCCGCTGTTTCTTGAGCGGGGCGGTGTTTTGGAGGTTGACCACCACCTTGTCTTCCGCGTTCTGACGCACTACGCAGGAATTGAGGACTACTACATCGGCATCGGAGGCCCGGTCCGCACGGCGCAAGCCCAATTGTTCCAGGGCTGACCCCAACCGTTCGGAGTCGGCCTTGTTCATCTGACAGCCGATGGTCCAGATATGGAAGGTTTCCATTATATAAGTGTATATGCGGGAATCAGAATCGGGGATCGTCGGCGATGGCGGAGGGAATTACCGCCTTGTTGATACTATGTCCACGCTTTTATTCAGGCTAAATGAGATTGTTACGTTGATGCTTATACCACTCTCCCGTTGATGCTGACCAAATTGTAGCACACCTCCACGCCTGAGAACCGCACAACCCGACGTAACTGTTCAGACTTGATGTGTCCTTTCTACTCCAAGCTCGTCATTCCAGGCTCGACCCGGAATCCAGAAACCTTTGCAACCAGCGACCTTCACTATCATTGGCATTTTTGGATTCCCGCCTGCGCGGGAATGACGGATTGCGCGGGAATGACGGATTGCGCGGGAATGACGGATTGGGGGAATGACGGATTGCGCGGGAATGACGGATTGCGGGGGCGGGACATGATAAGAAGATTATCACAGAGATGGCCGATGTGAGATTCAGCCAATCCGCCTCATCGAGTCTGAACAGTCGCAACCCGACCTTTTGTCTCGCGCACTAATCACAATGTGCGACACCTCGCCGTCCCGTCCATGCGATGTGATTACTGGCGGTGAGGCCACACAGCCCGGCGCGAATGCGCGGTGGGAATATTGGACAGAATCGCACGAATACACGAAATGCCGCGATCGTGGGGGACCAGCGGTTCGACACTCTACGAGATGATGGCAGAGGGCGAATTCCGGGGCCTGTGCGGCTGATGGGTTCCATCTCTAGGGGCGGGGCCAAATAACTCCACATATATCCACCCTGTCTTTGGTTTCCCGATGTGCCTGGTTCATACCGAATTACCGCAGCATCTAACAGGTCCGGGCGCTTCGGGCCGTCATCTTGACCGTTTGAGCCATCTTGGGTTAGATTCAACGCCAGAATAGGCAGGCCAAGCACGATCCCGTACAATACCCCGCCTCTGGATGTTGTGCCGCGGCTTCCGGCCTGCCTGCTGGTTAGACACCAAGTAATCTTCGCAACTCGCTGATGGAGGAGAATCGCCATGCCGTTCTACGAAAGAGGCCCCAACCGTATCTACTACGAAGAGGCCGGTTCGGGATTCCCCCTGCTTATCATTCCGGGTGGAGGACTTAATTCCACCGTGGCAGGTCTGCAGAGGTCGGGACCCTTCAACCCTATGGAGACCTATCAAGACGACTTCCACTGCATCGCCGCCGACTTACGCAATGCTAATGGGGGCCAATCCAGTGGCCCACTGGAGATCGACCGTCCCTGGGATGCCCACTCCGATGACCAACTTGGGCTGATGGACCATCTGGGCATCAAGGAATTCATGGTCATGGGATTCTGCATCGGCGGTCCGTTGATCCACAACCTGCTCAGGCTGGCCCATGAGCGTATTGTGGCGGCGGCGTTGATGCAACCCAGCGGGTTCAGGCCCGATATGCCGGACATCTTCTACCAGAACAATATAACGGGGTGGGGGCCGCCCCTATGCGAGAAGCGCCCCGAAATCACCATGGACATGGTCCATAACTTCCTGACCAGTATGTACACCGACCGCGCCGACTTCGTTTTCACCGTTTCCCGAGATTTCGTGCGTGCCCTGCAGACACCACTGCTGATAGCGCCCGACGATGTGCCGGCGCACCCCTACGAGTGCGCGATGGAGGTTGCCAGTCTGGCCCCGAATTCCGAGGTGACTATTTTCCCCTGGAAAGACTCGCAGGAGCACATCGACGAGGTGGTAGCCCACGCCCGGCGCTTCCTGAAGGCCCACGAACCGGCAACTGCGGCGGCCTGACAACCCCCGTACCGCCAAATATATTAAGGCCCCGCTGGCTTCCTATCATCACCGGGTGATGAACGGAAGTGGCGGGGCCTTGGAATTTCGGCTGGGAGACCAGCTTCTAGTTAAGTTCGCGGGTCCCGCTCAGGCGACCGGCAACTCCCGGCCCATGTCTGACGACTGTTTGATGGTATCGAGGAAACGGTGCAGGTCAACCGCTACATCGAAGGTCGGCAGGCGATTCTGGCCGGTCCGGACCGCCTCGGCGAACAGGCTATATATCTGCCCGACGTTGAAGGGATCGCCACGAGGGAAGTCGGCCGGCACATAAACGAAACGCTCTGGTATATCCAGGTCCCGCAACTCGTGGCTTCCCCGTGCTCCCTGAACCCGCAGCATCTCACCGCGCTGCGACGAGACGCTCCCCGTGGCGACCAGGGTGCCCTCGCGTCCGTAGATCTCCATTCGAAAGCCGCTACCTGCCCAGGGGACAGATCCAACATGGACCGACGCCGCCGCGCCGCTCTCCAACTGTCCGCTCACTCGAACATTGTCAGGGGATGTGACTTCCACAAACCGCTGGGTATCGGTCTCCCACCATTGCTTGGCTTGGGTGCTGACCATGCACGCCACCCGGGTAAAGTTGCCAGCCACGAAACGCAGGGCGTCAATGACGTGTCCGTTGGCGATGGTCAGAGTGTTTGCCCCCAGGCTGGCATCGCGCTGCCAGGTGCCGCTGGAACGGCGTTCCAACGCGCCATCGCGCATGGTGGTCACATGACACGAGAGCACCTCGCCCACATAACCGGCTTCAATTTGTTCCTTGATATACAACAATGCCGGACTAACCCGCGATTGCAGACCCACCGCGGTTTGCACACCTTTGTCCCGGGCCAGGGTTGCAAGTTCCTCGGCTTCGGCGGTATTCTGTCCCAAAGGCCACTCGGTGAAGACGTGCTTGCCAGCTTCTAAGGCAGCCTTCGTTGGCTCATAGTGCGATGGCACCCTGACAACCACGGCCACCGCGTCGATCTCCGGCGACGCCGCCATTGCCCGGAAATCATGGAAAGCGAGCTTCGCTCCGAAGGCTTGGCGAGCCTCTTCCGCGCTCTCGGGCCGGGTGGTGCAGACCGCGGTAAACTCGACGTCCGGACTGGCCAGTATCGCCGGGAAGTGCGACTGAGAGGCCCAGGTCGAGTTTACGTTGGCACCCACAAACCCCAGGCGGACCTTATTTGCCATGATGAGCGCTCCTTAGATTGCTGGCTTTCCGAATTCTTCTATCTACATTCTTCAATACGTGTCGGCGGGCCGGTTAGCCGCCATATAGATGGATACAGAATCCGCAGCTCCGGTCTTAAAACCTTTTTGGGGTCGAGGGTGCGCATTAACCACTGCCACTTAAACTGCCCAACCAAAACCGCACCCGTTCCAATCGCTAGATCATCCATTCCCAAGAATCAAATTTCGATTATTTTACCACTCCCCAAACACCTGTCCCAGGCGCCAGCCGTCGCCCGGGATGCCCATCAGCCAGGTCCACCGCATTCTAGAGGGTGTACGTGCGGTAATAGGGACAGCCGGAATAGTTTGCGCGTAGCGTCCTGCCCGACGCTACCGCATCGAAACGGAGGGTTTCGGGTGAGCGCGGGTCTTCACCGATGCGAAATAGGTCGTTCCCCAAGGGGGCCAAGGGCTCGTGACCGCCGTTTGGATAGACCAACAATAGTCTGCCTTTCCGGAGCACAATTCGGAAATTGGTCAGGCCGAAATTGTAAGCCCGGTAGTGCCCGAGGAAGCTCTCCCACTCACCAGGGTAATCGAAGGTCTTCGTGCCGGAATAGCCCTCGCCAACGAACCACTTGGGACCGTGGAAAACCTCCACGACCCGGCCCCCACCGCGCCCGAACTCCAACAGGAAATGCTCCATGTCCGGGTGCGGCACGTAGAAGCTGTCCTCCCCGCGCCGTTGCAGAACGACATCCTGACCGAGATATTCCAGCGTCAATTGGCCGCCATGGGCCGTGAGGACCAAAGGGTCCCCGTCGCCGCAATAGGAACCAGCGTAATCCGCCGCATTACTCACCGAGGCCGGGTCGCTAACGGGTGGCGGAGGCGGCATTTCCTGTTGGCGCACTCCGGTCCGCAACAGGCTGAGAAGGTGCATCGCCATTCCAATGGAGCCATAAGACTCGACGCAGCCGTTGACCAAGACTACGATTCCGGTCCCGTCGTCCAAGTCGGCAACCATGGCCGCCACGAATCCGGGAGTGCTGCCGCCGTGGCCCAGGTAGGCGTGGCCTTCGACATCGGCCAAAGTGAGCCCGTATCCGTAGTATGCGCCTCCCCACTGTTGGGTTGGTATTGCCCTCTGGGTCATTAGGCCGAAACTCTCCTCAGACATTATCCGGCCGGTTGGTCCATGGCCCCGGTTCATCAACATTCTCAAATAGACGGCCATATCCTCAGCGGTAGATGCTTGACAGCCATCTCCCACACCGTACTCGGTCCATAGCGCCGGCACGAGCCCGTGCTCCCGATGCTCCGGCCGGTCGTCATAAAAGCTTCGGTAACCTACGGACGCCCGCTTTCGTGTCTCGAATCCAATGACTGGGTGGGAATCGCGCATACCCAGCGGGTCGAGTACTCTCCTTTGTATAGCGTCTTGATATGGCCTGCCATCCACTTCTTCCAGTAGGAAACCCAAAGTCTTGTATCCGATATTCGAGTAGCGGAAATACTCTCCAGGGGGAGCGCCGGTCCGGCTGCCCCGCAAGGCCCAGGATTCATAGAGACCATGGGGCGCAATATCGGTGCCGGTGACCAGGCCCGAGGTGTGGGTCATCAGATGGTGGGGGGTGATGGGCCCGAAGTCGGACTGTACCTCAAACCACGGGAGGTAGCGCGACACTGGCTCATGTAAGTGCAGGCGGCCCTCGTCGCGAAGTTGCATCAACGCTACGTTGGTGAAGGACTTGCCGATAGACCCGATCTCGAACATCGAGCTGGGTTGCATTGGCCTACCGGAAGACAAGTCGGCATAGCCGAAGGGTACCACCCGGAGCGACTTCTCCCGGTCGGTAACCGCTAGCACCAACCCCGGCATGTTGACTTCCGTGATCCGATTTTCCACGAACCGGTCAATTTCCTCAAAGGCTCTCTCAAGGCTCGTCATTACGCCCTCCTCCAATCACTACCGGAGTTGATACGACAGAATTGACATACGAAGGCCGAGGTGTCAATTTGGCGTCTCCAATAAAATCCAGAACCTTGGCCGTTGGGGTGGGTTATTCTAGTCCGGGCCCGTTCATCTCCGATGGACTTGGGCAGTCTCCGGCAGGACCTACGAAGAGGACTTTAGGCGAAAGGCGGCCCCCGAAAATCCGGCGGCAACTATCGGCATTTGGTCAAGACGAAGCCAGAGGAGAAGCCAGCGAATTCGATACCGATTTCTTGAACGTCCTTGAGAAGAAGAGGTCTGCCGCATCGAGCCGACATAGAATTATGGCATCCAGCGCGAGCTTCCATTACCACGGCAGGCTTGTGCTCGACAGGGTGAGCCTGTGTTGTCGGATAGGGTCGCCGATATCCTCACGTACCAGCCGGAAGATCAACATGGTGGCTAGCTCCCTAGCTGCGAGGCATCGGTGTCGTTGCCGTCCACGACCGCCACCTTGGGATTTTTAGATGCGCCGCAACGCAATCAACGCCGGTGAGATATTCCGGGTGGACATAGGTGTCGGTTGCTGTCATGGGCTGGTTCCTGGATAGCGTAATATGGCGGGTGGTTACTCTGAGGGTTATCGGATTTTGGCTGCGCGGGGGTGGGTGGCCGCCGCAACTTCCTCGGGCGTCAGACCGGCGTACCTTTGCGGGCGATAGGGCCCCAGCACCGCGTCCGCCGGCATCCCATCGCAGATTTCCTGGGCGGCCAACTGGCTCAACGCCGGAGCCAGCGTAACGCCGCTGTGGGTGAGGGCCACGTACAGGTTGGGCGCCTCGGACGCAAATCCCATCACCGGGTAGCCGTCCAGGGGCATGGGACGCCAACCCACCGGAACCGGCACTGCCTGCGCGCCGGCTAGTCCCGGCAGATAGCGGAGGGCCCGGGCCAGCAGATCGTCGGCGTGGGCCTGGGTGTCGTCTTCGGCGAGGCTCTCCTGGTCGCCCTCGCCGATCATCATGCGGCCGTCGGCGCACTGTCGCAAATGAATCTCCGGGCGGCCATCGCTCAGGGCTGGCGCGTACATCACGGGCACGCTGGAGAGCAAGGGGGGAAGTTGGTTCGTCCGTATCACCACGCCGGGGCTTTCCGCTTGAGGCACACTAACGCCGGCTAGGGCCGCCAAGCGGGTGGTCCCGGTACCCGCGGCGATGACCACCGCATTCACATCCCTGTTGCCCGAGGTGGTTATCAGGCCGTGGATCCGGCCATCTTCATATTGCTCAAATCCATGAACTTCCGTGTCGGCATAAATCTCACAACCCATTTCTCGAAGGCGACGCAAGCAGGCATCGACCACCATTTGAGGCTCCACCTGGCCTTCGTTGGGACTGTACTCGGCGGCAGCCATCGGGCCAACGTCCAGCGCCGGTTCCAGACGCTTCAACTCACCGGCGTCGATCAGACGGGCCGGGTAGCCCCAGGATTGGAGCTGCCGCACCCGAGCCACCAACCCTTCAGCGGCCGCCGGGTCGGATGCCCAAGAAACCTTGCCGCCCCATCGGAGGCCGACGCTGTCCGGGTCCCCATGATCTCCGATGCCGGCGGCGAAGCGGGACCACATCTCCAGCGAGCGGCGGTTCAGGTTGTGATATCCGATGGGTTCTTTTGCCCCGGCATTGATCCATGCAAAGCTGTGGCTCGACGCGCCGTGCCCAGGCTGGCCCTTGTCGATGAGGGCGACGTGTAACCCGCGCTGTGCCAGACGCCAGGCGGTGGCGGCGCCCAGGATGCCGGCGCCAATGACGGCTACCTTTAAGGGTTTCTCTGGAATGACCATCAATTGCGTCTCCTTCCACCGTGGGGCCGCGCTTGTGGGAGCGTTCGAGCAGGGCGCGCACGTTCACCTTGAACCGCCTCAAGATCACCATGGCACTTCAGCATGATGCCTAAGATGTCGTCGATGATTCCGGGCCCAGTTCACGCATGGTCAACGCCATGAGCGTCGATGTCAAGACCCGCGATTCCGACAAGCCGGGGATCCTGTAAAGCCCGGTTCCACGCAGTTCCTGGATGATGGACTTAACCTGCTGGGTCAGTTGCCGTGGGGCGCCGGACAGGCTTTCGGAGACCATTTGCGCCGTCTTTTTTGTGCTGGATAGTCCGCCAAGCCTCCCCGTGAGGATAACGAAGGCACGGCATTGAACGTCGAATGGCCTGAAACACCCGGTGGCCAACTGTTGCGGAAAACGAACGGTCAGGACTGTCGATCCGTGGGTAACCGGCAATCCAGCGCCTGTGCGGCCATTTCCAGCGTCGACCGCTTCCAATGGCGCAGACCTGGCGCGGTTCCTGGGTGATAATCAGGTCCGGGTCCTGTTCCCTCAGGACGTCGCGGTTAATCCAGTGGCCCGGATTGATGTTGGTCAGGGCCTTCTGAATGATCGCGTCAATAGTCCGGCTGTCCAGGTGGGTAAGCCGCAGCCCGGCAAGGCGAACGCCCGGCTTTCCCCAAACCCTTGCCGTTTGATAGCAAGCGTGGGAAACCCCCCATAGCCCGTGCCGGTGCCCAGGACGTCGACAATTAGATGGCGGGTCAAATCGACGACGTCATTGAAGGTGTTGGTGCGCCAAGAGAGCTTGTCGGCCTTGTACCAGTGATATTCCAGGTTCTCACCGTCTCGGACATGGGCGATGGCGAAGATCACCCACCGGTCCAACAGGGACAGCCTCGCGGTGGGACAGGGTGGGAAAATGGCGCTTACGGAAGCGCCGCATCCGTAAATATAAGGAGACTGCGGGTGAGCTGCCCCGCACGATACTGCGGCGGTTCCCGTTGATGGCGACGCGCTGGACCCATCGTTTGGGACTTGAGGCGTCAACTTTCGCGTGCAGGCAGTATCCGTCAGCATCTAGGAGTCTGTCCGATATTTAATGATGGCAACGCATATCGGCGATGATGGCTTTCACAGCAACGCTATTGGTTCATGTGTAGGTCTATTTAGTAAACGCCAAACCGATTACCAACGATTATAGTATTCGAGGTCGAATCTTTGGACAGGCTCCTAGGCGGGGGGGCATGGCGGACCATCGCCGTTCATAGGGACGGGGATTGCCGGTTATTGGTCACCTGCTTACGCTGCGGCGTATACCAGTAGGTATACTAATTTCTGCAGACTACCCTGGAATCCCCCTGCCCTTATAGACCACAGTGGAGCGGTTTGTGATACAAATATCGTAGCTGAAGAGGGGCAAGAGGTGAGGAATTGGGACTAACTAAAAGAGGTTGATGGCGGAGGGAATGGGATTCGAACCCATGAGCCCGTTTTCACAGGCTAAGCGCTTAGCAGGCGCCCGCACTAGGCCACTATGCGATCCCTCCGTGTGGGCTACATGTTATCAAATGCCCCCATACCCATCAATACTCCTGCGTCCAGGGCTACTAACACTTACCATCCGGAACCATTCCGCCCATACTTGTTTGGACCCATGATTACGAGGGAACACCCAGCGTGGCTAGGGGTCAGTCGGGCTTCGGCGCGGGGACGCCGGGTTATTGGGCGCGCCCCAGGATCGAAGGTCTAGGACCGTTGGAGGAGCCGAGAGGGCGCTGGGGGGCGGGGCGGGAAGGCTCTGACGGAATCGGGAGAACTGCTACCGTGAGGCGTCGTAGAGTGCCGGCATTTTGGCAACGTGTTGGGTACTTACCGGAATAATATTACTTATTACGCCATCCGCTGCCGAGCTACGGGATTGACAGCCGAAACACGCTACAATATGATTGATTGTGTCACACTAGGGCACAAAAATAGAGGAGTTGGCACTAATGGACGAACTGGACCGCAGGATCATCAGCCTGTTGCAGATGGACGGCAGGGCATCCAACGCCAAGATCGCCCGGGAGGTTGGGGTCAGCGAAGGGACCGTGCGCAGACGTTTGCGCCGGCTGATCCAAGACGACGTCGTAAAAGTTATCGCGGTGCCCAATTTGGAGAAACTCGGCTACGCGACCACCGCCCTGATCGGTTTGCAAACCGGCCCGGGGAAGTCCGACGCCGTGGCCGAGTCGATCGCGGGCCTGGACGAAGCCCATTACGTGGCTATTACCACTGGAGCATACGACGTATTCATCTGGGCCGGCTTAGAGTCGGCGGAGAGCCTGGGGACTTTCCTTCGGACCAAGATAGGCACGATAGACGGAGTGCAACGCACCGAGACATTCGTGAACCTGGCAATTAAGAAACGCACCTACGGGCTGGTGCTCTAATCTGAGGTATATAGTTCTCGTTTGACCTGCGGCCGCCATAGAATTGAGTGGGTCCTGAGCCTGGTTCCGGCTACACGAGTCAAGTATCCTAAATTCCGGGCCTATGCTATAATTTTCGGGTAGAGTGCCGAGGGGATGAGTCCCATAAGCGGCGCGACTTTACCACAACCGCTAATTCCAAAAGGAGCGATCCAGAATGACCTATATAATCGCCGAGCCTTGCGTGGGTTTAAAAGATTCGGCTTGCGTCGATGTTTGCCCGGTGGACTGCATTTACACCCGGGATGAGGACGACATGTTCTACATCAGCCCGGATGAGTGCATCGATTGCGCCGCATGTGAGCCGGTGTGTCCCGTGACAGCCATCTTCGCCGAAGACGCGGTCCCGCAGGAATGGCACCAATACATTCAGATGAATTACGATTATTTTAAGAACAACGATCCTGCGGACCTAAAGCGTAAGTAGGTTCCGCTCCCGTCAAAAATTCCCTAATGCCGAGCATGAAAAAACCTTTGAAGAGGTCCCCTTCAAAGGTTTTTTCTGTCGCGCGCCCTAGCCGTTAACCGAGGTCGTCCAGGCATTCCTCCAGCGGCTTGTTGATGCACGTGAATATCGGGGTGTCCCGTTCTGTAAAAGGCCTCGCCTCGGACTCTCTCAGGTCGGACACCAGATCTATAAAGCTCGCCGGGTCGTCGGATTCAAACCCCAGCACGAACTCCTGATCGTCGATGCCGAATGAGTAGGCCGTGCTTATCTTTACGTCGGGGTAGCGGTGCCCAATGGTGAAGTGCTCCCGCATGAGCCGTTGGCGTTCTTCCATCGGGAGCTGGTACCAGTCGTGGGTCTTGACGAAGGGGTAGAGGAAAAGGTATTTGCGGCCGATGATGCGCATAGCGCTAGACCTACCTTCCTGGCCTTCGTGTTGGTGAGTGTCCACATAAGGTGAGCGGCGGGTCATAGCCAGGTAGGAATGGGGCACCTCCAGGTATTTTCCCAGCTCGGTATGGTTAATGCGGGCCATAAGCTCGTTGATGGGCTCCAGGTCGTGTGCAATCTTCCAGAGGGCGAAGTCCACGTCCCCGCGCGTACCCACGAGGCTATAGCTGGCCATCGTGACTCGGTCGGACCACTCGGCCACGACCTCGCAGAACTCGCGTTTGCTGTGGGACCGCTCCCCCGGCGGCAGCCGCCGCCATTCTGGAGCGACCTTGAAGAATGAATACTTAACGAAGTCCCGCCTGCCTTCCTGAGACGCGGTCATTATCATGCCCTCCGATGTCCAGATGCCCTTCCCGCAATGATAGCAACCTCTAGCCTTGCGTGACAATGTGACCCTATGCGCTCCGGTTGGGGCACGATGTGAGCGGGAGACATTACCACTGGTTGCAGGCGAGGCCGCAGGTGCTAAAATCCAATCCGAGAATAACAATTGAGAGGTGACATGATGGTTGAAATGGGGACCGGGGAATATACCTACGAGGTGGCCGAGGGATGGGGAACCCTGCCGGACGGTTGGTCGTTCAAAGAAGCGGCGGCAGTCGGCGTGGACTCCAACGACAATGTGTACGTATTCAACCGGGGCGAGCATCCCATGATGGTGTTCGACCGGGAGGGCAATTTTCTGCGCTCCTGGGGAGAGGGAGTTTTCCCACGGGCGCACGGTATCACCATAATGCCCGACGACACCATCTTCGCCTCCGATGACGGCGACCACACCGTGAGGAAGTGCACTCTCGATGGGCAGGTGTTGTTCACGTTGGGAGTTAGCGGAAAGCCCGCGCCGTTTATGAGCGGAGATCCTTTCAATCGCTGCACACACGTAGCTATGGACCCGAGCACCGGCGAGTTCTATGTCTCGGATGGTTATGGCAACGCCAGAGTGCACAAGTACTCTCCAGACGGGAATCACTTGTTTTCCTGGGGTGAGTCCGGCACCGGTCCTGGCCAGTTCAACATCGCCCACAACGTCTGTACCGACAAGGACGGTTGGGTCTACGTGGCAGACCGTGAGAACCACCGCGTTCAGGTGTTTGATAAGAACGGGAAGTTCGAGACCCAATGGACCAATATGGCCCGCCCGTGCGGCCTGTATATCGATAAGTCGGGAGACCAGCGGGTCTATGTGGGAGAGCTGGGCGTGGCCATCGGCCCAAACTCCCAGGCCTACGGGTTAGGGCCTAGGATCACCATTATGGATATCCAGGGCAACGAATTGATGCGCCTGGGCGACGGCCCGGAAGGCGAAGCGCCGGGCCAGTTCATCGCGCCTCACGGCGTCTGCATCGACTCCCATGGCGACATCTATGTCGGGGAGGTGTCGTGGACCCATACCGGTAGCCTGCTCAACCCGCCGAGGGAGATACGTTCGTTGCAAAAGCTCGTGAAGAAGGGTTAGCCGACCCACCCAAATCTGGTCTGGGGGATACACATGGAAGTCCGTCTGGGTAGCCTTGTCCGGGATGCCGAAGAAGCGGAAGGCGTGGTTATCATTATCGATGTGTTCCGCGCCTTCACCACTGCCGCCATCGCCTTCGACCGCGGAGTCACCCAGATTATTCTCGTCGCCGAGGTCGAAGAGGCGTTGGAGCTTCATGGCAAGGGTGTCGGCGATCTGGTGATGGGTGAGGTGGACGGCAAGCGCCCCGACGGGTTCGACATGGGCAACTCACCCTTCGAGATTACCCCCGTGGAGTTGGCGGGCAAGTCCATAGTCCAGTCCACCAGGGCCGGAACGGTTGGGGTTGCCGCTGCGACCCGGGCGGACAGCGTCTACCTGGGATCGTTCGTCGTGGCCCAAGCAACGGTGGACGCGATTCGCAAGGAAGACCCGGCCCTGGTGTCGATCATCGCGATGGGAGACCAGGGCCGGGTGCGGTCTGACGAAGACGAGCACTGCGCCCTTTACCTGCGGAATTTATTGGAGGGACGCAACCCTGACCCGGCAGCCGTCCGCAGTCTGATTATGGAAGGCGGGGCCACGCAGAAATTCTTTGACGAAAGTCAGCCCCAGTTTCATCCGGAAGACGTGGACCTGGCGCTAGAGGTGAACAGGTACCCCTTTGCCATGAAGGTTACGCGGGAGGACGGGGCGTTAGTGGCGCGGAAGCTTCCTGTAGGATAATCAGTTTTATTAAGGACTCTTTGTGACCCTGTGCCACCCAAAGTAAGAGAGCTGATTTCACAACTAGAGCGAGCCGGGTTCGTAAACCGGGGAGGTAGAGGGAGTCATAGAAATTTCGCTCATCCGTCTCTGCCGACGCCTTTGACGATTTCTGGCAATCCTGGCAACGACGCTAGTCCATATCAAATCCGCGCAGTACGAAGAGCAATTGAAGAGGCCGCCAAGTGAATGATAGTGCGAGATATTTGAAGATTATTGAGTGGTCGGAGGAGGACAATTGCTATGTGGGGAGCGCTCCGGGATTGATGTATGGCGGATGCCATGGGCAGGATGAGAAGGAGGTCTTCGCCGAGCTGTGTCAGATAGTCGACGAAGTAATAGACCTATACCTGGAAGACGGGAAGACTTTGCCTCCCCCGACCTCTGGACGTGACCTTGCCGCATTGATCGAGGGGCTCACTTAGCAACGCTTATTGGAACCGCCGCGGGTCCAGCGCCTCCACTCCCGGCACGTCCGATTTACCGCTTAGGATGATGTCGGCCAACCCTTGGCTCATCCCGGAGCTCCATAGGATCCCCTTGCGTCCCGCTCCCGTGCCGACGTACAGGTTGTCCCAGCCGGGGACCTTGCCGACAATGGGCATCCCGTCGGCGGAGAGGGGGCGCAAACACGCGGTCTGGTGCACCAATTCGGTGTCTACCAGGTTGGGCGCCATCATCAATAAGTCAGCCATGATCTTGTCCCTGGCTGCTGCCGTTGTCTCCTCATCGAAGCCCACTTCTTCCTCGGTGGTGCCCGCCCAGATGAGGCCGTCGGGTTTGGAGGATACGTAGCTACCGCTGTAGAAGATGGATGACTTGACCTGGATAGAAGCGTGTCTCAGCCGGAGTATCTGGCCCTTTAGCGGTGACACCGGGAGGTCTACGCCGCACCATTCAGACGCCTGGCCGGTCCAGGGACCCATGGCCAGCACTACCGCCCCGGCATTCATCTGGCCGTCATCGGTCGACACGCCAAGGCACCGGCCACGGTCGCCGACCAGGACCCGGGCCCGGCGTAGCACCATGTCCGCACCAAGCTTCTCCGCAGACTGGGCCGCGGCGAGGGTGTACCGGTAGGGCTCCACCGAACCGGAGTTTTCCACATAAACACCCCCCACACATGCGGGGTTGACCTGGGGCTCCGCCTTCACCAGTTCTGTAGCGTCGAGCCACCTGGGGCGAAGCTCCTTTATGTCCTTTTGCCATTTGATAGCTTCTTTGAACACGGTGGCGTCGTCTTCTGAAAGGGCCAATTTGATTCTGCCGCCCAGTCGGAATTGAGGGTCCACGCCGGAGAACTCCTGAAGCTCGGCAGCCAGGGTAATGTGGCGTTGGTGAGACCACAAGGTGAAGTCTAGCAGTGGGTCGGGAATTCCAGCCCCCTCGAGAGCCCCCATCTCACCGAATGCGAACCCGGAGGCGTGGCTTGCCACCGAATCGGCCTCCAGAATGGTCACAGTTGCGCCGCCTTTGGCCAGCAAATAGGCGGTCTGGCACCCCACGATGCCGCCGCCGATTACTACTACGTCCCGCGCTCCGGTGGTCACGATGGCCTCCTTTCTGGGCAATGAATAGTCCCGATACCGCTCAACGCACCAACCTAACTTTTATTCCCAGGTCTAAAGCAGCCCATCCTCGGTCGGCAGTTAGCACACCGTATCCTAATCGAAGACCCAGGGCAATACAGGCTCGGTCTCCCAGAGACAGGCCGGCTGAGCGGGTCAAGGGCCGCAGCATACCCGCCGTGAATGCTTCGTCAGGATCAAAAGTCTCTAAGGTAAGGTTCAAACGTTCTAACACTGATTCGATATCTTCACCACGGTCTCCATCCTCTGCGAGCTTGGCTACCACTTCCGAAAAATTGACCGCGCTCATCACAGAGTCTGGCATCGCGTCCTGAACGACGTCGGCTCCCGGCTCACCGTTCAGAAACGCCATGAGCGCCGATGAGTCTAAGACCAGGGTCATTCAGAGTCTGCCTCTCTGGCCTCTCTGGCCTCTCGGGCGGCCATGACTGCCTCGACGGCAGCGGCCGCCGCCCGCCGTTCATCGATGAGCTCTTCGGACAACATCCGCCCTTCCGGGTTGAGTCGGCGCACCATCTCCTGGGCCCGCTTGATAGCATGGGCGCGGGTATAGACTCTCAATTCCCCATCTTTCAGGGCTATGATCACCTCGTCACCGGCTTCAACACCTAGCGCCTGGCGGAACTTTTCCGGTATGGCTACTGCGCCGCCGCTGCCTAGAAACCGGGCCGAAAAGTCCTGGTTGGGTAGGGGGATTTGGGCAATAAAGCCGACGTGAGCAGGATCACGGACCACAGTTGTCCGAGCCGGACCGCGCAGAAATTGGCCGCAGCATGGGCGACAACAAAGGGGACAATATTGAGGACGACGCTGCGGCCTGTTGCGCCGCCACCGGTACGGCCCGACCGCCCGAGTTTCCCGGCCACCAGGGTCAGGTTGGCTACCGTGGCAGCCAGATACAGCTGGAATCGCGTCTTGACCCTGCCGAAATAGCGGGACTGGCGAATGCCCAACTGGACCAGCCGGGCCAACCGGTGTTCCACCACCACTCGGCGCACTCGATATTCGTCATAATGAGTGCTTTGCTGCAACGCTCGGGCCTGCTGCAGCAGGGCTTCCTGGGGATGGATCAGCACCCGCCGCCCCCTACTCCCCTTGGCTGCGATGCACTGGGACCGCAGTGGACATGTCCGACATTCGGCCCCGTCGAACTGGAAGGCCTGCAAGCGGTGGACCCGCCCTGTGCGACCCGTCCGCTTTCCCGCCGGCACGATGGTGTGGGTAACCTGTCCGGCGGGACAGGTGCAACTGCCCGCGGCCAGGTCAATATGGAAGTCCTCTTTCGGAAAGTGCTTCCGGTCGGGCCGTCCCGGCACTCTGGCCACCAACCGGCGTCCCGCATCGGCGAATGCCTGCCTGGTATCGCCATCCCCATAGGCGGCGTCGCCCATGGCTTCCTCCACCGGCACACCGGTGTTGGCCTCGCTCTGCTCCACCAATTCCAGCGATCCCAGGTTGTCCGGAGCGTTGCCGGGCAATACCTCCACCGCGGTGATCAGCTGGGAGTCGGTGTCCACCACGATGGCCGCCTTGTGTCCGTCGAACCGTCTACTGCTGCTCTTGTGGCCGTGGCGCATCTCCGGGTCATGCACCGACATCATCCGGTCCCGGCTCACCCCGTCCTTGAGATTCACTCCGTCATCGGTCCGCTCCACGTCCTGGAGCAGCAACTGCCCCAGCAGTTCCGCCGCCGCCACTATCTGCTGCCGCTCAGCGCTATCCTCCCCCAATTCCCTCTGCGCCTGCCGCGACAACTCCAACAACCGGTCGGCGTCTCTCACAATCTCGGCCAGCAGGGCCTGCCGCGCCCGTTTGTCGCTCCAGTCGATGGCCGACTCACCCTTCACGCTGGAACCCAGGTACCGCTCATATCCCCGGGCCTTGGCCCATTCTTTGACGCTGGACTTCTCCACTGCCGCCAGCGCCCGCAACAGCTTGACGATCCCGTCCGCCAACAGATTGTAGGTGTCCTTCACCGCGCCACGGCCCAGGATGTTGGTCGTGTCCAACGCCACCCGCATCCCGCGCCCTTTCAGATACCCCGACTCCCGGGCCAAACGCAGGCTGGACTCGAACACCTCCCGCACCTTGCCGTGCAGTATCAGCTGGGCGCGGAACACCTGCAGCGTGCTCTTGGCGAAGGGACGGTCTTCCACCTCAATCCCCAAGGCCACCTTCCACCGGATGTCGAAGTCGGCCCGGGCCTTGGCCTCAGCGTCGCTCACCTTGTCGTGGGACTGGAGCAGGAGCGCCGTCGCCAGCAGGCTGGGCGGCACGCTGTCCCGGCCGTTGTCGGCGCAGTAGAACCCGGCGAAATCGGGGTCCCGGAACAGGCGGCCCCGCAGCGAGGCCAGCAGACCGTAGAAGGTGTCCCGCCCCACGTGGTCCAGATACAACCGGTCTGCTTCCCAGAGGCCCCTCTGGTCCGACCGCTCTCCCAGCATGCTCAAGCCCTCGCTATTTCTTGATGGCTCAAGTATAGCTGACCACCCGGCTGAAGCCAGTTTCCGGCCACGTTTCTAGCTTCACCGCTTCCGTTTCCATCTCATACCTCGGGAGCATAATAGCAATATATTACCAAATCCGATTGCCCTGACCATATGTACAGCGGACTTCCGGCGTTTTCCCGCCGCGCCATTGGGTGTACAATCGCTTCGAACTGAGCCTTGCGCGCCGGAGATGCCGACCGATGAAAATGTGCTTCTTCCACCTCATGCCTTATGGCTACCTGCCAGACGACTTCGACAAACAATACCATAGCGTTTGGGTGGATGCCCCCAATAGTCTCTTCGACCCCAAGAAAGGGAACCAGCTCTATAACGACTACCTGGACGAGTTGGAATTTGCCGAGGAGATGGGCTTCGACGGGCTGTGTGTTAACGAACACCACTACAACGCCTATGGCTTGATGCCGTCGCCAAACCTGATGGCTTCCGCGATGACCCGGCGCACTTCCAAGGCGGCCATCATCGTGTTGGGCAACAGCCTGGCGCTGTACAACCCTCCGGTCAGAGTTGCGGAAGAGTTTGCCATGCTGGACGTGCTAAGCGGCGGCAGGTTTGTGGCCGGATTCCCCCTGGGCACCTCCCAGGACACGGTGTTCGGGTACGGAGAGGTGCCGGTAACGCTGCGGGAGAAGTACAACGAGGCCCACGACCTGGTCATCAAGGCCTGGACCGAGCGTGAGCCCTTCGCCTTCAACGGAAAGTACACCCAGCTCCGGTACGTCAACATTTGGCCCCGTCCCTACCAAGAGCCCCATCCTCCCATCTGGGTGCCGGGCAGCGGAAGTTTGGAGACCTGGGACTGGACCATCGAGCACGATTACGTATACTGCTACCTGAGCTACAGCGGATACAAGGTTGGGAAGACTGTGTTGGACGGTTTCTGGGAAGAGGTGGACAACCGGGGCAAGGAGTTCAACCCGTACCATGCGGGGTTCCTGCAGCTTGTCGCCGTCTCGGAGACCGACAGCCAGGTGGACGAGTACAAAGACTACATCGAGTATTTCTTCAAGAAATGCCTCCACGTTCCGGGCGGGTTCGCCAATGCACCGGGCTACCGGACACTGCGCAGCATCAACTCGGGCGTCAGCACCCAGATCGTGGAATCGCGCCGGGAACAGTCCACCGATTTCACCTGGAAAGACTACGTAGACGCGGGCAACGTGATCGTGGGCAGCCCGGAATCGGTGCGGCAAGACTGACGCAGGCTATCAAAGAGTTAAGGGTCGGCAACCTGATGCTCTTGCTCCACTTCGGCGACATGCCTAAAGAGATGACCATGAAGAACACCGAGCTGTTCGCCAAGGAAGTGATGCCCTACGTGCGGGACATTTGGTCTGAGTACGAGACTCGCTGGTGGCCCCAGACGATGGAGGGTTAGGGGACGACGATGCCGCCGGAAACACTCAACATATCTATGCAAAACGGAATGTTCCAGGCTGAGGTCCTTCGCGCCGGCCAAGGGGAGCCCTTGATATATCTCCACGGAGCCGCGGGACATAAGGGATGGGCGCCATTCCTGGACCGGCTGGCGGAACAATTCACCGTTTATGCGCCCTACATCCCCGGTTACTCCAACTCAACCGGGCTCGAGTACTTGGAAGACGTCCTTGATCTGACCTTGTACCACCTGGAACTGATGGATGCGCTGGAGTTAAACCGCGCCCATTTGGCCGGTCATTTTCTGGGAGGCATGATCGCGGCGGAAATGGCCGCTCTTTCGCCCGGCTATGTGGACCGGCTGGTGTTGATCGCTCCGGCTGGACTATGGCGCGACGATGCTCCAGTGGCTGACTTTCTGGCTATGAATTCGGCTGAACTCCAAGAGTGCCTTTGGGCCAGCGGATCAGCGGACGGAACGATTTCCGCCGAAGACATGGCGGCGGGGGAACGGGCCATGGAGCTGCTGTCTCCCGAACGCGTTCAAGACCTCACGTCCGCGGGTAAGTTCCTATGGCCCATCCCCGACCGTGGCTTCAAACGCCGCGCCTACCGCATCAAGGCTCCGTCGTTGATCGTATGGGGACAGGACGACCGGCTTGTTTCTCAGGTGTACGCCAATGACTTCGCCCGGCTTATCTCAGGGTCCAAGGTGAAGGTCTTTCCGGACGCGGGTCACTTGATAATGTTGGAACAGTCGGACGCCCTGGCGGGGACGATTAACCAGTTTCTCAAGGGTTAGCCGGGGCAGGGTCAACATCACCAGGGTAGCGGCAGAGCGTTGAGGGTTCCCTGTCTCGTCATCGCCATTGCGGCGGCTCTGATCTTTCTGGTATCCCTCGCCACCTGCCGAATAGTTGGGCTACCCGTATCGGTGGACACGCCGGGTTCTCACGCCGATGCCTCCACCGCATGCTTGAGGTGCGATACTTCTTGGACTCGGCCGCCGGAACCCAGGAGTATCGAAACCAGGTCAATCCGCCAGTTAGAGTGAGTCAGACCCTTTTCCGCGATGTAATGGTGTGCGGTTGATTCCAGCCGACCCGCCTTGGAGGGGGTTATGGACTCCTGGGGAGTCCCGAACCTCGTACCCCGGCGGGTCCGCACTTCTACGAAGACTAGCTCGCCACCATCACTGGCCACGATGTCCACTTCGCCCCAACGGCAACGGTACTTGGTGTCGAGAACCCGGTACCCTTCGCGTTCGAGGAAGCGGCGGGCAACTCCTTCTCCCCAGTTGCCTAGTTTGAGGCGCGGACTAGCCATTCGGCGCCCCTTGCATTGTCCCGCCGTTGGTGCGCAACGGGCTGAAGGAGCGCCGGTGGATGGGGCAGGGGCCGTTTTCGCGCAACAGGGCGAGGTGTTGGGCCGTACCGTAGCCTTTGTTGCGGTCGAAGGCATAGCCGGGGTAACGCTGGTGTGCTTCCCCCATCATCCGGTCCCGGGCCACTTTGGCGACGATTGACGCGGCCGCTATTGACAGGCTGAACCCATCGCCGCCGACGATTGTCTGAAAGGGGAATCGGCATTCCCGAATCGGAACGTAGTCCAATAGCAGGTAGGAAGGGTCCAGAGGGAGGCGTGCGACGGCCTCGAGCATTGCGTTGATGCAAGCCGGGCCAATCCCCATCCTGTCGATTACGCCTGGCGCGATCTGGGCTACTCCAATGGCCAGGGCGTGAGTCTCTACCAGTTCCACGGCATAGGCCCGTTGGCGTGGTGACAGCTTCTTGCTGTCGTCCAGATGGGACGTCCAAGGTTCCGAGCAGTCCAAGGCTGGGGAGAAAACAACCGCGGCGGCGACCACGGGCCCGGCCAGCGGGCCACGTCCCACCTCGTCCACGCCTGCCACCAGGGGATATCCCCGCGCGTGAAGCTCCTGTTCTAGCGAGAAGTCCGGCACCCCACCCCTCCTCCGGAGCTTCCAATCAAGGCTGAGAAACGCCCTAGACTAGGCTCCCGACAAACCCGGCCTTTCAGATTGACCAAGCTCCACGTGGGAACTCTCGATGATCCCTCCGCCTAACAGGACGTTGCCCTGGTAGAAAACAGCGGCCTGTCCAGGCGTCAGCGCCCGTTGGGGTTCGTGGAAGCAAACCAGGGCTTCACCATTCTGGGGATAAAGGACTGCCTGAGCTTCCTTGGACTTGTATCTAATCTTGACCGAGACCTCCAACGGTCCGGCCGGGACTAAGCCCGAAGTGTAATTGACCCTGGAGGCGCGGAACTGGCCGCGGTTGAGGGCCGATTCGGGTCCAACGACAACCCGGCGGGTGTCCGCGTCCAGACTGATCACGTACAGGGGCTCGCCCACCTGGATGCCTATCCCCCGGCGTTGCCCTACAGTGAAGAACTCGATGCCTTTATGCCGCCCTAGGACCTTGCCATCAAGGTCCACGATTTCCCCAGGTATGGAATTGACGTGCTGTTGAAGATAGGTTTTGTAGTCGCCCAACGGGATGAAGCAGATATCTTGACTGTCAGGCTTGTCCGCGTTGGGGAATGCGGCATCCCGGGCTATCCGGCGGATCTCGCTTTTCGCGTAAGCTCCCACCGGCATCAGGGTGTGGTCCATCTCATCCTGGCCCATGCCGAAGAGAACGTAGGACTGGTCCTTATCGGGGTCAATTCCCTTTTTGAGTAGCCAGCCTTCGGTTCCCCGGACTATCTGGGCGTAGTGGCCTGTCGCCACCCACCCGGCGTCCAACGCCCTGGCGCGGTTAACCAGGAAGTTGAACTTGATCTTATCGTTACACGCGATGCACGGATGGGGTGTCCGGCCTCTTTGGTACTCGGCGGTGAAGTAGTCGATGACGTGGGACTGGAACTGGTCTTGGACGTTCAGCACGTAATGGGGAATGCCGAGGCGGCGGCACACGGCGCGGGCGTCTTCAACGTCGTCAAGGGTGCAGCAGCCTTGATAATTGGCGGGCAATTCGGCTTGGTCGAGGCTGTATAGCTTCATGGTGACGCCGACCACGTCGAAACCCCGGCGCTGCAAGAGTAACGCCGCTACTGAGGAGTCCACGCCGCCGCTCATGGCGACAACTACTTTTTCCGGCATCGTTCGTTCCCTTTCCTGTAATCAGCCTAGCACAGCGTAGAGTTTGGACACAACGGGGTTATTCCTAGTAGCATAGGGCGCCAACATTCCCGCGAATAGAGAGCCAGGGGTGTTGATGGTCCTAGTCCCTAGGCGTTGCCGCAGTCCGGCAAAGGCGTCGGGCCATTTGCATAACCAACCTCCGAGAGGTTTAAGTGAGCGTCAGCGCACAGGGTCCCGATTTGGTTTTGGGATATTGCCCGAGGTGCGGCAACCAACTGCTGGAGGGCGAATTGTATTGTCCCCGGTGCGGCGAGACCGTCGACCCTACGCCGCCGCGCGTCGACGACCGGACCGTGTCGTCTCCGTTTCCGAGTGGATACATAGGGTTCTGGAGCCGGCTTGTGGCGCTTGTGATAGACGAAATTATTATGATCGTGGCCGCGGTTTTATGTTTGATAGTGATTGTCGTCGTAATTACAGGGCAATCGTTCGGTGTTACATTCTTCGTGCGCATATTCCTTTCGTTCGCCATTCTCCTGGCTGTATTAATGAGCTACTGGATCGTGTTTACGGCCATCTGGGGGCAGACGCTGGGTAAGATGGCCTTGGGCATTAAGGTCGTCGACCGCGAGGGTCGACCTCCGGGATTATGGAAGGCTTTCCTTCGCGAAGTGGTCGGCAAGATCCTCTCAGGACTCCCGATTTGCATGGGGTACATCTGGGTAGCTTTCGATCGTGAGAAACGTGGGTGGCACGACCATATTGCGGGTACTTACGTCGTGAGCGCACCGCGGTAGCGAAGGGGGCTACGCGGACTTCGCTACCGCAGCGCCTCCCAAAAATTCGTCCAGCGAGATGTCCAGAAGGGTGAGGATGCTTCTCAAGGTCCCACGAGGCACCTCGCGTCTACCAAGTACTACGGGAGCTGTGAGAACCCGGCCTTCCCCGTCCCTATGGTACGACAGATGGCCGTCGCCGTCGGCTGTGCCGGGATAGCATCCGTGGCGCTCCAACGCTCTCGTGATCTGAGAGCTGGAGCAGAGTGGGATGCGGCTAAATTGCACTGGCGAGAGGTACTAGGCAGGAATAAATTGTGAATATCTTGCCTGGCGTGACGCCGACGTATACTCCATCTGATGTGGGCGGGCCTTCGTTGATCCGTATATTGCGTTCACGAAGTACCCTACGCAGTTCCCCCGCTTCCTCCAGCCCCTTCAAATGCACTTCAATCGCTTCTCCCGGATTTTCGAGAGCCTCATCTATTGTGTCGCCACAACTCGCTGACCCCAATTCGCGGCAGTAAGGTACGAATTGTTTTTCTTCCTTGTCAACCAGCCCAGTTAAGATCACATGCCCGTAGGTGCGGCTCTTCTCGGTTGTCATCGGCGGACTCCCAATTTGCAGTGCGTCGCGAGACCAGATTGGGCTCTGTTCGCAAGGATAGCATGTCTTGCGTGACACGGATAATTTTATAGGAGCGTGGCTTCCAGGTGGTGGAGGCTCGTCTGAGGCGTTAGACTAGCGCTGTTGCCTAACCAAGATTGGAGAAGGAGAAGCGACATGCCGACCACTTTCGGATGCTCTCTACCCAGCAGGGGCCCTATGTCCAGCCCGGAGGGGTTGCGAAGTTTGGCCCGAAGCGCGGAACAGGCCGGATTCGATTCGGTGTGGGTCAGCGACCACATCATCTTGCCCCGCCAGGTCGAATCTTTTTACCCTTATGCCGCTGACGGCGTGGCCACATTCCGGCCCGATGAGCCGTACTACGAGCCGCTGGCGGCGTTGAACTTCCTGGCCGGTTGCACGGAACGGGTAAGGTTGGGCACCCACGTGCTCATCCTTCCCTACCGCAACCCGGTGCTGACCGCCAAGATACTCTCAACCCTGGACGTTCTCTCAGGTGGGCGTGTAATCCTGGGCGCCGGAGTGGGCTGGATGGAAGAGGAGTTCCAGGCATTGGGGTTGGACACCTATCACGAGCGCGGTGCGGTGACCGACGAGTATATCCAGCTTTACAAAGAGCTATGGACCAACGACCGGCCGGAGTTCGAGGGTAAGTATTACCAGCTATCCGGGGCCGGGTTCCAGCCCAAGCCGGTCCAGAAGCCTCACATTCCTATCTGGATTGGGGGCCATACCGGACCGGCGATCCGCCGCGCGGCCAAATATGGCGACGGATGGATGCCCATCGGTCTGCGGCCTCCAGCGATTCTGGAACCCGAGGAGTTCGGTGGCATGGTGGCCCGGCTGCGTCGGCAGACGGCTAGAGCGGGAAGGGAAGAGGACGCGGTTGCCCTGTGTTTCAGCACCAACATAGCGTTTGACGATGCCTCCGGTCCAGACCGCCGTATGATGACCGGCGTCCCAGAGCAGATCGCCGCCGACCTTCGCCAGTACCAGGACCTGGGCGTTAGAAACTTCATCTTTAGCATTCCTGGCGACAGCGCATCCGAGATGCGGGAAAACATGGACCGGTTTTCCAGTCAGGTGAAACCCCTTATACCCCAGGAGTGAGGTGACGCAATGACCGTAAGGACCGACCTAAGGGCCAAGCTAAACTCTGGGCAGCCGATAGTTGCACCGGGGGCCTACGACCCCATCTCGGCCCGGCTCGTGGAGTCACTGGGATTCGAGACCATCTATACCGGCGGTTACATGAGCGGCGCGCATTTGGCGGTGACCGAACCGTTGATGACTATGACCGAGCAGATAGCAGTCGCGGAGAAAGTGGCGCGTTCGGTACCGCTTCCGGTCATTTGCGACGCCGACGCGGGCTATGGCGAGCCGGTACACGCCATGCACACGGTCCGTTCCTTCGAGGCTTCGGGAATCGCCGCGATCCACATCGAAGACCAGTTTTTCCCCAAGCGGGCCTCTTACCATGCTGGACTGGAACACGTTATCCCGATGGACGAGTTCCTTGAGAAGATACGGTACGCGCTGCAGGCCCGCACCGACCCGGACTTTCTCATCATAGGCCGGACCGACGCCTTCACCGCGGTTGAAGGGGACATGGACGAGGCCATACGCCGGGGCAACGGGCTCAGGGACCTGGGGGTTGACGTGGTGATGCCCCGCGGAGTGCGGAGCCGGGAGGACCTGGACACCTTCCGCAGGGGAGTGGCCGACGTCCCATTGGTGGTGATTGCCGGGGCGGACGACATCAGCACCCAAGAATACATGGACCTGGGCTACCAGATGATGATTTACGCTACGTCGCCGATCATCGCGGCGGTGGACGGGTTCCGCAAGATTTACTCCAGTTTACGCGACACCGGGCACATCGGGATCAACGCCCAGCAGGTGGCTGAGATGCGAGCGGAAATTGAGGCGTTGATCAGCCTCCCCGAGTACCAGGAAGTGGAAGCCCAGACCACTGAAAGGGAGTTCCAGGACCGGGCGGGGCACTAGGGGTCATCCTCAGGGGCCGAGTGCCCTAAGGGCTGCGCCGAAACAGGCGCCAGACGGGGGTTACGAAACCGGGGAGGAGGCCGCCCCCGTCCAGGTCTTCGTGTTCGGTCAGAGTGTGCGGAGAAGCGCCGGGACGGAAAACCGTGACGGTTGTGGCTTGCGGGTCGGCCACCCACACCTCCCGCGAGCCGTAGCTGAGCCACATTGTAGCCTTGGCGGCCATCTCCGGATTGGAGTTGCTCGGGGACTTCACTTCGACTGCCAGGTCTGGAGCCAATTCCGGATATCCCAGGGTCCCGGGTGGAACACGGTCCGGCGCGTGCCAGGCGACGTCCGGGGCCCGAACCGTATCCGGGTCTCGGTCCAACAGATAGCCCGGATCGCCTCCGACGGTCAGGCCGTAGTCGTTCGCGTCCGCGTAGTAGGTCAATATGCTGCCTATTCTGAGCATTACTCGCCCATGTTCGTGTCCCGGAGGCATCTTTTCTACCAACACTCCGCGGATAAGCTCGTACCGGCTGCCGTCCTTGGGCATCTTCAGCAATTCTTCGGCTGTGATTGGCTTTAGTTTAGTCGTCATCTGGCCCCGCACCAATCGGGTAGTGTGTCTTGGTCGATTGGTCCCATCCTAACACGCCTAACACGGTCCTGATATTTGGGCGCCTGTCCCCTAATCCGCCGCAGGGGAAGGCGAAGGCTCAGTGACTCCGTACTTGCGTTCTAGCTCGTAGACCTCGTCCAGGCCCAGGAGTTCGGCTACGTCCCAGCGACTGCCATAGCGGGCGGCGTCTACCGCGCCTGTGTTTTTCAGTTCTTCGAAGGACTCCTTGACCTGTTGATAAATGAGCCAAATGGTGCTGCCGCAGATCATCAGCTTGTAGCCCAAGGCGTCAATGTCCTTGGTGTTCATCAGGTCGCCGTTGTACATCCGGGGTAGACCGGCCATGTCCCTTGCGTAGTTCTGAATGTCCGATTCGCTCTTGATTCCGTCAACGAAGACCATGTCTGCCCCAGCTTCCATGTAGGCGTTGCACCGGCTGATTGTGTCTTCCCAGCCGGTAACCGCGTAGGCGTCGCAACGGGCAATGACCACGAATTCGGGGACGGTGCGGGCGTCCAGGGCAGCTTTGATCTTCTGTACGTGTTCTTCCTGGGCGACGACCTGCTTGCCCTCGAAAAAGCCGCACTTCTTGGGGAATAGCTGGTCTTCCAGGTGGATGGCCGCCACGCCGGCGGACTCATACTCGCGGACCGTGCGCTGAACGTTGAGCGGGTTGCCGTAACCGGTGTCGGCATCGCAAATCACGGGGATATCAACCGCGTTGGCGATGTACCTGGCGTTGGCGACCATTTCGGTCATGGTCAGCAGCCCCACGTCGGGGAAGCCGCGTTCGGCGGCGGTGCCGGCCCCAGTCATATAGACCGCCTGGAAGCCGACCGACTCGGCAATCTTGGCGTGTAGGGCGTTTAGGACGAAGGGGGCGACGACCATGTGCCCCGAGGTGAGCATTTGGCGCAGCTTGGTGGTGGTTTTCATCTCATGCTCCTTGTGGCTTGCTCCGGATGGGTCGCTAAAGAGTGTAGCTGAAAAGCTGTTTCCAGCCCACGTCGTTGGCCCAACGACCGTGACTCCAGTCGTCGCCAGCGGCTTGGGAGGAGTATTGAACTACGAGAAGCCGCCAGGCCTTAACCGTGACAGGCAGCGTCAACGCCGAAGCTGCGCCACGGGCGCACTCAGTAGCGTCGGCCAGTATGGCGGGAGGCAGCCCTCCGTATTCGAGAAGGGCTATGCGCGGTGTGAAGTTCTTGGCGAAATCTGGGACTTGAGACCCTGTGACCCGGCTCACGGAATCAATAGCGCTGTGATAGAGACCCGTCAGAGTCCCGTTGACCTCGGAGATATCCAGGAATACGGAACCGCTCTCTCCATCCTCGGAGATCCCGTTCCATCCAACCTCTGGACCTGGGCTGCGCGACCTGCTGCCGGAGGCTACTTGCGCAACTTCCTGGTCCAGCGACGGCAGCCCTTCTTCCGGGCACTCGAAGTAGGGGACGACTTGCATCCGGAGCATGTGCATCTCCGCGGCCCAGCAACCGAATTGCCCGCACACGAACTGACGCAGCCGGTAAACGCCCGCGGTGAATACCGGATCAAATACCAGCTCTATCCCGTACCTGATCGACAATCCGCATTCCTCCGATTAACTTTGGGCGGACACGCCCGGCTAAATCTGGCTGTAACCGCTGCCGGGGCGGTCGGAGTCGACGCCGGTGCCCTTGGCTTCCGTGATCCAGCCGAATTCCTTGAGGATCTGCTGACTGTAACAGACCCTGCCAGTCACCGTGTCCAATGGCTCGGAAGCCAGTAGCAGGGCCGCCTTGGCCATGAGTTCTGGATGCTCGCCCCTAGGGTCGTCGATGCCGGTGACCAAGTTGTGGTACACGGTGCCCGGAGTTGGGACGACCTGGGAAGGACCGACGGCGGTTACAGAGACGCCGTCGGGGTAGACTTCCTGGGCCAAGCCCTGGGTGAACCGTTCCAGGGCGGCTTTCTCCGCGCCGTAGCAAGTCCCGCCGCGGTTGGGTCCCGCATCGGGGTAAGGCCCCCTGCCAGGTCCTATGGCAGAGCCGGAGGAAATGTTGATGATGCTGCCGGCCTTCCTGGATACCATATCCCCTAGGACGAGTTGGCTTAGCATGAAGGGCGCTTGGAAGTTGACCAACCAGGACCTCATCCAGCGGTTTATGGGGAAGTCTTTGGTTGGAATGTAATAGGTGAGGGCCGCATTATTGACCAGGATGTCCACGGGTCCGTAGGTGTTGTGCGTCTCTTCCACCAGCCTCTCGCAGTCTTCGGGCAACGATATGTTGACGGCCACTGGAGTAGCCTCCCCACCGGCTTCGCGAATGTCGTTCACGGTCTTTTCCAAGGAGCCCTCCAGCGGGTGGTCACCCTCGCGCAGAGTGCGGGCCGCGCAGATCACCTTCGCGCCTTCGGCCGCGAACAGTCTTGCAATCTCGCTGCCGATGCCGCGGCTCGCTCCGGTGACGATGGCTGCTTTGCCGTCTAACTTGCCCATTGCGATCTCCTCGAGTCAGTCTCTAAACTTGGTCCGATCTCGGTGTGTCAGGGTCCAATCTCTTGGGGGTTCGACCCTTGGGGCTCCGATCTTTTCAGGCCCTACCTCGCGGTGCTAGTTTACCGTGTTTTGGTCCCTCACTCTATAGGAGAGGCGTTCGGGGCGGGTCTAAGGGCCGGTGACGGCGTATAGTTTGCCATCGTGGGATGGGACGTAAATCGTCCCTCCGGCAACCACAGGCGTGCCGGTAATCTTGCCGCCTGTCTTGAACTCCCACATCGATTCACCGGAGGCCGCATTCAGGCCGAGAACACGGCCATCCTCGGTCCCGGACATAACTGTGTTCCCCGCCACAGTTAGGCCGGAGCTTATCTCGGCATCCACGTCGGTCGCCCACCGCACCTCGCCTGTGGTGGCTCCCAACGCCGTGACTTTTCCATTTGAGGCAGCCGCGTAGACCGTGTCAGGCCCAGCAACTGGGGCGTAGAATATCTCCCCGCCCATCGATTGGGACCACACGGTGCCCTTTTGTACCGGCAGGGGGGCAAGGTCCCAGATATAAAGGTTCACCCTAATAGCCCTGATCACTCTCTCAAAGGGATAGGTGGTGAGTCCACCATCGATAGTCCATATGGTCCCTTCTTGAGTGCCGAAATGGACCAGGCCTCCTTGCAGCACCGGTCCGCCAGCCAACTTCCTGGCCCCGGAGACGTCGTATATGAACCTCCGCCTAGCGGTCCGAGTCTCGACCAGCTCTACCTGGGTGGCCCTGGACGCCATTGCCAGAATGTCGCCGTCGTAGGACACGGGAGCATTTACCCAGTCGTCCGAGGAGAACTTCCAGTGTTTCTCGCCCGTTGCGGCGTCCAGGCCATGCAGGTCCATATCGGTCGCGCCGATATAGACCCGCCCATCGACGATCACCGGCGAGGAGAATAGGGGCTCACCTAGCTCGGTCTCCCACCGGACGTTGCCGCTGGCCCGGTCGAGGGCCACGACCTTTCCCGGTCGCAGGGCGGTGACTACCAGGTCTCCGGTGACGGCAGGGGTCGAACTGGAGGGAAATGGGCTGAGATACTCCCATTGGATGCGGCCTGTGTCCCGGTCGAGGGCTAGGGTGCGGCCTCGTTCGGTGGACAGGAACACCTGCCGTCCCGCTACAGCCACGGTGGAGGTTAGCGGCTCACCGGCGTCGAATATCCATTTTATGTTTCGTGGGGCCGGAGATTCCTCAGGCGTGTAGCCAGTGCTGTTTGGAGAACGCCGTACCTGGGCCCAATTTCCGCTTTCGGTATCGGCGCTGACGCCGGACTTTGGACTGGACGGTGGGAACACCAGTGGGAAGACATCGAACATCGCTTCAACTCGCCAGACGACCAGGCATACGGCGACTGCCAGGGTGACGAGTAGGTATTTTCTGCGCCAGATGGGGATGCGGACGCGGGAGACCCGGCGTTCAGCTTCGGTACGGGAAATTGGGGAGGCATCGGTTAGGAACGCCCAGCAGGAGCTGCACCGGGTGGCTTCAGTCGAGGGGTTGATGTATTCACAAACGGGACAAAGGCGGACCAAGTCCAAGGAAATTCCTCGCCCCTGAGGGCATCAAAATGGCAACGCCGAGTTTAGCCCCCGACCAAAATCGCGTCAATCCCCTCCTGACGGGTCTTTCCGGCGTTGAGCCGGAAACCAGGACTTCACGCTTCTGGTCATTGTCCTTGGGCTGAGAATCTTTGGATTCCCGCTTTCGGAGACCTTTGCGTAACCTTCCGCGACTCCCGCGAAAGCGAGAATCCAGAGTGCACCCAGATACGGAGGACGCCCTCACCCTAACCCTCTCCCTCCGGGAGAGGGGATTATTCAGAGGTCTCCTGTCGCGGGAATGGCGGGGATATGGAACACAGCCCACTATTGAATGACCCCGGAATGCCCCCACCGCCAAAAGCCAGGTGAATATCTGGGGTGAATTAAGCTGGTACAATGGCGCGGGCTTTTGGCCAGGGGAGTTTGGATGAGGGTCGCCAGAAACATACTTAATTGGTATCCCAGGCTGCCGTTCTTCTACGGCTGGCTGGTCCTGGGAACTGGGGCGTGCGGGGCGTTTGTCGCCACGACGGTCGCCGGAATCGTCTTTGGCGGAATTCAAGGGTTCATCTTCGAGGACACCAACTGGACCCGCAGCACCATCGGGTTGGCGGCTTCGCTTGGTGTGTGGGCGTCCGGTCTGATGGGCCCTATCGTCGGCAGGATGGCCGACCGGTATAACGCCAGGTGGCTTATGTCAGCCGGAGCGATTGTGCTCGGGGTCTGTCTGATTTCACTGGGCATGTTCCGGTCGGTGGCGGTCTTTTACGCAGCTTCCATCGTGGGGCGGGCCGTCAGTCAGCCGCTCTTCATCGGGGTCGTGCCGCGGACTCTGGCTGTCAACTTCTTTCAAAGGCGCCGGTACATTGCGTTGGCCCTTATCGGAATGTTTCGGCCTGTCAGTGGCGCAATCATCATTCAATTGACATCCCTTATCGCCCTGGCTACCGATTGGCGGACCGCTTTCCGATATTTCGGCTTATTTAGCCTAGTCCTGGCCATCCCCATGCTTCTGTTTATCAGGCGGCGTCCGGAGGACCTGGGCCTCTTGCCAGATGGGGCTTCGCCGCTAACTCAGTCATCGGCGCCCGGCGGGGAATCCGGCGCGGGACAGGCAGGCGTGGAACATGAGTTGGAATGGACGGCCAGGGAAGTCTTCCGAACTCGCGCGTATTGGCTTGTGGCCACGAGCGTGTTCGTGATAACGTCCGCCGGATCCGGCGTGGGGTTCAGCATGGTGCCGTATCTTCACGAGGAAGCCGGCTTGTCCATGGCTCAGGCGGCGGGCGTGTTGAGCCTTAGCACTTTTCTCGCGCTGACCACAATCGTTTGGGGGTACATCGCCAACAAACTTACGCCTCGTTGGTGCCTGATTGGGACCTTGATGTCAGCGTCTATGTTGATATTGTCCTTGTTCTGGGTGAATTCATTGCTGTCAGCCTACCTCTTCGGACTCTTTTGGGGGCTTATCACCAGTTCGCAAGAGGCGCTAATGTCAATGCTGTTGGCGGACTATTACGGCCGCGCCGTATACGGGACTATCTCAGGAGCGTTGCGCCCCCTGGAAGCCGGAGGGCTGGGGTTAGGGCAGTTCATAGGGCCGCTGATATACGATCTGACCGGGAGTTACGATATCCTCTGGCTAATGTCGGCAACGATGACTCTTCTGGCATCGTGCCTGGTTATTCTGACTTTCCGTCCCAGGAGCCCGACGCGGACCGGGGAGACGCTTCGGGTCACGTAGCGGCGGGCCGAGGCCGCTTATGGTAGCTGTTCAGAGATGATGACGCGGATTGGCTGAATCCCACATCGGTGATCTCCATGATGATTCTCAAACGATGTCCCTCAGGCGCAACCAGTCATTCCCGCGAAAGCGATAATCCATAGTGTGCCCAGATACGGGGGACGCCCTCACCCTCTCCCGGAGTGAGAGGGGATTATTCAAAGGTCTCCGAAGGCGGGAATCCAGAAATGCGATGATATGGACAGTTGCTGGTTGCAAGGGTTACTGGATTCCGGGTCAAGCCCGGAAAGACGGGCTGGGAGTAGGAAGGACACATCCAAGTCTGAACAGTTACCGCTTATGCGCCGATTGGACTACGGGAAGATGACGGATTATAATTTGTGGCCAGTCCACGCCGGAGGGGTTTTACGTGAGCACTGGGCAAGGGTCCTCAGCCAACACCAGCGATTTGCTAGCCTTTTTTCGGGGTGACTATATTCCCCTGAGCGACGCGCGGGTCAATATCATGACCCATGCGCTGCACTACGGCACGGGCGTATTCGAGGGGATACGCGGCAACTGGAACGAAGAAAAGGGCGTGGTCTACATCTACCGGCTTCGGGAGCACTACGAACGCTTGCTTCAGGGATGCCGGCTGTTGATGTTGGATATCCCCTATTCGCTGGAAGATCTCTGCGAGATCACCGTCGAGCTGGTGGAGCGCAACGCCCACCGGCAGGACATTTACATTCGCCCCCTGGCCTACAAGAGCGCCGAGCTGGTGGCAAACCTCAAGTTGCAAGAGTTGGCCAGCGACTTCACCCTGATTACCGTCCCATTTGGAAATTATCTTGGCTCGGACATACTGCGTTGTTGTACTTCTTCTTGGCGCAGGGTGGATGACCCGATGATCCCTGCCCGGCTCAAGATTTCCGGGATATACGTGAATAGCATCCTCTCCAAGACCGAGGCCACTTTGGCGGGGTTCGACGAAGCCATCATCCTCAACCACGATGGCCACGTGTGTGAAGGTTCCGGCGAGAACCTGTTCGTGGTGAGCAAGGGGAAACTAATAACCCCTTCCCTAGAAGACAACGTGTTGCCGGGAATCACCCGCGACACGATCATCCAACTGGCCCAGCGGGAACTCGGCCTAGAAGTGATGGAACGGTCCATCGACAGGAGCGAGCTATACCTGGCGGATGAGGTTTTCCTCACAGGCACCGCAGCCCACTTGACGCCAGTCGTGGAGTTGGACAACCGGCCCATTGCGGACGGCAAAGCCGGGCCGATCTCGTCCCAACTCCAGAGGATGTACTTCGAGATCGTGGTTGGCCGGAATCCCAAATACCTCCACTGGTGCACCGCCGCCCAACCGCGTATGGTGGCGGCGAGTTAATCAGCGGCCGGTGGTCAGTGGCTAGTGACCGGTGAATCTCAATCCAGAATGATGGATTGAGATGTCCAGGGGGATATCCCGCGAGGCTCGAATAGCCACCAGTCACTGACCACTGACTTGGGGGTGACGCGACAAGTTGCTGTGGGACGCAGGGGCTTGGGCGATCGCAGTCCTTACCGGCTACGTATTGGGCAGCATCCCGACGGCGTATGCGGCCGGCCGGCTCAAGGGTCTGGACATCCAGAAACTTGGCGACCGAAACGCCGGAGCCGCCAACGTCTACCGCAGTATCGGTCCCAGGGCCGGGGTGCTAGTTGCCGTCGTGGATATCGCCAAGGGAGCGGCGGCGGTACTTCTTGCCGGGCAACTCTTCGATTCCGACTTCGCCCTTATGATCGCGGGCTTTGCCGTGGTTGGGGGTCATATTCGTCCCCTGTTGCCGCGGCAACCAGGAGGACGGGGAGCGGCGACCGCGGTGGGAGTGCTCCTAGGCACCTATCCATTGCTAGCCCTTCCTCTTGGGTTGGCGTGCCTGGGAATATTGGCGGTCAGCAGGAAGTCGATCATCCCGCTTGGAACGTTCCTGATCGGAGTGCCTCTAATGACCTGGTGGCCCGGCGGTTACGACTATCCCTTTGTGGCCTATTCGGTGGCTATTCCCCTATTGGTGGGTCTGGCCCATTTCTTCAGCGTCAGGCGTTTGGCGCAACTGGAACCGGGGGGCGGTCCAGCGGTGTCGTCGAGGTAGCGCCGAATTGGACGGCTCATTTATCCTGGATTACTTCCTGTTGGTCTTGGTGGCGTCCTGCGGGCTGTACCAGATGGCGTCGGCTTACAACCGGCTGAGAGGGCTAATGCTGTTGGAATCTCCCGGTCTCACGTTCCTGCTCGGATTGGGGTTGTGGGTTGGAGCGTTCGCCTGGTTCTTTTTGTCCGAACCTCGAAACGCGCCGGACACAGGGGCCGGGCTTACCGGCAACGAGCAGTTTGGGTATTTCTTCGCCGGAGGAGGCGCGGGTCTGGCGGTCACCCTGGCGGCCACTTCGTTGCGGAATTGGGGGATGGGAAAAGGGATGGGGAAAAGGATTACGCCTAGGCCACACGGCCTTGACTCGCTGCGAGAGTCGAACTACGGCAGAGCTCTCTATTGGAGCCTGTCGCATCTCCTGTATGCGGTGAGGCCGCACCGCAAAGCCAGCCCAAAACCCGGGGAGACCTACGCCGTTGGCGGCCACAGAGACGGTAACGGCTAGCCGTGGAAACTGTCCTAGCCGTTGATGCGATGTTGGTTGCCTGGTTGAACCAGGGGGTGGGCGCATCCGCCTTTTTGGATAGATGCGCGTCGGTAGTGGTCAGTGACTATTTCATCCCATTGACGATGTGCTTCTGGATGTTGGGGCTTTGGTTTCGCGGAGAGGAAATTGAGACCAGGGGACGAAACCAGCGAGGGGTGTTGGCGGCTGCCATCGCACTTGGGTTTGCGAACCTGGTTGTCTTGATAGTGAACCAATACCTTTTCCGGGAGCGGCCCCTCGTCTCGATGGAGTTGGCCAACCTGCTCTACGAGCCGACCGACTCTTCGTTTCCGGCGAATCCGGCGGCCGTGGCATTCGCCGCCTCCGCCGCGATCTGGCTGGTAAACCGTCGGGCGGGAGTGGTCTTATTCGGGCTGGCGTCAGTGTGGTGCCTGGCCCGAGTTTACAGCGGCCTCTTTTATCCCAGTGACATACTGGCCGGAGCCTTGATTGGGGCGGCCATGGCTTGTTTGATTACCGCGGGGATGAGACGCATTGAACCGGCTCCGGGATGGGTTTTGGCCGGCGCGCGCTTTTTCCACCTGGCCTGAATATGGAGATTCCAATCCGCTATGGGAGGACGATATGGGCTGGTCTAGGCATCACCCAACGGGACTCATCTACTACGCGCCCCAACATTGCTACCGGGGCTATACCCTGACCAACAACTCCAGGGGAAGTCTCTACGCTGACCTGATCGACATGGAAGGGAGAATCTGCCACAGGTGGCACAGCAGCGAGGGCATTGGCTACGCCCAGCTACTGCCCTACGGCAACCTCCTGATTCGAACAGCTCCGGCGGAAGACGCGGGAGGCGCGGAGAAAATCGGTGGCTCATCGGCGGCCATTTTGGAGTTGGACTGGGACGGCAACGTGGTCTGGGAGTACCGCAACCCCTTGGTGCACCACGATTACGAAAGGCTGCCGAACGGCAACACACTGGTCCTCCAGTTTGAGCTTTTGTCCAAGGAGTTCACGGAGCGGGTAAGGGGCGGAATGCGTGGCGACGAAGACCCGGATCAAATGTTCGGCGACCGCGTGCAGGAGATCACGCCCGACGGCGCTGTGGTCTACGACTGGAGGGCTTGGGAACACCTAAACTTGGAGGATGACGTCCTCTGTTCATTAGAGGACCGGGCCGAATGGACCCATGGAAACTCGCTGAAGGTGACCCCGGAAGGGGACCTGATCGTGAGCTATCGGCTCATCGACCGAGTGGGCATCGTCGACAGAGCAAGCGGCGAGTTCCGTTGGAAGTTCGGGAAGGGGGAGTTGGCCCACCCCCACCATCCCACCTACCTGGAGAACGGCAACATCATGATTTTCGATAACGGGATGCACAGGCCCCGGGCCAGCTTTTCCAGGATCATCGAGGTAAACCCCGCTACCGACGAGGTTGTGTGGGACTACCGGGGGGACCCGGCCCTATCCTTCTACAGCCCGGCCACCAGCAGCGCGGACCGGCTTCCCAACGGCAACACGATGATTTGCGAAGGCGGTCCGGGGCGCATCTTCGAGGTAACCCACAACAAAGAGATAGTGTGGGAGTACATCTATCCCTTTTTCTCGCCGGGGCGTGTGCAGACGCCGGGGGCCCAGCCGGAATTCAACAACTCCCTGTTCCGCGCTCACCGGTACGGTCCGGACTATCCTGGCCTGCAGGGAAGGGACCTGGACCCCGGCCAATACGCCAATCTGAACAGGCTCTACGCTTCCAGGTAGGGCGCCTAGCAACGGCCTAACGCCGGTGGACGCGCCTTGCCGGGATGGATGTGGAGTATATAATATTCACGCCTTAGCCTTGGAGATTACCCGATCAGAATAAGATGGAGGCAAACTCATGGGAGCGACTGAGAAGATCGCCAAATGGATAGTCGATACCGGATACGAAGAGATTCCCCCCGACGCAATCCGGGTGGCAAATGAGTCATGCTTCGACCTGTTGGGAGTGATCCTAGCTGGGTCCACCCAGCCGGTGGCCGATATCATTCAGCAGTACGTTACCGACCAGGGAGGCAATGACGAAGCGACGGTCCTGGCTTCTGGACAGCGTAGCACTTCCTCACAGGCGGCCCTGGCCAACGGGACGATGGGCCACGCCCTGGACTATGACGACTTCGGCGGGTTCGGACACCCCACCGTAGCCATCTTCCCAGCCCTCTTGGCCCTGGGGGAGAAAAGCGGGGCCACCGGGCGGGACCTGTTAGAGGCCTATGTCGTGGGTTGCGAGGTCGGCCTTGCCCTGCAACACGCCACCAAGTACAACCAGATGGAGAAGGGCTTCCACGCAACCGCGGTCATCGGGCACATGGCCTGTACCGCCGCCTGTGCCAAGCTGTTGGGCCTGGACGAGCAACAGACCACGATGGCGCTGGGAATGGCAGGTTCGATGGCCGGAGGCTTGATCCACAACTTCGGCACTATGACCAAGCCTCTGCACGCCGGGTTGGTGTGCCGCGACGGCATCACCGCCGCTCAGTTGGGCCGACTGGGTCTTACCGCCGGAGACCACATCATTGAGCATCCCTTGGGATTCGCCCGCACGGTGCTTGGCCCCGGAATCTACGACCTGGAAGCGATGGCCGACGACCTGGGCAAACCCTTCCGCGTTCAGGACGCGCTGATGATCAAAAAGTACCCATGCTGCGGCGGGAACCATTCCATGCTGGACAGCCTATTCAGCCTGATGCGGGAGCATAATTTCACCTACGATGACGTGGTTAGCGCGGAGGTGGCCCAGCCCTACCTGTCTATAGTGATGATGTACGGCGAACCTGATACCGGATTGCAGGGCAAATTCAGCTCCCAGTACGCCGTGGCCGCCGCGTTGGTGGACGGCGAGATGGGCATAGAGTCGTATACCGATGAGAAGGTGCAGGAACCCATCATCAAGGAAGCGATGGGGAAGGTGACCCAGCGGGTGGTGCCCAAGGCCGATGAGCTATCGGTGGACTTCGACCAGGGGATCCCGGTCAAGATCACCTTGAAGGATGGCCGAGTCTTCGAGCACTCCACCACCAGGCAGAACATCCTGGGCAGCCAGCACAACCCCTGGGGCTTCGACAACATCAAGGCGAAGTTCGAGGTCAATGCGGCTTTGGCCCTGTCCAGGGAGAGGATCGCCGAGACCGTCGAGACCTGGACCGACATCGCCCAGGTGGGGGACGTTTCGGAGGCCATTCAAAGGACGCTGGTTTCGTAACGGGCCGTCCGGCTTCCCGATAATGAACCTAAACAACGAGGGCGTTGGACATACCAGCGCCCTCGTGTTAGTCGGCGAAGAGTCGGACCTATAACCCAAACTGGGTGCGGTGGAACGCGCCTCCCCCGTCTCCCGAACCGGCCCGACTGACCTGGGTTCCAGCCTTGAGCCGGAATCCGGATCAGTCACCCATTCAGGTGCAAGGTGGGCGGGACTCTCGGGTCAATGCCTTGGGCTGGACACGAGAGAGACGGTCTACGTTCTGAGAGCCCTTACGGCTCGATGCGGACGGTGTCTCCCACCTTGATTGCGCCGCCGTTTAAGACGACGGCTAATTGACCGCGGCGGTGGTTTATCTCCTCGCGCAGGCCCTGGCGGATGGCGTCCATCTTGCCGCAGGGCTCACATTCGCCCACGGCTTCCAGGGTGACGTCGCCGACGAAGAAGACCTGGCCCGGTTCGATCTTGGACAGGTCTAGCCCAGTGGTGGTGATGTTTTCCTTAATCTGACCAGGGACCAGGCCAAATTCGTCCAGGGTCTCCTTGTCCATGAAGAGTACCTGGCGCACGTTGCTTTCGTTGCAACTGCGGTCGCCCTCCAGTCCCTTGGCGGAGATTGCCGTTGCCTCGTCCACCGGGTCTGAGGGCGTACCCTTGACCCTAGCGATGTGCAGGTTGATGATGGTACCTTGCTGCATGGTTTGTCTCCTCCCTTGTGGTGTATGCCCGGAGCCCGCGCCAACCGAGGCCGGGGCGCCAGATGGATTTTCGCTTCCGGTGGAACCTAGTGTTAAGAGCCGTTTAAGAAGAATCCGACCAGGGTCCCAATGGTAGTGACCCATAGCGCGATATTGATAATTAGCAGAGTGTTGAACCTAGAGCGAATCTCGCTTCGGATCTCCTGTGCTTCCTGGCGGGAGTCGTTACGCATCTGCTGGGTCTCGCCCTGGAACTCGGCCCGCATCTGTTGGATCTCGTTCTGGAACTCGGCACGCATCTGCCGCATGTCCTGGCGATACTCGGCTTGGTCGGCGATGATTCTTTCCAGCACGCCTTCCATGCGGTCAATGCGCGGATCTTGGGTCATCACTGGGCTCCCCTATATAATGCGATGATTATACTCTCCGGGCAACGCCGCCGACATCCCCGGCCGTGAGTGAGAAACCTGGCGCACGAGGGTGGAGGCCTGAGATTGCCTGCGGATGGATGTAGAGGACGAAATGAGCTACGAATTCATTAAGACCGAGACCCGCGACAACGTCCTGATCATGACCATGCACGACCCTGCAACGCGCAACTCCCTGGGAGGTGATATGTCCCGGGAGATGAACGAGGCGCTAGACCAGTTTGAGGCCGACCCGGACCAACGGGTGCTGCTGCTTACGGGCACCGAGCCTTCGTTTTGCTCCGGGGCCAACGTGCGGGGGTTCAACCGGCGCATCGAGGAGAGGGACCAGGAGACCCAGGACCGGGGAGAGCCGGAGCCGTTGCCCTGGGGCAAGATGGAGACCAGGTACGCCAAGCATAGGACCTCGGAAGAGGGAGCGGCTTTCCTGCCCCTGCGGCTGCATGAACTCCAGAAGCCTTCGGTCGCCGCAGTCAACGGACATGCATACGGCGTGGGGATGGGGGTGGCGCTGGCCTGCGACATCCGTATTGCGGCGGAAAAGGCCAGATTCTCCGAGGCGTTCGTCCGCATGGGCCTAATCCCTGGAGATGGTAGCTGCTGGCAGTTGCCCCGGCTTATCGGATTGAGCAACACCCTGATGCTCCAATACACCGGGGACAGTGTAGACGGAGCCGAGGCTCATCGAATGGGGTTGGTAAGCAAGGTGGTTCCCGACGACGAATTAATGGAAGCCTCTTTGGAGCTGGCCACCAGGCTGGCCCAGGGGCCGACCCAATCACTGTCGCTAATCAAGTACCTGGTGCACCACAGCCTTGAGGGCGGGTTGAAGGAGAGTCTGGCTCTTGCGCACGTGGCCCAGGAGCAGGCGCGGAAGACTGAAGACCACCGGGAGGCGGTAAGGGCGTTCCTGGAGAAGCGGCGGCCGGAATTCAAGGGGCGGTAGCTGGATTTGTGTGGATATTGACCAACTTCAATATGGGCGAGGGATGTCAAGTTGGCGGCAGATGCGAATAGCTGTACAATCCGGGATTTTCCGGTGGCGGCCTATTGCTGTTCTGCGATTCAAGCGTGGATTTTCCTAGATCGAGTGATCACTCACTTCCCGGACAAACCCGCACCCATGATCCTGTAGATGTTGGAGAAGTTCGCGCCGTCTCACTTCAGGGCGTCTTGTGGAACTTGCGCAACCCTGGACGCCTCTTGGAGTAGAAGGTATATGGGCTCTTCGAGGTCAGCCTCGGGGTCTGACAGGGTGGGGTCGGGGTGAGGCAAGGGTTCGCCACGCTCTAGGTGTACCTCAGCCAGGTCCACCAGTGCGCTGGCCAGTAGGAGCCGGGCCTCCGCTAGGTCGTGTCCGAAAATGATGGCTCCCGGGAAGTCCAGAGCTTCCCCATGGACCCCGTTGTCCAAGTATTTGAGCATGGCCTTGTAGGTAAGCATGGGAGGCGCTCCGGGGTTGGCTGATGGTCATACCACAGCGTATCTTGGACTAATAGTTTCGTCAAAGCAGGGAACTACGCATTCGGGGCGATCTTATTAGGGGCGGTCCCGCCGTTAATTCGGCCTTCGCCGGAATTCAGAATTTGGGGACTGCCATGGCAGTAGCAGGAAATGGCAGGCTGGGGCGATGGATTCCCGCGAAAGCGAGGATCCAGAGTGCGCCCAGATACGGAGGACGCCTTGACCCTAACCCTCTCCCGGAGGGAGAGGGGATTATTCAAAGGTCTCAGAAAGCGGGGATGATGGGGTAGCGGGGATGTGAGGGCGGTGGGAATGACTGGGCCATGACTATCCAAATGCGATTGCCCAGGCAACGCATTCAGTTGGAGGTAGGCGGAATTGGGGCAAATTGTGGAATTGCGCGTAAAAGGCTTGACTCCCTGTAATAGCCTGCCTATAATCGGAGTTCGCAAGGAGAAACAACGATTGCTACATGGCACGACTGAAGTGACATAGACGCAACTGGTAGGGAAACCTGGACGGCGGTTCGGGGAGTATCTCCGCCGCCGTTTCTTTTTGCAGCACCTTAAAAAGAGAATAGGAGAAGCTGGAAAGTCCTGCAAACGTACGTGAGCGCTATACGCAGCGCGGGCGTACGCAAAGTAGATACACGCAAAGAAGTTTGAAATTCCTAGCGTGGGTCAAGTAGGTAAGGGCTTACGGTGGATGCCTTGGGACCAAGGGCCGAAGAAGGGCGCGGCAAGGCTGCGTTAAGCCTCGATGAGCCGTCTAGCAGGCATAGTCGGGGATACCCGAATGGGGAAACCTTTACCGGTGTTGAGTCGGTAAATCCCGGATAACCGGGAGGGTAAGCGGGGGAACTGAAACATCTAAGTACCCCGAGGAAAAGAAATCAACCGAGATTCCCTGAGTAGTGGCGAACGAACGGGGATCAGCCCAAACCAGTACGACTTAGTGGCATGAGGGCCTATGTCGTATCGGGGTTGTAGGGATCGCCTTGGGTCACCTCATTAGACCCGAAGGAGTTACAAATCTCGTCTCTAGCTGAAGGCGCCTGGGAAGGACCGCCATAGAGGGTGAAAGCCCCGTAGGCGAAAGGGACGGGACTCCTGGCGAATACCCTGAGTACCACGGGGCACGGGAAACCTTGTGGGAAGCTGGGGGGACCACCCTCCAAGGCTAAATACCCTTGGTCACCGATAGCGTACCAGTACCGTGAGGGAAAGGTGAAAAGAACCCCTAGCGGGGAGTGAAATAGATCTGAAACCGTAAGCTTACAGAAGGTCGTAGTCTCGATTTATCGGGATGGCGGCGTGCCTATTGAAGAATGATCCGGGGACTTACTCTGTGGAGCGAGGTTAAGGGACTGGAGTCCCGGAGCCGAAGCGAAAGCGAGTCTGAATAGGGCGACTAGTTCCACACAGTAGACTCGAAACCGGGTGAGCTACCCATGGCCAGGTTGAAGGTTCGTTAACACGAACTGGAGGACCGAACCCGTGGCTGGTACAAAAGCTTGGGATGAGCTGTGGGTAGAGGTGAAATGCCAACCGAACCCGGAAATAGCTAGTTCTCCCCGAAATGCATTTAGGTGCAGCCTCGGGCACAGGTGAACGGAGGTAGGGCACTGAATGGGATAGGGGGCGTGAGCCTACCAAACCCAATCAAACCACCAATGCCGTTTATCCGATACCCGGGAGTGAGACTGGCACAGATAAGTGCGTCAGTCGAAAGGGAAACAGCCCAGACCACCGGCTAAGGCCCCTAAGCGCAGGCTAAGTGGGAAAGGAAGTGAGGTTCCCCAGACAACCAGGAGGTTGGCTTAGAAGCAGCCACCCTTTAAAGAGTGCGTAACAGCTCACTGGTCGAGGGGTCTTGCGCTGAAAATGTAACGGGGCTCAAGCCTGTCGCCGAAGCCGTGGATATTCAGGTACAGAGGGAAAAACCCAGCTCCCAATAGTTGAACCAACCGGGAAGTCACTTCGGTGACGGAACGTGCGGGGATGCCGGCGGGAAAAGGGTTGGAACCTCTGGTAACTGCCTGGGTGTGGTAGGGGAGCGTTCCTCGGGCGATGAAGGTGAGCTGTGAGGCTCGCTGGAGCGCGGGGAAGTGAGAATCCCGGAATGAGTAGCGTAAATTAGGGTGAAAATCCCTGACACCGTAAGCCCAAGGTTTCCTACGCAACGTTTATCGGCGTAGGGTTAGTCGGTCCTAAGCCGTAGGCAAGCGCCGAAGGCGATGGACAGCAGGTTAATATTCCTGCACCGCCTATGTTTTGTTGATACTCGGAGGGGTGCGGAAGGGTAGGCAGAGCATGCCCATTGGACATGGTGTGTCCTCCTCCGTAGGCTATGCTGGGGCAGGCAAATCCACCCCGGCGCATAAAGCTGAGGGTTGAGGAAATCGATCCTTCGGGATACGAAATTCTGTTGACCCCATGCCGACAAGAAAAGCTTCGTTTGGAGAAATATAGGCGACCGTACCGCAAACCGCCACTGGTGGGCTGGGATAAAAGTCCCAAGGTGTTCGAGCTAACCTCCGTTAAGGAACTAGACAAAAGAACCCTGTAACTTCGGGAGAAAGGGCCCCCTGGGGGGTGAAGTCACTAGCTGATGGAGCTTTTTGGGGGCGCAGAGAAGAAGGCCGGGCGACTGTTTAACAAAAACACAGGTCTGTGCTAAGGGGAAACCCTACGTATACAGGCTGACGCCTGCCCAGTGCCGGAAGGTTAAGGGGAGTGGTGCAAGCCGCGAACTGAAGCCCCGGTGAACGGCGGCCGTAACTCTAACGGTCAACCGAGCAACGTGAGAACGGGGACCGGGGGAGACCCCGCCCTTTCAACTCATCTGCTTAAGGCCGTTTTAAAATCTGGCTATATGCTGGGAAGTCCGAGTATCCGGCGCTACTTGTTGGTCTAATCTGGGTCGACAAGTAACAATGTGCCCGGTGCGGATTATCAGCAGGAAAGACCGAGGTAGCCATGGAACAAGAGAATGCCAACTCTCACGAGTGACCTCGGGATCCTCAGAGACCATACGCCAGACCCCTTGGCGGAACGAAGGGGAAGATATGGTCCGATCTGTATGGCGACATGCAGAGGCCGGCAGAAATGACCGGTCCCTCTAGTGCCCTGGTTAACAGGGAACCTGAGAGTAACAAAATGCCTAAGGTAGCGAAGTCCCTTGTCGGGTAAGTTCCGACCCGCATGAATGGTTGAACGACTTGGCCATTGTCTCGACGGAGGGCTCGGTGAAATTGCGGTGCCCGTGAAGACGCGGGCGACCCGCGGCAGGACAAAAAGACCCCGTGGAGCTTTACTGTAGCCTGGTATTGGGCTGGGAATTGTCATGTGTAGGATAGGTGGGAGGCTTTGAAGCTTCGACGCCAGTCGGAGTGGAGCCGTCGTTGAAATACCACCCTTGGTTGTTTTTGGTTCTAACCTCAGCAAAACTGGGGGACAGTGCCTGGTGGGCAGTTTAACTGGGGCGGTTGCCTCCTAAAAGGTAACGGAGGCGCCCAAAGGTCCCCTCAGGACGGATGGAAATCGTCCACAGAACGCATTGGCATAAGGGGGCTTGACTGCAAGACCTACAAGTCGAGCAGGGACGAAAGTCGGGCAAAGTGATCCTACGGCACCGTGTGGAAGGGCCGTGGCTTATCGGATAAAAGCTACCCCGGGGATAACAGGCTTATCTCGCCCAAGAGTTCACATCGACGGCGAGGTTTGGCACCTCGATGTCGGCTCGTCCTATCCTGGGGCTGAAGGCGGTCCCAAGGGTCCGGCTGTTCGCCGGTTAAAAGGGTACGTGAGTTGGGTTCAGAACGTCGTGAGACAGTTCGGTCTCTATCCGCCGTGGGCGCAGGAGGCTTGAGGGAACCTCTCCCTAGTACGAGAGGACCGGGAGGGACAGACCTATGGTGTTCCAGTTGTTCCGCCAGGAGCAGCGCTGGGTAGCCACGTCTGGCAGTGATAAGCGCTGAAGGCATCTAAGCGCGAAGCATCCCCCAAGATGAGGCCTCCCTCCCCGATTAAGTTCGGGGGTAAGACCGCAGAGAGACTATCTGCTTGATAGGCCGGATGTGTAAGGATGGTAACATCTTCAGCATACCGGTACTAACCGGTCGAGTGTCTTGACCCACGCAATGAGTTTCAAACTTCTAGCAGCTTTCCAGCACCTATTTCTCTTCCCTGAAGGCTTCCCCTCCCATTCTAAGGCGGGCGGCCAAGGGCGTTGCCATGCCGTCGCGGGGTGGAGCAGTGGCAGCTCGTCGGGCTCATAACCCGAAGGTCGTTGGTTCGAGTCCAACCCCCGCTACCAACTAAAGTAAAGATTGCCCCGGTCGCGCCGGGGCTTTTTTATTTGGTTCTTAAACGAATGCACAGACTAGATTGGTCAACCCGAGCGCCTAAGTGGTCCGCATTCCTTGCGTTGACGGTCCTTGTTATCGGCGTTTTGGCCGGATGTCAGTCTCAGCCTTCAGTGCCGGACCCCATATCGACTAATTCATCCCCGGCTTCTCCTACTCCAGACCTGGAAGCGGCCGTTGCCGCCAAAGTCATGGCAACGTTGGCAGTCAAGCCAACTCCGACCCTTGCTCCGCTGGCCTTACCCCTGTCCACTCCACGGCCCACGGCTCAGGTGCCCTCACCGACCCACACCGCGACTCCCACGCCGACTCAGACCTCGACACGGGCTCCCACGGCGACGCCCATCCCGACGCCAATGGCTTCATCGACTCCAACGCCCACGCTGACCCAGGTGGCTAAGCCGACCGAAACTCCAACAGCAACGCCCGAGCCAACGCCCACGCCCACACGGTTGCCAAATATTTCCGAGGCGGTAGTCGTCGGTCAAGCGCTTAAGATCGAGTTCTTCATCCCGCTTCTCCCCGCACTCAAAGAAGAGTTCCGGTTGGAAGCCCTCCATGACACTGTTCAGGCTTGGATGGACTCCAGGCGCTGGGACCGGTATCCGCCGTGGAAACGCATCGAACGCGAGATACGGGCTGTGCACGAGGTAGGTCTTCCGGGTGGAACTGCTTTCGCATTCTCATTCGCAGACAGTGTCGACGCTCCCAACCACGAACCCGTCGGCTTTCTGGATATCTATCGGGGCCTGCCGGAGGACCGACGGTGGCAGTACCCGGACGGAAGCCCGGCGCCGGACCCGTACACCTCGGCTGTATCGCGGTCATTCTCAGGGAAGCTGGTGGCGCGAGTGCTTGGCGCGGAGTTCGGCCGCCGTGACATCTATACAGTAGTGCAGCCCCAGAACCCCTACTGTAGCGCCTTCTTGCTCGAATGGGCTAAGAAAAACATAGATGCTGGCGCGGACACCCTGTTCATTGACAACCCTGACGGCCTGGCTCCTGGTTGGCTTGGCGGTTGGGGCTGTTCTGATACGTGGGAAGGCCAGGGGCTTCAGGACCATCTCAAGGAGCGTATGACGGCCCCAACGCTGGCTTCTCTGGGCATCGAAGACATAGAGGACTTTTGCCTGAGGGATTACGCATCTCGCAATTACGGCGTCAAAGCCGTAGGGGGCAACGAACTCAGGGTCCGTGAGACCTTTCCCATTGCTTGGCCGCCTGAACGGGTACTCCTGGATACAACGGATGGGCTTATGGATGATCCGGTTATCAAGGAATACATCCTGTATTCATACCTATCGGTGAAGGACTTCGTTCAGCGGTTAAGCAGAGACATACGCGGGTATGCCCAAGAGTCCGGAAGGGATGTTTTCCTGACCATGAACGGTTTCGAAACGTGGACTCCGGAGTCGCGTCACAGTGGAGTCATCGGCATACTCCTAGCGCCTTATTTCAGCAGCATGCAAATAGAGCGTAATACAGAGCATTTGCCCCCGTACCAGACCGACCCCGCAACGTGCAAGTCAGGACTTGCAACCGTGGACGGCGAGAAGCCCGTGTGGATCAATGAGTGGACTCTATGGTTCGCCAATCCCTATGGACCTGAAGTCCCACCGGATGACGTGTCAGCCCTGCTCAAGACGAAGTCCGCAGAGGCTTTCGCATCCGGCTGCATCCGCCTTGTCCCCTTTGGAACGGGGTGGCCAGCCGATGGATGGCCGCCTGACCGGCTAGTCAATGGCCCTGAACGCGGCGAGTTGGCGCGATTCTACCGGCATATAGACGAGCATATAGACCTACTTGCGGACACCGAAAGCACTGCCAGGGTCGCCTTGATATACGGTATTCCAACCGTGGTGTGGAATCACTTCCCCACATTCGGTCTTCTGCCGGAAGATTTCAAGGCGGAACTAGGAGGGTGGGCCCGCGCCCTGGAAATGCTGCACATTCCCTACGACGTCGTACTGCTCAGCATGGACCAGGTCTTCGAGCATGAGGGATTGGCGGGGCGCTTGGACCGATACGACGCGGTCGTCGCGCCTGGCGCCGAGCATGTGTCCGATAAGGATCTAGAGGCCCTCACCAAGTTCGTCAATAACGGCGGCGCTTTGCTGACGACGGCGGACTTTGCCAGGAGAGACGAGATGAACAGCCTGAGGGACGACTCCCCACGCTCGGCTCTTATGACCAGGTCTGACGTGGCCGTTGTAGAGTCCGGCCTTGGATCCGGTTTACAGAAGGCCCTTGAGGGGAGGCGAATCGATACGAACTTATTGGGCGAGATGCGCTCTATCCTCTTCGCTTCAATCCCGGCTGAGGCTGGCGTATGGACCAATGGGTCTGAGTTGCTGTTGGTGACCCCAGTCATCCAGCGAGAGGAGAACAGGCTAATTGTCCACTTGATCAACTACGACTATGGCTACGATGCAAACCGTGACTGGAACAACGTGATGAGGGACCTCAAGATCGCCCTGGCGCTACCGGAAGGGTTCACCACGTCCAAGGTTAGGATTGTCACGGCGGACGACGTGCCCACGGAGGGACTCGCCTGGACCGAAAAGAATGGCGTCGTGGAACTGCATGTTCCCGAGTTGGAGCTGTGGAATATGATCGTGCTGGAAGGGCGATAGTCCGGCTCCCTACTAACATAGCCAAGAGGGTCGGGCCGGACCGCGGAGAAATAATCAGCCTCCGGTTCTCTTGGACCGAAGGGCCTGGCCCTCCGGCTGTGGTGGAGACCAGTACGAGGGCCGGCCGCTTATCGACGCGGAGTGGAGCAGTGGCGGCCTCGACGTGATGTTCGTCCCGCAGATCATGGGCGACAGTACCCTGGAGGCGCTCCGGAAGCATTACCTGAGCCGTCCGGACAGCGAGAAGGCCCTGGCGGCAATGGACCGGCTGTACGGGAGCGGCGGATAGCAAGTTGCGTTCTGGTTCGGGAGACACTGGAGCGGGTTATGAAATCGGGAAGCTGAGCGGCCCGGTGTCGCCGACATCTTGGCGCATCTGCCCCGGAAAATTCCTGAGCGGTTGCTTGGCTTCCCCGCCCTCACTTGCTCGTCGAAGGTGACCCTTTCCCGGGGATGCCATTTGGACTTCACAGTGCCTGATCAACGACCATTAGTTTTGCTTGCGGCGACAACTGGGGTGGACCGGCAAGAATGATCCGCAGTAATCCGGCAGGAATAGTGGACGCCTGACACCAAGTGAATGGGACCGCACCTCCATCCCGGACGCGGAAGCCAAGTCGAGGGAATTAACCCTGCGGGATGGGCAATTAGCCCCTTAATGATGAACAACTCGAGCCTAACGTATTTCTCTTGCCCGGAGCTGCGTGACAATCCTCGGACTGCATTGCTGATGTATGCACACAGCTATGGCGAGAGTACCTGGTTTAGGGGTGCCGAAACGGTTATGGTAGCCTTGGTCGTATCGACCGGATTTGTCCGGCTGCTAACCTGCCCTCGGGTATCAACGTATCCCCGATGCGAGTCAACGACGAGCCCAGGACTTATTCTCCGACGCTGGGATGAAGGCCGGGTTTAATATGCGAATATCGATTGAGGGAGTGACGTTTACTTCTCCTTTTCCTTCTCCGGGTATTGGAGGATCAGGTAACGGGCTAAATTCCGGACTCAATCACAACCCGGGCTATCCGGACCAGCCCCTCCCGTTCGAATAACCTCGAAGATATAACATGCCTACGGCTATCACCCGAGGGAAGACCAGCCGGTCTTTGAAGCGGAGATTGATGCGGTTGGCTGTGTCGAATGTTGCAGGGTACTGGCCGGTAGAGGGAAACTTGGCCACCCGGTAGCGGCCCCGAACATCTATACTGTCAATGCAGACTTCTGTTTGAAGGAGGGAGCGGGCCTGCGCCGGACCGGCGGACCCGGAGTGGGTAAGACCCATCTGGCCCTGGCCCTGGCCCTCAAGGTCATCGAGCATGGCCAGGGGCCTACTTCGTCAGCGCCTATGACCTGATGGAGGACCTGCGCAAGGTCCGGGCCGAGCACAACGTGGACCGGAGGACGAGAGTCTACCTGGCTCCCAAGGTCCTCATCGTCGATGAATTCCGCATCTGGCCCTATGACCGGGAGTCCGCCACCGCCTTCTTCACCCTGGTATCGGCCCGCTACGAGCGGGGCGCCATCATCCTCACCTTCAACAAGGGCTTCGGCGAGTGGGGTGAGTTGCTGGGGGCCACCGTGATTGCCTCGGCCATCCTGAACCGGTTGCCGCACCACAGCCACGCGCTCAACATCCGGGGAGAAAGCTACAGGCTCAGGGAGAAGCGGCGGGCCGGGCTCTTCCCCTCCGAGCAGCATCTCCCCTCAAGGCCAGAGACAGCCCCCACAGTACCGACCCCCGACGGAATCACTGAGCGCTGAATTACCGTCATCTACCACAAGTAATTAGCAGGAGGTGGGTCAATTCCAACTTGGCGAAACAACCATCAACAGAGAGTGGGTTAAATCTAGATTGGCGAAAAGGGTCAGAATTAAGTCGGCGTTGACAAACTCCAGTATCACCGGTTCGATTCCCTCCCAAGGGTCGTCCGGAACATCCCAAATAGTAGGTAATGGTTTCCCCTCCAGCACGATTCACCTCCACCCGCCTTTGGGAATCATCCTAGCGACAACCTTCACACATTAGCCGAAATCTGAACCCGCAATTTGAGATAGTTACTTACTCCTACCGCTGATATTATTTTACATATTTCTACAAATATAATTAAGAAAAGATTGCCCTGATGCAGTCGCTGCCTTGACCCAATTTCTCCCGCCTCGTTTATTGCCTGTGGAAGACCTGCTAAACCCGAGGGGCTAGGATGACGCCTTGACCCGGTCCTTGGTTAGGACTCCCATCGGGCCGGCGATGCGCTGCGGGACCTCGCCCCCATCACCGCCGTTATCGCCTTCTTCCAGATAGGCGCCCTGCAAAAGCCCATCCCCAACCTGGGCAACGTTGTCATCGGGATAGTCTCGGTGGTCGCCGGTCTGACCCAATTGATCCAGGGGCTGGAAAGCGGATTTTTTCCCTTGGGCGACGCCCTAGCCCAGGAGTTTTCCCGCGAGGGCAACGTGACCGCCCTGTTGGCCTTCGCCTCCTGTTTTGGTTTCGGCGCAACCGTTGCGGAACCCGCCCTGCTGGAAGAGGAACGGGCCAATACTCCGGTAATTACCTTCCGGGACTCGATGACCTTGCACGTTGGCGACTACACTTTCGAGCTGATGCGCATGCCAGGCCACACCCTTTACCAAGCGTCGGTCTCTATTAAGGAACAAGGGGTGGTCTTCACGAGCGACAACATCTTCCATAAGGTCCAAACCTGACTGCACGACGCCGACCTGGATCCGTGGTTAGTGGTCTTGGAGTCCTTGCGGCAGTTGGACGAGGAAATCTTCGTGCCCGGTCACGGCGCTCTTTGCGGCAAGAGTTACCTGGACGAGCAAGGCTACTTCATCTTGGAATGGAAGGAATACGTGCAGGCAGCCATCGACCAGGGAAAAGAACATCAAGATCGGGAGGCTGTCCGTCCACGGGCACGCCATCGGTATCTACATCCGCGACCCGGATGGCAACGGCATCGAGCTCTCTTACGAAACGCCCCGCGAAGAGTGAGGCCACGACGAGGGCGGCTACATGATTGGCGGTACTGAGAAGGGGAGGATGCCGGGCCCCGGGGGAGATGAAACCGCCCGTCAACCCGCCCGCGCCTGGCGCGGTAACCGAAACCTCTCAGTAAACTCAGGGGGCGCGGCAATGCGCTCCCGTGTCTCTGAGTCCGCCGTTGACGACTCCCCTGTTAGCGGCTGCGCAGGTACAGCGGGGCAATAAGCTGGTCCACCGGCACAAACCCGTCAGTCAAAAGGATGGGTTTATCTCGGTTGTACCACCGCTCAAACACATCCTGGGGCATGAACCGGCTGACCGGGGTTCCCCGCCCGGCCTCTTCGTTGGCCCGGGCCAACTCCGCCGGCGTGATGGTGGTGTCGGTCCCCACTACCACATAGGTAACGTTGGAGCGGGTGTCATCTTCCCAAAAGTCATCGTCCCGCACCACATACACGTGCTTGAAGGTCTGCGACAGGGTATGCACGTAGGCCCGCAAAAACCGCCCGGTGTTGAGGTTGTCCACAATGTTTACGATGAATAACCCGCCGGGTTTCAGCAGTTCCTGCACCCGTTGGTTAAATTCCCAAGTCGTCAGGTGGTACGGCACGGAAAAGTCGTTGAAGGCGTCCCCCACCACCATGTCGTAACGCCCCTCCGGCAGGTCCGGCATCTTCATCCGCGCGTCCAGGTTGTAAGTGACTATCGACGTGTCCCTGGGCAGACCGAGGTACCGGTGCGCCACGTCGGTTACCACCGGGTCGATTTCGATAACCTGCACCGCCGCCCCGGGGTAAACTTCTTCAATCAAGCGGGGCATGGTATAACCACCACCGCCAATGAACAGGGCCGCCAACTCCCCGTTCCGCTGGTGTTGCAGCGCGGTGAAGTCAGCGGTGACTTTCTCGTATCCGTAGACCAGAAAGGTCGGGTCATCCAAGGCAACGTAGCTATGCAGCAGTTGGTCCAAGGTTAAGGTCGTGACCAGACGCCCCTGTATCTCCCGTTCCCTGACCTTGATGCAGAAGTAGTTGCTCTCTTCCTGGCAGTCCGAATCCACCCATCCCAGGGCTAGACTCAGACCGGTGAACAGGGCGCCCATCCCCAAACCCAGGATGGCCGGCAGCTTGAACCGCACCCGCCACAAGTCGCCGAACAACAAGGCCATCCCAAAGAGGAATATGGCCACCGCCAGTACGATGGGCCGGGTGCCGATCCATTGAATGAGCACAAATCCGGTCAGAAAAACTCCCAGTATCGACCCGGCGGTAGAAACGGCGTAGAATCGGCCCACCACGTTGCCAGTCCGGGCCAGTTCCACTAGGTGCAGCTTGATGACTACCGGCGTTACCATCCCCAATATCAAACTGACCGGCAGGAACAAAACGGCGGTCAGCAGAACGATTCTAAGGATGATAGGCAGCGGCGCGAAAGCCTCCCCCACCAACCCAATGAGCGGCAGGATAACAATGGCGAAAACCCCGGAACCCAGCAGGATAAACCCCAGGGTGACCCGGGAAGGAAACCGGTCGGCGGTCAACCCGCCAAGGTAGTTGCCGGCGCTGATCCCCGCCAGCACCACGCCGATGATGCTGGTCCAGGTGTAGAGCGACACCCCGATGACCGGCGCCAATATTCGACCGGCTACTATCTCCAGTATGAGGCTGCACGCGCTGGCGGCGAATACAATGAGGTAGGGGACAAGCCGGTCCAACCTAGTGAAAGCAACTCTCATTTAACGGTGGGCAAACCCGACCCCAGTGCGGAGGACCCAGGCATTATCACTTCCTAGGCTTCTTTTGACCGCCGCTGACCGCCGCTGACCGCCGCGTCCGGCGTCAAACTAGACCAATATTTCGTCCGGGTCATACACGTAGAAGCTCCCCAATCTCCTCTGGGCGTTGGTCCAGGCTTCCCGAGGCGCAGCCACCGGCGCTCCCTTGGACTCTAGCTCGCCGGACAACGCCGGTACAACCGGCGCCGAGGAGGAAAAGTGGCTGATGCCCACCTGGTCCAGCTTGATCGAAGCGCCGTCGGCGTTGTCGCCGGAGTGCGAGGTCAATACCAGGTGCGGCGGGTTGTCTCCAAAGGCCAGATGCACCGTGCGGCGGGTCTACCGCGCGTGCTGGTACACGTGGAACAGTCCCCCGGTCTTCGTGTCCTGAACCCGGTCGATAATGACGCTTATGCCCAGGGTGTCCCGGTAGAATGTCGATGACCGGTCAATATCGCTGACATAAAACGCGATGTGTCCAGGTCCCGTACACAGATGGCAACGTGGGAAACCTCGAAAGCGTCCATGCCCTAACTTCCCCTAAAATCTTCCCCGCCTCGCCGCCCCGGCTGGTGCGGCCCATGCTAAGCCCCGGCCCATCTCTTGTCAAAAAGACTGTCCCGCCGAGGGAAGCTCGGAGGTATATTTGAAGGCTTACGCCAGCGTGGGCGAAGCCACGGCAGAACTTGACGCTTGTTTTCGCTTCTATAACACCCAGAGGCACCCTCAAGGTCTTGGGCTACCGCCCACCGGCTGAGATGTATCATCTTCGTCCGGAGCCGCCAAATGCAGAGATGCCCAATAGGAGGTGGTTGGAAGACCCGGGGGCCGTACTTGATTCCGGAGCATCGGGACCCTCACTTGATTCGGTCGCTATCCTGTCCAATAAAACGGGGCCACTTCGGCCTTTAGTGCGGCGTCCGCGCAATTTGATTACGTTTCTTTGTCGGATTTGGTAATATTTGGCCTCGCTAAGGTTAGGACCCTCAGCCTTAGCCTGTCTTCTTGACCAGGGAGACGCGAATTGGATGGTTAGGCCGAGGGTACTAGCATGAGTTGAAATATGACGCAAAGCTCCGGACCTACAACGGCGACTGACCAAACGCGACTGGTTCCAGGCGGGCGGATCATGATCCCGGGGTTGGCCACTGGCCATCCCATGTTCCATTGGATCCTGCAGAGCTTCGTCGTGGTACTGCCTGAGATTCAAGCGACGTTTCATTTGAACAGCGTAGGGGTCGGCGGAATCCTCACCGCGCGAGGGGTGGCCTCGGCGTTGGTGTCATTGCCTGGCGGGATAGTGGTAGACGTGATACGCAAATATTGGGGGCTGCTGTTGGCTGGGTGCTTGGCCGCTTCGGCATTGGGGTCTCTGGTGATGGGCGTCTCTCCGGTATACCCGCCGCTGTTGGTGGGTATGGCCGTTGTCGCCATCTCGCACTCCATTTGGCATCTGCCCGCGTCGGCGTCCCTTTCCTATCATTTCTCGGAACGCCGGGGCATGGCCTTGGCCTTCCACGGGGTGGGCGGCAGCGTAGGCGACGTTGTGGGGCCCTTGGCAACCGGGGCGTTGTTGGTATACCTGAGTTGGCAGGGGTTGCTGAGCGTTTACGCGGTGGTCCCATTCTTCTTGGGGATAGTGGCTATTTGTCCTTCCGCAACATCGGCCAAGTGAGGGAACAACAGAGTAACGTTGGGCTGTCCGATAGGGTAGAGGTGACCAGGCAACTGCTGAAGAGTCCGGACCTTTGGGGGCTGACGCTGGTGCGGGGGTTCCGAGGTATGGCCTTGGTGGCGTTGGTTACAATCTTACCCCTATACTTGGCCAACGATCTGGAACTGTCCATGGTGTCCCGAGGGTTCCACATTGGGCTGTTGATCGCCATCGGGCTGATTGCCAAGCCGGTGGCCGGCCATTTGTCAGACCGTTTGGGCCGGAAACAGGTGCTCGTGCCCGGTTTGTTGTGGTCTTGCTTGGTAGCGTTGGCGCTGACCGCCTTCGGATCGGGTACTTTGCTGACCATCACCGTGGCGTTGTTGGGGTTGTTCCTTTATCCCGATCAGCCTATATTGACCGCCGCTGTGTTTGATGTCGTGGGGCGCGAGGTCGCATCCACCGGCTTGGGCGTTGTGGCGTGCGCAAGCTTCTTTATGAGTGCTGTGTCCCCGCTAATCGCCGGGGCCCTTTACGAAGCGATGGGGTTTGACGCAACGGCATATTACATTTTGGGGTTGTTTGCTCTCGCGGCGGTAGCCTTCTGGGTGTTGCCGATGTCAGGGGACCGTTTGGCCCAACCGGCCGCTTAACCCGTATGGATTCGCTGAAGACCGACGGCCCGACGCCTTCCCCAACAAGAAGGGGGAATCGCCGTGGGTTAACGCAAGCCCTCTTGAGCATCTCACTGGCAAAATGGTTCTTAACGACCGGAGTTGTCAACGACCGCCTTCTTCTCCCCTAATCACTCCCCGGACCCTTTGTTATGGACCAGTCTCAAACGACTCCCGTCTCAGCGCACCGTCACGCGGATTTGCGCCCGCCTGAAGCGACCGTACACGAGGCGGTAGGCGTAGAGCAACAGGGTCAGCAGCATCCGGGGATGATAAGTTCGGGGGCCGCCCCCTCCGGTACCTCTTGGTGATCTCCCCCAGATCTGGCAGGCTGACCGCGTCTTTCAGACTCAAGGCCAAATGCCCGGCGGGCAGCAACTCCCTGGGCGCTCTGGGTAGCCGGTAGGCTTGGCCCGCCAGTTCGTCTTCAGAGACGAATTCGAGGGCTTCCTCGAGACTAAACCTCGCGATGGCGTTCAGGCGTCTGGCCGCGTCGGCCGTTGAGGAGCGCAAGTTGGTCAGTTTCTTTTCCTTGCAGACGTTGATTTCGATGTCAACGTCGTGGCGGTGAGAGCCGACGATCAGCGAGCCCGGAAAGTCCAGTCCCGACGGTCCCTAATTGCCGGTCACGGTTACTCTGCTGCCAAGCGTTTCGGCGCGCCAGTCCGGGTTGTAGTAGGAATAAACCTGGGAGGTTACCGGCTGGGCGCGTACGGGGGTATCGGGCTCGGGCCTTGAATGGCAAGGTCAATGACTCGCCGGGGCCAAGGTCTTCGATGTACAGGACCACCTTGCGGCCAGCGACCTCGCGGCGCTTGACCTGCGGGACCTCCCGCACCAGCGTCCGCAGTGTCTCGTCAACAGGGGCAAAACCAGTCGGGACCGCCACATCCAGCACAATCATGCCCGCGTCCGCCGCTTGATTCCCGGGAGGGTTGAACATGAGGCTGGCGGTAATGTCAATTATGTCGTCCACGGCCACGTGGTCGGCGCTGTAATCGACTTCGATCTGGAACATATCAACCGGCTCGCGCTGCACCTCGGGCATATTGAACCGGTGCACGACCTGGGCGACGGCCCGGCCGGCGCCAGTGGCGTCTATCCGCAAGTCGGCGCCGGCGGGTAACTCCACGATCTGCACCACGTCAGCATTAGCTTCGTCGATGGTTACCTCGTAACGCCAGTCACCCACCACCAACTCCACGGTCATTCCCACATCGAATTTTGCTTGAGTGGCGAATTCGATGAGCGCCTGCAGACCCACCACCGTATCCTGGGTGGAGCCATAACCACCGAAGGGGTTGCGTTGCCCCACCAGCCAACGGGCCGCTCGCGAAGCGTTGAGGCTATCGCTAAGTTCCAACAGGGCCAGGGTCCCGTGCCCGTGGCCTCCACGGGAGCCGGGCCTCCCCAATGCAGGTCGCCGCCGGAAACCGCCAATTCCAATAGCCGCTCATGGACGCTGGCGCTGGGACGGCCGCCTAGCGCCAATGCGTAAGCAACGATGGCTGTGGTATAGGGGTCGGTAATCTCATCAAGCTGGCCGTCCAGGAAAGTCAGCGCACGGTCCGCTCCATCGAAATCGCCGGCTTCCAATAGGGCGATGGCGACGTAGGCGGTGAGCGCGGTCTTGCCTGCGAGTCCGCCCAACAGCTCCTGATGATGCACAAAGCCGACACGCTCGAAAGAGCCGTCGCCATGCTGGTGGTGGCGAATCCAGTCCTGGGCGTCGCGCAGCACGGTCTCGTCCACATATATCAAGCCGTCGGCCTGGGCGAAAGACTTGAGCACGAAAGCAGTGAGCCACAGGCTGCCTTCACTATCGCTTTGGCCGAAGGCGGAAAAGCTGCCGTCGTCGCGGCGGTATGTCAATTCCCGTTGGTAACCGGTGGTCATCAGGTGTTCAGCTTTGGCCATCACTTCCGGCTTAAGCTGGCCTGTCGCCTCCAGGTAACGGGCCACGTAAATGTTGGGCGCGAAGAGAATCATGCTCTGTTCGCCGCAGCCGTAGGGCATTCGCAACAGGCTTTCCAGGCCGTTCAGTGTCTGCGCCAGGTAGCTCCCCGTGAGCGACACGTAAGTGCGATCGGAACCAGGTATCGCTCCCGGCGGTGCGCCAATGTTGAATTCCAACCGGTCGCCGTCCGACAGTATAGCGTTATCAACGGTTTCTCCCTCTACACCCTCGGGCTCGGCCAGCAGCGTTTCGATGACTGCATCCGCAGCTTCACCACTGCGGGCCGATACCTTAATTGGTAGCCTGCCCAGACCGGTCAAGTGTATGTCGAAACTGACCCCGCCCACCTCGTTTGGCTCCACTACAACCGTCTTGACGTTGTCACCCAGCAGAGTGAAGCCTCGTGTTACTTCCAACTCGACCAAAAATTCCTGCTCCGTATCCAGGTAGTTGTACAGCGCAACCCTCACGGGAAACTCCTCTCCTCGGACCGCGGCATAGGGCAGGTCCACCTGCAGGAAAAAGGGCTGGAAGACGACAAGCTCGGCGTCGCCGACTCCCAATCCGTGTTCGGGCGACATTCCAACAGCGCGCAGGTTCCAGGTGGTGATGCTGTCCGGAGTCGTGGCGGGGAGGGTGGCGTTGCCCGTTTCGTCGGTCATCACATCCGCCCACAGCCAGGTTTCGGGGAAGAACTGGCGCACGCGCCGCACTTCGGCCAACTCGGAAGCCTGGGCGACGTTTGATGCCTCGGATCTCCGGGTCTCGGAGACTACCGCCTGGCCACCCTCTTCCCAGCCTCCGCCGCAGCCGACCCAGACACCGCTAACTACCATCATGGTCATGAATAGGCCGATTGTAAGGCGACGGACTAGTCCTACAATACCGGCGATCACGGCTATTAGCACCGCGACAACGAAGGCGATGAACACCACCGCCATGAAGACTAAGACTAGGACCAGGGTCCAATCATACGAGAAGCCGCGCCGTGCTCTAGGGCGGGCAAATTCCGCTCCTTCCGGAACAGGTTTGTCGCTTAACACCATTAGCCCGGCTTCTCTGAACGTATCGGCGGCACCCTGCGTGGAAACGGTATTGGGTAAGCGCTCCAGGTGGACTTCAACCTGTGGCGTCGCATAGAGGCGTTCCAAGTCGGCAAACACCTGCTGCAGGTTGAGGCGGTTCTGGGCCAGGATGAACACCGACCGGTCCACCGACACCAGGCCGACTTTGGCTTGTCCTTCCGTATTCACGCGGATGTCCACCGCTTCCGCGGGCTTCCCTTGACCGGAGCTGAATTGGACGTCAACCTGCATCGGGTAGCTGGCTGACACGTCGAAGGGTAGGTAGTCGGCTGCCACCTCATTGTTGGGCAGCACCTGGTACACCACCAAACGGGCAGACGGCGCCATTTCGGGCGTGGCGACAAAAGAGAGGTCCGGCGTGTGGGCCACATCCGAGAAAACAACCCTGCCCCGGGCCATCACCTCGTAGTAGAAATTCCGGGCTTCGGCTGTCGAGTGTGCTCTGAAGGAGGCTTGGTCTCCTACCTTCAGCAGAAGGTTTCCCTGCTGCTCCACATGGATGAAGTTGGCCGACGGCGAGTACTTGGCCTCCAGAGCCAACCGCTCCTCGCTGTCGCCGGTCCGGGCGAAGACGGTCAGCGCCACCGCACCTTCGGGCGACTCCGATTCAATCAGCGCCTTGCCGTCAAGGGTCTCTAAATCCGACTCCTTCTTTCCAAGGAGTTCAAACTCTTCGTCGAAATAGCTGATCAATATGGACACTTTGGTGTCGACCGGATCGTGGCCGGGCGTTTCGGCCACCAGCAGCAGGGAGAAGGGCAGGCCGGGCTTGAAGTAGATGCTCTCGGGGATCAGTTGCAGATTGACCGGAGAGTCTGCCACGGTCATCAGGTGACTGGTCTGCTCGACGTAGCCGGTGGATGGTTCTCGTACCGCGACGTCCAAAAGCAAGTTGCCCTGACCTGCGGCGGCGGGTGTCCCGGCCACGTAGCCTGGCGCGGGCAATTCGAAGGACGTTTCGCCGTCAATCTCTTTGGTAAAGCTTGCATACTCCTCCCAGACACCCACGTAGCGAGAGGCTACGATATCCACCTCTCCGCGCACCGGCTTACCGAAGCTATATTCGGCGGACACTGTTCCGGGGACGGCCTCGTTGGCAAGGACCCAATCCCTGGGCAAGTCGAGGGTGATCTCGTACTTGGGCAGCACATACTCTTCCACGCGGACATCTAGTTGAGTGGTCCTGTCGCCTGAATCCGCGGAAAGTTTCCAGACCCCAAGGTTGGGCTCGGTGGATAGGGGCAGGGTGGCGTTGGCCATGCCGAACCGGTCAACGTCAACCGTGCGTTTGTACACCTTGATACCCTTAGCGTCCTGGACCTCCACGGTCAGCGGACCGGGCAGTGGCTTCAGGTCTTGGTCCAGCCGCAGAGCCCGAATATTCACATGCTGGCCAGGCTTATAGATGGGTTTGTCAGTCTCCAGGAAAAGGATGGTCGACGCCGCCCTCACCCGCACCTCGGCAGATTCAAAGAAAGCCCCGCCATCGGCGCCTTCGCCGGCTACAGTCAGTGTGTATCCGCCTTCTGACAACTCCGGCACCGATAGCGGCACCGGCCCGCTGCCTTGAACGAATCCGGTAGCCTCGGCGATCACTCGGCCAGTCTCTGGCTTGGAGAGCGTGAGAGACACAGAACCCTGGGCAGGTTCCTTGCCTTGGAATAACGACGCGGTTATGTTGTGCGTTTGCCCCGAGCGCAAGACCCTTGGCGCCACAGCGACATAACTGTCGATCTGCCGGGAATACGTCGACGGGTCTGGAGTCGGAGGTGCGCTTTCGGGGCCCTCGGGGGCCGGATTGTTGCAAGCAACCGCCGTCAAGACGGCTGCAATAGCCAAGACCAGGGACCGGAGAAGTCGAACATTCATGGCTAACCCTCTTCCAAGCTGTAATTTCTCGGATCGAGAACTGGGCCTGCGGCCGGTGTCTTCCTTCGACGGCCCCACCGTCCAGCGGCCCTGCCGCCATGATGGCGAAGAGACGTTACACTTCAAGATTCAAAGATGTAACACTGGCCTGAATATTCGGAGCGAAACTGTCACACTGGATGCAAATTGCCGGAGATAGGCTGCTGTGTGGACGGCCTACGAGCCAGTTGACCCACCCAAGGTCTGGCGTCGGAGACCGTGTCGGGCCGATGTGGGGGTAAGGAGCGCGGGCCTATTGCTCTCAGGCGTGCGTGACGCCGATGCTTCGCAGGAATGTGACAGGATGGGAAATTGGGATGTCCACTAGCTCAGCCGAGTTCCGCGGGCTTCTTCGTACTCTCGCTGATGTCCGGCTACAGTCTCCTGGTGCCCCTGGAGAATAACCATACTCTTAAGCAGGACAAGCATTTGTACGTGCGTTAAACCAACTGACGCCGCAAGCATCCGTTGACCATCGAATATGACATTGGCCAGCGCCACCGGAGCTGGATTCCACCAGTAGGCAAATTCTACTTCCGCCCGGGACCCATCTATTCCGACATTAATCCGACGCCGGTCCGCACGGCTGATCTGGCCCAGGTTCCAATCGCGGTGGATGTTGCCCTTCAGCGCATACTCACGCGTCAGTTCCTCAGGGCCGTGACCTCTCACGATAGCGAGGATAGTCTCCAACTCGGAGTAGGCGTGCTCCAGGGTAGGTTCTCCAACGCCCCCGGCGCTCTGACGGAGTTCGAGCGCCATTGTGGTCCGAGCAGGTCCCTCACCAACGTAGCGGAATCGAACGCTTTCAGGTTTGCCTCGCTCTCTTTCACCCGACCATCCCAGGTCGTTCAGCCTCAGTCCCAAGGGCGCGCCGCGAGCCCGTAGACCGAGAAGTTCACATCTGCCAGCAAGCTCGCCAGATTGATGCGGCCTTCGGCGTCTTGGTAGGGCGAACCGCGCCGATGGGGGGCGGGACCTTCCTTCACTCCAAAAGAGTGTTCCCCGCACCTTCTACAGAACATCTGAGAATTATCGGTCCAATTGTCGAATTGGCGCCAGCCAAATTCGAGGACCCTGTGCGGGCTACTCGACAATAATTCTGGTGATGCTGGCTCTATAGCAGTCAGCATGGTGCTCCCAAAGCCCAACAGTCCTCCGCAACGATGACAACGGGTATTCTGTGCTGGAGCCGTTGGCTCTCGCATCCACACTCACCTCTGCTAATGTCCTTTGGGAAGTCCAACCTGCGCCTCATCGAATGCTATCGAGAGCACGACTTGGGTTTTAGGAATAGCTCACGCCGACAACCTGCGACTATGACTCAAGTGAAAGGATTGTCAAGGGGCCACCGGGGAGTCTTTCGAGTGGGGATTGGAGATGCGACTTCTGCCGTGAAGCATCCTTGGTCTCGGGCTCGTGCCCCGTCGCGGTGTTGGCGCTTTCGGTCCAGCGCCGAGAGTTCCATCTCGCGCTACCGTAAGTTTGGTGGAGTGACCTCCACCGGTTCATCGTCAGAGATGAATTCCATGGCTTCCTCTAGACTAAATCTTGCGGTGGCGTTCAAGCGTCTGGCCGCGTCGGCCGCTGAGGAGCGCATGTTGGTCAGTGTCTTTTCCTGGCAGACGTTGATCTCGATATCGCCGTCCCGGCGGTGAGAGCCGACGACCATCCCTTTCCAGACCATGGCTCCCGTATCTATGGCTCCCGTATCTATGGCTCCCGTATCTATGGCTCCCGTATCTATGGCTCCCGTATCTATGGCTCCCGTATCTATGGCTCCCGTATCTATGGCTCCCGTATCTATGGCTCCCGTATCTATCGTAGTATCGTCTTCCCCTGGGCATGCAGCAACCCATAGGTGACAGCGATACGCCGCCCGGAGGCCACTAGCACGCCGCCGCGTTGGGACTTGCTGGCACCCTCCATCGGCTCGGGGGAGGTGAGGATATTGTTCTTCACTCCTTCTTCTCATGTTCGCGGGATGTCATGTCTCCCCACGCCGCGCTCAGAGGGTGCAGGCCGACTGGCTCGACGGAGGCGACTCGGGGCAGCGGCAGCTTGGTTGCTCCAGATTGATTACTCCTTTTCCTTTCGGACATCGGTCACACAATGCTTGTGCAGCTTTAGAAATTTGGACACCCCGGCAGAGGCGGGGGCTTGGCGGCTACCTCCTATGGAGAACCGCGCCTGCCAGAGCGATGAGCTCGGCGCCTTGCCTCTTCGGCCAGCGCCTGTGCTTTCCGCAACTAGTCGAAGAAATCCGCTTTGCCGCTTCTTCGGCCGATCTCTGCCATGTCGGCCCCGCCGCGTGTTGCGGCGGCACCGCGTTGTGCGAGTTGCTTGTTGGTCAACGGCAACGCAAGTAAGGGGTCTTGGGGTGGGGGATTGAGGGCGGCAGAAGGAGCCTGCCTGGCCTCAATCTTCTCCGGTAGTGGCCAATTCTCCGACGATCCCGCATCATAGGGATCGCTGCCCTTCCAGACCTATTCAATTCAATCACCGGAACCCAGGGCGCGACGATCCTACTAATCCGGTGTGGGTTTCTTCTTTCCTTGGTTTCTTTCTCCAAGCCTCCAAGATGAAAGTTGCGTTGCGTGGCGGCTCGATTCTGTTTGGCCCGAATTCTCTTACGCAGTGGCCAGACGCTGGGCCCTTAATCTCTTCAATCAGGAACGCGCCGCGAGAGTCAACATCAACGCCAAACGTAAAAAGCGGGCTGGCGCAATCCTATCTGCTCAAGGTCCTCTCTTCTTAATATGGGATTGCGCTCGCAGAGTAGGACTCAGGGCCCGGTGGAACCCCCTCCAATGGCCGTGCTAGAATGGCTGCGGATTCCATTTCCTAGGTACCCGTTTACTGCGCGCAGGAGGCGTTATGAAAAAAGTGGTTAGTGAGATTAGCGGCGCCGTATTCAGCCTTCCCTGGCTGATTGCCAAAGACAACGGCCTCTTTGAAGCCGAGGGTATCGACATGGAGTTCGTCAACACCGTTCCCGCCGGAAAGGCGACCCGAACTGAAAACCCGGCCGACGTTAACCCCATCCTGCAGCATACGGCCTTCGAGGAAGCGCGGGTATCCATCTACCGGGCTTGAGAAGAGGGTCAGGTCCGTCGGGCCTATGAAAGCAAACAGGGAGCCAAGGTAATCGCGCTGCGTTCCGCCGTTGTTAGCCAAGCGGTGGTCGTGCGCCCCGACTCACCCCACAATTACCCCGGGACCCTGGGCAACCGCCCCATCGCTGTCCAATTCCATGCCGGCTCCCACTACGTCGCCCTGCGGTTGTTGGAAGGTTACCTGCCAACGGAGAAGATCAAGCTGGTCCATTGTGGGTCGCCCAGAGACCGCTTCGAAGCCATGTGGACCGGAGAGGTGGACGCGGCCTTGGTCATGGAACCTTGGATTAGTCTGGCGGAGAAGCTGGGCTGCAAGATTCTGTGCGAAGGACACTACCTGGGCGCCGAAAACGCCAGCGATGACATGGACGAAGAAACCTTCGCCGCCATAAACCGGGCGGTGGAAAAGGCCGTCGATCTGCTCGATGCCGACAAGCGCAAGTACCTGCACTATATGATTGATGACCCACGCCATGCCGAAACGTTGCGGCATTATGGCGGCCTGACCCCAGAGGACTTCCAACTGGGCCGCATAAGGTACGTTAAGCCTATCCCCTACACCGATGAAATTGTGGAAGACACCTACAATTGGATGACCCGGTGGGGATTGATCACCGACGCGGCCTGCTCTGCAGAATTGGTGGACAACCGCATAGCCGAGCCCGTCTCCGCCGACGATTGACCGGCGCGCCGAGTCGCAGTCACTTTTCTAGGGCTTCCCTTCGGGGAGGCCCTAGTCATTGGCCCCCACTCCTTCAAGTCTAACTTGTCCAACCCCGTCCATGACCGGCGGTTGGCGGCAACTCCCCCTAATCCCATTCGAAGCTGTATCGCCGTGAGAAAACGGCCGATTCTCCACCGATGTCTTCTTATAGAATGCGCCAGAAAGTGTACGAGTACTGACACGGTGGCGACCCCAACCGGGACCGGATAATCCTACTGCGGAGATTTGACCAGGCCGACATGACAGAGCGCATTAGAATCCTGGTATCCAAGCCCCTAGATTCGGGCGGGCCTTCGGACGGCGGGTTGGGGTTGTTAACAGGCAAAATAGTGTTGTCCCTTAGATGAGGGCAACGTTGCGAAAAATCTCCATCACCCCTCCCCCGGCCATGCGCTACCCGTCCTTCCGGGCCTTTTGGTTCGGTATGGTGGCATCGGTGAGCGGGTTCCAGATTCTCCGCTTCGCCCAATTCTGGCTAATTTTTGAAATAACCGGCTCACCCCTGGCCCTAGGCTACGTGGGCTTGGCCAACGGCGTGCCCGCTATAGTCCTCAATCTTTTTGGGGGCGTGGCCGCTGACCGGTTGGACCAACGGCGTCTGATTATGGTGGCCCAGGCAGTGATCGGAGTCCTGATCTTCGGCTTAGCCACCCTCACCCTGCTGGAATTGGTCCGCGTCTGGCACCTCTTGACCATGGCCTTCCTCGCCGGGGCCATCGAGGCCTTCGACCAGCCGGCCCGTCGCGCCCTGTTTCCTCACTTGATAGACCGGCGGGACATGATGAGCGCCGTGGCCATGAACTCGGCGGTCTGGCCGGGCACCCGCATCATGGCGCCGGCTGTGGCCGGCATTATTATCGCCCTATTCGGCACGGCCACCGCCATCTACGTTTCCGGTCTGGGGTTTTTGGTTATGGCGGTGGTGGTCTATTTCCTAAAGGCGCCCCCCATCACCGGGCGATCCAACAGCAGCACTCTGCAGGATTTGAAGGAAGGGCTCAGCTTTGTGGGAAGAAATTCCATATTTTCCTGCCTGATGGCCTTCACTTTCTTCAACAGCTTCTTCGGCATGGCCTACATACCCCTTATGCCCATCTTCGCCGTGGACGTGCTGAAGGTCGGCGCCGACGGTCAGGGATGGCTCATGGGAGTCGGCGGCGTGGGCTCTCTGATTACCAGCATCTGGTTTGCCGCCAAAGGAGGCCGTGTATCCAAGACCTTCTTGATTATCGGCGGAGGAATTCTGAGCGGGCTGTCAGTGGCGGCCTTTGCCCTCACGTCGGTTTGGGTCGGAAGCTTCGGATTGGCCCTAGCGCTGATGTTCGTTTTAGGGGTGTTCAACACCATGCAGAACACCGCGCTCCAGGCGTCGATCCAAATCCTGGTGCCAGACCGCATCCGGGGACGGGTGATGGGCCTCTATGGAATGACCTACAATATTCGGCCTTTGGGAGGAATGCAGGCTGGAGCCCTCGCCGGTTTGATTACCGCCCCCTTCGCGGTGGCCATTGGTGGTCTTGCCGTCGTCGTATTCGCCGTGGCCGCGCCCCTGTTTAGCCGGGACCTCCGACGGCTGACGGGACTCGTCCAGGAGGCCGAATCCGCCTTCCAGGAAGATGCTCCCGCCCGGTGCTAACTCCACCTACAGGGGCGCTTTCGCCCACTGAAGGGGTCAACCTGGACTGCATTCCAACCGGACTGTCAACGAGTCCTCCGGAATCCGGGCAACTAATCCTGCCAGCGCTGCCTGGCCCCGGCGGCCGTTACTACTCACTGTCCACCGGGAAACGGCCATTGACCCGGCGCATAGCGAAGACGCAACCTCTTCCAGGCCTGCGTGCCGTTGGGACGGACGGGGCGAAAGGTACACCAGACCGGAAAGCTGAGCTATGGGCACCCTGACATGTGAGCTATCAGCCGCCAATCACCCGCGCTCGCGAACTAAACCACGCTCGAGAGCCGATCGCGGATCGCGTCGGAGAGATTTGCGGGGAGGGCTGCTTCTCAGGAACGGTGACAGTCTGGGCCAGCCGGCGCCCAGCACCCGCAGTTTAGCAGGAATCCTACGTTCCCTTCAGTCAATCGATTCCACGCGATGGATTAGAATACATGGATGCGCTTACTAATCGCTATATTGATATTCGGATTGACGGCCGGGTCTTTGATCGCTTGCCAGCAAACCCCGACGCTCAACATAGACGCCACCATCCAAGCGGCGGTACGCGCGGCCATACCCACCGCGACGCCCACGCATACACCCGACATAGACGCCACAGTATCGGCCAGGATGGCGGCCACGATGGCCGCGATGCCTACGCCAACTAATACCCCCACGCCCACCGCGACACCGGCCTTGACCCCGACTCCGACCAACACCCCCACGCCGGTGCCCACGCCCACACCGACCCCCATACCCACATCCACCCCTACACCCACACCCGTCCCAACCGCAACCCCCACTCCTACTCCCACACCAACGCCTGTACCGACTCCTCCGCCCACGCCTGTCCCTACACCCACGGCCACCCCCACTCCCGCCAGGGATTTAGCGTCCGTCTCCTCCAGAGTCCGGCCAAGCGTTGTCAAGGTGGTATCTGAGACGGGTTCAGGGTCGGGGGTGATCGTGGAGACCCAGCCGCGCGGCGCGGCCATTGTCGTCACTAATCTACATGTCGTGGATCAAGGTGGCCGGAACACGGTGCTCGTCAACGATTCCAAGTCACTTTCGGCAATATTCCTCGGCTACGACGCGTTGAGGGACCTGGCCGTCCTGAGAATTTGTTGCGACGCGAGCTTAAAGGTGTCTCCTTTGTCGGCCCGCAGGGTAAAACCTGGTGAAACAGTGTTCGCAATGGGTTATCCACTCGGAATCGACCAGGCTTCCGTCACCAGCGGCATCGTGTCGCGGGTGGCTTACGACCGGCAGACAGAGAGTTGGATGGTGCAAACCGACGCACCAATCAACCCGGGGAACAGCGGTGGTCCGCTGTTCACATTGGATGGAATGGTCGTGGGAATCAACACGATGGTAGTTCGAGAGTCTTCAACTGGAGTGTCCGTTGAAGGCTTCGGTTTAGCCCTGGGTGCGGGAACGGTGTCCGAGGTGCTTCCCGATCTCAAGGCCGGGACCATTGGCGCTCCGCCCAGCCCTACGTCTACTCCTTGGCCAACCCCTCGCCTGGGCAACCGGTTCGGCCCTATGGATGGTTCCCTGGACCACGATAACGACGGGTTCATAGAAGAGTCTAGAGCGGGAGTGTCCTTAGGCGGATTCGTCGCGGTGACTACGTTTGAGAATCCTTCAGGAGGAGGGCGAGGGAATTGGGACCACGGATTCTTGTTCAGGATTCTTGATGACGACAGGTTTCACATTCTCGTAGTCACGGGTGACAGCGAGTGGTACCACTATGAGAGAGTGGGAGACTCAACCGACGACCGGATACTTGACAGCGGACGAGTGACCGGACTATACAATCTACCCCTCGGATCCAACGAGATTCGGTTGGTCGTCTTGGGGTCGATTGGTTTATTCTACCTGAACGGAGGATTCGTCTCGGAGCTGTCACTAACTGGAACAGATGACCCTGGCGATGTTGCTATCATTACCGGTTGGTTTGAGGGCCATGAGGTCGCAGGTCAGTCAACTAAATTTGGGGGTTTTCGAGTCAGCCCGCCTGAATTTATGGGATCAGAATCCGGGGAATTTCCCTTCGGCGGCAATGATCGAATTGAGAGCCGATCTATGTTAGTAGATGTTAAGGACTTCATTGCCAGTGCCAAGTTCGTGGCTACACATGATAAACGGGTTGGACGTTGGAGCTATGGTCTAGCATTTCGGCATACCGGGCGCAATAGCTTCCAAGCTGTAACAGTTAACAGTGATGGAACATGGGAACATTTTATTAGAGGCGGAACCACTGCCTCGGTCTACGAGGAGACTGGCAGGGTAGGCTTAAATCTCGGCGCTGGTACCGAGAATCGACTCGTGCTGTTGGCTGTGGGAAGCGCAGGTTTATTTAGCGTTAACGGCGAATTCGTCTCGGAATTAGACCTTGGAACGAGCGTTGAAAGTGGTGATGTCTGGGTGGGAGCCAACTTCTATCAAGGTGACGGTGTCCGCGGGTATACCACCCGCTTTGAAGATTTCGAAGTCTGGTCCCTGGACTGAGGGCTACGCCAGCCACCCCTCCACCGGAACCAACTTCTGGCCAACCGGGCCAACCCCCATGAATACCCCTTCCAACGCCAACGCTCCTAGCAGCGGAGGCGCTCCTTCCTCGTTGAAGAGCACGAGCGTAATTCTCTCCCTGCCTTCAACCCGCACCCAGGTCTGGCCGACGTCCATCACCCGAGTCTCGCCTTGACCGAACCGGAACCGCTCCTGAGTTATAGGCTCGACGCCAAGCTCGCGTAGCACCGATGCGGGTACTGAGATAATCGACGCGTCGGTATCTACCAAGGCATCCAACGTCGTCCAACGTCTCTTGTCTTGATCCCCTATCGCAATCTGAACTGTATACGTCCCCATTCGCCTCTGCCCCTCCTTATTTCTGTCTGTCCAATCAGTAGGCTGTCGTCGTTTATGTCGTAACATCTTAACTAGCTCTCCAGTCCAAGGCAGGCTACCGACCGAGGCAACATCTGGTTCCGCTCCGCGTGCTCCGGTGTGGACATTCCGCCTCCTCCGTCTTAACATGCCTTGGTAACTGATACTATTTCCATTCGTGGCAGCGTTGGCGACAGGCTTAGCCTCACCACTAATAACCCCGCAGCCCCGACGTATCCTCTCGCCGGAAAGGAGCCTTCTATGGTCACCCCCAACCCCGACCTCAACGCATGGTGGATCAAGGACAATTACTCACGGGAAGAAATCGACCAGCTCGTCCAATGGGGCTTGGACCATTTCTGGACCCAGAACCACCAGATGGCCGACCTGGTGGCTCCCGGCGGCTACAATATCATGGTCCGGGGCGACGGGTGCCACGTTTACGACATTGAAGGGAACAGGTACATCGACGCCATGGCCGGGCTGTTCCTGAAGAACATAGGGCATAACCGTCCGGAAGTCGCCCAGGCGGTGGCCGAACAGATGACGACCCTGGCCTACACCAACTCCGGGGCTTACAGCAGCGTTCCGGGGATATTGCTTTCTAAGAAACTGGCCGACCTGGCCCCCGGTGACCTAACCCGCACTTTCTTCTGCGGCGGCGGCTCCGAGGCGGTGGAGATCGCCTTGAAGATGGCCCGCCAGTACCAGTTCATATCGGGCAACACCCAGAAGACCAAGTTCATCTCACGCCGGGGGCAGTACCACGGCTCTACGCCTGGACCCATGAGCGTGGGTACCGGCGGACGCCGAGGCTCCGGAATATTCGACTCCATGCTCCCGGCCAACACGACACAGGTCGACCCTCCCTACTGTTACCGCTGCCCCTGGGGGTTCCACGACCGAACCAACCAGGACTGTTGCATGCAGAGTCCCAGGGCCCTGGAGAACATCATCAAGGGCGAAGGGCCGGACACGGTGGCGGCGTTTATCGCCACTCCCATTCCCAACGGGTCCCAGATCCCGGCGGACGAGTATTGGCCGGAGGTGCGGGAGATCTGCGACCGCTATAACGTGACGCTGATCGCCGACGAGATCATCTGCGGTTTCGGCAGGCTCGGGACCTGGTTCGGCATGGAGCGGTTCGGGGCTAACGCCGACATCATGACCGTCGCCAAGGCGCTTACAGGCGGAGAGCTCCCCGTCGGCGGCGTGATGGCAAGTAAGGAGATAGCCGAGGCATTCGCCAACACGGAAGGACCCAACGGAGCGTTCCAGCACGGCGTCACCTACGGTGGACACCCGGCGGTGATGGCTGCGGCGCTAAAGAACCTGGAGATCATGGAACAAGAGAACCTGGTTGAGAACTCCGAAGCAATGGGCCGCTATCTGTACGAACGGGCCATGGCGGTGCTGCAAGAAAACCATCCCTCGGTGGGGTTCGTTGGCGGCGGCCTGGGCCTCCTGATGAACATCGAACTGGTGAAGAACCGTAGGACCAAGGAACCCTACGCCGGTGGGCCGCAGGGGGAGTTTGCCAAGTTCCTGACGGAGAAGATTCGCGGTTATGGTCTGGCCACCCGCGCCGGTGAGTCGATCACACTGTCCCCTCCCTTGACGTTTACGAGAGAGTTGATCGATGAAACCATCGACATCTTGGACAGAGCCATCGGAGAAGCGGAGCAGGCGTTTCCGCCCGAAGGCGCGTAGTAGATGTGCGGGGAAAGCGCCCGCCTTGCATCTGCCCCAGATCAGTTACCCGAGGAGGTGACCAAATGCACCTTGTTCGCCCCTCAAACAGGATAGGATGGGTGGTCCCGCCGGCGTTGGCCGCCGGTTTGATGGTTTTTGCCGTTGGTTGCGGGGCTTTCAATCTACCGTCGCTTTCAAAAGCTACACCGGCGCCGGCGACCTCTAGCGCGACTTGGCAGCGGTCTTCGGACGAGATACATGGCCTCCCGGTCCTCGGAGAGAATATTGGTGTCGAAGTAGGTAAACATGTCCCTCCGTTCAGTCTGGGTCTCGCGGACGGCTCGATTATTACTTCAGAGGAACTCTTGGACACCTCGCAACCGACGTTCCTCTTTTTCTGGGCCACCACTTGACCGGTCTGCACGGCTGAGTTGCAGCTATTAAAGGACATCTACCCTCAGTACTCGAATGACGTGGACTTTTACGCAATAGGGATGTTTCCCGGCGCTGATGTTGGATTATTTGAAGAGTTCGGCAACCAGAGGGGCTATACATTTCCGGTCGCCGTGCCCAAGAGTGGGATTCTGGCAGACTTGAAGGTGACCATCCAATCCACGAAGATAGCCTTTGACTCCAACGGGACCATTGTCCATAGGAACGGGATGGGCAAGGGTGACCCGGAGACTTGGCGCCAGGTTTTCGCGGACTTGGCCAAGTCCGGAGAGCAGTCCTAATCGGAAACTCTGTCCAAGAGGGAGTATCGAATGCCTAGTAAGATCGAAGACCGGTTTGGAATGACTCTGACCACCAACTCGGTGGCCGCGGCAGAGGCGGTGGTGGAGGGCGTCGATCGGATGCTTTCCCAAAACCACGGTCCGGACCTGAAGTTTCAAGAGGCGATCGACTTGGACGAAGGGTTTTCCTTCGCCCACGCCTGTTTGGCCTACTTCGATATGCAGAAGGCCCGGCCCGACGACGCCAAGATGGGCATGCAGCGGGCTTTGAGTCTGAGCGATGGGATCACCCGAAGAGAGCGGCAGCAGATAGAGGCGGTGGCCCACTGGATCAACGGCAAGGGCAGAGACTCCATAGTCCTTATCAAGGAACACCTGGGGGAATTCCCGCGCGACGGGTTGCTGATGCGCCTCGCCCACCGGCTGTACATGCTGGGGTGCAGCGGCGCGGGGGCGCCCAACTTTCCGCCGGAATACCTGGCCCTGCTCAACAGCGTGTCCGCGCACTGCATGGACGACTGGGCTTTCCTTGCGGAATACGCCTTCGCCCACCATGAGACGGGTCATCTGGACGAAGCCTGGCAGTACGCTCAGACCTCGCTGGACATGAACCCGGTTAACGCCGTAGCGAGCCATTCAATGACCCATGTACACTTCGAGCGGGGCGATGCGGCGTCCGGGGAAGACTTCCTCGGCGGATGGCTGCGCGGCTTCGACTCCCCGGCATCCTCTTACGTGCATCTCTCGTGGCACCTCGCCCTCTTCGAGCTTGCCCTGGGCAAGTACAGGGAGACGCTGGACCGGTACGAGAACTTCATCCGCCCGTCGGTCGTTTCCAAGGCGATGTCCACGTTGAACGACAGCGCGTCGCTCATGTGGCGATTGCAGATATACGGTGGAATGCCCCCCGACAAGCCTTGGGACGAAGTGTTGGTTTTGGCCGCGCCCGCCGCCCAACGTCCGGGAGCGGCGTTCCGAGACGCCCACGCGGCCCTGGCCTTCGCCGGCAGCGGGAATTTCGAGCTCATGGAGCAGATGATAGACCGGCTGCAAAAGGCCGCCGACGGGGGCGATCTGTTCATTAGGGATGTAGTGTTGCCTCTAACCCAGGGAATAGATGCGTTCGGCAGGGAGGACTATACCGACGCCGTCCGCTATTTCGAGCCGGTATTTCCCCAGTTGGTCCGCGTCGGCGGCAGCCACGCCCAACGTGAGGTGTTCGAGGATACTTTCCTCGAGGCGTTCATTCGCGCCGAGCAGTGGGAAAAGGCGGAATCGATGCTCAGCGAACGCCTGCAGCGGCGGGACTCGGTCCGGGATACGTTCTGGTCTGGCCGTGTGCAAGCGTCACAGGGACAGAGCGAGGATGCACAGTCCAGCTTTGAAGCGGTGGCGCGTGGATGGGACCCCGGCGTTTCCAATACCCCTGAACTCGACACGATGACCAATATCAAGGCCGCGATAGCCTGACCTGGACCGGACTGATTTGATACCAAAGACACGGACCGACATAAACTATTACCTGGATGTAGCCCGCGAGCTAAGCTCCAAGATAGAAGCCGCCGCGGACCGCATCGACGCCGATAGGCAGTTACCCGCTGATATTTCCAGTGAGATGGCGGAAAGAGGTCTGTTCCGGTTGCTGCTTCCCCGTGAATTGGGCGGAGCGGAGCTGGACCATCCCGACTTTCTGCGCATACTCCGAATTTTCGCCGCAGTGGACGCCAGCGCCGCGTGGTGCGTCAACCAGAACAACGTTTTCACCACCGCCGCATCCACCATGAACAAGGAGGCCGCGCACGAAGTCTGGGACGACAAAATGGCGGTAGTGACCAATGGTCCGCCTTCTTCCTCGGCCCGAGCGGTACGGGTGGAGGGGGGTTACCGAATCAGCGGACGGTGGGACTTCAGCAGTGGAATCGACCATGCTACCTGGGTTGCCGCGCTTGCCCCGATGGAGCCCGCTTCTCCCGCTTCTCCCGCTCCCGGAGCCACGGGAGACGTGAATAACGCCCGGCTTATCGCACCTACTCCCAGGCTGATCCGTCATGGAGCGATGGACCGCTCTATCTCATTCCCCGCGGTCTGCTTTTCGCCACTGGATTTTCGACTGTCGCCCTGGGTGTCGCGAGGGGCAGCCTGGAGACGACCATCGACCTGGCGGGCCGGAAAACTCCAGGTCGAAGCCGCAACTTGCTCCAGGACCAGGTTACCACTCACAGGATGATCGGACAGGCGGAAGCAATTTGGAATTCGGCGCGTGCTTTCCAGCAGGAGAGCGCGGCGGCGGTGTGGGAACGCGCATGCCGGGACCATGCCCTTGACACGGAAGAACGTGTCCGCTTGAGAGTGGCTACCACACACGCGATCCGTATGTCGGCGGAAGTGGTCGATATTTGCTACAATCTCTGCGGGTCCAGCGCGATATTCGCCTCCAACCCGATTCAGAGGCGCTTCCAGGATATCCACGTCATAACCCAACATGCCCAGGGGCGGATGGCGCACTATGAGGCCGCAGGCCAGTTCTTCCTGGGGCTGGAGCCGGATGGGATGTTCTAGGGCGGCGACCGGCCCGCTGCCCAGCGTGTACTCTTCATTAGAAATGACGGGCAAAGGACGACCGACGGTTGGCTAACGGACGACTGTAGGAGGCGATGATGCGATTGGAAGGAAAGGTGGCCCTCATCAGCGGAGGAGCGCGCGGTCAAGGCGGAGCCGAGGCGAAGCTTTTCGTTCAGGAAGGGGCCGCCGTAGTCATCGGGGACATTCTTGACGACGACGGGCTCAAGTTGGAGGCGGAAATACGGGAGCTAGGGGGGCAGGCCACCTTCGTCCATTTGGACGTTACCGACTCCGCGCAGTGGACTTCCGCGGTTAATGAGGCGGTCACCCGGTACGGCAAGCTGGACGTCCTGGTGAACAACGCGGGCATCGGCAGCACCAACATCGGCGGTGTCCAGGCCCCGCGCCTGCATGAGGCCCCAGAAGAAGTGTGGGACCAGATCATGGACGTCAACGGCAAGGGCGTGTTTCTGGGCACCCGCGCCGCGATTCCGGCCATGCTTGACGCTGGTGGAGGGTCCATTATCAACATCTCGTCCATTGCGGGGATGGTTGGCTTAAATCCAGGCTCGGGTGCGGGTTCAGCTTACGCTAGCTCCAAGGGGGCGGTGAGGCTGTTGACCAAGTCCACGGCGGTGCAATATGCGCGTGAGGGAATCCGGTGCAATTCGGTCCACCCCGGCTACATCGACACCGCAATGACGGCGCGGATGATGTCCGAGCCCGGCATGAGGCAACTTCGAATCGACGCCACTCCCTTGGGACGGATCGGCACCGTCGATGACATCGCGAACGGGGTCTTGTTCCTCGCCTCTGACGAGTCGTCGTTTATGACTGGCAGCGAATTGGTTATCGACGGCGGATACACCGCTCAGTAGGTCCAGACTGCGGTTTCTGGCGCGCTCCGCCCTTGGCGCGGCGAAACAACGTGCCATCCAAATAGCGCAGTCTGGCGTAGTTAATGGTTACAACGAGCGTTGTTATCGCGCCCTTCCCGGTAGGGCTATACCGCGGGGCGAGTGGACGATCGTGTGACTGTTCAGACTTGATGTATCTTTCCTACTGCCAGCCCGTCATTCCGGGCTTGACCCGGAATCCGGAAACCTTTGCAACCAGCAACGGTCACTATCATCGGCATTTCTGGATTCCCGCCTTCGCGGGAATTACTGGTCGCGGCTGAGGGACATCGTTCGAGAATCATCATGGAGATGCCCGATGTGGGATTCAGCCAATTCGCGTCCTCGAGTCTGAACAGTTACACGATCGTGAGTAAGTTGACAGCCAACGTGGGTAAACGTATGATTGCGCGGCCTTGTTCCGGCGGGGTATTTGGCGGGGTTATGTGCTTGAGGAGACGTTCATAGATGCGTCGGGCCATTGTCAATTGGTACGTTGGCACGGTCGTCTTGGTGGTCCTGGGCGTGGCCATCGGCGGACTGGTCTTCAGCTACGTCTGGCCCGGCAAGCCCAAGATCGGCGTCATCGACATCCCCTTCACCATCATCAACGACAACTCTTCCTTCGTCATCGGCTCCTTTCTCGACTACGCGCGCAGGGACCCTTCCATCAAGGGCGTGATGATCCGGTTGAACACTCCCGGCGGAGGCGCGGCGGCTTCGGAGCAGCTCTACTACCAGACCCGCAAGCTGCGGGAGAAGAAGCCGGTGGTCATAGTCATGAACGACATCGTGGCCAGCGGCGGCTACATGATGTCCATGGGCGCGACCTACACCTACGCCAAGCCAAGCTCCTTTGTCGGCAACGTGGGGGTCATCCTCTACTTCCCGGGAGCCCTCATCCCCAACCCCCCCGGCGAGCAGATCATGCCCACCGGACCCAACAAGCTGAACGGCGGCGGCAGGCGCTACTTCGTGGGCGTCACCGACCAGTTGAAGCAAGCCTTCGCCTACATAGTGACCAGCGAACGGGGCGACAAGCTGAGGATGTCCCGGAACGAGCTGTTGCAGGGGAAGATCTACACCGGGGTGGAGAGCGCCAACACCGGACTGGTCGACGCCGTTGGCGGTGACGCCGACGCGATAGAGAAGGCTGCCCAGCTTGCGGGAATCTCCAACTACGGGTTGGTGGACGTGAACACTGAGGTGTTCCGGGCCTTCAACCAGCGGTTCAAGCGGATCATAGAGCCGCTGCAGAGCGGGGGGGACAGTGAACAGTGGCCGGTGGTAAGCGGTCAGTGGATGGCTGCCGGCGACCAATCACTGGACACTGGTCACCAGCCACTCGCCGCCGGCCGCCAACCTCTGGACTACGTGCGCCGCTACATGCTCCCGTCTGGGATGGGTGAGGAGCAGGAGCGGGCCCTGCCCGGCTTCCCGATGAAGGTGAACGGGCCCAAGGTCTACTACCTCTACGTGGGGCCCGAGCAGTAATATGTGGCGTCTTATCATCGTCCCGGTCCTGGCCGTCATCGTATTCGCGGCGTCATATTTCTACTTCTACACCGGCAGCGGCTACAGCGCCCCGCCCTCCCCGGAGGCCCCGGTAGCCCACCTGACCGCCCCGGTTTCCACGGTTGGGGACTTCGAGGACGCCCCACGGGCCAGTATCGGCACCCTGGTGGTGGACGGGCTCCACGGCAACAACACCTCCAGGGCGGAGCTTTCGGCCTTCCTCTCCCTGGTCGCGGACCGCGGCTATGAAGTGAAGGTGCTGGGGGAGTCGGCCCGGTTCGGCGGCTTCCTGAGTTCCGACCCCTCTGCCAGCTTCAAGCGGCTGGAGGAGGAGTTGCGCGGGGCCGACAGTCTGCTGGTGGCCGTGCCCCAGGACCGCTACAGCCCAGATGAGATAGACCTGGTGGAGGAGTTCGTCGCCCGCAAGGGCGGAAAGCTGCTCCTGATCGGAGACACCACCCGGAGAAACGAGGTCAATACCCTGGCGGGCCGCTTCGGCGTGGCCTTCCAACCCGACTACCTGTTCAACACCGTCGAGTACGACCTGAATTTCCAAAACGTCATCGTGAGGGACTTCCTGCCCAGCGAGATCACAAGGGGCGTGGGACAGATATCCCTCTACTCCACAAGCTCCATCAAGGGACCCAAGCCGGGCCTGGCGGTGGCCGACGGCAACACCCGCTCCTCCATGTCCGAGTCGCCGGGACCCTTCTACCCCCTGGTTCAGGCCGGGGATGACCGGGTGCTGGCCCTGGGCGACCTGACCTTCATGGTCCCGCCGAGGAACTCGGTGCTGGACAACAACCGGCTTCTGGCCAACATCGCCGATTTCCTTACCCGGTCGGAGAGGGAGTTCGCGCTGTCGGACTTCCCCCACTTCTTCAGGGGCGGGGTGGACATCCTTCTGGGCCGTCCCGAGCTTCTGGACCTGGCGTCCAGCCTGGGGGAGGACATCTCCAGCGCCACGGCGGCCTCGGCCACGGTGGCCACGGCGGAGGACAGCTCCAGGGACAGTGTGTTCCTTGGCCTCTACGATGACGCGGCGGAGGTGGCCCAGTACCTGCAGTTGGCTGGGGTCCAGGTAGGTGGGATAGACGGCAGCCTGCGCACCCCGTTCACCGCCGGCATGGACACCCCGGACACCGGGGTCATTCTGCTGCGCGAAACCGATGGGCGCCGCGTCTTGGTGGCGCTGGCCGACTCCCGGAAGTCTCTTGACGAGTTGGTGTCCCAACTCCGGTCTGGAGGATTCCGCGACGGCCTGGTGGGCGATTTTGTAGGAGTGTACCGTTTCAAATGATGACCACTAAACGGCTCACCGGCTTGTTGGCCCTGGGCTTTATCCTGCTCCTGGCCCTGGCCCTGGCCCTGGCCCTGGCCTGCACGGCCCAGCAGAGGGCGGAGCCCTTCACGCCGCCGGAGCCCACCGCCGCGCCGGACATAGCGGCCACCGTCACCGCCCGGGACCGGGCCCTGCCCCAGGGAGGCCCGGAGCCCACGCCTGTGCCCGCGAGCGTTAGCCAGGCGGCTAGCGAGTTCGCCGCGTCCTACGCATCCCTGTCACAAGATTGGGAGGGGGTACACCGGGACCTGGACACCTGGCGGCAGGGTCTTACCTCCTGCGACGCAAGCTCGGTGCGGGTGGCCTTGCGGGGTTTCTCCGGCGATTTCAGCGCCGTTTCCCGCGTCGCCGCCGGCCTCTCCCGGCACCCGTCGGTCAGAGGCATGTCAGACCAGCTAATCGAGGCCGCCCGGCAGGAAGAAGCCGCCCTTCGCCGCCTGCGGGACACCTGGCGGCCGGGACAGCCCGGCCCCGCTTCGGAACCCGAGGCAGCGTCCTCTTCGTTTGGCGGCAACGGCAGTAGCGGGGAATCGGACAAGGATAACGGCGCCAACGGTACGGCCGCGGCCGCTCTTCAACCCGGCTTCGAGGGTGTGGCCCAGGCCCGCGCCAACGCCCTGGCCCTCAGGAAAAGCGTGGCGGACCAGCTAAGCGACCTACAGGTCATGACCGGCGCGGACGCCGAGGCCCAGGTAGCGGCCTTCGCCACCGCTTTCGGCGCCCTCGGCGAACAGTGGGACCAGTTCCAAGCCGACTACGATTCCTTCCGCGCCGCCCAGCCGGGCCAGACCCCCGAGGGGAGTCTGGAAGGCTTGAACCGGCTGTTGGACCAACACCGCGAGCTAGTCTTGCTCCATAGGTCCCTGCCCTCCGGGGCCAATACCCGCTACGCGTCCGACGTGCTGGCCGAAGCGGTGCAGGATGAGGACTCGGCCCTGCGCCGGTTGCGCGGTTCCTTCCAGCAGGGAGGGGACAGTGAGGGCGGCGCCGGCGGAGACTCCGGGCTTGGGTTGTTCTCGGGCCTGTTCGGACTGCCTGTTCCAGGAGACGCGGCGGAACAAACGCCGGAGAACGGAGAGGGTGGCATGGAAGAGTCTTCCACGCCCACCCCCGCGCCCGAAGGCAACGGCCCCCCGGAGGTAGAGGTGAGCATCCAGGCTGGAGACCCCGGATTGTTCGACGCCTTTGACGAGCAGTTGGGGTTGACCAACCAGGCCCGCCGCGAAGCGGGCCTCGCCCTGGCCGGAGCGGTGTCCGCCGCTTCCGCCGACAGCCGGGCGGCGGTGACCAGCTTCACCATCGGCCATGACGGCCTGGTGCGTAGTTGGGACGGCTTCCACGGTGACTACGATAGTTGGATGGCCACCGAGGGAGGCTGCGACCGGGCCGAGGTGACGGCGGCCATCGGCGGGTTCGCTCTGCGGATGGGGGAGATCGCCGCGTCGGCCAGGCAATTGCCCAAGGCCGCGCCGCTGCGCCCCCTGGGGGAACTCACGGTCGAAGCCGCACAGCGCGAGGAAGAAGCCCTGAGAGAGTTGCGCGGCGGTTGGAGCCCCTTCGACGCCTCGGTCTACCAGGGGTTGGACCGTGAGATCACCGCCTCGGGCAAGATGAGGCGCCAGGTCTCCCTGGGAATCCTGGAGCTTCTCGACCGCTACGGCATCTCCGGGTCTTAGACCGCTGGGCGAATGTAGTCCCCAGGGCATTTCATTGTGAAAATGAAATGCCGATTAAGGCCGTTAACCCTGTTCATGCTGAACGGAGTGTAGGGGAGCCCAAGGACTGGCCAAACTGGAAACGGCCCTTCGACTTCACTCAAGGCGAGCGGGGCAACAACTAAGGAAAGGCCCTGGGGTACGCCTCTCCAGCGACCTTACCGGTAGATCTTCCTGGGTCCGACGGTCTTCATGTAACCTTCGTAGTTGCGGCGGGTCTCGGAGATCGAGTCGCCGCCGAACTTTTCCATGAACGCGTCGGCCAGCACCATCGCAACCATCGCCTCGCCAATAACTCCCGCAGGGGGCACTTGACATACGTCGGACCGCTCAAAGTGGGCCTGCACCGGTTCCCCCGTGTCCAGATCAACCGAGGGCAACGGGTTACGTAGAGTGGCGATGGGTTTGATCGCGAACCTGGCTATGACGGGCATCCCCGTGGTCATCCCGCCTTCGGTACCTCCGGAACGGTTGGTATTGCGTTGCCAGGGGTTGTCCGGGTCAGTAACCGGCTCGATGACGTCCTGAAACTCGGAGCCACGCCTGCTGATGGCGGCCCAGCCTTCACCGATGGAAACGGCCTTTACGGCGTTAATCGACATGAGAGCCTGGGCGATGCGGGCGTCGATTTTTCGGTCCCAGTGAACGTGGGAACCAAGACCTATGGGGACGCCTTCGGCCACTACTTCCACCGTACCACCGACCGTATCCCCTGCCTCCTTCGCGTCGTCGATTTCGACCATCATGCGAGCGGCAGCTTCGGCATCGGCGCAGCGGACCGGCGATTCCTCCACCTCGTCCCAATCAACGGTCCCCTGGGGCTCCGCCCAGACCGGTCCGATTGAGATGGCATGGCTGTGGAACTTGATTCCGAATTCCTCCAGCAAACGCATGGATATCGATCCCGCGGCTACCCTGGCGGCCGTCTCCCGGGCGCTGGCCCGCTCCAGGGAGTTGCGCACGTCGTCGAAACCGTACTTCATGGTGCCTGGCAGGTCGGCATGGCCGGGTCGAATTCGGGTGACGCGGGCATTCCGGCCTTCCTGAGATGGGTTCTCCACGTATTCGACGGCCATAGCTTCTTGCCAGTTGACCCAGTCCTTGTTTTCCATAGTCATGCCGATAGGACTCCCTAGGGTGTACCCGTGGCGCACGCCGGAAATTATGCTTGCCCGGTCCTGCTCGATGAGCATCCGGCCACCCCGGCCATAACCCCGCTGCCTGCGAGCTAACTGGACTCCGATATAGTCTTCGCTAATGGGCAATGCAGCAGGGACGCCTTCGACGATTATCACCAGGCCTTGTCCATGAGACTCGCCAGCCGTGAACCAACGGATCATATCGTGTTCTCCAAGCACCAGATAGGGGAACGGGACATAGAACCAGGGGCGTTCGATTGTCCGTCTGAACTGTGATTTCTCTGATTCCGGGATTTATATGATTGGAAATCATCCGAATCCCAAAATCCTGTGAATCCCGGTTCGGACAACTGGGCCGATAATCGAATGACGCTAGACATAGTACGGCGGTGCCCGGCGGTCGTCAGCGGGACGCCATCGCCCGTGTTGCCGCATCCAGCATCACATCCACCGGGGCCGGCTGACCGGTCCACATCTCGAAGGAATCCGCACCCTGGTACACCAACATATGAATCCCGCCCAGGCACTTCGCGCCCGCGGCGTTGGCCTCTCGCAAGAGGGGGGTGTCCAGGGGATTATATACCAGGTCGTTGACCAGGGCCGCGGAAGGAATTTGCTCGCGGGAGAGGGGGGAGCCCGCCTCGTCGGGGCCGTGGCTCATGCCGACGGAAGTACAGTTGACGATTAGCGCGGCCGCCGATGCGCCATCATCCAGACCGGAACCGGTTAATTCAATGGCGTTGGCCTGAACGCCACCGGCCAAGGCTAGCTCGGCCAGCCGTTGGGCCCTTGCCAACGTGCGGTTCGCAATGGTCAGGTGTCCCACACCCTGCCTGACGAGGGCGAGGACAACGCCTCGGGCCGCGCCGCCCGCTCCGAGAATGAGGACCCGGCGTCCGGCTGGGTCCAACCCGCCGACCTCCCGGAGCGCCCGCAAAAAGCCGGAGCCGTCAGTGTTGTGACCCGTGAGCATTCCATCGCGATTGACTATGGTATTCACCGCCCCGGCGCTGGAGGCCCATTCATCTACGTGGTCCAGATGCGGGACAACTGCTTCTTTATGAGGAACGGTGACGTTTATGCCAAGGACGCCAGCAGAGCGAAGCTGCCGGACGAATTCTCCCACGTCGTCGGGCGCGACCTGGTAGGCGCGGTAGGAAGCGTCGATGCCCAGATGGTCCAACGCCGCCTGCTGGAACAGTGGCGATATGGAGTGTCCTATAGGGTCACCGATTATCCCCAGCTTGCTATCCACAGGGTCCCACATCCATGAACGGACTGGTTAGCTCTCTAGCTGGGCTAGGATTTCACCAAGCCGCTGGCTCGTTTCTTGGAGAGACTTCAATCGTTCCTGTTCGGTCGCCACGACGTCGGGACGCGCCTTGGCCAGGAATTCGGGTTTTGAGACCAGGTTGGATACCCGGTCCAGGTTTCGCTGGCAGTCTTCAAGCTCCTTGCGCAGCCGCTGAGCTTCGATAGGCAGGTCAACCACGCCCTCCAGGGGAAGGCGCACCACCAGGGGGTTGATTAGGAGGGTAATCCCTTTCGGCTGTCCGGTACTCGTGGAGCCGGCGGAAACGATGCTCAACGGCTCGATTCTCGTCAGGCTGCGGATGACTTCCGCCTCTTCCTCAATGGCGTTCTGAAGATCGTCCGCTTCCACAACCGCTTCCAGGTATTGGCCGGGGGGAATTCGTAATTGGGCACGGGTGTTCCGGACCGCCCTCACGGTCTGCATCACCAGGGACATTTCGCCTTCGGCCTGGCTGTCCTCGTAACCCTCGGTCACCTCGGGGTACGTGGAGACCATTATCGACGGCGAAAGTTCACCCTCCGAAGGCAATAGGTCCACCAGGTTCTGCCATATCTCTTCGGTGATAAACGGCATAAAGGGGTGGAGCAGTCTAAGGGTACGTTCGAGCACGTGGGCCAGTGTGGGCAGCGGGGAGGGAGCCAGACCGGAACGAGTCCGGATTTTGGCCATCTCGATGTACCAGTCGCAGAAATCGTTCCAGATGAAGTCGTAAAGCTGCTGCTGGGCCTCTCCCAGCTCGAAGGTTTCCAGGGAACGGCTCACCCCTTCAATGGCGCGGTTGAGCCTTCCGACGATCCACCGGTCCTCCCGGTGCTCCGGCCGGTAGCCGTCGGACCACGGCCCCATACCGGTCTGGCCGTCAACGTTGGTCATGACGAACCGGGCGGCGTTCCAGACCTTGTTTGCGAAATTGCGCGCCGATTCCAACTTGCCTTCGGTGAGACGCAAGTCGTTGCCGGGCGCGGTGCCGGTGGTCAACGCGAACCGCAGGGCATCGGTGCCGTACTTGTCGATGAGTTCCAGGGGGTCCAAAACGTTGCCCCTGGTCTTGCTCATCTTCGCACCCGAGCCGTCCCGGACCATTCCATGCAAGAACACCGTGCGGAAGGGGACTTGTCCCGTATTTTCCAGCCCCATCATTATCATCCGGGCGACCCAGAAGAAAAGGATGTCGTACCCGGTTTCCATCACCGCCGTCGGGTAGAAATAGTCGAGGTCGTCGGTCTTGGCGGGCCAACCCAGGGTGGAGTGGGGCCATAGGCCAGAGCTAAACCAGGTGTCCAGGACATCGGGGTCCTGATATATATCCACCGAGCCGCAGGAGGCGCAGCTTGACGGGTCTTCCATGGCCGAGGTCTGCTGCCCGCAGGCGCCGCAGTACCAGACCGGGATCCGGTGCCCCCACCAGAGCTGGCGGCTGATGCACCAGTCCCGTATGTTTTCCAGCCAGTTGAGGTAAACGCGGGTGAAGCGTTCGGGGACGATGTTGATATCCCCGTTGGCGACGGCGGCGTATGCCCGTCCCGCGATGCTGTCCGGTTCGTCGTGATGGCCCACGTTTACGAACCACTGCAGGCTAATCAACGGTTCCACGACGGTACTGCAACGCTGGCATGTGCCAATGGCGTTGCTGTGATGTTCGACTTTCTCCAGCAGCCCCAGGGCATCCAGCTCAGCCGCCACGTCTTCCCTGGCCTGGAACCGCTCGACGCCCTGGTATTTTCCGGCCTCTTCGGTCATGTTGCCGTCAAAACCGACCACATTGATGAATTCCAGGTTATGGCGAATCCCTACCTCGAAGTCCATCGCGTCGTGGGACGGAGTCACCTTCAGTGCGCCGGACCCAAACTCAGGGGTAATTCCCTCGTCGCCGACGATGGGGATAATGCGCCCCATAATGGGAAGGGTTACGCTCTTCCCAACAAGATGCTTGTAGCGTTCATCTTCGGGGTGAACGGCTACCGCGGTGTCGCCCAGCATGGTTTCCGGGCGGGTCGTGGCCACGGTGATGTAGGAGTCGCCGCCGCCGGTTGAGGCATCGCTCAAGGGATAGTGGATGTAATATAGGAGCCCGTCTTGCTCCTGATATTCGACCTCCAGGTCGGACAGGGCGGTGGCGCAGCGAGGACACCAGTTGATGATCCGTTGGTGGCGGTAGATGAGACCCTTATTGAAGAGGTTGACGAAAGTAGTGCGGACCGCTTCCACGGGACCGGGGTCCAGGGTGAATCTAAGTCGCGACCAGTCGCACGAGGCTCCGAGCCGTTTGTGCTGCTCGTCAATGGTGTCTCCGTAGGTCTCGACCCATTCCCAGACTCTTTCCTGGAACTTCTCCCTGCCGATCTCGTGCCTGTTGGTTCCCTCGCTGGCGAGCAACCGTTCGACCACCCACTGGGTTGCGATGCCGGCGTGGTCCTTGCCCGGCAGCCAAAGAGTGGGTTCTCCCAGCATGCGGCGCCATCGCGTGAGGATGTCTTGCAGCGCGGCGGTAAGGGCGTGGCCAAGGTGGAGTTCGCCGGTAACGTTGGGCGGGGGCATGATGATAGTAAACGGTTGGGAACCGGGGGTTATTTCCGGAGTAAAATAACCGCTGGACAGCCAATTATCGTAGACCCGGCGCTCTACGGTTGCGGGGTCGTAGGCACTGGGAATCTGGGAAGAGAGGGAGGCGGTCATGAGGGCTCCTTGCGTCCGGCGGGGAGAATATCGACTTACCGGCAGATCACTACGAAATTCGCCTTATAATCAATATACCACCCGCTGGCTCCGAGAGTCTATGCGCGATGTAAGCCGGACACCCGGGCCCGCGAAGAGACCTATAGGCCGAAAGCCTGCTTGTAGCTGAGACTCATGCGGCGGATCTCTGAGTCGACGTTCAAGATCAGGACGCTTATCTGTTGCCCGGAATAAACGCACTCTCTGGGGTTCTCCACCCGGCGCTGAGACAACTCCGAGATGTGAACAAGCCCTTCGATTCCCTCTTCCAGTCTTACGAACGCGCCGAAGGGGACGATGTTGGTCACAGTGCCTTCGACCAACTGGCCCGCCCGGTAACGGTCGTGAACGGTGTCCCAGGGCTCCGGTTTCGTCCGTTTCAGGCTCAGAGTCAGCCGTTGCCTCTCCTGGTCTACGCGGAGCACGGCGACTTCGACGTTGTCACCTACTCTCACGACTTCGTCCGGAGTGCCGATCATCGTCCAGGAGAGCTCCGAGATAGGGATCAGGCCGTCTATGTCGCCCAGGTTGACGAACGCGCCAAAGTCCCGTATCGACGAGACGGTGCCGGAAAGGAGTTGCCCTTCTTCCAGGTTCGCGAGCATCCGCGCCTGGGCCTCGGCGCGGCGACGCTGCCAGATGGCCCGTTCCGAGAAGATCAAACGGTCGCCGTCGCGGTCCAATTCCAGAATATTGAATTCAGCTTCCTGATCGAGACGGCCTGCAACCGCCTCTTCCCGGTCCACGCCTTGCACCGGAGCCAACTGGGAGAACGGCGCGAAACCCCGAATGCCTTGCCAGTCCACCACCAGGCCGCCACGGTTTTGTCCCATAACCCGGCCCGTTACCGTAGCGCCGTCGGCAAATAGCTGTTGTAGTTCCTCCCACCGCTGTTCCTCCAAGGCCTCGTCCACCGAGAGGAGGAGCATTCCGTCCGGTCCGAGCCCGCCCAGAATGGCGACGGAAACGCTTTGGCCCGGCGTTAGACCTTCGCGTTCCGCCGAGTCCAAGAGGCGCATTTCCTGGGAGAGAACCATTCCTTCCATCTTTTGGCCGACGCTAACGACGATCCCTTCGTCGTCCCGCCGGACTACCTCGCCTAAAACAACGTCACCTCGACGATAGGTCCGAGGGGCCAATTCCTCCTCGGCGATATCCGACATCTGAGAAAGGGTCTCGGCGTCAACTTCTTGCACAGCCGCACACGCTCCTTACCACCCACACGATTTTTGGGGAGTTGCTCAAAGGCGCCGGCCAAAAGACGCTAGTCTATCCTGCACTGGGAACCCGGCCGGCGTGGAATCGCTTTGGATATTCTTGAATAATCTACGTACGAGCCCTCATGCTTCGATGTATTCGAGCCCAGGGTCCCGCACTTGCTCCAGCTCGCGCAAACGCTGGATGCCTTTTCTGGTGTCGCTGGCAACCCTGGCGGGGTCCCACATGTCGACCCTCCGTTTGAAAAGCCAGTAAGTGAATTGCTTCATGGTGGAGAGGGAGTACTTGCGTTCGCGCCCCAGGCGTTGCAGACGGCGAAACTCGTTCAGGAGATTGGTCCTGGTGTCCCCGTACAAGTGGGCGAAGGCCTCTTCCACCAGGTCTTCACTGTCGGCATAACACCGGGCCAGGTGCCGCTTCCGCACCTCCTCCTCCACCGCGAGTTGCAGGGCCTCTTCGACGACGACACCGTACCAGTAGTTCAGGTAGGCCGGGTACTTGCTGGAACCCAGAAGTTCCTTGAACCGTTCCGGGTCGATTTCAACAGGCAATCTGCCTTCGAAGAGCAACCGCTCCCGGTCTTCCGGACCAATAACAATCCACGGGACCGAAGAGCCCAGGTCATCGAATAGCCTCTCCGCCAACACCAGCCAATCGAAGGCTTCTCCAAGAATTAGGTAGTCGTAGGTGCGGTCCCCGTAGATCTCTCGAGGCAGCGTCCAGAGGGCCATGGCTTCAAGAATCGCCTCATACCACGGAGCGCCGTCCCGCACGGCCTTCCTGAAGTGCAGAATTGCCTCGGGAACGCTCTCCGAGAGGTCCGTATGGGAGGGGTCTATGACCTCCGCTCTCGGGTCCATCAGGTGGCGTCCACCGGGGCCGCGCCGTCAAACACGGAGAGGCGGTGTGGTTTGGGTGTACGTATGAAGGAGAGGAACCGGTCGAGGGGGAGGGTGTTCAGGATATTTCCCGGTCCGCACCAGGCGCGGCGGGCAACGGCGACCCCGAACCTGCGGTTAGCCAACTGGGTATGCCGGAGCGAGTCGGTACTGATGACCAGGGGCACTCCCAACTCCCGGGCCCGGTACGCATGAGTGTCCTTGAGGTCCAGCCGTTCCGGCGCGGAGTTTATTTCCAAGGCGGTGCCGGTATCACGCGCTGCCTTCAGCACAGCCTCCAGATCGAATTGGATGGGTGATCTTGAACCCAGCAACCGGGTGGATAGATGGCCAATAATGGTAACCGACGGATGCTTCATGGCCTGGATGATTCGCCGGGTCATGGTCTGCTCATCCTGGCCGATAGAGGAATGCACCGAGGCCACCACAACATCGAGCTGGGCCAACAGGTCGTCGGGGTAGTCTAGCGCGCCGTCGGCGCGGATGTCCACCTCGGAACCGCAGAGCGCGGTAATCGGGTAGCGGCCATCCAGCGACCGCAAGATTCCCATTTGCTGGGCCAACCTCTCGTTGGACAAACCATTGGCGATTCCCAGGCCGGAGGAATGGTCGGTAAGGGCCATGTATTCGTAGCCCTGGGCCGCCGCCGCTTCAACCATGACCTCGATGGGGTCGTTCCCGTCGCTCCAATCGCTGTGTAAGTGCAGGTCTCCGCGGAGGTGCTTTTCCTCTACCAGATCAGGGAGGGACGCGGACAGGGCCGCGTCCAACTCCCAGACCCCCAGCCGGAGCTCGGGTGGAATGTACGGCAGTCCCAGCCTGGCGTAAAAGGACTCTTCATCGGGGAAATACTCGACCCGGCCTGTGGCAACATCGGTGATCCCGTATTCATTCAGGGACAACCCCATGTGGTTGGCGAAATCGCGGAGGCGGAGGTTGTGTTGCTGGCTGCCTGTGAAATACTGGAGCATCGCGCCGAAGGAACCGGGTTCTCCGATCCTCAGGTCCACCTGGATTCCCGGCTCCACGACAACGCTGGTCTTCTTCGAGCCGTTGACCAGCACCTCACGGACCTGGGGCAGAGCGGCCAACGCCGCACCAACTTGCTCGTGATCGCAGGACGGCCCAATGAGGTCGATGTCCCCTATGGTCTCCTCCCACCGGCGAAGGCTGCCGGCGGGGTACAGCCCGCCCCCGAGCTGGGGGCATTGGGCGTGGAGGGCTGCGGCGACCTCTTCGGCCACCTCCAAGGCCTGCCCGATGGGCGTGCGTTCGTCCCTGGTCCTCATGGCCTGGATGTGCCGGAGGAGAGAATCGGCAGCCTTCTTGCCCATCCTGGGCAGGGTGGCGACCCGGCCATCCACCACGGCCTGTTCAACCTGTTCAACAGTGCTAACGCCCAATTCTTGGGCCAGGAGCATAGCGGTCTTGGGTCCTATTCCGGGGATGTCCATCAGGTCGAGGACGCCGCGGGGTGAAGAGGCCACCAATTTGTCGTAGGCGGAAACGTGGCCGGTGTCCAGCAATTCGCGAATCTTGTCGCTAATCGCCTTGCCGATTCCGGGGACCTTTTTGAGGTCCGCACCGTCTAGCGCGGCGGATTCTAGGGGAAAGGGGAGGTGTTCGATGGTGCGCGCGGCCCTCTGGTAAGCCCGAATTTTGAATATGGAGTCGCCCTGCATCTCCAGGAGGACTGCCATGTTCTCGAATAGACCGGCTATTTCATCGTTGCTTACGGGCATTGTTCGGGCCTGGATACCGTTTTCGCTCTCATCGCGCGGAGGAGGTGTGTTCGGTGATTTCCACACTTCCTTCGCCCTGGAGTTCTTCCACCAGGTGGCTCATCACGGAAGACAGGTAGGACGCGCCGCTGATCGCCTCGGGGTATCCCATTCGGGTGGGGCCAACCACGCAGATAGTGCCCTTCAACTCGTCCAGGAGACCATACCGGCAGAGAATAACCCCAAAGGAGTGTAGAGCCTCGTTACGGTTCTCCGCCCCAATGTATATGGCCACATCGTCTTCGCGAGGGGCTTCGGATATCAAGGTTTGCTGCAAAACGCGCTCTTCCAGCATTTCAACCAGTTCCCCGGCCCGGCCGCTTCGGGAAAACTCGGGTTGACTGAGCAGGCGGCGCAACCCGTCCATGTGGTGCTCTTGCAAGCTGCCGGTAGCCGCCTCACGCATCATCGCGCCCGTGTCCCGCTTGACTCGCTCTTCCAGGGAGGTCAGTTCCAGGGGATTGACCTCTATGTCGTGATAGCTGAGCCCTGCCAGGGTCTCGTTCAGCTTATTCGCGGAACGGTCCAGTGCGTCCTGCCCCATGCCTTCGTCCAGGGGAAGCAACCGGCGAAGCAGCCGGGCTTCCTGCAGGACCACGATCAACAACCCCAGGAACTCCTTGAGGTAGACGAGCTGAATCTGCTTGAGCCGGGGAGATTGCGCCATGGGGATGGTTACGATACAAAGGTTTCCGGTGATCCTGGATAGCACCGAGGCGCACTGTTGGCACCAGGCGTCTGTGTCCGGCTCTGTCCGGTCGAAACCTGCGTGAATCTGCCGGCGGACTCCGGCCGGCAACTCCGGCACCCCGCCCAAAGACTCCACGTAGTGGCGGTAACCCATGTCGGAAGGTATGCCGCCCGACGACACGTGAGGCCGGGAGATATAGCCTTCCTCAGTCAACTGGGACATGGCGTTCCGGACCGTAGCCGGGCTGACCTTGGACGACGAGAGACGGGCGATATCTTCCGAGGCCACCGGGCTGGCGGTCTGGACGTATTGATCGACCAGTATCTTCAGAACAGACGTTGCTCTTTGCGACAGCATAGACCCACCATCGGACCGAGCTGATACCCTCGCTCGTCCGGCATCAAGCCTGGACAAAACGATCTTACACTCGTTGACCCTAACTTCTACCAATTATTATACTACTATAACAGGGGTCCAATACCTGCAATACAAGATAGCTGTACCGCTGAAACTCCACGGAATTTACCTTCATCCCAGCTTTCCACCGCGAGGATGAAGGAATTTGGCGCCCTCGCCGTGCAGGAAAGGGTGGGGTAAAGGGCGCGTGACACGAGCCGCGTATGGGTGGATGGGAGGAATGAATGGACATCACCTGGCTGGGTAACGCTTGTTTTCGATTGTCGGCTGACGACGTTGTTGTCGTGACCGACCCTTTTCCCGAATCGGTGGGGTTGCGGCCCGACATGAGACCGGCAACTGTGGTCACAGTGAGCCACCGGGACCCCAACCGTAGCAATTGGAAGGATGTGCCCGGCAATCCCAAGGTGTTCGCCGCTCCGGGGGAGTACGAATACAGAGGCATTGGGGTACGGGGGGTTATGACCCCTCTGCCAGCCGACACCCCCCAAGAGGACCGAAGCGTTGCATTCGCAATCGAGATCGGCGGCGTGACGATTTGCCACATGGGGAGCGTCAAGTCCCCTCCCACGCCATCTCAGATTGACGAGCTATCCCCGGTGGACGTGCTGCTGATCCCCGCCGGCGGTGGAGCCACGATGGGAGTGGAGCAAGTTTTCCAGACCATGCAGGACCTGTCACCCAAAATCGTCATTCCCATGGGCGACAACGTCCCCGCGGTAGCGGGAGAGGCTGCGGCGCAGCCGCAGGGGATGGAGGCGTTCGTGCGGAGGATGGGCCTGGACGACGTGAGCCCTCAGCCCAGGCTAGTAGTCACCAATTCAAATCTGCCCGCGGACATGCGCGTTGTGGTCCTGTCACCCAGGGCGCGCGCCACTTAGCGTCTGGTCTTCTAAGAAACAGTCAAAGGCGTTGATATACGCCATTCCGGACAGGCGGCGGGTAACGTTCGCTCTATCGGCGGGCGTAAGAACCGGACATACCGCAGAGCACTGTTTGAGGATAGGCATTGAGACAACGCCTATCCTCAAACATGGGGCTCCGGATATAAAGGCCGGTGGCCGCGAACAGGGCGGAATCGACCTCCCCGACGCTCTCCGGCCCTCTTCGAGGGGGGTTAGCCGGGATTGTGCTTGTCGATCAGCGCGACCACTCGGGAGTCCAAGTCGCCCAACTCCACGCCGGCGTCGGCGCGGGCGACACCCAGATGGGCAGCTCTCTGGATCTCCTCCCAGTCCGGCTCAAGTTCCCATTCGTCCCGTAGCTCTTCGAGTAATGCTTCTAAGGAGTCTCGATCGAACATGGCGGTGTTTCTGAACCTCCGTGATTGGGATGGGTTTTTAGTCCGATTTGCTAGCCTCGGTCCACGTCTTCCCGGCAGGCTTGGAGAAGCGGCTGGCCTCTCCAACGCTCGGATGACATCGCCATCTGAGGCGAGGCATAGTCTACTATCTTCCGAAGCTGAGGGCAAGTCTGAGACCAACTTGTAACTGTTCAGACTCGATGACGCGGATTGGCTAAATCCCACATCGGTCATCTCCATAATGATTCTAAAACGGTGTCCCTCGGCCGCAACCAGTCATTCCCGCGAAGGGCCTGCCCCCGGCTCGATCGGGGGCGGGAATCCAGAAATGCCAATGATAGTGGCTTTTGCTGTTTGTAAAGGTTTCTGGATTCCGGGTCAAGCCCGGAGTCACGGGCTGGGAGGAGGAAGGACACATCAAGTCTGAACAGCTACACCAACCTTTGCGCCGTCTCAGAATGGGGCGTATCCGCGCCAAGTGTTACCGCTTAGTTATTGAGTTGCTCCGGATATGTTGCTCAATTCGCCTTCTCTGGCCGAAATAGAATAGCATCAGGCCCAAGGGCATCGCCAATATCAATGCGGCGAGCGTCAATACGATTGTCCACGGGCCCACGCCACACATGTGGTCGATGAGGTCCTTGATCCAGATCAGGAGGTCGGGACTGGCCGCGTCCGCGTGGTGGCCCGCCACCGAAGCTAGAAATACCCACATGGCAGACTCGCGGTCAGCCCAGCGCCGCGCCCGCGGACGCCGCCGTTTGGTAGCGCACCGAGTACTTTCGCTCCTTAATCGTAAAGGCGGCGAAAGCGGCCGGGAACAGCAACGATCCTGCGATGGCGAAGGGCACGGTGTAAGAACCTGTCACATCGTAAAGGATACCGGCCAGCAGAATGCTGGACGCACCGCCTAGCTGGTGGAACAAGAACGAAATGCCGCCGATGGTCCCGAGTGCGCGCAAGCCGTAGATATCCGCGGTGAGTGTGGTGGTGGGAGGGTTGGTGGCGATCCAGGACGTGCCGGCCACCACCGCGAAAATCCAAAGCCCCACTTCTCCCGGTACCGTCAACAGGATTACGTAAGCCACGCCCCTCGTGAAGTAGGTCGCCGCCAGCAGGTTTTTGGCGCTAAAACGGTCCGACAAGAACCCGACGCTAACGCTGCCAACCGTGTTCATGAACATCATAACGCCGAAAATCAGAGCCGCTTTTGAGCCGGGGATGCCCTGATCGGCGGAGAAAGCGATGAAATGGAAGGAGATTATGGCGGTGGTGGTGCCACAGACCGTCAACGCCCCGCTCAGTTGCCAGAAAGGCGGGGAATGGAGTGACTCGGACCACTTTTCGACCTCTAGCGGCCCTTTCCTTCGGGCTTCGGCGTCGGCCTGGCCGCGCTCTGGAGGGTCGGGGTCACCGTCGGGTTGCAGTCCCATTTCCCCAGGGTCGTCGCGCAGGACAAGTAGTGCGAGAGGCGCGGCTAGGACCAGGATAATCAGCCCCATGGCCGCCCAGGCCCAACGCCAGTCCGCGGCTTGGATCAGGTAGAAGGCGAAGGGCACCATGATAAGGCCGCCCAGGGAGACTCCGCCGGTGTTCAACCCCATCACGGTGGCGCGCCTGCGCCGGAACCACCTGGCCAAGAGCGCCCCGGTGTTCGTGGTGGATGCCCCGCTGAGAGCAATGGAAGAGACAAGGCCAAACATGAAGACCAGGAAGAAGAAATGGAACGTGAAGCTCAGCAGCGCGGTGGTAACTCCGAGAACCACCAGGCTGATTCCGATGACCCCGCGGCCACCGAGGATGTCCAGCACGCGCCCCATGAACGGTTGCGATAGACCGCCCACAAGAAACCCGACGAACCCAGCCGCCGAGATGGTGCTGCGGTTCCAGTCGAATTCCGCCTCCATGGGAAGGACGAACGCGCCGAAGCTGGTCCGCGCTCCGTTGCTGACGACAGAGACGAAGAAGATGGTGGCCAGGATGTACCAGCCGTGGAAGACCGTTTTAGGCTGAGCGCTGGGTTGAGTCATGGCACATTGGCCATCCTATGTCGAATGGGCAAACCGAGGCCCGGATCAACCACCCGCTGGGGCAGCGGCCATCGCCGGAGCCTGGTACCGGACGGAGTATTTCTTCTCCTTGATGGTGGCGGACGCGATGGCGGCAGGGAAGAGGAGCGCGCCCGCGATGAAGAACGGGACCTGGTAGGAACCGTAGATGTCGTAAAGCACCCCCGCCAACAATACGCTGGCGGCCCCGCCCAGTTGGTGGAAGAGGAAGGATACACCGGCGACCGTCCCCAGCACCCGCAAGCCGTAGATGTCGGCGGTCAAGGATGTCGTAAGCGTGGGAGTCGCAAACCAGGAGAACCCCGCCACGACCGCGAACATCCACAGGGCGGCGTCTCCGGGCACGAAGAGAAGAAGCATGTACCCACAGCCCCGCAGGAAATACACCAGCCCCAGCAGGTTTTTCCGTCCAAACCTGTCCGATAGCATCCCTGACCCTACGGACCCAAATACATTCAACCCAAGCATCACGCCAAACACGGTAGCCGCGGTGTTCGGTTCAACGCCGCGGTCCAGGGCAAAGGGAACAAAGTGGAACGAAAGCAAAAAGGTAGTTGCCCCGCAAACGAAGTAGGCGGCGGACATCTGCCAGATGGGCATGGAACGGAAGGACTGGGTCCACTTGTGGGCCTCCAAAGGCCCGGAGGGCCGTTCCACGGGGACGCCTTGCGAATCCATAGGCGGCGCATCATCACCATCGGGCTGAAGCCCCATGTCGGCCGGATTTTCTTTGAGAAACATGTACGCCACCGGGAAAGCGAGCAGCAGGATGGCCAACCCAAGCACAACCCAGGTCAGCCTCCAACTGGTGGCGTTTAGGAAGTACATGGCAAAGGGGACCAACAGGAGGCCGCCCATTGAAGCGCCCGCCGAGCTGATGCCCATGACCGTGGCGCGGCGGCGGCGGAACCACCTGGCCAGCAGCGCGCCGGCGTTGTTCAGGCCCGATGCGCTGGAGGCGATGGAAGCCACTATCCCGAACATGAAGACCAAGAAGAGAATGTGGAAGGTGAGGCTTAGTAGGGCAGTTGAGAGCCCGATAACAACGATACCGCAGAGTATCACCCTGCGTCCACCCGTCATGTCGAACAGACGGCCCAGGAAAGGCTGTGAGAAGCCGTTGACCAGTGCGCCCATCACCCCGGCCAGCGAGATGGTTGTGCGGCTCCAGCCAAACTCGTCGCTCATGGGGACAATGAAATTCCCCATTGCGCTGCGGGCGCCGGTGGATACCAGAGCTACAAAGAACACCGCGGCGACGATGTACCAACCGTAGTAGATACCCCGTTTCCCGCTGGATGATTGGTCCGTTGTGCTCAAGAACGCCTCATGGCCGCAGTCTCTGGTTGCCCGAATTTCCGGGAAGATGCGCCGCGAATGCCGGTGTTGATTTTGCCGCTATGCTAACATGTTCCGAAGTCACAGCACTAGTTAGGGGTAGACGCGGTTCGTAGCCAGTGGCCACTCGCGGCGCATACTCTAGGAGTCCTTCAAGGCCATGGCGTCTTGCGCCGCGCTGGTACCGGCGAGACGCCCGAACACCATGCCCGAGGACAGCCCGGAGCCTCCGGGATAGTTGTGGTAGAAGAGGCCGCCCACCATCTCTCCCGCCGCATACAGGCCCGGTATGGGGTCCTGGCCGTTGGTTACTACCCGGCCGCGAGTGTCGATCTTCACGCCACCAAAGGTAAACGTGATGCCGCAGGTGACCGCGTATCCCAGGTAGGGAGGGGTGTCTATGGGCTGGGCCCAGTTGGTCTTGGGCGGAGCGATGCCCACGGTCCCGCGGCCGTCCTTAACCGTCGGATTGTAGGGGATGTCTTGCTGGACCGCGGCGTTGTATTCGCTGATTGTGCGGGCCAGGCCTTCGGGGTCGATGTCCAGCCGCGTAGCCAGTTCTTCGATGGTGTTGGCTTCCGCCATGGTGACCTGCGGGATGTGGTATTCGTCGCGCAGGAGGTGCTTAACCTTGTCGTCGAAGATTTGGAAGCCGAGCCCCTGGGTCTGGGTCAAAAGAGCGCGCCCGTAGGTCACATAAGTGTAGTTCCGGAAATCCGCCCCTTCGTCCAGGAACCTGTTGCCCTCCAGGTTGACTATGATCCCGAAGGGGTAGGAGTGTTTCTGGAATAGTTCGGTGATGACCCGGTCGCCAAATGGAGGAGCGTTCATGTCCCAGGCTACCGCGTGACAGCTACTCCAGTGGCCGTGGGCTTGAGCGCCAACGTCCAACGCCATTTTGATACCGTCGCCGGTGTTGTAGGGAATCCCACGGACCTTGACCATCTCCCATCCCGGCCCAAGGTAGCGGCAGCGCATCTCGGCGTTGGCCTCGAAGCCGCCCGCGGCCAATACCACCGTCCTGCCGGGGATGTCCTCGAACCCGTCCGGGCCGAGCACGCGAAGGCCTGACACTCGCCCCTTATGGTCTTGCAGCAGACTCACCCCCTGGGTGGCGTACCGGATGTCTATTCCGTCCTTCTCGGCCGCATCGAATTGCTGGTCGGACAGACCCTTGCCCGCGCCTACAGCCTCGACTAGAAGGCCGCCCCAGAACCGGAATTTTTCCCCGTCCTTGAACGCCTGCCTTCCGTAAGAGAGGACGAAGCGGACGCCTTTGCTCTGGAGCCATTGCATGGTAGGCAAGGACTGACTGACCAGAATTTGCGCCAGGTCGGGGTCTGTAAGGCCCTGGGTGACCCGCATCATGTCGTCGTAGAACTGGTCCTGGTTGTAACTACCCACTTCAATGGAACCTTCCTCGGTGGGAGACATATCGGGGATTACGGTCTTGATGTCCTCCAGACCGTCAAAGGCGAACCGGATGATGCCGCCGGTGAAATAGGTGTTGCCGCCGCGGAAGTATTCCGGGGCCTTTTCCACGACCAGGACCGACTCGCACCGTTCTTTGGCCGCGATGGCGGCGCACAGGGCCGCGTTACCCGCGCCCACTACAATGACATCGTATTGATCTGCCAAGGCAAACCTCCGCAGGCGATCGCCCGTCAAGAATTGTTGGATGGGAGCTAAGCTATGGGGACTACTTCTATGCCTTCAATTCGCAGCATGTCCCTATCTTCAGATACTATCGTTTGGAAACCGCGCTCCAGGCAAACGGTCACAATCTGAGCGTCGTATACCAGGTTTCCCGACACGTTGGCCCGGTGCATGACGTCCCTGAAGAATGGCCAATACCTATCACCGGGGCCTAGTAACTGAACGCTGAGACTTTCCAGCAGCACATTTATAGTGTCCAAAGCAACGTCCAATGTCGTGGGCGGACGGAAAAACCTTCGGTTTGTAACTACCCGCGGGAACTCGCTGATGCAAAACACCGGGATTGCCCAGGGCGTGTCCCCGTCGGAGAGCCGCCTTATCAGCGCCTGTGCGGCATCGTGCTTTTCCAGTTCCTCACGCTGCGCGTGCACCAGCGCATTGGTATCAATCTCCCTCGGGGGTGTTGTCTGAAAAACCATAGAGAGACTCTCGGCTATTGATGTCTATGCCCGGCATAAGCTCGCCCCGCGTGGTTACCCACTTCAGGTCGAAAGGCAAGGAATTGCGCAGGTACACCCGCAAGGCAGCCTCAACCAGCTCGGAGATGGACCTGCCGCCCTGCTCCGCCCTCTTCATGGCCGCCTGGTAAAGCCGGTCGTCAATGTCTATCGTCCTTTTCTTGGGCAAGAGCATATACGCCAATAGTGCGGGGTGGCAAACAAAAAGTCAAAATCGACCCAACACAAACTGGATCGCAAGAGCCATAAATAATGCCCCAAACTCAAGTTCTCCGCTGGCATTAGGCATACTTGCCGTTGCCCTCTTGCTAACTATAGGGACAGGATGCGCCACAGTCCAGACCATCATTCCCGCCCCTGCGCCCACGACCGAGTCCACGCCTGCACCCACATCCACGACTGCGGCCGCCCCTGTGCTGACGCCCACTCCGGCTCCTGAGCCAACAGCCACGCCTCAACCAACGTACACTCCCCTGGAAACATACACCCCTTGCCTGACGGCAACACCGCGGCCCACTCCTGCGCCGCCTCCTGAGCCAACAGCCACGCCTCAACCAACGTACACTCCCCTATCAACTTACACGCCCGTCCCGTTGCCCACCGCCACGCCCTATCCCACGGCAACGCCGAGGCCCACTCCCACGCCAACCCGGTTGGTTACTCTCGGCGACTGGCTGGACGGAGATTTCTGGCTCAATGCTAATGTGGCGGAAGTAGAGTTGCTGCTGGACCTCGGCGCGGACATCAATGCCAGGGACGACAAAGGATTGACACCACTGCATTTGGCAGCGGCATCTAATAGAGGTTCGGTGATCGAGCTTCTGTTAACAGCCGGCGGGGACATCAATGCCAGAGGCTATAACCGAATGACTCCACTGCATGCTGCGGCGTTTCAAAACGATCCGGAGGTCGTCGCGTTGCTGCTGGAACGTGGGGCAAACTTCAGAGCGAGGATGGATTTCGGCTGGACTCCATTGCACTTTGCGGCTGGGGTCAATGAAGAACCGGCGGTGACCAGGTTATTCCTGAATCGCGGCGCCGACATCACTGCTAGAGACGATGGCGGCTGGACGCCTCTGCACTGGGCAGCAAATTATAATAAAGAGCCGGCGGTTATTGGGTTGTTACTGGACCGAGGCGCGAACCATCGGGCGAGCGCCAACTCCGGTAAAACCGCGTGCCAACTCTTGATGGAAAACAACGATGCCCTGGCCATCACTGACGCTTACGACTGGTTGTGCCCGTAGCGCCATTCCTCCACTCCCCATCCCTCCCTCCGGGGAGTATCATACCCCCAACTAATTTGATGCACCCAAACGGGAGGTAGGCCATGCGCGGCGTCACGTTCAAGGGCAACCGCGAAGCCGAAATTCAAAAGTTCCCAGACCCTCACGCGGGGCCGGGGGAGGCCGTGTTGCGAGTCCGCGCTTCCGGATTATGCGGGTCCGACCTGCACCGGTACCGCGGCTCCGAACCAACGGTGATGATCACCGGCCACGAACCCTGCGGCGTCGTCGAGGAACTGGGGCCGGGAGCGCCTCCGGGCCTGAAGGTAGGCGACCGGGTCATGTGCCACCATTACGCGGGGTGCGGCGTGTGCGAGATCTGCGCCATGGGTTACGAGCAGCTATGCCCCCAGGGCCGGGTTACCTACGGCGGCGGTACGGGCCACGGGGCGAACGCCGACTACATCCTTGTACCCTCCCGCACACTCGTCCATCTCCCAGAGGAGCTTTCCTTTGAAGAGGGAGCCGCCATCTCCTGCGGAACCGGCACCGCCTGGAACGGTCTGAACAAAATGGACATCAACGGGAAAGACACCGTTGTAGTCTTCGGACAGGGTCCGGTGGGCCTGAGCGGCACCCTCTCGGCCAAGGCCATGGGCGCGAGGGTGATAGCGGTCGACGTCGTTCCGGAGCGGCTGGCATTGGCAAGGGAGGTGGGAGCTGACTACGTCATCAACCCATCGGAAACGGACCCGGTGCAGGCAATCCGCGACTTGACCGGTGGCGCGGGTGCATCGGCCTCGCTGGAGACATCCGGAAACCTCACTGCCCGGCAGCAGGTATTGACCTGCCTGGCGCCGTTCGCCCGCTGCTGCTATGTGGGCGTGGGTCCTCCCGCCGAGATCGACTTCAGCCGCGACGTCATATTCAAGGTGATCACGATCTTCGGTTCGTGGACTTTCAGCAAGTCGGAACTGATCGAGATCGCCCGATTCTTCGTGGAAACCAAGGCGCCGCTGGACCGGCACATTACTCACCGCTACACCCTGGACCAGGCCATCGAGGCTTTTCAGACATTTGACGGGGCGACGACGGGGAAGTGTGTGTTTGTGTTCGATTAGGGAGGGACAGGGGACTACCCGGGACCGCTAGATAGCCCAACGGTTGATCCAGGGTCTTTTGGTTGTCAGGGAAGAGCATAAGTCTCCCCTTTTCGCCAAAGGGGGGCTATCCATCACACGGCCGAGGATTGGACAATTAAAAGACACTGACGGTCTATGGGCTTCGCTTGCTGAAGAGGCGGTGTCATATTAAGATACACCGGGATTTGACCACATGGATTCTGTGCCCGAAGGGAGTAACGTAAGGATATGAAAGCAGCCAGATTGTCCAGCCCGAAGAACTTCGAATTCATCGACATCGACACGCCGGCTCCGGTTGACGGGGAGTGCCTGGTCAAGCTGGAACGGGTCTCGGTATGCGGCAGCGACATCCGGCACGGCTACGGGCCCATTGAGCCGGAGGAACATTACCCCATGGACCCGGGCCGGCCCTGTCACGAGTTGGCGGGAGTCATCGTGGATAGCCGCACCGACGCCTATCATGAGGGCCAGAGGGTAATCGTCATCCCTTCCCGGGGCCTAGGAGGGTTGTGCGAATACGCGGTGTCCGACCCGGGGCGCATGATTCTACTGCCCGATGAGGGGAGCCTGGCCGAATGGGTGATGTGCCAGCCCTCGGGCACGGTGCTGTACTCATGCCGGCAAATGGGCAGCGTGTTGAGCAAGAACGTGGTCATCTTCGGCCAGGGCAGCATCGGCCTCAGCTTCACCATGATCACTTCACGCATGGGAGCGCGCAACGTAATCGCCGTAGACCCTTTGGACTACCGGCTGGAGAAGGCCAAGCAGTTGGGCGCGACCCACACGGTCAATCCAGACAAGCAGAGCGTCACGGAAGCGGTGCAGGAAATTACCAGGGGCGAGGGCGCGGACATCGCCGTGGAGGCCGCCGGCTACCCGGACACCTTCAACGAGGTGTTTCGACAGGTGCGCCAATTCGGGACCGCGATCATCTTCGGCATTCAGAGCGATGACTTCGTGCCATTGGAGCACAACTTGTTGATGGACAAGCAACCTACCATTATACCCACCACCGGGGCCCGCAGCGGCGACCCGATCTCCCAGATTGCGGACATTGTGGCCTTGCGCCAACGGGGTTGGTGCGACCCGGGCCAGCTCATCACCCACCAGATCGCATTCTCCCAGGTGCAGCAAGCCTACGACATGTACGAGCAGCGGACCGACAACGTCATCAAAGTAGTGATGAACATCAACGAGTAGGCATCCCACTCCAGGGCGAGGGACATGGTAACCAGCGGCACCTTTGGGCCGGAGTTGGAGATTCAGATGGTCAGGGAGAATTTGGCCCTGGCCATCTCCTATTGGACGGCGATCAGAAAGGGCCAGATAACCCCGGCGCACCTACCCGCCCAGCGGGATGTGGTGACCACGGAGACCGGCCACGTGGTCGAGGTGTTCAACCCTCTCAGGATAAGGGGCCAGGCTGAGTTGGCCCGGTGCGCAACCAACCAAGTGCGCGGCGCGTTCGCATTCTCCGCGATGCAGAGCCATCGCACCCTCGAGTCGGTCTGCTCCGGCAGCCCTCTGTCAGAAACCGAACCGGGCCTTCGGTCCGCCCGTGCTTGCATCTATCTATTGGACCGGTCATTCAGACTGGGCATGTTGACGCCCGTGTGGTCCTGTCCCCCCGAATACCGTCAACGATTTGAGGTTGACTCGATATCCTTTGCCCTGGACGCCTCCCAGATTGACGGGCAACCCATAGCCTGGAGCGATTTCGGAGGACTGGACAAGTATCTGGCTCTACTGGAATATTGCGCCAGTTACATTGAGCGTTTGCCCAGGATTGAACCCCCAATCCCGGACCAGCCAGAGGAAGACAGCGCCGGAGACCAACCCGCTCAAACTTCGGCCCCGCCGCCAGAAGCCGCCCCTGTCGCAAGCACCCCTGACGAGGATGTCCCTCTCGAAACTTCCCCATCGAAGGACGACGGCGAGCCGGTAGCTGAGGTCGACGGTCAGGATTCGGTCAGTCGGTTCGTGACGGAACGCTGCATCGTGGGACCAGACGTGCGGACCATCGCATCAGGACTGTATGCCGCATACGTGGACTGGTGTCAGGAAACACAGCAAACTCCCATGACGCAAAGGGGCTTCGGGATGGGTCTGACCGGGTTAGGGTTCACCCGGCGGCGCAGAGGGCGGGGCCGCCACTGGTGGGAAGGCTTGGGCGCCGAGGGCCAGCAGGACTAACCGGGGTTGGCGGGAGTAGGTCATCCTCCCTCACGGGGAGCATCGGGCAGAGGCCTTCAACAACCGGGCTGACCCGGATTGCCGCAGCAACTTTGCCCCGAACGAATCTTTCTCAGATTGTTCGCCAGGACCAGCCGCACCTTGCGCCAGATTGGCATGGGCTCTCTAAGGTTCTCGAAAAACGTGAACTGGTCTTGACCATTCCCCATAGTTCCACAATTATGGCAGCATCTCAGGCCATTGTATACGGGAGTCTAAACCGCACATAGCGCAGGAGTCGCCACGCTAGTTCAGCTTCGCCAGCCGCTTCGCAACGCAATCAGCATTAAGGAGAGACCATGTCAACCGAATATCTGGACCGGCTATCCGCCTTCGCGTCGGGCCTACGTCTCGAAGACCTGGAGGATTCCACCATACAGGCGGCCAAGCACGTCGTCCTTGACACAATCGGCGCGATTCTGGCCGGAAGCAGGCTGCCGGAAAACGCGAACTTTGCCGGTCTTGCCAAGACTTTGGGCCCGGGCGGAGCATCCATCCTCATGGGTCACCCGGGTAGGGTGCAGTCTCCGTACGCCGCGCTGGTCAACGCCACCGCCGGAGTGGGCCTGGAGATGGACGAAGGCACCAGGCTGGGCGGCGGGCATCCATCCATTCATGTGACGCCCGGCGCAATAGCCGTAGCCGAAGACCGCCGCGCCAGCGGGAAGGCCCTCCTGGAGGCCATCGTCGCCGGATACGAGGTGACTTCTCGCATCGGGTCAGGCACCAGGGCAAAGGCGGAGGTCCACTCCCACGGCACCTGGGGGACCATCGGAACGGCCGTGGCCACGGCCCGACTGCTCGGTTACGACGCCGCCGAAATGAAGACCACCATGAACCTGTCCACCTCGATGAGCCCCGCCAATACCTGGACTCCCTGCCTGGAAGGGGCCACGGTCCGCAACCTCTACCCAGGACGGTCTGGGTTCCAGGGGATACTCGCGGCTCACCTGACTAGGTGCGGATTTACCGCTGTGGAAGACGCTCCCTCAGACGTGTACAGCGGGCTTCTCGGGGACGGCTTCGATTCGGAGGCGGTTGTGGAAGGGCTGGGACAGCCGGGTTCCTACCGGATTCAACACAACTATTTCAAATTCCATGCGTGCTGCCTGTACAATCATCCCGTGTTGGACGCGGTACAGGCGATAGTCCGACAGGAGAGCTTCGTATCGCAGCAGGTCAACCGCATCCGGGTGGAAGCTCCGTCGCTGGCGTTAATCATGGCGGACCCGGAACCGGAGAACATGTTGGCCGCCAAGTTCTCGATTCCATACGCGGTAGCCGCGTCTATTGAGACCGGGCGAACGGACGTTACGGCGTTCTATGCCGAGCCAATCGCCAACCCCGCGATACGATCATTGGCGCAACGGGTGGAGATCGCGGCGGACCCGGAGATGAACTTCCGCCGCTACGATTACCCTTCGGCCCGCGTGTCGGTAGAGTTGAAAGACGGACGCACCCTGCGCCATGAGGTGGTAGCCCAGAGAGGCGACGCCCAGAATCCCGCGCCCTACGAGGAATTGCTGGGCAAGTTCCGGTCGTTGACCCGTGAAACCCTTGGCGAGGAGACCGCCGGCGCCGTGATCGATATGGTTTCCCGCCTTGACCTTGTCGAAGACGTGAACGAGCTTACCAAGCTACTGACCGGGAAGTAGCAACTCGCCGCCCAACTTCACCGTCCCCTCTGGTCAGCCCAGAGGAGGATGTGAAGCCTGGTGGAAAAACGGAACCCTTCCTTGACGCAGGCGTCGGAGACCCATGGACTACGGTCCCGGAGCGCAGCCGCCGAGGTGCCTTCGGGCATGAGGATTATGCGCTCGTTGGGGATATGGTACCTGTCGCGCAGTCCGAGTACCTCATCTAGGTCGGCGGGCGTCGCAATTACGAACTTGAAGAGTGCGTTGGACAGATCTGAGAAGCCTTCCAAAACCTCAGGTAGGACCCTGCGTGCCAACGGGTTGCCGGAGTTGGCGAGTTTAGGGGACACGTTCCATTGGTCGATGCTGCGGGCAAGTTCCGGGATGGGCAGGATGGTCCCGTTGGTCTCAACCTCGCAGTAAAACCCCGCGTCTTTCAGTCCCGCGCCCAGCGATGCAAGACCGCGCTGCTGCAAGAGAGGTTCGCCCCCCGTGACCACCAGGTGGGGACAACCGTAGGCCAATACCGCGTCCCTCACGTCTTCCACGCTCAGGGTCATCACCTCGTCTTCGTAGCTGTAGTTGTCCCAGTCCCAGGTGTACTTGGTGTCACACCAAGAACACGCCAGGTTGCATTGGGCAAGGCGCAGGAACACGGTGGCCGTGCCGATGTTCGCGCCTTCTCCTTGGAGAGAGTGGAAGATCTCGGGGACTCCCCCAGACTGCCGGCTGACGCGCAACACGCTCAGAACCTCCCCAACCTGACCAGGGCGGGGTCGGGCACGCCCGCTTCGGCGAAGCCCTTGGCCCGGAGCAGACAACTGTCGCAGCTGGCGCAGGGGTACTCGCCCCCTTCGTAGCAACTCCACGTGTATTCCAGGGGCGCGTTAAGTTCAACCCCTAGCTGCACGATCTCGCGCTTGGACATGTGAATGATGGGGGTTTCCACTGAGAACGCAACGCCATACTCGGCCCAGAGCTTGCTCCCATAGGCGAGGCCCTCGGCGATCTTCTGAAAATACTCGGGCCGGCAGTCGGGATAGCCGCTGTAGTCAATCGCGTTGGGGGCCATGTAGATATTCGCCTTGAGCCCAGCGGAGTCCAGCCCTTCGTGTTCTATCGAATACAGGACCTGGCTTTCCAGGTAGGAAGCGGCCAGGGCCAGGAAGAAAGTGTTTCTCAGGGGAACGTATGTAATGGGAATGCTGGCTCCCATCTGCTCCGTGGTCCGGCCGCCGGGAATCGGGAATCGCTCCGGGTTGGTGAGCGCCGAGTACCACGCCACGCGGCCAAAAAAGGAGATGTCCAATAGCTCCATGGGGATGCCCATCATTCCGGCGATCTCAGCCGCGCACTCAACTTCTTTGCTGTGGGCCTGCCCGTAGTGAAAAGTGAGGGCGGTCAGGTGGCCGGTCTGGCTGCGGGCAAGGGCGGCGACGGTAGTGGAGTCTAGTCCCCCGGAGAGTAGGGTTACGCCATAGCTAACCATCGGGACCGGCATCCCGGGAAAACTCGGCGTATTGGTCCAGCGACTCCCAGACCCGGACTTTGACCGGCGTGGTCCCGCAAATTTCGGCCACCGTGTCGTACAAAACCCGGCTGATTACTTCGCAGGACGGGTTCTCGTCAATAAATTGGTACACCCTGCCCTTGGTGAGTGTGGCGAGGGCCCGGACAAGCTCCGTGTCGCGGCTATTGACAAGGAAGGCGTGGTCCCAGTTGTCGTCGATCCAATCCTTCACCCGGCGTTTCAGGTCGGTGAAGTCGAACACCAGTCCCCGGGGGTCCAGGGCCGCCCCTCCCAGAAACACCTCGGCCCGGTAGGTGTGCCCATGGGGGTAGGCGCATTTCCCATCGTAGTCCAATAGCCTGTGGCCGCTGTCGAAAGTGGCCTCGATCCTTACCACGTACATCCGGCTATCCGTTGACCGGGTAATTGACCGTCACCGAGCAATGAATACCGCCGCGCACCTTGTAATCGAGGGTCACGTTCATGCTCCTGGGACTGCATCTCGCAACCAGGTCCTTGAGGATACGGTTGGCCGCGTGTTCCTGAACGACGCCCACGTCTCGGAATGACAGGAGATAATACTTCAGAGACTTCAGCTCGATGCAGCTTTCAAGGGGGACGTAGGAAATTTGGACTGTCCCGACGTCTGGAAGCCCGGTCCAAGGGCAAACGGCGGTGAACTCGTCTGTGTCCACCTGGACGACCGCCTGCTGCTCCGGGTAATCGTAGGCGAAAGCCATGAGACATTCGGTGTCAATGGAGCCTTCGTCTCTGATGGACAGCCGATGGTCGAGGCTCTCGTATTGCTCTTTTAGTTCCGGGATGGTGCTCATGGGTCCCCTCCGTGAGTGCCATGGCTTCGTGACAAGCGGTCGTGTCAAGGGCCGACAGGCTGCCTCATTAATTGTAATGGGTGCCCAGAAGGAAAAAAAGCTCCCAGTACTCGGCACCAAACGGCTCACGTTGGGGAAGCCGGGCGCTGACCGCCTCAGGACAAATGGGGGTAACTGTTCAGACTTGATGTGTCCTTCCTATTCCCAGCCAGTCATTCCGGGCTTGACCCGGAATCCAGAAACCTTTGCAACCAGCAACGGTCTCTATCATTGGCATTTCTGGATTCCCGCCTTCGCGGGAATTACTGGTTGCGGCTGAGGGATATCGTTCGAGAATCATCATGGAGATGCCCGATTTGGGATTAAGCCAATCCGCGTCCTCGACTCTGAACATTTACAAATGGGGTGTTTGCTTAAACGAGCGAATGAAGGTAGTATCTCGTTACCTTGAGCGGGTCCGATGATTCGCTGACGTGACCAAGACGGTCCGACTAGATACGGTCCGACTATATATAGTACATGAGCACGGCTTTATGCCCTACACGTTAGCCGAACTGGACGAGATGACGTTGGAGCAGGCGCACGCCCTGCCCTTCGTGGACCGGGACCAACTTCTGGACCTGGTTATCGCCGCCGGACGTCATCAATCGACCGAGATACACTCCTACCGTGTGGGCCTCTACTGTGATTACTTTGAAGAAGATCTTCTACGCTTGTATAAGGTCGACGCGATCAAAGTCCATTGTCGTGGAACAACGTCCTCCGGATTTGACGGAATGGTCGTGGGCGAGACAGACGCCGACCAATACCGGGCCGGATTCCGGCACGTACAGACTCATCTGGAGGCCGCTGGCTCCAGCTTCAGCCGGGTAGTGAGCCTTGTCATATTCTTGACTGACATGGACAACTGGCCGCTGCTGAACGAGATTTACCGGGAATTTGTGCCCAACCCTCCGTGCCGCGCCGTCATAGGCACCACCGGACTGGCGCAACCGCCCCTGGCCATCGAGATCGTCGAGTGCATCGCATACCGGGTGCGCGACTAGAAACAAGTCGAAAATTCCCGGTGCAAGGAGTCGCCCAAAGGGACTCCAGGATGTAAGCTGGAATCCCCGGCAATAACCAAACTTGAGGAGGGATGTTATGGTGGAACTAGCCCTGGCCTACAAGGTACGGAGCTACAGCACTGGCACCCTGGGAAGGGCGATCTGTAACGCGCGGACCCACCACTGGGTTGCCGACGGCACCAACGGCGACGAGGTTGGCGCGGGAGAGCTCTTCCTGTCCGGCATCACCGCCTGCGCGGTCAACATGGTCGAGAGGATAGCCAGCGACGAAGAGATTCCCCTGGAATGGATGGACGTCAGCGTGGAGTCCTACCGCGACCCGGAAAAGACCCCCGGCGACATCTCACTATACGACGCCATACGCGTGAACTTCGAGATGTGGGGGGTGGCCGCGGACCAGGCCAACGAGTTGGTTGAGACCTGGAAACGGCGTTGACCCCTCTACGGTTCGGTCGCCGTGGCGACCCCTGATACCACCGTAGACTTGGTCTCCCACAACGAACCCCACCGGTAACAGAGCGGCAGGGGGATGACCCCTTCGGCCGTGGTCCCCGGCAGGACACGGGACCTACCGGCAGGGTAAACTGCAACACTTCGGCTAAGACTCGGAGCCCGCCGAATCAAGGATCGGCGGGCTCCCGTCGTTTTGCGATTGGGCTCCCGGCATGATGGCGGAAGCCATCCTTGGATAGCCAGCGGTATACTTAGGCGGACATTACCCGTAAGCCGTTGCTGGAGGCATTGGCCCCATAGATCCTATAATCTCCATACCTATTCTCGCACTGGGCAGCGAAGACACAGGGTTGGTTCGCGACCTGGCCGTGATAATGGCCGTGGCCGGGGTCGCCCTAATCATCTTCCGTCTTGTCCGGATGCCCCCGGTCCTCGGCTACCTCGCCGCCGGGACTCTCATTGGCCCTTTCACAGTGTGGAGTCCGTTAGTCGAGGACCTGGACACGATTCGCCTGCTTGCCGACCTGGGACTGGTGCTACTCCTCTTCGGAATAGGTCTCGGTGTGGGGTGGCAACGCATCCGGAGCGTGGGCAGCAGCGTGGTCATCATCGGACTGGTGGAGATGACCATCATGTTCGCGCTGGGCTTCGAGATGGCCAACCTGTTGGGCTGGTCCAAGACCGAGGGCGTCTTCCTGGGAGCGGCGTTGTCAATCAGCAGTTCGGCCATCTTGATGACCATGCTTCGGGAATCCGGGGAATTGCTACAGACCCGTGGGCAATTAATCGTCGGAATCCTGGTCATCGAAGACATTGCCGCGGTGATATTGCTGACGGTCCTCACGGGCGTGGCCACCAGTGGCGAAACCGACCTTGGTTCCATAGTCGTGCTGGCGGTGAAGCTGGCCACCTTCGGGGCGGTAGCCCTGGTGGTCGGGGCCCTGGTTGCTCCGCGGGTCGTGGGATTCGTAAACGGGTTCCAATCGCAAGAGGCCCTGCTCATAACCGGACTTGCGATGTGCTTCGGCCTGGCGCTAATTGCGGGTCAACTCGGGCTTTCCCCAGCCGTCGGCGCGTTCCTGATTGGAGCGGTGCTCGGCGACACCGATCACGCCGAGGAGATGGACCGGATCATGGGACCGGTCCGGGACATGTTCGCCGCCATCTTCTTCGTCTCCATCGGACTTCTGATGGACCTCTCCGTGGCGGCGGACTTCATCCTTCCAACTCTGATCGTGGCGGCGGTATTCATCGTGGGGAAGGTGCTTGCCGACACCCTGGGCACGTTACTTGCGGGACACAGCGGCAAGGAGTCGCTGGACGTGGGACTGGGTATGCCCCAGGTGGGAGAGTTCTCGCTGGCCATGGTGCGGGTCGGAGTCGAAACGGCGGCCATCGGCAGCTTCCTCTATCCCGTGATGACCGGCGCAACCGCAATTACCGCGCTGGTGTACCCGTTCCTGTTTCGCGGGACAAATCTGATAGCCGGTTTCCTGGACCGGCGTTCGCCCAGGTTGCTCAAGCTATACGGGAGCGGCCTGGTCCTGGCCTTGGCTGCGCTAAGAAGCGCTTTCCATTTCCATAGTCCGAGAGCGCGCCGGATTCAACGCAGCAACCGGCTCATCTTGCTGAACATGGGAATAATCAGCCTCTTCATCGCCATTGGCACGGGTAGCCTGCACTTCACGCCTCAGTTGGCCCACTTTTTTCATTTGCCGGAAAACGTCGTCGGGCTGGCTATCGGAGGCACGGCCCTGGCTCTGTCCGTGCCTCCCGCGCTACAGGTCTGGAAGTCGCTGCGAACGCTCAGCGACGGCATAGTAGGTTACGTCTTGCCGAGACGGCTCCGCGCCTCCGAAATCCTGCGGGGGCGGAACATGCACGTGATCTTGCGTGACAGCATCGCGATTCCGCTCCTTCTGCTGCCCGCGATCTGGAGCATCCCCCTTGTCTCGCGATTGCTCTCAATGGGCATACTGGTAACGCCGCTGGCAATCGCGATGGCGGCGGGCTTGGTCGCTGGCCTGGCCATCGCCGCGTTTCAAATCCATCACTTACTGGAGCGCACCTTCATTCACACCTTCCTGGGTCCAGATGAGTTGGAATACCGTGACGAGCCCGACCCTCACTACGTCGACGACGACCAGTACGTATATATCGACGACCAAGTCTCCCCGGAATACACCTACAGCATCGACGCCGAACCGTCGGCTGAACTCTCGATGGGGGACGACGAAGGCTGTTAGCATTGGTCGTAGAAGAGCGCGAATGTTAGAATAGCCCAACGGCCACCGGAGGTTTTCCATGCGCATCTGCTCGTTCCTCCCCAGCGCGACCGAAATTGTCTACGAACTCGGCCTAGAAGACCAACTTTTCGGCGTCACCCACGAATGTGACTTCCCGCCCGACGCGGCACGCAAGCCCCATGTGGTCCATAGCGTGTTTGACGGGATGGAGCCAACCAGCGCGGAGATCAACCGTGTGATATCCGAGCGCCTAGCCCAGGGACTCGGCATCTACGACATCGACCAGGAGATAATGAAGGCCGCCGAGCCCGACCTACTCCTGACCCAGGCCATCTGCGAGGTTTGAGCCATTTCCACTCGGCAGGTAGCCGAGGTAAGCGTCAGCCTTCCCAAAGAGCCCCAAGTCCTCTCTCTGGACCCACAATACCTGGGCGACGTGCTATCGGACATTCGCGGCGTTGCCCACGCCACCGGCACCGAGGAGAAGGGCGAACTCATCACCGCCCGGATGCAAAAACGCATCGACGCCGTGGCCAGCCGCGCCGCCCTGGCGAACAACGCTCCACGTGTCCTACACGTGGAATGGGTCGATCCCCTGTTCTGTGGTGGTCACTGGGTGCCCGAGATGGTGGAGATAGCCGGAGGGGAAAACTGCTTCGGCGATAAGGAAACGGGTTCATTCCAGATGGAATGGGACGCGATTGTGGAAAGCCAGCCCGAAGTCATCATCTTCATGCCCTGCGGCTTTGACGTAAAACGCGCTCTGCAGGACGTGCCCATCCTGACCGCTCGCGAGGGGTGGGACACACTGCCCGCGGTTAAGAACCAGAGGGTGTATGTGATCGACGCCAGCGCCTATACCAGCCGGTCGGGGCCGCGATTGGTGACCGGGCTGGAAATCATGGCGGAGATGATTCATCCGGAGCTGTTTTCGGGGATGGTGCCGGAGTTTGGAGCGGCCAAGATTTACGGATCGCTGGTGAAGGTCTAGACCGGAGCGGTTAGCGCCGGCGGATAGACCTAGCGGATAGACTTAGTTGAGGCGCGGGCCCTTGAACGGGTTCCGCTTCGCCACCTCTTCCCCCAGGGCCTCGTTGCCGCGTTTTATCAAGGGGACAAGGCGTTCGAGCCTTTCCTTGGCGGTGGAGGACTCCAGGAGTTGTTGCCGGATGTCCGTCGGCAGGGGGATGCTGGTGACTAGAGCCGACGCCACTGAGAAAGAAAGCTCGACCGGCTCCGCAGGGACATCGGGTTGGGCGGTCCAACCGCCGGACAGGGCGGTCAGCATCCTCAGGAACTCGGCGTACTCGGGGCTGATTTCCGCGATCACGCTCGATGGGTCATCCCCGGCCTCTTCCTCCACGTACCTGATCTCCGCGGCCACGTGGGGGACCCTCTGGAAGATGTCCACCACCTCGAACCGACGCTCGCCACGGGTCATTATGTTCAGGCGGCCTTCTTCGAGCGTTTCCGATTGGATGATCCTGGCGGTAGTGCCGATCCTGACGGGCTCCGCCGGGTCGCCAACCTCGCGGCCCTCTTGAATAAGGACGATGCCGAAGGGCTCGCCCAGCTCCAGGCATTCCCCGATCATTGCCTTGTACCGCTCCTCGAAGATGTGGAGCGGCATGGGCATGGTGGGGAACAGGACGACGTTCAAGGGGAAGAGGGGGATACGGACCAGTTCGCCCAAAGGCGTATCTTCTGGGGTGGACATGGTAGGCCTGAGTATATGCCCAGGCAGGCGGCAGCACAAGCGCACCGGATTTGCTAAATTGCGCTAATCCCAGTTAAGCTTGTGGCCAAGTAGGACTGGCCGAGGGCTCCGCCCAGACCATCGGAGTGCACCCTATGGACTCAACATACATGGCGGTAATCAAACAGAATGCCGATTGGTGGATCGGTTGGGTGGAAGAAGTCCCCGGCGTGAACGCGCAGGCCGCCACCAAGGAAGAGTTAATGGAAGACCTGCGATCAGCCCTCACCGAAGCCTTAGAAATGAACCGGGCCGATGCGCTAATAGCCGCCGAAAGCGACTACGAAGAGGTCGCCCTACAAGTGTGAGGCGCCGTAGTGTCCTTGCCTATCTCAGATCTCATGGTTGCGAGTTGGTCAGAGAAGGTCGAAGGCACTCCTGGTGGGGAAATCCACAGAATAATCGCCGAACGACGGTACCCAGGCACAACGAGATCGACGAATTCCTGGTCCGAAAGATATGCCGTGACCTCGGAATCCCTGAACACAGGCCTTAGTTATGGAAATCCGGATAGACCCGTGGAAATTGCGACCCTGGCAGCCCGGAGACGTGGATGCACTCGTCAAGTACGCCAACAACTACGCAATTTGGAGAAATCTGAGAGACACGTTCCCTCACCCGTACACCGAGACCGACGCCAGGGAATGGTCCCAACGTCCGAACCAGAGTGAGCCCTTGACTAACCTCGCCATCGCCACCGCGGATGAGGCCATCGGCAGCATCGGGCTCACGCTGCAAGACGAAGTCCACTTCCGGTCCGGCGAGGTGGGTTACTGGCTCGGTGAACCATTCTGGGGACAGGGCATAGCTACCAGGGCGTTGCGCGCCTTCTCCGAATACGCCTTCGCAAATTTTGACCTCGTGCGGCTTTACGCCATCGTGTTCGCATGGAATCCCGCATCAGCCCGCGTTCTGGAGAAGGCCGGGTTCAACTTCGAAGCGAGGATGCGAAACAGCGCCACCAAGGCTGGCAGCACGGTCGACGAATTCTTGTACGCACTCGTAAGAGAATAGCAATGAAGGACCTGCCATCGTGACGCAACCAACCATTGACGGCGACCGCCTCAACCGCACTCTCCAGGAGTTGGGGAAGATCGGGGACTCGCCATTGGGAATGCAGCGGATCGCCTTTTCCCCGGAAGACATCTCCGGGCGCGAATACACCATTTCCTTAATGCATAAAGCCGAGCTCGAGACCCGGATAGACCCCGCGGGCAACATCATCGGCAGGAAAGAGGGCGCGGTCGCCGGACTTCCCGCCATCGCCATGGGGTCTCACACCGACACCGTTCCCAGCGGAGGGAAGTACGACGGCGCGCTTGGGGTCATGGGAGGGATCGAGTGCGTACAAACACTGGTAGACGCCGGGCAATCTCTTCGGCATCCTGTCGAGGTGATCGTCTTCACCAATGAAGAGGGCACACGGTTCCATCGCTGGCTCATCGGCAGCAGGGCGATGGCGGGCCAGTTATTGGAGGAAGACCTGGCGGCGGTTGACGACGAAGGGGTGAGCCTGGCCAGCCGGATGGCCGACATCGGCGGCGACCTATCCAGGGTGGAAGAAGCTCGCAGGACCAGAGACGAGTTCGCGGCATATTTCGAACTGCACATAGAGCAAGGTCCGGAACTGCACCAGTCCGGTGTGCCCATAGGCGTCGTAACCGGCATCACCGGCAGGGGTATGTTCGAGGTGGAATTCCGGGGCAAGTCCAACCACGCCGGAACGACCCCCATGCCGTCTCGTCGAGACGCCTTGGTCAGCGCGTCCAGATTGGTCTTGGAAGTCCAACGGATCGCGGCGGACTCGGAAGTTTGCCGTGTGGCGACCGCGGGCGCGATTCACGCGCATCCCAACGCGGTCAACGTAATCCCAGGTCACGTGCGCGTCGGAGTGGAGTTCCGCGACATTCAGATTTCCGCCCTAGACGCGGCGGAAGCTGAGTTGCGCAGGGCTGCGGACTCCATCGCGTCGGACGACCAGGTCTCCGTGGAAATACACCGGCAACGGCACACCGAGGGAGTCCCCATCACGCCCGAAATGCAGGCGTTGGTTGAAGAAGCAGCCAGGATATCCGGTTTTGCCTCGCAGCGTGTGCCGTCCGGGGCGGGCCATGACGCCCAGGCTATCGCCGCAATCACGGATATGGCGATGGTGTTCGTGCCCAGCATTGACGGCATCAGCCATGCTCCGGAGGAATACTCTACCCCCGAAGCCTGCGCCAACGGAACGCAGGTCCTATTGAACCTGCTGCTGCTGGCAGACCAGAGATAGCGGCAACCCACAGGGAGTAGGTCCATGAAGGTCTCAGGCAGCTACACGTTCAACGCTCCGGTCCAGAAGGTTTGGGAGGTATTGACCGACCCCTCCGTCTTGTCCGGCTGCATCCCCGGCTGTTCGGGGCTGGAGCCGTTGGGGGAGAATGAATACCAGGCCTCGTTGCTGGTTGGGATTGGGCCTGTCCGGGGCAACTACAACGCAAAGGTGGCCATACGGGACATGGTCCCTCACGACTCCTACAGGCTGGTCGTGGAAGGCAACGGCCCCTCGGGGTTCGCCAGCGGGGAGGCTAACATCAGACTGTCGGCCCAGGGAGACCAGACTATTGTAGCGGTGGACAGTGACGCCCAGGTGGGAGGCACAGTGGCGCGGGTCGGACAGCGGCTCATGGGCAGTGTGGCCAAGATGATGATGGACCAATTGTTCAGTTGTCTAAGAGACAAGGCAGCCTAGCCACGAAAGGAGAATGACCCATGGAGCGAAGAATACCTACCAAAGAAGAGGTCCTGGGATACCTGAAGGACGACCGGAACTGGGGCCGGTGGGGAAACGACGACCAGGTGGGCGCGGTGAACATGGTGACCGATGAAAAGCGCGCCGGCGCGGCCAGGCTGGTCCAAAAAGGCCGGGCGGTGACTTTGAGCCGGGAGTTCCCGGTCACCCCCGCGGCCAACAACCCAACGCCGGCGCTCCACTACATGCGCCGGGGCACCCGGCCCAACGGCGGCGGCTCGGCAACCGACTTTTACGGCATCTCCTACCACGGCCAGGCTACAACCCATCTCGATGCCCTGTGCCACGTCTGGGACGGTAACGGCATGTGGAACGGAAGGAACGCCGACGATGTCATCGAGTTCGACGGCGCCAAGTGGGGCTCCGTCGAGCATTGGAAGGAAGGGATCATCACCAGGGGCGTGCTCTTGGACGTGCCCCGGTTCAGAGGAACGGACTTCGTAACCCACGAAGAACCCATCCACGGCTGGGAGCTTGAGGACGTTGCCAAGGCCGAGGGAATAACCCTGTCGCCCGGAGACGCCATCTGCGTTTACGGGGGGCGTGAGGCCTGGAACCGTGTCAACCCTCTGTGGGGTTCGGACCCCAACGGCCACCGCGCCGGGTTGCACGCGTCCTGCCTGAAGTTCCTACGCGAGTCAGACTGTTGCCTGCTGGTCTGGGACATGATGGACTACCAGCCCAACGGCTATGACCTGCCCTGGTCGGTCCACGGCTCCATCTTTGCCTACGGCATTGGGCTGCTGGACAATGCCCTGTTGGAACCGCTGGCCCAGGTCTGCGCCGAAGAAAACCGCTGGGAGTTTATGCTCACCGTCAATCCGCTGCGGGTCGTAGGCGGCACCGGCTCACCGGTAAATCCCATCGCCCTGCTCTGATCCTCAACCGCACCCGAATCCGCTTCTACGCAAGAAGAGCGCCTCCGGCCCGGGGCGTTCTTTTTTGGTTTGGTGCGGAGGGATTCCCCAAATGTGCGGTGCAGACATGCGCGGTTGGGGGACTATTTTGGATAATTTTGCCTATTGACTCGGCGCGGAATGCTAGTCTATAGGACAGCGGTTTGCACGGAAGCCTACCGGTGAATGCGGAAAAAGACTGCAATATAGGAATACGTTAAACGATTAAGCGCATAAGTTGTCTGCATTTCGCCGAAGGATTCCCTTGGAATCCAGGCCTATCGTGGATGGAATAGTCTGATCCCCAACCGGCACTAGTCATTACGCATTTCGGAGGTCTTAACATGAGGTATCGATGGCTGTCACGACCCCAACTTTGGGCATTCACCCTACTAGCCTTGGTCTTGGTCACCGCTGTTGCCTGCGGAACTGCTCAGGAGGCAGACACCACAAGCCCGGCTGATCAAGCAACAACCGCTGCCCCTGCCATGAGTGAAAATACTCCATCTTCAAGCGCCGGCGAGTCGATGGCCGCCACCGCCGTCCCTGAATCGACCGCGGTTCCAGACACCGCTGTGATGACGAGGCCTAGAAACGTGGCCGGAAACTGGCTTCAGCCGGGTGGTCAGCTATACTTGAGCCATCAAGAAATAGCGAGGGCTTGAGCATGCTGGGAGAGCGGTCGGACCAGAGGGGCCTCTGGGAAGCAGACCGGTTGTATCTGGACCACGTGGGGCGGGACACCTTCTACGGTCTGCTGGCCTCGCTGCGGGGCCGCCTGTTCCGGGACCCCGATTTCGCCGGGTTCTACTGCGCCGACAACGGCCGGGACAGCGTGCCGCCCAGCCTGCTGGCGACGGCGCTCCTGCTCCAGTCCCACGACAAGGTGAGCGACGCTGAGGCCAAGGCCCGGGCCGACTTCGACATCCGGTGGAAGGTGGCCTTGGGGATTGAGGTGGAAGACCGTCCCTTCGCCAAGAGCACGCTGCAGGTGTTCCGCGCCCAGCTGATACTGCACGGCAAGGTGCGGGAGGTGTTCGAGTCCAGCCTGCGTTTGGCCCGGGAGTCGGGGTATCTGAAAGGGCGCGGGATGCGGGTGGCGTTGGACACGACCAACATCCTGGGCCGTGGCGCGGTGAAGGACACCTACAATCTGTTGGCGGACGGGATCGTCAAGCTGTTGCGGGCGCTGGCGGCAGTGGAGAAGTCCAGCGTCAAAGAATGGGCCAAGGCCCGGGGATATGAGCGGTACCTGGGTTCCAGCGTGAAGGGTGAGTCGGCCATCGACTGGAGCGACAAACGGGCGCGGCAGGCCCTGCTGGCCGAGATTGTGAGAGACGCCGACCGGTTGTTGGAGTTGTCGCGGCAGGCGCAGAGGGAATTGGGGGAGGATAGCGCTGAGCGGCAGCAGATAGTGGCGGCGGCGGAACTGCTGGGGCAGTTGCTGCTCCAGGACGTGGAGCGGACCGATGACGGAGTGAATCTCAAGGACGGGGTGAGCCGGGACCGGATGATGTCGGTGCATGACCCGGAGATGCGCCACGGCCACAAGAGCAGCAGTAGACGGTTCGACGGACACAAGGCGGCCATCGTGGTGGACACCGACTCCCAGCTGATCACCGCGGTGGAGGTATTGCCCGGCAACGCTCCGGACAACCTGGGATCGCTGGAATTGGTGGAGCAGAGCGAGGCCAACACCGGTGTGCCGGTGGAGGAAGCCATGGGCGACGCCGCCTATGGGGATGGCGATACCAGGCAGGCATTCGCCGATGCGGGACGCCGGTTGGTGGCCAGAGTGCCGGGACGGCCCGACCGGAAGCACTTTCCGAAAGAGGACTTCCATATTGACCTGGCCGCGGGCAGTTGCACCTGTCCCGCCGGACAGGTTACCCACACCATCGTGCCGGCGGGAAAGCGGACGGGTCGCACAGGGCGGGTCCACCGCTTGCAGGCCTTCCAGTTCGACGGGGCCGAATGTCGGACATGTCCACTGCGGTCCCAGTGCATCGCAGCCAAGGGGAGTAGGGGGCGGCGGGTGCTGATCCATCCCCAGGAAGCCCTGCTGCAGCAGGCCCGAGCGTTGCAGCAAAGCACTCATTATGACGAATATCGAGTGCGCCGAGTGGTGGTGGAACACCGGTTGGCCCGGCTGGTCCAGTTGGGCATTCGCCAGTCCCGCTATTTCGGCAGGGTCAAGACGCGATTCCAGCTGTATCTGGCTGCCACGGTAGCCAACCTGACCCTGGTGGCCGGGAAACTCGGGCGGTCGGGCCGTACCGGTGGCGGCGCAACAGGCCGCAGCGTCGTCCTCAATATTGTCCCCTTTGTTGTCGCCCATGCTGCGGCCAATTTCTGCGCGGTCCGGCTCGGACAACTGTGGTCCGTGATCCTGCTCACGTCGGCTTTATTGCCCAAATCCCCCTACCCAACCAGGACTTTTCGGCCCGGTTTCTAGAGGCACATTAACATTTGGGTTGCCTTTGATCCCTCCTTTCCATGTCTTCCCGACAGTCACGGAAGGGGCCGGATACCACCATAACGGCTTCACGACTGGCGAAACTCTTCTGTACATGAACGAACAGAAAGAGATCATCCCCAGGCTGATCAAGGAATGGAGCGTCGAACCCGATGCTACTAAACCAATACCAAGGTGAAATACGCATATGTAGGAAGTCATCGGCGGCGCCGGACCACCCTCCAGGTACAGGTGGAAGAGCTTCACCTGTGGCGCCTGAGCCAATCTTCATCGCCCCGCAAATGTAGATTCCACCTTGGCTTTAGTTTAGTAGTCGATCAGTGTTGGATTGATGGGTAAAGGGACTTCAGCTTGATGCGCGCATCCTCGGAGGTAAAGCGCCAGTCCACTCGTATGCCGTCCCGGTTGCGCTGAGCCTGCCACGCTCCCACCTCTCGCCGCAGAGCCCTTTGATCGGGAATACGGCGGTCCAGGCATTGGCGGGCCATCACCCCGATTTCAATCTCGGCCATATCGAGCCAACTGCCATGCTTGGGAGTGTAGTGGACCTCCAACCGTTCGGCGATGCGCCGTGCTTCGGCAGGTTCAAATTCCTCATACAGCGAGGACCGGTGGTGGGTGTTCAAGTTGTCCATCACCAGCACAATACGGTCCTTGTGCGGGTAGTCCTCGTCCACCAGTTGCTTGACCACCCGGGCCCAATCGGCTTTGGTGCGCCGGTCCGTCACTTCCACCCGGCGCCACCCTTCCAGCGGAGCGAACAACATGAACAGGTTGCTCACCCCGTTGCGCTCGTATTCGTAATCGTAGGAGCCCGCCGCCCCAGGCTGGGCCGGACGCGGCCGGCGCGTCTCTTTCACCTGCTGTTTGCTGGTCTCGTCCAGGCAGACCAGAACTTCGTTGTCCGCATACTGGCGCTGATAGACTTCCAGCACGTCTTCCATCGCACAGACGAACTCGGCGCTGCCTTGTGGAGGAATGCACCAGCACTCTTTCAGCCAAGGCTTGAGTTCGTTTTTTTGAGCGTCTGCCGCACCGTTTCGGGACTGATGCTCTCCACTATCTCGCATTCAACCAGCCGGTCCGCCAGCAATTTAAGCGTCCAACCGGCCCGGCCTTCCGGCGGTTCTCCGCAGGCCAGGGCAATCAGGTGGGCTTCCCCTTGACCGTCCAGCCGCTTCGGACGACGATTAAGCTGCCGCTTTCGTCCCAGCGCCGCCTCAATCCCCTCCTCCACGCAACGGCGGCGCACCCGCTCCACCGTCGCGCGGCCAATCTGGAGAACCCGGGCAATCTCTTCATCCTTCATGGCCCCCTCCGCATGGGCCTCATCACTCAGCAGCAGGATGCGCCCGTGGGTCTGCTGGTAAGCCGCCGCCCGGCCACGGGACACCAATGTCTTCAGTTCCTGCCGCTCCTCCGCACTCAGCTTGACCCGGTATCTCTTCATCGGCCTCCCCTCCTCCCACGCCCCAATCCTCTTCGCCCTATGCTTGTATGCTTGGTAGAATACACTTGCTCAGTACTCAATCCAAAAATGTTGGACTACTAGCTGGACATTCAAACTTGAGGAGGGTGTCCAGTTCCACAAGGGTTACGGGGAGATGGACGCCGAAGGCGTTATCTGGAGCATGATGATCAGCGGTGGCGAGAGTTCCAGGGTGGCCTATAACACCCATATCAGAAGGCTCTGGGGTATTGGAGGGGATGTCAAAGAAGGTACGACCGTCACCGGGATAATTGACGAGGGGCGCACCAAGGCGATAGACAAATACACCATCCAGGTGAACACCGGATCGCCACAGTACGACACTTTGAGTGTCCTCGCTTTCGTCCACATAAACATCTTCAGCCAGAAGCAGTTGGAGGACGTAGGCGTCGAAGCCGCGAGCCGGAATATCGCCGCCACTGGTCCCTGGGAGATCAAAGAGCACAAGGGCGACCAGTTCACCAAGTGGGCCGCGGTGCCCGACCACTGGCGGAAGACACCCGAGTTTGCGGAAATGGTCTGGCAGCACATTCCTGAGGAATCCACGCGCATAGCCAACTTCCAGACCGGCCAGCTCACCGCTATGGAGATGAATCTCGACTCGATCCCCGCGGTTCAGGACGTGCCAGGCACCAGCCTCATGCGGATAGCCGGCGGCAGCGCCGTCAGCCTGTCCTTCTACGGCAACTATTACTTTGGGATTGAGAACGGCGTTCGCTCCGAGGAACACAAGGAAAGGGTCCCCGGGTACGATCCGTCACTGCCCTGGATTTCCGGCAACGAAGACCCCAATTCAGAGGAGTGGAAGACGCGGCCAAGGTACGGACAGCCCTATCCATCGCCATAGACCGCCAGCTAATCACGGATACGCTGTTGAGCGGCGAAGCGATCCCTGATCCCCTCCCGGCGTGGGCGTTTCACCTAGACAAGCTCCCGCCGGAGTACAGGCAGTGGGAGTTCAACCCGGAGAAATCCAGGCAACTACTCACTGATGCGGGTTATCCCGATGGGTTCACCATCGACCTGACACCTCTGGGAGGCTCCAATTATCTCGAGGTCACTGCCGCCATAGCCCAGATGTGGGATGAAATTGGAGTCAAATCCAACCAGCAGAACATGCCCTACAAGACCTTCCGGCCGGGCATCGTGACCCGCACATACAACCAGGCGTACCAGCACACTCATGTTGCCGTAGATCCTCTGGACCGTTGGGCCGTCGCGTTCAACCACGAGAGCGCCTGGAACTTCGGGGTGGACCACCCGTTCCTGCGGGATACCATGGAGCAGGCCCAGGGCACCGTGGACAGCGCCCAGAGATTCGCGATCATGGCCGAGGGGGCCAAATTCATGTACGACAACGCCCTGACCGTTGGACTCTACGCCCAGAACCTGGTTTTCCCCCTGGATGGCAACACGGAACCCTGGAACGAGCACCTGAACTATGCGGAAACGCGCGACCTAACCGCGTTCGAGCACGCTCCAAACCTCTCGCAGCAGTAGAGGGGCGAGGCGTTATTATTTGTAGCTCACCCTGGCTCCGGGCTGCATAGACAGCATAACGGCCATGATAGTCGCAATTGTTGGGCGCGCAGGGCTTGGGTTGCTCCTGGCCCTCGTGCTCAGCTTTGTGGGGGTGTGGCTAGCATGGGGGCTGTACTACTTCTTTACTGACACTAGCTCTAAGACGATCCGGGACGTCATGTTCTTGTTGGGTGCGGGAATAGGGGCGGGACTTGCCGGATCTCTGGCGTGGTTGCGAATCGACGGGAACCCGCGCCCGGCGCTCCTGCTCACCTCTATTGTGGGACTCGCGGGCGGTCTCCTTGGGTCGTGGACCGGTTATGAATATGGGCTGAACAGAGAAGTCGAGTGTTGCGGCGACCCTCCACTCAGCGCCTTTTCCTACGCGGCGTTTGGCGCGACGCTTGTAGCCAACGGGGGAACTCTCCTGCTTGGTGTGGTAAGAGAAGTCGCCGCCTACAGACGGTAAGACCGGGACGGCGCGTCTCACAGCTTATGATAATGGGCATGGTGAAATGCAGCGGTTTCTGATACGGCGATTTTTCCTGATGATTGTCACCCTTTTCGCGGTGTCCATGATTATCTTTGTCATGGCACGTGTGGGGGGTGACCCCAGGTCACTGCTCCTAGATGACCATGCCACGAAAGAGCAGTGGGAATTGCTGGGCGAGGAGTTGGGGCTGGACAAGCCCCTGTATTACCAATACGCGATTTTCATGTCGGGCGTGTTGCGGGGCAATTTCGGCGAGTCCATCAGCCTACGCCGGCCTGTCATGGAGGTAATCTCAGAACGAATTTTGCCTACAGTCCAACTTGGCGGCGCCGCGTTCCTTCTGGCCTTACTTGTTGGAATCCCATTGGGAGTGCTGTCCGCAGTCAAGAGAGGCACCGTCTTTGACCAGTTTGGAAGAGCTATCGCCCTCATCGGCCAGGCGGCTCCCTCATTCTGGCTGGGCATTATGTTCATTTTCTGGTTCGCCGTGGGGCTGGGACTCGTGCCGCCGTCCGGGCGCCAGGACTGGAACAGCTTCATCCTTCCAACGATTACTCTGGCCTGGGGCGGGTTCCTGGCAGGAAGTTTGCGCCTCATGCGCTCCGCAATGCTTGACACTCTGGACTCGGAATACGTAAAACTGGCCAGGGCCAAAGGGTTGTCCAGTCGAGTGATAATCTGGAAGCACGCTTTCCGCAACGCCCTGATCCCGCCGTTGACTCTGGCCGGCGTCTCTATGCCGGCTATTCTTACCGGGTCCATCACGACGGAGTTGGTCTTCGCCTGGCCTGGCATGGGCCAGCTCGCAGTCCAAGCTCTATTCTCTTCAGATTACCCCCTTATCCAAGGGCTGACCATCATGTTCACCCTCGGGTACGTGTTCGTCGCCTTGGTGATAGACATACTCTACGCCTACGTAGACCCGAGAATCCGGTATTCTTAGGAGGCTAGGAGAAGTTAGATGGCCGACGCTACGGTCTTTGCCCCTCCTACGCCCGCAGTGGTGCGGGTATTCAAAGCCATTATGCGCTGGCGGCGCCCGGTGCTTGTCATTCCGGTGTTTATCTTGACATCGGTAGTGGTCGCCGGAATCACCGCAGACTGGATAGCCCCTCACGACCCTGAGATAGGGGACCCGAATCACCGTCTCCAACCAGGGTTCTGGGCGTACGAGGAAGTCGCTCCCGTGATAGCCACCAAAGAGGTGGTCGCGGTAATCAGTCCCGGCGACATCAGCTTACAGAAAAAGCAAATCACGGAGTACAACGCCAAACAGATCGACCCCAACGCGGTCATCGGCGACAAAGTGGATGTGGTGGTCAGGGAAGGTATCGACACCATGTACATCCTTGGCACTGACCACCTGGGCCGGGACCTCCTGACCCGCATCATCTACGGCGCCCGGGTGTCACTGATCATGGCGGGGCTCACCCTGCTGGTGGGTGGCACCATGGGCACGGTACTTGGCCTGACAGCCGGATGGTACGGGGGTTGGGTAGACGAAGCGGTGATGCGAATGGTGGACATTATTCTCGCCCTGCCTCTCATCTTGATAGCTCTGGTCCTGGTCGTAGCCCTGGGTCCCTCATTCCAGCTAATCATCGTCATTATGGCGATAGCGATCTGGCCACTTTTCACCCGCGTTACCCGTGGGGAGGTATTACGCGTCAGGACGGCGGACTATGTCGCCTTGGCCGGTGTGGCGGGGGCGGGAACCTTGCGCATTATGTTTATCCACATCCTTCCTGGCATAGCGAATAGTGTGATCGTCGTCGCAACCCTGCTGGTGGGCGTTGTGATCCTCCTGGAGGCCGCCCTTAGCTTCCTGGGCGCAGGCGTTCCACCTCCCACCCCGGCATGGGGCTCCATGCTCTCAGAGGGGCGGGACCGTATCGCAATTGCATGGTGGATATCTTCACTTCCGGGGTTGGCCATCTTTGTCACCGTGTTGTCTTTGAACCTGTTCGGTGACTGGCTGCGGGACGCTCTGGACCCAAGGTTGCGCCAATTGGAGTGACGGGTCCGGGCAAAGTCCAGACGTATCCAGATAAGGCACAGCCGGGCGGTAAATTCCGCCCGGCTTTTCTATTGGCTGACAGTGTCTTATTGACCTCTCCTGACCCCGGTTGTACGCTCGAATGGTACTCATCGAACTTACTTTTGGTCTGGAGAATTCATGTCCCTCAATACTTATCTCACCTTTGAAAGCAACTGCCGCGAGGTGTTCGAGTTTTACCGCTCGGTCTTCGGTGGAGAATTCGCCACGGTGTCCACCTTCCGGGAAGGGCCGCCTGACATAGGCATCCCCGAAGAAGATCTGGACCGGATCATGCACGTTTCCTTGCCCATTGGCTCCAGCGTGCTAATGGGAAGCGACAGTTCCTCCGCCTTCGCTCCCCCTCCGGTGGCCGGGAACAACTTCTACATCTCCTTCTCAGCGGAAACCCGGGAAGAGGCCGATGCCCGTTTCGCGAAGCTGTCCGAGGGCGGCGAGGTGGAGATGGAGATGCAGGACATGTTTTGGGGGGCTTACTTCGGATCGCTCAAGGACAAGTTCGGCATCAAATGGCAGGTGAGCCACGGGGACGCCGGGTAGGAGAAACCTCCTACCCGGCGTCGAAACCCGTCTCCGCGGCCCAGGCTTGGACGCCTCGCCGGAAGGCCAGCGCGCCCATGGGCATAATCACGGCTTGCAGGGCTTCCAGGATCTCTTGCGGGGTCGCGCCCTCCCGCAGGGCCACGCGGACATGAGCTTGTATCTGCTCGACGTCGGCCCGCAACGCAGCCTCCACCGCTATCTGTAGAAGCTCTTTCGTCTTCCGGTCCAATGTGCGCTGGCTGGTGTACGTGGCCTCGATGAATTCGTTGTACTTCTTGGCCCATTCGAGGTCCGCCGCCGCCATGATGCGGTGCATCTCCAGGGTATAACCCCGGTCTTGTTGGGTGCGCTGAAGGAAGGCCTGTGCTTCGTCGGTAGACATACTGTGCGCTCCTCGTGTTCTAATGTTGGGATTCGCCTATAGATCGTAATGCTTTCGGGCGGCGGCCTGGGCCGGGTTGTCCTGCTGGAACAGGTCGGGGTGCCTTCCCCGCGCCAGCGCGAGATAATACGTGAATAGCTGCAACGGCGCGACGTAGACCAACGGGCTCCAGAATTCGTCCACCTCAGGCAAGGTGAAAGTCTCGGTAGCCAATGCCGTCAGGTCCGAGTCTCCCCGCTGTACCAATGCCCAGACCGGCGCGCCCACCTCCGCCGAAGCCCTGGCTATGTTCTTTGCCCGTTCGTAACCTGCCCCCGGCGGAGACATTAGGGTGACCAGGCACTCCGAGTTGACGGAACAGAACGGCCCGTGGAGTAATTGCTCGATCTGCAGCCCCTCCGCATCGCAACCGCTGGTCTCCTTGATTTTCAGCGCCACCTCATAGGAGTTGGCGGCATTGCCGCCCCACCCGGCGCAGATGAAGCGCCTTTGAGCTTGAAAGCGGACCGCGGCTTGGTCTACCTCGTTTGAGCGCGCCAGTACTTCCGCGATCTTTCCGGGGACTTCGCCTAGCGATGCCCTTAGCGATGGCAACGCTTCCTCGTCGCCGGTACGTTCACCCATCGCCAGAGCCAGCATGGCCAGCACGGACAATGCTGTCGTGTAGCTGATGGTAAACGCGGCGGAACGCTCGGGTTCGACCGTCTGGAGCATCACGTCGGCGGTTTGCACCCTCGGTCCAGGGCCGGTGGAGGTGACGCAGACGACAAACGCCCCCGCGGCCTTCGCCATCTCCAGGGCCAGGAACGAGTAGGTCTTGGTCCCGCGATGGCTGATGATTACAACCGTGTCGTTGCCGGTTAGCCTGGGAGGAGAAGAGTAGAACTCGAACGAGTGCCAGGCCTGGACTTGCATGGACTCCCCCACCAAGCGGCGGAACCATGTTTCCGCCACCAGGGCAGCATGCCACGAAGTGCCAATTCCGACCAGGTGCAACCTTCGTTTCCCGGCGGCCATTGCCGCTACCTCTTCCGTCTGGTCTGCGTGCTTGCCCAGCATGTCCTGGATTGCCTGGGGTTGGGCAACGATGGCGTCGTGCATGAAGTAGGGATGCCCTTCCCGCGTCTCTGCCTGTTGTGTCATTCCGCCCGCCTCGTAGAGATATTCGGTATACGTAAGGACTCTTCCGGGACAATTGTATCCCCACCTTCTGGCGACCCGCCAGCATGGTACAATTTATCTCACCAGGAGACTCCCGCCCATGTGGCCCCCGGCGTCTCCCCAGTCACCTCTCCAGGAGGCCCGCCACGACAAGGTCCTACCCGCCAGACGCTTTCCAACGAGAGGACGAAGGTAACGACGCCGTCTTCTACACCCAGCCCAGGTTGGTCGTGCACATCGACGAAGTCGCCATCGCCACGGTGAGCAAGATTTTCCGCGACTACATCCCCGTGAACTCCGTCGTGCTCGATCTGATGAGTAGCTGGCGCTCCCATTGGCCCGAGGGCCACTCCAAGAGGAGGTTGGTTGGCCTGGGCCTAAACGCCGTGGAAATGCAGGACAACCCCGATCTGAATGATTACGTGGTCCACGACGTGAACCGCAATCCGGCCCTTCCTTTCGACGACGACACATTCGACGCAGCTGTTATTACCGTGTCGGCCCAATACCTGATAAAACCTGTGGAAACCTTCGCACACGTGAACCGGGTCCTGAAGCCGGGCGGAATTTTCATCGTGACATTTTCCAACCGCATGTTCCCCACCAAGGCGGTCCGTATTTGGAGGGCCTCCAGCGACCGGGGCCGCATGGAGGTAGTCGCCTCTTACATGGACCAGGCCGGGAACTTCGAGGAGATTCGAGGCGGTTTTGCAAACCCGGATGAAAGCCCGCCGGGAGACCCGATTTTCATGGTAATCGCGAAAAAAGCGTCCGATAGCCTGGTGTAGAGATGGCAAGGACGTTTCGCCTGGCCCTGGCCCAAATCAACACCACCGTTGGGGACATACCGGGGAATACAGCCAAGATCATCGACTACGTGGAGCGCGCCCGGGAAGCCCAGGCCGACCTGGTGGCTTTCCCGGAGCTTGCCATTACCGGCTACCCACCGGAAGACTTGCTATTTAAGACCTCTTTTTTACAGGCGAACGAAGAGGCTATGAAGCAGGTGATCGCGGCGGCAAAGGGAATCGCGGTGGTGGTGGGTTACGTACAGGTGGGTCCGGACATCGCCAACGCCGCCGCAGTTGGGTACGACGGCCGGTTGATCGACAGCTACCGAAAGATGTATCTGCCGAATTACGGAGTGTTCGACGAAGACCGGTACTTCCGGAGGGGACAGACCTGCCCGGTCTACACCATCAACGGCGCCGGGGTTGGTGTGAGTATCTGCGAGGACATATGGTACCCGGTCGGGCCGATTGCCGTTCAAAGAGAGGCCGGGGCCGAACTCATCGTCAACATCAACGGGTCGCCGTTCCATGCCGGTAAACGAGTGTACCGGGAGAAGATGATCGCCACTCGCGCGTCGGACAACGAGCTGATCGTGGCGTATCTGAACCTGGTGGGCGGCCAAGACGAACTGATATTCGATGGGTCCAGCCTGGTATGCGACGCGGCCGGCGAACTGATAGCCCGCGGCCCCGCCTTTGAAGAGACTCTGATGGTCACCGACCTGGACATCGAATCTGTGTTCCGGTCTCGGCTGCGTGACCCGCGTCCCCGCAAGGAAAACCCCACCATCCTCCGTGAAATCGGGGAGCCTCGTAGCTTCCACGTCTCGTCCTTTGAACCAACTGCGAAAGACGACTGTGCATCGTCTTCACTTTGCGAAGAGCTGGACTACGTGGAGGAAGTTTACCGGGCCCTCGTGCTGGGAACGCGGGACTATGTCAGGAAGTCGGGATTCACCAAGGCCGTTATCGGGCTATCGGGAGGGATCGACTCCGCCTTGACCGCGGTGGTTGCAGCCGACGCCCTGGGACCTGACAATGTGGTGGGGGTGGGTATGCCGTCCCGCTACTCATCGGAAGGCAGCATTAGCGACTCCAAGGAGCTGGCTGACCGTCTGGGAATAGACTTCTGGGTGGTCCCGATAGAACCGGCACACCTGGCCTTCACGGGAATGCTGGAGAAGCGCTTCGAAGGGACCGGGTCCAATGTGGCGGAGGAAAACGTTCAAGCCCGGATACGGGGCAACGTGATTATGACCATCTCCAACAAATTTGGCTGGATCGTGCTGACCACCGGGAACAAAAGTGAGATGGCCATGGGTTACGCTACTCTATACGGCGATATGGCAGGTGGGTTTGCCGTCATCAAGGACGTGCCCAAGACCCTGGTTTACCAGTTGTGCCGATGGCGGAACCAACATGGGGACCCCCACCCGGTTATTCCCGAATCCATTATCGACAAGCCGCCCAGCGCCGAGTTGCGTCCCGATCAGACCGATCAGGACACCCTCCCTCCCTACGAGACATTGGACCCGATCGTCAAAGCCTACGTGGAAGAGGACTACAGCCTGCCGGAGATGGTGGCAATGGGCCATGATGAGGCGTCGGTACGCCAGGTCATCTCTTTTGTGGACCGGAACGAATACAAGCGCCGCCAAGCGCCGCCCGGCGTGAAGATCACCCCGCGGGCTTTCGGAAAAGACCGTAGGCTGCCTATCGTTAACCGCTACCGGCAGACTTAGAGAATGCCTCGTCTCCCCGCCTGTAACGTGGATGGACTATCCGCCCAGTTTCCCAATGTCCGCTGGCGAAACGCTCTGCGCGCCGCATTGGAAGTCCCCGTGATGGTCAAGCTGCTGGCCATTCCGGTGGGCAAGAGAATTCTCCAGATCGGATGTGGAAGGGGAATCGCCATGCCATCCTTGACACATCTATGCCGCCTCACCAATCTCACGGGGATCGACATTGACGGAGATGCGCTGGCGGATGCGGCGCAACTGTTGGGAGCCGGGAGCGTTAACACTGAGCTAGTCCGCGCAGATGTGCGGGACATGCCGTTTCAGAACCAATCTATCGACATAGCAATCGATTTTGGAACGAGCTATCACACTTCGAATCCCCACCGAGCGTTGAAGGAGATTGCAAGGGTCCTCGCCGTCGGGGGAATGCTGGTCCACGAGACAATGTTGGGGCAGTTGCTTTCCCATCCCACGCGGTTCTACCGCCAGAAATTGTGCTGGGATACTGTGCCATCCCTCGTGACAGGCCGCAACGAGGCGCTCTGGGCCACGCGAATCCGCAAGTAGCAGCCGGTCCGGCGTCTGCCCATCGTCAACCGCTACCGGCAGGCCTGATGCCGGGGGCTAGTCCACCACTTGGACGATCATCTCGATCTCCACGCAGCAGTTGAGCGGCAAGCTCCCCATCCCCACGGCGGACCGGGCATGCCGGCCCTGTTCGCCGAATAGCTCAACCAACAGGTCGGACGCGCCGTTGCCGACCAGGAACTGCCGGTCGAAGTCCTCGGTTGCGTTAACCATCACGAGCAGCTTGACCACCCGTTTGACCTTGTCCAGGTCCCCTACAGCCTCTTTCACACTGGTGAGGCAGTTAATCATCGCCAACCGCGCCGCTTCATAGCCCTGCTCGATGGTCACGTCACGGCCCACCTTGCCGGAGTTCAGCAGCGTGCCGTCTGGCTGGCGCGGCAAGTGTCCCGCCACGAAAAGGAGCTCCCCAACTCGCACAGATGGAACGAAATTGCCAATGGTAGGACTCTGCGGGACCAGCTCCAGGCCCATCTCCGCCAGCTTCTCTTCAATAGTCATAGCGCACCTCCGGGAGTCCAGGCCTTAGTCCCACCCAGCATTCCCTGTTTCCCACATGATCTTACCCATGTCCCCAGTCTCGTAGCCGCCCAGCGACTCCACGTCCCGGCGAAATTCGGAATCTTGAAGTAAGTTGATTAGTGGCTGGAGCAATTCGCTGTCGAAATGTTCCCTGGGGACCACCAGATCGTACCGTTCGTTGAAGAGCGGAAGGAAGTCCAAGCCCAACGCCCTGGCTGCGCTCAGAATGCCAAGTCCGGTGTCCGCCGACCCGCTGGCCACCGCAGCCGCCACCGCCAGATGGCTGTATTCTTCCCGGTCGTAACCACTGATGCCCTCCGCGTCCAGGGACATACCCGCCAGTTTATAGTCCAGCAGGACCCTGGTGCCCGAACCCCGTTGGCGGTTGACAAAGACCACGTCGGGTCTTCCGAGATCTTCCAGAGAGTATATGCCATTCGGATTGCCAGTTGGCACGATCAACCCCTGGACCCTGCCAACAAGGTTCATCAACACCAGGGGTACGGAAGGCAGGTAGCGTTGGATGTAGGAGACGTTGTATTCCCCCGTGGCCTCGTCCAAGAGGTGACAACCCGCGATGTGGGCCTCTCTGCGTCTGAGGGTAATAAGACCCCCCAAACTGCCCACATGGGAGGAGGAGAGTCCCAAGCCCGGTTGCCTACGGCTTAAATGGCTCGCGATCAGGTCGAGGGTGAGGTCGTGACTGCCGATGGCCACGATCGTATTCAGCACCTCACCCAGGGGCCTCAGCAACTGGACCTCGACCGGAGAACCGGCGTCGAGACCTTCCGAGAACCTGGGAATCTGAGCAATCCCATCGGCCCGGACCAGGGACATAATTACTCCCGCGCCCCGCTGCAGGGGGGTAGCCACCATGCGGTCACCCACACGCCCCAGTTTCACTCTCAGGTATTCGTCCTCGCCAAGGGGAGATAGGACCTTCCTGGTCAATTCGGCGGTTACCGTAGGCCTGGCTTCGGTAGGGCGTCCCAACCATCTCTCGATCAGGGGCTTAACGAAGAGTTCGGCGGTGAGCACGGCGGATACAGGATATCCGGGGAGCCCGATTATTGGCTTACCCTCCGCCATACCCAGCACGACCGGATGACCCGGACGAACGGCCACGCCATGGACCAACAATCGCCCCAGGTCCTCGACTACGGAAGCCGTGTAGTCCTCTGTGCCCGCCGAGGACCCGGCGTTGACGATCACCATGTCGAACTCGGACAGACCCGAGCTGACGGCAGACTTGATGGTCTCGTATTCGTCCGGCGCGGAAGGCAGGACTACCCCTTCCCCACCCCATGAATCGATCATTCCGGAGATCATTAGGGAGTTGAACTCCACAACGTCGCCCGGCTTCAGCGGCGCGGTACCCGGGGGCACCAGTTCGTTTCCGGTGGGTAACACGGCGACTTTTGGGCGCCTTCTCACGTGGAGTTGGGTCACACCGGCGGCGGCGCACGCTCCCAGGTCAACCGGTCTGATCTGGTGATTCTCCGGCAGCACCAATTCCGTGGCCACCAGGTCTTCCCCGAGGGGGCGAACATGCTGCCAGGGGGGGACAGGGGCCGACACCTGCAGGGTGTTGTCGTCGACGCGGTGGAGATGTTCTATCATTACCACGGCGTTGAACCCGGCCGGCATTGGGTTCCCTGTATCAACCAATATGGCTTGGGCGCTGATAGTCAGATTGACCGGAGAGGTCTCGGTGGCTCCTAAAGTGTCGGCAGCCCGGACCGCGGCCCCGTCCATCGCGGCGGCGTCATAATGCGGGGAAGACGTCAGAGCCCAAACGGGCCGGGCCGTGATGCGTCCCTGCGCCTGGCTCAACGGCAACTCCACCCCTGGCTTCGGGTCCAATGCGCCTATCTCGTCGAGAGCGGTAAAGAAACCCTCCAACGCCTGGTCCAGAGGTACGTCGTTGAGAAAGTAGCGGCGCTGCCTGTGGCCGTGGGAGTGGTCTCCGTGGTGACTGCTCATGTCGAAAACAGGGTCACCTGGACGTCCTCACCCGCGTAGAGGCCGCTGCGGTCCAGGGGCACCCGCAGGACTCCGTCCGCCCGGACCATGGTGAATATCAGGTTGGACTTCCCAAAGACCGGCTCGGCGGTGCATGGCTCGCCCCTTCCCAACCTCACTGGCACGTAGTCCTCCCTGCCGGGCACAGATGGGATATCCTGGGCCAATCGCGCCTGGATTACAGGACGTTCGGGGGGGCCGACGCAGCCCAGCAGGAATTGGACCGTAGGCCGGACCAATAGCTCGAACACCACCATGGCGGACACCGGGTTGCCCGGCAGCCCGAACACGGCCTTGCCTCCCACGAGCCCGACAATCGTCGGTTTCCCCGGCCGTAGGGCTATCCCATGCACCAAGACTCCCGGCTCCCCCAAGGCTCGGACCACCTCGGCGGTAAAGTCCCTGATGCTCACCGAGCTACCCGCGGACAGGACCAGCACGTCGGAGGTTTCAAGCCCCAGCCGCGCCGCTGCGAGAATTGCCGCGTAGTCATCCCTGGCGATCCCTAGAGGGAGTGCAATGCCGCCCGCCTGTTCGACCAACGCCGATATCGTATAGGTGTTTACGTCTCTGACCTGCCCTTCGCCGGGAGGCGTGTCCGGCGGGACAACCTCGTCACCCATCGACAATATGCCAACCGTGGGCCGGCGGGACACCCGCACTTTGGTGGCTCCGGCAGCCATTAGCCCGCCCAGGTCCTGCGGCCTCAACAGGTGCCCGGCGGGGAGAAGCAAGTCTCCTTCTTCCAAATCTTCGCCGGGTTGCACCACGTTTTCCCCCGGTGCGACGGGCCGCACCACTTCGATGGTCTCCTCGTCCACCCGTTGGGTGTTTTCCACCATCACCACGGCGTCTGCGCCCCTAGCCAGCATTCCTCCGGTATGGGCTACGGCGGCCTCGCCAACCCCCACGGAGACCGAAGGGGACATCCCCATGGGGACTTCGCCCACGGTGTCGAAGTAGGCGGGAAGACCCTCGGTCGCCCCAAAGGTATCGGCGGCCCTGACGGAGTAGCCGTCCATGGCGGACCGTGGGAAGGAGGGAAGCTGCTCGGCGGAGTGGACCGGGGCAATCGTGACCCGGCCCAGGGCGTCCCTCGTTGAGACAACCTCCCCAAAGCAGGGGAGGTTGTTGGGCAGGTGTTCCAACAGTAGGTCGAGGGCCTGTTGCGGGGGTAGGACGTTGAAGAACTCGGGCATCGACAGCCCTCGGTCAGCCTCAATCTCCACGATGGCGGATGAGGCGGTCTGGGTGTGCGCGGTATTATAACCCATGCCGCGATGATAGACTCTTGGTCCTGACGCCCCGGCTTGGCGGCGAATATTTACTGTGCCAAATATAGACTATGGACTGCACTCGGTTGACACTGTGGGACTGCGGTATCAGAATGGGAAGCCTAGAAGGGTACGGAAGGGCCTCTGATTTCCCTCTGTCGAGCCTGTCATCCAGTCACAATGGAGCTTATCCTAAAGAGTGGTCGATAACTCACTTTCACCGCACGGCGGCGTTCTCGTGGAGCGCATCGCAGACCCCCGCGACGCGGCGGAGATCGTTTGGGGACTCCCCAAGCTGCCTGTGCGGGAGCAGATTGCGCGGGAGTGCGTCAACATCGCCTACGGGTTCTTTTCGCCCTTGGAAGGCTTCATGGGAAGCGCAGATGTGGACTCGGTTGTCCGCAACATGACCCTGGCAAACGGCTACATCTGGAGTATCCCTCTATTGCTGGACGTCTCCCCTCAGACACTCGCGGTTATGGGGATTGACACCGGCGGCTCCCTGCTCCTGACCTACCAGGACCAACCCCTGGCCGTGATGGAAGTCGAGGAGGTCTTCCCCTACGACAAAGAGTTCATGGCCCAGCAGGTCTACGCCACCACCGACGTGGAGCATCCCGGAGTCGCGCGCACCTACTCATTGGAAGACCGCTTCGTTGCTGGTCCAATAACGCTGGTGAACCCACCGGTCATCAACCCTCCCTTCGACAAGTTTTGGCAGACGCCGCGTCAACTTCGCCAGACCATCGCGGGTCTGGGCTGGGACCGTGTGGTGGCCCACCAGAGCCGAAACGTTCCCCATAGCGGCCACGAATGGCTGATGAAGGGCGCATGGCTGGCGTCGGAGGCCCAGGGGGTGCTGGTCAGCGCCGTAGTGGGCGAGAAGAAATCCGGTGACTACATCGACGAAGCCATCGTTCTGGCCCACCACCGGCTTCGTGAAGGCGGATTCTTCCGCGAGGATGTCCACCAAACCTCGATTCTGCTGTGGGATATGCGGTACGCCGGGCCACGGGAGGCGGTTTTCCACGCCCTGGTGCGGAAGAACCTGGGCTGCACTCATCACATGTTCGGCAGGGACCATGCCGGAGTGGGAAGCTACTACGGCGCCTACGCGGCTCATGAGATATTTCAACAACTTCCAGACCTGGGGATCAAGCCTGTATTGACCCTGGAATGGTGGTACTGCCCCACCTGCGCCGGGGTGGCTTACGAAGGGCTTTGCGGCCACCGGGAGAGCAAACAGGACCTTTCCGGCACGTTCATCCGTAGCATCATCCAGGGTGGGACCGAGCCCGCCCCCCTAACGCTGCGCCCGGAAGTGCTGGAAGTGGTGCGGGAGTGCGCGGACGCCTATGGGTTCGGGTCGCCCTTCGTTACGGAGAAATACCTGGAAAGCCGCACGCCGGTAATGTCCATGCGTGACATGTCCTGTAGGTGTACGGACGCCAATTGATGATTTTGCGCATTAGCCCCCGCTCCAATACGGCGGGGGCTTTTCTTCGAGAAGTTAGGAGGAATCATGCCCACGTATGTAGACCCAAATACCTGTAACGCCTGCGAAGGAGTGCACGAAGGGCCGTTGTGCGTGTACATCTGCCCCAATGACCTCATGGTGCTGGACTCCTCGATGAACAAGGGGTTCAATCAAGAACCGGAAATGTGCTCCGAGTGCTACGCGTGCGTCAAGCTATGTCCCCAGGAAGCAATTCACGTCAGGGGCTATGCCGACTTCGTTCCCCTGGGAGCCGTGGTGCAACCCCACCGGGTCGATAACGGTCTGACCTGGGACGTGCGGTTCCGTGATGGGCGGGAATTCCAGTTCACCTACCCTTCCCGCACGCGGCCCGCCGGGTCGGTGACGCCCTACGAAGAGTTCACCGAGGACCGGGTATCCGACCTCAAGTCCCAGAGCCTGGCCGGTGAGTCCCGCTGGCTAGGCGTAGACCAACTCCCCAGCCTGAAGTAATCGTCCATCCGTGACAACCACCGTAAGCGCCGGTAGCTACCTGGCGGGCAACAGGAGGCGATAGAGTGTTCGGGAGAAGAACGCCAGAGTTTCACGCGCTGAGAGACCGGGCGGGACACGCGATGCAATGCGTCAAGTGCGGAAACACCCAATTCGTGACCGATGACTTCCGCGCCACGGGCGGAAAACTAGCGAAGTTCATCAACTCGCAGAACAAGAAACCCACGACGGTCTCTTGCGGTGAATGCGGCTAGACGGAGCTTTACCGAGGGGACACCAATACGCTGGGCAACGTATTCGACTTCTTCGTCGGCGGATAAACGCTGGACAGCGAGACATCCCTACCCAAACCCTCACCTGGAGTGCGATTTCATGGCTTTACCAACCACCGAGACCGTTGAGTGCGACATCCTAATCATCGGAGGCGGCATGTCCGGCTGCGGCGCGGCCTTCGAAGCCAATTATTGGGGCGATAAGCTGCGGGTGGTAATGGTCGAGAAGGCCGCCATCGAGCGCAGCGGCGCCACCGGCGAGGGCCTTTCCGCAATTAACTGCTACATGGGGCAGCGATATGGCTGGAACACCCCGGAAGACTTCGTTCAGTACGTCGTCAACGACATGATGGGCCTAGCCCGTGAAGACCTGGTCTACGACGTGGGCCGTCACGTCGACTCCACGGTCCACCTCCTGGAAGAGTGGGGCCTCCCCATCTGGAAGAAAGAGAACGGGGAGTACGAGCGCATTGGCCGTTGGCAAATCCCCATCCACGGCGAGTCCATCAAACCCATCGCCGCCGAGCCTGCGCGCAAGGCGCTGGGCGAGGGCAACTTGTACGAGCGGGTCTCAGTGACCCACCTTCTGACCGACGCCAACGATCCCGAAAAGATCGCGGGCGCGATAGGGTTCTCCGTGCGGGAAAACAAGTTCTACGTCTTCAGGGCCAAAGCCGTGATCGTGACGACCGGAGGGGCGTCCAACGTGTTCCGCCCCCGGTCCGTCAACGAGGGGCTGGGACGGACCTGGTATTCGGTGTTCTCCACCGGATCGGCCTACGGGCTGATGATTCCGGCAGGCGTGGAAATGACCCAGATGGAGCACCGCTTCGTACCGACCCGGTTCAAGGACGGTTATGGGCCGGTGGGCATGTGGTTCCAGTACTTCCACGCCAGGGTTACCAACGCCCTGGGCGAGGACTACACGATTACCCGTGCGGCCGAATTGGAGAAATACGAGCCCTATGGCTCCGCCATCCCCACACCGACACCACTGCGCAACCACCAAATGTTCTTGGACATCAAGGACGGCCTCGGCCCGATGTACATGCGAACCGAAGAGGCCATGGAGAAACTGGCCGAGGGAGACCCGGCCAAGATGGACCAGGTGCGCAACGAAGCCTGGGAAGATTTCCTGGACATGACCATCTCCCAGGCGCTAACGTGGGCATCTCAGAACATCGCCCCCGAAGAGACACCTTCCGAAGTAGTCCTGGCGGAGCCCTACATCATGGGGTCCCACTCCGGTGAGGCCGGGGCCTGGGTCAGCGGTCCCGAGGACCTGTCGCCTCCGGAATACTTCTGGGGTTACAACAAGATGACCACCGTCCGGGGGTTGTTCGCCGCGGGAGACGGAGTGGGCGCGGCCCCGCATAAGTTCTCTTCAGGCTCCTTTACCGAAGGACGGTTGGCAGGCAAGTCCGCCGTCAACTACCTGACCGATAACCCTCAGGCCCCAACCCTTAACACGGGGCAGGTGAGCCAACTTCAAGAGAGCATCTGGTCGCCCCTCGAGACCGTCGAACGTTACAGCGGCGCGTCGACCTCTGACCAGGTAAACCCCCATTTCATCACTGCCAGACAGGGACTCGCCAGGCTGCAAAAGATCATGGACGAATACGCTGGAGGGACCTCGGCATCCTACACGACCAACGCCCCCATGTTGGAGCGGGGAATCGCTCTGATAGAGACGCTGCGTGAGGACCTGGCACACCTGGGCGCGCACAACCTGCATGAGCTGTTGCGGTGCTGGGAGCTGGCCCACCGGGTGTGGGTCGGTGAAGCTCACATGCGCCACCTACTGCACCGTCAGGAAACTCGCTGGCCGGGCTACTACTACCGGTCCGACTTCCCGGACCTGGACGACACCAACTGGCGCGTGTTCGTGAATTCCAAGTTCGACGCCGGCAGCAACGAGTGGGACGTCTTCACCAAGCCTTACGTCAGCATCTTGAAGTAACGTCAAACACGATCTGGCCGTCTGGAAATAGCCAGCAGGGGGGTCAATGCAGGGAAACGCCGGGCATCCGTTGGCCGATAGCTTGGATAATGCGGCCCGCGTGAATCAGCTCTTCAACTTTCCCATCGCCGGGAAGGAGGAGGATGGCTGGACACCGGCGACGGGCCTGTTTCTGGGAAATGACGACGCCCTGAGAGACCTGGTCAAGGCCTACGGGGCCTATTCATGGGGCTCTAACGATCCGCACGTGGCCGGGTCGGCGTTCATGATCGCCTATTTGACACGGCTGGTCTGGCCGGTGTTGGGGCAGTACATCATGCACCAGCGGGTGCCCAACGTTTCGCTGGACAACATCGCGTTTCACCGCCGCGGACAGGGAATTGACGCCACGGGTCTGATACGGCCTTCGTTCGCGGCGCTGGCAGACGACACCGCAACCGGACATGCCGATACTGAAGTCGTTCCCGACGTAGAGGCCTTGTACGCCCGGCTCAAGGACTGGCTGTTCGATGCGAACCTGAGAGTGGTCATAGCGGCCTTGCGAAAGGCCGCGCGGGCCAGCATCAAAGTCTCGGAGAATGCCGTCGGAGCTTCGTGCAGCCAGGTGTTCCGGGAGCTTTACGACCGCGCTGGTGACCCGCATCGAGTAATGCGAGAGGCCGACAGGTTCTTCACAGACCCGCACTCCCTTGTTTACCGGCAGGTCGCCATGGAAGAGTTCGAGTGCGGAGGCAAACGGGGGTTCTTCTCCAGGAGGGCTGGTTGTTGCCTCTGGTGGAAAGCGCAGCCCGACAACGAATACTGCTCCAATTGCATCCTGCTCTCCCTCGAAGAGCAGGATGCCGCCATCCACTACGTCCTGGCCAACGACGGGTAGCGCCACCGGTCCCGCGCTCTCTGGGTCTCCCTCTACTTACCTCATCCCCATGCTAGAATGGGCCGCGTGCCGGTCTGCCCGCGCTCTAGCCCAATGAGCGCGAACCTTACGACCTGAAACGTTTGCCCAGGAGAGGTCGAATGATCCAGTTGACTGAAGAGATGAAAGACTCCATCAACACCGCCCGCACTTGCGGCTACCCCTGCATCGTTTCCACAGCTTCAAAGGACGGCGTGCCCAATTCAGGCTACATCGGCACCATGATGGCTCTGGACGATTCGTCGCTAGCCTTCAGGGACCGGGGTGGCGGAGGCTCGCTTGTGCATCTGGAGGAGAACCCCAAGGTCATAATCCTCTACCGGGACTCCGCCCGTGAATTGGGCTGGAAATTCCGCTGCACCGCCACCATTCACCGGGAAGGTCCAGACCTTGAACGGGTGGAACAGAGGTTGGTAGAGGCTGGGGTAGGCGGCGCCCATTCCGGCGCCGCCGTCATCCTTCACATAGACCAGGTGTTGACCCTTTTCGGCGAGGTCCTGCAGGAACGGGAGCCGGGACTCAGGTGGTGAGGACCGCGGCCGACTACCCCCAGGCGAAAATGACAAGCATGGGAAGCCCGAAGAAAGCCAGCAGGATGTATATCAAGGGGACCAGACGGTGTCGAACGGTAGCCGCGGCCATCCTCTCCGCGAGAAGGATCGGCACTCGCCGCACCGGCCTGACCGGCCAGACCAGACCGATGCCGCATAAATTGAACAGTAGATGGGCCAGCGACACGGCCACTGCCGCGACGTTGCCTGTAGACAGTGCGGCCAGGTTGGCCGTCACTGTTGTGCCGATGTTGGCTCCCAACGTGTAAGGAAACACCTGCACGAGATTCAACAGCCTTGCCCCGACCAGGGGAATGAGCAGAGAGGTCGAGATTGAACTGCTCTGGACCAGTACCGTTACCCCAGTCCCGAGCAGCATCGACCGGGCGGCATTCTTGAACAAGTGCTGATTGAAGGCTAATCTAATACGCCCCAACACCAGGCTCCGCGATACACGCACGATCCCCAATAGCGTTCCGATGGTCAGAAATCCCGCCAACATCAGTAATACCAAGCCGTTTTGACCCACCAACCCAGCGAGGACCAGGACCACCGGAGTAGTGGCGTCGCTGATCGGGTCCGCCAGTTTTCAGTCCTCCCACTCCTTCCAACGCTCCGGCGATCGCGGATGACGTGCTAGTCAAGAACCCCGTCGCCAGCTCGACTGTGAACAGCGCCACCACCGCCATAATATTAAAGAAGTCGTGGACCGTCGCGGCCGCGAACGTGCGCCGGAATTCGTCACTGCGCGTGACATGAGCGAGGGACACGATAGTGCTGGTGATTGTGGTGCCCACATTCGCCCCCATCACCATAAAGACCGCCCCGTGGGCCGAGAGGGCGCCACTGGCCACAAGGCCCACGATGAGGGAAGTTGTGGTCGATGAACTCTGGACCAAGGATGTGGCCAGGATTCCAACGAACAGAGCGATGATGGGCGAGGCCGTTGCCTTTATCACCGAGTCGGCGAACGATTGACCAAGTAGCATAAATGAATGTCCCATCGCCCCGATGCCAACCACGAACATATACACCAATACCAGGATCACCAGGAGTCTGACTAAGATGAATCTGTGGTCCAACCAGTAACCTCTCTTTCGCGGAAAAGTTTACCACCCGGGGTTAGGGTACATAGACCGGCGGCTCGTGTTGACAAGGGCTGCCGCCCCGCGTATGTTTGCTTCGACCCGAACTTTGTTGGACACATACGAATTCACACCACGCAAGGAGTTCCAATGTTAAAAATCGGCCATGAGGTCGTCCGTCCTGGAAAACATCTCGGTGACGCGCCTGTCACCATTCCCGTACCAGAAGAGCTAGAAACCGTACCCGGCATTCCCCTTAACAACCGCGAGGTCGACTGGTACGCCCGTGAGTACCCTCTGGAATCGATCAACTTCACCGAGCGCGCTTCCCGCGATTGGGCCAATGCCCTCAGGGACACCCATGCGGAAATGCGCGAGATTCGCAAAGAGCACGAGAAGCTGAACCGCGGCCTGGTGCTGGCTGGCAGGGCCACCAAGCGCATGGAGCCCACAGTAGAGCCCAGCGGCGAAGAGGTCTCCCAGCAGATCAAGGACAAAGCCCGCGAACTGGGATTCCTGGAAGTCGGCATCACAGCCTACGACCACCGCTACGAGTTCCAGAGCCGCAAGGGGTTCAACGACTTGCCCCATGCCATCTGCTTGGCTTACGAGCAGGACTTCGAGCCCACCCAGACCATCCCCAGCGTCGACGCTGAGATTGTCCACTCCAGCACTTACCGGACCCAGGCCGCGGCTGGCCTGGAGCTGGGAGACTTCATCCGGTCGCTGGGTTACATGGCCCACGTAATTCACTCGGGCGACGCCACTGGCCCGATGATTCCCATGCACGTAGAGGCCGGTCTTGGCCAGCTCGGCGCATGCGGCTACCTGCTGACCCCTCACGAGGGCAATCGCTGCCGCCTGATGATGGTCACCACCGACGCCAACGTCAGCTACGACGAGCCTGTCGACTACGGGATTCACGCCTTCTGTCAGGTCTGTCAGGTGTGCGTCAACCGCTGCCCGGGCCGCGCCCTCATGCGCGACAAGATCTGGTGGCGCGGTCTAGAGAAGAACAAGCTCTACTTCAAGCGCTGCCGCCCCGTAATGGCCCGCTACCTGGGCTGCGGTGTCTGCATGAAGGTCTGCCCAATCCAGAAGTACGGCTTGCAGAGGGTCATGGACCACTACTCCCAGACCGGCCAGGTGTTGGGTAAGGGTTCCCACGACCTCGAAGGCTACACCCTCGAGGGCAAGGGTTACTTCGGCCCCGGCGAAATGCCGGTATTCGACCGCGATTTCTTCGACATGCCAACCGGCACCATCGAAGAGTACGCCATGGCGCGGCTGAAGTCTCAGTCCGCGGAGCAGGGTGAGATCACGATCGAAATGCTCGAGGAGTTAAAGGCCGACATTGAACGCTCCAAGAGCATAGACGTCGAGACCCAGAACCGGATGATGGAGAACCTGGACATCGACGCCGACTACATCTAGCCCAACCCGCCGGCAATCCGGCCCTAAAGTGCCCATGCAAGAAGGCCCTGCATTAGCGGGGCCTTTTCTAATCTTGCTTTATGCTCATAGCTGAGAGAGTTTCTTCGTCAACCATGCCTACTTCCTTCGGCCTGAGAAGAGGCCATGTAGGCGTTTCAGGCCTGCCGGTGGAGGAAATTCTAAAGATAGCAAAGTTATCCCGAATTACAAGATTCTTGTAATTCGGGATAACTTTGCTATAAACTCATGTCATGGACCCCATAAGCAACCCGTATGCGCCTGGAGCGGGCACTCCGCCTCCGGAATTGGCCGGGCGTGATGTTATTCGTGAGAATGCGCGGATTGCTATAGCGCGGATAATACTCGGTCGACCCAGCAAGAGCATCTTGATGGTAGGCTTGCGTGGCGTCGGAAAAACTGTACTGCTAGACCGCATTCGTCAGGAGGCGGAAGGTCGTGGGGTCGTTGCGTTGCGAATTGAGGCGCCTGAAAACCGTTCGCTCCCCGCGACTCTGGCGCCCCAATTGCGAACCGCCTTACTAAAACTCTCGAACAGGGAGGCCGCGAAGCAGTTGGCGAATCGGGCTCTTCGAGGACTTGCGGGGTTTGTTCGGGCTCTTAAGGTGAAGTACCAGGATATCGAGGTAGGTCTCGACTTCGATGCGGAGCCAGGATTGGCGGACAACGGTGACTTGGAGTCCGACCTTCAGGAACTGTTCCAGGCTGTCGGTGCGGCTGCCAAAGAAGCCAAGACATGCGTCGCTCTCTTCGTTGACGAACTCCAATACGTTAAGGAGGACGAACTTGCCGCGCTGATCACCGCACTGCACCGCACATCTCAACAGCAACTCCCGGTGGTCATGCTCGGGGCTGGCCTACCCCAGGTCCGGGGCCGCATGGGAAAAGCGAAGTCCTATGCGGAGAGACTTTTCGAATTCCCCGAAATCGGACCTTTAACCCCCGAAGACGCGAGGCTCGCCATAGCCAAACCCGCGAATGACCAAGGAGTGGAGATAGAAGCGGACGCTCTCGATGCCATCATATCCCAGACTCAATGCTATCCCTACTTTCTGCAGGAATGGGGGAAGCATGTATGGGATGTTGCTGAAGTTACCCCGATCACAACTTCCAATGTTGAAGTCGCCTCCGAACATGCCATAAGCGCTCTCGACGAGAGCTTTTTCTTGGTTAGGCTCGACAGGCTTACCCCCTCAGAACGGCGGTATGTGCGGGCCATGGCACAGCTCGGGGCGGGGCCTCACCGTTCTGGTGATATAGCCAATGAGTTGGATCGCGCCGTTAGCTCTCTGGCCCCGACGAGGAGCCAACTGATCAACAAAGGCATGATTTGGAGTCCGAGGCATGGGGACACCGCGTTTACCGTTCCGATGTTTGACGATTTTATGCTGCGTATCATGCCGGAAGATGATTGGCGAACGTCCCCGTAACGGTCAGTAGATTCGGTATTCGCGGAGACCTTACCATCCTGCCGACGGAATTCAGTAGCGGCGGCGATGCTCATCAAGGCCATTTGCACCCCTCAACTGGAACGGTGTGGCTCTCCCGCCTGGAGTCAGACACCACCAGGGAAACTTCGGACCCAGCGGGGAACTTGTCGGCGCTCGCGGAATACTCCCTGGTCTCCCCGGGTGGGACGGATATGTCGGACTTGACCCCGGGAGGCCTGTAGATGGCGCCGGACTCGCTCTTGAGCCGGAAGTTGCCAAACCTCAGCGCGTCTTCAGTGTTCTCGATAGTGAAGGTGAGGTCAAGCTGGCCGTCGGCTTGCCACTCGCAGCTTGCGATGACCACGTCTAGGCCGCTGGCTGAACGCCCTCTGCCTCGCGTCGTCTGCCCGGCGCCTTCCCGTACTCCGCCCGTCGCGTTCTCCATGGGAAGTTGCGTGGCCTGTGTGTCTCGCTCGCCTTCATCCCCCGCCGGAGCGGCGGTCCCACCGCACGCCGCCAAACCCAAAAGGCAGCCGGCCGCAACCAACAAGAATAGTTTCCTGCAACTCAAGACTCGACCTCCCCTCATGGTTTTGCGCTGATGGAATCGCGGGACTGGGCCATCACCTACGAAGGCGTGTCACCTCGACGCCAGTATGATACTATGACCGCGCATTCCCCTCAGCGACCACAACTGTACTATTGCTCGGAGGCAGAAAATGCTTGACTACAAACCCAACATCGTTCTCTCGAACAAAGAATACAACGTGGTGGGTTCCCGTCCCATCCGGCACGATGGAGCGGACAAAGTCACCGGGCGCGCCAGGTACGGGGCTGACATTTCCCTGCCCGGAATGCTCTACGGCAAGATACTCCGCAGCCCCCACGCCCACGCGAGGATCAAGTCCATCGACACCAGCCGCGCGGAGGCGCTTCCCGGAGTCAAGGCCGTTGTAACCTCCGACGAGATGGCCCAACCTTCAGGCAACATCGTCGACCTGGCCGAAGGCTCACTGGCCAACGCGCGCTTCATGAGCAACAACATTCTGGCCAAAGACAAAGTTCTCTACAAGGGCCATGCCGTGGCCGGTGTGGCCGCCACCAACTCCCACGTGGCAGAGCAGGCGTTGGCGCTGATCGACGTCGAATACGAGGTGCTTCCCCCGATCTTGGACGTAAAGGACGCGGTCAAGGACGGCGCGCCGTTGGTCCATGAGCGGCTTGCCAACCAATACAACGCGTCCTCCCGGGCCGGAGGCACGCGGTCACCGGAAGACGACGAGGCAAGCACCAACATCGCCAACCGGTTCGAGCATAAGTTGGGCGACCTGGACAAGGGTTTCCAAGAAGCCGACGTGATCGTGGAGAAAGAAGTCTCTACCGTCGCCGTCCATCAGGGTTACATCGAGCCCCATTCCGCCACCGCCATGTGGCACCAGGACGGCAACCTGACAGTCTGGTCCAGCAGCCAGGGGCACTTTTCCGTGCGCGAGAATACGGCCCGCATGCTGGAAATCCCGGTGTCCAAGGTCAAGGCCATACCCATGGAGATCGGCGGCGGGTTTGGGGCCAAGCTGGCCGTTTACCTGGAGCCTGTTGCGGCCCTGCTCGCCCGTAAAGCCGGAAACCCGGTGAAGGTCACCATGAGCCGGACCGAGGTGTTCGAGGGCACAGGACCCACATCCGGAACCCACATCAAGGTCAAGCTAGGCGCAACCCGCGACGGTCGGCTGGTCGCCGGCGAGGCCCACCTTTACTTCGAGGCTGGCGCATTCCCCGGGTCGCCCGTGCCGGGCGGCGCTCAGTGCATGATGGCCGCCTACGACATTCCAAACGCCTACATCGAAGGCTTCGACGTGGTCGTCAACCGGCCCAAGACATCCGCCTACCGCGCGCCCGGTTCACCCGCCGCGGCCTTCGCCATGGAAACGGCCATCGACGAGCTTTGCGAGAAGCTGGAGATGGACCCACTCGAATTCCGCCTCCTCAACAGCGCCAAGGAAGGCACGCGGCGGGTCACCGGGCCCTTGATGCCGTTGGTCGGGTTCGTGGAAACTCTGGAAGCCGCCAAGTCTCATCCCCACTACAACACTCCGTTGGACGGGCCGTTCCGGGGCAGGGGCGTGGCCACCGGCTTCTGGGGCAACGGCACCGGCCCTTCCTGCGCCACGGCAACCGTGAACCCGGATGGGACCGTGAACCTGATCGAGGGCTCTCCCGACATCGGAGGCACGCGGGCCTCTGTGTCCCAGCAACTCGCCGAAGTCCTGGGAATTCCCGCCGAGAGCGTAAAACCCCAGGTGGGCGATACCGACACCATCGGTTTCACCTCCAACACCGGCGGCAGCGGCGTGACTTTCAAGACGGGTTGGGCGTCCTACGAAGCGGCCCTGGACATCAAGCAGCAGATGATCGCCCGAGCGGCCAAGATCTGGGATGTCTCTCCGGAGGACGTAGAGTACGAAGGCGGGTCTCTCCAGCACAAGTCCGACCCGGAACTGCAACTGACCTTCCGCCAGATGGCGGCCAGGCAGAACCCCACCGGCGGTCCCATTGTCGGACGGGCGGGAGTGAACCCCGGAGGAGCCGGACCAGCCATCGCCACCCACATCGTAGACCTTGAAGTCGACCCGGAGACAGGCAAAGTGGAAATCCTCCGGTACACGGCGGTCCAGGACGCGGGCAAAGCCATTCATCCCAGCTACGTTGAAGGACAGATTCAAGGCGGCGTGGCCCAAGGGATCGGCTGGGCATTGAACGAAGAATACTTTGTGAACGACCAGGGTCACATGCTCAACTCCAGCTTCCTGGACTACCGGATGCCCATTTCGCTGGACCTGCCGATGATCGACACCGTGATCGTTGAGCAGGCAAACCCGGCCCATCCCTACGGCGTAAGGGGTGTGGGGGAGGTCCCCATAGTCCCGCCCATGGCCGCCATTTCCAACGCGCTCCACGACGCTCTGGGAGTCCGTCTTAACCAACTACCCATGAACCCTGGACGCATCCTTGAAGCCCTTTGGCGGAAAGAGTAACTCCAATGGACCGCCTGCCGGAGATCCCGGCTTCCCAACTTCCACCCCACATGCAATCCGTGTACGGCAAGGTAACCGGCCTGGGGTCGGGCCTTGCCGCCACATTCAGCGCGTTATTCAACAGCCCGGACGCCGCTCAGACCGTCGCCGGTCTGGACCAGTGGGTCCAGGACCGGTCGGGCCTGGAGGACTGGATACGCCTGACCGTTGCGCTTACCGTGGCTCATGAACGCGGCAACCAACCCCTTTGGGAGGCGTTCGAACCTCAAGCCCGCCAGGCTGGAGTGAATGAGGCGGTCATCGACGGAATCTCCGCGGGCACCGCCCCTCGCAGACTCCTGCCCAAAGACGGCATCTGGGTCCAATTCGCCCTGGAAATCCTGCGGGGTGAGATGCGAGACTCCACCTGGGCCGCCGTAACCCACCTGGCAGGCGACACCGGGGCCACCGCCCTAGCCCTAACCACCACCTACTACGAAATGATGGCAAGGCTGAACGCGGCGTTTGGGTTGGAGAGCGCGTAGAGGGAAAGCTTCACGTCCACTAACCCGGCGATCCTGGCCTTCTATTCTGAAAGAGCGTATAGATTTCCGTCTTGTGAGACCACGTAGATCGTGTCTCCGACGGTAACTGGGGCATCGAAGATGCTCCCGTCACCGACGTAAAACTCCCATTTCACAGTTCCGCCGTCGGCATCCAAACCCAAGACCTCGCCTGAATTGGTCCCTACAAGGACCGTGTCTCCGGCAACGCTCGCAGGAGACGTAATTTCCCGCCCCAAGTCAGTGTTCCACAGCCGTTCTCCTGTGGCGACGTCTCGGGCCAGAACCATGCCTTGAGCGATGGTCGAGTACACGCCAGAGGGACCAACGGCTGGTGTCTGCACCAGGTCCCCGCCGACTCGCCAGACCCATACAGTGCCCTTTTGGATCGGCACCTCGGAATATACCCGGGCCTCGTAGAGCTTGACTTCCCAGTAGAAGGCGGACCTTCCCAGCGGCCGCGTGATGGCCTGACGATCTATCGCCCAGATGATCCCACCGTCGGAGTTGAAGTACACTCTATCCCCTGCAACCGCCGCGCTGCCGAAACTGTTCCTTCGCCGCTCCGTATCAAAGATCAACCTCCTCCTTCCAGTGGCCGCATCCAGCACGTAGACCACGCTGCCCTCCGACACAACCACCACGACGCCGTCCTGATAGGCCACTCTGGCAACTATGCCTTCTCCAGTCTGGAAGGACCAGCGTCTAGTTCCATCGGATGCATCCATCGCAGCCAATAATCCGTTCAACGTGGCGGCAAAAACCGTTCCATCCGCAACCACAGGAGCAGCGTAGATCAGACCGTCCAATTTCTCCTGCCAAGCGGGTGTTCCAGTCCCCCTGTCCAGGGCGATTATGTCACCCGACCGAAGCGCTCCGATCACCAAGTTCCCGGCGACCACGGGGGAAACCCTGGATGGGGAATCGCCTGAATATTGCCAGACGGTCCGGCCCGTGTCGGCGTCGAGCGACAAGATTCGTCCATCTTCGGTGGAGACGTACACGTGGCCTTCGGACACGGCGGGGGGAGAGACAAGTGGGGATCGAGTTTCATACTCCCAGTCGATGCCAGTGGAAAAGCTCCACTTAACCCTGGTAGGCACCGGGGCATTTTGGGGAGTGAAGCTAGTGTTGCCGGAGTCCCTGCCTTGCTGTGCCCAGGCGTCAACTCCTGAGTCGGCATTCATATTCGTTGAAGCTTTAGGAGGAGGGAAAATCAGAGGTGTGAGATCGTAAAGCGCAAATACCCGCCACACCATCAAGAACACGAGCACTGCGATTGCCAGTAGGATTGGGCCTCGGCCAGCGACGCGCCTTATCCTGCGCCTTCGCCGCGATAGTAGCTCACCTTCGTCGGCTGTCACCGGAACAACACCCGCGAGAGGACGCCAGCATTTTCGGCAGGCACGGGCGTTCGCGGGGTTGGTGGTCCAACACACTGAGCAGACTAATACTCGGTCCGCTCCTTGCACCGATGCATCATCGGTTACGGAGTCTTCGACCATTCGGTCAGTAGATCAGAGGAAAAGCCCCGGCAAACTGGGCCCGCAGCTCCGCAATAAGTCATCAGCCAGGTTAACGACCCCTCAGCTTGGGGTCCAGTACGTCCCGCAACGCATCTCCGAGCAAGTTAACGCCAAACACCGCCAGTGCGATCGCGATGCCCGATGAGAGCGCAATCCAGGGAGCCGACTTGATAAATTCTTGGGATGCCCTGGCCAACATACCGCCCCAGCTGGGGACGTCCCCAGGAATGCCTAGCCCCAAAAAGCTGAGTGACGCCTCAGTGATGATTGCCGTCCCCAACGTGATTGTCGCGAGGATTATGTACAGGGCAAAGCAATTGGGCATGATATGTCGGAAGACGATCCGTGTCGGAGACATCCCGACGGCGCGGGCAGCCAGGATATAGTCCATCTCTTTCAAACTTAGGACCTGGGAGCGAATGGTCCGAGAAGCGCCCGGCCACAGAACAGCAATAAGGGCGTATATAATATTATTTACGGAGGAACCCAGGACAGCGATCAGGGTCAAAGCCAGGATGATTCCAGGGAACGCGATCATTGCGTCGACCAGACGCTGGAAGACCAGGTCGAAGGTTCCGCCAATGTAGGCGCTTACGCTGCCGAGCACGAACCCCAGGGTAATCCCCGCCGCTACGCTGAGAAGCCCGACATACAGCGAGATTCGAGCGCCGTAGAAGACCCGGCTCATGACATCCCTTCCGAGCTGATCGGTACCCAGTGGATAGGACAATTGGGGAGGCGCCTTCCGGTTGTCGGCGAAAATCTCGTAAGGATCGTATGGAGAAATCCATGGAGCAAATAGAGCAATCACCACCAGGATCAGCAGAATCGCTCCACCTGCTGCTCCTATTGGTTTTCTTTTTGAGAAGGTGAGTACGGTCTGCCAGAGCCGGTGGGGCGGCCTAACTGCCTCTAGCTCTGAAAGACCCTCTTCTGTCCTGTTCCCAACGATCATGGCGACTCCAGTAGCCGGGTTTTCTAGTTGTAGCGTATTCTGGGATCAATAACGCCATAGAGCAGGTCCACCACAAGGTTAAGGCACACGACTATCACCGCGGTCAGGACAACTACAGCCTGGATCACAATGAAGTCCTGGTGGATTATCGCGTCGATCAGAAGATTGCCGATGCCCGGCACCACAAAGATGTTCTCGATTATCACGACTCCGCCGAGTAGGCCCGCGAACCGCAACCCGGAGACGGTGAGGACAGGTAAAATAGCATTCTTCAACGCATGCCTATATAGGACCGACCCCTCCCTGAGTCCCTTGGAACGCGCAGTCCGGATGTAGTCGTCCTTCAATACTTCGAGCATGGACGAGCGAGTCAATCGAGTAATCGCAGCCAAGTCATGGAACCCAAGGGCCAGCGCTGGGAAGATTAACTGTTGAAGATTCTTCAGTGGCTCTTCCCACACCTTGGCGTACCCCAAGGGAGGCAACCAGTTAAACCAGAACGCCAGGATGAACACGATTAAAATCCCAATCCAGAAGGTGGGAAGGGCTACCCCAGAGATGGTGAACAACCGGGCCATATAGTCTATGGGCGTGTCCTGTTTTACCGCGGACAACACACCCAGGGGCACGGCCAGCACCACGGAAATCACAATCGCCATAACCGCGAGCTGAATGCTAACCGGGAACCGGTTTTTCAGCTCATCCATGACCGGGATCTTGTACCAGATCGATTCCCCGAAGTCGCCCCGTATCAGGTGCCACATCCAGTCCGCATACCTGATGTATATGGGCCGGTCGATGCCCAATTCATGCCTAAGGAGCTGTAGGTCCTCCTCCCTGACACCGGTACCGCCGTCGTCTTCCCCTCCACCCGTCAATATGAACAGGGCAGGGTCTCCAGGAATGATCCACATGACGAAATACACGATCATCGTCAGAACTACGACCGTAGGAATGAAGAGCAACACTCTTCTTATGGCATAGCCCCCCATTATTCCTCCTGAAAGGGAAGACCAGGATCATGGAGTCCCGCTGCCCTTCGGGTTCGGCGGCGGGACTGTTAAAGCCTGGAGAGATTAAGGGAGTGGCGTATCGGGGGTAGCATCCGGGTCAAACCACAGATGCTCCATCTTATGAACGATATGAGTCGTGAAGTTGGCTTTGGGGGTGTGATAGTTCCTTATCTTGACGTTCAAAGCCGACCCGGACACGATCCAAATCAATGGAATCCACTGACCCTCTCCCGTCAAGAACACATCTTCGATCATTTCACGAAGAATGACCTGGCGCTGTTGCGGCTCGAACTCCATGGCAAGGTTGGCGTTGAGCTCCAGTATTCTGGGATGCGACCATTGGGCCGGGTTCCTGGCCCCTTCTGGCATATAGAATTGGAACAAGAGGTCGTCGGGAAGGGCCACAGCCGCCCCGTGACCTCCGAAATACCACAGCGGATGGGTATTGTTCCTCAAGTCCACGTAAAATGTCGCAAGTGGCTTGGAGTCCAAAGTCAACTCCCAGCCAAAGGCGTTCTCTAGCTGTTGCTTTAGCACCGCCCTGGCGTCGATATTCGCCTGGGCGTTGGTGCCGGCGAACGTCCCTTTGAACCCCTCGGCGCCCGCCTCTTTGACCAGCCTCTTTGCCTCCGCAATATCATCCGGATGCTTGACGATGTCGTCGCGGCCCCAGGGGTTCTGCACCACGTTTCCTTGAGGATCGACGTAGCGGAATCCGGGCCATTGAGAGGCCTCGTCGGAGGTGAACGCGTGGCCAGGGTGGAACCATTGACCCATGTTATAGACGCCCCGGTGAGCCGACTTGTTTAGCTCCACCCGGTCCGTAACCAGGTATATGGCCCTCCGGACCCGGGGATCGTCGAGCGGAGGCTTGTTCACCGACTGCATATAACCGGATATGAATGTATTCGGCGAGACGATTCCGCGAACCCTCCCCTCCGTCTCTTCTTCAAGAGTCTTCAGATCGTCGACACGTACCCCGCTGCTCAACCGGTAATCACCCATGACCTGTTCAGTCTTTATTGATGCGACTCTCCGCTGATAGTCCTTAATTAGGAACACCTTGAAACCGTCCAGATAGGGTAGGCCCGGCTTAAAGTAGTCCGGGTTCTTCTCGTGGGAGTAGGAATCCCCCCGCTCCCATGACTTGAAGATAAACGGTCCCGAGCCTATCAGGTTTTCCGGGCAGCAGTTCAAGTCATCCTGTGACTGCCCTTCAACCACATGCTGCGGGTAAATCTTCATCCAGTCGCTGGCCATCCATCTGGTGAACGTTCCGGCAGGGATTTTCAGCTTGATTTCCACCGTCGTGCTGTCGATGGCTCTGGCGTTTCCAGGTTCGTAGAAACTTCGCATCACGCCAGTCCGGGACCTAATAGCCCCCGGCTCCACCCAGCGGTCCACGCTGTACACCACGTCTTGCGCGGTTACCGGAGCTCCATCTGTGAACCTGGCTTCGTGTAGCCTGAATGTGTAGACATCGCCCGAGGGGTTGACTTCCCAACTCTCGGCCAAGTCGCCGATTACCTCGTCGGGATTGATCGGGTCGTACTCCAGAAGTTGGTTGAATCGTACCCCCGAAGGAATTAGGGCCGTGTTCAGGCTGGACGCGTAGTGAAGGTCCCAGAAGCCCGGGTCACGAGCGGCAACGAAAGGGATTTCTCCTCCGCCGTACTTCCCTTGGTCCGCCCAACGTTCCCAGGGGCGTTGTACGGCAACGGGTTTCGGAGTTACCGTGACCACCACCTCGCGCACTACTTCCTTCACAACCTCTTTTTCTACGATTATCTCCTTCGGGACTTCTTTGATCACCTGTTTCTCTACGATGATCTCTTTGGGTACTTCTCGTATTACTTCCCTATCAACGAAGGTCGTTTCAGGCGCGGTTCCGCCGCAAGCGAATACGAATACTAACGACGATATCAGGAACGTATATACCAAAAGTTTTCTGTAACTGCCTAACCGAGACATCATCCATTTACCTCCGAACAGTCAAAGATTGATCTTCTATTCCATGTAATAGCCGCAATCTTTCAACGAATCCCATATAGTCGGGCAAAATCGAATCGCTACTGTGACCATCGATATACTATAAGTAGAGATATCGTCAACCATCGACGAGAGTATGCAAGACGCAAAGAGACTTAAGGCCCGCGTATGATCGCACCCCAGCCAAGGAACGATTAGGCATGGAGAGAGCGTAGGGGCAGCACAACCTTGGCCAACCGGGCCAAGATTACGAATGGGGGAGGCTCCTCAGTCGATCAGGCTGAGCCTAGTTGTCCGCTGAGGCCATGACTAGCTCCGATTTTCGGTGGTTGCGGGCGGAGTTTGGGTCGAGGAGTTGGGGGGTACTTCCTCAAGCTGGGATCCCGGAATCAGGTCCATAACCTTTTGGCCGCGCATCGGGTCCGGGCCGGACCGTCCTCCCCCATCGCTGTTTCAGGACGGCGCGGTCTACACCCCCCCTCTGTGAGAGGACAAAGAAAAGGGCCACCGAATTCGGTGGCCCTTATTACTTGGACTACTGTGGTCGGGGCGCCCAGATTTGAACTGGGGACTCCCTACACCCCATGCAGGTGCGCTACCTGGCTGCGCTACGCCCCGATGGAGTTAGCTTATCATAGCGGTTCGGCCAGCTTCAAGTGAGGACAGGCCCTCTCCCGGCCTCTTCGTTAGTGAGGCGGCTCGTTGGTGAATACCAGGCTGCCCGCGGCCATGAACATTCCTCCCACACCCTGGCAGAAGGAAACCTTCACGTCCGGGACCTGGTGGGAGGCCTCTCCCCTGACCTGGCGGACCGCTTCCTGCATTGCGAACATACCGTACATTCCCGTATGCGTGTAGGACAGGCCGCCCCCATTGGTGTTTAATGGCAGCTTGCCGCCGGGAGACGTGTTGCCCTCCTCGATGAACGCTCCCGCCTCTCCCCGGCCCACGAATCCCAAGTCCTCCAGGCCATATATGGGCAAGTGGGCGAATGCGTCGTAAATCATCAGGTGGTCCACGTCGTCGTGAGTGATCCCGGCCTCTTGGAAGGCCTGGCGGCTGGAAACCTTGAACGCGGCTGACGAGGTCATGTCGTACATCTGGCTGACGACGGGAGTCTCGGTGGACTCGCCGGTCCCGAGGATGTAGACGGGGTTGGTCGGGAAGTCCTTCGCCCGCTCCGCGCTGGTCAAGATCAGCGCTCCGCCGCCGTCGGTGACCAGGCAGCACTCGAATAGGTGGAAAGGGTAGCAAACCATCCGGCTGTTGAACACGTCGTCGATAGTGATCAAGTCGCGGAACATGGCGCGCGGCACCTGGTTGGCCCATTTCCGCTGAGCCACGGCCACCGACGCCAGTTGTTCGTGGGTGGTCCCCGTCTCCTTCATGTAGCGCAGCACGCCCATGCCGAACTGGGTTGTTGGTCCCGACGTGCCGTAGATAGACTCGAACTGACCGGGATATGAGATATCTCCCCTCGGCCCCCCGGCGGCGGAGGTCGCCCCGATGCGTTCGCTGGTCTCGCCCACGCGGCTCCGGCCGCTCTGTCCCATCACAACCAACGCCGTTTCGCACATCCCCATGGCGATGGCCGCCGCCGCGTGGCGGACCTGAATCAAGAACGACGTACCACCCACCGAGGTGTTGTCTAGCCACCGGGGGACTATCCCCAGGTAGTGGGCCAGCGCGGCGGGGCTCATGGTAGTGGCGATACCGTCGATCTGGTTTTTGTCGATCCCGCAATCTTTGATGGCGTTGACTGCGGCGTCGATATGAAGCTGTGTGGTCGAGAGTTCTGGAATCACGCCGAGATTGGTGGTCTCAGAGGCTCCGACGATGGCAACCTTATAACGCAGTGAGTCTGGCATAACGTCCTCTTCCTGCCGTACGACCGGCAGTTAACCGGCTGGCCTGAACTTTGGGATGGCGACTTCATCGGTGGCGTCCTCGAAGACAACCTCTAGTGGCATGTCCAACACCAGGTTTTCCGGTGTGTTCTCTATGCCGACGATGTTGGTCATCATTCGGGGCCCTTCTTCCAGTTTGACCACGGCTATGGCGTATGGGGTGTCCTCCTCGAAGCCGGGGATCGCCCGGTGGTTTATCATGTACGTCCACAGGGTCGCCTTGCCCGACGTTTGGAACCATGAAAGGTCGGACGACAGACATTCGGGACAATGGAATCTGGGGTAGAAAAACGGGTGGTTGCACACGTTGCAACGCTGCACCCACAATTCATGCTCTTTGCACTTATCCCAGAAGAACTGGGTCTCGGGGGTGGGGATAGGTACGGGCTTGCGGTAACCTTCCTGGGTCATAGTCCGGGGGCCTCCTACAGGAATTCAATGGGGGATTCGCTCGATTGGCGCAGACTACGATATCAGCTTCGGCCTGAACCGTCGAGACTGGCCACTGGCCACTAATCATTGACCGGAAACCCCAGGCATAGACGGAGGCTGGCCGTGATGGTATAAGGCCAGTAGACATTTAAGCCTATATATCTTCCAATGGCGAAGGGTTTCAGAGACCAGTAATCCAGTAATAGGGAGGCGCTATGCGCGTAAACAACGTCGTTACCAAGATGCAATCGGGCCGGATGGCTTACGGATGCAGCCTCACGTTTCCTTCCACCGCCCTGGTGGAATTGATGGGAATCGCCGGGCTGGACCATGTCTCGTTTGATTCGGAACACGGGCCGTTCACCCCCGAGAGCCTGGACGACCTGTGCCGGGTTGCGGACATGGCCGGTCTGACGCCGATGGCCCGGGTGCCAAACATCGACCCTTCTACGATCTTGCGGTTCCTGGACCGGGGGGTCATGGGCATCACGGGACCCCACATCACCAACCCGGACCGGGCTCAACAGTTGGCCGACGCTTGCCGTTACGTGCCTCGGGGCAAGCGCAGTTTCGGCTCTGGACGCGGCGCATACTTCGGCGAGTTCGAGTCCGGCGAGCAATACATGGAGCATACCAACGCCAACATACTGGTTATGGCCCAGTTGGAAGACATCGAGGTCTTGGACCACCTTGATGAAATCCTGGCAGTCGGCGGCATTGATCTTTACAGCTCCGGGGCGCAGGACATCGCCCAGTCGATGGGACTACAGGGCCAGCCCAACCACCCGAGGGTCAAGGAGTTCGAGGCGGAAGTCGTCGGTAGAGTCCATGCCGCCGGCAAGAAGATGACCTCTGACGTGTTGGTTGCCGTTGGCGCGGCCAAGCTGTTCCTGGACGGCGCAAGGGCATTCTTGCAGTCCGAGGGCGGAGCCTGATTGCGCGCCGCTTCTGGTATAATCGTTGCGTCGCTCCTGAAACGGGGCGCAGGGGGTGCGTGTTAGCGGCATGGATGTGATTACGTTCATTTCTGATAGCCTGGCCCAGGTGCAATTCAGGCTAATGGAGACCTGCAAAGGGCTCACCCAGGAGCAGGTCATATGGCGTCCCGTCCCCGGAACCAACAACATCGGTTTCATCCTCTGGCACATGAGCCGGGCTAACGACAACGTGGCGCGCCAAGTATCCGGCGGCGTTCCGGGCCTTTGGGAAACGGAGAAGTGGTACGAAAAGTTCAACCAACCCATCGAATCGCCCGACCCCGGGGACAAGATGGGGCTGCAATCTCTGCCCATCCCAGACCTGGAGGTGCTGCTAGGCTACTCCGCTGCCGTAGACCGCTGGACCCAGGAGTTGCTGAGAGAGCTTGACCCGGCGGCATTGGACCGGGCAGTCGACCCCGCGAACCCACAACGCAAGCTGGCCAACTCCCTCCGACACGCCATCACTCACAAGAACAACCACCACGGGCAGATAGACTATATCCGCGGACTTCAGGACCAGACCTGGGACCTACCCCCTGGGACAGGAGTGATACTGCCCGAGACCAGCGCTCAACCCGCGTCGGACTAGACACTTTATGGGCATCCTGAGCAACTACAAGGAAGTATTAAACACTCCCCAGCGGCGGGAGATCCTTGTTGCTATGACCGGCGGGCAACTGCTGGTGCAGCTCTCCAGTATGCCCGTGACCCTCTCTCTACCCAGCATCGCCCGCCATTTCGACGCCTCTATCAACGACGCGGCCTGGATCGTAATAGCCAACCTGTTGGTGCTGGGCACCACTGTTTTTCTTGGGGCCCGCCTGGGTGACCGGTTCGGTCATACCAAGCTCTTCCTGATCGGCGCAATCATCGTCACCATAGGGGCGGTCCTCATCGCCGCGGCCCAGAACCTGGAGCAAGTGATCATCTTCCGAGGTGTGCAGGGACTCGGAGCCGGGTTGATTCACGGGAATGGGAACGCGATGCTCGCCTTTGCCTTCCCGGCCAACGAGCGGGGACGCGCTTACGCTTTCCCGATCACCGGTTCGCGCTTCGGAACGCTGATAGGTCTCGTCGTATTCGGAATATTTCTGCAGTGGCTAAGTTGGCGCCTGGTTTTCTTGGCCATGTTCCCCATTGGGTTGCTGGCCATCAAGAGTTGTATGCCGGCTTTGCGCCAAAAGGAAGATTCGGTGCGGGACAAGGGTCCCATCGACTACATCGGCGCGATTCTGCTGATGGCCACCGCTTCCGTGTTCCTGCTCTCCAGCGTCCACGCCCACGGGGGCGATGAGTCGTTCACCAGCCCGGACGCACTGTCGTACCACCTGCCGATGCATTTCCTTTTCTGGGCACTCTTGGGGTTGTTCATTATCGTCGAGCGGCGGGTCCAAAACCCGTTTATGCAGTTTGAGCACTTCAAAGAGAAGTACTTCTCTATGTCATTGGTGTCCAACGTGACTTTCCATCTGTCGATGTTGGCCGTCTTTACGTTGGTGCCGCTGATGGTCGAAGAGGGCAAGGGGCTCGATCCAATCTATGTAACCTACGTGCTTTTCCCCCACCAGTCCTTTGGGCTGTTCATGCCTGTGCTCGCCGGGGTCATACAGGACAAGTGGAATCCCAGGTTGCTGCGTTCGGCATGTATGACGTCCATTGCCTGCGGGTTCGTACTGTTGGGGCTGTTCGCGGGCCAGCTATCGTGGTTCCTCATCCCGTTCCTTCTCCTGCCGATTTCGGTCGGAACGAATATCTTCAACACCGTCAACAACGCCATCGTCATGAGCACACTGCCCACAGAGAACCGGGGATTCGCCTCCGGAATGCTGGAGACAACTCGGGACTTGGGCCACGCCTTCGGCGCGACAATTTCCGCGCTCGTGGTGGGGATGGCGTTGCCGGCGTCTATTGCGTTGATGTCCGACGCCCAGTCTCAGTGGTACTACATGCGGGGTTTCCAGACCTCAGCCCTCGCCGTGGTGCTGATTATGCTGACCGGGGCATTCATCGCCATCTTCCATCGTTCCCGGCCTCCCGAGGACGCTCCCCCGGTGCCTCAGACGCAGCAGGGACCGAGTCCCGCATCGGCGGGTGACAACTAACCAACGCTATACGCCAACGGCGGGCTTAACCCACTTTTAGCTGTATCCGGCCCATAATGGAAACGGTCTTCGTAACACCGGGACGCTACACCAGGCATAGCTTCGATGCGTCGCAATTCGCCGGCCTCGGCCCTTCATCGTCTGGCGACTGCATAATAGACATTTCGGTGGATGACCTCGTCCTTGACCTCTCGGGCGCCGTGCTGGACGGTGAAGGATATGGCGGCGTTGGCGTACGGGTCCACGACTGCGAGAACGTCACCATCGCCTACGGAGTCATCAAGGGGTTTCACTACGGGATCCACGCCTCCAACGTGACCAACCTCAACATCCAGGGCTGTGTCGTCTCAGACAACACCGACCCAATTGACACCGGTTGGCTTCCGGACACCGAAGAGCCGGTTGAAGAGGGGTTCGGCGGTGGAATCTACCTGTACCGGGTCTCTCACAGCGTTATCGAAAACAACCAGGTCAACAATAACTTCAACGGCATTAGCCTAGTGCGGTCAGACCATAATGTGATCGGAGGCAACCACGCCTCCTACTGCGGCAACGTGGGAATCTACCTTCTCAGGTCAAGCCACAACGAGGTCCTGCACAACCTGGCGGAGCATTGCGTCCGCTACACGGACCGTTTCTGGTGCGACACCGCCGACTCCGCCGGAATTCTTCTGGAAAAGGAGTCCAACCACAACCGCATCATCGGCAACAGCCTGCGCTACAGCGGGGACGGCTTCTTCATCAGGGCGAACCGCCAGCACTGCTCGGACCATAATTTCGTCCAGGGAAACGACGGTAGTTATTCACCCAATAACGGGTTTGAGGCGGTTTTCTCACGTGGAAACGTATTTGAAGCCAACGTGGCCAACTACTGCAACTACGGTTTTTGGCTCGGCTACTCATCCGACACCGACGTCCTGGACAACGAAATCAACTTCAACAGGTTCGACGGTATAGCCATCGACAGCGGTCAGGGCAACCACCTGCGGGGAAATATGATAAACGGGAACCGCAACGGCGTGAGGCTCTGGGGCAAGCCCTGGAGACAGGACGGAAGTGACGAAATGCCAAGAAAGTACTCCGTGTCCGGAAATTCGGTGTCGAATTCCAGGGAGTCCGGAATCTCGGTAGAGGCTGGGTTGGATGTGACTGTGGAAGGGAACACACTCCAAGACAGCAGGGGAGATGCGTAGCATGGAGCAGAAAGTGGAAGCGGCCCTTCAACAGGACCGGGTGATAGACATCACGACTACGGGCCGGAAGAGCGGCAGACCGAGGCGCAAAGAAATCTGGTTCCACAACCTGGATGGTCGGCTCTATATCACCGGCAGGCCAGGACCGAGGGACTGGTATTTGAACATGGTGGCCAACCCGGATTTCACCTTCCACCTCAAACAGAGCTCCCGGGCGGACATTCCGGCGCGGGCTACTCCTATCGTGGACCTGGCCCAGCGTCGCGAAATCATATCCGGTATCCACCAGAAACTAGGCGGAGACCGGGACACCGAAGCATGGGTCGCCGGAAGCCCGCTGGTGAACGTCGAATTGCTGGGATAAGCGGCGGCCGCCAGGCTGGGTCTAGGGCCTGACCCAGGTCTCAGACAGGGCCAACCCCGCAGTGCTGCTCATCTTGTCCACCCGAGGCTCCGGGTAGGGCCGTCCAGTGGCGACCTGACCGTCGAGGGTCAGTTGGGCCTTGCGGGCCGGGATGGACGCACTTAGAAACCTCAGTGCCCGGGTGGAAGGCCAGGATACCCTGACAGGCGACGCTCTGAGGTTTGGGTTGGATAGCCGAGTAATAATCTACGATATTCTGTTCTGCGCGGCGACGGGACACAACCACCGGGCCGGACTTATCACGGACGACCGCGTTATGGTCAACCGTATCGCCAGTACGGACAGGCGCAGGCAAACCCTTGATGGCTGGACTCCTCACCCGCAATTGCGAATATACTTCGAGGGCTTCAAGGCGAACGAGAAAAAGGACGCCCCAATCCGAATACGGTCCCCCTGGCGCCGAAGGGGCATCTGTGCGGTTGGTATGGGTGTATGGGCAACTATGAGACGGTTGCTAGAAATGGGGAGGCGCCAAATTGACGATGGATAGTTCGATGTCTTGGATTGCCTGGGACATTGCCTGACCAATGAGGTCCAGCCTACGGATCTGTTCGATTCTGGCCGCCGCCCTTGCCAGCTCCTGCCTCGACAGTAATCTCCGGAGGATGCCGCAGGCGTCGGCCAGGCAGATGATAACCACGTCGCGCGGGTCGGGAATCTCGTCGCTCAAGAGCACGCCCATGATGCGGAGTTTGACTTCGCGGTCCGCTTTCCCGTCGATGATCGGATAACGCCTGGACCGGAACACCCAAAGGAACCGGTCGTCGCGGGCTTCCAAGATTCCCGAGGTGATGAGCCTGGAAAGGGCCTCTTCACGTATGGTGTCGGCGCGTCTGGACGTGTGTTCGATCCAAAACCGGGCGTTATGGTCCTCCATCGCCGCGATGTCTGCCAACGTCGGATCCAACAGACTGTCGCCAACGGGGGATGCGTCGACCAGGGACAACCGTTTAAGGTCGGTGTCGATGCGATTTTCCAGGGCCAGGTCCATGAGGACGCCCCCGGCCATGGCGTAGTCGAGTGACCAACTGGGCACGGACAAGAACCTTCCGCCCTCGTCGTTGAGCAGAAGCAGGAGCACTTCTTCGGGGAATCTCAGCACTGGATTCGCCCTCCTACAGGCAAGGCCACCTGAACGGGGTGACCATCCGAAATTAACACCGCCGCGCCGGGCGGCAACACCATTATACCCCAATCTGGTATACCCTAATCTGCGGCCCGCTCACCTGATGGTTCTGCCCGGGGTGGTATTTCCACCTCTCGATGCTGTAGGCTATGTGAGTTGTGCTGGGAATCGTAGTTGCGGCTTTCCGATTGTGGGCAGCCTTTACGCCCCCATCGCTGGCCGGGGATCTCCCGCACCGGATGCCTGCCGCAACGTATGAAGGAGGCCGATCCAATGGCAATTGAAACCATCCAGGAAGGCGAGGCTTTGATCGCCAGGGTTGACGGCCGCATCGACGGGACCAACGCTCGGGAATTCCAGAATGAGATGGAAGCCGCGTGCGCCGATGCGGACCGGTATGTCATCCTGGACTTAGAGCAAGTGTCCTATATCAGCAGCGCCGGCCTCCGGGCGATTATGATGACTGCCAGAGGGCTGGAAAACAAGAACGTGAAACTTGCGGTTTGTTCCCTCTCGGACTCCGTAAGCGAGATATTCCAGATTAGTGGCTTCGACCAGATAATTCCGGTGAGAGCTTCTCAAAGCGAGGCGATCAAAGCCTTCGACGGCTAGGGGAAGTTCACGCTAAAGCCGCGCGTCGACCCGAAACGAATACAGCAACCGGGCAATGGCGTTCCGAGTACGTGGTGACAGCCGCCGTCAGGGCCTGACCCAGGTCTCAGACAGGGCCAACCCCGCGGTGCTGCTCATCTTGTCCGCCCGAGGCTCGGGGAAGGGCCGTCCGGTGGCGACCTGACCGTCGAGGGTCAGTTGGGCCTTGCGGGCCGGGATAAACACGCTGGTCCAACCCATGGGCCGCTCCGGGTTGCTGCCAGCTTCCACGCCGATGCCAAAGGGCTCCCCGAAATCGTACCAGGTCATCGCGATGGACTCTTCATCGGTGTCGATGTGCTCGGTCCAGAAGTAGGTCGTGTCGCCCGTCCTGGAGAACACGGCCTGAATGACCGGCATGTCCTGGCTGGCGAACTCCCCGGTGTTGGAAATCTCTTCTTGTATCCAACGGACCAGGACGATGTTGTCGGAGTAAATGCGGGGTTCCTCGCCGGTGACATCGCTGCGAAGAAACAGCACATGGCCCGGTCCGCCCGGCGAGTACAGGACGCGCCAGTGGCTGGCCCTGGTGGTCATCGGGCCTCCTTCCTCCTGGTGCAGCCGCATGTAATTGTTCTCTCCGGTGAGCCGTATGTCGTTGGGGTCGGTGCGAGTCGTCATCGCGGTCCTCCATAGCCGGTAATAGGCGCTCCTTGGTGCGTTCCATCTGGCATTTTGGCGGTTGCACAGAAGAGTATCAAGTGGGACATTTGTGGGCCGCCCGTAGCGTAGACCTGCTTGGCGATTCGGTCTATCCAACAAGCCCGGACTCCCTGGTGAAGCTTGATTCGGTTGTCTTCGCACGACTGAGCGGGGTTGATCGGTCCGTAACGAGCATAGAGCCCCGCCCTTTCAAGAAAATGACACGATTTAACCGTCGCGGAACTTTCCTGGAAACAGGCGTCTGAACAGCGTGATAGGGGCATGTAAACGCGGCGCTTGCCCTGGAGAGCAGCCACGGCTATTATGCGGTTGACAGCCCCATGAGCCGGAGACCAGCGGTCCCGCCGCCACAGAGGGCCCGGCAGATGCGAGAGGTGAGCCATGCCCGTTAGGAATATGGAAATCACGTCCCGGGAGCCCTATGCCGGAGGTCAGACTTTCGGCGACACCGGAGCGTACGAGCAGATCGAAGGCCGGGTCCACTTCTCCGTGGACCCGGGACATCCAGCCAATGAGACCGTTGCGGACATAGAGCTTGCGCCTAGGAACGCGGACGGGAGGGTCACCTTTTCTTCTGACTTTCGGCTATTGGCCCCGGCGGACCCGGAGAAAGGGAGCCGCCGGCTTCTGTTGGATATCCCGAACCGCGGCAGGCCCCTTGCCCTCAAAAACCTGAACAGCTCTCCCGATGCCCCGCCCGGTGAGCAACAGGGACCTGGCACCGGCTTTTTGATGCGCTACGGCTACACCCTGGTCTTTTGCGGATGGCAGCATGACGTGCCCGAAGGACCAGGGATGTTGCGCATCGACGCGCCCCAGGCCATGACCGATGACGGTCCCGTGTCCGGCCAGGTGGTTGTCACCTTCCTGCCAAACAGCGTCACGAAGGTCCAATACCTGTCGGACCGGGCCCACCTGCCCTATCCGTCGAACAACCTGGAGGACTGGAACTCGGTCCTGACGGTGCAGGAGCACGAAGACGCGGCCGAGGAGATAATCCCCCGCGATCAGTGGTCTTTCGCCCGGCTGGAAGGCGACCGGGTCGTCCCGGATGCGCGCAACGTGTATATGGCATCGGGGTTTCAGCCTGGCAAGGTCTACCAGGTCATCTACACCACCACCGGCGCGCCCATAGCGGGGGCGGGTCTGCTGGCGACGCGGGACATCGCGTCATTCCTGCGCTACGGAACGGCGGACGAAGGCAACCCCTGCGCCGACGGAATCGACGCCGCTTATAGCTTCGGCGTCTCCCAGAGCGGCAGGTTCCTGCGCCACTTCCTCTACCTGGGCCTGAACCTGGACGAGGACGGACGGAACGTGTTCGACGGGTTCATACCCCATGTGGCCGGAGGAAAACGAGGGGAGTTCAACCACCGCTTCGCCCAGCCTTCCAGCCAGGCCAGCCGCAGCGCCAACAGCCTGTTCCCATTTAGCGACGATGCGCAGACCGATCCGGAAACGGGTCTCACGGATGGGCTGCTCACCCGGCTGATCGAGGCGGGAAACTTCCCGAAGATCATGTACGTTAACACGCCGTCAGAGTATTGGGGAGGACACGGGGCTTTGGTCCACACCGAGATCAACGGCGAAAGGGATATGACGCCGCCGGATTCGGTCCGGGTCTACATGTTGGGCGGAACGCAGCACGCGGTTGACGGACTGCCCCTGGCGGACCGAGATGCGGCCAACGAATACCGCGGACAACAGCTATTCAATTGCCTGGACTACCGGCCTCTGCTCCGCGCCGCCTTGGTGAACCTGGACCGGTGGGCCACGTCGGGAGAAGCTCCGCCGCCCAGCGCCTATCCATCTCTATCCCGTGGGACGGCCGTGTCTCCCGAGTCGGTTATGGAGACGTTCCGGTCGATACCGGGAGTCGACTTTCCAGGCCAGCTACGCAAATTCACCCGCTTGGATTTCGGCCCTGACCCCAGGGTGCCAACGGTCATCCCGGCGAAGATCGGAGGGGCGTATCCCAGGCTTGTTTCCAAAGTTGACCAGGATGGCAACGAAGTGGCGGGAGTGCCGCTGCCCTTCCTGTCGGTGCCGCTGGCGACTTACACTGGCTGGAACATGCGCCACTCACTCATCGGGGGAGACGACCAGGTATTGTCTTCCGGCGGGGCGTCGGGAGGCACCTTGAAGGGTTCCACCATACCCTTCCAGGCGACGCGGCAGGACCGGGAGTCCACGGGCGACCCCAGGCCTTCGATACAGGAGCGGTACAGTTCCGGGGACGACTATGCGGCAAGGGTGAAACTAGCGGGCCAGACCCTCGTGGACCAGGGGTACGCCCTGGCCGAGGACTTGGACATCTTCGAGAAACAGGGCAGGGAACTCTACGACGCGCTATCCAGCGGGGTCAAGCTGCCCGCTTAGATTGCCGGGAGCTTTTAATTGTAGGTACCGTCAATCAGTACCGCACCGTTCAAGTACATATCCCCCCTTTCCCGAAATGGGGAGACTGGTCTTATGGGCGGACAATTAAAAGGTCCTGCTTGGATGGCCTGGACCTGTTCTCGGTCCAGTAGTTACCGCCTGACTGTGGTTGTTGGATTGACCCTGGTAGGCCCTACAGCTCCAAAGGCGTGTCCGGCTGGTTGGCCCATTCTCCCATCGAGCCATCGTAATTCTTGGCTGTGGTTGTTGGATTGACCCTGGTAGGCCCTACAGCTCCAAAGGCGTGTCCGGCTGGTTGGCCCATTCTCCCATCGAGCCATCGTAATTCTTGGCTTTCTGGTAGCCAACCAGTTGCAGGACAAAGTTTCCGTTCGCCGAACGGATCCCGCCCTGTCAATACGTGTATACGGTCTTATCCGGCGTGATGCCCAGGCCGGCAAGGATTCCGCGAATCTCCTCGGCGGACTTGAATTGGTGGCTGTCCCGCTCGAGCATGTTGAACCATTCCAGGTGGACCGCGCCTGGAACATGCCCCTTCTGAAGGTTTCCCCGGTCACCTGAGCCGTCCCATTCGCCGTCAGTGCGGACGTCCCAAACGGCGACGTCGGGACTGTTGTAGCTGACCTTCAATTCGTCCAGGCGGCACATAATCGCTTCATTGGCCTGGGGTATGAATGTCTTTCCAGAAGCGGCCCTGGCCCGAGTCAATTCGATCCGGCGTCCCTCGTTCACCCACCGCCGCCAGCCTCCGTTTAGCACTTGGACGTTGGTATGTCCGTAGTAATTGAGCGCCCACCAGAGCCGGGCGGCATAGAGGCTCTGAGAGTTGTCGTAAGTGATGACGCGGCTGTCGTCACCGATGCCGAGACCCTGGCACATCGCAGCGAACTGTTCCGGGTTCATGATGTGTACCCGCCCGCTGTCGGGGTTCTTCTCGAAGTTGTCGGGCACCAGGACCGCGCCTGGGATGTGCCCGCGAGTGTAAGCCGGGTCCAGGTCGGTGTCTACGATTACCACGTTGGGGTCGTCCAGGTGTTCTTCCACCCAGGCGGCGTCGACCAAAAACTCCGGATGAGTGTAACCTTGCGTTGCCATTGCGCCTCCCGATCTTGTTTGACGGTTTTACGGTAGTGGAGCGGAGCCCGCCGTGGCTCGCGAAGATTGTAAGTTACGCCCATTAGAGGGTCAACCGGGCGGGGCAAGGCTTCCTTGTTGCTACCTGGAGGCGGGGTTAAAATAGGGACAAGGTAACGTGCGCAATAGGTCGGTCATTTCCTCGAGGATTTCGCGCAGACGGGAGCGGAGCGGTTATCTCTTCCGGAAAGGATAACTCTTAATGAAGGTCTACTATTTCAACGAATTTCCGTACCACGAATACCTGGACGAGGAAGGTGAGAAGTATCGCTCCCCGCGTTTGACGTTCCCAAACAGTTTCTTCAAACCGGACCTGGCCACGGGCCTGTTCCAGCGTTACTTCGACGAGTGCCAATACGTGGACGAACTGGGTTAGGGCGGAATTATGGTCAACGAGCATCGCACGACGCCCTCTTGTATGAACGCATCATGCAACCTGAGCGCGGCGGTGTTGGCCCGTATCACGAAGAATTCCAAGATTCCGCTGCTGGGAAACATCCTGCCCCTCCACGAAAGCCCAGTGCGGTTGGCCGAAGAGGTGGCCATGATCGACGTCATCTCCGGGGGCAGGGTCATCTCCGGAATGGTCCGGGGAGTGGGCGTCGAGACCGTCGCCACCAACGTCAACCCGGTGGACAACCGGGAGCGGTTCAAGGAGTGCCACGACCTGGTCATCAAGACTTGGACCACTCCTGGCCCCTTCCGCTGGGAGGGCAAGCATTACCAGTACCGTGTAGTGAATCCGTGGATGGTGCCGGTCCAGAAGCCGCATCCGCCTGTTTGGGTGCCCGGCACGGCCAGCCCGGAAACCGCCGAGTGGGCCGCCAGCCACGGTTACACCTACGTGGCATTCCTGACTCCTCTGGATGTGACCGAGGTGCTGTTCGACATCTACCGGAATCAAGCCGCAAAATCGGGGCATGACGCCGCCCCGGACAACTTCGGCTACCTCCTTAGTTGCTACGTCGCCGAGACACAGGAGAAGGACGACGAGGAAGGCCGCCACTTCATCTGGCGCATGGGCGCCACCACTCGCGGCCCAAGGGAATACATGAACCCGGTTGGCTACAGGTCGCAAGCGGGGGAGCAAGTGGCGGCTCGCCGCAACGTTCAACCCCTCATTCACCAGAATCTCGAGGAGCTTAAAGAGAACTATCACATAGTCTGCGGCACACCCGGCACGATGCTGGATAAGCTCAAGAATCTCCACGACCGGCTCGGCATGGACCACCTAATCATGTACGGTCAGGAATCGCGCATGTCCCACGAGGCGCCGATGGCCAACATCGGGTTTTTCGGGAAAGAAGCGCTGCCTGTAATCCGAGACTGGTAGCCGTCGAGATTAAGGGCAGTAAGGATAAAAGTAGGATTCTCAATCGGGCTAGGGTCGAGCGAGTGCAGGAGGTCCCGTCAATGCACAACGAATTCACTGCGATTTATGAACAGGACGACGATTGGTACATAGCCTACTGCCTCGAAATCCCCGGCGCCAACGGGCAAGGCAAGACCAAAGACGAGGCCCGCGAGAATCTGGCCGACGCCATTGAACTGATACTCGATTGTAGGAGGGAAAGCGCGCTGCGCGGAGTCCCCCCGAGGCCATCATGGAGACCATCGTTCTCCAGTGAGGCTGAACGCTTTGCTGAGGCATCTCCGCGAACACGGGTGTTACCTTGCGAGAGGGCCGGTCCCACTCAATATGGACGAACCCCATTACGGGCGAGACTGAGGCCATACCGAGCCACTCAGAGATAAAGAATCAACTTGCCTACAGAATCTGCCGCAATCTGTCAGTCCCAGAAATCGGAAGGGAATAAGGAGAACAACGATGGTACAGCAGGGACAGATCGATCACTTGCTCCAGGAAACCGGCACGATACCGCCACCGGCTCACGTCGCCAACCAGGCCACCCTCCAGGACTACGAGGAGGCCTACCGTCGCGCGGCGCAGGACCCCGAGGCATTCTGGGCTGACGTCGCCTCCGAATTGGAGTGGTTCAAGCCCTGGGACAAGGTGTTTCAATGGGACTACCCTACGTTTCAATGGTTCCTGGGTGGACAATGCAATATCACCTACAATTGTCTCGACCGCCACCTGACCACCGCCACAAAAAACAAGGCCGCATTCATTTGGCTGGGTGAGAACGGCGAGGAGAGGGTGTTTACCTACGGACGCCTGGCCCAACTGGTCAACCGGTTCGCCAACGGGCTCAAGTCCCTGGGAGTTGGCAGGGGCGACAGAGTGGTCATCTATATGCCCCTGACTCCCGAGGGGGCAATCGCCATGCTCGCCTGCGCCCGCATCGGAGCTGTGCACAGCGTCGTCTACGCGGGTTTCAGCATTGGCTCCCTGCGCGACCGGATCGTCGACGCCCAGGCCAAGGTTCTGATCACCGGCGACGCGGGGTATCGTCGCGGCAATCGCGTGGACCTCAAGGGAATCGCCGACGAGGCCGTACCGGGCCTGGACTTTCTCCAACACATCGTCGTCTGGCGCCGGGAGGACGAAAAGCCGTCCCTTGGTCCCAAGGAAGTGGACTTCGACACGCTAATCAACGAAGGAGACATCGAATGCCCCGCTGAAGTGCTGGAGGCGGAGGACCCGCTGTATATCCTCTACACCAGTGGGACGACCGGCAAGCCCAAGGGCGTGCAGCATGTCCATGGCGGCTACATGGTTGGCACCTACTATCACTTCAAGACGTTCTGGGACGTCAAGGATAACGACGTGTTCTGGTGTACATCCGACATCGGCTGGGTGGTGGGCCATAGCTACATCGTCTACGCACCCTTGATCGCCGGGGCCACGACGGTCTTCCGTGAGGGCGCCCCCGACTACCCCGGACCTCATGTCTTCTACGAGGTAATTGAAAAATACGGCGTGAACGTGATATTCACCGCGCCCACCCTGGTGCGTATGCTGATGCGCTACGGCGAGGAACACCCCCAGCAGTACAACTTGCGTTCTTTGCGTTTCCTCACCTGCGCCGGCGAACCCCTTAACCCCGAAGCTCAGAAATGGGCCTACGAGCACATCTGCGGTAACGGCGAATGGGCGTATCTGGTGGACAACTGGTGGCAAACTGAGACCGGCGGCCCCTGTCTCGGCACACTGGCGAACATGACATCCAAGCCCGGACGGGTCGGCAAGCCCCTGCCGGGAGCGGAACTGGACATCGTCGACAGGGAGGGTCAACCCATCGAGGAACCGAACAAAGGTGGACTCCTGGTCATCAAGAAACCCTTCCCCCACTTCTTCCGCACGGTCTACGGGGACCCCGACCGGTACACGGAAAGCTGGAATACCATCCCCGGTGTTTACTTCACCGGCGACGTGGCCCTGCGAGACTCGGAAGGCTATTACATGGTCGTGGGCCGCGCCGACGACGTGCTAAACGTGGCCGGTCACCGCATCGGCTCCGCCGAGGTGGAAAGCGCCCTGGTGTCTCACCCCGCGGTGGCGGAAGCGGCCGTGATCGGCAAACCTGACGAGTTGCGCGGCGAGTCCATCAAGGGGTTTGTGACTCTTCGGGTTGGCAACGATCCCTCCGACCAGATGATCAGAGACCTGATGATTCACGTCCGGCAGGAGTTGGGCCCCATCGCGGTACCGTCGGAGATTGAATTTACACCGACCCTGCCCAAGACCCGTTCCGGGAAGATCATGCGCCGGCTACTCAAGGCGCAGGAACTGGGTCTCGACCCGGGCGACATCACAACCCTTGAGGAGTGACCTTTCGCGTCCCAGACCACCGGGGCCAAGGACTACGTGGACGAAGTGACCGATCAGACCGAGATTCGGCGGTACAAATTTACCGCCGAGCAATACTACAAAATGGCCGAGGTGGGTATCCTCGCCTGGGGAAACCGGGAAGAGCTGACCAGGGGCGTTGTGCTGGACCCAGCGCCCCTGGTCCGAAACCGCTGCCACCCACTGCTGAAGGGTGGAGTAACCCGTTTCCTGAACGAACTCGAAGGAACTCCGGAGGAATTCGAAGGACGCATACACAAATACACGGCTGAAGAATACCAGCAGATGGGCAAGGCCGGCATCCTGGGCAAAGACGACCGGGTGGAGTTGATCGACGGGGAGATTGTCCAGATGCCGCCAATGCTAAGCTCGCAGGCTTCAACAGTGAACCGTATCCTTCGACTTTTTACCGGACGTTTCCCTGAGGATCTAGCGGTCGTGTGGGTGCAATGCCCAATCCGATTCCAGGGCAACGCTGAACCTGAGCCGGACATCGCTCTCGCCGAACCGAGGCATGACTACTACCGGGAAAACCTTCCGACGTCATCCAATATTTACTTGCTAGTTGACATTTCGGATTCGACGGTACGGTACGACCGGAACGTGAAGGTCCCACTTTACGCCTTAAATGGCATTTCGGAGGTCTGGATAGTTAATCTGAGAGGCAACATGATTGAGACGGATCGCAACCCGGAAGGCAGCTCCTATCAGGAGATCACGCGTCTGCATCGGGGAGAGACGGTCTCACCTCTGGCGTTCCCCGAAGTGGTTCTCAACGTGATAGACCTGCTCGGATGACCGATCTCCCCTTGGTGAGGTACACGAACGAATGCTGCTTGATCCCTTGGTTTCCACTATCGAACACCTTCAACAACGGATCCAAATGAATGATGCTTCCTTGCGCGAGAACGAAACTCGGACTCGGATGGCCGTGATCGACCCGCTTTTGTCGGCCCTTGGATGGGATACATCCGACCCGGGACTGGTGCTCCCTGAATATTCCTCAGATTCATCCAGCGGCAGAGCTGACTATGCCCTACTCAGGCCGGACGGAAGACCCGCGGCGTTCATATAAGCCAAGAAGTTGGGTGAACCGTGGATCCAACATCGGATGCGGATGCTCAATTACTCCAATGCCGCAGGTGTAGCGTATGCGGGGTTGACCGATGGGAACCATTGGGAAATATACTCGGTGTTTGAACCCCTTCCGATAAACCGGCGGCTATTGCTTGAGACAGCCCTCCTTGACAATGACTCTTATCGCTGCGCTCTTGCTTTTCTACTTCTATGGCGCCCGAACATTGCGAGTGGCAGCCCGGACCAACCCGAGAGTCCAGTTCTGTCCCCGCTTCAGTCTGATTCGCCTCGGGAACAGGCGGTAAGCAACAGTGGCGGCAAGAACGACTCTGCCGCCACAGCTGTCGTATTCGAGCCTGGATGGACTCCGCTTTCGCAGGTGAACCCAGCTCCTGGCGATCCTCCCCCAATTACGATCAGAATTCATGGCGCTCCCGTAGTTACGATTAGTTCTTGGGTACGCGTCTTGATCGAGACTACGGAATGGCTTTGTCAGCAAAATAGACTAACCGTGAACGACTGCCCAATCGAGACAGGAAAAACTCGCAGCCTTGTTGCAACCATTCCGGTCCACCGCAACGGCGGACGATTCAAGCATGCGTATCTTACGTCGAACGGGCTTCACTTGGAGGTCAACTTTAATGGCAGAAGCTGCGTTGAGTACTCCCGTCGACTCCTTGCCAGGTTCGGGTCGCAGATAGAAGGGGTAGCCTTACGCTTCTAAAGATACACGCGCGTTGGAGCGCATAAAGAGACGTCCTCCTAAACTAAGGCCAAAGTGGGATCTACACTTGCGGGGCGGCGAGAGGTGGATTGGGTTCCGTGTTGGAACTCTTCCGCCCGTGCTTGCAGGACGGTCCGACACCGTCGTTTGACCTCTTTCGTCCGATAGGTCAATTGGGTGAAGAAGTTTTTCACCTTCTCCCGCACCAAGGCTTTGGTGCCCAAGCATAGGTTCGCCGTCACCTCCTCGCGTACCCAGCCCCAGATCGCCTCATCGGCGTTGAAGTCCGGACTATAGCCCGGCAGGCTCACCAATCGCAGTCGCAGTCCGGGAGTCGCTAGGTAGGCGCGTAGAGCGTCACCACGATGCGCCGGGGCGTTGTCCCAAATCACGGTCAAGGGTCCGGCGTGCTTCTCCCTCAGTTGCCGCAGGAAAGCAGTGGAGGTTTCAGCGTTGCTGTTTCCCTCAAGTTCCATCAGCTCGACCTCGCCAGTTTCCAGGCACACTGCCGAATAGTAGCTGGCCTTTTCACCCCAGCGAGGGCTGGTCGAATCCACCAAGGCTGGCTCTCCCTTGAGCACCCATTTGCCCCGCAGGTCCGCATCCGCCCGGAAATGGGCCTCGTCGGCGAAGAATATCTTGGCCTCCGTCTGTTGCGCCTCGGCCAACAGGGCGGCATACGCCACCACGAAGGCTTCCCGCTTGGCTTCGTCGGCCTTGAGGAGACGTTTCTTAGGCCGTTTCAAGACAAATCCCAAACGGTGTAAGTAGTTCAGGCAACTGCCGCGGCTCAGCGAGAGACGGAAGCGTTCTTGGACAAATCTCCGCACCACCTTCCAGTTCCAATTCGCCAAGTCAATGCCCGCCCTCACCGGTAACTCCTGGACCGCAGCCTTCAGATCGGCCTGCTGCTCTCCATCGAGGGCGGGGGTGAACCACCCGACTGCTCGAAACTAAGGGCTCCGGGACCACCCTCACCGAAGGCGGTGACCCACCTGCCGATGGTATGGGAATCTCGTCCCAGCGCATCGGCCACCGCCGATGCGCTCCAGCCCTGGACCAAGAGCCAGAGGGCGTGCCACCGTTCCCGCTCCCGGGGTGTCGGTGCTCGATACATCCGCGTCCGCAGGTCACCCGCATCTAATTGCCATCGATCTAGGAACCGCCTTATCTCCTTCACACCCATCACCAACCCCAATCTTCACCCCTATAGATTAACCCACCTCCCATCCACGTTTAGCTTTATGCGCGTTTCACCTTGGTGTCAGTTTAGGGCTCTCCCGCGTAGAATCGCATCCTATCCACCGGAGCAATTATGGCAGCCGAACTGAGTCCCGAAACCGAAGCCCGCCTGGACGACTTGGCCAAGCGGATAGGCTACTTTGGCCCCAACGCCCGCGACCAGATACTCAAGATCGCCCTGGACGGCCTGGATGCCAAGACCCCACCGCCAACACCAAAGATGACCCCCGAAGAGAAAAAGAAGGCGCTGGAAAAGCTGGAGGAGCTTGGAGCCGCCGGGAGGCGATGGAGAGAGGAGCATCCGGACGAATACGACGAGAACTATCCTCCGTCTCTGGCATGGCAGGACGAATTGTACGATGAGTTCGGGTTGCCTAAGTGATCGTGGCTGATACTTCCGCAATCATGGCAATTCTGTCAGATGAACCGGACCGGCCACGATTCGATCTAGCCATAGTCGAGGATGGCGAAATCCTGGTTTCGGTCGCGACCGCTGTAGAACTCATCGTAGTCACACTTCGCAGAGATGAACAGTTATACCGCGCCGCGATCGACTTTCTCAGTGAGCCTTACGTACACCTGGTCCCCTTAGATGAAGCCCAGATGTGGGCCGCCGCCGAAGCCTTCCGCAGATACGGGCAGGGAAGAAGTCCGGCCCGGCTCAACTTCGGCGATACTCTCTCCTACGTCCTGGGCTCCACCCGCGGGCTGCCCCTGCTATTCAAGGGAGATGATTTCATCCAGACCGATATCGTCCCTGCCGCGCTGCCAGGGTCCTAAGTGGGCTGACCATGCGCCCGCCCGGACGGGGGAGAGCATCGAGTAGGCCGCTACGAGCCGTCCGCTTGCTACCACCCAACGGCGCAGCCGTCTTTACGCGGCTCCGACGCGCCTCGCAGCACTCCGGTATCCGCGTCACGCTGGATTAGCTGGGCTCCCCCGAACCCTCCGGATAGTCCTCGCCAGTAACCGTCGATGGTCCTGGCGTTGTGCCCCCTGTGCTGGAGGTCACTCAAGACATCCTTGGATAGACCCTCCTCCAGGGCAAGGTCGTGTTCCGTCACGATGAACCGGAGGGCGTTCAGAGCCTGTTGTGGGTCCATGCCGTGGTCTACCAGGTTGCTGATGACTTGCAAATGTCCCTGAGGCTGCATGAACGCGCCCATAACTCCGTAGCAAAGGTACAGTTCGTCGTCTTTGGTGGCCAGTCCGGGAATTATGGTGTGGTAGGGACGCTTGCCCCCAGTCAGTGCGTTGGCGTGTCCCCGCTCCATGGAGAATAGGCCGCCGCGGTTGTGCAAAACGATGCCCGTTCCCGGTACGACCAGGCCGGACCCGAAGTTCGAGTAGATGCTGTAGATGAAAGAACAGGCGTTACCTTCCTCATCCACCGCGCTAATGTAGACGGTGTCGCTTCCCCCATGGACCTTGCCGTAGGGCACGGTCGCCATAGCCCTCTGCGGGTCGATCAGGTCGCGGCGTTGTCCGGCGAAATCCTTCGAAAGAAGCTCTTCGGTTGGGACCCAGGAGTGGCCTGGATCGGCCACGTATTGAAAGGCGTCGGCGAAGGCAAGTCGCATGGCCTCGATCAGGTGGTGATAGGTATCGGGAGTCTGCGCTCCCATCGCCGCGATGTCGAAGCCCTCGATGATATTCAATGCTTCAAGGGCTGCCACTCCCTGACCGTTGGGCGGACATTCCCAGCACTTGACCCCCCGGTAGTCGATGGATATGGGTTCCTCCCAGTCCGACGTATGGCTGGACAGGTCGTCCGTCTCCATGCAACCGCCCTGCTCCTGGATGAATGCCGCCATTTTCGCCGCAATATCACCGTTGTAAAACGCCTTCGAGCCGCCCTCGGCAATCGTCTGCAGGGTCCGGGCCAAGGTGGGGATGCGCATCATCTCGCCGTGCTTGGGCGCGCGCCCGTTCAACAACATCTCCTGTCCCGAGGGCAAGCGGCCCAGCTTCTCCTCTTGTCCGGACCACTGAAACGCGATGATGTCCGACACGGGAAATCCTTCGTCAGCGTATTTGATCGCGGGTTCCAAAAGCGTGGACAGGGGCATAGTGCCGCACTCTTCCAGCAGGGTTTCCCAACCGTGTACCGCTCCAGGGACCGTGACCGAATGGACCCCGCTCTGAGGCATGGTCCGGTGACCCTCGGCCTCCAGAGAATCGATAGTCTGGCCCACCGGAGATCTCCCGCCGCCATTGATCGCCCGGACCGATTTCTCCCGGTTATTCCAGACCAGGGCGAACATGTCCCCGCCAACCCCGGTGGACACAGGCTCCACTACGTTTAGCACCGCGGAGCTGGCTATGGCCGCATCGACGGCGTTCCCTCCTTGCATCAGGACGCGCATTCCCGCAACCGCCGCCAGCGGTTGACTGGTAGCCACCATCCCATGTTTGGCCAGGACTGTCGAACGCCGAGAATCAAAGTACATTTCAGCCTTACTCCGGTGGTCGTTATTGGGACGGAAAGCCCTCCTTTCCGTGCGGCGGTATTGTAACATGGTGCGATTTGTTAGGAGTTCCCGCCCCGTGACGGATTGGGTTCCCCCATTGTGCCGGACCGGGCTGTGGGGTCCTCCAATTTTCACGGCCAATAACCGATCAAGCAGCCAACGCCGCTCATCCTGAGTAGAGTGCAACGGGGTCGAAGGACATGACTCACCGGAGACTGCACGTCGGGGACGGCACTTCGCCTACGCTCAGTGTGGGCGGATACGACACCTACCGAAAGACCCTGGGGCGGGCTGCGTCCATGCCCCGAAATCGCGCTCTTGTGTTAAGATACCCCCGACCCCCCGCCCGAGCGTGGAGAACCGCTGCGACGCCCTAACTCGGACCGGTGGGTATATTTTTGGGAGGGACTTATATGGCTGCTGAAGTAGGACAGAACGCGCCTGACTTTACCCTTTATGATGCCGACCGCCAGCCCCAAACCCTGAGCAGTTTCCAGGGTAGGAACGTAGTCCTGGCGTTCTATCCCGGCGCATTCACCGGTGTCTGCACCACCGAAATGTGTACTTTCCGAGACCAGATGGACCAATTCAACTCGCTGGACGCCCAGGTATTGGGTATTAGTGTGGACGGGGCGTTTTCCCAGAAAGTCTTCAGCGACCAGAACAACTTGAACTTCCCGCTGTTGAGCGACTTCGCTCGCCAGGTCGTCAACTTGTATGACGTCGCGTTGGATAATTTCGCCGGAATGGACGGCTACACGGCTTCCAAGCGGGCCGTGGTTGTCGTGGATAAGGGAGGCGTCATCCGTTTCAAGTGGATCGGCCCGAATCCCGGGGTCGAGCCCGACTACGACGAGGTCAAGCAGCTCATCTCAGGACTCTAACCACTCGCGTCGACCGGCATTGCCTTCACACTCTTCCGAGACCGGAGACCCTCCGGGTGAACATCTCGGACAGCCGTTGGGCATCAACCTCGACACACACCTTCGCATTAGCGCGGTGGCCTCCCGGCGCAGGCTGGTGGGCCACCGTTTGGCCTCTGGTGACAAGGCTCATGGTCTCGATCTCAACGTAGTAGTCGTTGTAGACGAACAATCCCGGGTCTATGGCGTAAGCCACCGCGGGCATGTCGTTGTAGCGTACACCTCCAGACTCCGGCAACAACCCCCGGCTGACGTATGACCTCTGTAGGAACCTGGTCGCGCCGCACAGCAACCGGGCCGAAGGGGTATCAACCTCCGCTATGCGTTCCAGTTGGAGTTCGCCGATGGTCACCAGGTTGCACACGTCCAACCCCACTTGCGCCACGGGAACGCCCGAGGCGTACACGATCGCCGCCGCCTCTGGGTCTTCATAAAGGTTAGCCGAGGCCACCGGCGATACATTTCCCGGCACTAAGACAGCTCCGCCCATTACGACCACTTCCGCTATGGATTCGGCCAATCTAGGCTCGATGCTTATCGCCAGCGCCAGGTTAGTCAGCCTCCCCAGCGCCAAAAAGGTGATCTCCCCTGGGCTTGCCATAATCCTCTCGATTATCTCCACCGCCGCTTGCCGCTCCTCTAAGCGAGGGTGTCCGTCAGGAGGCAAGGGAATACCGCTGTCTCCCAGTGCGTCCTGTCCGTGAATATGCGAGGCCCATCCCTGGTTTGGGGGACGCAGAAGGGGTTTGCCCACACCCTGGTAGATGGGAATGTCAGCGCGTCCGGCGGCGTGCAGAATCCTGCGGGCGTTGTCCGTCGAAGCCTCCACCGGACCGTTGCCGTAAACCGTCGTTAGCCCCTCCACCGATAATTCGGGGCTGGCGAGGGCCAGGAATATGGCCGCGGCATCGTCTACGCCGGGGTCTGTATCTATGATGACTCTCTTCAATCTCTGCCTCGCGCTGCGTGGATTGGGACCGGGCGGTTGGCCGGGATTTTCTCATTTGACAACCCAATCACCCGGCGATATCCTGCCACTGCCCCCCAGTCCCTCTTGGGACTCCAGGCTATGGATTAAGGAGTGTTGATATGGACATATCCAACGTCAAAGCATGTATCTTCGACGTATTCGGCACTGTCGTAGATTGGCGCACCTCTATCATCAGGCAGGCGCGCCAATTCGGCAAGGACAACGGAGTGGAGGCCGATTGGGAAGCCTTCGCCGAAGCCTGGCGCGGCAAGTACGGCCCGTACATGAACAAGGTTAGGACCGGGGAGCTTCCCTGGACCAACCTGGACCGCCTCCACCGGATGTCTCTGGACGTCGTGCTGGAAGAGTTCCACATCGAAGGGATCAGCGAGGAGGTCAAGGACGAGTTCAACAAGGCTTGGCACCACCTGGACCCGTGGCCGGACACGGTCCCCGGCCTGTACAGGCTGAAGAGGAAATTCATCCTCTCTCCGATGTCCAACGGAAACATCGCCCTCATGACCAACATGGCCAAGAACGGCGGGATGCCCTGGGACTGCATCCTGGGCGCCGAAGTTGCCAGGCACTACAAGCCCGACCCGGAAAGCTACCAGACGGCTTGCGACCTGCTGATGTTGGACCCATCCGAGGTGATGATGGTCGCCGCTCACCAGGGCGACTTGCTCAACGCCCAGAAGGTGGGGCTGCCTTCGGCATTCGTCCCCCGTCCCATGGAACGCGGCCCAAACCCCGCGGTGCCGCCCGACCCTACGCCAGACCCATCCTTCGCCATCGTGGCCAGGGACTTCGTGGACCTGGCAGACCAGCTAGGGTCGTAAGTTTCCCCTAAGAGGACTTAACATGGCGCGGCTGAGCATCAGAATCGGCAACGACCCTGAGCTTGGGGCCGGGGACTTTCGTTCCCTGGCCCTCATGGCCGAGGAGCGCGGCTACGAAACGCTGTGGATGACCGAGGGTTCCGGCGGAAGGGACACCATAACCCAGCTCACTGCCATCGCTTGCGCCACATCCCGGATCAACGTCGCCCCCGGCATCCTGCCTATCTTTGGCCGGACCCCGATGATGACAGCCATGTCGGCGGCCGGACTGGCTGCGGTCTCAGGGGGACGGTTCATCCTGGGCCTCGTCGTGGGCAATAGACACGCCGTAGAGTCCGCGCATGGCGTCCCATACCGTAGGCCCCTAGACCGGCTGCGGGAGACCATCTCCATTTCCCGGCGATTGCTAGCAGGCGAAACCGTGGACCATCAGGGCCGCGTATTCGAGATGGAGGGAGCCAGCCTGGGCGGGGTTATCCCGGACAAGCCGGTGCCGATATACATCGCCGCGCTGGGGCCGCGGATGCTGGAGTTGGCCGGAGAGATGGCCGACGGCGTCCTGCTAAGTTGGACTGGCGGCGATCATCTGGAGCAGTCAATCGAACGGGTATACGCCGGAGCCAAACGGGCCGGACGAGATCCTTCGGAAATCGACATCGCCGGGTATGTGCGCGTAGCGGTTGTAGACGACGCCCAGGCAGCCGCATTCGGCCTACGGCGTCAAATATCCCGCTACACTCGCAATCCCTATTACCGGGCTTTCTTCAGGGAATGCGGTTACGACCATGAGATCGCCGCCATAGAACAAGCATTTGCCCGAGGAGACGTCGACGCCGCGGCCGAGGCGGTCAGCCCGGAGATGCAGAGGGCGTTGGCTATCATAGGGACCCCAGGCGAGTGCGGGGAACAACTGGAAGCGATGCGGTCAAAGGGTCTACAGCAGCCCGTCGTGGCCCCTTTCCCCGTAGGCGATAGCTTGGCGTCCCACGAAAGAGCCATCGCCGCGTTTGGCGGGTGATAGACTACTCCACCGGCTTTAGGCCGCAGGCTTGGCCAACCAGCTCGTAGGAGCGCACCCGGTCGGCGAAATTGTAGCAGATCGTGACAATGCTGAGGTCGGGGGTCTGGTAGGTCTCCGCCAGCTCTTCCAGCCTCTCTTTCACCTGATTGGGGTCGCCGTCGACGCAGCGGCCCAAGTATTGCTGGGTGTAAGCCCATTCGTTGGCCGCATATTCGTAAGCCAGCGCCTCTTCCAGGCTTGGGATTCCCCTCGCCCTCCCCGTAACCGACTTCAACCGCGCCAGGTTCCGGCTTGCCGCTATCCGGTGTGCCTCTTCCTCGGTCTCAGCACAGAGCACTTGGACACCCACGTTGACCTTCGGTTCTGTCAGGTACGCCGAGGGACGGAAGTTCTTTCGGTAGCCCTCGACGATTGCCGGTCCTTCCTCCACTCCGAGCCCAAAGAAGTGAGCGTAGGCGAACGGCAGACCGTAGTGGGCCGCCATGATCGCGCTCTCGTACCTGGACCCCAGAAGCCAGACGTCGGGGGCCGTACCTTCCCCCGGGCCCGCCTGTATCCCGGCAAATATGTGGCTGGACTCAAGATTTCCTTCCAGGTGGCCCAGCAGGTCCAAGACTTGCTGGGGAAAGTGGCGAATGTCCGAGCTGGGCCTGGGAAAAGACAGGGCCGCGGCGGTGATCTGGTCGCTGCCCGGCGCTCGACCGATGCCCAAGTCGATGCGCCCAGGGTAGAGTGATTCCAGCAAGCGGAACTGCTCGGCTACTTTGAACGAGCTGTAATGGGAAAGCATAACCCCGCCGCTGCCGACCCGGATCGTATTAGTTCGCGCCGCGACCTGGCCGATCATCAACTCCGGGCTGGTGCCGGCAAAATTGGGAATGCTGTGGTGCTCCGCCAACCAATAACGATGGTAACCGAACCGCTCGACAGCCACCGCAAGCTCGATGGTCTCGCGAAGGGCATCTCCCGCAGTCCCTCCGTCTCGAACTGGCGACTGGTCGACGACTCCTAAGAGGAGTTCCGTAGCCACGGTTAATTCACTCCCACGCGATAGCGAATTCGACGGGATTCACACTTGACAGGCTGATATTGTACTTTCATAATTATCTCAACGAATATCGTAAGGACTGATAGGGAAAGTGTCCATAGACCGGATATGTACCCGCAAATCAGCGGCCCGGGTGCCATCGTTCTCGCTGTTTCCGAGGCCGAGAGAGCCAATTCCACCACACAATTTAGTCCTATCCCCAGTTTCTTCCTCGGTGATCACTCCCCCGGATTCCCTATCAATTCCCATTAGCAACGGTTTCCTAATAAACGATAGCCGGGTATCGTTACAACTCTCCTGCGGCGAGTCCGCCCGTGTAGAGCACACGAATGGTAACCCATCCCCTCTCGGCGAGACAACCCGCCAGCGCCCCCACACCTGCGCCACCTACCCAACCCCAGCCGCCTCCTCCGGTCCATCCGAACGGTCCACCCCAGCCAACGGTCCCACGACAAGTCCCCAGTGAGAGTTGGTGTCTATGCCGCCAGTACGAAATATCGCATCTATTCTCTATTATCCACCCACTCTCCACCCAAAACTGCGCGACCACCTCCATGCCAACGGCAATTGCCACCGGTCTTTGTGGATATTCCCAGAAAACCAAACTCGAGAATCCGAGGTAGTACGACCGTGAGAACCAACCACGACGAACGCCGCCTGGCTGTAGTCACCGTTGTACCGATTTGGCTCATGATGGCGCTATTCACGTCTGCCTGCGCCGGCCCAGAAGCTGAGCAAAGCGCCCAGCCACCGCAATCGGACTTTAATCCGCGGGAGTCCGCCGAGGTCATGAAGGCGGAACTCAGCCACTTATCCGGAGACATCACCATCGACGGTTCCAGCACCGTGTTTCCGATCAGTGAGGCGGTATCCGAAGAGTTCGGCATCTTGACCAACGGCAAAGTCAGGGTCACCGTGGGACTCTCAGGCTCAGGCGGCGGTTTCAAGAAGTTCTGCTCCGGTGAGTCCGATATCACCAATGCCTCGCGCCCGATCAAGCAGAAGGAAGTAGACCTCTGCGCTAACTCCGGCATAGAGTACATCGAAGTCCCCGTGGCTATCGACGGCCTTAGCGTCATGACAAACCCCGCCAACACATACATCGACTGCCTGACCCTTGAAGAACTCAAACTAGTCTGGGGTCCCGACGCTGAAGACAAAATCACCAAGTGGGACCAGGTACGCCCCGATTGGCCCGCCGAGGACATCAGGCTCTACGGCCCCGGCGTCGATTCCGGCACCTTCGACTACTTCACCGAGGTGGTCAACGGCGAGTCCCAGTCTTCTCGCGGCGACTTCACCGCCAGTGAAGACGATAACGTCCTGGTCCAGGGCATCTCCGGTGACGAGCACAGCCTCGGCTTCTTCGGCTACGCCTACTACGTCGAGAATTCGGACAAGCTGAAGCTGGTCGGCGTGGACGGCGGCGAGGGGTGTCAAACCCCCAGCGACGCCACGATCGAAGACGGCAGCTACCAGCCTCTGGCCCGCCCGCTGTTCATCTACATCAAGAAAGAATCACTGGCCAAGCCCCACCTAGAGGCCTTCGCCAAGTTCCACCTGAGTCCCGAGGGCGGCCAGCAACTGGTCCGCGACGTCGGCTACCTGCCTTATCCCAGTGAGGTATATACGCTGGCTCAAGAGCGGGTGGAGCGCGGTTTGGCCGGCACATTGTTCGGAGGCGACAACGCCCAGAAGGGTCCCGTCGCAACGGTCCTGGCATCCAACCAGTGAGCAGGTCCAACTTTCGGGAGAGGGGGACTATCCCTCCCAGGGCCTTTCGATTGTCCGTCTGAACTGTGATTTCTCTGATTCCGGGATTCGGATGATTTCCAATCATCCGAATCCCGGAATCCTGTGAATCCCGGTTCGGACAATTGGGCCGATAATCGAATGACCCTACTATCCTCCCCCTTCATTTGTCATCGGCTGTAAATGAAGGCCAGGAACATCGAGTCTATGGGCCCCGGCGCATTTGTTTAACACTTCGGAAACAAAACCTTCCGCATTCGTGGTTGTAATGGCTGGGGAGCCCGATTATGCTGTTATGCGGTCTCGGACCCCCACGGTTCCACGCACAGCGCCCGGTCCTATGAAGTCGGTCCAAGGTGGCTAGGGAAGAAGTGGTTTCAGGCTCGGCGCCCTTGAATAATGAAAGCTCAACCCAGCGAAGAATACGGTCAAGAAACCTCCATGAACGTATTGCCAAATGGCTCCTCTTCAGCTTAAGCGCCGTCTCCGTTCTCACCACCGCTGGTATCGTCTCAGTCCTCTTATTCGAGGCTATACAGTTTTTCCAGGAAGTTTCTCCCGTCGAGTTCCTCACCGGAACGCGGTGGACCCCGCTATTCGCGTCCAAGCATTTCGGCGTATTGCCCCTGGTGGCTGGGACGCTTTTAGTCGCCGTTCTATCGATGTTCGTGGCGCTGCCCCTGGGTCTCCTGAGCGCCATCTATCTGAGCGAATACGCCCCTGAAAAGATTCGCCAGGTCATTAAGCCAATCCTGGAGATTCTGGCGGGCATCCCAACAGTGGTGTATGGGTATTTCGCGCTGCTATTCGTTACTCCTTTACTCCGCTCGATCTCAGACGAGATCGCGGTGTTCAACGCCCTCAGCGCCTCGATAGTCATGGGCATCATGATCCTCCCGATGGTTTCCAGCCTGAGCGAGGATGCGATGTCGGCCGTTCCCAACTCGCTGAGAGAAGCGGCTTATGCGCTGGGGGCCACCAAGCTGGAGGTTTCCCTTCGAGTGGTGGTCCCATCCGCCCTCTCAGGCATCGCCGCCTCCTTCATTCTGGCCACCTCCCGGGCCATCGGCGAGACCATGATCGTGACCGTGGCCGCCGGGCAGAACCCGAATTTCACCCTTAACCCATTCGTGCCCATCGAAACCATGACCGCCTACATCGTGCAGGTAAGCCTGGGAGACGCCCCGGCGGGGACCCTGGCATTTAAGACGATTTTCGCGGTTGCACTGACCCTATTTTGCCTGACCCTGATGATGAACTTGCTGAGCCAGTGGGTCGTCCGCAGATTCCGGGAACAGTACGAGTAATGGATGTAGCGCAACGCGCGCGGCTACAAAGGCGCCTGGCTCACCGCAAACGCAAGAACGCCATCTTCGCCGGGTTATGCATGGCGGCAATCGCCATCGCTCTGGGTATGCTGGCGGTATTGCTCATTTACATCATCGCGCAAGGCTACGCGAGAGTTGATTGGTCTTTCCTGAGCAGCTTTCCGTCCCGCTTCCCGGAGAGGGCGGGAATCCAGGCGGCGATAATCGGTAGCATCTACGTTATCGCCATCGCGGCGGTGGCGTCCTTCGTTATTGGCGTTGGCTCGGCCATCTATCTCGAAGAATATGCCCACCGCCACAGGTTGACCAAGATCATTCAGGTTAACATCGCAAACCTGGCGGGCGTCCCATCCATCGTGTACGGAATCCTCGGGCTGGAGATCTTCGTGCGGATCATGACCTTGGGAAAGAGCGTGCTGGCCGGAGGGTTCACCCTGGCTCTACTGGTGCTCCCTGTAATAATCATCGCGTCCCAGGAAGCGATTCGCGCGGTGCCTCCTTCCATCCGGGAAGGCGGGTACGCTCTGGGCGCGAGCCGGTGGCAAACGGTCTGGCACCTGGTCTTGCCGCAGGCGTTTCCCGGAATCCTGACCGGCGTGATCCTGGCGGTAAGCCGGGCGATGGGTGAGACGGCTCCGCTCATTGTGATGGGCGCGCTGACCTTCGTCCCCTTCGCTCCGGATGGCCCCTTGAGCCGGTTCACCGTCCTGCCAATCCAGATCTTCAACTGGACTTCCAGGCCTCAGGCCGGGTTCCACGAGGCGGCGGCGGCGGGCATCATCGTCCTGCTCACATTGCTGTTTATCATGAACGCCGCGGCGGTATTTCTGCGGTATAAGTTCGGAACTAGGACGTAAGACATGCAATCGGCGGATAACATCATCAGGACCGAGGGACTGAGCGTATATTACGGCGACAAGCGGGTGGTCACAGAGGTTACTCTCGACGTGCCCCGCAACCGGATCACCGCGATTATCGGACCTTCAGGCTGCGGAAAGAGCACCCTGTTGCGCTGCTTCAACCGCATGAACGAGTTGATCCCCACGGCGAGCATCACCGGCAGGGTGTACTTCGAAGGTGAAGACCTTTACGCGCGTCACATCGATCCGGCGGAGATCCGGTATCGAATAGGCATGGTTTTTCAACGTCCCAATCCATTTCCAAAGTCGATCTACGACAATGTGGCCTTCGGGCCCAAGATCAACGGTTTCAAGGGCAACATGGACGAGCTGGTCGAGATGTCCCTCATTCGGGCTGCCCTGTGGGATGAGGTGAAGGACCGGCTGAATGCCAGCGCCCTGGGCCTTTCCGGCGGTCAACAGCAGCGGCTCTGCATCGCCCGCACCCTGGCCGTGGAACCCCAGGTTATCTTGATGGATGAGCCATGCTCCGCCCTGGACCCTATCGCCACGCTTGCCATAGAAGAGGTAATGCGGGAGTTGGCCCAAGAGTACACCATCGTAATAGTGACCCATAACATGCAACAGGCCGCCCGTGTGTCTCACTACACCGCATTCCTGATGACAGAGGAACATAGCATTGGCCTGCTGGTGGAGTACGGTGAAAGCCGCCAGATCTTCACCAACCCCGCGGATGAACGGACCGAGGCCTACATCACGGGCCGTTTCGGATAGGGCGCTTGCACACCCTTACGCGGACCATGTTTCTTGGGGTATAATCCGTGCCTAACGCTGCGGGAGCAGTCGCGATCACAGGCGCGATGCGCTCAGTTGCGAACTGATAGCTTTTGGGCCGGAGGAGTTATGCCTGAGAGGTACCAGGACGAGATAGAGGAGATCCTGCGAGAGGCGGGGGAATCCGCCCCCGAGAACGCATCAAGGGAACGTCCTCGAGCCGATGACCAAGTTGTAGTTCCCGTTCGCGCCCCTGACCGGGCTCCCGCCGCGCCGCCACCTCGAGGCCGGCGGTGGCTGCGGTTTACTCCGGGCAAATTGATGCTGGTCGGCTTGGTCCTGTTCGTGGTCGGGGCCCTGTGGTTCCGCCCGTTGGTTTGGGTAGGGTTGGGGATGGTGGCCCTGGGGTACCTGCTGTTCTTTGTGTCTCCCCACTCCATATCCCATGAAAAGAGGTGGAGGGGCCAGGTGGTAGAGGAATACGATTCCCCGTGGCAGAGACTCAAGCGTTGGCTGTCGCGCTGAACCAGGGGGATTGGGACCCAGCCTAGCTCTCCATGGCTGGGCCTTCGCTGAAGTGTTCCGCGAGGGCGATAATCATATTGCCCATGTGAACATGCTCCGGCTCAACATCCACTCGCAAGCCCATCTCCCGTAGTCTCCGGCTGCACACGGGACCCACGGAAGCAACCGCCACCGGAAGTATCTCAAGACTCTCCCGAAACTGCCACTCTTTGTTGGCCTGGCCGGCGATTGTGAGGAGATTCCGTACCTGTGGCTGGCTGGTGAACGCCAGGGCATCCACGGCCCCGTTCGCCAAATCGTCGATCATGCGGATCACGGGGGACGTGTCATCGGGCAGCCCCCAGGTGTAGAGGGTTACCTCCCTGACGTTCGCTCCCCTGTCCTCCAATCCCTGGGTGAGGAAACCGTTGGGCGACCCGTAAGCCTGGACCGCGAGGTCTCTTCCCTGGAGATCGTATTCCTTGATGGACTCGAGGAGGTCGGCCGAGGTGTAGGGCTCGGGAGGCATGACGTCGATGTGGATGTCGTTCTGGCGTAGGACGCGGGCCGGTTTCGGGCTTCTGGCGAAGACCGTCAGGCCGTTCAGGGCGGTCAGGAAGTCATCCTTTACCCCCATGGAATCGGCTGCGCCTATAAGTGCGCGGGTACCGACGCCGGTCAGCAGGACGACAACGTCCAAGCTGCCTTCACAGACGTCTCGCACCAGCTTCTTTACGTGGGGGTCGTCCTCCAGATAAAGTTCCTGGAGGACTGGGGCCGGGTACGGCGTCCCACCATGACGCTCGATAAGCCCGGCCATTTCCGATTGCATTCTCGCTTCGACGAAGGCGACAACCCTGCCGCCCAGGGAGGCTACCAACGCGCTCCCCTAAACCATGCACTCACCTTCACCCCGCTCCAGCTTGTAGATGTTGGTCCGTTCCCAGTCGAAGTAGAGGTCGGAGCCTTCATCGGCGGTCTCGGCGGCCTTCTGGGCCTCGGATGCGACGGCGGTGAGCTCTTCCAGGCCCACCCGGTCGAGGAATTGGTTGAAGTCCTCTTTGTCCTGACGGTGTTCCTTGTAGTAGGAGGCGATCTCCGTGACGATCTTCGGGGCAACCTTGGCCGGAATCTTGATCTTGGGGATGCGCGTGCCGATGCGGGAGTCTTCCACCCGGTTGTCGCCGTAGTTTCCGCCGAGGAAAAGCTCGTAGGCCGGTATTTGCTGCCCGTCGGGGCCCTTCACCGCTGCGCCGTGGAAACCGATATTGGCTATGTGGTGCAGGCCGCAACCGTTGGGGCAACCGCTCACCTTAATGCGGATTTTCTGGACGCCCTCATCCTCCAGGAGCCCGTTCCAGGTGGAAAGCTCCTCCCGGACGGCCTTGGCCAGGCCCATTGACGACGTAATGCCCAGCTTGCAGCTATCGGTGCCTGGGCAGGAGACCACGTTGGTGATGTGGTGGGCTCCGCTCTCGGCGAGACCGATGGCGTTCAGGGCTTCCCAAAGCTCGTGGAGCGTGTTGCCTGGCACCCACCGCAGGGCCAAGTTCTGCTCCTGGGTCGTGCGGGCGCGTCCGCCAGTGTAGCGCCGGACGATATCCGCGAGGCCGTGGAACTGCTCGGGGCTAATGTCGCCCCGGTCCGGCTTCACGTAAACCAGATGGTAGCCATCTTGCTTCTGGACTTCTACGTTTGTCTCCAGCCACCGGGAGTATGCCTCGCCGCTGCCGTTGCTGCTTGAGCCGTTGGACTGGACCGGACTCGCGTCCAGGGCCGGTGGCGTTTCCCGTTGGACCTCTTCCGCTTCCATCAAAGGGGTCGGATCGATGGGACCGATATTCTCCAGCTCGGCGTCAACCATTTCCCGGAAGGCGTCAAGGCCGATCTTGTCGATGAGCACCTTGATCCGGGCCATCATGCGGTTCTTCCGCAGGATGTCCGCGTTGTTGAACACCGTCCAGATGGCAAGCGCGACCCGGAGGTATTCGCGCTCCGGCACAAACTCGTACAGGGGCTTGGCCAGCCGCGGCATGATCGATGTGCCGCCACCCACGAAGACCTTGAACCCCTTCTGGGTCACGCCGTTTTCTTCGCGGACCTGGGAGACGTAGGTCAGGTCTTGAATAGCGGCGGCCACCGCGTCGTGGGAGTCGCAGCCGGTGAAAGCCGTCTTGAACTTCCGTGGGAAATTCTGGGTGATGGGATGCCTGACGCCGAACCGGACGTAAGCGGTCAGGTAAGGCGTCGCGTCGAATATCTCGTCGGGGCAGACCCCGGCGGACGCCGGTCCGACCACGTTCCGCACCGTGTTCCCGCAGGCCTCCCTGCTGGTCAACCCCACGTTGCCCAACGTCCGCAGTACGGCGGGGCAGTCGGCCAAGGGAATGTGGTGCATCTGGATGTTTTCGCGAGTGGTGATATGCCCCTTCTTGAGGGGCGCGTACCGCTCGGCGATTTCACCCATCCCATCCAGCGACTCGGGGGTGAGGATGCCTCCGGGGATTTTGATCCGGATCATCTGCACGTCCGCCTGACGCTGCCCATAGACCCCTTGCCGGAGGCGGAACGGGGTGAACGCCGCGTTGTCCAACTCACCGCTTTCGAACCGCCCAGATTCGGCTTCGAGCCTCTGCACCTCATCATCCAGGAAAGGGATAATACCCAGAGAAGACGGGGCCAATTCCCTGCTTCTCTGATGAATCTCCGTCTGGTCTACAGACTGGGTTGTGCTACTCGGACTCGTCACCTATCTCCTCCTACGTCGGGCAAAATAAAACGCCCACCGTCTTTCGTAGACTTGGGTGGACGCAGGCTGGTCTGGCGGATGTCGTGCGCGACTAACCTGCCCCCTATGTGGGGGGACATGTACAGGCGCAACAGGTCAAGGACACCGTTCTCATTAGGGAGAAAGTCTACTCAGTTAATCAACAATTGTCAACAACGGAGTCTTCTATTATTAGAATCATCGATAGTACGGTGGATTGGGGTCAACCCGCGATCATTGCGGCCTCAGGGGCCCAACTGGCCGGCCCCGGCCTTGCTCCCGGAAAGGGTTTGGCGGCCCCGGCCGGGCTGACCGCAACCTCTGGGATAAGCTAAGATATTTCCGTCAAGGGCCAACCTCTTCAAAGTGTCACAATTGACAAACACACAGCGACCGGAGGAAGTCAAACCATGAGGGATTCGGCAGACGTAGTAATCATCGGAGGGGGCGTCATAGGATGCAGCATCCTGTACAACCTGGGACGCCTGGGGATCACCGACACTCTATTGCTGGAGCGGGATGTCCTCAACTCCGGGTCTACGGGGCGGACCGCGGCCATCTGCCGAATGCACTACTCCAATCCGGTAACAGCTTCAATGGCCTGGGAAAGCCGCCGCATATTCGCCAATTTCGAAGAGTTGGTTGGCGGTCCGTCAGGATTCGTCGAGACGGGTTACCTGGTGATCGTCGAGAACGAGGACCGGCCAGGGCTGGAGAAGAACGTTGCGATGCAACTCGACCTGGGCATCGACACGATGGTGGTCACCGCCGACGACCTGCGAGACATCGCGCCTATGATCAGCGTCGGCGAGGACGAGGCGATGGGTTGGGAACCCCAGTCGGGTTACGCCGACCCATACCTGGTAACTTCCTCTTACGCCAACGGCGCCACTGAGATGGGAGCTGAAATTTTGCCACGGACTCCGGCTCTGGGGATCGAGGTCGAAGGCGGTCGCGTGCGGGCTGTAAACACCGCCCAGGGCCGCGTGGAGACTCCGGTAGCCGTGGTCGCCGCCGGGCCGTGGTCCAAGCGTGAATTGGCCAAAGTTGGGATTGACGTGCCTCTCGTGCCCGTTCGTCACCAGGCGGCTTATCTGGTCCGGCCCGTGGACCTGTTGCCCTTCCATCCTACGGTGGGCGACATCGCCCAGTCCTTCTCCTTCCGGCCCGACGGAACGTCCTTCACTTTGATGGGGTTCGGGGACGACGAAGAGGTCGAACTGGACAACTACAACGAGGCGGTGGACATGGACGTCATGGCCGACGCCGCAAGTCGGTTGCAGCGGAGGCTGCCGGACATGGCGGGGGCGTACTTCCGCGGCGGATGGTCCGGCCTATTTACCACCACGCCAGACTGGCACCCCATCTTGGACAAGGCGCCGGGCATAGAAGGTCTCTATTGCGCCGTTGGGTTCAGCGGGCATGGGTTCAAACTGTCGCCAATGATCGGTGTGACCATGGCCGAGTTGGTCGCTCAAGGGGCGTCCACTTCCATCGACATCTCTCCGCTCCGTTACTCCCGATTCGAAGAAAACGACCTGCTGGAGTCCAGCTATCGGTACCGGGTCCTGGCGTAACTCCGCCTTGCTGAAACGGTGGCCCAGGGGTGTGTTGGCCCTCGCGCTGGCCTTCCTGTTGCTGGCCGCCGGCAACAACTCCTACCGCCCCGACAAGCTGGAACTTCTGGTAATTCCATATCGCTACAGCCTGCTTGATTGGGAAGTGTCCAACTTCCTGGACAAGTGGGCCCGGAAATCGTGGGACCTGTTGCCATGGGCCGCCGAGCCCGACCGCGAAACGCGTAACGCCCTGGTCCGTGAATTCTTCTCCCTGGGCAGGGAGATGCGGCAGTTGGAAAGGCGGGCCAGATTCCCCGGAACTTCAAGCGGAGGAATGCTTCCCCGAGGACCGAGTCCGCCAACCCCCAGAATCGAACAAATCCGGGAACGGCGAGATGATATCCTTCCCCAGGTGGAAGAAGCCGTGGAGGCCGAGATAAGCGCGGTCCTGGCCGTGGAGGGGTTCGCTTCCCGAATCGGCCTCATCTTTCCTCCGGTCGATACGGTGTTCGCCAGGTCGCCCGGAGTGCTGGTGCTTTCTCCCAGGGACCGCATCTATCGGCAGGATACCGTGCTCCTAAAACCCGGACTTGGAGACGTGGTAAGGGAAAGGATCGAAGCGGAATTCCTCCAGGAAAAGGACCTGTCCGCCCTCGTGGCCCGTACCGGAGGGGTCGCCGTATATCCAAGTGTGGTGTCCGATGCAGGGGGAATGCGCCACACGGTGGTCACGGCGGCGCACGAGTGGCTTCACCATTGGTTCTTCCTCCAGCCTCTAGGGCAACACTTCTGGGACAACCCGGAGATGACCACCCTGAACGAGACGGCGGCGACGCTGGCCGGGCAGGAGTTGGGCGACCGGGCCTTCACCGCCATTACCGGGGAGGCGATAGCCTCGGAAACTCCTGCGGCGGCGGCAGGGGCGGCCGGTCACATTGGGTTCGACTTCAGGAAAGAAATGCGGGAGACCCGCGTCCGCACCGAGGAATATTTGACGCGGGGCAAAATCGAGGAAGCCGAAGCCTACATGGAGGAGCGAAGGCTTCTATTCGTGCGGCACGGTTATTTCATCCGGAAGATAAACCAGGCCTACTTCGCCTTCCACGGTTCCTACGCGACCAGCCCAGCGTCGGTCAGTCCGGTGCTTGGACAGCTACAGGAGTTGCGGCGGAGGAGCGCATCGTTGAGCGACTTCCTGCACACGGTAGCCCAGTTCAGCAGCTACGAGGAGTTTCAGGCTCATCTGGAGCCGGGGTGATCCGATGGCGAAACGCAAGGACGGGTCCTGCCGCTACGACCCCCATGAATGCTGTGTTTAGTCCCCGATTAGACCCAGGGAGTGCGCTTGGAGCGGTCCTTCTCCGAAGTGTAGGCGCGCATCCCCCTGCGCTCAAGGCTCTCCGCCACCATCCGCTTGAATAGCTCCCGGTCCTTGCCGCTTATCACGGCTTGCTCGTGGGCCTCTGAGATTGCCACCGGGTAGCCCTGACCCCTCCGGCATTGGTCCAAGATCAGGCTATGGCCCAGAGCCAACAAGCCCTCGTCCTCTGCGGTCCAGGACGGGGTCTCCACCCTGGCGATCTCTTCCCCGCAGTGGAGGTAATAGAAATCGACCTGATGCTCCCCGTAGCTCTCCCGAGGCACCGAAGAATTGGTGCGGTAAACCGGAGAACGCCAGCCAGGAGCAAGCGTTTCCTGGAAAATGTCCCGGTCAAGAAAGTCGTTGGCCTGGTCGCAGGGTGAGACTATCGACCGGCGGTTGCCGCAAGAACGGCTGCATTGGGAGGACTCAAAGGGGCAAAGGGTGGACCTGGCCGCGTTGGCCACCTCCGCGCTTCTGGGCAGGGACACGTAGGCCGCCACACTCAAGGGCCGCAACCGGGCCTGCTCCCTAAGCCGGTCCAATGCGGGAAGCATCCGGCCCTGGATAATGGTGTCCCGGACAAACGGCGGATACCCGCGGCCCGCCAACCCCCACAACACCAGCGACCCGTCCACCAGGGCCAGCGTGGGCAGTCCGGGAGGACAATCTTCCACCAGGTCGGCCAGCCGCTCCAACTCCCGCACCGTCCTGATGAGACCCAGCAAAGCTCCCGTCACAGGCTCTTCCTGGGCACGGTTGGAGGGGTTGGCTATGTAGAGGTCCTCACGCTCATAGGCCAGGTCTGGTTGGCTGAAGAGTTGGGCGTTGGGCTGAGAGCCGTAGGTCAACTGGCAACCGCCCAGATTGACCAGATACGTCGCCACTGGCAAATGGCGGTCAACGTCGATGTGCGACCCATCCACCGCCACCACGCACCAATCGCGGGGAGTGTCTGACGGCCCGTAGCTACCCAGCAGCCGGTCTTGGACCTGCGCCGCCAGAAAGGGACGCTCCGGGTCAAAGGCGGTCTTGGCGCTGGCCGTCTCCCGGCTGACGTGTTGCGCGGCGCCGATAAAGCCGCGAAGCCTTCCAAGCCGGTCTTCCCGGGTCCGTCCAAGCTCCTCGCTGACACGGTCCAGTTGGAGAAATGTATTGCCAAGGTCAAGGGGCATGGATCAGGTCCCGGTCGATATAGTCTCGGCTGATTCGATTAGCCTGGAGAGGACCCGAACATCTACTTCACCTATCACAACATGGGGCGTGTGCACTCCGGAAGGCACGCAGTCACCGTCATTATCGGCGTCTGCTTGCAGGACTCCTTCCAAAGCGAGTTTGGAGCTTACCAGGGCTTCTTCGACCGTCAAGCCGTCGGAGACGCAGTTAGGGTAATAGGGGAAGAATGCCTGGTACCCTCCTTCCTCCCTGGGGACCAAGATCACGGTGAATTTTTGCATGACCATCACAGCGCCTCTTCGGCTATTCTATCAAACTCCCTTCTGGTCAAACCCAAGGCTCGTAGGATGCTCGATAGGGCGCCTCGAGCCAACTCTTGGCGATTTTCGGGAACGGAGAGCGAGGGAGCGTCCACCCTTCTCAAGATCGGGTGGCATCCCCGATGGTGGTCTTTAATCCCAGCGCTAATAGGTCAATATCCCCCGCACTTCTAAAGGGCAAAATCTTGGCGGCATGGCCCCTCTCTGTTGCGGAGCGCCAATTCGGTCCTTTCTCCGGTTGAGTTGGGGGCCTGGAATTTTCGGGATTGCCAACTAGAAGAGGGCTTATCCCCTACCGCAAAACCCGGTCGTCGCCGACGCGGCGGGTTATTTGCTGCTGGTCCAGGTATTCCAGAAATGGGAGGATGTACTTGCGGCTGGTGTTGAACAATGTCCGAGCTTCGGCCACGGTAATGCTTCCGTTGGACTTCAGGTGCTCAACCACCTTGTCGGACATGTCCCGGTAGGCGGATGAGGAGAATACGATGGACTCGTTCACTTTTACGACTTTCCCGTCTTCGACGAGCACCGTCAGTAGTTCCGGGTCCAGACGTTGGTCGCTGGGAGGCGAGTAGGGCTCGTCTTCGAGCGACTTGACGTAAGCCGCCGCCTGTTGCTCCATTTGTGGCGTCAGCGACACTTCGTGATCGGGCAGCCGTATGGAAGTCCGCCCCCCCGCCAGGAATCCCTCCGATGTAAGCCTAGCCACGACTTTCAAGAACACGGGTTGTGGCACTTCCAACCGGGAGCGGATTTCCTGGGTAGGCGCTCCGCGGCGAAGCGGAAACTGGTTGTGATGACGCTGCAACGCCAACGCCACCTTGCTCTTGAGGATGTTCCAACCCTGGGTTGAGTAGACCACCGCGTCCGAGTCGTTCGCCAGGTCTCCCAGGACCACCACGTCACCGTCCTCCTCCAACTTCCCGACACGTTCCATTACCTCTTCAACAGGCAAGTTGGACCGCCGGGACAGCGCCGTCGCGCCGCATGGTCCCCATTGGTCCGCCACGCTGAGCAGGATGTCTTCTCCGGTGCCCTCATCGAGGGTCATCAGTCTTTCCACGACTTCGGTGGAGAATCGGCGGTGTCGGCGCCTTGGATTCGGATCGACGACCTGCCCGCCGCCCAAGGTATCTTCGGCGGAGCGAATGACAAAGAAATCTCCCTTGACCATCGGCAATGGGTTGGACAGTAGCACCTGCACCCAGCCTTCGTTGCCCTGAGTAAGCCGGTCGGCGTCCAAGAGCCTCACCCTGGCTGGCGACTCGCTGGTGAATATGTGGAAGGTTACGCCTTCGTTGTGGCGTAAGGGATGGGGAGCGTTTTTCACCATCCGAAACCGGGCATCCACCCTCATGGTGGTCGGGAGCCAACCAGCGGGGGTCAACACCTGGCCCCGCTCGATGTCGCTGCGGGAGAGACCGGAGAGGTTCACTGCCAGGCGGACCCCTGGCTGGGCCTCTTCCACCTTGGACTGGTGGCTCTGCAGCCCGCGGATACGGCCCCTGCGGCCCGAACCAGCCAGTTCGACTTCCTGCCCCACAGCCAACGAACCGTCGATCAGGGTGCCTGTAACCACCGTGCCGAAGCCGGAAATCGAGAAGCAACGGTCGATGGGCAGCCGGGGCCGGCCCACGTCACGTCTCACTTCAGTGTCGTCTAAGACTTGGTCGATGGTGGCCCGTAGATCGTCCAGCCCGTCGCCGGTGTAGGCGGACACGCCGACCATGGGGCATCCCTCGAAAGAGGTCCCTTCCAGGACGTCTTCCACTTCCGCCTTGACCAACTCCACCAATTCCTCGTCCACCAGGTCAGTCTTGGTGACAACGACCATGCCCTTGCGGATTTGTAAGATGTCCAAAATCGCCAGGTGTTCCCTGGTCTGGGGCATGATGCTTTCATCGGCGGCGACGATGAGCATAGCCAAGTCTATGGCGCCCACTCCGGCAACCATGTTCTTAATGAAACGCTCGTGGCCGGGCACATCGACGATGCTCACCTCCCGGCCGCTGGGTAGCTCCATCCAAGCAAAGCCCAAATCAACGGTCATCTCCCGTTCCTTCTCTTCGGGAAGCCGGTCTGGGTCGATGTTGGTCAGGGCTTTGACCAAGGTGGACTTGCCGTGGTCGACGTGGCCCGCGGTTCCGATTACATACATAGCGGAAGGACGTTCTCCCTGAGCCAGGGTGGGGATAGGGTGATTTTACACAAAGGGACGTATGGAGTGTACTACACGAACCTGTTGAACACCTGGTTGGCGATCAAATATGCTGGCTTCGTGAGACAAAGCTCGCTGCCATTAAGGTCCAGCAGCCCCAGGTCCACGAGGTCACCTATCTCCGTGTCGAACCGGGCCGCCAGGTCTTCGCCGAGACGGACTGACTCAGCTTCAAGGTCCATTCCGTCCAGCAGCCGGAGCCCGAGGATCATGGCCTCGGCAAAGGAAGTATCCCCTCCGCAATACTCGTAGCCTCCCACCGGGGGAATGTTTTCCAGGAGGTCTCCAGTGATTTCCCCAACCGGACGCGCCTCCGCCCTGGCCCACCGCTCCACTTCCGCCAGGTACTTCACGGGAGAGGAGACGTCCCAGAAACGGTGCTGCGACAGGCTGGAATGGGCTCCAGGACCAACGCCAAGGTAGGTTTGGTTGAGCCAATATGCCATGTTGTGGCGGCTCTCCAGTCCGGGCAGGCACCAGTTGGAGATTTCGTAATGGTGGTAGCCCGCACTCTCCAGCACAGATTCGGCGTGGTGGTACATGTCGGCGGCGAGGTCGGGGTCGGGGTCGGGCAGCTTTCCCTGTTCTACCCACCGGTGGAGGGGTGTTCCTTCCTCCAGAGTTAGGCAATACAGAGAGATGTGGGAGGGCATTTGGGAAAGCATCAGACCCATGGTGTCTACCCACTGCTTGTAGGTCTGTTGAGGAAGGCCGTACATCAGGTCCAGGTTTACGTTGGAGAACCCGGCGCTCCGAGCGGCTCCGAACGCCTCCAGCGCCTGGTCCGCGGAGTGCCGCCGCCCAAGCAGGGACAGAAGTTCGTTGTCCAAGCTCTGGACGCCGATGCTTAGCCGGTTCACGCCTTGCCGCAACAGGGCCTCACACGCCCTCTGATCGAGGTCGCCGGGGTTGGCTTCGATGGTGATCTCGGCGGCGTCGGACACGGTGTAGGACGAGGCGATTTTCGCCAAAATGTGTTGGATTTGTCCGGGCGGCAGGTAAGAGGGTGTCCCGCCACCAAAGAATACGGTGTTGACCAGAGGATGTCCCAGCGTCTCTCCCCATAGGTCCAATTCGAGGGTAAGCGCATTGAGGTACGGCCCCATCAGGTTTTCGATGCCCTGGTAGGTGTTGAAATCGCAATAAGGGCACTTGGTCTTGCAAAAGGGGACATGTACGTACAGGGACATGCCAGAGCCGGGAACGACGCTAGAATCGCCCTGGGAGTTGCCAGTCATATCCTGACCGCTATCGCAGGGGAAGCGGTTAACTCTCGTCAATCGGCCTGGAGGAACCGTCCACAACCTTGTCAGGGTCTTTTTCCTGTGGAGGATTGTCCGGGGGCTGGATTCCCAGATGCTCGTTGATGACGTGACGAGGAGAGAGTTTGAGCAATAGCAGCAGGGCCATTCCAAGGACCAAAAAGTCGTCGACCTTGCTGATGACGCCGAACCGGTCGGGGACCAGGTCCCAGGGGGACAGGAAGTAGAGCAGGGCGAGGGGGACCAGCGCGCGCAACACCAGCGGGACGCGCCGGTCGAATGTCAACCTCCACACCAGAAGAACGTACTTCAGTAGGGGCGGCAGCAGGCGGGGGCCCAACATCATTAACAATGGCATCGCTATGCGAAACAGCATGGCAGCCTACCGGTCTCCAGGGACCTAAAATTCCTGTGGCGCATTCTAATTATAAACCAATCGGATGTTGAGTGGGAATCATGCCTGGCCCCGGGCGCATGATTTTTCGATAATCAGCTATATTGTGCAGACTCGTCTTTCCCCCAACCACCGTCACCCCCCAACCACCGTCATCCCCGTGACCACCGTCTTTCCCGCGAAAGGAGACCTTTGCGTGACCTTCCGTGAGTCCCGCGAAAGCGAAAATCCATAGTGTGCCCAGATACGGGGGACGCCCTCACCCTAACCCTCTCCCGGAGTGAGAGGGGATTATTCAAAGGTCTCCGAAAGCTGGAATCCAGAGATGTTCAGGCCCAGGACCGCAACCCGGTGCATGATATCCAGGTTTCGGCTCAAGGCCGGAAAGACGGGCGGCGCGGCAATGCGAGAGGACACCCTGATTGACCAAGCGGGAGAATCGAAGGACCACTTTCGCCATTTCGGTCCGCTATTGCCGCCGACGCCGATTGGGTTATACTGTGGCATCCTCGGCAATCGCGTGACCCCGGTCCCACGGAGAGCCGAGTCTCGGCAAGGCATCATCTTTCATTTCAAAATGGAGCGATTGGAATGACGCTTGGTACTAGAGCCACCACCATCGGCGAGTTGCGGGCCAGCCAATACGAGGTGCTGCCGGTCCGCGAAGAGATCCGCAAGAATCTGATATCCAGGATCAGGGCCGAAGAGCTGGTCTTCCCCGGTATCATCGGGTTCGATGAAACGGTAATCCCCCAGTTGGAAAACGCCATCCTCGCCGGTCAAGACGTCATTCTGTTGGGTGAACGCGGCCAGGCCAAGTCCCGTTTGATTCGCAGCATGGTGAACCTGCTGGACGAAAGCGTGCCCAAGGTCTCGGGTTGTGAGATCAACGACAATCCCTATGACCCGGTTTGCCGCGCCTGCCTGGACAAGGTGGCAGACCTGGGCGACAACACGCCAATCGAATGGATATCCAGGGACGAACGTTATTCCGAAAAGCTGGCCACTCCGGACATCTCAATCGCCGACCTGATCGGGGAGATCGACCCCATCAAGGTCGCCGAAGGCCACTACCTATCCGACGAGCTTGTGATCCACTACGGTCTCGTCCCCAGGACCAACCGGGGCATCTTCTGCATCAACGAGCTTCCCGACCTGGCCGAGCGCATTCAGGTGGGGTTGTTCAATTTGATGGAAGAGCGGGACGTTCAGATCAAGGGTTACCGCATCCGCCTGCCCCTGGACGTGTACGTAGTGTCCACCGCCAACCCGGAGGACTACACCAACCGGGGCCGCATCGTTACGCCCCTGAAGGACCGCTACGGCTCCCAGATACATACCCACTACCCGAAGGACCCCAGAGACGAAATCGCCATCATGGAGCAGGAGCGCCGCCGCTTCCCGGATGAAGACAAGCTGATTATCCCCAACTACATGAAGGAAATTCTGGCGGAGGTGACCAGCCAAGCCCGGCAGAGCAGCGAGATCAACCAGCGCTCCGGAGTAAGCGTCCGGGTGTCCATTTCCAATTTCGAGACGTTGCTGGGCAACGCGGTGCGGCGGGCCATCTTGCACGGGGACGAGTGGGTCTGCCCCAGGTCCAGCGACCTGCCCTACATCGTCGCGTCGTTCGCTGGCAAGATCGAGTTGGAGACCTTCGAAGAGGGCCGGGAGAGCCGCGTCACCGATGATTTGACCCGGCGGGCGGTCCTGCGGGTCTTCGGAAGCTACTTTGACGTGGCCGATTTGGAGGACATCGTGACCGCCTTCGACCTGGGCCAGACCGCCGAAGTCGGCAGCGAAACAAGGGCTTCAGCCTACCCCCAGCTACTTGGTCAGATTGACGGACTCGCCACAGCGGTCAAGCGGCTGACCGGCGACGACCGGGAAGAAGCCGTCGCATCGGCGGTGGAATTCGTGCTGGAAGGGCTGCACCTCAACCGCCGCCTGAACTGTGAGAGGACCGCCGCCGGGAACATCTACCGGCGGTAGGGCCGGGTGGAAGCTGCCGAATCAGCGTCAACCAGGCGCCCCAGTGGGTAGTCTACTGAGCCGCCTGGCGGCTCAGTTCCTCCCAGCCATAGGCCACCTCCCGCAGTGACGCTCCGCCGATGGTTACATTTTGCTCGCCAGCGACCCTCCCTCCGGCCGCTTCATAGAACCTGCGGGCGTTCCAATTGTCTGCCAGGCCCCATAACAGCATAGACGCTATTCCCGCCTCGACGAGGCTCTTGGCGGCTACCCCCATGAGCCTGCGTCCAATCCCCCGCCGCTGATACTCTGGGGAGATGTAAAGGGTGTAGAGTTCGCCCTCAAAGGGCAAGCTTGGATCTCGATTGAGTCCACTGGAGGTCCAGCCGACGATACACCCATCAACTTCCCCGACAAACGTGGTTGCATTGCCGTGGGGCTCCCCCCTATACCGGCGTTGCCGGTCAGCCCACCGCTCCACATCGATAGAGTCCAGATAGTCGTCCGGAACGATACCCCTATAGGCATCGCGCCAACTCTCCACCCAGACCGATGCGATAGCGTGGGCGTCCTCGACTCTAGCGCGGCGGACTGTGGTCATCCCAACCGGACGCTACAACCCTCGATCCAAAGGCCCTTCACGCCGCACTGTGTACATGCGGGATAGTTTGGCCTGTTCCAGTCACTCGACTTTGGCAACCTACCAATCCGAAAACATACGCTGCTGTTTTAGAAAACCGTACCAGCGGAAAAGCGCGCCTAAGACGGCTAGGATAATACATCCGCCACGGTGGGACGTTGAGGGTTCAACAGCCACATCTCCCACGGCAAGAAATACCGGTGGGTTCTAGCCCTCAACCATTGGGCATGTGGGTTTTGGGGTCACACTTGGCCTAGTCTCTCAGTAGACGGCAACCGAGTCGGCGTGTTACCTGGCCAGCTCGATCAACCGGCTTGCGCTTCCTTCAGCGTCGCCAAGGGAGACCACCACTCCCCATATCCCCGCGCGGGCTTCCCGGGCGAGACGGGAGACGATTTCTTCAGTGTTTTCGTCCGTGATGGTCAATTCCACACCCCGGACCATTTGCCGGACCGCGGCAAGGGCATCCGGCCTGCCAGCCACGTAGTCGGCCTGGTTGAGAAGCCCCCGAACGCCTTCGGAGAGCCGTTGCGGAGACCCGTCTCCCAGAGTGATCACGCTCACAGCCCGCTCTTTGGAGCGGAAGGCGTCCACGTACTTTCGGGTGAGCTCGATCTGGCGGGAGTGGGTCGCCTCATGCCCGGAGACCCGCTCCACCAATTCCAGAAGAGTTAGACCGGGGAAAGAGTTGATGGGGTTGGGCGGAGTAACGGGCTGGCCAAGCTGTTCCGCGGTAAGTCCCGAGACCAGGTCTCGGAACCGGCGGTGAGTATCTCCCAGGTGATCTATTTCTTTTTGAAGCTGTTCTTCCCTGGATGAGAAGGGGGGAAGCATGTCCTGCTCACCCCGGGCAATCTTTTCCAGGGCGTCGACGAAGCTCCCGGAATCGACGTGAAGCAGAACTTCCCTCACAGACCATCGGGAGCCCAGGAACGCCTCTTCCGCGTCGAGTCCCGCAAGGGAGTCCATGAGGGCACGGTGTCCCTGGTCCAGCCGGACCAACGCCCGGTTACGATGGTCCAATAGCGAGTCGGCATCCTTCATGGCTATTCCTTCCCGGCGAAGCCCTCGCCGTCAGAGCCTCCGGGACCAGGCCGCTCTGATCTCAAGGACCGCAGGAAAGACACGCTCGGCTCATGTGGGGAAGGGCGGTGCGCTAGTCTTATTCCCACATGCCATATCAGCAGCGCCATGTTGCTGGCGATTACCGTCCCGTTGAGGATTGCCTGGGTAGTGGGGTGCCGCCAGACCCGCGTCCCCTCGATATCCTCACCGTACCAGAAACCTCCCCAGGCGCCTCCTAGTGCGAATGCGATGGCCAACACCAGGGCGGCGGCGGTGAGCAGCCTATTTCGGTCCGAGCCGCCTTCCAGGTCCAGCCACCAGGCGAGGAACGTGCCTACTCCGCCTCCGATACCGGCTGGAGCGATTAAGAAGGGCATCCGGGGAACACCCGCTGGCAGGGAGAAGGCGATGTACCAGCCGACGAAGTATCCCCCGATGGCCAGCAGCGTACCCAGGACGATGCCCAATAACAACCGCGCAGCGATTATCAGCAAGGAGTGAGTGTCCTCTCCCTACCGGGTGTTCCTGAGCCGTGGGTCCAGTACGTCCCGAAGCGCGTCGCCAGCGAAGTTGAAGGCCAAGACCAGGAGGAAGATGGCAGCCCCGGGGGTGAAGGTCAGCCAGGGCGCTCGCTCCACCGTCTCAAAAGCGTGGCGCAGCATGCCTCCCCAGGTGGGTGTCGGGGGCTTCACTCCGACCCCCAGGAAGCTGAGGGAGGCTTCGGCGATGATGGCCGCGCCGAGGCTCAACGTGGCGGCCACAATTATGGGCGCGAAGGAGTTGGGAAGAATATGACCCATAATCATGCGGGCGTTGGAGGCCCCGATGGAACGGGCCGCCATTACGTAGTCCCGCTCCCTTATCGACAAGACCTGGGCCCGGATGAGACGCGCCTTGGCTGGAGTCGCGGTAATAGCGATGGCTAAGATCACGTTGAGTACCGCGCCCCCGGTTATGGCCACAAGCCCCAGGGCCAACAGCAACCCAGGTATCGAAGCCAACCCGTCTATAAACCGCATCAGCACCTCATCCCACCAGCGGCCGAAGTAGCCCGCAACGGTGCCTATGGCTACGCCGGCGATCACAGAAAGGACGACACTGGAGACGCCGATAAGGAGGGAGATGCGCGCGCCGTAGATCAGGCGGCTCAATTGGTCCCGTCCCAGCCGGTCGGAGCCGATCCAAAACTTGCCCGTGGGCGCGGACAGGTTGTTCATCGGGTCCATCTTAAATGGGTCGTTTCGCGCCAGCAGGGGCGAGAACACTGCGGCCACCACGGTTATGGCAATGATGGTCAGGGCGAATTTGGCCAAGCGGATTCGCAGCATCTCCCGCAGGATGACCACGGGACCCCACTCCCTGGCGGCCTCCCGCAACCCGCCGGTCTGGCGTAAAGTTATCTCCTCCAATTCAACCCTCTGTTAATCGTACCGGATTCGCGGGTCCAGATACGCATACAATATGTCCGCCATGAAGTTGGCCAAGACGACCCCCAGCACTATCACCAGCATGCCCATCTGGAAGACCTGGTAGTCCTGCTCGATGATGGCGTCCAGGATGAATTTGCCGATGCCGGGCAGAGCGAAGACCGACTCGGTGATAAGTGTCCCGCCGATCAGGCCGCCCAGCTGGAGGCTGGTGACCGTGACCACTGGCAGCAGCGCGTTCTTCAGTGCGTGTACGCCGATCACGCTCCGTTCCTGGAGCCCCTTTGATCGCGCCGTGCGGATGTAGTCCTCTTCCAGCACTTCGAGCATGGCGGACCGGGTCTGGCGCATCAGGGTCGCCGACAGTGCCGTGCCCAGGGTCAACACCGGCATCACCATGCGGGTAAACCAATCCCAGGGACTCTCTAAGATGCTCACGTAACCGAAAATGGGAAGCCATCCCAGCCATACGCCGAACACGACGATCAGCACCAGCCCAAGCCAGAAGTTGGGCAAGGCCACGCCAGTCATAGCGAACGTAGTCGCTGCAATATCGGGTGTTGTATTGCGCTTCAGCGCGGAGACGATCCCCAGGGACACGCCCATCAGGATGCCGAAGACCCACGATAGAAACGCGAGTTGGAGGGTGAAGCCCAGGCGGGGCACGATTTGGGGCAAGACGTCTTGCCGGCTGAAGAGGGAAGAGCCCCAATCTCCCTTGAAGACGCCCCATACCCAGAGCCCATACTGGACCACGATGGGCTTGTCCAGGTCGTACTCTGCGAGGAGCCGCTCGTAGAGCTCCTGATCGATCTCGGTGCCCTCCGACTCTTCCACCGCCGCCAGGGTATATATGGGGTCTCCCGGCAGAATGCGGATCATCGCGAACACGATCATGCTCACGATAACCAGTGTCGGTATCAGGTTGAGGGTCCGCCGGATCAAGTAGGTCTTCATAAATAGGTCACCGGGGCTTGATGAAGCCCCGGTGCTCCAATGTCATCTGTTTACTGCTTTATCCAGAAGTCCTGACTATGCCAGAAACCGTGGGCCCAGAAGGGGTTTTCGTCGCAACCGCCGGTGGTGGGTATATGACAACCCATGTAGTTGACGCGGTGCATGGACGGATTGTAGATCCAGGCGTTCTCCAGGGCGATCCTCTGGGCGGCTTTGTAGGCCTCGGCCTGTTTTTGCGGATCGGTGGTCTGTTGTGCAGCCAAGAATTGGGCATCGAGGGCGTCCTGGATGGCCTGGCCCTCTGGACCATGTCCATGCCCCTGGTCCTTGCACGTGTTTGCAGCGTAGTTATTGACATGCCACGACGCAAGGGCCTCCAACGAGGTGCCCAGGGGGTTCATGGTGGAACCGGTCTGAGTGACATGGGTCTGGCATTCCAGCATCACCCTGCCCCGATCTGCCGCCGCGGGTACGATGTAGAAGTCGAACTTTAGTCCAATTTCAGTCCAGGCAGCCTGCAGGAACTCGCAGTACTGTTGGCGGTCAGGCCTGCGCTCGCAGACGCCCTTGATCTCGATAGGCAATTCGAGACCCTTCTCGTTGGCGTAATCTTCCACCAGCGCCTTCGCCGCAGGTGGGTCGTACTTCATCTCCCCTTCCCACAGGTCGGTGAGGTCGACTCCAAATGGGGAAGAGGTGGGGTCGTAGGCGTGGGCATTGTGGTTATTCATGGTGTTCAGGTAGATGGAGTTGTTGACCGCCTTTCGGTCAACCGCCTTGATCTGGGCTTTTCTGATGCGGATGTCGTCGTAGGGAGGCAGTCCTGTGGACCAATACCAACCGTCCCAGCCCATTCCCGCCCGGGACCATACCTGAATATCAGGGTCGTCAGTGGCGGCCGAGACCATTTCGGCCTGGAGCCAGGCCGCGTTCAGGGAGCCGGTCTGAAGGGCTGCCAGCCGGGTCCGGGTCTCGGTGATGACCCGCATTTCCGCGGCGTCGGCGTAGGGCCTGCCTTCCTTCCAGTAGTCGGTGTGTTTGACCAGGTCGATTCCCACCCCTGGCTGCCAGGATTCGACCACGAAGGGACCGGTGGCCGCGGGTAGACTTACATGGGCGTCGGCTCCCACTTCATTCCAGTATGACTCGGAGTGAATGTAGTCGGTGTAAGTAAACAAGTGCTTGGCAATGATCAGACCGTCAAACTTGTTCAGGTGCAGGTCCATGGTGTAATCGTCCACGGCCTCAGCGTTCTTCACACCTGCCCAGAACTTTTGGCCTCCCTCGCCGGAGTCCGGGTTACGCACGCGGTTCAGACTGAAGGCCACATCCTTGGCCTTCAACTCCCCGGCGCCCCGATGGAACTGGACGCCGTCGCGAATGTGGAAGCGGACCCGAAGCCCTTCGTCAAGGATCTCGAAGGCGTAAGCCAGCGACTCCTGTGGTTCGTATTCCGCCTGCCGACCGAGGGTGATCATGTATTCGTTGGAAAGGTGCAGGTAGATACGGTCGAAACTACCGCTGCTCCTGATTCCATCCATATTGGCGGCCTTGCGGAAGTAGCCGATCTTCATCGTGCCGCCGTACTGAGCGCCGTCACGCTTGGCCAAAGGCGGAACAACGGGAGGCCTGCCAGCGGTTTCCGGCGCTGCTGTTGGCGCAACCATCGGTTCAATGGTCGGCGCGGTCTTCAACTCCTCAGTCGGTTGGACCTTGGGCGCCTCCGTGGCTTGGACCGCCGGGGCCGCTGCATCGGGCATGGCGGTCACCTGGGCGGCGGGGGGAGCGCCGGATGGCGCGGCTGGAGCTTCAGACCCACCGCACGCTATGACAAACACAAGACCAAATATTGCTGCGAACAGCAACCCTTTGAAAAATGTCACGTTACGCCTCCAAATCTTCGTTGACCACTCGGTCCATCGTGACACGTCAGGCAATTACGCCTACTCGGCGCTTTCCTGCATCCACGTATCCGCCTGAGTGTTGTCCAGACGATACCCGCGTCACTGAGTGCTGTCAACAACCGCGTGAAGTCTGGATGTCCCGAACGGCGGTATCTTCTGCGGCAACCGTAATCGATAACGAAACCATGTCCCAATGACGTCTGGCGTCAAGCGGGCTTCATATCTTCGGGATTTGGCGTTATCACGAAAAGTCATGCTACCGGCGCTGTAATCCGCTATATTTCAATCCCTAAGACACAGAACCTGGCGGCTGCCAGAGAACATGTCGCAGTCAGAACGACGCCCACGCACATAGGTCTTTAGGGGTAGTACTGGGAATTCCGTAACTGTTCAGAGATGATGACGCGGAATGGCTGAATCCCACGTCGGTGATCTCTATGATAATCCTCTTAAGATGTCTCGCCGCAACCCGTCATTCCCGCGAAGAGCCTGCCCCCGGCTCGATCGGGGGCGGGAATCCAGATATGGCAATGAAATGATAGGGACCGTTGCTGGTTGCGAGGGTTTCTGGATTCCGGGTCAGGCCCGGAAAGACGGGCTGGGATTAGGAAGGACACATCAAGTCCGAACAGTTACGGAATTCCCGACATACTCGACACCTGTAAGCCTTGGTGCTAAGCTCCTGGGTGGCAGAGCAAGAACCCAAGAGTTCCGCGCCTGTTATCGCCCTGAACGTTAGAAGAGAATTGACTGAATTACCGCCTCAAGACCACTTCGTCAAGGTCCGCGGCATCACCCTCCGATACGTCGACTGGGGAGACAACGGGCCGTTGCTGCTGCTATTGCATGGGGCGATGCGCACCTCGCGGAGCTGGGACGCCGTGGCGCGAAGTCTCCGCCCTCACCACCACGTAATCTCCCTGGACGCCAGGGGTCATGGGGACAGCGAATGGACCGCGAGGGGTTACAGGTTCTCCAACCGGGTGGAGGACGTCAGCGCTTTTTGCGACCTGATGGGACTGGACGTTGGCAGGGAGGATGTCACCGTGGTGGGGCATTCCAACGGTGCGGTCGTCTTGGCCATGCTGGCAAAGAGGCGTCCCGAACTCTTCAGCAGACTCGTCCTTCTGGAGCCGATGCTCTTCGTGGAAGCTCCGGGAGAAGTACCGCCCCGCCCTTCGAACCGTCCCCGGAGGACTTGGAGCAGCCGGGAAGAGTTGCATGCTTACCTGAAGCAGCATAGGGCCGCTGGAAGATGGCGGGAGGACGTTATCCTGGACGTGGTCAACCACGAGACGATGGAGTTGCCCGACGGCAGGATAGACATGAAGTGGTCGTCCGACACGGTGAACTTGGAGGAGCGGCAAGGAGAATATTTTGATCTTCGGCCCTTCTTCCAGAATGCGGGCTTACCCATCCAGTTCATAGTAAGCGGCGAACGGACTCAGAGGTTTCGTGACGTTCAAGACTTGCCCGCTAGGGTCCCAAGCTTCCACTTCACAAGGGTCCAAGATACCGGCCACAACATGTACATGGAACGCCCCGACGCCGTAGCGTCATTGATCTGGGCGTTCGTCGGGGGCGGGGAAATCCCTGGGGTGGTGTGAGGATGGGTAGGGGTTCGGCGAGGGCGGGTTGATGGCCTATGCCTCTCCGGGGGCTTCCAGCGCCGAGACTTTCGAAGAGATTGCCAAGCAACTCGGCCCAAGCTCCCTTGAACGCACACTGGCCGCTAAGGCCCGAGCAAAAGAGCCAACACCCCTTTGGTATAGGACAGGTCCGGCAGAACATGGCTGGGATTCAGCTTTGACAGGTCTGCCGCGGAATAGAATCCCGTACTGACGGCCAATGTGCGGACCCCATTGGCGTTGCCAGCCTCTATATCCGAGGACGAGTCCCCGATCAACCACACCTCTCCTGGACTATAGGTCCGTCCAGACTCCTCCTGGCAACTGGCGATTGCACCGGCAACAACCTGTCCCTTGTCAGTGTAATCTCCTCCAAACCCTCCGGCATCAAAGAAGCGGTCCAGGCCATACCTGCGAAGTTTGATAAACGCCGCCTCTCTGAAGTTGCCTGTCTCCAACCCCAGTTGGACCCTGGGGTCTGAAGCTAGGGCCTCAAGGAGTTCAGGTACTCCCCGGCATATCTCGCCTTCGATCCAAGTCTCCAGGGCCGCCGTGAAATGATCGAAATAAGCGGCCTTGAAATCAGAGAGGTCTGGAAGGTCTTCCAAGCCTCCGGACATCAGGCCCCACTTCCGGTAAACCTCTACCATGAGGGGCAGGTCCATTCCCCCGGTGAAAGCAACATCTTCAAAGGCTTGAGGGAACCCATGGACCTGTTCGAAGGCGATGTTTAGGGCGTGTCGCTGTGGGCGGTTGCCCCCTCCGATGCTGACCAAGGTCTGGTCTATGTCGAAGAGTACCAATCTCTGCATAGCCTTGTCTCTAGGACCTGGGGCCCGAGCCTCGATTAGGCGTCCCTAAATGTGGTGGGGGCGCCGCATTTTTGTCTCCCAACCGGACCGGTTCCGGTCGTAGTATAAGGGGCCGGGACAAGGTGTCAGGGCTCGGGGAGACCGTACATAGTGTGGTTTTCCTGATCATCATCGTACTGAACGAGCCTACCTGCTCATAGTTAGCCCCTGCCCTCGATCCTATATTGACGTAGGTGTGCTTAGTCACCCGCAACAACCCGCGTATCAGTCGGGTCGGGGAGCCGGTATAGATGCTTGACTCCATCAAGAAGATAGTGCGGGAGACAAACCACAGAACGCGGGACAGGGTCATTCGATTGTTTGATGGAAACGCCGGCCAAGGCCATAAGTAGAAATCGATTGGGGCGTGTGGCCACGCAATGCGGCGAGCCAATTTAAAAAGGCGCTCGGGTTAGCCCACGGAGGAGCATTGGGGAGTATGGGGAGCTCCATCTGCAAACGGGTGGACTGCTCGGAGTTTTTTTGATCGGGGTCATTGTGTGTCATTCTGTTTCTTTGATCCTCCTGATGGATTAGGGGTTTGGGTCTTAGCTGGCGCCCGGTGATAGTCATGGCACAGAGATGCAACCAAGAGTGGGAAGGGGGAAATATCGGTAAATGTACAATGATGAGCGGAGCCAGCAACGATCCCAAGGAGCAGGCAATCAAAAGACCTTGTGGACCGGGGCACGTCACAAGGCGGTGTTCCGGTTTTGGGTTTTTGGTATGAAGAAACCGTCCTGAAGGGCGCAATCTCGAGCCTTATTTTGGGTGATTCGTAGCTACATGGAGGACATTTCGCGTCCTGACCCGCCCGGAAATGTGTATCTACGTATGGCCCATGTGCGGGTTTCCAGGCCAAGTATGTATTCGAGCCGCTCCGAAATGAAACTGTTATAGGCGAGGTACCCGATGGTTTGGGACCAAGAGTTGAAAGGCCAGTTAGTCCTAAGCTCCAGGTACCTCGCTATCCAGTGCACATTGACGTAGGTGGGGCTCGCTGCTCGGTAGAATCTCTCGTCGGCAGTCCACAGGTCGCAGTGTAGCGTTTCCGACAGAGCCAGATAATGGGAGTCGTATACCGCTTCTTGCCGTAGGCGGCCCGCCAACTCCAGAGCCAATTGATGAAGGTGGGAGGTCTCGCTTAATTCGATACCGGATGCCAGCAAGATTTCGATGAGGCGAGTGGCTGTGTCGACGTTCAATTCCCTGCGCACCACCCGGCGGTGTAACGCGTTGGCAACCTCTACCGGCATCAGGTAGGGGGCTGCCGGGGTCACCTCCGCCTCATCCCAAGACCTTGCCAAGGCAATTGCTTCGTCCGAATAATCCTCTTTGACCAACCATTTGAAAGCGAAGCTGGCGTCGACAACAACTAGCCCAGCCAAGATTGCTCTCGGAAGCCTCGGGCCTTCTGGATTAGGTCGGCGGAATCTCCGGAGAGCTCTTGTTCGCCAAAAATCTCATCTTGGAGCGCGACAAACCGGTTTATAGCCTCGGGGCCGAAGGGCAAATTCTCCACGCCTTGAACCTCGTCCCTGGCCAATTCCTTGCTAATGGCCTCCTGGCAATACTTGCGCATGCTTACCCCTTTGAGCGCGGCCACGGCTTTCAACCGTCGTTGCAAGGCAGCGTCCAAGTCCAGAGTAAGGCGCTTTTTGTTGACTTCCATGAGTAAAAGCTCCATACCACGATCGACTGAGAGCCATCCTAGGGCAAATACAGAATTAAAGAAAGAATTTATAACATGACGTGAGTCGTCAGAACAGGTGGGTCCATGGAGACTATAGGGAGAACTTTTTCGCTGGCGGTCAACCGGTGAACCAAGTATAAATCCCTACCGCGTTTCGCCGGTCACCTTGCACATCCGCCCATCAGGCAAGTTCCATGTCCCTTAAATCATTCCCGGAGTACTTGTAACCGGCGCCGGACGCACTATGGTCCACCGAAGCGCTCATTCTTCTGATCCCGGGTGAAGGTCTGGCCCCCTGTTCTTATCTCGCCCCTCAATTTGTGAATAGCGGCGAGGCCCACATCGGCCTGTTGTTCTCGACCCACATAGCTTTGGAGCCACAGGCGATATTGAGCGTTCAAGGTAGTTCGCTCCGCCAACGCGCGCCTGCGAGCCGGTTCAATCAAGTCCTCGTCGGCGCTCAACGTGATGTTCTTCATCCCGTTCCCTCCCTGCGTCGAATACACCAATACATCGTACACTAGCCTCGTGTTGGCGTAGCGCGGGAGTGGGACTAAAAGACACGTGGCACTGGGAGGGAAAGAAGTGGGCCCGGCAGGTGTCGAACCTGCAACCTACCGGTTATGAGCCGGCCGCTCTACCGCTGAGCTACGGGCCCCACCATCCCAGCTTATGCCCAGGCTTTTGACGGTGTCAAGAATGGCCGTCTAAACTGTGATTTCAGGATTTACAGGATTACAGCGCCATGCGAATCCAATAATCTTATGAATCCCGGTTCAGACATTTGCGCCTAGGACCCCGAACGACCTCGGCCTGAGGGGGGCAGAACATGGACGCGAGACCCTTCTACCCTATCCCCAACCGCTGGCGGTATTCGGGGTCGTAGGCGGCTAGGAGACCCAGTTCCACCAACTGCTCCTGGGGCAGCCGCCGCACCGCATCTCCCCTAGTCGGCACACTGCCTACCACTGCGTCTTGGACCAGTTTCTCGTAGTCGGGTCCGCCCAGGCCCAACAATTGCTGTAGCACGTGTTCGTTGTCTTGCCCAAACACCGGAGCGGGGCCGCGAATCTGAAGGGGCGTGCGGGAGAACTTGTAGGGGCGGCTGATGAACGGCCTGGTGCCGATGTTCCGGTCTTCCGGGTAGGTTACGCGCTCGAAGAAGCCCCGGCTCTGGTAGTGCGGGTCGAAATGGACGTCCTTCCCCGTCAGAACCGGCCCCGACGGAATGCCCAAAGCCTGCAAACGGTGCATCGCGTCATACTTGTCCAATCCCCTTGTCCACGCGGAGATAATCCCGTCCAGTTCGTCATGGTTGCGCCGGCGCGCGAGAAGGTCGGAGAAACGCGGGTCGGCGGCCAACTCTTCCCTGCCCATCTCGCGACACATGTCCCGCCACTGCTCATCGCTGCCCACCGAGAGGGTGATCCATTCATCGCGGCCCGAGGCCGGGTAACAACCCTGGGGAGCGCGGTGGGGATGCCGGTTGCCGATGCGGTCGTTGTCCCGTCCGTTGGCGATGCCGTCCATGATGAATTCGGAGAGGAACATCACGCCCGCCTGGTACATCCCGATGTCCACCCACTGGCCCTTGCCCGTCTGGTTGCGGTACCGCAACGCGCTGCCGATGGCGAACAGTGTCGTCCACGTCGATAAGAAATCGACGAAAGACGCCCCGGCCTTGGATGGGGCTTCGCCGGGATATCCCGTAACCCAGCAGTGGCCGTGGGTGCCCTCCTGGGTGGTTGCCTGGGCCGGGTAGTTGGCGTAGGGTCCCTGGCTGTGACCGTAGCCCGTATTGGAGACCATAATGATGTCGGGTTTGATCTTGCGAAGGTTGGGATAGTCCAACTCCCACCGCCGCATAACCCGGGGAGTGAAGTTCTCCATGACCACGTCGCTGATCTTCACCAATTCTATGAATAACTCGCGGCCACGTTCGTCGGTGAGGTCCAATGTCAGGGAACGTTTGCCGCGGTGCATCAGGTTGTAGGTGGACGACCGGTTCCACCAGTCCTCGCCCAGCACGTTGTCGGGGAAACTGCCGGCCAACCCGGAGTTGCGCGTCGGGTCGGGGTGCCCTGGCCCCTCCACTTTGATTACCTCAGCCCCGAAATCCGTGAGCAGGCCCCCAGCATAGGGAAGGGCGAAGATGTAGGTGGAATCCAGGACCCGAATCCCTTCCAGCGGCAGTTGAGGCCCAGGCGGTTGGGGCATCTAAGGTTACCTCCCTGTGGTTTAGTGGCCGGTGGCCGGTGGTTAGTGGCCCGTGGTGGCTGACCACGGGTCACTAGCCGCTAGCCACTAAATCGCGTTTTGCTGGCGTAGGCGGGTGAAGTCTTCTGGCGAGTATCCCAGTCCCTCGACGTAAATCTCCCGGTTGTGTTGGCCCAGCGTTGGGGCCGGGCCAAGGAGTTGGTAGGGGCAAAGGCCGAAGTTAAATAGCACCGCCGGAACTTTTATCCTGCCGATTACCGGGTGATCGACTTCCCGGTAGAAGCCCCGGGACTCGAGCTGGGGGCACTCGGCTAGCTCGGTGGGAGTCTGTACTACCCCGAAGAGCATTCGGGTTTCGGCGGCACGGCGGAACAGGTCCCATTTGCCCTTATCCTTGATCGAATCGAGGATAAGGGCGTCCAACTCCTCGCCATGTTGCGGGCGCTGTCCGGCGTCGGCAAACCTGGGCTCCAGCATCTCTTCCGATTCAAAGAAGTTGGCGATGTCTTCCCACGATGCTCCGCCACCTGTCTGCACGATGATCCATCCATCGGCGCAGGGCATTGGATGGGTGAATTCTCCTCCCGACGCCCGGCGCCTGGGTTGTGTCCCGCCCATAAATGGGTACATGGTCTGGGTGGCCATCATCGTCGAAGCGACGACCTCGGTCACTGATACGTCGATATGCTGGCCAAGCCCGGTGTTTCCCTGGTAGAAGAGCGAGACGGCGGTGGCGGCCGCGGCGTTGAGCCCGCCCTCGTATTGGGCCTGGAACCCTCCATGCTTCAGCGGTTCCCGACCCTGGATGCCGCTGATGCTCATAATCATGCCCATGGCGTAGTTGACGATCTCTTCACCCTCGTACTGGTTGTACGGGCCGTCCTGCCCAAATGGAGTGATGGACGTCATGACCAAAGACGGGTTGATCTCTTCCAGGTCCGCGTGGGACAGACCCAGCCCCGCCAGGTAACCGGGTTTGTAGCTCTCGACGACGACGTCGACGTGCTGGGCCATCTCCTTCAGCAAGGCGCGGCCGGTGGTTGTTTCAAGGTTGAGGGTAGCCCCCTTCTTGTTAAGGTTCAGGGCCAAAAAGAAGAGGCTCTTTTCGGGGTGCGGGTCATCGTGGTAGAAGGGACCCATGCGGCGCAGAAGCGCACCCCGCGGCGGCTCCACTTTGAGGACGTCAGCCCCGTAGTCGGCCAGAAGCCGGGCGCAGAATGAGCCGGCGATGTCCTCGCTTAGGTCGAGGACTTTTACGCCTGTGAGGACACCATCGGGCATAGTCTTTCCCCTATATTGGACCAGGTGTTTGGACCAGGTGTTTGGACCAGGTGTTTGAGGGGCCGGCGCGCCGGAATCCCATCCTACCCCGGCGCGGCACACTGAGCGATTGGGAGCGTTTGGGATTGTAGCGGAAGCTGGATTTCGAGGCAACAAGCCACCTGGTCCCAGAGTATGCCAGCGGGACCAGGTTCAGATCGCGGTGGTCAGTACCGACATGGGCCTTGCTCCCACTGCATAGGTCCGCAGGGGTGTGAGACCGCCGGTCTGGGAGTCGATGCTGTAGGCAGCCAGCTTGCCCGTTGCCGACCCCGCGGCGAACACGAACTTGCCCTGGGGGTCAAGGCTGAATGCGCTGGGTACAGCTTCGGTTGCCGCATGTCCCGCCGGTGTCAGACGGCCATCGGCGTCGACGGTAAAGCTGGCAATGCTATTGTGGCCCCGGTTGGGAACGAACAGGAATTCGCCGGAGGGCGAAAACTGTATCTGGGAACAGGTGTTGCGGGCCGTGACCCCCGCTGGCAGAGTGGATACGGTTTGGATGGCCGACAAGGTTCCAGACGGACCGATCTGATACGCGGACACGCTGCATCCCTGCTCGTTGGAGAAGTAAACGACATCCAGGCTGGGATGGAAGCAGTAATGGCGCGGTCCGGTCATGTCGTCCTGCTCCAACTGCAGCGGTGAGTTGGCGGTCAGGCTGCCGGTGGCCTCGTCGAACCGGAACTGGTAGATGCGGTTCGGGCCGGGGATGTTCTTGGGCGGTTCCAGTACGTTGTCGTTCTGCCGGGCAATGTGCGGCACGAACGCAAACCGGTTTGAGCGGTCGGTCTGCACCGCGTGGGCTCCCACCTCGGTGTCCAGCCAAGCCGTGGGAGCGCCGCCAAGACTGCCGTCACCGCCAATAGGATGGACCGCGACGTGGCCGCCCTGGTAATAAGCGGACAGCAGGAATTTGCCGGTGCGGTCCGTGGCCAGGAAGGCGGCAGCGCCGTCCGGCGTGACGGAACCGTTCTGAGTGAGTCCCCCGGTACTGTCGTCTATCCTGTGGCTGGTAATCTCGGGGACCTCCCTGTGTCCAATGTAAAGCGCGCCTCGGTCCGGGCTTATCGCTAGCAATGACGGGCCTCCCGGAGCCGCGATTTCGCTCCGCAAGTCCAGATTGCCGGTGTTCTCGTCCATGGTGAAAACGGATACCTTGTTGTCATCCTGGGCTGCCACATACACATAGGTTGTCATGTTCGACCTCACTGGCCTGATTTTCGGGAAAGCTGACCGGAAGATAAGGGATGTTGGTTGCCCGTCCTGATTGTCACGGTAATCGGGCCGGTAGACAAGCCCCATTTCTATGCTTCGGCATCCCCGCTCTACTGGCTCCTCACGCCAGTGGGCGGGCTACACGGACTAAAGTTGAGGATGGGGCATGACATCGGGAGATTACTCGCCGGGATTTTACCGGGAATACGCGCGACAGTACGCCCAGGTTGCCGAGGAGTTCCGCCAGTCCGTTTACATTAAAAGCTCCCACGCACAGTTGAAGCACGACTGGGACCTGTGGGACAGGCTATTCAAGCTTGCGCCAGGAAAACGCGGGTTGGACGCGGGCTGCGGCGCGGGAGCCCGCGACGCGCTACATGCCTGGTCCTTAGGCTACTACGTGACAGGGGTCGACGCCATAGAAGAGAATATCCAGACAGCCCGGGACCTACACCCCGAGATCGCCGACCGGGTGTTGGTGGCGGACTTGGACCAACCGCTGCCCTTCCCGGACGAGACTTTCGACTTTGTGGCTTGCAACGCGGTTATCCGGCACATCGCGCCGGAAGTTGTGTATGTCACCGTATTGCCGGAGTTGGTCCGTGTCCTCCGTAACGGAGAGGCGCTCCAGATCATGATTAAGGACGGGAGCGGCGTGGTCACGGTATTTGACAGGGACTATGGCACGGAACGCAGCTTTCAGCTCTACGAGGAAGAGGAAGTATTGAAGTCACGGCAAGCGCGGGGGATGGAGCTGGTCCAACCCAGATCACGGGACCAACTAGGCGGACTCATGTACTTCACCGACCCCAAGCCCGTTGACCACTGCGTCTTCTTCGCGCTCAAGGTCTCGCCTGTCTATGGCGGGCCTGCCTAACCCTCGCGCAGGAACTCCGAGATCAGCCGGGCCAACTCCTGGGGTTTGTGGTAGCCGATGTCGTGGATGGTGTCCGGCACCCAGTGAACACGCCCATTCTTCAGGTCTTTTTCGGCGGCGGCGACCATTATCTGCCTGCGCCGCGAGAATTCGGAGTTCGCCCGGTCGGGCCTGGGTCCGGCGGCCACGATGAGCGAGGGGCATGACATCCTGGGCAGGATGGCCGAGGGAGGCTCGTTCCACATTGACTGTAGCACCTGGTAGTGGTTGTCCGGGCGTAGGATATCTTGAATCTGCCCGTCCTCGTCCTCATAAACCATGGTCTGGACGACTCGCTCCAATTCCTCCGACCAGCAATCGGCCAGTTGGGTCCGCAGCCTTTCCAGGAATTCTTCGCGGTCGCCCGTGACATTCCTCGGGCGAAGAGTCTCGGAGAACTCCTCCCATGTCCCGGTGGGCCAGAGGTGGCCGTTCAAGAACCCGCCGTCGATCATCACGACCCGGCTGACGCGCTCCGGGGAATAGGCCGCCAGCCCGCTGGCAACGTGGCCTCCCCAGGAATGTCCCAGGACTGCCGCCTGCGGAATTCCCAGATGGTCCATGAGTCCGCTCACGTCCTTGGACAAAGTGGCCCAATCGTACCCAGATGGAGCCTGGGTAGTCTGCCCGTGGCCCCGTTGGTCGGGCGCGACGATGCGGAAGTCGTTGCGAAGAAGCGGAGCGACGATGTCGTACCAGTGGGCCGAGGAAGCCAAGCCGTGCAGCGCCATCACCGGGGGGCCGTCCCCACCCCAGTCCAGGTATCTCATGTTGATGTCGCCAAGCTCAACCCATGCCTCGGTGGGCCGGAATATCGGTGAGGTCATGAGGTCGTGGTCCCCACGCTTCCCGCCTGCTCCATATCCAACAGCCGGGCCTTGACTCTTAGGCCGCCCGCCCCGTAACCCCGGAGGTCACCGTTGCTGGCGATGACCCGGTGACAGGGGATAATCAGCGCGTAGCGGTTCTTGGCCATGGCCTGCCCCGCGGCTCGCGCCCCCCTGGGACTGCCAGCGGCCTCGGCCAGCCATGAGTAACTCCTAGTCTCGCCGGGTGGGATCTCCCTGCACGCCGTCCAAGCGGCCCGGTAGAACTCGGGAACATCCGTCATGTCCAGCTTTACGGACTCCAGGGCCCGTGTTTCTCCCTCGAAGTACCGTTCCAGGCAGTCCCGGACATCGGTAAACACCGAGGAGTCTTCGGTTGCGCCCTCTAACTCCGGGCCCAAGTCCTCCAAGGCTTCATCGGGAGTGGGTTTGAAACTTAGCCTTCTCAATCCCTTGCCGCTCCCCACCAGTCCGATCCAGCCCATGCCCATAGGCAATATTTGGTAGCTGTATTCCATCACCCCAACCTCGTCAGATATTCCTGGGCCGAAGAATCCGCAGGAAGAGCGCCATACGCAGGCTCAGCCATGCTTGGGTCAGCTCCTCTCGCTGCGCTTCGTCCAACTCTTTGCGCCCGTAGATGCTGCGCACATAGCAATCTATGACAACCGATACCGCGCCACGGTGGTCCGGAATGGTGTTGGACAACCGCTGGCGGTACTGGAACGGGGTCTGGTGCGAGGCCGGACCGACCGACGCCAACCTCCCCAGGGCCGCCATTCGCCGGAATGCGGTCTGAGGGTCGTCGGACGGGGTCATGAACTTTCGCCAGGCCAACCAGACCACGAAGCCCAGCAGGCCGGCCACGGCAACACCGCCGGCGATCCACAAGAACACGGCGGCAAGTCGACCGCCCCAGGGGAGGGGCACCGTGCCCGGGCTGTTGCCCGAAGTGTCCAGGAGGGTTGCGTCGCACTCCTCGAGCTCTTCCAAGCATTCTTCGTCGTCCAACGCTTCCCCCTCACCAACTTCCCCGGCCAATACTTCCTGAGGCACTGGCGGGGCCGGAACCGGGAGCGACCTGCCGGGAGTCGGCTCGAATGGAATCCATCCGTAGTCCGGCATATAGACTTCCAGCCAACCGTGGCTGTGACTGTCGGTGACCACGTATATATTCTGGTCCTTCGCCTTGTCGCCGGTGGTGTACCCCGTAACGAACCGGGCGGGAATGTCTATCGAACGTAGCATCACGGTCATGGCGGAGGAGAAATACTCGCTGTAACCTTCGCCCAGGGTGAACAGAAAATGGTCCACTCCGTCAGCATCGAACGGGGGAGGCTCAACTTCCAGAGTATAGGGAAGACCGGATAGGTAAAACTCCAGGGCTTTGGCCTTGTCATAAGGGGTATCCGCGCCGGCAGTCAATTGCAGGGCCAGGTCCCTGACCCGGTCCGGTAGCTCATCGTCGAGCTGAGTGTACCGTTCCACGACGTAGGTGGGGTAGTCGGTCCCGGCGCGTCTAAGTTCGCTCGCCGTGGCTATCGACACGGAGGACGTGATCTCGTAGCTGTCCAGGGCCTTAATTTCGCGTCCCGTGCTCTGGACGGACAGAATGTCGGGCCTCGCGGGCAGGACCTCCTTAAGTACCACGCGGTCCACGCTCCCTCGGCTTCGGACGCTTTCCACAAATCGGAACTCATCCGGCAGCCGGGACGCCAGGGACGAGTCGCTGACCGACTCGCCGCCCAGGGCCAGCGTTTGCCGCAGCGTCGCGGCGGTATCAGCCAACTTTGGAGACAGGGCCCGTCCATTCCCCGCGCCTTGCACGTCCAGCGTGTAGGTGGGGGAGTCGTAAGTCTCCAGGCGCACGTCACGATCGATTCCGATCACTTGGTCGCCTGCAAAAAGGGTCCTGGAGTCATAGTTGGGAGTAACCGTGTAGCTGATATCGAACCGGCTAAGGTAGGGCTGCGGGACAGATACCGCGGGTGCCCAGTCGTTGGGTTTCAGCGAGGTCTCGTCGGAGATCCATCCCTTCGGCGTGTATGTGCTATAGGACCGGGCTTTCCAATAGAGGGGGACTTCCGACTCGACGAACAAGACCTGGGCCTTGGTGGGGTGAATCGTGCCCTGGAAAGCCATTACGTCGCCCCAAATCCGGTAGCCCAGAGGCTTACGCGCGGGCAGACCGGCAAACAGGCGGTTGAAATCGTCCTCCCAGCCTCTGATGGGAGTCCGGAACAGTTCGTAAGCGTCGTTGGCTGGCCCGTACTTCCCCCCTGCAGGCAACAGAAAGGCAATAAGCAGCACGGCCATGGCAAGGATAAAGCTGTCGCTCAATGAAAGAGCGCTCAAATGGCCATCATAAGAGACGTGGCGGGCCTCCCAATCACGGCGCCGCCGCACCGACTGGACCCGAGCCACCAGCAAAAAGGCGGTGAACAAGAAAAGACCAAGCTGCACACTGGCATTGGGGGGAAGGTAGGTCAGGTTGGACATGATCCCCGCCCCGCCAAGGATAAACACGCCCCAGAAGTTCCGGTACCGGACGAAGACCCAGGTTGCCAGGTAACCGCAAAGCCAGGTCGCCACTAGGAGACCGAAAGCGAAGGGCACGGCGTCGATGTTGATCGACCCCGTCTTCGCCGCCTCGTACCAGAGTAGCAACCGGTCCCAAAGCTGGTCCGCGCTCGTGACCTGCACCGACCGGGACACCAGGTCGGTTAGCCGCCACACGATCACCAGCAGTCCCAGGGCCAGCCCTAAAGGCAAGACCAACACGGCCCAGAGCGGCACCCGGGCCAGGAACAGGCCCGCCACCATCGCGATGAGGAGCACTCCAGCCAGGTTGGGCGTGTCCACCCAGTCGGCCTGCTCAACCGAGTAGATGACTACCAACAGATTCAGCGTCAGAAGCACCAGCGCGGCCCAGCCGTCGGACGGGCGGAAATACCTGATCACTCCGAGAGCGGCGTTGCCCAGGCCCTCAACGTTGACCCGCTGACCCTCCGCGGCTGGCGCGATTACGCCGTTGGGCGTCATCGGACCGCCTCCTCAGACCGCCCCGCCTGGGCTAGGTCTGAGTTCGATTCGGCCCGGCCCAACGGGAAACGCAGGGCCTCGTTGACGGACTGCCCCCTGCGCACGGCATAGGTGGGTATCTCGTTGGCAAACAGAAAGTCCAGCGATACGCCTATCCCGGTGGGGGCTCCGAAGTCCTCCCGGTCGATCATCACCACCGACACGGCCACTCCATGACGCCTCAGGTTGCTCAGAGCGGATATCCAGTCGGAACGGGCGGAAGACGTGACCACGGTCACGGTGTTGAACCGGCTCAGATGAGGCTGGAGGTCGTAGAGAAACCGCTCCAGCAACGTGTTGCCCTGGGCCCGGACCTCGGCCAGGGCTTCCATGAGCCGGCCCAGGTGTTCGGGGTTGCTGTCGGGGCGGAGGACATGATGGCTGTCTCCGTTGGCAGCCAAGCCCACGGGCATGTCGAGGTCAACCAGCCGTTGAACGAGCGACGCCGCAACGGTCACCGATAGCTCCTCGGTATTGTCGCCGTCCTCGCCGCCGGGAACGTGGGAACTCGCGTTCATGTCCATGACCACCCAGGCGTCGGCGGACATACCCAGATCAAATTCCTTGACCATCAAAGTGTTCATCCGTGCCGTGTAGGGCCAATGAATCCGCCGGAGACTATCCCCGTGTGCGTACTCCCTTACCGAAGACACGTCCGTAGTGATCTGGTTCACGTGCCTGGTGGCGCGGCTGTCGCTGGGTAGTCCGGCAAAGCGGACGTCGAGGTCCGGCAATGGCTCTGAGGCGGGCAAGACCATGAAAGGTTGCGGCTCAAGGAAACGGCGTCTCAGCTTGAACACTCCCAATGGGTCCTGGCTTGTCACTTCGACTTCCCCGACGTGATACAACCCGCGCCTGTTGAGGTACGTTTCAGTGCGCCAGGTACGGCTTTGGTCTCTGACCAACGCCAAGCCGCGGCCAGTGGTAGGCCCCGGTAGGTCCGTGTACTCCACGACCTCCAACCACGACTTGGGGAGGCGGTTTCGGTTGAGGATGGTGACCCTGCCTTCCAGATAATCGCCTACCTGTCCCCTGGTGGCCGTGCGCGTCAGTTGCAGTTCGAGACCCCGCAGGCTGACCCAGGCCCAGGCGAACCCGATGGTGATTAGGAGCAGGATCGCATACATGAACCGGAAGAAGAACTCAAACCCCGTGCCGAAGGTGTAGAAGGTCACCACCGCCAACAGAGCTAGAACACCGATCGCTCTCTTGCTCATCGCTTCCGTGGTCCCCGGAGGGTGCGCTAGCGGGTCGCCCCGGGCACCGCTACGGAATTGAGCAGGTCAGCCACAACGTCCGTGGTCCTGACGCCCCGCATCCTGGCGGAGGGGGAGAGAATTATCCGGTGAGCGATAACAGGGACCCCCAAGGCTTTAACATCATCGGGGATTACGTAGTCCCGTTCCAGCAGAAGGGCGGTGGCCCGGGCGGCGCGGAATAGTCCGAGCGATGCCCTGGGAGACGCGCCCAAGGCCACGTCACGATGGTTGCGGGTTGCCTCCGTCAGGCTAACGATGTACTCGCGGACGGCCCGGTCGACGTACACTTCGGAGCAAGCGTTCTGGAGGCTGATAATATCCTGGGGAGTCGCGGCGGCTTCCAGGTTTTCGATGGGGTGCACCTGTTCCTGTTGGTCGATCACCGAAATCTCTTCGTCGAAGGCCGGGTAACCGATACTGATACGCATCAGAAACCGGTCTAGCTGGGCTTCGGGAAGAGGGAATGTGCCTTCGTACTCGATGGGATTCTGTGTTGCGATGACAACGAAGGGGTGCTGCAGGTAGTGGGTTGCGCCGTCGACGGTGACTTGCAATTCCTCCATGGCTTCCAGCAGAGCCGATTGAGTCTTGGGAGTGGCCCGGTTGATCTCGTCGGCCAACACCACTTCAGACATGATCGGACCGGGACGGAACTCAAATTGTCCGGTAGCCTGGTTGTACACGGAAAGCCCGGCGATGTCACTGGGCAGCAGGTCGGGAGTGAACTGGATGCGCCGGAACTGGCAGCCAATGGACTTAGCCAGGCTCTTGGCCAGCATCGTCTTGCCCACGCCGGGCACGTCCTCGACCAATAGGTGACCTCTGGCCATGAGGGCGGCTAGGGCTTGCTCGATGACCGCGGTCTTGCCCACGATCACCCTGGATACATTGTCGATGATTCGCCGCGCTATGAGAGTTGGGGAGGCGGTTTCCTGCAAAGGTTCCCTCCTGGATTTGGCCTCCGTCGAGGCCAACGCGTAATCTTGAGTTTACCACAGCCGAACCACGTGGGCGCAACCTGCGCGTAGTTTGCGTAAGTGTCCAGTGTTCGGTCGTCAGTGGCCGGTTCCCGGTGGTCAGTGCGCGGGTTCAAATGGTCAGTGAGTAGTGGCGGCCCGCGGGGCCGCTAACCACTAGCCACTAATCACTGGCTACTGAACACCAGCTCGTTTGCCCCCGTCGCGGACCCCTGGCGCACCCTCCGGAGTCATTTGGCATCCAATGGACAAGAGAGACCGTAGATATTGCCAAGACGCAACCATGGCGTACACCCGTATTTCCTGAACGCAATTAAAAGCAGAGGTATATGCCGAAGTGGACAAGATAATTAATCACCACGCCCGTCAACCTGTGGGGCATATAGCGAATGGGCCGACGCGGATTTTCAACCGGGCATGGATGCCGCTCATATTTGCCCTGATTTTAGGCTCGTTGCTCTTGGCTTGCGGCACAGGCGCGCCCCAATCTCCATCAGAGATAGCCGCTCCGGCCAGCCAGGTCGATGCCGCCCCCACGAGCGGCGCATCGACCAACACCACCACCAACCAGTCCGAAAGCATGATCGACCCGACGCCCATCGTGGTCGCCCAACCCGACGACGGAAGGCCGTCCAAGGCAGAACTGGCGGCAGTCTTCTCACCAAGTTCAACCAGCGTTCCAGAAGTGGCTGAAGCTACGGTGGCTCCCTCGCCCACGGCGCCTCCCGAAGCTACGGCGGCTCCCGCACCAACGGCGCCTCCGGAACCGACGGCAACCGCCGCTCCGACGCCAACCATCCCGCCAACCTCCACGCCCCGTCCTTCAGGCGGCGGAACGAAGGGCGGACTCGCCGCCGAGCTAAAGGGAATTCAAGCTTGGATTAACAGTGACCCCCTGACCATAGACGGTCTACAGGGTAAAGTGGTCCTGATCGACTTCTGGACCTATACCTGCATCAACTGCATCCGCACGCTGCCATATCTGAAAGAGTGGCATGCCAAGTACCAGGACGACGGGTTTGTGATTATCGGAGTCCACACACCGGAGTTCGAGTTTGAGAAAGACTTGGACAACGTGGTGAAGGCTACCCGCGATTACGGGGTCGCATGGGCTGTTGCCCAGGACAATGACTTCAGGACCTGGCGCGCGTATGCCAACCGCTACTGGCCCGCCAAATATTTGATCGACCACGAGGGAATTGTCCGTTATACCCACTTCGGTGAAGGCGAATACGCCGAAACCGAACTGAAGATTCGGGAACTGCTGGAAGAGGCGGGCGCCGACCTGGCTGCCGATCCCTTCAACATGCCCCTTGACCAGAACCGGGACCAGACTTACCTGAATAGCAGGGGGACCATACCGACCCGCGAGCTATACGCGGGTTACAAGAGAGCGCTCAGCTCATACCGCGCCGGACATGGTGTTTACGTTGGCCAGCTCGAATACTACCGGACACCGGATGAACCCACCGAACTGATGATTCCCGACGAAGTTCAACCGCACAAGATGTACTTCAACGGGCTCTGGACGAGTGAATCGGAGAACGCGAAGCACGCTAGGGCCTCACAGGACTACGAGGACTTCCTGGAAGTGGTCTATTCGGCGCGCAGCGTAAACGCTGTCCTTACGTCGGATTCCGGTGAGCCGTACAGGGTCCAGATCACCCAGGATGGCGAATTCCTCACCGAAGATAACAAAGGCGCGGACGTTATCATCGGGGAAGACGGAGAGAGCTATATACTGGTGACCGAACCCAAGATGTACCGGGTGATTGAAAACCCGACCTACGTTGAAGAACGGAATCTGCGTATGGCCTCGGACTCAGAAAACTTCGGCCTGTTCGCCTTTACATTCGGGGTCTACGAGAGCGGGGCGTGATGTTCCAAGGAGCTAAGGCAAAACTCGGAGGGTGGCTATCCCTGCTGGGAGCGCTGGCGATTGTCGCCGCCTTGGGTTGCGCCGCCGCCGCCAGCAACCCCCAGCCCGATGCCGAGACCAGGGTCGAGCCCGTGGTCCAGGCCGGAGGCGCAGTAGGCGGTTGGGCCGCGGATTTCCAGGGCATCTCCAATTGGATTAACTCCGAGCCTTTGACCCTGACCGGCCTCCAGGGCAAGGTGGTGCTGGTAGACTTCTGGACCTATACCTGCGTCAATTGCATACGCACCCTGCCCTACCTGAAGGAATGGCACGCAAAATACGCTGCCAAGGGCCTGGTCATCGTGGGAGTCCACTCGCCGGAATTCGAATTCGAGAAGGTGACCGAGAACGTCGTCCAGGCCAGCAATTCGTTCGGCTTAAAATACGCCATCGCCCAGGACAACAATTTTGCCACCTGGCGGGCTTACTCAAATAATGCTTGGCCTGCGAAGTACATCATCGACAAGGACGGCGTCGTCAGCTACAAACACCTCGGAGAGGGCGCTTACGGCGCAACCGAGAAAGTCATACGAAAGCTGCTGGAGAAGGCGGGAGCCGACCTGTCCGGGATTCCAGCCAGCGACGCGGCGGAACCGAAGTTTGTTTCGGCTGCAAGGGGCATGTCCGGCGGCGTCACCCGGGAGCTTTACGGCGGTTACCGGCGCAATCGGTCGATGGTGGGCCTCTACATCATTCAACCCGAATACTACGAGGGCCCCGACCGGATAGTCGAGTACGCGGACCCTGGAGACTACGTCAACCAGCACATGTATTTGCAAGGGCTTTGGTTTAACGGACAGGAGGAGTTGCGACATGCCCGCGCAACGGAGAATTACGAGGACTACATTGGCCTCGAGTTTTCAGGCACATCTGTCAACGCCGTCGTGAACCCGGAACGCACCAAATCCTTCGAGGTCCAAGTAACCCTGGACGGTCGTCCGCTCCGGTCAGAGGAAGCCGGAACAGACATGGTCATTACCGGTGACACGAGTTACTTTAGGGTGGACGAAGGCCGGTTGTACGAAGTCGTCGCCCTGCCTGAATACGGCGTCCACGAGTTGAAGCTCAGTTCCAACTCCGACGACTTCTCCCTTTTCGCTTTTACTTTTGGAGCGTACCCAGAAGGACCTTAGCCGTGTTGATGAATGCTTTGATTCCAAGACCCCGAATAATCTATTCGGCGCTGGCCGGACTGGCCGTGGTCCTTTTCGTTGCCTGCGCCAGCGCCGCGCCAGTAGAACCCACCGGCCCGCCATCGGTCCCACCGGCGGCTGAGTCCACCTCGGGGCTGACAACGATCCTGGCGACCAAAGAGCTTGGCGTCGGAACGCAACGGGTGGCTTTCCTTCTTACCAGCCCCAAGGCCCTGATTACGATACCGGAAGTGCGGGTCTCGTCCCATCACGCGAGTAGCGTTGCAGGGTCCGGCGAGTCGAGAGTCGCCGCGTTTCACCCCTGGCCCTACGGGGTGCGCGGCTCCTATGTCACCGAGATGACCTTCGACCGGCCCGGGGAATGGCGGCTGGATATCGAAGTAGAGCGGGAGAACAAGCCCGTAGTTGCTTCGGTAACCCTGGACGTCTCGGATGGGGGTCACGTCCCACAGATTGGCGCGGTGCCTCCACTCAGTGAAAACAAGACCCTCCGGACTTCGGCCGGCATCGAAAAAGTCACGACAGACTACTCCCCAGACCCGGACCTGTACCAGCTAACCGTGGCCGAAGCGGTGGCCTCCGGACTGCCCACCGTGGTGGTTTTCGCTTCGCCCGCCTTCTGCACGAGTCCCACTTGCGGCCCCCAAACGGACACCGTTTCAGAGCTCAAGGAGAGTTACAAGGGCCGAGCCAACTTCATACATGTGGAAATCTACGACAACCCGGACGAGATTCAAGGAGACCTAAGCAAGGCCCAGATCTCCCAGCCCTTGACTGACTGGGGAATCAGCCTAATCCCCGGTTGGTTCAATGAGTCCTGGACGTTCGTATTGCGTGACGACGGCAGAATAGCCCAACGGTTTGAGGGTTTCGCCACCTTTGACGAACTGAAGGCCGCGCTGGAGCCTGTGCTGCTTCCGGGCTAGTCCGGCCCGAGGCAACCCTCCGCACTGGATGCTCCCCTCTTGGGTGTGACTGTTCAGACTCGATGAAGGAATTGGCTGAATCTCACATTGGTCATCTTTGTGATAATCCTCTTGTCATGTCCCGCCCCCGCAATCCGTCATTCCCGCGCAGAGCCTGCCCCCGGCTCGATCGGGGGCGGGAATCCAGATATGCCAATGATGGTGAAGGTCGCTGGTTGCAATGGTTTCTGGATTGCGGGTCAAAGCCTGCCCCGTACTCGATACGGGGCCCGGAATGACGAGCTTGGAGTAGGAAGGACACATCAAGTCCGAACGGTTACTCTTGGGTCTCTCGACTTGCCGGGTATGCGGCCTTGGGCTATCCTAATCCGAGTTTGGTCTCGCAAATTCGGCCCCGCCGGAGCCACGGACCAACCAGTCCCGGCCGTGGTATTCGCTCTGTCTTAACCCCTCAAACTTCCAATATCGCGCCGAAAGTCAATGGCGCTAAAGCGAGACCGTGAGCGTAGCCAGATGCTAGGACCACCAAGTGAGGGGACACACTGCTCTAAGGAGATGACGATATGACCACACCGGCCACGCACCCCGAAGCCGCCGCGCAGATGGCCGCTGCCTGCTCCAAGCTCCTTGCCAGCCTAAACGCTGAACAACGCGCTAGGGCCACCTACCATTACATGGACGGCGAGCGGGTCTTCTGGTATTACCCGCCCCTTAACCGCCACGGCCTCGCCCTGCGGGACATGACCCAGGAGCAGCGGACTCTGGCGTTTGCGTTAATGGCCAGCGGCCTGACCGACCAGTCTTACGAGCAGGCCAAGATGATTATCGAACACGAAAACGTTCTCGGCCCTTTGGAAAAAGAGCAGGGCATGGTCACATTCGTGAGAGACCCGGAGCTTTATTACTTCACCGTGTTCGGTGAACCCGGCAATGAAGAACCGTGGGGTTGGCGATTCGAGGGTCACCACGTGTGTCTCAACTACAGCATCTGGGGCGACCAGGTGATCTCGGTAACCCCCTTCTTCTTCGGAGCCAACCCCGCGGAGGTGCGAAAGGGCCCCAAGTCAGGGCTGCGAATCCTTGGGACTAGGGAAGACCTGGCCTTCGAGCTGATGGAGAGCCTGGACGCCGGCCAGCAGAGCCGCGCCATCATCTATGACGAAGCCCCGCTGGACATCCTCACCTACAACAGCTCCAAGGTGTCGCTGCCCAGGGAAGAGGGCCTGCCAGCGTCCCGGATGTCGGGAACACAACAAGAGATGATGATGTCCCTGATTGCTGAATACGTTAGCCAGGTGCGGGGCGACGTTGCCCAGGGGAAGTTGGACGCCTTCCGCGAGCAGGGGATCGACAACATTCACCTGGCATGGGCAGGGCCAGTGGACCGGACCAAAGCGCACTACTACCGGCTACACGGAGGCGACTTCGTGGTCGAGTTCGACAACCGGCAGGACGGCGCGAACCACATCCACTCGGTGTGGCGGCAAGTCGAGAACGACTTCGCCAGCAACGTGCTGAGAGACCACCTTCTTTTGTACCACGTGCTTTAGGTCCTGACTCTTCCCCAACCAGCATGGCCGCTTGCGCGTTCCCAGTCTCAGACAGCCGGGAACGCGCAACTCTACGACGCATATACGCAGGGATCGAGGAATTGAATGATGCAAATACCGGTTGGCCTACGGTTTGGATTAGCCTATCGGGTACGCGCGTTGACCCTTCTATGCGGGCTGGTCTTGGGTTCCATCTTTGGTTCCTTAGTTGCCGCCTGCGCCAGCGCGTCGGAACCCATCATAGAGACGCAGACCGTAGAGGTGACGCGCGAGGTGATTAAAGAGGTCCCGATGGAGGTGACCAGGGAGGTACCGGTCGAGGTCATCAAGGAGGTACCGGTCGAGGTCATCAAGGAGGTACCGGTCGAAGTCGCGGTTGAAGTGATCAAGGAAGTGCCCGTCGAGGTCCAGGTTGAAGTGATCAAGGAAGTGCCTGTCGAGGTTGAAGTCACCCGCGAAGTCGTGAGGGAAGTGCCCATCGAGGTTACTCGTGAGGTCGAGAGGGAAGCGCAGGTTCAAGTCACACCTGCGGTGACGGCGGCGCCTACGCGGCGGCCCTACGACACTCCAACGGCAGCGCCCACACCGACGCCTTGGCCGACGGCAACTGCGGCGCCCACACCTACGCCCCGGCCGACGAGGGCCAGCGATACGTTTGATAGATATTCGAACGCGATTGAGACTGCAGAGGACTCGGACACGTACAAAATCGTCCAGGACGCCACAGGCCCCATCGAAATCTCCGTTTCGGGCATCCCCCTCGGTGAACCCGGTGAGAACTTTAGGCTTCACATCTACCCCGATTGGGGCGGAGGCGCGGTAACACTGTCGAACGACGAGCGCCACATCTGGAAATCAGTCCCTCGCGGCGTTTACTCCATCCATGTCAGCAGCCGCAGCGAATACGACCACTTCCCCTATACGATTACGGTAGACACTTCCAAGGATAATTTCGCTGAGACAACTTCCGGCGCGCATCCCTTACCATCCGGGCGGCCATATGACAACGCCATCAAACCTGACGGGGATATCGATGTCTACAAAGTCGTCCAGGACGCTACAGGCCCCATCGAGGTTTCCGTGTCCGGCATCCCCCTGGGTGAGCCCGGTAATGAGTTCGAGCTTAGATTAAATCCAAGTTGGGCGACAGGTTGGGACAATCGATTCGGGGAGAACCTGGGTAACGACCAGCGCTACATCTGGAAATCAGTCCCTCGCGGCGTTTACTCCATCCATGTCAGCAGCCGCAGCGAATACGACCACTTCCCCTATACGATTACGGTAGACACTTCCAAGGATAATTTCGCTGAGACTACTTCCGGCGCCCATCCTTTACCATCCGGGCGGCCATATGCCAACGCCATCAAACCTGACGGGGATATCGATGTCTACAAAGTCGTCCAGGACGCTACAGGCCCCATCGAGGTTTCCGTGTCCGGCATCCCCCTGGGTGAGCCCGGTAATGAGTTCGAGCTTAGATTAAATCCAAGTTGGGCGACAGGTTGGGACAATCGATTCGGGGAGAACCTGGGTAACGACCAGCGCTACATCTGGAAATCAGTCCCTCGCGGCGTTTACTCCATCCATGTCAGCAGCCGCAGCGAATACGACCACTTCCCCTATACGATTACGGTGAAGACGACCTCCTAACGCCTGTACGCCAGTAAACCCATGCGGAGGCCGGACAACCTAAACCAAAGCCAAGGTGGGATGTGCATTTGCCGGGAGTTGTGAATCAGGCCGGAAGTCTGACAGGATTGCCTCGGCCCTTGACTGGAGGATCGTCCGGCAGCGCCGTCTCACCTCTTCTTTCCGGTGGGTCAATCCTGCCAGGAACCGGCCGACCCTCTCCTGCGCCGCTTCCCTGCTCCCGAGGCACAGATTGCCTGTAGCCTCTTCCCTGGCCCACCCCCAGATGGCTTCATCAGCGTTGAAGTCCGGGCTGTACCCCGGCAGATTCACCAGTTGCAGTTTCAGATTCGGTGTCCGCAGGTATTCCCGCATCGCCTCCCCACGATGGGCTGGCGCATTGTCCCAAATCACCTTCAAGGGCCCAGGATGCTTTTCTTTCAGTTGCTTCAGGAAGGCAACCGAGGTGCCCGAGTTGCTGTTGCCACCCAGTTCCATCCATTCCACCTCCCCCGTCTCCAAGCATACCGCTGAGTAGTAGCTGGCCTTCTCCCCGTAGCTGGGACTGGTGGACTCCACCAGGGCAGGTTCTCCCTGCTGCACCCACTTCCCCCGCAACTCCGCGTCCGCCCGGAAGTGGGCCTCGTCAGCGAAGAATATCCGGGCCCCTGCCCCCTGGGACTCCTCCCACATAGCGGCATACTCAGCCACGAAGGCTGCCCGCTTCTCCTCATCAGCCTTCAGCAACCGTTTCTTGGGCCGCTTGAAAGCAAATCCCAACCGGTGCAGCCAGTTCAGGCAACTGCTGCGGCTCAGGCTGGCGCCAAAGCTTTCCAGGACAAACTGCCTTACCGCCTTCCAATACCAGTTGGCCAATTCCAAGCCCGACGCCGCTGGCGATTGTTGCACCGCCGCCTTCAACTCCTCCTGTTTCGCCTGGTCAAGGGTGGGGGGGAACCACCGGTCTGCTCGAAAATCAATGCCCTGGAACCTCCCTCACCGAAGGCCGATGCCCACCGCCCTATGGTGTGAGGGTCCCGGTCCAGCGCCTCTGCCGTGGCCGCCGCCGTCCACCCCTGGGCCAGCAGCAGCATGGCGTACCAGCGCTCCCGCTCCCGGGGCGTGGGCGCCAGAATCATCCGGCGCTGCAAGTCCTTCACTCCCAACTCCCACCGCTCCAGCGACCGCTCTATCTCCCTGACTCCCATCATCCCCCCATCACAACACGATTATCTGTCCCGTCTCTTACTCTCCACTTTACCCTGACTATCTGCGCTTTTCACCTTGGCTTTGGTTTAGCTTGATGTCCGGCCTCCGTTTCCGTCGTCTTGGATTCGCCCTCACCCGCGGACCAAGTCCGGGGCAGGCTCTAGCCCTCTTCCAGGGGAGAGGGGATGTATTGGCTTGCCTCGGGACGTTGGGACCCTCCGACTACATCAAACACGATTGGTGAAAATCTGAAACTTCGTTCAATAAACGTGCCTAGCTTCTAACCATCCTAGTCTAAAATATATGGCATCAGGGCTTTCCACCCGGCAGAAGGGCTACCGCCGGTGTTGCCGCGAGTGGGAACGCTTCAAATCAGGCGGGGCATTCCGCACCTGTGAGGGGGCCGACCGTCTAATGATTGACGAGGAGTGAGTTATGAGATTAGTAGTGGTGGGAGCCGGCCAAGGTGGGTCGAATATCGCCGATGAATTCGTGGCGATGGGGAATTGGATCTGGAAAAACCGCAACATCAGAATCTTTACCGGCGAGGAAAGTGAACCCATTTACAAGGGTGTGTTCGCCGTGAACCTGGGAGCGGGCGACCTCTACGGGTTGCAGCACATCCCGCAAACCGACAATCACACCATCCTGCTCGGCACCACAGACGAGTTCCGGGGCCGGGGCGCGGGCAAGATCAATGCCGACGGCGCGGAGCAGGCCCGCCGGGGCGGACATAAGATCGTCTCAACGGTCCGCGACAACGGGGACGTGGCATCCGCCGACGCCATCTTGGTAACGGCCACAACCGCTGGCGGCACCGGTTCCGGGTCGGTGGGTGTCATCGTAGACATGCTCAAAGAGGCGTTCAAGAAACCCGTCTACGCCATGCTGGTGCTGCCGTTTATGAACCAGTACGACGACCCTGACAGCATGATTAACACGGCCACCTGCCTGAAGAAGGTCTTGGAAAAGTCATCCGCCGACGCCGTATTCCTGGTGGACAACCAAAAGTTCGTCCAGGGAAACCAGTCGATGACTTACAACTACTCCCAGATCAATCGCAAGATCGCCGATTCCTTCATGGACATTCTATGCGTGGGCGAGGAAACCGACCGCCGGTATATCGGCGAAGTGCTGGACGCCAACGACGTAATCCGAATACTAAAAGGACCTACCGCCATCGGGGTCAGCAGCACCGCGATTCCCAAGAAGACCGGTGGGTTCATGTCCCGGCTACGCGGCGATAAGGATAAGGCAAACCATTTCTCCGTGGGCAAGATTCAGATCGAGCGGGCGCAGAACGTATTGCATCAAGCTCTGGGCGAGCTCTCCGTTGACTGCGAATTGTGGGACAACGGACGCTCCTACTACGACGCCCATAACGTCTTAGGTCTGTTCAGCGGCCCTCCGGGTGAAGCCACGGAAGAGATCGTGGAAATGATGGACAACAACCTTTCGGAATTGGTCCCCGGCGCGGGCCGCCGCAAAGGTACGTATCCAGGCCGGGTATCCGACACCATCAGTTTCACGGTGCTTATCTCCAATATCGGCAGAGGCGCGGCCATGGACAAGGTGGAGTTCTTCTATACCGAAGCCACCAAAATGATGTCAGAGGTCCAGACCAAGCGGGAAGGACGGGAAAAACAGTGGCAAGAGGCCAACCAGGCCGCGGCCCTGTTGCCCGATCTCTAGGCCCCGTTTCTTTTGTCGAGGGAGTCTGCTCGACATACATGATGTGCGATAACAGGAGGAGGCTATGAGAAGCTCCAGGACCCGGGAAACGCGCAGAGGCTCGCGCAAACCGCTCTATCTAACCCTGCTGTTGGTGTTGGTCGTGGCCGTCGGCGTTGGCGCGGCTTACTTTGTGCAAGGATTCGGCCCCCTGGCAGCCAAGGACACTCCGGTCGAACCCCAGTCCATCCAGGCCGAGGCCCCAGTCAAGGCCCAAGAACCGGCTTTGGTCCCAGCAGTAGAACCCGTGGTAAACGAGACGGCGTCCCAGGCTCTCAGTCCGGAACCGACGGCGACTCCCGAGCCCACTCAGTTGCCGGAAGCGGTTCCCCAAGCGCCGGTGGAACAGCCGGCGCAGATCGACCAGACTCCCCAGCAAGCCACGGAGGTCGTTCCCGAAGTCGCCCCCGAGCCTACCCTCGAGGAGAAGCGTGCCGCGGCGATGGAATTGTTGCCCGACGTGGAATTCGGGGAGGTGCTGGAAGAAGGCTTCGGTTACCTGAAACTGCCGGGCGGCGAACTGGTGGATACCTGGTACACTTTCCAAGTCGACACGCGAAACGGAAACATAACGATATACATGGCCCAGTTCGACTCCGCTCTGGAGTCCATCTTGACCACGTTGAAGGTGGCCAATTACGCCCACGGCGAGGAACTGCAGAATGCGGACATCACCCTTTATTACTCTGACGGTTCCGAGCGGATCATATCCCTGAACAACGCCGACGGCACCATCAGGCTAGTTCAGCACTACAACTTGCCCTTTGGCCCAAGTGTGTTTTCACCGCCCCTGCGCCGGGAGTTGGTGTTTTACGGTATGGAGCTACAGGACCAGGCCGGGGACATCATGGTTGAACTCCATCTCGATGTGAGCGGCCTATCCGACAGCGAAGAGATGGTATTCGAGAAGCAGGCGCCTGTTGAGGTGGGCAACGCGCTCCACGAAATCAGGCAACTGGTGGACCAGATCGAAGAACAACGGAAAGGCTAACACGTCCCACGAGGGCAAATAGAGTTGGTCCTCGAGCGGCGCTCTCGACGGGGCGCCGCTCCTTTTTGCGAATGGAGCAAAGAGCTGGGCGCAGCTATGGCCAACTCCGCCCCGCTTCCTATTCGGGGAATACGGCTCATAGTTGGAACCTTGCGGTTTTGCTTGTGCGCAGCCCATCCCTCTGCTACAATCTGCGCTGCGCCGCCTACGGCAAAGAGCAGACGCCGCGGCCATTTAATTGGGCCGTAAAGTTGAGTCGTAGATCCTCGGCAAAACCGGTATCGAGCTAAACTGCGATTAGGAGGTCACGAGATGCCTTCATTCTGGGAGAACCTGCGATTCGCTGGAGAACGCGAGCAAGACGACTTGCACGGCTATCAAGGGCAGGATATGCCCTGCTACGTGAGCCATCCCCTGCCGTCAGCCGGCAATTCATTCCCTGGGATCGTTGTGGTGCAAGAGGCCTTCGGGGTCACCCGCCACATGGAGAAAGTCTGCGATCGCTTCGCCCAAGAGGGTTACGTTGCATTCGCCCCGGCGCTGTACCACCGCGAGGAATTCAACCCCAAATTGGGATATAACGAGATGCCTGCCGTACAGCGGCTCATGGGCAACTTGAACGATGAAGAATTGGTCGAGGACATCAACGAGGTCATAAAGTACAGCCAGTCGGACCAGTTCCGGCGGACCAACGGCCAGAAAATCGGGATCGTCGGCTACTGCGTCGGCGGGCGCATTACCTATCTAGCCGCCACCAGTTGCGCGGGGCTCAGCGCGGCTTCCGTGTACTACGGCGGTCGCATATTGGTCCCATTTGGGGACGGCCCCGCTCCCGTGGACCTCACCAACCGGATCTCGATTCCCGTGATGGGCAACTTCGGCGCGGACGATGCCAACCCGTCACCCGATGACGTGGCCCAAATAGAGGCCGCCCTGCAAGCGGCCGGGGTAACCCACGACTTCAAAATGTATGACGGCGCCGGTCACGGGTTCAACTGCGACGAGCGCGACAGCTACAACGAAGCCGCGGCAAATGACGCCCTTGACCGCACGCTTGCGTGGTTCAACCAATACCTGAAGAGCTAACCAGTCCCAACTGAGGCGGGGGCAGCCCTCCCGCCAATGGCCGGAAAGATAAAGTCCCGGTCGGCGATAATCCGCTGACCGGGACTTCGTCGTTTGGGACTGGACCGGGGTTAATCCAAAAACGCGTCGCGCATCCTGTAGATGGTCAGCTCCGGCTCGATGGGCGCCACCGGCATGTAACCGGCCTCTTCGATCTTCGCCACAATAAACCAGGGCCCCGGTTCCTCCAACGCGGTCTGGAAAACCGTTCCCAGCTCTTCCAGGTCGGAAACCGTCGCGGTCCGGGGTATGTTGCAACTCTCCGCCACCTGGGCCAAGTCGGTCCCTTTGGCTGTGTGGCTGGGCTGGTGACCCGTCTGCCCCCACTCCTCGTTGTCCCAGACGACTACTATCAGGTTCTGCGGCTGTTCTCTCCCGATTGTCGCAATCGTGCCCAGGTTCATCAGGAGAGACCCATCACCGTCCAGTGAAATGACCTGCTCGTCGGTGGACACTGCCATGCCCAACGCAATGGAAGAGCAGAGACCCATGCTGCCGTAAGTGTAGAAATTCTTGTCCCGGTGGCCCACGTGCCATAGCTCATCGGTGGTAGGGCCAAGGTTGGAGACTATCGCCCTGTCGCCCGCAAGGGACACTATCAGCTTGGTCGCGTCGAACCTAAGCAAGCTTACCCCCGTGCAATAGCTGAGTGAGGCAAACCGCAACGGGTTGCCGGTTGGCATGGCATAGCTTCAGCGCCCCGTCCACCACCCTGTCCATCTTGTATTCGTCCTCCAGGGTGAAGTGGACCAGTCCTAGAAGGTCCAAAATCGGCCGCGTGGTGCGTCCCATCGCCACCTGGGCGATGTTGAATTCGCCGGGACCGCCTCTCAGGTTGATAAAAAGGGGAATAGGCGTCCGTGCGGGGATGCACAGGCTGGCAAGAGCGTTGACGGAGTTGCCGAAACCGCTGGACTGCATAAATACAGCGGCGTTTCGCCCAACCGCGTAACCCCCGACAGCGATACCAATAGCCTCCTCTTCCCGAGAGGCCGAGACCAGGTGAAAGAAGGGGTCTTCCTCGATCAGACTGGTTACCCGGTGGATGGAGATGTCTGGCACATAAGCAATCAGGGAAGTGTCCCAGTCCTTAAGCGCCTGGACTATGGTTTCAGCCCAGTTCATTGGTTCGCGCTCCTCCGTCAGGAGAGTCCGGGTGATTTTCGTCTTCCGGGAACGGGAGGAGCCAACGGCCAACCCCCTGTCCGAAAGCAGCATAAACCATATCAGCGGCCTATTGGAATGTCAAAGGGAAATTCGAACGGTAACTGTTCAGACCTGATGTGTCCTTCCTACTCCCAGCCCGTCTTTCCGTGCTTGACCCGGAATCCAGTAACCCTTGCAACCAGCAACTGTCCATATCATCGGCATTTCTGGATTCCCGCCGCCCCGTCATTCCCGCTTTCGCGGGAATCCATGCCGGGTCCGACATTTCCGGCTACCGCCGTGGAAGTACGCGAACTCCAGACACAAGCAGGTACCGCGGCACAGTAGGACGGCCTAAAATGCGTTTGCCCCGCCGAAATGAACAGCCCCGCCGGGACGCGCTTCAAAGTTGCGGCTGGAGCGCAGCGGGTATATAACTACCTACCGGAGACGGCTCGTGCCCGCCGTATATAATGCCGGGACTCCAAGGGAGACTCCGCCTATGGCGCTCGACCTCTTTGATGGTCTAAATGTGGTTGACCTTGGTCAAGGCATCAGCGGACCGTTCTGCGCCAAGCTCTTTGCCGACCTCGGCGCACGTGTGGTCAAGGTGGAGCCCAGCAGCGGCGACCCGTCCCGCCGCGCGGGCCCATTCCCCGACGGCGGCCCGGACCAGGAAGCCAGCGGCCTGTTCCTCGCCCTGAACGCCAACAAATTGGGCGTCACCCTAGACGTTGAGTCGCCGACCGGAAAGGCCCTGCTTCTCCGGTTGGCCGAACAGGCGGACTTGCTGATAGAGAGCTATCATCCGTCGTATCTTCCCGGGATTGGCCTGGACTTCCAAACTTTCCACGCCCGCAATCCACGGCTTGTAATGACCTCGGTCACGCCACTCGGCCAGACCGGGCCCTGGGCCGAGTTCAACGCCAACAACCTTCTGCTTTCCGACCTAAGCGGCCATTCCAGAGAACACCCCGGCCCGGTGGACGAACCTGCGGAACAGCCGCCTTTGCAATTGGCGGCCCATCAGGGCGAGTTTCTGGCCGGGCTCGCCGGGGCGTCGGCGTCCGTCCTGGCGTTAAACCGCCGTAGGCTGCATGGGGAGGGCTGCCATGTCGACGTTTCGGGCATGGAAGCGTTGGCCCTTCTGTCCCAGACCACTCTGGCCGAATTCTCCCTAGGCAGACCTCCCCGGAGCCGGTTGCGTGAAGGGGCTAGGAGACAGGCCCTTCTAGTGCTTCTACCCTGCCGGGACGGATATGTTGGCATTTCACCACGGCAACAGGACCAGTGGGAGCGGTTCGTCGAATTGATGGACAGTCCCGAATGGGCCGGCAACGAAAATTTCGCCACCACCGACAGCAGGCTGGCAAATTGGGGGGAATTGGAACCCCTGCTGACGGCGTGGACCCAGGAACGAAGCAAGGAAGAAGTTTACCGGATGGCCCAAGGCAGCCGTATCCCATCTTTCCCGTTGAACACAGCGGCGGACCTATTTACCTCAGCTCAATTGCAGGCAAGGGACTTCTTCATCGAAGTTGATCATCCGAAAACGGGCAATCTTCGTCATCCGGGATTCCCGGCCAAGTTCGCGTCAGGCAAGCGGTTGGAAATGACTCCCGCCCCGACTCTGGGCAAAGACAATCAGGATGTGTTCGGCGAATCGGGCCTCGGCTTGAGCGACGATGAAGTTGTGACTCTGAGGTCTCAGGGAATCATATAGTCAATAATCTCTAGCCAGTGGAGGTCCCGCAGGTGAAAATAGATCCCAAAACCTTCGAACGGTTCAACGCGGTGCTAACGGGCGTGGTCGTACCCCGGCCCATAGCCTTCGTCTCGACAGTGTCAGCCGGCGGCGTGGCCAACCTGGCCCCATACTCCTTCTTCAACGCCGTGTCCTATGACCCGCCAACCATCGTTTTTTCCTCATCCAGGCACACCGAGCGCAAGGCTAAAGACACCCTGGCCAACATCGAGGAAACCGGGGAGTTCGTAGTCAACGTGGTGGTGGACGACATTGCCCATGCGATGAATTCCACCGCCGCCGAGTTCCCGGCTGACGTTGACGAATTCCAGGTCGCGGGCTTGACCGCAATACCTTCAGAAATCGTGCGCGCCCCCCGCGTCGCCGAATCTCCCGTGAACATGGAATGCCGTTTGAACCAGGTAGTTACCCTGGGCAGAGAGGGTCACCAACATGGGCTGGTCATCGGCGAAATCGTTCTGATGCACATCCGGGACGACATCATCGACGGCCACCGGATCAACCACCAGAGGTTAAAGCCCACCGGAAGGCTCGCCGGGAACATGTACTGCTTCACCGCCGACACCTATGAAATGGTACGGCCTGTGTACCAGCCGGAGCTTGCCCCGGAAGCGGCTGACAATGACTAACGCTCCCTTAGGTAACGTCCGGATTGCGGACTTTACCTGGCAGATTGCCGGGCCGACCTGCACCCGCTACCTGGGTCTGATGGGCGCGGAAGTCATCCGCGTGGAGAGCGGCCGACGGCCCGACCCATACCGGGAGCGGACGATCAGCCATCTGATAAATCAGAACAAAAAGAGCATCACACTCAACCTCTCTCATCCGGAAGCGGTCAGCCTAGCCAAACATATTGCCTCCTTGAGCGATGTGGTCATTGAGAACTTTGCTCCGGGAGTCATCGAACGGTTGGGGCTGGGGTTCGAGGAATTGGCCCAGGAGAACCCCGACATCATCATGGTCTCCTCGGCGGGGCTGGGCCACACGGGGCCCGACTTCAACCAGGTGGCCTACGGGACCCTGGTTCAATGCTTCACCGGCTGGAGCGCCCTGCAAGGCTATCCGGGTCGAGGACCGGAAATAGGCGGCATCTGGACCGACCCCATGGTTGGGATGCTGGAAGTGTTCCTGGTCAACGCGGCGCTGCACCGCCGCTGGGAGCGCGGCGACGGCCAGTACATCGACCTGTCCATGGCCGAAGCCACCACCATGCTGCTGCCGGAAGCGGTGCTGGAATACGGGATGAATGGCCGGGTTCAGGAGCCCAAGGGAAACACCCACGACAGCGCAGCTCCCCACGGCAACTATCCCTGCGTCGGTGACGACCAGTGGATAGGCATTGCGGTGGAAAATGACGGCCAATGGCGCGGCCTGTGCGAGACGCTGGGCCACCCCGAGTGGCTGGAAGACGCCAGGTTCGAGACCAGCCTGAGCCGTTGGCGGAATCGGGAAACGCTGGACGAGCTTCTGGGCGCGGCGACATGCAAGCGTGACGCGGCGCAATTGGCCGAAGCCCTTCAGAGACGCGGGACCCCGGCAGCCCCCTCCCTTTCGGTTACCCAGCTATGGGATAACCCGCATTTACGGGCAAGAGGGTTCTTCCGCGACTTCAGGGACCACGATGGAACGAGCTATGAGCTTCCCGGAGCGCCGTGGCGGTTTGATGGAGAGCTAGAAGGGGAGATGGCGGCCCAACCCCTGAGAGGCGAGCACAACAGCTACGTGTTCGGGGAGTTGCTGGGACTGTCCGAACCGGAAATAGAAAAGCTGGTGGAAGGGCAAGTAATCTACTAGGCCGCGTTGCGACGGATTATCCCCGTTCCTCGTCAATAGTCCGGTCGTCGGCGTAGAAGTCCTCGTCAAACCCGCCCCGGTAGGAGTTTAGAGCCCCTTCAAGTCTGTCCTGGAAGGTCTCGACATCCCGGGCTTGCAGCATGACCCGTTTCCCGGTTACTAGCTGGACCCTCAGGCGGTCTCCGATGGGCAAGCTTAACAGGTCCACGTGGGACACTAATGTGAACGGAATAGTCCTGACACGTGGACGGCCATACACGACAACGAGCGCGTCGGGATATATCCAGTATTGGCGGGGGTTAGTGAGCCAGGTGAATGCGGCGACCGCCAGTCCAACCAGCAACAGTAGAGGGTCACCACCTTGAGTCAACTGGTAACCCCCCAGGACGACGACCGCGGCGGACAGGATCAAGGTGAGGTTGATCGAGCCGCGGTGTTGGTCCCAATGTATCGGCTGATTTGGGGGCTGTTCCACCCGTCAATTCTACCACACGGGCAATCGCCACGACAGGTTGCGGCTGCCCCGTCGGCAGGGTCTTTCAAATGTCCAATCCTCGGCCCGGTGATGGATAGTCCCCCTTTCGCAAAAGGGAGACTAAGGGGGATTTCCTGACAACTAAAAGACCCTGCGCCCCGCCGGCGGCCCCGGTTGAGGCATTTGCCACCAAGGAAGTACAATTGCCGTAATCTTCTTCCCGGCGGCCACCTGCCGCCTCAGAAAACCCGCATCCGCGAATACACCCCGGAGGGGTATGATGCCCAGCGAAAGCAAGGACCAATGGCGGAAGGAAACCCTGTCCCGTTTGGTGCTGCGTTTTCCGGAACGCCAGGAGGAGTTTGTTACCGACAGCGGGATAACCATCGACCCCCTCTATGACGCCGAAAACCTGGCAGGCCAGAGTCATGACGCTCTGCGCGACCTGGGCTACCCCGGCGAATACCCCTACACGCGGGGAGTGCAGCCAAACACCTACCGCGGGCGGGTCTGGACCATGCGCCAATATTCCGGGTACGCCACCGCCGCCGAAACCAACCGCCGGTACAAATACCTGTTGGAACAGGGCCAAACCGGCCTTTCAGTCGCCTTCGACCTCCCCACCCAGATCGGATACGACTCCGACCACCCCCTGGCCAGGGGAGAGACCGGCAAGGTCGGCGTCCCCATCTGCAGCCTGCATGACATGGAGACTCTGTTCGACGGCATCCCGCTGGATAAGGTCAGCACGTCCATGACCATCAATGCCACGGCTTCCATTCTGCTGTGCCTCTACATCGCCACGGCCAAGAAGCAGGGAGCGGAGCCCGGCCAGCTAAATGGCACCATCCAAAACGATATCCTGAAGGAGTACATCGCCAGGGGCACCTACGCCTACCCGCCCCGCCCTTCTATGCGCTTGGTGGTGGACGTGTTCAAGTACTGCGCCGAAAACGTTCCGCGCTGGAATACCATCAGTGTCAGCGGCTACCACATGCGGGAGGCCGGAGCAACCGCCGTGCAAGAATTGGCCTTCACCTTCGCCAACGGCATCGCGTACGTGCGGGCGGCGATCGACGCAGGACTGGAGGTGGACGAGTTTGGGCCGCGGCTGTCCTTCTTCTTCGTCTCCCAAAACAACCTATTTGAAGAGGTGGCCAAGTTCCGGGCGGCGCGCCGCATGTGGGCGAAAATAATGAAAGAACGGTTCGGAGCAAAGGACCCTCGGTCCATGATGCTCCGTTTCCATACCCAGACCGCCGGCGTCAGCCTTACCGCTCAGCAACCGGACAATAACGTGATACGTTGCACGATTCAGGCGCTTGCGGCGGTGCTTGGCGGGTCCCAGTCCCTGCACGTAAACTCCAGAGACGAGGCCTTGGCCCTGCCAACCGAGGAATCCGCGCAGCTATCCCTGCGGACGCAGCAGATACTGGCCTATGAAAGCGGCGCCGCCGACGTGGTGGACCCCCTGGGAGGTTCCTACTATGTGGAGAGCCTGACCAACCAGTTGGAACAAGCGGCCTTCGACTACATTGACCGGATCGACCAGATGGGCGGCTCCGTATCCGCCATCGAGCAAGGATTTCAGATGCGGGAAATCGGCAACTCCGCCTACCAGCACAGAGTCGAGGTTGAGACCGGGTCCCGAACGATAGTGGGTGTAAACCGGTATGTATCCGAGACCCCGCCCATCGAGGGGCTGCTGCGCGTCGACGCCGAGGCCGAACGGCAGCAGATCAGGAACCTGGAGAAGCTGCGCTCCGAGCGGGACAGCGCCATGGTCGAAGCCTCTCTTTCCAAGCTGGCCGAAACCGCGAGAGGCCCGGATAATACCGTGCCGGCTATCCTGGAATGCGTCGAGTCCTACGCCACCCTGGGCGAGATTTGCCAGGTGTTTAGGGACATATTCGGCGAGCAAGAGGAGATGGCGGCGTTCTAGCCCAATTAAGCTAAAGACCGTGTAAGCTAGAGACCGTGCTCTCCCTGATTAGCCATTGACATACGGACTGTTATCAACTGATCGTTATCAGACCTTTTCAATCGAGGAGGAACATCGTGGCCGACCTAATACTTAGCGAAGAAGAGCGACTATTGAAAAACACGGTCCGCCAATTCGCCGACCGTGAGCTGATCCCACGTGCCCGGAAGGTGGACGAAAGCGGCGAGTTCTCCTGGGAGAACTGGCGCGGCATGGCCAATATTGGACTCATGGGCCTGGGTATCGACGCCAAGTACGGCGGCAGCGGCTTGGAAGGCTACCGCAAGGTCGCCATCGCCGCGGAAGAGGTTGCCCGAGGGGACGCGGCAGCCAGCGTGAGTATGCTCGCCCACCTCTCTCTGGGGACCACCACCATCTACAAGTTCGGCAACGAAGAACAGAAGTCGCGTCTTGTCCCGCCTCTGGCGCGGGGTGATGGGGTCGCGGCCTGGGCGTTGACCGAACCCGGCAGCGGTTCCGACGCGGCGGCAATGCGCACCACCGCCACGGAACGCGACGGCACCTTCTTCCTCAACGGTAGCAAGACGTTCATCACCAACGCATCTGTGGCCGAGTCCATTGTCGTGTTCGCCAGCGAAGACCGCTCCCTGGGGTACAAAGGAATCAGCGCGTTCGTGGTTGACCGGGACTCCCCCGGACTCAAGGTCAACCCGCTACACGGCAAGATGGGTATGCGCGGCTCTACGACGGACGAAGTTGTACTCGAGGACACTCCGGTACGGGCGGAAAACGTGCTGGGTGAAAATCGGCGAGGGTTCAACCACGCCATGGAGATTCTCGACTCTAGCCGCATAATCATCGCGGCCCAGTGTGTGGGCATCGGCCAGTCGGCGTTGGAAGTCGCCATCCGTTACGCGCAGCAGCGGGAAACCTTCGGCAAACCCATCGCCCACCACCAGGCCATCCAGTTTATGCTGGCGGAAATGGCCACCCAGATCTATGCGGCGCGGGTCGCAACGATGAACGCTGCAACCTTGAAGGACGCCGGGCTCCCCTTCGTCACCGAAGCCTCGATGGCCAAGGTGATCGCCTCTGAGATGTGCGTCGACGTAGCCAACAAAGCGATCCAGATACACGGCGGTATCGGCTATTTCCAGGAAGCTGGCGTGGAACGTATCTTCCGGGATGCCCGAGTTACCACGATCTACGAGGGCACATCAGAAATACAACGCCTGGTCATAGCCCGGCAACTCCTATCCCAGTACGCGATCTAAGGGACTGACAGATGAGCGACGCAGACGTCTGTACGGTGAATTACATAGACCACGTGGGTATCGCGGTAAACGATATCAACGCCGCCCTGAAATTCTTTGGGGACGTGTTCCAGACTCCCCCTGCCGACGTGGAAGAACTCGCCGATCAGGGGGTAAGGGCCACCCTAATCCAGGTGGGGGAGACCCGGTTGGAATTGCTGGAACCCCTGTCGCCGGAATCGGCGGTAGGGCGATTCATCGAACGCCGGGGGGAAGGGCTGCATCACTTGGCCCTAAACGTGGACGACATCGAGGGGAAACTTGCCATTTTGGCGGGCCGGGGAATCCAATTGGTGGACGAGAAACCGCGAGAGGGGCTTTCAGGCTCCATAGCGTTCATCCACCCCAGGTCGGTGTTCGGCGTGCTCACCGAGTTGGTGGAAAGCGTTGACCCGTAGACACGAAATCCGGGCAGACGCCAAAAGGCCGGCTCTCAGGACCGGCTCTCAGGAATAGAAAGGCAGGGACTTAACGTATGACTCAGCGTCTAAACCCCGTTCGGGTGTTGGTGGCCAAGCCAGGCTTGGACGGCCACGACCGGGGCGCCAAGGTGATCGCAAGGGCGCTTCGGGACGCCGGAATGGAGGTTATCTACACCGGCATCCGCCAGACTCCCCAAATGATAATTCAAGCGGCGATCCAGGAAGACGTGGAGGTGCTGGGAATCAGCATCCTTTCCGGAGCCCACCTGGAGATACTGCCTGGAATCATGGACCTTATGCGGGAAAACGGCCTGGATGACGTGCTGGTGATTCTGGGGGGCATCGTCCCGGAGGCTGACCGCCAGACTCTGGCGGAAATGGGAGTGTCCGCAGTGTTCGGCCCCGGAACGTCCACCGGCGAGATTGTGGAGTTTATTCACTCCAATTTGCCTGAGCGCCGGCTGGTCTAGTGACCCGAGCCTTGCCGAAAATCATCCCGTGCCTACGGGGAAACATAACGATTCTCGAATTTAAAGCTATTGACATCGATAGCTTCCCCGCGTTTATAATTACCGACGATTATTACCTGGTTGTAAATCCACAATATGCAATATAACATCGCGCAGTTGCTGAAGGAGCCCATGGGCGCAACCCGCAGCTTCCGCGTGGAAGAGGGACCAGCGATAGACTTGCCGGCCGTCGTGAGCCTATCGGGCGACGTCCGGGTCCTGAGGACTCACCAGGGAGTACTGGTGAACGCCAGCTTGGAAATAGATACGGCTCTGACGTGCAGCCGTTGTGTGGATGATTTCCGAAGTACGTCCACGCTACACATCGAAGAGGAGTTCATTCCGATAATTGACCTCCACACCGGGCGCAGGGTGGATTCTGCCGAGGAAGAAGAGGAGGAGCTGCGGATAGATGAAGAGCATCTCCTTGACCTCACCGAAGTGACCAGGCAATACGCCATTTCCGACCAACCGATGAAGCCCTTGTGCCGCGCTGATTGCCTGGGGCTCTGCTTGGAGTGTGGGGCCAACCTTAACCAGTCCGCCTGCGGCTGCTACAGCCCTCCCATTGACCCCAGGTGGGGAGCGTTGGCTGGGTTGATCGACGCAAGGCAAGAATAACCGGGCCGTGAAATCGGCCTAGATAGAGAAAGAAGGACGAATTGGGCCAGCCGGAGCCAATTGACCGGCGGTCCAAGAAGAAACGACTATGGGTGCAGTACCGAACAAGAAGCTAACAAGAGCGCGCAAGCGGCGGCGGCTGGCGTCACACAAGCTGCGGCCTCTCAACCCGGCATTCTGCTCGCGTTGCCGCAGCGCCAAAATGCCACATACGGCTTGTCCTCAATGTGGCTATTACCGGGGTATGCAAGTGGTTGGAGTAGAGGGGTAGCGGAGGATAGCCCGATAATGCCCAGGCCTCGTGTCTTAGGAGGACCGTCCCCGGAAGGGACGCGGTCGTCCCGGCTTGCCACGGTGCCATCATTGTCGATAGATCAAGCCGGTTGATTATGGCTGACCTGCCCTCACAGAAACAAATCTTATGTTTGTTTGGGCTCGAGAGATGAATGCAGTCACCGAATCTGAATCACCTACCAAATGGGCTTACGTATTTCCAGGGCAGGGTTCCCAGACTGTCGGCATGGGGGAAGAGCTCTACCAGTCTTCGCCGGCGGCGCGGGACATATTCAAAGAGGCGGACGAGAGCCTGGGTACATCCCTGACCAAGCTGATGTTCCAGGGCCCCGCCAGCGATCTCCAAGACACTCTGAATTCCCAGCCAGCGATCATGACCGTTAGCATTGCCTGCTGGAAAGCCTGGGAAGAGTTTCTCGGCCGCCAAGCCCCTAGACCTTCGGCATTGGCTGGTCACAGCCTCGGCGAATATACCTCGATGGTCGTCGCCGGGGTGATTAGTTTCTCTGACGGTGTCTGTCTGGTTCGAGAGCGAGGCCGACTCATGCAACAGGCCTCCATCGACCGGCCTGGCAGCATGGCCGCCATTCTCGGTCTCGAAGAATTGGCCCTGACACAGATTTGCGCCGAGACCGGTGTCGAGTTGGCCAACATCAACTCCGACGAACAGATCGTCATTAGCGGGGACCGGATGGCCGTGGCTCAGGCCATGGACCTCGCCTCGGCAAGGGGCGCACGGAGGGCCATTCCTCTCCCAGTCAGCGGCGCGTTCCACTCGTCGTTGATGGAACAGGCGAGGGAAGGACTGGCGGAGGCAATGGCGTCACTCGATTTCAGCGACCCCGCCACACCGATAATCGCAAACTCCGACTGCGCCACTCTGCGGAGCGGTGCGGAAGTTAAAGAAGAACTGATTAAGGGACTGTGCCAGTGCGTGCGCTGGAAGCAGTCCGTCCGAAGAATGGTCGATTCCGGCATCAACGAGTTCGTCGAGTTGGGGCCCTCCAACGTTTTGTCCGGGCTGATCCGGCGAATCGACCGGGCCGTCCACGCCGTGGCCCTGTCCGACCCGGCCTCCATAGAAAAGCAAGCTGGGAGTGGGGCATAGCTCCGGAGTCATTAGGATTGGTGGGTAGCCTATGCCCAGGGTAAAATCCACGGACATGCGGCGCAGGGGAAGGGTGGCGGCCCTCCAGTGTCTGTTCGCCTCCGACTTCGGAGACGCCGCCCGGGACGAGTCCCTGGACTGGTTGGCTGAAGAAGACCAGCTACCGGCGCGTGTGTTAGAATTCGCTCGGCAAATCCTGCAGGGCGTGACAGACCATCGTCCGGACCTCGACGACCTGATCCAGAGGTACGCCCCTACGTGGCCGGTTTCCCAGATATCTCCGCTGGACCGCAACGCTCTGAGAATCGCGATTTTTGAGTTGTTGCACAGTCCGGAAACACCCCCGAAAACAGCGGTAAACGAGGCGGTCGACCTGGCCAAGGAATTCGGCAGCGAGAGTTCCGCGAGGTTCGTCAATGGAGTTCTCGGGTCCGTCATGGCAGAGATGGAATCTGCCCGCTTGGCATCCGCCTGACCCCACACCAAGGGAGATGACCCATTGGCCAGCGTATATGAGCGCGTAAAGGTTATCGTAGTTGACAAGTTGGGGGTTGAAGAGGAAGAAGTCACGGAAAGCGCTTCCTTCGTCGAAAACCTCAACGCCGATTCTTTAGACTTGGTCGAATTGATCATGGCCATCGAAGAGGAGTTCTCCTCCGATGACAACTCCGTGGAAATTTCCGACGAAGAAGCCGGGAACATCCTCACCGTTAAGGATGCGGTCACCTACCTACAGACTCACGGCATCGAAGATAGCTAAGAAGATAGCTAAAAACCGCTCGGCCCCAACTCTGGTCCTGTCCCGCGCGTGCGGCTCTAGCGGGGCGTTCCCACGGTTTCCGCGTTTCAACCCACCGCCAACTCCTGCCTTGTGGCATAATCTGTTGTGTTCCGTTGGAAATGATTTGCTAAGACCATTTCTCCGGCGCAGAGTCTTAGGCCCAACATAGTGCAACGTTGTCTCCATAGATCCAGGATTGGACTCGTTGCCGTGCGGACGCCCACCGTGTGAGAAGGCCACCGCGGCGGCGCCACTTCCCTGGTTTACCAAAAATCCGGACAGGGAGGGGTGTTTGATGAACAGCTTGGAAGAGATTGCTGGACTGGTCCGGAACTGCAACGACTGCCCCCTTGGCATGGGCCGCACCCACGCCGTTCCCGGTGAGGGTCCTCCAGACGCGGAAATCATGTTCATAGGAGAGGGCCCAGGGTTTCAGGAAGACCGTCAGGGCAGGCCCTTCGTGGGTCCAGCGGGCCAATTCCTGGACGGGCTGTTGGCCTCGATAGGGATGCGGCGGGAGGAGGTCTTCATCGCCAACATGATCAAGTGCCGCCCCCCGCAAAACAGAGACCCTCAACCTGCGGAAATGTCGGCCTGCGGCAAATATCTGGACCGGCAAATCGAACTCATAGACCCCAGGCTGATCGTCACCCTGGGACGGTTCTCCCTGGGAAGGTTCTTTCCCGGCGAGAGCATCAGCAGATCGCGGGGCAAACCTCGCGAGAAAAACGGCCGCCTCATCTATCCCGTAATGCACCCTGCGGCGGGTCTTCGCCGCCAGGAGCTGCGCGCCTCGATCATTCAAGACTTCAAGGCTATACCAGACGTCTTGGACCAAGCCTACCGCGCCCCGGTTGCCGACGGCCCCGGCCCGGTGGAAGAACCCCGGAATGAAGCCCAAGATGAGCCCCAGGAGCCACCCACCCAACAATTAAACCTCTTCTGATAGGAGTTTCGTCAGGTTGAATCCACCTTTACGAGTCATTCCCCTGGGCGGTCTGGGGGAGATCGGCAAGAACATGATGGCCCTGGAATACGGGGAGGACATCATCGTCGTGGACTGCGGTGTGCAGTTCCCCGAAGAGGGCATGTTGGGCGTCGACCTGATTATTCCCGACGTCACATATCTCGTCGAACGCGCCGACCACGTCCGGGCCATCCTGATTACCCACGGTCACGAAGACCACATTGGCGCTTTGCCCTTCATATTGCAGCGGCTAGACGTCCCGGTATATGCCCCCAAACTGGCCCACGGTTTCATCTCGGCCAAGCTCAAGGAGCGCCGCGTTACCCGTGAGGCCACGGTCGAGGAGATCGAGCCCGGAGTAGACTATCAATTCGGCGGCAACTTGGTGGCCAATTGGTTCCGGGTCTGTCACAGCATCCCCGACGCCATGGGAATCGCCATCAAGACTCCCATGGGGACGGTAATCCACACCGGGGACTTCAAGATCGACCACACGCCGGTTGACGGACGCACCTTCGACCTCGCATCACTGGCCGCATACGGCAACGAAGGCGTGCTTCTTCTGCTGTCGGACTCCACCTACGCCGAGATGCCCGGGTACACTCCATCGGAACGATTGGTGGGAGAGGCGCTTGACCGGGCGATCCGGGACGCGCCGGGCAGGGTGATGGTTGCCACCTTCGCTTCCCTCATCTCCCGGGTGCAACAGGTGGTCGACGCGGCGGACAGGTCTGGCCGCAAGGTCGGTATCGTGGGCCGCAGCATGGTTGACAACGTTCATGTTGCCTCTGAAATGGGCTACCTGACCCTGCCTCCCGGCATCCTCCTTTCCCTGGCCGAGATTCGCCGTCTACCCCCTGAACAGGTCGTGTTGCTCACCACGGGCAGCCAGGGTGAACCAACTTCGGCCCTGGTCCGAATCGCGAACAAAGACCACCGTGACGTCAGGGTGATGCCCGGCGATACCGTAATCATCTCGGCCACACCGATCCCCGGCAATGAATTGCCCGTCAGCCGCACCATAGACAACCTGCTGCGCCAAGAAGCCACCGTGCTCTATGACCGGATAACCACGGTCCACGTTCACGGTCACGCCAGCCAGGAAGAGTTGAAGATGGTGCTCAACCTGGTCCGGCCACGTTACTTCGTGCCGGTCCACGGGGAGTACCGTCACTTGATGGCCCATGCTCAGTTGGCTTGGGACCTGGGCGTGGCGGAATCAGGAATCTTCGTGCTGGAAGACGGCGACGTGTTGGAGCTTTCCGAGTTCGGCGGCGAGGTGGCCGAGAAAGTCTCCGCCGGGCCAATCTACATCGATGGACCCAGTACCCGTGACCACCGCAGCCAGGTGCTAAGCCAGAGGAAGGACCTTGCAAAGGACGGTGTGGTAGTCGTCGTGCTGTCCACCGACCGGGAGAGCGGTCAACCTGTGGGAGACCTAAAAACCGTGGCCACCGGGTTCATGGAGGCCTCCGAGACCAAGCCGCTGTTTGAAGACCTGGCGGTAAAGGTCTCCGAATCACTGAACGGAGAGCGCGACCTGAACGGCCAGCCCGACAAGCTAAGGGCAAAAGTGCGTGAAACTGCCCGCGAATTCATATTCGTGGAAACTCGGCGGCGTCCTATAATAATTCCCGTGGTGTTGGAGGTGTGAGGTAATACTCTCCGGCGGCCATCGTTTGTTTGGCCTCCGGCAACGGGGGGCCCAATGGCCCGGCAAGCGACTCGCAGAAAGAACAAAGCAACACCTTCGATCAAGACGGTCCTGCTCTCAAGACTGCCTGCCGCCCTTGATGGTTTGGTTATAGTCGCCCTTTTTCTGGGGCTAGGTTATTTCTTCGGCTTCACTCCCGTCGCTAGGTCCTACGCGGTTGAATCCCTGGGCTTCGGGCTAATCCCGGTCTCCCTCTGGCTAATCGCCGTAGTGGTCTGCTTCCGGTACCGGCCCCGCACCGTCTTGATTCACTGGCGGGTCTGGGTCGGCGCAGCCGCGCTGGCGGCCATTTCCGTAGGGGTTCTCTCTCTATTCCACGCCAGAGAAGGCACGTTGTTTTACGCCAGCCTGGGCGGAGAATGGGGCAAGGTAGTTGTCGGGCAACCGTTGGCCGTTGCCGTAGTTAAGCTGGGAATACCCTGCATCCTGCTCCCACCGCTTCTCTATCCTCGGATAGTCGGCTCGGCCTATCTGAGATTCCTCATCCACCTGGGCACCGGTCTGCGGTCGACTGCAGAGTATGCGCACAAAGGCGTGTCCTATACCGGCTCATTTTTGTGGAGTTCGTTGCGGTATACCGGCAAAGGGTGCGCCCATGCCTGGCGCCTGGCCACTGTACTGGCATCTGGAATGCCGTGGCGAAAGTCAGTCAACAGGTCCGTCAACGCCGCTGGCAAGGAAGACCGCTCAGCCGCCATAGATCCCGACAAAGCCGTTTCAGCCTTTTGGGCTCAAGCGGAGGCGGAGGTGGAGGTGGAAACAGTCCCCGCCGACACCTCCGAGGACGAGCCGGTGGAGGAGGCTGAGAAGCCCGAAATCAGGCCGGTCAAGGCGGCGAAGTCCAAATGGGCGCTTCCCTCAATCGACTGTCTATCGCCCCCCGTGGTCCACGATCAGGCAAAGGGGCCCCTGGAGCAGATGGCCCGCCATGTAGAGGCTTCCCTGGCGGAACACGGAGTATTCGTGGAGGTAAAGGACATTAAGTCCGGCCCCAGGGTAGTCCAATTCGGACTGGTCCCCGGATGGGTGGGCCGAAGGGGTGAATCCGGCAAGGAAGAGGCTGCCAAGTCCAGGCCCGATAACCGCGTTAAGGTCCAGAGCATCTTATCGCGGGAAAAGGACCTTGCCCTGGCCCTAAAGACCCCTTATCTCAGAATCGAAGCCCCGGTGCCCGGCGAAGCTCTGGTGGGGTTGGAAGTACCGGCCCCTTCCCAAAGCAAGGTACACCTGCGCGAGGTAATAGAAAGCCCGGCCTTTACCAAGATTACGGACAAAGGGGCATTGCCCGTTGCCGTTGGCCAGGACACCGGCGGCGTTTCCGTGGCGATGGACCTGGCGGCCCTGCCGCACCTGCTCATCGCCGGAGCTACCGGCAGCGGGAAGAGCGTTTGCATCAACTCCATCGTGGCCTCGTTGCTTCTGACCAAGCCGCCGGACCAGCTAAGGATGCTGATGGTGGACCCAAAGCGGGTCGAATTGACGCCCTTCAACAAGATTCCTCATCTGATGGCTCCGGTCATCGTCGATGTCGATGAGGTGAACCCCGCCCTGCGCGCCGTGCTGAGGGAGATGTACAGGCGTTACAAGCAGATGGAAGAGGCCGGGACGCGCAATATCGCAGGTTACAACGACAAGGCCGCGGAACCCATGCCCTATCTGGTGGTTATCGTGGACGAATTAGCCGATCTGATGATCGCAGGTGGGTTCGAGGTGGAGCAAAGCCTGGTGAGGTTGGCCCAGCTAGGCAGGGCCGCTGGCATCCACCTGGTACTCGCTACTCAGCGCCCTTCCGTCCAGGTAGTGACCGGGCTGCTCAAGGCCAATATCCCGGCTCGTGTCGCCTTCGCCGTCGCCTCTCAAGTTGACTCTCGGGTCATCCTGGACATGGTCGGCGCGGAAAAGCTGCTGGGAAAGGGCGACGGGCTCCTGTTGAATTCCGATTCGCCCAAGCCCCGCCGCGTGCAGGGAACGCTGGTCTACGACGACGAGATCGACGAAATGGTCAAGTTCTGGCGCGAGCAGGAAGGGCCGCCCCTACCTGAGATTCCCATGGAAGAAGCCCAGGAGGACGAGGACGACGACGAAGACGTGGACGAGCGGATGTTGGAGCAGGCGCGGGACGTTGCCCTCCGCAACCCCCACGTGTCCTCCTCTTACATGTCGCGCAGGTTCAAGGTAGGCGAACAGCGCGCCGCCCAAATCATGGAGGCCCTGGAGGAAGAAGGGTTGGTAATCCCGCGTTAGCGGGCTATTCTCCCCTCCGCTTCTGGGAAAAGATGAGGTAGACGCTCGCCCAGACGTGACTGTTCAGACTCGATGAGGCGGATTGGCTGAATCTCACATCGGCCATCTCTGTAGTAATCCTCTTATCATGTCCCGCCCCCGCAATCCGTCATTCCCGCGCAGGCGGGAATCCAGAAATGCCAATGATAGTGAAGGTTGCTGGTTGCAAAGGTTTCTGGATTCCGGGTCAAGCCCGGAATGACGAGCTTGGAGTAGGAAGGACACATCAAGTCTGAACTGTTACGCCCAGACCTGCCCCCTTTCCGTGCGGGCTAGGACTTTGTTATCATGGCGTATCATGGGTGCCCAGCCCTCCCATTCCGTTCCTCAATCGCGCTGATTGACTCGGCAGGCAGGTGAAATTCGGATGGCCCGGAGCCCAACGCCCCGTTTTAGAGCAGAATCCACGTCTTTGGTACCAGGCCTTTGCTGATTGACCTGCACACCCATACCTACCCCAGCTCTGATGACAGCTTCGTTGGAATCGATGACCTTATAGAACGGGCCAAGGGTCTCGGACTGGACGGGATGTGCCTTACCGACCATGATTTTTTCTGGCCAATGGACCGAGTGCGAGACCTATCCCGCAAGCACCAATTTCTGCTGCTGCCAGGCTCCGAGATCAACACGGACATGGGCCACGTGATCGTCTTCGGGCTGGAGAGGTATATATTCGGCCTGCATAAACCCGATTTTCTTTGGAAAGAGATTGGCCGCCGCCAGGGTGTCGCCATCGCGGCGCATCCCTACCGGCGCAGGTTTCTCGAAGATCCGGGGCGCGACCCCGTCATTCGGGCGGAGATGCTCGAACGCGCAAGCCAGGACCCATTCTTTCAGTGTTGCGCCGCCATCGAAGGTATCAATGGCAGGGGGACCGACGTTCAAAACAGTTTCTCGCAGGACTTATGTCAAATACTCGGCATTCCCATGACGGGAGGCAGCGACGCCCACAGGGCGGAGCAGATGGGCACAGCAGCCACCAGGTTCGACCGGGATATCTCCAGCCTGGATGACTTGATCGGGGAACTGACGTCGGGAAGGTTCCATGCCGAACAGTTGCGAAGCTCTACCCCAGCGGTAGGAGGCGGCGCGTGAGCCGGCTTAGCTCCAGTTCATACGGCGGTCCGCGCAACCAATATCCGAGTCGATGCCGAAGGAGCCTCGCCTTCGGCGGCCGGGAGAGGCAATAATGGCCGAGACGTTAAGGGTTGAGAACCTGTACGTCCGATTTGGCACCTCCACAGGTCAGGTGAAAGCCCTTAATGGTGTCAGCTTCGCCCAGGACCAGGGGCAGATTTTCTGCCTGGTCGGGGAGAGCGGAGCGGGGAAAAGCACCGTTGCCCTGGCGATCATGGGGTTGCTGCCCATCTCGGCCTCCGTCCCGGAAGGTAGCATCTACTTCGATGGTCATGACCTCCTGAGGGCGAGCCCGGAAGAGATGCGCCACATTCGCGGCAACGAAATATCAATGGTTTTCCAGGATGCCCAAGCAGCCCTCAACCCCGTGCAACTGGTGGGCCCCCAGGTTGAAGAGGTCATCATGGCCCATACCGACGTGTCGCCCCGCGTCGCCAACCAAATGGCCCTGGACATGCTGGGCGAGATGGGCATGCCGGAACCCAAACGCATCATGGGCCAGTACCCCTTCAGCCTCAGTGGCGGGATGTGCCAACGTATTATGCTGGCCATCGCCCTGGTGTTGAAGCCACGCCTTTTGATAGCCGACGAGCCCACTTCAGGACTGGACGTAACGTTGCAAGCCCAGATCCTGGAGCGAATCCGCTCCCTTTCCAGGGAGCAGGGCTCGTCCATCCTGCTCATCACCCATGACATGGGAGTGGTGGCCAGCATGGCCAACAAGGTGGGAGTCATATATGCCGGGACCATGGTGGAGTCCAGCGAAGTGATACCGTTGTTCAAGGAACCCCAGCACCCCTACACCTCCTCACTCTTGAGGACCCTCCCCCGGCTGGACCGGCCAGATTCCAGGCTGGAGCCGCTGCGGGGCACACCTCCCGACATGACCAAGCTGCCGGAGGAATGCCCGTTTCTGCCCCGCTGCAACAAAGCCATTAACCGTTGCCGGCAGGAACCCCGTCCGCCGCTGGAAGAAATGCAGCCAAACCACTTCGCCGCCTGCTACAACCCGGTGCTGCCGGAAACCTGCTAGTACCGGCGCTGTCAGATCCTCAGCTACCGGACTGGTCCGCGGCAAGCAGCTCCAAGGCGAGGTCCGGCTCCATGCGCCCGGTCTTAATTGCCAGGTCGGCTTCCAACAGCCGCTCGTACCTGTACGAGATATCGGCGAAAGAATGACGCCGGGCCTGGTCGACGGTCTTCCTCAGCACGAAGTCGTTGGTCACGCCGATCCTGCGTCCGAGGTCGTTTTGCCGGACGCCTTCATCCATCGCGTTTCGGGCGAGGGCCAGAAGCCGTAGTTGCCTCTCCACCATCGCCACCACATACGAGGCGTCTCGCCCATCTTGCCTAAGTTGTTGCAGCAGTTCCAACGCCACCCGTTGACGCCCGTCGATCATCGCGTCCACGGCGGTAAAGATGCTTGCCTCTCTGGCCTGGTGGACCATCTCGGTTACGTGCTGTTCTTCGATGCGCTGGCTCCCGGTGTAAAGGCATAGCTTCTCGATCTCCCGGTCCATGGCCCACAGGTCCTGCCCCACCATGTCGGTCAAGCTCCGGATAGCCGTGGGACTGATATTTCCGCCCTTTTCCTCCACGGAAGACTTCACCCACCGCGCCAGCCTTTCGCCGTTGGGCGTGGGTAAGGGCTGCGCCTGGGCCACCGGGGTCAGCGCCTTCAGTAGGGTATTGCCGTTCGCGAGGTTGCCGTCGGTGAACACCAGCACGGTGGTCTCCGGCATCTCGGGTATCGATGCGGACAGACCTTCCCAGCCCCCCAATGAGGCCGAGGCCGAGCCGCCTCCGCGCTGCCTTCCCCTGCCTGTCCGTCGGCCCTCAAAGGTGTCCAGCAACCCTTCCACCAGCACCAACCGTTTCCCATCCATGAATGGAAGCGCGAAGCAAACGTTAGTCAACTCGGCCAGCTCGATCTGGCCTCCCTGAAGACGGTGCCGGTTGGACTCGAAAAGGTCTCCGGTCTCCTCGGCTTCTTCCAACCGGGCCAACGCCCTGGGCACTAGGTAGCTATCGCCGTAGAGCAAGTGTGCTGACAAGGGGTACTCCTCGGAGGGGTAAGGAAACAGACCGGCTTTGTGGCCTTCGTTCGCGCCTGGATTATAGCACCGGAGGCTGATGGTCCACTGGTTGAGGCCGGATTTCTATGGAATAATGGCTCGGAGTTTCGAGTCCTAACACGGGCTCACAACGCCCTTCGCCGGGCAATGACTCGGGGAGTATCGCCAATGAAATTCGCCCTCTTTACCCACATCCCATGGCCGGAAGGGTCCGACCCTGGCCAGGTGTTCCACGAAACCACCGAGGAAGTCGTCCGGGGAGAAGAGCTTGGGTACCACAGCGCATGGCTTGCGGAGCACCATTTCTCCCGGTACGGACTCGGGTCTTCCTCGCTAGTCCTGGCGGGCCACCTCGCCGCGATGACCAGCTCCATCCGGTTGGGCACCGCCGTCCTGGTCCCGCCCTTGCAGAACCCCATTCGCCTCGCGGAGGATACCGCCACGGTGGACGCCATTAGCGGCGGACGCCTTGATGTGGGCCTGGGACGGGGAACAGCGGGCTATGAGTACGCCGGGTTCAACGTTGACCGCGATGAGAGCCAAGGGCGGTTTCAGGAAAGCCTTGCGGTTATGACTGGGCTCTGGACCACCCCAGACTTTTCCCACGAGGGAACGTATTACCGGGTGAACAGGGCCAACCTCACCCCGCCGCCGGTCCAGCAACCCCATCCACCGGTCTACCTGGCCTCTACCCGGACGTTGGAGACCCTGGAGTTCGCCGCCTCGACGGGGCACCCAATGATGGTGGGTGTCGTCCTGGATACCGCGGACGCACTCGACCTATGCCGCCGGTACGCGGACCTTTCCAAAGCCGCTGGTTTCAACGTGCCGATCGCTGAGATTCCCTTCTTCCGATACTGTTACGTAGCCGAAACGGAAGAGGAGGCCCGTGAAGGCGCCAGGCCGGGGATGGCCTGGACCCAGGACATGATCCAATGGCGGCGCACCTTTGAGGTGGGTAGCGAGGTCTACCAAAGCCTAGATTCCTTCCGGGCCTCGCGCACCGACGCTCCCCCGGCCTACGAATACCTTTACGACCACCGGGCGGTCATTGGCACCCCGGAACAATGCGTGGCGCAGATCAGGGCGTTGCAGGCGGAGGGAGTTGAATACTTTGGCTGCAATTTCTCGTTCGGCAGCATGGGCCATTCAATGCTGATGCGCTGCATGGAGTTATTCGCCAAAGAGGTAATGCCCCACTTCGAGTAGGGCCGGGAAGCCATCTGGAAACAATTTGGAAGCCACGCGGAATCGCCATTCGCGTCGAGGTTGTCTTTTGCCTACTATTGCGGAACAGCTAAGCGACTACGCCTCTTCCCTGAGATACGAAGACCTTTCGGACGAGATCGTCCATCAGGCCAAGCGGATGATCATCGACACCCTGGGCTGCGCTTTGGGCGGTTACTCCAGCGAGCCGGCCAGGATAGCCAGAGAAATCGCCGACACGGTCACCAGCAACCAGCCCGCCACCGTGCTGGTCAGTGGGCAGACCACCAGCCCGGACCTTGCCACCTTCGCCAATGGAGTCATGGTCCGCTACCTGGACTTCAATGATGGGTACACCAGCAGGGAGTCGGGACATCCCAGCGATAGCATCGCGGCCACCATCACCGGGGCTGAGGTGGGAGGCTCGGGAGGCAAGGGGTTGATTACGTCCACCGTGCTGGCCTACGAAACCTTCTGCCGCATCTGCGACACGGTGGACATCAAACCCAGCGGGTTCGACCACGTGACCGTAGGCTGCATCGCCAGCACTCTCGGCGTTTCCCATGCGCTGGGCCTCACCAGGGAACAGATGGTCCAGGCCTTAAACCTGGGCATCGCGCCCAACCTGGCCCTCTACCAGACCAGAATTGGCGACGTCTCCATGTGGAAGGGATGCGCCTACGCCAACGCAAGCCGCAACGCGGTGTTTGCGGCAATGCTGGCCCAGAAAGGCCTCACCGGTCCGTCGCCTATTTTCGAGGGAGATGGCGGTTACTTCAAAGCCGTTACCCGCCAACCCTTTGAGATACCTGTTCTCGGGGGTGACGGGGAGCCCTTCAAGATCACGGAATGCAGCATCAAACGGTTCCCCCTGGGCCAATACTCCCAGACCGTAGTCCAGGCGGCGTTGGAAGTGCGGGACCAGTTGGCCGACCCCGGGGACATCGCGTCGGTAACGGTCAAAACCCTGCAAACGGCGGTCAACATCATGGCCGGGGACCCGGAGAAGTGGCGTCCGGCCAACCGGGAGACCGCCGACCACTCCATGCCGTACACGGCGGCGGTTGCCCTGAAATACGGAAAGGTAGACCAGACCCATTTCGACGATGCATACCTGCGCGACCCACAATTACTCGACCTGGTGGGCAGGGTCAACGTGGAGGTGTCCGGGGAGGCCAACCAGCGCGCGCCGGAAGCGATGCTCTGCGATCTGGAGGTGGTCACCCATTCCGGACAGAGATATGGGTCAAGAGTGGCCTACCACAAGGGCCACTACAAGAACCCCCTGTCGGACAGCGAGCTAGAAGACAAGTTCCGCAGCCTGGCACAGGGGGTGCTGCCAGACAACCGGACCAACGGCCTTTTGGCTCACCTGTGGGAACTGGACAAGGTTACGGATATAACCGGGCTGTTGGGCTGGACTCGCGCCCGGTAGGCTAAACCCAGTCCGCTTCAGTCCTGCTCCAAATCGAGGGCGGCCAGCAGGTCGTCCAATTCGGTGCCGGTAACCAGCGCGTCCCGGCTGGCCATTTGGTACAGCTCGTCCAGGTCCCGCTTGTGGACCGACCCATCTCCTGTGTCGACATTGATCCAATCAACGAGCCGCCCGTTGGAGTCGAGGATCCGGAGCGTCGGCATGTCCGAGCCGATGCCCCTCCAGTCCATGTCGATCACGACGGAAACCTGGCCCACCATAGCCACGAAAGTGTCGTCGTGGTTCGTGGGTTTCCAGGGCACCTTACCGGCGCGAGTCCGGTCCAACAACTTGGCCAGAACGTCGGTCATTGTTGCCATGGCGCGTCACCTCGGCTTACGCGGAGATCTCCTGATGGCGGGGGTGGAATCCCGACTTATCTTCGTAGGCCCCGGATTCGGGGAATATCTGCCGGTAGACGGCCCGGGACCTGGCTTTAACCGTCTTAGTCACCCGCTCGTATAGCGCGGTGGGGTCCGCGCTTTGAGCTTTGTACATGTCGTGTTCCATGGCGCTGACGTCTTCCATTTCCCAGATGCACAAGTACTTCAGCATCCCGTCGCTGCCGTCCTCCAGCTTGAACCGCCGGGCGCTGACGTAGCCGGGAATTTCCAGCCGTTCGGGAATGTGCTGCTGGTTGTACCAGCGGTGGAATTCCTCCTCGTCCTCCGGGTCTATGTCCATCATAACCATCAAAATTGTGTTGCCGGTGTGTTGGGCTGGATGACTGCCGTTCTGGTCTGGCATGGCTGACCTCCCAAAGTTTTAAGGCTCGGCGCGCTTGTCACCGTGCGCTTGTCACCGAGTACGGCGTAGTATAACATTGGGATCGATTTCCTCCCCCTCATATTTTGCGCGTCAGGTGCTACCTCCGATATGGACCAGGATATCAGTCTGAAGATCAATGGCACGGACTACGAGCGCCGAATACCGGCGCGGCGGCTGTTGGTGGACTTTCTCCGCTATGACCTCGGCCTAACCGGCACCAAAGAGGGTTGCAGCGTCGGTGTCTGCGGCGCGTGCGCGGTGCTCCTGGACGGCCAGATGATAGCCTCTTGCATCACCCTTGCCGTGGCGGCGGACGGCGTGGAGATAACCACCATCGAGGGGATCGCCGAGGGCGGCCAGCTCCACCCCGTGCAACAGGCGTTCATCGACCACGGCGGCTTCCAATGCGGGATATGCACCCCCGGCCAGGTCATCGCCGCCAAATCGCTGCTGGACATCAACCCGTCTCCAACCGAGGACGAGATCCGCGAGTGGATGATGGGCAACCTCTGCCGCTGCACCGGCTACTACGGGATTCTCGAATCGGTGATCAACGCGGCCCGGACCGTTCAGGAGCGGGGCCGGTGATAGACTTCGAATATCACAGTCCCGTCAGCCTGGATCAGACCTTCGAACTATTGGATCGGTACGGCGAAGACGCCCGGGTGATGGCGGGCGGCACCGCTCTCGTCATCCAGATGAAGCACCGGTTCGCACAGCCCGCCCACGTGATCGGGCTGCGAAAGGTTCCAGGGCTGGACTCCATCATCCACGAACGACACGGAGACGCGGGTGTTGTGCGGGTGGGCGCCCTATGCACTCAGCGGCGTATCGAGACAGACCCGTTAATTGCCGAAACCGTGCCCCTGGTGGCCGAGACGTTCCGCCGTGTCGCCACACCTAGAATTCGCAACATGGGCACCATCGGCGGCGGCCTGGTGCATGGCGACCCGAACCAGGACCCTCCGCCCTCACTCATCGCTCTTAACGCATCCATCGTCCTGACCTCAGCCGGCGGAGACCGGACCGTGCCCGTTGAGGAGTTCTTCCTCGACTACTACGACACCGACGTCCAGCAAGGGGAAGTCCTTACCAGCGTGTTGATTCCCCCCGCCCCGCCCGGTTCCGGGACCAGCTACCTGAAATTCCTTCCTAGGACCGCCGACGATTACGCCACGGTCTCCGTGGCCGCGATGGTCCAAGCCGGGGAGGACAACATCTGCCTGGAGGCGCGCATAGTCCTCGGTTCCGTGGGAGTGACGCCGATTCGCGCCCTGGACGCGGAAGACCTACTGCGGGGTCAGCATCTCAACGAGGACAACATCCGCGCCTGCGCCGAGGCTGTCAAGGATGCGGTCGACCCCCTGGAGGACTTCCGGGGTTCGCCCGAATACAAGACCGACATGGCGGCGGTGTTCACGCGGCGGGCAATAACCCAGGCGTTGGCGTCAGCAGGATAAGTATCTCCGGAGAACCCTGATTGAAGCTCGAAAACCAATGTGTCGTACCCGCGGGCTGGGACCAGACCTGGGAGTTGCTGATGGACATCCCCGGAGCCGCGGCCCTGGTGCCCGGTGTCGAGGAAGTCACCCCAGAAGATGAAGGCCGCTACCAGGCCAGAATGCAGGTGCGCGTTGGTCCCATGCGGCTCACCTTCTCCGGCTTGATCCAGCTTCAGGAACAGGACCGGGCAAAAGGCGAGGCCAAGTTCCGCGTCGAGGCGGCGGACCGCCAGTTGGGAGGGTCCCTCCGGGCAGACCTGATAATGCGGTTGGAGCAACAGTCCCAGGAGCAGACCGGGGTATCCATCGCCACCGACGTCGCATTCATGGGCAAACTAGGCGAATTGGGTCAACCCCTGATACGCCGCAAAGCCGCCTCAACATTGCGGGACTTTGCCCGCAACCTCTCAAAGCAAGTAGCCAGCCCCGGAGTTTGAGCCAGATTCGCCTATTCGCTCGATTCTGGATTCTCTTCTCATCGAGTCCACCTTCGGATTTCGTCGGACTGGTTCGCACGTCCGTATTCCGAAATCGGACCACCACCCCTTTCGAGATACGGATTTTTGCCCAATGACCGCGTCATCGATCAAGGAACGGGGCTGACAGCGACAAATTGGCATCGCCGTTGCGCTTGCTTCTTGTTAGAATGTAGCCTGGGACCAAGAGGTTGTGGGAGGGCATGGCGGGTTCGCGGGATGAGCGACACGGTTCCACGAATTGATTGAATCTTCATCTCAACAGCCAATTGAGCTGGAGGGAACGTGTGCGGAATCGTCGGATATGTAGGTGACCACCAGGCCTGGCCGATTATCCTGGAAGGACTCCAACGTCTGGAGTACCGGGGTTACGACAGTGCGGGCATCGCTGTCATAGACGCCAGGGGCGAAATGCAAGTCCGCAAGACCGTGGGCAAGGTCGGCGGACTCACCACCGGCAACGGTACGGGAATGCCCCGGGGGACCATGGGGCTGGGCCATACCCGTTGGGCTACGCACGGCAGACCGTCCTTCGATAACGGCCATCCACATACCGATTGCCACGGGCAAATCGCGGTGGTCCATAATGGCATCGTGGAGAACTTCACCGAACTCAAGGCCCGCCTTCAAGACGCGGGGCATCAGTTCATATCCGAAACGGATACCGAGGTCATTCCTCATATCATCGAGGAAGGCATGGACCAGGGCCTGAGTTTTGTAGAGGCGTTCCTGAGGATGGGACGCACTGTGAATGGCTCCCAGGCCATTACCGCCACCTGCAAGGAATGCCTGAACACCATCTGGGCCATGCGGCTGGGTCACGCCGGAGGGATCGTGGTGGCCCACCAGGACGGGCAAGGCATCGTGGGCAGCGACCTCCCCGCCGTGTTGCCCATCCTCCGTCAGTCCAACGTTGGGGGACGTGTCGGGTTCCTCGACTCTGGGGAGATGGCCGAAGTCACCCGGGAGGGCGTCAAATATCTGGACCTAGAAGGCCGCGCGGTGGACAAGCGCCTTCAGGTGGTCTCTCCGGAAGATGTGCTGATAGACAAGGGCGGCTACAGGCATTTCATGCTGAAGGAGATTCACGAGCAGCCGCAGGTTGTGGCAAGCGTGTTGCGAAACCGGATCAATTTCCAGCATGGGCGGGTAGACCTGTCGGAGATGCCCTTCTCGGAAGAGGAGATCAGGGGCTTCCGACGGGTGGTGCTAATCGGCTGCGGCACCAGCCTCCACGCCGCTCAAGTAGGCAGGCACCTGGTGGAGCAGCTTGGAGGAATCCCCGCCGAGGCTGAAAGCGCTTCCGAATACCGCTACCGGGAACCCTTCCTGGACGAACACACGCTGGTGGTCTCCATCGCCCAGTCGGGCGAAACGGCGGACACAGTTGCCGCGATGGAGATGGTGCGGGGCACGGGGGCCAGACTGGTAACCATCTGCAATGTCGAAGGCAGCCAGACCACCCGGTTGGCCGAGGGCACTCTCTACATGCGTTCGGGTATCGAGATTGGAGTTGCCAGCACCAAGACGTTTATCGCATCTCTCACCGTGCTGAGTCTGCTTGGAGCTTATCTGGGGCAGACAAGGGAATTCCTGAGCGCGCAGGATGTTCGCAGGATCGTAGACGACCTGGCGCAGTGTCCCAGGCTCATGGGAGACATGCTCACCGACACAACGACCTACGCCCGCCTCGCCCGCCGGTTCAACCACTTCGAAAACTTCCTCTACTTGGGGCGCGGAATCAACGCCTCCATAGCCATGGAGGGAGCCCTGAAACTGAAGGAGATCAGTTACGTCCACGCCGAGGGCTACGCCGCGGGAGAGATGAAGCATGGCCCCATCGCTCTGATAGACCAGCGGATGGCCACCCTGGCAGTGGCGCCCAAGAACAGCCTTTACGACAAGATGGTCAACAACATCCAGGAAGTAAAGGCCCGGGACGGTGTGGTCCTAGCTCTGGCCACGGAAGGGGACAAGGAAATCGCTTCGCAGGTGGACGAAGTGGTCTACATCCCCCAATGCGGTGAGCTATTGGACCCCTTGCTGGCCACGATTCCGATGCAACTCTTGGCCTACCACATCGCCGTCCTGCGCGGTTGCGACGTGGACCAGCCCCGCAACCTGGCCAAGTCGGTAACGGTGGAGTGACCCCACCCATCCGCGTCTTGCGATTGTTGCACTCAGCCAGTTGATCGTAGGTTTTGGGCTACGCTTCTGTACCCGTAATTCCGGCCTTGGGAATTCTCGCATCGGGACACGCGCTTGGGTCTGCATTTTGCTGAGCGTGGGCCTTTACTGGAACAGCGGGGCAGTCCGGCATAAGCAACAATCGAGAGGCCCAGCCCCTTCATCACCGTGTCACCTTGACCCGCTATGGCTCAACATTGATCCATTGCGGCTCCGCAACTTCGACCGGGTTGGTTCGACTGAGCCCCTTCCAGCCGCCGGCCGGTCTCAATTCCCCTCCGTGCCGCTCCAAGTCCATCCAACGCCGCTCATGGATTCGTTGAATAAGCGGTCCTATGATGCAAAGATATGTAAAGTGATGAGTCAAGTGTAAAGCCTGCTCATTTTTCATTCTCTTCATTCTTGACGAGAGGGGATTTCCGCCCGGATGTACTTCAGAATGGACCACCCACGAGTCGAGTTTAGCGATTATTTGCCGTTAATACCGTCGGCTATGGCGGACGAACTGACCGCCATAGCCGGAGAACTACGGGGCATGACCATCGCCCACCTCAACAGCACGGCCACCGGCGGCGGTGTGGCGGAAATCCTGCAATCCATGGTTCCGTTGATGAACTCTCTTGGGATTAAGACCGAACGCATAGTCATCGACCCTCCTCCCGAATTCTTCGACGTGACCAAGCAGATTCATAACATGCTTCAGGGAGCCCCCGGTTCTCTGTCTGCCGATGAGTGGGACACATACGAGGGAGCGATCAAAGAGGTAGCCGCAGCTTTCCAACGTGACCAACTGCGTAACGACGTTTGGTTCGTCCACGACCCTCAGGTCCTGCCCCTGGCCCACCTTCTGCCCAGGGACCCCGGCTCCACGTGGGTCTGGATCGGCCACATCGACCTGACATCCCCGAACAATGGACTGATGGACTCCCTGCTGCCTTTCTTCTCGCATTACGACAGGTTGGTGTTTTCCCTGGATACCTACGTCCCCGACGAGGTGCGAGGCGTCAACTCCGTCGTGATAGCGCCGCCTGGAATCGACCCCCTGAGTGAAAAAAACGTCGCCATGGGGGAGTCGGAGGCGTGGGACATCGTGAGCGCGATGGGCCTCGACCCGACCCGGCCAGTGGTCACCCAGGTGTCACGGTTCGATGCCTGGAAAGACCCCTGGGGCGTGATCGACGCCTTCCGCCAGGCCCGCGTAGACGCACCGGGCCTCCAGTTGGCCATGCTGGGAATCATCCAGGCCACCGACGACCCTGAAGCCTTTACGATGGTGAACAACGTTACCGAGTATGCCGGCGGAGACCCGGACATTCACCTTTTCGCCCGTGCCGACAACCTGCCCTGTTCCGTCGACATGCTGGTCAACGCCTTCCAGACCGCGTCCCGGGTGGTCATCCAGAAGTCAACAAGAGAGGGATTCGGCCTCACCGTTACCGAAGCCATGTGGAAGGCCAAGGCCATGATCGGCGGCAACGTCGGCGGCATCCGGATACAGATTCAGGACGGGGTCAGCGGCTACCTCGTGGACTCGCCGGAACAGTGCGGTATCCGCATCGCGGAACTGCTGCGGGACCCGGAACTCAATTCCCGCTTGGGTCAGGCCGCACGGGATAGCGTCCGGCGAAACTACCTGCTGCCCAGGCTCACCCTGGACTACCTCAAGGCCGCCCGCGCCAGCCAGATGGAAAAGAGGCATCAGGGCCAGGCCGCCGCAGGCTGACCCCAACGGGCAGCAGCCCCGGACTACCGCCGAATTGACGATCCTCCTACCGGGAATTTTGGACACAGGCCCGTTCTTGCCTACAGTTACGACTTGGGTTAGAGTCTAATTCGATATTTATCGAAGGCGCGCCGGTTGGCGTCGATATAACCCGGGTGGATAATCACAACCGGTCCGCGGAGCATGAAATGGCAAAAACAACGGTCCTGATTATGATCGACGGCTTCGGCCCTGAATACCTCGCCACCTGTCCCATGCCCAACCTTCAGGAGTTAGCGTCGAAGGGACTGATGACTGAAGGCAAGGGGATAATGCCTTCGGTGACCAACGTAAACAACGTCTCCCTGGTCACTGCCAGCTATCCCACAACCCACGGCATCACGTCTAACTATTGGTATAACCGGGGCACAGGCGAAGAGTTGTACATGGAGTCCGGAGACTACATCGAGGCTGAGACCATTTTCCAGCGGGCCTCGAAACAGGGTGCCCGAAGCCTGCTTGTGACGGCAAAAGACAAACTCAGGCGGCTCCTGGGCGATGGCGCAACCCTCGGGATATCTTCAGAGCAGGCTCAGGACTGGGTGGTTGCCCTGGCGGGAGAACCCCCTCCGATCTACTCCCTGGAAGTCAACCAGTGGGTAATCGACACCGCCAACCGTATTTTGGAGCGGGAGCATTACGATCTGGTGTACCTGGCCACCACCGACTACGCCATGCACACCTATGCCCCGGAACATCCGGAGTCGTTCAAACACCTCGGCCTGATCGACGGAGCCATCGGCCGAGTTGTCGACACGTTGTCCGACGTTGATCTTATGGTCACTGCCGATCATGGAATGTCCGCCAAGAGCCGGATGATCGACCTTCACGCCGAGCTTCAGCGAAACGGCATACCGTCCCAGGTTGTGCCGATCATCAAGGACATGTACACCGTCCACCACTCCAATTTGGGAGGGTGCATCTACGTCTATGTCGCAGACCAGTTCCGGGATGACGCGGTGCGGATACTGAACGCGCTGGACGGCGTCGACCGGGCCTTGCCCAGGGAGGCGGCCGCCGCTGAGTTCAATCTGATGACGGAACGAACCGGGGACCTTATGGTGTTAGGCTCTCCCGACGTGGTCTTCGGAGACCCCGAACAGGTCGCCATGCCCCCGTCATTGCGTTCTCACGGCTCCTTGTACGAAGACCGTGTGCCGATCATCGCCTACGGAAACAGCTTCGAGGGCTTCGAGTTCCGTGAAAACAGGGACCTGGGCCGCTTCGTGTTCGAGAGGGTCCTCGGGGAAACACCGGCCCCAATATCCACACAGCGGGACTAGCGTCGATGGCAAGCGCGACTCCCACGGATAGCCCAATTCGCGTCAGAGCCCCGGCCACCACCGCCAACATGGGGCCAGGATTCGACTGCCTGGGCATGGCTTTAGACCTCTGGAACACTCTGGAAGTATTCCCCGGGTCCCCCGCGCCAGGCGTCGAGCCGTTGGTCCGAATCATTGGTGAAGGCGTGGGCGAGCTTGCCGGGGACGACACGAACCTGGTCTACCGGTCAATGGCCTTCCTCTTCCATGAAGCGTCACGGGAGATGCCCCCAGTCAAGCTGGTATGCCACAATGATATCCCTCTGGCGCGGGGCCTGGGCAGCAGCGCCGCCGCCATTGCTGGCGGTCTCGTGGCGGCTAACGCCATGTGCTCCCGCCTCTTCAACGCCAACGAGCTGTTGGAGATGGCTGCAACCATCGAAGGCCACCCGGACAACGTGGCCGCGGCGGTCCTGGGCGGCCTGCAACTGGTGGTCGCGGAAGAGCGGCAGCTTTACACCGCGCCGATTGCGTTGCCCCCGGAGCTTCACGCGGTCCTGTTCATCCCCGATTACCGCATCGCCACCGCCGACGCCAGAGCCGCGCTGCCCGAGACGGTGCCCTTGGGCGACGCCGTGCGCAACGTTGGCCGCACCGCCTTACTGGTAGCGGGGATGGCCACCAACCACCCCGAATATCTTTCCGTCGCCACCGATGACCGGTTGCATCAACCCTACCGGCAGAAGCTGTTCCCACCTATGAAGCTGCTGTTTCAGGCTGCCAGAGATGCCGGGGCCCTGGGAGTGTTCCTCTCCGGCAGCGGTTCCACGGTGCTGGCTCTGACCAAGGGCAGAGAGATGACGGTAGCCTACGAAATGGCCGAAGCGGCCCGGCAGGCAAACGTGGAAGGGAAGCTACAGGTGGTCCAGCCTGCGATATTGGGAGCCCACATCGTGGATTCGGTCCAAGCGGCATAGCGCTGCTGGAACCGGTATATTGGATCAACCCGAACATCAGGCGGAGGACACAAGAGAGTCCGTCTGGAGCATATTATCCCGGTGGCGGACCGCATACTTTGCTCTGTTCGCCATCCAGAACATAGCGGGCATTTCTCTGCTATGTTGGTACGAGATCACGCAAAGGGCTCAGGACAGCGCCGCCGGGACCACCCTGGCCGTCATCAAGGGAATAGGACTGATAGGTGGATCGTCGGCCACAACGGCCATAACCGTCATAGAGACAGCGAGGTCAATCATGGTTATAGCGGCAAGTTTGGAAGCTTGGCTCCAAAAAAGAGAACGCGCAAGGATGGAACAGAGAGTCAAAGAAGTGACCGAGCAAGTAACCAAGGAAGTAACCAAGGAAGTGACCGAGGAGGTGACCGCGAAAGTCCATGAATCATGGTCTGAGTGGAACCGTCGCCGGCTAGAAGCTGAGGCCAACGGCGAACCCTTTGACGAATCGCCACCGGACTTCGACCAAACGGGGCCAGCGGGCTACGATCAATCTTCCCTACCACCTCCGGTGGCATAGGAGACACCCGGTTTGCCCCTGATCGTGCAAAAATACGGAGGAAGTTCCGTTGCCGACGCCGATAAGATCAAGAACGTGGCGGCGCGCATCGCCCGCTCCAGGGACGCCGGAGTCGATATCGTGGCCGTGGTCTCGGCCATGGGCGACACCACCGACGAGCTAATCGGCCTCGCCCAGTCCGTCGCGCCTCAACCCGATCCCAGAGAGTTGGACCTGTTGCTTTCCACCGGGGAATTGGTGTCCTGCACCCTGCTGACCATGGCCCTCCGCACCATGGGTTACCCGGCCATAAGCCTCAGCGGAGAGCAGGCGGGAATACATACGGACACCACCTACGGCAGTGCCCGAATTAGCCGAATAGACACCGCCAGAGTCCGGCAGGAGCTTGAAAAAGGGCAGCTCATCGTCGTGGCCGGTTTTCAGGGCGTGACGGAAGAGCTAGACGTAACTACGCTGGGACGCGGCGGCTCGGACACCACCGCCGTCGCCATCGCCGCCGCGATGAATGCGGCGCGTTGCGAGATTTACACCGACGTGGACGGAATATACACCGCAGATCCGCGGTTGGCCCCTGACGCACGAAAACTGGAGGAGATCGGCTACCAGGAAATGCTTGAACTAGCCAGCTATGGGGCCAAGATGCACCCTCGGTCTATCGAACTCGGAATGGTCTACGGCGTCCCAATATACGTGGCGTCCAGCTTCAACGACACGCCAGGAACCCTTATCCATCAAGGACCGGATGAATACCCAGTGGAAGATAGAATTAAAGTCACCGGCATAGCCTGCACCACCAACGTTGCGAAGATCACGGTACGCGGGGTCCCGGACCGCCCCGGCGTCGCCGCCGCCCTGTTCGAGCCGCTTGCCGAGGTGGGCGTGAACGTGGATACGATAGTCCAGAACGCCAGCGCCGAACGGACCACCGATATCAGCTTCACGGTCAGCCGGACCGATTTGCCGGGCGCGCTCCGCCAGGTAGAGGGCATATTGGGAGAGGTGGGAGCCACCACCGTGCTATCCGATGCATCCCTGGCCTCGGTGAGCATCGTTGGCTCGGGGATGCAGAACACGCCGGGATACGCATCCAGGATGTTCCGCACTCTCGCCGACGGCGGGATCAATATCGACATGATTACCACCTCTGAAATACGCATTTCGTGCATCATCAGAGAGGACCAGGTAGGGGAGGCGGTCCAACTGCTCCACCGGGGTTTTCAGCTAGAAGAGGACCGCTAACAAGACTTTGGCGGACGAAGCCGTCTATCTTTCCATCGTCATTCCCGTTTTCGACGAAGAACCTCGAATTCAGAAAACCCTGGACGAAATTCTGGTCTTCCTGGAAACTTTTCCCCATTCCTGGGAAATAATCGTCTCCGACGACGGCAGCGCCGACTCCTCGAAGGCGCTGGTTGCTCCTTACCTCCACCGCTCCTCGAACGTGCGTCTTCTGAGCCTCCTCCACAAGGGCAAAGGCTGGGCGGTCAAGCGCGGGATGCTGGCTGCCAAGGGAGAATACCGTCTCCTATGCGACGCCGACCTCTCCGTGCCCATAGAGCAGGTGGAACGGCTATTGCCACCTCAGTTGGAGGGAGTGGACGTGGCCCTCGGGTCCAGGGAAGCGGAGGGTTCCAGGCGCGTCGGCGAACCCGGAAGCCGACACGCCCTGGGTAGGGTCTATAACGCCCTGGTTCGTGTCCTGGCTCTCCCTGGCTTCAAGGACACCCAGTGCGGGTTCAAGTGTTTCAAGAGCGGGGCCGTGGAGCGCCTCTTCGATGCGCAAACGCTGGACGGTTTCGGCTTCGACGTGGAAGTCTTGTTCGTTGCCCGCAAGTCGGGTATGACGGTCCGAGAGGTAGGCGTTGACTGGTACTACCGGGAACACAGCAAGGTGCGCCCCTTCCGCGACGCAATCGCCATGGGCATGGACCTGCTGCGGGTGCGTTGGCGGCGCCGAAAGGTCAAGACCCCCGAGGGCCGGTTGCAATAATAGCGTGCCAAGGACCACGCCTGGAGTCCAATCTTGGCTCCCAGGCGTAAATTTTCTCGAAAAAACACCGCGAAAAAAGCCTTGACCCGCGGCGCGTCCATGGTGTAACAAGGTATTCGAAATGACATAAGTCGCATGACATAAGCCGCGCGGGTTAGGTGTAGTTAGCTAGTCTTGGCCCGCGTGAAAGTACAAGTAAACCGTTGGAGAGAGGATGAGCACGGAGCTGACACGATCAGCCGGGAGCCCGAAGCTGAAGCGAGAGCTTAGCCGCGACGCCATCGCACTGGCCTTGAATGGGGAGTGGGAGCAGGCGGCCAGGGTGAATCGGGGAATATTGGAATCGTTCGAACAAGACGTAGACGCGATGAACCGTCTGGCCAAAGCATTGATGGAGCTTGACCAGTACTCCGAAGCCAAGGAGGTACTGGAAAATGTAGCCCGGATCGCTCCATACAACACCATAGCCAAGAAAAACCTGGCCAGACTGGGGCAGCTCGAACGCGCCCCAGCGCTCAATAAATCAGTGCGCAAGGCTGCGAGAGCGCCCCAACGCTTCATCGAGGAGAGCGGCAAGTCCGGTAAGACGGTGCTGCAAAAACCCGCCGCTTCTCAGGTGGTTGCCCGTGCCGCGCCGACCGACCCGGTGAACCTGGTGGCGGAAAACGACACGATCAAGGCTTACACCCGGGGGGACGAGTACCTGGGCCAGATCGAACCCAAATTGGGCCGGAGGCTTATACGCCTGATGCAGGGAGGCAATAAGTACGAATGCGCCATCGTCGGCGTCAGCGGCCAGGCGGTCTCAGTCATCATCTGGGAGACCTTGCGCCACCGGAACCTGCAAAACGTCTGCTCCTTCCCGTCGAAGACCACGGGGGAGCGCCGCGCCTATCTGAACGAAAGCCTGGCGCGGTTCACCCGTGACGAAGACCTGGACGACGACGATGACGAGGGAGTCATCGAGGAAGACGAGATTGAATCGGACTGGGATGAGAACGAATAGGACCCCGCGCCAGTGTTGCTAGCTGGCCCCGGCGACCAGTCACTCGCGCAAATGTAGAAGTTGACACGAATCCGACGAAAGGGAATTGACTTCTCACGAAAAGCTGTAAGCGGTTTTGTCGGATTGGTCAGCTCCTCGGCTCAGATCTATCTTCAGAGCCAGACCCTGATGACTTGGACAGTGTCTCAAGAAGCTTTCTCGTAGAATTACAGTGTGTAATGAGGGCACTCCCGATTGTAACATTCCAGCCACGCGGCATAGGCGGTCCACATTTCCTTCGAGGGCCGGTAAAGCTTCTTCTCATGGACCAGCAGGTGTGCTGATAAGATCCAGTACGCACCCTTGATCATTCCCAGAATGCAGGTCGCGATGGGTAGGTCTCGGGCTCCCCGGTTGCCGTGATGCTCTATCTTTATCCCTCTACGCACCACGTTTTCCTGACATGCCTTTTCTAGCGCCCTAGTTGGCTATTGGTGAGGATGATGCCCTGCTTAGCCATTTTCACTTCCAGGGCTTTCAGTCGTTTCCTCAAAGTCTCAAGGTCTAGGCGCAGTCACACGGAACGGACTCATTCCTAAGGGATTACTATCCTTTCCTCGCGCAGTCCATAGGCTGACCTAGATTTCGAACCGATTTCGCTGCGGGCCGGTACACCTACTTCACTGTAAATTCTAGGGTTCATCTTACCTGGATCGTATGCCCCACCTGTGTGACTCGCCGAGACGGCCCTTGCCTAAGACACAAGGGCAAAGATCCGGTGTCTCGCGGTGGCTCCTACCGCAAGCCCGCCCAGCAAGGAAATCCGCCCGTTCCCACAGTGACGCCCTTTGTGCCGGGCGAGGCGTGACCCCAATGGCGATGACGGGGCCAGTGTCATCAGGTCCGGTAGAGCCGCTGAATTTCCTGGTGTATCTTAGTTTCAGGCCATCCGACTCGAGGCATTGCGCCTAACGAGGGTTGCGGCGAATACCGTAGGCGTGGATACTCCGGGCGCTAGGTAACGAAAGGCCAATCAATATCCGTAGAAACGTCGGCCACATGAAGCGTACTAAGCGGATAGGTAGTGAATGCGTCGATGGTGGCTGTTATCCGAGCGACTTTGGTATTATGCCTACCGACTGATCTGGAGCAATGAAGATATGGCAATCGAAGACAGGCTCCGACGAATCTCTCAATCCTTGGAAATGGGTGACGTCGAGGCAAGGCAGAAGGCCTGTACGGAGCTAGGCGATCTCGGAAACCAGCTGGCGGCGCCTGCCCTGATTAAAGCGTTGACAGATCGGCGTCGTTCCGTCAAATGGAGGGCCGCGGACGCCTTGGGACGCGTCGGAGACCTTAGAGCGGCCCCGGCTCTTGTAAAAGCCTTGAAAGACCGAGACCGGGATGTCAAGCCCAATGCCGCTGTCGCTTTGGGGCGTCTGCGAGCCCCGGAAGCGGTGCCTGCTCTAGTTGAAGTCTTGGCTACTGGAGATGAATGGGCGAGGTTGTAAGCTGCCCGGTTGTTGGGTAGTCTCGGTGATAGGGAAGCAATCCCCGCACTTATGGATGCCTTCAAACCCGGCAATTACGACGTGAGGCTCGCCGCCGCGGAATCACTGGGGCGTCTTGGCGACCGACGCGCGGTCCCTGCCTTGCGGTCCCTGCCTTGATGAACGCGTTGTCAGATAGACATAGGTCGGTCAAGTGGAGGGCTGCAAACGCCTTGGGGCGTATAGGGGACGTAAGAGCAGCGTCCGCTCTGAAAGCAGCCTTGAAAGACCAAGACCGTGTGGTCAGGGCCAACGCCGCTTTGGCATTAGGGCGTTTGGGCACGCCGGAGGCGGCGCCTGCGCTGGTTGAAATCTTAACGTTCGGAGACCAATGGGCCAGATTTGACGCCGCCCGGTTATTGAGTAGTCTCGGTGACACGGAAGTTGTTCCTACCTTAATTGGCGCGATGAAGAGTGGCGATGAGTTTGTTCGAAGGAATGCCGCCTTTTCGCTGGGACTCCTCGGCGACACCCGAGCTATGGCCTGCTTGGAAGCCGCTCTTGCCGACGATTCTGAGCAGGTTAGGGCCAATTCGGCGAGTTCGTTAGGAGGGTTAGGCTATCATCAAATCGTTCCCGTTCTCATCACGGCGCTAGACCGTGATGACGTAGACACCAGGGCAGACGCCGCTGAGGTTTTGGGACTATTGGGCAATCAAGAAGCTGTAACCCCCTTGGTGTCCAAACTCTCTGACTCGGAGCCGCAGGTTAGGGTAAAAGCGATTGAGTCTCTCGGGAGATTGGGCGCACGCGAAGCGGTGCCCGATTTGGTCAACCTCTTAGACGACCAGGCAACGCGGCGCGCGGCTGCGCTGGCCTTGGCAAATTTGGGAGACGCCACAGTGTTTCCGATTCTCTTTAGCTTAATCAACCATGAAAATCGAAGGGTTCGGCGCGCAGCGGAATCCGCCATCGCAACGTTGGTGGGCCATAATGACTCCGTGATCGAACAGCTTAGCCTAGTCGCTGCAGAATCTGAGGGCAACCAGGGGCTCGCGAAGGTACTCGAGCGGTTGCGATTCAACGTTGAGAAAACTCTGGGTCATGTCCCACAGGCAGTCCTCGACATGGATAGCGGGACCGTCGGCTTGGTTGCCCGGCAATCCAACATGGTGGGCGGCATGGTTGCCAACGTTGGTCAAGGGCCGGCGTTCGATGTAACTATTTCGCTCGGGTTACAGGGGTTCGAGGCGGACCACGTGGTTCTTGCCGCCTTCCCAAGGATCGGCAAGGGTGAATCGCTAAACTGGTCAGGCCCGTATGTCCCTGGATTAGCTGGCACAGTGCCCCTGATATGGTCGTTGAAGTACCGGGATTTCAATGGCCTGTGTGATCGGATTATCAGGGAAGTGGTGACAGTGAAAGACCCAAGCATAACTCCTAGTGTAGTGGTGCATGGGGACTTATTAGAACAGGGTTCAATCAAGCAGGGAGAAATGGGCATCGCTATGGTGCGAGGTAACGCCGCACTGGCTCCTGACAGTCCTAGTCCCACACCCTTGCGACCCAAGTTCTGTCCACATTGCGGAGGGAGTCTAGACCTAGCCAGTCCTCCGCGGTTTTGCCCTCACTGTGGGGCCGCTTTGGATATCTGATCGCAGGTTCTTCCATCCGGACAGCTTACGGGCCCCCAGCAATGTCCAATAATGGGGGCGCTATTTTTGGATATTGCCAAGAGGTTATTCGCATGTAACGACCCATCGAATCCAAGAGCGGCAAGAGGTCAATTCTGGGACATACCGTTCCAATAATAAAAGGCGTCTTTGTTTTAGCCAATTGTCTGGCAGGTTTGGGAATCGTTCCCAATCTGCTTCGCTGGTTCCGACAGGCGAGTCTTGGGCATAGGCATCTTTTTTTGTTGTGTGGTCGTCTCACACCCGTTCCCCATCCCCGGGGATATCCAACCGAAGTTGGTCAAATGTGTCAAATTTGGTCTTGGTTATTTTACATTGCTCCAAGAAACAAACGGCGGCGGACTGGACTCTCAGCGCCGCCATTGTCTATAGGCCCGCAAACCTTATTATGAGGGGAACCATGATTGCCGCAACGGCAACTATGGCCCCAAACATCAGGATATCGGTCGAAGAAACGGTTCGTTTTCCCCAACCCTTGCGGTCCGGCCCGTGCTTGGTCGGTCCCTCCACGGCAACCCCCTACCCAGGTTACGGGTATTGAACTACGAGCCTGGTTACATATAGAATAACGGTCTGCCGCTTAGGCGGCTAGTTTAATGTTCGGAGGACAGGTGGTTGAATGGACTAGGTATGCATCTCCTGTTGGAACTGAAAGACTGTAACCCCAAACTTCTCAATGACCTAGAGTTCATCCGCGGCGTAATGCTACAGGCAGCCCACGAAGTAGGCGCTCACATCATTGGTGAGTCTTTCCACCGCTTCAGCCCCCAGGGCGTCACCGGAATCCTGGCCATAGCCGAGTCTCACATCTCCATACATACGTGGCCGGAATACCGGTACGCGGCAGCCGATATCTTCGCTTGCGGTTCCTCTTTTGAGCCCCGAAAGGCCGCCGAGTTTCTGGTAGAGAAGCTGGAGGTCAAGGACCCGGACATCATCGAGGTCCCAAGAGGGGTCGTCCCGTTAGCCGTAGCCCCCAGATAGACGGGGCTCGCGAGGTTTATGGACATATCCGGCAAATGGTTCCTGGAGACAGTTTTCCCAGACCTGGCGATAATGCTCAAGGTGCGGCAGGTACTCTACTCCGGCGACACGGGCTTCCAAAAAGTCGAAGTCCTGGAGTCCGACGTCTACGGCCGGAGTTTAGTGCTCGACGGTAAGACCCAGTCTACCGAACGCGACGAGCATCTCTACCACGAGGCGCTGGTGCATCCGGCCATGCTCATGCACCCAGGCCCCCGCCGTGTGTTCATTGGCGGCGGCGGTGAGGGCGGCACTCTCAGGGAAGCGCTATCGCACCGGTCGGTTGAACGCGTGGTTATGCTGGACTTGGACCAGACTGTGGTCGATATTTGCCGGGAGTTCCTGCCCCAGCACCACCAGGGGAGCTTCGATGATCCACGGCTGGAATTGCTCCACCAGGACGCCAGGCAATATCTCGCCGATACGTCCGAGAAATTCGACGTGATGGTCATGGATCTGGTCGACCCGCTGGAAGGAGGCACGGCCTACCAACTCTACACCGAAGAATATTACGGGTTGGTCAAGGCCAGGCTGAACCCCGGGGGGATCATGGTCACCCAGTCCGGCCCCGCGGGTCTGCTCAGTTACCAGGAGTGCTTCACCACCATCAGCAACACGCTGTCCAATACTTTTAACCACATCGCTCCCACCCAGGTGCATATACCGGCCTTCGCAACTTTGTGGGGCATGGTCATCGCCTCTGACTCCCTTTTGCCAAAGCTAACTCCAGAGCAGGTGGACCGCCTCGTATCTGAAAGGCTCAACAAAGACCTGACCTTCTACGACGGCGAGACCCACCTGAACATGTTCTCCCTCCCCCGCTTCCTGCGTGAGGGCATCGCCGCGGAAGAGCGCATCAACCGCGACGCCAGCCCGGTGTTCATGGTCTAGAAAGCCTCCCGGCAGCCCTTCTTTCCCGTCACGGGCTTCAGTCACTCCTCCCGTAACCCCTTTCAACCCCAACCACCAGTCGACTGTTTCCCGTCAAAACGTCCGTTTTCACGTCCCTACTGGGCCTTATCAGGGTAACCCATCGCTCCAAAGGGGGCCGGAAACCAGAAATCCACAGCCTTGGCCCGCGCCTGTCGATAAAGGGTCCCGGGATACAGGGTCATTCGATTATCGGCCCAATTGTCCGAACCGGGATTCACAGGATTTTGGGATTCGGATGATTTCCAATCATATAAATCCCGGATTCAGAGAAATCACAGTTCAGACGGACAATCGAAAGACCTTGCCCCGGATACCGACTCAAGAACGGAAAGGCGGTTGGGAGGCCTCACGTCAGCCTTAAATGTAGGCGGCCAACCCCCCACCCCAACCTTTCGCCGGTAGAAACAGGTGGACCGCACCCTACACTCGTTCCCCGGCGAATAGGGTGGAAGCGTAGGCCACCAGGTCCGCGCCCATCTTCACGTCCCTTTCCCCGGCGAAGAGGGTGGAAGACGCCGCTGACACGTCTGTTAGCGTACAATCGGTAATCGTGGCGTCTTCGGAAAATACTCCTGCGGTTATTCCTCTGCCCATCACGAATCGGGTGGGGGCCCGGCAGATGGTCGCCGTCGCCGCCGGACTGGGCATGTTCCTGTCGGCGTTGGACATCTCTGTTAACGTTGCGCTTCCAAACCTGACCAGGGACCTAAACACCGACCTGCAGACCGTCCAGTGGATTATCGTGGTCTACGTTGCCTCCCGCGCCGCATTGGTGATGAGCGCCGGGAGCTTCGCCGACCGGTTTGGGCTGCGCCGGGTGTACATCTTCGGGGCTGTAATGTACCTGGTAGCCATGGTCTGCATTGGGGTCTCTCCCAACCTCTGGATGGTGGTTGGTTTCCGTGCGTTGCAAGCCCTGGGCAGCGGCTCCCTGTTCGCCGTCTCTCCGGCTATCGCAGCACGCCTCTTCCCGGTGTCCCGCCGAGGGATGGCCATGGGTTTCACCACCGGGTGCCAGGCTCTGGGAGCGGTGGCGGGGACAGTTGGAGCCGGGCTGCTGGTCAACTGGGGAGGTTGGCAGACCATCTTCCTGGGGAGAGTGCCGTTTATCCTACTGGCGTTGGTGTTGGGGGTCTGGTGGATGTCCCGCGATCCCAGGTCTCAGAGAGGCAGTTCCTTCGACATACCGGGGGCGGTGTCCCTGGGAGTCGCGTTGCTGTGCCTGGTTGTGGGTCTCAGGCTAGGACGCTCGGTGGGTTGGTTGTCGCCCGTGGTTTTGACGCTGCTCGCGCTGGCGCCTGTTCTGCTCACCATGTTTTGGAGGATCGAGGGCCGGGCCCCCTGGCCCGTACTACCGCTGGGTTTGCTGCGGGTGCCGGGTTTCGTAATCCCCAGCGCCGCTTCGTTCACGGCCCAACTCGGCGTGTTCGTCATATGGTTTATCTTTCCGTTCTACATCGGGGATGTAATTGGCCGTGACGCCGTGTCCATGGGGACGTTGTTCGCGGTGATGGCTGTCCTCCAGATGGCGTCTTCCAGCGGAGGAGGTTGGTTATGCGACCGGGTCGGCCCAATCTGGGTGGGAACGACAGGTGTCACGGTGATAACGCTGGGTATGGTGTATCTAGGGTTCCTCACAGCCACCTCGACTCTCCTGGAGGTCGGACTGGGAATAGCGATAATTGGAGCGGGGATGGGATCGTTTCAAGCCGCCGCCTATACCTACATGATGAGCAGTGTTGCAACAGAACGGCTGAGCACGGCGGCGTCGGCGCTATCTCTTTGCCAGTCCTCCGGAACAGTACTGTCCGTCGCGGTGATGGGCGGAGTGTTCGCACTGTTTCAGAGCTATTACCGGTCTGGCTTTGGGGGTGAAGGGGTGTCCGCCGGGGCCACGGAGACCGATGTGTTTATGCTGGCATTCCGAGCGTTGTTTTGGGTGGGCGCGGCGCTGACGGCGGTAAGCGGCGGCATCTACTTGATCGGCCACTGGAAGGGGTCGCGGGGCACGGTTTCCGGTTGACAAGTGAATCTGCCGAGCATACCTTATGGCTGCGCTTCGCCCTGATAGCGCCCCTGGGAACATCCCGAATTTGAGACGGAAGCCAGTCGTGACGAAAGAAGGCGCGGTCGACCAGGAACTCCGGATTTCGGCCACGAGACTGGCCGAACTGGCGATGCCCGGTTACTGCGCCAGGTGCTTCTGGATCAAGCAAAGAGTCCCCAAGCAGCTACCCTACCAGTCCTTCCCAGCCATCTTCAGTTCCATAGACTCCTACAGTAAACGCCTGGTGCATGGCTGGTTCGACCGGACAGAGGGACCGCCGCCATGGTTGGCCCCTGTGGGCGAGTTGGTGGGCTACAAGAAGCCTCCCCACCACTCGAAGTTCAAGGTGTTGGACCAAGAGACAGGCATCTTGCTGTCAGGCACTCCCGACGGTGTGTTTCTGCGTGCGGATGGTTCCCACGTCATCGTCGACTACAAGACCTCCAGGTACACGCCGCACCAAAGCAGATCGTTGCCGGGGTACGAAGCGCAGCTGAATGCGTACGCCCTGATCGGCGCTGAGTGCGGCGTCTCCCCGGTCAGCGGCCTGGCCCTGGTGTACACTGAGCCAGTCACCGACGAATTCCCAACGGAGACGGAATCCATACCGGAATCGGAAGGTTTCGCCATGGGATTCTCGGCGAACATTGTTTCGGTGGAACTGAAGCCGGAAATGGTCCATCCATTGCTGGTGAAGGCCAAGCGGATCTGCGACTCCCCAGTGGCGCCAACGGGCCGCAGGGGTTGTCGGCAGTGCGGCTACCTGAAAGATCTGCTCCAGGTAATTGGAGCCTAGACAACCAGGCCACGCAAGAAACTATTCACGCAACGCAGAGTAATCAAACGAACAACCAGGAGGAGTGAAATGCCCACCTATTCATACGACCACATCCACCTGCGGAGCCGCCAGCCAATGGAAACGGCCCAATACTTCAACAAGATGTTCGACGCCCGGATCGTAGAGTCGATTCAGTCCGACGGCCAACCCCGCATAGACCTGGACCTGAACGGTCTGACCATTTTCATCGCCCAGGCCGACACCGCCACGCCAGAGGGCCCGGTCGACCCCCATCTCGGCCTGGACCACTTCGGACTCCGGGTAGACAACATGGCCGAAGCTGCCGCGGACCTAAAGGCCAAGGGAGCGGAGTTCTCCACCGAACCCAGAGATCTGCGCCCAGGCGTGAAGATCGCTTTCGTGAGGGCGCCCGGAGACGTGAGGATCGAGCTTCTGGAAAGAAGTTAGCCGGGGGATTCCTGGATTGCACCTCAAAGTCTGCCCCGTACTGGATGCGGCGTAACTGTTCAGACTTTGTGTATCTTTCTCACCCTCGGTCCGTCATTCCGGGTCAAGCCCGGAATCCAGAAGCCTCTACAACCAGCGACAGTCCCTGTCATTGGCGTTTCTGGATTCCCGCCTGCGGAGACCTTTGAATAATCCCCTCTCACTCCGGGAGAGGGTTAGGGTGAGGGCGTCCCCCGTATCTGGGCACACTCTGGATTCTCGCTTTCGCGGGAGTCGCGGAAGGTTACGCAAAGGTCTGCCTGCGCGGGGATGACGGATTCCGGGCGCGGGACATGGTAAGAGGATTATCACAGAGATGACCGATGTTAGATTTAGCCAATCCGCCTCATCAAGTCTGGACACGTACGATACGGAGTCTCCATTGACAGGGCGGATGTCTCCGATTTCCCGACCGCTCCTCACCCTTGGGGGAGATGGGCGTATGCGGACGAGCAACCGTTCTCCCCTCTCAAATTGACACAATCCGTCCGAATCCACTCGCGGCCATTCGCAGCCAGGGTGCTATAGTCTGGCATTAACCCGGAATTCCTGTGTTGTTGAGGGGCCCGCGGTGAGTGAAGTTACATGCCCACATTGCCAGCGGGTAAACCCGGCTTCCAACGCCTTCTGTACCGGTTGCGGCGCCGGGTTGATGACCGGCGAGGTCCCTGCCGGCAATATGCGAGGCGAGGCTGGCGCAGAGCAACAGGGGCAAGAGTTTCACGCTGAGATTGCCGCCGTCAGAAGCCAACTCCGCGACACCGGAATCCTGCTCAACCACCTTCAGACCCGCATCTTCCAACTGGAACGCGGACTGAGCACGCCCGTTCAACGCCTTACCACTGTAGACGACGTTCGAACCGATACGCCGGACCTCCAAACAGAGACTGGAAGTTCTCAGGCGAGTGATGCCCCGGTCCAGGAACCAGCCTTTCACGAGCCTGTTCCCCGCCGACCTCAGGAGTACTACGCCCCAGAGCCCGCGTCTGCGGGCGCGGGCCAAGCTCCCCCGCCAATCCCTCCCGGCCCGAGGGCGGGCGGTGGGGGCGCAGGGGATAGTTTACGCCCTGCCGGGTTCATCATCGACTGGGAGCAAATCTTAGGAAGGAACTGGATTGCAATTATCGGGGCGGTGAGCCTGGTGGTGGGCATCGGGTTCTTCTTGAAACTCGCCTTTGACGCCAATTGGATCGGAGACACGGGACGGGTCATCCTGGGCATAGTCCTGGGAATGCTTCTCCTGGGCGGTGGTGAATACGCCCAGCGCCGCGTTCCCATCTGGTCCCGGCCCGTAACCGCGGGCGGGGCCGCCATCCTCTATCTGTCGATTTACGCGGCGTTCGGCCTATACCAACTCATCCGCCCCGATGTTGCGTTCTTGTTCCTGGCGATGGTCGTCGGGTTGGCGGGACTATTGGCCCTGCGGTACGAGTCAATCGTGATAGCGGTCCTCGGGATTGTTGGGGCATTCCTCGCGCCGATACTTCTTGGGTCGAGCCTTCCCGACGTCAGGTTGGTACTGCTTTATATCCTTGTGGTCGACCTGGGGGTCTTGGGGGTCTCAACTTTTCGAAATTGGCGCTGGTTCACCATGCTGGCATGGGTCGGATCATACGGCCTATTCGTCTACTGGTTGGGCCGATTCCCTGGTTTCGACCCCATTCTGATTCAGCTTGCCCTTACCGGCGTGTTTGCCATATTCGCCGGGGCTTCCACCCTGTTCCATATCATCTGGAGAAGGGTCCCAGGACCCCTGGACATGGGCCTCATGGCGGTTAATGCGGTGGCGTTCTTCGCTATCACCGTGGCCCTCCTGCGGGAGGACTACGAAATATGGTTCGGACTGATCTCGCTCGCGTTGGCCCTGTTCTACGGGTTGATAGCCTTGGCGGCGATCAAACGCTCCGGAGCCCACCCCCACGTAGCCTTGATCGCGCTCCCCATGGCCCTGGTGTTCCTGACTGTTGCGATGCCCCTACAGCTAAGCGGCGTCTGGGTAACGGTCGCATGGGCAGCCCAGGGAACCATCTTGGTGTGGGTGGGATTCCTCCTCTATCGATGGCAGATGCGCGCCTTCGGCCTGGGCGTCCTGGCGTTGGCGGTGGGCCATCTGCTGGTGTTCGATTCTTGGGTGGATCTGGAAGGATTCACTCCCCTCCTGAACGACCGGGTCCCGGTGTTCCTTGCGGTCATAGCCGCGTTTTATGTCTCTGGGTACATGTTCTGGCGAAACCGGGAATCATGGAAGACATGGGAGCCGCCAACCGTCCCGGTCCTGTTGACCGTTGCCAATCTGCTGACCCTCGGCCTGCTCAGCCTGGAAGTAATCGGTTTCTTCGGCAACCAGGTAGTCAAAGCGGAGAACTACCCGGGTGAGCAGAGCGCGGTGAATAGCACATTACTGACGCTGAGCGCAATCTGGTCAATCTATGGTTTCCTACTCCTGGGTGTCGGAATGGTATTCCGCTCGTACCAGGCGAGGTGGGGCGGCCTCGCCCTGATGGGAGTGGTGGTGGTCAAGCTTCTTGCGTTCGACACGCCTTTGGTGGGTCTGGAACCAACCACCTACGTCCCGTTCCTCAACGTGCAATTCCTGACCTTCGTCATAGTTTTGGCGCTCATGCTGGCGGCGGCGTTCTGGACGCGGCTCTGGAGAGATGACCTGCCGGGAATCGAAGCTCACACTTTTAGGGCCTTGCTAGTCGTGGCCAACGTGGTAGCGGTGTGGGCGCTAAGCCTGGAGGTCATCCATTATTTCGACTACACCACGTTTGCGGTTTCAGTCGACTATGTCAGCGGCATGCATCTCTCGCTGACGGTCCTGTGGGCAGTGTACGCAATCGGAGTCATCGGAGTGGGGATCGCCACTCGGTCCAGCAAAATCAGGTTGGGCGGGATGGCGTTCCTAGCGGTACCCGTGATCAAGCTATTCATGCTTGACGTGTTCCTGCTGGAGTTGGGGTACAGGGTGGGCGCGTTCATAACGCTGGGCGTTTTGTTGCTCGGCACCGGCCTGGCATACCAGGGTTATAGTCAAGCGATGAGAGGATTCCTTTTTGGCCGCCGGTCTTAGAAAGATGGCCGTCCGGCTCGCATTGGCCTCGGCGGTCGTCGTGACGGCGGCTCTGGTCGCGTTGCCTCTGCTGGCGAACGTGCCGGATGAGGAATGGCCCTTCTATAAGCCGGTGGAGCTACCGGGTAGCCTTTCCAGCACAGGCCTCGTGGAGGTTGAAATGGACCGCGAGGTGTACGCCCATGCGTCTCCGGGCCTCGGAGATATCCGTGTCGCGAAGCGGGCTGGAGGGCGGGAAATCCCCTACAAGATGTTGGTGGAGTCGGGAGACCACCGTAGGGGGGCAGTCGCCGTCAAGATGCGGGACCTCGGGCATATCGTCAGCAAATACACTAACCTCGTCCTCGTCCTGGATTCCGATGGCGCGCTGCACAATGAAGTGGAAATACAGACGTCGTCGGCCAATTTTCAGAGGCGGGTTGAAATCGCGGGCAGCGACGACGGGAAAACCTGGCGAATCCTGAAACAGGATGGCATGATCTTTGGCCTCACCGTGGAGGAACGGGCCTTCACAACCCGCGACACGAGGGTGACGTATCCTGCGAGTACCGCCGGTTATCTTAGAGTACGGATCTTCGACGATGACGAAGAGCCTCTAAGTATCCAGGGCGGCGTGGTCTTCTTTGCGCAGCAACTCCAGCCCCGGCGCGCTCAAATTCCCCTGCTTATCACCGGGCGGGAAGAGGACCCGCGGGACAAACGGACTGTCTTATTGCTGGATGCGGGCAGTTCCGGGTTTCCGGTCAACAGAATTGACCTGGAGATTCCGCAAAGAAACTTCCACCGTCAGGTCTCGCTACACGGCGGCTACAACAACCTGAATTGGTTTCCGGTACAGACCTCAAAAACCATCTTCGATTTCGATACGCCAAAATTCGTCGGTCAAGACCTGACAATACGGTTCGGGGAGTCCAGATACAGGTACTACCGGCTCACCATCCACAACGAAGACAACCCGCCTCTCCCGGTGGACGGCCTCCAGGGAAGCGGGTTCTTGAGGAAGCTCATCTTCTCAGCCGAAGCCGGGAAACAGTACAAGGTGTACTACGGACATCCGGAGGCGGACGCGCCATCCTATGAGTTGGAGCGGCTATTCCCCTATTTGGTGACGGAGGACTTGCCCGTGGCGCATTTGGGCGTTCATACCTTGAACCCGGCTTTCACGGCGCCTTCAACACCGCCGGTCCCCTTCACCGAACGCTACCCCTGGCTGTTGCCAACGATCGTAGCGATCGCGGCCCTGCTGGTCGGCGCGTTCTTGGCCACTTTGGTCCGGCAACTAGGGAGCAATCTACGCCCGCCCGGGGCCGCGGGGTAAAGCGAGGGAAATCTGGCCAAATCGTCCCTTCGACTAGTATTACAACGTCGGATTCAGTGAGGGGTGCCTGCCAGTGCTCGACGGGCGGCTCGGCGCTTCTGATGGGAGCGTCTGGCCCTCTCGTTGCGCAGTTGCACCCCCTCCAGGCACCGCAACAGTTCCTCCGGCCCAAACTGCTCCCGGGGCAACATCTCGCGCACCACTCGGTACACCTGCGGACGGGTGATCCGAGGCATCTTTTTCCCCCCAGTCCTGCTGCAAGCTCAGGAGGAACGCTCCGCCCAGCAGGCATAGGGCAACGTGGTGATGCCAGCCGGCCCAGGTGCGCGTCTCGTACTCGTCCAGCCCAACGTCGCTCTTTTCGGTCTCGAATTCGGTTTCAATGCGCCACCGGGAGCCTCCCACGTGGGCCAGGGTCTCCAAGGCCGTGTCCCCAGGAGCGTTGGACCAATAGTAGCGGGGTTCGCTGCCGTCCAGGTTCCGCCGGTAAATGGCCCAGATCACCTCGCCGGGCCTCCGGTTACGGGTTTCCCGCACTCTCTGGGCGCTGAAACAATAGGCGCGCGGCCCTTGGCTTCCCTCCGCCACCGTTATCTCCCGCCAAGCTTCCTCAGCCAGCTCTACGCTCCGCTCCTCCATGGTCCGCCGCTGCCCGCTCCGCAACCTCGGTTTGCGGGGACGCCCGAATCCCTGATAGGCCGGGGCGCTCCAGGTCGGCTCCAGCGGCCACACCGGGGCGCCTGCCGGAACGTCCAGGACGTACCACATCCCCAGCGCCGCCAGACCGTCCCGGAACAGCGGCGACATCCCGAAGGCGTCGTCCCCAGCCACCCACTGGGCGCTGAGATGGCCGCGCTCCCGGGCCCGCTCCAGCATTTCCAAGGCCAACTCCGTCTTCGACCGGTACTCGCGGCGGTCTGCCGGCGCTCCCGCCGCCTCGCAGCGGCCAAAGTCCGAGGTCCAACTCTTGGGCAGGTACAGCCGCTTGTCCACCAGCGCCCGGCCCAGCGGGCTGACGTAGGCCAGGAACATTCCGGCCTGGCAGTTGGCTACCTTCCCCAGCCTCCCACAGTATTGCCGGGCCACTCCCGCCGACTTCACGCCCTGCTTGGGAAAGTCGCTGCCGTCCAAGACCCAGACCGCCTGAGGGTGAGCCAACCTGGATCCCAAGTACTCTTGGAGGCGACTGGTGACTGCATCATCGTCCCAGCGGGCATCAGTAAGAAAGCGCTGCATGGCCCGGGCCGATACTCCCACCGGTTCGGAGAGGTTTTCTGCGTTGCGCCGTTCTTGTGACTGGACCAACAGGCCCTGGAGATAGCGCCGACTGCGCTCCCGCCACTGCTTGCGTCCGAAGGCCACCGCGAAAAAGGCATGAAACTGTTCAAACGCCTGGTGAACTCGCTCAAAGGCCGCTACATCCATCGCCCCCACCCACACCCCAAAACCTGTCCTGACTCGCCAATTATCCTACCAAATAAACCGACGTTGTAATACTAGGAGTCTGTGCAATATTTAATGATGGCAACGCATATCGGCGATGATGGCTTTCACAGCAACGTTATTGGTTCATGTGTAGGTCTATTTAGTAACCGCCAAACCGATTACCAACGATTATAGTATTCGAGATCGAATCTTTGGACAGGCTCCTAGGCGCCCAGCCGGTACGTGGCGGAATCCTCGCTAACGCGGCCTTCCTCCCTTAGCTTGTCAAGATGGGTGCGGGTGTTTCGGGCCGCGCCCCCGCGAAGGTTCTTGCGCAGGTTGCGGGGATAGACGTGGCGAACAATATCGTCGACGGAATTCGCTCCAGCTTCCAACGCCGCCACGACCTGGTTTTCCCTGTCTTGCCGGTGGTTTAGGTACCACTCGATACGTGCGGTCCCGTTATGGATAGTCTGCCCGTGACCGGGGCAGATCATAGCTGGGCGCTGCCTGGCAAGAAGCTCAAGGGATGACATGTACTGCTTGAGGTTGCGTACGCTGGAGGACGAATTTCCCAGGATGGTGTCTCCGCTAAATAGGACCTTCTCGCCGCTCATGTAGTAGCAAATGTGGTCGTCCTCGTGTCCGGGAGTGAACAGCGCCCTCAGGCCCAAGCCGCCCCCGGTCCGCACTACCTCACGTGACCGGAGGGGGACCACGCAGCCTTCTCCCAAACGGTGAGTGAGCGTCGGTTCCAGCTTAGGGTGACATCGTACCGGGCAGGACAGCACGTCCTGTATCCGGTCCAACCCGCCGATGTGATCGCCGTGACCGTGAGTAATCATGATCGAGGACATGCGCGGCCTTCCCAGTTCCTCGTAATAGTCGAGGATCTGCCGGGTCCAGTGGCGGTAGGGCTCACCCGTATCAACCATGACCATGTGGTCGTTGGGGTCTCCCACGAAGTAAATCTGTGTGCCGCCGGGGTGCATGGCGCCGAAGGTGTTCTGGTCTTCAATGATGTGCGTGCTGAATATGTGGGGGCTAATCTGCATCGTTCGCCTCCATGGGGAAACCGCCGACAGCCATCGAAACGGCGGAAGGCGGCAATTCGGCTGGGGACAGTCTCTGGCCGGTCAACTCGGTCGCCGGAGTTGTCGAGACCTAGTCGGGCAAAGGCAAAAGGACGGAGGTGTGATCTGTCACATAGCGGGTTGTGTGGCCGTGGCCGGTAACGTCTTCGATGAGGCGCACGTCGCCAGCGCCAAAGCGGTGGACGGTTCCGTCGCCCAGGCCAATCTCCAGGTCTCCCGAGAGAGTGATCATCCAGCGCCGGTTCGGGGCCTGGTGAAAGTCCATGAAGCGGCCTCCCGCGTTGTGCTGGACCTGCACGCCTTTCACCGACTGCATCTCGGTCAACTCAGGGTGGCCTGACAGGGGCAGTTCCTCGATGTGGGTCTCATTGTCATCGCCGGTATACATCCGATAGATAGCCATCTTTCCAGTCCTCCTTATTCCCACTCTCCCCGGGGCAAATGTTGGGGTGGAGGTCAACGATTCCTCCCTGGGCGTCTTTCCCGCCCAGTGTGTGTTGACACTCCCAAGCGTGAGGGATATCATCTTATCACCTTGTAACCGTTGTTACGAAAAAGTGGCGCTCGAGGCGTGGGAACTCCGTTTCCAGGCGTAAGCAGCGCTATTTTGTCGTATCTTCGAGAGAGCGGGGAAATTCCATCCCGCCCACGTAGTTTAAGACCAAAAACCTAGGAGGAGAAGATGGCTGACCAAGATGTCGGGCTGATGGCCCACTTGATGCGACGAGCCGCTTTCGGGGCGAGCCGAGACGAGATCGAAGCCAGGGTGGCCCGGGGATACGACCGGACGGTGGAAGAACTTCTAAACCCCCAGGACCAACCGGACGTCGAGCACGACCTTATGCTCCGAATGCACCCCTCGTATTACCAGGCTGGGGCCATCGAGGTCAACGTGCAGTCCTGGATCTACCGGATGATCAATACCCCCAGGCAGCTCGAGGAGAAGATGGCCCTCTTCTGGCACATGATCTTCTGCGCCGGCCACAGCAAGATCGACAGTGGCTTTGAAATGGGCGCGATGGTCGAGATGTTCCGCGAGTCGGGGATGGGCAACTTCCGGGACCTGCTCTACAAGCTGTCCACCACTCCCGGCATGATCTACTACCTGGACAACTCCGAGAGCCACAAGGTAGCCCTCAACGAGAACTACGGCCGGGAATTGCTCGAGCTATTCTCCCTGGGCGTTGGCAAGGACGGGGCGTTCAACTACTCCGAGGACGACGTCAAGGCTTGCGCAAGGGCGTTCACCGGTTGGAACATCGCCCCGGCTCACCCGCCCTTCCCCTATGGCAGGAGCCCTTGGGAGTTCCGGTTCGACCCAGCCGACCACGATGGGACCGAGAAGACATTCCTGGGCGAGACCGGCCCCTGGAACGGCGACGACATTCTGGACATTATCTCCAAGCAGCCGGCCACCGCCCGCTTCATCGCGAGGCACCTATGCAACTTCTTCCTGGCTGACGAGCCCCAGATCCCTGCCTGGCGCTTGACCCCGCCTCGCGACCAAGGGCTGATCGACGCCTTGGAGAAGGCGTATTTCGACTCCGGCTACAACATCACCTCCATGCTGCGGGTGTTGTTCACCTCCGATTCATTCAAGTCTGAGGACGTCCGCTACGCCAAGGTGAAGAGCCCGGCTGAGGTCGTCGCAAGCACCCTTCGCATGGCCCAGGAGCACCAGGAGATCAAGCCCGGACTGTTCGAGCTGTCCCAGGAGCCCAAGTACATGGGCATGGACCTGATGAATCCCCCCACTGTTGAGGGTTGGCACACCGGCCGCGAGTGGATCGACAGCGGCACGCTGGTGGAGCGTATCAATTTCGCCTCCGAGTGGCTGGGGAACACCGAGACCCCCGGCGTGAGGTCGTTGGTTGCCCGTCTGATGGCTAGGGACGAAGCTCAGTCTCCAGAGGGGTTCGTCGACGGCTGTTTGGACCTGATCGGTCCCATCACGTTAGACAACGCCACCCGCGACGAGTTGATCGAGCACGTCGGCAAGAGCGGAGCCCTCTTGAGGAGTTCCGGAGCCGAGCAGGCCGACTTCACCCGCCGCACCGGCGAGATGTTCCAGATGATCGCCTCGACCGCCGAATTCCAGTTCGAATAGAGATACTCAAGGCCAAATTTAAGGAGGAAGTAAGATGGTTTCTACCAGCAAAGACCCGGTCTTCGCGGTGCTGTCCCTCTCCGGTGGAAACGACGGGCTGAACACCGTGATTCCCCGGACCAACGGACTGTACCGGGACTACCGGCCCAGTCTTTCCATTGCCGAAAACCAGATCATCCCTATCAACGACGAGTTGGGTTTCCATCCGGCCATGGCGCCCTTGAAGAGGTTCTGGGACGAAGGCAAGCTGGCAGTCTTCCTGGGAATCGGCTACCCCAACGCCAGCTACTCCCACTTCCGATCCATGGACATTTGGCATACCTGCGAGCCGGATACCCAGGGCACCGAGGGTTGGCTGGGCCGGGCGATCAAAGAGATGGACCCCAACAGTGAGAACGTATTGACCGGGGTTAACTTCGGGCGCGGTCTACCCCGTGCGCTGGCCAAGGACGGGGTTCCCGTCGCCTCCGTAGGCGACCTGGAGACCTACGGCCTGCTGACCGGTATCGACGGTGAAGACCAACGCTCAGAGGCCCTGGACGTCTTCGGCCGCATGTACTCCCCCGCCATCGGCAGGGGTGCGGTCATGGACTACATCAAGGCGACCGGCACTGACGCCCTCAAGGGCGCGGACATACTGGCTACCGCGCCGCAGATGTACAGCTCCGATGTCGAGTACTCCAACAGTGTGGTCGGGCAGTACATGAAGAACATCGCCCAGACCCACCTGGCCGGTTTCGGCACCCGCATCCTGTACACGACCTCTCCGTACAACGGCTTTGACACGCACGCCAACCAGGCCGCGCTGCACGCCGGCCTGTGGGGCGATGTGTCCAACACCGTGGAGACTTTCTTCTCAGACCTTCGTAGCCACGACGCCAGCGACAATGTCACCCTGTTCCTGTTCACCGAGTTCGGCCGCCGCATCGCCGATAACGGCTCCGGCACCGACCACGGCGCGGGTGGAGTCGCCTTCGCAGTGGGCGAGCACGTCAAGGGAGGCGTTTACGGCGCGTATCCCTCTTTGGAGCCAGGACAGCAGGAAGAGGGCGGAAACCTGAAGTTCAACTTGGATTTCCGTTCCGTCTACACCGACATTCTAGAGAACTGGCTGAAATTGGAAGCGGCTCCTATCGTAGGCGGCAACTTCGAGAAGCCGGGATTCCTCTAGGCCGACGCCCTAAGACCAACTTGAAAGCAGGGGGTTGCTTCTCCGTGGGATGCGGATACGAGCAACCCCTTAGCGGAATGCCAGGGAGGTAAGATTAATGAGCACCCATTTCTTCGGGCTTTCCGACCGCACGTTCGCTTACAGCCATTCGATTGGCCGGAACGAGTTCGCCGGTACCGGCTTCAGGAACCCGGTGGACATGGCGGTGGGTGAAGACAACGTCGTTTATGTAATCAACCGGTCCTACGAGAACCGGCCGGACGGTACACGGATCAGCGTGGTAACCATGGACGAGGAGTACATCTCCGAGTTTGGCGCCTATGGTGAAGGCAACGGCGAGTTCGTTTGGCCCACCTCCATCGCAATCGACAACCAGGGCAACGTATACGTCTCGGACGAATGGCTCAACCGGATCTCTATCTTCAACGGCGACGGCGAGTTCCTCCGTAGCTGGGGCAAGACCGGCGCCGGCAACGGCGAAATGGACCGCCCGGCAGGCATCGCGATCAACGGCGACGTGATGTTCGTCAGCGATAGCCGGAACCACCGGATTCAAAAGTTCACCCTTAATGGCGACTTTCTCGGCCAATTCGGCAGCTTCGGTTCCGGGAATGGCGAGTTGAACATGCCCTGGGGCATCGGAGTCGACAAGGACGGCAACGTCTACGTCGCCGACTGGCGCAACGACCGGGTCCAGGAGTTCAGCGCCGACGGCGAGTGGCGGGCCACCTTCGGCCAGTCCGGCACGGGCGTGGGCCAGTTCAACCGTCCCAACAGCGTCTGCGTTGACGCCGACGGCGACATCTACGTGGCTGACTGGCTCAACAACCGGGTACAGGTACTGAGCCCCGAGGGGCGCTTCGTCACCGAACTCAAGGGCGACCACACCCTGTCTCAATGGGGCCGGGATAAGTTGCTCTCCAACCCGGACATGGTCCGCCAGAGGGCTCTGGCAATGGCCGCCAATCCGGGATACGAGAAAGAGCTAACTCACCCCTGCGCGGTCAAGGTAGACCAGCAGGGACGCATCGGGATTCTGGACCATACCAGGGGACGCATCCAGGTATACTCCAAGTCCAACGACCCTGTACTGGTCTAACCCAGCCCCGGCCAACCCAGACACAAAATCGCCGGAGCGGACTACCGCTCCGGCGATTACTTTTCACGGAAAAGACGGGGCGGAACTGGCCGGTTCATTCAGCCTGGAGGTCGGAAGCATCAATTTCATACCAAAACACCGATCCCGAATCGAGCGTAGCCTGCACTCGATTGTCCGTTCGCAGGCCTGCCACCGCGGCATACGCGGGTCTGCCTGTGAAAGAGGTCAATAATTCGGCGTTGCGCACCGCCCTGGTGGTGTCCCGGCCATTCACGGTGAACGACACTTCCACCGCGACATAGCAGGACACTCCTGCCGCACTGACCGCCTCCATAACTAGATCGGCTCTATGGAAACTGTCCAACTCCCCCGCGCCCAAGCCCGACGTGTCGGCCTGGTCCGTCATCTCCCACAACTCATCTCTATTGAGAGTCCTGACCCTCTGCAACCCCATAGCGCGCGCTATCGCGGAGGCGTTCTCCATTGCGGCGTTCCTCGCGTGGGCGCCCCTCATGTACCCCAGGTCCGTTCGTATACGTTCAAGGACCGAATCAATCCGGTCAAACCGTTGGTCTACCTGGGCGAACCGCTGGTCCATTTGGGTAAACCGCTGGTCTATTTGGGTAAACTGCTCATTAGTCTCGCTAGCGAAGCTGGAAAATTGACTTTCCAACCGATCAAACCGAGCCGTTGTCTCGGCGGCGAAGCTGGCGAACCTCGCGGGTAGCTCGATGAGTTCCCGCGTCACCAGGCGCACGCGCAGGGCTTCAGCCCACTGGGGATTCTCGTCCAGTAGACGAATCAAGTCTTCTATTGTGTTAATAGTAGTCATGGCAGAAACTGTTGATCCAGTTGGTTAACCTCCGTCTACTCTGGAGGGCCCTCCGGCATACCAGCGTCAATCCAGGCGGCGATCTCGTTTACTTCGTCCCGGCTCAGGAAGGGGCCGTGGAGGGGCATCCGTCCGAAGGTGAGAACGGTCCGGGCAAGAGAACGCACCAACTGAGTCTCCCTTCCCGGCAAACCGGGCTCAATCGCCCTAACTCCTGAAAGAACGCTCTGCGCCAAGTCCTGGGGCGAGTCCCAGGAGTACTGGTGAATCCCAGGCAGGGGTTCCCGCTCCCACCGCGTCTTCCAGCGGTCCATGACGCCGTCCAGGAGTTCCTTGACCCTGGGCCAATAGATCGGAGTATCGCTAGATGGATTAGTGCTCAATTAGTACCGTGCCTACCGGGGGTGATCGCTGACCGTTTCGGTCTTCAGCAGTTCCAGGGCATGCCCCAGGACAGGGTTAACCACGTCCAGGCATTCACGCACACCCCTTGGGCTGCCGGGGAGTGTGATGATAAGGGTGTTGCCTCGGATGCCCGCGACCGAACGGCTCAGCATAGCCATGGGAGTGAACTGCAGAGTCTGGGCGCGCATGGTTTCCGCCAACCCTGGGACTTCTCTATCGATGATGGAGAGGCAGGCTTCGGGGGTGACGTCGTGGCGGCCCAGGCCGGTGCCGCCGGTAGAGACGATCAGATCGACGTCGGGCGCGTCGGCCCATTCCACCAGCTTGTTCGCGATCGTATCGTGGTCGTCAGGAACTATTTCATACCGGGCGACCTCGTACTCGGGCGGAGCCAACGCTTCTTGGATTGCCTGTCCGCTCGTGTCCTCTCGCTGACCTTGAGAGCCCGATGTGCTGATCGTCAAAACGGCTAACCGAAACATGGTCACCTCCGCCAGAAATCATACCATAGGCCGCCACCATTTCCGATAAACGCCAGAGTCCCGGCAGGGTATTTCAAAAGTCAATAGCCCATTTGGCTAGCAAAGCCCCCCCTTTAGCGAAAGGGGGAGATTCTCGCCGTGACCGGACTATTGAAAGGCCCTGAGAGTCCCGGTCTCAGACTTGTGCCGCAATGAAATTGACAAGCCTTTGGACGGTCTATATATTCACACCTAGCCATCTGCCCGACGAGGTCCAAGACCGTTGAGTCAATCCGCCGGCTGCGTCTTCTGCGAGATCGCCGCCTACCGTGAGCCCGCCAGATACCGTTATGTTGACGACGATATCATTGTGATCGTAAACCGGCTTACATGGGTCCCAATGATGCTCTTGGTCATGCCCAAGGAACACCTGAGCCAGGTGCAGATGTGGTCCACTCCGCTGATGCAGAAGCTGGGCGACGTGGCGGTTGAGATGGGCTGTGTTTTCGCCCCCGACGGGTTTCGAATCCTATCCAACTTTGGCCGGGACGGTATGCAAAGTCAGAGCCACGGTCATCTGCACGTGATCGGCGGCACTCACCTGGGACCATACGCCTAGCCCAATCCACCGCATCTCCAGACATACACCCGACCCTACCCGCGATAGCCAACGAGGAGCAGTAGAACCTTGGCCGAGACAATTCTGTACGAAAAGCAAGACAACGTCGTAATCATCACCCTGAACCGGCCCGACGCCCTGAACTCCATCAACCGGCAGTTGCGCCGGGAGTTGGGCGAGGCCATCGACCAATTCGACGGCGAGGATGACTCGTTCGTGGCCATCATAACCGGGGCCGGAAGGGCCTTTTGCGCTGGTCGAGACCTGAAGGAACGGGCTTCGGACAACGCCGAGGGAATCCAGGCCCGGGCGTCCGCCAGCATGACTCCGGAAAGTCCCTACATGTGGCCGCGGACATGGAAACCCATGATCGCCGCGGTCAACGGTTTCGCGCTGGCGGGAGGCTGGTCCATCGCCCAGATGTGCGACCTGCGGCTGGCCTCGGAAGACGCCAAGCTCGGCATCACCGAGACCAAGTGGAGCCTCATGCCGCCGTTCGGGACGATCCTGCCCAAGATGGTCCCCCTGTCGGCGGTACTGGAGTTGGTGTTCACCGCCGAACCCATCACCGCGCAAAGAGCATACGACATCGGGTTCCTGAACAAGGTGGTGCCCGCCGGCCAGCTCATGGACGAGGCGATGGCCCTGGCCCAGAAGATAGCCGAGAACGCTCCCCTTGCCGTGCAGTATTTCAAGGAACTGGCCTATCGGGGACTGAACATGTCGACCCAGGACATCTCGTCTCTAACCTTCCACATGTACGACCAACTGCTAACCACCGAGGACTCAAAGGAGGGGCCGCTGGCCTTTGCCGAAAATCGCAAGCCCAGATGGCAGGGCCGTTAGTCAGCTACCTATTCGCCCGCTAGGAGGAACGAAAGTTGGACCCGATAATTCGAAACGTTAAGGACGTATTCACGCCGGAGGGGTCTCCGGGACGGCTGGTTACCCTGGACGACAATCCGCCCACCTGTACGATGACCTATTCAGAGATCAAACCCGGCGAGACCAGCTCCCACCACATCCATCCCTGGGAACACGAGATCTATGTCATCGAGGGCTCTGGCACGCTGGTGTGCGACGGCAACAATTACCCGGTCAAAGGGGGAGACGCCATCTTAATTCCGGGTGAAGTGGACCATTACACCCTGAACGATGGCGGGCAGGGCAACATGAAACGCATCGAGATCAACCCCTTGATGGCGGCCCAACAGGGAGGCGCCCGGTCCGGTGGCGAGACCGGCTCCGGGAAGCCGCCGATGATCCGCAACCACCGCGACCTAAACGCTGAAACGGGCAGCCGGATCATCGGCTCGGCAGACGGTGCACCCACCTACCTGATGCTCTACAACGGCGCGATGGCTCCCGGCAGCGTCAGCCACCCCGACGGCGGAGGCCACGTCCACCCCTGGGAGCATGTGGTGTACGTTCTGGAGGGAAGCTCGGTGATCGCCTGTGAGGGGACGGAGTTCCCGGTGACGGCGGGAGACGCGGTATTGGTGCCGCCCAACACTTTCCACCAGTGGCGCAACCACAGCGACGCTCCCATGACGCGGGTGACCTTCAACCCACTGGCGTCTGAGCACGCGGAGGGGTAGCGGTTACTCCCGTAATCTGATAGACATGAATAGGCCGGGGCATCGTCCCCGGCCTAGTTCTTCTATTCGTTGGCGGTCTTCGACAATTGGCCGTACGAAGCTTCTTCAGTTTCCGAAAAACTTGATCACAGTGACAATGATCGTGGAGATTCCGATCATCCCTCCCAGCGTCCAACCAGCCATCCACTTGATCAATTCGGCCTTCATGTCAGCCATCTCGGCCTTCAATTCGGCCACGTCGGCTTTGGTTGCCAGATGTTCGTAGGCACCCTCTAGTCTACTCACACGATCATCCATCGTCGACATCATCAATCCCCGCAACTCTGTCTTCTCTTAGCTTAGAACCACGTTATCGGGTCGATGTATGGCTGTCAACTCCGAAGTGTCACCGTGGGAGGGCGGGGGAGCGTTGGAAGCACTAAGGAGAATCAGATTGGTAGTTGTTCGAGCTTGACCGTGCGGCCTTTGGAGGCGGACTCTATCATTGCCAGGGTTACCTGGACAACTTTAAGGCCGTCTACACCCGATGCGGAGGGGTCCTCTCCGTTCTCGATGGCCTGGTTGAACGCCTCTGTCTGCCACTTGAACAGCGCCAGTGAATCGGGACCGTAGGACTCTTCCACGTTGACCGTTTCGCTGGACACTTCGAGACCGCCGGAGAAGTTGGGCCGGGAAGCGTCCCGTAGCACCAGATGTCCTTCGCTGCCGTAAACCGTCACGTCGCATTTGAGGTCTGGCACGCGGTTACTGCAACACAGAGTGGCAATGGCTCCGCCGTCGAACCTCAGACACATGGACGCCAGGTTTTCCAATGGGTTTTCCTCCGTCTGCCCGTCGGTGATGGCCGAGACCGCAGTCACCGTCTGGTCCAGAACGAAGTGCAGGTCGTCCACGGCATGGGTGCCGGTGCCCATCATGGTGGAAGCGCCGCCGACCAGGTCTGGTTGGTCCCACCATGCGCTCAAGCCGCTACGCGCCGCCCTCTGGGTCTCGCCTCTTGTGCCACCGCCTATCTGCACCTGGGCCAATGCGATGCCGCCCAAAGCCCCCTCCCTGACCAATCGGCGCGCCTCGGCGTGGCCGGGATGGTGGCGCAACTGAAAGCCAACTCCCAGCCTCACGTCCCGGTCCCGGCAGGTCTGGACCATCTCCAGTCCTTCGTCGACATCCAGGGCCATAGGTTTCTCCACGAGTACGTGCTTTCCGGCGTTGGCCGCCATCACCGTATATGGGGCGTGCAAGTGGTTGGGTGAACAGATGTAGACGGCATCCACCCTGGAGTCGCCAAGCAAGTCCTCCAGGGAGTCGTAAGCCCGCCGGAAACCATGGTTGCTGGCGAAGGCTTCCGCCCGTCCAATGTCCCTGCTGTAGGTGGCGATTAGCTCGGTGTTTTCCGCCATAGCCATAGCGGGCGCTCCAGCCCGCTCAGGATACCTGCCCGTCCCTATAAATCCCCAACCAATTGCCAATGGAAACCTCCGGATGCTTCGATAAGGGTCTAATGGCCTGAATTAAACCTGGTACTCGGGGCGGCGAAGCAGTTGCCTTGCGATGAGCAACCTCATTACCTCGTTGGTGCCTTCTCCGATAATCATCAAAGGAGCGTCCCGGTAGTAGCGTTCAACCGGAGACTCTTTGATGAAGCCGTAGCCGCCATGCACGCGCATGGCTTCCATGGTAACTTCGCCGCAGACCTCGCTGGCGAAGAGCTTGGCCATACCCGATTCAAGGTCGACCCGCTCTCCCGCGTCCTTCTTGGCAGCCGCGTCGTAAGTGAGCAGCCGGGCGGCTTGGATTTTGGTCGCCATGTCGGCCAGCTTGAGTTGAATGGCCTGGTGCTGGGAGATGGGCACGCCGAAAGTTTCGCGCTGCTGGGAGTAGCGTATCGCGGCCTCGAAGGCCGCCTGGGCCACGCCGACCGCGCGGGCTGCTACGTTAATACGGCCCGTCTCCAGACCGCTCATCACCTGTCCGAAGCCGTTGCCCTCCTCGCCGCCAACCAGGTTTTCGGCGGGGATACGGTAGTCCTCGAAGATTAACTCGCATGTGTCCAGGCCGCGATATCCCAGCTTCTCCAGGTCCCGCCCCACCCGGAAACCGGGGCTGCCTTTTTCCGCCACGAAGCAGCTTATCCCCCGGTAGGGAGGGTCGGCGTTGCGGTCAGTCTTGGCCAGCAGGCAAAAAGCGTCCCCATACCGGCCGTTGGTGATGAACATCTTCGAGCCGTTGATGACGTATTCCTCGCCATCTTTCGTGGCGGTGGTCTCCATGCCGGCCACGTCGCTGCCGCCGCCGGGTTCCGTCAGCGCGAGGCCGCCGCGTTTCCTGCCCGACGCCAGGTCGGGCAGGAATTGACGCTTCTGCTCCTCGGTGCCGTAGTGGGTGAGGACGTAGGTGAGGATGTGGTGGGTGCCGATGGCCCCTGTAATGCTCATCAGACCCTTGCTCAGCTCTTCAAAAATGGAGGCAAACGTGGTGTAGTCCAGACCCAATCCACCGTATTCCTCGGGGACGGTGATCCCAAAGAGACCCAAGCCCTTCATCTTGTCGATCAGGTCGTGGGGAACGATGTCTTCCCGGTCCAGCTTGTCGGCAACGGGGTCAACGTCGCGGCGGACGAACTCGCGCACCATGCTAACAATCTGAGAGCGGGCTTCTTCAGGGGTTGCTGTGGTCACATCATACTCCTTGGCTAGTGTGGGTCGCGGGGCGGTGTCAGGGCAATGTTAACATTCTTTTGCTTGATCTCGTCCCTCACTCTGCCTCGTCATTCCCGCGCAGGCGGGAATCCAAAAATGCCAATCGAGCAGAGGACAGGCTCTTAGGCAATCTCATCATACAAGTCAACCCTTGTAGGATTGCTTCTCTCAATCAACCCAATCTTCCACAGGCGTTTCCATTTCTTGAGCGCCTTCTCCCTACTGATAGCGCTTTCCATAGAATCGTGGACCTCATGCCAAACTAGCCGGTGAACACGGTAACGCTTCGTGAATCCTTCCACGAAGTCATTCTTGTGCTGCCAGACCCGTTGTACGAGGTTCGACGTTACGCCGATATATAAAGTTCCTTTGGGTTTGCTCGCAAGAATGTAAACGCAGGGTGTTCTCATATAGGCAGCCTCTGGATTCCCGCCTGCGCGGGAATGACGAGTAGGCGATTTTCATAGTAATGACTGGGAGCACCGTAATGACGGGAAACCCCGCCGGGGATTACCACCCCAGCATCACCGATTCCTTGCGTGGGTCGGCCCCGCCCCGGTAAACGCCGGCCTCGTTATCGACCATGATGGGCGTGAACCCGTTGGACACACCCCAAGCGTCGATTTCGCGGACATCGTGACCCTTGTCCCGAAGGGAGTCGGCCACGTCGGATGGAATGCGGCCCTCAAGCTCCAGCAGGTTGGGGTAAGAGGTGTGCGGCCACGGCGAACGCGGGAAGCTGTAGCCGCAGAACCGGGGGGCTTCCACCGCCTCCTGGATGTTGAGGCCGAAATCGACGACGTTGTTGAACACCTGCAAGTTGCTCTGGGGCTGGCTATCTCCGCCGGGGGTTCCCAGGGTCATAAACGGCTTGCCGTCCTTCAAAATGATGAACGTGCAAGGGGTAGTCCTAGGGCGCTTCCTGGGGGCGATGGCGTTGGGGTTGTCCTCGTCAAGCCAGAAATAGCAGCCACGGGTGTTGAGCAGGATTCCGGTATCGCCAAGAATCATGCCCTTGGCCAGGGCGGCGAAGCTGCTGGGCGTGACCGACACCATGTTGCCCTGGGCGTCCACGGTGGCCAGGTAGGTGGTCCCGTCCTGGTCTCCCGCAACGGCTTCGGCGGCGGGCGCGGCTTGCCGGGGCTGGTGGCCGGGTGTGGCCGCCTTCATGCCCACGGGGTCTCCGGGCGGGTAGTCGGCCTCGGCCTTTTCCGGGTTAATGAGGCCCCGGCGCAATGCGGCGTATTCCTTAGAGAGGAGCCCTTGCACCGGAACATCCACGAAGGCGGGATCGCCAACGTAGCGTTCCCGGTCGGTAAATGCCAACTTCAACGCCTCGACCTGAAGATGGACCGCCTGGGCGCTGTTGTGGCCCATCGCGGCCAGGTCGTAGCCCTCCAGGATGTTCAGCGTCTGCAGCAGGGTGATGCCCTGGGTCCAGGTCTGGTTGGTGAAAATCTCCAGCTCACGGTAGGTGGTGGAGATGGGCTCCTCCGGCGGGGTTTCGAATTCGGCGAAGTCCTTGAATGAGTAGATGCCTCCCAGGTCGCGAGTGGCTTCCCACATGCGCCGAGCCACGTCGCCGATGTAGAAAACTTCCCTGGCGGCGTCGATGGCCGCCTCCCGGCCCCGGCCCCTGCTAAGGGCCTGTTGCTCCGCCGAGACCATCATAGACAGTGTGCGGCCCAGGTCCTCCTGCTTGAACATGCTACCCATGACTGGAGGTTGGCCGCCGGGCAGGTAGATTCGCTCGGAGTCAGGATACTTCCGCAAGTTCTCCAGACGCTCGTTACTACCGATGGCCTGGCAAAGCAATTGGTAGGCGGGGAAACCGCTGCGGGCGAATACCAACGCGCTTTCGGCCACGCGGCTGAAGCTCATGGTCCCGTATTTGGCGAGCATGGCCAGGAGAGCGGAGACCACACCGGGAACGGTGCTGCTCAGGATTCCAGGGGGAATCTCTCCCCAACTCTCTAGGTAATGGTCGACGGTTGCCGCGCTGGCGGCCCAGCCCTGTCCGACCACCGAACGCACCTTCTTGGTGGAGGCGTCGTAGAAGAGCATGGCCACCTCGCCGCCCAGCGAATAATGGGCGGTGGGCTCCATGACCCCGGCGGCGAGCGCCGAGGCCACAGCGGCGTCGACGGCGTTGCCGCCCTGCCACAGAATACGCATTCCGGCCTGGGCGGTGAGCTGGGTACCCCCACCCACCATCCCCCGTGTACCCCAAACGATGGGCCGGTGGGAATATTCGCCTTGACTGCCCTTGGTGTGGCGGCGTGTTTCGGATGACATGGTAAAACTCCTGAATGTGGAGTGTGGTTCTTGTTATACCCGCATAGCGTGATGCTGGCAAGCGGCTGGTGGGGTTGGGGCATGGTCAATTAATTGTCCGCCCATAAGACCAGTCTCCCCCTTTCGGGAAAGGGGGATTAATGGGGATTTCCCCCTAGTACTCAGTCAACCTTGAGATCGAAAGGGTAGAGGCGATGGAGCTTGGTTCGGGCGTCCTGGGTATTGAACCGCCAGTTGATGGTGGCTCGGGCGGCGTTACGCTCCCCGACCAGGGCCTGGACTTCCCGCCGCAGGGTTTCCTCGTCGGGGAGTCGCTGCTTCAGGCAGGAACGGGACAGGACACTGAACTCGATCTCCGCCATATTCAGCCAACTCCCGTGCTTGGGCGTGTAGTGGAACTGCAGACGCCGGGCAATGCGCCGGGCTTCCGCCGCTGGGAAAGTCTCATACAGCGACGCCGGACGATGGGTGTTCAGGTTGTCCAGGACCACCCGCACCACCTCAACCTCTGGGTAAGCTTCGTCCACCAGCCAACGCATTTGCTGGGCGAAGTCCTGCATCGTACGCCGCTCAGTGACCGCCACCTGCCGCCAACCCGCCAAGGGCTCACAGGCCAGGAACAGGTTGCGGACGCCCTCCCGCCGGTACTCGTAGTCCTGCCGCAGCGGAAGTCCCGGCTGGGCGGGCAGCGGGGGCCGGGTGTCAGCCAGCAACTGGGTGGAGGTCTCGTCAAAGCAGACCACCGGCCGGTGGGGATCATACGGTTCGGCGTAGAGGTCCAGGACATCCTCCATGTGGGCCACGAAGTCGGCGCTCACCTTGGGGATGCACCACTCCTTTTTCTGCCACGGCTTGAGAGCGTTTTTTTGAGACGCCGGCGCACCCCCTCGTGGGACATGGAGGAGGCCAACCCCAACTCCACCACCTTGCCGGCCAGCAGGCGCAGGGTCCAGTGGCTATGCCCCTTCGGAGGTTCACTACAGGCCAGAGCTATCAGGTGGGCTTCGCCCCGGTCGTCCAACTTCCGATGCCGGTGGGCCTGGCGCCGGTCCCATAGGGCCCCGTCCAGCCCTTCCTCGGTAAAGCGCTGCTTGATCCGATACACGGTGCCCAACGCCACGTCCAAGGCTCCGGCCACCTGGGGAGCCGACCAACCATCATCACTCTTGAGGACGATCCGTGCCCTGGCGTTCACTCTGGCGGGGCTTTTCCCAACTCGAATCAGATGCTGGAGTTCTTCCCTTTGTTCCGGCGTCAACCGCACCGCGTACTTATCCCGAACCATCACTGCCACCCCCGTCATCAACACTATCTACCCACCAGGCAGCATAACCCAATCGCTATATTTCTTAAACTATTTACAAAACACAGTTGACTGAGTACTAGTGGGTATGAGTTCACTAGAATCAAGAATAATTGGCCCTGTTTCATTTCACTAATCGTATGGACTGGTCTCTTTCCAGGCGCACAATAACTCCGGCGGCCCCGCCTGGCGCCGGGGAAATCCCCCCAGCCCGCTTTTCCGAGCGGGTATGTACTTGACTGGTGGGGGACAGTAATGACGAGGGTACGGGAACCGTAGTTGGGGAACGCGGTTGCTCTGGGGTGTTGGATGGCTCTTAAGCAGTCTGGGCGGTCGTGTATAATTTGTCCATCATGCCCAATTACCCGCACATACAGCGTTACCACGAGGAATTACAGCGGCTCAAGGTCTTTGGCGGCTCGGACAACGAGCAAAGCATACGCCGAGCGTTCGAGAACTGCCTGGACTCCTACTGCCGTGACCACCGCGAGCGGTTGGCCCTTGTAGCGGAACTCGGGTCAAGTTTCGGAAACATTCCCGACGGCACTGTGAAAGACACTCTGCGGATGCCCCGGGGTTACTGGGAGGCAAAGGACTCCCACGACGACCTGGATACGGAGATACAGCGCAAGTTCAACCGGGGCTATCCCCGCGACAACATCATCTTCGAGGACTCCCAGACCGCGGTCCTGTTCCAGAACCGGGAAGAAGCGATGCGGGTGGACATGTCCCGACCGGGTGAACTGCATCGTCTCATCCGCAGCTTCCTGGACTACGAACTGCCGCAGATCGAAGAATTCCGCCTGGCGCAGCGTCAGTTCAAGGCCGACCTCCCAACCGTCCTGGCGAACCTGCGGGAAGCCATCGATGAAGCGCAAGACGGCAACCCGGACTACCAGGCCGCCACCGCCGATTTCCTCGAAGTCTGCAAGCAGACCATTGGCCCCGACGTAACAGTGGGCGACGTAAGGGAGATGCTGCTCCAACACATCCTTACCAAGGACATCTTCCTACGGGTATTCGATGAAGACCAATTCCACCGCGAGAACAACGTCGCCCAACGCCTCGACACGCTGGAGCAGACCTTTTTCACCGGCGACCTGCGACGGAACGCCATTGACCGTTTACGCGCCTACTACGGCGCGATAGGCCGAGCCGCGGACGAGATTGCCGACTACTCCGAAAAGCAGCAGTTCATCAAGGGTATCTACGAGGACTTTTATAAGGCCTACAATCCGGCTGCCGCTGACCGCCTCGGCGTCGTTTACACGCCGAATGAGGTGGTGGACTTCATCATCCGAGGCACGGACCACCTGCTGCAAAAGCACTTTGGCCGCAGCCTGGCCGACGACAACGTGCAGATTCTTGACCCGGCCACCGGGACCGGGACCTTCATCACCAACCTAATCAACTATCTGCCCGCGGATAGACTGGAGTACAAATATCTAAACGAGATACACGCCAACGAAGTGGCGATCCTCCCCTACTACATCGCCAACCTGAACATCGAGTACACCTACAAGGAGCGGACGGGCTCGTACAAAGAGTTTCCCAACCTGTGTTTCGTTGACACGTTGGACAACATGGACTGGCAGCAAGCCGGGGCGACCGGCGGGGCTGTTGAAAGGCAGGGCGCATTCAACCTGGGTGCGCTATCCGCCGAAAACTGGATGCGGGTCCAAGAGCAAAACGAGAAATCTATTTGCGTCATCATCGGCAACCCGCCGTATAACGCAAACCAGCAGAACGAAAACGACAACAACAAGAACCGGGAGTACCCGGCCATCGACCGTCGCATCCGCGAAACTTATATCGCCGCCAGCACAGCCCAGAAGACCAAACAGTACGACATGTACAAGCGGTTCATCCGATGGGCTTCCGATAGGTTGGCAGATGACGGGATCATAGCGTTCATTACAAACCGCTCGTATCTGGAGGCCAGACAGGATGACGGCTTTCGGAAGGTTGTGGGAGAGGAATTCACCGACCTATACATTCTGGACCTGGGTTCAGATGTACGGCGGAACCCAAGAATCTCGGGCACGACCCACAACGTCTTTGGAATCCAGACCGGCGTTGCCATCGGTTTTCTCGTTCGGGACAGGTCAAAAAACGAAGAGTGCGGCATCCACTATGCCCGACGCGAAGACGAGGAACTTGCCCAAGACAAACTCGCGTTTCTCCGGGGCGCCTCGTTGGAGGAGGTCCAATTTCAGGGCGTTGTGCCGGACAAGAGAAATGATTGGCTCAACCAATCGAATAGCGACTTCGACAACCTCATACCCCTGGCCAACAAGCAGACCAAACTCGCCAAGAACGCGGAGGATGAACAAGCCGTGTTCGGATTATATTCGCTCGGCATCGTTACTGCTCGAGACGAATGGACATTTGACCCGGATGTAGACTCCCTCTCCGCTAAAGTCGGCGTGTTTTGCCAACGATACGAACATGAACGAATGCGATTCACAACGGAAATGCCTGAACCCAATTCCATAGGGGGTTGGGTGGACCGCTCTATCAAATGGACCAGTGAGTTGGAAACCCATCTAGTCAAAGGGGATGCCCTAGAATTCTCACCGAACTACATCGTTTTAGCTTTGTTCAGGCCGTTCGTCCCCAGATATTGTTACTTCGCCCCAATCGTCACTCATAGAAGATATCAACAACCGGTTATCTTCCAGGAAGATGGTAATGGTCAGAACAAGGTGGTCTGTTTCTGCGTCAATCGTAAGAGTTTCTATGCGTTAGCGTCCGACAAGTTGGTTGACTACCATTTCACCGGCGACACGCAATGCCTCCCCCTCTACCGCTACACTCCAGACGGGGAGCGGGTTAGCAACATCACGGAGTGGGGGTTGGGGCTCATCAACGAGCATTACCGGAAGGAGTGGGGTAAAGACTTCGAGAATGTCGCGGGGAAGGACGGCATCACCGCCGAGGAAATCTTCGCCTACACCTACGCGGTGCTGCATGACCCGGTTTACCGCCACGATTACGCGGTTGACCTGCTGCGAGAGTTCCCCAGGCTGCCGCTGTACCACGATTTCGACGTTTGGGCGCGGATGGGCCGGGAGTTGCTGGACCTGCATATCGGGTTCGAGTCCGCGGAGCCTTATCCTCTTCAACGAATAAACCAGGAAGGGGAGGCGACACGGACCATCCTGCGCGCCGACAAGGAACGCGGCATTATCGTGCTTGACGACAAGACTACGCTAACGGGAGTGCCCCCGGACGCCTGGCGTTACAAGTTGGGCAACCGTTCCGCCCTGGAGTGGGTCCTCGACCAGTACAAGGAGCGCAAACCAAGGGACCCGACGATAGCCGAAAAGTTCAACACCTACCGGTTTGCCGATTACAAGGAGCGCGTCATCGACTTGCTGATGCGCGTCTGCACCGTCAGCGTGAAGACGATGGACATCGTTGACGACATGGCTTATTGGGATGACCAAGGTAGGTTGGTGGTATTTGGGGACCGGGACAAGCATGAATGGTCGATGTTGGGGCTGATAGACTGGGCTAACCGGAACGAGGACGAGGACGAGGACTGGTTGAAGGCGTGGTTGGAGACGTAGTTATTACCCAGTTGCCATATACTGACTTGACTGCGATCGTGATTCGCCCTGTACTGGTGGTTGCGGACGTGGGGCCGGAGGACTGGGCAGTATGTCAGATTACCAGTCGTGGGCAGAACCGTCCTGGAAACATACCCATTACCCAGACCGACATGCAGACAGGGAGATTGAGGCGCGACAGTTGGGTGAGGACCGGCCGGTTGCACACGCTTGACGGAAGTCTATTCGAGTCTGCTGTTGGCAGGTTATCAAGCGCCAAGCTCGGTGAAATCCTGGCTGCCGTGCGCAACCTGTTCTGACCCTACTCCTCCACCACAGCCTCTATCCTCACGGCGCAGACTTTGTACTCGGGGATTTTGGATTCGGGGTCGTAGGCGGCGTTGGTCAGGAAGTTGGCCGCCGACTCTGAAAGTTTCACGAATGGGATGAAGATTTCGCCTTCCCGCATCCGGTCGGTGAACAGGGCCTTGCCGGTTAGCTCGCCCCGGCGGGATGAGACGCGGACCGTCTGGCCGTCCATAATGCCGTATTTAGTACCGTCCTGCGCGCTCATGGCCACTTGCAACTCCGGCGAGCGGGCCATCAGGTTGGCGACCCGCCTGGTGATCGTGCCTCCGTGCCAGTGGTAGAGCAGCCTCCCCGTGTTCAGTATCAGGGGGAAGCGCCGATTGGGAGTTTCGGCGGCTACCGGGCCCTGCTCGAAGGGCACAAACCGCGCCCGAGGACCGCGGGGGAAGGTGTCGCCATATAAGAACTCAGTGCCCGGATGGTCCTCGGTGGGGCAGGGCCACTGAATCCCCCCCTCACGCTCCAACCTCTGGTAATTGATTCCCCCGATGATGGGAGTCAGGCGGGCCATTTCGTCGAAGATCTCCGAGGGGTGGTCATAGGTAAACTGGTCTTCCAGGTCCAGTCCCAGCTTGCGGCTCAAGCGGCGGCCCAGGTCGGCGACGATCTCCCAGTCGGGACGGCTTTCGCCTCTGGGGGACACGGCCCGCCTCACCCGCTGCACCCGGCGTTCGCTGTTGGTGAATGTGCCGTCCTTCTCGGCGAAACTGGTGGCGGGTAAGACCACGTCGGCGATCTGCGCGGTCTCGTGCATGAATATGTCCTGGACAACCAGGAACTCCAGACTCTTGAATAGCTCCTCCGCGTGGTGCAGGTCGGGCTCACTGAGCAGGGGATTTTCCCCAGTGATGTACATGGCCTTGACTCCGTTTTCGTCCTTCATGGAGTCGACCATATCGGTGACGACGAGTCCAACGGAGGTTGGGAGGTCGTGCCCACCCCACTCGCCTTGGAACTTGGCGACTGTCATTTCCCCAAGTCCCTGGTAGCCGGGTAAGGAGTTGGGCAGGCAACCCGCGTCGCCGCAACCCTGGACGTTGTTCTGACCCCGGAGGGGAGATACGCCTGACCCTGGCCGCCCAAGTTGACCGGCGGCGAGGGCGAGGTTCAACAGGCCGTGGGCGTTGGCGGTGCCGTTGGTGTGCTGGGTGATGCCCATACCCCAAATGAGGCATGAGCCGGGCCGTTCCAACGCCTCGGGGTTGGTCCCCAGCGGAGGGACGGGGGGCTGGGCGTACATTCTGGCGGCTTCGCGAATGTCGCGGGCTGGGACGCCGGTTATCTCCTCCACGCGCTCGGGCGTGTAGGAGTCCATAACGGCGGCCCATTCCTCAAATCCCTCGGTGCGCTCTGTCACGAAGTCCTGGTCCAGCAGGCCCTCTTCCAGTATCACCTTGGCCATCCCGTTGAGCAGCGCCACATCGGTGCCCGGAAAGGGGCGCAGCCAGAGGTCGGCATAGTCACACATGTCGATGCGCCGAGGGTTGATGACGATCAGCTTGGCCCCACGTTCCACCACACCCCGGCGCATGCGGGAAGCGGCGACAGGATGATTGGACGTCGGGTCGCAGCCTATAACCACGAGGCAACCGGCGTCCTCGTAGTCGGTATAGGAATTGCTGGTCGCCCCGCTGCCCAAGGAGGTCAACATCGCCTCGACCGAGGGAGAGTGACATAGCCGGGTGCAGTGGTCTATGTTGTTGGACTGCATCAGCAGCCGGGCAAACTTCTGCTGGATGTAGCCGTCTTCGTTGGTGGCCTTCGCGGAGCAAAGGGTGGCGAACGCGGAGCCCCGGTACCCGGCCAGCCGCTCCACGACCAGGTCGAGGGCTTCGTCCCAACTGGCAGGGCGGAATTCGCCCCCTTCCTTGATAAGCGGCGTGGTGAGCCGGTCGGGGCTGTGAACAAACCCGGAGCCGAAGCGGCCCTTGACGCAGAGCATCCCGGCGCTGGAGAGGTTGTCCGGGTCGTCCAGCACCTCGACGATTTCATCGTTGCCGTCGACTTGAAGCTGTATGCCGCAGCCCACCCCGCAGTAAGGGCAGGTGGACTTGACCGACGTCTGCGGGTTGACAGTCTCGGGCTCCTTGACGGAGATTGCCCCGGTGGGACACACGGACAGACATTGCCCGCAGGTCGTGCAGATGGATTCGGCGAGAGGTTGGTCCAGGAATGTCCCAATCCGCGAGTTGCGCCCCGCTCCTAGGAAATCTATCGCGCCGATAAACTGATGGGAGTCCTGGCACGCTTGGGCGCAGCGGCCACACAGAATGCAGGAGTCCATTGCGATGTTGAACACCGGATTGGACTCGTCGGTCTTTTCCCGTTCGCGGGGAATCCAACGTTGTGCGGTGACACCGAGATGATGGGCGGCGGTGGTCAGTTGGCGGAAGTCGTCAGTTTTGCCAGGGACCATTCCAAGGGTCAGCTCGATTACGCCGCGCCTGATGCGCTCAACGTCGGCGGAGTCGGTTTGGACCTCCATGCCTTCTTGGGCGGGGACGGAGCAGGAGGCGGGGAAACCGCGCATGCCCGTAATCTGGACCAGGCAAGTCCGGCAGGCGCCGATGGGCTTCATGTCGGGGTCCTTGCATAGCTGGGAGATGGTTGTGCCCGAGAAGTTGATGGCGTCCAGCACGGAGGAGCCTTCGGGGACGGTGACGGGACTGTCGTTGATGGTCAGGGTCACGGTCATGGGGTGCGCCTCCCTGGATGCCTTTTGATCAGGCTAGGGCAACCTATGGAATCCAGCTTGAGTAAAGTGCCTATCGAATGCAAGAGCTCGGTCAATATCCATCTGATTCATGAGCACGAATGAAATGCAGTCAGTTAGGGAGTATCGTTTGTCACTATGTCGTCTAAGATATTGCCAGCCCAGGCCAAATAAGGATTCATCGACATGCACCAGAGTTACTCGTGGGCTGGTAAGCAGACTGTTGCCAACGTCTATCGCCTTGTCGTGCAGGTCCCTGCTGTTAAAATAGGTCACTATTTCGTCGAACACGTAGGATGTAGTAATAATCCTTGGGGGCGTGTTAGTTAGCCCCTCCCAGTGACTGGCTGCGGCTTCATGGTGCTGATCATCGGCAAGTTCCAATGCGATTATGTACCCTGAATCCAGAAACAGTGGGGACATTGTCATCGTCAGTAGATATATTTGTCGAGATTTTCAGAAGCGTCGGTAACTCCTCCAATTACCGGGTTCTTCCCTAAACGCCATATCGGGTCCTGTTCACCAACAGGAACTACCAAGACGACTCCGTATTCCTTTCGTATTTCTACCTCATCGACACCTTCCAGAAGCTCCTTGGGTATGACGAGTCCTTTATCAGTCACTTTTACTCTCATGGGCGGACTTCCTTCCTCTCAGGACGAGTGCGATTCATTGAATCCTACCAACAGCTCCCAACTCGCCGGCAAAGAAGTGCGGGGCGCTGTTGATGGGTCCACCGGCCATTTGACCCAGGCCGCAAAGGGACGCGCTGCCCACGATTTCGGGCAGGGATTTCAACTCCTCGATGCCCGCGGCGGTCCCAGCATCGGAGTTATGGTTGTGCCCGAGAAGTTGATGGCGTCCAGCACGGAGGAGCCTTCGGGCACGGTGACGGGGTTGTCGTTGATTGTGAGGGTCACGGGCATGGGGTGAGCCTCCCTACGAAGCGTCGCGGGTTTCCGTTAATCAAACAGAGACGATGGCTAAACCTTCTACTTGCTCGAAATGGCGCCGATTATTGGTGAGCAACGTCAAGTTGTGCCTTAAAGATGTCGCGGCGATCAGCAGGTCAAGATCTCCGATCATTCTCCCTGTTCTGCGAAGTCGTCCTCTCTGCCTGGCGAATATCCGGCAGGTGTCTTCGTCCAACATTACCAGAGGGATGTCTACCAAGAAATCCAGGAGATTTCGCTCAGCGCCTTCAGGGTCAACGGACAGGTAGACCCCTTCGTAAAGTTCTGCATACGAGATGACGCTTATTCCTAATTCATCCGAAGACAATTCCGCCAGTCTTTCGGCTACGCGCGCCACATCATGCAAGTAGTCTATAACCCAGTCGGTGTCGACTAAGTAATTCATGGATCGGACATTGGCCGCGAATTCCGAATTCTGGCCGCATAGATCATCCGCTTCAGTTCTTCGGGGTCATGCATACCCTTCCAGCCTCCCCGTGAAGCGCGAAGAGCTTCGAGAGCCTTCTTTCCCTTTGGACTCTCTTTGACAATTACTACGACCTCTTCCCCCTCTTCAAGCTCCACTGGCTCCAGGAGTTCGATCACTCCACCCGAGAATCTTCCCTTGACCTCTCTAGTCATCCAAGTACTCCTAACCAGTGATGATCTCGCGAATCGAGATTATGCCCGCCTCACCAATCAGTTTATCCTAGCCAAGGCGGTCAGATCATCGGGGAAGAAATGAAGCGCGCTGTTGATGGGGCCGCCCGCCATTTGACCCAGACCGCATAGCGATGCGCTGCCCACGATTTCGGCCAGGGATTTCAACTCCTGGACGTCCGCGGCGGTCCCAGCATCGGAGTTGAGACGGTCAAGGGCTTCCACCATCCTGGGAGTCCCTTCTCGGCAGGGCGTGCATTTGCCGCAAGACTCCGCGGCATTGTACGCGGCCAAGCGGCGCACGACGTCTATTACCGGCACGGTGTTATCCATCACCATGATACCCCCCGCGCCCATCACCACGCCCGAAGAATGGAGCATTCCAGGTTGCAGGGGCAGGTCCAACTCCGTTACTGGAATGATACCGCTGGAAGGCCCGCCGACCGCGACCAAGCCAATGCGCCTGCCCGGCGGCGGCCCGCCTCCGATCTTGTAGACTACGTCCCGGATGGTCGTTCCCATCGGCACTTCGGCCATTCCAGGCCGCCTCACCACTCCGCTGAGACACACGAGCTTTGTGCCCCTGGCGTTCTCCAGGCCCAGGCTGGAAAAGCTGTGTGACGCTTCCGCATCCCCTTCCCCGTCTGAGACACGCAAGATCAGGGGAACGTTGGACAACGTCTCGACGTTGTTAATCACCGTCGGTTGTTGGAAGAGGCCCGATTCGGTGGGGAACGGGGGGCGCAACCGGGGTTCCCGGCGGTTTCCCTGGATCGTGTCCAGTAGTGTCGTCTCTTCGCCGCAGACGTAACCGCCCGCCCCCCGGCGGACCGTCACCTGGAAATCGAACCCAGAGCCGAGGATATCCTTCCCAATCAGTCCGGAGTTTCGGGCCTCCGCGATGGCGGCTTCCAGCCTATCGGCGGACAAGTTCGCTTCGGCGTTGACGTAGATGTAGCCTGACCCGGTCCCGGCGGCGTAGCCGGCAATGAGCATTCCTTCCAGGAGCAGGTGCGGGTCCCCCTCCAAAATGTGCCGGTCCTTGAATATGCCAGGCTCGCCCTCTTCCGCGTTGACCACCACGTAGGGAGAAGGCCCTTTCGCGTTCCTGGCGGCCCTCCACTTGAGGGCGGCGGGGAAAAATGCCCCGCCTCTTCCCAGGAGTCCCGCGTCCAGGACAGTTTGAATTACATCCTCGGGCGGGAAGGATAACGCTCTATCGAGACCGGAGTAACCACCCGCCGCCAGGTATTCGTCGGCGCTTTCCGGTCCGGCTTGGCCGCAGCGGTTCAGCAGCAGCCGGCTTTGAAACGCAAAGAAGTCCGAGAGATCGTCCGGCAGGTTGGGTGAAGACCTAGCTTCACGAGGTTGGACGGACCAGATGTCCAGGGTCCGGGCCAAGGCGGGAACGTCGGCCGGGGATAGACGTTGGTAGCGGCGGGACTGTCCGGAAGGCCCGGTAACGATGACCTGCGGCGCCGCGAAGCACGAGCCATCGCATCCTGCGATTGTCAGATAGGAGTCGGTGCGGTCCTCCATGGCAAGCGCCAACTCATCGGCCACCGCGCCGGCGCCAACGGCCCGGCTGCATTGGCCCACCTGGACCAATACTCTGGTCTTACCAGCGGTGCGGGCGTCCTGCCGCCTCCGGGCGGCCTCCACCAGGTCTGAATAGGCGGTCATGTCAAGCTATCCCGCCAACCAGGTCTGAAAGGTCCCGGGCGGTGACCCGGCCGTACCACTGTCCGTCGACTTCCACGGCGGGAGCCATGGCGCAGATGTAACCGCAGGCGGTTTCTTCCAGGGTGGTCCGAGCTTCCTGGGGGGAGTCCGGTGGCGCTTGGGCCAAACGGTCCGATATGAGGCGAAGCAATTCGCGCCCTCCGGAATGCCAGCAACTCAACCCCGCACAAACCCTTACCAGGTGCTCGCCGGGGTCTTCCAGGCGTAGTTCGGTGTAGCTGGTGGCCGCTCCGTAGACTTCGCTGGCCGGGACGCGCAGGTGCCAACTCACGATTTGCAACGCCCAGCCGGGAAGGAAACCAAACTCGTGCTGGAGGAAGTGGAGCGCGGGTAGGAGGTGGGTGCGTTCCCTGGGGAACATCTCTCGGAGGGTTGGCCGGAGTTGGTTGCGTTCCACTGGAAGATTACTCCTGGAAACTTGGTCCTGGAAACTTGGTCCTGGAAGTTTGCTCCGGGTTCAGGACTCGTTAGCTGGCCGGGCCCGTGACCTGCGGGGAGGCGCGAACACGACCAAGAGGGATAATTCCTCTGTGATGGAGTGGAAGTGGTGTTCCACCGACTCGCCAACGTAGATAACGGACCCGGGGGTCACGGGGCGGTCCTCACCATCGACCCGGACGCTCCCTCGCCCTTTGACTACGTAGTAGACTTCGTCCTCGGTGTGGGGAGATTGGCGGTCGGGCTGTCCGGAGGGAAGAACGTAAAGCCCCATGCTCAGCCTCGGAGCGACAAAGAACTCGTGGTAGGGAGAGCGGCCCTCGCGGTGGGCGGCTACTACATCCTCCAGGTCAAAAGCATCCATGCCCGTCCCCCAGCCTACAACGCCACGGGAGATTTGGCGGGGTCACGCAATAGGGCGGTCAAACCCAGTTCGTCTCGCTTGGACCAGGGGACCATACCGTCTTCGGTCCATCCACGAGCGCGGTAATAGCCGCCTATCATGTAGTCCAGCTCTTCGGGCGTGAGACCCACGCCCGCGGCGACGCCGGAAGACAGACTCTCTTGCAAGACCCTGGGCGGCAACGTGTCGTCGTTTCTATGCCAGCCCTCACGTATATTGAACAGTTTCTTCAGGTTGTTGATGCGCTCCCCGGCCATTCTTAGATCATCCGCTGACATCTCCCAGCCGGTAATCATGGTGTAAACCCTGGCCGACTCCCCGTAGAAGTCGCTGAAGGCCTTGCGCAGGAACTTGCACCAGATGAGGGAGTCCAGGACTGCGGAGAAGTCTTCGCTTTCCGCTGCGATGAGTCCCCGGTGTTCGTCGACGCTGAAGCGGTCGACGCGGTCGGAAAAGTCGGCTTCGTAGGCGGAGGAGCGGTTGTGGCACGCGCCGCGTGGTGTCACGGCCAGTCCCAGGGCCATAGTCTTCAGGCTGCGGGGCTCATAGCCGGGCATTTCCAGTCCCTTGACCTGCATCGCCCAGGCATGAGAGCCATGGCCCACGCGCTCGGAGGCCCTGCGTGTACCCTCGGCCAACAGGTCCCCAATTCCCCGCCGGTGGCCGGTCTGCTCCAACAACGCGAGAAGAGCGTCGTCGTTTCCGAACGTGAGATCGATGCCGCCGGTGTCCTCGATGGTGATGAGACCGCGGTCGAAGCACTCCATCGCCCAGGCCGCGGTCACACCCGCGCTGATTGTGTCCATCCCCAGCTCGTCGCAAAGACCGGCGGCGCGAATCACCGTGTTAGGGTCGTCGATCCCGCACAGAGGGCCGAGGGCGAAAAGGCTTTCGTACTCCATCCGGCCCTTCGTCTTGGTCCCTGAGTCGTTGGTGACCAGTATCTTTTCGCAGCCGATGGTGCAGTTGGCGCAGTTGGCGTTTTTATCCAAGTGATTCTGGTGAAGCTGCTCCCCGCTAACTCTCTCGGCTCCCTCGAAAGTGGACTCGCGAAAGTTTCGAGTCGGGAGGGCGCCCAGCCGGTTGAACACGGAAACGTTGGCCATCGTGCCCAAGTCGCGGTATTTTTCCGTGGCGGCGCCCAGACTGCGGCGGCTCAGGTCCAAGCTGTAACCGTGGGTAGCGGCTGGATCGGCAATGGGGACCGATTCAGCGCCCCGCAGGGCGATAGCCTTAAGTTTCTTGGAACCCATCACCGCGCCGGGACCGCACCGCCCCGCCTGGCGGCCTCCGTCGTTGGCGATGCTGGCGTATTTCACCAGGTTCTCACCGGCGGGGCCGATGCTCGCCACCCTGATGCGCTTGTCCCCCAGCTTTTCCTTGACGGCGCGCTCGGTCTCTGTCGTGCCCATTCCCAACAATTCGCTGGCGTCGAGGAATTGGGGCTGGCCTTCATGCACGAACAGCAGAGTCGGCGAATCGGCATGTCCGGTCACGATCAGCGCATCGCCGCAAGCCTTCTTCAATTCGGTGGCCAGGAAGCTGGAGGAGAGGGAGTCCCCAATGAATCCGGTCAGGGGCGACTTGGTCAGCACAGCGAATTTGCTGGAGGTGGTAAGGCGCGACCCCACGAGGGGGCTGCCGACAAATATCAGTGGATTATCCGGTCCAAGGGGATCGGCCCCTGGAGGGCAATACTTCCAGAGCAGGTAGGTCCCAAGGCCGATCCCGCCGATGAAGCCCCGCAGTACGTCTTCAGGGACCGGGTCCCATCGGTGGGTACGGTGAGTAAGGTCAACGACCAGGACTTTGCCGTGGTAACCGTACATGAAGGCTAGCCCCCCGCCTGGCTGGAGAGCACCAGCAGCGAGTCGCCAGGTTGAAGGGAGACGGTTTCGCCGCCGAGAAAGGCAACACCGCTTCGGTTGAAGGCGTAGCCGTCCTCAAGTCTGGAAAGGTCCCGCCGGATGACGTTTCCCACCAGCGCCGGGCATTCAGCGGCTAGAGCCTGGACGATCTGTCCAAGCTCCACATACGAGGGCAAAGCTAGGGTTACCATTCTTATGCCGCCACGGATTCGGGCCGTGCCGAAAAGCTCGATGGGGACTTGGAACGTCGCTGGCGCGTGGGCCATTTTGGCGCCTACAACCCCCTGGCGGCGAGTGCCAGCGCCTCGTCTAGGTCCTGGGGGGTGTTGACGTTGAAGAAGCTCAGGAAATCGGGGTCCAAAGACTGGACTTCCTCCTGGGGGAGGTACCTGACGCGGACCTCGTCGTAGAAACCGGATATTTTCAGATCGCCGGAAATCAACCGGGGTTCTATGAAAGGGAGGCACGACTTGGAGTAAAGGGAGTGTGTCGGTTCGGGCCTGCCATCGATTACCGGAACCACGGCGTCATAGTCTTCCCGCATCGAAATCATGCGCCGGAGCAAGTCCAGGTTGAGAAACGGCATGTCGCAGGCCACAGCCAGCGCCCAGGGTTGGTTCGCGGCGGCAAGGCCGGAGAATATTCCGCCCAGGGAACCCGTCCCTGGATAGCGGTCCAAGACAACGCGGCATCCCGCTTCCAGGGGAAGGGCGTTGGCGCGGGCTTCTTCGGCCACTACGACCAGCACTTCGTCGCAAAGAGATCCGGCCCGTTGGAACACTCTCTTGATGAGCGGTTGGCCTCCGATGGGTTCGACCGCCTTGTCGCGTCCCAACCTGCGGCTCTTGCCCCCGGCCAGGACTACGCACGATGTTCGCGCTTGAGAACCGCTGGCGGCGGAATCATTCTGGGAAGGGCCTGGCTCAGCCTGATTGGACTGAAAAGACATGTCTAAAGTATACCATAGGAACACCTGGGCGCAGTCTCCGGCGGAATACGAGCAAACCGCGTCTGCTTCTGGCCGGGACATGTGACCTGTGGCATAGGAGGCCGCCGGCTTCACGCATGGCCTCCGTTCGCGCGGTTCCGGTGGAGAAGGGGGATACAGATATCAGGCGGGTATTCCGGTAATCGCATCCTCCGCTTGCTCCGGGCGCGGCGAAGTGAAGTAGTAGGGGCAACGGAGTGTAGTCGAAAGGCCGTCACCAACGAGGCATGTCCTCATTATGTTTAGCACGGTGTATAATTTGCCGCGACCGATGAAGTCCAAGGGCGGCTCTCCGGGGACTGACCGTGAGCCGCCGCACATTCAGGAGGACGCAGCGCCATGTCTACTTCAGGAGAGGCACCCGTTTCCGCCGAGACGTTCAAGACGTTGGCCGAATTGGCAGGTCTGGGAATGACCGATGAAGAATTGGCTGAACTTAAACCCTTGTATGACCTCCACGCTGACTACGTCAAGACGCTCCATTCCATCGCGTTTGGACCCGAAGAGATCGCCTTGACCTTTCATCCCGACTGGCCTTCCACCTGATCGCCGCGCGAACGAAAGACCAACAGGACTGCAACACAATATTCGGATACTTTAGGAAGGTAACGAGATGGCCACGACCAATGCAGACCTTCACTTTTTGACCATAGGCCGAGCCGCCGAGCTACTGCGCACTCAACAGCTTTCTCCCGTGGAGTTGGTCCAGGCGTTTTTGCGCCGGATCGAGGCCACGGACGACCAGCTTCACTCCTTTCTGTTGGTGCTGGAAGAGCAAGCCTTGGCCGACGCGAGGATAGCCGAAGCTGAAATCCTCCGGGGCGAATACAAGGGTCCGATGCACGGGATCCCTTTCGCGCTGAAAGACCTTTACGACACCGCCGGGGTGCGCACGACTTCCGGCTCAAGGGTGGACATCGACCGGGTGCCCACCGAAGACGCGACCACCACGGCCAGATTGAAGGCTGCGGGAGGAATCCTGCTGGGCAAGCTGGCCATGCACGAATTCGCTCTGGGCGGCCCTGATTTCACCACTCCCTTCGCCCCGGCCCGCAACCCCTGGAACATGGCGCACGTCACCGGCGGGTCCAGCAGCGGCTCGGGTTCAGCCGTCGCGTCGGGCCAGTGCATGGGCGCGCTTGGGTCCTGCACCGGCGGATCGATCCGCGGCCCCGCTTCCCTCTGCGGAATCGTGGGCCTCAAGGCGACCTATGGGCGGGTCAGCCGGGCAGGGGTTGTCACCCTTAGCTGGTCCCAGGACCATTGCGGGCCCATGACTTGGACGGTGGAAGACACCGCGTACATGCTCCAGGCCATCGCCGGTTACGACCCAAAGGACCCCACCACCAGCAGAGCGCCGGTACCCGACTATTCACTGTCCCTGCGCGAGGACATTCGCGGCATGAGGATCGGGGTGCCTCGCCACTTTTTCTTCAGTGACGAGCCTGGAGTCAACCAGGAAGTAGTCGCCGTCGTCGATAAACAACTTGCGGTGTTGCAGGAGTTGGGAGCGGAGCTTGAGGAGGTGACCATTCCGAGCCTGGAATACGTCCGTCCGGCCAACGTCGTCATCATGCTGAGCGAAGCTTACGCCTACCACGAGCCCAACTTGAAGGCGAGGCCACAGGACTTTGGCGAGATGGTGCGGGCGAGGTTCCGCATTGGCGGGATGTTTAGCGCCAGCGACTACGTGCAAGCCCAAAGGACGCGGAAGCTGGTAAAGCGGGAGGTTGCCGAGACATTGGAACGGGTTGATCTACTGGTCTCGCCGACAATGACCCAGCCCGCGGCGGCGTTCGAGGGCTACGATTCCACCAGCACGGTGCGGGGGCCGAGTTTCACCGCGCCCTACAACCTCACCGGCCTGCCAGCCATTTCGGTGCCCTGCGGTTTCACCGAGGCGGGGTTGCCGGTGGGGATGCAACTCGCGGGCAAGCCCTTTGACGAGCCGGGGGTGATCCGCGCCGCTTACACCTACGAGCAGCACGCCCGCTGGTTCGACCAAAGGCCGCCGGTCTAAGCCAAGGAGCCGCGGAGATTTAAGTAAAGACGGCGCTTGTTATCAGCGGCGGCCGTTGGCTCGGCGGACTCTGAAGGACGCGCCGTCTTTCTGCTTTCGCGCCCACGTAAGATACGTGCGCATTTCAGGGTGGTTGCGTATCGAGTCCAGGGAGTTGAATTCTTTGGCCAGAGTCGCTTCCGTGAACATCGCATGAAGCTGACGGTGACACGTGGCGCAGAGCCTGGCCCTGGGGCCAAACTTTCCACCCTCCGCCCTGGGCACCAGGTGGTGGACCGTGTACCGCTGCGCCTCCCTCAGGCACATTTCACAGGACTGCGGCTCCTCTGATGACAGAGGCGGAGAATCTTTGCGGGTGCGGTTTCTGGGCAAGGAGGGCTAACCTCAGTTCTTCACTTCCAGGTAACGCCAGCCGGGCAAGTCGACACGCCACTCCCCTTCTTCCAGCAACATTGGAATAATCAGGCCGGACATCAGCCTCCGGCGGGCGACCCTGGCCACGTCGTTGGTAACCCCGAAGGGCAAGAATACGAAGGCGTGTTGGTCGTCGACGTAATTTGTTGGGGCAACCCCAAGGTCGGTCAGGTCCTCCAGGGGCCACAGGCGTAACACCGTGGTGCGGAAGTCCTCCAACAGGTCGGACCTGCTGGGATGGCCGGAATCATAAGCGGCCCGGTAGGCAACCTGCATATCTATATCGTTACGGGTGGCCCAGACTCCGATCCGCATCCCACGGGTCTCTTTGGAGAGCATCGACCAGGCCAGCTCCATCTGACCATCCCTAACAGCCTCGGCGAAAACGCCGCCACGGTTGCCGCAATCGTCGGGTTGCTGGCTTCGTTTGTGACCCGGTATCTGCATGGATGAACCCTTCCTGGCTTCAGGCCCCCGGCCGTCGGCTCTTACTTTATGAGTACCCCGTGAACGGCATGGCTTTTTTGGGTTATTTCCGAATACCTACTCCTGCGAGGCGCGTCCGAACATCGCTTATCTGCGCAAGGGTGGAAGGACGATCATCTGAGATTGCCGACGTTCCCGCTCCCACATGCGAAAATCCAGGCGTGTCTGCTGCCGCTCAAGTTCTAAGACCCTGGCTTGAAGCTGTTGTATTCGGTTATCCAGTCGATGCCCTTTAAATCCCGATCCCATCTCGTCGCCAATCGTACCATCAAGCATGTAGCCTAGACCCAAGAGCAACACGGCTATTGCGAAGCCCAATGGTAACGGGGTAACCAATTCTACCGTCATTTGTTCCCTCCCCGTTAGTACGTTGGTGTTCAGTGGCTAGTGGTTAGTGGTTGGTTGCCCCGCCGGCCGCCACTACTCACTGACCCTTGGAGTCCAGCCACTAACTACCGAACACTCAACACTCAACACTTACGTTAGTACCCCACGGCATACCCGTCGCGGCGAGGGTCGGCTGCGCCGTGGACGGCGCCGTTTGCCGGGTCCACCTGAATCATCACTTCGCTGCCGGAGGCGGCCCAGGGACCCATCACATTCAGTTGGTGGCCTCGGCGGGCCAGCTCCTCCCGTACCTCCGGAAAGAAACGGCTCTCCACGTGCAATTCATTCTCGCACACGTGGGGATAATTGGACTCGGTGGGGCTGTGGGTGTTGCGCCAACGAGGAGCTTCCACCGCCTCGGCCACGGTCATCCCGAAGTCCAACACGTGGGTTATCACCTGCATGTTGGTCTGAACCTGAGTATCCGCGCCGGGTGTGCCGCAGACCAGTATTAGTTGACGCTGCGGTCCTTCCTTAAAGACCATCACCGGGTTCATGGTGTGGCGGACGCGCTTCCCGGGCTGAAGGCAGTCCACATGGTCCGCTTCAAGGTGCCAATACGTCATCCGGTTGTTTAACAGGACGCCAGTGTCACCAGCGATTATGCTAGAACCCCAGGCGCTTTGAATGCTCTGTAGCTGGCAGACCGCGTTGCCCCAGTGGTCCACCACGGCGAAACAGGTAGTGTCCTCTTCTTCGCGGGCCACACCTGTTCCGGCAACCGCCCGTCTGCCCGCTGCGCCTTCCTGGAACGGCCAGGGGTCTCCGGGTAGGACGTCGATTGCGGCGCGGTCCGGAGCGATAAGCCGCGCCCGCTGCTTTGCGTATTCCTTGTCCAATAGACCGGCAACAGGAACATCGACGTAATCGGGGTCGGCCACGTAGGCTTCCCGGTCGGCGAAGGCCAGCTTCTTGGCCTCCACCATCAGGTGAATGGCCTCGGCGGAGTTGCAGCCCAGCGACGCCATGTCAAATTGCTCTACCATGTTGAGTTCCTGGAGCAAGACGTGCCCGCTGGAGTTGGGCGGGGCCTCATATACACCATAACCCCGGTATGTGGTGGATATGGGCTCCTGCCACCTGGCATGGAAGTCGTCCAGGTCTCGCAGGGTTAGGATGCCGCCCTGCTCCTCGCTAAACTTCACGATGGAGCGGGCAATTTCGCCGCGGTAAAAGGCGTCGGCCCCGCCACTGACGATAGCCTCCAGCGTGCGCGCCAGGTCCCGTTGGTAGAGCATTTCTCCTCCACGTAGGGGGCGGCCGTCCCTGGTAAACACCGCTTTTGAAGTGGGGAAGGAGCATAGCAACGGGTCCGATGCGATGGACCTGGCCAGGACGTGGCTGGTGGGGAAGCCGTTGGCGGCCAGGTCGATGGCCGGTGCGAATACCTGGCTCAGGGACAGCAGGCCGTGCTTTTGATGGGCGGAGAGCCAGCTATCCAAGAGCCCTGGCACGGAGACTGAAAGGATGCCTTTGGCCGGGATGCCCTGGGGCAGGTAACGTTCCCGGGTGGCGGCGTAGGGGGCCGCGCCGGTGCCGTTACAGATGTCGATGCGGTCCTCGTCCTTCCGGTAGATCATGATGAAACCGTCGCCGCCGACGCCGGACATAAGGGGTTCGACGACATTCAGGGCCACGGCGGTGGCAATGGCGGCGTCAACCGCGTTCCCCCCTAGCTGGAGCGCATGAATCCCGGCCTGTGAGGCGAGGGGGTGGCCGGATGAGACCATCCCGTTCCGCCCTATCACAACGGGCCGGTTGGAGTCGTAATTGATGCCGTGGGGTGTGGTGGTCATTATTGGCCTCCCGGTCTGGTCCGATTGCAGATGGTCCGCGTATTCCTATTCGGGTCTAACAAGTGGTTTCAGTTGGCTACCACAGGGCTCTACTTGAATCGTTTTCCTCTCTCCTCGGAACTCAACCTGATTGGCCAGGAAAAATCGGAGCTTCCGCGATGGAAGGGTTGGCCCGGCGTAGAGAAGAAGCGGAAACCAAAAATCTACGGTGTGCTCTCCAGAGTTATCATCAGCGACGGTCAGGCCATTCTGAATTTGATCGAAAGCTAGCCTCGGCCCAAAATTTCCTCCTCCCTTCATCTCGGCTACGCAGATAAAACGCTGACCGTCGTCGCCGAAAACAATGAAGTCACCAAGTCTGCCGGTGAACCGATGTCGCTGTTGGTAATTCGTACCTCCAATTGCAGAAATCTGGTCTGGCTCAAACCCATCGAGCGCCAGTTCGCAACCCTGGTCTTCGCATTCGTCCACGAGACAGCAATCGTGATGCCTGCCTCGGACATCGTCGAGGAACTGAGAGTTGGTCACTTGATCGGAATCTGCTCTACCGCGATGGTCTCATCATAGAGTTCGTTCACAACCTTTCCAAACTCGGCGTCATCGATTCCTACATCGCGCCTGATTTCGAGCTCGTGGACGAGACTGCCACCTTGGGTCTCGTTTATGGCGAAGCGGTAGGCCGAGACAGCATCGTGGCTCAAGCAGTCTTCGCGTTCGAAGCCCAGGCCGGAGAGCTTGCCATCATCCGCGAAGCTAAGCCTCATCAGATTGTTAATCGCTGCCAGCAGCAGATCACTATGGGTAGTTATTAGGACTTTGACGCCCGCGTTGACGAGCCGGACTATCGCGCGAGCCATCTGCCTTTGGGCCGCCGGGTGCAGGTGTGCCTCCGGCTCTTCCAAGATGAGTAGGTCACCTTCGCTTACCAGGTATCTGAGGAACAGGATAACGGGAGCCAGTTCAGAGACCATCGAGGAGGTTTGGTTGAGGTTGAATCTACCGATACTCGACGCTGAACCTATGGGTTCGTAGACTATTCCCGGATAGGGCAACTCGCCAGCATCATCGACGTCAATCTTGCCATGTAATACTTCGTGCTCGATGAAGCTAATTGATTTCACCAACTCATCAGAGCTATTGCGACGGCCCATACGACTATCCACGCTTATATAATTGCTCACAAAATCCGTGGTGATTCCAGGCAGGGGCGGAATGTTAACTGGTTCGAGGCCTCTTCGCGAAGACTGCCTAACCAGGGCAGCGGCAAGGATTCTGTGACCTTGGGCAATACCGGACCTGGTCGCAGGCATGTAGAAAATCCGGGATGGCAGACCTCCCAGGAGTGATTCCGCCACTGAATCCCTCATCCCGTAAATGAACTCATCCCATAACCAGCGACAGGCATCTTGATAAGGTCGAATAGAGGTCCGAAGGTCGTCACCTGGAGTAGGCGCCCTAGCCTGAGAAATGTCGAATTCGGTCGCGGACTTTATTTCGCCGAGAGACCTGATGTCCAACGTCAGATGCGGGTTGTCTCGGCGAACTGTCAGGCTGAAGCCTTCAGTACTGTTTCGTCGGTTGCTTAAATCGGAAGTACGTCCGAATGCCTGGTGCAATTGATTGAGGGCCTCGTTCTGGAGAAGGCTGAGGAATTCACGGGTAACCCGCTCAAGCGTCGGCCGGACTACCGCAGGTAGATGTGATACTGTGAGCGCCCCTCGGTCCAATACGTCCTCGGCTCGCTGGCTCACCCACTCACTGAAATCCCAGGTCACTCCGGATTCCTCATCTAGCGACGGCAAATCCGAAGAGTATGAAAATCTACTGTGAACCGTTCTGCCGTGCGGACGTAGAGGTCCCGTCCGTAGTCCAGGCAAGAACCCTTCAAACGCGCTCATCACAGCATAGATGGCCGTGGCCATGTACGACTTGCCCGTGTTGCTGGGACCGATGAAGATGGTCAGGGGTTTGAGCTCTACTTCCCCCTTGACGATTGGCCCCAGGTTTTCTATCGATATCTTTGTCATGGTATTAGCGATAATGGCTAGATGGATGGGTGATTAGCTGCCCTGTTGACTGCTGGGAATTATGCGTAGCGACGCGTGATGCGTCAAGAATTGATGGTGATCTGACGGAAATGACCGCCAAATCAAAAGAGGCCCCGTGTTCGGGGCCTCTCCTATTAGTGCGCTTGTAAGGGTTGGTAGTCTAGTGACCGCCGCAACCGCCTCCGCAGCCGCCGCCTCCGCAGCCACATCCTCCTCCGCCGCCTCCGCAACCACACCCACCGCCGGAAAACATCGGGTTGTTGATCACGAAGCCCACCTGGCCTCCGAAATTCTCGACGTAGTCGATGGTAGCTTCCTCCAGGAAGGGGGCGCTGTCGGAGTCCATCAGGAAGTTCACGCCTTCCAGGCTGAACACGGTGTCGTCGGGCTGGGTCTCCTTTTCCATGGTAAGCATGTACTGGACGCCGCCGTGATCCGCGGGCATCGCAATCACGCGAAGAGAGCTTTCAGTCTCACCCTGCTCTACCATGACGTCCCTGAGCTTTTCAATGGCCAAATCGGATACCTGCATTATCGTAACTCTCCTTTTAGATTGACCAAGCGTCCGTTTTCCCTCTCGGATGTTACCCGGAGCCTATCACATGTAAGAACTCCCGGTCAATGTCAATAGGCGTCTCCTAAACGGGATTTAGCCCGCTTACTGTCACCCTGCCATTGACACGCCGGGAGACCCATCTCTAACCTCGATTCCAGTAGACCAGCAGGGGGCACGCAGGCAGGGTCACAGGTCCATGCAGGTGAGGGACGCACTCTCGCGAGGGTGCGTCTTTTTCTGTTTTCCGGCCTGCGTCCAATTCGCGGATAGGAGGTGACGATTGTACGACGCGACACGCCCGGCCTGGCAGCGGGAGAGGCTTTTGGAAGCCCTGGACGCATATAGCCGGGGACTGGTTGAACCGCCCATTGTCCGGAAGCGCACCGAGGCGCCCCCGCCCGGACCGGCCACCGGTCAGGACCAGCGCATGACCTTTGCGATTTCCACCGAGGAAGTGGACCGTCATGGCGACGTGATCATGACCGACGGGTGGCGGCCGGACCACTACAACCGGAATCCGGTATTCCTCTGGGCCCACGATTACGCTCGTCCGGTCATCGGACGAGCGGCCCGGGTCTGGAAGGGTGCGCATGAGCTTTTGGCACAGATGGAATGGGCTCCCACAGACTTTGCCCAGGAAGTTGCCATGCTCTACCGCGATGGCTACCAGCGGGGAGTGTCCGTGGGTTTCAAGCCTCTGCGCTACGAGCAGCGGCGCGACGAAAAGACCGGCGCTTTCCTGGGAATCCGCTTCCTGGAACAGGAGTTGCTGGAGGTCAGCGCGGTCCCCGTTCCCGCAAACCGAAACGCGTTGCGGAAGGCCCTGGACACCGCTCCGAGGGTGGCGGAGTACTTGCGGCGGAGCGATACGATAGATGGTCTATCTCAGGACCAACTGGCCGACGTGCTTAGCCTGCTGCGCGGCCTGCGGTGGTGACGGCACTTCCGCACGGCGCGAAACCTGGAAGAATACCCGAGCTTACGTGCGCAAACATTCGCAAACATTCGGAAGGAGATTTGCATGACTATTGGCACGCACAACATGGAACTCATCAAGGACGAGATCGGCTCCATCAAGGACGAGATCGGCTCCATCAAGGAATATTACCAGTCGAAGATAGACGCCGAAATTCCCCCGCTTAAGGAGGAGGTGGTCCGCATAGCCTCCCAGCTATCCCGGGTGCAAGAGACGTGGCGCGAGGGCGAGAAGCGGGCCATCCTCTCCCGGGTCGCAGGCGGCGACCCCGCCAGGGTGCCTTACGGAAAGTACGCCGGGCTGGACATGCTGGACCTGGCCTGCGTGCGCAGCCTGTTGACCGCCCAGTTTCGCGAACCTTCGGGTCTCAACCCGAGAATGCTCGAAGATTGGCAGACAAACGTCAAGGCCGCCATGGACTCCACCACAGCGGGTTCCGGGGACGAACTGGTGGATACACAGGAAGCCCGCGCCCTGTGGGATGACGTAAACTTGGAGACGGCCGTCGCGCCGTTGTTCAACACCATCCAGATGCCCAGCAACCCCTTCCAAATCCCGCTCCAGATGGGCGACGTCAACTGGTATCCGGGAACGGAGAATTCAGCCGTGACCGCCACCGCCCTGACGACGGCGCGGCAGACCCTCACCGCCTACGAGTTGGTGGCCGAGGTGCCCTGGTCCTATGACCTTGACGAAGACGCGGTGATCGCGATGATGGAGGAATTGCGGCGCGGGCTGCTCCGAAACGCCCGGGAGGTGATCGACGACGTCTTACTGAACGCCGACACGACTACCACGGACAACATCAACGCCGACGAAGCGACCATCGCCACCAGTGACGCCGGCAAGGGTCACTGGCTCCTGGGGTTCGACGGAATCCTCCATCTCCCGCTGGTGGACAACACCTCCCAGGCCAACGACCACTCCAGCGCGGTGTCCGACAGCATGTTCAACCAGGTCCGGGCCAAGCTGGGCAAATACGGCGTCCGTCCTTCGGAGTTGATCTACATCTGCGACGTAAATACGTTCATCCGGGCTTTGAGCATCGACAGCTTCAGGACGCTGGACAAGTTCGGCCCACAGGCGACGGTACTCACGGGTCAACTGGGAGCGGTGGAGGGAATCCCGGTCATCGTATCCGAACAAATGAAGCTGGCCGACGCCGACGGGAAGGTCACCGGCGGCGGAAACACCGCCAATACCGGCGGGCTGCTCATCGTCAACCGCAGTCAGTGGCGCGTCGGATTCAAGAGGGAGCTGGCCATCGAGACAGTGCGGGACGCCCAGAAGCGGCAGAATATCATGGTAGTCAGTTTTCGCATTGGCCTCCAGGAGCGCAGCGGGTCCCGGTCCAGCGCGACCCACACGGCGCTCCAGTACAACATCACGGGGGTCTAGCGCGGGAGGCCGGTCCGTTTCAGAAAACCGGACCGGCCTCCCGAATTCACAACACAACCAGGAGGTGCGGATATCTTTACCAGGTTCAAGTCAATCACCCTTCCTGTCCCCAAGGACAAGGCCCCAGGCAGGGGCGCGGCCCTGCCGATCGTCGGCATCCTGGCCATCACAGCCGTAGAGGGCTATGCGCTCAACCGGGGCATCAACGGCACCGCCTTGACCGCGGCCCTCACGGCCATCGCGGCCCTGGGCGGCGCGGGCCTGGGACGGCTATTGAAATGACCACCGTCAGGTCCCGCCGGGCTCTCAGACGCCGAAGGCCTTACGACGTACTGTTCAATGCTCACGACACCAACACTTCCAATCTCAGGGAGACCATCGCGGCTCCGGCCAAAGGAAAGCGGATCAGAGTGCTGCGCGTGCGGGCCATCCAGGAATACGCCGAGGGGCGCCGCCTGTACGAGGTCTACTTTGGGACCGGGGCCAACATCGGCGCCGTTCCCAGCAAGGCCGTGGACACCCTGGAGATTCCTGACGGCGGCCAGGGGTCCACCCGCGTCTTCCTCAGAGATGAAGGACCCCGGGGTGAGCGGGACGAAGTTCTTAGCGGCAGATGGGCGGGCGCCGCTGCGTTTATCGCCCATGAGGTCGTGGTCGAGTACACGGAGGAGAGCTGATGCCCAACGTCCGCCGCCGCGCCTACGTATTAAAGGTGCGGGACATCAGCTCATTCACCGGGACCGGCCGTGACACTGTGCTGACGCCGAGCAAGGGATTCCGCATCCGCCTGGTCCGGGTCAGAGTAGTCCAAGAAAAGCCAGACGGACGTCATCTCTGGGAGCTGTATTTTGGCGAAAGCGCGTCTTTAATCGCGGACCTGAAGAAAGGGATAGACATCTTAAGCATCCCGAACAATGGGTCGGACTCCACCCGGACATACCTTCGCGGCGAAGGTCCCCGTGGGCTGCGCGACGAAGTCCTTAGCGGCCGCTGGCGAGGAACCGCGCCGGCTCACGCCCACCGCATCATCATCGAATACAGCGAGGAGCCTTAACCATGGGCCGTGAAGCATACCGGTCGGTTTACGGAGACCTGACCAAGCTCAAAGACGACAGCCTGCTCAAGGACCCCGCCGCTGGGACCGATGACGACGACGAGCTGTTTCAACTACTTCTGGCCATGTCCGACTGGACCGACCACTATTGCAACCGCCACTTCTACCCCCGAACTCAAACGCTGCGTCTCGATGGCTCCGGGTCGCCCAGGCTGTTGGTCCCTGACCTGGTGTCGCTGGATACGGTAAAGGAGGACCCCAACGGCGAGGGGAGCTTCGAAGACGTGTGGGCCGCGACAGACTACCTGCTCGAACCCTACAACGCCTCGCCCTCCACCCATTGGGGCGTCCCATATTCGGCGGTCCGGGTGCGAATTGGAGGGCGCAGGTCGTGTTTTACCGCCGGCGAACAACGGTACGAGGTATCGGGGACCTGGGGGTACCGGCAGTTCAAAGAAACCGGCGGCGCAACCCTGGATGGCGCGGCGGCGGAAGCTGACGGCGCCCTGAACGTAACCGACGGGACGCAATTCCAGATCGGCCAAACGTTAATGGCCGGGACGGAGCAGATGTTGGTTACCGGCATCGAGGACAACATAATGACCGTAACCCGTGGGCTTAACGGGACCGTCTCCAGCGGCCACGCCTCGGGCGCCGGGGTTTTCATTCTAAGGTGGCCCCGGCGGTGGAACGGGCCACACTTATCCAGGCGGCCCGCATCTGGACACGCGCCGCCGACTTCGAACCCTTCTTCGTCGACTCGGAATTGGACACGGACGTCCGGTTGCTATTGGAGCCTTACAGGAAACTGGCGGCGTGAGGGCCGCATGGCGCGGTGTCTCGCACCTCGTGCCGCCCCCCCCAGAACCCCGGACCCTTCTGACCCCCATACCCAGCCTCCACACATCCCTACCCAATGCCGCAAACCTCAAAAACCTCCGTTAGTGACATCCCCATGCCCTCCCGGATATACTGACGTGACCAACCTCAATCCGTGGCGGGAGGGCATTACCATGAGTTGGGATTTCGAGCTTGTGGCGGGTCCCTTGGGCGGCACCACCGAGGGTCCGGTCTGGAACGGGGAAGCCCTGCTCTACACCCATATCCCTGGCAGCCGGATCATGCGCTATGACCCGCGCACCGGGGACAACACAGAGTTTTTCACCGGGACCAGCAACACCAATGGGCTGTGCTTCGACGCCCAAGGCAACCTCTACGGTTGCCAGAGCGGCGGGAGGCGCATCGTGCGCTTCGAGAAGGACCGCTCCACCATCAGCTCCCTTCCACGCCGACTGGACGGCCACCAGCACAACAATCCCAACGACCTGGCAGTCGACAAACAGGGGCGCATCTGGTTCACCGACCCCTTCAACGGCTCGGCTGGGGACCAGGAGTTGGACCACATGTCGGTCCTGCGCCTGGACCCCCAGGGAAATGGGCGGTGGGGGCTCAATCGCGCGACCTTCGACGTGAGCCGTCCCAACGGCGTGCTCATATCCCGGGACCAAAAGATCCTCTACGTCGCCCAGAGCGACTACTCCGAGGACCAGCCCCGTCAACTTCGCGCCTACCCCATCAATGATGACGGCTCCCTGGGCAGCTACACCACCATTCACACCTTCGGCATCGACCATAGGGGAGTCCACCGGGGCGTAGACGGCATGACCCTGGATGTCGACGGCAACATCGTGGCCTGTGCGGGTTTCGAGGAAAGCGGCCCCGGCCCGATGATTTACGTGTTTTCACCCACGGGAAGAGTGCTGGAAACCCACCCAATGCGCGTCGACCGTCCCACCAACTGCTGTTTCGGCGACGCGGATATGCGGTCCCTCTACGTGACTACTGGCGGGGGCCATCTCTTCCGCGCCCGCACGGACCGTACGGGCTGGATCATGTGGCCGTAGGTTGTATGCTTGTGAGACTACTGAATGCGGACGGAACGAACAGCGATTTGGAGTGTGCCGGAAGGTTGGCAGACGTGATTCTTTATCCTGTTTTCCGTTGAGCTCCTGAGTCTGATAGGCTTTGTTGTATGGTACGAGGCGTTCCTCAATGCGGCGGATTCTTGGCCTGAAACCATCCTTGCAATTGGGGGGCGCTTCCCCGTTTGTCATCCTGATTGCGGCAGAAAGCTTTATCTTAACCGAGGTTGCCGTGATGATTTCCGAGAGGTACTTGGAGAAGCGGTTCAGGGATGGACAGGCCGCCCAACATCAACGATGGGTCGAGTGGAATAACCGGAGAATCGCGGCAGAGGCCGCTGGTGAGCCTCTTGACGAACCACCACCACGGCCGCCGTCCCCCCGAAGCGGAAATTAGACTAATGCGATACCGTGATAACCGCCGCGGAATTCATTGACGGTGGTTGTCTTGGGCATAGACCATACGTGGAAGTTTTTGGAGGCTTGACGATGCACTTGCTTGAAGTCCTGAACCCCATCGCTGAACAACGGGGAGTGGTTACCGCGAGGCCGATCAACCCCAGGCCCGCGACGCTGGAAAACCTTACCGTCGGGCTGCTCTGGAGCGGCACACACGGAGGCGACCTGGCGTTGAAGCGAGTCGGAGAGTTGCTGGAGCAAAGATACCAGAACTGCGAGACCAGGTTCTACGCGGGTTCGGGCTACCCCATCTCTCCGCCATTGGTGCGGCAGGCTGCCGAGGAGTGTGACGTCGTCATAGGCGCCACAGCCGATTGAGGGACATGCTGTTCGTGGATGGTCCACGACATGATTGAGATCGAGAAGATGGGCAAACCCGCCGTGCCCATAGTTTCCGGCAGGTTCGAGGGAGACGCCATTTCAAGCTCCCGGGCGTTTGCCATGCCGGACCTGCGCTTCGTGTTAGTGCCCCGCATCTACCGCAACCTGCCCAACGACGAATGCGTCAGACAAACAGAACTGGCCTTTGACGATCTGGTGGAGGTCATAACCTCCCCGGAAGCCTCGTCGGCCGGTTCCCGCGCCATCGACACCGTGGGAGTCCAGCGTTTCGAGGGCGACGACCGGTTCGACGCGGTCCTCCGGATGAACGAGGACTTCATCAACCGGGACTGGGCCGACGGCATGCCGTTGCTGCCGGCAACCCGTGAAGCCGTTGACGCCCTCATCGAGGGCACCTGCCTGCCCGCCGACCACCTGGTCTGCGACATGCCTCCGGGGTTCGGCCTGGCCACTGTCGAGAAGATTGCCATCAACGCCGCGATGGCCGGAGCGAAGCCCGAGCACATGCCGGTCATAATCGGCGCGGTGCAGGCTCTGTCCAAGGTTGGCGGCTACGGGGGCAAGTCTCTCCTAATGTCAACCAGCGCTCACGCGCCGCTTCTGATCGTAAACGGGCCAATCGCCAAGGAGCTGGACATCAACCCCAGGTCCGCCCTGGGTCCGGGACGCGACAACCGGGTCAACATCGTCATCGGCCGGGCGTTCTCCCTGTGCCTGCGGAACCTGGGCTACTGGTACCCCAATCAGATGGACATGGACACGGTGGGCACTACCCGGAAGTTCGTCCACTGCATCGCCGAAAACGAGGACATGAGCCCTTGGGAGCCATTCCACGTCAACCAAGGATTCAACGACCAGGAAAGCGCGGTCAGTGTATTCACCACCGACGGCGAGTTGGACACGCAGGACCAGGGCAACACCACCGCCGAGGGACTGCTCAAGACCATCGCCTACGGGGCCACCTTCGGGACTCGCAGCCTTGGAGAACGGAACACGTCGGAGCGGTTGATCCTGATGCCTCCGGACGTGGCGCGGGTCGTGGGCGCGGAGAACTTCTCCAAGCAGGCAGCCAAGGAGTTCATCCATTTCCACGCCAACACCAGCCTGGGCAAGATGATCCAGTATATGCCGCTGAAGGGTGAGGCGCGGGTAGCCGCCAACTGGAAGTGGCTGGAGAATCTGACCGAAGAGCAGCGGTTGAACATCACCGTGCCCGTGCTGGACAACGCCAACCGTTACTTCATAGTGGTTGTTGGAGCGGACCGGGCCAAGTCCCTGGTGCATCCCAGCGGACCCAGCCCCGCCACGGTGGGAGTGGACCAGTTCCGGGCATGAGCGGCGGGGGACACCGGTCCCTCTCGACTCACCAACGGGAACGGGGGGAGAAATCCCCGCCCACGCCAAGCAGCGCGATGGCCACGCAGGCCGCTAGTGGCTAAGGCCGGGGGCAGGAAGCGGGCAGACCTTCTTCTCGTGGAGAAGGGTTTGGCCGAAAGCCGGGAGCAAGCCCAGACCCTGATCGCGGAGGGGTTGGTTTTCTCCAGGTCGGGACGGGTGCTCAAGTCCAGCGCCCTGTTGGCCGGTGACGCGACCATCGACGTCAAGGGTGGCCTTCCGTACGTTAGCCGCGGAGGGCTGAAGCTGGCCCATGCTCTGGACGCCTTCGGCATCCAGGTGGACGGATTGACGGTCCTGGACGTCGGCGCGTCCACCGGCGGCTTCACCGACTGTATGCTCCAACGGGGAGCGAGCCATATCTACGCCGTGGACGTCGGTTACGGTCAATTGAGCTACAAGCTGAGGCAGGACCCGCGGGTGGCCGTCATGGAACGGCTCAACGCCCGTTACCCCTTCGAGCTACCTGGGCCCGTGGACCTCATCACCATGGACGTGTCCTTCATTTCGTTGCGACTGGTCATTCCCGCTGTGTTAGGCCATTTAAGACGGGGTTGCCACCTGGTGGCCCTGGTCAAACCCCAGTTCGAGGCTCGCAAGGGGGAGGTTGGCAAGGGCGGAGTAATTCGTGACGCATCCCTCCACGCCGCCATCCTGGGCCGGACCATCGTCTGGGCGGTAAACGAGGGGCTGCGGGTGCGCAACCTGTGCCCATCGCCGATTCTTGGCGACGCGGGCAACCGGGAGTTTTTCCTGCTGCTGCGGAAACCCGGCTAGGACATGCTTGCAAGCCTGGTCCTGCTGGTTGGGTTCGTCGCGACGATCTGGGTTGTGGAACTGGTGAACACCTTTACCGGCCACCGTCTCAACGCCTATGGCATCCTGCCGCGCACCATGGACGGGCTACGCGGCATCCCCCTGAGCCCCCTTCTCCACGGAAGCATGTGGCACCTGCTGTCCAACACCGTGCCTTTGCTGATGTTGGGCGGGCTGTCTGCGATGAGAAGCGGAAGCCGATTTGTGTGGGTATCCTTGTTTATAATCATCGCCGGGGGCGCGGGAGTCTGGGCAATGGGAAGGACCGCCGTCCACATCGGGGCCAGCGGGCTTGTATTCGGCTACTTCGGCTACCTTGTTGCCAGGGGCTGGTACGATAAGCGCATCCTTTCCATTCTGATCGCCGTGGCCGTGATAGCGGTGTTCGGATGGGGGATACTGTTCGGGGTGTTGCCGACGGGCGGGTTCGTGTCGTGGGAAGGACACCTATGCGGGTTGGTGGCCGGAATCGTCGTGGCGCGGCTGACCAGGAGACCCAGAGAACCGGCCTAAGTAGGCAGAAGCAGCCTGGACAAGATAAGGAGTTGTATTCGATGGAAGTAACAGAACTGGCCGAAATCTTGACCGCCCAGGGCAAGACGGTTTCGACGGCGGAGGCGTGCACCTGCGGGTTGATTGGATACTTGCTTGGCACGGTGCCTGGAAGCTCCCGCTACTATCCCGGCGGGGTGGTCGCCTACACCGGCGGGCTCAAAGAGAGGATATTGGGAGTGCCCGACGAATACTATGCCACCTACGGCAGCGTCAGCGAGGAGATGGCCATCGCGATGGCCAAGGGAGTGCGCCAGCTAACGGGCACCGACTTCGCGGTTTCCACCACCGGGGTCACGGGACCGGCGGGGGGCCGGTCGGGCCTGGCCATCGGCACCTTCTGGGTTGGGCTTTCGGTCAAAGACGGCGAGGACTCGGCCATTGAAATCCACGTCGACGGAGACCGTGACGCCACCAAGCACGGCGCGGCCCAGGCTGCGATCGATCTGTTGGGCCGCCACCTCAAGGGATAAAGGGGGAAAGATGCTAAAAGTCTTCCACATTGAAAAACCGATCATCGCCGTACTGAGCCCGGTGCTGTCTCTCCCCTGGTGATGAATCATACCGGGCTTGCTCGGCCTCCTCAGTGATGCAGGAGCCGGGTTGGCCCTGGCGCCCGCTTTGCGGGTGCTCACGTGGCCGCTGCTGATACTGACCATTCTGCTCCTTGGCAGAGGGTGGCGGTTGGAATTGTCCGGCAGCCAGGGCGGGCCGCCTGTCTGGCGCAGGATGCCGGGGCTGGTGCTGATAGGCTCTACCCTGCTGGCTGGGACCATCTGGGGGCTCCGGTTCGCGGGCCTGCTGGGTATGCCGATTTTGTAAAGGCTCGCCCGCCGCGCCCCGCGAGTGACCGCCGCCGCCAAGTGCGTATCCCGGGGCTGGGGCCGGGCTAGGCGGGTTGCAACTTTCGCTGGGTCTCGCTTTCGGCTTTGATGGCCTCCCAGTCGCACTGCATGGGAATTAGCCGCACCTTGCGCCAGGTCTCGGACTGGTCGTGGTAATGGGGGCTGGAACATGAGGCTCCGCCTAGTCATTAGGATTCCTTTTTACTTGCTGTTTGGTCGCCTGACGGCAAATACATCGCGTTCGTCTCTACTCGGATACCCGCCCACTTGGACCAGGACCCTCCTGAAAGCGCCTACCCGCGTAGGCATGTGAATGCCTATGTGATGACTGCTGACGGCTCCGAACCCAAGGTAGTTACAAGTCCCGTAGAATCAACTTTCGATTCTCCGGTCTGGTCACCCGACGGGCAACGGTTGGCTTTTCTGGCCGAAGTGGACCCAACAGAGATAGCGGCGCCTGCCACGAAGGTGCTTCACACTGTTCGTATAGACGGCACGGACCTGCGGAGGATATCGGAATCTACACTTCGCCCAGCGTGGTCGCCAGACGGCGCCAGCATTGCGTTTGGAGTACAAATACCCCAATCCGCCCGAGTCTATGTCGCACGGCTTGACCGGTTGAACACCCGGGAGGTGACGAAACCAGCTAGATACCGCCGTATCTATGATCTGTCTTGGTCCCCTGATGGCTCTGAGATTCGATTCGTGGCAATGCGAGTAAATCCGCCTCGCGACGGCCCTGGAGAAGCATTCAAGAGCATACATGTGATTGAAGCAGATAGGTCCAGCGGACGAATCCTTGCTAAACTCCCTGGCCACCCTTCGATCGCGTGGCCCCCCGACGATTCCAGGATTGCCGTATTCGCGCACCCCAGGAACACCTCCAGGGGCTCCTATCCTGACTCCAACGAATTGCTTTACACGATTGCCACTGACGGGTCGGACGTGCGTATTTTAATGCGGGTGGGCATTGGCGGTTTAGTCGCTGAGAATTCCAATTGGCGGGGGTCACACGATGACCCGTTGTCGTGTGGAGAGGGCTTCGTCGTTCGCGAACCCAAGCGCAACCCCGGTCTCGTTTTCGACTGCCAGATACTTATCAAATCTCGAAACGCCCTGGCTGGAGTGAATGTCCCACTGCTGTGGAACTCCGACATCCCGATCTCGGATTGGGTTGGAGTCAAAATCTTCGGAGACCCGCTTAGAGTGCGGGGGTTGTCTATCCCTGGATCTCTGGCCGGGACTATCCCTCCGCAATCGGAATATTTGGATGCGCTTAAATTCCTGAATATGATGGATGGCCGACTCAGCGGGTCTATCCCAAACGAACTGGGGTACCTGGATGAATTGTCAGCCCTTTCCCTGGATGAAAACTCCCTCACCGGTGCGATCCCTCCGGGTTTAGGCCGGCTCACCAAATCGAGGCAGCTTCATCTACGTGGAAACGGACTGAGCGGAAGCATCCCACCAGAGCTAGGCAGTCTGGCTAATCTCAAACACCTTAGTCTCGCGAGAAATCAGCTAACCGGAGACGTTCCGTCCGAGCTGGGAGGGCTCGCTAATTTGGAAAGTCTAGGCTTGGATAGAAACAAAATCACCGGCGGCATACCTCGAGAAATACTATCCCTCCCATCTCTCAAGGTCTTCAACCACGATGGGTTAGCGCCATGCTGAGGGGATAATGGCCCGTTGCTGCGGATGTATATTTCCTGCAACCAGTTGACTATCTAGGCAGTCTTCTGCAGATGTCCCATTCACGGAAAACACCTGTGAAGTAACATTATGACTCCTGCGAGAGTTCTCGCTACGTTCCTGTTGCTAGGAGTAATCCTTGGGTCTTTGATCGCCAGAGCCCTCCAGAGATCGTCACCAATAGTCCGCCTCCGCTCACGCTGGAGTCAGGACTTCCATCTTCAGTGGGTCCAGAGGGAAGAGAACCAACCACCCCTCCTTGCAGCGGCGGGACCCGGTCTCCAACACTGGCAAATACAGAGTGGAGTACCGTCTTTGTGGAATAAGTGAATGGACCATCGAATCCGACACGCTTACGGGAACGTCGCACCAAGTTGACGGACTGCTATGCGACACCACCTACCAATTCCGGGTAACCGCGTATGGTAGCGGCACGGCGTACACTGCGGTTTGGAGTAAACATTCTGCAGTCGCGTCCCAAGATACCGCGACCTGCGGGTCTCCGGTATTCAACGCCCCGAAATCGCCTGACCAGAGAAAGGGAGGTCAGCCGTAAAGGCTTGCCCACCGCGCCCCGCGAGTGACCGCCGCCAAGGTCGTGCCCCGGCCGGCCGCCGGGTTAGGCGGGTTGCAATTTTTGCTGGGTCTCGCTGTCGGCTTTGATGGTCTCCCAGTCGTACTGCATGGGAATTAGCTGCACCTTGCGCCAGGTCTCGGACTGGTCGTGGTAATGGTGGCTGCCCGGATGGCCGGAGCTTCCCAGGGGCACGGCCCACAGCGAATGGCGCCAGTTGTCCGAAGTGTCGAAGACGTAGCGTACCACCGAAAGCCCGGTCACCGTCGCCGGGTCCGACACCGAATAAGACCCGGCCAGTGGCGTGTCGCCGTCCCCGCTGGTGGGAATCGGAGGCGGGTCCAGCAGGTCCGCCGCGTCCGGGTACGCCCCGGACAGGGTGTGCTTGGGCCTCGCCTGATGTATCCGGTCCCAACGCCAATCGTCCATGTTCCCGCCCAGGCTCTTTTCCAGCCCCTTCACGCTCGCGGATAGGGCCTTGGCCATAACACCCTGCCAGTCTTGCCCCGGCGGCAACAGGCTGCGGTCGTCATCGGCAACCATTCCGATGAGGCGGACCTTGAGGCGGGCCATGAACTGCCCAAGGCCCCGTCCTTCCGGGTTCCATGCCACGCTGGCAAGCTCCTCTCCTAGATTGTGTTCGAGCAAGTCTTTGAGCAGGGCGTCGCGGAAGGCGCTGTAGATGGCCGGCTCCACCCGGTCCGCCTCCATCCTCCCATCCCAGGAAGTAAGTCTGGTCTTGGCCTCGGCGGATAGGGCATCCTTCGGCTCCACAGTTTCAAGGAACCCCGAATAGGCGCGGGCGGGAATCGAGAGCCTTTCCCCATGTACTTTCGCCATGTCCTTGGCCGACGGCTTTTCCAACGGGAGGAGGGCGTCGGTGACTCGTTGGGCGCGGAACCCGGGAGTAAAGTCGACGGATATGTAATGGGGGTAGTCGTCGCCTACCGGCTTGTTGTTGGCGGTGGCGATGTACCCTTGTTCCGGGTTGACGGAGCGGGGCAACTCCTCGAAGGGGATGTCTCCCTGCCATTCGTGCTCACCGGTCCAACCAGGCACGGGCAGCCACGCGTTGGCCCTGGACCTGACCGGAATCCTTCCCCTGCTCAAGTATCCGATATTGCCGTGGACATCCGCGATGACGAAGTTGTTGCAGGGGTCCACCCACTCCCGCATCGACTCGATAAGCTCGTCGTTGTCTTTGGCCAACAGCATCTGCCACAGGGTGTCGGGCCACTCCGAGGGTCCATCTGTCGCCGTGTACTTGAAGGCGATGCCGGAACCCTTCTCAGGACTCCCGGAGATCAACGGTCCGTGGCGGGTAACCGGCACGTCGATTGTGACGTCCTCGCCGCCGCGGACCTTGATGGTCTCTTGATGCACGTCGGCCCTGAGCCACTGGCCCTTATAGAGATAGTAGTCCGGGTCATCTGGCTTGAACCGCTCGATGTACAGGTCCTGGTAATCAGCGCCCAGGTGGGTGACGCACCAGGAGACCCAGGCGTTGTGTCCAAAGTGGGGGAACCCGGGGACTCCGGGGAAGGATAGGCCCACCGCATCGAACTCAGGGCACGTAACGTGGTTTTGATAGTAGACGTTTGGGGTGTCCAAGGCCCGGTGTGAGTCTCCCGCCAGGATGGGCTTGCCGGAGGCGGTGCGGCTGCCGGAAATCACCCAACTATTGCTGCCGCCAGCGGATAGGTGGCTCAGGGCCGCCGCGCCTTCTTTAAGCTCTTCAAAACAGTCCGACAACGGGCCGTCATAAGCCTCGCCGGGTGGCAGGATTACGAGTTGGCCGGGTTCGTAGCCGGGAATGAGGCTGGCGGCTTTCTCCGGCCCCAACTTCTGGACGACCTGGGCGCGCCATATCTTGGACTCGAAGACCCCCATCAGGATGTGGCGGACCTTATACGCCACCAACCCGTCCCATGGTTGCCAAGGTTCCGGAGACAGGCCCGTGATGCCGTATTCCACTGGAAGGGTGTCAGTGGTCTCGATGAAGGCGTTGACACCCTCGGCGTAGGCGTCGAACATCTTCCGGGTGCGGCTGGTCACTGCTCCGTAGTCGGCGCGGGCGCTGGCTTCCAGCCGGAACCGGCGCATGAGCTTGTCCTGCTCCAAGGCGGACGGTCCGACGGCTTCGGACCATCGGCCCATACCACGTCGGCGGTCGTAGTCCATGTGCCAGAGCCGGTCCTGAGCGGACACGAAACCCTGGGCGAAAAATGCGTCACGTTCGCTGCCCGCCTGGATATGAGGAATGCCGTAACTGTCCCGGTAAACGTCCACCGATGCGCCCAACCCCTTGAGGCTCACCTTTCCGGTAACGTTGGGCAGCGCTTTCTTCAAGTCTTGAGAGCTAATCATGGTCTGTTTCGGCTCCTCGGGTACCTGTCAGATTTGCCGAATCATACCACACAGCTGGGCATGTCAACGGAGAACAGAGGGCAGCGTCATTTGATTGTCACAGTCGGCCAATCGATCGCGTGCATCTCGCCGTGCTTCGCGCTCGTCTTTCCGGCCTTGAGCCCGAATCCAGAACTTCCCGCACCGGGTTACGTTCCTAGGGCTGAACATTTCTGGATTCCCACCACTCCCCCAACCCAGTCAATCGCCCAGCCCCGTCATTCTCGCGAAAGCGGGAATCCAGAGTACTGCCAACAATCGAAAGACCCTGGGAGAAACCGTCTACCGCATACCTTTCTGAGAACGGGAGCAATTGACCCCAAACGAAAGGCCCGCTCTTCTGAAAAGAGCAGGCCCTCCGGGTTATCGCGCGGGGCGACGGCGAGGATCCAAAGGCGTCGCGGGGTTGCCTGGTCTAACCCGTAGTGTTCTGGGACTTCTTGAAGGCCGGTATCACGTGCTTGCCGAACATCTCGATGGACTTCATGACGTCTTCATGGCCGACGGTCTCCGTGGCCATCAAAAACTGTAGCTGGTCCACACCGGTAGCCTCGTGGAGCTTGACCGCCTCGATACAGCTATCGGGATCACCGGCTACGATGACTCCCCGCTCAGCTAGGGTGTCGGCATCGAACTCTTCCCAAATCTTCTGGGCGAGGGCAGTACCGCCGGAGAGGTCAACCGAGCCGTTGGTCCCTGAGTCCGCCGTGACGTCCACGTAGCGGGAGAAGTTCTGGGCCAGATGGTCCGGCACTCCGCCCCACTGGTCCAGCAACTTCGAGTAGACGTCCTTCTGGTCCTGGACGTAGGGGCGGCCCGGTCCGAAGAAGGTCTTCAACGACTGGGCGCACAGCTCTTTGGTCTTGGCGCTGTCTTCACCGCACAGGCCGAAGCACGAGCTAAGCCATTGGTTGTTGACGAAGTTCCCCACCGGTTCGGCGTCCTTGATGGCTTCCCTATAAGCCTTGATATGAGGCTCCAGAACGGCGGGGGCGTTGACGCCAAGGGCCATAACGCCGATTCCCTTCTTCGCCGCCAACTCGTAGGTGGCCGGCTGGAGGGCCGCAACCCAGATGGGAGGATGGGGTTTTTGGAAGGGCTTGGGAAGCACCTGACGGGGCGGCACGTTCCAGAACTGCCCCTCCCATTCAAATGTGTCGGACTCCCATATCTTGGGGATCATGGTAAGGGACTCGTCCCACATCTCCCGTGTGTTCCTGGGGTCGATGCCCATCCCGGTCTGCTCGTAGGGTGCGGAACGGCCAGTGCCGAAGTCAACCCGACCGTGGGACAAATGGTCGACCATCGCCACACGTTCAGCGACACGAACGGGGTGGTGATAAGGGAGGATGACCACGCCGAAGCCAAGCCTGATGCGCTTGGTCAACCGGCTAAGCGCACCGAAAATGACCTCCGGGCACGGAGACGACGAGAAGGTCGTGAGGAAGTGATGCTCCACAAACCAGACCGCGTCGAAGCCCATTTCATCGGCCAGAATACACTGCTCGATGGTCTCCTCGATGACCGCGTGGTCGTCAAGCGTAGGCCGCTGCATCTCGTATGCCAGTGAAAATTGCATAAGTACCCCCAGACAGTATCGGGTCAGGGTCTCGCTGTGATTGCGGCCATTCTATCGGCAATCCAGGGGGCGGGCAACCGAGGGAAGAGCGTCACAGGGTTTTTCGATTGTTCGTCTGAACTGTGATTTCTCTGATTTTGGGATTTACATGATTGGAAATCATGCGCATCCCATGATCCTGTGAATCCCGGTTCGGACAATTGGGCCGATAATCGAATGACCCTAGTACTACAGTCGCAGGTAGTTCTTGGTAGAATGAGGTTACTTTATCAGGTGGGTGAGGTGAGGAATTGGCTGGGGAGCGGGGAGAGGTGTTGGAAGCGGCCCGGTGGGCCAAGGGTATTGAGGAAGTGCACCGACGCATTGGTTCACGTTTCTACCGGTCGGAAGCCCGCCGGCGGGCACTGGCCTATGTGAAGGGACTGCTCAGTCCAATAGAGCGCAAGAACGGGTGGCAACTGGCGGAGCAGGCGGGCGATGCTACACCCGACGGGGTACAGCGCCTGTTGTACAACTACCGGTGGGATGCCGACCTGGTTCGAGATGATCTCCGGGACTACGTGGTGGAGCATCTGGCTGCCGCTGACGGGGTGCTGGTGGTGGACGAGACTGGGTTTCTGAAGAAGGGTAGCAAGTCAGCAGGGGTGCAGCGGCAGTACAGTGGGACAGCGGGTCGGGTAGAGAATTGCCAGATAGGAGTATTTCTCACGTATGCCACGGCTCAGGGCAGGGTCCTGCTGGACCGGGAGCTGTACCTGCCCCAGGTATGGGCTGATGACCGCCAGCGCAGGCTGGAGGCTGGTGTGCCGGAGGAAATAGACTTCCGGACCAAGCCACAACTGGCCCGGGTAATGGTGGAACGGGCGGTGGAGGGGGGAGTTCCCTTCGGCTGGGTTGCTGGAGACACGGTTTATGGCAGTGACCGCAAGTTGCGGCAGTGGCTGGAGCAACAGGAAATACCCCACGTACTGGCGGTCAAGCGCAATGAGAAGCTGTGGGCCCTGACGGATAAGGGCTCGCGCCAGGTGCGGGCGGACCGGCTGGCGCCTGGGGTGGAAGAATCGGGCTGGGTCCGGTTGAGCGCCGGTAATGGGGCCAAGGGTCCCCGGGTCTACGACTGGACCAGGGTGGCGATCCGGCCTCTGAAGGAGCCAGGCAAGGGGTACTGGCTGCTGGCCCGCCGCAGCATTGCCCAGCCCGAAGAGCTGGCCTGGTACGTCTGCTTCGGCCCAGCGGAGACAAGCTTGGAGGAACTGGTGAGGGTGGCAGGTATTCGTTGGACCATCGAGGAGTGCTTTGAGGAGGCCAAGGGGCAGGTAGGGCTGGACCAGTATGAAGTGCGGAAATGGGAGGGCTGGTACCGGCATATCACCCTGGCCATGCTGGCCCATGCCTACCTGGCGGTAGTCCGGCAACAGGCCAACGCAGGTTGCTGCGGAAAAAAGGGGGAGAGCCGGAGTGGGATGAATCCCTGATACCGTTGACGGTCCCCGAGGTGCGCCGACTACTGTACAAGTTGATCTGGCAGCCCAGGCCATCACCGAAGAGAGTGCTGGCCTGGTCCCGTTGGAGGAGGCGCCACCAGGCCCGGGCCCGCCACTGCCACTACCAGCGTCGACTCCGACATCTCAACCAATATATGCGACTGTAGTACTAGGGGCGTCAGGACAGGAGACCGGCGTAATCGAAGGGCATCGACCTTTTCTCCGGGGACAGAGATCAGGGTAAAGACATCCTAATTCAACGTGCGGAGCATCCCACCGTCTATGACCACGTTGGTCCCGGTCATGTATCCGGCGCGGTCGGAAGCCAAGAAGGTCACCAGGTCTCCGATCTCCTCCGGACGTCCCAGGCGGCCCATGGGGATTTCGTCGACCTTTTCTTTGAGCACGTCGTCGGAACTGCGGCTCTGCTGCTCAGACTCGGCTTCCACCGACGAAGCGAACCATTCGGTCTCGATTGGTCCTGATACGACGTTGTTGACCGTAATGTTAAACCGGGCCAACTCCGAAGACAGCACCTTCAGGTAAGCGACCAACCCCACCTGACTGGAGGCGGAAAGGGCGGCGTCTTCGGCGGGTTGCTTTACGTCAGTGGGCAGCCAATGGATGATCCTTCCCCACCGCTGCTGCTTCATGTAGGGGACGACTTCACGGCTGAAGCGGACCGCGCTCATGTAATTATGCTCGAAGGACTCGCGCATCGTCTCGTCGCTAAGCTCTGAAGGGCGCTCCGATGAGCCGTACCAGACGTGTCCCACCAGTATCCCGACCTGGCCGAAACGGTTGACGGTGTCGCGCACTACCCGCCTTGCCGCCCTGGGCTCTGAAAGGTCCGCGGGTATAGCCAAAACGTGGTGCTGGGAGGCGATGCGGGCTAACTCGATCTCGGTATGGCGCAGGTCGTGTTCATTTCTGCCGCAAATCGTAACGCTTGCGCCCTCACGCACGAGGGCTGTTGCGATGGCGCGGCCCACCCCCCTGGTGGAACCACCTACAATAGCGACCCGGTCCCTCAGACCCAAATCCATGGTCCCCAGCACTCCCCTTTTGCGGGCCTACACCCGTACTCTGTTTCGGGTCCCTTGATAGTGGTCCGAATACCGGCGCAGAACGATATACGGTCAGATGACAGACTTCTCTAACATCGCCGCGATCTCTTCTTCGGAAAACCCCAGTTCGCCCAGGATCTCGCTATTATGTTCTCCCAACAGCGGCGGATGCCGGTCAAGCCCGCCGGGGGTCCGTGAGAACTTGATGGGCAACCCGGTCTGCTTGATGGTGCCAAGGGTCGGGTGGGGGATCTCTTGGTACATCTCCCTGGAGAGGACCTGCGGATCGGAGAAAACGTCGGCCAGATCGTTGATCGGGCCTGCCGGCACGCTAGCGGCGTTTAGCGAGTCCACCCACTCCAGCACAGGTCGTTTGTTAAAAACTTCCTGTAGCATGGGCACCAAGGCCCCCCGGTTGCGGACCCGGTCGGCATTGGTGGCAAAGTCCGGATTGTCCTTGAGGTCTTCCCGTTCGATCGCCTCGCAGAACCGCGCCCATATCCGTTCGGAGCCTACGGCCAGATTCAGTAACTTGCCATCCTGGCATGGGAACGCCTGGTATGGAACGAGGGTGGGATGCGCCGCACCCAGCCGCTTGGGGGGCTCCCCGTTGGCGAAGTAAGTAGCCGCCTGGTAGGTGAGCCATGCCACCTGGGCATCCAGCATGGATACGTCGATGTACTGCCCCTCGCCGTGTTCGTGCCGGTGGTGAATCGCGGCCATGATGCCAAACGCCGACCACATCCCCGCGCCGATGTCGGTGACGGCGATGCCAACCTTCTGCGGTTCGCCGTCGGGTTCCCCGGTAATGCTCATCAGCCCGCCCATGCCCTGCATGATCTGGTCATAGGCCGAACGTCCACTGTACGGGCCGCCTTGTCCGAACCCGGAAATTGAGCAGTAGATGATGTTGGGGTTGGCGGCCTTCACGTCGTCGTAGCCCAGCCCAAACCGTTCCATGACTCCGGGCGTGAAGTTCTCCACCACAACGTCGGCGTCCTTGGCCAGCTTGAGGAAGACTTCCTTCGCCTGTGGGTCCCGGAGATTGAGGGTGAGGCTGCGCTTGTTGCGGTTGATGGAAAGAAAGTAGGCGCTCTCCTCTTGGATGAAAGGCGGTCCCCAATGGCGGGTGTCGTCACCCGTGCCCGGGATCTCGATTTTGATCACGTCCGCCCCGTTGTCTCCAAGCATCAGGGTGCAAAACGGACCGGCCAGAGCCCTGGTGAGGTCGAGCACGCGGATACCTTCAAGCGCCTTCATTACTACCGCTCCTCAGTTCCCCCAGAGGTGTCGAGATGCCTCTGGGCAGTACAGCGAAATCTGTTCTAATTCGGCGGCAACCGCCGGGTTGCGCGCATATCGCCGCAGCCGCCGGAGGGCGGCGCACGAAACGTTGACAATGTTACCACAGGCTGGGTGGAATGACATGTGGCGAGGTGGTCGGTAGTTGGTGCGGTGCAACTGTTCAGACTTGATGTGTCCTGCCTACTCCAAGCTCGTCATTCCGGGCTTGACCCGGAATCCAGAAACCTTTGCAACCAGCGACCTTCACTATCATGGGCATTTCTGGATTGCCGCCCCCGGTCGAGCCGGGGGCAGGCTCTGCGCGGGAATGACGAATGTTTGGACATGGACTTGATTTCGTCGATGTCTGGATTCCCGCCTGCGGAGACCTTTGAATAATCCCCTCTCACTCCGGGAGAGGGTTGGGGTGAGGGCGTCCTCCGTATCTGGGCGCACTCTGGATTCTCGCTTTCCCTGGAGTCGCGGAAGGCTACGCAAAGGTCTCCCTGCGCGGGAATGACGGATTGCGGGGGCGGGACATGAAAAGAGGATTATCACGGAGATCACCGATGTGGGATTCAGCCAATCCGCCTCATCGAGTCTGAACAGTCACGGTGCGGTTGCTATGTTTGTCGCGGTTGAATTAGGATGATACCCGGAGTATATGGCCTGCGATCGTCTACTCATTTAGACCCCTCCCGTTCGCTAACGTCCCGAAATATACAGGCTTGGAAGTATGCGCAAGTCATTACACAATCGGTCCGTGTGGGTCATAGGCTTTCTATTGTTGATCGGGGCGGTCCTCATCGCCTGCGAGGGGTCTCCCGAGCCAACCGAGCTCCTCCTTGCGGGGTCCACGCCCCAGGCCACGGAAGCTCCGACAACGGCTCCGCCAAGTCCCACGGATATGCCAACGCCCACGGATACTCCGGTCCCAACCGATACTCCGGTCCCCACGGAGCCTCCGCCGGGCCCCCCGCCAACCAACACGCCTACCCCTGAGCCTAAATCGACCCCGACGCCGGAGCCTACCAACACGCCGACGCCGGAGCCTCTTCCATCCTTTGACGGAGTATTTGTCCTCACGGTGGCGCAGCCCCAAGGGAAGAGCTTCACCGGGAAGACCGTGGAATTTCGCATCGGCGGTCTAACCGCGGCGGAAACCTCGTCTTGGGCGGAAGGCGGAGTAACCCGGTTGGCTCTCACCGCGTCTGGTAACCTCGGCAGGGTCACACCAGTGACTCCGGCGTTCACCGCCAGCGCGGCATTGCCTCTAATACGCACATCGGGACTGTTGGCTAGGCCACTAATGCAACCGGCCCCGCCCCAAATATTCGTGGGTACTGCCACGGTCAACGGCGCCGGAGTTCCCGAGGGCACGGTTGTCAGCGCGTGGGTCGACGGTGAAGCAGTTCCCGGAGCAGAGGGAACAATTGTGCCGACGCCAGACGCTACGCCCGGCGACACCGGGGGGGCCGCGCAGGCCCTCGCTCCTCTTGGAGACAATCTTATCCGCGTCTGGCGATTTTACCCCCCCACCCAGTCGTGGATGTTCTTCGACCCTAGTCCCGAACTCGCCCCCTACAACACCATCACTGAATTGGAGGCGGGTGTACTCTATCAAGTGATTGTGGAAGAATCTCAAAATGCTGTCTTGAATGGGCGCGACAGAGCCTTATACGCGGCTCTGACTTGGATCGACTGGTAGGTCGGGGCTGGAATTGCCGCGCTCCATTCCCAGCCCCGCGGAGACCGCCGGAGGATAGGGTTGGTCATGCGGTGTGACTGGGCCAAGAGCGGCCCCATGATCGAATACCACGACCATGACTGGGGAGTTCCGGTGCGTGACGACCGGAAGTTGTTCGAGATGCTGGTCCTGGAGGGGGCGCAGGCGGGGTTAAGCTGGGATACGGTGCTGCGTAAGCGCGAGGGTTACCGCAACGCCTTTGACAACTTCGACCCCGGCGTGATCGCAACATACTGCCCGGACAAGCTGGAGCGACTTCTATTGGACCCTGGAATCGTGCGGAACCGCCGAAAAGTCGAATCGTGCGTTCGCAACGCCCAGGAATTCCTGAAGATACAGGAAGAGCGGGGCAGCTTCTCGGCCTACCTTTGGGAATTCGTCGACGGGAAGCCTGTGGTCAACGGTTGGACCAGCTTGGAGCAGGTACCCGCAAACACCAGCCTTTCGGACCGGCTCAGCAATGACCTCCGGAAACGCGGCTTCAAGTTCGTCGGCTCGACGATTTGCTACGCATACCTTCAGTCGACCGGCCTGGTGAACGACCATCTGACATCCTGCTTCCGGTTCGACCAGATCGCTGGACCACCAACGGGGGATGCCAGACCCTAATACCGGCTAGCCGGTGGCCCCCACGTGGTTGTCGGACTGTTCCTCGCGGGACGGGGAATCGTCCCGGCCCATCTTTTCCCGTAGGAGATCAGTATAGACCCGGCTCTTTTCGCGCAGAGTCACCAAATAGCGATTGGTCTGGCGCGTTCGGATTCCCACGTACCGGCGAGTGACCTTGCCCGGCTTGGGGGCCATGACTAGACCGGCCGCGCCGCCGACCACCGCGCCCGCGATGAGTCCAGATACAAACCAATTGCCGACAGTCATCGTACCACCTCCTTGCATATGTCGTTTCGCCCAGCCCTGTATCAATACCATTTAACCACATCTTGCCAGTCCGGGAATCTTAGAGTCGTAGGACCGTTCAATCCCGTGGGCCGGCAAGCCGGACTTCTCCGCCCTTCATCCGAGGATTCGTCGATTCCGTGTTGCCATACGATGTTGCCATCCAACCCGGTGGGAGATACCATAGGACCACTAACGAGGTGACCAATGCGTAGATTAGTAGCCCCGCTGTTGTTCGTTGTTATGGTTTCACTTGCTACCATCTTGCCGCCGGTCTACGCCAGTCCTGGTGACAGCGCTAAGACCGTGCTGCAGGCTTGAGTGAACGAAGAGTAGGGCCGTGAGCCCTTACCTAGGTCCTCATCAATCCGCCTAGCATAGCTGCGGCCAGCACTCGGCTAACACGCAACGGAGGCGGGCCGTCCGCCTAATCACGCCGTCAATGTCGCCCGCGCTCCTGATAGCTCCCCACCCGACACCTCATGGCACGCGCAGTTCATCTCTATGCGCGTTCCGCATCCCTGGCTCCCGGACACATGACAGGAAGATAGACATGTGCACGTCCAGAACAGCCAACCAAGCTCCCAGGCCACGCCCGTCTGGCCGTGTGGTGCTGATCGACGAGCAAGACCGCGTCCTCTTGTTCAAGTGGGAGACCCTGAACGTATGGATCACGCCGGGAGGAGGCCTGAAACCGGGCGAGACCTACGAAGAAGCCGCACTTCGGGAACTCCGGGAAGAGACAGGCCTCGTTGTCTCCGAATTAGGCCCCTGGGTCTGGTCGAGAAGCCACGTCTTTCGCTGGAACGAAATGCTGTATGACGCCAGGGAGAGGTTTTTCCTGCTGCGCACTCCACATTTCCAGGTGTCTTCCGAAGGGATGGAACCGGCGGAGCGGGAGGAGGCCAGCGCTCACCGCTGGTGGTCCGTAGACGAGCTATCATCCACCAACGAGGTTTTCGCCCCAAGGCGCATTGCCGAATTGCTGGCCCCGCTGGTCCAAGGCGTGGCCCCTGGGGAGCCCATAGAGACGGGGAGCTAGTGAGGGTGAATTGGTGCCGGGGGAGGGACTCGAACCCACACACCCGCGAAGGTAGCGGATTTTAAGTCCGCCGCGTCTACCGTTCCGCCACCCCGGCAGTCTGGTTGGAGGCGATTACTGGAAAGCCACAGGACCGAAAGGCGTCGATACGAGGGTTTGAATCAGGATATAAGGGCCACCGGCCTTCGTAGGAGTGGGCTGGGGTTGATTTGGAGGCGACGGGCGGATTCGAACCGCCGAATAGAGGTTTTGCAGACCTCCGCCTTAACCGCTTGGCTACGTCGCCCCGATTTCAGAGACCCCGGCTTGATAGTTTTGGTGCCGAGGGCGGGATTTGAACCCACACAGGCGAATGCCCACGGCCCCCTCAAGACCGCGTGTCTACCAATTCCACCACCTCGGCCTATTAGCGAGATGCGCATTATACCACGTGGCACCCTCAGGCACACCGGCGAACCGCCTCCCCACACGGCCTTCTAATTGTCCAATCCTCGGCCCGGTGACGGATAGCCCCCCTTTGGCGAAAGGGGGGTTGGGGGGATTTCCCGCTTCACGCAAGGAACGTTTCGAGCGTAAGTTGGCATCGGGAAAATATTACACGACTGGCGAATCAGCATCCGGGGAGCGGAATAGATTCATCCAGCATGTCTGACCCCGAAAAGAGGGGAAATCCCTCTTAGTCCCCTCTGCGAAAGGGGGAGACTTATGCGCTTTCCTGACGATTAAAAAGACCCTGGCCCTCACCAGGGCCTTTCAATTGTCGCTCTCTCCGTCGCCTTCCGAGCGAACTGAAGCCGTAGTCGTAACGGAGCGTAGTCAAGCGGGCCGTCCCCGGCGGAGCATGTCCTTCGACTGCGCTCCACCCAAGATGAGCGGGGTTGGCTGCTTGACCGGTCATTGTCCTGCGCTCCCCTACCGCCCTTCCACCGAATCCAAGGCATTGGCATTCGTCCTAAACCATAAGCGCGGGGACGTCCCGCCTCGCGCCCCCAACTGACTTTCCCCCCTTCCCATTCCGCGTTACACGTCTCTACCATCAATTCCACTCGATATCACCCAACATTAGCTCGGACGCAAAACCCGGTTTCCGCAAGGAGGTTATGTCCCTAAATGTCCCACTCTGACTCAAAACAAAAAACTCCAGCCTCTCCGCCCGGCAGCGAAAAACCCTTCCCATACTCGCCGTCCGCACGCTCGTTGAACTCATGGAATCCTTCAGCCCGGAATTCCGGCTCCCCGCCATCCGCACAGCCCTAAACTATTCCACAAAACTAAACGAACTTCGAAAACTCGGCAATGATATCCAAGTCCTCAGTAACGCCCTATCCATCGGGACTCATCAGGAGGAGCGACTATGACTCTCGGCCAAATAAAGTCCGAAATCCGCCGCCTCCAGCGTAAACTGGCACGCCCCTTGGCTCAAGTCGCCATCCAACGCATGTCCCAGGAACTGTGCGATGAGTGGTCCTGCGCCTTGGTCGAGAAGGAGCCCCTGCCGGACGCCCAACCCTTCATCCAACGGGTCGTCAAAGCGGGCTACCGTCTCTCCACATTCAGCTCAGTTAGCAGTTACCTGAATGGATGCCGCAACAACGGAGAGGCCCCTCTCCTCAAACCCCTTCTCCGCGCCCTCCTGCCCTGGGCCATGCCACACAGTTTCGACCTGCCAGCGGCGTAAAGCCCCAAACCGCAAGAGGGCGGTGCCCAACGGCCAGTGAGAAGTTCCGTCACCCGGCAAGGCAGTCCGTGAACTCCGCACCCCGGCCTTAACCGGAGTGACTATGGGACCGCTCAAAATGCTATTGGACCAGCCTTCGAGCCGTAACTGTTCAGACTTGATGGATCTTTCCCGGCCCCAGCCCGTCATTCCGGGCTTGACCCGGAATCCAGAAACCCTCGCAACCAGGAGCTGTCACGGTCATTGGCATTTCTGGATTCCCGCCTTCGCTGGAATGACGGATTGCGGGGGCGGGACATGGTAAGAGGATTGTCACAGAGATGACCGATGTGGGTTTCAGCCAATCCGCGTCATCGAGTCTGAACTGTTACTTCGAGCCGCGAAATGCCGGGGGATGCGCCGTCGTCTGCTATAATTCTGGCCGGAGTTTTCCCGAATCAATTCTTCCGCGCGTGAAGCGAAGGTAAAACCGCATGGCCGAGCCAGACAGTGTGGTCCAGCTAAAGGACCAGGCATACAGCGTGGAGACCCAAGCTCCGGGCCTGGACGACGCCAGCCTGGAAGAGGCCCGCCGGCTTATCGGGGTCGACTACCGGGGCGCCCGCGCTACGATAGAGATTACCGAAGACAATATCCGCGACTTCTGCAACTACATGGGCAGCGAAAACCCGCTGTTCCTCGACCCCGCCCACGCTGCCGGCAGCAGATGGGGAGGAATTGTCGCCCCGCCCGCAATGGTCGGCCAGGCCATCATCGCCCCCGGACTGCGGGGCATCCAGTGGATTTACGCCGGAATCGAGTGGGAATTCTTCGACCTCATGCGCCCCGGCGACGTAATTACCCAGCGGGGCCAACTGGCCGATGCCGTGGAAAAACAAGGCCGCGCCGTGCCTCGGATGATCCTCCAGATTAGCGATGTGACTTGCACTCGCCAGGACGGGTTCGTCGTAGCCCGTACCCGCCCCCATCACATGAGGACTCCTCGCCGCAGGGCGAGCGGAGGCATGAACTACGAGGCCCAGCCCCAACGCTGGTCACCCGAACAGTTGGCCGCCGTCGAGCAAGAGCAGCTAGCTGAAAAGGTCCGGGGCAACCTTCCCCGGTATTGGGAAGACCTAGCCGAGGGAGACGAGATGGCCCCGGTGGTCTACGGCCCCCTACGGATATCGGATATCGCATTCACGGGCAGCTTCACCGATTCCGGAGCCCTCAACGCGGAGGCCGTGGCCCACAACGGCGCCCACGTGTACCAACTCCACAACCGGCGCAGGCACCCGGCGGACACCTATGTCAACCCCGAGACCGGAATGCAAGACCATCCCCACCGGGGCCACTGGGAAGGGTACATGGCCAGGGAGGTCGGGATGCCGGGAGTGTATGACATGGGGCCGCAACGGGCTTCCTGGCTCTGCCGCTATTTCACCGACTGGATGGGCGACGACGCTTTCCTGACTCGCCTTTCGGCCTTCCTGCGAAAGCCCAACGTCGTCGGCGACGTTACCCGGATCAGGGGCCGGGTAGAACGCAAGTGGGTTGAGGACGGATATCATTACGTGGAGTGCGGCGCCTGGGCCGTCAACCAGAGGGATGAAATCACCATGCCCGGAAATGCGGTGATCTCCCTGCCCTCTCGTGAAGACTTATGACTCTCTCCCCACCTGCTGACCCGCGAGTCGGTCCCACCGAGTTGGCCGGGGTCCGTGGGATGATTGGGGTGCCATTGCGTCGAGTCCGGCACAACACCCTGGTCAGCCATCCGGCTATCAACCGGTGGGCCAAGAGCATCGGAGACCGGAACCCCCTGTGGTTGGACCCCATCTACGCTGCCGGAAGCGTACTGGGCGGGACGGCTGCCCCGCCCCTTTGGTTGTACTCCGTTGACGACACCGCTCCGTCTTTGAAACTTCCGGGTCTCCACGTTCTTTACGGTGGAGTCTCCTGGGAGTTTCGAAGGTGGCTCACCCCTGGCGAAAGGGTTTCCGCCGAGACGCGGCTGCTCGACGTGGAGGAAAAGCACGGCCGTTTCTGCGGCCACATGGTCCTCCAGACTTTCGAGACCACCTACTCCGATGCGGCTGGACACTTGGTTGCGAGGGCCGAGTCCATAATCATTCGAACTCTTCGCAATGCCGCCGTGCATACCGGCAAATACCGGGACATTCGAAAGTACGTGTTCAGCGCCGAAGAGGCGAGGGCCGTGGAAGACGCCTACGACGCCGAAGAGGTCCGTGGCCAAGTACCGAGATACTGGGACGGGCTCAATCCCGGCGACACTATCCCCGCCATCGTGCGGGGACCGTTGACCTCGGAAGAAGTGATCCAGTTCATTTGCGCCACCAGGCCGGCCCTTGGTTTCAAGCAGTTCTTGCGCCACCGGCAGCATCATCCTGATGCGGCGTTTACGGACCCCTCGACCGGCTCATGGGAGAGCTGGGAATCATCCATGGTGCGGGACGACGTGGCCCAGGCGTTCGGCTTCCCGGCGGCTCACGATGCGGGATTCGACAGGGTTTCCTGGGTAGGCAACCTGTTGACCAACTGGATGGGCGATCAGGGCTTCCTGTCCTCTTTGAGAGTGTCTTTGGTCCTGCCCAACATCTACGGCGACGTGACATGGTGTCTTGGAAGGGTGGAAGGGCTGCGCCGCGAGGGCGGACGTCACCTGGCCGACCTGTCGGTGTGGTGCGAGAACCAGCGCGGCCAGCGGACCGCTGAGGGAGAGGCCACCGTGGTCCTGCCAAGGCGCAGGACTCCCTGAGGGTTTCCGTCAGCGCGCTTTAGACGGGTTTGGCCCATATCCATTCCGTGCAGTTCCCAGGGAGCGGGAGAAATCCCCCTTTCGCGAAAGGAGGAGACGCGGGAATGGCCGCACTTTCCCGGGGTTGATTACGGGGATGGGGTGGGGTTTCTGGTTGGGGCAGAGAGTTTTGAAAAATGCGGACGCCCCGGCAAAACCGGGGCGTCTTCCAATGGTCTAACTCTGTTGGGTTGCGGTCTAGAACGCGCCGTAGCCGTCGGCCCGGATGCAGGCCGCCCAGTGGTTGGGTTCCACTTCCCTCAGCTCCGGTAGGTGCCTCTGACAGTCGTCGTTGGCTATCGGACACCTGGGGTGGAACACGCACCCGCTCGGCGGGTTCAGCGGGCTCGGCACCTCTCCCGTCAGCAAGATCCGCTCCCTTTGCGCGTCGATGACCGGGTCGGGTATCGGCACCGCCGACAACAGCGCCCTCGTGTACGGGTGGAGCGGGTTAACGTAGATCTCGTTCCGCTCCGCCAGCTCCATCAGGTGGCCCAGGTACATCACTCCCACACGGTTGCTGATGTGCCTCACCACCGACAGGTCGTGGGCGATGAACAGGTAGGTCAACCCGAACTGCTCCTGTAGGTCCTCCAGCAGGTTGATGATCTGCGCCTGAATCGACACGTCCAACGCCGACACCGGCTCGTCCGCCACGATGAACTTCGGCCCCACCGACAACGCGCGCGCAACCCCGATCCTCTGCCTCTGCCCCCCGCTGAACTCGTGGGGGAACCGGTCCGCCATGTACGGGTTCAGTCCCACGTTCTGCAACAGGTCCGCAACCCGCTCCCGGTACTCAGCCTTCCCATGCACCAGCCCGTGAACGATCAACGGCTCTCCTATGATGTTCCCCGCCGTCATCCTCGGGTTCAGCGAGCTGTACGGGTCCTGGAAGATCACCTGCATCTCACGCCGCTTCTCCCGCATCTGCCTCGTCGACAGGCTCGTCAGGTCCTGCCCTTCGAACAGCACCTGCCCGTCCGTCGGCTTGTATAGCTGCAGGATGCACCGCCCTGTCGTCGTCTTCCCGCAGCCGCTTTCTCCCACCAGCCCCAACGTCTCTCCGCGCTTCACCGTGAAGCTGATGCCGTCCACCGCCTTGATGTACGCCACCGTCTTCTGGAACACCAACCCCGAACTCACCGGGAAGTACATCTTCAGGTTCTTCACCTCAAGTAGTACATCATCGTCCCTCGATGCCGTGGCTCCTTGCGCCTGGGTCTCTGGCGTCGTAGTCATCGCTAATCGTTCTCCCCCGCCTGCTGTTCAGCCGCCGCCGCAGCTTGCATCTCAGCGGCTTCCATCGCCGCCGTCTCTTCTTCCACTTCCAAGCCCCGCTCCCTGCGGTACTCTTCCACCAGCGCGTCCATCTCCTCGATCCGCCAGCACGCCGACCAGTGCCCGTCTCCCGCCACCATCAACGGCGGTATCTCCTGCGTGCACTTGTCCACCGCCCACCGGCACCGGCCACGGAACGAGCACCCAGGGGCCAGGTTCACCAGGTCCGGCGGCTGCCCTTCGATCGGGTCCAGCTTGGCCCGCCTAGGCAGGTCCAGCCTCGGCACTGAGTTCAGTAGCCCCACCGTGTACGGGTGCATCGGCTTCGAGTAGATCTCCTGAGCCGTCCCTCGCTCGATGATCTTACCCGCGTACATGATGTTCACGCGGTCCGCGTACCGGGCCACCACCCCCAGGTTGTGGGTGATCACTATCAGCGCCACCCCAAACTCGCTCGTCAGTGACTTCATCAGCTCCAGAATCTGCGCCTGAATCGTCACGTCCAACGCCGTCGTCGGCTCGTCGGCGATGATCAGCTTCGGGTTGCAACTCAATGCCATCGCGATCATCACGCGCTGGCGCATCCCGCCGCTGAATTGGTGCGGGTACTGCTTGATTCGCCGCTCAGGGTCGGGAATGCCCACCCGCGCCAGCAGGTCAACCCCCTCACGGCGCGACTCGTCACGGTTCATCCCCATGTGCAGTTGCAGCGTCTCAGTTAGCTGCTTCTCCACCGTCAAGACCGGATTTAGCGACGTCATCGGCTCCTGGAAGACCATCGAGATCTTCCCGCCTCTGATCTGCCGCATGTCGTCCATGTCGATCTTCAGGATGTCTTCGTTCTCGAAGAGTATCTCCCCGTCAACGATCCTCCCCGGCGGGTCTGGGATCAGCCGCATCACCGACAAGGCGCTTACGCTCTTGCCGCAGCCGCTCTCCCCCACCAGCCCGAGGGTCTCGCCCTCTTCCAGCTCATACGAGACCCCGTCTACCGCCTTCACCACACCCTCAAAGGTGTAAAAGTAGGTCCTAAGGTCTCTTACCTCTAGCAGCTCTGCCAACTAGACCTCCTCGCGGGACCTCGCCGCCCTTCTTTTTCGTGTTGGGTATCGGAAACCTGTTTGGGAACCAAGGTAATCAGTGTTGGCCGGGCGCATTCGCCCGGCCTTGAATCTGCCGAAATATATACTATCAATTGTCACCAAGTCAATACCGACCTACTTGGTGATAACAGGGTCGAGGGATTATCAGAGAATATTGCACCGTTTGATCAGCCGCGCGTCAATTCCCATCCTATTGAGGAGAGAGCGTTGCACCAGCGCGGGGGGATTCCGTGCGTGTCCAAACATCGCCTGTCATTGAGATGCCTCCCATTGACCGGCGAATTGCGTTGCAACTTGTGCCCGCGACTAACTAGAATTAACCTGGTAAACGATCTTCCCTGCCGCTACTCGCGGCCCAGTCATTCTCCGGGTAACAAGAAGGCGGATAGCATGATTAACCGTTCATTTCGGTCACTCTACGCGCTGACGTTGATACTAGCCTGCGTGGCTCTGGCGTCGTTTCCGGCCTGCTCCTCCACCGATGATCCGGCGGACGGAGGAGACCAACCTCCCCCTTCAGACCAGTCGAACACGTCCGATGCACCGGATGCCAGCGCCCCGGGACAGACCGCTTCTACCCCAGGGGCCCAGTCAGACACGTCAGCTGCGCCGAATGCCAACGCCCCGGGACAGTTCGCTCCTACTCCTAATGACCAGGCGATGGCCAGGCCGCGGACCTCTGATGGACGTCGCGGGGGACGCCTTGTCCTGCGTTTCTCCGACCCGCCAACCCTGGACCCTCATCTAACCACAGACAACATTTCCGGCGCGTATGTCCAGGAAGTATTCGCAGGGCTGGTCACCATCAGCCCCGATATCGAAATCGTACCCGACATGGCGGAAGACTGGGATATCAGTTCCGACGGGCTGAGGTACACCTTCCACATGCACCCGGAAGCCAAATTCCATGACGGGACTCCCGTCACGGCAGCGGACTTCCGTTGGTCTCTGGAGCGTGCCGCCGACCCGGCTACCGAGTCTCCGGTCGCCGAGCAGTACCTGAGCGACATCGTGGGGGTCTCCGGCAAGGTCAGGGGGGAAGCAGCATCGATTTCCGGTCTCAGCGTAGTTGATGATTCGACCATCGCGATTACCATAGACGCGCCAAAAGCCTATTTCATCGCCAAGCTCACCTACCCGACCGCCTTCGTCCTGGACCGGGATCACGTTGAGGCCAACCCCGAAGATTGGCTGTTCAGTCCTAACGGTTCCGGTCCATTCAGGCTGGACCGGTACGAGCAGGGCGAAGTGATGATACTGGGCCGAAACGATCACTATCACCCAGGTCCTCCCTTCGTCGACGAAGTGGAACTGATCCTGAGCGGCGGCGACTACATGTTGATGTATGAGAACGATGAAATCCACGTCACCGGCGTTGCCCTCTCAGACCTGGAACGCCTCCAGGACACGTCTGATCCACTTAATGCCCAACTAGTCACCGCTCCCTCTTCCTTCAGCACCTCATACTATGGGATGAACGTCAACGAGCCTCCCTTCGACGACCTGAAGTTCCGGCAGGCCATCAACTACGCCGTCAACAAACAGGAGATCGCCACGGCCGTTTTGCAGGACCTCAACCTGCCTGCCAAGGGTGTCATCCCGCCGAGGTTTCCTTCTTATAATCCCGACCTCCGAGGGTACGACTTCGACCCGGTGAAAGCCAAGCAGCTTCTTTCAGAGTCCCGCTACTCCGACGTGGACTCCCTCCCTCCGATTGTGCTTTCGATCCCTGGGAGTTTCGGGGCCACGGTCGGTCCAAGCACCGAGGCAATGTTGAAGGCGTGGGAAGTCAATCTGGGGATTCGCGTCGACATCGAGCACACGGAATGGGCGACTTTCCTGCAAGACCTGAACCAAAGGAGGTTCCAGTTCTTCGCGGTAGCCTGGGGGGCGGACTACCCAGACCCGGAAAACTTCCTGGACATCCTGTTCCACAGCGAGAGCGAGAACAACCACACCGCCTACAACAACCCTGAAGTGGACTCGCTGCTGGAGCAGGCCAGGGTCGAGCCAGACCAGACCAGGCGGTTCGAGCTTTATAACACCATCGAACAGAAGATCGTCAACGAAGCTCCGTGGGTTCCCCTGTGGCACAGCCGGGAACGCAAAGTGCTAATCAAACCGGAGGTCAGGGACTACTTCCTCGTGCCGATGACCATCCCGAAGTTCCGGTTCGTGTATTTCGAGACCAACTAACAGTTCCAGGCGTACTTGGCTGTCTGGATGGGCCTAGGAGCTTGTCCGAGGAATACGTAGTTTATTTTGCAGTTTGGCCGATGTTAGTTGGCGACGGCTATTCTTGCCGGTGTCAGGCGCGAATGGCCTGACAGTCTCTTGAAAATTGAGGCGCTCACAGTCCCGGGCGACTCGTTGATGTTTCGGGTGGGGCCGCTGCCCAGCGCTTTACCAGCCAGCCTGCCCCCGAAGCGGAACAGCTTCAGCAGGTTGTGCCCAGCGCAGATGAGCAGCCACTCCCGGTTGACCTTTTCCAGGGTCCGTAGCGGGAACCGCCGGAATCCCCGCCCATGCTTGATCTGGCCGAACACCGGCTCCACCGTCTCCATGCGCAGGGCGTAACGCTGCCGCCCCCGTTTCGTCCGCAACTTCCGCCGCATCCGGTCCCTGGCGGACAGGCGCTTGGGGATGCGTACTCGGGGAGCCGGCGCCACCGCCCCGCCGTGACGGGTCTGGTCCGGTGCGATGAACGGGTCCACCCCCAAAGCGTGGAGGTCTTCGACTGCTTTTGCCGAGTAGTAGCCAGGCGTCGGCGGACACTTCCTTTGGGACGGCGCCCACGTTCGCTATGGTGTCCTCCACCATGGCTCTGGCCTGCTGCTTGTCCGAAGGCCGGTTGGTGGCCCGGGCCGCCACGATCACCTGGTGGGCGCTGTCCACCACCGCCTGGCAGTTGTACGCCTGCTGGAAGTCCCGCCCTCCTGGTCCGGCATGATGCGGGAGTCGGGGTCGGTGAAGTCGCGCTGCGCCTTGTCCTCGGGAACCCCAGGATGACTCCGGCTCTCGGACTCCGCCCGCTCAGCGGCCTCCCGTGCCTCCGCCTCCAACGCCTCCTTGGCCTCCCTGATCTTCCGCAACCGGCTCTCCCGGAAGGCCAGTTCCTCGGGCAGTTCATCACCACGCTTATCCTGGCCGTATCTGCGGTCCTCCTCATCGTCCACTTCCTGGGCTCGCCGGAGCAACTCCGCCACCTCGGCCGCCAGTTGCTCTATCTTCTCCTTCATCCTGGCGTAGCTCATCGCCTTATTCCTGGAGGCGTTGGCCCTCACCTTGGCGCCGTCCAGGGCCACATGCCCCAGCTTCACCAGTCCCGCCCGCTGGCACAAGGCCAACACCTGCAAGAACAGGTCGGCCAGCGCCTCCAGATGGTCCTTGCGAAAGTCGGAGACAGTGCGAAAATCCGGGGTGTTGTTGGCCGCCAATACCCGGAAGGCGATGTCCTCATGGAGACGCCGGGCGATACGCCGGGAGGAGGCCACCCCGGCGGAGTAGCCGTAGAGCAGCACATTGACCATCATCCTGGGATGGTAGGGAGGCCCGCCCCGCTCTTCACCTTGATACCGCCTGGTGATGGCCGACAAGTCCATCTGGCCCACCACATCTGAGATGAAGTAGGCCAGATGGTCCGACGGAAGCCACTCCTGAAGGGCAGCCGGCAGCAGCAACTTCTGGTCGGGATCGTAGGGGCGGAAGGTCTTGCTCATCGGCGTCTCTCCATGCTTAATACTCCTTCCATCATACCCTCATCAGTCGTCTTTCTCGGACGGGCTGCTAGGGCGGTTCCCGGGGCCTTCGTTATTCCGGACTGGCTGATGGCAGTTGCTTCTCGGGCCGGACCCAAAGAGTGGACCCATCGGTGATGATCTCCACCGTGCCGTGTTGGTCTGTCCGGTACACTCCTTCGACCCCGACCGAACCTTCGAGCCGGTCAATTACGTTGGGGGCCGGGTGCCCGAAGCTGTTGTCTTCACCGGCGGAGACCACCGCGACCAGCGGTGAAACCCGGTCTAGAAAACGCTCAGTGGTTGACGTTCCGCTGCCGTGATGGGAGACTTTCAACACCCCGCTGTCCAGGTCAGGCGAGTTGCGCGCAAGGAAGCCTTCCGCCTCTGCCTCGATGTCCGCCGCGAGCAAGAATCGGGCCCGGTCGTAGACCAATCGCAGCACTACTGAATCATTGTTGCGGTCTTCGGGGTGCCAGACACCCTCTGCGCGTTGGGGGTTCAGCACATCGATTGCCACCCCTGGTTCCAATTCAACTTGGAAACCGCTTTCGACATCGATTCTCGGGATACCCCGGCGGTCAAGAACGGCCTGCCACGGTGTGAACCTGGGGCTATCGGCCATCCGATTGCCTACTATTAGTGCTCCGACGGAGTACCGTTCAACGATTGCCAACAACCCTCTGCTATGGTCGTCGTCCAGGTGAGTCAAGACTACCAGGTCCAGGCTTCGGTCACCCAAGGGCAGCTTTCCACTCAAGGACTCAGCCGCGGACTCCGCGCCCGGCCCGCCATCAACCAGCACCTGTTTTCCACTGGGAGTTACGATCAGCGTGCTATCCCCCTGTCCCACGTCGAGGAAGTACACCCGGAGGTTGCCGTCTGGCCTGGATAGCAACTGCGACCACAAGACAGACGCGCCCACCACAAGGGCAACCGACAGGAGCATCAGGCCTGCTGACGGAGCCGCCTGCCTAACCGGACGCGGTCCATCCTCTGCCACTAGCTCGGTAGGGTCCGGGACCGTGGCCCTGAGTTTCCACTTCGCCAAACGGCCTGGAAGGAGCAACAACACGGCAAGCGCCCCGTACCAGACCCAAATCAGAGAAGTACCTGCCCATGAGATCGGAGCCGTCACGGCGGGCATATTTGAAGTCACAGACAGCAAGTAGGAGATGGGCAGCCAGGCAATCCAGCCGAGACCCTGGCCTATGAGCGGGTGGACAAGGCCCCCGATAGCCGTTGCCAGCGAACCGATCAGGATGAATGGCAATGCGGGCATCGCCAGCAGCGTGGTCACAATTCCGAGGAGCGGCACGCGGTTGAAGTTGAAGGCGATCAGCGGCCAGGTTGCCAGAGTTGCCGCCACAGAGATTATCAGGGCCGGGGCCAGCCAGCGGGCCGTTTGCCAAATCCATTGCCGCCACCACGGGCCCGCCAGCCTCATGCGCTCTTCCATCCTCTCGGCGGCCCTGGCCTCGTACGGAAGCGCCAGTGCGATTCCGGCCATTGCCGTGAAACTAAGTTGGAAAGAAATCTGTCCTAGGACTTTAGGGTCTATGGCAGCCATCACACCGGCGGAGAGGGCCAACGCGGGAAGGATGCTCCGGGGCCGCCCCAACGCTAGTGCCGCCAAATACACGCTGCCCATTACCGCCGCCCGCACGACCGACAGTGGAAGCCCGCTTATCAGGGCGTACAACCAGATGGCCAACAACGGCACAAGGAGGTACGCACCCCGGCGGCGTCCCAGAACCAGCCCTCCAAGCGTCAGGGTCATAACCAACAATATTCCAACGTGCAGGCCGGAGATGGCTAAGAGGTGAGCCGCGCCGGTGGCGCGAAAGTTCCCGGTGACGTCCTCAGGAAGGGACTCTCTGCGGCCCAATAGAAACGCGTTGGCCAGCGCGGATTGCGGTTGGACCAGTCCTTGATCGAGACTGGCCGACAGTCTGCCCCTCACGTTGAATATCCAAGCCATCGCCCGTGTGACCGGCGGGCGGCGCTGGAGTGGCAACAATTCGGTCTCCCGCACCCACAGGAGCCCGGATATTCCCTGGCTCGAGAGGAAAGCCGAGAAATTGAAATCTTCCAATGGCGCCGGACGCTCAAACGTCCCTCGAATCCGGACCAAGTGACCGTAACGAATTGGGCCCAGACCTGTGCCGGTCATTCGGGGATAAGGTGTGGACACGTAGGCGAGCACCTTGCTGGAGGCGGGAACAGGATGCCCGGAGGACTCAATGGAGGCAATGGAGTCGACGGCCAGCGTGAACCTGGTATGCTGGTCGAGGGTTATGGGGTCGTCGACTATTCTGCCGGTGAGCTTGACGTTTTGACCGTCGCGGACAGGGAACAGGTCCACCGGGCCGGACGAGGCTCCGGCGTGCAGCAGTCCCAGGAGGCCGACCGCGGCCAACAGGGCGGGCGCTATAGGTCTATGCAGAAGCCTGAGCAGAAGCCCAACAGGCGGACAGGCTAACAGGAGGAGCAACAACGGTAACGCGGGTACGTCCAGACGGAGGCCAAGGCCTAGTCCGGCCAGCCAAGCCGCTGTCAGGAGAGCCAGTTTCATCGAGGCCACCCAACCCCGAGACGGAGCCGGGTCAAAGACTTCAACTGTCTCGATTCGGTGGTCTGGCGTGACACCGCCGTATGGGGCGTATCGTTGGCTAACCCGAACATTGGCAGGCTATTGCCGCTTAGACGCCTTCTACCGGGGAGGGCCTACCGTGACAAGGCCGCGAAGTTGCTCGTAAGTCCCATCGGCTATCCCCTGCACATCTAGGATATCCTCCACTGAGGCGAACGGGCCGTTGCGCTGGCGGAAATCAACGATAGCCTGGGCTCGCACGGGGCCGATTCCGGGCAGGGAATCGAGCGAGTCCAAGGTGGCGGTATTGAGATCAATTAACGGAGACTCGGACGAGGACTCAGATTCCGTGGGGAGGGAGGGGTTCAAGGGTACAGCGGCCTCGACCACCTCGGGCCGGGGGGTCTCACCCAACCTCGAAACATGGTAGTACCCTTCGTCGCGCACCTTGTTGGCCAGGTTGATGGTTTCCAGGTCCGCGCCTTCGACCACACCGCCAGCGGCGGACAGGGCGTCTTCGAGGCGGTCTCCCTTGCGAAGCTCGTAGACACCGGGGCGCCGCACTGCGCCGCTAACGTAGACCTTGATTGGCCCACCTGTGGAGACGGGACCCGCGGAGAGTTGTTCAACCGAGAAGGCGGGCTCGGGGTCAGGCGGAGGCGGGGGTATTTTGATCTCTATAGGAGAGTTATCGTCGGAACCCGACACCAGTAGAACTGCCGCCGTTAGCACTAACCCGCCCGCCAGCACTGCGAGGCCTGCCACGGCGAAGATAGCGGTTTTACCCAAGCTGCTTCCCAACTCCCCACACCCTCACTACGCTGGCCCTGAGGCCAAGCTAATCATTCGATCCCCAGCCGGATGACCTAAAACAACGCCAACCGCCGGAAGAACCGAATGCCTCTTAGACCGAATATTACCAAAGGAAACCCCGGGAGGCTACCAGTCAGGTTTGAGTTACATATCGTTGGCGGCTCGCGGGCGAATGCCACTGGAGCTTAATGTCTCAGGGCCGGGGCCGCACACCCAGGTGATGTCGCGGGTCCTCAGGGCGTTCACGGCTGAAAGAGCCCGTCGGAGTACTCCCGCGCCTTTCTCACACGCTTATGTTGTAGACACGGGCTGCGGTGTCGTGAAACATGGCGGCGCGTTCTGATACCGAATATCCGTTGGAAAGGCGTTTGAAGGCGTTAAACAGCACGTTGTAGGAGTAAGAAGGCTTGTCCACGGGGAAGTTGCTTTCAAACATGCACCTATCCGGTCCGAACTGCTGGATGCAATGCTCCATGAGGGGACCTAGCGCCCCGGCCAATTCTTCCGATCCGATGGGGGTTTCGCGGTCGTGCCAGTAGTAGCCATAGCGAAGTTGGCCAACGCCTCCCAATTTCATAACGATGTTGGGACACTGGGCCACTGCCTCCACGCCTCTCCTCAATGCGGGGAGCACTTCGCCGTCCCGGTTAGCGTAGGGGCCGACCCGGACCAGCCCGCCAATGTGGTTCAAGACGATGGTCAGCTCAGGCACGGCACGGGAAAACTCGGCCAACTCAGATAGCTGATGGAAGTAGAGCGAGTTCTCCAACAACAGTCCCATATCCGCCAGTACCCTGGCCCCGGCGCGGTAACCGTCGGTAGACAGGGCTCCCCGGATATCCCGGTTGGCCAACTCCGGGCTTTCGTCCCAACCAACCGAGTGCCGCACGCCTCTAAAGCGTCCCGGGCTGGCGGCCCGCAAGGCCTCCAACACCGAGCGTACCTCAGCTCCAAGCTTCAGGTCGGCATGCCCGACGATGGCTGCGGCGGCGCGGGTGGGTCCATGACTGCCGGTGGCGCTCTCTGTTGCAATGGTCTCGATCAACTCGACCTCTCCCACTGGCCTCATTTCCTCGGGGCCCGTCTGGCGGTATTCGGACCGCGCCTCGATGAACACCGTGGAACGCACATTGTGGCCGCTGTTGACGTCGGCAGCCAGTTCCGGCAGCAAGTAACTTTGGTAGTGGACAGGTTCGGGACGGGAAACCCAAAAATGGTGGTGGGGGTCGCAGATCGGGATATCGGGCTCAAGGGTATTTTCAGGGGTCTTGGCGAGCCAGTCGGGGCCTCCGGAAACCATGGCGCCCTCCATCTGAGTATTTGACCTTAGGTGTTTGACGGGTGTTTGGCGGCCCAATAATACCACGCGGCCCGCAGGTGGTTTCCACTGGTTATCCCCGGAGCCGGTCACCTCCTGGACTCCCCGTCGCCCGTCGAGACCAGTCCGTCCGATCAACCAAGCCAAACGTTTGGAACCCAGGTCCCTGAATACAGCGACAGCGGAGAAGTCACAGTCACTGGTGAGGCCAAGGCGGAGACTAGAACTTGGTCGCGACGCGGTATTCGGTTAGTGCGCGGGAAGGGCAAACCCAACAGCCTTCGTCTCCGGTCCCGGGAGCCTCCCTCCAGTCCACTTTTCTTGACGCTGCGCCCAACTCTATCTATCCTTTGGTGGCATTCCGTCGAGCGAATCCTCGACAGGAGAGCCGGATTTGCGAGCAGCCGTTACCGCTTGCGATTCGGCCAACGTCGATAATGAGTTAAACCTATCCCCCATAGCTCTCCGAGGATAACTTTGGGGTGAGGAGCAACGCTCAGTTGCACGGTCAACTGGGCCGGGTCCACCGGCGGACCCACGTCAGGCAAAGCTGCGTGGGTGGTACTGGATGTGCACAAGGATCGCAGAATCCAAGGAGGATACAGATGGCACGGATGACAGGCGCCAAATTCATGGCTGATACCCTGAAGGCTTACGGAGTTACACATGTGTTTCTGGTTCCCGCCATCCTTCGCCGGGCCCTGGCTGAGATGGACCTAATTGGAATAAAGAGAGTAATCACTCACGGCGAAAAGGCCGCCGCCTACATGGCGGACGGCTACGCCCGCGCCTCCAACCGGCCTGGGATTTGCATGGCCCAGTCCGTCGGAGCGGCGAACTTGGCGGCGGGGATGCAGGACGCCTACCTTGGGTTGGCTCCCGTCATTGCCCTCACGGGCCACAAACGCCAGGACGAACAATACCGGAACGCCTACCAGGAGATCGATCACTCCAATCCTTTCGCGTCGGTAACCAAGTTCAGCGCCGTGGTGGAGAACGTGGAGCAACTTCCCCGGTTGCTGCGCCAAGCTTTCCGCGAGGCCACAACCGGAGCGCCAGCCCCGGTCCATTTGGACATCCAGGGCATGTCCGGCGACGTGGCCACCGAGGCTGAAGCTGACCTGGAATTCATCTTCGAAGAGTCGTTTATGCAGCGTCCCGCCTTCCGCCCCGAGGCAGATCCCGAGAGCGTGCGTCAAGCGGCGCGGGTGCTGTCAGGAGCGCAACGGCCGGTAATAGTGGCCGGAGGCGGCGTTACCTCATCCCAGGCAGAGCGAGAGGTCGTCGAACTTGCTGAGATGCTTTCCATCCCCGTCGCTACGTCGCTCAACGCCAAAGGCGCCATTCCAGACGACCACCCGCTTTCGGTGGGTGTGGTTGGGTCTTATTCCCGGTGGTGCGCCAACCGGGTTGTTCACGAGGCCGACTTGGTGGTGTTCGTCGGTAGCCATACCGGCAGCCAGGTCACTAACGAATGGAGGATTCCGGCTCCCGGTACGCCGGTGATTCAGATCGACATTGACCCATCGGAGTTGGGGCGCAGCTACCCTGCGCAGGTGGCGCTCCACGGCGACGCCAAGGCCACCATGCGGCGGCTGATCGAGGCGCTAGAGCCCATCGGACGCCCGGACTGGACTGACCGCGCTCAACAGTTGGTGAGGGAATGGCGCGAGGATGTTGCCCCTAGGGCCAACTCCGAAGCGGTGCCCATTATACCGGAGCGTCTATGCACCGAGATCACCAACTTCCTGCCTTCCGACGCCATGCTGGTTGCCGACACCGGCCATGCGGGCATCTGGACCGGCAGCATGATCGATCTGAACCACCCCAGCCAGAGCTACATTCGCTGCGCCGGTTCCCTTGGTTGGGGGTTGTCGGCGGCGATGGGCGCTAAGTGTGCGCTACCAGAACGGCCAGTGCTGTGCTTCAGCGGCGACGGAGGGTTCTGGTACCACATCGCCGAGTTGGAGACCGCGGCCCGGAACAACATCAACGTGGTCACGGTAATCAATAACAACAGTGCTCTGAGTCAGGACCAGAGGGGCGACCACAGGGCCTATGAGGGCATCGACGGCGGCGCGCCCGAAGAACTCTGGCGGTTCAGCAACACCGACTTCTCCAAGGTGGCGCCGAGTTGGAGACCGCGGCCCGGAACAACATCAACGTGGTCACGGTAATCAATAACAACAGTGCTCTGAGTCAGGACCAGAGGGGCGACCACAGGGCCTATGAGGGCATCGACGGCGGCGCGCCCGAAGAACTCTGGCGGTTCAGCAACACCGACTTCTCCAAGGTGGCGGAGTCCATCGGTTGCTTCGGCATCCGGGTAGAACGCCCCGGCGACATCCAGAGCGCGCTGGAACAGGCCTTCGCGTCGGGCCGACCCGCGGTAGTGGATGTGGTTACCGACCAGCTAGACAGCCTGGCCCCGACGCCCTGGGCTCCGTAGGAGCATCATCGGCGTGCCATCCAACTCAAAGACGGACTTTCAGGTCATTTGAAGAACCCGACATACCGGACATGGTTTGGACCAGAGGCGGTGCGTGGTTGAGCGATGGAGCTTCAATCCGGAAGCGGCATCAAAGAGGCAGTCCCAGCGGTTTCTATCGTCGAAATGTCAGGCTGTGGGTACCTTGATCAGAGATTTCCTGGTAGCTTCAATACCCCAAGTCCGAAGTCGGTCCGCAGGCTAACAGCAACTCCGGCGTGCGTTCTAGGCCCCGCCGTGTACACCAGCCGTTCGATTCCTAAATTTGGCTGGGGATCGAGGATTCGAACCTCGGATACCTGATCCAGAGTCAATACCCATCCCGTGCTCTCGAAGCTACAATTCTGGGTTGACTATCGGCTGTTCGCCTTTTTGGACTGGCCCTGGATACATTGGTTCAAGACTGTTGAGTGACTAGAGCTTGGTTCTTGGTAGCTGGGAAATCAGGTATATGATCACCAGTATCCCGACTAAAATGAGGAGCGTGACTACGGGGTTGGCTACTGCAAAGGAATATAATCCGGTCCAGAACGCGAAGAAGAGACCGATGGCTATCCCTCCCACGATAAACAGCCACCCGAGTACCTCGTGTCTTGGTTTAGTCCTCACTCCTTCTCCGCAAAAGACCCCCCCCCCCGAACCAGACTTCTAGGCGAGCTAGAAATCTGTTGCGGGGGTTCTGTTGTAGTCGTGCGTTTCTGCTAGATTGCGGTTAAGGACCTCTCGTTGAGGGGCCATGTTCCACTTGCCAATTCACCCCGTTCAAAGGGGAGCTGGAGCGGAAGATGGGATTCGAACCCACGACCCTCTCCTTGGCAAGGAAGTGTCCCACAGCCTCGTTTCTCTCTTGGGTTATATCCCTTCTGACTTGATCTCCTCGGTCTTCGATTCATATTGGACACCGTTGGCGTTACGGCTCACGATGTTCCCAAGGCTCATAGGCCTAGGAGCCTGTCCAAAGATTCGATCTCGAATACTATAATCGTTGGTAATCGGTTTGGCGTTTACTAAATAGACCTACACATGAACCAATAGCGTTGCTGTGAAAGCTATCATCGCCGATATGCGTTGCCATCATTAAATATCTGACAGGCTGCTAGCGCTCCTTTAGGCACATTCCGTAAAGACCGATGGCGCCGGTCCGCCTCGGTAGTATTCTGAGCGGCCAGGACGAACGCACCGCTGACCAATCGGGATTAGCATGTTCTGGTTTTCCCAAACAACACAACATATGTGTTGTGTATACTGTAAATGTAAACTCCAATCAATTTCGCCGGTAGCTGAGCAGACAAGGTTGCACCTTCGACACCCATAAGGGTGGAAGTGGCCACCTCACCGTCCGCCTGGGAGACCGCACCTCGCAGCTTCCGATGCACGGGGGCCGGCGAGAGTTAGGCCGCCGTCTCATAGCCAAGATCAAGAAAGATTTAGGATTGGACTAATGCTCGCCTATCCGATACATCTCGAAGATGACGATGATACCATCTTGGTCACGTCGCCAGACTTCCCAGAACTCACTGCTTTTGGGGACGACCGGCAAGAAGCCATTGCCCGGGCAAAGGACGCCCTTGAAGAGGCGATTGCGGCGCGCATCCATGACCGAAAAGATATCCCCCAACCATCTCAAGGAGCGACCCGGGCGGTCTTGCCTACACTTACCGCAATCAAAGTGATGCTGTACCAAGGGATGCGGGACCAAGGCGTAGGCAAGGCCGAGTTGGCTCGCCGCCTTGGTTGGCAACTTCCCCAAGTGGACCGAGTGTTGGATATTCAGCATCATTCCAGGCTTGACCAGATGGATGCAGCTCTGGGCGCTATCGGAATGACGCTGCAAGTTACAGCCTTATAGCTCCATGGTTCTTGCTCATCGAGTCCCGGGGAGATTCGGAAAGACCGATATGTCCTGATATTTCCAGGCTACAGGATCCGGGGTGTAGGGAGTCCACTTACAGTCTTTGCAATAGGTGTTGGCGTCCGACAGCCAACACTCTACCTTGGCCATTCGCGTACCCATCTGGACTACTCCTGCTGACCGCAGCAGTCGCAGGCCTCACAGTCGCCCGTGTCGTAAAACTGAGCACACTCACACCCGCACTCTGGGCTCTCTTTGTCCTCCAGGCCCTCGAATCCCCGGTCTTCGACCGTTATCATGTAGTGCCCTCCTGCCTGCCCGCAACCCCCTTGCACCCGTTACAGACCCCCAGCTCCCCTTGCCTCACCTCGCGCCCTCGGTCGTCGAGGACCACCAGGCCGATCCCGCGGTACCGGCATATCTCACTAGCCATCGTCCGTCCTCCATCAGTGTCGGTCACCTGGGTCCAAGTATTCCCAGCCCAGAAGTTCGAAGACCCGTGCCTCGGTGGGGCAGTGAAGTACCTCTCCGCCCTTGGCTACGCCGCCGTAGGCGTGTCCCTGCATCCCCAGTTCACGGAACCTGGTCATCATCCGCACGTTGAAATCCTTGGGTTCTGTCCTGACCACCATTGCCATGCCCCAGTTCTCGGTGGTCGCGGTGAAGATGTCTACTGGAATGCTGGTGGCCTGGTGGACCACCAACTTGTTCCATAGGCCGAAGGTAATCGCGCCGCGGACATTCGGGCGGTAGTCCAAGAAGCCCTCGGCGATCAGCTCCACACACCGATTTTCCAGCTCGGACACCGCTGATATGGGGTTGCCGAACATGTCCTGGACCACCCTCACCTTCGGGACGCAAAGGAGATCGATGTCTCCCACGTTCGGACGTCCACGGCGAATCGACCCGGCCAATTCGATCCGCTCACTGGACGTCTCCAGGAGCTTGATTAACGACTGGCCGGTAATCTCGGCCAGGGCCAAGGGACACCGGGATTTAGTTGGCATGTCACACCTCCTTCAGACTGTGCGCCCGGAATACGGTCATGCCCCTTCGGACCCGGAGCTCAGACCCGTCGCCCCCCCTGTACTACCCCCATGGAACGAATTTGTCGTACCGTATGGAAGGCGAGAGTGTCTTGGCCAGGTGGACCTGGTCCCCCTGGGCGCGGTGCCAGTGCGATAGCTTCATTAACGCCAACGCCAGATTTGGCAACTTCCCGTCTATATGGGTCAGCCTCACATTACCCATTTCCCCTCACTCCCCCTAAAGCAAGCGCGGTTGGTCGCTTTCCTCGCGGCGGCGGACCGCCCGCGCCACCGTCATGTGGAAAACCCGGCGCCCCTCCGCGCTGAGGAGGTCCGGGATCATCCGTGTGCTGTGCCCCTCAGCCGCCAACTGCCGCATCCGGTCCTTTAGGGGAATGCCCTTCAGGGCATCCGCTGCGGTCTGTTTGGGCTGTAACACTACCTCTCCCTTGTCCCCTGTCTCCGATGACGGGGATGTTACAGCCGCAATCTCGTCCTCAATGCCGTTATCGGCGGTCCGGGACGGGCCCGGCCCCTCCCCACCGGAAACCGGCCCTGGCGGTCCGGCGCAGAAATGGACTTCCCAGGTCGCGCAACCGCCGGGGACGAAGTAGACGTTGATCCCAGCACCCTCTAGCTCCTGGTCCAGCCGCCACTCGGAGATATCGCTTCCTGGTCGACGCGACAGAAACGCCGCTGACAATTCGACGGCCCGAACATCCGGATAGCTGGCCACACACTGCCGCACCTGGTCGGGAGTTACGTCGGCGGGCATGGTTGGTGACCCCATCACGTACCAGGGCAGGGAGGCGGGTTTGCTCGTTTCAAACATCAGTCGCGGCGGCGTGGGCTCACTGAGAGTCCATCGGTAACGTTATTAGCGCCCCGGTGTGACTGCCCTTGAACCGGCCATGATGCATGGGATGGACCTGCACCAGCGGATTCTTGAGCTGGTCGAACGGCACCAACGCCTGGACACCGTCGTCGGTTGTGATGATCGCCCGGTTGCCGGGCAGGACGAAGCTCACGGTTGCCCACTCGTCTTCCCATAGGCGGGTCTGTCCGGGTTTCCACTGTTGCACGGTCATTAAGTCCCCTCCAACGTCTGCCGCTTTCACTTGGCCCGGCGGTGCGCTCACCGACCGTCCTAGTCTCCCTCGGCACCAACGTCCCTCAAATCCAAGGTCCCCAGAAACGCTGCTTCGCTAATGTCTTCCGGCTCCGGTTTGCCCCCTCCAGGACCAGGCCCGGATAGCACCTCGTAATTGGCGTACTGGTCCTCCAAGTCGCTATCTCCCCGCCCGACGTGTCTCGAACAAAATTGGCGTGTCTGGCCCGAAGGCTGCCATTCCGAGAGGGACCCGTTCGGTTCGTAGTGCGTCTTGATCCCGTAGACGGTCACCGCCTTCTCCGGGCAACCGATTTGGTTGCAGTAGTCCGTTGGGAACTTGACCTGCGAGTCCCAGCGAACGTCGTCCATTTGGTCCTCAACCAGGGCCCATGCGAGCCACCGACTGGCCGTGTCGATGTTCTTCCAGCCCGTCTCCAAAATCTGGACCCCCTTACGAAAGAACCGGACCCTGGCTGAAGTCCGCCATTCATCGCCCGAAAGCCCGCTCACCTTGTACCGGGGCAGCGTGACGATCCGAATCTCGTCGAACCATTCGTCTCCAGGTAATAGCTTGGTTTGAGTCATATCACCTCTCCGTTAGGCTTCAGTTGTTTTAGTTCTGCCCAGGTGGGAGCGCCTTGAACCCCTCACCCGACAGCGCTTCATATACCGTCTGACTGCCCAGCGTCATGAAGGGGAGGAATATTTCTTCGCGGCGCACTTGCTCGGCCTCTAACAGAGCCATTTGAGCGTCGACCCAGTCCTTCACGTTGCGCCACGCCACCCGTTGGGCCTGGGCATCTCTTCGCACCGCGTTGGTCTTTAGGAGCCCTTCCCGCGTGAGAAGCTGAAATACCGCCTCGGCCCGAACCGGCATGTTGAAGGTCAACGGCCCGCTGTTCGTGGTGATCCTCCATTGGAGGCCGATGGTCTGGCGGTCCCCGCTGTAGGCGGTCATGATCTCCGAAGCCCCGTGCCGGACGAGGATGTCCATGATCTGGGAGACGGTCCTGTGGGCCGGGACGTCTGTGTAGAAGTTCTTAATGGGCATCTCACCACCTATCCTCTTCCACCCTGCTTTCGGCCAGGTGCGCCTCGGGGTTGTGGGGATCCCCGAACTCCACCCCGCAAACCTCGCACGTCGGCGGTTCGCGCCGGGACCGCAGGGTGACCCCCAAGCTTGTCGGCAACTTGCCGGTAGGCGAGACAGGGTTGGCACCCACAATCCCAGGCGTGGCGTTTGATGTCGTGGACCTCAATCTCCCAATACGCTTTGTCCTTTCCTTGGGCGTAACCTGTTCCGTAGCAGGGGCAAGGGCCTAGTACTACAGTCGCAGATTAAAAACGGATAGAATTGGGGCAATCAGCGGGTGGTGAGGTGAGGCTGTGGTTGTTGTGAGGGATGAGGTTGCGGAAGTGGCTCGGTGGGCCGAGGGCATCGAGCGGGTACACGAGTGCATCGGTGGACGGTTCCGGCGTCCGGAGCCGCGGCGGCGGGCGCTGGACTATCTGAAGGGGTTGCTCAGCCCGGTGGAGCGCAAGAACGGCTGGCAATTGGCGGAGCGGGCAGGCGACGCCACTCCCGATGGGGTGCAGCGCCTGTTGTACAACTACCAGTGGGACGCGGACCTGGTTCGCGATGACTTGAGGAGCTACGTGATCGAGCATCTGGCCGACGCTGCGGCAGTTCTGGCGGTGGACGAGACCGGATTCCTCAAGAAAGGAGACAAGTCGGTTGGGGTGCAGCGTCAGTACAGCGGCACGGCGGGACGGATCGAGAACAGTCAGATTGGCGTATTCTTGGCCTATGCCAGTGCCAGGGGGAGGACGCTGCTGGACCGGGAGTTGTACCTGCCCCAGGTGTGGGCGGAGGACTTGGAGCGCCGGCGGGAGGCCGGTGTGCCGGAGAGTGTCGGCTTTCGGACCAAGCCGCAACTGGCGCAGCTGATGCTGGAGCGGGCGGTTGAGTCGGGAGTGCCCTTCGGCTGGGTGGCCGGGGACGAGGTCTACGGCAACGACCGCAACCTGCGGCTGTGGCTGGAGCGAGAGGGCGTTCCCCACGTGCTGGCCATCAAACGCAGCGAGAAGCTATGGGCTTTGACGGACAGGGGGCCGCGACAGGTGAGGGCCGACCGTCTGGCCTCAGGGGTTGAGGAATGCGCTTGGGTGAGGTGCAGCGCCGGGGACGGAGCCAAGGGACCACGGATCTACGACTGGGCCACTGTGGAAATACGTCCCCTGAGGGAGCCTGGCAAGGGCTATTGGCTGCTGGCCCGGCGCAGTCTGGCCAACCCGGGGGAGCTGGCCTACTACGTCTGTTACGGCCCGGCGGGAACGACCCTGGAGGAACTGGCGAGGGTGGCCGGGACCCGGTGGGCCATAGAGGAGTGCTTCGAGGAGGCCAAGGGACAGGTGGGGCTGGACCAGTATGAAGTGCGGAGGTGGGACGGCTGGTACCGGCACATCACGTTGGCGATGTTGGCCCACGCGTATCTGTCCGTGATCAAGCATCAGGCCATGGAACAGGGAGAAAGGGGGGCTACTACGGCCCGGATGAAGAGCTGATTCCCATGACAGCGCCGGAAGTGCGCCGACTGCTCACCCGCCTCGTATGGACGGAGAACCAACTGCCTGATTTCATCCTGTATTGGTCGTGGTGGAGACGACGCCACCAAGCCAGAGCCCGGCGTTGCCATTACCAACGACGACTTTCTAATCTGCGACTGTAGTACTAGGCTGCGGCCACAGTCACCCATTGCCATTTCACCTCTGCTTCTCATGCCGCGGTCCCACTCATAGATGAACGCCGAGAGCCCACCGATGGCAATTCCGGGCAGCTCCTCCGCGGCGGTGTCCCGATGCTCGGCCAACATCGCTTGGACGAGCTCTATGGCGCCGCCGGCAACGTGGGCTGGTGTGACGATATGGTGAGCCTCACAGAGGCAAGCGGCTTCGGCTCGGATGACCCCCATGAGCAGTAGTCTCTGGTCGTGACACTCTTCCGTCTTTGAGACTTCCGAACTCAGATTAAGGGTAGTCCCTGTTGGGCTGGTCTTGCCGAAGAGACATTTAATCCGCGACACGACGCTCATTCTCTTTTCCCTTCTACGAGACACCCTGGTCCAACGCTTCCTCACAGGGCCTCCAGGACTCCGTTTGGCAACATAAACGGCAGGCTGACGTCACTCAGACGCTTGACCGCCTGGTCCAGGTAGGACTCGCTCAGGTCCACGCCCACGCTGCTCCTGCCGAGACGCTGGGCGGCCAGGCAGGTGGTGCCCGTGGCGACAAAGGGGTCAAGGACCGTGGCGAGGATGGGGTTCTTGTCCCCGCATTTGCAGGTTGGGCGCCAATCGACAGTCTCGGTCTCCCCGTCTTCTTCCACGCCATGAGACGCGACCTGTTCATCGGTAGCGCTGATGTCGAATCCTGGCTTGAGTTGCAAGATTCCCTTGGCCGCATCCCTAACCCTGACATTCATGGTGGAGGGCTTTTTGTGTACAACCCTCGCCCATTGGCAGCCGCAACTGGGGCAGACTCCCGCCTCACTCGTATTGGACTGGATACACAACCGGGGCAGGCCAGAAGGGAATACGGCATAGTGGTCTCCGTGATAGGGTTCTAGCCGGATGTCCCTCCACACAGACCGGCGGTTGGCTCCCGTGGAAGGGGCCATCTTGGATAGGTCCATCGACTGGGGGGTCTGAGTAGATTGCCGCTCATAGTTGCCATCCCATTTGGGGTGTCCACCGTTCTGAGCGGCCCTTGCGATTGCTCCTGGGCGTAGCGGGGTTGCGACCGGGACGCCATCTGAGTAGTAGCCCATCCCCTTGGTGAACATGTAGATGTATTCGTGGCCCGTCGTACACCTCCATGATCCCCGTCTCAACACGTACCCGTCGTTGGCCTCACACTTGGCGCAGCCCGGACAATCTTTTCATTGAGTGCTGGTAAGGAAGTCCCGTCCGTCGTGGCCCTGCTGGAGTTTGCCGGAGTTGGAGCCCAAGCGCCAGGATTCCCTTCCCCTGCCAGACCCGGACTCCGGGCATTCTGGGTCCCCCAGGCCAGTCTCGTGGTAGGTTGTTGGTGGTCCGAAGTAACGGTCATTGAAGCCGGCCTTGCGCCTGTCAACGTGATCGTCGTTTTTCCGCCTTCTTCGGCCCACGCCGGATTCGTTGACATGCCCGACACCTCGCGGATGACCATGCCTCGCCACCGCGCCCTTTTCGACTTTCGCCCTGCAGCGTTCCCACCGCGTCCCTTGGACCGACTCCGGCATCGGAGCGTCTTTGTCCCAGACGACCGTCTGACGCCTCACCCATCCAGAGCTTTGCAGGGCAAACACCAGCCTATCAGGGAACCCGACGAGATGCCCATCCGAGTGCGAGTCGCCGATATTCACCCAGAGCACGCCGTCGTCACGCAGGACTTGGTGTATCTCCTCAAAAACCTGGGAGAGGTGATAGACGTACTGGGCGACGTCCGGTTCAAGCCCCAGCGACCCGCGCCATGCGCCGCAGGTGGAACAGCTACCCGTGTCCACACTGCCTGGTATCGGGTCTCTGGCGAACACCAGTCCTCCAGGTCCGGACTCGCCGCGGCCATTGGTTGCCTGGCTCCAATTCCCCGGCCCAACTTCGGTCTCCACCGAGACCAATTCCCAAGTGTGGCCGCAAGCCGGCTCCCCACCCCAGACCGTGGTTGGCAACTGGTAATCCCGTAACCCCTAAACCAAAGCCAAGGTGAAAAGCGCAGATAGTCAGGGTAAAGTGGAGAGTAAGAGACGGGACAGATAATCGTGTTGTGATGGGGGGATGATGGGAGTCAGGGAGATAGAGCGGTCGCTGGAGCGGTGGGAGTTGGGAGTGAAGGACTTGCAGCGCCGGATGATTCTGGCGCCCACGCCCCGGGAGCGGGAGCGCTGGTACGCCATGCTGCTGCTGGCCCAGGGGTGGACGGCGGCGGCCACGGCAGAGGCGCTGGACCGGGACCCTCACACCATAGGGCGGTGGGCATCGGCCTTCGGTGAGGGAGGTTCCAGGGCATTGATTTTCGAGCAGACCGGTGGTTCCCCCCCACCCTTGACCAGGCGAAACAGGAGGAGTTGAAGGCGGCGGTGCAACAATCGCCAGCGGCGTCGGGCTTGGAATTGGCCAACTGGTATTGGAAGGCGGTAAGGCAGTTTGTCCTGGAAAGCTTTGGCGCCAGCCTGAGCCGCAGCAGTTGCCTGAACTGGCTGCACCGGTTGGGATTTGCTTTCAAGCGGCCCAAGAAACGGTTGCTGAAGGCTGATGAGGAGAAGCGGGCAGCCTTCGTGGCTGAGTATGCCGCTATGTGGGAGGAGTCCCAGGGGGCAGGGGCCCGGATATTCTTCGCTGACGAGGCCCACTTCCGGGCGGACGCGGAGTTGCGGGGGAAGTGGGTGCAGCAGGGAGAACCTGCCCTGGTGGAGTCCACCAGTCCCAGCTACGGGGAGAAGGCCAGCTACTACTCAGCGGTATGCTTGGAGACGGGGGAGGTGGAATGGATGGAACTGGGTGGCAACAGCAACTCGGGCACCTCGGTTGCCTTCCTGAAGCAACTGAAAGAAAAGCATCCTGGGCCCTTGAAGGTGATTTGGGACAATGCGCCAGCCCATCGTGGGGAGGCGATGCGGGAATACCTGCGGACACCGAATCTGAAACTGCAACTGGTGAATCTGCCGGGGTACAGCCCGGACTTCAACGCTGATGAAGCCATCTGGGGGTGGGCCAGGGAAGAGGCTACAGGCAATCTGTGCCTCGGGAGCAGGGAAGCGGCGCAGGAGAGGGTCGGCCGGTTCCTGGCAGGATTGACCCACCGGAAAGAAGAGGTGAGACGGCGCTGCCGGACGATCCTCCAGTCAAGGGCCGAGGCAATCCTGTCAGACTTCCGGCCTGATTCACAACTCCCGGCAAATGCACATCCCACCTTGGCTTTGGTTTAGTAAGGAGGGCTGGTGACAACGCAATGGACGCTCTGGTCGGGAAGAGGGATCGACCTGGCGTCGCCTTGGTAGAAACGGGTTGTTCCGTTGTCCCAGAAAAGCGTCATCTGTTACCTTGCCTCTCCGTCAGCCTGCGGACAATGGGGCGGCGCCAGCGTATCGGTCTCCAATTCTTCTCCAGGCGCATATATGACAACCAGGTCTCCCCTTGCCGACGAAGCGGCCTCAACCAGCAAATTCCATTCGTGGACGTATCCCGTGACCATGCCGATGGGAAGAGGAGGGGTGCGAGTCCCCCAAACTTCGGGTCTTCATGGACAGACCGAACAAGCTCCTCCGGAGTAGCTAGGACCGCTGCTTCGTCTACCTGGCCTTGGCGGTCCCTAAACAATTGAGCGGCGGCCTTCCGCGCATTCGACGCCAGTTCCCTAATTCTCCTAGGAGCCTGTCCAAAGATTCGATCTCGAATACTATAATTGTTGGTAATCGGGTTGGCGGTTACTAAATAGACCTACACATGAACCAATAGCGTTACTGTGAAAGCCATCATAGCCGATATGCGTTGCCATCATTAAATATCGGACAGACTCCTAGTGAGGCCATATTGAAGACTCCTCGCTGTCCTTGATTGCGGCATCCAGGTAGACTTGGACTTCCGGTGGCTCAATCGGCGGCTTTCGCCCGACGTCGAGCTTTGCGGCGACCTCGACTTCCTCATAGCTTCTCCATCTCGATCCGGCGGTGCGGCAACGGCATTTCGATGCAAACGAGCGCACAATGAACGCAGGTATCCGGCAAGTTATGATGCCCACGCCCTTCGTGATCACAGTGCGGGCAGAAAAATGGCGATTCGTCGTTGCCGTGAGTGCAGTGCAAACAGCGGGTCGACGTCGAAACCCCGCGCCATACCTCCCACTCGCGCCTGTCATGGACCCGGCAATATGGGACCATGCCTTCGGCGGGATGACTTCGGAGGATGTGGCAGTACCGGCATTCCCCCGGAGGGAGTCCGTCACAGCAGGTCATCGCGCCTTGTCTCCCTGCCCGTAGGGGCGCGTCCGCGAGAGAATCCCGTACCCGCTGGTGTCGGTCAGGTCCTTCTGCTCGTTTGCCAACTCCCATTCCCGAGTCGCAGTCACAGCTTCCTCCTGGGCCGCGTCACCTGTGTTGAGGACCGACTCTGAGTATCGCCGTCTGCGGGGTTCTGCGCGGCGTTCTTCAAGCCCGCCACGTCGGCGGCTACTCGGTCGTCAATGTCCACGTAGTACCGGATATCCGAGCCGTTCCGGTTGGCGTATTCATGGCCCGCGATCCTGAAGTCCCGTTTCAACCGGGCAACCTATGCACGCACGATGTCCGAGGGACCCATCAATCGCAACTTCATCGGTTCATACTCCGGGCTGGCGTCCCAATTCCTCGATCCAATCCTTGTGCTCCTTGTTGATGCTCTGCCGGTAGTAGTCCATTCGATCAACAACCTCGCCGGGTAGCCTCAACGTCTCCCCGTCGTGCTCCACCGTGTACTCCCACTGGCCGCCGATGCGGTGGACCGTGACCATGTATTTCTCCTCGATCACCGAGGACCCCTGCTGCAGGAGCGCCCCTGGCCCGTCGTGATTGAGTTGTTCGAGCTTGCGGGGAGCGAACAGGGCAGCTTGAATTGAGTCCATCGACACCGTAACTCGGCCTTCGCGCTTGTACTCGTTGGGAAGCAGGTTCTTACGCCGTGGACGAGGGGTGGCGGGCTTACTCTTGGCAGGTTTCTTGGGCATAGATAGACCTCCTATTCCTCGCTGTCGCTGTCGTTTAGGGCGGGGGCGCTCCAGAGAAAATACACGTCAGGCCGCGACCGGCACTCGGCATCGGCGCAGTATCGTAGCGACTGCCAAAGCTCCGCTTTGTACCCTCTCAATCCTTCCATGACCCCTCCTAACCTAACTCGGCCACCGGCGTTTGCCTTTGCCATTTGCCCGGCGGGTGCGCCGGCCTCCGGTTGCTGGAGCTGGAGGCCTGGCTGCGGAGAAACCTCGGCGGAACCTCCGTTCGTTGTACCATTGGCAGCCTAGAGTGAGGGCCAAAAGCAAGGCCGCGTCTAAGGGGCCTCATCGCCCGAACCGTTCCAGATGGGTTCTCATCGCGTCTCCTCGATCATCATGTCCGGCGGGACCTGTTCCAAAACCAAACCGTTCAACTCCCGGTCGCGCCCGGGTAGGCGGGTGTTGCCTTGCTTGTGAAAATAGGGAACGCCGTGGTCCATTCAGGCATCGCGGATGCCTCGGAACCAGTCGTCATCAGCGGGCCATCGCTTCGCCCCAGATTCACCGCCGTCGATCGCCCAACGAATGTCTTCCGTCGCCAGGTAAGGGACCAGGTCTAAGGGCCCCAACAGCGGCTCACAGGAAAGAAACCGCTGGGTGGTGGAGATGTCCCGCAGGATGGGAATGCGGAAGTCGGCCATCTCCTGGTTCTCGACCGACACGCCCAGCCAGATATGCGGCGGCAAGGGCAGCTTGTAATGTTCTATGACCCACCGCGCCCGCCCCGGCCTCTTGGTAAGGACCTGGAAGACGTGACGGTCCGCCATGAGCATGACTTCCCAGAAGTCCAGGAACACGTCAATAGGCACTGTACCTAGGAACGGGTCAGACATGGAATGAGTGAAGACGCGCCTCGGTCGCTTCCAGCCCAGCGGCTCACGTAGCTTGCGGCGGCGGACTGTTAAGGCGAAACCCTCCGGGAACGCCTACCCAACCAGGACTTTTCGGCCCGGTTTCTAGGAACGGGTCAGACATGGAATGAGTGAAGACGCGCCTCGGTCGCTTCCAGCCCAGCGGCTCACGTAGCTTGCGGCGGCGGACTGTTAAGGCGAAACCCTCCGGGAACGCCTTCTGGCCGCGCCACCGCTCGGCGGTGGTCTCCGCGTAGCAGTTATCGCAGCCTGGGGAGACCTTCCCGCACCCCGTCAAAGGGTTCCATGTGGCGTCTGTCCATCCGATGCTCGATCCGTCACTCACTTTCGCGCCTCCCTGGGCGCCGTTACCCACGACCCGTACTGCTCACTACTCACTCGGGTCCCTCAGTTCGTCCCGGTAACTTCCAGGCGCTATTAGACCGCTGGGCCTAAGCCCGTCGAGCCCACGGGATGGGGAGCTATCCTGGGTGACGTCAACGGCTCCTTCCTCATCGAGGGCTTTTACTAGGTGGAGCACCGTTACCCACTCGAAGAGGAACGCCGATACCTGTCCGAGCAACACCAACTGCAGCGAAGTCCGGTTGTACTCCGTCTCAAATCCCTCGGCCACAGGACCGATTACCCCCTGCAACTGCTCGAATGTGCAGTCTCCTCCAGTCTCGTTGAACAAAGTGAGAGCGGCGTTCCTGGCAGATTCCAGGATGGGTCCAAATATCTCTATCTCGTCCATGCGTTCCCTCCGTAGTTTCGACCGGCTACCCGCGTCCACCCATATGGCCGGGCAGAGTTGGGGCCAACGGCAAGTGCGGCCAGGACCGCTGTTTTGCCAAGTCGTAGATCACCAGGGCGCATCCGCCACCTCTACGGCCATGCGTTCGATCATATGGTCAGAGGCGACGTCAACAGCCTCTACGAGGTGGTTCGCCAATTCGACCAGTTCCGACGCGAAGTCCCGGAGCGGATGTCCCGACCGCCGCCAGGATGGGTTGCCGAACTGGGCCGCCAACTCCACTTCAACTTGCTTTATGAATTCCTTGAATTCCCGCATTGGCTCTACTTGAGCGGGATTGCTATGGAGGGACGCGGCCCGGACCGAAAATGCGGACGGCCTCGTTGGTGGCTTCCAACGTGCGTTGTCAAAAAGCATCATTGCGAAGTTAGCGACGTTGACGGTCTCGTCTACGATAAGAACGTCAGGGCCGGGCCTTATTACCTGCGCCAGTTCGCCAAGCTCCTGAACCATCAGGCCGATCAGGACCATGTTGGGCTCACTCTCCCAGCCGCCCTTCCAGTCGTTGACCCTCAACTTGATCTCCATCTGCTGGGCGAAGGTCAATACGTCGAGGCCTGGCGCCAGCATCTCATTCGCTCGTCCCAACTCGTCATCCTCCTTCCGATAGCTTCAGGAAGTTAGCCCTAGTCTCTTCAGGATTCTTCTGGCCACAAGGAAAACAGATGCAGGCTCCATCCTTCCCGTATGGGCGAAGCTCCGCGACCTGCCCGCAGTAGTCGCACTGTTGCGGCGTCTCGGCCTCTACCACGTACTTGACGTCGAGACTAGGAAACTCGTTCCTTCTTGGCATTCTGCTCAATGTCGCCTCCTGTCGTGATGCGTTCACTGTCTCTGTTCTGGAGAGAATTCAAGGCTCCACTTTCTCCCCTCTCAATCCGTCCATGACCCCTTCTGCTGTCGTTCTGGCTAACGCCGCCTCTACGAGAGCCGCAGCCAGATGTACGGGGGCCGCGATGGTCCGAAACCTTTCTTGACCGGCGCTGAGATATGGGCGCCGTTCATTCACGATGGTCATCGTCTTCCCCGCAGAAACTTAGCCACCACTGCAGGTACGATTCCGTTTCCAAGGGCTCTAACCTGGTCCACCCGATGGGGATGCCCATCAACCACTCGACCCAGCGCGGGTTCAACATCCCACCACGAAATTCCTCCGGCACCTTCCCATGACTGTCCGGCGGGCCCCATTTGTTCGCCCTGGGCGTTGGATATTGGACTTTGAACGACAGACCAGGGCTGTTCCCGTTTGCCTCCGCTGGCCCTCGGGACTCCGTGTCCCGGGTCGTTGGAGTTGGGAACTTCACCATGTCCGCAAGACCCGGCGACTTCCGGGCCATCTGGGAGGGGCCAGTCGCTTTCGAGTCGTGCGCCGTGGGTGTTGGTAGATGTCTGGCCGCGTGACCAATGAGGGTCAGGTTCCCTTTCGGATGGGCATCGTTCCTCCGGTCTGCGGCCGCGGCCACCGGGGTCGAGAATAATGCAGCTTCGTCGTTCAGGTTCCTCGGGCCGTTGGGTCTGCCTACTCTCTCCGGCTTGCTCGGTCTGGTGTCGTGAGCCTGGGAAGTCGCCCACGTTTTCGCCGCCGTCGCCAGGCCGTTCCCGCTCTTGGCCGATAGCCCCGCCTTGTTGTTGTTCCCGTTGACTGTCGGTGTGGGCCGGCGTTTCGCCGCATCCGCCAGGTCGTCGTTCTGGCGGCTGCCGCCCTTGGCCCCGTCCGACGCCCGCGGTGTCGGCCACGCCCCTTGCCTGGCCATCTGGTCCAGAGACTCGACCAGTCCCCATTCCGTCGTGTTCGCCCTCTTGTTCGGAGGAACGCCGTCGTCCGGGGCGTCCATCGCCATTGGCGTAGGCAAGGCAGAACCACCGCCAACGGAGGTGTGGGGCGCCAACGGCCGCAGCCGGTACGCGGTCCCCGATACTGTCATAACCGAGGGCGGCCAGCTCTCCGACCACGGTTCCAGCGTACCCGTTAGCAAGGATGCCTGGAACGTTCTCCAGCAAGACCCATTGGGGTCCCACGTCCCGAATGGCTCTTATCGTCGCAGGCCACAGATTGCGTTCGTCAGAAGCCCCGGCCCGCAGCCCGGCGGCGCTGGCAGGGGAATCCCGCGGTGATGAGGTCCACCAGTCCGGCCAATCGTCCAAAATCGGCGCGTCGCGCGTCGCGGATGATGGGCGCCCAGTCAAGGAATCCGTCCCTGATTCGGGCCTGCAAGAGTTTTTGGCAGTATTCGTCAATCTCAACGTAACCTATGGTCTGGATGGGCAACCCGGCCGGGCGAAGGCCCAGTCCGAAACCGTCATAGCCGGAAAACAGACTGAGATGGGTCAACATCTCCTACGGGTCTGGCTGGCGGTACGCCTTCAGCCAGTGTTGGACCCCTTCCAGACTCCGGGGCTTTTCGCTGCGAACCGCCCAACCTTCCAGTATTCCGTCCAAGGTCTGGTGGTAGTAGCGACCGCCGCCAACGGGGTCGGGCGGGACAACGCCCAGGACTATCAACATTGGGCTATACTCCCGCCGTGCGTACACTTCTCCTGTGGCCAGAATGTAGGACACCCGCCACCGGTCGTACCCCTCGGCGTCCCGCCAATGGACCCCGTAATCGTTCTCCAGGGAGTTCTGCCGCCGCTCGTCGGCGGCGTAAAACGCTTCAAGATCGGCGAACATTCGTTGTGTCACCGCTAGGCCCACCCGTAGGCCATGTACCGCAGCAGCGCGGCGGCGGCCTTGGCGTCGCCCATTGCCCGGTGCGGCTGACCCTCGACCTTCAGGCCGCATTGTTGTACCGCCTGGACTAGGCTCTGAAACCGGTACTCCTTCTTTGCAGGGTCCCATACGCCGTGGTAGGCGGCGTACATCTCCATGATGCAGTGGGATGTGCCGGGCTCCACCCATGGATCGAACAAGCCACCCGTACTCTGCAACAGGAGCCGTTTGTCGAATGCGTAATGATAGGCTGCGGTATGGCTGGCCTCGAACACGTCGTACAACTCCACCACAAGGTCCTCGATGCGGGGAGCGGACGCGACAAGTTCGTCCGAGATTCCGTGGACGCCAGTTGCTTCAGCCGAGATTCGCTTCCGGGGCCGGACCAGGGTGTTGAGCAACTCCGTCCCATCGACCGCGACGGCAGCGATCTCCACAATCTGATCGTCTTCCTCCAAGCCGGTGGTCTCGGTGTCGAACACCACCAGGGGCATTTCCAACAGCCGCCTGGCCTTACCAATCATCCGTTCCCGGTCGCTTGTTACTTCGATCGGCACAACCTCCGGAGGGATGCGTTGGACGGCGGCGATCACCTGGCAGGGGTCGCAACCGCACCCGGACGGGTGTGGGTCGGCAAGGCGCTGTTGGATTTCCCAGAACGCCTTATTCTTGCCAGCGGTGTAGCCGAAACCGAAAGCCTTTTCCCGCTGGGACTCCACGTATCTGTCGTCGCTTGTCATGGCTCACCTGTCTAGCAGTTTGGGTGCATCAACTTGCCTAACGCTCCGCCGGTGACCGAAGGTCACCGCACCTCTTCACAGACGGCCCGCGCCGAAAGGCCCGCAGGCAAGTCCGGCCAAGCGCCAGACCGCAACGCCTGGAGTTGATCCCTGTTTAGACGCCACCATTTGGGATGAGAAAAGGGGCTCTTGCGCCCGTCACGCCACTGAAACGTCACCAGGTCCCAATCTTCCGGCATCGGGTGAAATGCGTCGCCGCGCTCCGGGTAGTGTTCGATCCACACCAATGACTTCGGCGGGATGTCCAGCACATGGCTCACTTCGCCCGCGAGGCGTTCTGCCCAGTTGGTGATACTGGTCCCCGTGTTGTCGGACCGTTCCGACGCGATGACCAAGCCGAACTCTTGATACCGTAAGACTTCCCAGTCGCACTTCGCCGGATGGCCGTTCAAAGCCCGATATATTCATGTCATTGAATTCATGGGGTGCTCCTCCTCGGGGTGGGTCTACGATGGGGCATGACGTCGGATGGCCCATTCAACGTCGGCCCACCTTGGCGAAGCCCCGGCGTTTACGCCGCGCCGGTCTGGTCGGTGGCGGCGCCTCTGGTTGGCCGCCATCTTCAGGATTCAACTGTCCGAAATCGTCGGATGGTTGCGGGACTTCATTAGTCATCGCTTCAGCCTCCAGAGCGCCGGTTTCAAGCTCCGGCTCGACCACCGCGAAAACGATTTCGGTCTCCTGGCCTCGCCGGGCTGTGGCTGCGGTTGCCACGTTGTGGTAGGCACGCCGGTTGGCCCATGCGGCGGCGACGGGGTCAAGAGCCCCGACGGTCAGGACGTCGCCGGAGAGGCGGTAGCCAACCAGCTTGGCGTACCACGTCTCGAACGTGGGCCTGGGCACCATCAAGCGAAGGTCTGGCAGGATATCGCACCAAAGAGCCTCCGCTTCGGGATCGGGGGTCCCAGTGACCTGGGGAACAACGCCTTCGTCGTCTGTGTCCTGGGCGTCCGCCCCTGGAGGCCGGGCGAACTGCACGCGGTCGGCGCGACGCGCCGCCGGTGGTGAACCAACAGCGTGTTGGTGGGAAAGCGAATCTACGAACCCAGCCGGATTGTGAACCGCATCCCAGGTGTCCTCTAGCGGCCTGTCCGAGAAATACCAACCCACAACGAAACGCGTTACATTGATACTGGTGATGCCCTGATTAGTTCACGTGCAGCCGATAGAAATAGCTAATGAAGCTTACTCTGACGATATTTGGAGCAACAATTAATTCTCGGACAGGCTCCTAGTATTACAACGACGGATTGCCAAATATGGTGCCTGATCCTTCGTATTCGGCCACGAGCGAGAAATCGCGGTAAGCTCATGGCAGTACGGTTCAGGTCCAAATGGGTCGCGAAAATCACCCGGTCAGATTAACCGTCGTTGTAATACTAGGTCGCAGAGCGCCGCGTTTACGCTGGCAATTCCACAATCGCTGACAAGCTGGGATGCCCGTTGATGGCCCAGGTTTACCAGGTGGCGGATCCGCGCGGCGGGGCTACGGTGCTGGTGGCCTACCGTCTCCGCATGAGGGTCGCAGACCTCGGCTGGCGCGGGGCTATCTACCCCTTCCTCCCCCCTGGAACCCCCTGTCTTCCATGATGGTTTTGATGATGATGAATTAACATCATCATCAAGATCATCATCATGCGTGCGCGCGAGGGTTCGGGACGCCCGGACGAAATCGTGGCTCCCAGGCTCTAAGCTTTTCTGGAGAGCCGGAATTTTTGGCAAACGTTTCTTAGGGTCTCTCTCCGTGGCCTTTCGACCACGCCTGGGATTGCCCATGGTTCGACTGTCCTTGGTGACCGGTCAGCGTGGGATCGGAGCGTGTCGGGGCGTGGTGCCAACCCCTAAAAAGATACCCCCCGTATAGTGAGAGTGCGCGGGGGGTATCTTAGAGTCTTATTTGGACATTGTGAACGTTTTGTCCAAACTGTCTCGCAGTTGGGGCAGTAAAGCGTTACTCGGTCAGGATGCTTTGATAGTCTTCGACCTCGCAGGGCTGCCTTAGCGAGTTCAGCCCGTAGAGCTCCCTCGTGCACAATGTGGGACCCGCCTCCTGGATCGGACCTACGCAGGCGGCCATAAGAATGGAGCCGTCCTCGGTATATCCATGACTGTAGATTTGTCTTGGGCACATCGTATTTTCCTGCAGCCGTAGGAAGATCGATCATGCCGTCTGGCAATTCCGAATAGATGAGGTGTTGACTATTCGCAGGGACCTCTGGCAATCGGCGTTGTTCGGCCTCTTGTTGGACGAGTGCCGCCTGGAGCATGATCAAAATCTCTTTCGCGGACACCCCTGATTCCAGCGCGTCGATGATAGCTTGGCCGAGGTGGTCCAACGGCACGTTGGAGTCCTAGTAACCAGCTATTACATCTATCATCGCGGCACCAAACACGTCACCGCCGCGCCCCCGGCGCAGGGGAGATGGTGGGCGGCAGTGGACTCGAACCACTGACCTCTTGCGTGTCGAGCAAGTACTCTAACCAGCTGAGCTAGCCGCCCACGGGGAGAGGTATCTCTATGTCGAAGCTCTCCCATCTTACCCTTTTTGGCATACCAGCGGCAACAACGCACGGTCACCGGCTTACTTCATCCGCGGATGGCTCATGGTTCAAGACTGCAGAACTCGCTCGGCGCGTCGAATGCAGCATCCGCAGGTTCTCCCTACAATCTTCGAATCTTGAATTCGGAGGTGTCCGTTGAAAACGTCCAAGGCTGTGTCTGAATACCTTGTGGAGTGTGTGGCGCGGGGCTTGGCGGAATCGACCATCGAACAATACCGGTGGGCGCTGGGGCGGATGGTAGCTAATTGCGGGGGGATCCCGAGGACCGGGAAGCGCCTTTTGGTCGCGTGGGGCGATAGTTCGCTGTCATTGGAGAGCCGGAAGGACCTGCGGAAGTGCTGGCGCACATTTTTCAACTGGTACGGGCGAAATTACCCCAACCGTACCAACCCGGTAGATGAGCTGGGCAATTTGCCCAGGAAACAGAAATTGCCCAGGGTACTCACGTCCCAAGAGGTGCGCCGCCTCCTCGCGGTAGCAGACAGCGAAAGGGACCACACCATGGTCTTATTGGTTATGGACTGTGGGTTACGCCTGGGCGAGCTGTCGGCCTTGCGGTGGACCGATGTAAGGGACGACCACCTGGTGCTCAACGGGAAAGTGGGTGACAGGTTGGTCCCCGTTAGCCAGGTAATGCGCGGTGAACTGGAAGGGCAGGGCGACGGGTATCATGTCTGGATGGGACGCCGCGGCCCCTTAACCCGGTCGGGTATCAAAATGGTCTTTCGCAGGCTGTTTGTCCGGGCCAACATCGGCACGCGAAAGGCGGGACCTCACTGCCTCCGCCACACGTTCGCCACGGCCTATATCGCTGCCGGGGGGAACCTCGCGGCTCAACAGGCCATCATGGGCCATAGGAAGCTGGCGACCACCCAGCGGTACATCACCCTCGCACAGACCCAGGTGTGCGCTGACCATGCACGGTTTTCTCCCCTCGCTACCATGGGCCTGATCGGAGCCTAAACGCCGCGTTGTCGGAACGGCCACCACAAACGCCGGCGGCCCTTCTGGGCCGCTGGCAAGACACGGGCCGTTAGGTCGTCAACCTGGTTATGTGCCGCATGGAGCTCTTGGAGGAGTTGTTGCACCAGTGCGTCAGACTCGCGCTGCCGGTCTTGACGGTCTTGCAACACTGTCTCCAGGTTCAGCACCCGCTCACGTAGGACCATCACTTCAACGTTCTCTGACCCATCGCGTGGTTCATCAAGGGGTTCACCATCAGGTGAATCATCAATGATAACCCACACTTTCGTCCTTGGGGAATCACGCTCGACCTTCAACTCTTCGCGTGCGATCCTCCGGTCAATCGTTGAAGGGGAGACACCGAAATATGCTGCCGCCTCAATTTTGCTCAACCGCCTCGCCAACCGCTACCTCACCTGAGCTGGAGATACTGCATTACATATTATAGCAGATGCTAAAGCAGTGGTGGACCAGGTATCCTCGGTGGGTACCAAGAGTTGCGTGTAAAGCAGGCGCTCTAACCATCTGAGCTAACGGCCCACGGAGAGGGGTTCAGGGGAACAAACATGCCCAAAGGCACCAAGGGTGACCCGGCGGGTTCTCCGCCTAAGTCTCGGTTAGTATAATTTGAAACGCCTCAACCCGCCAACCCGGATCGATTTTCGCCTCGGGCTTGCACAGCAGGTGCTCTCCCCCGGTGGAAGAGGCGGACAGATGGTCGGAGTGCCCAGATTTCAACCGGGGACTCCCTGCACCCCATGCAGGTGCGCTACCTGGCTGCGCTACGCCCGGCGCGGGCATGGGATCCGCCGCTAGCGCCTCGTCGAAGAGACCTTCTACGTTCCCCCAGCTTTGCCATAGCCCAATACACCAATTCTGAGACCCGTGGAGATAAAGAGATACGATCTCCTAAATGCTCTGCTTGACCAGCAGGGCAAGGGAGATCGTAGCAAGAGCGGAAATCGGCTTCGGCGCGTGCGCCCGGTAGGATATCCTGGGCGACTAGGACGATAGGACAGAGGTTGGATCATGGGGCGGGAGGGGTTGGATCGAGGAAAATAACACGGGCAGCCCCTCTCGAGACTGCCCTCGCTTCGTTAGGTTCCCCGGCGGATCCGTAGAGTGCGACTGACGCTTATCTACTCGATAAACCAAGCAACAGACACAACCAATAGTCGGAGAGTCCGCCGGGTGACCCGTCTTGTGCCTTTCCCCGTGTTTGGCTGACTACCATGCCAGGAACCCATTCTGTGTTAGCCCCTCCTGCCTGCAAAGCAGGTGCTCTAATAGCGGTAATTCGGAGGCCGCCAAATTCTTTTCCCACTTGATGAATAGTAAGTTCGAGGGCGCCTTGATGGGGAGTAAAAGAGGCCAGTCTATTATGGCCTGCGTAGAAAGCAGTCGCTTAAACCATCTGAACTAACCGACCATGGGGGGAACCATGGAACGTGGAATTCGGGTGACCCGATGGCATTCAAGTGGCCGAGGATCTTTCGTAGGATCATCCCGTCTGGTCATCAGTCCCGTTGACCGCCGCTGACCAAATCTGTTTCACTTTGATACTCGTATCCGGCCCGCAGGTCGCTGAGGGAGGCGACTGTCGGCGAAGGAGGTATGAAATGGGAACGCAAAGGGCGGGTGGAAGTGAAGTCACACTTAGGGTTGTAGTAGCCAAAATCAATGCAGCCAGGCCAGGCATTGAACGTCTCGATTCGGACGTGGCGGCTTTCTGTAATGCTCAGCAACAGCACATCGTTCACGAATTTCGTGCTGATAGTGCGGAACATGTATGGGTCTTCCGCGGACCTATCCCCGAGGCTCCTGTCGATTGGTGGGTTAAAGCCGGTGAGATCGCCCACAATCTCCGCTCTGCCCTCGGACATATGGCGTGGCAAATGTTTCTTGCAAACGGACAGGCTCCCACTGGAACCCTGGACTTTCCGATATTCAGAGACCGTGCGAGATACGTACAACTGAAGCGCAAACCATTATGGCAGGCCAGTCCCTCTGCCCAATCTGTCGTCGAACGTGTTCCAACCCTTCCAGCCGACGGGCGATGGGTATTATCTCTGGCTGCTGAGCGTAATTAACAATACCGACAAACACCGTCATGGTTTTTTAGAGACGTTCTGGTCCACAGCCGGGATTTGGGATCCACCGATTGGCCCGGAGCCGAGACCGGGGGTAACGGGTATTGAAAGCGGTGTCTTTCAACCTGGTGGGGAACTACTGGTTTTGAAGAATGTCCAGGACGCCGATGTCGACGAGGTTGAATTTGATATTCGCGTCGAATTCCAAGATACGGATCATGAAATCATCCGGCCCGCGTCGGGGAGTTGGCTAAAAGCGGAATTAGAATCCATCGACCAATACGGGCCAACCGGCGAATTCGTTCCCACCCTGTCTCTGTGCCTAGATCAGGTGGAAAACCTCATCGCAACGCTGCGAACGGTGTGGTTGGAAGACACTTGCCGATTGGGTTATTGGTGGGGTTGGCCACAATGCGCGATAATCGGTTTAACGTGCGCTGGTCGTCGGCCTCGTGCACCGAGGCGGTCAACTGGCGGCGAGAATTTGAGGATAAACTCCTATCCCGTATAACGCAAACCTGAACTCGCTGGCCAGGTCTCCGGCCTTGGGGACCACATCTCAATACATCGCACGGATATCTGGTCCACCTCTGGCGTGGCAGCGTATCGGTGGGTGTACAGCGGATTCGGGGCTTTCCCGCACGGCTGGGGGATTGACGGGACGGTTAAACGCTATCCTGATCCGCCGGTAACCTGGGGGGACTCGGGTTGCAGCCAATCCAAAGGAAGCACCGCCCCGATAGGTCCCTGGAGAATGAAGTGGCGCCTAGCTAGCTGTTCAACCTCGGCACCGTGGGCAACTTCTTCAATCAAGAAACGAGCCCAGGATATACGTCCTTCTTTTTAACAAGCACCGCCAGACGTGCCGCGACGACCGTCCTATCGACGTTATCCCACGAGATAAGAGAGTGAGATGGGTCGGATCCCTGAGGATCATAAGTCACAGATACCGGCGTCCCCTGTCGAAGAATCGCCTCTTTGATCTCCGATACTCTTAGCACCGCGAACCGGTCTCGGGCGTCTAAGCTTACTTGGATTACTTCCCGAATCCTTTGGATCGAGACGTCGCGGTCTAGGCCAAAATACTCAAGCCATTTTACCGACAGCGTCTCCTCCATTTCTCTAAGTTCAAAAGCCGATGCACTCGGGAAACCGTCTTCCACATGTGTCTTTCGACACCACCGCGAAACGTGGTCCTCCTCTGGAAGCTCAGATCCGATCATTCAAACAGTTTATACGTGAACATCTGAAGCGAGTCCATCACAGAAGCCTTCGGCAAAACCCCACCGGTTTCAATTCGTTCAATGCCTTGTCCAGTTGGACCAGATAACGCTACGTATCGAACGAGTCCCGAACTGAGGAACTTCATGACAATGATGCCGTCCCCGCGACCCCAAAATTGGTTGTTGGGGTTATGGCTGATTTTTCTATCTTGAGGATGAATCCTCCACTCCGCTTGAGCTAGCCCTCCTGAATCCACACTAATCCTCGGTGGGGGTAACTGACGTTCGCTCATAAGGAACAAAGCGAGGGATCGAAGTGACTCGAGAACCAGATATGGTTCATCGGGCTCCTCCAACAAGACCTCTCGAAGGTAGTTGACACGTCTGGCGGCTAAATCCAGACCGCACTCTCTCAGTGCTGCGACGATCTCCTCCTCACCATCGGCGGTTTCCGCGATCCATCGACAGATGTAGCTCGGCAAAGGCTTCCTTTGACTTGAAAGTCTACCGAGTGTACCTTCAACGAACGATATGCGCAGGGTACCATACGAGTGAACCAGTGCGTCTTCTGGAGAGGCCGTGTTAATCGTTTGGCCGACTAAGTAAGACCCACTCAGGGTCGACGGAGAGTCCCTAGACTCTTCATATTCCCGGATATCGTCCCATGTAGCCATGTCTACGCAACGCCAAAATCGAACTCCACTAGGGCTAGAAGTAGGATTCTCATATCGCCAGACGAGATTCGCAGATGCTCCAACTGGAACGGTGGAAGTACTCGGTTCACGAATCTGTGTTGTCATACGAGATCGGTCTCGAACAGTTGATCAAGTACGTCGGTGATTGAATCCTGACGCTCTGGCCATCGATTTATCGCATCGATCAAAGCAGCGGCACCCAGTGGCCCTTCATGATGAACGTTGCATTCAGTGATGATAGCGTCTTCGAAAACGCCCTCCGTCCGCTGTGCTAGACCTACTCTGGCGGACATGAAGATAACTGCATCGTATGTACCAATTATGAATCGTGGTTCCATGGCGAACAGCCCTGGCGTCTGAGGCCGAGCGTCAGGGTTTAGGAACCTGTCCGTAAGCCATTTGTCGGGGTTTCTCCGGTTCGTCGACACCGCACAACCGCACAATTGAGACCCAGACTACGATAGGGCACGTGAGGGATTAACTCTAAATACTTGGACATAAGCGATGAATTGTGTACTGGTTACCGAAAGGTCCGTTCCACTCTTCAGCCAACGTTAGTGTATCTTGGCTCATTGTCCAACTAACCCGATTGTCATAAGCGACTCTAGCTAATGGGGCATGTTGATCATCTCCGTGGCCTTCCAGGCTTGCGGGATGATACCTTGTGACACCAAGAAGTCTGGGGTCAGAATAGAGGGGTTATGAGATTGTGCTGTTACGACGACGCTGATCGAATGCAACCAAAGATTTGACCGAGTTTCCATGATGACCCTTTCGGTGCACGATGACTAAGGCCCTGCATTTCCCGGGCTACCCGGCACGGCATCTCTCCAATTCATCAATAGCCTGGTTAGGAGCAGAATAGCATGGAGATCACGTCCTCTGCTAGTGTGTGCCGTTACGATCGCGACAGTATGACGGGAGATCATATGCCTACGTGCTACGGAATATGTGGTCTCTAGAAACGTGGCCGGAAACTGGCTTCAGCCGGGTGGTCAGCTATACTTGAGCCATCAAGAAATAGCGAGGGCTTGAGCATGCTGGGAGAGCGGTCGGACCAGAGGGGCCTCTGGGAAGCAGACCGGTTGTATCTGGACCACGTGGGGCGGGACACCTTCTACGGTCTGCTGGCCTCGCTGCGGGGCCGCCTGTTCCGGGACCCCGATTTCGCCGGGTTCTACTGCGCCGACAACGGCCGGGACAGCGTGCCGCCCAGCCTGCTGGCGACGGCGCTCCTGCTCCAGTCCCACGACAAGGTGAGCGACGCTGAGGCCAAGGCCCGGGCCGACTTCGACATCCGGTGGAAGGTGGCCTTGGGGATTGAGGTGGAAGACCGTCCCTTCGCCAAGAGCACGCTGCAGGTGTTCCGCGCCCAGCTGATACTGCACGGCAAGGTGCGGGAGGTGTTCGAGTCCAGCCTGCGTTTGGCCCGGGAGTCGGGGTATCTGAAAGGGCGCGGGATGCGGGTGGCGTTGGACACGACCAACATCCTGGGCCGTGGCGCGGTGAAGGACACCTACAATCTGTTGGCGGACGGGATCGTCAAGCTGTTGCGGGCGCTGGCGGCAGTGGAGAAGTCCAGCGTCAAAGAATGGGCCAAGGCCCGGGGATATGAGCGGTACCTGGGTTCCAGCGTGAAGGGTGAGTCGGCCATCGACTGGAGCGACAAACGGGCGCGGCAGGCCCTGCTGGCCGAGATTGTGAGAGACGCCGACCGGTTGTTGGAGTTGTCGCGGCAGGCGCAGAGGGAATTGGGGGAGGATAGCGCTGAGCGGCAGCAGATAGTGGCGGCGGCGGAACTGCTGGGGCAGTTGCTGCTCCAGGACGTGGAGCGGACCGATGACGGAGTGAATCTCAAGGACGGGGTGAGCCGGGACCGGATGATGTCGGTGCATGACCCGGAGATGCGCCACGGCCACAAGAGCAGCAGTAGACGGTTCGACGGACACAAGGCGGCCATCGTGGTGGACACCGACTCCCAGCTGATCACCGCGGTGGAGGTATTGCCCGGCAACGCTCCGGACAACCTGGGATCGCTGGAATTGGTGGAGCAGAGCGAGGCCAACACCGGTGTGCCGGTGGAGGAAGCCATGGGCGACGCCGCCTATGGGGATGGCGATACCAGGCAGGCATTCGCCGATGCGGGACGCCGGTTGGTGGCCAGAGTGCCGGGACGGCCCGACCGGAAGCACTTTCCGAAAGAGGACTTCCATATTGACCTGGCCGCGGGCAGTTGCACCTGTCCCGCCGGACAGGTTACCCACACCATCGTGCCGGCGGGAAAGCGGACGGGTCGCACAGGGCGGGTCCACCGCTTGCAGGCCTTCCAGTTCGACGGGGCCGAATGTCGGACATGTCCACTGCGGTCCCAGTGCATCGCAGCCAAGGGGAGTAGGGGGCGGCGGGTGCTGATCCATCCCCAGGAAGCCCTGCTGCAGCAGGCCCGAGCGTTGCAGCAAAGCACTCATTATGACGAATATCGAGTGCGCCGAGTGGTGGTGGAACACCGGTTGGCCCGGCTGGTCCAGTTGGGCATTCGCCAGTCCCGCTATTTCGGCAGGGTCAAGACGCGATTCCAGCTGTATCTGGCTGCCACGGTAGCCAACCTGACCCTGGTGGCCGGGAAACTCGGGCGGTCGGGCCGTACCGGTGGCGGCGCAACAGGCCGCAGCGTCGTCCTCAATATTGTCCCCTTTGTTGTCGCCCATGCTGCGGCCAATTTCTGCGCGGTCCGGCTCGGACAACTGTGGTCCGTGATCCTGCTCACGTCGGCTTTATTGCCCAAATCCCCCTACCCAACCAGGACTTTTCGGCCCGGTTTCTAGGTTTCGCAATTGGCTACCGCTGGGGGAAGACGGCCCAGCCCAACCGACTGGGCGGCGCAGGTGTGGGTTCCAGCGGCTCCCGATGCCTTGACTATGGCGCAGGCCGGGAAGTCGGCTGTTTGGGCTCTCAGCACATCGGGATGCGGCCTGGTTAGCGTCCAGTTTCTCCCAAATCCTGTCCAGCGAGTGTGCGGCCACGGGCCGGACCAGACCGTGTTAGGCCCTAGTATTACAACGACGGTTCAAGGAGGGATGTACGAAGGGCGGCTCGGTGCTTGGCATGGGAGCGTCTGGCCCGTTCGTTGCATTCTTGCGTCTCCTCCAGCCAGCGCAGCAGCTCATTCGGCCCGAACCGTTCCCGGGGCAGCATTTCCCGCACCACCCGGTAGACTTGGGGCCGGGTGATCCGGGGCATCTTTCCCCCCCCAATCCTGCTGCAGACTCAGGAGAAAGGCTCCAGCCAGCAGGCACAGGGCCACGTGGTGGTGCCAGCCAGGCCAGGTCCGGGTCTCGTACTCGTCCAGTCCCACGTCGCTCTTCTCCGTCTCGAACTCCGTTTCAATGCGCCACCTGTCAATGCGCCACCTGGAACCGCCCACGTAGGCCAGCGTCTCCAGGGGAGTGTCCTCGGGAGCGTTGGACAGGTAGTAGCGGGGCTCGCTGCCGTCCAGGTTCCGGCGGTAGATTCCCCAGTGGATTTCGCCGGGCTTCCGCTTGCTGGTTGGCCGCAGCCGCTGGGCGCTGAACCGGTAGCTGCGGGGACCCTGGCTTCCCTCGGCCACCGTTATCTCCCGCCAGGCATCCCCCGGCAATTCATCGCTGCGCTGCTCCATGGTCCGGCGCTGACCGTCTCGCAACTTGGGTTTGCGGGGGCGCCCGAATCCCTGATACTCCGCACTGGTCCAGGCCGGCTCCAGCGGCCACACCGTGCTGCCGCCGGGGACATCCTGCACGTAGTGCATCCCCAGCGCCGCCAACCCGTCCCGGAAGGACGGCGACATCCCGAAGGCCTCGTCCCCGGCAACCCACTTGGCCCTGAGGTGGCCGCGCTCCAAGACCCGCCCCAGCATCTCCAATGCCAGTTCCGTCTTCGACCGGTAGCCCTGCCTCTCCTCCGGAACCCGCGCCGCCTCACACCGGTCTTTGTCCGAGGTCCAGCTCTCCGGCAGATACAGCCGTTTGTCCACCAGGGCCCGCCCCAGCGGGCTGACGTAAGCCAGGAACATCCCCGCCTGGCAGTTGGCCACCTTGCCCAATCTCCCGCAGTACTGCCGGGCCACCCCCGCCGACTTCCTGCCCTGCTTGGGGAAGTCGCCGCCGTCCAGCGCCCACACCCCTTCAGGGTGCCCCAGTCTGGGTCCCAGGTACTCTTGGAGGCGTCCCAGCACCAGGTCATAGTCCCAAGGGGATTCAGCGAGAAACCGCTGCATCACCCTGGCTGACGCCGGAACCGTCTCCGACAGATTCTCGGCGTTGCGCCGCTCGCCGGACTGCACCAGCAGGGCCTGGAGATAATGGCGGCTGTGGTCCCGCGCTTCCCTGCGGCCGAACAGCGGAGCGAAGTAAGCGTGAAACTCCTGAAGAGCCCCGTAAACCTGCTCGAAAGCCGCCGCATCCACTTCCCCGCCTCACCTGCCCAAGCCTTCCCCAACTACCCGGTCATCCTATCATGCCAACCGTCGTTGTAATACTAGTCGTTAGGCAGAGGCATTATAGCATGGCACCCTTGACCGACCATCTTTCCCGATGATAGCGTTGCCCTCCTTGACTACCACCGATCCACACCCTGGAAGGTAGCTCTATCATGGCGCAGCAATCCCTTCCGTCCGTGGTTGTTCTTGGCGGAATAAACATGGACCTGGTCACTCACACACCCCGCTTCGCCGAGTCCGGGGAGACGGTAGTCGGCACCCGCTTCCTGACCTACCCCGGCGGCAAGGGAGCGAATCAGGCCGTGGCCGCCGCCCGGATGAGTGCATCGGTAGCAATGGTGGGCCGGGTAGGGGATGACGTCTTCGGGCCCCAGCTTCTGAAATCGCTGACCGACAGCGGTGTTGACGTATTCGCGGTGGACGTCGCCAACAACACCAGTTCCGGCCTGGCGATAATCGAGATCGACGGGTCTTCTCAAAACCGAATCACCCAGATTCTCGGGGCCAATGACACTGCGGCCCATCGCAAAGGCGACGGGTTTCTGAGTTGCTGCCTCATGCTTCGGTGTTGATGTTGCAGCTGGAAGTTTCGCTGGATCTGTCGCTGGAGGTAGCCCGAGAAGCTTGGGGTCAGGGTAAAACGGTAATTCTGGATCAGGGTCCAGTCCGCCCCCTGCCTTCGGAATTTTACGCCTACCGCATGGTGATTACCTGCAATGAGACCGAAGCCCAAGCGCTGGTTGGATTTCCAGTAAGGGATAAAGAATCAGCGTCCGGAGCGGCGACGGAGCTACTGGAGCGGGGGGTAGCGGCGGTGGTGGTGAAGCTGGGATCTGGAGGCGCCTACTATGCGACCCGGCGGCACGGCCGGCATATGCCGGCCTTTCCCGTCCAGGCCGTTGACTCCGTGGCCGCAGGAGACGCCTTTAACGGCGCCCTGGCGGTGGGCCTGAGCCGGGGACAGGAGTTGAGGCGCGCGGTGGTATCAGCCTCGGCCGCCGGAGCGCTGGTGGTGACCCGAAGCGGGGCTCAGGACTCCATGCCTTTGGGCAATGAAGTGGAAGCGCTAGCCAAGTCATGGAGCGCCTAACCGGGGCTGGCGGGCCGTAACGCATTTTACTTCGTGTGGCGGCACCCATTTCTTATCTGCGTACGATGGGCAGAGTGACATGGGAAGGATGCTGGGCGTCGTGCAGGATAGTCTGTAATGCCGGCTTGAAGCTGGCATCCTGGGCTATGATGTTGCCGGTGTTGGTGTTGCGGTCGAACCGGGGAAAGTTGCTGCTAGAAATTTCCAGCCGGACACGGTGCCCCGCCTTGAAGACGTTGCTGGTGGTCCATAGGTCGATAGTATAGCAGTAGGCTTTGCCCGCCTCCACCGGTGCGGGATTAGACATGGACTCCCGGTAGCGGGCGCGGATAACGCCGGCGGTTAGGTTGCGGGCGGAGCCGTGTGCGCGCTCGGATAGCTACCCAGCGTACATAGTGAAGACCACCACTTACGTGGTTGGCGCCGAGAATCTGGGAAAAGTTCGTAGTGCGCGACTGGCCCTCAGGATCATCCCGGCGGTTGCGGTCTGTCTGAGGACCGAGCCAGGCCTCGTATCCTTTCGAAAGGTGAGGGGGAACATAGAGGGCATTGGCCATGAGTGAAGGGAGGCATCGTGAGAAAGGCACAGCGGCGGCCGACGTTAGGGAACGCGAAGCCAAGGTTTTTTGGGGTGGGCTAGCCAACTGACACCCTTTTAATTACTATCTTGGTAGCAGTCTAACTAATCCATGACGAGGTCGTTGTATGAGGGATGAGTTCCACTCATTAAAGCCGGAAGAGTTGAGAGACCAAAGGAGGAATGACATGGGAGATTCTCCACAGCAAACTTCCGCAGCCGGCACTGAGACGGTGAAGGAGGTCGAGCAGTTTGACGTGATCATCATCGGCGCCGGGGTTACCGGGCTGTATCAGTTGTACCGTCTGCGTCAGCTCGGGCTCTCGGTGCGGGTCTTCGAGGACGGTGGTGGAGTGGGCGGCACCTGGTATTGGAATCGGTACCCGGGATGTCGTTTCGACTCCGAGAGTTACACCTACGGATATTCGTTCTCGGAGGAACTCCTGCAAGAATGGGACTGGAGAGAGCATTTTTCCGGCCAGCCGGAGAACGAGCGCTACCTCAATTATGTAGCGGACAAGTTTGACCTCCGCCGGGACATCCAGTTCGATGCCCGCGTCGCCACGGCGGTCTACGACGAGCGCAAGAATCGCTGGCAGATTCTAACGGAAGATGGCCGTCAGGCCGGGGGGCAATTCTTGATCACGGCGGTCGGTAATCTGTCCGCGCGTTATATACCAGACTTTGCGGGGATCGATAGCTTCAAGGGCAACTGGTGCCACACCGCCAGATGGCTGAAGGAAGGTATGGATCTAGGCGGTAAGCGTGTGGGGGTCATAGGCACTGGGGCCACCGCCGTCCAACTTATCCCGGAGATAGTCAATGAAGTCGCCCATCTAAGCGTCTTCCAGCGCACGGCGAATTACTGTGCGCCCCTCCGGAATGGCCCAATCGACCCCGACTGGCAGCGCGAGATCAAGGCAAGCTACCCGGAGATCTTCAAGAAGTGTAGAGAAACCCCAGGCGCGTTTATGCACCAATTCGACCCGCGGTCGGCCCTGGAAGTCTCGGCAGAAGAGCGGTTAGCGCAGTACGAGAGGCTGTGGGCAGAACCCGGTTTCAAGAAATGGCTAGCCAATTTCCAGGACATAATGACCCCCGGGGAGGCCAACGAGGACTACGCCGAATTCGTCCGGAATAAGATCCGTGAGCGGGTTAATGACCCGGTGGTGGCGGAGATGCTGGTGCCCAAGGACCATCCCTTCGGCTCCAAGCGCCTCCCCTGCGAAACCGGGTATTATGACGTGTACAATCGGGACAATGTATTACTTGTTGACGTGCGCAAGGCCCCGATCGAGTGCATCACACCCAAAGGCATCAAGACCAGGGATGCCGAGTACGAGCTGGACGTCATCATCTTTGCCACGGGATATGACGCCTTGACTGGGTCTTTAACCAGGATAGATATCCACGGGGAGGGCGGGCAGACGATAAAGGATAAATTCGCCGAGGGCCCGCGCACCTATATGGGCCTCCAGAGCCCTGGGTTCCCGAATCTCTTCATCATGCCTGGTGCCGGGGCCGGCAACTTCACCAGAGGCTGCGAGCCGCTCGTGGAATGGGTGAGCGAGTGCATTGGCTATATGCGCGAGAATGAGTTCACGCGTATCTCGGCCACACCCCAGGCGGAAGAAGCTTGGACCAAGTACGTCGCCGAGGCGAGCACCAATTTGCTCCGGACAAAGGCCAATTCCTGGTTTGTAGGGGCGAACATTCCCGGCAAAGCACGGGTCTTACTCGGCAGTCCGGACAGCGCTCCAGTAATGCGGGCCAAGCGTGCCGAAATAGCGGCCAATGGCTATGAAGGGTTTCTGCTTGAATAAATGTTTTGCTATTCTCCGTTTCGGCACTGGTTACAGCGATTTGGATAGATTCAGAGCTGGCTCCGCGGCGGCAACGGTTAATTCAGAGGGCAACAGCTTCCAGCTCTCTCAAGTTTACCGAGGCTGCGCCTGTTGCGGTTAAAAGACACGAATTGGAGGCTTTCTCCGTTCCAGAGAGGGATCCGAGAACGGGTCTCGTCACCGTGCCGCGGCTCCTTGATCTTGACCATATTATCCAGGAATCCAGTGGCTCATCGGGAGGAAGATCGTTTGGTTGCAATTCCCTCGCATTTGGCGTAGTAATCTACTACACTTGGAATCCGGGCTCTTAACGCTGATCGGGGGAGGCGGAAAGTTGCCCAAAGAGGAATACGAATTCTTCGGCCACGAATGCGTTCCCTGGGGTCCGGTGAGTGCCGGATCGGGAGCGGCGGCGGAGGGTATGGTGGAAAAAATCCTAAACCTAGACCATTCCACGGGCGTTGGAACCCGGCTGCTGAAGTTCCCGCCGGGCGTGGAAACTTCAGAGGTGATCGTCCACGATTTTTGGGAAGAAGTGTACATCTTGGAGGGAGAACTCCATGACAAACGCCTAAATGCAACCTTCACCACTGGGATGTATGCTTGCCGGCCGCCTGGCATGCAACACGGGCCCTACTCCTCGCCCATAGGCTGCATGACCTTGGATGTGCCCTACGACAACAAATAGCCATCTACAGTCCAAAGAGCCCCAAGTTCAAGGAAATCAGCTTGGTCTGGGAAATCCAGGCCGTTACAGGCAGCACATAGATACATAGATCCTTGCAGGCCAGCGCCACTAAATAGTGGCACCAAGGTCAGCGCACCGACCACCCACCAGAAGAAACGGTAAACAGCGCCGCGAATCAGGCCGGCGCCTGCGCCGTTGGTCGGACTCGGATAAAGCCGGGCGAAGCCCAAACCAGCCAGCAAGCCAATGACCAGGGTAACCAGCCAGGCAGCGAGTTGCGAACCGCCGGATGAAGCAGAGGTGGTTTCTTGGCGAGGCGAAGGCCCGGCAATGCTGATGCCCCATCCTTCGGGACGCCTCGCACCGTTAAATCGCTACTCTGACGGCGGGACGCCCCAGGACTCCATCGAGTCGGTCATCGTTCGGCGCGGGTCCGCACGCCGTTTCAGCCACGAATCGATAACCCTCCGGGAGCTGTCGACGGTGCTCGAAAAGGCCACCCAGGGCATACCGGCAGACTTTTTAGGACAACCTGGCGCTGCTCTCAATGATATTTATCTGATCGTGAACACTGTAGATGACCTCCCATCTGGCGCATATGTGTTCCACCGAGACCTGAAGGCTCTGGAACTGCTGAAAGAAGGAGACTACCGTCGGCAAGCTGGTCATCTGGGGCTCGATCAGCCGCTTCCGGCCGATGCCAGCGTCGACTTTTTCTTCATGACTAATCTGAATCCGATACTGGAGCGTTTTGGTAACCGGGGTTACCGGTTGGCTCAGCTGGATGCCAGTATCACAGCGGGCAAAATCTACCTGGCAGCCTATGCCCAAAGACTGGGGGCCTCTGGCCTGACGTTTTACGACGACCAAGTATCCGGATTCTTCTCGCCCCACGCGGAAGGTAAAAGCGTGATGTTCCTGGTGGCGCTGGGGAAGCGAGCCAGGCGTAGGCTAGTCACCCTCGACACCAGTCGGCTGAGGCAACAGCCCAACTTGTAAAGGGCACGCCACTTAAGGAACTTGACCATCGCCGAGGAGTTGCCATACCTGGAGAGAGAACACACCTCTCCGAGACCAAGCGAGCAAATTTTAGAAGTAGAGACTATCAAGGTCCCAAAACCGTCAAGCTAGAAACCGGAGTCGAGGAGTGCTTTGCATGAGAGTGTATTGGCGAAAGGTAAAAAGGGGAGAGAACCTGATTCTCAGTGACGAAAACGACGGCCATGAAGAGGAGCTTGGAGGGTTCCGAGACACCAAACGGGGCATCGACGCGTCGGCGAAGACTTTTAGCTACGACCCGAGCCGCTCCCGGAAGGGGTTCCCATCTATCGAAGAAGCCAAGGATTTCGTGGAGTCCTTCAGACCTTGGGAGCTATTCGGTACCCAGGGCGTTACTGTCGACCCTGGGGTTAGGCCCGCCCTAGATTCGGCCACAACAGACACAGCGGCCACAACAGACACAGCGGGCACGCCAGACCAGCCGGCGCAGTCGATGGTGGCGGACCTGCGATCAACGAGAGGATGGTGGCAGTTCTGGAAGAAGAGTTAGACGCTCCATGACCCTCCCGCCAGAGACCCGCGCCAGTAGATGCCACTTGGCTTTGGTTTAGTTTCCCATGCTCGCACGGGCAGATATTAAGCTGTTCCAATCGCCAAAGGGACTTCCTTTCGATGGGCGGACGCGGCAACTCTCCGGAACCGTTAACCCAAGAATCAGATGGTTTTAGCTATCAACGTTGGGGAAAGGGAGTGACGAATATAGCGGAACGAAAGCCAGGGCCGTTTTAATCCGGGTCGCATTACAAAAAGGAGAAGTAGCCATGTACGTCATCAGAAGAATCGCCAAAGCGCAGCCGGGGAAGGTATGGCAGGTTGCCAACCTGCTGATCAAAATATGCGCCGCCTACGAGGAGAATGGCCGGCCCAAGGCACAAGTGTATGTGTCCCAGGGTCTGCCGGGAACTCCCAACGTGGCCTATGCTGAGTGGACCCAGGCGACCATCGAGCCCAACTGGCCTTCCCAGGTCCCCGAGGTGGTACGGACTCTGAACGCCGAGATGCAGGCCCAGCTCGACTCCTACGAGATCGAGTTCTACGAGCTGGTCACACCGGAGAAGCTAGCCGAAAGGAGCGTCTCATAAAAGACCTACTATAGAAGACCCCTGTAAGCCAAGGAGGGGTTTGTTATGAAAGCAGTTGTTTACCAGGCCCCATTCAGTATCGCCGCGGAAAATGTGCCAGACCCGGAGCTGCAACACCCCAACGATGTCATCGTGAAGATCACTTCCTCTTGTATCTGTGGCTCGGACTTGCACATCTACAGGGGCGGACGGCAGCGCAGCCCGGAATCATCTTCGGCCATGAAAACATGGGTGTCGTACAAGAAGTCGCCCTGCCCCTGAAGGGAGTGGAGACCGATTTTGCAGCAGACTCCAGCGGGTTCTCTACTTCGGTCTACGACCGCTGGTTCGACCACAAGTGGGGCAAGGAGAAGAAGGAAGCCCGTTGGATCAAGGCTCATATAATGCCGGCGTGAAGACCAATATCGTGACAGCGGTTGAAGTGACCGAAACTGCGGCCAACGATTCGCCGTTCCTTGCTCCCTTCGTGGAAACCACCTCGAGGGGGTTCGACGTGCGGGAAGTGTCGGCGGACAAGGCTTACCTGAGCCGGGCCAACCTACACGCAGTTGCGGCAGTCGGCGGCACAGCTCACATCCCGTTCAAGTCCAACTCCTTGCCATATCCCCGCGACGGGCAAAACCTGGACAGCCTGTGGGAAAGAGCTTATCACTTCTACCAACTGCACCGCGCCGAGTTCCTGGACTTCTATCACAAGCGGTCCAACGTCCACAAGCGGTCCAACGTCGAAACTACCTTCTCGATGGTCAAGGCCAAATTCGGAGGGGCGGTCCGCTCCAAGACCACGGTGGCCCAGGTCAATGAGGTCTTGGCGAAGATTCTGTGCCATAATATCCTCGTGCTGATTCAGTCGATGTTCGAGTTGGGCATCATGCCCGTGTTCTGGGATCAAGGACATTTGGAACAAAATGGGCAGTTGTTCCAAATGTCTGCCTAAATCAGGACTTTTGGAGCAAAGCCTACTCAGACCTAAAGATGGCAACCCTTTACGGTGCTGACCTATCGGGGGCGCAGCGATGCCTTTTCTGGGCGCCGGATCCGGAGTGGAACTGCCCTATTACGACGATGATTTCGCCAATTCGTGGCAGTCCGCGCCGACCATGCTGTTGCAGCACGGGTTCTCCCTGAGCGGCAAGTCTGGCACAACTGGGTACCCTTGCTGTCGGGTGAATTCCGTGTCCTGCGCCCCGATGTGCGAGGCATGGGCGGGTCCGACATTGACGTGGACCAATTCGAGCCTTCCCTGGACATCTTTGTCGATGACCTGAGCAGCATCCTCGACCACCTGGGTATAGAGGATGTGGTGTATGGGGGAGAATCCTGCGGGGGAATTCTCGGACTGAACTTCGCCCACAAGCACCCCGAGCGGGTCCGGGTGCTGGTGCTGTGCAACAACCCCTGCCGGCTGCGCAACAGGGAGCGGTCCGGCTGGGGAGGGGACACGAATGACGCCCTGAGCCGGAGCGTGGGGGCTTGGTCCACCGCCACCATCAACACCGGCTGGACACCAGGGTGGCGCCTCAGGGACTGATAGACTGGTACATCGCCGAAATGGACCGGATGTCTTCCTCCATCGGGCGGAGCCTCTAGGCATACCTTGATACGTTGGACTTCAGCCCCTACCTGAAGGAGGTCGAAACTCCGACGCTGCTTCTGATGGGAGAGGAATCGCCCACTTCGACCCTGGATCAGCACAGCGGTTCATGGCCGAGCAGTTGCCGGATTGTCGGCTGGCGGTCTGTTCCGGCCTGGGCCACGGCATCAACGCCGTCCAACGGAGTGGTGGACCCAACCGACACGGGAGTTTCTCGCTTCGCTGACCATTTAAGGAGGGAATTATGCCCTACTACATGTATGTTGCCGTGAACGAGGACAACAAGATTTCAGTCTTTACCGTGGACCCCGAAAGCGGGGGTCTCACGCACCAGCGCGACGTGGCTGTCCCCGGCGGGCCGTTCACCCTGGCGGTCAGTCCCGACCGCAATCACCTGTATTGCGGAACCCGGGAAACCCCTCAGCTGACCAGCTTCAGGATCGATCAATCCGACGGAGGCCTCACGCAGACGGGGACGGTGCCGCTGGACTCGTGGCCAGTCTACGTCAACACGGACCGGAGGGGCAGGTTCGTGCTGTCATCTTATTACCAGGGAGCACGCGTGGCTGTGCACCCCATCGGGGACGACGGGTCGGTGGGAGGAGCCCCAGTCGTATCGCTGGAAACGGCGACCGGGGCTCACGCGATGCAGACCGACCCGACCAACAGCTACGCTTTCGTTCCTCACATCGCGGGAAACGGCCCCAACCAGATCTGGCAATTCAAGTTCGACCAGGACACGGGCCATATCACTCCCAACTCTCCGGCGATGGTGGAACTGGAGGAATTCCTGGGGCCTCGTCACTTCTGCTTTCATCCTTCCCTGGACGTCCTCTACTTCTCCAACGAGCAGGGGTGCAGCGTGAGCGGCTACCGCCTTGACACCACGGCGGGAAGGCTATCGATCTTCCAGACCATTACCACTCTTCCTCCAGAAGGCTTTGACGAGAGGAACACCTGCTCCCAGATTCAGATCACCGGGGCAGGCGGGTTTCTTTACGCGCCCAACCGGGGCCATGACAGCATCGCCTGTTACACGGTGGACACTAGCACCGGCGAATTGGCCTCAAACGGCATCGTTTCTTCAGAGGCAAGACCCAACGCGCTGTGCCTTGGCCCCGGGGACCGGTACATCTACTCGGCCGGCCAGGATTCGGGCCAGATGGCCATATTCAGCGTCAATCCCGATTCCGGCTCGCTAACCTTGTCGGAGACAGTCCCATTGGGTAACGGGCCGTGCTGGATATCTATCGTGGAGTTGCCGGGATAGCGCCGTCTCAGGTAAGTCGGCCGAGGCGCCCCAGCAGCGGCATCTTGCAACGATGAAATTCTTGAGCGGGGGTTTAGGTTATGGCCTCACCAGAGTTCGACCGGGCAATCGCCATGTTCCGGGCAGACAAGGCGGAGACCCAGACCTTCCAAGTGGGAATCTTCCGGGCCGACCCGGAATGCAGAACGCGTGAGCTACTCGGAAGAACCCGAGTCATTTCGATCTTTGATTCGATGGCTATATGAGATATACAGGGCAAGCAAGACGAGCGATGTCCGCGTCTTTGGTCGTTACTTTCTCAACGAGGGGGCTCGAAGAGTGGTCAAACGAAGTGGATGCCCGACAATAGGGTGACGGTCGAGGAGTTTCTCAGTAAAACGAACTTGAACCTACGATATTGAATCACGTCGCGCTAGCGCAGTTAGAATTGGACCGACCTACGGATGGATGCCGCGCCCACCATTTCACGAAATCTCAGGGCCCATCTGTCAGACAGTGTCGGATCGCTTCCTTGTAAAGCTCCGGACACGGTGGCACACTTGGGCCTAGTTTTACAACGACGGCGTGACGCGTTGCTTCGGCCATGATACGTACCGCAGAGGCTGCAACACTGGCTGGAGATGTACATCTACGAAGGGACTGGGCGTGCTTCCGGTTTCCTGACCTAAATCCGTCGTTGCAGTACTAGCAGCCTGTCCGAGAAATACCAGCCTACAAGGAAACGCGTTACATTGATACCGGTGATGCCCTGAATAGTTCACGTGCAGCCGATATCAATAAATGCTCGAGCTTGCTCTGGCGATAGTCGGAGCAACAATTTATTCTCGGACAGGCTTCTAGGGCGCGGCGACCCCGGTCTTGGCCCACGACGACCGTGGGCCTCCAAGTGGGGTAAACCTATCCAACAAGGACAGGTTCGTATAGGTCAAGCGATTAGAACCCAGATGTTCCTGATGGGACTGACGTCTCTTGGTTAACGAGGGGGTTCGAACCCCTGACTCCTTGCTTGCAAAGCAGGGGGTCTACTGCGGGTGACCTGACGTTGTCCGGATAAGTCTCCCGTGTGCCTACGGCTGGAGAGTGTCGACTAGGGAGATGGAATATCCGCCCTCTAAGTCGTCTACCCGGGCTACCCGAGCCGTTCGAAAGTACAGAAGCACTGGATTCTCGTCGAACACTCCGACACCGAATGTGTCCTCCAATTAATGCGGACTTCTCCTGGAAGGACCTAGATTATATAATTTTCCTAGAGCATAGACAGGTGAACTGGGCCATGTTATAAAGTGGCATTCTACAGAATGCGGTAGGCAGAGAGATGGGCATCACCACGCGGGAGGTATTAGGTGCGGACCTCATACTTATTGGTGTTGACCTCCTCGACAGCCAACAAACTCTTGACCATTTCAGGAGTTTGACTGATCCAGACCTACAGGTTGAGGCTGGGCTGACCACCGAAATGCCCTCTGGTATAACGAATCCCAGCCGTACGGTTAGCCTGAGCCGGGAACGGATGGTCCTATTTCTGTCCTCGTCACGCTCTTCGATCACCAAGGAGTATCCATCAAAACAGGAGTTGGAGCGACTATCCGAAGTTGCTGCCCACGCGATTAATTGCAGTGATTTAGGGGGCAAGAAACCCCAAGCCTTTGGATACAATATTTCGCTCGTGTATGAGCAAAATTCTGGGGAGTCGGCACTCCAGTATATTGGCAACCGGCTTTTCAGAAGCCAGTCCCTCACTAGGGAACACTGGGGCTTCACTGGCGGAACTGGCACTCTGAGTTTCAACTCCAAGAGCTCAGAGGGTGAGACTCTTGATTGGACAGTGCATGTTCGTCCCCGGTCAACTGATAGAACGAGTAATAGGGTATTCTTGGGGATGAACTTACACAACAACAGCCAACGCATGCCTAACGAAGCTGAAATTAGTTCCACATTGCGGAATATTTGGCGCGAGGCCAACGAATTCATTAACCGGCTAGATCAAAGTGGATAACGATGCCTGAAATGGTAATTGCTCCGTCAGCGAATCGCGGTCGGCGACCGTACCACTTCGTTTCGCCAAGAATCGGGGCCGAAGACGCTACTTATGGACAATTCCTCCCTGAAAGCGGCTACAGGGTCGTTTATGTTCTAGCGTCACCCAGTGACCGTCTATCCCATTCCGAAATCCCACAGATAGCACCTGGCCAGCAGATATGGGTATTCAGCCCTCACGAAATCACGCCGTCGTCAACGTGCGCCTTCCCGACGAGTGCTCCATTAGATGTGGAGTCCTTGTCTTCCTACCTTAGGGCTGGTTTATTTGGCCAGGCACGAATGATTAGGCACGTGATACCCGCTGCATACCCTTTGCGTGACGAATCCCCTCCTAACGATGCTTCGGTGGAGCAGGAGAATCACGTAAGTCGGGATCTAGATCAGCTCACAGACAGCCTTCGAGCATCATTCGAGTCAGAGCCCGTAGAAGACGGAGTGCCTCACCCTGCTGAGTTAATCGTCTCCGAGGCACTGAGCGGCTTGGAGCAGGGGCGAGTTCTTAACTGGTTGAGGACTCTCTCACTGGACGCCTTCCACCCGAGTCTTGCAGCATCCGTTCTGCGTTGTCTGGGTCGTCAGGCCAGTCCAGGCACCGTTTCATGGCGTGTCAGACTCGTCCGCGACGCGCTCGCCGTCGATGACGTGGAGATCAGGGACGCCGCGGCCCAGGCAGCGGAATTATGGGGCGACCCTCTTGTGGTCCGCGTTCTGATCTCTCACGAAGAGCCGGAACGTTGGCTGAGAGATTATATCTCCGACGTCATAGACGACCTCAGGGAATAGCAGGTGTTCCTGGCTCGTAAGATCACACGCGCCAAGTGGAGTCCTAAGCCAGGGTTTGTCGCCGGTGAAATCCCAGCGGATACAGTAACTTCAGACCTGCGCACTCAGGAGAATTCGCTATCGTTCTGGAAATGTGGGAATGGAACGATAAGCGAAGTGGACGAGGCCGTGCTTGCACTCGCAGCGGGAGGCGGTCGCGTGGACAAGATCGAAGTCGTGTGGCTTGCTGAGGAAGACCTACGTAACGACGAGCAAAAATACCATGAAACGGAGGGAAACACTAAGGTCAATGAATTGGAGAACCAGCATGTCGATATGTATCTGCTCGACTATGTGCGGCTTGGGAAGGTCGCTAATCGGATCGTTTCGGCGATAGAAGATTGCAGGTACCGGCGACTCAGTAAGCAACAGGTTCTAACCCTAATAGCCGCTGCCGTGCGGCAGAAAAGAGTCGAACTTGCCGATCTGAAAGAGAACGTACAAGAAGAAGTGTCCAAGGTGCTATAGAGTCTAGTAAGAGTCGCATCCAAATTCAACGCACTCCTGTCGCGACGGGCCTCCGAGCCCCGCCTGCGTGTTCTGACCCGGGGGTTAGGTCGTTCTCTAGGGTTAGCCGTGTGCTTGCCAGGAATGTCCCCCAGGGGTTCTTCACGCAGGAGGACCGGTCGGATTGGGGTAGCTCCAGGTTGTATCTCTCCACCCAAGCGTACAGGTCGGTCCGCAACTCTTCCAGGCTCCGGTAAACGTGGTAGGCATGGTGCTGCGACGTCCTGCAGTACTCGCTCCTTCGATCGGTCAGGATGCGGTGCGGCTTGGTACCTTGCTCACTTGCTGGACCTATACAAAATGGACCCTTTTGTGTAGGTCTGCCGGCGTTTCTAACCCTGCCGCCCTTGACAACTACCGGCTACCCATACGACAGGCTTCGTCGTGCTCAGTAATAGCCTTACCGACGACGGCAACGACGGTCAATGTAATCGGCACATGGACCTCAACGAGCTGCGCGTCAACGAGACGATCCGGAAGCTATGCCAAATTCTATAGTTTCTCGGTAGAGGGTCAATACACCAGACAGGTTACGATCGACCTCACCACAGTTGACGCCGACCCATATTTGTACCTGATCCAGGGAGATAGCGCGGACGGCACCGGATACTTGGAATACGACGATGATGGTGGGCCGTTGAATTATGACTCGCAGATCATCAGAACGTTGGCCCCCGGTCCATATAGCATTGAGGCCACGACCTATAGCGGGAGTGATAGTGGGGCTTACACGCCAAGCGTCACCGGCCACAGATGAACCCGCCAGCCTGAAGTCCAGAAAGACGGCCCACCGTTAATTCGGTGGGCCGTCTTCTTTCGGTGACGTCCCGGTGCGTGGCTTCTGGAGTGTGTACACAAGCTACCGCCGCCTTCGCAGGATCAACGACTCGCCGAGGATCCACGTAGCCACCGGTGCGGCCACTGTTGTGAAGACGGCCACAATGCTTACGCCTGGCGTTAACCAATCGGGCCCTCCGATCCCTTGACTCATTCCTAGAAACAACAGGGCTGCCACGATGCCATTAAGCACAATACCGGCGAGTCCAATGACTAAGCCGATGCCCAAAGACAGCAGAAGCGCATACCATAGACGCCCGACACCAGCCGTGGAACGGCTGCAAGACAAACCACACGCCACGCCCGACACGAGAGGCCCGAAAAAAAACGCCAGCCAGAGCAAGATCATGGTATTCACTACCCCATTCCCTCCACATCACCATATGCTTGACACATGCCCCAAAAGCTGTCCCAGAAGATTATAGTAAACTTCGAGGTTCGCTTGTTCAAGAGCAATTAGTTCTGCCTGCGGCGGCGGCTAATCTTGCCGGTAAAAGGGGGTAATCGTCCAGTACCGGAGAGGAGGTGTCAACGCCGGACTAGAGCTGAGCCAAAAGTGCCAACTTAGAATTGAACCATCGTTCAATGTTCATCTGGCTGGTAGATGTTTCTACCCGGGGCGGCTTCCTTGGAATCTGGTGGTAGGTATCGCTGGGAGGGAACCAGACCAGCCTGACGCTTGTCCTTGAGCCGGTAGCTCTCTCCCCGGATGTTGATGACGTGGGAGTGGTGGCGCAGCCGGTCCAGTATGGCGCCGGCGTTGACGGTGCCACCCAGGATCTCGCCCCCACGCGGCGAAGCCCTTGTTCGAGGTGAGGATGATGCTCTCACGCTCGTACCGGGCCGACACCAGGGTGAAGAAGGCGGTGGCGGACTCCCGGTCGTAGGGCCAGATGCCGAACTCGTCCACGATGAGGACCTTGGGGGCCAGGTAGACTCGCATTCTGCGGTCCAGGTTGTGTTCAGCCCGGGCCTTACGCAGGTCCTCCATCAGGTCGTAGGCCCGCACGAAGTAGGCCCCGTAGCCCCGCCCTATGGCATTCAGAGCCAGGGCCACCGCCAGGTGGGTCTTCCCCACGCTGTAGATAACCAGGAACTTCAGGCCAGGAAAGGGAAGAATACCCAGGGTCATTAGTCCACCCTTGGGCGCCTTATCGGCGACCATTGCCACACTCGGGAGTGAGGAGTGGTGATGGCGTACAGGGAGGTGCTCAGATTGGAAATCGTAGAAGTCGTACGGCGCTGGCAGGCTGGGAACAGCCAGCGCAACATAGCATCGGGGACTGGCCTGTCCCGGGACACGGTCCGGAGGTACTTGGCGGCGGCCAAGGTGGCCGGCGTGGTCCAGGAGGGTCCGGCGCCCACCAAGGAGCAACTCAGCCGGCTGGCTGGCGTCAGCCGCTCCGGCCCGCGGCAGCCCGAGGCGCCGACCGAGGAACTGCTGGCCCCTGGGCGGACCAGGTCTACCGGTGGCCAACGTCAAGCGGCTGCAGCTCACCCGCATTCAGGAGTTGCTGGCAGCCCGAGGATGTCAGGTGGCCTACTCGTCCTCTCCAGACTACTCAGACAACGCCTGGCTCGTACCAGAACCTACTCCTTACCCTCCAGTCGCTGCCGGCGGTGGGACATTTCCCATGAACAATTATTGTGGACATTTATGCTGGCCAATTACGCCAAGTGGTATAGTTTTGTTCCGCCACAGTGGCCCAACTTCCCGCCGCCCTTGACACAGCCAGGCGTAGTGTGACCACTGGGCCTTTTCCCAGCCCTGCCCCAACCTATACACTTGGTTGCAACCGTTAGTAGAGGTCCCGATTCAAGTATTACACCGAGTCTAAGATGAGATTGCCACCATGCGCGATAACTCGGTTCGAAGCGCAATCTCGAATGCCCGGCGTCCCTTGAGAGGATTCCGCATTTCCTTCTTCAGTGCAACGGAGCTATTTAGTTTTGTTGCACGGTCAACCGGCTGTTAGGGGCATTCTTCGCGTGGATCAGGGGAGGGCCGGCTACGGCCGCAGTGCACGACTAAACGTTCCCGGCGGGATGGACGCCAAGGTGGTTTGAGTGGCTTATCGCGAAGGATGGGATAAGGTTGGAGCCCAGCGGTCTCGGAGCCAATTGCCCAGCAGGTTGAAACAGAATACCAGCAGCACGATGGCAAGCGATCGGAACAGAAGCTCCCACCAAGCGTCGACGTCACGTATGGACTGGTAGCCTTCGGACACGATCAAACCGAGAGACGGGGTTGGGCCCTGGTGTACTGCGGCGGGGAAAGGGTTGAGGACGAAGTCGATCCCAGCTTGGAGCAGGATCACAAACCCGGCTTGCATAGCGGCCAGGACTATCGCAGTCCTGGCAACCGTGGGGGCCAGCCGCCGGAGTGTTCTGGAGAATCCTAAGACTTCCGCGCGATTCCCATCCGCCATAGGCTGTTGACGGATTGCCGTGGTTTGGCCGCGGACGTGGTGGAAATAGGTCGCCCAGAGTACCACGGCCGCGGCGGTCAGCAGGGTTGCCGTGGGGGACTGGGCCGGGGCAGTTAAGCATATCAGGGCGGCGGCGGGGATGGAGCGTGTGGCGTCGGCCAGGCCGGAGATGGAGGCTTCCAGCCAGCCGCCCCAGTAACCGGCGACGAACCCAAGGGAAACCCCGGCAATGGCGGCGACGGCGACGGACAATGCTGCGGATGCGATTGGGATCTGGAGCCCGTGTATGACGCGGCTCAGTACGTCGCGGCCCAGACGGTCGGTGCCAAGGATATGCTTCCAAGCCGGGTAAGAAGGAAAGTTAACTCGCTTGCCTGGGGCATGTTCGGGGCCTTGAGCCCAGGCAAAGGGGCGCAAGTGACGGTCGCCCAGGGACTGTTTTATGGGATCTCCAGGGGCGATTTGGGAAGGAACGAGCGCTAGAAACAGGACGACGAGCATTAGTAAGAAGGCCAGGACTGCTGGGAAAAATTGGACCGGTGAGGTTGAAGGCGTTATTGGGGTTGATGAAGTATGGGGAGGATAGGCCGGTATGGATAGGCCAGACAGGACCTCGGCATCGGGAGCAAGGCTTAAGGGGTTGTGACTTTCCTGAAATGGGCTGGCGGTCCGCCGGGACAAGTAGGCGTTTAGAGTGTCTAAGAGGAAACGGGCGGTGATAAAGAGGGCGGTGAAGGTCAGGACCACGGTGCCGGCTAATTTGAAGTCGTAAAAGTATACGGCCTCGATGGCAAGTCTGGCGGCGCCAGGCCACCCGAAGGTGACTTCCACGATCACGGAGCCCACCAGAAGGACTCCGGCGACAGTTCCGAAGTAAGTTGAGAGGGCGAGGATTGGGTTGCGGCGAAGAGTCTTCAAGAAGGCATCGCACACCGGAATCACGCCTGGGCGTTTGGACGGCGCGCTTGAGGATCGGAGCGTGTCGAGAGCCAGGGTTCGAACGTAGAGAAGGACGGGGGCGATGTGGAAGAGAGACAGGGTCAGGCCCGCAAAGAGCAGTTGGAACAAGCTGCCGTCTCGAGGGAACATAAAGCTCCACTCAGCTTTGAGCACAAGAAGCCAGATCAGGCCCAAGGGGAGGGCGAAGTTGGGCAGGGAACGGACGAAGGTGGCTAGAACGCGGATGGCGTCGTCGATGGAGGTGGCTCGGTTAGGCGGCACTGAGGATACCGAGGAAGACTCCAATTAGTAAGGCCAGGGCTGCGGCGAACGCTGCCAGGAAGAGAGTGGCGGGAAGACTCTCGAGGACAAGGGTCAGGGCGTTTTGTTCCCGGACTCTTGTGGGGAAGCCAAAGGGAGGTTCAGCGAACTGGGCGACGGCCAGGACCACCACGGCGATGATGGCGAAGGCTGCTGCGGACTGGGCTAGCCTTTTTAGGATGTAATTCGTCATCTGCCTCCGACTTGCCCGGGGTTTGAAGCTATCGCGATCAGAGGCCGATTCGGCCTATGGGCGAGCTATCGAGTCGCCATTATGAATGAGCTGTATCAGCCAAGACCAAATCTGACACCCTTAGACCGTTGTGTTCAAGCATCCCCTGGGATGGGGAGGAGGCGTTGGACGACCACGCAACGATAATACGGAAACCCCAGATGGGGCTACTGAACCTAGCAAAGCGGTCCTCCACCAAGTTTCCTGAATGAGACCACTCCTCAAGAACTGGGTTCCCGAGGCGGTGCGGCCAGCGGCCCTCAGGACCGGGGTCGAGAATAGAGGGATGCGGAAAACGCCGCCCCCGCCTCCGTATGGCCTCCCCCAGTCTTAACGGGACCTGAATATGAGCAATCTGTCCTCGCGGTCATACGCGATCAGATACCCTTGGGACGCCCGGAACGTTTTCAGCCTAGTACTACAGTCGCAGGTAGTTCTTGGTAGAATGAGGTTACTTTATCAGGTGGGTGAGGTGAGGAATTGGCTGGGGAGCGGGGAGAGGTGTTGGAAGCGGCCCGGTGGGCCAAGGGTATTGAGGAAGTGCACCGACGCATTGGTTCACGTTTCTACCGGTCGGAAGCCCGCCGGCGGGCACTGGCCTATGTGAAGGGACTGCTCAGTCCAATAGAGCGCAAGAACGGGTGGCAACTGGCGGAGCAGGCGGGCGATGCTACACCCGACGGGGTACAGCGCCTGTTGTACAACTACCGGTGGGATGCCGACCTGGTTCGAGATGATCTCCGGGACTACGTGGTGGAGCATCTGGCTGCCGCTGACGGGGTGCTGGTGGTGGACGAGACTGGGTTTCTGAAGAAGGGTAGCAAGTCAGCAGGGGTGCAGCGGCAGTACAGTGGGACAGCGGGTCGGGTAGAGAATTGCCAGATAGGAGTATTTCTCACGTATGCCACGGCTCAGGGCAGGGTCCTGCTGGACCGGGAGCTGTACCTGCCCCAGGTATGGGCTGATGACCGCCAGCGCAGGCTGGAGGCTGGTGTGCCGGAGGAAATAGACTTCCGGACCAAGCCACAACTGGCCCGGGTAATGGTGGAACGGGCGGTGGAGGGGGGAGTTCCCTTCGGCTGGGTTGCTGGAGACACGGTTTATGGCAGTGACCGCAAGTTGCGGCAGTGGCTGGAGCAACAGGAAATACCCCACGTACTGGCGGTCAAGCGCAATGAGAAGCTGTGGGCCCTGACGGATAAGGGCTCGCGCCAGGTGCGGGCGGACCGGCTGGCGCCTGGGGTGGAAGAATCGGGCTGGGTCCGGTTGAGCGCCGGTAATGGGGCCAAGGGTCCCCGGGTCTACGACTGGACCAGGGTGGCGATCCGGCCTCTGAAGGAGCCAGGCAAGGGGTACTGGCTGCTGGCCCGCCGCAGCATTGCCCAGCCCGAAGAGCTGGCCTGGTACGTCTGCTTCGGCCCAGCGGAGACAAGCTTGGAGGAACTGGTGAGGGTGGCAGGTATTCGTTGGACCATCGAGGAGTGCTTTGAGGAGGCCAAGGGGCAGGTAGGGCTGGACCAGTATGAAGTGCGGAAATGGGAGGGCTGGTACCGGCATATCACCCTGGCCATGCTGGCCCATGCCTACCTGGCGGTAGTCCGGCAACAGGCCAACGCAGGTTGCTGCGGAAAAAAGGGGGAGAGCCGGAGTGGGATGAATCCCTGATACCGTTGACGGTCCCCGAGGTGCGCCGACTACTGTACAAGTTGATCTGGCAGCCCAGGCCATCACCGAAGAGAGTGCTGGCCTGGTCCCGTTGGAGGAGGCGCCACCAGGCCCGGGCCCGCCACTGCCACTACCAGCGTCGACTCCGACATCTCAACCAATATATGCGACTGTAGTACTAGACAAGATCTCGAAGAAAAGCTCCTCCTGTTCGGAGATGTTCAGGGACTCTGAGCAGTCCTGGTGCTCGTGTGGGGGCAGGCCGAGCGTGGCGATCTGACCCTCCGCGGTTATCATAGTCTCCCACGGGTTTGCGTAGTCATAGGGTCCGCAGAAAGTCTCGCCCTCTATGCGTACCGGACTGAAGTTGCCCGTGATCTCCGTCCCGGACACCACGGGCGAGATGTCTATGGCGAGAATCCTACCAGGGTAATTCACGTCAAGCTCACCGAAAGCCCACAGGGTCCATTCCCCATCAAATATGCCCACCGTGTCCCGGTGCACTGGTTCGAACGCCGCGAACTTCCCGAAATAGGTCTGCATCATGAGTCTGGGCGCTTCGCCTCCCCTCTGGACGGCGAACTCCCGAAGGCGGCTGAGGGAACGCAGCGATGGATCTTGACCATAACCATGGTCGGTTGGACAGTGAGGCCTGGCCTCCACTTTCGGTCCGGCCTGAAACACGGTTCTACGCCCATCGTCCGTGCCGTGACGTATGATGTAGTCGCCGCAGGACGTCTCCGCCAAGGCAAGGTCCGGGTCCAGGAAAGATAGGACGAAGGAATCATCCCCTCCGGTCTCGCTCTCCCCGGGCAGGAAGCGCCAGGTGGTACCGACCAGACTCACGGACTCGCCCGGCAGGGCTGGCTTAGGGGAAAAGACCATACGGACGACCCCACCTTCATCCTTGACGATCAGGAGTCCATCCCTGACCTCATAACGTCTGGCGTCCTTTAGTGCGGATTGGTACCGGTCGACTTGGTCCATAACTCCTTCGGGATCAACGCAGAGCTTCAACGTCTGAACATACGAACTGAAGTTGAATGAGATGGACCCGTCCGGCTTTGCAACGGGAGGCCCGTCATCGGACCGGTGTCCTCCGCTGTTGCAGCCGTCTCCCCCGCCGAATGAGCCGCGGCCGATGTACAAAGTCGGTGTGGCGCCCGACAAAACCGGACGCCCGTCCAAGACGTCGAGTATCCACATCACGCCCTCTGGCGACTGGACGGTTGGGACGGGTGTCGGCGACTGGACCGTCGTCGGAAGCGACGTTGCCTGCTCGTTACCGGCACAGGCCAACGCCGCAAGCAGAACGGCGGAGGACCACAGCAATAAGATTGGTCGGTTTTTCGCACTCATGGACCTACACCTACTCCATTCGAGCGAGGCTACGATTCGCGGGTTCTGCCCAATCTCCGGGGTCCTGAATCGAGCCTTGATGCGGTCGCCCCGCCCATGAGGGATCAACAGGTGGATCGTGAGGTTCTCTGGGGTTATTGGGACGGGGGCCAAGGGGTTTCCGGTAGACCACGAAGCCACCTGCACGGGGTGCTTCTGCCCGATGCGCCAGGACCTTTTGGATGCCTGACGCATTGTGTGGACGGGATCGTGAGAACTCACCAGCTAAAATCGGAAGTAAGGCGTTGCCTGGGCCGAGGGGCCAGGCGACATCAACGGAGCCCGTCTCGCGGCCTCGTCCGATGTGTCAATCAAACATCTGGTATTGGAACTCCACTGCGGAACGGATACTGGGTCACCGGGCGCCTGAAATCGTGGGACAGCCCTGTTACGAAGTCTTTTAGAACCTTTCTCACTCAGATTCTAGACCAATCTGCCTGCGAGGCTGCCCGTCCATTCTGTTCGCTAGGGAGTCCCGCCTTCCTCGTCCGTTCCAGGCAAGGATGCTCTGCGCCTCCGGCGAACGGAAGCCGGTGAGAGTGACGCCGGTGGTCATAACGGCGGATATCCCTGAAGGGATGGTGTTTGTCCATCTGTTTCAGGAACGGGCAAGGCGGGACAGAGTCTCTCGATCTGCGGTTGGGGTGGAGCCGCCGCTAGTTCCCGGGCGAGGGGTTAACGCCATGACAGAGGGTCCGCTTGGGCGGAGGCGTTTAACGGTTCGTGAACTGGAAGTCTTGCGGCTTGTCGCGATGGGACTCACACCCCAAGAGATAGCGGCGGAGCTGTTCATCAGCTACCACACGGTCAGGAAACATCTGAGCAACATGCGGGACAAATTGGCTGTCTTGACCAAACTGGACCTGGTGCGGATTGGCCGCAACCTGGGTCTGCTATAGGATCCTCTTCCCTCTTTTCTAGCGGACCCAATCTGGACTGCTGACTGCGCCTGCCTGGCGAAAAGTAGTTCAAATGGATTATTGTCCCTGGCTCACTCCTCCCTTAGCATCAACTCTGGTTCGACTGAATGCTCCTATCTGCCAGTAGTTCCGAAGGCCTGGTGAAGTCTTTACGCATGAACTAACGGGTAGTGTGGAGTCAGATGTCGGTACGCGGGGCCGCCCCTGGTAGGTTACCCGGGTTGGCTTCTAGAACAGCCATGAGAGAGGATGTTATGACACCACGTAGATTGCTCGCGCTGCTAGCCTCCCTGGTGATACTGGCCTTGGCCTGTGGTCCCGCCGCGGCTCCTGACTCCGGCGCACCGGCAATAGGGCCCTTTGCTCAGGGGGACACCCCGGCCGAGCCGCCGAAACCCACCTCTACGCCAGACCCTTATCCAACCAAGCCCAATCCAATCCCATCCACGCCCGTGCCAACCAAGCCGCCAACGGCCGACCAGCCTCCGGCCGCGACCCCATTCCCGGCCCATCCCGAGGGCTTGGAGGGCTGCAAGTCCGTCGCCGTATTCAAGTACGAGGCGGATGTGGAGCACCAGGGCTGGTGTGCAGAGCAACTCACTCAGCACGTGAGGAACACTTGTCAGCAGGAACCTACCGAGGCAGAGCAACGCCAGTGTGGGGAGGACATCGTCCAGGAATATCGCAGCGTCCTCTACCGCTATGGTGCCTCCAGGTGCGCGGGAATGCGCTCCGGGAGCAGCGCTAAGCTGGAATGCGTTCACCGGTCCTCGGAAGATTTGGAGAAGGGACTGGTCAGCATGTTCGAGGCTTGGGACAAGGTGCGCATCGGCGGGAACCGCGACCCCAACGTTGTGACGGCCATGAAGGACGTAGTCACCTGTCTCGAAGGCAGGGGATTCGAGGACATAGACCAGGGCCTTCTGTTTGTTTGGCAGGGAGCCGAGTCGCCAGGGGATATGAAGGCGGGAGAGGGACAGTTGTCCGTCACTGAGAAGTCGCTGGCCGCCGACCTGCTGGAGCCGTCCATAGACTGTGGCAAGCAGCACGGCCTGTTCGACGCCCAGGACGTGGCGTGGGTTACGGAACTCAGACGTCTCGACAAAGAGGAGCCGGAGACGGTCGCTGACCTCATCCGGGAGGGCCTGATGGAAGCCTTGGATAAGCCGGGCACGGCGGCGTTCCTGGCTGGCGATATGCCCTGGTAGAGAGCCATCATTTCAACTGCTCAGGAGTTAGACGATGTTCCAAAGATCGAATCGATGCGCACGGGTAGCTCTCCTTTCCCTACTCGCGTTTGCCGCGGTCGCGTTGGCCTCGACCTGGGACGGCGCTGGCGTTCCGAGCGCACACGCTCAGACGGTGACCGGCGAACGGATCAGCGAGCTTAACACCCTCCGCGAGTTGCCCCGCGCGACCTGGACCGCAAGCTACCGCACATTACGGAAGGACTCGACCTACAACTGGATGGACTGGAGTCAGGACGGGTGCTCGTCCCCATGATACGTTCCCTCGATCTTCGACGACGATTTCCAGTACGGGTGCCTCCGGTACGATATGATGTGGCGGACGTTGCCGGTTGCCGACGCAGGGACCGGCAGGTCCAGGAAGCCCTTGGGCCGGCCAGGAGAATGGCCGCGGTCCCCCCATGATAGACCCGTCTCGCCTCACACGCTGCAACATTCGCCCGCTGGGCACTGGCTGGCCCGCGGGATGCCCATCAACGGGGTCAGCCAGTGCCTGGGCCAGAAGGCTATTCGGCCGACCGGAGGGCGGCGGGCAGATGGCTCTCCCAGTCGGGAATTAACCGGCGGCTCGGTGAGGGCAACGCTAGGGCGGACACCAGTGCCAAGATGCTGAACCCAAGAGACATCAATAACGGGGCTGCATAGGTGCCAGTCAGGTCCCAAAGAAACCCGGCACACACCTGTGCCATCCCCATGCCAAGTCCGTTGCCAAGGTTCTGCCAACCGTAAAGACTGCCTTGGGGGACGTTGCCGTAATATTGGCGGTTGGCGATGGAGAAGGTGGGCACCTCGCAGCTCTGGCCAATGCCAAAGATGGCGGAGAACAGGAAGAAGGCCCAAGCATCTTGGGACACAAAGACGATGAGGAGCGGAATGGCCTGAAGTGACATTCCAGCGACCCAGATCGTCCTGCACCCCAAGCGTTCGGCCACAACAGGAACCGCACCCCGGCCGATAACCCCAACCCCCTGCTGGACCGCCAGCACCGCGGCAGCCATTCCGACCGAAAGGCCCCGGTCCACGGCGATGGCAACAATCAGGACGTTGATGATGTTGTGGCCCATGCACCCCCAGTAATGTATGCCGATTAGGTTCCAAAATGTGGCTGTCCTCCTCGCCCGTTGTATGAAAACGCTAGCCCGGATATTGGCGGCGTCGTTATTTCTTAGCTGCCTGGGGGAGCCGGTTCTCGAATCTCCCCACGGGCGCAGGCCCATGTCGGCGGGCTCGTTGTGGAAGAACTTGGTCAGCAGGACCAGCAAGGCTCCGCCTGCTATGCCCGGCAGCCAAAAGACCCATTTCATTCCCAATACATGGAAGGCCGTGCCGATGAGGAAGAGGAGGGCGATGGTCCCCATCCCCTGAAACGACCACACGGCGCCCAAGGCCAAGCCCAAGTGCCTCCTGAACCATAGAGTGACACCGGACACCGTCAATACCGTGTATATAGTGGAGGCGACTCCCAATAAGACCCCAAAATATAAGTAGAACTCCCACAGGCTTTTCATGACGCCCGTCAACAGCATGCCCGCGATGAACAGGAAACTTCCCAGCAGCAGAAGGCGGCGCATGCCGTACCGGTCCCCCAGCCAGCCGAAGTAGGGACTAACTACACCAAGGACAATCCATTGAAGGCTGAAGGCGAGGCTGATCGCGCCGTAGCTCCAACCAAATCCGGCTGAGGAATCGCGAAGGAATGGAACCAGGGCTGCGGCGGCAAATCGTACAGAGGACGTAATGAAGCCCATTGTGGCGGCTATTGCCACGATGACCCAAGCATAGTGAACTTGGTGTAGGCTGGTCACTCCGGCGCTCTCCCAATCCTTGCCCTTTGGCTCATACCGCGATGTTGGTCAGAGTACATTCTCTGATAGGGGAAAGTCGAGCGGTCACGTCGCTCTCTTCTGCTATCCCATCGTGTCCCAATTATCGCAGGCCCGTCTTATAGGTGGGTGACGGAACGCCAGGTCCAGGCTTCTAGCTGGTGGCCCGGTTTTGGGGTGGTAGGATAGGGTTAACGGTCAGTCGATGTAGATAAAGGAGGACAAGAGGAGATGGAGCGCGAGTTTCTGAATCCGGAGGGAATGGCCACGCCACCTTCCAACCTTTACAACCACGTGGTGAAGGTTGGCAACACAGTTTACATAGCGGGTCAGCTGTCTCGGGATGAAAACGGGAACGCGGTGCACAAAGGGGACGCCGAGGCTCAGACGGTGCAGGCGTGGAAGAATCTGGAAACGGCCATCAAGTCGGTAGGGGGCACGCTGGCGGACATCGTCAAGACCAACACCTACGTTGTGGGCCAAGAGAACATGGCGAAGGTGAGGGCGGCCCGGGTGAACATTTTGCCGCCGGAGGGGAGGCCTACCAGCACGACCGTAATCGTAGCAGGGCTGGCGGACCCAGGTCTGGTCGTAGAGGTAGAGGCTATCGCCGTCTTACGGTAATTGTTCCGGTAGAGATGGCCTTGCGGCGCTTGTGTTAACCCACTGAGGGTAGGCATTTGCCAATACGACAGGATGGTGGATTGCAGGACAGAAGGCAGGGTTTCAAGCGGATCGAGGGGCCCGGTTGATCGACGGGTCGGGAGGGCCGCCTCTGGAAAACGGGGCCGTGTTGGTGAATGGGTCGCGCATCGTAGCCGTTGGGGAGGCCCGGGATGTGAAAGTCGCGGAAGGCGCTGAGGTTCACACCTTTGGCTATCCTGGACAAACGGTGATGCCAGGGATGATTGACTGCCATCCCCACCACAACGGGTTCGGAGACGGACGACCCGGAGAGGATGTGGCGGCGTTGCCCGACGAGATACTGAAATTGCGGGCAGCCCGGAACGCCAAAGACAGCCTCTTTTCCGGAGTGACTACCATCAGGGACAACGGCGGGAAGAACCTGACCATGTTCCGGTTGCGTGAGGCGGCTCGGATGAGGATCATCCAAGCTCCGCGGATGATGTTGTGCGGGAGGCCCATTGCCATCGTGGGGGGCCATATGGGGTACTTTGGTTTTGAGGCTACGGGTAAAGTGCGGCAACTGATCAAGGAAGGGGCGGATTACATCAAGATTTCCGCAACCGGCGGGACTACGCCTACGTTCTTTCCGCTGACAGCAGAAGTGGCAATCAAACAGGTGGTTTGTAGACACTCGCCGACGGGTGTGTCTTCATTCCTGGTCCGGGTGGAAATCAACCCTAAAGGGAACGGTGAGGCGGAAGAATTATCAGGGTGAGGGTTGATTCCAGGCGAGACCCGGCATTCAGGATGCGGCCACCGGAGTGCGGCTGCTACCGGCCGCTGGCTCGGTAAGGGGTACGGACGGATGGTCCTTTCGGGATCGCATAAACCTAGTTATGCTATAGGTTTCCCTGCGCGGTCGTAGGGAGACCTTGCATTGACTGAGCCGTCATGTCGAGATAGCACATCCGCTGGATCCCAGCACGACGCCCGATCTATGTTCCGATAATCCCAATCCTATAGAAGAGCAGGAATAAACCAGAGCCCTTTGGCAACGGGTGCAGGAGCCCATTGCCGCATGTGGACTCCCGACCGGATCACCCTGAAGATCTGCCTTCATCGACAAATTGGACCGCAACACGAAGGATATTGATTTTGTCCAGCTTAATAGACCGCCGATTCCGGCTCCGGTCCTGCGATTTCGCCGGCTTGTCCACCTCAGTCCCAGTTGTTGCCGCAATGACTCTGTGTGTAGTCGGCGCGGTTGTGTCGTGCATGGGGAATCACGACAATTCCACTAACGGTCCGATAGGCCCAGTTCAAGATAATCCTGCGGACCATGTCGGTACTAATTCAGCAACCATATTGGCGGCCTTAGCTGCGCTTGGGATTGAGCTAGCGCCGACAGGTGGTACGAGCCGCGCTGAATTATTGTACTCCGCGCCTGGTGAAGCCTACCGGATGGATCCGGCAACGGTGCAATCAGAGGGGAGATTATATATCCACCGGTACCCTAGTGCGAAAGCGGCAAGCGACCATGCCGCCCGAATAATTCAGGATGACCAAGTGGTACATGGCACAATCTTATGGGTTAACCGGCCGCACTTTTTTCGCTGCGATCGTCTGATCGTGCTCTATTTGGGCGAACAAGAAAAGGTCATAGAAGGACTCTCGGCGTTGTGCGGACCCCAATTCGCGGGGACTTGATCCGGGAGGCTACATTTGGGAGTTGCTACAGGTCAATCGCGTCTTGAATGAAAGACTGGGGGTGCGGTCAAAGTTTGGTATGGACAATAATGCGGTGGGGATGCTGGAGAAGGGCATCCGTGATGGACCACTTTCGGGACTTGCAGGACGCCGGGATAGAGCGCAGTGAACGGCGCGAGTTGCTGGACATCATGACCAATACCGCTAGCGCCTTCCTCTGCAGTGTGTACTCGTGGGTCTAGGTGGAGATGTTTGGAAAGAGGAATGGTTCCGCAGCTCCTTCGGGAACCCCTGGATAAGGGGTTCCCAGACGTGAGTCATTCCGGAGTTTGGGAGCAGATGGTGAAGTTGAGGCGATGAGCTAGCCAGAGGTCGCTTAGGGCAGATCTGATCCTATGAAGCGGTATCGCCAACCCGCGATACCACCTACCGTGACCCCCTGTTGAGCGACCTATGCAAAACCGTCCTCTAGGTAGCTTGGAAGTCGCTCAGGGGAAACTTTCGCCAGTGATGTCCACTGCGTATGAAAAACCACCGCCGTCTGGGTCTCCGAGTTCAATGAAGCCGATAACATCGCCAGTGCCGTTAATCACCGGGCTACCGCTCATCCCGGGCCTGATAATGGTTTCAAGGACATGGTAGTGAAGAGCTCGTACCCCAGTGCCCCACTGTCCAGTTGCGACTAGATATCCAGGCATGACTCCTACCAGACTATCCTGGACTAGATTCTCAGGATATCCTATGATCACCACAGGCTCTCCCTGAGCCGCAGATTGGGCAATAGAAACCGCTTGGCTCTGCACTCGCCCTGAAGATGGCACCAAAAGGACAGCCTGCAAGTGGTCCAGTTGTCGACTGACTCTATAAGCCAAGTTGCGACCCGAGTCATTAATCACACGGATACTCCGTACATCCTCCACAACATAAGCAGATGTAAGGACTGTCCCTATCTGATTGACATAGAACCCTGTTGTACACCCGTACTCTGTCCCAGCGCGGTCTTGAATGGTAATGCAGACTACGCTCTCGCGTACCATTTTCGACAATCGGGCGGGCTCGAGGCCAGATTGGCCTTGAGGGCCTGGTTCTCCCTGGGGGCCTTGGGGTCCTTCGACACCAGGCGCACCTTGAAGGCCTTCACGTCCTTTTTCACCTTGCGGACCTTGTGGACCCTGTGGTCCCGCGGGACCCTGAGGGCCTGCGGGACCGGGCGGCCCCTGGATGCCTCGCTCACCTTGCGGGCCTTGGCTCCCCGGTACGCCTTGAAGGCCTATGAGCCCTTGCTCGCCTTGCGGCCCTTCGGGCCCGGTGCACGAAACGGTGACCAGGGTGATTAGCGAAATCAGAGCGACAACGCGAGCCAATATTTTAAAACCCTCCTATTCAGGCAAGTACTTGCCTAGGTCGCGGGCCATATATCCCTACGATTCCCGCCTATCCCGAGATTCGTTGCCTACAGTTTTTCTATCTATCAGAACATTCTCACAACAACCGCCCTTGATGCCGAGGCTCGTCCCCTCGAATTCCGGAGTTCTGGATAGTTCTGCGGCCTCTCGGCTTCGCTCTCAACCGAGAGTGCCTTATCATTCCCCTGTCAGTTACGATGGCGGTCGCTGCGCCGCAGTGCTTGTGACCGCCTATCCAGGATACATAAACAGCCCATACAAAAGAGACCCTTTTGTATAACTTCAACCCCCAGGCGGCCCCCACCACGGCCCCGCCCAGGCGAGAACTGAAAGCCGCCGCTGGCGCGAACTGCACGCGGACCTATACAATTGCGCCCAACTGTTAGGTGGAGACGCACCCATGACCCTGGCCCGCCGCGACCTGCCCGCCGTCCGCGAAGGCCAGGACCTTTCCGCCGGGACGGTGCCCCACCTGGACGCCTCCGCCGTCCAACGGATCATCGAGGCCGCCCGGTTCTCCGTAAGGACCGGGGAGCGAAACGCCCTGCTCATCGCCACCATCTTCGACGGGGCGCTCAGGGTCTCGGAGTCCCTGCGTCTGCGCCCCCAGGACCTCATGCGGACAGAAGGCGGCTGGGCCGTTCAGGTGCTCGGCAAGGGCGGGAAGCGGGGCCAGGTGGCCCTGAGCTCGTCCCTGGTGGCCCAGCTGCACCAGTTCGCCTACCAGGAGGGCATCCCCCCGGAGCGGCCACTGTTCCCCATCACCAGGGGCCGGGTCCACCAGATCATCACCGCCGCCGCCGAGGATGCCGGTGTGGTCATCCCCGACGGAGTGGGGGCCGTCCATGTGCTGCGCCACTCCGGAGCCATCGCCCGGCTGGAGGCGTCAGGAAATCCGAAGTCGGTCCAGGACCAGCTAAGGCACTCCAGCGCCCGGATGACCCTCAGATACATGAAGACCCTATCGGCTAAGCGGTCCCTGGAGATACAGCAGGCGGTTGACCTGGGCGTGAGGTGACCGCCCGCATAGCGGACCGGGCCTACATCGCTCCCGGCCCCGGCGCACGGTTCAAACCGCAGTCTGGAGATTCAACGGGGCGTTGACTTCAAGTGGTGAGTAAGTCGGACATAGGGCCAGGCGTCCGCTAGGATGCGCCTGACCGTACGGCCTGGACTCCCTACGGCCGGGAGTCAAGGGGTTCGAATGGCCTCTCTTCCAACGGAGGGTTCGACCCTTCTTTGAGGGAGTCCAATGAACGGCGGCAGATGGCTCCCAGCTCGAAATGCGCGGCGAAGTATCCGAACAAGATACCCAACGCTGCCCCGACGATCAACAGAAATAGGCCGCTGTCCAGGACCTCTCTCGACGAAAGAGACATCTTGATACCCGCGATGGCCGTTAAACACATAGCCAAGACTGCAAGAAACATTACCCCGGACTCCCACCGCCTCGCGGCGATCTTCTGGACCAGGGAATCGGGGTCAGGGGGCTGCTTATACCAGGACGGGACCACTCGCCGCATGATGCGCATCAATGCTTCTCCTTCGTTCTACGCCAGCGGTACAACCTACAACACTGCGCGCCCTGTCTCGTTTTATAGTTCCCGTCCCCATCTCTTGAAGAAGCTCCGCCAGCTACGCCCAGGCGGCTTCCATTCGCGCCATGCCCCGCGTGAGAGATCAAAGACTCTAACTTCGGTCGGAACGCACCTGCCCTGGATCACCCGGAGCAGCCAGTGTTCCGCCACGACCTTGGCTACGTACAGGGATGGGAACAGTTCTCGCACGGCCATCTCATACACGCATCGGGAGAGAATGACGCTGCCCCTGATCTCCCAAGAGCTGGCGTCCAACAGGCCAGGCCGCGCCGACAGACGGTAGTCGGGGTCTCTCTGCCCCTGGGCCGCATATCCTAGCAGAGGGCCGCCCTGACTATCACCGGACACCTGTACGGGTATTGGTGCCCAGCTTAAGGCGACTGTTGGTTCCCACGCTTGGACCAGGCGCTCGACTATGGGGTTGGGCATTAGCTGCTTAACCACGGAGTAAACCCCTCCTTGCACTGCCGGTAGTCGATTTACGACGTACCGACCGCGGGTGGCCTTAACCTGGGCTCGAAATAGACCGATACCCGCGATAACGTATAGACAAACATGGCCGAGAAAATAAAGGCACTCGATAATAAGCAGACGGCCAGGCTGCCCCTGAGTACGCTGGACTTCGGTTCTACAATCTCCCACTTGCTGCCTGTGGCTATCCCACCTACGCCGATATCCATCAAGAGGTGACCTTGGACGTAGACCCAGCCTGGCGGCGCTCCCTCGAATCTGCATTGGCCCGCGTCGTTAGTGGCGGCATACTTAGTATTACAGCCGCAGATAGTTCTTAGTAGAATGAAGCTACTTCAGGAAGTGAGTGAGGTGAGGTGGTGGCAACGGACAGGGACGAAGTGTTGGAAGTGGCGCGGTGGGCCAGGGGCATTGAGGGAGTTCATGGGTGCATAGCCGGACGATTTCACCGTTCGGAACCTCGCCGGCGGGCGTTGGAGTATCTGAAGGGACTCCTTTCTCCGGTAGAGCGCAAGAACAGGTGGCAACTGGCGGAGCAGGCGGGCGACGCCACGCCCGACGGGGTGCAGCGGTTGCTGTCCACCTATAGCTGGGATGCCGACCTGGTACGCGACGACCTGCGGGACTACGTTGTGGAGCATTTAGGTGAAACTGATGGCGTGCTGGTGGTGGACGAGACTGGGTTCCTGAAGAAGGGGACCAAGTCGGTGAGGGTACAGCGCCAATACAGTGGGACGGCGGGGCGGATCGAAAATTGCCAGATAGGAGTTTTTCTGACCTATGCCACAACCCATGGCAGGGTCCTGCTGGACCGGGAACTGTACCTGCCCCAAGTGTGGGCCGATGATGCAGAACGACGGCGGGAGGCTGCAGTGCCCGAGGAGGTGGCCTTCCGGACCAAGCCGCAACTGGCCCGGGAGACGCTGGAGCGAGCGGTGGAAGCGGGAGTTCCCTTCCGCTGGGTCGCTGGAGACGAGGTCTACGGCAGTGATCGCAATCTGCGGCTGTGACTGGAAGAGAGGGGAATACCCCATGTACTGGCCATCAAGAGCAACGAGAAGCTGTGGGTCCTGACGGATAAAGGGCCACGGCAGGTGAGGGCGGACCAACTAGCGTCCGGAGTGGAAGAAACCCGCTGGAGTAGGTGCGGCGCTGGCAACGGAGCCAAAGGTCCCCGGGTCTACGACTGGACCAGGGTGGGGATACGGCCCTTGAGGGAACCTGGCAGGGGGTACTGGCTTTTGGCCCGCCGCAGCATTGCCCAGCCTGAAGAGTTGGCCTACTACGTCTGCTTCGGTCCAGCGGACACAACCCTGGAGGACCTGGTTCAGGTGGCGGGGACCCGGTGGACCACCTTAGAGTGCTTTGAGGAGGCCAAAGGACAGGTTGGGCTGGACCAGTATGAAGTGCGGAAATGGGAGGGCTGGCACCGGCACATCACCCTGGCCATGCTGGCCCACGCCTACCTGGCAGTGATCCGGCAACAGGCCAACGCATGCTTCTACGGTAAAAAGGGGGAGAACCGGAGTGGGATGAAGCCCTGATACCGCTGACGGTTCCCGAGGTACGCCGACTGCTGTACCGGTTGATCTGGCGGCCAATGCCTTTGAACAAATCGGCGCTGGCGTGGTCCCGATGGAGGCGGCGCCATCAAGCCAGGGCCCGCCACTGCCACTATAAGCGCCGTCTCCGACACCTTAGCCAATATGTGCGACTGTAGTACTAAGTACCGCCGTGATTCCGGACTGAGTTGACGTCGAGAAACGCCCTGTCGTAGAAACGGCAATGGTCTTCGGTTTCGATATTAAGCTGTTCGAATCTATGAGCTACTTCAGGGAGGAAGCTTACGAACCCCACGGTGGCGGCAATTATCATAAACATGACCCCCGGCACACGGACCAGTCGTAGGGCTGTTCGCATTCGCGCTGTAAGTCTGGCCGCCAACCTCCGTTGAGAAGTTGTTGAAGTCATTGCTCCCCTACACGTTCGCTGCCGGGACCTGTCCACTGGCCGCCACTCTACTTTCGGAGGGCGAATATCACCTGCTCGCCGGAGGTCTTCTGTTCGAGGGTGTTACAGTCCTAATGACGTCCCCTGTGGCCGCTGGGGATATTCCACCAAGAGAGCAAAACCCCAATCAGACCACCGAGGGCGTCGTTCCGCCTATTTGTCCTGACGGCCAGCGCCGGTCCGGTCAGCGGTTCACCTGCGCTTCCGCTTATCTGCGTCCGAGCGGTTCCGCCGGTACTCGTAGTACGTCGTGCGCTTGCCGCCCCTCCCAACCTGCGTCCGCTTGCCAGGGGCCCGGGCTACCTTCGTCTTGTCCGAGGGGTGGGAGGTCCAGTCTGGGAACCGGCCCGGGCCGGAGAGGTCTTTTTGGTGATGGTGAAACCGGTCTTCTTACGGCCTTGACCTGTAGGGGTGAACTTTTCCCTCACCTGGCGCTCACTTTTGCCAGTCATCACCGTGTTGGTGTTCCGCACACTGATCTTGGGCCGCCCATTAGCCGTCCGGCTCCTGGAACTGGCCTTCGATTCGGGTTTTCTTGGCGATCTCACATCTTTTCACTTTCTGGCTGCGGCGCCGTGATCCGGATGGGACCGCCGCAGCCGGGATCTCGTTAGAGCGTTGTTTGCGGCAGGTCTTTACATTCCGGCGGAGTAGGCGGGAGCGCGGCGGCGGCCGAAACGAGGCATGACGCGGCCCGCCGCCTTGAGGGACGTGTCCTGGACCTGGGCCCCGGACACCAGCCCCATGATCCCCACGATGAGCATCGTGGGCACCACGGCAAATACGATTTTAAGGATGGTCGAGACGAAGCTGAAGTCGAATTGGCCGGACGTGTATACGTAAGCGGTATTGGCCAGGATGTTCAACAGTGTGGGTGCCATGTAAACCCCCACCACGGCCAGGACCAGGGTCCCGACTTCACGCAGCACCACCGGAGCCAAATTAGACTTGCCTCCACGCTGAAAGGCGTCGTAGGCGTTCTTGGTCTTCATAATGAGTCCGATGGTGGCGACCAAGGCCAGTAGCGTCACCAGGATAGAGTTTCGGAAATTGAGCTGGGAGAAGGCCTGGGGCGGTGACTTCCACTTCCAAGAACTCCCCAGTGTGCCGGTTCCCACGCTGGCCGCCAACGTGCCGGTGACGGTCACGGGCTTTCCCTGTTCGTTGTAGAAGTTTTTGGCCGACAGGTCTTGGGTCGCGGTGAACCCTACTTCGGTGGAGTCCGCGGCCACAATCTCGAATTTCGCCGCGTCGCTGGTCCCTTCGGCCAGCTTCCAACCGGAGCCGCCCGCGACGTTGGTGTCCGTGTTGATCTCATGGCCGCTCGGGTCATCATCACCGCTGATTCCCACGTAGACACGGACGAACCTGGAGCCGTCGCTTGCGTCCTGCGCGGCTGGGTCGAAATAGGCTACCAATGTCCCGAAGGGGGCGGCCATGAGTCCGACCATGATGACCGCGATGATCGCGCCAATGATGGCGAAAATCCCCCCGGTAAGTTTCCCGCCAAACACGCTGTTCATGTCGATTCTCCTTTTTCGAGGGGCTTTGGCCCCGATTTGCACGTCGACTAATGGGTCCGGGTCATCGCCATAGGCAAACTCCCTGTCGATGGTGCGGCTGTCGCGGGCTTGCTCCCATGATTGGGGCCAAGGCCGCGATATTGACCGCCCGCTGGCTGTGAGGACACCCCACCTGGCTCAGACCCTTCTTGACCGAATCCACGCTGACCTTGTTGCCCTGGCGCTCGAACATCTCGACCAGCGTCGTGAACTGGACCAGCACCGGCCCACGGTCCACGGCCCGGTTCCTGGTCAGGGCGTCGTTATAGGCCTCCAAGACGTGGTCGAACCGGCCGTCTTCGTACCAGGAGAGGATGGTCAGGCCGATGAACTCGGGGTTGGGGAGCGGTTGGCCCAGGTCCACTTCTCCGCCATTCATCTGCGCCCGGAACTGGTCGGCGCTCATGCCGCCGCCGAAGTCGAGCTTGATCTTCTCCCAGGAGTTGAAGTGGGCGCCCGCCCGCGTCAGGTCGTAGGAATGGGGGTATTCGGTGCCGCGTTTGCACTCCATTTGGTTCCCCTCGCCGAAGCTCTCCCGCAGCTCCTTGCCACCCCACGGTTCGGGGTAATACCACCGGATTGCCCGGTACGCCCAGGGTGGCGCGGTGCGGGGTCCGGCGGGTCTGGACTGGTAGGGGTAGCCGAGGCCCAGGACTGAGGCCTTCAGGTCTCCGCCGACGAGCCATTCCCTGGCGGTGGTCCCGAAACAGGTGATCCGCTGCTTCCGGAACGACGCTGTGGCCTGGGCCATGGTCTGGTTTCTGGTGGCGCTGCCCTGGTAACGCCCGTAAATCGAGTGCAACTCGTCCAGGAACAGGAAGCAACCCGGCGTGACGAAATTCGGGAAGGCGAAGACCTGGGCCTCGTCGAACCGTTTCCCAAACAAGAAGGCCGCGGATGAGTAGGTAGGCCAGCCGCAGATCGCAAATATGACCGCGAGGTTCGTGCCGATGAGGGTTTTGCCGCCGCCCATCTTTCCGCTGAGGAGGTACAACCAGGGGGGATACCATACCCGGGGGTAGTGGGGACGGCGGCGGTTTAACTCGTAGGCGGCCATCAACCACCTGGCCGCCTTCACCCGCTGGTCCACCGTGTAGTCGTCGTCGCCGAAGGTGTTGGAGTCCATATCACCCACGATCTCCGGCGTAATGGTCGTGCCGTGCAACTCCTCCAAAGGCGGCTGGGGCGGGCCGTATGCCGGTCCGGGTCCTGAAGAGCGGACGGGCGACGACAGGACCAGCCGGGCCTCGTTGATCATGCCGCGGTTGACGGCGATGGCGGGCACTACCGGACCCCGTGCTTGCGCCGCCCCAGCAGCGCCAACGGGTGACCGGCCATCGGATGACCCGGCCGCCCGGACTTTGCGGCTGCCGGGACTCTGGGGGTGGGCCTGACCCGCGTATGACCCTGGTTTGGAGATGTACGGATCGGGGCCGGTCTCCTGGTCCTGGCGGCCTGGCGGTTGTTCTCTTCGGCAGCGGAGCACAGGGGCTTGACACTGCCTCGGCTAGAGTCGGGCTTTTGCAGGCGTTTAGCCGGCGCCCCGGCCTGTTCCCGCTCTCGAGTTACATTTTCGTGGATCCCGGGAGGTCCATCTGAATCCCCAGGAGGCGCGGCCCCGGAGGGTGCTCGAATATCGGCTCTCCGCTCCTTGACCTTGCGAGTTTGCAACAGGTCTCGTTCGTTAAGGCTCGTATAGTCCCCATGGCCGCTCCTCCCGATAACCACATGGTCTAGCAACTCAATCCCAAGCTGGTCCGCGACCTGTTTCAACTCCTTGGTGATCTTGATGTCCTCGGGGCTTGGCCCAGAGTTTCCTGACGGGTGGTTGTGGGCGAGGATTACCGAGGACGCGCCGGCGGCCATCGGTTGACGGAAGACATCGGCGGCGCGGACCATCGAGGATTTGTTGTCGCCTTGATGCGCCATGTGTTGCCCGATTACCTGGTTCCGGGTATCAAGCCAGAGAACGCGCAGTTGTTCCTGGGGCAGGTGAGCTATGGCCGGGCGGAAGTATTCCGCCACGTCCTCGGGGCTGGTGATTGTAACGTCGTCGCCCGGCGCGTGTTCGATGCGGCAGTCGAGGGGATAGTGGCGCTCCAGGGCGTCCAGAGCTTGCCGCATCCGCTCGATAATCGCTTCAGGGGGGACGAGGCCGCCTTTTGGACCGGCCTGGGGGCCGCTTTCCGCGGACTCCGCCAGGCCCGATACACATTCGGCGTAGGCCTCCAACACCTGCCGGTACGTGAGCCCCCTGTTGGCGGCGGTGGACTCCAGCTCTTCGACGCACCGCCGCCGGTCTCGGTCCCTGGGCAGAATCTTCTTTGCCGCCGCGGCTACCTCGGGGGGAAGGTCTGACTCCCAAACACTGCCGACCTGGTCGAATGGTTCGTCGGGTGGTGGCCCGAGGGCAACCTGCCCCGGTCCTCTTCGAGCGGGATAGGGTTGGTCTGGGGTCCTGGGCCGCCCCAAAGGTCAAGCTGTGCCGAGTCCTCTTCGATGTTGCCTGGCATGGTCTTTCCCCGTTCTCACCGGTCTGCGCCCGGCAGATGACTCCCAGGCGCCGTCCCGGTCCTTATTGGCGGGTCACGACAGCTCCACCGAACGGGTTCTGCCGCAGTTAACGGGCTACCCCGGTGTTACGTCTCTCCCAACCAGCCAAATTTATGGTTGCGTGAATCGTACTCTCTATGCTATTATCGGCGCAATAGTTATTAGTTTGCGTCGAAAAAGTGCATGATAACAGCAATTATCAGACATCGGGTAGCTGAAACAGTAGCGTTATGTCAACACAGTTAGCCAACACCGACCCTGAGCAGAGCGGCGATGTCTTTGTCTTCGACCGGACTCCAGCGACTCGCCGGGTGTACACCAGCCAGTGGAGTAAGTGGACTGAGTGGGCTGAGGGAATGGGTTTCGACCCCCTTCCCGCAGACCCGAAGAACGTCGCGGGCTACTTGTCATACCGGTTGCGCGCCGGAGCGAAGGTCTCCACGGTCCGTACCGCGCGGGCGGCGATCTCGGCGGGCCATCGGGACGCGGGCCATCCCGACCCAACCACGGACGCAGGGGTCAAGGGGCTCCTCTCCGGGTCCGCCCGCGCAAGCGCCCGGCCCCAGCGTCAGGTTACGGGCATTACCGCCAGAGAGTTGGACCAGGTCAAGGCCACGGCCACGACTCCCAGAATAGGGCCCAGCGGCAGGTGTGAATCGCAGGCCCAGGCCCAGGCCAGGGGGCGGGTCGACATCGCCTTGATCTCGGTGATGCGGGATGGGGTGATGGGGCGGTCGTTGGCCGCGGCGGTAACCTGGTCGGACATCCAGTGGGCGGCCGACGGCAGCGGGCTTCTGGCAATCCGGCATTCCCAAACTGACAGGACGGGAGGCCGGGCCGCCGCATACCTTAGCCGGGCGGCCATGAGGGCGCTGCGGGCGATCCAGCCTGACGATGCCCGGCCTGGGGACCCGGTATTCGGCCTGTCACCCGACCAGATCAGCCGCCGTATCCGCGCCGCAGCCGATGCGGCGGAAGTTGCGGACGAAACGGGGGCGGCAGCGTTACGCCCTGCGCATGGAGACGGTGGAGCCGGTGTTCGGCCAGATCAAGCAAGGGCGGGGATTCCGGCAGTTCCCGCTACGGAGCCTGGAAAAGGTCAACCGGGAGTGGCTGCTCATCTGCGCTGGGCACAACCTGCTGAACCTGTTCCGCTTCGGGGGCAGGCTGGCTGGTAAAGCGCTGGGCAGCGGCCCCACCCGAAACATCAACGAGTCGCCCGGGACTGTGAGCGCCTCAATTCTCGGGAGACTGTCAGGCCATTCGCGCCTGACACCGGCAAGAATAGCCGTCGCCAACTAACATCGGCCAAACTGCAAAATAAACTACGTATTCTTCGGACAACCTCCTAGAAGTCTTAGGGCTCGAATAGTCCCAGAACCCATGGGACCTGAACCGGCGCGAGGCCTTGGTCACTTCCGCGCCCAACTCTCGGAGCTGTTTGCCCACACCCAGATCGAGGGCTCTCCCCTGGCCGTCGAAGGCCTGCCACGCCCGAGGGACCGGTATCATCAGCGGTACGGCCCATCCACGGAGGGCTCTTACGACGAACTCCATCGTGTTCACGGCCTGAAGCCCCCGCACCCCGCCCGCCGTGCTGACAAGCCCTACCAACTTGTTTGCCAGATACGCCGGGTCGCGGTCGGAGAGGAGCTGAAGCTGGTCCAGCGTATTCTTAAACGAGCCACCCAGGCCGACCAGGTTGACCCCTCCGTAATCCATCTATTCCCCTCCAAGCTTTCCGCTGATGCTTTATCGGGTAATTAGCAGTCGTCGGTTGTGGCTCTTGCGCCCTAGGCATGGCTCCCCGATGCTGCGGCAGCCCCAACGCTCTCCACACACTCCGACGTCCAGGGAACCGAACAAGTGGCCACCCAACTGGTGGCGGCCTGCGTCTCAGGCCGGACCGAAACGGGGGTCCCCGTGGTGGATTGCACGGAGGGGCGAGGGAGAGCCGCAGACAGAGCTATGACCAGAAGCACGGGGATAGCCAGTAGCAGGAAGGCATCGCTGAAGGCGGCCCCTGCGCCCGTGTGCAAAGGGTTCAACAGACTCCCGTCTCCTTCTTCTCTCGAGGCAGCTACAGCCATGACCGTGGCGGCTCCCAGACTTCCTCCCAAAAAGAACAGCATCGAATTGATGCTCAGGGCCGAAGCCAGCACCTGGCTGCGCACTACTTGCGATACCGTCGCCGCCAGAGGCGTGTTCACCAATCCAAACCCGGCTCCGAGCATCCCAGCGAAGGCGGCGATCAGCCACACCGACGAACCGGCATACGTTGAGAGCCCTAGCACCGCCAGCAGCATCAGGGGTGCCCCGGTCCAGGTCGGCAGTCGCGCCCCGTTTCGGTCGGTGATCCGACCTGCCAGGACACCGAACACCGAGGTGGAAATCGCTCCGGGAAGCATGGTCAGACCCACTTCCAAGGACGACAGCTCGTGAGAAGAGACAAGGAGAATCGGCAAACCGATGAGGACCGCAACGTTGGCGGCCATGACCGAAAAGCTCATCCACACGAGTCCGACGTAGCGGGAGCTTCGGAGAAACTCCCTGGGGATGAAGGGTGACCGAGCGGTCATTTGACGGGCTGAGAGGCCAATCAGTCCGACAGATGCCATAGCCGCCCCCAACAGGACCAGTGGCGATGACCAACCCGAACGGGCGCCCTCCGTTGGAATGAGTACCACTCCCCCTACCAGGAGTCCTAGCGCCGCCCCTCCAACCAGGTCGAGACTGCCCCCGGTCCGGTATTCATCCCCGGGCAGGATCCTCATTCCGACAGGGATCGTGATCGAGGCGGCCGCGTTGAGGACAAAAATCGATTGCCATCCAAACGCCTGAGAGAGAGCTCCTCCCAGAAGCGGCCCGATGGCCCCGGCGAGGCCGATGGTTGCGGCTATCACGCCGAGGACCACCCCCCGCGACTCTGCACCATAGGCTCGGCTGGCAAGCGTCATACCCAAGCCGGGGACCGCCGCACCCCCAATCGCCTGGACAATCCTTGCCGCCAGCAACAACGTAAAAGTCGGCGCCAGCGCGGACATGAGGGAGCCGGCTGAGAACACGGCCACGCCGAGCAGAAAGAGCGGGCGAGCGCCATATCGATCGGCCAGACGGCCGTACAGAGGGATGGCTATCCCATAGACCAGGAGGAACCCGGTCATGAGCCAACCAACCTGTCCCGTATCAACCGACAGGTCGGCGGCGATCTCTGGCAGAACCACCCCCACCGCTGAGGCGTTGAGCACCACGAAGAACAGGGCGACGCAAACTGTCAATAGCACACCTTTCGTCGCCTGTCCCGCCGCGTGTTTCTCCCCCCGGCTTGATCCTGAGCCTTTGTCATCCATGATTACCTCCCGCTGCCAGCGCGTTCCCAAGCCCAAAGCATCCCAACGAGCGAGTGGCGCCTGAGGGTTGCCTGGGAAGATGGCGGACTTGGCATCTCAGATGAGGAAGAACATCCACGATGCTGGGATGCCAAGCCGCCATCCGCGGGCAGCTGTGTCTCGAAGGTAAGACCAGTTTACGCGCTCCTGGGCAAATGCTCGTTCATGATCTCGATAAAGCGGCCAACGTAGTCTCCCTTGTGGAGGCGACCCATCTCGGCCATTACGGCCTCCCAGGTGACCGGGGTAGCCCCGGCCTGAATGACCCGCTGCATCCCACGCTCGTGGGCGTCGGCGCTGGTCCCTCCCGATGCGTCAGAGAGGGCGTAGACCTCGTATCCTTCCTTGAGGAGGTCCAGGGCCGGGAACACCAGGCACACTTCCGTCCAGAGGCCGCCGATGATGAGCTTGCGACGGCCTATCGCCTCAACGGCCGCGCGGAACTCATCCTGCTCCCAGGCGTTCACCGCCGTGCGGTCGATGGTCTCAACGCCGGACAAAACGGCTCGAAGCTCCTCCACCGTGTCTTCCTGGTATCCGGCGTTGACCCCTATCGTCGAGAGGACAATCGGCAGTTCGAACATCTTGGCCACCTTGGCGACGGCCACGACGTTGTTGATCAGCACTTCCCGATCGATGGACCTTGTGCCGTGAACCAGTTGGGGCTGATAGTCGATCAGAACCAGCGCCGCATTCTCCGATGTGAGCAGATGGTCGGTCTTGGGGTCTCTAGTTTTCTGAGCGGTCATTCCTTCTCCTTATCTTCGGTATTATCTTGGGCGATTGAGGCCAGCGTAAGGGGCCGGATTCAGTGAGGACCCCCTTCAAAACCTGTGGCGCACTATCATGGTCCCTCCTTTCTCAGACCTGGCTTGGGGCCGATTGGTGAGCATTCATATCGTTAGTCACCTAAGTATCACCGGAAAAAATTGCGGCCCTATTTGCCAGCCAGGTTCCGATGGACCTGTAGAAGCAGATGGCGGAGCAGCACACGCTCCTCGGTGCTGAACCCGGCGAAGGACTCCTGCTCCAGCTTGCTCCACTGCTCCTCTACCGCCTCCTCCAGGTCGCGGCCCTTCTTGGTCACGTAGACGCGGGAGACGCGCTGGTCATCCGTATCCGGCCTGCGTTCGACAATCCCCGCTCGCTCCATGCGTTGGAGCATGTTCGTAACGGTTGCGGGCTGTATCATCACGAATTCGGCCAGCTCAGTCTGGGTCATGCCTTCCTTTTCCCATAGGCCGCACAGCAGCATCTCCTGGCCCACATGCAGCCCGATCTCAATCAACAGCGCCTCGGCCCGCTGACGATGAAGCTTGCAGGCTTGGGCCAACGCGTACCCGGTGGTGCCCTGTATCGACATCCTACTCAACGTCTCCGCCAATGGTTATTTAGACGCCTGACTATTAGGTAGCTAAAGAATATCACCGGCTAACATCATTGTCAAATCAGTGTACTCGTTCAGTACATATGAGTCGGTTGGGCGGAGCCGCTGCTCTAGCCGCACTTCTTGCATCTCAACCGCCGCCGACCAACTCCGCCTCCCGCTCCATGCCAGGCGCCCTCTCGGGCAGAAAATGGTGGAGGTTGTGATGATGGTGACCCGTGACTGAGCTTCGAGAGGGCAGATGCCCGCAGTGACATTTTCCCCAAAAACTATACCAGTTGCAATGAGAGTTCTCCGGTAGAAGCGAAGAGGACGGAGGACTGGAAATGAAAGTCAAGAGATTCACCGAGGAACAGATCATCCGGGTACTCAAGGAGGCGGAAAGTGGGCTGAAGGTCACCGACCTGTGCCGGCAGCAGGGCATCTCCGAGGCTACGTATTACCGGTGGAAGTCCAAGCACGGGGGCCTGGAAGTCTCCGAGGCCAAGCGGCTAAGAGCCCTAGAGGAAAAGAACCGGCGGCTGAAGCAACTGGTGGCGGATAAAGAGCTGGACATTCTGGGACTGCGGACCGCCCTATCAAAAAGGACTGACGCGTCCCCATCGGCCACATCGGAGGGAGGCGGTGGACGCGATGAGAACGGTGGGAGTAAGCGAACGGGGGGCCTGTTCCCAAGGGGACATCGGACGCGGGACGTACCGGTACCAGGGTAAGAGCGCTGCTGATGAACCGGTGGTGCGGCGTCTGATCCGAGAGTTGGCCCGTCTCCGGCCCCAATTCGGGAGTCCCCGGCTAACCGCGCTGGTACCGCGGGAGTTGGGAGCGGTCAATCACAAGCGGGTGGAACGGATCTACGCTCAGGAGGCAGGGCAATCGCACATTAGGCGGGCAAGACTTTGAGTAGATAGGGATAGTCTCAACCGGCCTTTTTGCGTTTGGCTTTGATGCCCACTTTTGCGGTGCGCTCCTGTTTGAGCAGGTTCAGGGCGCAGTGTCTGGCCACCGCCAAGTTCTGGTCAGCGTGGCCGGTCCTGACCCGGCAGCGGTCTTCATCGAAGGCCACGTCCAGGACCCAATGCAGGCTGTTCTCGATGCCCCAATGGTCCCAGCCGGCCTGTGGTAGGGATGCCGCCGTGGCCTGGTAGCTGCAGATATAGTACCGGGTGTCAGTCTGGGCTGTCTCACCTGGGCCGCGCCGGTAGCTGAGCTTGGCCACTCCCGTCAGACCTGGCCACTGACCTTGGGGGTCCACATAGTCCAGTTCGGCTGGGTCGGTTCTTACCCAGCACTCTCTGCTTTCCAGCCTTCCATGGTCCTTGTCCACCTGTTTATGGTGGTCTGATTCCACCTCCAGGGTTTCAAGGGTTCCTTCCCTTGCGGAGCACTCGAACACCTCCTTGATGTATCCGTACAGCTCCCCCTGATTGGACTTGATTGCTAGCAGGTAGTCGTAGCCCCCATCCACGATCTCCTGGGCGATATCCTTCTGGCACCCCATCGCGTCGATGGTGATGATGCATCCAGGCAACTCGAGCCAACTCCAGGCAACTCCAGGATGGAAAGCAGTTTGGGTATTGCCGTGATTTCGTTGGAGTGGGCCGCCGTCCGCGTTTGACTCAGTACCATGTGGTTCTGAGACGCCCAGGCGCTCACCAGATGCAGTGCCGGACGCCCTTGGCCCCGGTCATGACATCCCCCCTCAGGGTCTTGCCGTATACCCCCACCACCTGTCCCTGGGTCAGTTCGGCAATGGATTTAACCCAGTTCATGAAGCAGGCCCCGAATTGCTCTGGGTCCAGACAGCCGAACACTCGCCCGAAGGTGTCGTGAGACGGGATGCCGTTGGGCAACCCTAGGAACCGGCTAAGCCACTCCCGCTTGGCATTGCCGAATTCCTCAATTTCAACTCAGTTGTCCGCGCCGCAGATCACGGCGCAGATGGTGATGACGATGATATCCAGCAACTCATGACGCTCGGCCCGGTCCACCCGTGGGTCTTCCAGTCCCTCGAAGTGCTCCATCATGGGCCTTGGTCCCACTGATCTATCCATTCTCCACCCCTCACTTACCAGCCTTGCCTCCAAATATAGCGGCTCTCATGTACTTTCACCAATATGAGATTTCCTTGGAGGTTCCGCTCAACTCCATAGAGATTGACGCCGGGCCCTCCCCCGCATACAATAGCGGGCAACCACATGATGTGGGCCATGGTTGTCTCAGGGTCAGGCTGGCTTGAAAGGGATGACGAACTCCCCTGGCCCTCCTGGGATCCGGCACCTGTTCCAAGCACTCGAACAGAGATTCCGCAGCACCCATATCCACACACTCCCATATCTCACTTCCCTGTACCTTATAAACTTTTATCCACCAACTTTGTGACGCCGGGCCCTCCCCCGCATACAATAGCGGGCAACCGTGGAAAGTGCGTCCACAGTTCCACGGAGGTTCCTTAACAAAATCGATCTCAGCCTGGTGGTGGCCCCGAACATGGGGCTCAAAGGGGAAGCCGGTGCAAATCCGGCGCGGTCCCGCCACTGTAACTGGTGCGGCATGCCCCAATCACGGCCAGGGGAGGCTCCGCATCCAGGAGCCAGGAGACCTGCCCCAGGCCCGACTTGATACACTTCGCGGAAAAAGGGTATGGGTCTCTCTGAACATTCGCCCGGCCGTGATGCCGGGCCTTTTTCGTTCCGGGAATCGCCTTTACGCAGGAGGACAACGTGGAAGAGAACAACATGGTCCGGCAGATCCTCGACGACTGCCAACCGGGTTTTGCAGAGGTCGTGATCATGCTGGCCAACGCCAGCGCCACCGCGGAAGTCTATACGATGTTACAGGACCTTGAGTTTACCGACGACGGAAAGATCGTCACGTTTTCGGCCTCCGAAGGGACTCACCTCCACCTGCAGATGGACGACGTGAAGGAAGTGAAGTTCCTCCACACCACCAACCAACAGGGCCTGCCCAGCTACTCGGTGTGGTTCATCGACGAAAACCAGGAGCCCATGCTCCGGGTTTATTTGCGTAAGTCAGATATCGATGAGACCAATCAGCCGCGTCATGACCTGTTCATGGGGCTGATCGAAAAGTATGGGGAGTCGCTGCCAGTGGCGTAGCCGGTGGTTAGTGGCCGATGGGTAGTGGATAGTAATTTTATGGCGGGCAAGATTGACACGGTGCAGCCCGGACTCGAGGGCCTGGAAGTCTTTGGGGCCAGGCTGGACCGGGGGGACCACCATTATGTCTTGCGCCTGGAGAGGCCTTTTTCGTTTCTCTCTTCCGCGCCTCTGGGAGAAGGGTACCTGGACAGCAGGTGGGTGATAAGTTTGGAAGTGACACCAGATGCGGACATCCCATACCCGGAAGGGTACATCCGGGAAAGGGCTGGAGGGTTCGGCGCGCCATCCTGCGGCCCGTTGATCGGGCTGCTTACAGCAGTCCGCCACCGCGACCTTCAAGTCCGCATCCGGTCGGAAGCAGGGGTAACCGGCGTGACTCTGGCAACCGCCGGTGTCTCCAACGCGTCCAGTCCCCGGCAGAAGGACTCGGGGCATGGTGAAGAGCGCCCTCAGAGCCAGGGATTAGCTCCCTCGCCGGGGACAATCAACCTGGTAACATTGGTCGACGCGGACCTCTCGCCGGGCGCCCTGGTCAGGGCTTCGACCATTGCAACCGAGGCCAAGACGTTGGCGCTTCTGGAGGCGGGAGTCACCACCCGGAACGGCAGCGTTGCCACAGGGACCTCTACCGATGCCACCGTCGTAGGACACTCAGGCAGGGGCATCCACTTCGATTATGCCGGCTCACCAACCATCGTGGGTTGGCTGGTGGCCGCCACGGCCCACGACGCCGTAGGCCGCGGTATCGAAGCTTACAAGAAGCGTAAAGAAGTGGAAGGCAATCGCGATGCGGCCGTCACCGCCGGTTAACCCAAGACGCTCTTAAGACGATAAGGAGATTCCGTTTTGACCCCAACGGTCGTGATCGCCGGCGTTCGAAGCGGGGTGGGCAAGACCACCATCGCCACCGGCATTATGGGGGCTCTAACCCGCCGGGGGCTCCGCGTGCAGCCGTTCAAGGCTGGACCGGACTATATCGACCCGTCCTACCACCAGTTGGCTTGCGGAGTGCCTTCCCGCAACCTGGATACATGGCTTTTACCCCACCCCACGGTCCAGGAGCTTTTCCAACGGGCCGGGTCCGACAGCGATGTTTGTGTAGTGGAAGGCGTGATGGGCGTGTTCGACGGTCACTCCAGCCTGACCGAAGACGGCTCCACGGCCGAGTTAGCCAAATTGATCGACGCTCCCGTCGTGTTGATCGCCGACGCGTCCAAGGTGGCCCGCAGCGTAGCAGCGGAGGTCCTCGGGTATCAACGTTTCGACCCGGACCTCCGAATCGCGGGAGTGATACTGAACGGCGTGGGCGGCCCGAGGCACATGGAGTTTTGTCAGCCGCAGATCGAGGCCACCACCGGGCTTCCGGTCCTGGGCTACCTTCCTCGCCGCCAGGAATTGGTCCAGCCCGAACGCCACCTGGGTCTCATACCCACCGTCGAAGGCACCGTGGCCCGCCAGTGGTACGACACGCTTATAGACCAAGTGGAGGAGACCATCGACCTGGAAACCATCCTGGGCCTTGCCGCCACCGCCCGCCCATCCCCCGCGACTCCTAACGTTTACCCGGTCGAACGTGTCCCGAAACGGGCGCGTATTGGAGTCGCGCAGGACAAGGCGTTTAGCTTCTACTACCAGGACTCCCTGGATTTGCTGGAAGCATGGGGCGCGGAGATTGTACCCTTCAGCCCCATTGAAGATGAGAGCCTGCCCCCGGGAGTTGGCGGCCTCTACCTCGGGGGAGGCTTTCCGGAGCTTTTCGCCCGGGAATTGGCGTCCAACGGGTCTATGCACTCCTCCATACGCGACGCGGTCAACCGGGGGGTGCCGGTTTATGCCGAATGCGGCGGACTGATGTATTTGGGCAGCAACCTGACAGGGCAGGACGGGATAGATTACCCGATGATCGGGCTTATCCCCGCCGCGTCTTCCATGTCCAACGCCAGATTGACCCTTGGTTACCGTGAGGTCGAAGCCCTCTCGGATGGCCCCTTGCTTCGGGAGGGGCAGCGCATCAGGGGGCACGAATTCCACTGGTCAACCCTCGATCAAGAACCCGAACCGCGGGAGTCGGTTTACCGGGTGGTAAACCAGAATGGCCGCCCAGACGGTTTCCAGGCAGGCAGCGTTTGGGCGTCGTATATCCATATCCACCTGGGCAGTGACCCATCATTGCCGAAGCGGTTCGTTGACGCCTGCTCACCCCATTCGGATGTTGTCACCAGTCCCTAACCAGTTTCCGGAGGTCTATCCGCAATGAGTACGGATGCGAGCGCCACTGACGCCAGCGAAAAGGAAGAACCACAAGAAGAACCACAATCGGTTAAGGGCCCGCGAATCAACAAGGGCCTGACAATAGTCAATACGGGCAACGGCAAAGGCAAGACCACCGCCGCCATGGGCGTGCTATTCCGGTCCTGGGGGCGAGACCTCAACGTGATCATGCTCCAGTTCATAAAACACTCCACCGCTAATTTCGGCGAGCAAAGGGCTGCCAAGAAAATCGGCGTCGAAATGCGGGCTATGGGCGACGGGTTCACCTGGCGTTCACGGGACCTGGACCAGACCGCCGACCTTGCCAGGGCCCATTGGGAGGACTGCAAAGAGATCATCGCCGCCGGGAAACACGACGTGGTTATCCTGGACGAGTTCACCTACCCCATGCACTACGGCTGGATCCCCGTCGATGAAGTCCTGCAAGTCCTGCAAAACCGTCCGGAGATGCAGCACATAATCATAACCGGCCGCCACGCGCCGGAAGCCCTCGTCGAATACGCCGACCTGGTCACCGAAATGAACGTGGTAAAACACCCATACCAGCAGGGAATCAAAGCGCAGCCGGGGATAGAGTTTTAGTTATGCCGATATCTACGCTAGTTGACGAGACCCTTGGACTGATCGGTCCGCTGGACCAGGAAGCGATGGCGGCGGCCCGCGCCCGTCAAAACACCCTGACCAAGCCGCTGGGCAGCCTGGGAAGGCTGGAGGAAATATCCATACTCCTTGCCGGAATGTTCGGGCAGGCAATCCCCAGCATCGGAAGGAAGACCACAATTCTGGCCGCGGGGGACCACGGAGTCGTGGAGGAGGGCGTCAGCGCCTATCCCCAGGCTGTGACTCCGCAGATGGTGCTCAACTTCTTGCGGGGCGGCGCGGCGATCAATGTGCTGGCCCGACACGTGGGCGCCGAAATCCTGATCCTTGACGCTGGAGTTGCCGCCGACCTCGAACCCGACCCGGCGCTCCGTTCCGTCAAGATAGGTTACGGCACGGCGAATATGGCCAGGGGCCCCGCCATGACCCGCGATCAAGCAGTCCAGTGCTTGGAGACCGGCATTGAAGCCGCCAACGAGCAGATCGCCGAGGGAGCCGACATCATCGCATTCGGCGATATGGGCATCGGAAATACGACATCCTCCAGCGCCATAACATCCGTCGTGACGGGCGCGGACCCCTCGTTGACCACGGGGCGCGGGACCGGCCTGGACGACCCTGGCCTTGAGCACAAGGTCCAGGTAGTGCGGACCTCATTAGAATTGAACCGTCCCAACGCCAACGACGGTTTGGACATACTCACCAAGGTGGGAGGATTCGAAATCGGCGTCCTGGCGGGGGCGATGCTTGCGACCGCCGCGGGACGGCGTCCCGTCGTCGTTGACGGTTTTATTTCCGGCGCGGCCGCGCTGATCGCCTGGACGCTTAGCCCGCAGGCCGGGCAATACATGCTCGCTTCCCATCAATCTGTGGAACCTGGGCACCGGATTGCTCTGGACAAAATGGGTGTCTCGCCTTTGCTGGACCTGGGTATGCGCCTGGGAGAAGGCACGGGAGCGGTGTTGGCCATGCCGATCATCGAGGCTGCCGCCAAGTGCCTGGCTGAGATGGCGACCTTCTCGGACGCAGGGGTTTCGGAGAGGATTGAAGACGAAGACGGCGACGGTACTTCGTCCTGACGCCCTTCCTCGTTGCTCTTAGCTTCCTCACCGTGTTTCCCACTCCTTCCAGGAGGACCCTGGTCCAAGGAGACATCAGCAACTCTCGGGCCTATTACCCTCTGATAGGACTGCTGCTTGGTGGAGTCGTGGCCGCCTTGGAGTGGGGAAGCGACGAGTTGTTTCTGCTCCCCTTTCTGACCCCCGCGATTCTGATCGTCTTTCTGATAGTGATGACCAGGGGCCTCCACCTGGACGGCTTGATGGATGTGTGCGACGGGCTGTTCGGTGGGTACACACGGGAACGCCGCCTGGAGATCATGCGAGACACGAACGTCGGGGCCTTCGCGGTGGCCGGCGCTTTAGGGGTGTTGCTTCTGAAGTACGGCGCGTTGCTGTCTTTGATATCGCTGCCGTGGCAGGGGAAGCTACCGGTCCTGCTTCTGTTCCCGGTTATCTCCAGGTGGACGATGGTCCTGTTGCTCGGGGCTTTCCCCTACGCGCGGGGATCGGGCCTGGGGTCTCCCTTTCACCAGGGAGGAGGTCGGGTGGCGACGGCGGCGGCGGCGGTGACCGCGGCGGCGGCGGTGGTGTTGATTGCTGGTGTTGGCGGCGTGTCGATACTCGCGGGGGCGTCGGTCCTGGCGCTACTGATGGGCAAGGTAGTGGTCAAGCTTCTGGGCGGGCTGACCGGAGACGTTTACGGAGCCGCAAACGAGATGACCGAGGTCCTCGTCCTGATAGCGGCGGTGGCGATCGCTCCATACGGCTTCCTGGAGCCCATTCACCGGGTAGTCTTGTAGGCTCCAACTACGATGGACACGGAGACGGGGAACTAAACGATGGTCTGGGGAGACCCGCTTGACCTTGCGGCGCTGGCGCTGGCGATACTATTGGACTTGGTGTTGGGGGAGCCACACTACCGCTTGCATCCCACGGTCTGGATCGGGAAGACTGTCGCCCTGGCGGACAGGTTAGCCCCAAGGACTCCCGTGGCGGGGACCATTGCCGGCGGGGCCGTCGCCCTGATCGTACCAGCCCTCTGGGCGGCGGCGGCATACCTCTTAGTCGTGGGGCTCCGGGAGGTCCACGGAGCGGCCTACGTCTTGGTGGGGGCGGTTTTGCTCAAGACCACCTTTTCGGTGAAGATGCTTCAACAGGTGGCGGTCCAAGTACGTTCCGCTCTGATGTCCGGGGACATTGTCCAGGTGCGGGCTTTGATGGGTTCCTTGGTCAGCCGCGACCCTTCCCAGCTATCGGCTGAACAGGCAACGGCGGCCACGGTGGAATCGGTGTCCGAGAACATATCAGACAGCTTTATCGGGCCTTGGCTGGCTTTCGCGTTATTTGGCCTGCCGGGGGCTGTTGCTTACCGGGCCATCAACACGCTCGACAGCATGATCGGTTATCATGGCGTTTACGAGTACCTGGGCAAAGCGTCGGCCAAACTGGATGACGTCGTGAACTTGGTCCCCTCCCGATTGACCGGTCTGCTTCTGGTTATCGGCGGACTGGCCCTGCCCGGACAGCGGGCCTCTGAGGCGTGGCGGATAATGCTCCGGGACCACGGAAGGACCGAGAGCCCGAACGCCGGATGGAGCATGAGCAGCATGGCCGGAGCGTTGGGAGTGGAACTTGAGAAGGTCGGCCATTACCGCCTGGGTGACCCGGTCCGGACCCTGGAACCAGAGGACATCACCAGAGCGGTCCAGTCGATGTACCTAGTGGCGGCATTGGGACTTATGTTGGGGTTGGGCGTAACCCTATTGAGGACGTTCATCTTCTGAATTCCAACCGAATCCTGTCCGGACCAGGCAGCCCCAAGACATCTGATCTCCTAACGGGAAAATGACCGAACAAACCAGCGAAACGAACGTCGGACCCTTCCAGACCTCCGCCCGGCCGGTTCACGGTGGAGTGAGGCCCGGCGACTTGCGCGCCCTGGGGTTGAAGCCCGAAGACGTCCTGGACTTTAGCGCCAGCGTCAGCCCTATTGGTCCACCGTCCGGCCTCTGGCAAGCCATTATGAAAGTGGATCTGTCGGCCTACCCGGACCCAGAGTGTCTTGAGCTAAGGGAAGCTCTGTCCAGTCACCTTTCGCCGGTTGGGGTCGATGCGCGCGCAGTCCCGATAGACCGGATATGGGTCGGCAACGGTTCCACGGAATTGATTCACCTGCTGACCAGGTCATTTCTGCCGCCGCCAAGGCGTGGCGGTCCCAACACCGCGTTGCAGTTCACCCCCACCTACGGAGAGTATTCCGGCGCGTCGCAGTTGGCGGGAGCGCGAGTTTTGGACCTAACCGCTTCCGGCTCGCCGCCTTTTGGCTGGGACCTGCGGGATGCGGCGCGTCTGATCGACCAACAACGACCCAGCCTGGTGTTCCTCTGCAATCCGAACAATCCCACCGGGGTCTACCTGGGTGATGAAGACGTGCAATTCCTGGCCAAGGCCGTGACGGCAACCGGCGGCCTTCTCGTCTTGGACGAGGCCTACCTGTCCTTCGTAGCCGATTCTTGGAACAGCCTACGATTGCTCGACGGCGGAAACGTGGCCCTGCTCCGCTCTATGACCAAGGACTACGCACTCACCGCCCTTAGGTTGGGTTATTTGGTGGCTTCCGAGGATGTGATCGAGACCATCGCGGCCCTGCAGCCGGACTGGAGTGTCAACGGTTTGGCTCAGGCGGCGGGGTTGGTTGCCCTGTCGGACCCAGACTACTTAGACCGGGCCAGGGCGGAGGTGGACAAGGGGAAAAGTCTTCTACGGGACCGGCTGGGGAGGCTGGGCTTTACGGTCCATCCATCACACGCGAATTACTTGTTGATCGACGTTGGCGACGCCGCCCAGTGGCGGGACCGGCTCATGCGCCTTGGCCTGTTCGTCCGCGATTGCGCCTCCTTCGGATTGCCCAGTTGCATCCGGGTCGGCATTCGCGCACTGCCAGATTGCCAACGCTTGGCGGACGCGATGACGGAGCTTGCGGGAAACTGATTACGCAGGTCCCCGGACAACCAGGCTCTGCCCTCCTACACCCGCCTTGGGCCCACTTGCTGTACCCCATACCGGCGGTTAGAATGGGTGAATCCTGGCCCGCAAGGAGGCGACATGGCTACTAGAGAGGTTGAGGCAACCAGCAAGTTTAACGGCGCATTCGGCGCGCCTTCGGACCGGGCAGTCACCAAACTCAAGGGTCACCTTACTCCGTGGGTCCAGGAATTCGTCCGCAACGCCCCGTTCGCCGTAATGGCCACCACCGACGCCGATGGGAACTGCGACGCCTCCCCCAAGGGCGGCAAGCCCGGTTTCGTCCGGGTCCTGGACGAGACTCATCTCCTGTTTCCAGACGTAGCCGGCAATAGGCTCTTTCAGTCTTACCAAAACGTTGAGGCCAACCCCCACGTCGGACTCATCTTCTTCATCCCTGGAGTCAACGACACCGTGCGGGTCAATGGCAAGGCGAGCATCGTCACCAAAGACGAGCTTGACCGGCAGAGCGTGGAGCTTTCCCTCTACGAGTTGGACGACAATTCCAAGCACCTACAGGGAATGCTTATTGAGGTGGACGAAGCCTACAGCCATTGTCCACGGGCGCTGAAATTCTCCAAGCTCTGGGACCCAGCCGAGATAGCCAAGAACCAGGAAGACTCCCCCATCCCCAACCGGACCGACGAGAACTACTTCAAGCACACCGGCGGGGCCTAGCCCCGCATAATGGGAACGTTCCGGGTTCCCTTGGAAATCGGTAACCCATTTAACCAGCTCACTCGGACTGTAGATGCGTTGGTGGACACGGGCGCTACTTTTTCCATGGCCCCGGCTTCCCTACTGCATGGGCTGAGTATTGAACCCACACGGACGGTCACGTTTCGCATTGGCAATGGAGGCACGGTCCAATATCAAACCGGGTTAGCTACATTCTCCGCCTCGGGGCGGGACGGATTTGGCCGAATCGCGTTCGGACCTGAAGGGCAATACCTATTAGGAGCAACCACGTTAGAGGACTTGATGCTCATCCCCGACCCGGTCGGCAAACGTCTTGTGCCAACCGAAGCCCTTCTAATGTGATCTGCCCGTCCAAGAATTAGCCTGTCGCAGCACGTCGTCTACTAAAGCCAAGTCAACCGAAGGACTCGATTATGGTCTCCATACCATTCGAAAAGCTCACTCTGTCCAACGGCCTCGATGTCCTACTCCACGAGGACCACTCGATTCCGCTGGTGGCGGTCAACGTCTGGTACCATGTCGGCTCCAAGGATGAGGAAGTGGGGCGCACCGGCTTTGCCCACCTCTTCGAACACATGATGTTCGAGGGCTCCGGTCACCACAACCACAGCCACTTCGACCCTCTCCAGAAGGCTGGGGCAAATCTGAACGGCTCCACCACTCCCGACCGAACCAACTACTGGGAAGACATCCCCTCCAACTACCTGGAGCTTGCCCTCTGGTTGGAGGCCGACCGGATGGGCTTCCTGCTGGACGCCCTGGACCAGCAGCGGTTCGACATCCAGCGGGACGTGGTGAAAAACGAGCGTAGGCAGAGCTACGAGAACCGCCCCTACGGCATGGCCTCCTGGCACATTCAGGAAGCCCTCTATCCGATGCCCCATCCCTACCATTGGATGACCATCGGCTCACAGGAAGACCTCGACGCCGCCTCCCTGGAAGACGTGCAGAACTTCTTCCGCCGCTTCTACGGCCCCTCCAACGCCAGCCTCGCCCTGGCTGGTGACTTCCAGCGGGACGAAGCCCTGGACATGGTCAACCGTTACTTCGGCGACCTGCCCCCCGGCCCGCCGCTGCCGCGCATGGGCCGCCACGACTCCTCCCTGGCGGGGCGGGTGGAACTGGAGATGCGGGACAAAGTCTCCCTGCCCCGGCTCTACATCTCCTGGCCGACTCCTCCCGACATGGACACCTACGATGCTCCGCTGGACGTTTTGCAGGGCGTGTTGGGGGACGGCCTCACCTCCCGTCTGCACCGCAGCCTGGTCTACGAAAAGCAAATAGCCCAGAGTGCCGGAGTGCGCTACCACCCCGGCGAAATTGCCGGGGAATTCATGATAATGGTCACCGCCGCTGCCGACCAGGACCTGTCCGAAGTCGAAGCCGCCGTGGACGAAGAGTTGCAGAAGCTGCGGGAAGAGCCTCCCACGGAAGAGGAAGTCCAAAGGGTCAAGAACCGCATCGAGTCCGCCTATTACCGCCAGTTGACCCGCATCGGCGGCTTCGGCGGGCGCGCCGACCAATTGAACCACTACAACGTAATGGCCGGCAACCCCGACCTAGTCAACACCAGCCTGGAACGCTACTTGGCCGTGCAGCGGGACGAGGTCATCCACGCCCATGAGACAGTGTTGGACAACCGGCAAGTACGGCTCCGGGTGTTCCCTGAGCAGACGCTAAAGCCCGCGAACGTGGCGGTGGACCGGTCCATCATGCCTCCCGCCGCCGCCGAACCCGAGTTCATCCCTCCCGTGCCCCAACGCCACAAGCTGAGCAACGGCATGGGTGTCATGGTGGTGGAACGGCGGGCCCTGCCCCTGGTCTCCATGGGACTGTTGTTTGACGGCGGCGCAACCCACGACTCCGAGGCGCTGCCCGGACTGGCCAGCTTCACGGCCCAGATGCTGTCCGAAGGCGGCACAGAAACCCGCAGCAGCCAGGACATCGCTTCCGCTTTCGAATTCCTCGGCTCCAGGGTCTCCACCGACGCCCGGCGCGAGTCGACCTTGGTATCCACCGAGGTCATGTCCCGCCACTGGAGTACCGCGTTGGAGCTGATCGCCGACCTGGTCAGGAACCCTTCCTTCCCTCCGCATGAGTTGGATAGGGTCCGGCGAGAGCACCTGACCGACCTCCGGCGCAGCAAGGACGATGGCAACGCCATCGCGGAGCAACTGATCTCCGGCCTGGTGTTCAAGAAGGACTCCGGCTACGGCCATTACATCCTGGGCACTGAGGCCGCAACCCTGGCCCTGACCCGTGACGACATTGTGACCCACTTCAAAAAAGCCTACGGGCCCCAGAAGGCGACCCTCGTCGTGGTCGGTGACGTTTCCATTGACGAAGTCGTAACCCAGGCCGAAAAACACCTGGGCGAGTGGAGTGGGGGTCCGTCTGGCATCGGCTCACACTCCGGCGCGGAGCCCAACTCGTTGGACGGCGCCACGATCTACCTGGTGGACCGGCCCGGCGCGGCCCAGTCGGTCATCCGGGGTGTCCATTCGACACTGTCTCGCAGTCACCCGGACTACTTCGGGATGGCGCTGGTCAACCACGCCTTCGGAGGCCAGTTTGCCGCGAGACTGAACCAGAACCTGCGGCAGGACAAGGGATATAGCTACGGCTATCATTCTTCGGTCAATTGGTACCGGGGTCCTTCCTTGTTCTCTGCCGGGGGTAGTGTCCAGACTGAGGTAACCAAGGAATCGGTGCGGGAGACGCTGAAGGAGTTCGCTGGCATCAACCAGTCCAACCCCATTAGCGAGGAAGAGCTGCTGTCGGCCAAGGAAGGAATGCTCCGAGGCTACCCCTCCAGCTTCGAACGGTCGGGCATGATCCTAAACCACTTGATGCAACTGCTGGTATTCGGCCTACCCGACGACTACTTCCAAAGCGTGAAACCCTCGATAGAGTCGGTGACCCTAGAGGACGCCCGCCGCATCGGAAACGAATGGGTCCAGCCCGGCGCGCTCCAACTCCTCGTCGTGGGCGACCGCGAAGTGATTGAGCAGGGTCTGCGAGAATTGGAACTTCCCCTCGTTCTCCTGGACCCCGCCGGAAACCGAATCGAGTAAGCGCAATCCCCGAGAAAACCCCGCTCGGCAAACGCACAGCGTCCCTCCCTCCGTGCAAGTGGGATTGGCGCCTCCCCCGTTCGCGAAACGGGGACTGAGGGGGATTTCCCTGCCCTATAGCGGAGAGGGATTCACTCCCGCGGACGGCGCCCAGGGTTGCAGAGGGCGTACGCCCAGCCCTATTGGGACGGCCGTTCGCCCATCAACATCCAGACCGTTCGCCTAGACCCGTTGCGGAATATCTCGGCCTCGACCTCTTCGCCGACGCGGAATTCGGTGCGCAGCAGTCGCAGCAGGTCAACAACCGCCGGGGTCTCCTGCCCACCCATGGACATGACTATGTCTCCAGGTACTATCCCCGCCTCGAACGCGGGCGAGGCCTCCATGACATGCCGTATGATCACTCCGTCCCGAATTGGCAAGCCGAATTCGGCGGCCACTTCGGGCGTCAAGTCGGCCAGGAACACGCCCAACCAGGCCCATTTCACCCGCCCTTCCCGAATTAGCTGTTCCGACACCAGACGGGCCGTCTCCATGTTGATGGCGAAACCGATTCCTTCAATGGGAGTGCCGGTCCTCGAGCCGCCCCGGAGCACCACGGTGTTGATGCCCACCAGTTCGCCCGACACATTGATTAAAGGCCCGCCGCTGTTGCCGGTGTTGATCACCGTGTCGGTCTGGACCAGGTCGTATAGCTCCGAGCCGCCTCCCGCGCTTATGGTTCGCCCCAGGGCTGAGACGACACCCACGGTCACCGTGGGCCCCCCTGGCAGGTCGAGCGCGTTGCCGATGGCGATCACCCACTCGCCAACCCGGGGCGGCGCACCGTCCTCGAGCGACAAATTTGGATGACCGGAGGCGGGAATTCGTAGCACGGCCAGGTCCGATAGCGCGTCCGCGCCCACCAACTTGGCTTCCACCTGGCTGCTGTCGTCCAGCGTGACGGTGATCTTGTTCGCTCCTTCAATAACGTGGTTGTTGGTAATCACGTATCCATCGGAAGTGATGATTACCCCGGTGCCGCTGCCGAACCTGGTCCGTGTCGCGCCGAAGAAGTCCCGCTCCACGACCTCAACCAACACAGAGACCACGGCGGGCCGCACCCGCTCCACCACGTCGGCCACATTGGGCACGGCCATCAGGGCGACCGGAGTCGGTTGGGCCAAAGGGGTCGGGGCGTGCGTGGCGATAGTTCCCGGCGAGACTCCAGCCGAGACCCCCGGAGAACCGGGCGTCGGCAACAGGGAAGGGGGCGTAGCCTCGGCAGGGGGGACCGGCTCAGGAGGCGGCGTGGCGGTTACTTCCACCACCACATACCGGGGCGCGGGCGTGGGAACGAGGGTCTGCGTCGGCGCTTCCGCTGCGACCTGTTCAGGGGTCGCCGCCGGACTCGCAGGGGTACATCCTATAGCCACCGCCAGCAACATTGCAAAAACCGCAACTAACGCGGCCAACGCAACGGAAGGCCCGAATGCTCCCCTACCACTATGGGAGTCGGTTGGGTTGCGGACGTCCAGTTTCACAGCCGCCGGATGGCCTCTTGCTGGACGGTAAATAGGGGCTGCACTCCCTGGTAGGCTAGCTCTACCACGTCAGAGACCCGGTCGCGGGCGAAGGGCGCGCCCTCGGTGGCGCCCTGCAGCTCCACAAGCTCGCCGGCCTTGGTCAGGACCAGATTGAAATCCACCTGCGCTCGGAAGTCTTCCTCGTAGCATAGGTCCAACAACAGGTCGCCGTTCAGGATCCCCACACTGACGGCGGCGACCATATCGCGAAGTGGAATCCGGGGCAAGACCTGGTGAGTTACCAACACCTTGAGCGCCTGGTGCAGGGCGACGTAGGCCCCGGTGATCGAAGCGGTACGGGTGCCGCCGTCGGCCTGGAGCACGTCGCAGTCCAGGTAAACCGTGCGCTCACCCAGCGATTCCAGGTCGGTCACCGCGCGAAGGGAGCGCCCGATGAGGCGTTGGATCTCCTGGGACCGACCGTTGATACGGCCCGCGTCCCTGTCCCGGGAAGTGCGGGTGTTGGTGGAGCGGGGCAACATCGAATATTCGGCAGTAACCCAGCCCTTGCCCTGGCCCCGGAGAAAAGCGGGCACCCGCTCTTCCAGCGAGGCCGCGCAGAGGACCTGGGTGTTGCCTACCTCTATAAGGGCCGAGCCTTCGGCGTATCTCTGGAACCCCGGCGTGATGGTGGTTGGCCTGGCCTCGTCCCAACGCCTGCCGTCGCCTCTAACCAATGTCAGGACCTCCTATGGGCCATGCGTCTCATCACAGCTACACTCCCATCCCAGCCAGACAAGTATACATGAGCCATAAGACGGTCCGAGGGATTATTCCGTCTCACAAAGCAATTGGAGCAGCACGAGGGGGAGAATGTTACACAATTGTCACTTGAGTTGTTGCTGATTGGCACTATTATGGTGGAGTTCAGACATTCCAGTGCAGGCGTTACCGTTCCACCAACGCTGTCCGGGTGTATAGATGAATTTATTCCGAAAGACGCTCGCAACCAGGGGCTTTTTCCTCATAATGGCCATCGCACCGGCCATCGCACCGGCCATCGCACTGGCGGCGCCGACAGATCCGGGAGTTGCAGCGATTGTTACTCCCCAATTACCCCCGGTCGCATCGACGGCGACTCCACCGGCCCAACCGACGGGTGCTAGGACTGCCGGAAAGGGCACGGAGTCACCGGACCCTGAGGAAACGTTTGTGGCAGTTAGCAGCGGCCGGGACCATACCTGTGCCGTCCCGGAGGATGGCCGTGCGGTCTGCTGGGGAAATGACGAGCTGGGGAAAGCATCCCCTCCGGAGGACGAGACCTTCACCGCTATCAGCACCGGATGGAACCACACCTGTGGTCTCACCAAGGATGAGGCGGTCAACTGCTGGGGAGCGGAAAACTTCGCGAACGCTGCGCCGGATAGCGTGCGGCTAACGGCCGTCACAATCGGTTTCCTGAGCACCTGCGGTGTGCGCAAGGATGGAACGGTCCTTTGTTGGGGCAACGTATACGGGTCGCCAATAGAGCTGGAACAGCGGTTCGTCGCGATGAGTGTGGGCGCGGCCCAGGTCTGCGGGTTACTCGAAGACGGCGCACTGGTGTGCCAGGGTGCGGCAATGTTTGGCCGCGACCTGACAGAGAACCCACCGCCAGAAAGGCTGCGGCTCACCTCGGTTAGCGTCGGCTTCGTACATGGTTGCGGGATAGCGCTCGATGGGGAGGCAGTCTGCTGGGGCAGCGACGGGTTCGGGCAAGCGTCGCCGACGGAGGGGGTCAAGCTGCTGGCCATCAGCAGCGGTGGCTCGCACACCTGCGGGATACGGCAAGACCAGACCCCGGTCTGTTGGGGAAGCGACGAATCCGGCCAGTCTACTCCGCCGGCAGGAGAACGCTTGAGCGCGGTCAGCAGCGGCATGGAACACACATGTGGAATTCGAGTCGTGGGGTCCATCGTTTGCTGGGGCAATAACGATCAGGGCCAGTCAATGCCCGGTCCCATATCAGACCAGAATGTGGCGCCAGCCCTGAATGAAGAGCGTTTTATCGCCGTCAACGCCAATCAGGGTTACGCCTGCGGCCTTCGCACGGACACTACCGCGATCTGTTTGGGCGAGGGGGGAACGACCCTCCGCCGCAACCTCCACCGTTCGCCCAGTTCAACGAGGTTAGCGCCGGATACCACCACGGGTGCGGGATTCGTCCCGGCGGAGCCCCGCTCTGCTGGGGACCCAGGTTGGAGTGGGGAAATCCCAAGGAAGCTCTTACCACGATAAGTGCCGGAGCATACCACACCTGCGGCCTACGTAACGATGAAACTCCCGTCTGTTGGGGCGACCTATCCGCGGACGACCTTGACGCTGGTCAGACATCTCCTCCCCAAGGGGAGGCATTTACAGCCATGGGCACAGGAAGCTTCCACACCTGTGCCCTCCGGGAAGACTCATCCGCTATCTGTTGGGGAAGCAACGAGTACAAACAAGCTACACCTCCAGGTGGTCCCTTCGCGTCAATCAACGGCGGCACAGTGCACACATGTGGCCTTCGCCCAAACGGTTCTCCGGTCTGTTGGGGCAACGCCGCCGCCGGTCAGGCGTCACCGCCGGATGGGGAGAGCTTCTCGGCGATTAGTACCGGCAGCTTCCACAGTTGCGGCCTGCGTCATGACGGACCATTGCCTGCTGGGGCGCGACGGAACCCGAGACCGGCTCTAAGCCGCCAGTGTTAGCCTCCGGCGCACCGTTCGTTGCCATTAGCGGCGGACGACTCCAGACCTGCGCCCTGAGATCCGATGGCGCCCATGAGTGCTGGACGTTTGAGCCGGCCGGGCATATCCCAGAAACGGCAGGCATGAGGGGGCTGGCGTCCATTACTGGCCGGGATTTCGCGTCGATTAGCACGGGTAGCGGGTTTACATGCGTGCTGGACCATCTGGGAGCGCCTTTCTGCTGGGGCCTGAACGACCAGGGGCAAACGTCTCCCCCGGACGGCGTAACCCTGGTTGCGGTTAGCAGAGGACAACGCCACACTTGTGCCTTGGCGGAGGGCGGCAACCCGGTCTGCTGGGGCAACAACGACGAAGGCCGGGCAACTCCTCCCACTGGGATAGCCCTGGCCGCAATCAGTAGCGGCGGAGGTCACACCTGCGGTCTCCAAGAAGACGGCGCACCCGTTTGCTGGGGCAACAATGAATTAGGCCAGGCGTCGCCTCCGCCGGGACAGCGGTACACGTCGGTCAGCAGCGGGGCCGAGCACACATGCGCCCTGCGTTCCGACGGCTCCGCCGTCTGCTGGGGCCAGGACGACAAAGGCCAGGCGTCGCCTCCGCCGGGACAGCGGTACACGTCGGTCAGCAGCGGGGCCGAGCACACATGCGCCTTGCGGTCCGATGGTACCCCCGAATGCTGGGGCCAGGACGACAAAGGCCAGGCGTCGCCTCCGCCGGCGTGCGGTTTGCCGCCATCAGCAGTTCGTCGAAGCATACTTGCTCCCTGCAAGAGGACGGCAACGCCCATTGCTGGGGTGAAGACACCACGGACAGGCTTCGCCCCCTTATGGCCAGCGATTTACCTCCATCGGCGTTGGCCTGAGTCATACCTGTGGCTTGTACCAGGACGGGAAAACAATATGCTGGGGCTACGCCCATTCCGCTTTGGCTCCCACCAATGAACTGTTCTCCTCCATAAGCCTGAGCGCAAGTCCCGGCTGCGGTCTCAGGCACGACGGCGCCCCGGTATGCTGGGGGTTCCATTACGAAACGCCCACGTCGCCGACCGATATATCCACCTACGAGGCCGTCGGCGCCGAGAGCGTGGGTTCGATCTGCAGTGGCTTCGGCCATGTCCGCATTCTTCACCAGGATGGGACGCCGGTCTGCTGGGGAGACGATCATGGTGGCCAGGCATCGCCGCCCATCGGCGAGAAGTTCGCCTTCATCAGCAGCGGCGGAATACACACTTGCGCCCTCCGGCAGGATGGTACGCCAGTTTGTTGGGGTTGGGGCGATGCGGCAACACCTACCAGAAGGGGAACGGCTGGCCTCCCTAAGCAGCGGTTACCGCTATTCGTGCGGGCTCAGGGAAGACGGGACTCCCGTCTGCTGGGGTGACAAGGAAGATGGTCAGTCGTCACCACCCCAGGGGGAACGGTTTTCCGTGATCGGCAGCAGCCTGGGCCTGGGGAGTCAGCATACCTGCGGCATCCGCCTGGACGCGACTGCCCTATGCTGGGGAGCAAACCAGGAAGGCGAGTCAAGGGCGCCCACCGGGGAACTGCTGATGGACATAAGCATCGGCGGGGCCCATACTCGCGCCCTGCGTAAGGATGGAACTGCGGTCTGCTGGGGGTCGAACGGAGCGGGCCAGACATCCCCTCCACACGGAGAGGTATTCAATTCTATCACCAGTGGCAGGGCCCACACCTGCGCTCTCAGGGCCACGGACGGCTCCGCTCTCTGTTGGGGCAGCTCGCGCTGGACCACATTCGCGATTACAAAGGCCAGGTAACCCCTCCTCACGGTGAGCAGTTCTCATCCATCAGCGCCGGTGAGGACTACACCTGCGCCCTGCGCGAGGACGACACACCGGTGTGTTGGGGAGAAGGTTATGAGGTCAACACTCCTCGTATTGGCCCGGTTGGCCGCAGTCCATTCTCGTCGGTCAGCGCCGGTGTGGCACACACCTGCGGGCTGGGAATGGACGGATCTCCCGTGTGCTGGGGATCGGACGAAGGCGGTAAGTCTACACCACCGGCAGGGGCAAATTTCACATCCATCGCCAGCGGCGGCCGCACCACCTGCGGGCTGAAGGAGAACGGCGCAGTCATCTGTTGGGGAGACGAGGGATCCTTCGACCAAGATTGGCCACCCGATGGCGAACGGTTCGAGTCCATTAGCGCGGGGGCACATCACATCTGCGCCTTGAGAGGCGATGGTTCCGTATCCTGCCTAGGGGATCGCCCACCAGCAGGGTCCGCTCGACAAGGGGAGAAGTTGTCCTCGATCAGCAGCGGGGGCGAGCACGTATGCGGCCTCCGCGAAAACGGTTCCGCGGTCTGTTGGGGCGGGAGCGATACAGGTGGCCCTCCTCGACCGCCGGCCGATGCCCGGTTCCTGTCCCTGAGCAGTGGCGGAGAGCATACGTGTGGTCTCCTTATGAACGGGGACGTCCTCTGTTGGGGCGACGACGGGCATGGTCAGTCGTCGCCTGCGGGCCCGGCGCCAACATCGCTGTTTGGAGGCCGGTTCTCCGAAATAGCCGCCGGCAAGTACACTTGCGCCCTGCGTCAAGACGGCATCCCCTTCTGCTGGCCTGCGCCCCTCTCAACCCACTCGTCCGGCTGGGCAACACCTGTAGCGCCGATGGATACGTTGCACTCCATAACCACCGGATTCCAACACGCCTGTGGCCTCCGCCCAAACGGCTCGCCCGTCTGCTGGGGGGACATCCGAGTGGGTCAAACTTCACCACCCGAGGGGGAACTGTTCCACTCCATCAGCAGTGGCGCGTGGCACATTTGCGGGCTTCGGGAAGACGAGGCAGCGATCTGCTGGGGCAGCGATGGCGACCATTCGTATGACGACGTCAATCAAGCAACTCCGCCTCAAGGCGAGGTGTTTGCTTCTATCAGCAGCGGCGGCGCGCACGCCTGCGCCCTGCGCCATGCCGGGTCGCCGGTCTGTTGGGGCAGCAACCACGACACCAGTGGCGAACACGCTGGACAGTCGGAACCGCCGGCCGGCGAACGCTTCGCCTCCATTAGCAGTGGCGGCGCCCATACGTGCGCGCTCCGCCGGGACGGGACCGCCCTATGCTGGGGCCAGGACCTCTATGGACAGTCCACCCCTCCCGAACACGTTTCCTTTGTCTCAATCAGCAGTGGTGCAAGCCACACCTGCGCCCCGCGTTCGGATGGGTCGGCGATCTGTTGGGGGCAAGATTACAGCGGTCAAGCGTCTGCTCCGGTTGACGAAAGGTTCGTATCCATCGGCAGCGGCTTGGAACATACCTGCGCCCTGCGTTCCGACGGCTCCGCGGTCTGCTGGGAAAACGACGACTACGGACAGGCCAGGGTCCCAAGCGGGGAGACATTTGTAGACATCGTCGGAGGGGACCGCCACACTTGCGGGTTGCGCCACAGCGGGACCGCCATCTGCTGGGGCGAGGACGATTACGGGCAGGCGACACCACCGGAAGGCGTGAGACTGACAGCTATGACCATAGGGTCCAAATCTACGTGCGGCCTGCAGAGAGACGGCTCTCCCCTCTGCTGGGGAGCCAATTGGGGGGGTCGAGCAACACCGCCCGCGGGTGAGACTTTTGTGGCCATCAGCGGTGGGTTCCAACAGACCTGCGGTCTGCGTCAGGATTGGACCCAGTCTGTTGGGGTGACAATGAAGGCGGCGGGGCGACCCCCCGGAAGGGGAGAAATTCGTCGCCATTAGCAGCGGCTCCGGACACACCTGCGGTTTGCATGGCGACGGCACCGCCGTCTGCTGGGGCAGCGACGGGTTCGGGCAAGCGACACCGCCGCGTCAGACGCGAGGGCTCTTCACCTTCCCTGCCATCATGCGATAATGTCGGCGGTGGCACCCTGGACACGCCGGTTGCCGCTGAAACTCCCGTATCTCCTGGGCGGCGAAATGGGCCCTCCGGTCTGCTAGGAGTCTGTCCGATATTTAATGATGGCAACGCGTATCGGCGATGATCGCTTTCACAGCAACGCTATTGGTTTATGTGTAGGTCTATTTAGTAAACGCCAAACCGATTATCAACGATTATAGTATTCGAGATCGAATCTTTGGACAGGCTCCTAGGTGACTGAACATGGGTCCCGGTCCCATTCTGCTGGTCATTCTCCTCTTATTGGGTGCGATTTTCCTTGTATGGAAGAACTCCCAACGTTCTTCCGACTCGGATAGGTCCGACCTTGTCCTTCCGGGCGGGCTGTCTGACGAGCAGATCGCTCGCGGCATCGAAGCGTCTTGGGACCGGACGGCCGGGGACCACTACCGGCTGCTCAGGCCCTATCTGAAGTCCGAAGAGGCCGAGGCCCTGGCCCGGACCAAGATCGAGGTCGATTCAACGCAACGGCTGGACCGGGACAAAGTAACCGCGGTCGTCCGGCCCAGCGTTGAAGGCGGCGAGGTCCCGGACGTTGCCCGCGCCCTGCTCCTCGGGACCCGTCAGGACCTGGCGGATGGCGTCGAGCAGGCCCGCCGGGGGATGGACGAAGACTCATTTCCGCCCGATTTGGTCCGGGTATTCTGCGAGTTGGAGGACGGGCAGTGGCGGTTCATAGCCCTTGAGGACGAGAGCGCCGAAGCCGAGGCCGACATGATCATCGCCATCGGAGAGCCGGTAGCGCTCCAGTCCGATTGGAAGGAGCCTCCCTTCGCCGTTACCGTGCTGGGGCCTCCGGAAACCGAAGATGCCACAACGCTCCGAGTGCCCATTCGCATCGCCAGCATAATTCCCAGATGGTCCTATGACGACGTTGGAAGATTTATTGCATTCCTCCGGACCTCGCCGGATGAGAACGGGGAATTCCTAGAATGGAACAACTTTCAGTGGGACGAATACACCACCACTCCTCCCGTCGGGGGTGCAGCCTTTAAGGGCTTGACGCTGGCGCGGGGCGGGACTCACGAGAACTTCATCTACTTCACGGCGGATGATCCCGGGGGCAACAACCAGATCCCGGACCGTCCCTTCACCGAGCTTCATTACATGGACGGTACGGAAACGATCATTTTCGTAGACCTCAGCCGCAGCGTCCCCGGGGCTGCGCGCCCGGTCTTTCAAAATGGCGCGTTACAAAGGACCGGCCCCACCCCTGACCTGACCGAGAGGCTCAGGAGGCATGGAAGCGATCTCTGGGACGAGGCGGAACCGCCGACGGCCGGAATCGGCGATATCGTGAGCGTGACCCACAACCCCGGAACGGAGTGGCTCGACCTCACCTTCCTGGGCCCTCCGGAGGCCGGGGGAACAACCACGGTCCGGCTGCCGGTGCGCCTGACCGCAAGGGCCGGGGGAAGAGAGCCCTACCACCGCTATCTGCCGTTGCAACTCTCCACTGGTCCGGACGCCCACGGTAGAATACACCACCTCTGGGAAACGTGGCCCGAGGCTGCGGCCACATACCCGGACTCACTTGAGGGAATCACCCTGAGCCGGGGCGAGTCCAGGGAGGGTTTCGTCTACTTCCGCCCCGATAATGATGGAGCGCGGTTCCTGGATGAGCCGTTCAAGTTCCTGTGGTACGGGCCGCGCCTCTTGGAATTGCCGATTATGCTCGCGTCCGACGAATAGGCGCCGGGGCGGTCCTCATCTGGCCAAGGAGCGGGACTACTCGCGCATCGTATTGGCGCGGATGTCGGTCAGGGTCTCGTTTATGCGGAAGATAACGATAAAGATCTCCATGTAGACCCGGACGGCAAGGGGACCGAGGAGGATGGTGAACACCCCGATGACCCTGCCCAGGACTCCGGGGCCGACGATGAGCAACACGATACCGGCGAGGATGACGAGTACGACCCCAATCCAGAAGAGGGCCTGGATCAAAAGGGGGGTAATCATCCGGCGGAACGTCAAGAAATCGCGAAGGTCATCGCCTTTAATGTCTATGTCCAATCGCATAGAAAACCTCCTTTCTTCACCGGGACCGGCCCAGTTCGGCGAAAGGTAACTGTTCAGGATTGATGTGTCCTTCCTACTCCCAGCCTGTCATTCCGGGCCCCGTATCGAGTACTGGGCAGGCTTTGACCCGGAATCCAGAAACCGTTGCAATCGGCAACCTTCTCTATCCTGAACAGTTCTGGATTCCCGCTTTCGCGGGAATGACGGGCTAGGGGACTGGAATCCCTCTCGCTCTGAACAGTTACGGCGAAAGCTAACTGAATCGTGGGAACCCATCTTGTGGGAAGCAACAAGTACGAGTGTCGATATTTGCGGAAATCGTACCATGGGGGCGGAAGCACGATGCCATTCCCGCCGCCAACGGGAGGAGGTTGGGGTGAGTGGCGCGTTGGTTAACGCCTACGCCATCGGACCAACCACAACAGGTTGAGCCCGGCAATAACCGCCGCCACTCCCCACATGGCCGTACCCAGGGTGGGGCTCTCCGTCAGGCCGATTCCCAGCCCGGCAAAGAATATCCCCACGGCAACCAGGAACAAGAGGAGGTGGGCCAGGACCCTGAGCGACGTTGCCATGGACACGCCCCCAACGGCGGTCTCGCCTTTCCGGCGGTGGAAGACGTCCGCATTGTACATCACGCGCCGGACCAGGATACCGAACCGGGGAAATACGCGAGTCCAGACTATCCTCAAACCATGTATATTGCTTTAAATTATATCTAACTAAGTTCTCAAAATGCCACGAATAGGTATCCGTCCGCGTTGCAATTTGACAATCGAGCCGATACCATGTCGGTTGGTATCATGGGGGATTAAACCAGGCGCTTTACACATCGTGGACGGGTGGTAGGGCGGTGTTTCGCACATTGCGTCTCCCCGCATTAACGGTAACCCTACGGCTCATAGCTGTGTGCAACTGCTCCCCTCGACCACCCCAACCTGCCAGCCTCCCCGGAGGCGCACCCATCCATCTACGGCACACATAGGATAATAGAGAGGGTCCGATGAGCAAGCCATCCCCGCGCCGGCAGCCAACCAGCCAGAACCCCGCCCGGCCCAAGCCCCGCGGGAGCGCCAACCGCCGGCCATCCGGCACTGTTGGCCGGCTCCAGGGACGAAGGGGCCGCCTGCCCCTGTTGGCGGTCCTGCTGGCTTTGGCGGCGCTGATACTGGTGCCGGCGGTGGTTCTCGCTGATCACCAAGTGGACAAACCCACTACCCCTACGGCCACCACCGGCGACCGCACAATGACCGTCAATTGGAGTACCACTCACGGCGCTACCGGCGGCTACCAATACCGATACACCGACAATGTGCTCGTTACACTAGGGTTAGCTGACCCTCCTGAGTGGAGTGGGGAGCAAATCTCCTCTACTAACACGGTGACCATACCGGCGGGTACCCTGACGGTAGGCACGACGTATTACTTCCAGGTGCGCGGCAGGGACAACGGCTCCCCGATCACCTACGGCGAGGCATCGGACTGGTCTACTGGCGTGGAACAGCGGGCCGCGCCCGCCAAGCTGGCCAACGTCCAAGCTGTGGCGGGCAATACCGAGGTGACGCTCAGTTGGAACAACCCTGACGCTCAGTTGGAACAACCCTAACGACGTCACCATCGTCAATTACGCCTACCGCCAGAGCGATCCTAACAACCCTTGGACAAAAGATTCGTGGGTGAACTTCACTTCCACCTCGAACGGTCACAGCGTGACCGGGCTGACCAACGGCACCACCTACTCCTTCCAGGTCCGGGCGAATAATAACCAAGGATCTGGCCCAGATTCAGACCCCGTCACAGCAACGCCCGTGGGGCCGCCCGCCGCGCCAGTCGACCTCACGGCAAAGGCCTTCGACGGTCAAATAAAGGTCTATTGGGCCAACCCCGACGACGATAGAATCACCAAATGGCAGTACCGCTACAGCACGGTGAGTAACTCCCAGGGGAATCCGGTCTGGGAACCGGGCTGGTCGGACATCGCGGTCGCCGACCTCAAGGGCACCAACAACCTGCGCTACGAGAAGGCCGGCCTGACCAACGGCACGCTTTACACTTTCCAGATACGGGGCGTGAGCGACGGCGGGGCCGGACCCAGCAGCTCCACGTTCATGACTCCCGCGACCGGTGAAACCGCGCCAAGAGGTATCATCAACCTCCAGTGGACCGAAGATAACCTTTGGGCCGTCTTCACGTGGAACCAGGGCGATGATTCCGTCAACAAGTACGAGTACCGCAGCAGCAAAATATCCAACGCTTTCAGCGAAACCGACAGTTGGACCAGCATTGAGGGAAGTGTCACCACTTTCAGACACTACCCAGGGGACACGCCCACCCGGTTCTACCAATTCCGGCCAGTGAACACCGACGCCGATCCGGAAGCACCCGGCCCGATAACCGACGAAACCGTCACCATCACCAACACCCCCGACCCGTCCGCAGAACCGCCGACCGCGCCGCAGGGCCTGAGTGCCTCAGCCGAGTTCAGCTCCTCGCAATGGGATGGTACGGTCACCTGGACTACCCTAAGTGGCAGCTCGGCCGACAAATTCCAGATGCGCCGGAGTGAAAACGACGGTGAATACAGTGATTGGGCAAACATCCCGAGCAGCAGTGCCTCAACCACCTTAGCTCTGGCGTCCGCGCTCACCGCAGGCCGCAAGTACATCTTCCAGGTACGGGGCGTGGACACCACCCCGGACCCCGATGTAGATGGCGCGGTGGCAACCTCCAACTCCGTCACCCCCGGTGCGCCCATCAAGTTTGTGGCGGACGCAGACCTATTTCAGGCTGCATTAGATTTATTGTGGGCTACGGGCTCTGGTTCGACCGACGGGGTAACTGTAACAGGATATGAATATCGGTTCCGCGCCAGTAGCGACACTGGTTTCAGCCCATGGACGCGTGTCACCGGTAGCGGGGCCGCTGACGACGGGTACTATGACGTACCAAATTTAGCGCCCGGCACGTCCTACGACTTCCAGGTGCGGGCCGTAGGCTCGTCCGGCGGCGTCACCGACATTAAGGGTGAGCCGTCCAACATCGCCACCATAGCTATCGCCAACCCGCCGGCGACGGGCAAGCCGACGGACCTGACCGCCACGGGGGTTGCCAACGGAGTGAGGCTCACCTGGACCAACCCTGGCGACAGCACCATTACCGTCTACCGCTACCGGAGCACTACCACTGTTGATAGCGGCACCAACGAACCCACTTTTGCAGATTCCTGGACGGCGTTCTCCAACGATGCCGCGCTCACCAAGTACACCGTAACCCGCCTCACAGCCGGGACCACCTATTACTTCCAAATCCTGGCGAACAACGCCAACGGCGACGGCCCCGAGTCCGCCACCGTGTCAGCCGCCGCGCAGGCAGCCGTAGACGGCAGTTGGAGCTACCGGGTTGACGTAAGACCCGGCGCCATTACCGCGGGCAGCGACGACGGCTCCCAGGTGACCTTGGTCGCGACCTGGACGGCGGACTCCGCCGACGAGGGCAACATCGTCCGCCTGTCGGCCAGCGGCGCCGGCAGCGTCCAGGCCGAGGTCGAATCTGCCAGCCCGCAACTGGTCGGCTTCGGCGGCAACACCGGCGACCTGAGCTACCAGTCATCCTCCCAACCCCCCCTGGGGCATGCACCAGTTCCGCACAGGACACCGTCGAGTGCGTCATCACGTTCACGAACAGCACCAACTTTCTCTATGCGCAGGCGACCGCCCTGGCCAAATTGTATTATTCCGTGTCTATAAGCATGACCGGTTTCTCCTTGACCGCGGTCGTCAACGGCGTGGCTACCACCGCAAATACTCCGGATAGCGACCTGATCGGCAGGTTGAGCTTTAGCGAAGCCACACCGCAACCGCCCACCGGCCTGAGGGAGAAGTTGCTGGGGGACCGCCGAGTAACCCTGGAATGGGACCCTCCCCTCAACCTACAGATCGACCGCTACCAGTACCAAAAGTCCACGACCAATACCCAGGGTGAGATCGATTGGAGCGGGTGGACCAACATGCCCGGCGCCGGCGTGGATTCGGTCGAGGCCACCGTAACCGGCCTGACCAATGATGTATCAAATTACATCCGAATAAGGGCGGTCAACGACCAGTCGGTGAGTGGGGTAAGAGAAAGCGGTCCGTCCAATATGGTCTCCGTTATCCCCAACCCCACACCCTCAGCGCCCAGGAACCTGCAAGCAACGACGCAGAGCCGACTCGTCAGGTTGACCTGGGCCACGCCCTCCAAGCCGGAGTCGCTCACGGGCTACCAACAGCGGTGGAGCGTCGACGGCGGCGATAGCTGGGACCCCGATTGGCCGGCATCAACGACCCAGTCCTTTGGCGGTGCCGACTCCACGGCTCATTCGTCAGAAGGCCTTGTCTTCGGTACCGAGTACACCATCGAACTAAGGGCGGTCAATGATGTCGACGGGGGAGCCTTTGCCAGGGTGACCGTCACCGCCCAACCCAGGGGCAAAATCGTTGCGTTCGCCTCCGGCGAGACCTCATGCGACGGTAAGGCCGATGGCGCCGGCTTTGGGGACGATGTCACCATAACCAACAGCGATTTCTATGCCTTCGATATCTTCGAAAAAGGTATTGATCCCACCGACGGCTCCCAGTGGTGGCACGTCGAATACCTGGAGAGCGTCTCACGCGATCTAGACGTCGTGCACCAGGCCTGGTTCCCAACGGAATGCTTCGAGCCCGTACCTTCGCACTTATCACAGGTCATCCCCGCCACCTGGCCCCCGGTCATGGGCCAGTGGACTTTCGAGGCTAGCATCGACCCCGCGATCGACCCCGCGATCGACCCCGCGATCGACCCCGCGATCGACCCCAGTAAACTGCCCACGGGCCACGCCGGCGGGGCGATAGTTTCGTTCAAGGCCATCTACACCGTAACCAGCGGCGACCCCACGGACCTGTCCTTCGCCATCGGCGGCGACCAGCCGACAATCACCGCCACGTTGATGGGAACCGATGGCGGAAACGTAGGTTTCGGCGATGAATTTGATGGTGAGTTCGGCGAAATAGTGATCTTCGGTCCCGATAGAACGCCGACCTGCGATCTCACGGTAGACGCGGCCACGGGGACCATAGATTGTAAGTTCCCGTCTGTGGCCACGGTGTTCGGCAAGGTCTCGGCTACCCCGGACAGCTACGGCTTGACCGTCTCGTTGTCGGAGGGTCTCACTTTCGAAGCTAGAGCCAGCACCGGAGCCGGGCCGGACGAGGGACACAAGAACTTCCCGGCGGCCTTCGCGTCCGCGGCTGACGTCGGAACGCTCAACCTGGAACTCGCGGTCGTCCCCGGTGTTCCCGAAGCCCCCGAGAACCTGGCGGCTACTGGCGGAAACAGCCGGGTTACACTGAATTGGGCCAACCCGGACAACCAGAACATCACCGGGTACGAGTACCAGCAGACTCAGACGCCCCCCGGCATAACGCTGCGGTGGCCCGCCGGTGACGATACGGTCGCCAAGTACCAGTACCGGCACACCACCACCGAGCCGGGCATAGTCATAACCTGGCCGTACACACGCGGAAAGGACAAATACGAGTACCGACATACCACGACCGAGCCCGGTATCACCCTGACCTGGGAAAACCCGGGCGACGACACCATATCGGGGTACCACTACCAGCAAACCACCGTTCTCGACCCGAACAATCCGGTCCCAGACCCCTCCGGGACCTGGACGCTGATACGCGATAGCACCGCTACGACCACCGGCTACAAGGTAACTGGGCTTGTCCTTGACAAGGCGTACTACTTCGAGGTCCGGCCGGACAGGAGCGGCGAAGCGGGCGAGTCGGTGACCTTGACCAGTCAGACGATCCAAGGCTTCCCGACGCGGGATGGCGGATGGGTGGACGTCCCTGATATCGGTGATTTGTCGGGGAGTCCCCTCATGGCCAGCGCCAAGTTCACGGGCTTGGACGGCGACGCTGACCCCTATTTCGAGGTCCGGGCCGTAGTGGACGGGGATTCTGAGGCTGCTGTAACCCCTACCCAGGCTGATGTGAACTTCGACGGCGCCACCTGGACGGACATTCCCCAGAGCAGCCACGGCGAAGCGAACCGATCAACCTACAAGGTGACTGCCGACGAGATTTCGTCACTGGACCTGCGCAGTCCCAACTACTTCGAAGTGCGGATTTCGGCTCTCCAAGTAGGGGCCACCATCGATGCCACCGAGGCCGCGACCGTGACCCTCACCTGGAACGATCCGAGCGACAGCACCATCACCGAATGGCAACACCGCCATAGCACGGACGGGAAGTTCCAGCCAGATGGTTCGGACTGGATGAACATTGACTCCAGCAGCGCTGCGACGACCACTTTCGCACCCACCAACGTCGACCTGAGCACACCGAATTTCTGGCAGATACGGCCTTATCGTACCGACACGGGTGGAGACGCGGTATCTTTCATCGTTGACGCGGACGTCGCCCTGTCCTGGGACGATCCCTCGGATTCCACCATCGAGTCGTACCAATACCGCGATAACGCCAACGGTGGCAACGCCTGGACCGACATTCCGGGAAGCACCGCCACTACCGTCACCCACACGGTGCAAGACATCGATCTCACTACCTCCCACTCCTACGAGGTACGGGGAGTGAAGGCGGAGGAAGGCGACCCGGTGACCCCCAGACTATCCATCGAATACTTCAACAGAATCACCGGGTGGACAGCCCTGCCCCACACCGGGCCGGAAAGCGGCAAACTCAGCGGCACAATCACCGGCCTGGACAACGGTACGACCTACTATTTCCGCATCCGTGGGGAGACCGACGGCGGGGAAGGCCCCGTGTCGAACACCGCCAGCGCGACCACCGTCCTCGGCCCGCCCGCCGCCCCCACAGGCCTGACGGCCGAGTCGGGCAGCACAGTCACCGAGGTCATTCTTGCATGGGACCACCCGGGCGCTAGCGACGTCGCAGGATACGAGTACCGCCAGACCACGGCGTGGAAGGCGGTCCTGACCTGGGCCGACCCGAACGATGCTGATATCACCGGGTGGCAATACCGACACAGCACAGACGGCGGCGCCAACTACGGCGATTGGACGAATATAACCCCGTCTGACGCCAGTAGCACGACTACCACGATCACCGATATCGACCCCGACGCAGACAATGATTTCGAAGTCCGCCCGGTCAAGGCAGGCGGCGACCAGCCCAATGTGACCTTAGATACCGAGGAGATTACCGGCGACTTCGAGAATTCCAGGTGGCGGTCTGTCACCTGGACCCCCATGGTCCCAGGTGTGGACGCAACCGCAGTCCAGAGGGTCCCCAGGCTAAACCTTCGCAACAATACTTACGACTTTGAAGTTCGCAAGGTCGGAGGCGCCAACGCCGGGGACTTGCTTGACTTCACCCAGCGCTACCTGGGGTTAGTGACCCTTTCCTGGCACAATCCGGGAGACTCCACCATTACCAGGTATGAAATCCGTGCCAATGAGTCCGGTAACTTTGCGGTTGACGATTCCGATTGGCTAATCATTGGCTCCAGTAACGCCAGCACCGTCACCTTTACCATGAACGATGTGACCGCCGAGTATGTTGACGCCGCTGACGTCAGGTCCGACCCGGTGACCAGCTTCCAAATCCGGGCCGTCAACCAGAGGCCTGGCGACAACCCGGTGGACAACCCCGTCGACCAACCCGGCGATGCTTCGGAAACGGTCCAGGCCAACCCCGGCCTACCCTTGCCAGACCCTACCGGCCTGCGAGCAACCTACGACGGCAATACCGGAGAGATTTCCGTTGAGTTCAGGGCCCCGGAGTACACTAGTCCCAGATTTGAGATACGCCGCAAGAACGTCACTACCAACGCGCCGGAGGAGAGTGACTCCACGGACACGGTGCCTCACATTTTCCCCGTCAACGGGTCCTTCGGCGATTACCTGATCCGTGTCCGTGCAAGTCACAACTTCGGCCCCTGGTCGGCTTTGGTAGGTCCGGTAACGGTCACCGCCACGGCCTTCCCTGAGGGAACAACAACGACCCGCGAGGTGGACGCAAACGCGGGCATTGGAGCCGAGGTTGGCAAGCCCCTCGCGGCTTTGATGCCGGAGAACCTGGACGTGACCTACTCCATAACCGGGGTTGGCGGCCTCTTCGAGATTGATAGTGGCGGCCAGATCACCATCGCCGGTGACGTGTCGGCCCGCGCTTACCGGGCAAAGGTGACCGCCATCTTGACGGAGAGCGCGTACCCTTACACCGAACGCGGGTGCGGTTCCATAGCCGTCACCATAACCGTCACCTCCCAGGGCCAGTGGCGGCAGTACGGCAAACTGACCGCTTCTGACGGTGCCGAGGGAGACCGGCTAGGTGACTCGCTTGCGCTTGACCCGGTCACCGGTACCATCGTATCCGGCGCGCCGAAGGTTGGCGATTCCGCTGGCGCCGTGTACGTCTTCGATGGGCCCGACGACACCAGCCCTGCCAAGCTGACGCCGCCGACAGCCGCCAGCGACGAGCTGTTCGGCATGACTGTGGCAGTGGACGGGGATGTCGTCGTGGTCGGCACCCGATGCCAATGCGCGGACGCCAAGGTATACGTCTACAAGAAGCCTGCTACTGGTTGGGCCACCACCAGCACGCCCACGGCCACCCTCACCGTCGCTGCCAATACAACAGACGTGGACTTCGGTGAAGGGCTGGTGATCAGCGGGGACAACATCATCGTCGGGGCGTTTGGGTACGATGACGATACGACCCCGGTGGCCGGAGCGGTCTACGTCTTCAACAAGCAGGCCGACGCCGATTGGGCCGACATGACTGTCCCAACCGCCAGGCTAACCGCGTCGGACGCCGGTGTTAAGGCCGGCCTGGGCTGGTGGCAGGCGGTTGACGGCGACGATATCGTCGCCGGTGATGTGATCGGCGATGCGGTCTACGTCTTTACTAAGACGGGTGACACATGGACCACGGGCACCGAGACATCCAAGGTGATTCCCTCAGATCCGGGAGAGAGGCGCGCGTTCGGCATCTCGGTTGACATCGACGGCGACACCATGGTCGTCGGCGACAGTGAATACCTCATCCGCGAAGGCGCGGTGCAAGACAAACCAGGCGTAGCCTACGTGTTCACCCGGTCGGGAGGCAACTGGACCCAGACCGCGAAGCTGACCGGAATCGGACTGGACGCTGGCGATGCGTTTGGCTTTGCCTCGGCTATCAACGGCGACACGATAGCCGTAGGCCAGATCCTCCCAGGCGACAATTATGACTCGGGGGCGGTGCACGTTTACGAAAGGCGGGGTAGCCGGTGGTCATCGTCCCTCGTGCCATACGTCCTGAGGTCGTCCGATCCTCCGGCGCCCCAGGCCATGGGCCATTCGGTGGTCTTGAACGAGGACCTGTTGATTGCCGGTGCTACACAGGCCGACGGTAAGGGAGCATTATATGTCTTCAGAAAGATCCCTCAGGTCGTAGACTCCGAGGGCAACGACGTACCGTCGCCCGGTATGGTGGACCTCGTCCGGTCGAATGAAGCCAAGACCGTGTCCTCGCCCAACGGCAGAGTCACCGTCACCGTCCCCGCGGGCAGTCGTGCCGATGACTACTTGCTTGCCGTCGACTCCAACAACGGCGACTGTACCAATCAGGGCGCACCGCAGTCATCGGGGCAGGTGGTGCGTGTCTGCGGAGACGCGAACCTGTACAACTACCTGGACGGGACACCGGTGGAGACGACTACTGTAGATGGGGAGGATGTCGTCACCATAACCGGTGACGCAACCATCTCCATAAACCTGGGCTTCTCCAACCAGAGCAACTTCAGGGTATTCAAGCGGAACGCCCCCGGAGAAGCCTGGGTGGAGGTCTTCGGGTGCCCCAACGAAGGCGAAACAGGGGAGTGCTACAACCCCGACCCCGACCGGGGCACCGTAATCAACATAGGAGGCATCAACAGCTTCAGCCAGTACGCCGTAATGGCTCGGAGGCCTGCGGTGAAGCCTCAGCCAGACCCGGAGCCTCCAACGGACTCAAGGGCCTTCCGGAGTCCCTGGCGGTGTTACTACTTCGATACCGACACCGGCGTACATACCTCCCAAGTTCGACGAGGGCAGTAATGCCACTCGGTCGGTACCGGAGAACAGTCCCGCGGGTACCAGGGTGGGCAACCCTGTGGTAGCCCGGGACACCCACCTACTGAAGGTCACATATTCCAAGACGGGACCCGACGCCCATCTCTTCGATGTCGCCTCGCAGACCGGTCAGATCTTCGTGAAGCGAGGGACCTCACCCGATTATGAGTCTCCAAAGAAAGTCTACATGCTTGACGTTGTTGCGAACACCGGCAAGGCCGACCCGTCCAGCATCAGGATCATCATCAGTGTGACCAACGTTCCCGAACCGGGTAGCGTTACCCTATCCCCGGACGGTGCCGGTGAGCTCGGTCCCGAGCTCACCGGCACCCTCTCCGACCCTGACGGCGGCGTCACCGGCGTGTCCTGGCAGTGGCAGCGGTCCTCCGACGGTAGGGCGTGGAACGACATACCAGGCGCAACATCGGGCAGCTACACGCCCACCGAAGCCGACCGAGGGATGATGCTGCGGGCCAGCATCAGCTACAACGACGCCGCTGCAGCCGGGATCAACCTCGTAAGTATGGGCACCGGCGCCGTCCCTGAAAGGACGCCGATCCTTGACCTGCCGGGTAACATCACCCTGTCCCCTGAAGGTACTCCGGAAGTTGGAACAGAAATTACCGCAACCCTTACCGACCCAGACGGTGGAGTCACCGGGGAGACGTGGCAGTGGCAGCGGTCCGCCGACGGGGTGACCTGGACCGCCATCGACGGCGCATCGACGGCGAGCTATACGCCAATCGAGTCCGACGTTGGGATGATGCTGCGCGCCAACGTCAGCTACAGCGACGCGGTTGCGGCGGGGGTCAGCCTGGTGAGTGCGACCACCGAGGCCGTGGCTGAAATGCCAGCCCCTGACCGGCCAGGCAGCGTGACCCTGTCTCCCGAGGGTACCCCGGAGATAGGCAAGGCGATTACCGTCACGGTAACGGACCCCGACGGAGAGGTCACGGGGGAGATTTGGCAGTGGCAGCGGTCTGCCGATGGTGTGACTTGGACCGATATCGACGGCGCGACAACGGAGAGGTACACCCCGACCGAGTCCGACGCCGGAATGATGCTGCGGGCCAACGTCAGCTACAACGATGCGGTTGCAACTGGCGTCAACGCTATGGGCACGAATACCGAGGCGGTGGCTGCGGGTCCGGCTCCGGAGCTGGAAACGCCGACCCCGACTCCTACCCCGCCATCACCTCCGGTCAGGCCGGCTACGCCGACTCCGACGCCGGCGCTGCCCGTGGTCCCGCCGTCCGAGCCTGCGCCGACACCAACGGCGACCATGTTGCCTACGCCGCCTCCCACCGACGTGCCACCGACGCCAACTGCGGTTACGGTAGAATTGACGCCGACGGAAGCGCCCACTACCGTGACTCCTGAGGAGGAAGGGGGGTTCCCGGCGTGGCTGATCGTCGTGATCATCATCGGAGCGGTGATCATAATCGCCGGGATCATCATCATCGTCAGGTCGCGAATGCAGCAGTAGCCGAGACCTGCTAGACCTAAGGTGGTTCCGGACCGGGGGCTTCAACGAAGCCCCCGGTCTTTTTTCAACTACACAGGCCCCAGGGGCCTCGAACATCAGATCAATCCAGGCCAGAGAATAAAGGGAGCAGTCCAGGTAAAATGCCGACCAAATTCAGAGAAAGCATCCAGGCGGGGTTTCAGCTAGATATTGGCAAACACCAAAATCCCCCTTTTGCAAAAGGGGGCTATTTGGCCTGGTGGGAAGGGGTTACTTTTCCCAGGCTACGGGGTTGCGAAGGGTGCCGATCTCGCTGATCTCTATCTCTACTACGTCGCCGTCGACCATGTTCTCGGTCGCGCCGTCGGTGCCCATCCAGAGGACGTCGCCGGGAACCAAGGTCATGTATTTGCTCATGTCGCTAATATACTCTCGGACGCCGAAGATGGCGCTTTTGATGTCGTATTTGCCGACCAGGCGCCCGCTGAGAATGATCTTGACGTGGAGGTCGTCGGGTTCGAGGTCCGTCACGATCCACGGCCCCATGGGCTTGAAAGTGTCGGTATTCTTGGCGCGCCAGAGGGTTCGGTCTCCCCGCTGCCACGTGCGTTCGCTGACATCGTTGCCGATGGTGTAGCCAAGCACGTAGTCGAGGGCCTCGTCCTGGCTGACGTTCTTGCATTCCTTACCGATTACCACCACCAATTCACCCTCGTACTGCAACTGCTCGGTGGCGTCTTTGGGCACAACTATAGGTTCGTCTTGGGCGACCAGCGCGTTGATGGCCCGGTAGCCAACGTCGGCCTTCTTGGGCAGGTTGGGTTCCTCGCCCCGCATGTTGGCGGCCCAGGTCACGTGCTCTGGGTAGTTTATCCCCGCGGCATAGAACGTCGGAGGGATGACGGGCACCAAGAGCTTGGCCGAGCTTAGCGGGTGGGTCTTGGAAGTATTTGAATGCTCACCGAAGGGGGTGCCTTCGACTTCGATCACCGTGTCGCCTTCGATAATTCCGTAGGCCGCGTTGCCGCCGGACTGAAATCTGCACCACTTCATAACCTACGCTCCTAATCACGTTTCGCATGGCGTTAACCGCCCCAATTCTCACACCTGCCGCATTGACGGTCAAGCCAGAACATCTGGTCCCGGCCTGTTCCAGTCCCGCCTTCGCGCTAGGACTTAAATGCCTGGTATCGTGATGAGCGCTGGGTCAGTGGTCAAGTTGACCGAGGTCGCCTTACCGTTGTGCGAGTCCCATTAGGCCGCCAGTTGGACCTTGCGAACTTCCGGGGTGAGACTGTCTGTCAGGTCTATTGGTGATGCACCGGCATCCGGGCAGGCTTCAATCGCTTCTACGATGTTGATAAGCAGTTCATCCTTCGTTTCGGCCTGACTGACACAACCAGGCAGTTCCTCGACTTCGGCCCAATACCCGCCTTCTTCGGCTGCCCTTATGATGACCGTGTGCTCCCTGTGGCGGTTGCCCATAACCTCTCTCCTTACAGGTTATCGGTGAACTCCTCCTCTGAGATCCCAAAGGTCCTTAATAGTGCCTTCAGCAACCCGATCTTCAAGATTCCATTTGGGATGGAAAGTGTCCTTCCATTGATGACTACAACCCGTGATGACTACAACCCGGTGACTGCCCTTCCCGCGCCGCTCCTGTCCACCCAGGCGGAGGAATGCACTCACTGGGTCAGCTTGTCTGACGTTGCGTAGGCCCGGCAAAATGTGGTTAAGGTAACACTGAGGCCAAGGAATGTTAAGACTATTTGGGCGTAGAACTCTACGGAATCAAGTTTCCAATTCGGTTCGTAGAAACGGCACATTACTAAATGGAAACGCTGTTGAGCCAGACCAGAGTGGCCGCGCCCAGAATGCCGGCCGAGTCCTTGAGCTTGCTGATTTCGAAGCGGAACCGCGTGTGGCGTCCGCTCATCGCCCGCTCCAGCATGATGGCGTGAATCCTGGGCATCAGGTCCAATTCTTCGATTCCCGTAGAGACACCGCCTCCCAGCACCACAACGTCCGGGTTGTACAGGTGGAGAGTGTTGGTGAGGCCCACTCCCAGCGCGGCAACCACGCCGTCTACGATGCTCATCGCCAGCGCGTCTCCCTGTCCCGCCGCCTGGAATACCCGCTCTGATGTGACATCCTCCAGAGGGTCCCCGGACAGAACGGAGGATGTGCCGCCGACTCCGTTTAGCCGCTCTTTAGCGATTCTGGCAACCGCAGTACCCGAAGCCAGGGCCTCAAGGCATCCCCGGCTGCCACAGTTGCACATGGGGGCGTTAGGCCCGGAGTCTATAACCATGTGGCCGATCTCCGCAGCCAGCCCGGCCGCCCCCCAAAACACCTGGCCCCGGTAGACGACACCGCCGCCGATCCCGGTGCTGAGGGTCAGATAAACAAGGGCGCGGGGAAGCTCGGCAGTCCCGCCTTCTCCCCTCCCCGCGCCGAAATAGTATTCGCCGAGAGCCGCCAGGTCGGCGTCGTTGCCCACCCATACAGGAAGCTTCAACCGCTCGGCCCAGGCCTCCTTGGGGGATATGCCGTCCAGCAAAGGAAGGTTGGGCGGCTGGTCCAGGATGCCGGTTTCCGGGTCTACCGGGCCTGCCAGCGCCAATCCGATACCCGCTACCGGACGATCACCGCACCAGGCAATGGCCTCCCGAAGGGCGCCCTCGCCGGCAGCCAGGAGCTGTTCCTTGTCGTTCGATAGGCTGTTGGCGGCCCGCGTTTGCCAGTGGATTGCGCCGTTCTCATCCACCACGGCCACCCTGTTCCAAGTGCCACCCCAGTCCATTGCAACCGCGACTCGCGAGTCTTGCGCCATTTTAATTCAACACCTGTGGTTTGGTTTCGGCCAGCATTTCATCCAACGTGGACCGGAGGCGATCGGCGTCCATGGGGCCCACGAACCGTTTCAAAAGCCTGCCGTCCGGCCCGATGAAGAATTTCTCCGGTATACCGGTCACACCGTAATCAATGGCTATCTTGCCGTTGCCGTCTATGCCGTTAGGGTAGGGCACCTGGTATTCGTTTACATGGTCCAGGACGGAATTCTCCTGGTCCCAGATGGCGATCCCGATGAACTCCACGGTCCGGGACCGGTATTCCAGATAGACCTGTGACAAGGCCGGCGCTTCCCGGCGGCAGGGCGGGCACCACGAGGACCAGAAATCCAGCATTACCACCTTTCCACGAAGACCGGCTAGGGCAACTGAATTGCCGTCCAGCAGCTCCAGCGAAAAATCCCTGGGCGTGTCCGACCACACCTCCGCTGTACCGAATTCAGTGTTGACCCCGAATCCGCCGGGAGTCCCGCCTGTGCTGATAGAAGCCCATGCCAAAAGAGCCAGCAAGCCCAAGACTGGAACGCCGGACGCCAGCAAAATCCAACCCCGCTTACTCATAACCCCGTGTGTCGCTATTTCCTAGACGCTTCGGCCGCCCGGGTGGCGGGCTGCTGTTCAGCCGAGTCGGTTGGAGTAAGGATGCGCCCCTTCAGTGTGTCCCGGAGGGTCTGGTACAGAGACTCCTCCAGTTCACCCCGCCGGAACCGTTCGTCCAATAGGGCCATCTCTCGTATGATCCCTTCCTGGTCGGGCATCATGCTTGGGACGGGTTGAGCCGGCGCTGGCCGGTCCCTGGAAGGCCGGAGTCCGCCCCAGAGAAGAAGCGCCGCCAAGACGAGGCCCAGGGAGCTGGGTATGGCCACCTGCCAAAAGACTCCGTTGGCCAACGACCTCTCCAGACGGAGAGCCAGTCCCGGCTGAGGAAGGTGCGACAGAGTCAACATCAACTCCTGGCTACGTCCCAGGTCCCGCGCTTCCCAGGCGTTGTAGAGAGTCCCGTCCAGGTTTGGAGATGACACCGGTTCCAAAGGGGACACTTTGAGTCCGGAGAGCCGTTCCGGGACCAAAATTTGGAAAATGCCCGCGCCCTGGTGAAAAGCTTGGCGGTAGGTGATGGAGTCTGCCTGGTAGGGTAATTTATAGGAAAACTCCATGTTATGCAGGCCCGGGGGCACCTGAGAAGTTACCGCAAACCCCGTACCAACAGACACGATATCGCCTCCCGGAAGGTCCGATTGCATTCCGATGGTTTCAGCGAGAGGCGGCAGGGAGAAGCGGAGGAAACTCATTTGCGCGGGCACGGTAAGGTCGGGTTTGAGGGTCCTGTCACTTTCGTTGACCAGCGTGACGAAGTCTATGAAGGTTATCTCCCGTTCCGTGGCGTCCACATCGGCTACGACTGCCAGGTGATGCGTGACGCGAACCACCGTTGCGTCTGTGGTAGTCTCGTAAACCATCAACTGCACATCGTCTGACAGTTCGGTCAGTGTGAGCCCCAGGGTATATAGCGTGCCGGCGTGGTTTGCCCCCAGAGCGTACCTGCCATCAGGAATGGACGGAAGGTCATTGAATTCAAATCGCCCGTCCTCACCGGTTAAGGTCTGGGCTGTGATCACCGTTTTACCGTCAGCGCCGGTAACCAGCATGAGCACCTGGATTTCGTCGGGGAGGGGAGCGCCCACAGTGCCATTGACGATGGAACCACGTAGGGTCAATGTTTCCTGGGCGTAGCCTCCCTCAGCTCCGGACAGAGCAATACCCAACACCAGGACCACGACCGCAAGCCAACGAAAACGCCAGATCATCCCTGGTTAGCCTCGCTCGAATCCGTCCCGGCATGGGATGGCTGGCCTCCGCAGGTGGGACAGCTTTCGGATTCCAGGGGCATGGGCGTTCCACAAGCCTCGCAGACCGGTCCGTCTCCGGCGATGCCATTGGCGGCTAAACGGGCCAACAGCACGCTTCGTTCCAGGTTTCGCTCCGCACCCGACTCCAGGGCGCGGTCCCTGCGGCGGAGCAATGACGCTGCTTTCAGGCGATATTCCCTTAGCTGCTCGTCGTATGCCTCCTCAGTGACGCGGTTTAGCTGACGTTCCAGTCGCAATGTCCGTATAGAGTCAAGGACAGATTCCAGCCCAGCGTCCTCCACAGCGTCCCTGGAATCGGCCTCACCGCCAATTTCGGTCCCTTCGCGTCTGAAAAACGGGTACAAGACCGCTATAACGCAGAGGAGGGCCAAGAGTCCAGCAACCAGGAGCATCATAGGGTCAACCAGCCTTCACAACGGCGGGAGCGTTAGTCCGCGCCCGGTACCGTGTTCTGGACACCAGCGGTTTGAGAACCAGGGGATCGAGGACCGGCGTAGCGCGGGACCAACCGCGAAACCGCCCCAACCGGCGCGGCGCTTCTCTGAGGCCAGAGAGCGATCAGGGTCCCAAGCACCATCACGGGCCCCGCGACCCACATCCACCAGATGAGGGGGTTGACCAAAATTCTCAGCCCCACACTGCCGTCTTCCAAGTTTTCACTGGGCACGATATACAGGTCCTCTACGGGCGTGGAGCGGATGGCCGCGCGGGTCGAGGCCATGTTGAACGCTGGGTAGAAGGCCCGGTCCGGGTCCAGCGCGTACTTGAGAACGCCGTCCCTGTATACCTCGACCCGTGTCACGTATTCGGTGCGGTTGCCCTTGAATTCTTCGGTCGTGCCAAGATAGCGAACTTCGTAACCCCCCACGGTTACGCTTTCTCCGGGGGCGAGGACCACGTCTTTCTGCTCGTTGAAGAAGCCGGTGCCCACCACACCCAGGGCAACCATCACCACCGCCAGATGGACTATGTAACCGCCGTAGCGGGGCCGGTTGGCCCACACCAGCCGTCCGAACGCCAGGGGATAGATTTCACCCCTGGCACGGGCCACAGAGCCTGTTCCGCGGACCCATTCCTGTAGTATTCCCGCCGTCACCATTCCCCCGATGCCGAACGCGGCCAAGGCGTATGGTTTCCACACGCCAAGTGCGATGAGGACCACGATTACGCACACACCCGCAGCCGCGGGAGCGATCAGGGTTCGGCGCACCGTAGCCCAGGTGGCGCGCCTCCACGGCAGCAACGGGCCCACTCCCATCAGGAATATCAGGGCCAAGAATATAGGGCCGTTTACCAGGTCGTAAAAGGGTCTTGCCAGCGTTATCTCTTCCCCGGCGAATAGCTGAGAGAAAAGGGGGTACACCGTACCCCATAAGGTGACGAAGGCCACGCCCAGCAGAAGCAGGTTGTTGATCAGGAAGGCCGCCTCCCTGGAAAGCATCGAGTCCAGATTCTGCGCGCTTTTAAGCAGGTTGTATCTCCAGAAGAACACCGCGAACGGCACTATCACCCCAACACCCAGGAACAGCAGGAACACCCATCCCAGGGAGGAAGCCCCGAAAGAGTGCACTGACGGCACGGAGCCTCCCCGGTTCATAAACATCCCGTACAGCGCCAGTCCGAAGGCGACATTGATAAGCACGATGTTCCACATGCGGAACATGCCCCGGCGCTTTTGCACCATGACCGAGTGAATGAAGGCGGTTAGTCCCAGCCAGGGCATCAGGGCCGCGTTCTCCACCGGGTCCCAGAACCAATACCCGCCCCATCCCAAAATCGTGTAGGCCCACCAGGAGCCCAACAGCAGCCCGCACGCCAGGAGCGCCCAGGAGAATAGTCCCCAAACCCGGCCGGCGTCCACCCACTCGTCGGCGGTCTTGCCACCCAGTAAGGACCCCAAGGCAAAAGCGAATGGTATGGACGCGGCGATCAATCCAGCCATCAACGCGGGAGGGTGGAAGAACATGCCGAAGTGGGTCAGGAGAGGGTTTATCCCTTCGCCATCCAGGGGCACGAAGGGTAGTTTGTCGAAGGGGTTGGCCATGAATCCTATGACGGCAACGAAGAAGGTCAACACCAACATCAGGACGCCCGTGGTGTAGGGCAGGGTGTCCCGCACCGCCGCCGGAGCGCGCCAGACCGCAATCGCCGACATTATGGACAGGACGAAGGCGATGTACAGCAAGGAGCCTTCATTGCCCGCGTAGAAGGCGACCCAGGTGAAGTGGTCTTCCATGGCCAGATCGCTGTGCGCCGCGACGTAGGCCACCTCGAAGTCGCGGTTGATGAACAGCGTTACCAAGCTCAACGTCGCCACGGTCAGGGCCAATACGGTCAATGGGACGGCCCGCTGGGAGCTTGCAACCAGCTCCGGGGAGCCACGCAGCTTGCCGACCACCGACCCCACAGCCCCGTAGGAGGCCAGGGCCAGGGCTATCCAAACGCACATGGAGCCGAGGTCAGCCATTTCGCCCCTGGGGGCCGGGACTGTCCTGTACGGGTCCTAAACGGGCCTCTCCGGCCGTTCGTGGAGCATCTTCCAGGGAGAGGCCGCAGTCGACGGCTTCCAGATAAGGTTCCAATTCCTCCTGGTCCCCGGCCACAAGGCTTTCGCTTTGCCGACGGCTCATGGAACGGAGGATTACGAACCCGGCGCCGATTCCCAGCAACACCGATCCTATGGGGACTACCCAGGCCAACAGGCTGATTCCGGCGAAGGGAGGAGCGGCCAACACCTGTTTGCCGTACCGCTGGACAAAATAGTCTAAGACCTCCTCGCGGGACTGTCCCTGGGCCAGTAGCAACCGTACCTGCTCCCTCATCTGCCGGGCCAATTCCACCTGGGCCTGGTCGATGGACTCCGCCGGACAGACGGGGCACATCAGCATGCGGTCGATGCTCTGGGCTTCTTTCTCATCAAAGGAGCCGGTGATAGGTGGGACAGGCGGAGGGTCTGCGGCTTGGGCAAAGGAGACCGAAGGCCACACGGCCAGATTCGACAAGACGAACGACAGTGCAGCTAACGTTAGCGTAAACTTCCTGGATGAAATAGGGCCTAACATTTGGCCGGGACGCCTCATCCTAACGTCGGGCATTCCAAGCCCGGAAGAAGTTTGGGGGTTCTTGGCCATTATTGTACCAGCGTGAGGCGATGGACGAAGGCCCAACCCCGGCCGCCAGGGTCTTTCGCTACTTCGTCTGAACTGTGATTTCTCGGATGCCGCGATTTGCATGATTGGAAAATCATGGCAATCCCTTAATCATGCGAATCACAGTTCAGACGATTACGCCAAGGATCGAAAGGCTCAGGACGGTTACGGGTGACGAAAGCGGGCCGAACGGGATGGCTCCCTGGGATTAACTAGCAACCGGTGGATCGCTGTCCAGTCGGCTGGAGGCAGTCTACTACGTATCTGGATATCAGGTCGATCTCTTCCTCGGTCAGCAACTTCCCGAATGCCGGCATCACGATCAGACCGGAAGTCATGAACGGTTTCATGCCGATCATTCCCAGTTCCATGACCGTAGTCGAAGTAAGGTCGGGCGTAACCGAAGGCACGTAACCGTACTGTTCCTGCATCAGAGTAAGTACTGGACCGTCGCCCTTGCCTTGGGCGCCGTGGCACTGCAGGCAGTTGACTTCGAACAGGTGCTTGCCGCTGGTAAAGGAAGTGGACTTGGGCGCGGGTATCCAGTCAACGGGAACCGCTCCTTTCACTCCGGGCAACCTGGGAGGTTCTCCGGATTTGTAGCTCTGCTGATAGTGCATTTCGTAGAAGATGTCCAGCGGGTAAGTCCCCTGGCCGCAGGCCATAGCAGCCAACGCGGCGACCAAAACGGCCCCAAAGAGCCAAGCCCGAATATGCGTCATGCGGCGCACCCGGCCCATCCCTAGCTCTCCCTCACGACGTCGATGGCGCCGGCCTGGGTCAGGATGCTATTTACCCTGGAAAGTTGGTCCTCTTCAACGTTGACCAATACGCCGATGTAACCCTCTGTAATCCGCGTATCGTAGAGGCCCTTCTTCGTCTTGGGTAGCCTGGATTCAAAGATGATCCCGATGATAGTGAAGACGATGGCCGTCAGCATGGTGCTCTCGTAGGTTACGACCGCCATCGGGGGCAAGCCCATGATCGGCTTACCGCCCTGGACCATCGGGTAGGCCATCTGTGTCATCGACGTCATCAGGATGCCTATGGTGAGTCCGATCAACGCGCCGACCAGCGGAAAGACGTACAGCCGGTGCCGCTCTTCACGTTCCCCGAAAGCACCCTCCGGGTAGGGGGCGTCGGTCAGGAAATCGTAGTCCTCTTCCGAGATGTCCGCCGCCTTGAGGGCGTCCCCCGCTTCGGCGGCATAGTCGGCGTCCTCGAATAATCCTAGTATCGGACGTCTAGCCATTTTCTCCGTCTCCAGCTTTCGGTGACCAGTGGTTGGCGGCCCGTGGTCAGCATCGTACTTGCCACTGACCACTGGTCACCGGCCACTCGTCTAGTCCTCTCTAAATGTGGCCGGGACTATGCGCCGGCCGATCCTGATCTCGGTCTTCAGAATCTCGCCCTCTTTGATGTCGTACAGGGGAATTAAGGGCAGCACCCTGGCGAACAGGATCATCAACATGGCCACCAAGGCGAAGGTTGCCCCGATGATGGTGATCTCAACCGCGCTGGGCGCGTAGGTGTACCAGGTGAAGGTGAACAACTGCTTCTGCGCCAGGCCGGGCACGATTATCAGGAAACGCTCCAACCACATGCCGATGTTCACCGATATACACGCGATTGACATCAACCACAGGTTGCGCCTCCAACTGCTGGCGAGCCACATGGCCACCGGCAAGAAGTAGGTCAATCCGGTAAAGAACATGAACCACAGGTTCCAGGGCGGTTTGGTGAATTGGAATTCCCGGACGGCGATTTCGTCAGCCTCCCGTCCGTAGAACCCGAAGATCACTTCCATCACGAAGAAGTAGAACCACCCGGTTGCAACCACTATCAGCAGCCGGCCCAAGGCGTCGATGTGCTCGTGCCGGATATAGTCCTGCCAGCCGTAAATCCAGCGCAGGATTATCATTACAAAAGCCACTGCTGACACGCCGGAGTGAACCGCTCCCACGACGAAGTAGGGTGCGAATATGCTCGAGTGCCAAGACTTGACCGCCACCGCCATACCGAAATCCCAGGACACTATGCTATGGACCGAGACGAACACCGGCAGGATCAGGGCCGAAAGTAATACACCGGCGATGATCTGCAGTTTCCACTGGCGGGGGTTGCCCTGCCAGCCCATGGACATCGCGGCATATATCTTGTGTGGAATTCCCGTCGTGCGGTCACGGAGCACCGCCATATCGGGAATCAGGGCCACCAAAACGAACAGGATACTCGAGGTTAGGTAAGTGTAGACCGCGCTTGGGTCCCAGACTAAGGGAGACCTGATGTTCGGCCAGATGCCCCGCGCAAAATCGTAAGGAATGAACGGGATGGTGTAAATCCAATAGACCAACCGCCACGGCCTGCCAGTGTGGATCAGGGGCATGAGCATGGCCGTCATGAGGGAGAAGACAGTCAGCACTTCGGCGGCACGGGTTGCCGGCCTGCGCCACTCAGCCTTGGATAAGCGGAGAATTGCTGAAAGCATCACCCCCGCGTGGCTTATGCCGATCCAGAACACGAAATTGACGATGAAGAAGCCCCACATCACTGGGCGGTTCAACCCAGTGACGCCCAAGCCCTTGTTCACCATCAGCCCCGCGGCGCTGAAGCCTCCCAGGACGATCAGACCCAGAACCAACAAGGCGAACCAGAACCACCGAGGCGAGGTGAGAATCGAGCTTAGTAGGTCACGGTTGACCACGCTCGCTGGGAGTACTCTACCTTCCTGCATCTAAGCTCCTGCGCCTGCCATCAGCGGCCCGAAGGCCGGCGGGAGATACGTTTCTTTCATTACACACGACATACAGTTTAGTTCGGCTCGATACGTCACTCTGGTTTGGCCAGGATCAGGTAGCGGCCCCGGATGAAAGTCCCCATTCGCTGATACAGCAGTCCCTCCTTCAGCTCCCAGAGCGAGATCACCGGTATCAGCCGGGTGGCCAACAAGTATACAAACGCCGCGCCCCCGATCCCTCCAATGACCATGAGGATATCGCTCAGGCCAGGGTAAACCGGTGGCGGCACTGTATCCAGGAACTCGCCATAGAGGTGACCCGCGTTGAAGGAGCCCACGAAGATCCTGATGTTGAACAGGAAAGCCCCGATTAGCGCGGAGGCCCCCGCCAGGGCCGGACCCCAATCAGTTTTGCGCACGGGGTTCCAGAGCAGGATCAAAAAAGGCGTGACGAAGGTAAAAAGGAAGTTCGCGGCAAAAACGCCCCCGTATGACTCGAAGAGCAAGTATTTCAGGATATTCTGCTCCACCTCCAGGCGGCCATACCAAAACGTAATGCCAAAGGCAAACATGTGGTAGGCCCACAACAGGGTAAAAGCCAACAGCAGTTTGCTGGCAGACCAGAAGGGCGAAATCCCAATGTACTCCCTGTAACCGCCAAATCGGCGCAGGATGAACATGACGATGAGTATTAGACCCAGGGCGGCTTGGAACCCGTTCAGGCTGTAGAGCACCGGGAATATCGAGTCCTTCCATCCCGGTATGAGGCTCTGGGCGTAGTCCGAACTAATGGTGAAATGGATGAATATCAGGAGCATGAAGTACCAGGCCCCTAGGAGAGCCAAGATACCTTTCTGTATCACCCATTGCCGCTTGGTGCCATGCCAGCACCCGGCCAACATGCCGTATATTGCCCGACGGGCTCCGGTGGCCTTTTGCCGGGCCTCGGCCATGTCCGGCAGGGCCGACACCCATAGCAGGGCAACCGCGTTTACGGCCAGGAATATGATCCCGAACAGGTCCCACCAGAAGGGAGAGCCTATGGGGCCTTCGAACCAGATGCTCCGGCGGACGTCCAGCTCATGCCCCACAATCTCAGGGTTGTTAAGTGACGGCAGGACGATGGCCAGGGGTATGTATAGCAGGATATTGAATACGCCGACTATTCCGAATATCTCTGAGACCCGCGACAAAGGCCGCCTCCAGTGGCTCTTGGTAATGCGGAAAGCCGCGGCGGCGAGTGGCCCCGTGCTAGTGACCATGAACACGAATGAGAACATGGCGGCGTAGTAGCCCCAGGGGCTGTGGTCGCTAAATCCGGCCTGGGCCGCCTTCATGATGAATCCGATTATGCCGAGAACCAGCAAAGCGCCGGACCCAACGATTGCCAGCGTCAGGGCTCCGGGCATGGAGAAAGTTTTTTGGGTCACAAACTCCGTGACTTCCCGAGCCGGGGGAAAGACCCACATTTCTTCAGAGTGGTGGGCGTTCTCAGCCATGCCCGCCACCATTGCCCACGGGATACTTTTCCACCTTCTTCAGGTAAATCACGTTAGGCTTGGTGCCCATCTCTTCCAGGAGCCGGTAACCGCGCGTCGAACGTTCTTCAAGGTGTTCGTGCTCGTTCAGGTCCTTGAAGTAGCGTTCCACCGGGCCGGTGGTGTCCGCCTGGTCCGCGAAGGTCAGCGCGTTGGTCGGGCAGGCCTGCACGCACGCGGGCAGGAAGTTCCGCTTCTTCATCGCCGCGTAGTCCAGCGTGCTGCGCTCCCGCCGTTCAATGGTGGTCTCGGCCCTGCGAATCCGTTGAATGCAGAAGGAGCAGCGTTCCATGACGCCGCGGCTCCGGACAGTAACGTCGGTGTTGAGATGGTTCCTCAGGCTCTCCGGCCAGACCGGTTCCCAGTAGTTGAAGAACCGTACCTGGTAGGGGCAGTTGTTGGCGCAGTACCGGGTGCCAACGCACCGGTTGTAGACCTGTACGTTCAGTCCCTCATCGTTGTGGTAGGTGGCGTAGACCGGGCAGACCGGCTCGCACGGGGCGTTTTCGCAATGCTGGCACATGATTGGAATAAACCGGGCCTTAACGTTGGGGAACTCGCCTTCCCAGTAACGCTCGATCCTGATCCACTCGTAGGCCCGGCGTTCCAGGAAAAGGTTCTTGGTGTTGATCGGGATGTTGTTCTCCGACTGACAGGCGACGACACATGCCTGGCACCCGGTACAACGATCTAAGTCAACAACCATTCCCCATTTGTGTTCGGTCCGTTTAGTTACCATTCTGGCCCTCAGCGATTGGCTACCAAGCCGCCCGGCGCTTATACCGGCGGCTGGCTATCAAACCTTACAATTCGTCGGGTGATATCGTCTGGATTATCCGCTCGCCCGGCAGGATTCCCACCTCGACGGCGCGGACGATTCCCTCGAACTTTGAGACCTTTATGCTGCTGGGGGTACGGCTCACCCGCACCCGTGTGCTTGCCCAGGCAAAGGAACCGGTGCCATCGACCTGCCGGGGGGCAAGCACGTCCATCACGTTTTGAGACTCGGTTGCCGGACGGCCTGTCGCGGTTTCCGGCCCTCCGCTGCGGCCATGCCCCATTGGGATCGAAAGTACGCGGGGCGGCACCGCCGGAGTCAGGTACACCGGCACCTGGATCGAACCCTCATCGGACTCGATCCTGACCAGGTCTCCTTCGACCACCCCCAGCACACGGGCGTCGTGGTCGTTCATCTCCACCCAAGACTGCCAGGCAATCGTGGTAAGGGGGTCGGGGGCGGCTTGCAACCAGGGCAGGTGGGCATTTCTGCCTTCCAACAAGGTGTTGTGGGAGAAGGGAATCAGGGTGAAGTCGCCTTCCCCAGCGAACTGCGGCCCGGAGTTCTTGCTGGCCAGGTTGGACAAAAGGCCATCGGGAGGCGGGACATCCGTGGGACCGGTGGAATTCTCGTCCCACCAACCGCCCTGGGCAAGTAACCGGTTCCAAAAATCGCGAGCCGACCCTGCTGTCACCGAGCCGCGGCCCAACTCAAACAACTGCTCGCCGCTCTCCCTCAGTAGGTCCTCGAAATTGTTCCAAGGAAGATTGTCCTGGACTCCCAAGTCGGACGCGATCGACAGAAGAATGTCGGGGAAGCTGCGCGGGTCCAGCTCGCTCAGGGGGTTAATAACGGGTTGTTGGAAACCGATGATCTGATGGCCGGGGCCCGGCTCCGGGATGTCGCTGCCCCAATCTTCCAGGGAAGCGCGGTCGGGCAACACCAGGTCGGCCATTATCGTCGTGTCGTCGAAGAACGGGGAGAAGCTGATGATGTTCAGGCTTCCGCTATTCAGCGCATCGCCAAAGCCCAGCGAACCGGGAAGCCCATGGACTGGGTCAACGCCGTGGACCAGCAGCAGATTCGTCTCGTCGCTGCGGATATCGGAAACCGCTTGCTCCCATTGGGCGAGGGAAGCTTCCTCGGCGGAAGCGGGAATGTCTTCTAGCGGGCTGGCCGGGTTGAACCGGACTCCTCCCGGCACTCCAACGCTGCCGATCAGGTAATTGAGGGCGTAGATTGCTTCCAGGTTGAAAAGCCCGTTGCTATGGGCGCCAGCGGAGCCGCCGCCAATGGCCAAGCCCGGTTTGGCCTCGGCCAATGTGTGGGCCAACTCTTCTATAAGGTGCGCCGGGTCCTCTCCCAATTCGTTGGCTGATGGGAGTATGGCTGAGATGGACTCTGGGCGGAATCCCGTAAGCGCGTCCGCGCCTCTACCGCCGGTCAAAGCGGCTACGTCGACGCCCGGAGCCTGCGCGTTATCCCTCAAGATCACGTAGGCCAGGCTCATGGCCAGGTACCCTTCCCAACCGGGCTTCACCGGAATCCACCGGTCCGCGTTGGCGGCGGTCATGGAGAACCTGGAGTCCACGTGGTAAAGCGTGCCCCGTTTCTTGCCTTCTGAATTTCTGAACTCACCGAAACCGACACTGTAACGAGTGGGCGAGCCCCAGGTGGAGAGGAAGTCGGCCCCGAAGGAAATTACAACCTCGGCGCGGGCCAGGTCGAAGTCCGGCATCAGGTCTTGCCGGAATACATTCTTCAAAGCCGTTCTGTAGGTAACGTTGTCCACGGCCTCGAATGCCATGTGAGAGCCGCCGACGGCTTCGGCGAACCTGGGAACCAGCATCCCCATGTGACCACGCATAGGCCCGGTCACGACTGTTACCCTGCCCGCGGCGGTTTGAATTCGGGACCGCAGGGTGTCCAGGGCGGTATTCCAGTCGATGGGCTCATACTGACCCGAACCACGGGGACCGGTGCGGCGCATGGGACCGGTTATACGGTCGGGGTGGTAGGCGGCCTGGAGCGTGGCTTCGCAACGCGCGCTCTGCTTTCCCAGGTTGGTGGGGTAGAGGGGGTTGCCCTGGATCTTCTTCGCCCGCCCTTCCATAACCCGGACGATGATCCCTTCGCAAGAAGGGCAAGTGCGGCAAAGGCTAGTGTACCAGTTGTCCTTGCCTCTGACCAAGTCCTCCGGGAGTTCCGGCGGGCTCTGGAGGCTGAACTCACCCTCGCGGATGCCAAAGCCTTCGCAGGCCACCGCGCCCACCGCGGAAAGGCCAGCCCAGGCTAGAAAGTTGCGCCGTGTTAATTTCATGGTTAGAGAGTACCCTGCTCCCATCTGAGTTGCTCAGAACAGGCCATGATTACTTGTGACAGACCGTACAATCGGTCGCGACGTTGTTCTCCCGGTGACAGTCCAGGCATGTACCCATCTTCAAGGACTGGCCTTTCATGGGCTGCACCTCGGTCATGCTCGCCACATCTCCGTGGCACTTAGAGCATACCTGGGCCACCTCTAGTTGTCTGTCCGGTGTGTCTCCCTGGGTGAAGAAGCGGACGTGCGCTTCGTGGATAAATCTCACGTGGTCTGGGAGCCGGTGAACACGTTCCCAGTCAATTGGTTCGGTCCCATCCGGGTTGTCCCTGAACTTGGCGATCTCCATCATGGCGGACTCGGTCCTGCCCGATACTTGCTTGTGACAGAAGAGGCACTGCTCCACGGCGGGCACGGTAGCCTCCGCGCCACGGGTTACGTTCCGGTGGCAAAACTCGCACTGGATGCCCATACCGCCCTCCGCGGGCGTCCCAGCGTGGACGGTGTGCGGAAATGCCACAGGCTGCGGTGGAGCGTTTCCCAGCCCGAACGGAGGATTGGAGAACCAGGAGATAATCAGGACCGCCAACACGAAGCCCACAACGGCGAGGCCGAGAAGGCCAACAAGCCCGAGGGTTACGATTTTTGCGTTCATTCGCGTCGGTTCCCGAGTCGTTTTTCTTTAAGCCCGGCGAGGGCTGGTGACAAGCAAAATGTTAGTGTGTGACAAGTTCGGAAGTCAAAAAGAGACCGGCCTAAAAGAGAAGCCGGTCATAAACGTTATTAACGTGAAGCGCGTTGGTGATTACCAACACCATCAATACCACGGCGGCGGCCAGCACGATAAGGGCAAAGAGGGTCAGCGGTATCCGAAGGCGTTGGGTCTCTGGAGGTAGGTGACCGGTAATGACCAACGAGGGAATTACCGCGTGAGCAATCAACATCGTGAACGCGAACGTTACCAGAACCGGTAGGTATATCCAAAACCACTGCAGGAAGAAATGGATATCTTGCCAATTGGCAGTGGTAAGTCCTTTGGGGTCATCAAACATAAGTTGGTGGTCCTATTTCCCCCGACGCTCTAACCGGGGCCGGTCAAAAGCAGAGTGAAAATTATCACAACGGCTTAGGGGTGTCAAGGGAGATGGAAGCGGGATTTGACCGGAAGCGACGAGTCCGCGCCAAGGCGTTAGACGGCTCGGTGACGGTCCTTGACCAAGTAGGTCCCGGCGGACGCGGCCACAGCCAAAACGAGCATCAATGCGAACATAGGCTGATAACTGTTCCACTGGTCGAATATCACCGCTCCGGCCAACGCGCCAAGCCCTCCGGCAACCTGATGGACCATAGAGATGGTGCCGCTAACAGTACCCAACCTGGCTGGCCCAAATATGTTTCCGGAAAAGACCACGGTGAGCGGGGCGGTCATCAAGAAGGTGAACCCGTATAACAGGGCGAATATCACCACCGCCGGAGTGGCGTGGGAGAGCAGGACCAGGCCGAAGATTCCGATCCGCATTAGAAAGCAGACCATCGTGGGACGTCCTGGGCCGTAGGCGTCGGATAGGAGGCCGGAAGCCAGCACTCCCACCAGGCCCATAAGCCCCATGAGGGCCAGCAGGTTTCCCGCGAACACCGGGCCTATGCCCTCGTCCAGGGAAAACGCGACGACGTGTGTGGCGACGAAGAAGTCCTGAAACCCGCAGATGGCATAGACGCCGCACAGGAGCCAGAGTTGTCCGGAGCCTAGAAGACGCTGCTGCCACTCCTCGGGAAGCGGCGGCCGGTCGTCTGTCAATGCTGGGGGATTAGCCACATTTGACTCAGGGATAGGCGGGGGCGCCGACCTAACCACAGCGAGCACCGCGGGCACAATAACCAGCACGTTTATGACACCGAGCGCCGCAAAACCCGCCCTCCATCCGAAGCGGACCAGTCCCTCGGTAAGTAGCCCGACGATAAAAAGCTGGCCGGTGGCGTTGCCGCTCACGGCGGCGCTATTGGCTATTCCACGCCGCCCCGGGAACCAGCGGCTGATCATTACACCCACTATGGGATTGGATACCCCCGCGGCGCCCAGGGCGAACACGAGGCCATATACCAGAAACAGTTGCCACGGCGCGGATATGACCGCCATTAGCCCGATTCCAAGGCCACCAATGGCCGCTCCAGCCGCCATGATCCAACGCAGCTCATAGCGGTCGGCTAACCGCCCCACAAACGGCATGGCAAACGCGGAAACGAGCATGAAGCAGGTTATGGCCAGAGAGAGGGTGGAGCGGCTCCATTCCAGGTCGCCACTCATGGGCTTCAGCATGAGCCCCAGTGCGTGACGGGACCCGCCGCCGAAAAATAGGACCATGAATCCTATGGACAGGACCGCCCAGCTATAGCTTATCCGCCGCAAACTTCTCTCCCGGACCCGGTCCGGCCACCGTAGCACCGGGCTTCTCGGGGAGTCAACGCGGGCTGCCGGCCTACAGGGTAGGGAGTGGTATTTCATTGCCTGCCGCAGTTGCCTGTTGATTTATAACCCCTTCGGGAAAGGGGGAGAGTGATGCGCTACTACGACCTTGGCACGAGCCTGAACCTGCCCGATGCTGGCGTGGACGTGACCATTGATGTACATTACCCAACAAACCCCAGGGAATTCGAGCCAGACTCAACCACTTCGTGGAGAGGAGGACGTCATGCCCGGATCAATCAGAGAAGAATACATCGCGAAAAACCCGAGATCGGCTGAACTGTACCCCAAATTCCGGGACGTATTCCCATCCGGCGGCGCGGGACACGACGGCTACGTCGCCGAGCCCTTTCCCATCGCCATCGCCAGGGGCCAGGGCCCCCGCAAGTGGGACGTGGACGGCAACGAGTACGTCGATTATGGGCTAGGCTCGGCGTCGTTGCTCCTGGGCCACTCTCACCCCGCGGTCGTGGAAGCGCTCCAAAGGGCCCTGCCCAACGGGTCGCACTACGGCGCGCCCGTCGAGGCCATGCTGGAATGGGGAGAAAAGGTCCACAACCTCATCCCCTGCGCCGACAAAGTCCGGTTCGTGGGTTCCGGCGCGGAGTCCACCATGCTCGCAATGCGCGTGGCCAGGGCGTACACCGGTAAGGAAAAGATCATCCGGTGGGAGTCCCATTACCACGGCTGGCACGACTACGCCATGCCGGGAAACCTGTCGCCCTTCGACGTGCCCGCTTCCATCGGCATCCCCCAGGGGACTATTGATTCCGTGATCGTGCTGCCTCCGGACCTGGAATCGCTGGAACAGACTCTAGCGTCCAGGAACGACATAGCAGGCGTGATCACCGAAGGGTCCGGGGCCTCCTACGGCACCGTTCCCCTTCAGTCCGGATTCCTGGAAGGTGTCCGCAATCTCACCCGCCAGTATGGCGTAGTGATGATCCTAGATGAGGTCATCACCGGGTTCCGCTGGAGCCCCGGCGGGTTGCAGCAAAGGTTGGGCATCGATGCCGACCTATGCACTTTGGCCAAGATTCTTACCGGCGGCCTTCCCGGAGGGGCGGTGGCCGGGCGCGGCGACATCATGCAGGTGATGGAGCAGACCGGCGACAGCGAACATGACAGGTACGAGCGCGTCCTCCATGGCGGCACGTTCAACGCGAACCCCTATTGCGCCGCCACGGGCAACGCGGCCCTGGAGATCGCCGCCACCGGCGAGATGCAACACAACGCCGACCGGATGGCCGAGCGACTGCGGGTCGGACTGCGGGAGATCATGGCCCGCTACGAGGTAGCCGCCACGGTTTACGGGGAGTCGTCGACCTTCCACGTGTACTTCGGCGGCAGCACCATTGAGGGCCTGGACGCCAACACGTTGAAGAGCGCTCCTCCAGCGATACAGAGCGCGTTCCGCCAGGCGTTGCAAGTCCGCGGCGTGGACCTCATGTCCCGGACCAGCGGCGTCCTTTCCGGCGTCCACACCGAGGCCGACATCGACGAAAGTCTCGAAGCCGCCGATGGCGCGATCAATGCGATGATCGACGAAGGCCTGTTGCCGCACAACTAGGCGAGCAGTGGCCGGTGGGTAGCTGTTAGTGGTCAGTGGTCAGTCGGGGCCGCTGGAAGCTAGCCACTGGAACCCGGCCACCGGCCACTAGTAACTGACAACCGGCCACTGGAAACTTGCTATGCTGGATCTTCTATCCCGCGCTTTGAACTCGGCCCAGGTCAGGGGGGCCAGTTACGCTGACATTCGCGTGGTCCGCACCGACCAGGAGCGGTACGGGGTGCGAAACGGCGTCGTGGAGACCGTTGCCGTCGACGAGTCTTTCGGGTTCGGGGTACGGGTGTTGGTGGACGGGTGTTGGGGGTTCGCCTCCAGCAACGATGTCAACCCTACCGAGATCGACCGGATAACCGGCTTAGCGATCCAGATCGGCATAGCCTCCTCGCGCCTGGGCGGTGAGCCCGTCAATCTCGGTCCTCCGGTCACCAGCCGAGGCGCATACATCACGCCGGTGCAGGTGGACCCATTTACCGTGCCTCCTGAGGACAAGCTCGCCCTTCTTATGGAAGCCGACGCCATGATGGGGTTCGTAAAGGGCGTCCGCTCCCGTCAGGGCAACCTGATATTCATCCGGGAGCACAAGAGCTTCGCCAACACCGAAGGGGCGTTCGTGGAGCAGACGATATTCGAGGCTGGAGGCGGCATCCAGGTCACGGCTGTTGGACAAGGGGAAGTGCAACGCCGTTCCTACCCCCAGTCGCCGGGCCGGCAGCAGGGGTGTGCGGGCTGGGAGTACATCCAGGCCATGGAACTGCCTAGGCACGCCGAGCGCGTGGCCTCAGAGGCGGTGGAGCTTTTGACCGCCGACCCGTGTCCTACCGACAAAACGACCACGCTGATCATCGGGGCGGCACAACTCGCCCTCCAGATTCACGAGTCGTGCGGCCACGCCATAGAGCTTGACCGGGTATTGGGGGCGGAGGCGGCCTTCGCGGGGACGTCCTTCCTTACGCCGGAAAAGCTTAATAACTTCCGCTACGCATCTGATGCGGTCAACATCACTGCGGACAGCCTCCGCCTGCCCGGGCTGGGAGCCTTCGGCTGGGACGACGAGGGGGTGCCCGCCCAATCGACTCCCATTGTGCGAAACGGCGAGTTCACAGGGTACCTGATGTCCCGGGAGACCGCCGGCAGGCTGGGCTTGGCCTCCAATGGATGTATGCGGGCCGCTTCTTGGAACCGCATCCCCCTAGTCAGAATGACCAACGTCAGCCTCGAACCGGGGGAGTGGAATCTCGACGACCTGATCGCCGACACCGACGATGGAATATTCATGGAAATGAACCGTTCCTGGTCGATAGACGACCGGCGTTACAACTTCCAGTTTGGGACAGAGATGGGCCGCGAGATCAAAAACGGCAAACTGGGCCGAATGCTGCGCAACTGCACCTACACCGGCATCACTCCCGAGGTCTGGAACTCTTGCGACGCCGTATGCAACTCGGACCACTGGCGCATGTGGGGCGAACCGCACTGCGGTAAGGGGCAACCGGGACAGCTTGGACACACGGGCCATGGCGCGTCTCCGGCACGGTTCCGGAACGTGCGGGTCGGCGTGCTGCGATGATCGGCCGGGACCGGTGCGAATCCGTCCTCCGCCGGGCGTTGGACGCCAGCGGAGCGGAGGACGCCGACGCCTACCTGGTGGTCCAAGACCTAGGGTTGACCAGGTTCGCGGCTAACGTCATCCACCAGAACGTTTCCCACGGCAACGCACAGCTCCACATTCGCGCTGTGGAAGGGCGGCGTCAGGGACGGGCCACCACCAACGACTTGAGCGACGCGGGAATAGCCAAGGCAGCTCGAAGCGCCCGGCGCAACGCGCTGCTGATGCCGGAGGACCCCCACTTCAAGGGTCTCCCTTCCCCAGGCGCTCCGCCTCACGTGCCGACCTTTGACGAGGACACCGCGTCGTTCAGCCCGGACGCCCGCGCCGAGATGGTGGCCGCGGCTTGCGGAAGGGCTTCGGCGGGCGGGCTGGAATCTTCGGGATTCAGCCGGTCGGGAATCCAGGAAACGGCGGCGATGAGCACCAGAGGATCCCGCGCCTACCACGCCACCACGTTCGCCGGTTTCTTGATAACCGTGATGAGCGATGATTCCGCTGGATGGTCCAAAGGCGGCTCCTGGCGAGTTTCGGATCTGGACCCGGCGAGCCTGACATCCGAGGCGGTCTCCAGGGCGGTCAACGGGCGCAACCCCGCATTAGTCGAGCCGCGCCAATACACCGTAGTGCTGCACCCCTACGCCGTCGATGACCTGCTAGGCGCCCTCAGCCAGTACGGCATGGGTGCGCAGGCGGTCCAAGACGAGCGGAGTTGGATGAGCGGACTGCAGAACACCCGGGCCATGAGCCCCCTTGTGTCCATCTGGGACGACGGGGCAAACATCAACGGTTGGCCTAACCCCTTCGACGCCGAGGGCGTCCCCCGCCAGCCCGTCAACATCGTCCGGGAAGGGGTTATAGGATCTCCAGTGCACAACTCCTATACCGCCGCTAAGCAACGCGTCGAGTCTACGGGGCACCAATTTTCCTTCGGCGCCGGCCCTCTGGCCAGTAACTTGTTTATGAAGAAAGGGAACGTCTCGGAAGCGGAGATGATCGCCTCCACCCGTCTGGGGATCTATATTACTAGGTTCCACTACATCCGGCAGGTGCACAACCGGGGTTGCGTCGTAACGGGAATGACCCGAGACGGCACGTTCCTGATCGATGAGGGCCGTATCACCCGTCCGATCAAAGACCTTCGGTTCACCCAGTCCTTGGTGGAATCTCTGGCCAACGTAGAGGCGGTGGGCGTCACGACCAGGCTTTGTCTCAACGAGGTTGGCTTCACCACCTGCGTCCCCGCCCTGAAGATCCACGGGTTCAACTTCACCGGCGTCACGGTGTAAACGACCCCCGCGAAGAACGACCGATCTCCCCCTTTTGCGAAAGGGGGAATAGGGGGATTTCCCCCCGGCGTCGGGTCTAGGAAACACCTTGTGGGATACGAATGCTCGCCGACACCGAGGTTGTGCGCTGGACCTCCTGAATTGTGCTCACTCTTGCAGACCACCCCTGTTGGAACCGAAGAAATCCCCCCACCCCCCCTTTCGAGGGGAGTCTAAGCGCGTCCAGGTCCGGGCCTAACGATGAGCGCCTCTGCCGCTGGAGCGGGATGCGGATTCGCGCGAGTGCTATAATCCGGCGAAAGCTGACCAGCGGGAGCTCAAGTCATGAAAAGGCCGGTGGAGTTCTATAGCGAAGGGTTCAAGCTCTGTGGGGATGTGTACACGCCGGACGATCTGTCCCAGGGAGAACAGCGGGCCGCCGTGCTCTTGTGCCACGGCTACACCGGGGTCAAGGACCTTTACCTGCCGGACAACGCCGCATCCTTGAATCAGGCCGGGTACGTGGCCATGACCTTCGACTACAAGGGTTGGGGGGAAAGCCAGGGGACGCGGAACCGTTTGGCCCCCTACAGCCGCGTCATGGACGTGCAGGCGGCAATGACTTACCTGGGATGCCAGCCGGAAGTTGACCAGGGACGAATCGGCCTGTACGGCACCAGCTACGGCGGCGCGACCGTCTCGTGGGTCGGTGCGGTGGACCAGCGGGCCAAGTGCATCGTTAGCGTGGTAGGTGTAGGGCACGGAGCTCGCTGGATGAGCCGCGTCCGCCGCGTCGATGAGTGGTTCGACTTGCTGGAGCGTTCCGCCGAAGACCGGGTGAAACGGGCCACTACGGGCGAACTGGAATACGTTGACCGCAGCGACATCCTGCTCCCAGACAGGCAGTCGGCGGAACTCGCCGCGGCGGCCAGGCGCAACAACCCCGCAGCCGTGGGGACCATCCCCATCGAGTACGTCGACGACACCATCGGCTTCAACCCGGAGTGGATCGTGGACAAGGTATCCCCGCGCCCCATACTGTTCATCACCAGCGACAACGACCGCTTGGTCCTGCCCGAAGAGTCGGAACAGCTTTACGCCCACGCCAAGGAACCGAAGAAGTTGGTGGTGCTCAAAGGCTACGGCCACTACGAAGTCTACGCGGAACCAGCCTTCTCTGAGGTAATGGCGGAGACGCTGGCGTGGTTCGGAGAGTATATGCCGGCGCGGTAGGGGGGCGGCCAGGCTCTTTTGGTTCTTGGCACAATTGTCTGAACCGGGATTCATAGGATTAGAGGATTTGCGTGATTCTGTAATCATGCAAATCCCTGAATCAGAGAAATCACAGTCCACACAAAGAACCGGAAGGACCAGAACGGCTGACAAACTCTGCTTGTCTCTCCAAACGGGGTAACGTATGGTTAGGGGGGTTAAGTACTTAACTACCCACGCGATAAGCTGTGAGAGGCTAATCGATGACGAATAATCAACATGAATCCCTGCTAGCGGTGTCTGGCCAGGGCAATCGCATATTGAATTAGCTCCCTGACACCCCGCCCTTCCCACCTGCGGTAACCACCCATTACAATAATCATTGTCAAAATTCAGTCTCTTTCCAGATCCCCAAGCCGCCAACCAGGCTCAGTGCAACACAATGACACAGGATGACACACAATAAAAACCTCAGCCTCAAGACACCCGGATGTGTGACATCCCCACTCAACCAACGGTGTCCGCAAATGTCTCGCTTCATGGTAGTCATAGCACTCTTTCTTGGGTCGAAGCTTGCTTCCCAGGAGTTAAAATGCGTTTGCCCTGCGTATCTCGCACCAATGATGGACTATGAGAACACAGTGACGTAGGGACATGCGGCTCATATCAGGTAGTGCGGGCATTCACATACATGATTCCCGGACCCACTATGCCCCGGCCAAGGAAATTTTAACCAGAGCCTCCGGATTCATGGATGCCTATGACTACACCTTGAACCCCTATAGCGGCGGCTCCTTCGGGTGTACCTACTGCTACGCCGCCTTTTTCAGCCGCGACGTTGAGAAGCGGGATTCCTGGGGTTATTGGGTGGTCGTGAAAGAAAACGCACCGGAGTTGCTGGAAAAGCGCAAGCCGGGCACCCTGGACGGCAATCTGATCTACATGAGCAGCGTCACCGACTCCTACCAGCCGGTCGAGCGTGAGTTAGGCTTGACTCGACGTTTGTTGGAAATCATGGTAGACCGCCAGGACAAGGTAAAATTGATCGTGCAGACGCGCAGCCCCGACGTGGTCCGCGACTGCGACCTTTTCAGTAGGATTGAAGAGAACGGTGGCCGCGTGCAGGTCAACATGACCGCCACCGACGACGAGGACATACGACGCACCTTCGAACCGTTTTGTCCTTCCAACCCTGTGCGTCTTCGCGCAATCTCGGCAGTGCAGTCAGCCGGAATCGACACGTGCATCACCATGACTCCGCTGCTGCTGGTAAATAGCCCTTACGCGTTTGCCGACAGTCTCCGTGGAACGGGCGTCCAAAAGTTCATCGCCCAGCCCTTCCATTTCCAGGGTGGGAAGTTCTTGGCCGGTACGTGAGACCATGCATTCGACCTGATGGCCGAAAAATTGGGTTGTGACCGCAAGGCATTCCGCGCAGAGTATTTGGAGCACTACAAGATGGTGTTTGAGGTCTTGAAGGACACTCTCCCGGAGTTGGGGGAGGGAAAGGACGGGTTCAAACCTCCATTTGGAGAGGATGATCAACCGGTCCCCGTCCCCCCAAGAGTGGAGCTAGGATAAAAGAGCTATGACGCAGCACGACCCTGACGCTCAATACACGGAATCCTCGGAGGAGGAGTGGCCTATTATCCGGGCGCAACCCCGGAGTTTTTTCAAGGCTCCGCTCTGCGACGACCTGAGCCAGCTAGACGCCGACGTGGCGATAATCGGCGTCCCCTTCGACCAAGGGACTCTGGGAAGGCCGGGCGCGCGTTACGGTCCCGACGCCATCCGGGACTCTCCACGCACCTACTCCTACGCTGACCCCTATGGGCGTCAGAGCCAGGCCGAAGGGTTCTTTGACGTCGATGCCCAGGACGAACTCCTTCGCGGCGTGAGGATGGCCGACTGCGGCAACATCACGGTGGTCCCTTCCGACGTGGTGCGAAACTTTGCCAAGTTGACCAAGGCGGTAGAGCAAGTGGTGGAACGGGGCGCTTTCCCCGTGGTGGTTGGTGGTGACCACGCGATTACCTTTCCGGTGGTCCGGGGATTGAGCAATTTCGGGCCGCTGAACATCGTCCACTTCGACGCCCATCTCGACTACACCCACGACGTCCAGGGCGTCCTCTACACACATGGCAGCCCGATACGCCGCTGCCACGAGTTGCCTTTCGTGAACCACATAACGTCGATAGGAATTCGTGCGGCCCGGCGCAAGCCCTACGAGGAAGCCATCAACGACGGCTCCCTGATTATCAGCAGCAACCGGTTCCGCGAGTTGGGTCCCCAGGGCGTGGCCGATCTGATTCCGCACGCCGAGAACCTGTACATCACCTTCGACATCGACGTGATGGACCCAAGTCTCGCGCCGGGGACGGGCACCCCGGAAACCGGCGGCCTGTTCTATCAAGAGGTCAGGGACTGCGTTAGCGCGCTATTGAGCAAGCCCGGAGTTTCCAACGGCGGTGGAGACGCACGTAATCCGCTGGTGGCCTTCGACATGGTGGAGGTGGCTCCGCCCTACGACTACTCGGAATTGACGGTACAGGTCGCCTCGAGATTGATCCTGGATATGCTGATCGCCCGGTTCCCGTCCAGGTAGGCGCGAGTCCCCGTTTCCGTCAACAGAGTAGGAGTGCGGGCGCTTCCGCGACGGGCAGGCTAGATCATAATATTCATTTCCCGGGCGATGGTCTCACCCAGGTTACGGTCGCCCAACATTTCCACCCTTCCAGCGGCGATCGTCTCCGCAGGGTCCCAGCGGCCGCAGCAGAGACAGAGGAAGGTTTCCACGTCCATCGCCAACTTGGCGTCCGGCGAGTTAGGGGCCGAGTCCAGAGCATTTGCCCGGGTCCCCTGCATGGCGACGGAAAGGACTCGCCCCGCCCCTCCGGTAACCTCCAGGACAACGGTAGTCCCGTCGGGCGGCTGGACTCTCCTCCCCACGATGTACGGGACGGCCATCGCCATCCTGCCCACCGAATGCTCGGCAACCGGCCCGTCCAGATCGCCGGGGATGCCAACGGCGCGGCGCATGTCCTGCTCGTGGACCCAGGCGTCGAAGATTCGGATGGCCAGATAGTCCCTCTGAGTGCCGGGACCGATGGGCGTTTGGGCCGCGGCGTCAAAGTCACCCGGCTCCATTGCCTTCAGGACTTTCAGCCGCTCCCCGGTGGCTTCCCGGAAGTCGGCCAGCACCTCCGCTCCGGTCCAGGAACGCCGGTAGTCGATTACGACCTCGTTATTCGCCCCTACCTCGTTCTTGATGTGGGGCAGCTCCGGGACCGTGTGGTCTGGCTTGGGACGCCCCAACAGCCCGTTTTCGCTGCCCGCCAGGTGGGAAAGCTGGTCTTGGACCGACCAACCAGGGCAATCAGTCCCGGTCTTCCACTGGGCCTCACCGAACCCGGAGCAAAGTGCATCAATGGACCGCCACGCCGCCTCCATGTTGTCCACCAACTGCTGGTCGCTCATGGTCAAATGTCCCTCTCCCAGGTTTCTAGACGGAATCTATGCGGTCCCTTGTTCTTCTTGACGGCGGCGTGTTTCCCGGCCGGTAATCAAATGCGTCGCCTCGTCCACGCTCATGCGGCCCACCGGTCCCGAGGCATACATTGCCCCCAGTACGACTCCTCCCCTGCCCAGAAGAAACTCGGCCGGTTGTATGAACCCGCCCCGGTCGTCGGACCACCACGCCCCCAGGGCACCGGCTTCCTCTTTGGTCACACCGTATCCGACAGGATAGCTCAGGCCCTTCCCGGCCATCTCCTTGGCATGGCCGAGATCGTCGACGCTCGCCGCCACCACGGTCACACCCAACTCGGAAAGCTGGGACTTGGAAGCTTCCCATTCGGCCAACTGCCGAGCACAATACGGTCACCAATGCCCACGGTAAAAGAGGAGGGCTGTATACCGGGACGGGGCCTGTTCGGGTAACGTGATCTGCCCGCCGTCGATCAGGTTTAGGGTCAGAGAAGGGACCCGTTCGCCCTGCTGCAGCTTGTCACCCATTGTATCCCTCCCGGGACGTGAATTCCCAGCGTTGATTTTCGTATGCCAGTCACCAGAACCCATGATACCCAGGCCGTGTAAATGGGGCAAGCGGAGCGCCGCTTTCGCTAGTGGTCAGTGGGGAGCCTAAAGAGGCCGAAGACGCAGGCGTAACTGTTCAGACTTGATGTGTCCTTCCTATTCCCAGCCCGTCATTCCGGGTCAAGCCCGGAATCCAGAAACCTTTGCAACCAGCAACGGTCACTATTATTGGCATTTCTGGATTCCCGCCTACGCGGGAATGACTGGTTGCGGCTGAGGGACATCGTTCGAGAATCATCTATGGAGATGCCCGATGTGGGATTCAGCCAATCCGCGTCCTCGAGTCTGAACAGCTACACGCAGGCTCCGTTGCTTGACACTCATCACGGGCTTTTGCTAGCATTCGTCGCGTCGTGAGGCGATGTATCTCAAGAAGCACGCTGCGGAGTAAGCGTCCGCTCGATTCCAGCTAGCCACTGGGAGTTGAGAGGCTAGAGGTCCCGTAGAGAATTCCATGGACACTGGGCCCACACTACCGGAGATGTTCGACAGGTACAAGGGCCTGGTCGAAGATGAGCTTACCCGCTGTGTGCCCGGTACGGACGAGGCTGGACCCTATCTCTTGCTCCGCTACCATCTCGGCTGGGTTGGCAGTGACGGCATCCCGGCCACGACTCCTCTCTCCCAAGGGAAAGCGCTGCGGCCAACGCTCTGCCTGTTCGCGTGTGAAGCCCTCCAGGAAGACCCCACCAGGGCGTTGCCGGCGGCGGCGGCGTTGGAGCTGATCCACAACTTTTCCCTGATCCATGACGACATCCAAGACATGGATGTGGAACGCCGCCATCAAGCGACGGTCTGGTCCATCTGGGGAATACCCAAAGCCCTGGTCGCGGGCAACGCTCTGCACACCATAGGAGACACCGCCCTGCTCGGCACTTCCCGGAACGAAGTCCCGGCGGACACAGTCCTCAGGGTTTCCCAGATTCTGACCGACAGCTACCTGGAGATGATCCAGGGCCAATGTCTCGACCTGGAGTTCGAGTCCAGCACCAAGATCGACACTGAAGACTATCTCCAGATGATCGCCTTCAAAACTGGTGCGCTGATTCGCAGCGGCCTGCAGATCGGGGCGATCCTGGCTACCGACGATGCGGAGGTCTACGATGCCTTCTCCAGGTTCGGGAACGGCCTGGGCCGGGCGTTTCAGATCAGGGATGACTACCTTGGCATTTGGGGGAACGAGTCCACCACCGGCAAGGCGGCGGGAAACGACATCCGCAGAAGGAAGAAATCTTTTCCGGTGGTGTATGCCTTCAGCGAGGCCAGGGGGCAGTCGCTGGCCGACCTGAACCGAATTTATAGCCGGGAGGAGCTGGACGACCGGGACGTGGAGCGGGTGCTGGAAGTGTTGGAGGAAGTGGGGGCGAGGGAGCAGTCGCAGGTCTTGACCGAAGCCAGCGCCGAAGATGCCCTTGAAGCTCTTGGACCCGTGCCGCTGCCGGACTGGGCCAGGAAGGAAGCCGAAGACTTGATAGACTTTCTCTCTCGCAGGCAATACTGATGACAAAATTGAAGACTAGGCCAAACTCGGATAACGGACCTATTCAGGCCGACCGCGCCCAACGGCCTCTGGAGCTATCGGTACGGCTCGCTTGGTACATCTTGAAAAACCGGGTGAAGGGCCGCAAGCGGTTCCCGCTGGTAACCATGCTCGAGCCCCTGGAGATGTGCAACCTGGCCTGTATCGGCTGCGGGCGCATCCGGGAATACAAATCCGTCTTGGACAAGATAATGCCCGTGGACGAGGCGTTGAGCGCCGTCCGGGAGTCGGGAGCGCCGATTGTGTCAATCGCGGGCGGAGAGCCCACGATTCACCCACGCATCGACGAGATCATCAATAAGTTGGTGGCGGAGAAGTATTTTGTCTTCTGCTGCACCAACGGGCTCTTGTTGGAGCGTATGCTCGATAAGATTCCACCGTCCAAGTATTTCTGCTGGGTTGTCCACATGGACGGCATGGAGGAAAAACACGACGAGTCGGTTGCCAGAAAGGGCGTGTTCAAGCGCGCCGTTGAGGGCATCGGCCTGGCCCTTGAGCGAGGCTACCGGGTCTGCACGAACACCACGATCTTCCGCAACAGTGACGTGGAAGACCTGCGAGAGATGTTCCGCCTGGTCCGTGAGATAGGAGTCGAAGGCTCGATGATCTCTCCGGGTTACGATTTCGAGGACGCGCCGGACCAGGACCTTTTCCTGACCCGCCGCGAGTCGCGGACCATCTTCCAGAACTTGCTGGACCCGGCCCACACTGAAGGTATCAAGTTCTACAACAACCCTCTCTACCTCAACTTCCTGAAGGGTGACAGGGAATACCAATGCACCGCCTGGTCAAACCCGACCTACACGGTGATGGGATGGCGTAAGCCTTGCTACCCGCTGGCCGACGAGCATGTGCGGGACGTCAACGAGCTGTACGACGCTGGCCTGTGGGACCGCTTCGGTGTCGGCAAAGACCCTCGCTGCGCCAACTGCATGATGCACTGCGGGTTCGAGTCGGCCACCATCTTCCAGGCCGTGACCACTCCCAAGGACTGGGCCACCCTTATCAAGTCCGGCGCCGCCCATAAGGGTGGGATCACCGCCGGGTAAGGTCTGACACCCCGTGTTAGCAATTGTCGCCAGCATGGAGCACGAACTTGCCGGACCGCGCGCTTTGCTAACCCGGCAGGACGGCGCCAGTTTGGACCGTCCCGACCTTCATGTGATAGGGATCGGGAAAGCCAACAGCCAATGGAACATCAGGGCGGTTTTGGAGCGTCATTCCCCGCAAGGTGAGTCAGGAAGCGTTGACGGACTGCTCTTATTGGGCTTCGCTGGAGCGGTTGACTCGTCCTTGGAGACGGGGCGCTTGGCACTTCCGAGTCAATTCCATCTCGACATCGACCCTCCCACCGAATCCAGGTCTGCTAGCGGTCCGATGCTTGAGCTGGGTCTAAGATGCGCCTCCGAATTGGGGATGCGGGCCTCCCAGGCCGGCTCGTTGACCGTCGATAGACTGATTGCGGCGGCCTCGGAGAAGTTGGAGTTGGCGCACCGCTACCCGGTGGATTCAGTCAACATGGAAGACTATTGGGTCGCCGAGGCCGCCGCTGAAGCTAGAGTGCCATTCCTGTCGGCCCGCGTGATTCTCGACGTGGCTGGACAGGACCTTCCCGGTTACCTGTCGACGTTTTCACGTTCCCGTAGAAAGGCGGTCCTCGGGGCTCTCTGCAAGCCCTGGAGGGTCCCGACGCTGATTCGGGTCGGCCGTCAAATGCTCCAATGCCAGAGAGTCCTGACACGGTTCGCGATGTCCTATCTCGACCTGTGGGACCGGAACACGACTGCGGGCCAGGGGCCCGAAATCGCCGGAGCCGTGCGGTAACTCCTGAGAATCGGATGAAGGTCCTGGTTACCGGCGCAACGGGGTTCATCGGGGGCAACCTGGCCAGGCTGCTCAGCAAACGCGGATACGAGGTTGGGGCGTTGGTCCGGCCTGGCGGCAACACATTAGCAATCGACGGCACAGGGGTCGAGCAGACGTCCGGAGACATTCTCGACCCGGACTCAGTGCGCAGGGCCGTGAGAGGCTGCGAGGTCGTCTTTCACTGCGCCGCCTCGTACACCTTCTGGACGCGGGACCCAGGAATGGTCTACAGGACCAACGTCGAAGGGACGCGCAACGTGTTAGAGGCGGCAGCCAGGGAGCAGGTGTCCCGGACCGTATACACCAGCACCGTTTCCACCGTCGGGTATTCGGGATCGGGGCTGGCAAACGAGCAGTCGCCGGTGAATCAAGGCCACCTGGTGGGTCATTACAAACGGTCGAAATACCAGGCCGAACAGGTGGCTTTGGACATGGCCGCCCAGGGATTTCCGGTGGTTATAGTAAATCCAACCGCGCCGGTGGGGCCCTGGGACGTGAAACCCACGCCTACAGGTAGGGTATTGGTCGATTTTCTCAAGAGAAAGATGCCGGCGTACCTGGAAACAGGGCTAAACCTGGTGGACGTGAGAGACGTCGCCGCAGGGCACATACTTGCGATGGAGAAAGGGAAGCCGGGTCACCGTTACCTGCTTGGCAATCAGAACGTGAGCCTGAAGGAGCTGTTTGCAATCCTCCAGCGCGTCACCGGACTGAAAGCGCCCCGGTTCAAGATGCCCTACTGGTTGGCCGTCGCAGCCGGATATGTGGACCAGGCGGTAGAAGGTAAGCTGATGGGGCGGGAACCACGGGTCCCCTTGGAAGGGGTGAGAATCGCGAAAGAGCCTATGTATGTCGATTGCGGTAAAGCCGTCAGGGAATTGGGCCAGCCCCAGAGTCCGCTTGAGGCCGCGTTGGAGAACGCGGTCAAGTGGTTCCGTGACTACGGTTACGCCCCGGCGCGGGTCGCATGAAATTGAACGGCAGCCAGCACGATAGCAGCGCCGCTCATGCCGGGGACAAGTTGCGGGTTGCGCTGCGCGGCGCTATCAGCCGGTCGCAGGGGTTCTTCCGCGCCAACCAGTATGGCGACGGCTATTGGTGGGGGCGGCTGGAGTCGAACCCCACGATGGAAGCCGAATACCTGATGTTGTCCCTGTTCCTCGGCAAGAAGAATACGGAACGATGGGATAAGATCCTGCGTTCCATCCTGAACGCCCAGCGGGAAGACGGCTCCTGGGGCCTTTACTACGGCGCTCCGGGAGACTTGAGCACGTCGGTAGAATGCTATTTCGCGTTGAAGCTGGCTGGGGTCCCGGCCGATTCCGGGGAGATGACCAGAGCGCGAGGGTTCATCCTTTCGCGGGGTGGGATTCCGGGAGCGCGGGTGTTCACCAAAATTTGGCTGGCCCTGTTCGGTCAATGGGACTGGAGGGGCCTGCCCCACATGCCGCCGGAAATGATCCTGGTGCCGCCCTACCTGCCCTTTAGCGTCTACGACTTCGCAAGTTGGGCGCGGCCCACGGTAGTGCCGATGCTCATCCTTCTGAGCCGTCACCCAACCTGCCCGGTCCCGGAATGGGCCAACCTGGACGAGTTGTTCCCACAACCCCGCCAGGAGACAGACTACTCTCTGCCAAAACCCCGTTGCGGCTGGGGTTGGGCCAAGTGCCTCTATCTCCTCAACCGGGCCCTGGGGTTATACCAACTGCTCCCGATCCACCCCTTCCGCCGGACCGCTGAACGCAAGGTCGTGGACTGGATTCTTTCTCACCAGGAGGCCAACGGAGGTTGGGCCGGTATTCAACCACCGTGGGTCTACTCCCTGATCGCCCTGCACCACATGGGATTCTCTTCCGACCATGAGGTAATTGAAAAGGGGTTCAATGGGCTGAACGACCACGTCGTTGAGGACGCGGAGACCCTGTTCCTCCAAGGCTGCATCTCCCCGGTGTGGGATACATGCCTTGCCCAGATTGCTTTGCTGGACTCGGGAATCAACCCCGACGATCCTATTGTCCAGAAGTCGACCCGCTGGTTGATGGACCAACAAATTCTGGAGCCGGGCGACTGGCAGGTCAGGGCCAAGCATGTCGAACCGGGCGGATGGGCCTTCGAGTTTAACAACGACCAGTACCCCGACATCGACGATACCGCCGAAGTCATCATGGCCTTGGATTTGGCCCGGTTGGAACCCGAAGAGGAGCCCCGCCGGGAGGAATCCATTAGGAGGGGCGTGAACTGGGTGTTGGCCCTCCAGAGCAACAACGGGGGATGGGGCGCGTTCGACAAAAACAACAACCACACATACATTAGCAGGCTCCCTTTCTCCGATTTTGGCGAGGTGTTGGACCCCAGCAGCGTTGACGTAACGGCCCACATCCTGGAGATGCTTGGAAAGCTGGGATATCAGCGAGACTTCCCAGCGGCCCGCCGGGCATACGAATACATCCGGCGGGAGCAGGAAGAAGACGGATCATGGTTTGGCCGTTGGGGAGTCAATCACGTCTACGGCGTGGGCGCGGTCTTGCCTGCGCTTGCCGCCGTGAACGAGCGGACCGGCCAGCCCTACATCCGCCGCGCCGTGGACTGGTTGCTGTCCCACCAAAACGACGACGGCGGCTGGGGAGAGAGCTGCGGCTCCTACGTGGACCCTTCGCTGCGGGGGGTGGGACCCAGCACAGCCTCTCAGACCGCTTGGGCGCTCATGGCATTGATGGCTGCGGGAGAACACGAACATCCGGCTCTCCACCGGGGGGCGGGTTACCTCACACAGACCCAGAACCAAGACGGCTCTTGGGACGAACCCTACTTCACTGGAACTGGGTTTCCAGGCTACCGGCAAGGGGAGCCGCCGAAGCGGATGCCGGGGCCCGGCGAGTTCGGTTTTCAAGGGCTGGATATGCCCGCCGGGTTCATGATCAATTACCACATGTACCGTAACTATTGGCCGCTGATGGCGCTGGGACGGTATTCCAGGCTGTTGCGTTCCCAGGACGGCCCTCAGGAGCATAGCGCGGGCGCGAATCAGGGAATAGCCTCGCCAACGAAGGGAATCCATTAATATGAAAACGAAGTCTTTTTGCCTCCAGATAAACACCGAGCAGGCCCCACAGTTCATAGACATCACCGACTGGGTGTCCGAATGCGTGTCAGAGTCGGGAGTCTGCAACGGGTTCGTCGTCGTGTATTCCAAACACACCACGGCGGCGGTCAAAATCAACGAAAACGAGCCGCTGCTTCTGGAGGACATGAAGAACTTCCTGGAGAAAATCTCCCCGCGCCACGCGGGGTACCGGCACAACGATTTCAGCGTCCGGACGGTCAACATGACCGAAGAGGAGTCGCCCAACGCTCACGCCCACCTTCAGCATCTAGTCATGGGCACCAGCGAGACCGTACCGATCATCGATGGTATGATGCAGTTCGGACCCTGGCAGAGCGTCTTCTTCGTCGAGTTGGACCATCCGCGGGCCAGGGAAGTGATGGCCCAGGTAGTCGGCGAATAGAACAACCTCATGTGGCAGGAGAGGGCGGTGTCGTGACCGACCTTGAGCTAGGCTACGAAGAAGGCCGGGCCGTAACCCGCCGCGAAGCCAAGAATTTTTACTACGCGATATTGACCTTGCCCGCCGCGCAACGCCGCGCCATCTGCGTGGCCTATGCCTTCTGTCGCTATTGCGACGACGCCGTAGACGCCGAGACTTCCACCGAAGAGAAGCTGTCCCGGCTTGCCCAGCTCCAAAGAAGCCTCGACGGAGCATATTCCGGCGAGTCCGACACCTCCCTGTCTCTGGCATTGGCGGACGTTGCCAGGACCTACGACGTACCTCAAGAATATTTCAACGAACTGCTCCGGGGCATGGAGCGGGACCTGGTGCAATACCGTTACCGGGACTTCGAAGACCTCCGCGAATACTGCTACCAAGTGGCCTCGGTGGTGGGCCTGATATGCCTCCAAATATTCGGATACAAGTACCCCGGCGCGAAGGCTCACGCGATAGACCTGGGGATCGCCATGCAGTTGACCAACATCGCCCGGGACGTGGGAGAAGACCTGGAATTTGGCAGGATCTATTTGCCCCAGGACGAAATCGCCCGCTTCGGCTACTCGGAAGAGGAGATGAGGCAGGGTATAGTGAACGAGGCCTTCTTCAACCTGATGACGTTCCAGGCCCAACGTGCCAGGAGTTATTTCAAGAGCGGCTTCAAACTCCTGCCCTACCTGCCACCCCGGACCCGGGCCTGTCCCGCGGTCCTGGGTCAGGTCTACAGCAAACTGCTCGAACACATCGAGGCTTCCGGGTTCGACGTGCTGCATCGGCGGATCTCCCTGACCACGCCGGTCAAGGTGCGTGTCCTGGCCCAGACCTGGTTGACCACTATCCTCCCCCTTGGCAACAGGTAGCCGTGACCGGCGGAGTTTTCCCCTGTCTTACGTTCTGGCCCATCTCCGGGAGCAGAACCTGAAATGCGAGCGCTGGTCCTTGCCCCCATGACCCCAGAATCTTTGGACGCATTGAATGAGTTGCTTCCGGTGACCTACGAAAGTTGGACCGATACTCAGCGCCTAGCCGACCCCGAAGAACTCGCCGCGCGAATCGAGGCCGAAGGCGTATCGGTCCTGGTCGTAGAGGCCGACTTTCTGCCCCAAGAGCTTTTCCAACAGGCTCCCAATCTGCGGCTAGTGGCGGTCACCCGCACCGACGTGGCCCACGTCGACTTGGCGGCGGCCTCCAGGTGCGGCGTGTCGGTGATTAACGCTCCGGGAAGGAACGCCCAGGCTGTCGCGGAGTTGACGATTGGTCTGATGCTGGCTTTGGCGAGGAAAATCCACAGCATGGACGCCAAGATCAAGGCGGGCCGCTGGCGGTCACCCGTCGCTCCTTACATTGCCATGCAGACCCGCGAGCGGGAGCTTGGAGGGAAGACTCTGGGTGTCCTGGGCTTGGGGTCGGTGGGCCGCAGAGTGGCGAGGCTGGCCGGGGCCTTCGACATGAGCGTGTTGGCATACGACCCCTACCTCGAATGGGCGCCGGACACGCTTCCAGCCATGCTGGCGCCTGCGCTGGAGGATTTGACCCGCGAGTCGGACTACATCTCAGTGAACGTCCCCGGCGGGCCAACCACTCGAGGGTTGTTGGGCCGGGAGGCAATTGAGACCATGAAATCAGGCTGCCGCATCGTGAATACCAGCGCCTACTCGGTGTTTGACGAGAGGGCTCTAGTGGATGCCCTGCGTTCCGGTCACCTGGGAGGCCTTGCCCTGGACGTGTTTGAGACTCATCCCGTCCCCCCAAACAGCCCACTCCTAGGCCTGGAAAACGTGGCGCTGACCCCGCATGTGGGCGGCGCGACCCAGGAGACGGTTGCCCGCCACTCGCGGATGATATTGGATGACATCGCCCGGTTCCTTCGAGGGGACAGGCCGCAAAACCTGGTGAATCCAACGGTCTGGAACAACTTTGGCTAAATACGTCCTGGGTCTCGACTTCGGCACCTCGGCCCTCCATTGTCTGCTGGAAGACGACCGGGAACGGGTCGTCGCCCAGGCCGAAGCGCCCCTGGACTATTTTTGCCCTGAAGGCGGACCGCCGTTGGCCCGCGAGTTTGACCCTGAAAGAGTCTGGGCGACGGTGGGCTCGCTAGTGCGGCAGGTATGCGGCGCGGGCAAAGTGAACACCAGTCAGGTCTCGGCCATCGGTCTTACAAGCCAGGGTCAGGGTACGGTGCTGCTGGACAAGAATGGTAAGGAATTGTACTGCGGCCCGAATATCGACCTTCGCGCTGTGTTTGAAGGGGCAAGTCTGGACGAGCAGGCCGGAGACGAAATCTACCGTCTAACGGGGCACTCTCGTTCCATGCTCACGGCCCCTGCCAGGTTGAGATGGTTACAGGCACACCAACCGGGCGCGGTTGAAGCCGCGGGCGCGGTCCTACCAATAGCTGGCTGGATGGCGCGGCGAATGACGGGACAGGGCCAAGGCTCTTCCGGACTCGGTTGCGGCCTCGGCATTTCAGGACTCGATGGACACGGTGATATCGCGCCGTTGCTCCAAAGGTTGGGATTTCCGGGCGAGTTGTTGCCGCATCAGACCGAAGCCGGGGCTCCCTTCGCCACCCTGACGCCGGGGATTGGCGAAGATTGGGGCATACCCGGAGGCACGCCCGTTACCCTGGCGGACGCGGATAATTTGGCGGGCATCATGGGGATGGGGCTGGCCTCCCCCGGTGAGACAGGGGTGCTTTTGGGCTGGAGCGGCAGCATCCAGATTTTGACCGAGCTAACCAAATTGGACACTGAACTTAAGCGCACTTGGGTCGACCCCTACCCGGTGCGCGGGCTCCGCACCGTCCAGGCGAACCTTGGAGACGTGGGGCGGGGCTATAGCTGGCTACTGCGCACCATCGGCGGTGGGCTCTCCTACGCCGAGGCCGAGGTACTGGCGGCCCACGCATCTCCGGGGAGCGATGGGGTGGTCACCATCTTGGGCCCCGGCCCGCTTACAGCGCCCAGCGCCGGGCTGAGACTAGGAGGGATCATATTTCCCACTCCTTTGACCTTCCAAGAAGCGGAAAACGCCCAGATTATCCGCAGCTACCTGGAAAGCGTGGCCTACAGCGTAAAAGCGAACCTGGAGACCGCATCACAAGTATCTGGGCATGACGCTCCCAGGGTCTACCTGGGAGGCGCGCTCAGCCGCAGTGACGTGCTGGCGGAGACCCTTTGTTCGCTGCTGGAAGTGCCGGTCTACCGGAGCGTCAACCCTCAAGTTAGCGCGCTGGGCGCTTGCGGCGCGGCCTGGGCCGCCGCGGACCGGTACCAGGATATCTGCGAGGCTGTGAGGTCCCGGCGGCCTGAGTTCGATGTGTTTGAGCCCGACCCCGCGCTGACGGTGGAACACCGGCAGCACTACCGGAGATGGCTCGACATCTACGCCCAGGTCTCTCCCCCGCGCTGAACCAAAATGGGGCGTATATCAAACTAGACCTTGAACAGGCGGAGCCCTGTTCGCCAATATTCTCAGACCATCCCCTTCCCTCAAAGCGAAGCTGCGAGAGCAACGGGCAGGACTGTTGAAATTGGATCTTCACGACCGATTGACTTCGGGCTAAGGAGACAAGATTGGACGGATGGGAAGACCAGCGGCTGGAGCTGCACGCGGCCTGCGAAGAAATGTACCGGCGCGGGCTGGTGGGGGCCTACAGCGGCAACGCCAGTCTCCGCCTTGAAGGCGACCTGGAGAAAGGGTTGCTGCTGGTTACGCCTACCCAGCGTCCCTATTACCGTTTGCGGCCCGAAGATCTAGTGGTAGTAGACCTCTCTGGGGAACCTGTGTCCGACGGTCTCGCGCCTTCCTCAGAGACCGCATTGCATCTGGAGATTTACCGCACCAGGGAAGATGTTGACGCCGTGGTACACACCCACTCCCTCTGCGCATCAGCCGCCGCGGTAGCCGGCCGCGAAATCCCGCCGATCGTTGATGAGATAGTCTTTCAGATTGGCGGCGGCGTTCCCATCGGAGACTACGCCTTTCCAGGGTCCCCTGAACTCGCGTTGATCGCCGCCCGCACCATGGGCGAACGCAACGCCGTATTGCTGCGCAATCACGGGGTAGTGGGAGTGGGCGGCGAGGTCTGGGATGCCCTGGAAGTATGCGACCTTGTGGAAAGGGTAGCCCACATCTTTGTACTGGCCCAGGCGTTCGGTCCGGGTGGGGCAAACCCGCTGCCACCGGATATAATAGCGGTAGAGCAGGAACTATTTAGGATGCGCCGCCGGGCTTCCGGCGGTTAGCGCCTAGACTACAGGACTGGCCTACATCCGTCTCTGACGCGCAGGCCTAGCCTTCTACAACTTTAATTAGGACGGTCCCACGTCCGGGAGCGGCGGATGTTATCGGTCCCCACCTTTTTGCTGCGGAAACTCTACATGCGAGGCACCTTGCGAAACACGGCCGCCGGGTTCGAATTCCGGCTGCGCAACGACCTGGGTTCTGGCTATGCGGAGGAGATGGTCCCCCTGACCTTGGATGGTCAAGAACTGCCACTGGAGGTTTGCTTCTTCTCCACCCAGGAGGAGACCCGGCGGTTTGACCAGGTAACTAAGGAGGACCCCTTCTGCCTGGTGCTCCACTGCGAGACATCGGTGATGGCGGAAAACGTCTCACTGTCCGACGGGGCCCACCGCCTAGAATTGGGCTTCCGAGTCCCTGGACTGGGAGTGCTCCGGTTCGACTTCGAGGACCTCGCCGACCAGCAGGGGAAACCGGGGCCGGCTGGATGAACGAGCCTCCCAAGGCGGTGGCCGTAACCGGATCGTCGGGCTTCGTCGGCGCACGGCTACTACGCACCCTGGAGGACGAGGAAGAAATCGGCAAACTGGTGGCGATAGACTCCCTGCCGCCGCCGGCTCCGGTACATAACATGGCGGCGTTCCGAATGGACGTCACAGGTCCCATCGACGAAATACTGGTCCGCCACCGTGTGTCCACTATGGTCCACCTGGCCTTCATGTACTGCCGAAGTAGAACCCGTCGGGAGATCAACGCCGTTAGGCAAGCCAATTTGGATGCCTTGGGGCACGTGTTGGACGCCTGCGTCAAAGCGGGGGTTGACCACATAATCTACCTGAGCTCCCACACCGTATACGGAGCACGTCCCGACAACCCAATTCCCTTGACCGGCGACGCCCCCAAGCGCCCCTTGGCCGATTTTGCCTACGGTTTCGATAAGTACCTTTCAGAACAGCTTCTGGAGAAATTTGCCGACCAACACCAGGAGAAGGTCGTGTCCGTGCTGCGGTCTTGCGTGGTCCTGGGACCGTCCACCGACAACCGCATGGCCGAAGGGCTCTTCCGCAAGTGGTTGCTTGGCGTGTCCCACGACAACCCGCCGATGCAGTTTGTGTATGAAGACGACCTGGCAAGGGTGATGACCATGTTCATCAAACAAAGACTGCCTGGAGTCTTTAACGTTGCCGCGGACGGGGTAGTCTACTATGAGGAGATGGCCAAAATCTTGGAGAGCAATCTCATTCGTCTGCCGGCATTCTTGGCCTATCCGTTGGTCCAGCTATCGTGGGTCATGGGAGTCCAGCGGGACGCGCCATCAGTTGGGCTGAACATGGTGCGATACCCAATCATTATGAGTACGGCGAAGCTTCAAGACGCCACCGGGTACCGGTTCCGGAACACGTCACTGGACGCTCTGAGGGCTTTCGCGAATTACCGAATGCCCGAAGAACGCTTGGCTTAGTCAATTGCCAAATCCTAAAGTAATCATCGACACTGACCCGGGCGTGGACGACGCCATCGCGATCCTGATGGCGCTTGCTTGCCCGTCCATCGACCTGGTGGGAATGACCACCGTCGGAGGCAACGTGCCGTTGGCCCGCGGAACACGCAATGTCCTCGCGCTGCTGGAGTATGCGGGACGCACCGGAGTGCCCGTGGCCGCCGGAGCGGCGCGCCCGTACCGGGGTCGGTACCGCTACTCTTACGGGTTTCACGGACGGAACGGGCTCGGACGGAGACTGCCCAACCCGGTCACCCGGCCAATCGAGGCCGGGGCCGCCGACTTCCTGGCCGAGACCCTAACGGAGGTCCCAGACGGACTCACCGTCATCGCGCTGGGCCCTCTAACCAACCTGGCCATGCTGTTGGAGCGACACCACGAGTCGCTGGAAGGTCTGACATCGCTGGTGGTCATGGGTGGGGCGGTCGATGCCCCGGGCAACGTCACGACCCATGCGGAGTTCAACATCTGGAGCGATCCATATGCCGCCGACTTGGTGCTATCCCGGCTGTCTCCGGTTACCCTGGTCGATCTTGGGGCCTGCCGCCAGGTGGCGATCAACCGTGAGGATGCAGGACGGATCAAACCCACGCACCGTCTGGGCAGACTGGCCTCGCAGATCCTCGCCAACTGGTTTAGCCGTCGTCCCGGCCGCGAGAGATTCGAGTTCTACGACCCTCTGACGGTCGCGGCTGTACTCGATCCTGAAGTTATGACAACGCGCCACACCGGGTTAAGAGTCGAGTGGAAGGACGAGGAGCTGTTGGGGGCGACTGTTCCAGAGAGCGGCAACCCTCCCGTGGCGGTTAGCGGCCGGGTAGACTCAGGGCGGTTCTTTGAATTGCTGGAGGAATTGCTGGAGTTTCGAGTTGGTCCGTAGCAAGTTCCGAAGCGGCCGATCAGGAATATCATTCAGCCTGGTCAGGCTATCGGAGGGCTATCCCGCGCCGCCCAAAATTTGCCGGAACTCGGGGTCGTAGGACACGGTCCAGCCCAACTCTACCTGCCGCTCCAGCGAGACCGCGCCGGGAGTTGTGGCTCCTATGGGATGGTCGCCGATCGCGCCTTCATCTCGCAGCGCTTGAATCTCATCAGCGTCCAGGCCCATGACCTCGCCCAACACATACTCGTTACCCTCGCCCAGGATAGGAGCGGGACCGCGCACCTTGACTTCGGAGCCGGACAACTTCCATCCCCTCCCCAGGTACTCCCGCCTGCCCAGCCCGGTTACCTTGGGATGGTCCGCAGGCTCAAAGAGCCGCCGCTCCCGAATGTGCGGGTCGGTGAGCAGGCCCCTGGCGTTTAACACGGGGCCGGCGGGGACGCCGACACCTTGCAAACGCTCCATCACCTGATATTGGTCCTGGGCTGCGGTCCACGCCGAGACTATGGCTTCCAACTCCCTCTGGCGTTGCAGACGCGATTTGGCATCGGCAAACCTGGTGTCCACGGCTAATGAAGGATTCTCCATCGCTTGACACATGGCAGCCCAGTCTGAATCGGTCCGCACGGCGATAGCTACCCATTCGTCGTCGCCCACGCAGGGATAGCAACCGTGGGGGGCCATCGACTCATGCCGGTTTCCCATGCGGCGGGTGCGCCTCCCGTTGAAAGCGTAGTCGAGAACGCCTTCGCCGACAAAGGAGACTCCCACCTGGTACATGGCAAGGTCTATCCACATCCCCTTGCCGGTACGGGAGCGGTGCATCAACGATGCCAGCACGGCCAACTCCGCGGTCAGACTGGCGAGGAAGTCGGAGTAGGAGTTGCCGATCTTGTTGGGGACGTCAGCCCTGGGTTGGGAATCCTCCCCATCATCCGTGAGGTAGCCCATGAAGGCGCCGGTGCCGTGGGTGGGTTCCAGGGCCGATGCCATCGCCCCAAAATTGGACCATGGGCCGGAGTGTCCGTAACCCGTGTTAGACACCATTATCAGGTCCGGCTTGACCGCTTTCAGGTTCGCGTAGTCCAGACCAAACCGTCCCATCACCCTGGGCGTGAAGTTTTCCATGACCACGTCGCTGAGGCGCACAAGCCTCTTCAGCACGTCGATAGCCGCTTCGGAGCGCAGGTCCAGGGTCAGGCTGCGCTTGCCCCGGTTCAGGGTCTGAAAAGTGCCGCCCCGCTCCCAATACGACTCTCCGGGATCGTTGTCCGGGTAGGGTCCATTAAGTATGCGGGTTGTGTCCATGAACCGAGTATCGCAGGTGTCGACCTTGATGACCTCGGCTCCCAGGTCGGCCAGGTAGGAGGCCGCGAAGGGCATGGCGAAGACCCGGCTAAGGTCAATGACGCGGATTCCTGACAGCGGTGCGTCTGCCATCAAATGACCTCCGCTGCCAGCAAGCTGGCTAGTAGTCCGACTCCGTACCCCAATTCCTCCCGGTAGACCTCCCGGTTGTGCTGTCCGAGGAGAGGCGCGGGGTATCGAATATCAAAGCTGGCTTCGGACAGCCGGGGCCCCATACCCGGATATTCGACTTTTCCCGCCGCCGGATGGTCCACTTCCACGAAGAATCCCCGCTCCCGCAGGTGTGGGCAGTCGAATAGGTCTCCGGCGTCCTGGGCCATGCCGAAGACGAGCCGCCTTTCGCCGGACGCCTGGAACAACGGCTTGCGGTCCCATTGGGCCAGACCCTCAACCAGCAGCGCCTTAAGCTCTTCTCCGAATTCAAGCCTTCCCGCCCCGGAGCCGAACCTCTCTTCGAGCAATGCCTCCACACCGATAAGCTCCGCCACCACCGGCCAGGGTTGGGAGCCTTGAATCGAAGGCACCACGTAGCCGTCGCGGGCGGGCATAAGCTCCTCGAATCCCGATCCTCGGACCTGGCGGCGGCCTTTGATCGCTCCCATGTAGTCGTAAAACGGCGCGGCCTGCACCAAGTGGGTTGCCAGGCACTGCACCACAGACACGTCCACCTGCTGTCCTTGTCCGGTGGCCATTCTGTGGAACAGGGCCGCGACGGTGGCAACGGCTGCATTGGCTCCGGCAACGTAGAGAGATTGGCTCAAGGCGTTGCGCAGCGGCTCCCGGTCCGAGTCCCCGGAATGGTACATGAGGCCGCTGATGGCGCAGGTTACGATGTCGGTCGCCGAATAATCGCGGTAGGGGCCGCTGAGGCCGAAGGGGGTAATGGAAGTGACCACCACACCCGGATTGGACTCGCCCAGGGTCTTGAAGTCCAGTCCCAGGGCTTCAGACTCACTAGGCGGAAACCCCTGGACGACGACGTCCACGCTTCCCACCAGGTCGGACAACACTCCCCTGCCGGCGGCGGAACCGATGTCCAGAGTAATTCCCCGCTTGTTGGTGTTCAGGTAGAGAAACGGGATGCTCTTTTCGAGATGGGGCTCATCTCCCGCATAGGGGCCCATGTGCCTAGCCGGGTCCCCCACGTTCGGCGCTTCCACCTTCACCACGTCGGCCCCGTAGTCCGCGAGAAGCCGGGAACAGAATGGGGCGGCTATCTCCGGGCCCAGGTCGAGCACCCTGATCCCTTCGAGGAGGCCGAGGGGCATTACTCCTCCGCCTCCCACGTCAACGGCAGGGTTTGGCCGCGCTTAGGGAGAACGACGGTGCCGGTCCCCGAGGCGGTCTGCTCTCCGCGGCTGTTGCGCAACCTCACCTGGCAATGGACGTAGCCAAAACCGTCCTTCTCTTCCTTGCCCGTGACGTGGCCGGAGGCTGTGATCACGTCGCCCGGGTAGTCCATGCCCCGGTGTTCGACATAGAAACGCTTGAACCAGCCTTCTTCGCCGGCGAAGTCGGTCATCAACTGACCCAGGTATTGGTTCTTGAGGGAGCCGTTGACCACTACGTTGGCCAGCCCCTGGCGTAACTGGGCGAATGGGAGGTCCCAGTGAATCCTGGCGTAGTTGCCGTTGGCCGCCGCCCAACGCACCAGGTGGGTGGTCGTTAGAGGTCCTTTCACGACCGGGGACACCTCCATCCCTACGTCTACATCCTCAAAGTGGCGCTGAGCCGTTTCGGTGGCTTCTGGCCGGATAAAGACCTCAACCGGGCTGGGGGGAGAAACGTCGACGGTAACCAGATCGTCCCTGGCGTTGACCGCCTCATCCGGGTCTTCGCCCGCGGGAAGGGCGCGGTGAATGCTTACCCGGTGGGCCTGGTTCACCACATTGTCGTTCTGGTCGGTCTGGATTTCCTGGCGCACGACGAACACCAGCGGACCGGAGCGCCCCTGCTTCTCGTAGATGTCCAGGATACGGAACTTCCGGGTGATCCACAGGCCGACGTATGGCGGAGCCAAAAATTGCCAGTCCGCGCCGCCGTTTAGCCCGTAGCTGTTGAAGGGCAGCGGCACTTGAAAATGGGACTCTTGGCCCGCTCCGAAGTAACCCACGGGAGGAGCGATGTCCTTCCAAGTAGCCAACGGCGGGCAGAGTAGCGCCCCGAAACGGCTGCGCCCGGCGTGGTCCGTGTCCACGTAGAGCCGGTTGGGGTCTTGAATCGCATCGGCTACGTCGAAAGCCATCTCGTCGCTGATGGAGAAGCGGTTACGCTCCGGCTCGGTCTCTCGACCGATCAGGGCTCGGACCTCGTCCGTAATCAGGGATTCGGCCATGTGCTGGGCTCCTTCGGCAGAGGTATTTATTGTCAATCGCGCCAGCCGGTGTAGGTCCATCCAGCCAGGGCCAGTGCAGTTTAGCACAAGGCTGGCCGCCTATAGTACGTCCGGCTCTTATATAATGGCCGTGAGCAAACGGGACACCGGAGGACATGATGGAGCTTAACGAATTCGTGGCGGATGCGTTGGACAAGGAGTGGGAGTTCCTGTTGGAAGCGGTGCGGGACTTGACCGCCGAGGAAATGGGCTGGCGGGCTGGACCGGAAGCGAATCCCATCGGTTGGATCCTATGGCACATGCTGCGTGTGGAGGACATGTGGTTCCAGTTCTTCATCCAGCGGCAGACGGACATTTGGGAACGGGATGGCTGGAACGAAAAGTTTGGACTTCCCACGAGGGACAACGGTTTCGGCCACACCCAGGAGCAGGTGGGCCAATTCCCTGCCCTGGACCTGGCGGAGCTTCTAAACTACGGCGAGGCCGTGCGGGCGGCGACGCTCGAATACCTCAAAACGCTGACCGGCGAAGATTACGCCATCGTACCGAGGGAGCAGCGCCCTGAAATGTCCATCGGTGCAATCTGCCGCCAGATCATCGGTGAAGTCTACCAACACGTGGGCCACATCGCGTATTTGAAAGGGCTGCTACGCGCCGGACAGGGGTAGAGGCCCGGTGATGTTAGAGGCCAGAGTTTAGCGGAGTTCTTACTCTAAAGGAGAAGGGTGCGGTTTAGGGCGCTTCTTCTAAGCGCCTTGTTTGGAGATAAACTCCTCAACACCGACTTCCAGCGCGGTCCAGGGCAGCAGAGCGCACTTGATGCGCACCGGGTATTGTCTGACCGCTTGGAGCGCCAGAAGGTCGCCCATCTCGGCGGCCTCATGGTCGGATAGCTTCCCCTGCATCATGCTTCTGACCTGGTCCGACAGCTCCTGTAACTCAAGCAGGGTTTTGCCCGTGGAGAGTTGGGCCATCATGGATGCGGAAGCCTGTATGATGGTGCAACCTTCGGACCGGGCGCTGGAGTTGGTCACTCGCCCTTCGGTGTCAAGCTCAAGTTGATAGACCACGCGGTCTCCGCAGAAGGGATTGAACTCCTCGGCCTCAACGTCCGGGGCTTCGAGGGGCTCGCGGTTTCTGGGGTTTCGGTAATGGTCAAGGACCATCTGGCCATAGAGGCCGTCGAGCGTTACGTCCGGAACGTCAGGCATGGTTCTGCGGGCAACCTCAGCCGAGGGGCGGCGGGGGAGGTGTTTACTCCGTGGTGACGGAGTCGGAGTCGCCGGCGCCGCCTTTCAGGGCGGCCTTGAGCGTGTGCCAGGCAAGGATCGCGCATTTGATCCGAGTGGGAAACTCGGCGACTCCGGCCAAGCTCTCCAGGTCGTCCAGCGTATTGTAGTCGGGTTCTTCGCCGGGCTGGGTGAGCATCCGGTGGAATGCGTCAAATATCTCTTCGGCCCGTTCGACGCTGTGTCCCTTGATGCTCTGGGTCAGCATGGACGCGGAAGCCCTGGAAATAGCGCACCCGGAGCCCTGAAATCCGACGTCGCTGATGACGTCGCCGTCCAGCTTTAGGTACAACGCAACCTTGTCCCCGCACAACGGGTTATAACCGTCTGCAGAGCGGTCGGCGTCCTCCAACTTGTGGAAGTTGCGTGGCTTGCTGTTGTGCTCCAGAAGGATTTCCTGGTAAAGCTCGCTCAGATCGGACATTAGCTGAAGACCTCGATTGCCCGGTCGATGCCCTTGACCAAGGCATCTATCTCTTCCTTTGTGTTGTAAAGTCCCAGGGACGCTCTGGCCGTGGCGGGAATCCCAAACCGGTCCATGACTGGCTGGGCGCAATGATGGCCGGTCCGGACGGCGATGCCTTCCATGTCCAGAATAGTCCCGATGTCGTGGGGGTGGATGCCCTCCATCACGAAGGAAAGCACCGCGCCCTTCTCTTTGGCCGTTCCTATTATACTCAGACCTTCAATGCTTGAAAGGCACTCCGTACCGTATTCCAAGAGTTCGCGCTCGTAGGCCTGGATGTTGCCCATCCCAAGGTTGGAGACGTAGTCAATCGCCGCTCCCAGCCCGATGGCTCCGGCGATGTCGGGAGTCCCGGCCTCGAACTTGTGGGGCAGGTCGTTGTAGATGGTCTTCTCAAAAGTCACCGACTTAATCATCTCTCCGCCGCCCTGGTAAGGAGCCATCGAGTCCAGCATTTCGGCTTTGCCGTAGAGGACTCCTATCCCGGTGGGGCCGTAGAGCTTGTGTCCTGAGAACGCAAAGAAGTCACATCCCAGGCCGCGAACGTCGATGGGCACGTGTTGGACCGACTGAGCGCCATCCAGCAGCACGGGGACCCCCCGGCTGTGGGCCATGTCGATGATCTCCTTGGCTGGATTTATAGTGCCAAGGGCGTTGGACTGGTGGACTATGGACACCAGCTTGGTCCTGGGGCTCAACAGCTTTTCGTACTCGTCCATCAACAACTCTCCCTGGTCGTTGATGGGGATAACCTTCAGGTAAGCGCCCTTTTCCTGGCACAGTATCTGCCAGGGGACGATGTTGGAGTGGTGCTCCATCGCGCTGACGATGATCTCGTCGCCTTCCCCGATGTTTTGTCTGCCGAAAGAGTGGGCCACCAGGTTGATCCCTTCAGTCGTGCCGCGGACGTAGATGATTTCGTGGTCTGATTCGGCATTCAGGAAGTTCCGGACCTTGGTCCGGGCCTCCTCATAGTGGTCCGTAGCCCGTTGACTGAGCGTATGGACGCCCCTGTGGACGTTGGAGTTGTCCGCGCTGTAATACTGCACCAGCGAGTCGATAACCACCTGGGGTTTCTGACTAGTGGAGGCGTTATCGAGGTAGACCAGCGGCTTGCCGTTGACGGTCTGGTGGAGGACTGGGAAATCAGCGCGCACCTTCTTGACGTCTATGCCGGGGCCGACGACTGAAGAACCTCGCGAATGGTTGCCAGTGGTCATGGTTTGCCCCCGAATATGACCGTGTCGGTAGGGATGGCTGCTGAGAAAACCCTTTCTAGGAAACTATGCACCGCCTCGACCCTCACGGTATCGACGATTTCGGCGGCGAATGCTTGAATCAACATTTTGGTGGCGGTGGTTCTGTCCAACCCCCGGCTTTGCATGTAGAAAAGGGTGTCCTGATCGATGTGTCCGGCGGTGGCGCCGTGACCGCACTGGACGTCGTCGGCGTAGATCAGGAGGGCAGGCTTGCTATCGACTTCCGCCTCGTGGGAAAGGACCAGGTTCTTATCGGTCTGACGGGAGTCGGCCTTTTGGGCGTCTTTCCGCACCAACACAGTGCCCCCGAACACGGCCCGGGACTTCCCAGCCAGGATTCCCTTATAGAACAGCCTGCTGGTGGTATGGGGCTTGGCGTGGTCGATGTTGATCAGGTTGTCTATGTGCTGATTCCCTGTCGTCGCGTAAAGGCCCTTTAAGTCGCAGACTGCGCCTGGGGCGTCGAGAGTGATTAAGAGGTCGTTCCTGGCCATCGCCGTGCCTGTCGTGAACGAGGAAGAAGTCACCGAACTGTCCTGGCCTTGCAACACCCTGCTCGTGCCTACGTGGAAGGCGTCCGGGGTGTCCATCAACAACCGGTAGTGGTCGACTTGAGCCCCATCCCCGACGGCCATTTCCATGACCGAGTTCGTGAAATACTGCGAACGGTTCAGGCTCGCATAGCTTTCCACCAATGTAACCCTGGCGTTGTTGCCCACCTGGACAAGTATGCGTGGGTGGGTTACTTGCGGGGTGGACCAGTCGGAGGAAATAAACACCAGGTTGATGGGTGTCGAGACCGTTACACCGTCGGGAACGCTAACCACCGCGCCGTCGAAGAGAAACGCGGTATTCAGCGCGGTGAAGGCATCGTCGTCAGATGCGGCCACTTTGCCCAGGTGCGGCTGGAGCGATTCAGCGCCGCGGGCTATGACCGACGCCAAGCTGCCGGAGACCACGCCGTCCTGTTCCGTGGGTGTGGATGACAGGAATTCCGAGAATCTGCCGTCCACGAAAACCAGGTTGGCCCAGTGATCGTGCCAGGGAACCAGAGCGCGGACAGTCTCTATATCCACACCGCTCGCGGCATCTCCGGCAAGTGAGTATTCGAAGAGAATCGCGGCCAGTGGGCGGAGGTTTGTGTACTTCCAACGTTCGTTACCCCGCCGGGCGGTGGGGAAACCAGTCTCGTTGAACCGCGCCCAGGCTTCCATGCGCAGTTCCCGTAGCCAGGCGGGTTCGCTAGCAGCCGGACCCTCAAGCAAGGCCTGGAACCCGTTGCGGTATGTTTCTAGCCTATCCAGTGTTTGGGTCATGATGTTTTGAGGGCGCGGCCTTACTCGGCCAGCCCTTAAGCCTCTGCCTCCACCGCTTCCCTGATCCAGTCGTAGCCTTTCTCCTCCAGCTCGTGGGCCAATTCAGGGCCGCCGGACCGGACGATACGGCCGTCCATGAGGACATGGACGAAGTCGGGCGTAATGTGGTTGAGCATCCGTTGGTAGTGGGTGACCAGGACGATGGCGTTGGACTCGTTGCGCAGCTTGTTCACTCCGTCAGCCACGATACGCAGGGCGTCGATGTCCAACCCGGAGTCGGTCTCGTCCAAGACGGCGAGAGTGGGCTCAAGCATGGCCATCTGAAGAATCTCGTTGCGCTTCTTCTCGCCGCCGGAAAAGCCTTCGTTAACCGTGCGGCGGGCGAGATCGGGGTCGATCTCCACCATTTGGATCTTTTCCCTGAGCATCCGGTCGAACTCCCGGGCACTCAGCTCTTCCTCACCTTTGTGCTCCCGAAGGGCGTCCACGGCCGCTTTCAGGAACTGCCAGGCCCGGACACCAGGAAGCTCTATCGGGTATTGGAACGCCAGAAACACTCCTTCGCGGGCGCGTTGTTCGGGTTCCATCGCCAGCAGGTCCTTACCCTGGTACGTCACCTGCCCCTGGGTGACTTGGTACTCCGGCCGGCCGGCCAGCACGTTGGCCAACGTGCTTTTCCCGGAGCCGTTGGGGCCCATGATGGCGTGGACTTCACCGGCGTTGACGGAGAAGTCTATCCCATTCAGGATGTCCGAGTCGGCAACCTTAACGTGAAGGTCGCTAACCGTTAGCATAGGCTCGATTTTGTTCATCGTTATCCGCGACTCTATTCCAACGTAGCTAGTCTTGGCTACGGGTGCAATTTTATCCCGGCAACTGAGAGACCCGCCGCGGCGAATATAAACCCGCCGAGCCAGAGTGTGGTGCGAAGCTCGGCTGCCTTTATCTCAGCTCGTAACCCGTTCTCCACCGCGGTATTTGATGCCCTAATTTCTGACCTCAAACTGTTTTCCAGGGCGTCTAAACGCCCGGGAAACTGTTCGAACGCCCCCTCCAACCGGCTTACTCGCTCTTCAAAGGTCATCCGTCTCTTATCCCACTGCCCCTGCCAGGCTAACCTTGAGCAATTGGGACGCTTCCATGGCAAACTCGAAGGGGAGTTCCTGGAAGATTCCGCGGCAGAAGCCGTTGATAATCATGTAGTGGGCGTCCTCAACCCCGATCCCCCGCTGCTGACAGTAAAAGAGCTGGTCGTCGCTGACCTTGGAGGTGGAAGCCTCGTGCTCCATCTGGGCGGTGGGGTTGCGGACTTCGATGTAAGGCACCGTATGCGCTCCGCACTTGTCGCCTATTAGAAGGGAGTCGCACTGGGTGAAGTTCTTGGCGTTGTCCGCCGAGGGCATGATCTTGACAAGCCCGCGGTAGGTGGCGTTGCCCTGCCCCGCCGAGATTCCCTTGGCCATTATCGTGCTCTTGGTGTTCTTGCCCATGTGGATCATCTTGGTGCCTGTGTCGGCCTGCTGGTGGTTGTTGACCAGCGCCACCGAGTAGAACTCACCGACGGAGTTGTCACCCTGAAGGATCACGCTGGGGTACTTCCAGGTAATGGCCGAGCCCGTCTCCACCTGGGTCCAGGAGATCTTGGAGTTCTCGCCCGCGCACTTGCCCCGCTTGGTTACGAAGTTGTAGACTCCGCCGTTGCCGTCGCGGTCGCCGGGGAACCAATTCTGGAGGGTGGAATACTTGATCTCGGCGTCGTCCAACGCGACCAACTCAACCACCGCCGCGTGAAGCTGGTGGGTCTTGCGGGCGGGGGCTGTGCAACCCTCGAGATAACTGACGTAGCTGCCTTCTTCAGCGACGATCAGGGTCCGTTCGAATTGGCCCGAGTCGGCCTGGTTTATCCTGAAGTAGGTCATCAGCTCGATGGGGCAGCGTACTCCCTTGGGAATGTAGGCGAATGAACCGTCGCTGAACACCGCCGAATTGAGGCTGGCGTAGAAATTGTCGCCGTAAGGGACCACCGAGCCCAAGTACTTCCGCACCAGGTCCGGGTGGTTGCGGATTGCCTCGCTCATAGAGCAGAAGATGATTCCTTGCTTCTCCAACGTTTCCTGGTAGGTGGTTGCGACGGAAACGCTGTCCAGCACCGCGTCCACGGCTACACCCGCCAGCTTCTCCCGCTCGGCCAAGGGGATGCCCAGCTTGTCGAAGGCTTCCAATATTTCAGGGTCTACTTCGTCCAGGCTCTTGGGAGCGTCCTTACTCGAGGAAGGAGCGGCGTAGTAGTAGATGTCCTGGAAATCTATCTTGGGGTGCTGGATGTTGGCCCAGGCGGGTTCCTCGTAGTTCAGACGCAGCCAATGACGGTAAGCCTTAAGACGCCATTCCAGCATCCATTCCGGCTCGCCCTTCTTGGCCGAGATCAGCCGGACGATATCCTCGCTAAGGCCCTTGGGCGCGACCTCCGAGTCGATGTCGATGGTGAATCCCCATTTGTAATCGGTATCCAGATCGCTGGAACTGGTGTCAGTACGGGAGATGACCCTCTGAGTGGTCATTTAGTCATCCTCCAAGTGGATCAAGCCCTGCGGATATCCCTAGCTTTCCAATGGGAATTGTCAGGATAACAGGACAATTGTTGACTGTCTAGGTCGACAATTATGCTAGCATTCCGGGTAGCTACTGTCAACGATAATCGTAACCTGGAACATGCGTGAATCCTAGTCAAATTCACAGCGGTGACCGTTCAGACTCGATGAGGCGGATTGGCTGAATCTCACATTGGTCATCTCTGTGATAATCCTCTTATCATGTCCCGCCCCCGCAATCCGTCATTCCCGCGCAGGGAGACCTTTGAATAATCCCCTCTCCCTCCGGGAGAGAGTTAGGGTGAGGGCGTCCTCCGTATCTGGGCACACTCTGGATTCTCGCTTTCGCGGGAGTCGCGGAAGGTAACGCAAAGGTCTCCGCAGGCGGGAATCCAGAAACGCCCATGATAGTGAAGGTCGCTGGTTGCAAGGGTTTCTGGATTCCGGGTCAAGCCCGGAATGACGAACTTGGAGCCGGAATGACGAGCTTGGAGTAGGAAGGACACATCAAGTCTGAACAGTTACTCTCAACGCATCTGTCCCCGCCCCGCCGAGCCGCGCCCTGTTCCTCCCTCGCTCGAATATTCTAGTCGAGAGCCAACTGATCTGGAGCTTGGTGTATACTTTGTTCCACGCAAATCGCAACTGCGGTATCCATTTAACGAACACCTTGATGAACACGTATAACGGACACCGAAGCCGGTCAAGTTAGCCGCCATCTCACCCTGTGCCCAACGTTTAACCAGGAGCTAGACCCATGCCTCAAGACCTGTTTCTCGGCGACTGTCACACCCACATCGACAACTACCCGGCCCAAGAGATGCCGGAGATTCTGCAACGGGCCGAGGAAGCCGGGGTCGGCTTCGTGGTACTAGCGGGCACGACGGTTGAGTCGACAAAGAAGTGCATCGACCTCTCCAACCAGTACGACATGCTGTACGCCGGAGTGGGCATCCATCCCATGCAGGCATACAACCACATAGACGGAGCGACCTACGAAGAGCTGAAGTCCCTCGCCGAAGACTCGGAGAAAGTCGTCACCATCAGCGAAATCGGCCTGGATTTCCTTCCGGACTCCCCGGACCACGATGTCCAGTACCAGGTATTCCGGGAACAGATTAGGCTGGCCCGCAGCCTCTCCCTTCCCATCATCTTCCATTCAAGGGAGTCCCATCCCGAAGTGTTTCAGACGTTGCGGGAAGAGGGGGCGGGCGATGTCGGCGGCGTGATGCACTACTTCCAGGGCGACGAGCCGACGGCGCGGGAGTGCGTCGACTCCGGCTTTTTCATTTCCCTGGCGAGGCCGCTGCTCCGGCTGCCCGAGTTGCAGGAAGTGGCGACGGAAATTCCTCTCGAAAACATCGTTTTGGAGACTGACGCCTCGCCCCAGCCGTTCAAGAAATACCGGCACAATTGGACTGAACCGCGCCACGTCAACACCGTTGCCCAGAAGTTGGCCGAGCTAAAGGGAATTAGCCTGGAAGAAGTGGCGGAAGTCACCAGCCGCAACATTACCCGCCTACTGAAGTTGGAGCACCTGGTCCCGTCCAGCCGCTAGGTTTTCAGAATAGGAGCCCTATAGGTGAGCACGCAACACGAACATCGGCCCGACCACGTAGCCCCTGAGAAGATCGTCCCCAAGAGCTTGAACGATTATTTGGAAGTCATGACCAAGGCCGTCTTTCAAAGCGGTCTCTCCTGGAAGGTAGTCAGCAACAAATGGCCCGGTTTCCAGGAAGGATTTAAAGGATTCGACGTTGGGGCCGTCGCCACCATGAACGAGACGGAAATAGACGCGCTCGCCGCCGATCCCACCATCGTTCGCAACCGCAGGAAGGTAGCGGCCACCGTACACAACGCCCAACGTCTCATCGAACTTTCCGACGAGTACGGGGACATGCGGAACTACTTGCGCTCTCAAGGGGACTTCTACGCATTACTCAAGGACGTGCGCAAGCAGTTCAAGTATATGGGGGACACGGGCGCCTACTATTGGCTCTACGTATTAGGGGAAGACGTCCCCGATTACGGTGAGTTTTGCAACCGCAACCAATAACCTGTGATAACATTTCAATTGGGTAACCCAGCGCGATTCACCTGCACACGGCACACACCGGGAGGTTGACGATATGACCGCTTCCGACACCTGCCATATGGCACTCAAGGAATGGGCCATCACCGTGGAAGCCCTTTCCAATGGTGACCAAATCTTGCTGCTGCGCAAAGGAGGCATCCACGAGGACGGCAAAGACTTCCGAGTGATTCACCGGGAATTCGTCCTCTATCCAACCTACGAACACCAGAAGACTGAGTTGCTTCAACCCGAACACCAACCAGCCCTAGAAGCATTGTTGGAACGTCCCAGGGACCCGGAAAAGATCACCTTCACCCACTTCGCCAGGGCGGAAGAGGTCCTGGAGGTCTCAGACCAGGAAAAGGTGGACGATCTCCAGCCGCATCACATCTGGACTAAGGAATACGCCCAATCGCGCTTGCATTGGAAGCCGATGCTTCCCCTGACCATAATGCTGGTCCGGGTTTACCGGTTGGGCCAGCCTGCGGCCGTGCCCTATTACAAGGAATACAGCGGCTGCACCTCCTGGGTCGAAATTCTGGACCAGGTAGCCCTCGGAGCCCTGGAACCTGTGTTGACCGACGAGGAATTCCGCCGCAAAGTGGATGAAATCAAGGGGAGCCTGGGGCTGGTCGCCACCGCAGGCTAGACCTGAGGAGTTGAGACATGGAGTACCGCCAGCTACCCCGCACCGAACTTAACCTGTCCGAAGTGGGCTTCGGCGTGTGGACCGTCGCCACCGACTGGTGGGGCAAGTTGGAGGACAACGAACGCGTGGCCCTGTTGGAGAACGCGGTAGAAGAGGGCATAAATTTCTTCGACACCGCCGACACCTACGGCGAGGGTTACGGTGAAGAGTTGCTGGCCAAGGTGCTGGGACATCGCCGCACCGACCTGGTGATCGCCACCAAGTTCGGCTACGATTTCTACGATAAGAGCATCCCCAGGGTCGGTCACCAGGAGAGGATTCAGAGGTTCGACCGCGAGTTCGTGACTTTCGCCTGCGAGCAAAGCCTGAAGCGGCTCGGCACCGATTACATTGACATCTACCAGATCCACAACCCCAGATTGGACGCCCTGGAACGGGACGAACTGTTCGAGACGCTAGAACAGTTACAGTTCGATGGCAAGATCCGGTACTACGGAGTGGCCCTCGGGCCGGATATCGGCTGGTTAGAGGAAGGGCAGACTTCGATGACTGACCGCAACGTGGGCAGCCTGCAGATCATTTACAGCATCCTGGAGCAGGAACCGGCCAAAGACTTCTTCCCCATCGCCCGCGAACACGAGGTGGGCCTCATCTCGCGGGTCCCTCACGCATCCAACACCCTGACGGGAGAGTTCATAGAGATACCAACCTTCGCGGAGGGCGACCACCGGGCCCACCGGCGCGCCGAATGGCTGACGGAGGCGTTGCAGAAGGTGGACCGGGTCCGCTTCCTCGAATTGGAAGACACCCGGACGCTGGCCCAGTCGGCCATCCAGTTTTGCCTGAAGAAGTCCGAGATCATCTCGGTGTTGCCCAACTTCACAACCCTTGAGGAGCTGACGGAGTACACCGCGGCAGTGGAAACGCCTCCCCTTACCGACACCGAACAGCAATACCTGGACGAACTTTGGGACAACGGCTTCTACCTGGAAGACCCGGAGCCTGAATTCCGCGAAGTCTAACAGATTTAAACTCAGATACTCGCCGGGACTAAATATTCCCAAATACGCTCTCGAGTCGTCTTTGAGGTTGACATACTCCGGCCAGGAAATGCTACCATAGGGCGGATACTTGAGAACCATGCCGACCTTTGGCGTGCTCAGACAAAGAAGGAGTTCGTATGGCGAATAACGACATCGCATTAATGGCGCACCTGATGCGTAGGGCTGGCTTTGGGGCCAGGTACGAAGAACTGGAGGAGCGGGCAGCCAAAGGCTACGAAGCCACGGTTGAAGAGCTTCTTCATCCCGAAGACAACCCGGACGGCTTGGAAATGGACCTGGCCGAACGCTACTTTATAGAGTGGAACCACCACACCAGGGGCCTGCCGGAATACACCGCGTGGCGCATGATCAACTCCCGGGCGGCCCTGGTTGAGAAGATGACACTTTTCTGGCACGGCATTCTGTGTACTGCCGATAGCAAGACTCAGAGCTACATCACGTCCCACGTCGAATTGGAAATGTTCCGCCGCTGCGGGATGGGCAGTTTCCGGGACATGTTGTTGGAGATCTCCAAGGACCCGGCGATGATCTACTACCTCGACAACTGCCTCAGTCACAAGGGCGCGATCAACGAGAACTACGGAAGAGAACTTCTTGAATTGTTCTCCATGGGCGTGGGAATGGACGGCAAGTTCAACTACACCGAGGATGACGTCAAGGAATGCGCCCGGGCCTTCACCGGATGGACCATCGCCAACGGGATCCCCGGTCAGCCTTACGGCCGCTACGAAGGCCGGTTCGTCTACAACCCCGCCGACCATGATGACGGCGAGAAGACGTTCCTGGGAGAGACGGGCGACTTCAACGGCGAGGACATCATAGACATCATCTGCAAACAACCGTCAGCGGCCCGGTTTCTTTCGAGGCACCTGTACCGGTACTTCATAGCCGATGATGCTCAGGTGCCGTCCTGGATGGACACACCTCCCGTAGACCCGGAAACTATCAAGATGCTGGAAGACGAATACTTCCGTTCCAACTACGACATCCGGTCCATGCTCCGGGTGCTGTTCAACTCGGACGCATTCATGAACGCTCGGTTCTCCCGGATCAAGAGCCCTATAGAGACCGTCATAGGCACCCTGCGGTTGGCGGGAGACTGGACATCCCCCAAGCCCGGGTTCGAGTGGATCTTCGATGAAATGAAGTTCATGGGGCAGGAGATATTAAACCCGCCCTCGGTTGAAGGCTGGCACACCGGCCAGGAATGGATCGACGGCGGCACTCTGGTACACCGGATTAATTTCACCGCCGAGTTCGTGGCCGACCTGAGCCACCCAGGCATCCAGTCGATCATCGCCAGGCTGGCCCATGCCACGCCGGTGATCACGCCGGACCAGTTGGTCGACGGCTGCCTCCGATACATGGGCCATTATGAACTGGCCGACGACACCCGGAACATGCTGATCGACCAGGCGGGCCAAAGCGGCGACCTAAACACCAGTTCGGAGGAATTCCCCGAACAGGTCACCAAGACGATGCAGATGATCGTCTCAACCAAAGAGTATCTATACGCCTAAGCCGGACAGTCCGGCCCCGGGGGTCTGCCAACCAGCAGGCCGGACCGCGAACCCCAATTTGGAAGGAGATGACCATGACGTCCAATAAGAAAGACCCGGTGCTGGTGGTGCTGCAGATGTCGGGAGCCTACGACGCGGTAAACACCATCATCCCCTACAACGACCCTCGTTACGCGGATTACCGCCCTGTGTTGAAGGTGGCCCCGGAAGAGGTCCTGCATATCAACGACCAAGTTGGGTTCCATCCAGCGATGAAGCCGGTCAAGGACCTGTATGACCAGGGCAAGGTCGCCGTCATCCAGGGGATCGGCTATCCCAACCCCATCCGCTCCCACTTCCGGTCCATGGACATCTGGCACACGGCCGAGCCGGACAAGATGGGAACCGAGGGCTGGCTGGGCAAGGCCGTTCGCGACCTGGACCCGAACAAGGAAAACGTCCTAACCGCCGTCAGCTTCGGCCGCGGCCTCCCTCGGGCCCTGGCCTCCCCCGGCGTCTCGGTGGCCTCCGTCGGCAACCTGGACACCTACGGCGTGCTGACCGGGATCGACGGCGAAGACCAGCGCTCGGAAGCCCTGGACATCTTCGCCCGCATGTACTCCCCGCTGATCGGCACCGGCCCGGCCAACGATTACCTTTCGCAGACGGGACTGGACGCCCTGAAGGGTGCGGACATCCTGAACACCGCTCCCCTGACCTACTCCTCCAGCGTCGAATACGGCGGCGACATGTTTTCCCAGTGGGTCAAGAGCATCTCCCAGGTCCATCTGGCCGAGTTCGGGACCCGCGTGCTCTATACCGGCCTGAACCCCGGGGCGTTCGACACCCACGCCAACCAGAACATCGCGTTCCCCAAGCTCTGGGGCGATGTGACCAACGCAGTCAGCGACCTCTACGAGGACCTGAAAGAGCACCACAAGAACGAGGAAGTCGTCATTCTCATGTTTACCGAGTTCGGACGCCGGATAAAGGACAATGGTTCCGGTACCGACCACGGCTCGGGGAGCGTGGCCTTCGTAATCGGCGACGCGGTCAAGGGCGGGACTTACGGCGAATACCCATCCCTCGACCCCAGCAAGCAGGACGAGGGCGACCTGCGGTGGAACAATGACTTCCGCAGCACCTACGCCTCCCTGCTGGACCAGTGGATGGGGCTGGACGCCCAGTCGATCTTGGGCGGCAACTTCGAGCAGTTCGACTTCATCAAGTAAGGCCGCCAATAAGCCCGAGGGACGGCGAAATCCAACTATCTATATAGGGCGCCTTGTCCACAGGCGCCCTTTGTGAGGAATTATGGTTACTGAGATCGCGCCTGTAACGTTCCAATACAGCCACACCATCGGCAGGTCGGAATCCCGCTCCGGCAACGGTTTCTTCAACCCCGTAGCCATGACCCACGACGCGGAGGACCGGCTCTACGTGCTGAGCCGCGGCACCGAGACCCCGGCTTTTTATCCCTGCAAGCGGGTGACGGTGTTTACGTTGGACGAGGACATGGTCCGGGACTTCGGTCACAAGTACCACCCCGAAGAGGCCATACCCGGCGCTCCCGACGGCGGCTTCATGTGGCCCACTTCGGTGGCGCTGGATAGCCAGGGCAACGCCTACGTAGCCGACGAATGGATGCAGCGCATCACGTTCTTCGACAAGGATGGCAATTGCCAGGGAAGCTGGGGAAAGGAAGGCAGCGGCGACGGAGAGTTCGACCGCCCATCCGGGTTGGCTTTCGACAAAGACGACAACCTCTACATGGTGGACAGTCGAAACAGCCGTATCCAGGTGTTCACCAAAGACGGTAAGTTTATCCGCAAGTGGGGGACTTACGGCAGCGAGGACGGCCAGTTTGACATGCCCTGGGGAATCGAAATCGACCATAACGGGGACGTTTACGTGGCCGACTGGCGGAACGACCGGGTCCAGAAGTTCAGCTCCGAAGGCCAGTTCCTGATGAAGTTCGGGACTTCGGGAGACGGCGACGGCGAGTTCAACCGTCCCACCGGCGTGGCAGTCGATAAGGACGGCGTTATCTACGTTGCCGACTGGAAGAACGACCGCGTTCAGATATTCCACCCCGACGGCTCCTTCGCCACCAAGCTCCACGGCGAAGCGACCCTGTCCAAGTGGGGCCGGGAACGGGTCGAGCTAGACCCCACCATCGTCAAGGGCCGCGAGATGGCCCAGAACCTGGCAGAGCGGGAAAGGCTCTTCGCCGGTCCAGTCGCGGTGGACGTTGACGACGAAAACCGGCTCTTCGTCGTGGAAATTGCCCGACACCGGGTCCAGGTCTTCCAAAAGCAATCGGCGGTATTCCAGGGCCTGCTGCTATAAAACTCCTCGTTAACCCACGGCTAAAAAGTCCTTAGCGCACAGAAACGCCCCGGCTTGAGAGGGCCGGGGCGTTTCTGTGGTACGCGCCTCGGCCAGGATACCATGCTGATGGGCCAAGCGCGGAGCCAAACCATGACAGTTATATTTAACCTGAGCATCGAGGAAATTAGCTCGTTGTCCCCTTAAAGCCGTGATTAACAATCTCGCGCAAAGCTTGCAAGCAAAGACGTGGGGAGGGCACTCCTATTCCTCAAGGAACGCCCCTCAGAGATGGACCACTCATTAACGGCCTCGCCGGCGTTGAAGGCTAAGAAAAAAGCTTCCCCGCTCCCATGAACGAAGCTACACTGAGATCGGTCAAATCTCTGGAACGCTCTGAGCGGCAAACCAACCCTGCCTACTCCCACTGCCTAGAAGCCGAGGCCCCAACCTCACCCTAATCGCGTGGTTCTCGTTGGGAGGATCTCGGCCCAAGAAAATTCACCAACCGGTCAGTTACATCGGTCATGTCTCGAAGCTCGCACTCCCACACTGCCATCACAGACCATCCAATCGCGTCCAACGATGCCAAGTTCCTGGCATCCCTTGCAGAATTCCCCTCAAGTTTGGAGACCCAGTACGGGCGGTTGGTCGTTGGAATGCGAACTCGGTTGCACCCGAGGTGGTTATGCCAGAAACACCCATTAACGAATACCACTTTCCTGCGGGAAGGAAATACTAGGTCCGGTCGTCCTGGCAGGTCGGCCCGATGCAGACGAAAGCGGTACCCCAACCCGTGTAGCAATCGTCGGACTTTAACTTCGGGTTTCATCCCTTTGGACTTAACTCGTCCCATGATCCTGCTGCGGACTCCAGGTGAAACGTGATCAGTCATTGGATCTCTCGCCTAGAGAAGGGTTACTCAATCGTCGGAATATCCCAGGTTCTTCAGCAGTTGTTCCGGGTCTTGAGTCTCTGGTTTCTTTATCGTGAACGACCGCGCAGAACCGGCGACGGGTCGAATGACGGTAAATTGGGACCCGTTCGGCTGCCATGTAAATGTGTGAACCTTACCATTCACCGTACGCCCTTCTAGATTGCCGCCTGTGTTGCGAGTCCAGTTGTAATCGCCGGGGTCAAATTGGCTCGTGGGTATTTCAAACACCTTGAATTGAAAGCTCGGCATGTACCGAATCAAGACAATAGTCCGCAACTGAGGATATTGTTGTGTGGCTTCTTCGACTCTCGCATTCCAGATCTGTAGAACCTGATCTCCAGTTTCTTGTAGATCGGCAAAGACATCATCATTATTGAATGAATAAAGAACGTTGTTCCGGCCAGAAATTAAGCGTACCTGGTTCGTAGAAATTGGTCGTTTGGCGCTAACTGTCTTGGCTGACCAGGCCGTGTTGGCCAACGTGATGTCGACGATACCGATAGGGCTTTTCAAGTGAATTCCGTTTAACGCCGCGGCGAAGATGTCTCCCCAATCGTCGCCAGACAGGTCACGTTGTCCGACGGCGTTCAAATAAACGATGTTGCTTGCTATCGACAAAATGATACTGTCCGGTATCTGCCCAAGTGGATATGGCGTCGAACTCTCCCATCCTCCCCTCAGCCTTGGGCCTTGATAAGCCATCTATCATTTTCTCCAAAATCGCTTTGACCACCGGAACTGGCACGGCGTTACCGGTCTGTTTTCGCACTTGTTGGTAGGTGCCAGGCAGGTCGAACCACTCAGGGAATCCTTGCAACCGGAGCATTTCTCTCGGCGTTAAACGCCGCTCTCCGTTGACCAACAAATAATTGTAGGAAGCTCCTGCCCGTAAGGCGCATGAGAAAGGATGACTAGAGACGTTGCCACCTTTGTTTTCGTGCCAAATGCTGAGCATTAGATTGCTTTGGTGTTTCTCCTGACGGCTTGTCCGGATGTGTTCGCTCGCATAGTATTTTCCGGGGACTTCGCATTCCAAAATAGTTCCTAGAGCGGCGCGTACGCCAACGGGCTCAGGCCATTCAAACGGAATGGAATGGTCTAGGAACCCAACGACGAATGTTCGTTCCCTCTTCTGTGGAAGTCCGTAATCCAGCGCGTTCAGAAGCGTCCAATCGGTTCGATACCCTAATTCGGTCAGAACTTCAATCATCCTGCCTAGGGTTCTGCCCCGGTTGTGGGTGGAAAGCTGACGCACGTTTTCAAGCAAGAACGCTGCGGGTCTCTTAGCGTCGATGGTCTCCGCAAGATTGAAGAATAAAGTGCCTCTGACGTCTTCGAATCCCCGCATAGATCCGATGATGCTAAACGGTTGGCATGGGAATCCTGCCATGAGAATGTCCAGATCCGGTATCGCGTCGGGATGAATCTTGGTAATATCTCCGTCGGGTTGGATGCCGAAATTGTGTTGGTAAGCCCGTTGGACTTCTTCGTCTATATCACAGGCGAAAACACACTTCATATCCAATTCCGCAGCGGCGACATGGAAGCCTCCAATCCCGCAGAACACGTCAGCGAACCTAAGTTGAGGTTGATCCGCCCTATCCTTCAAACACCCATCTCCCCCAAAGGTAGACTTACCTATATCATCGCCCCCGGACAGTGTCAACTCTTACAGGCGTCCGCCCAAGGGTCCTCCGATTGTCCGCTCCTTAGGATCGTTCGCGGCCTCCTCATCCTAGTACCTTAGATGACATCGTTCCCTTGCCAAGCCCAGCCCGATCTCCATATGATCACCATCACTACGTATCAGCCACGACCTAGGCCTACATATCGCAAGGACGATCTGCAACGCAGAATGCCCGATTTGACCTCGAATAATCAACTCCAACCAGTCCGAGCGCTTAGAGACCGCGCTCTCCATACTCGCGGAGCCTCTTCCGTAGCCTAAACCGAGTGCCTCTCTAAATGGTCCCATTGCTTTTCGTCGTCATACCATCAATGACCCACTACGAATGGACTTGGTCGGCAATTCCATCGAACAATCGAAGATTCCCAGAGAGACTATTCATGCTCTATGGATTGTTGGTGATTAAAGCCATTCCCGTTATTCCCTCTACCCCGCCTTTCCCGGAAGGTCGGGAGCCCAGAGAGGTTCAGCCCCAGGAAGGTGGCCCAGTGGATGATTTCATGGATTCCAGCTCAAGGTCGGAAAAAAAGAGCTGCGCAGTATGGCAAGAAATCCGCGACCTATTCGCCAAGTATCACAATCGGATGAGCCTGTGAAGCAGACTCGCCAGGGTTGACACTAACTATTTGTGATGACTATAATTCGTTGACCACTTAGTTCTGGCTACGGCTTCTCATCGACTCCCGCCTTCTTTACCACTTTTAGGCATCCCCATTCGCTTCAAGGCGCACTCAGACTGCCGGACGGTTAGTTTTGGCGCTGGCACATGGCCACTAAATACATCTTCGTCACCGGCGGAGTGGTCAGTTCTATCGGCAAGGGGATTGCAGTCGCCTCCATCGGGCGCATCCTCAAAAGCCGCGGCCTCTCCGTCTCCGTAGTCAAACTCGACCCTTACCTCAACGTCGACCCCGGAACCATGTCCCCCTACCAGCACGGCGAGGTCTTCGTCACCAGCGACGGAGGTGAGACCGACTTGGACCTCGGGCACTACGAGCGGTTCATCGACGTCGAGCTTACCCGTTCATCCAATCTGACCGCCGGAAACGTTTACTCCAATCTGATAGCCAAGGAGCGCCGGGGCGACTTCCTGGGAGGCACCATCCAGGCTGTTCCCCACGTGACCACCGACATCAAGCAGCGCATCACCAGCCTCGGCGACGAGCAGGGTGTCGACGTGGTGGTTGTCGAAGTGGGCGGCACCGTTGGCGACATTGAGGGCCTGCCCTTCCTGGAAGCGATACGCCAGATACGCAACGACGTCGGCCGAGACAACGTTTTCTACGTCCACCTTACGCTTCTGCCATACCTAACAGCGGCCCAGGAGCTTAAGACCAAGCCCACCCAGCACAGCGTCAAGGAGTTGCGTTCCATCGGCATACAACCCGACGCTATTCTTTGCCGCAGCGAACACCCGGTGCCCGACTCGATTCGCCAGAAGGTCTCCCTCTTTTGCGACGTTCCTGAGCGGGCCGTGATACCACTCATCACGGTGGACAACGTGTATGAGGTGCCATTGATATTGGAGGACGCCGGACTGGGGGACATCATCACCGATGCCCTGGGCCTGGTGGGCACGCCTCGAGACATGGCGGACTGGGCCGCGATGGTCAACCGGATGAAGGCGCTTGACGGCACAGTGTCCATCGCACTGGTTGGCAAGTACGTCGAGTACCCAGACTCCTACATCTCGGTGCGTGAGGCGCTGCGCCATGCGGGGCTCAAACATGGGTTGGACGTAGACCTACAGTGGGTCCACTCCGAAGATATTGAAAAATACGGTCCGGACGGCCTGCTCTCCACCGCCTGCGGGATCGTGGTGCCTGGAGGGTTCGGATCCCGGGGCGTCGAGGGCATGATAGACACCGTACAGTATGCTCGCGAGCACCAGGTCCCCTACCTGGGCCTGTGCCTGGGGCTGCAAGTCATGGTCATCGAGTGGGCGCGTCACGTCATGGGGCTGGACGGCGCAAACTCCTCGGAGCTCGACCCCGATACGCCTCATCCGGTCATCGACATCATGCCCGAGCAGCGGGCTATAACCGCCAAGGGCGGCACCATGCGGCTGGGCTGCTACCCGTGCCGGCCCGTGGAGAACACATGGACCATGTGGGCCTACCAGGCCCCGATGGTCGACGAGCGGCACCGTCACCGGTTCGAGCTTAATAACGCCTACCGGGAATCGCTGGAAAACTCAGGACTCATCGTTGGAGGCCTCTCCCCCGACGGCGCGTTGGTGGAAGCCGGGGAAGTGAGGGACCATCCATTTATGGTTGGAGTCCAGTTCCACCCCGAGTTCCGTTCCCGGCCCAACCGGCCCCATCCGCTCTTCGACCAGTTCATAGGAGTGGCCAAGCAGACGATCCGCGAGGGCGTGCAGCGCCCGCTGCTATGAGGCGAGTGGCTAGTGGTCAGTGGCTAGTGAGCGGCTGAGGGACATACTGACCACCAACAACTGGCCACCGGCCACCGGCCACCAATCACTGGCAACTAAACAAAAGGTGGTGATGAAGTGAAGCTTTTCTTGGATACCGCGAACATCCAGGAAATCCGGGACGGCGCACGGCTTGGCGTTATCAGCGGAGTTACCACGAACCCCTCTCTGGCCGCCACCGAAGGGATCGGCGACCGCCAGAGCTACCGGAACGCGGTGCAGGAAATCGCCGACATCGTTGACGGCCCCATTTCCGTCGAAGTGGTTAGCCTCGACGCCGAGGGCATGATCGACGAGGGGAGGGAGATCGCCGAGTGGATCCCCAACCCGTGGGTGAAGATACCTTCCACACCGGACGGTTTCGAGGCCATCGCCACCCTGTCTCGGGACGGCATCAAGGTCAACCAGACGCTTTGTTTCTCGGTGAATCAGGCCCTTCTGGGAGCCCAGGCCGGCTCCCACGTGGTCAGCCCCTTCGTGGGCCGGCTGGACGACATTGGACAAGAGGGCATCGACCTGGTGGCCGACATCGTGGACCTATTCGACAAGCACCAGATCGAAACACAGGTATTGGCGGCCAGCATCCGCCACACCTTGCACTGCACCATGGCGGCCCGGGTAGGCGCGCACATTGCCACGGTGCCCTACAAAGTGCTGCTCCAAATGGTGCAACACCCGTTAACCGACGCCGGACTGTCGCGGTTCATTTCCGACTGGCAAAAGGCCGGCGGCGGCTAACCAAAACCCTATCCTAACCCTCACCATGTAGAGGGGAAACAAGACCTTCGAGGAGATCATGGCGACAACGCAGCAGATCATGGACGTCAAAGAGTTGGGCGCAAAGACCAAAGACGAGCTCTTGGTGGTGGCCCACGACATAGGTATTCCCGACGGGGCGGCGTTAGACCAACTGCGCCGGGAGGAGCTGCTTTCCCGCCTATTCCAGGTGGCTTCGGCACAACAGTCGCTGGTCTCTTCGGGCATCCTGGAGACCATGGACGAGGGCTACGGCTTCTTGCGCCAGGTAGCCTCCTACCCGCCAACAGGAGACGTCTATATCTCCCAGTCCCAGATACGCCGGTTCGGACTCCGCACCGGCGATACCGTCACGGGACAGGTGCGCCCCCCTAAAGAAGGGGAGAGGTACTTCGGCCTGGTGAGGGTGGAGAGGGTCAACGGGCTGGCCAGCGACCAGGTCCACGCCCGCTACCGTTCCCAATTCGAGCACCTGACCCCCATATTCCCGGAGAAGCAGATCATCCTGGAGACCGAACGGTCCAACCTGGCGTCGCGCATGGTCGACCTGTTCGCCCCCATCGGCCTGGGACAGCGGGGGCTGATCGTCTCGCCGCCCAAGGCGGGCAAGACCACCATGCTCAAGCACATCGCCCAGGGGGTGTCGGTCAATTGTCCCGAGGCCATCTTGATGGTGGTGCTTATAGGCGAGCGGCCAGAAGAGGTCACCGACATGCGCCGGGCGGTCACAGGCGACGTATTCGCCTCCACCTTCGACGACAACGTGGAGGACCAGTGCCGCGTTGGGGAACTGGCCCTGGAGCGTGCCAAGCGGCTGGTGGAGTTTGGCAACGACGTGGTGATCCTGCTGGACAGCATCACCCGCCTGACCCGCGCCTACAACCTGGCGGTGCCCTCCAGCGGGCGCACCCTCTCTGGCGGCATAGACCCTGTTGCCCTATACCCGCCCAAGAAGTTCATAGGCGCGGCGCGTAACATCGAAGAGGGCGGCAGCCTGACTATCATCGCAAACTGCCTGGTCGATACTGGCAGCCGAATGGACGAGGTTATCTACGAGGAGTTCAAGGGCACCGGCAACATGGAGCTGCACCTGGACCGACGGCTGGCCGAGCGCCGTTACTTCCCGGCGGTGGACATCCTGCGCAGCGGCACCCGCCGCGAGGAGTTGCTGTTCAGCGAAGAGACGATGAAGCAGATCTTGCTCCTGCGGCGCATGGTCAGCCTGGTCTCCAACGACGGCTCCGCCAGCGCCACCGAGCGTGTCCTGGAACGTCTGGCAAAGACCAACGACAACAAAGAGTTCCTGAACAACCTGAACAAAGCCGAGGTGTGACCGGGTTTATCTTCCAGTTCTACCGTCTCTCACCTCGCCGTCGCCCTGATCATTTCGGACCTCAAAGACGCTATTGCGCTCTTGACCTCGGCGATGTCGGTCTTGGTGGCCGGTCCCTGGTTAATGGCTTCCACGATGACCTTGACCACGGCCACAGCCTGTTGCTCGGTGAACCCTCCTTCTATAAGAGTGTTCACCGCCTTATAAGTGTCAAACATCTCTAAGCCATCCTCCCACTCGTGCTCCCTCAGGGAATGAGCTTGATTAACGTGACGGTCAGGCCGATGATGGTCAGACCCATCACCAACATTTGCCAGTAGAGGCTGCTGCGCAAATTGCCGATGTCCTCCCTGAGGCCGGACTCCATTTTGGTCATGTCCTCCCTGAGGCCGGACTCCATTTTAGTCATGTCTGCCCTGAGACTGGTCTCCACGTTGGCCAGCCTGGACTCGAGACCGGCCATGTCCGTCCTGAGGCCTGACTCCATTTTGGTCATGTCTGCCCTGAGGTTGGTCTCCATATTGACCAGGCTGGACTCCAGACCGGCCATGTCCGCCCTGAGGCTGGTCTCCACGTTGGCCAAATCAGCCTTGGTGGCCAGGCTGCCTCCCAAAACCGTCGAAGCAGTAGACACAAGGGCCTCAGCTTGCCTCTCCTCGAAGCCGCCTTCCGTCAATTGGATGACGGCCCAGTGTCTGTCGAATATCGGCGTGGTCATCGCGTTCTCTCCCCGTGCCAGGCCCATTATACAACAGCGGCCCCACCCAACTCCCCCTCATTCCACGCCCCCCGGGGTTTCGTCTGAACTGTCATTTCTCTGATTGAATGATGTCCGTGATAAGAACATCATGGCAATCATCGAATCACACGAATCACAGTTCAGGCAGTCCCGTAACCCCCGTAACACTGCGGTAATGTTTTCCCTGTTAATCTTAACCTCGATGGGACAGAAGGGCGCGTGAGGCAGGCCCCTTGGGGCGAAAACCTGGGCAACGTCTCAGACGATTACCGGAGCCATGATAGATGATGGCGGCGAGTAATAAGGGGCCTACAGGAGAGTCAAGAGGTCGTGCGGTGGATACCCAGGCAGGCAATCGGTACACTCAACACAACGTTGTTGGAAAAATTCGGTAACTTTTTCAAATTTAGCCGCAACAGATTCTCTTGACAGTCAAAAAGCCCAGGTGCTACAACAAGTGCGCAATCGTTTCAAGCCTGAGATAAAGGAGGGAGCCATCAGCACGTACAGTTGCGGAACCGGCATCGCATATCCGCTCCGGGACCCATCGGTGATACCCAGGGGAGGACCGCCCTAACCCACCCGGCCCCGGCAGGACCGGGGACCCGGAGGAGTTGCGGCCCTAGGGAAGGAACCAGACCCAGGACCCTTGGCACGACCCAAACTTAGGAGAGAAAGAGTAGATGAAAACCAAGATCGGACTACCTCTTGGGCTCGCATTGGTGATGTTCATCGGCGTCTTCACCGCGATGCTGGCCCTCGGGGCCTTGAGCCCCTCCAAGGCCCAGGCTGTAACCGGTGGCTTCGATGTCACCCTATCCAACACGATCCCCGGCCACTTCAGCGATTGGTCCTTTAGCGTGAAGAGTAGTGCAGCCTTTGAAGGGGCGGACACCACCGGCAATAATACTGTCGAGACCGATACTCTCACCATTACGTTCCCTGAAGAGGTAGATACCAGCGGCGACGGGGTTAACGCTACGAGCAACTGGATGTTGGGAGGGAAGCAAGTAGCGGCTGTGAATGTCATATCGGGTACCAATGATACTGTTGAGTAACCCCCCAAGCGGCAGCGGCAGCGGAAGCTTCAGGTGATGACGCCGCTGTTCCAGCATTCATGATAAAGGCGGGGGACCCGATCAAGGTTGAGTTCACTGCCCCCATGAAAGGCCCAACGGCCACAGGCAATAACGCAGGAATCGGGAATCCTGCCGCTACTGTCGCCGAGGCTGATCGAACTGATCAGGTGATTAGCGTGGTGACTACCGATGACACTACCATGGGTGAGTCGAATATGTTCAGCTTCGACACCATGCGGGTTGGTCAAGTCGAGGTGACCAACGACCCCACCGAACCGGGCAGTGAGAATGCCGAGTACCAGATCACTTTCTACGCTCCCGATGTGCTCACCGCCAACCAGGACAGGATCATAGTGAGGTTTGACAAGGACATCGGTTCCCCAAGTTCAATATCCGCGAACCATGTGCGAATTCGCGCCAGCGCTGTCACTGGCGAAGAGGATGACCCCGGAAATGTCCCGGGCAATGCGATTGCCCTTGTCGATGCCCCGACTCGCGGGTTGGTGAATAGCATGGGGCGGGCAGGGGACGAAGCCGGCGATAAGAACATCGTGGAATACAAGCTTCGTGTCCCCGACCCGGACAGGCCGCAGGCCGGCATCGCCGCGGATGCGATGGTCACCGTCACTTTCAGTTCGTCAGCGGGGTTCAAGAACCCCACTGAGGCCGGCACCGGAGACGTCGTCTCCGTGGCCACCTCAAAACAGGACGTCTTTGTGTCAGACAATATCACCGTTCCCCTGGTCCTCGAAATTGACGACGTCAAGGACAAGCGGGACCACGCCCCTGACGATCACCGGCAAGGGCTTCAAGAACGGCACCACGGCCATCATTTGGGTGGAAAAGACGATCCCCGCCAGCAACAAATTCGGAGTGCGGGACGCCAATGAGATCGACGTCGTCCCGGTGGAGGTCGCCTCCGACGACACCTTTGAGGTCACGGTCAACGTGGCCCTTCCCCCCTTCTCGAAAGGCCCCAACAATTACATCAACGCCATAGACGGCGAGGAACCTAAGGCGAACACCTTCACAGACATGAGCCTTCTGCCCAAGTTCGAGGTGGAACAGTCAATCGTCATTTCCCCTTCTGCGGCGAACGTGGGCGACACCATCCGGGTCCAGGTGAGAGACTGGCCCGAACCCGGGACCATCGCCAAGCTTGATACTGTCGCCGATACTGGACCAATCGATATCGCGGGAATCCCACACGGTCCCGCAGGCGCAGTGACCATCGACAGTCTCGGCAACGCCACCTTTGACATCGTGATCCAGAACCAAGTCCCTGTGGGCACGCGTGAGATGCGGCTGGTTACAGGCGACTACAACGCCGAAGCCAAGATCGTGGTCGGGGGCGCCAAGCTGACAGTTAGCCCGACGACCGTGGTGCCTAACCAATCAGTATTGGTCACGGGCCGCGGGTTCACCAGAAACGGCATCATCAACGGCACCACCGCCAACAACGTCCCCGATGATAGCTTGGTGAGTTTGGGTGGAAACACCGACGATTTGAAAGCAAAGGGCGAACTTGGGTCCGATAATATTAACGCCGGTTCGGCGATCCGAGTGGACAGCGGGGGAAACTGGTCCTCCAACATCGTAATTCCAATGACCTCCACCAGCATAGTTCCGAGCGCCGGCACTACCCCGGTAGTCGAGGACCTCAAGGTCGTTGATAGTGGGTTGAGGGAAGGCATAGTCAACGTTACCATATCCCCCCGGTCCATCACGATTTCTCCGTCCGCGAGCAGGGTTGGGACCTCGGTAACGGTGACCGGGACAGGATTCCCAGCCAACAACGCCGCTCAGGAAGCGGACGCGGTGCCAATAGTGAACATCGAATACAACACTGGCGGCCCACAGCCATGGCGCAGAGTCGGGTCCGTGACGCCGGATTCCTCGGGCAGTTTCACCTCAACTTTCACGGTGCCGTCAACGGCTGTGCTCCCCTCAGACAACACCGTGCGGGCCCAGTTCGATGTTGGCGACATCCCTTACGAAAGCACGGCGACCCACAGTGTGCCGGAAGGAGGCATCACCCTCTCCGTGTCTGAGGGTCAGGCCGGCGACACAGTGACCGTGACCGGCCAGGGGTTCAAAGCGTTCCGCACGATGGAAAGTTTGAAGTTCGGGATCACCGAGGTCACCACTGCGCCCAAGCCGCTCACGAACGCCACCGGCGGGTTCACCACCTCGTTCGTGGTGCCGGGCCTGGACCCCGGCTCCCAAAATGTGGAGGTCAAGATCAGCGAGACCGTCGCCAGTGCGCCCTTCCGGCTCCGTGCGGCAGTTTCTGGCATGATGCCCGAGGTTATGATGGCTGAAGCGGCAACGCCCGACGTTGCATTCGCTGCCGTCATCGCCGAGGACAACCTGATCGCGGTTTACCACTTCGATCCCGCGACTCAGAACGAGGCTCCCAACTACGGTTATACCGTCTACGACGCGCGGCCACTCTTTATGAGCGGCAACAATCTCGATTCGATCGAGCCTGGCCAGTTCTACACCGTACAGGTGTCTGAGGACCAGATGGGCGTGACCCTCGGCAGTCAAACCGTGGACCTGTACGCCCCATTCACCCCGATTCGGTGGTAAGGCTTAGAGCTTAAGTCTGCATAGGGTCCCGGAATTCCGGGACCCTATCGCCCCCCTAAAGTCACAAGGAGTTTTCAATGAAGAAAACCAAAATCCTAGTGCTACTCATGATCGTGGCGCTGTTCCTGGCCATCCCGGCCGTGACGCTGGCCCAAGCCCCACCTCTGGCGAGGTTCGCCGGAACGGCCATGGTCGATGACGCCGCGGTGGCAGAGGGCACCACGGTCTCCGCCATGATCGGCGATGTGGTTGTCTCGGGCACCGTGTCCGACGGCAAATACCTGCTCCAAATCGTACAGCCCCCGGGAGAAGACTTCACCGGGGCGGCCATCATGTTCATGATCGGTGACATGATGGCCGCTGAGACCGGCACCTGGACGCCCGGAATGAGCGAACCCCTGAACCTCACCTCCATGTCGGTCGCCGAGGGCCCGACCATCATGGCTTCCCTGTACGAGATCGGGCACTCCGGCTCGTCCGGAATGGCCACGCTGACCGAAATCGGCGAGGAGACCAGGGTCTCCCTCTTGGTCCACCCCGGCGCAATGATGAGCTCGGCAGCCCACATCCACACCGGTCCCTGCGGAGAGGGCCTGGGCGATATCATGTACGACCTGACCAGCATCGAAGACGGCATGTCCATGACCATGGTCGCGGCTGCCCTCTCTTCGCTGCAGGACGGCGCCCACGTAATCAACGTCCATTCGGCTAGCGACGCAACGGTCCACACCGTCTGCGGAGCGGTCCCGGACGCTGGCGGCATGGTCATGATGCCCGCCATGATGGCCGGCCCCGCCGGCGCCGCTGGCGAGAAGGGTGACAAGGGTGTCACCGGGGGCATCGGCCCACGCGGTGGCACAGGCGCCAAGGGCCATACTGGCGCCGCGGGCACTGCCGGTCCCGCGGGCGCTGCCGGTCCCGCGGGCGCTGCCGGTGCTGACGGCCCCACCGGCCCTGCTGGCCCCTCTGGTGTTGCCGGCGCTGAAGGTCCTGCCGGAGCAGCCGGCGCTAACGGAGCAGCCGGGGCGACGGGTCCTGCCGGAGCCGCCGGCGGCGGAGTCCTCGGTGTCATCGCGCTGATCATCGCGATCGTGGCAGTCGTCATCGGCGGCGCGGCCATCGTGATGGGACGCAGCTCCTAGTCAGACCCCGGTTACTTCGTAACCACTTAAGGGCGTCTCCGCTGGAGGCGCCCTTTTCTTTTTGCCCTCAACCTGGTCCTCCTTGCAGCGGGAGAGCCTGTGGACCCATACAAGCGCGTATAGACTGCGACACCCCCGTCGTTCCCGCACCCCCGTCTGTTCCCGCACCCCCGTTTTGCCCCAACCCCGTTTTGCCCTACCCCTGTCTTTCCCGCGAAAGGAGACCTTTGCGTAACCTTCCGCGACTCCCGCGAGAGCGAGAATCCAGAGTGTGCCCAGATACGGGGGACGCCCTCACCCTAACCCTCTCCCGGAGGGAGAGGGGATTATTCAAAGGTCTCCAAAAGCGGGAATCCATAGCTGGTCGAGTCCGGCGGGAAAGCCAGGTGCGGAAACCCAGGGATTCCGGCGCCACGCCAGAATGACGAGCAGGGCGGCCTGGTCAGTATGAACGAGGCACGAGACCGCGAGGCCGGAATATCGGTGGAAGTCCCTGGTGCAATATATTGAAAGTCTTAAAAATCTATCACGATGGAACAAGGCGAAAAGCCCTTTTGATGCGTGTGCGCGCCCAGACAACGGGCGCGGGAGGTGGACTGTGCGGAGGATTGCCGCAATTTCCGGGACCATACTGGCGGTCATGGTGGTGGCCGTAGCCACCCTGGGCGCATTGCCCCTGCAGGAGTTTCCCGAGGAGGGAACATCCACCAACACCATCGGACCCGACACTTTCTCCGGTACGGTCCGGGTGAACCGGTCGACTCCGCCCAACGGCCTGAATCTGTACGCCTGCATGAAAGAGTGCATAGTTTACAAGAGCGAGAGCGTGGTAGTCGGTGACCGGGGAACCTACTCCGGGCTGGTGTTGCGGCCCGAACTCCCTTCCTTGGCCGTTCTCTCGATAGAGTTCTACCTTTCCAATCAGCACGGCAGGATCGCGGCCTTCGAGCAACCGGACTTCCAGGGCGTTGGAGACAAATACACCCTCGACCTGAGCTTCGACGGCCCGGTGCCAGCCCCGCCCGCCCCGGCCACGCCGACACCCACCGCCATCCTTCCAGCCACCGGCAACACAGTGGTCGCGGCAATTCCCACCTGGCTTATGGCCGTGGGACTCGTGGTCCTGGCCATCGGAGTCACCCTCCTGCTGACGGCCCGCCGGAGAGCAGCCTAAAACTCCGCTACTGCTAAAGCCCTTAAAGCCCCTCTTCGAAAAGGGAATTATATACTTGACTTCGCAAACCGTAGCTGTTAGAATTGGATTGTATTCAGAAACGGGAGTCAATCCAAATGGCAGGCAACGGCGGAACCATCAGCGCATACGAGTTCTTCAAGAGCTTCCCCAACGGAGCATCGGCCATCGAATATATTGAAGGTCTTCGCTGGGCCGACGGGATAGTCTGCCCGCATTGTGATGGCCAGCGTACAAGCCGGATGAAAGACTCCCAATACCACCAGTGCAAGGACTGCCGCAAGAAGTTCACCGTTAGAACCGGTACGGTATTCGAGCGGTCCCATATCCCTTTGGACAAGTGGCTCTATGCCATGTATATCCTGCAAACTGCCCGGAAAGGCGTTTCCAGCCTTCAGCTTTCCAAGGAGCTAGGCATCACTCAGAAAGCTACCTGGTTCATGCTCCATCGGCTCCGGGAAGCTTGCAACGTGGAAGCAGACCGGATAGATGGCATTGTCGAAATAGACGAAACCTACATTGGTGGCAAGGAAGGCAACAAACACGCCAGCAAGAAGCTCCAGGCCGGGCGCGGGACGGTTGGCAAACAAGCGGTATTGGGATTGAAACAGCGGGGCGGGTCGGTCAAGGCTATGCCAATTGATGACACCACGGTTGGTACTTTAGAGCGCAACGTCATTCATGCTGTAGAACCTGGTGCAACGATTTACACCGATGAACATGCTGGGTATCAGAACCTCGGCACACGATATCAGCATGGAACGGTGAAGCATAGCGTCAAGGAGTATGTGAACGGGATGGCTCACACCAATGGAATTGAGAGCGTGTGGGCTGTACTAAAGAGGGGTTACAACGGGGTCTATCATCAATGGAGCGCAAAGCACATGAGCCGTTACATCAACGAATTCACCTTCCGGTTGAACGAAGGAAACGTGAAGATTCCCACTATGAAGCGGTTGGAAAGCTTGGTGAAGGGGACAGTTGGAAAGCGGTTGACTTACAAGGAACTAATCGCAGACTAGATCAGCAGGCACCGACCTACGGGTTGTCAAGGTGTCGCAATACTTCACCAAGAGACTGTTCAACTCGGCCAAGACTGTCACGAACCTCGCGCACTTCCTCGGCCAAGACTGTCACGAACCTCGCGCACTTCCTCGGCCAAGACTGTCACGAACCTCAGCGACCCATCTTGCTTGGGGTACCTGAGCGCCGGCCAGGACTGGCCCACTGTCAGCCCCGTACTACATCAGCAGCCTGCCCCGGCGGAGCGACTTCCTCTGGGCATCAAGCACTGTCACGAACGGGTGCTCGCGCACTTCCTCTTGGGCATCCAGGGGAAACGCCTCTCTTCTCGGATAGGAGGACTACCAGTCCTCGAATTGTCAGTTGGAAAGCATCGCCTCCAAAGTCTCTCGGCCAAGCGTTCGCGCACTTCCTCTTTAGTGGCGACTTCTTCTCGGATATACTGATTCATCGAAGTCAGCATCGCCTCCAAAGTCTCTAGCGTTACTTCGTTCTGGATCGTCATCAGTCCTTCTCCATCGGGTTAGGTGCTCGCTTCTGTTTCTTGGCGGGACCGTAGTCTAGGACCTTCTTGACCACGGCGTTCAATGCCTTCATGTCTATCTTGGGCGACTCCTGTAGGGTCGCCTCTTTTTTGTCCGCCTTCTTGTCATTGCCCATTACTGACTCGCGGGGTAAAATATTGAAGCGGGCAACGCTCCTGCGGGGAGACTGGCTTATCCAAAAGGTGTTAGCGCACCTACGTGGGCCGATTGCGACGCTGCCCGCTTCAAAGAAGCTATGCCGAGGTGGTGAAAAGGTAAACGCAGAGGACTCGCACTGCTCCGAGTCTCGCGGCTCTTGCGGGTTCGAATCCCGCCCTCGGCACCTTTATTAATAGTGGAGTACAAACACTGTGTGTCAACCCCATCGCAACAAATGGGAGGTCATTGCTGCTATGCCCTCAGATGTCAAAGAGTGGTTGCTTGCCGAGGTCACCCATGCGGAGGAACGGCTTGCGGATGCACAGGCCGACTTGGATGCCGCCTGTCGCATGTTGGCACGATATGAAACCAATCAACCAACGTCTTCCCCAGGCAGCGCAGAGGACATTCGGTTGGCAGTTATCACTGTGCTGTGGAGTCACCATGAACCCATGCACCGGCAGGCTATATATGATGAGATAGTCGAGCAGGGGATGTATATGAACGGGAAAGACCCAGTGGCAAATCTTGGGTCTATCCTCAGCCGATGTGGTGAGGATTTCTATTCTCACGGCAACGGTATATGGGGGCTAAAAGAGTGGCAGCCCAGACCCGCTACTGTTCAACCATTGGTGCATATGCCAACCGTCAACGGGAATATCGAATCCGATTAACCCGTGAACCATCATTGCGCTTTGTTAATCACTCCATCACTTTTGCGAAGTTAAAGCTATAATTCCCTTCGAAAAGGGGGGTTGGGGGGATTTCTCCTCTCTCCCGTCAACCTACCCCAGGGTCACCAGCGATTTCCAGCCACCTTCCCGTCCCCGCAGTTAGTGTAGTTGGTATGGAAGCTGAATATATGTCCGGCGCCTCGAGCGAGGCATATGCGAAGCGGAGGGAAATCCCCCCTAATCCCCCTTTTCGAAAGGGGGAGACTTGGAGCATGCACTGTGCTCATGACGCGGAGGCGGTTGACACGTCCGATTGCCGGTCTCTAGTAGTCGATCAGTGTTGGATTGATGGGTAAAGGGACTTCAGCTTGATACGGGCATCCTCAGTTGTGAAGCGCCAGTCCACCCGTATTGCGTCCTGGTTGCGCTGATACTGCCACGCTCCCACCTCCCGCCGCAGGACGCTTTGGTCCGGTATGCGCCGGTCCAGGCATTGGCGGGCCATCACCCCGATTTCAATCTCGGCCATATCCAGCCAACTGCCATGCTTGGGGGTGTAGTGGACCTCCAACCGTTCGGCGATGCGCCGCGCTTCGGCAGGTTCAAATTCCTCGTACAGCGAGGACGGGTGGTGGGTGTTCAAGTTGTCCATCACCAGCACAATACGGTCCTTGTGCGGGTAGTCCTCGTCCACCAATTGCTTGACCACCCGGGCCCAATCGGCTTTCGTGCGCCGGTCCGTCACTTCCACCCGGCGCCACCCTTCCAGCGGAGCGAACAACATGAAAAGGTTGCTCACCCCGTTGCGCTCGTACTCGTAATCGTAGGAGCCCGCCGCCCCAGGCCGGGCCGGACGCGGCAGGCGCGTCTCTTTCACCTGTTGCTTGCTGGTCTCGTCCAGGCAGACCAGAACTTCGTTGTCCCCATACCGGCGCTGATAGACTTCCAGCACGTCTTCCATCGCGCAGACGAACTCGGCGCTGCCTTGCGGAGGAATGCACCAGCATTCCTTCAGCCAAGGCTTGAGTTCGTTTTTTTGAGCGTCTGCCGCACCGTTTCGGGACTGATGCTCTCCACTATCTCGCATTCGACCAGCCGGTCGGCCAACAGTTTCAGCGTCCAACCGGCCCGGCCTTCCGGCGGTTCTCCGCAGGCCAGGGCAATCAGGTGGGCTTCCCCTTGACCGTCCAGCCGCTTCGGACGACGATTGAGTTGCCGCTTTCGCTCCAAGGCCGCCTCAATCCCTTCCTCCACGCAACGGCGGCGCACCCGCTCCACCGTCGCGCGGCCAATCTGGAGAACCCGGGCAATCTCTTCATCCTTCATGGCCCCCTCCGCATGGGCCTCATCACTCAGCAGCAGGATGCGCCCGTGGGTCTGCTGGTAAGCCGCCGCCCGGCCACGGGACACCAATGTCTTCAGTTCCTGCCGCTCCTCCGCACTCAGCTTGACCCGGTATCTCTTCATCGGCCTCCCCTCCTCCCACGCCCCAATCCTCTTCGCCCTATGCTTGGTAGAATACACTTGCTCAGTACTCAATCCAAAAATGTTGGACCACTAGTGTGAAATTGCGGGGACGGACACGGCGGGAGCCGGACCGTCCCTCCACTTTTCCTGGAGGTGATCGCCAATGCGTTGCCGAAGATGCTATTCCTCTAAATTGCTCGCCCTCGAAAAACGAGCCCCCGGGGACAACCTCGTACTTCGCTGCCGGGATTGCGGGTTCCTCTTCAGTCCGCCGGACCAAGGTGACGCCGCCCGGGCCAGAGTCAAATAGCCGGGCATGCCCGACACTCTGACGGACGAAAAACTAATGCCATTGCCCTTCGCCAACGACGTGCTTCGGGTCCAGCTTTGGAGCAAGCAAAAAGAAGTGTTGACCGCCCTGCCGTCCCGCCGCCGCGTGGCCGTCAAGTCCGGGAACGGGCTGGGCAAGGGTTACTGCGCCGCCGTCGCCGTGCTGTGGTTCCTGTACTACCACGACCCGGCCATCGTCTTGAGCACCGCGCCAACTTTCCGGCAGGTGCGTCATGTCCTGTGGCGGCAGGTGCACCGCCTGTACCGCGGGGCCGCCGATGTCCTGGGCGGCAAGATGCTGGACACCCGCTGGGAGATCTCGGACGAACGGTACGCCATCGGTCTTTCGGCCGACGGCGCGGACCAGTTCCAGGGCTTCCACAGCGAGAATATGTTCGTCGTGGTGGACGAGGCCGAAGGGGTCAGCGAGGAGATTTACGAGGCGATCGAAGCGGTGATGACCTCGGCCTCCCCACGGCTGCTCTTGATCGGCAACCCCACCACTGTAACCGGGGCGTTCCGCCGCGCTTTCTACCAGGAACGCCGCCTCTATTACACGGTCAGCATTTCCGCCCTGGACAGCCCCAACGTGAAGCTGGGCAAGGTGGTCATTCCCGGGCTCGCGACGGCCGAATGGGTGCGGGAACGTAGGGAGACCTGGGGCGAGAAAGACCCAATCTACCGCTCCCGCGTGCTGGGCGAGTTCCCCGACCAGGAGGAAAACACCTTGATCAAGCTATCGGATATCGAGGCGGCGGTCTGGGAGGGCAATGTCATCATGTCCGCCGTCGGCGACAATCTACAGAACGGGGGAGACGTTGTGTTGGCCGTAGACGTGGCCCGTTTTGGCTCGGACCGAAGTGTCATACTACGCCGCCGGGGAGACCGCGTTGAAGAGATTAAGACCTTTCATGGTATGGACACCATGCAGCTTTCCGGCTGGGTGGCGGCGACGGTACGGGAGTCGTCGCCCAATCGGATTCACGTGGACGAGATCGGCGTGGGGGCTGGCGTGGTGGACCGGCTGAACGAGCAGGGTTACAGCGTGCGCGGGATCAACGTGGCGAGAAGCGCCCGGCAGGACAAGCTGTTCGCCAACCTGAGGGCGGAGGGCTATTGGCGTCTGCGGGAGCTGTTCGCCTCCGGGAGGATCAGCATTCCCTCTGACGGCCAGCTTATGGGAGAGCTTTCGGCGTTGCGCTACAGCTACGACAGCCATGGGAGAGTCAAGATAGAGGGCAAGGATGAAATGCGCCGGCGGGGCCTGCCCTCTCCGGACAAGGCTGACGCTTTGATGCTGGCCTTTCTGGAACCCGCCAGTCAGGTCAGGTTGTGGATCTAACGCAGACCAGGACGTGAACATGTCTGAACACCCTATCGAGAATTCGAGGATTCCAGGTTATGTCCGGCGTTTGCTGGACAACATGTTTTCCAGGCCCCACGCCATGCCGCCGCTGGCAACACAGCAGCGGTCTAACCGCGCCGCCGGGCGGGATGTAGACTGGCTGGACAGCTACACGGCTGCGGGCGGAGATTGGGCCAGGAGCGAATACGGCCACTACTATGCCGGTTCGGCTCCGGTCTATGCCGCCGTCAAGCTCAGGGCGGACGCCATCACCCGCGCGCCCGTGGTGGTGCACCGGTCCACCCCTGAAGGGGCCGGGCCGCCGGTGGGGCCGTACCATCCCGTGCAAAGGCTCCTGGACAGGGTAAACCCCTGGTACACGCGCGGCGACCTGTGGCGGGCGACTGAGATTTACCTGAACCTGTGGGGCGCGGCGTTTTGGGCGTTGGAACGGGACCAGGACGGCGAGTGGGAGATTTGGGCCCTGCGCCCCGACCGGGTGAAGGTGCTGCCCGACGCCAACCGCTACATCCGAGGCTTCGTGTACCAGGGCCGCACAGGTCCGGTGGCCTACACGCCGGACGAGATGGTCTGGCTGCGTTACTTCAACCCGTTGGACGAATTCGCCGGGCTATCTCCACTGGCCCCGGCGCGGATGGCGGTGGACATGGGCAAGGACGGGCTGCGTTTCAACCGCTCCTTCCTCAGAAACTCGGCCCGCCCCGACTTCATTGTATTGACCAACGAGAGCATGAACGACGTGGAGGTCGAGGAGTTCTACCGGCGTTGGGAAGCCCGGCACCGTGGGCCGTCCAACCCCAACCGTCCCGCCATCGCCAGCTTCGTCCGCGACATCAAGACCCTGGGGTTCAGCCACCGGGACATGGAGTTCATCCAGGGGCTGCGGTGGAGCCTGGAGGATGTGAGCCGGGTGTTTGGCGTACCCAAGCCCCTGTTATCGGACCTCGAAGGGGCCACATTCGCCAATATCAACGCGTCTGAGAGGATGTTCTGGCGGAACACCATGATTCCCGAGACCGGCTTTCTGGAGGAGCAGATCAACCGGATGTTGCTGCCGCGACTGGGGTACACCGGACTCGAAATCAAGTTCGACCTCAGCGGCATAGAGGCGTTGCGGGAGGATGAGAACAGCCGCGTTAGCCGGGAGGCCCAGCTATTGGACCGGGGTGTCCTGACGATCAACGAGGTGCGCCGCTCCCGCAACCTCCCCGACGTTCCCTGGGGAGACACCTGGGCCAAGGCTCCGCGTCCCGCGCCTAAGACGCCGCAGGATTCGCCGCCGGAGTTGTCAGCCGCGACGGCGGCGCGGACCGGTATGTCCTTGTCTTAATACTGGGTTCACCCATATGTCACTTCCTCGAAGACGGGGAGAAATCCCCCTTATGCCAAAGGGGGAGATAGTCGAGGAGGTCTCCTTTCGGAAGAGAGGGAGACGTAGTATTCCCTCTCGCCGGGGAGACGCGGATTTACCCTTACCCCAGGTGCTTCTGGAACCAGGCGAGGGTGCGGGCGAGGTATTCCTCCCGCATCTTCGGGTGACCCAGACGGGTGAAGGAGTGGGCGCTGCCGGGGAAACGCACGAACTCCACTTCTTTCCCCAGCCGTTTGAGCACCGTGAAATACTCTTCGCTCTGCGAGATTGGGCAGCGGTAGTCCGACTCCCCATGCAGCAGCAGGACAGGGGCATTGACGTTGGCAGCGTAGGTGATTGGAGAGCGCCTCAGCAACTCCTCTGCGGCGTCCATCACCGACCCACCCCACTGGACTTCACCGAAGCTAGTGCCGATGTCGGACGTGCCGTACATGCTGTAGAGGTCGGTGCAGGGCGCGCCCACCACACCGACGGAAAACCGGTCGTTGTGTCCCAGAATCCAGGTCGTCATGAACCCACCGTAGCTGTAGCCGTGAACGCCCAGCCGGTCGGCATCGACGTATGGCCGGTCGATTGCCTGGTCCAACGCGCCCATGAGGTCCATGTAGTCCTCCCCGCCCCAGTCCTCCAGAACGGCCGTCATGAAGTCATCACCGTAGGTGGAAGAACCTCTGGGATTGACCGCCAGCACCAGGTAACCCGCCGTGGCCAAGACCTGCTGTACCGTGGCGAAGGAGTCATAGAACGCTCCGTTGGGCCCACCGTGGACGTCCATAACCAGCGGATATCTTTTGGAAGCATCAAAGTCCGGCGGAAACCACAACCGGCATTCTATAGCAAGCCCAGCCCGCTCATAGTCGAACTTCTCCATAGTCGCGGGCGGGCTCACCGACAGGTAGTCGTGATTGACGTCGGTCAGCCGTTTGCTTGTGCCGGGCTCAAGCTCCACTTGGAACAGGTCGCCCGGTATGGTGGGGGATGAGGAGAGTTCCACCGCCCGAGTTGCCTTGCGGTCCAGGGTGAGGCCAGTTGCCTGCCGGTCGCCGCCGAAGAGGGTATTCACTCCGCCTCCGTTGGCATCGGCCTCGCACAAGAACGATTCACCACGCCGCTCCCCTAGGAACAGGATGCGATCGTCTTCGGTCCACCGAATGGCAGGGCCGGGGTTCATGGGCGGGAAGCTCACGAAGGGTTTGATGGAGTCTTCGGTGATGCGCCTGGGGGAGTGTCCCGGTTGAAGTACGTAAAGCCAGGACTGCCAGGAGACCATACCAAGCGGGGCTTCAGCGCCAGCGGCCAGGAGGCGTTGGCCGTCCGGCGCCCATGCCAGCGCGCCTACACCGTTCAGTCCGTCGGACCACAGCACTGGACCGCCGCCACCAGCGGAGACGACGTAGGCCTCGGTCAACGCGAGGATGTCCCGGTCGTCCCGCCTTCCCGATATAAACGCGACGCGATTCCCGTCGGGGGACCAGGCTGCGGCAAAGTCGTCCCAGTCTCCGTCGGTTAGCTGGGCAGTTGCCCCATCCTTGGCGTCCACGGTGAACAGATGAAAGTGGGCGTTGCCGCGCCAGCCCAGCGTGTCATAGCGGTACCTGATGCGGCTCACTTCGATGACGCGAGGCACGGATGCCGGGACGTCTTCCTGGTCCGGCATTCCCTCCGGCACATCGGCGCAGGCCAACAACCGGCTGCCTTCCGGCGACCAAGAAAAGTCCGAAACCCCGCCCTTTAACCTGGTAAGTTGCACCGCCTCACCGCCGCCTGCGCCCATGAGCCAGACCTGCCGCTTGCCGTCGCCGTCGGGCCTGAGAAACCCTAGGGTGTTTCCGTCGGGTGAGAATTTTGGCGCGCTGTCCCTGGTTCCCTGGGTAAACTCCATGGTTTGCCCCGAGTCCAGCGTCATCAACATGATTCGGGAGCGGCCGTCCATCTCCTGGGCATCGACCCAAGACAGGGTATAGGCCAGGGTCCCTCCATCGGGGGAGAGGGCAGGGTCCCCTACGTTCCTGAGCTTGTAGATGACATCGGGCGAGATGGGGTTGGTCATAACTGTCTACCCTTCCGAGTCTCTAAATTTGCTGGTGGACGGCGACACCTATTGGGCTGGTGCCACAGGATGGTCTATGTGGTGGTCCTCGGAGCATTGGTCTCGGGAGTATTCAAGCTGGATGGTCACATGGGATATCCCGAACTCCAGGGCCGCGATATTTCGCAGCTCGCGCAGCATCGGAGTCCGGTTGAGCAGGACGTCCTGGTCCGCGGTAACGTGGGCGCTTAAGGCGTCGTACCCGGTTGTAATTGTCCAGGCATGGATGTCATGGACCCCGGTGATTCCGTCAAGCCGCTCCATCCGCTGGCATAATCCGTGGAGGTCCAGGTTGGGCGGTGTTCCTTCCATCAGAACGTGCACCACCTTCCACAGGAGCCGGGCTGAACTGATCAAAATCAGCGCACCGATCACGGCGGCGAAGACCGGGTCCGCGGCGGCCCATCCGGTGGTAAGGACCAATATGCTCGCGCAGATTACAGCGACCGAGCCCAAGAGATCGGCCAGGACATGAAGGAACGCGCCTTCGACGTTCAGGCTCTCCCCGGCTGACCTATGGAGCAAGGCCGCGGCGGCCAGATTCACCAGCAACCCCACGGCGCCCACTCCAAGCATGAGTGCGCCTGTCACCTCTTGCGGCTCGAGGAAGCGGCGATACGCCTCGAACAGGATAACTCCGGCGATCAGCCAGAGGCTCAACGCGTTGGCCAGCGCCGCCAGGACCTCGGTGCGGTGAAAACCGAAGGTCCGTTCCACCGACGGCGGCTTGCCAGCCACCCATATCGCCAGCAGCGCCAAGCCTACCGCGCCAGCGTCCGTCAGCATGTGGCCAGCGTCGGCCAACAGTGACAGGCTGTTGGCCAGCACCCCGCCCGCGAACTCGACTCCCATATACCCAACCAGGAGGCCCAGGGTGATGGTCAGGTGCCGCCGGCTGGCCACTCGGCTATGGTCGTGTCTGGGTGCACCCTCGATATCCATCACCCTCATCGGCTACGGCGAGGCTAACTTGCAGAAACAGGGCCTTCTGACCGGGTTCTTATAGCTGGAAGGTCTTTTTCCAGATACCGGGAGAGCCTTCGGCGTGGGTCATCAGGTCTCGCATCCGAGGGTTGTCCGGGTTGATGTCTCGCTGGGCTTGCCAAGGGTCCGTATCGGACACACCCTCGTGCTCGAATTCGTAGACCACCGCGTATTCGGGCTGTCCTCGGACTACCTTCCAGCGGCGGCCCCGTATGCAGCCGGGTACCTTTTCGTAGTTGGGTACGTAGACTCCGCTGTACCAGCGGTTCCACTCGTCTTCGTTCTCCGGGGAGATGTCCATCCGCCCGATCTGAAGCGCCGGGGCCATATCGGCGCCCGCGATATTATCGTTCAGCGACGAAGGGTAGATCATCTCGTAGATGTTGTTGATGAAGTTGGTGCCGATGATGCTGGGGCTGACCCGGGAACCCCATTCGGTGCGCGGGCGGTTCTTGAAGGCGTCGGTCTCAATCACGGCGGGGCTTTCCAGTTCGTAGCAGGCCAGATGCTTCGGGCCGCTGCGAATTGCCTCATAGCGGGCGGCGTTGAGTATTCCGGGGACCGATACCAACTCTTTCAGATGTTCCTCGTTGTACCAGGCGTTGAAGTCGTCTTCCTTGTCCGCCGGGATGTCGGCCCAGACCATCATTAGAGCGGTGCCCTTCTTGTTAGCCATAGCTTCCTCCTATGTGACTCTTTGACTTGGATTCGCCGGTCTACCAGATAACTTTAGCTTCCTGCAGCGCCCTGACCTCCTCCAACGGTACACCCAGGATGCCATGGAACACAGCGTCGTTGTCTTCTCCCAGAGATGGTGTCCAGCCGTCCAGACGCGCCGGGGTCCCGGTGAAACGCCACGGCGGAGCAACTCCTCGCTGCCTCCCCTTCTCAGGATGAGTTATTTCCGGGAACGCGCCGCGGGCCGCCAGATGCGGATCGGCCATCAGTTGGTCGGCGGACATGGAAGGGAACGCCGCCACGCCCTCGGCTTGAAGCAAGTTGGTAGCTTCCCAGGGCGTCCGCTCCAGCGTCCACGCCTCGACCTTCCGGTCAAGTTCTTCCCGGTGGAGCCAGCGTTGATAGCCATCGCCAAAGGATGGCTCGTTTGCCCAGGCGGGGTCTGCCAAAGCCCGGCGCAAGAATTGCCATTCGCGCTCGGTGGTAACGGCGATGCTGACCCAGGCGCCTTCTCCTGCGCAACGGTAGACTCCGTGAGGGGCCGCTGCGCCGTTTCCGTTTCCCTGGGGCGTCTGTTCTCGCCCGTTCATGGCGAAATCCATGAGGGCCGGACCTATAAAAGCGGTTGCCACGTCCCGCACTGAAACGTCAAGGTGGATACCTCGGTCTTCTCCGGCTTCGCCAGCTTTCCCGTTACCAGCACGTTCCTTGGAGAGCGGAGCCTTGCCACACAGGGCCGCCACCGCGCACAACGCACCCATCAACCCTCCGGTATGGTCCATGGCGTGCCTCAGCTCCACAGGTGGGCCGCCGGGGTAGCCCGTGAGGTATCCCAGCCCGCCCGCCGCGGCAAACATGGGCGCGTATCCGGAATATCCCCTCTCCGGACCGGTCTGGCCGTTGGATGATAGGGACAGCATCAGCAAGTCTTCCTTGACCTCCCGAAGCCGGTCGAAACCTAGTCCCAGCCGTTCCAGGACGCCAGGGCGGAAATTCTCCAGCACCAAGTCGCTGACTCTTACGAGATCAAGAGCAAGCTCCACGGCTCTCGGCTCCTTAAGGTTCAGCGTCACCGAAAGTTTACTGGCGTTGACCTGTTCGAAGCTGGATGGGGGCTTGCCGTACATGGTGTGGGGGCGGCGGGTTATATCCAACCGTGCGGAGCTTTCAATCTTAATCACCTGCGCGCCGAGTTCGGCCAGCATTAGCCCGGCGAACGGCCCGGCGGCGTGAACGGAAAAGTCCGCCACTCTAACCCCTGACAATGGACCTGTCTTCTCTCCAGCCATGACCGTTAGACCACTCCTGCAAGGGCCAATTCGACGATGTCCATCGGGGAATATCCCAGTCCTTCGTAGACCGCCCGGTTGTGTTCCCCCAGAAGTGGAGCCCTCCCCAGTAGGGAAGGGCCGTCGCCAAACCGGAAGGGCGGACCGGCATACTCCAAACGGCCTGCGGACGGGTGATCGACCTCCACGTACAAACCTCGCTGCCGCTGTTGCTCGCTGTGAAAGACCTCACCGGGAGTTAAATACGGCGCGAAGGGAACACCGTGGGATTGAGCTTCGCGGTATAACCATTCCTTCGTATGCGCGCTGGACCACTCCCGCAGGTGGGCGTTGATCTCAGGGCCATATTCTCCGGGATTCTGAAATCTCTCGGCCGTCGCCCAATCCGGGTAGTCCAACATCCGCGCAAGGCTCTCCCACTGGCGTGGTTCCAGGGTTAGAAGTTCCACGTAGCCGTCTTGGGCCGGCAGGGTACCTCCGACGCGGAAATAGCGGAAGAACCGGTCCTCGACGATCCCTTCGGCTTCGAGCCGTTGGATGGGCACATAGCCAAGAGAGAGTTGGGCTTCTTGCATCGAGCAGTCCACGGCCTGCGCGGGCGCTCCATTCGCGCGGGCGTAAACAGCGGCCACAACTCCAAGCGCGGCGGTAAGACCGCCTTGGTACGACCCCATTTGGCTGCCCGCAACAAGAGGCGCACGGTCTGGAAAGGTATCCAGGGCCAGGCCATTGGGCAGCAAATTGCCTTCGCCGCCAGCATGAAACACGTTTACGTCGTAGGCGCGGTAGCCTGCATACGGACCCGAATTCCCGTAGGGTGTCACGGAAGCAACGATGAGGTCTGGATTGGCCTGGGCGAGCGCGTCCGTATCCAACCCCTGAGAGTCTGGTTCCGGGGGTTGGCGGTCGTGGACGATTACGTCTGCGTTGGCCGCGAGTTCTCGCATGACCACCCGGCCCTGCGGGTCGTTCAAATTGAGTGTGACCCCGTGCTTTCCGGTGTTCAAGTACAGGAACAACCCGCTGCGCTCCGGGTGGGGCGCATCTCCGGGGAACGGCCCCTGCCTCCTAGCGTTGTCGCCGGAGCGTGGAGGTTCCACTTTGACCACTACTGCCCCAAGCGCCGCCAACAGCTTGCCGCAGTAGGGTCCGGCCACGTTCTCCGCGACTTCCAAAACGCGCAGGCCCGCTAGGGGGTAATGTATTTGTGTCACCGCTTTGGAATTCATAGTTGGTTAAAATGGTCGACTAGATCGGTCCAGCTATTACCAGGCAGAAATCAGATATGGTGGGGCGATTTCATCGTCAGGGACTCTTTCAACTTGCTCACTTAGCGGGTTGACTCGGAATCTCCGATTCTCCAGAAACTCATACCCGACTAGGGGCACCGGTGCAGGAAACACCGTGGCAACGAACCCCTGACCCTGTACCTGACCCTCGGCGCTGTAGGTGTTAAGCTCGACGATGCCATTCGCGGTCATAAATCTCATGGCGCCGTTTCTCAACGAGTGTAACCCAAGTTCCTGGATCTCATCGATGGGCAACCCGACCAGGGCAGCTCCGGTATCCACCAAGAAACTATAGTCCTTCGTGGCGTTGGGTCCATTGATTGTAACTGTTACATATGTTCGTCCCATTTTGTCACCTTAGATGGCATGGGTTCGATTTCATCACAAGGATAACGTGTTAGCATCTCGCCGGACGGCAATCAGCATGTATGGTGGTCCCAGGTCTTCATCCAGAACTTCTTCCAATTCCTCGGTCACTTGGTTGACTTTAAGCCTCATGTCCTGGAGCATTTCGTAACCCACCAGTGGGACAGGCGAAGGGGCGACCATCGCGCCGAATCCTCTGCCCCAGATATTTCCCCTAATATAATAGGTGTCCAACTCCACACGGCCATTGGCGGTGAGAAAGACCCGCTTCCCATCTATCACCGTTTCAAGGCCGAGGGCCTGGATTTCCTCCATAGGAAGACCCATCATGGCTGCTCCCGTATCCACGAAAAAGCTATACTGTTTCGTGTCCAAAGGGCCGAAGATTGTTCCATTTACGGAAGTTCGCCCCATGGTCCAGGCCTCCCAGCTACACCGGCAAAATAGGCGGCGTGTTCTCGTCCCTGGGCGCGTCCCGCAGGAAGTGGCTGCTACCGTCGTTGAACCAGGGAATCCGGGGGTCGCGGGAGGGCAACATGACCGTAGCGTGTCCCGGCGCGGTCACTTCGCCCCGCTGGTTTTCGGCCCATATCTCCAGATCCACCAGTGGAGCGTCGCCGCTCAGGTATTTGCGGACCACTTTACCCTTGCACCATTGGGTGTCCCCGTAGACGTTGAAGCGGCGGCACTCGACCCGGAGGCGCTTCAGGAACGCGTCGTCGCCCATCCAGTTGGTCAGGAGCGTCCCCATCCAGGAAACTCGCTGCGGCCCATAGTCATACGCTCCGGGAACGCCGACGGCCTCGGCCACCGAGTCGCGCAGATGGCCGATGCCGGTGTATTCCAGTCCGCCGCCGGCCTCCGGATTGCGGAAGAAGTGGTCCGGGTGGCGCATAGCCTCCCGCAGCAATACCCCGTGGGCGCTGGACCTGCCGGTGCCAACCAAGAAAGCGCTGACGTCTTGCAAGGATAAGGGACCGCGGACTATGGGTTCGATCTCCTCTCCCACAATGGTATCCTCCCAGTAGCGCGGTTGGCCGCCCCGGGCCGTTTCGTTTAACACCTGCTGGTCGATCGCTTCAAGCTCGTCGGGTTCGTAGTGGTGGCGGCGAGGCACATCGGCGTACTTTCCACTCTCTCTGGAAGCGCGTCGCTGGTGGCGTGTGCACCACCCAACAACACGGGCAAGCGTCTCGTCCCGCTGGTTGGTGTATATCGTCTCCACGTGCTGGATGACCAACGTGGCGGAGTATCGGCTTTGCTTCTCCTGTACGTCCAAGACCCTCTCCACGCAGTTCACCGCATCGCCGGGGCGAAGCACACGGAAAAACTCCCAGTCATTCCCCGCAAAGAAGCCGTGGACACCGGGCAGACCCCAACGAGTCCTGCCCGACCAGTGGCGCATATATGGCGCACAGGGGTGGCCTATGACGGAACCGTACTTGGAATAGGCCGCGTACTCCAGGTCCCGGAACAGGGGATTGGCGTCGCCGATGCCGTTAGCGAAGTTGATCAGCGCGCCCAGGGAAGCGTCACGGGTGAACTGCTCCGTCCGCAGCCGCATCCCAATCATCGCCTTGGCCTTGTCGATGGACTCCTGGGAGATGTCCTCCACCTCGGGGAGGGTGTCAGTCACCTGTTGACGTTCTTCGTCCATTGCCATGTTTCTACCTCTCGGCCCCTTCAATGCGTAGCCATGTTTTGTAGAACATCAATAAGGAAAATTATTGCCATAAACCATACTTGCAAGAATAATTGGGTCAGTGGACCGTCCACGATATCCTCACCAGTGACGTTGTCTTCCAGCAAGAATACTCGTTTAACCGAGACGAACACATGCACGTACTGAGCGACTACCATCACTCCGCAAATAGCCTTCGCGGTCGTGAGAATTGCGATCGTGTCCGCCAGAATACTAGACTGGGGGACGGTCGTGGAGTCTCCACCGAAGAAGTCACCCCTGAAGAGTCCGAACCCAATTACGGCAGTCGCGATAGCCAGTATGGCTATGGCTTGCTCTTGTGCCCGAGGTTGGGAGATCATGCTCCACTATCTCCAGGACGCGCATGTTGTGTCTTCCGTCTGCGACTTATCTCGGTGATCAGAAACACGATGCTGGACAGCACTACCGCCACACTAAGTAACAGCGCCGACCAAAGTTGTTCCGCATCCGGGAACGCCATTATAGCCTGGACGCATGCCAGGACCATGATTATCCCAACTGTCACGCTAACGATGGCAGATACAATGTTCGCAATGCGGAGGCCGTGATATCTGGAGCTCATCCTTACTCTCCTACGTATGGCGTGCTCACCGTGCCAAGGCCGTCCGTGACACCAGGTTAATACACCACCTGGCGTTCTTCCAGGTCGGACAATTCCTCCTGGGTTAATCCGAGCATATCACCCAGAATCTGCTGGTTATGCTGCCCCAGTGTAGGAGCATGGCCTCGGATAGCTGGGGGGGTCTTCTCCAGGTTCCACATCAAGTTGAAGATCGGCTCCACTCCAAGGGAAGGGTGTTCGATCTCGTGGTAAAGTCCACGTTTCTGGTTGTGCCGGTCATGAAGGCGTTCTTCGGCGTCCATTACCGGGATGGCGGCCACGCCGTGGGATTGCAACAACTCGGTGATTTCCCAGGCATCGCGCTGGGAAGTCCATTCTGACAATTGGTCGTCCAATTCCCCCCGGTGCCTCTGCCTCTGGTATCGGCTGGCGAACCGGTCTTCAGTAGTCCAATTCGGCGATCCCATTGCCAGCGCCAGACCCCTCCACTCCTCATCGTTCGCAACCGCAATGGACACCCACCGGTCTTCGCCCTGACAAGGATAGTTGCCGTAAGGGGCCATCGTAGGGTCGTAGTTGCCCTTGGGGCCTAATACACGGCCGGTTGCCTCGTACTCCATAAGACCCGCGCCCATGGTGGCGACGGTCGCCCGCAGCATGGATAGGTCGACGTACTGGCCGCGTCCTGTTCTTTGCCGCTGGTGCAGGGCCGAAACCGTTGCGAACACTGCGTGCAACGCGCCGCTGATGTCGGCGTAGGCGTGTTTCAGTCCCAGGGGCCGTTCTCCCTCGTAGCCAAGGGTGCTGTCCAAGCCGGCCATTGCGCCTATGGACGGGGCATAGGCCCGCAGATCGCGCAGCGGCCCGGTCTGGCCATGGGAGGAGATGGACACCATGATGATGTCTTCCTTGATGGCCTTCAAGTCCTCGTAGCCCAACCCTAGCCGGTGCATCACTCCAGGGGAAAAATTCTCCAAGACAACATCGCAATGGGTCACCAACCTGCGGGCAAGTTCCACCGCCTCCTGGTGATTGGTGTTCAGCGTGACGCTGAGCTTACCCCGGTTCACGTTGTGGAACATGGGGTGCTGCTCCGGGTCGCGTTCCGTGCCGATGATGGGGCGGCCCTGGCGCATGTAGTCCAGCCGCTGGCGGGTCTCCACTTTGATGACCTCGGCCCCCATGTCCGCCAGCACCATGCCCGGTATGGCCCCGGCCAGCACCCAGCCGAAGTCCAATACCCGGTAACCGGCCAATGGCCCCCTATTTTGCGGCTGTATTTGCAAGGGATTTCGTCCTATGCGAGGGACAACTTGGCTTATCGGGGAATCTTAGATGATACCGGTCTGGTAAAGGGCGACCAGTTGCTCGTGGGTGAACCCCAACTCACCGGTATAAACCTCTTCGTTATGCTGGCCGAGATGAGGAGCGGGTGAGGCCAAATATTCAGTGACATCTGCCAACGTGTAAGGCGGACCGGGAAAGGACATCGGCCCGGTGTGTTCCCTATCGATCTCCTCAAACCAGCCTTCCAGGCTAGGGTCGTTCCGGACCTCATCGAACCCGCGCACGGGCCCCAACGGGATACGGTGTTCCATCGCCAGTTCCAGCAGCTCTGCCTTGGTATGCCGCAATAGCCACTCTTCCACGTAACCGTCGATCTCATCGGCGTAATCGTTATTCATCACCGTGCGGTTGGTAAACCTGGGGTCCCTCGACCACTCGGGGTCCCCCATCAATTCAAGCAACTTACGCCACTGACGCCCTTCAGGGGACCCGGCGAAGATGTAGCCGTCCTTGCACCGCAGAATGCAGTTGGGATACGGGAAGTCCATGGAGTGGTGCCCGGTGCGGCGGGTCACGCGCCACTCGTAAACCGCCATCAACGCCTCGGGGCCGTTGTAGACACCGGACATGGTCTCGACTTCAGCGATGTCAATGTGTTGCCCCTTGATACTGGAAGTGTCGCGCGCCAAAAGGGCCATCAACACCGAGGACGCCGCGGCCATCCCGGCGAAGTAACCGACCTGGGCAGTCCCGAAGGTCAGCGGCGGCCTGCCAGCCGACCCGAGACCCTGACAAATTCCTCCGGCGGCGGCCAGGTTGATGTCGTAAGCCTTGTAGTATTTGTAGGGGCCGGTGAGTCCGAACGGTGTTATAGAGGCCATGACCAGGCCGGGGTTAATTAGACCAAGAGCCTCGTAGGTCAGACCTACCCGGTCCATCTCCCGGGGGTGCAGGTTGTGGACCACCGCGTCGGACCGGACCACCAGGTCTTCAAGAATTCCCTTGCCCGTGGGGGTGGCGAGGTCCAGGGTCAGACCCTTCTTATTGGAGTTGATGTACAGGAAGAGACCGCTCCGTTCCTGGTGGGGGTTGTCGTTCAGGAACGGGCCGTAGCCCCGGGAGCTGTCGCCGGTAGCCGGAGGCTCGATCTTCGTTACTCCTGCGCCCATGTCGGCCAGCAACTTGCCGCAGTAGGGCGCGGAGATGCCGTTGCCGATCTCCAGGACTCTAACGTTGGCCAGCAAATCGTAGGTCATGACAAACAGTCCGGCAAAAGCATATTCATCAATCCAGCAGCGCTTCCCGGAGCCGCGTCACCGCTTCGGCGGACACGCCGTGGGTCAGGACGTATCCTTCAGCCCCTCCCCAGTTGCCGTTCAAATCGGACAGCACACGTTCCATCGCCTTGGGTTGCGCCTCGAACGCCGCCAAGGGCCGGTCTTCGTTCCCCGGACGCTGCCGAAGCCGTGGCCCGAGGGAGCCTATGATCCGGTTGGTCAGACAGTAGTCGGCCATGACCTGCTCGTCGTCTACTCCCAATAGGCCGAGGATTATGGCTGAAAGGACCCCGGTACGGTCCTTGCCCGCGGTGCAATGAAACACAGCGGGCAGATTCGCTTCCCCGGCCAAAGCCCGCACCGACTCGGCAACCCGTGTCCCGGCGTTGCTGATGATCCAAGTGTATATTTCCGTCAGGCGTACCGCGGGGTCGATGTCGGCGGCGGGGTGGGATACATCCCGGCCTTCCAAGTACGGGATATTGTGGTAACGCACCGTGGAACCGCTGGTTGGCCAGCGTCCCGCTCCATCCGCCTCGTCGGAATTGCGCAGGTCAACGACCATGGACACTCCCAACGAGGTCTGTACGTATGCCATGTCTTCAGTGGTCATGAGGTGTAGCGCGTCCGATCGGAAGAGGCGCCCGGATGTGACGGTACGCCCATCCCGGGCACGGTAACCGCCCAGATCTCGGAAATTGAAACAACCTTCTAAGGGGACGAAACGCCCCTCATTTCCAGTCACGTTGTCCTCCAATTCCCGAACTGCGAATACGGCACACCCTGCCCTGCCAGACTCACATGGAATTGGCCTCATTATAGCATCGGGGACACCTACCGGAGCACAATGGGGCGGTATCGCAGGGCAATCGCGTCTTAACCGAGGAGGACTTTCAACAAGTAGTCTTCCCGCCAACCGGCCTGGAGCCGTTTGCCCTGGATGCCCACTTTCAGGCTGGTCTCGTTTTTGAGCAGATTGTGGGAAATCTGCCGCAACAAGGCCATGTTCTGAGGCGCGTGGTCCTTGCGCACCCGGCATTGGTCTTCCCGAAAGGCCACGTCGAGGGTCCAGTGCAGAGAGTTCTCGATACTCCAGTGGCGGCGCACCGTCTGCAGCAAACGCTGTGCCGGGGCCTCCAGGCTGCTGATGTAGTATCTGGGCTGGACCTCGGTCCCCTTGGCCGTTTCCCGGCGGCCGACTACCTTGAGCACCGACCGGAGCTTGGGCCATTCCCGGCCGGCGCTCAGGTATTCCAGGCTCTCCGGGTCTGAAATGACCCAGCATTCCCGCCGTTCGATGCGTCCGTGGCCCTTTTCCAAGGTAGCAGCGAAGTCGTAGGGAACCCCCTCGAAGCCAAATTCTTCCGCTCCCTGGAAGAGGTCTCGGACATCGTCATGCAGTTGCCCCTGGTTCTCCTTTACCGCCAGCACATAGTCGGCTCCGCCGTCCACAATCCCTTGGGCGATGTTCTTCTGGCAACCCATAGCGTCAATGGTGACGATGCATCCGTGGAGGTCCAGAAGTTCGAGCAAACGGGGTATGGCGGTGATCTCGTTGGACTTCTCATCGGTCTTGACCTGGCCCAAGGTCACGCGGTTGGCCGAAGCCCAGGCGCTGACCAGGTGAATGGCCTGCTTGCCGGAGTTCCGGTCGTGGGAGCGGCGCACCGTCTTTCCGTCAATCGCCACCACCTCTCCTTGGGCCAGTTGGGCTATCTGTTTGGTCCATTCCATGAAACAGCTCTGGAATTGGCCCGGGTCCAGCCGGGAGAAGACCGCTCCGAAAGTGTCGTGTGATGGAATCCCGTTAGGGAGTTCTAGGAAACTACTAAACCACTCCTCTTTGCTCCGGCCAAACAGCTCCACATGGACCCAGGAATCCGCCCCGCAGATGGTGGCGCAGATCGCTATCGCTATGATGTCCAAGAGCTTATGCCGCTTGCTCCGCTCAATCCGTGGGTCTTCCAATCCGTCAAAGCAATCTATGATCGTTGCTCCTTTCCGTTCATCCATCTCCGTCCTCCCTTCATCCTCACCAGTTACCCCATACCTTAACCAATTTCTAAGAATATTGCTAAGACGCGATTGCCCTGGGCGGTATCGGCGTGGCCTAGAAATTCGCCTACGGCCCGTCCCGCGGCATGATCGGCTAGAAAGGATATATGGTACAATCCAGCCATCTCGAATTCGAAACTATTCCCTTTCTCGAATTCGAAACTATTCCCTTTAACGAGGTAGCTGTAATGGCCCAGAATGTTGTGTTATCCAACGCGGACTATAAGGTTGTCGGTACACGCCCAATCAGGCATGACGGCACCGACAAGGTCACGGGAAGAGCCAAATACGGCGGAGACTTCCAGGCTTCGGGTCTGCTCCACGGCAAGGTGCTTCGAAGCCCTCATGCCCACGCCCGGATCAAGTCCATCGACACCAGCAAGGCCGAAGCCTACCCCGGAGTCAAGGCGGTCATTACCGGTCAGGATATGCCCGCGGCTAAGAATGCGGACGCGGACCGGAGCACAAGGTTCGCCAGCGAGAACATCCTGGCGAACGCCAAGGCGTTGTACCGGGGCCATGCCATCGCCGCGGTTGCCGCAACCAGCGCCCACATCGCTGAGATCGCGGCATCCTTGATCCAGGTGGAGTACGAGGTCCTGCCCCCGGCCATGGAAGTCCGGGAAGCAATGGAAGACGGCGCTCCCCTGGTCCACGAGGACATGACCACCACCGAACTGGGTGAGGACACTGGCAAGCCCAGCAACATCGTGTCCCACTTCAGGCACGAGATGGGGGACCCTGGCAAGGGTTTCGCCGAAGCCGACGTGGTTGTGGAACGGGAATTCAACACCGCAACGGTGCATCAGGGCTACATCGAGCCCCACAATGGCGCAGCCATGTGGAACGCCGACGGGCAGATTACCATTTGGACCAGCACCCAAGGCGCGTTTGCCGTGCGAGAAGCCATCGCCGGCGCGTTGGACGTTCCGGTGTCCCGGATCAAGGTCGTGCCGATGGAAATCGGTGGCGGCTTCGGTGGCAAGATTCCCATATACCTGGAGCCCTTGGCCGCGCTGCTCTCTAAGAAGACCGGCCAACCTGTCAAAATGTTGATGAGCAGGTCCGAAGTCTTCGAAAGCACGGGCCCGACCTCCGGCGCCTACTTAAAGGTCAAGATGGGCGCCAAGAACGACGGTACACTCACCGCTGCCGAAGCCTACCTGGCCTTCGACGCGGGAGCATATCCAGGGTCGGCGGTGCCCATGGGTTCCCAGTGCATTTTCGCCCCCTACGTGATCGAAAACATGCGGGTCGACGGCTTCGACGTGGTGGTCAATAAGCCCAAGACCGCCGCTTACCGCGCCCCCGGTGCGCCCATCGCCGCTTTCGCAGGCGAGGCGGTGGTTGACGAGATCGCCAGCAAATTGGGAATCGACCCGGTGGAGTTCCGGCTGCTGAACGCCTCCAAGGAGGGCACGCGCCGTGTGGATGGCCCCGTGTTCCCTCGGATAGGAAACATCGAATGCTTGGAGGCCGCACGGGATTCGGAGCTGTACAAGACCAAATTGGAGGGCCCCAACCGTGGCCGGGGCGTCGCCTCTGGCTTCTGGTTCAACATCGGTCTGGCTTCCAGCGCTTCCATCGCCGTGAATGCCGACGGCACGATCACCCTGGTCGAGGGGTCCACCGACATCGGCGGCACCCGCGCCTCCATCGCTATGCAGGCCGCGGAAGTACTTGGCATAGCGGCCGAAGACGTACACCCCAGCGTCGGAGACACCGACTCGGTGGGTTATACGTTCCTCACCGGCGGTAGCCGCACCACTTTCGCCACTGGCTGGGCCGCCTACGAGTGCGCCCAGGAGATCAAGACCAAGATGACCGAACGCGCGGCCACCATCTGGGAAGTGGATAAGGATGACGTAGACCTGGTGGACGGCACGTTCCAGCACAGGTCAGACCCCGACCTCAAGATGACGTTCAAGGAGCTTTCGGGAAGGCTCGCGGGGTCGGGCGGTCCCATTTCCAGCCAGGTCAGCGTGGACCCCAGGGGCGCGGGCGGCGCTTTCGCCACCCACATCGTTGACGTCGAGGTCGACCCGGAGACCGGTAAGGTCACCATCCTCGACTATACGGCAGTACAGGACGCGGGCAAGGCCATACATCCCAGCTACGTTGAGGGGCAGATACAGGGCGGCGTCGTCCAGGGGATCGGCTGGGCGTTGAACGAAGAGTACTTCTTCGACAGAGAGGGCTCCATGGCCAACTCCAGCTTCCTTGACTACCGGATGCCCACCAGCCTTGACCTGCCCATGATCGGCACGGTTATTGTCGAGGTTGCCAACCCTGGCCATCCCTACGGGGTACGCGGCGTGGGTGAAGTGCCCATCATCCCGCCGATGGCCGCCGTCGCCAATGCCATCTACGACGCGGTGGGTGTGCGAATGCAAAGATTGCCCATGACCCCCGGCGCGGTACTGGACGCCATCCTGGAGAAGGACGGCCAGCCCGCCAACTAATCGCCGAGCCGCAAGTGGCCAGTAGACGGGGACGTACCAATCTCCGCCGCTGGCCACCGACCACCGACCACCGACCACCAGTCGCTAACCACTGAGGAACAGACGCTATGGCCAGAGTACCGTTCGCCACCAGGGAAAGCATGACCCCCGAAGGCCAGAAGGTATGGGACGAGATCGAGACCACTCGCGGTGGTGTGGCCCGGAATTACGCCGCGCTGTTGAACAACCCAGCCGCGGCGGGCAGCCTGGCGGGGTTGGGGGGTTATGCCAGGTTTGAAACGCCGCTGGACCCGCGCATCAAAGCCCTGGCCGTGCTAACAGCGGCCCGCGAGGCCCACGGTCACTACGTGTGGACCGTCAACCAGCGGGCGGCCCAGGAAGCCGGGATCAGCGATGAGATCGTTGCCGCGATTCACGAATTCCGCGCCCCTGTGGGACTTTCGCCCGAGGACGCCCACGTGGTCCAGTTCGTCCTGGAAGTGCTGCGTCAGCACCGTGTCTCCGACGCCACGTTCAACGCCCTCCGCTCCCAGATCGGGGACGCTGGCGTTGTGGACGTGCTTGTAGTCAGCGGCTATTACCACACCCTTGCCCACGCCCTCCAAGCCTTGGAAGTAGAACTCCCCGAAGGCACCGCCTCCGCCCTCAACTACCAGACCGGCGGCGCGCCTGGGAGCTAAGCCCCGGGAAGGGTCCAAGAAACCGAAGAACGCAAATCCCCCTTGCGCGGAAGGGGGATTTCTTTATGCCTTCCAGCCGTCGCTTCGCCTACTGGCACGGACACTGGGCAAAAAAGGAGCGGCCGGCCCCGAAAGGGAGGAGCCGCTGAGGGAGCGGCACACTACCGGTCGCTGAGGGCTCAATGATAAGCCTCAGCGAGTGCCCAGGTCAATCCAAGATTCCTCAATCGCCGTGTCTTTCAATTGTCGGCTCAAGGCGCCGCACTCCCCCTTTCGCCAAAGGGGGATAAAAGGGGATTTCTTCGTCGCCCTGGCGGGCTTCACGGGCAGTGGGGCCACCGACCCCTTCTTCCGGTACTTTTGCAGGCGTGGGTTAGCTGGGAGTGCTATTACGAACCCCAACTGTTCTGCTGGGGAAGCGGGAATCCAGAGATATTCAGCCACGGGAGCGAAACCCCGTGCAAAGACCTCTGGATTCCGGCTCAAGGCCGGAAAGACGAGCGGCACAGTATGGCAAGAGGCCCACGGTCAATTGCCGAAGAGGTTACGACCCTCGTTCTTCCTCAACGAGTCATGGTGAGGGGCGGGCGCGGGACCCGTCCTGTTCGGACAAAGCGCTTCCCGAGGGTCCACACCTTCCCGTGCAATGGCCCCGGGACTACGGGCCGCTACGGCCCCGCTAACCCGCCGTGACGCAGGTGATGGTCTTTAGCACCCCTGGAACACCCTGGACCAGGCCAGTCACCAGATCGGCGACAGCGGCCATATTCGGAGCGGATATCAGAGCGATGACGTCGTATGGGCCCGTCACGACGTCCGCGGACACAACTCCGTCGAGCCGCCTCAGTGACCGGAGTACGTCGGTAGTCCGGCCTACCTGGACCTCAATAAGAATGTAGGCGCTTGTGCCCAAAGGTTGCTCCTGGCGGCGTTGGCCCGCCCGCATCTGTTACGTCTGGCGACACCGGTCCGCCTAACGGAGATGTTGGGTGATTCCTGGGGGAGTGCGGCTTAGTCGGGTATGCAGGCGGTGGAGGTCACTTCCACCAGGTTGTCGGCCGCGCCGAACTGCACGATGATCGCGGTGCGCGCCGGGCGGTCATCCGTGAAGAATTCGCCGTAAACTTCGTTGAACCCTTCCAGGTCTTCCGCCTTGGACACGTAACAGGTGTTGGTCAGCACATTGTCCAGCGACGTTCCCGCGGCTTCCAGGATCAGCTTGATCCGCTCCAACGTGTACCGAGTCTGCTCGCGGATGTCCTTGCCCACCTCTCCCGTACTGGGGTGCCGGCCGGTGCAGCCCTGCACATATACGAGGTTGCCGAAGCGGGTGGCCTGGGACAAAAGCCCGCGTCCGGGAGCTAATTTATCGCTGGTGATGATCTCTTTCTCGGACATGATTTAACTCGCTCTCGCCGCACCGGACCCCATGACAATCAAAGTCGCCAAGTCCCGATGGCAGTGTGATTTCGTTTCTGGGCCAGTCACATTATAGACTCGGCCCCAATCGTGTCAAACCGCCCGTCGATGCCGCCGGAGCGGCTTTCAGGGGGTGAGCGGCGTTGATGAGACCCGTCTTCCGGTCCCATCAATGCGAAGTTCTTGCCCATTCCTTGACCGCGGCTCACCGTACCTGGAACATATTGCGCCAGAGGGGTCTATCCGGCTAAAATAGCCCATACCTCTAGGAGTGTTTCATCCGCGTGTGCATCGAATCGAGGCTCAAAATGATCGAAGCGCAAGCTGATCGAAACCAATACGTTGGGACGTGTCGCACAACCAACACCCTAATTGGAAGGGAGATACTAGATGCCCAGCATTGATCCTAAGAACATCCGTAACGTCGCGCTCGTTTCCCACAGCGGCGCGGGCAAGACCTCAATCGCTGAGACCCTTCTGTTCAACTCGAAGGTAACCACGCGCATAGGCCGGGTCGAAGACGGGAACACCGTCTCCGACTACGAGCCCGAAGAAGTAAAACGCGCCAGCAGCATCCAGACCACTCTGGCCGCATGGGCCTCCGGATCTAACAAAATCAACTTCCTGGACACACCGGGGTACGATGACTTCCTCGGGGAGGTCTCCGCGGCCCTGCGGGTGTCCGAAGCGGCGGTTGTGCTGGTGGCGGCCCAGTCCAGTATAGACGTGGGCACCGAGCGAGCTTGGAACATGTCCAAGGACATGGGCCTGCCCCGGATGGTCCTAGTCAACAAGATGGACCGGGAGAACGCCAGTTTCTCCCGGTGCGTGGCTGACATCCAGGCTTCTTTCGGCAGCCAATGTGTCCCCCTTCAGTTGCCCATCGGCGAAGCCCAGGACTTCACCGGAGTCGTTAGCGTGGTCAACCCGCCCGCCGATGTCCCAGCCGAAATGGCCGCGGACCTGGAAGCGGCTCGGGAACGGCTGATCGAAGCCGCCGCGGAAAGCGACGACGAACTCGCCGACAAATACCTGGAAGGCGAGGAACTGACCCCCGAGGAGATCATCAACGGCGTCCGCAACGGCGTTTGGAGCGGAGCTCTCGTGCCTATACTGGCCAGCTCGGCCACTCAGAACCTGGGCGTGGACGAATTCGCGCAGATGGTGCTGGACTTCCTGCCCTCTCCAGTTGATGGCGTAGGACCTCAGTTGTCCGACGACTCAGACATCCAAGTCGACGCCGACGGCCCGTTGGCCGCCCAGGTCTTCAAGACCACCGCAGACCCCTTCGTCGGCAAGCTGTCCGTGTTCCGAGTCTATCAGGGCAGCATCAAGAGCAACTCGGAAGTCTGGAACAGCGTGCGCGGGTCTTCGGAGCGCATCGGACAACTCTACCTGCCCAGGGGCAAGAACCAGGAGAACGTGGCCGAGGTAACCGCCGGTGATATCGGGGCCATCGGGAAGCTCTCCGAAACCCTGACCGGCGATACTCTCTGTACCCGTGACAACCAGGTGCGGTTCGAGCCCATCAAATTCCCCGTCGGATACTACCGTGTGGCCGTCGCCCCCGCGAGCAAGGCAGACTTGGACAAGATGTCTCAGTCCCTAGCCAGGATCGTCGAGGAAGACCCCACGCTGCGGATGTCTCGGGACTACGACACCACCGAAACCCTGATCACCGGCATCGGTGAGGCCCAAATCGACGTGGCCATGGACAAGATCCGCCGGAAGTTCGGCGCGGACTTGAAGACCAAGCTTCCCCGAGTGGCCTACAAAGAGACCATCACCAGGGTTACCCAGACAGAGTACCGGCACAAGAAACAGTCTGGCGGCCACGGCCAATACGGTCACGTGCTACTGAGACTCGAACCGAGGGACCGGACGCTCGGCTTCGAGTTTGGCAGCGAAGTCGTGGGCGGTAAGGTGCCCAAGGAGTACTTCCCCTCGGTGGAAAAGGGGATCGTCAAGGCCATGGACGAAGGAGTCCTGGCCGGTTATCCCATGGTGGACCTGAAGGCCGTCCTATACGATGGAAGCTTCCACGACGTGGACTCTTCCGGGATGTCTTTCGAAATCGCAAGCTCTCAGGCCCTGCGCAAGGGAGTTTCCGATGCGGCGCCGATCCTGCTTGAGCCCATCATGAAGCTGGATGTCATCGTCCCAGACGCCTACACCGGTGAGGTGATGAGCGACCTTAACGGCAAACGTGGCCGCATCCTGGGCATGACTCCCATGGAAGGCACGACGCGAGTCGAGGCCGAGGTGCCCTTGTCAGAGGTCCAAAGGTATGCCCAGGACCTGCGCTCGGTGAGCCAAGGCCGCGGCGAGTATAGCCTGGTCTTCGACCGCTACGAGCAGGTGCCGGCCAACCTTGAACCCAGGGTGATTGAGGAAGCCAAGCGCGCCCGCGAAGAGGAAAGGGTGTAAATCCCTTCCATCTCCGTACAGCCCTAACCAAGAGGCCCCGCCACATTGCCGTGGCGGGGCCTCAATTTTTTCGCAAAGGGCTGGCGTAGAGGGAAGCGCTGGATAGTGTAATGCCAGCTCATTCTCGGGAACTCACTTGAGGGCGCAGGGAAATCCCCGTTGGTCCCCCTTTTGCGAAAGCGGGAGAGTGATGACTTGGCACGAGGGTTGAAAGACCTGGGAATACACGGGGCAGGTTGAACGGCTTGCGGGGTTAGAAGTTCCAGGAGGGCTGGTACTCCCCGAACACGTCCCGGAAGACATCCATCATCTCTCCCAGGGTGGCATACGCCTTTACCGCTTCCAGCAGCGGCGGCATCAGGTTATCGGACCCCCTGGCCGCTTGTTCCAAGTTCCGCAGTTTCTCCGCCACTTCCCGGTTGTCCCTGCGGCGGCGCAGGTCGTTCAACTTCTGGACCTGGCGGTGTTCACCTTCCCGGTCGACACGCAGCAAAGGCATTTCCTGTTCTTCACCGGTTATGTAATCATTAACCCCGACGGTGATGCGCTCCCTCCGGTCTTCCTCTATTTGGTAGGTATACGCGGCGTCCGCGATCTCCCGCTGCAGGTACCCGGTCTCCAGGGCGGGGATCACTCCTCCGATGTCGTCAACCTTCCGGAAGTAGTCATAGGCCTGGCTCTCAAGCTGATTGGTCAACGATTCCAGGAAGAAGCTACCGCCCAGCGGGTCCACCGTGTCGGTAACTCCAGTTTCATGGGCGATGATCTGCTGGGTGCGGAGCGCTTGTAGCGCGGTCTCCGCCGATGGGAGAGCCCATGCCTCGTCCTTGGCGTTTGTGTGCAACGACTGGCAACCCCCCAACACGGCGGCCAATGCCTGCAGCGACACCCGGGCCGCATTGTTCTCCGGCTGCTGGGCGGTCAGCGTCGCGCCCGAAGTCTGGGCGTGGAACCGCAACCAGGCAGACCGAGGGTTCTTTGCCTTGTAGGTCTCCGTCATCTCCCTGGCCCAGATACGCCGGGCGGCCCGGAACTTGGCGATTTCCTCGAAAAAGTTGTTGTGGACATTGAAGAAAAAACTGAGCCTCGGAACAAACTCGTCGATGTCCAAGCCCCGGTCAAGACAGTGGCGGACGTACTCGAACCCATCGGCCAGCGTGAAGGCCAACTCCTGTACCGCGTTGGCCCCCGCCTCGCGGATATGATAACCGCTGATGCTGACCGGATTCCATTTGGGCATGTGGTGGGTGGCGAATTCCACCGTATCCACCACCAGGCGCATGGACGGGCCGGGCGGGAATATGTACTCGTTCTGGGCTATGTACTCCTTCAGTATGTCGTTCTGAAGGGTGCCTCCCACGTTGCGCAGGTCCACGCCCTGCTTCTCCGCCACGGCGATGAACATCGCCCAGATGATGGCCGCCGGGCTGTTGATGGTCATGGAAGTGGTAACCTGGTCGAGGGCAATTCCCTGGAATAGGGTTTCCATATCCGCCAATGAAGAGACCGCCACGCCGCAGGTGCCGAATTCCCCGGCTCCCCTGGGATCGTCGGTGTCCAGCCCATAAAGCGTGGGCATGTCGAAGGCCACACTCAACCCCGTCTGACCGTTGTTCATGAGCAGCTTGAACCGCTCGTTGGTCTCCTCGGCCAGTCCAAACCCGGCAAACATCCGCATGGTCCACAGGCGGCCCCGGTACCCGGTGGGGTGAATCCCCCTCAGGTAGGGATATTCCCCCGGAAGGCCAATGTCACGAAGGTAGTCCATCTCCGGGATGTCTTCCGGAGTGTAGACCTCCTGGACTGGCACCTGGGATGGAGTCTTGAAAGCGGCGCGGCGTTGAACGGCCGAAGCGTTCTTCTGCCGCCAACCGGCTCCCTGATCGCGCCAGCGTTCCATTTCCTCAGTGGAAAACAAAGGGGTTACCTCCGCCGGGGTAGGGTTGACCCGGTAAGACCAGCGCACCGTCCGGGTAGGTTGCAGTCTAATTTCAGGCCATTGCCGTGTCAACGAAGGGCTATGTAAGTGACTGCTCAGACTCGATGAGGCGGATTGGCTGAATCTCACATCGGTCATCTTTGTGATAATCCTCTTATCATGTCCCGCCCCCGCCATCCGTCATTCCCGCGCAATCCGTCATTCCCGCGCAGGCGGGAATCCAGAAATGCCCATGATAGTGAAGGTCGCTGGTTGCAAAGGCTTCTGGATTCCGGGTCAAGCCCGGAATGACGAACTTGGAGCCGGAATGACGAGCTTGGAGTAGGAAGGACACATCAAGTCTGAACAGTTACCTAGGTAGGACTCGGGCCAATCGCGTTCGGACTCCGATTGCCCCGTCACTACCGAGTAAGCGGGAATCCATCGTCCGAATCCACCACTTCCGTCACTTGCCAGGGCAATTCACAGACTCGGGTTTCCGGCCGTCGAGGGAGTGAAGTGTTGCGGGATGACGGGAGTGGCCTGAAAGTACCTAACCTACGCCCTCACCAACCGCACAAAGCGGCGGTTCCCGCGCTTCAGGACGACGCGGTCCTGGAGGCTGAGGCTTGTCGCCCGGTCGTCCCTGGTGAGGCGGGTGGCGTCTCCGGTGGCGTTGTCAATTAGCTCGATGGCGCCCTGGTTGATGAGGCGCTTGGCTTCACTTACGCTCGCAGCCAGGCCCGCGTCGAAGATTATGTTGCTCAAACGGCGTCCTTTGTCTTCGGACTGGCCGGTGAGGGACGGCTCGGCGAACTCGGGTATCTGGTTGGGGAGGCCTCGCCGCTGGACCACGTTTTCGAACTGGGCTTGGGCGGCGTTAGCCGCGGCGCGTTCGTGAAACTGGCTGGTAATCTCCAGGGCCAGTCGCTTTTTCAACTCAATGGGGTTGGTCTCACCCCTATTCTGGTCCATCTCGGCCAGCTCTTCGCTGGGCACGTCGGTCAGATACTCGAAGTAAGGGCCGATCAGCTCGTCAGGCAGGGACATGATTTTGCCGTACATGTCCTCGGGAGGTTCTTCCAGGGCCACGTAGTTGCCCAGGCTCTTGCTCATCTTCTGTACCCCGTCGGTGCCGACCAGCATGGGCATCAGGAAACACTGTTGAGGACGTTGCCCCATCATGCCCTGAAGCTCCCGCCCAACCAGCAGGTTGAACCGCTGGTCCGTGCCGCCGAATTCGACGTCAGACTTGATGGCCACCGAATCGTAGGCCTGCAGCAAGGGGTAGAGGAACTCGGTAATCGCGATGGGACGGTGCTCGCTAAACCGCTTGGCAAAGTCGTCCCGTTCCAAGAATTGCGCCACCGTGAACCTGCCGGTGAGCCCGATCACGTCGGCCAGAGTGAACTTGCCGAACCACTCGCTCTGCCATACGACCTGGGTCCGGTCCCGGTCGACTACCTTGAAGAACTGGCGCTGATAGGACTCGGCGTTGGAAATGACCTCTTCGTGGGTCAACGCGGGGCGGGTAACTGTTTGGCCGCTGGGATCGCCGATCTGGGCCGTCCAATCGCCCACAATCAATATGACCTGGTGGCCCAATTGCTGTAGCTGGTGCAGCTTTCTGAGTCCAACCACGTGGCCAAGATGAATGTCGGGCCGGCTGGGATCGAATCCCATCTTTAGACGCAGGGGCTTATCCTCACCCAGCATCCGGACAAATTGCTCGTGAGAGATGATCTCCTGGACGCCTCGGCGTGTGATGTCCTCGATAGCCGGTCCGCTAGTCAACCTGGACCTCCAAGCCAGTGTTCTCCACGTCTTCCCGCAGCGCGGCGCGGCAATTTTCCACGTCCCTGCCCATCTGTTCAATAAGAGTCTCTACACTGGAAAAGGCTTCCTGGTCGCGCACCTTGGTAACGAACTCCACCTCCATGAATTTCCCATACAGGTCGGCGTCGAAATCTATGATGAAGACCTCAACCAACCGCTCGGTCAGATCGAAGGTGGGACGGACCCCGATGCTTGTCGCCGATGGGAACCGCTCCCCGTCGATGACCGCCCATGTCGCGTAGATACCGTCACCGGGAAGCGCCAGTCCGGCGGGAAGGTCCAGATTGGCGGTGGGAAATCCGAGGGTGTTGCCCCGCCGGTGACCGGTCACGACAGTCCCATTGAGAGAGTATTTGCGTCCCATCAGCCGCGCCCCCCCCGATACGTCTCCCTCGGTCAGAGCCGACCGTATGCGGCGGCTCTTGACTGGCGTGCCGTCCAGTTCCAGCGGTTCCACCGACTCTACCCAAAAACCGAGTTCCTCTCCCCGCTGCTTGAGAAAGTCGATGTCGCCGCGCCGGTCGCGCCCGATTGCCGAGTCCGGCCCGGTCACCAGACCTTTCAAGCGCAGCACTTCCACCAGAATCGAGGTGAAGTCCTCAGCGGACACCTGGGAAAGCTCGGGTGTGAAGTCCAAGCTGATCACCAGGTCGATACCCTGCTCTTTCAGAAGCCGGACCTTGGTCTCGGGCGAGGTGATGTAGCCGACGTGGGTCCCAGGGCGAAGAACAGTAATGGGGTGGTTGGTGAAAGTGATAACCGCGGGAGCGTAGGTCGCGCCAGCCAACTCTACCAACCGGCTCAATAGGCGCCGATGCCCCCGGTGAACTCCGTCGAAGACCCCGATAGTCAGGACAGTGTCCCGGCCCGGCTCGATGCTGGCCAAACGCTGGCGGAGGTTCATGCCGGCTCTGTTTCCTTTGGCGCCCTCTCCCCGTAGTCGTCCCATCCAGGGTGATGAATCGGCGAAGCAAAGTGGGGATTCGTTGCGCTCGGATGGTAGCATAGCAAGCTAGGGCAGTCAAATAACGGCCCGCCTTCCCCCGATGGTGTAGGATGTTAATGATGAACCCTATACCTTGGTCTTGGACCATAACCGGCCTGCTTCAAAGTGGCGAAAACCCAACTTTCATTTCATAGCAAAGAAGCTTGACACTATGCTTAAATATGGCGCAGGTAGCCGGATGCGCGTGGTTGCCGGTACAGCCAAAGGGCGCCGCCTGAAGGGGACTCTCTCCCCAGGGGCCAGACCAACGACAGAGAGAGTTAGGGCGGCGATATTCAATATCCTGGGCCCCGAGCAGTACGAAGACCACCGGGTGTTGGACCTGTACGCGGGCTCCGGCAGTCTGGGAATCGAAGCACTGAGCATGGGCGCGGGCTGGGCCGATTTCGTGGAGCGGAATCAGCGCCAGTGCCAAGTAGTCCGGGCTAACCTGGACAGCACTGGGTTCCAGCGGGCGGCGCGGGTGTATTGCAACACTGTCGAAGCCGCGTTGGCAACCCTGCCGGGAGGGTATCGACTGGTGCTCATGGACCCTCCCTACAAGCTCACCAGGCTGGACGGGGCGCTGGAGGCCATCGCAACCACGGCCGGGCTGTTGGAATCAGGTGCAACGGTGGTCATAGGCCACTCGAAGCGGCTGAGTTTGAAGCAGGACTACGGGCCACTGGAGATGGTGTCCCAACGCCGGTACGGCGATAACGCAGTAGACTTCTACCGGCGCGAAGGAAGATAGATTTGACCGTACTTTATCCAGGAAGTTTCGACCCGGTCACTCTCGGTCACGTCGATGTGACTCGGCGGGCGGCTAGGTTGTTCGACAAAATAGTAATCGGCGTCTACGACACACCCTCTAAGTCGCTGATGTTCGATACCGACGAACGGATGGATCTGTTCCGCAGAGCCGTGACAGACATACCGAACGTGGAAGTCACCAGCTTCCAGGGGTTAGTAGTGCGCTACGCCCAGGAGATCGGCGCGAACACCATCGTCCGGGGACTGCGCAGCGGCTCGGACTTCGAGTACGAATTCGACATGGCGTTCATGAACCGGAGACTCGCACCGGACGTCGACTTGGTCTCCTTCATGACGTCTCTCGACTACATGTTCCTAAGTTCCAGTCTGATAAAAGAGGTAGCCATGCTTGGCGGCGACATTACCGGCATGGTGCCTCCTCACGTTATCGAGGCAGTCAACTCCAAATTTTCATCACGGGTCTAGGAAACAAGGGACCTGGGAAGAGGTGTCATCATAGATATCATTAATATTATCGATCGTTTGGAGTCCCTAATCGAGACCAGTAAGGTCATGCCAGTGGGTGGGAATGTCCTGCTCGACAAGAAAAAGACCCTGGAACTGGTGGACCAACTCCGGTTGGCCATACCCCAGGAGGTCAAGGCCTCCGAAGAAGTGCTGGCGCAAAAGGACCACATCCTGAATCAGGCCCTCTCAGAAGCCCGGCGCACCAAGGCTCAAGCCGAGGACGATTACCGGGACCGGGTCAACACCAGCGAGATAACGGGCCGGGCCCAGCAAAAGGCCGAGGAGACCCTGTCCGATGCCGATGAACGGGCGAACCGAATGCTCATGCAGTGCGAGCAAGAGGCCAAGGCTCGCCTGACAGAAGCTGACGCCTACGCCTTGCGCAGCCTCCGCGCCCTGGAAAAGCAGCTCAACAGCATCTCCGGCTCGGTGCGCAAGGGGATAGACCAGCTAGTCCAAGACACCGCAGTCCCGACCAACGGGTACCACGGCGACTAGGCCCGGAACCTCTCCATATATCCAGAGCCCGGAACGCTCACGTCCGGGCCGGTGTAAGAAGCGCGTTTGCGTTGGGGCCTGTATCCTTCCGTCATTGCGGTAGAAGGCGAGGGTGGGACTGAGGCGGTATCCCAACCGGGGCCCCCTGCGGCAACTATCACCCTGTCCGTCTCCCTAAGAGGGACGGGACCTGGCGTGGGTTTTTGGCTTTAGCCTGCGTTCCGTGAGTGTTTCGGAGCCCGCTCCACGACGAATCCATATGCCAAGGGGCCCTTCGTCGGAGCGTAAGCAGCCCCAATTTGGGTTGACATAGAATTTCCGCGCGGAATACAATTGCTCAAATCTCCACGGTATCCAATGGAGGCGTCCTCAATGCTCGAGATGTCGATAGATAGCATCCGGGTTAGCCCTATGAACTACCAGCGAGTGGTGCTTCTTAAGGAGAAGGACGCCGACCGGTATTTGCCCATCTGGATCGGACCGGCTGAGGCTGACGCTATCGCGGTCAAACTCCAGGATCTGAGCGTGCCCCGGCCCCTGACCCACGACCTGCTGAGGACGGTCATCGACACCTTGGGTGGATCGCTCAACCACATCCTGGTCAGCGATCTGCAAAACGACACGTTCTACGCCAAGATCACCATCCAGACCAACGGCGAGTCCAAGGAAATCGACTGCCGCCCCAGCGACGCCGTAGCCCTGGCCGTCAGGGCCAAGGTGCCCATCTACGCCGAAGAATCGGTGATGGACAAGGCGGGAATTCTTCTGGACAAGGAGACCGGAAAACCCATTACCGCAGATGAGACCCAGAGTTCGACGGAGGAGAAGCCGCCCGAAGTCAAGGAGGAAGACCTCCGCCGCATGTCAGCTTTCACGGATTTTATAGACTCTCTGGACCTGGAAGACTTCGGAAAACAGCAAGGCGGACGTTAAGTACCGCCCTGAAGCTCGAAAGGTTGAACGGCCCCGGCGCAACCATCGCCGGGGCCGTTTCCCGTTTCCGGATGTCCGGGTTTCGTAGCCATAATGGCGTTTGACTTTTGCAATTGTCGATGCTAAGATGCGAATCGTTTGGCGACAAGCATGAATTGGTGGGCCCTGGCCCTTCGTCTAACCGGATTGGGCTGGTACGTGGCTCTATGCATCGTCGGGGGGGTCGTGGGTGGAGTCGCCTTGGACAAAGCCATAGGCACAACCCCTCTATTCCTGCTGGTGGGGGTCGTGCTGGGCAGTATCGTAGCGTTTTGGGGTCTCTATAAGATGGTACAACCTCTACTGTACGGCAGTAGGTCCGGGGACTCTACCGGAAGGCGGGAGGAGCATTAGTGCCTGCGGGCGCCGGAGCAAAACGGTTCCTGATGGTAGCCGGGGTGGGCTTATTGGTCCTCTTGGTTGTAGGCTTCATATTCGGGGCTATCGGCTCCAAAATGTTCGGTCTAGGCGACGGTTTCCTTTCCAAGCCTGAGATCCACCTTCCACCGCAACCCATCTTCCCCGCTTCCACCCGTGATTATCATCTCGGCTTGATTGATGCCGAGGGACACAGCGCCAAGGCCGGATCGGCCGATAAAACCGCCGGCGCGACTCACGACACCAAGTCGACTGACGCCGGTCACGCCGCCGAGGGCGAGGAAGCCCTCCACAGCAAGCCCTTGGGCCTTACCCAATTCGCCGTCACCAACACCCTCCTATCCTCCTGGATCGCCACCATAGTCATCATCATCTTCTTCGTCGCCGGGGCTGGTAAGAAGCGCATTATCCCGGGAAGGTTCCAGGCGCTGGTGGAGACCCTGTTCGAGGCCGCCCTGAACTTCTGCGAAAACGTGGTGGGCCGGGACATGGGCCGCAAGGTCTTTCCGGTGGTGGCCACCATCTTCTTCTTCGTGCTGTTCAACGCCTGGTTGGCGCTGCTTCCCTTCTACCAATTCGCGGGCTTCGTGTTGGACGGGGAGTTGAAGGCCCACCTGCTCAGGTCCGCCGGGACCGATCTCAATATGCCTCTTGCCCTGGCCCTGATCTCCTTCGTGTTTGTGGAGTACTGGGGGTTCCGGGCCCACGGTTTCGGGTATCTGAAAAAGTTCTTTGCCTTGGGCAACTTATTCCGGCTACGGCCTTCGGGCTTGATCGAAGCCTTCGTCGGGTTCCTTGAGCTCATAAGCGAGTTCGTGCGGATAGTGAGCTTCACTTTCCGGCTCTTCGGCAACATGACCGCGGGCGAGATTCTGGTGGTGATGATAACCTTCTTGGTACCCTTCGTCGCGGCGGAGTTCGTCTTCGGGCTTGAGCTGTTGGTCGGACTAATCCAGTCCATCATCTTCGCGGCGTTGACTTTGGTGTTCCTATCCGTGGCTATCAGCCACGAGGAGCATTAAATCCGGTAGCAGCTTAAATCGAAAAAGGCGATCGGTCCGGGAAGTGCGGGCCGTCAAGACAGCGGGGTTAGCCGGAGCCGTCGAACGCTCCGAAACAGATTAGGACACAAGGAGGACTAACGGGCATGGATTTGCTCCTTTTGCAGGCGCTCAGCGCGGAGGCAGCCAAATACATCGCGGCCGGAATTGCCATAGGCCTTGGGGTAATCGGACCCGGCGTGGGTATCGGCATTTTGGGCTCCGGCGCCATGAACGCGATCGGCCGGAACCCCGAAGCAGCCGGTGCGATAACCACCAACATGATCCTTGCGATCGCCTTCGCCGAGGCATTGGGCATTTACGCCTTGATCGTGGCCGTAATCCTGTTGTTCGTGGTCTAATATGACGCAATTAGGATTCAACGTTCCCAGTCTGATCGTATACCTGGTCAATTTCCTGATCTTGCTGGGGATTCTCTACCTCTTTGCGTACAAGCCGCTAGTCCGGCTCATGGACCAGCGGGCGGAACGCATCCGTGAGAGTTTGGAGGCCGCCGACCAGGCCAGGCAGGAAGCCGCCACCTCCAGGGAAGCCGTTGAAGAGGCTCTAAACGAGGCGCGTCAACAGGGACAGCGGTTGTTGGACCAGACCCGGGAGGCCGCCGAAAGGTACCGCGCCGAGGAGATGGACCGGGCACGCCAAGAGGCGGAAAACTTCGTGCTTCGCGCCCGAGGCGAAATCCAGCGGGAACGGGACGCCGCCATCGAAGAGGTCCGTTCCAACTTCGGAGACCTGGCTATTACCGCTGCGGAGCGTGTGATTGGCCGCTCCCTCGACCGTCAGGCCCACGAAGACTTAATCGCACAGGTCCTGGAAGAAGGAGCCGACATTCGGAGGAATTAGTAGCCGATGGCAGGCCGCGTCTCCGGTAAACGCTACGCCCAGGCTATATTCGAGTTGGCCCGTGAGCAGGACCAAATCGACCAATGGGCGACTGACCTCGAACTGGTGGACCAGGTTGTTCAGGACCCGGAGTTCCGCGTCTTCCTGAACCACGCAGATGTGCCCCATGAACAGAAGAGGCAGTCCATTGATGCCGTCCTGCGAGACGTTCATCCCACGGTCCGTAACTTGGTCCAGGTTCTGGTCGCCAGGGGCCTTGCCGACCTGGCCATCGGCCTGCGGGACGCCTACACTGAGCTTCTCGACGTTCATCATGGGCGTCAGCGCGTGGGAGTCACCTCCGCCGTGCCCCTGGAAGATGACCAACTGGCGCGCATTACCCAGTTCATCTCCGAAATCACCCGGCGGGAAGTCGTAATCTCCACCCAGGTGGACGAGTCCATCATGGGTGGAATCGTTATCCAGATCGGAGACCAACTTTTGGACGGCAGCACGCGGTCCCGGTTGGAAGCGCTGCGCAACCAAATGCATTCGGCGGTGATCGGGCCCGGATTCTCAGCCGGGCAAGAGGGAGAAACCAATGGCGATTAGAGGACAAGAGATCGTATCGCTGATCAAGCAGCAGATCGAGGGCTTCGCCGGAGACCTCACCCTGGTTGACGTGGGCACCGTGGTCCAAGTGGGCGACGGTATCGCCAGCATTCAAGGGTTGCAGGGCGTCCGGTCCAACGAACTCCTGGACTTCGGCAACGATGTCGTGGGACTGGCGCTCAACCTGGAATCCGACTTGGTGGGCGCAGCCATCCTCGGCGACCCCAACGCGGTCAAAGAAGGGGACCGGGTGCGTTCTACGGGACGCATCATCGAGGTGCCCGTGGGCGACGGACTGATCGGCAGGGTTGTGGACCCGGTGGGACGCCCGTTGGACGGGAAGGGTCCTATCAATTCCACCGCCACCCGCCCCGTGGAACGGACCGCCCCCAACGTGGTGGTCCGCCAGTCGGTGGATACCCCGGTGCAGACTGGAATCAAGGCAATCGACTCCATGATCCCCATTGGCCGCGGCCAGCGGGAACTGATTATCGGAGACCGTTCCACCGGAAAAACCGCCATTGCACTGGACTCCATTATTAATCAGCGCGGCGGGGACCTTATCTGCATCTACGTCGCCATAGGCCAGAAGCAGGGCAAGGTGGCGCAGGTGGTCACGACCCTGGAAGAGAACGACGCCATGGTCCATACCATCGTAGTAAACGCCGGGGCCTCGGATTCCGCCCCCCTCCAGTACATCGCCCCCTACGCCGGTTGCTCAATGGCCGAAGAATTCATGGCGCAGGGCCGGGACGTTCTAATCGTCTACGACGACCTCACCAAGCACGCCTGGGCCTACCGGCAAATGTCCCTCTTGCTGCGCCGCCCGGCTGGACGTGAGGCCTATCCCGGAGACATCTTCTACCTACACAGCCGGTTGCTGGAACGGGCCGCCCGTCTCAACGCCGAACTGGGCGGAGGCTCCATTACGGCCCTGCCCATCATCGAGACTCAGGCTGGAGACGTGTCAGCATACATTCCCACCAACGTCATCTCCATCACCGACGGCCAGATATACCTGGAGCCGGAGTTGTTCAACGCTGGAATACGCCCAGCGGTGAACGTGGGTCTGTCGGTCTCCCGGGTGGGTGGCGCGGCCCAGACCAGGGCCATCAGGCGCGTCGCGGGCCGGTTGCGGTTGGACCTAGCCCAGTACCGCGAACTGGCGACCTTCGCCCAGTTCGGGACCGCCGACCTCGACCCCGCCACCAGGGCGCAGTTGGCCAGGGGCCAGCTTGCCACGGAAATGCTCAAGCAGCCCCAGTACCAACCGTTGACCCTGGCGGAGGAAGTAATCATCCTATTCGCGGTCAACGAAGGTCTCATCGTGGACCTGCCCATAGAGCGCTGCTCCGCCTTCCAGGATGAGCTGCTCCGGTTCATCTCGGCGGGACATGCTGACTTGGTCGACGCCATCACGCGGGACAGGGACATCACGCCGGAGACCGATACCGCGCTCACCGAAGCGATCAACAATTTCAAGGCCACTTTCACGGCGTAGCTCTGCCGGCATAGGCGGAGCGCAATCGCCCTGTTAACATGGATGCTGCAGGATAGAGATAAATGCCCAGCGTAAGAGACATACGACGCCGCATCCGAAGCATACAGAACACCGGCAAAGTGACCAACGCGATGTCGTTGATCGCCGCTTCGAAGATGCGCCGAGCCCAAAACGCGGTCACCCAGGGCCGGCCCTTCGCCCAGAAGATTCAAGAGGTCATCTCCCACCTGGCCGCCCAGCCAATGGATGGAGAAGGCGGCTTACATCCCCTCCTGCAGGTTAGGCCCGTCCAGAAGATCGGCGTACTGGTAATCACGCCAGACCGGGGGCTTTGCGGCGGCCTCCACTCCAACTTGAACCGCCGCGTGGGCCAGTTTATGCTGGAGCGGGAAGCGCCGGTCACGGCTATCGCTGTCGGCAGGAAAGGCAGGGACTTCCTAGCCCGGTACGGGCAGGACCTCCAGGCCGTCTTCACCGACCTGCCCGAGAGGCCGGAACTGGCGGACACCACCGCGATTTCCAGCCTGGTAATCGACGACTACGCCGATGGCGACGTGGACGAAGTCTACCTGGCCTATACCCGGTTCGTCTCCACCGTCTCCCAGGTCCCAACCATAGACAGGCTGCTGCCCATCACTCCGGCGGAGCTTACCGCCACCGAACGGGTGGGATACATCTACGAGCCCGACACCCTGGGAGTGCTTGCCAGCCTGCTACCCCGCTTCGTCGAGATGGAGGTCTACCACTCACTGCTCGAGGCCATCGCCAGTGAACAGTCTGCCCGCATGGTCGCCATGCGCAATGCCACGGACAATGCCGAGGAATTGGGCGGCGAACTGACCCTGGCCATGAACAAGATTCGCCAAGATAGCATCACCAACGAGCTTCTGGACCTCATCGGCGGCCAGGTAGCCCAGGAGGGGTAGGCGCCGTTATGGGGATGATTATCAAACACTACACGGTAACGGGAAACCTGGACAGCGCGACAATTCGGGTCTTGTACGACACCGGGGCTGGATCCTCTTTCGTCCGGCGTGACATTGCTGAACGGTTGGGCGACATAGTTGGCACAGTTAGACCCCTCACATTCACTATGGCTGATGGCCGCGAAGCATTCACGGTTGATCAAATGATTAATCTCGATATCTTGGTAGGCGACATTCCATTGATCTTCAACTATTACGTGGTTGACGCCTTGGCCGAGGAGCTAACCATAGGCGCGGATATGATGCAGCGGTGGAAGATTAGCCTGGACCTGGATAACGAGGCGGTCTCCATAGACCCCCACGCCCTTTACTCGAGGGCCTAACTCCGCCTACCAGCGCCTATCTGGTTTCAGGAGAGAAACAAACCAACCGGCAAAGTCGTACGATCAATCGGCGGGTAGTAATCAGTGAATAGAAAATGGGCATGATCATCAAAGACTACACGGTAACCGGAAACTCGGACAGTGCGGCGGTCCGGGTCTTGTACGACACCGGGGCTGGTGCATCCTTCGTCCGCCGAGACGTCGCTGAACCGTTGGGCATGATAGTACCGACGCCCACACCGATAAGTTTCACCATGGCGGATGGGCAAGAGGTGTTCACCGTCGACCAGGCCATATATCTTGATCTGGATGTAGACGGCACTCGATTAGCCTATACATTCTACGTGGTTAATGACCTGGCCGAAGAGCTGATTATCGGCGCGGATATGATGCAGCGGTGGAAGATTAGCCTGGACCTGGACAACGAAGCGGTCTCCATCGACCCCCGAGCCCTTTACATGCGAGCATAGCGCCCAACCCCCGGCGCTTATTTGGTTTCAGGAGAGGAATATGGGCACCGGAAAAGTAGTACAGATAATCGGTACCGTAGTCGACGTAGAGTTTGCGCCGAACGAGCTCCCCAACCTGTTTGACGCCCTGGAGCTGGACAACAGCGGCGAGAATCTGGTACTTGAAGTACAACAGCACATCGGAAACAACTGGGTGCGCTGCCTGGCTCTGGGCGCGACAGAGGGTCTGGCCCGCGGTGTTGACGTTGAAGACACCGGGCAAAAAGTGTCGGTCCCCGTCGGTCAGGAAACCCTGGGCCGCCTGTTCGACGTGTCGGGGGTCCCCCTGGATAACCTCGGCCCGGTTGAAGCGGGTGAGCATTGGCCGATACACAGAGACCCTCCCGCCTTCGACGACCAGAACCCCTCTATCGAAATTCTGGAGACCGGGATCAAGGTCTTCGACCTCATTACCCCGTTCATGAAGGGCGGGAAGATTGGGGCTTATGGCGGGGCCGGAGTCGGCAAGACCGTAATCATTCAGGAGCTTATCCGCAACATCGGAGCGGAACACCAAGGAGTATCGGTGTTTGCCGGTGTGGGTGAGCGCTCCCGCGAGGGCAACGACCTATGGCACGAGATGCAGGACTCGGGCGTGTTGTCCAGTACCGTGCTGGTATTCGGCCAGATGAACGAGACCCCCGGCGTTCGCGCTAGGATAGGTCTGACCGGCCTGACCATGTGTGAATACTTCCGCGACGTGGAGCATCAGGATGTGCTGCTCTTCGTGGACAATATCTACCGCTACATCCTCGCCGGTATGGAAGTATCCGCGCTTCTGGGGCGGATGCCGTCGGCGGTGGGTTACCAGCCCACGCTGGGTACCGAGATGGGCGCCCTGCAGGAGCGGATTACCTCCACGAAGTCGGGCTCAATCACCTCATTCCAGGCCATTTATGTACCAGCAGACGACTACACCGACCCCGGCATTGTGACTACCTTCGGTCACCTGGACGGTGTGGTGTCGCTGGAACGCTCCCTGGCGGCCCAGGGCCTGTACCCAGCGGTCGACCCGCTGGCGTCTTACTCCAGGATCCTTGAGCCTGGAATCGTGGGCGATGAGCACTACCAAGTAGCGCGGGGCGTGCAGCAGGTGCTACAGAGGTACAAGGACCTCCAGGACATCATCGCCATTCTGGGAATCGAAGAGCTGTCCGAGGAAGACAAGTTGGTGGTTTTCCGGGCCAGGAAGATACAGCGTTTCCTCACCCAGCCCTTCTTCGTCGCCCAGACGTTCACGAACCAAGAGGGTAAGTACGTACCGGTGCGGGAGACGGTCCGCGGGTTCAGCGAAATTCTGGACGGCAAGTACGACGATCTGCCGGAGCAAGCCTTCTACATGGTCGGAAGCATCGACGAAGCGATTGAGAAGGCCGCCCAGACCGCCGTTGCGGCTTAACTGAGGAGTATTACCGTTGGCGACGATGCAGTTGGAGATAATCAGCGCCGAGAGGCAGGTCTACAGCGACGAGGTTGATGTGGTCGTGGCCCCTGGCGTAGACGGCCAGCTAGGAATTCTCCCTCATCACGCCCCACTGATGACGGTCCTGCAACCCGGTGAAGTGTTGGTACGAAAGGACGGCGAGGAGACTTTCCTGGCCGTCACCGGCGGGTTCATGGAGGTCATGGGCAACAAGGTGACCATCCTTGCCGACGCCTGCGAACGTTCGGACGAGATCGATGAGGCGCGAGCCCAGGAAGCAGTGGCGCGGGCCCAGGAGCGAATCTCTAGCCATACGACAGATATGCAGTTGGAGCGGGCTGTGACGTCTATGCGACGGGCGCAGGTGCGCTTAAACGTTTCTCGGAGACGCAGGACGCGGGGCCAACAGCAGGCTCCAGGGGCCGGAACTACCGCCTAACCCACTCGGCCGGAAGCGCTATTCTTCGTTGCCGTCCGTCAGGTAGTAGGTCATCGACTGCAGGGACAACACGGGGTCGATGTTCCGTATCTTTACACCCTCGATGACCTGGGGACTGATGGGAGCGTAGTTCAAGACCGCTCTCACCCCGCATTCTACCAAACGGTCAACCACTTCCTGGGTGTGGTCGGTTGGGACCGCCACGATTGCGATTGAGATGTTCCGGCCGCGCACCTCCCGGTCGAGCTGCTTCATGGGGAGAACCTCTAAACCGGCAACCTCTTGTCCCACGACGTTGGGGTTGGAATCAAATGCCGCCACAAGGTGGAACCCGTCGGGAGTGAAACCGGGGTAGCTGAGAATCGCCCGGCCAAGGCGTCCCACGCCCACCACCGCTACGTTCCAATAGGAGTTCAGGCCGAGGATCTGCTTGAGCCGGCCCAACAGGTGCGTAACGCTATAACCTCTGCCCTGCTTCCCAAATCGGCCAAAATAGCTGAGGTCCTTCCTGATTTGGGCCGGAGTGACCTGGAGTTTTTCACCGAGTTGCTGGGAGCTTACTACTTGAGCGCCTTCCTGCATCAGGCGGCTGAGGATGCGTACGTATTGCGGGAGACGCGCGACAACCACTTCCGGCGCCTCGGACCGGTCCTGTGGAGGTGGGTAAGAGTCAGAAGCCATAAACTCCTGGTAGTACGCGGTCACGGTCTTTGTACGGAGCCCGAATGCCAGCCACACTCAAAAGCTGAAGCGCCAGACCATGTGTATGCGAATGTTACGTATCGACCAGTGGCGTCTATAATCTATAATGACCGCGTTGTTGCGTCAAGGGAATTGTGAAAATATTCGCGAGTTACAAATCTGAAACCCTCCGATCTTCAAGAACAGCCCTCCCGCATTAGAACATACTGAGGAAATCGTAACTATGCTGTCTCCACCGCAGCCACTTGGAGGGCTGACCAACTTGGCCCGTCCGGAGCCGTAGGATGCATATCGGATTCTGCCGTATGGAACTGTACCTGCCAGATAGCCACAGCCTGAAGGGCAGGCGGCAAGTGGCCCGGTCGGTGGCGGCGCGAGTCCGCAACCAGTTCAACGTCGCCGTGGCCGAGATGGACGACGGAGACATGTGGCAAAGGCTCACTCTTGGAATTTGCTGCCTCAGCAGTGACCCCGGCCACGTGGAACAGACCATATCTAGGGTCGCCGATTTCATCGAAGGCAGCCGGCCCGACATCCAGCTTCTCGATTACCAGATAGAGATGATTTCCGGTGTTTAGCCTACCGGCTTGGCAGGTCGTAATCCGGCACGTCGCCATTAGATACGAAATTCAGGAAGTCTTCCATCGCATCCCAGTAGACGCGCCCTCCCGCGATGTAGGTATCGTTGTGTCCAGAGCCAAGCAAGACCAGGAATCGCTTGGGCTCGTTGGCGGCGTCGAATAATCGGCGGGCCTCCGTTAGCGGGATCGTCTGGTCCCTGTCCCCGTGCACGACAAGCAACGGAGCCCTGATGCCCGCTATGCGCTCCAGGGAATCGTACCTGCCCCTGACAAGACGGTGGAGCGGCGCAATCGGGAAGACGATACGGGCCATGTTGCTTACCGAGGTGAATGGGGCCACCAGGACCAGGGCCATCGGCTCTTGCGCCGTGGCCAACTCCACCGCAACCGCCGTGCCTAACGACCTGCCGAAGAACACCATCTTGTCCCTGTTCAAGTCGCCCCGCGCTTGCAGGTAAGACAAGGCGGCCCTGGCATCGGTGTAGGTGCCCCGCTCAGTGGGCTTCCCCGCGCTCTTGCCATAACCCCTGTAATCAAAGATGAACTGTTTCACGCCCAGCCGGTGGTGAAACAGTGCGACCTCATCCAGGCGGTGACTGATATTACCCCCGTTGCCGTGAAACCACAGCCAAGTGACCTCCCCTGATCCCGGTACGAACCATCCGTGAAGGGTCAGGCCGTCTTCAGTCTCGAAGAACACTTCCTCGTACGCCAAGCCCAACTGGCCCGGCGAGGCCACAAGATGGGAATCGGGATAGAAGACGAACCGCTTTTCGATTTGTGCCCAGAACACCAACGAGACTACCACCAACACTATCAAAACGACCAGGAATACGCCGCTCCCAACTGCTATCCGGAAGCGCCCAACCCGCCATGATTTTTCCTTGGCGGCGGAGAGGAAGCCGTTCATCTCGATGTGCATAAAAACCGCGGCGAGTCCTATGGATCAGCGAAAGAACCGGAGGACCACGTTCGCCACCACCGTAATGACCAGGTTCAGCAGCGCCATCGTGGCTATCGGAAGGAACAGCGTTTACCTGTTCCTTCCGAGCGGCTGATCACCCGGAAGCCTTCCAAAGAAAGGTAGCTGGAGAGGTAGTTTACCGGAGACCAACATCACTACCCGAGGATGAGCGCGACGGCCCCGACAACGATGACTACGCGCCTCAGGGTCTGGACTTCCACTTTGGATCAGTCAGATGATAGTTCGGAGGAACGGAATGAGGGGGCCAGCACAACTAAGCCATGGTCAGGCTGATGTATCCACCGGCAAGTTGGCGGCGTAGGTCTTAATCTCATCCTCGATGGCCCGCAAACGCCCTGCCAGTTCTCTGACTTCCGGCCTATCCGCCTGGCACGCCGGGCACCATACCGTATCGCTTGTCATGAGCATCATGTTGTCTTTTTTCACGGTGAATGTGCCCACTTCCGCGCCGCAGACACCGCACTTCTGTGCGACGGTCAGTTCATCCGCCGGCATCGTCTCGCCCCCTTAGTCTTCTAGACTGTCCGCCAGGATTTCCAGCAAATCGCGGGCCTCGTTCTCCCCGTCCTTCCCGCTGGCCTGGATGCCCTCGGTCAACATCTGCAGGCAGAAGGGACAGGAAACGCCAACTGTGTTCGCCCCGGTTTCCAGGAAGTGGCCGGTCCGCACGTGGTTGACCCGGGTTCCGCCGCTTTCCTCCAACCACATGTGTCCTCCGCCGGCTCCGCAGCAGAAGCCGCGTTCCCGGCACCGAGGCTCCATCTCCACTAGGGTGAGCCCAGGGACCGCCCGGGCAATGTTCCGCGGCTGGTCGTAAATGCCGTTGTGCCGCCCCAGGTAACAGGAGTCGTGATACGCGACTGAGACGTTCATCATCTTCACGGGCTTCACTTTGCCCCGGGACACCAATTCGTCCACGAATTGGCTGTAATGCAGCACTTCGTAGTCGCCGCCGAACTGTGGGTACTCGTTGCGCATCGTGTTGAAGCAATGCGGGCATATGGTGACGATCTTCTTGACGCCGTAGGTGTTCAGCGTTTCGATCGCCTGGCCCGCGAGAATCTGAAACAGGTACTCATTCCCCATCCGCCGCGCCGGGTCCCCTGTGCAGGACTCCTCGTCACCCAGGATGGCGAAGTCCACACCTGCGGACTTGAGCACCTTCACCATTGAGCGGGCCACGCCCTGGCTGCGCTGCTCCAGGGCTCCGGTGCAACCCACCCAGAACAACACTTCGGCATCGGGCTTTTCAGCTAGCGTCGGAACATTAAGCCCCTCGGCCCAGTCGGTCCGGGAATACTGGGTGCCGCGCCACGGGTGTCCCCGCTGCTCCAAGCTGAGCAGGGCGTTCATCGCAGTTTCGGGAATCCTGGATTCTTCCAGCACCAGATACCGGCGCATATCCAGAATCGTCGGGACATGCTCCACGACGACCGGGCATTCTTCCATGCACGCACCGCAGGAAAGACAGTCCCAGATGGCCTGCTCCGGAATTGCGCCGCCGACCAGGGGAACCGGCTCCACGTGTTCCGGGTTGCGCTCACCCTGATGCCCAATGGCGATCATGTGATCTTTGAGGTTTTCCACGATGTGCATCGGGGAGAGGACTTTCCCGGTCAAGTTGGCGGGACAGGCAGCGGTGCAGCGTCCGCACACGGCGCAGGCATAGCCGTCGAGAAGCTGTTTCCAGGTAAGGTCCTGGACCCGGCCCGCTCCGAACCGTTCCGCCGTCTCTAGTTCGATGGGTTCGAGAGCCCCCCGGCTATCCAGGTTTCGGAAGAAGGCGTTCGCCGGCGCGGCAATCATGTGCATGTGCTTGGAAAAGGGGATGTACACCGTGAACCCCAGGATGATGGCCACGTGTAGCCACCAGAAAACGCCCTGGAGGATGCTGGCCACCCCTTGGCTGACGCCAATACCCGAGAACAGGTTCCCTAGGGCCTGGCCGATGAATACTTTCGCCTCCGGCCCGGCGCCTCCTTCAGCCACGTGAAACGCGTGAGTCAGAAGCGTGGACACCATCAGCCCGGCGATCATGGCAACAATGATAACCGAGTCCACGTTCCGGGTAAGATCGAAGCTGAGCCGGTGCGGCCGCACCACCCAGCGGCGGAGAAGCGCCCAGGCCAGCAGAACTAGAAGCAGCGCGGCCAGTAGGTCGAGGTAGGTGCTATAGACCCTTACTCCCAGGGGGGTCAGCAGCCATTCCGGGAAATGGGACCAGATCGAGGCTCCGAAGATGAAGATAACGTAGCTAAGTGTGAACGAGAGAAACCCCCAAAATATCAGGGCGTGCCCTATTCCAGCCCAGTCCCTTTGGGGTACGCGCTGAAGGACCCGGCGTTGGCCCAGGACTATCAGGGCCGCGCCTTTTAGCCGCTCGAAGGGCCGGTCGAAGCGGGGGGTGGACCGCCCCTGCAGGACCAACCAGACCACCCGCCGGTATAGGACGTAACTGGCTATTGCGCCTGCAACCAGGAGGCCGAGATAAACAACAATCCAGATTGGTATCGGGCCGATGTCTCCGGGAGGGACCATGGTATTCGCCTTCTCCTATCGTCGAGCAGCCGGTTGAGCCGCACGCTGAGCAGCCCATAGTTTACCACGTCATCCACCGGACTTCCCGCCAACTTCCCGACACGCACAGGGTCTTTTAATTGTCCGTCCATAAGACCATTCTCCCTCTTTCGGAAAAGGGGGACTACGGGGGATTTATCCCTTGCTCGGGTCTAAGTTCACGAGAATCGAGAATAATTACCCCTGTTCTATTTCACGAATCGTAAGGACTGGTCTCTTTCCAGGCGCACGTTCACTTCAGCGGTCCTACCCGGCACCGGGGAAATCCCCCCAGACCCCCCTTTTCCGAAAGTGGGGTTTATGTACTCGACCGGTGCGGTACTGATTGGCCGTACTTGGACCTAAAAGCCCCTGCTGACACACAATTCAGGTGACCGGCCCTATTCCCGGTCGGCGCATCGCATGGCATATCATCCGCGAGGGGTGTTTCTTGTCCGTCGAGGCGCTTAGGGTTAAGAGGACTCCGCCTTGATTTGAGGGATCACGTCCCGGCCCATGATGTCGATCTCACGCATCAGCTTCTCGTGTTCCATGCCCGGCCACTGCATGCGAAAGATAAGCTGATTGACGCCCAGTTGGTCCTCGTAACGCCTGATCTCCTGAACGAGGTCCTCCGCTGATCCGAGAATGAACCTATCCCTGGCAAGGTCAGCATAGGGCACACTGAAAGACTCCCCTCCAGGCAACTCCTTGTCCTGGCCCCAGGCCGCATAGGCCGCGTACTTTCCCTCCAGATATGGCTGGCTCTCCACAAACGCCTGCTCTCTGTCCTGGGCAACATATACCTCGCGCATCATGGGCAGCGCCGGGGGCGTGGGCTGGCCTGCCCGGACCAACTCTTCCTGGTAGCGGGAGAACTGTTCCGCCACCATCGGGACCGTGGCGTGGGGGTTAATCAGCCACGGGTAGCCCCAACGGGCGGCGCGGCGGATGGCGATGTCGCCATTGGCGGCAACCCAGATATGCGGGTGCGGCTTTTGCACCGGCAGCGTTGAGGGCCTGATGCGCGGCACCTCGTAGTATTTCCCCTTGAACTCCACTTCTTCGTCGGTCCAGAGGAGCTTCATCACCTCGAGAGCCTCCCTTAGACGGCCCACCCGTTCCCTGCGGTGCATTCCGAAGGCGGTATATTCTTCGTCACGGTAACCCAGTCCTATGCCAAACACGAACCTGCCGCCGCAGATCGCGTCCATAGTAGCTATGCTCTCCGCCATATCCACCGGGTTGTGCAGGGGCACCAGAATCACCGTAGCGGCGACCTGCATCTCTCCGGCCTCGGCGGCGAGCCTGGCCAAGAGCGGCAGGGTCGTACTCATCTGGAAGGGAGTCGCCAGGTAATGTTGCCCCGTACAAATCAGATCGAAACCCGCCTCGCGGGCCGCCCGCACCTGCTCGACGCTGTTCTGAATCTTCTCGGACATAGACTCTCCGGGCAGGTATTGGTTGTTAATGAATAGTCCGAGTTTCACAGGCTAACTCCTTCGTTCATGGGACGGTTTCAAGTCTGGCGAGCCCCCTAATACTATCCCCTATCACAAGTTCAGAACAACCGTGGGTCTTATGCGAATTGCCATTGCGGGAGGTCGGGAGACCGGTTACAATCGCGGCCAAATGTCCCCAAAACCATGTCCCTGGAGAAGTGTGGAATGAAGATCGCTCGTTTTCGTGTGGCCCGGCGGACCGCCTACGGCGTGGTTATGGGGGAAGAAATGGTCGAAATCAGAGGCAGCATCTATACCCGGTTCCGGTTGACCGACATCCGGTATCCCCTGGGAGATGTCAAATTACTGCCGCCAACGGACCCCGCCAACATGTGGGGACCGGGCCTTAACTTCGCCGACCATGCCCAATTCGCCGCCTCTGTCCTGGGCGAAAGCAACCCTTCCACTCCCAATCACCCCGAGCCGTGGCACAAGAGCCGGAACGCCCTCACAGGCCACCAGGACCCCATTATTATCCCCAGGGACTCCAGCGGAGACGTGCATTACGAAGGCGAGGCGGTGGCGGTGATCGGCAAGAACTGCCGCCGGGTTACTCCCGCCCAGGCTCCCCGAATGATCCTGGGGTACACCTGTGGCAACGACGTCAGCGACCGCACCTGGCAGGGGAAGGACTCCACTTTCTGGCGGGCCAAAGGGTCCGATTCGTTCGCCCCCGTCGGCCCCTGGATCGAGACCGACCTTGACCCGCAAAACCTGGAAGTCATGGTCTGTCTCAACGGTGAGGAAGTGCAACGCGCCCATACCGCGGATATGCTGTTTTCCTTCGCGGAGATAGTCAGCTACATCAGCCAGCAGGTGACCCTTCGGCCCGGGGACCTGGTATTTTCTGGGACCACCGGCGTGACCAGAGCTATGAAGCCCGGCGACCTCGTGGAGATCCACATCCCCGCAATCGGCGTGCTCGCTAATCCCGTGGTGCCCGAATTCGACGCTTCAGCCCTGTAGACAAGGGCCAAAGAACCCCGTAGACGAAACAGGCATCGGACGCACCCAGTACGCTAAACGTCGGTCTCCCGGACCATATCCACCAATTGGCTGACCACCTGCCGGGCGGATTCCGCGCCCTCCAACTCTTCTTCCTCGCCCTTGGGCTGAGAGTAGACGATCAGCCGCAGTTCCGGAAGTCCCAGGGCGTTGGACTGGGCCCTGGCAGCCCTTTCAAACACATCGTGGGAGATCACCACCGCGGGGACTCCCGACCGCTCCAGGCTTATCCCGTCTCGCACGGAGCCGGAAGTGCAGGAGCCTCAAGCGCAGACGCCAACCAGGGCCAAATCCGCCTGTGACAATTCCTGGATGGTCGACGCGCCAGCCGGGGCGAAGGTGTTGGGTTTGACGAAGGTAACCGTGTCGGCGGGCTCACAGGCGAGCTTCAGCTCTTCCTCCAGGTGTCGCCAGAACGGGATCACGGACACGTGCCCGTTGAACAGGAAAGCTACCCGGCTTCCTCGGGGGTCCTTGAGTGGCACGATCCCTTCGGCATGTGGCGCTTCTTCGCCGACGGGGCTGTAAAGTCTGATCTTGGTCATTAGAAACTCCTCAAGCGGGTCTCGGCAAATGTGGACTCGGCACGGCGGCTGCCGGCTCGTACCTGCCCGCGCGGACTCGAGATTACACCGTGGGTTCATGCCCTCCGGGCCAGTGGATGGGCCTGGTTTGGGCCAACCCTCCCGCCTGCATCCAGCCGTGGCAGACCGCGTTGAACCCGGAGCCCGAGCCCCAGCCTCCCGCGACCATCAACAGCAAGTCTTCCGGTTCCCGAATTACGGGAATCAGCGCGTCTTCGTCTGTGGGATCGACCAACCTTGCCCAGTGAAACGGGTGTTCCGGGTTCAGGAACTTATTGGAATTCATGAGTTTGACCGGCTTGGTGGCAAGCCGTTGAATCTCTTCCCGAATTTCCCGCTTGCCGTAACCGTCAGAGTCCAGCTTTTGGGCTGTCATCGGGCCGAGAATAAGAAGCGCCTGGCCGCCGCCGTTCATGGTCGCGGCTCCGGCGGTCGCGGTGGAATCGGCCAGCACGGCAAGGATATCCCCTCCCGTCAGCACATAGCCTGAGCCTGTGGCGATGTGGTGGGGCGCTTCGCAAGCGAACACGGTGACACATGAAGTGTCCGCCGGGAATCCGCGCTCCTCGTGAATCGCATCCCAGGGGCTGTCCTGGCTGTTCTCGGCGATGCAGTAAGTGTACTTGCCCGGATGTCCCAGGGTGGCCCGGTCGATCTCGCCGGCATATCCGCCGCCGATGTTCCACAGGATCAGCCGAATCGCCCGGCCCACGGCGGCGTTGGCCCTGGAACCTCCGCCGAAAGTGTTGTCCCCGGCGTTGAACCCCAGCTTGTCCACCACGGGGCCGGTGACGATGGCCAGTGGGCTGATGCAATTGGTGGTCGCCTGGATGCCGTTCAAATTGAAGGAGTCATCCAACATTCCTTCCAGGGCGGCTATGACCACCGGGATGTATTCGGGCAGGCATCCGGCCATAACCGAGTTGACCACCACCTTTTCCACCGTGGCCATGCGGTTCTTGGGCGGCACCTCGCCGATTACCTCCTGCGGGTCCCGTTGCAGGTATTCTAGACCCGCTTCCACCAGCCTCGGGGTCGGCGGAATTACCGGCAGGCCGTCGGTCCAGCCCAGCCGGTACATCGCCTCGTGAGCTTCCTCCAGGCTGTCCACTTCAATCGCCTGAGTAGGGTCCATCTATCCTCCGGGAGCCTGAGTCTCCTTGGATCTGTCAGGGGTCTTGGATACCATACCGCTACCGAATTACTTGAAGAACAACCCCGCCAATACACCCAGCATGGTTACAACCCACATGCTGCCAATCGACGCCCACATAATGGTCAGGCGGGTTTCCAGGCCGGTAAACCTATTCTCAACGTTGGTTATCCGAGTATCCACTCCGGTCAGGAGACCCTCCATCCCGGACATGCGATTCTCCAGCCCGGACATTCGCGTCTCAAGCCCCGTCATCCGAGTGTCGAGCCCCGTCATCCGAGTGTCCATCCCGGACATACTGCTGGCAAGCTCCGCTACGGAACCGTCTATTCGGGTAACCCTGTCTGACAGCGCTGTTACTGAATCGTCCAACCGGGACACCGTGTCTGACAAACCCGAAACCGTGATCTCTATCCGGTCTAGCCGGTCGTTTGCCGTTACCATTTTTCTCCTTCCCAGTACAGCCGGACTGCTGATTCGGTCCAGAACACCTCAGGATGATAATAAGTGAAGCGTGGTTAGAAGTGCATCAGCTTCAAGAACTGCTGTTCGCTACGGTGTGGGCCGACTACCGCAAGCCGGAGCTGTTCCGGCTGGAAGAGGCGATGGGCCACGCGGGCCACGTCGTCAGGGGTGACCGCGTCGATCTTCGCCACCACCTGGTCGGGGGTCGCAACGCTCCCCTGCAACATCTCCTGGCTGGCAAGCCACCCCGAAACCGCGCGTGAGTCCTCCATCCGCAGCAGCAGCCGGCCCTTGGTGTACTCCTTGGCCTTGGAAAGCTCCCGCTCCGGGGGCGCGGCGTACATGCTGTGGAGTTCGTGGAGCACGCTCTTGAGCGTTTCCCGGCTCTTCTTCGGCTCTACTCCGCAGTACACAATCAACGACCCGCAGTCCCGGAAATGATGGATGGTGCTGTTGACGTCGTAAGCCAGGCCCATCTCCTCACGCAGGGTCAGGAACAACCGGCTGCTCATCCCGTCCCCCAGGATCACGTTCAGGAGGGCAAGATTGAACCTGTCTGGGTCCTCCAAGGCAACTCCCGGCAGGGCCAGGCACAAGTGGGTCTGGTCGGTGCGCCGGTTCTCAACTTTCACCACCGGCTCGGTCTGCTCGCCGGTCGCCGGCTCCCAGTCCAGGATCTCCCTGGGCTGCCAGGCCCCGGTTGCCTTGCCGACCTGGTCCACAACTTCCTCGTGGTCGATGTTGCCCGCAACCGCGACCACCGTATTGGCGGGGTTGTATTGCTGCTGCATGTACTTCCAAATGCTGTCCCTGGAGATCTGTTCGACCGTCTCTGGCGTCCCACCCACATCACGGCCCATGGCCTGGTCGGGCCACAGAGCCTCGTCGATCAGCAGGTCGACCCGGTAGGTCGGGTGGTCATAGGTCATCCGCAACTCTTCCTGGATGATCTCCCGCTCCTTCTCCAGTTCCTCGGCGTCGAGAATGGGGTTTAGAAGCATATCCAGCATCACGCCCATGGCAGTCTTGAAGTGGGGACGCGCCACCTTGCACCAGAAAACCGTCATCTCCCGGTCGGTGCTGGCGTTCATCACGCCGCCCACTCCTTCGATGGCCTCGCTGACATCTCTCGCGGTTGGCCAGGACTTCGTACCCTTGAACGGCAGGTGCTCGATGAAATGAGACACACCGGCCAGGTCCGGAGACTCGTAACGCGAGCCCGCGCCCACGCAGATGGTAATAGACACCGACTGGGTATGGGACATTTGGGAGCTAAGGATGCGGAGTTGGTTGTCCAAAACGGACCGCTGGAACATTCCTACCTCAATGCGGGGACCGCGCCGGGAGCCGAGACGCCCCTTAAACGCCTAAACCGGGGAGCGGCGAACCACTCCCCGGTGTCCGATTGAATCCGATGAATCCGATTATAGCCCGGTGGTGAAAGGGCCTAGCTCTTCAGCCATTCGACGTCACCGCACAGGTCCGCGGGGTGGGACCGTGAGGCGAAGTCATGGTACTGACGGCGAGCCTCGCCGATGCTGGTGTCGATGCCGTGACCAGGGTAAACGGCGGTGTCATCGGGCAGCGTCAGCAGCTTGCGGGTGATGCTGTCGATGATCTGGGTCAGAGCCTCGGGGCTGCGGGTCTTGCCGGGTCCGCCTGGAAACAGGGTGTCGCCGGAGAAAAGGTGCTTCCCTATCAACATGCAAGTTGCGCCGTCCGTATGGCCCGGCGTCGCCAGCATGGTGATTTCCTGGTTTCCAAACTTGATTACCTGGCCGTCTGCCAGATTTACTTCGGGGCTCTTGGGCAGGGCGTGGGCGTCCGGGCCGCCGATGCCAACCGGCGCCGCGACCGCGCCGGTAATCTCGTCGAAACCCAACAGGTGGTCCTGGTGGTTGTGCGTGATAAGGACGTACTTGATGCTGACGTCTCCGACAGCGCCCAGCAACTTTTCAGGTTCGGCGGGGGTATCGATGATGATTCCCTCGTTTGTGTCCGGGCAGGTAACGATGTAGCCGTTATTGTCGAAGGGACCCATGTTGATCTTGGTGATCTTGACTTCGCCGTCAAAGTGGAGGGCCATTCTAATCCTCTCCTCCCATTGCTATCCGAATACTGGCCTAATTCTATCAAACCGGGGTATGGGTGACAAAGACAGAATCCTTTCCCAATTCAGGATGGCGGTTAGGGTTCGGAATACTCCCCCGCTCCCTTCAATTCCGGGAAATACGTCGAATAGAACCCTCTATCTCTTGTCAGGAAGACATCGGCGGCAGCCAATGCGTGGGCGCCTATGAGGAAGTCCGATATGATGCGCTCTCTGGGTCCACCCGAATCCCTATATTAGCGCCAACGCAAACCGGCCTCATATGCGATGGGGGTGTTGACCGGGGAATTGTTGATACCGATCTCTCGGAGCACTTGGTCCAAAAGGGCGCGGTCTCTAAAGGCAGTCACCAGCTCCGCATAAACGATGTCGCACACTAGTATTACAACGACGGTTCAAGGAGGGATGTCCGGCGATGCACGAAGTGCGGCTCGGCGCTTGGCATGGGAGCGTCTGGTCCGTTCGTTGCATTCTTGCGTCTCCTCCAGCCAGCGCAGCAGCTCATTCGGCCCGAACCGTTCCCGGGGCAGCATTTCCCCCACCACCCGGTAGACTTGGGGCCGGGTGATCCGGGGCATCTTTTTCCCCCCAAGCCTGTTGCAGGCTCAACAGAAACGTTCCGTCCAGCAGACACAGGGCGACGTGATGATGCCATCCCGTCCAGGTGCGGGTCTCATACTCGTCCAGCCCCACGTCGCTCTTCTCCGTCTCGAACTCCGTTTCTATGCGCCACCTTGAGCCTCCCACGTATGCCAGGGTCTCTAATGGGGTATCCTCCGGAGCGTTGGACAGGTAGTAGCGGGGTTCGCCGCCGTCCAGATTCCGGCGGTAAATGGCCCAGTGGATTTCGCCGGGCTTCCGCCTGCTGGTTGGACGCACCCTCTGAGCGCTGAACAGGTAGCCGCGGGGACACCCTGGCTTCCCTCGGCCACCGTTATCTCCCGCCAGGCCCCCTCCGGCAATTCATCACCGCGCTCCGTCATGGTGCGCCGCTGCCCGCCTAGGCTTACGGGGACGCCCCCGGTCTTGATATGCCGGACTGGCCCAGGCTGGCTCCGGCGGCCAGACCGTGGCGCCGCCGGGAACGTCCAGCACGTACCGCATCCCCATGGCCGCCAGTCCCTCCCGGAAGGACGGCGACATCCCGAAGGCGTCGTCCGCCGCGACCTATCCCGCCCTCAGATGCCCCCGCTCCAAGGCCTTCTCCAGCATCTCCAGCGCCAATTGGGTCTTCGACCGGTAGCCCCGCCTCTCCTCCGGAACCCTCGCCGCTGCGCACCGGTCTTTGTCCGAGGTCCAGCTCTCCGGCAGATAAAGCCGTTTGTCCACCAGGGCCCGCCCCTGCGGGCTGACGTAAGCCAGGAACATCCCCCGCCTGGCAGTTGGCCACCTTGCCCAATCTCCCGCAGTACTGCCGGGCCACTCCCGCCGACTTCCCGCCCTGCTTGGGGAAGTCGCTGCCGTCCAGCACCCGCACCGCCTCCGGGTGTCCCAACCTGGGCGATAAGTACTCCTGCAACCGGCCAATCACCGCGTCATCATCCCAAGGCGATTCGGTGAGAAACCGCTGCATCACCCTGGCTGACGCCGGAACCGTCTCCGACAGATTCTCGGCGTTGCGCCGCTCCCCGGATTGCACCAGCAGAGCCTGGAGATAATGACGGCTGTGGTCCCGCGCCTCCCTGCGGCCAAACAGCGGAGCGAAGTAAGCGTGAAAATCCTGAAAGGCCCCGTACACTTGCTCAAAAGCCGCAGCATCCACTTCCCCGCCTCACCTGCCCAAGCCTTCCCCAACTACTCCGTCATCCTATCATGCCAACCGTCGTTGTAATACTAGGAGGGTGTCCGATATTTAATGATGGCAACGCATATCGGCGATGATAGCTTTTACAGCAACGCTATTGGTTCATATGTAGGTCTATTTAGTAAACGCCAAACCGATTACCAACGATTATAGTATTCGAGATCGAATCTTTGGACAGGCTCCTAGAGGACCGGTACTGCCGGTCGATCATACCCATCAGGGAAAAGTCCTCTTCCTGAGTCCTTTCGGGCCGGTGGAATAGACTGGAGCAGCTGATGCCTGACACGGCGCACTGGCGTACTGGCGATAGGGAAGGATGCCTCAGCTCCACCGTCTCCCGCCGCTTCGCCCGGCTGTGCTTCCTCCGTTTCTTCATGTCCGACTCTTCCTGAAAGCCAACGCTGCATCTAGTTTAAGAGCGGGACCCTCACTTGACCACCTGTCCAATTTCCTGGGTCCACCTCAAGTCTCTCAAAAGATTATTTGTCTAACTTGTTCTCCTCGATGCACGCGGCAATTCCTTCTTCGACCATACAACGCTTGAGATGCTCCCCGACTGCGTCAATTTAGCCAGCGCTCACGTAATGACCCAACTCAAACAATTCTCGCCGTTGGGCCGACTGAGCTGGAGGTAGACCACCCGCGCGTCCATGATGCCGAAGGGCGGGAGAAGTAGACCAAGAGCCGCCTAAGCCAGTGGATTACCGTTGAGGACGGAGGACTTTGAGGTGTGAGTTCTCGTAACGATAACGGCGCCAAGGAGCTCACCTCCCGTAATCCTGGCGAGTTGCTCAACTAAGAAGAACCTCGATCATTGGACGGGGGGACTAGGGAGAGTCGGACTCCCCCGGAATCACAGACTGGCGGTGTTAATTGCCACGGTCCACGTGGGTCGCAGAAACTTAGGGATATCGTCGTTCGTAGGTAGACCGGGCGGCTAGAAACCGGGCCGAAAAGTCCTGGTTGGGTAGGGGGATTTGGGCAATAAAGCCGACGTGAGCAGGATCACGGACCACAGTTGTCCGAGCCGGACCGCGCAGAAATTGGCCGCAGCATGGGCGACAACAAAGGGGACAATATTGAGGACGACGCTGCGGCCTGTTGCGCCGCCACCGGTACGGCCCGACCGCCCGAGTTTCCCGGCCACCAGGGTCAGGTTGGCTACCGTGGCAGCCAGATACAGCTGGAATCGCGTCTTGACCCTGCCGAAATAGCGGGACTGGCGAATGCCCAACTGGACCAGCCGGGCCAACCGGTGTTCCACCACCACTCGGCGCACTCGATATTCGTCATAATGAGTGCTTTGCTGCAACGCTCGGGCCTGCTGCAGCAGGGCTTCCTGGGGATGGATCAGCACCCGCCGCCCCCTACTCCCCTTGGCTGCGATGCACTGGGACCGCAGTGGACATGTCCGACATTCGGCCCCGTCGAACTGGAAGGCCTGCAAGCGGTGGACCCGCCCTGTGCGACCCGTCCGCTTTCCCGCCGGCACGATGGTGTGGGTAACCTGTCCGGCGGGACAGGTGCAACTGCCCGCGGCCAGGTCAATATGGAAGTCCTCTTTCGGAAAGTGCTTCCGGTCGGGCCGTCCCGGCACTCTGGCCACCAACCGGCGTCCCGCATCGGCGAATGCCTGCCTGGTATCGCCATCCCCATAGGCGGCGTCGCCCATGGCTTCCTCCACCGGCACACCGGTGTTGGCCTCGCTCTGCTCCACCAATTCCAGCGATCCCAGGTTGTCCGGAGCGTTGCCGGGCAATACCTCCACCGCGGTGATCAGCTGGGAGTCGGTGTCCACCACGATGGCCGCCTTGTGTCCGTCGAACCGTCTACTGCTGCTCTTGTGGCCGTGGCGCATCTCCGGGTCATGCACCGACATCATCCGGTCCCGGCTCACCCCGTCCTTGAGATTCACTCCGTCATCGGTCCGCTCCACGTCCTGGAGCAGCAACTGCCCCAGCAGTTCCGCCGCCGCCACTATCTGCTGCCGCTCAGCGCTATCCTCCCCCAATTCCCTCTGCGCCTGCCGCGACAACTCCAACAACCGGTCGGCGTCTCTCACAATCTCGGCCAGCAGGGCCTGCCGCGCCCGTTTGTCGCTCCAGTCGATGGCCGACTCACCCTTCACGCTGGAACCCAGGTACCGCTCATATCCCCGGGCCTTGGCCCATTCTTTGACGCTGGACTTCTCCACTGCCGCCAGCGCCCGCAACAGCTTGACGATCCCGTCCGCCAACAGATTGTAGGTGTCCTTCACCGCGCCACGGCCCAGGATGTTGGTCGTGTCCAACGCCACCCGCATCCCGCGCCCTTTCAGATACCCCGACTCCCGGGCCAAACGCAGGCTGGACTCGAACACCTCCCGCACCTTGCCGTGCAGTATCAGCTGGGCGCGGAACACCTGCAGCGTGCTCTTGGCGAAGGGACGGTCTTCCACCTCAATCCCCAAGGCCACCTTCCACCGGATGTCGAAGTCGGCCCGGGCCTTGGCCTCAGCGTCGCTCACCTTGTCGTGGGACTGGAGCAGGAGCGCCGTCGCCAGCAGGCTGGGCGGCACGCTGTCCCGGCCGTTGTCGGCGCAGTAGAACCCGGCGAAATCGGGGTCCCGGAACAGGCGGCCCCGCAGCGAGGCCAGCAGACCGTAGAAGGTGTCCCGCCCCACGTGGTCCAGATACAACCGGTCTGCTTCCCAGAGGCCCCTCTGGTCCGACCGCTCTCCCAGCATGCTCAAGCCCTCGCTATTTCTTGATGGCTCAAGTATAGCTGACCACCCGGCTGAAGCCAGTTTCCGGCCACGTTTCTAGACTGAGCCTGAGGCTTTAGACGCCCTGTTCAGCGACATGTTAGGGAGACAGTGTCCCTTGTTTTAGCTCACCAGACAGGCTGGCCAGCAAGATGTCCAGCATTGGGAAATCCCATTCTGTGACGAATGTAATGGCTGTTCCGTCGCGTCCCATGCGGGCAGTTCTTCCGATTCGGTGGACGTACTCTTCCAAGCTCTGAGGCATGTCGTAGTTGACAACGTGAGAGACCTCCGGAATATCCAGACCTCGAGCAGCTACATTGGTAGCCACTAGCACCTTTAGTCCTCCGGCGTGAAAGGACCGCATCGCTGCGTTTCGTTGCGCCTGGACCATGCCACCGTGGATCCCTGCCACGGCAACGCCCTGCCGCTGCAGCGCTAAAACCAACTTATCCACTCCAACTTTGGTCCTTCGGAACATGAGGGCCTTCCCTCCGTTCACCTGGGTTGTTAGCAGCCTAACGAGCGTACGCACCCGGTCTTGTTCCGGTACCTCGAAGTACAGTTGGGATACGTGGGGAGCAGTCTCAATCTCACGCCCTATTCGTATCCACATAGGGGACTGCATATGGCGAACGACAACACCCCGGATAGGGGAGGGTATGGTGGCGGAGAAGAGGGCGGTCTGCCGTTTCTTGGGCGTTTGGGCCAGAATCCGCTCAATATCCGGCAGGAAGCCGATGTCTAGCATCTCATCGGCCTCGTCCAATACCACTGTGCGAAGAGTTTCCAATCGCAGAGTTCCTCGCCTCAGATGGTCCAGCACCCGGCCGGGGGTACCCACAACTATGTGAGTCCCACGGCCAAGCGCGCCAATCTGCTTGGAGATGGGCTGTCCTCCGTAGCAAGCCACGACTCCTATGCGCCGGAACTGGCCCAGACGAATCAGTTCATCGCGGACTTGCCTCGCCAACTCTCGGGTCGGGACCAAGACCAACGCTTGAACGAAGGTTTGGGACGGGTCCGCCTGTTCCACCAAGGGAATCCCGAAAGCGGCCGTTTTCCCGGTGCCGGTTAGGGCTTGGCCCACTACATCCCGGCTGGCCAAGAGAGGCGAAATGCACTCTTGCTGAATGGGTGTGGGTTCCTCGTAGCCAAGTGTGCTGAGGGCCCGGGCGACATCGGAGCTCACCTCCTGAGTGCCAAACCAGTGCGTGCCCGTCTCTCCGGGGCCGGAAGTTACTTGAGGGCTTTGATTGACTTGGGGTGGAGAAGTGGGTCCGGAGTCTTGATGCTTGGGCCCGGTCCTGCGCCACCACCACAACCAGGACCGGCGTTTCGGAGGCGAGGCCGCCTGTGATATCAGGGGTTCTGTTTTTGATGTATTCGGTACGATGCTCACTTCCTTGGTTGCGAAGCTTGCCACAAGCCGATTGATGAAATTTCGTTCCTTGAAGCGTCGTGTCGCTGCTATTTTACCGACCAGGCTTGGAATAGTCGACACTTGTCTCTTCTACCGGCGGCACCCTCTGGGACGCTTGAGTAGCTTGGGCCTATCAATCGTTGGGCTCGGTCGGTGGCCGCCTTTTTCGTCTTTGCGGCCTTCTTTAGGATGAGCTTCAGGATGGCCTTCATTGACAGTGACAGTGAGGGCGCGCGTTGGCTGGTGAAATATCTGTCCGTTGAGCGCATTGATGGCTGCTTTTGCTTGAACACCCAAAGGCATTTCGACAAAGGCGAAGCCTTTCGAGCGGCGGGTGTCACGGTCACGGATCATGGATACCGAACCCACTTGGCCGTGACTTCTGAAGAGCTCCCTGACATCCCCCTCGTTCAATTCGCGCTGGAGATTTCCCACGTATATCCTCAAGAATCCTTCCTCTTGGTTCCCCGCACTGTGAGTGTCACCGTGGGGGACGATTGTTCTCGTTGATTCCGTTATTAGGCCGGGTTGGCAACCCTAGTCCTTCGTCCTACGGCAGGTAGAAACCCAACCCACAACGCCGCGCCCCCTTGGTGGGGAAGTTGCCAACCGACCCCAGCCGGCCTAGCTAGCCCACAGTAAAATCTAATCGACCGTCGCCGCCGGGTCTCCAATGGGCGCAAAGGCCGTGATCGGCTAGCGCCGGTCGAATAGGACGACTTGTCCATCTATATCGATAAGTCCTTCGAAGAGAAGGGCCTTGCGATTGCATGCGAGCTGGAATTGGTGATATCTCGCTATTGCCGTGGGCCCGCTCGAGAACGTTGCCGGATCGAAAATTCGGATGCGTCGCACTTTCTTACCACCGAAACGTCCAGGTTGCTCCGAATAGCGCATTAGGTCCACGCTCTGGGAGGCCAGGTCAAACTGAGACATCGCGTTTGTCTTGACTGGGAGCGGCAATTCCTGGGAAACGGGTTGCTGCCAGAATTTCCAATGCATGGTGTTCTTATTCAATTTATACTGTCCCGTGCTGCCTGAGGGTATGAGCCATGAGGCAACATTGCTGATCTGGGGTTTTAATAATCCATTCCCGGCGTTATGTAGATTATGTTTAGACTTGGGTTGCACCTGGTCGCTCGTGGAGCCCCGGCACTTCTCTGGGGTTGGTGGCGACCCTCGCGGCGTCGATCTTGCGGATAGACCGCACCAACCATTTCAACGAGTCTTCAGGAGACGGACGATTTGCCGCTCCACTCGTCCAGCCAATTAACGCCTTTTCGTCAATTCCTCGATTTCCCTTTCAAGTATGGTGGAATCAAAGCCCAATTCCACTGCGCGCGCTGCGTCCTGCCTCGCCTCTTGGTCCCTGGTCAGCAGGGTGTAGGCAAATGCCCGGCCGACATAAGATTCGACAAACTGGGGAGCGAGACGGATAGCCTCCTCGTAGTCTTTGATGGCCAAATAGTATTGGCCTTGACGCCGGTATGCGTTACCCCGAAGGGTGTAGGCCCATTCGCTCAGAGGGTCAGTTTTGACCGCCTGATTGTATGCAGCCATCGCCTCTTTCATCATTTCTCCTCCCGGGCGCCCTTGCGAGTTACTCGCCTCTGATTGAGCGAACGAGGTAACAGAATGGGTCTACCGATGCGCATTCAACCACTACGGGTAGGAGTAGTAACGGACTCCCGCTGCTGGCACTCGATAAGCCCAGCCGGTGACCTTTGTTCCGCTGTCGGGTTCATTTTGGACCCCGACTCGGTGGACAAGGTCAATCTACTCCTTCACCACTTGGTCGCTCAGTTCTTCGGAGCCACGCTCCAAAACTTGAACTTTATCCGCTAGGCCGATTACTTTTTTGGTCCATTGAACTATCTCCTCTAGTTGCATCTTCTGGTCATCTCCAGCCCTGGTTCTCTTCGATCCATCCCAAGGCCCGCCACACTAATCGCAGGGGAGCCCCAGCCTAAACCTCGTTTCTGGGATATTCATAGACGACTCCTCGGCGTTCGAGTCCGCTGCCCAGTAGATTCAAGAGACGCAGCAGCTCTCTCTGATCAGCGTCGGACAGGTCAGAGAACAGCTCCCCAACAGCTTCAATATGCTCGGTATACATGACGTCGCAGGTTTCAACGCCCTGCGGGGTTAGTTCGACGAGCATGGCTCGGCGATCGGTAGGGTGGGCGCGGCGTCGCACTAGGCCATTGGCTTCCAAGGCGTCCACCAGCACGGTGACATTGCGGGGGCTCACAACGAGCTCATCACTGAGCGCGCTCATGATTCGCGGCCCACTGCGGTCAAGGACCCTCAACAAGCGAATACGAGCATAAGTGAGACCGGTGTTTCGGAGAGGCGACTTTACCCACCTGGCGTAGGCACGCTCGAAGCTAGCAAGCGCCTCCACCAGCCTCGGACTCAGATCTTCAACCTTGGGCGCCGATGTTAATCTGCACATTAATATTAGCTGCTTATATTATACATAATAATATTATACGTAATTGTATTATATATGAGTATATAATACAAGGATCCAATAAAAACGCAGATTGCCGACCGGCCTGTGAAGTCAGTATTTGAGACGGGTCCTGATAAGGCAAACTGCCTTGTCAGACCTAAGGCCGCCGGAATTCAGCACAAAGTCCTATGAAGGAGCTTTCTAGGCGCGGCTAAGCGGCTAAATAGTGGGGTTCAAGAACCTGGTATTGAAGTACTCAGAGCAAGCACCTGAATTGGAAGGAACGGAAGTGGCGTGAACGCAAAGACCCCAATGGTCCACCAAGGACGCCAGTAGAAACAGCGAACCGCATCCCGATAGAAGGATGTCCGTTCGAGCGGCGTTGACCTTCAAAGTTCCAAGACCTTTTTGACTATGAAGTAGTCGATGAAAGGCGCCATCACGGTCGCGAGGCTAAATAGGATCAACACGAAGCCGGCGTGGTAGATGGCGCGGGCATAGATTACCACAGATTTTTGGGGCACCGCGGTACCGGGTAGGAAGTACCAGAAGTAATCAGCCAGATGCCACCATTCGCCTATGATGGACCCGATCAGCAGAGTTCCCAACCTACCGGGGGCTATCGCCGTGGCGGCCGCCCAAGTCACGGGGCGGCGGCGCACCTTTCGCAATCAGGAGGCATAGGCCAACTATGTGCCATGACAGACAGACCGCCTTCCGAGTCAAAGAAACTTCCTCTAATTCTCAGGACACCATGCGGAAATTTGCTACGGCTTGTAGAAGCATGCTTAAAAGAAATGCTCTGCCAAACATGCTTTATGCTATGATGCCTTCCGCCGTATCTTGAGGAGTACGGGGAAATGGGGACCATGCCATCCTGGAGCTTTTTGTCCAACCACGGAGCCGTCCTGTTACTGGAAGCCACCGTACCGCAGATCACTGCCACCCAAATTGGGGCTCAGCTCGGTATTACCGAGAGGCCCGTGCGCCGGATCATCTCGGAGCTGGAGTCGGCGGGAATCGAAGAACAGACTGACGCTGTTGGTTACTGACCACTTGGAAGAGTGGGATGACCTAAGGGATGTTTACTAATTGTTCCTACTGAAAAATCTCGGCTAAGAAGTGAAAAACTAGATGGTCTCACCTGAAAGCAGCCCTGAATACGAAGGTAAAGATTCAACTGGCGCCAGAGAGAGCACCCAGGTTCGCGGGCTACTCATGGAGATTCAGAGCCGGGTCGCCGACCCACAGAGTAATGGGTTGAGAGACCTCTCCAACAACGCGAAGGGCACAGAGGAACAACCAGACGGGGAGGTAGGGACGGAAAGCCCGGAAATACCGGAGGACCCGGTCAGGGCGTATCTTCGGGAGATTGCGCGGACTGACCTGCTAACCTTCCAGGAAGAGCGCGATTTGGCCCGTAAGCTGGAAGGAAAGAACTACCTGCTGAAGTTGGAAGAGGAATTTAACGAAAAAGGGGGGCGTGCTCCGCTACCTTGGGAGATCGCCGGTGTGTTGCTGCGTCGGCTGGCAGACTCCGGGCCTTTGCTGGAAGCCTTGGAGGAGCAGTTAGGATTGCCCCGACACCTCACCCTGTCCCAAATATCCAGTCACCCTGAATTGCGGGTCGAAATAGATGCCAAATTATCTCAAAATGCAATGTCTGGCCTGGCCGATGCTTTAGATCAAGATGAGGGAGAAATCCATTCGAGGGTAGTTGGACTGTCTCTCAATAGCTGGCTTATCCCCTTAGAAGCTGTCCACGTCATGAGAGACTGTACCCTGGCCGAACTGAAATTAGCATTACGACAACCAGGAATTTTCGCTGAATTATCGGAGATGGACACCGAGTTCCAGCACTACTTCGACCATATCAAAAAAGAAGGCTCCCGAGCCCAGTCCCACCTTACGGAAGCCAACTTGCGGTTGGTCGTCAGTATTGCCAAGAAATACCTTGGCCGTGGCATGGACATGATGGACCTGATCCAAGAGGGTAATATCGGATTGATGCGGGGGGTGGATAAATTCGATTTTCGTAAGGGGTTCAAGTTCAGCACCTATGCACACTGGTGGATTCGGCAGGCCGTCACCCGGGCAATTGCGGACCAGGGCCGGACCATACGTTTACCAGTGCATGTGGTGGAGACCGTTAACAAACTGACGCGAGAGCAGCGACGGTTGCTCCAGAAACACGGCCGGGAACCGACCGTAGCGGAAATCAGCCAGGCTATGGACATTGGACCGGAGAGGCTGGAGGAAATCCTGAAAATCTCCCGGGGGCCAGTATCCCTGGAAACACCCATCGGAGACGAAGCCGATGCTTGCCTTGGGGATTTCCTCGAAGATCGAGACCTGCCTTCCACAGAGGAGAAAGCAATATCTCAAGTCTTGAAGGACCACATGGAGGATGTGCTGGATACCCTAACCGATCGTGAGGGTCTAGTTTTGCGTCTACGGTTTGGCATGTTGGGAGAGCGGACCCACACCCTTGAAGAAGTAGGCCAGGAATTTGGGGTTACTCGGGAACGAATCCGCCAAATAGAGGCCAAGGCCCTGAAGAAGCTGCGGGAACCCAGCCGTTCTAGCGTGCTTCGGGATTACCTGGATTAGCTGCGGGGACCGCGTTGACCATGATGATCGCCAATTGCCGGCTTACCGGCCAGTCTCGGGCCCGACAAAAATCGATTTGTTCCGTAGGCTAACAATACGCCTGAATCGGGAGTACACTGTAGGCAGGTTAAAGTTTAGGTTGCTCTTTGTAGAAACCCTTCGATGGTAACACTGGATGACCTCGACAAGACCAAGAATTTAGGAGGTTGTCCAAGTGGCACTTTCAGATAAGTCCCTTACTTGCGTGGAATGCGCGTCGGAGTTCACCTTCACAGTTGGTGAGCAAGAGTTTTTCGCTTCTCGTGGGTATACCAACGAGCCAAAACGGTGTACTCAATGCCGTGGGGCGCGCAAGAGCCAGCAGGGCGGATATGGAAACTCCTACGGGTCGTCAGATCGAGAAATGCATCCGGCAGTCTGCGCCCAGTGTGGCAAAGACACGACGGTCCCCTTCAGACCCCGTGGTGACAGACCGGTGTATTGCAGCGATTGCTTTAGCGGAATGAGGAATTCAAACTACCGCTAAGAGCTAGCAGCAATCGCGGAAGTATGAGTCGGTCCGAATTTCGGTAAATCGCCAAGACTCGTGCATAGTACCCTGCAAGAAATGACCCCTCCAGGTGGCTTGGAATCGCGAAAACGCCAACCGCCGTGGAGGGGTCTTCTTTAGTATCAAACCAAGACTGCGTCGACAAGCCCACAAATTGCATAACCTGTACGGCACTCTGGCGCAACAAGGGCACGGGGCCTTGTACCTCCTGCAGTCACTGTTGACCGCTGTTGCCGCCGCCACGCTTTCCAAACCCCTCTCCTCTTACCCCACTTCATGGGACTCTGCTGGAATCGGCATCTTAGACTCGGGCAACGCGTTGAGTGCGACCGGGGTTGATCCCGTTTCAGGGGGGCAAGCATCGTGTCAATGAAAAAACGACCACTGCCGAGGAAGACGTTCAGAATTACTGGGAAACCAGACGCGCCGAACGCAGCTAACGACTTGTCGCTTGAACGAAGACCGTCGTCCAATGGAGGTCATCTTGATGTTGAGGCGGAGGAATTTGATACTGAGTCTGGGAACTTGAACTTGGCCCAGCCGTAGGGACCTAATACCGGGCCGGCCGGGACGCCAATCTTCTTGGTATTGAGCAACACTTTCCTGTCGATAAGCTCATTGCCGAGACGGGCCCCATCTCCGCCACCAAACCATGAATCGGCCCCGGGTTCATTGTCAGGCCAGGGGGTATCGCGGCTTCGGCCAACACTCCTTCCTCTCATCCAGCGTCCGCCGCTCGGTAGGATGCGCCTTCAGCCAGGGAGCGAGTGCTGCGGAAAGCCGAAATACCACTCCCTCTAACTCTACTTGACGGTGGAGGAAATCGACGCTTAGAAGACCGAGGCCAATCACTCACAGACCGACGGCATCTGAATGCGGCTCCACAAGACGCTGCAGGACCAACGCCACAACCCGCGATCCCCCAAGAAACCTGACTGGACGCATGGAGGAGTTGCAGGCGGGGCCGACGGCGTTCGCGGCGGGCTACGCTCTTCGAAGACTGCCCGGGTAGCATAGCGAGGGACGTCTTCGGGCTTGTAGAATGCTTACGTGATTGTTGCGGCCGCACTCTACGAGTCCGCATGAACTCAGATACGCGCTCCTTTACCAACTGAGACCTCACCCTTCTCCGATCAACTCTGTACAGGAGATGAAATGACCATGACTCGCGAAAAAGCCGGACCGAAAGACACGCTGGCGGCCCATTCAAACTCGGCAATCGAAGCCTCAAGAGAAGAGCTGTTTACACTCTCTCGGGATGTCCACGCACACCCTGAGTTGAACTACCAGGAGTATTACTCATCCGACGTCTTGGCCGGGTTCCTTGAAAAGCAGCTCCTCCAGGTGGAACGGGGCATCGGCGGTGTGGAAACCGCGTTTCGGGCCACGATTCCCGGCGGGGCGGGCGATGGTCCAACAATCGCGATCCTCGCCGAGTACGACGCTCTACCGGAGATTGGTCACGGTTGCGGTCACAACCTCATAGCCATGGCGGCTATGGGCGCCGGGCTGGGCCTTCAGGCGAATGCTCAAAGGTTGCCCGGGCAAGTCGTGATCATCGGGACGCCCGCGGAAGAGGGTGGGGGCGGGAAGATACGCCTTTTGGAAGCGGGGGTGTTCGACGGCGTGGACGCCGCTCTTTCGTCCCATCCGTTCTCCAACCGCACCATAATACCCACCGCCGCTCCCATGGGTGAAAGCTGGAGCTTGGCCATGGTGGGCTACCGCTACATGTACCACGGTAAGGCCGCTCATGCCGCCGCCGCGCCCGAGGCGGGGATCAACGCGCTAAACGCCGTTATCCACCTGTTCACGGGCATTGACGCGTTGCGTCAGCACCTCCGGGACGATGTTCGCATTCATGGAGTGATCACCGACGGGGGTATGGCGCCCAACGTCGTGCCGGAATTCGCCGCCGCCAACTTCATGCTGCGTTGCCGGGACCGAAGTTACTTGAGCGACGTGGTGGTGGGAAAGGTGAAGCAGGTAGCGGAAGGAGCGGCGTCCATGACGGGAGCCCGTTTGGAGGTCGAGGAATTCTATCCCTTCTACGAGAACGTCCAGCCCAACGTAGTGTTGGCCCAGGCACTGCGAGCCAACGCCCAGACGCTGGGAATCAAGCTAGATGAGCCTGTTTCGGGACGTGCGGGGAGTGGCGCGTCCACGGATTTCGGCAACGTCAGTCAGGTGATGCCGGCATTCGAGTTGAGGTACGCGGTTAGCGAGGAACCCGTTCCATCCCATACTAGGGAGATGTGCGAGACCGCCGTCACCGGGCTGGCCCTCTCCAACGCTCTGTCAGTGGCCAAAGCGTTGAGCATGACGGCATGTGACCTGCTGCTGGACCCACCATTGGTAGACGCCGCGAAGGCGGAGTTCGCCACCCGAAGTAGCTAGTTGGTGTGAATAGCTGACACGCCAAAAATTTCGACCGCCGCCTGCCCTCAAAGCGGGAAGTCTCCCACCTCGATATGGCTAGCGGCGTCGCGTGAGACCTCCAGACTACTGAGCCTGAATCAGGTATGACAATGGCCGTTGGCGTGATCCGAAGGCGGCACGTCCAAAGCCGGGTTCCGGTCGAAGAAACCCACGGGCATGAGCTTGAAGCCCGTGTACATCGCTGGCATTACCGGCCAGTCCTCGGGCCTGGGAACGTGGTGGCTGCCAAAAGTATACCAGACCACGATATCGGTGTTTTCTACGCCTCTGTCAGACTTTGTCCATTCCGGCAGTCCCGACCCTCCGGGGTGTTGATTTGGATATGGACCGGTGGGGGCCATTTCATCGGGGTGATACGGGGTGACCCACAGGTGTTTATTCATGAAGCCGGCCCGCTTCGAAACGCTGGCCTCCGGGTCCGCAAAGGGTAGGATGTTGTCGCCGGGGACCAGTTTGTAGCTTACGGGCTGGCCGATATAGTTGTGGGTCGAAGGATTGGAGACCAGCCAATACCGGCCAGCCATCGGATCTACGGTGCGCTGGGCTTGGGACTCGGTGCCAAGAAGGGTCTTCTCAGCGTAGAACGCGTTTCCCTGGGGATTGCCGGGCCCAATTGGTCCAGCCTTGGTATTGACCTCGTAGACCGTATTGTTGGGTCCGTCTACGGCCATGTCCAAGCGCACATTGAAAAAGTGCTGGTGGATATGCGCGCCCAACTGCGGGGCGATCAACGAGCCATACTTGGGCAATTCGCCAGGAGCCAAGGCCATGTTATTCACGACGCCGGTTAACTTCACCTCGAACTCGATAGTCCCATCCTGGTACAAATACCAGAAAAAGCCGTACTCATAGTTGCCGACTGTCGCGATGAACGAAATCACCAAGCGCCTGGAACGGCGCACTTCAGCCTGACCGGTCCGCCAATCGGTATGTTTCCAGAGGATCCCAAAGTCTTCTTCGTGCAAACAGACGGCATTTGAAATTTCCACCGCCTCGCCGCGGCTGTTGTTCAGGACGGCATCGAAATAGTGGATATGGCCGAGACAGTCACATCCCAATGTCAATGAGTTGGCCAGGCTACCAATTCCAGCTTCCCCTACATCGAAGGCGTTCTTCCGGAAGTTGTTCTCCGCAGGGTCGCCGTAGGGCACCACCAGTTCGGACAGAGAAGCCCGGTAGATGATGGGGCGTTTCCGGCCCTGGTCTCCACCAGGGCGGACAGCACCGTCATAGCTTATGGTGTGTAGGACCAGTCCTTCCCGCCGGGTGAATCCAACCCTGAACTCCCATTTTTGCCACGAGACTCGGTTTCCTTCCACAGTAAAACTGGGGCCTTCCGGTTGGATGATGTCCAGCGGTTTCAAGCCGGTGCGGAAATCATGGACAAATTCGGCGGCGTAGTTGCCGTCATCGGGCGGCATGGCGACCACCCCGTGGTCCTCGATCTTGATGACTTCCATCTTATTGAGATCCACGACCGCGATCACACCCTCGATAGGGCGCGCATACCCATTGTCGGTTGGGCTGGCGCGGAGCCAGCTACGGGCGAAGGAAAGGCGAAGGCCGTTTTCCTCATCGACGCCATAGTTGCCCGCGGGCCATGGGTCTACCATGACCAGGCTGGTGTCGGTGATCCCTCGCTTTTCCAACGCGGCCCGAAAACCGGGGCTTTCCTTAACAGCCCGCTCACACTCGAAGAACTCGTCCATCATCAATCTTGGCTGCACGTCCGGGATATGGGTCCACGACTTTAGGGCTTCCTCGTCCAGGGACACCACAGCCTCGTAGGTGGAGCCGGTGTCATTGTCCAGCAGAATGATAAAGGCTTCCCGGCCAATGGGGTCGTTGCCGTTGGGGACGATCCCTTTGGAGTCGCCGCCGTTGGAATTGAGTACGTTCTCTTTCGGCGGCTCGTTGAGCACGACGGACTCGAATCTGACTTTCCCCCCCAGCTCACGTTGGGCTCGGAGAATGGCTACGGCACTCTCGATCTCGCTGGAGCTGAGGGGGTCAAGGGGATGTGCGGATGGAGACTGAACCCGGTTGGACGCGTCAACGGTTGCCATGGCGGACCTCCTGTTTCCCAACCTTCTGGAATCCAATGCCGTTACCCAGCGTGGGATTCCCGGTGAAGTATAGGTCAAGTTGGCCGACCGTAACAGGCTGGTTGGTGGACCCTACTCACTAACCGTTGGAGTAGGGTCACTGACTTTACGGGGCTGGCAGGTCAAATTCGTGGGGCATGGCCCAGGGGAGGAGGGCGCGGAGAAGTGGTTTGAGGACAGGCATCTCTCCGTTGTTGCGGCATTCATTTAGGTAACGGCTAGCTGAGGTGAAGGTGGAGAGACGGTAACCTGCTTTGACGACCCGTTGGATGAAGGGTTGGGCGTCCGGCAGGGGCTCCTTTTCGATCACGGCGCAGGACCAGTCGTCGCACAGTTCCTGGGACATGCGTTGGATGGCGACTTGTGCCAGTGGGCGGGCTAGTTTACGCTGGAGTCGGCGGATTTCGGACTTTATTTGGCCGAGAGTCATAGAGGTTTCTCCTAATGGTTTTTGATGTAGAGGGCGTCAGTGAGGGCCTGGACATCGTCGCCGAGTTTTCGGAGTTCGTTTAGTTTAGCGGAGCAGCTTAGGGCTGTACGGATAGCCCGGAGGCGGACATCCGGGTTTGGAGATTCCATCAGTTCACCAAGGGCGCGGACGGCTTGGAGCGTGAGGCCCTGGAGTTGGACGCAGGCTAGTTCGGTTGTTTGTTGGTGGAACTGGGCGAGTCCGGCGCGGAATTCCTCGTCCTTGAGCCAGCGGTGCAAGGTACGGCGGTCCACCTTGGAGAGGCGAGCGGCTTCAGATATGGAGGTGGCTGAGCCGAGTATGGGAAGGGCTTTTCGCTGGCGGGCGGAGAGGTTGGAGTTTTTTTGTTTTGAGTCAGACTGGGACATTTAGGGACATGGGCCTCCTTAGATGGAATGGGGGATTGGGTCCCCGGCTGATGTTGGGTGATATCGAGTGAAATTGATGGTAGAGAGGTGCAATCCGGAATGGGAAGGGGGAAATGTCAGTTGGAGGGGGAGGCGGTAGCTCGCGGGGTTTTGGTTTAGGGCGATCGCGGAGGTCCTTCGGTCCTGGCAGACCCGTCAAGTGACTTGGCAGATCGTAGAGCCTGGAAGCCGGTCTTCGCCGGGGTGACGGGGATTAGGCTTAATGCGATTGTCCTGGATTGGGGCAGGGCCTTTCAATTCTGGGCGCCGCCGATCAGTACCGTACCGGTCAAGACCGCCGGGGCCGCCGAAGTCATTGTGTTACTGGAAAGAGAATCGCCCTTACGAGCAGTGGCATGGAACTGGTCTAATTATTCACGATTCTCGGCAACTCAGACCCGAGCAGGGAGAAATCCCCCTTTATCCCCCTTTTGCGAAAGGGGGAGATTGGCGTTGTGGGCCGAAGTTCGATTTGCGAAAGGGGAGATTGGGGTTGAGGGCCGAGATTCGTTTTGCGAAAGGAGGAGTGCAATGCCGTGAGCCAACTATTGAAAGACCCTGTGAAAGACCCTGGCCAAAGGACCGGGGGCCGGGCGGTTTTACTATGTCTTTATTGGTGAAGTGATTCCCCGCGGGTCCGAACTCGCCCTACTTGGGCCGTGAGGCACCCTCACACCTCCACCGGATTGGCGCTGTCCATCCACTCGGCGTAGGAGCCGTCGTAGAGGCGGACGTTGTAGCCGGCTTGTTTCATGGCCAGGTAGGTGAGAGAGGCGCGGACGCCGCTGCGGCAGTAGGCGACCACAGGGTCCTGGGGGGTTATGCCGGCGTCAGCTAGGCGTTGGCTAAGCACGGTGGAATCGATGAGCAAGTTGCCATCGGAGCTGGCGGCTTCGGAGTGGGGCAGGTTGACCGCGCCGGGGATATGACCGGGGCGGTGGTCCGTCTCCACTTCGCCCCGGAATTCCTCGGGTGTGCGGGTGTCGAGAAGTTTGGCGGCTCCTGGACTGGACACATCGTTCAGGGTAGCACGGACGGACGGGTTAAGGCGCAACGTAAAGGGCTTTGCCGCGCCGGAGACAGGGCGGTAAAGGACTTCGCGGCCCTGCTCCTTCCACGACTCGTACCGCAGGTCCATGACGTGGACGTCGTTTCGCCCCAGGTATTCCAACACCCAGGCGGCCATAGCGGCGTTCCGGCCGTCTTGATGGTCGTATAGGACCGGGGTCACGTCGTCGCCCAAGCCTGCCCCGGCGAAGGCGGCGGCGAGCTGGTCCGCCGACCCCAGACGTCCGTCTTCGCCCTGCAGCTTCTTGAAAGGGACGCTGACCGCCCCTTTCAGGTGACCCATCAAGTAGCGCATGGCCGACCGGGGGTCAATTATCAAGTAACCAGGTTGTCCTATACGCTCAGATACCCAGTCGGCGGAGACAAAGGTGGACATTAGCCGACCATTTCGAAGTCGGTCTCAACCGAGGTGGGGTGGGCGACTGACTGGGTGACCGGGGAGCCCTCCACGGCCAGACGCCAGATCTCCCGCAGGGTGTCTTCGTCGGCGTCGGCCCGCACGAAGCACTTGGCGGATATCTTTCCATAACCCGGGTTGCCCTCGTCTTCGACGCCGGCCCATTTGCGGATGTTATCGAAATACCCTTCAACCGCGATTTCCAGGTCGTGGATGCGAACGCCCTGTTTGGTGGCGTTGACCACGAAACCGACGGTCATGCAACTGCCGATGGCGGACAGCAATTGTTCATGGGCGCTGGCGGCGACGTCGGTGGCGGTCAGGTCACCGGGTTCGTCCATGTCGACCTGGTGGTTGCGCATGTATGCGCGCGCCCGCATTCCATCCTGCCAGACTACCCGAGACTTCCAGGGTCCGGTTACCGCGTTGAACACATCCGGGTCCCGGAAGGAGTTAAGCACTTCGGTCAGTTTCTCTCGTGGCAGCCCATTGAGGTTACCTTCTTGCGTCATGTCCAGCTCCTATTTGGTGTGTGGCGCTCGTTAAGCCAGGTGATCGATGCCCAAGGATTACCGGTACTCGGCCCGCAGCTTTTCGGCGGCTTCCGCGATGACTTTCATCTTCTTGGCGGCCATGTCATGGGTATTGACGTTCCGTTCGGCAAAGGTGCCGAAGCCGCAGTCCGGGTTGAGGTATATCTTGTCGGGGTCGAAGTACTGCAACAATTCTTTCACCCGGTCGACGATCTGCTCCGCGGGTTCGATGTCGTCGGTGCGGGGATTGACGACCCCGAGTCCGATTTCCTTTTCGTTACTGTACTCCTTAAACACTTCCATCTCGCCGGCGCGGGGGGTGGCGCACTCCAGGACCAGTTGGTCGATGTTCATTTGCGTCAAATAGGGGAGCATGGGCCCATAATTGCCGGTCAGGAGGACTTCCTCTTTGCGGCTCCAGTTACCCCGGCAAATGTGGACCCCGGTCCTGATGCCTGTGATGCCCTCCAGGGTCTGGTTCATCAGGCGGACCGCCATTTCCAGTTCGTCGCTGGGGTCGCGGCGGTTGGGCAAGGCGGCGCACATGAAAGTTTCGGTGCTCTCTTCGCCGAACACCACCTGGCTGAGGATGGGTTCGTCCAACTGGACAAAGTCGCATCCCTGGTCGCGCAGGGCGATGATCTCTTCGCGGAGAATGGCAACCACGTCTTTGGCCAGGTCTTCGGGATCAGGGTACACCCGGTCAGACAACCCCTCGAACCAACTGGAGCGGGTCAACATGTACGGCCCGGGGAGGGGGACTTTGATCTGCCGGTCGGTATGTTCCCGCATAAAGGCCAGCTCGTCGAGGGCCAGGCCATGTCGTTTGCCGATGCGGTCGATCACGATGGGGCTCTTGATGGCAAATGACGGCACGTCGAGAGCCCGCAACACCTCCTCCATGCGGGCGCGGTCCCTGGAATAGTCCAACAACTCCGAGACCTTCATCAATTGCATTCCGGTGAGTTTGTCGACGGCGAAGGAGTAGAAATTGTCCCGGCGCTGCTCGCCGTCGCTAATGATATCCACCCCAGCATCTTCCTGTGCCCGGATGCAGGCCAAGACTTCACCGTCGGCGACGGCATTGAACTCGTCGAGGGTCATTTCCCCGGCTTCTTTTCGGCGCAAGGCCCGCACTAAATCGGTGGAGCGGGGCCAACTTCCGACGACAGTGACCGGGAACAAGGGAGTATCCGGCATTTGGTTTCCTCCTTGGGTTAGGCGTTGTCACGGCCGCGGCCCGCGCACACGCCACACGCTGTTTCTGGTGCATCTAATGTATCCAAAATCCGTGGCAAGCACAAATGGAGTCCGCTGGTCCGAGCTTCGCGGGGCTGGGATATGATGTTACAGTTGAAGGACTTGTTCCCCTTTGGAGGAGTCTGATGCGCATAGGTCTGTTCCCCGGCAGCGTCCCCGGGCAATTGAAGAGCTTGGAAGAAGTGATTGACCAGGTGGTCAAGGCGGAAAACGATGGGTTCGACGGCTATTGGACTCCTCATCTTTCGGGGCGGGGATTCGATGCGTTGACCGTCTTGGCGCTGGCGGGCGGGCGGACCAGCCATATTGAACTTGGAACGGCGGTGGTTCCGACTTATCCGAGACATCCGACAGCCATAGCCCAACAAGCCATGACCGTGCAGGTTGCTTCGGGGGGCCGCCTAGCCCTGGGGATCGGCCCGTCGCACCGGCCCGCGGTGGAGGACTCTTGGGGGCTCTCCTATCACAGGGCGGCGTTGCATACTCGCGAGTACGTATCGGTGCTCAACCAGTTGGTAACCGATGGGGCGGCCAGCTATTCGGGGGAAATGTACCGCGTGGAGGCCCGGGCCGAGATGGCCGGGGTGTCACCCTTTCCGGTCCTGGTATCGGCCCTCGCGCCCGCGATGTTGCGAGTGGCGGGTGAACTTACCGGCGGGACGATCACCTGGATGTGCGGAATCAATACCATCGGCGACCATGTGGTCCCCCGGCTAAATCAGGCCGCGGAAAGGGCAGGGCGTCCTGCTCCCAGGGTATGCGCGGGGCTGCCGGTTGCGGTGACCAATGACAAGGCAACGGCATTCGAAGAGGCCGCCACCCTCTTCGGACGCTACGGCGGTCTGGTGAATTACCGCCGGATGCTAAACATCGAGTCGGTCGACGGCCCAGCGGACATAGCCGTCATCGGCGACGAGGATGAAGTCGCGAGCCAGATTCGCGCATTCGCGGAAGCTGGAACGACAGACTTCCTGGCCTCTCCCTTCCCGGTTGGCGACGAACCCGACGCCTCTTTGGCAAGGACAGAAAGTCTACTGGCTAGCCTGATAGGCAAGCTGTAACGTATATGGCCCTCCGAAAGGTCTAAAAGCTGACGCCGGAACTGTGACGGATGGACACAACCGAATGACGACAGCCAGAAACCAGGTCCGCTTTGGTGATTTGGACATCGAATATGAGGTCCGCCGAAGCGCACGCCGCAAGAAGACCGTTCAGACGACGGTGAAGGATGGCCGGGTCCTGATTTCCGCGCCTGTAGCGGCGAAAGACGCGGAGATCGAGGCGATAATTCGTAAGCAGGCTACTTGGATCATTGAGCGTCAATCCGAAGTGCCCCCTCCTATGCCTCCCCTCAAGTATGTGACCGGAGCGGAATTCCCGTATCTGGGACGAGCGATCCGGATGGAGATCACAGAACGCGATATTCCCTCACCGACGCTGCGCTTCAGCCGGCAACGATTTCAGGTCGCAACACTCTCTAATATCGAAGACGGCCAGACGCAGGAACGAATCAGGGACGCCATGGCCTCGTGGTACCGGGGCCGTGCGTCCGAAAAGTTGCCTGTCCTGGTGGAACAGTGGAGCCATTCCTTCCATTACCTGGAGCAGCCACCGGTCCTTATTGGGTCCCAAAGGAGTTTTTGGGGAAGCTGTTCACCCAAAGGGGTGCTGAGGTTTTCCTGGCGGGTCATGATGCTCGAACCCTCACTCATCGAGTACATTGTGGTCCATGAACTCGCACACCTAAAGATCATGGACCACTCAAAGGGTTTCTGGAATTTGGTGGCGAGCGTGCTTCCGGACGTACAACTACGGCGGCGCAGCCTAAAAACCACTGAGAAAGGGCTTCCACTGTAGCCGTTGGAACCGGGCAGATGCGCCGTCTCCTGGTTCACAGGACGCACGATCAGGGGCTAATGAGTACATATTGAATTCCATGTATGCCAGCAATAACTCCGCCCTGGTGTTATTATGGATGCTAGGGTGAACAAACTTGAACAGCTACCAGAACAACGGCATTCGCAACTTGGCCATCATTGCCCACGTCGATCATGGCAAAACGACGCTGGTTGACGCTCTATTGAAGCAGGGTCAGGTCTTCCGAGCCCACCAGCAGGTCGGCGCCTTGATTATGGACACCAATCCGTTGGAACGGGAGCGCGGCATTACGATCCTGGCCAAGAACGCATCGGTTAATTACGGCGGGGTGAGGATCAACATCATCGACACGCCGGGCCACGCCGACTTCAGCGGCGAGGTTGAACGCGTCATGAACATGGCCGACGGCTGTTTGCTGCTGGTGGACGCGGTAGATGGGCCCATGCCGCAGACCACCTACGTGTTGCGTCAAGCCCTGCAACAAAACGTTACCCCCATGGTGGTCATTAACAAGATAGACCGGCCCGAGGCGCGGGTGGCCGAAGTTGAGGATATGGTCCAGGACCTGTTCCTGGAACTGGCCACCAGTTCCGACCAGCTTGATTATCCGGTGCTGTATGCGTCGGCGAGGCAAGGATACGCGATCGCCGACCGTGAAGCGCCTGGGCTGGACATGAAACCCCTCTTTGAAGCCATTCTTGATTCGGTGCCGCCACCCACCGGAGACCCCGCCGCGCCGGTCCAATTGTTGGTAGCGGCGCTAGATTACGATAATTATCTCGGACAAGTGGCGATAGGCCGTCTCACCAACGGCACGCTCCGGCTGAGGGATGACGTCGCCCTGTTGTCCCACGGCTCCGAGGTTTCGATCCACAACCTGGAACGCATTTTCGTGTTCCGGGGTATGGAACGCGTGGAAGTTTCCGAAGCGCATGCGGGGGACATTGTGGCGGTAACCGGACCCGAAGGCGTGTCGATCGGGGACACCATCGCCTGTCCTGAAAACCCGGAAGCCCTACCACCCATTGATATCAACGAGCCGACGGTGCGGATGACTTTCGGAGTCAGCAACTCCCCGTTCATGGGCCGGGAGGGAGTGCATTGTACGTCGCGAAACCTTCATGAACGGTTGATGCGGGAATTGCGGACCAACGTCAGCCTCAGAGTGGAACCCACCGCCAGCCCTGATTTATTCGACGTTGCCGGGCGGGGCGAGTTGCACCTTTCCATCCTGGTGGAGACGATGCGCCGCGAACAGTTCGAGTTCCAAGTATCCCGCCCCGCGCCCGTGACCAAACTCATCGACGGCAAGACCTACGAGCCCTACGAGATTCTGAACATCAGCACCAGCGACGAGTACGTCGGGATTTTAACTGAATACCTCTCGACTCACCTGGCCCAGCTCCGGGACATGCGTTACGACGATAACGGCTATGTTCACATGGAGTACAAAATTCCGACGCGCGGTCTGATCGGGTTCAACGGATTCTTCCTCCGCACAACCAGGGGCGATGGGGTCAAAAGCAGTCTCTTCTGTTCCTACGAGCCGATGGAAGGAGAGATCAAGTCCCAACGTAGAGCAGCCCTCGTGGCGTCCGAAGGCGGGGTGGCCGTAACCTATGGTTTGCTCAATGCGCAAGGAAGGGGAGACACATTCATAGACCCGGGAACCATGGTCTACGAAGGCATGATCGTAGGGTCCCACCGCCGAGACGGAGACATTGAGATCAACGTCTGTAAGGAAAAGAAACTGACCAACATGCGGTCATCCACGGCGGACGTCGCCAAGCGGCTGAACGCCACCATACAGATGAGCCTCGAAGAATCGTTGGAGTTCATTGCCGACGATGAATTGGTGGAGGTCACTCCCCAGAACCTTCGCCTGAGGAAGATGGACCTCTCCGCCCTGGACCGAAAGCGCAAACGGCGGGACGGAGTCCGCCCCAGGGACTAGGGCTGCCTCACAGGGTACGGCTAATCGGCAGCAACAACCGGGGTGTGGCCGCCCGGCGCTAGCCCCTTCTTGGCCTTCTGGACTACTTTGCTACATTACTACACTGCGGGTGTGCGTTATCGGGCGAATCAAGATGAGGGTTTCCTTGCGCACCCGCCACGAGGTGGTCTGCTCTCCGGAATGTCTTCCCGTAAGTCCGGATAGTACCTAGCCGGGGACCACCACCTTGCTACCAACCCGCGATCCGGTCTTGTATGTGGACCGTCCCACCGCACAAATTAGGGTTCACGTAAGCCGAATCTCCCCTAACCTTTTCACCCACTTCTATTCTTCTATCGCCTTTGATTCCCCTGTGCGTCCGGCGCAAGGTTCTGCGCAATTCGTAAGGCCATACCCAGTCCCGGTTCCCCTTCGGTATTGACAATGCCCGATAACGGGAGTACACCTACTCGAAATGACGGGACTCTAGGTGAGTTTCCGCTTGGCTCGGACCGTGAGTGGCCCGGAGATCTGCAGGAAGTCCCGGCAACAACGACTATTCGAGGTTTGAAATGGCCAATGTTTCGAGGGTGAGCCGAAGACCCATAATCATGTCCCTGGTGACCCTGCTGCTTCTCGGGCTGGCGGCCTGCGGCGGCACCGCCGAGCCGGTGGTCATCAGAGAGGAAGTAATCAAAGAAGTCCCGAAAGAGGTGTTGGTAGAAAAGCAGGTAGTGAAAGAGGTTGTCCGGGACGTCCCAGTGGATAGGGAAGTGGTAAAGGAAGTCGTCAAGGAAGTGGCGGTACCCAGGGAGGTTGTGAGGGAAGTCCAGGTGGAGGTTACTCCAACGGTTTCCTTGCAGCCCGTGTACGGCGGAACCCTGGCCCTGGCGCAGCGTTCCGACCCACCGACGTTCGACCCTCATGCGACCAGCTTCTCGCTGCTGACAAACCATGTTCACCTGACCCACAACAGGGTGATCAGATACAAGTCGCTGGCCTGGCCGGAAGAGGCGCGGTTCGGCGACCTGATATTTTTCCCCGACCTGGCCGAGACCTGGGAGATCGACGATACGGGGACCAAGTTCACGTTCCACCTGAGAAAAGGCGTGAAATGGCACGACCGGGAACCCCTGGATGGGCGGGAGCTTAATTCTGAGGACATCAGGCTGGCCTGGAAACGGATGCACGAAGATTCGTCGCGGTTCGCGGGCTTCTACGATGGTCTGGTGAGCGTGGAGACTCCCGACCAGTACACCGTGGTCCAGACCATCGACCGTCCGTTGGCTTCGTGGCTCTACAGGGTTGCCGACGGTGAGGCGGCGTGGATCACCAACCAGGAGTTCGTGGACCACAAGGGCGCGGACTTTGGGGTTGCCCAGGATAGCCTCGTGGGCACCGGTCCGTTCCTATACGAGAGGGAAGACCCGGGCAGCCGCTACACCTACGTCAGGAACCCGGATTACTTCGAGCAACCATACCCATATCTGGACGAGGTGCAGTGGTATATCATCCCGGACCGCTCCGCGCAGGAGGCGGCCTTCGTTTCCCGGCAGATTCATTTCTACGAGCCCAGGCGTCCCCAGGACCTGGACCGGATCAGGCAGGCCCTCCCCGACGTTAGCATCCGGGAGACCACGGGACTGGCCAACACCACCAGCGGACTGATGCTCAACATGGAGCTTCCCAAGTGGCAGGACGTGAGGGTCAGGCAGGCTGTCCAACTGGCTGTGAACAATGACCGGGTGATCCAGGACCTGTACCACGGCCGGGGCAAGTACAACGCCTGTATTCCGAGCGCACTCCGCGGCTACTCTCTGGAGCAGGACGAGCTAATGCAACTCTATCCGTACAACCCGGAAAAGGCCAAGGCGTTGCTGGCGGACGCGGGGTTCGGTCCGGGCGAGTTCAAGTTCGAGATCATGACCTTCACCGGATACAGCCAGGACAACCAGGACATAGCGGTGATGCGTCAGGCCGACCTTCAGGCGGCGGGCTTCGATGTCACTATCAACCCGGTCCCGGTGGGTGAAGGACGCGCCACCGTGATCGAAGGCAACTTCGATACGGTGCAGCAGCCCCACAGCACGGGGGTTGAACCCGATGAGATGATCGGTGGATTCGTCCCTGGCGGACCCCGGAACTTCATGCGGGTCAACGACCCCAAGGTTACCGCATGGATGGCTGAACAGGAGGTCGAATTCGACCGCAACAAGCGGGGCGCGATTCTTCAGGACTTCTCGCGTTACTGCGCCGACCAGGCCCTGGGAATCATTCCCAATCCCTCCCGGGTCGTGCAGCAACTCGTCCAGAGCTGGGTCAAGAACGCGGCCATCGCGGACGTGGCGTCCGACGAGCCTGACGAGAAGTTCATCTGGTTCGACAAATAGGGAGGGCCCCGGTCCAGGCTTTCCAATCCGCTCAAGGCTCCGGCGGCGCTCCGGGCGTTTCCCGCTTCGGGCCGCGCCGCCGGGCAACTGAGGAGCCACTAGGATGACAGGCTACATCGTCCAACGCGTCTTGCTGATGGTCCCGACCATCATCTTGGTGGTGACTCTGACCTTTGCACTGATGCACATCGTGCCGGGCGACGCCGTGCTGGCGCAGATCGAGGAGGGGACCAACCTCCGGCCCGAGCAGATGGACTTGATGCGGGAGAGGCTTGGGCTAGACAAGCCTCTTTACGTTCAGTACGGCGAATGGTTATGGGGACTTCTCAAATTCGACGCCGGCGTCTCCCTGTTTACCGGACGTCCCGTCATGGACCAACTGCTCCGGGCAATTCCAATCAGCATCGAACTGATTCTATTCAGCCAGATTCTCTCCATCACCATCGCCATACCAATTGGGGTACTCTCCGCAGTGCGGCAAGACACCTGGCTGGACTATCTGCTCCGGACCGGCAGCATCGGGATGTTGGCCGCGCCCTCATTCTGGATCGCGACACTGGTGATTATTTTCGGGGCGTACTGGTTCTTATGGGCCCCGCCCATCGGATACGTTCCCTTCTGGGAAGACCCTATCACCAACCTGAAGCAGCTCTTCTTGCCCTCGGCGATCATTGGGCTCAACGGCTCGGCTACGAAGATGCGGATGACGCGTTCCACGGTGCTGGAGGTGCTGCGCCAGGACTATGTTCGCACGGCCAGGGCCAAGGGACTGTCGGAAACCATGGTGCTAATTCGCCATGTACTCAAGAACGCGCTGATTCCCGTGATCACCATCTGGGGAGCGAGCATCGCCGGTTTGGTCAACGGGAGCATCATCATCGAGAACATCTTTGGGCTGCCGGGGGTTGGAAGGTCCATGATCACCGCAATCAACAACTCCGACATGACCCAGCTCCAGATTAACGTGCTGTTTTACGGCTTGGCGATCATGGTAATCAATTTGATCGTGGACATCAGCTATACATGGTTCGATCCACGGGTGCGGTACAGCTAGCCGCCAGGACATCGAATGCTGGAACAACAGACAAGACAATCCGGGGAGACGCCTGGTCAATTATTGACCCGGCCCATCAGCCGCGCGGCAATCACCAGCAGCAATTTCATCAGGCGCAGACCTCTGGGCGGAGTGTCCGGGATCGTGATTCTGCTGATGTTTGCCGCCGCGATATTCGCGCCCTGGATTTCCCGGGCCGACCCCTTGTTTCAGCACGCGGGAAGAATCCTGGAGGGTCCGAGTTGGGACTTCTGGATGGGCACGGACCACCTGGGGCGGGATATCTACAGCCGCATCGTCCACGGGGCGAAGGTCTCCATCACCGTCGGCTTCGTCGCCGTGTCGATAGGCACCGGCGCCGGGTCGGTAATCGGGCTGGTGTCGGGCTTCCAGGGCGGCAAGCTGGACCTCTACGTTCAACGGTTCATTGACGCCTGGATCGCCTTTCCGGGGCTGGTGCTAATCCTCGTTTTGGTGTCCATGCTAGGGCCCAGCCTGTTGAACGTTTCAATTGCCATCGGAATTGGGTCGATACCGGGGACCTCGCGTCTGGTGCGGAGCGCCGTGCTGACTACCAAAGAGAACGAATACATCGTGGCGGCGCAGGCGATTGGCGCGACCAGGATTCGCGTCGGCGCACGGCACATTTTGCCCAACGTCATGGCCCCCATAATTGTCGTCTCGACGGTCTCGTTGGGTGCGGCGATCCTGGCCGAGTCTTCTCTGAGCTTCCTTGGCCTGGGCGTGCCGCCTCCCGCGCCGACATGGGGCGGGATGCTCTCACGGGAGGGACGGGAGTTCATGATCGTCCAGCCTTTATTGGGCCTATGGCCAGGCATCGCCATTACGGGCGTGGTGATGGCCTTCAACCTTTTCGGCGACGCCCTGCGCGACGTTTGGGACCCACGGTTGAGGGGGGCACACTAGGCGGGTGTCAGGGAATCACGCCTTCATCTTCCCCTACCTCCTTGTTGGTTTCCCGTTAGGAACCTTTGCCTGCAGCCAGCCGCAGCCCACACCCGCGCCGGCCACGGCTGCCGCTACCGTTGGGGCTGCCCCAACGCAGGCCGCCGCCCCTACATCGACGCCCGAACGGACGCCACCTCCCGCCAATACGCCGACGGTTGCAACGCCGCCCACATCCACTCCCGAGTCGAGTCCAACGCCATCCCCGGCGCCCGACCCGTCTCCTACACCCGTGCCAACTCCTACGTCGACTCCCCGTCCGTCCCCAACACGAACGGCAGCGCCGAGTCCCACGGCCACGCCAATCCCTACAGTGACGCCGATTCCGCCGCCCACACCGACGGCTACTCCGGGTCCGACTGCACTACCAACTCCAATGCCGACACCGGACCTAACGCCTTCGCCCACTCCTATCCCACCTGAAGAGAAAATTCTTTCGATGGTTGGGCCGTCGATTGTCGAGGTCGAGGGGACCGGTGGCAGGTCCCTTGGGTTCTTCGTGGCCGTGAGCCGCCCCAACCCCAACTCCCGGTACGTGGCGACGACATACTCTGCGGTCCCAACCGGTTGCCGCGTCGCAGTGCGATTAGCGAACGAGCCTGTGTCAGTTCCCCCAGCCTGGGGCTATGTGCATGCCATCGACCCCGACATCAACCTCGCCGTCTTGGAACTCCCCGGCTCCTTCCCCAATCCATTACACCTCATCGGTCAGAACGGGGCAGACGTCCCAGGAGACGAATTCACTGCCGGCCTTGACGCAAACAGGAGGCCGGTGGTTGTGCCCTTGGACCGGACCAAACCGGATGCATTCCAGGCATTTAGAGGCGGACCGGTGGTCAACGCGGCTGGCGAGGGGGTTGGGATGGTGATTCCCGGTTTCCGCCCGGCAGGGGCGGTGACCGAACAGCCTGGAACCGTCCCTTTGTCTCAAGAAATCATCGACCGGACAATAGCCCGTTACCATTCGCAGCCAGCTTCTATGCGCACCACTCCGGAAGAGCCTATTGCAGGCCGTGAAGTCGTGTTCGAACTTCAAGCTCGTCTCAATCAGATTGTTGAGATTTCGCACTTTAGCCCCGATGGGGAGAAGGTGGACTGGACCTTCCCCAACGGAGGCACTGGCGCCGACGGTGGCGAGCCCATCACATCGAAGAAACTGGGAGTTGACCCCTGCGGGAAAGCATCTTGGAAGCGCCCCGGGACTTTGGACGTCGAGGGAGAGTGGGCGGTGGAGGTGACCTTCGACCCGTATTCTGAGAAACCGGAGACCACGGAGTTTCGATACTCGATGCACCAGTTAGAGTTGGAGGGACAAGGCAGCCTCAATCTCTGGGCCGAGCTCACGAGCATCGAGGGCGAAGAGTCCACGGTGTATTACTCCGGGTCGGTCCCGACTGCCCTGGCCCTGGATCTCCAGTCCCGGACCGTTCAGATCGCAAACCTGATGCAAGACCGCCTTGGCCTGGTAGGGAGCGGCGTGCCCGACTTGTACTTGCTGGGCAACCGGACTGAATATGACCAGGTCAAACGGCTCCTTGGCAGCGAACCGGGCTGGGAAGCCGGGTTTCACCGTCCGCCCTGCCCTCAGTGCTCCAGGGACCGGCCGGGCGTCTACATACGTCTTTACGTACTTGACTCCAGATCGAGCCTGCATAATCTCCTGACACATGAATACTTCCATGCCCTAATTAACCAGGCCACCGATGGCAGGGGCGAGGTGCTGACGGCATGGATCAACGAAGGACTGGCGGAATGGTCTAGTCACGAGTTCCTGCTGGCCGGCGATGACACATCCGGCCGTGATTCTTTGCGGCCAACTCAGATGGAAGAGGTCCGGGCAGCCGCCGCGTCTGGCACGTTGTTCCGGTTGGCCGCCCTCGAAAGCCGCCATTCGTGGGGGAATCAGGCGGCCAACAAGGTGGACTTGCAGTATGCCCAGTCCTACATGGCAATGCGCTACTTGATCGAAACCTATGGGGCCACGACGGCTTCCGATTTGGCCGTGGATCGAGCCCGAGGATCGTCCTGGAGTCTCGCGATGGGTGAGGCGTTGGGCATTGGATACACCCGGTTCGAGTCTGACTTCGCCGCCTGGATAAAGTCCAATGACCCGAGCGAGCCCTATTACGACAGGGGAATACGCCACTTCGAAGAGGGCGAATACATGGACGCCATAGCTCAGTATTCGGCGGCCATCGACCTCAACCCTCACCGGTACTGGTACTTCACCAGCCTGGGGTGGGCACACTACAATCTAGGGCTATCGGAAGCCGCCTTGGAAAATGCCAACCATGCCGTACGGATGCGGCCCGGAGACGCGTGGAATCACAATCTCCGGGCGCGGGCTTTCTACGATCTCCGTCGATATCAGGACGCCATCGCGGCCTTTACCCGGGCAATACAACTTGACCCGCACCAATTCCACTACTACGGGCGGGGAATCGCTCACTTTCGCCTCACCGAATACCACCGCGCCCTCATAGACCTCGACCGGGCGGTCCTGATTGACTCGGACTTTGCCTCAGCCTACGATTGGCAGGCCGCTACCCACGGCAAGCTGGGCAACGATGCGCAGCAGCAGTCCGACCAGCGGATGGCTTGCTCTCTAGACAGTACCCTGTTGTTTTGTTAGCTCGCCAAGGATGTCTGCAAAGTGGCAGAAGGCCCGATATATCGGGCCTCCATGTTCCTTGTGTTGGTATTCCGGCTACTGATTGGCGGTCTGGCCTGCAGCCAGCCACAACCGACACCAACGGCAGCCGCTGCTGACCCTACGGTTGCGCCTTTACCAGCACCGTCCCCGACTTCGGCCCCCGCCAAGCCTCGACCCGTCGCGGCTCCTACTACGGTTGGACCTACTCCAACTCCTGCGGCGACTCCCTCACCCTCCCTTCCACCGACTCCGGTCCCGACTCCCACGTTTGCGGCGCCCCCGTCTCCGACATCCTCCCCAACATCAACGCCTCGCCCTTCACCGACACCCGCCCCTACAGAGACACCAACTCCACCGCCAACTCCGACACCTTCACCCACCGCCACCCCGCCTCCTACGCCCACTCCGACGAATACTCCACCGTCGTCAACCCCGACGCCAGCTTCGGCGCCTCCCGAGATGTCTGTTTACGAGAAAGTTGCGCCATCCATGGTTGAGGTGACAGGACCGCGAGGCACATCCCTCGGGTTCTTCGTCCAGATCGACAACCCAAACCCTAATTCCGAATACGTGGTAACCACTTACTCCGCGGTCCGGGGCGGAGATCAGATTGAAGTGTCCCAACCAGAAGATGGGTCCCGCAGCGGGAGTCAGGCAAGGTCCGGACACATCTTCGGTGTTGACAGGGACTTGGAGTTGGCGATTGTAGAACTGCCGGGTCGCTCGTCTACCTCTCTCGAGTTCGCAAGTATGAGCGGCGTGTCCATCGGTGATCCCATATTCGCCGTCGGATGCCCCCAAGTGGGTGCATCATCAGACTTGGTCAGTCAAGGTTCGATCGAGACTGCCCTCTTGAGACACCCCGGCGAAGCGTTTATTCGACGTAAGACCTTCCAATGGCCGCCGCCCGAAGGTAAGACCTTCCGGGCTGGAGCGCCAAACGTCAACTCAAGCGGCCAAGTCCTGGGTTTCGTGGCAGAGCCTCCGAGTCGAGGCATTTCGGGAGAGGGTCAACCCATTACGGTCTCCCTTTATCCATCTCTTATTGAGAAGTCCATAGACCGCCTGAGGAACCACTCCAGCGTTCTGGAAGTAAGTCCAGAGAACCGCATCGCTGGCAGGGAAGTGTCCTTCGCACTAAAGATCCAGCCGTACCAGATCGTGCGGCAAGCCCACTTGAACCCCGAGGGTGAAGAAGTGGCCTGGATTTTCCCCAACGGCTCGACGCGCAAAGAAAAGGATGTGTTGGTCACGAGGTGTATGCAGCGAGCCGACGCTTCAGGAACGGTCTCTTGGACCAGGACGGGAGCGTTTCACGTTGCGGGCCAGTGGACCCTGCGGGCCGTATTCAACCCGTTGACCAGCACAGCGGACGTGGTTGACTTTCCATACGAGATGACGGAATTGGAGGGAAAGGGGCAGGTCTACCTGGGCCTGAATATGAACAGCATTAGCAACCCTGACTTCACTACTTACTACTCGGATTCCGTCCCATCGGCATTGGCCATGGATATCGCATCGCGTTTGTATCTGCTGGGGGAAACCCTGCCTGACACCTGGAACGTGAGTCGCGAGAGTTTGCCAGACCTCTACATCACCGCAAGTCTTGAGGGATACAATAACCTGGAATCTCACTTGCGGGGGCGAGAGCGGAATTCTCAAAGCGCCTTTTACCAGTACGGTTGTCGTCGTTGCCCCAGGGACCGTCCGGGCATTGTCATCCCGCTCGAACGTCACCGTTACGCGCCGCGTCGCCATTTGATGCTTACCCACGAATATGGACACGCGTTGTTTCACGAAATTTCTCCCGGCCGCCAACACGGAGCGTACGCTGCTTGGATTAACGAAGGACTCGCGGAATGGTCAAAATACAGGGTTGGGCTGGAAGGGATGGGCCAAGAGGAGACGTACCGGTCTCAGAGACGGCAGATAAGCATCGCCCAATCCAATGCCAGCGGGAAGACGCTTTTCCCTCTATCCAGCCTGGAGAGCGGTGAAGAATGGGGTGAGAGGACAGGTGAAAAGAGGGCACTGCAATACTCTCAAGCCTATATGACCATCAGGTATTTGGTTGAGACATACAGCCTACCGTCGATTATCAGTCTCGTCCGAAACATGGGGAATCACGCTACTGTCGGTGAGGCAATCGAGCTGGAATTGGGTGTTACCTACAGTCAGTTGGAAACGGATTCAGTTTCCTAGAACAATTTATCCGCACCGATTGACGCAATCTCGGAACTCAGTAAGTTAATCAAGATGATTCCTAATCAGTGAACCTACTTCAAACGTGGCTTGGATCTCTCAATACCGGCAGATCTCTCTACCGGCAGATCTCTCAATACCGGCAGATCTCTCAATACCGGCAGATCTCTCAATACCGGGCAGCTTTAGCAGACTAAACGCGGGCTATAGAGATAGACTCAAACTATGCGGAAGCCTACAGAACGCGGGCAAACGCCCATGCTAAACTGGGAAATGATAGAGACAAGCAAGCAGACCGGAAAAGAGCATGCGCCCTCGATTGGTTCCACTTCTGCTAGAATCAAAGTCCCTGAGACACTGGAGACTAAAATGCCAACTCCCGACCTGAACATCATCGTGTGCGTCGACCGGCGGAAGTGCCTAAACGCCAAGATTCATGGCAGGAACGGCCCGGAACTGCTTGACGAGTTGAGGGCGTCGGTAGCGTCTAACGGGCTTGAAGAGCAGGTGCAGGTCACGTCCTGCCGTTGCATCCTTGGCTGCACCTATGGGCCGCGCATCGATGTGGCAAAACGGTGGTTGGGGGAGAAAGTCCTTTACGGGACGACCGAAGGCAGGGCCACTATTTCCATCCGGGGCAGGGTCACGTTTTCCAGAATCCCGGAAGACCTGGCGTCGTTAATCACCGGCAACCTGCCCGGCGAGTAACCTGCGTTTCCGCGCCCCTTCGGACTCGTAGATGACGCCCTGTTCCGCCAACGCCTCGACTTCGGCGGATGTAAGACCAAGATGCTCCATCAAGACCTGGTGATTGTGCTCGCCGAGTTGGGGCGCGGGTCCCCTGACGCTGGCCGGGGTCTCAGAGAATTTATAGGGCGGAGACACCACACCGGTGGGCCCCAACTCCGGGTATTCGATCTCCTGGAACGCGCCCCGGTCCCGGTAATGGGGGTGCTTCCAAATTTCTTCCTGGGATAAGACCGGGCCAGACGAGATTCGAGCCTCGGCGAGGACTGTCAGAGCCGCTTCGTCGTCGCTCATGTCTTGGAGCCAGCCTTCGATGATTCCCACCACCTCGTCGCGCCGCTCAAGGCGGTCGTCATCGGTCAGGTATCTGGGATCGTCGATCATGTCTTCCCGGTCCATACAGGCGCAGAGCCTTCCCCATGCGCTGTTGGCCCCCTGTCCCGGAGCCTGGAGCGATATGTAACCTTCTTTGGCTTTTAGGATTCCCATGGGAAAGGTATAGGTGTTCTGCTTGCCGTTCCGGTAATGCAGTGGGACCCCATGGTTGGCGGCGGTGTGGGGCATCCCCAGGGAGTCCAAGAATAGCAGGCTTTCGATCATGGAAAGGTCGATGTACTGGCCCACGCCCGTCCTCTGGCGGTGGAACAGGGCGTACCCGACCGCCAAGGCTCCGGTCATACCGGTGATGGTGTCTCCGACCCCGCCGCCTATGGTGTAGGGCGCTCCGTCCTTTTCCCCGGTGATCCAGTTCAACCCGCTCACAGCCTGGGCCACCGGGTCGGTGCAGACGTGTTCGGGGTTATGGGCGAACCCTTCTTGGCCGTAGCCGGTCATGGACACCATGATGATCCCTGGGTTCAGGGCGGTTAGGTTGGAGTAGTCGAGACCGTAGCTCTTCACGACGTGGGGCGTGTAGTTCTCCACGAACACGTCGGCCTGTTTCACCAGAGACCGGACTATCTCCAGTCCTTTCGGATGTTTCAAGTCGACGCAAAGGCTTTTCTTGCCGCCGTTTAGGTGCAGAAACGGCACGCCGTTGCGGGTTGGCAGCGATTCGGGGGTGAAGCGTTCTTCCTGATTGTCCACCGGCCGCTCGATTTTGATGACATCCGCGCCCATGTCGGCCATGATACGGCTGCAAAATGGACCGACAAAGGCCGCCGTAAAGTCCAACACCTTAATGCCCGACAGTAGATTCGTGGCCATCGGCGCGCACCTCCGAGCAATTGCCATATCGAGGAATCAACCCCCTGGCAGTCTGCGACCGTCCCGGGGATTGCCCTGATTGTACACTGGCTGGCGGCGAGGTGGACAACCAGCCTGACCGGACGTACTATTCCCAGGACACAAAGTGGCCGGAGGTTACTGGTTCGTGGGACCGCAGGCCGCCACTTCTGGCTGACCGGTGGAAATCGGCCACTGGTCACTGAACACGTGCACACAGAATGAAGCATAGGAGGGCCGATGCAGACACGACAGATGACGGCCAACGCCTCGAACTTGATAATCGAGCAACTGGCGGCGTCGGGAGTAAAGTACGTCTTCAACAACTCCGGATCGCGGGAAGCGCTGTTCTTCAATGAACTCCACTCCCGCTCCGACATCCACGGCATACTGGGGCTCCACGAAGGCGCGGTGACCGCCATGGCCGGGGGATATTCCCAGGCAAACCTGCAGCCCGCGGTGATGGTCGTGCACCTGGGCGCGGGCCTAGCCCAGTGCATGGGGCAGCTAATCAACATCTGGACTGGAAGCCTGCCAGTGGTGGTGATTACGTTTGCCGGAGACACCGGCAGTTTCGCCGACTTCATCAGCCTGGACGTCAGCCATAACGCGGGCCCGACCGCTATAAGCGCACCGCTTACCAAGGCCAACTGGACGGTCATTGAGCCCGAAGGTCTTCCGGCCGCGGTTGACCGGGCCCTGCGCGTGGCCATGACCCCTCCAGTAGGTCCGGTGCACCTGGCGGTCTACGACCGGCTGCTGGGTCCTTCCGAATTCACGGCCAACATCATCGACGGGGGCCTACCCGAAGTCCGCATGGGATTCCCCGCGGATAGCGACGTGGAAGCCATCGCCCAGGCGCTGCGAAACGCCAAACGGCCTCTGCTCTACACCGGAGACGGTATCTGGAAGAGCGGGGCCGACGCCGAAGTAACGGCCATCGCGGAACGGTTCGGAATCCCGGTGGTGGGGGACCTGCGTGGGGTGCCCATCAAGCATCCTCTGCACTGCGGCGGACGGCGGCTGGAACAAGCGCCGGACATCGACCCGGACCTGATCTTGTGCTGGGGCGTGCGTCACAACGGGGCGGGCACACCCGACGATTACGCCGCCTTCTTCAACGCGGAACGGACCATCGCCGTTGGGTCTGACGTCGAGAACCTGGAAAACATTCCCGGCCTGGACCTGGGCGTCTTGGCCGACGAAAAGCGGACGGCCCAACGTCTTCTGGAGCTGACGGAATCCTCCCAGGACGAGTTGGCTGGCCGCCGCGCCTGGGCCAGGGAAGAGGCCGCCGCCTTGCGCGCCCGCAGGAGAGACGCGGCCCAGCGCGTTGCCCAGCAGCAGGGAAAGGTCCGGGCGGTCGCTCTGGCCGACGCGCTGGACAAAACCCTGGAGCGGCACGGCGGAGGCCTGGTGACCATCGAACAGTTCGCCGTCGGACAGGATCTTCTTGAGAACTCTGGGGATGTGGGCAACAACGAGTACATCCGGCCCGCGGGGGGTTCTGAGGGTTACGGGGTAGGCGCGGCCATCGGCGCGAAGCTGGGCGCTCCCGGCAAGCCGGTGGTAGGACTTGTCGGCGACGGCTCCCTTTATTACTCCGACTCAGCTCTTTGGACAGCCGCCAGTCACAACATTCCCGTGCTCTATGTCATCTCAAACAATGGGGCGTACGGCATCGTGGCCGGAGCCTTTGCCAACGCCAACGCCAACATGAAGCAGACCGGCGATTACAGGGGAGTGGTGCTGGACAACATCGATCCGGTGAAGCTAGCCGAGGGCTTCGGCGTCGAGGCCATGGACGCCACGGACGAGGCCACCATCGCCGACGCCATTGAACAGGGGCTCAGGACGGTGGAAGAGGAGAAGCGCCCCTTCCTGTTGAACGTTCATCTGCCGCTGGGCCTCCCCGAGGGTGGGCGTCCTGGCGCGATTTACAGTCTTAATGACGAGGCTGGCTAGAGACGCTTATTGGTGAACAAGGCGCCCGGGACTGACACCGGGGGAATGGTGGAGTCGGGCTGGCGGGGCAATTGCGGGCAAAATGCGATTGCCCAGGGGCTGATCCCAGGGCCTTTCGATTGCCCGTCTGAACTGTGATTTCTCTGATTCCGGGATTTATATGATTGGAAATCATCCGAATCCCAAAATCCTGTGAATCCCGGTTCGGACAATTGGGCCGATAATTGAATGACGCCAGCGGCTGATACCGATTTCACTTTATTCCTTTGGAACGGGTTGGTATCATTAGCACCGACACATTAGACTTAATCCGAAGAGGGAGGAGATCATGGGCTACACACCGAGACAGCTAGGCCACGTCAACATTTTCGTGCGGAACGCGGAAAAGGCCCGCGAGTGGTATGAGGACCTGCTGGGTCTTCACACCTATGGTTTCACCCCTGGCCGTGCGGCATTTATGAGCGCGGACCTGGGCAACTCCCACGATATCGCCCTGACCGAGGTCGGGGAGAGCGCCGCCGGTCCGATGGCGGGTCAGGTCGGCTTGAACCACATGGCCTGGTACATGCACAGCCTCGATGACCTCAAGGAACTCTACTACCGGGTCAAGGACAGGGGAATCGAGATCGACCGGGTATCCGATCACGGCCATGCCATAGGGATTTACATCCGCGACCCGGACGGCAACGGTATCGAGCTTTCGTACGAGATGCCCGCGGAACAGTGGGGGCGGGACGAACAAGGCCGCATGATCGGGAAGACCGAGAAGGGCCAACTATCCGGACCTTAGGATGAGGAACTGGCCCGCGACACCGCCCACGTCTAGTACACTGAATCACAGGTCTCATCGAAATGGGGGTGCGGATATGCGCCCCCATTTCAGATTAACGGAAAGGATTCTCCGGCTATGGCAACATTGGACGTGCTCACCTACGGGTTCGCGCTGAACACCGACCAGGGTTCCTTCGGCTACTCCACCAACTCGTTGCTACGTGTTGGGAACCACAACATTCTCATCGACACCGGCCCGTCGTCGAGGCGCGCTTTTTTGTACAAGGCGCTCCAGGCCAGGGACCTGACTCCGGACGACATCGACATCATTATCCTGACCCACATGCACTGGGACCACTGCCAGAACACCGACCTGTTCAAGAACGCCAGGGTCGTGGTAAACCCGACGGAGATTGACTACGCCCGCAACCCCAATCCCTGGGACATGGCCGTGGCTGCCGGCATGGCCGACCTCATGCGCAACATGAAGATCGACATCGTGTCGGAGGGCGACACTATCGTCGATGGCGTTACCGTGCTGGAAACGCCGGGCCACACCAAGGGTCACATGAGCGTATTGGCCGAAGTCGACGGGGAGAAGGTCCTGCTGGCTGGGGACGCCATGCCCGAAAGCGGGACCGTCGCCCGGGGGATGCCGTATAACATCTTCTGGGACCTGGAAGACGCCAAGGAGAGCGTGGAGAAGATGGTCTCCTCCTCCAACGTGTTTTACCCTGGTCACGACAGGCCCTTCCGCGTGCAGGACGACAAGATACTGTACCTTCACGGCCCGGACAATATCCACGTGATAGACAGCACCGAAGGCGGCGGGACCGCATCGCTAACCTTCACGGTCCACGCCGAACGGTCCGTGAACATCGACATAGTACAAAAGTAAGCGGGCCACCGTTTCCAACTAATTTGATCCTGTTGATAGGGTCTAGGAGGCGCCATGTTCCAGAAGATTCAACACATTGGCTACTACACGCCAGACCTGGCGGCGACCGTAGAGTGGTTCGAGCGGTCTTTCAGAGCGGTAAACGCAGGGGGAGGCCCGTTGCCAAAGAGCGCCGCGGTTCCCAGTGGCGGCATCAATGCTTACGTCCGGTTTGGCCGGGTGGAGGCGGAGCTAATCGAGCCTGAAGACAAGACGGGGCTGGAGACGGGGCGTCTGACCATGCACCACGTCGGCTACGTAGTGGAGAACATAGACCAGAGCGTAGCCGATCTACGGGCGAAGGGGTTCAATTTCGCGGCTGACGCGCCCTTCACCAACGTGATGGGACAGCAGGTGTTGTATTTCAATTCCGCCAGCACCAACGGCGTTCGGGTCCACCTGACCCAGCTACCCGCCGATGCCCCTTCAGGTTCCGGGCAGGGATTGGAGGTCAGCTCCATAGTCCACGCTGGATACCGGGTCAAGGACTTGGACAGGGCGATTGCCTGGTACGTGGACAATTTCCAGGGGGAGCATATTGGCGGAGGGGCTTCCCGGAGCGGCGGACGCAACGCCTTCGTGAACTTCGGCGAGGTGCAGGTGGAGTTGATCGAGCCGGGAGACGCTTCAGGCATGTCGGACGATGTACACGACATGGACCATGTGGGCTACGTTGTAGGGGACATCCCTTCTTGCATGGGGGCTTGTCAGGACTGCGGACTGGTTTTCGTGGCCGACTACCCGGCTACCAACTCGGTGCGACAGCAGGTCCTTTACTTCGACACCGAGACTACCCTGGGCTCCCGGATGCACCTGACCATGCTACCGGACTAATGGGGTACGGGGATGAAATTCAAGATTCGCGCAGACCCGGCGCCCTTGGCCGTGGACGGGTACGGAGCAGTACGTGTCGACTGCACCCAATGATGGGTGATGATGCAGGATTGCCCATCATCACCCATTGAGGCCGACAGCCACGCGATTTCTCTAATTCACCAGCACTATCATCGCCACAAACAAGGTGATGAACCCCGCCATCATGGTCCCTATCATGGCCACGAACATCGTGGTCACCCGGTTTTCAAGGCTGGATATGCGCCTGTCGAGACTGTCAAGGGTGCGAAGGATCTGAGCGTTCGTCTCTTCCAGCCGACCGATACGTTCCTCGTTCGTCATCATAGTCGCGGCTCCCCACTTTAGTCGCCGGACTGGGCTACGGCGGCCCGCTGCAGGCCCAATTCCTCGACACGCTTCATTAGCGCGGTCCGCTGTTCGGGGGCAAGGGGTTGGCCGGGGGCTCTGGGGTCGCCGCAGTCAATTCCAAGCCTCTCGCTGATGACGGCCTTGGCGGTGGCGTGTAGGCCAAACTGACGCACCAACCCAGTGACCTCGCTGGCCCTGTCCTGAGCCGCCTCGGCGCGGGCGATATCGCCGTCGTTGTAAGCGTTCCAGATCTCGACCCAGAGTTCGGGGGCCATGTTCGGCGGGCCGTCGACGCATCCGGTAGCGCCGATGGTCAGGGCAGGCAACATGAGCATACTGTTGCCGATCAGACAGTGCAGGCCCATCTTGGCGAAGGCGCGGACGTTGGTGAACGTAACCGCCGAATGCTTGAGCCCCTTGAGCTGGGGCACTCCGTCTTGAATCTTTTGCATTAATTCCGGCGTGATTTCGACGCCGGTGGACTGGGGAAGATTGTAGACGAACAGGGGCAGGTCCGCAGCCGCGCCCACCGCCTTGTAATGTTCGACTATTGCTTCGTCGCTCTGGCGGTAGAAGAACGGCGGCACGCAGCAGATGGACTCGACGCCGGACTTGGCGGCGTGTTCAGCCAGCTTGGCCGCCCGCGCCGTGGTGGCCGCGCCGACGTGCATGATGTTCTCGATGCGGCCCCGGGACTGGTCGGCGGCGATCTCGGCGATGCGCATGTTTTCTTCGTCGTCGAGCAACACGCTCTCGCCGGTGCCACCGGCTACCCAGAAGCCATGCACGCCTGCTTGGATGTTGAACTCCATGACCTCTCGAAACGCGGCTTCGTTAAGGTCGCCTTCGGCGGTCATTGGGGTGATAATCGCGGGATAAACTCCGTGGAATCCTGACATGTTAGTCCTCCTTAGAAAGCTGCTAGCCAAGGTATCACGGCCGGATAGATGGCTGGGCCACGGGACCCAATTCCCACGTCCGGGCAAGAATCCAGGGTACTCCGATAGTCTCTCGATTATTGGGAGCGGGGCCCTACAATTACGCCAAGCCTAGCTGGAATAGAGCCGGTTTAAGTTCGCGTAACGGACCGGGTCTAGGTCTTTTCCCTGGAGTCCGGGATGGTCAGGGCCGTAGCGATGAGCGCGGAACATGGAATTGGAGCGGGTGCCACCGGTCCCCCGGGACGCCGGTCCAAATATCGGGTTGACGTATTCCCAGACTATCTCCTTGCCCTGGGTCACCTCGAACACGCGGCCTGGCGCGCCCTCGCAGACCAGCGTATTGCCGTTGGGAAGCCGCTCCGCCCCACTGATATGAAAGCTGTAGAAGGAGATGGGGGGGTCACCCCGGTACTCCCAAACGATCTCGCTAGTCTCAGGATCAACCTCTACCACTCGTGAGTAGGTAAACCCTGGCCGGTGCGGCCCGTTGTCAAAGAGCAGGACATGGCCGTTGTCCAAATAGGTGGGGTGGTGTTGATGGGATATCACTCCTGGCCCCCACTTCCATTTGAAATTCCCGGTCTGCCGGTCCACGATGCCCACGGTGTCGATACGCCTGAAGCTGACCACCAGGTCACCGTTTGGGGTGACTTTGAGCGAGTTTTGGTGCGTCCACTCCTCCCGGCTTTCGAGTTGGCAGATTACGTCTTCTTCCGGGTCCAGATGTTCCCAGGAAGGCCAGGAGTATACGACATCTCCAGCAGGCGTGACCTCGTGGACCAGGTCGCCGAGAATTTCCTCGGGACCTTCGTCCGTCCTGAACCCCCCTTGGATCCGGGCCGTCAACTCTTCGGCCAGAGGCTCGAATAGCAGGACCAACGTATTGCCGTTGGGAAGCCGCTCGAAGTCATGGTGGAGCATGGGCGCCTGGTACTCCCAGACTTCGTTGCCATCCCAATCAAGTTCCACGATGGCCCCCGCTCCCGCACCACCCACCGGGGGCTGGCCCCGCATGCCGGCTCCGGTGGTCCCCGAAGTGCGGAGGAGAAGGTGTCCATTCGGGAGCAGGTAAGAATAACCGATGCCATCGGCCAGGTACCATCGGTGACAAACGCGGCCATCCATGTCGATAAGGTAAGTGTAGTTGCCGCTAGTGGGGGTGAAGAGCGTATAGCCTCGGTAGCTGTGCCGTGGGGCGTAGTGGATCAGCCCCACAGCATGATGTTGCGACCATCCCATTGTGTCCTCCGTCCAGCCATAGATTGCCAAGGCTGTTGGGAGATATTAGCAGGTGGTCAGGACGGAGTCGAACCCAGGCCAGCCAACACCTGGCGCCAGGTGTCTATGCCTCCCTGCCCGAAACTGTCCCGGTAGGTGATGACGCCATTGGCGTCCAGTGCGATCTTGGTCGATTGATTGATCACTTTGAGGTCTCGCAATCCATTCCCCGCGATCTCGGCCACCGGCCAGGGGTAGCCCTCGTTCTCCCGGTCCTTTTCAAGGACATCCACAGTCTGGCCAGGGCTCGACCCAACTATGTAGAAATTGACGTTTTCCGTGTACTTAGGGTCCAGTCCCTTTATGCTCCGCAACTCGGAGCGGCAGACGGGTCAAAACGTGGCGTGGAAGAACAGGAACGACGGCTGGTCCTGATTCATCAACTCGGCCGAGGTAATGGAACCGCCATCCAGCAGGTTCAGGGTGAATTCGGGGACCGTATTGCCCACCTGGCTCCCTATGGGCGGGAGTTCTTGGGATGGGACTTCCGGCTTGACCGCCGCGGCGGCCGGTTGTTTCTCCATCACGGTGGTAGACTGCCCACTCCGCGCCGAAGGCTTTTCCGCCGTAGTTGTATCCTGTTTCACCTTTTTAGGCGTGGTGTCCTGTTTAGGCGTAGTCTCCCGCGCTGGAATGGCAGGCTTCTCCGCCATTGCGGGAGCCTGTTTTTCCATGACCGTGGCGGCAGGACGGTCCTCCGACATGGACTTGGCAGGCTTGTCCTCGGATGCCGGTGAGGACGAGCTTTTTTCCGATACGGCCAGTTGTCCGGACTCGACGGAGGAAGGCGCGCCGACTCCGCCGCAAGCCGCGGCCAAGACCAACGCCACCACGGCGAGGGTCACCAGCGCGCTGCTCCAATTAGGGGTCAAATGTCTCATGCGCTCCTCTCCAATGGGTTTAGTCTCCTTCGAAGAACCGGCGCGGGTTCTCCACCATGATCTGTTGGATATCCTGGTCGGACGCTCCCAATTCCTTGAGCCTGGGGAGCACGTGCCGGGTGATGAAAAGGTAGCCATCTGGGTTGGTCCTCCGGCGTTCCGCCTGCACTTCGGCCCCGTGTCGCGCCTTTGGCACCGAATAATCGTGTGAAAGCATGATTCGGTTGGTATGTCCCGCGTCTATCAACTTTTTAACCACCTCGGTGCGCCCTTCCCAGTCCGGGGTTCCGGGTGTGCGCCCTCCGGGATACCGGTCCAAGCCCAGCCAGACCCCCTCATCCAGCAGGCCGAGGAGGTAGTCCATGTCGGTGTCGTCGTTGCTATGCCCGACGTACACCAGGTTCATGTCCACCCCTTCTTCCTTTAGGATGCGGACCTGTTGCTCTCCGATGCGCTCCGGAGACCAGGTGTGCGTTGAAATCCGGGCTCCGGTCTGATTGGATGTTCGGCCCGCTGCGCGAAGGACCACTTCCTGCGGCGGGGTTATTCCGCCCCGGTCGCTCGCCACCTTGATGATGCCAGCCTTGATACCGGTCCCCTCGATCCCTTCTTCGAGTTCCCGGACGTAGAGGGACGCGATAACGTCCGGCGATACATCTCCGAAGGGTCGTGGCACCGCCAGATGGCTGCCTGTGGCGGCTACGATCTGGACTCCGGATGCACGGGACACTTCCTCCATCAGGAGAACATCACGGCCAAGGTCGATGGTGCTAACGTCGAGAATGGTCCGCACACCCTCATTGTATGCTTCCGTCAACTCCGCGATGGCTTGTTCTTTGACACCTTCGCGGTCGAAGAATTCAGGGTAGGTCTGGCGGATGCCCGCGGCGTTGGTCCCCAGGTGTTCGTGGCTCAGGGTGAATCCCAGGTCTGCCGAATCTACCGGGCCCAAAACGGTGTTTACGGCTGCCATGACGTTACCTCCTGGCATGATTTTGGCCCAGGTATTCTAACCTGGATTGGATGTCGCTGGTAGCGATTAAGAGGGTGCTGGTATGATCCCGGCCAGCTACCGTGAGTTGCCAACCAATCAAGGTGGGAAAACCGGTAACTGTTCAGACTTGATGTGTCCTTCCTACTCCAAGCTCGTCATTCCGGGCTTGACCCGGAATCCAGAAACCTTTGCAACCAGCGACCTTCACTATCATTATCATGGGCATCTCTGGATTCCCGCCTGCGCTGGAATGACGGTTTGCGGGGGCGGGACGTGAGGGGCGGGACATGATAAGAGGATTATCACAGAGATGACCGATGTGAGATTCAGCCAATTCGCCTCATCGAGTCTGAACAGTCGCGGCCCGTGCGTTGCCTGGACAATAAGCGGCAGGCGGGTTTACTATCGCCTAGCACGGAAATTCAAGGCCGCCACCGAACGAACTAGGGTCCGCCAAAGACCAGACGAACAATTCACACAATCCAACGGAGGTCAAACACGAGATGACCACGCCATCGGAGCGGCCCAGCGATTGGGTACAACAGCACATGAACGCCTATTTGTCGACCAACGGGGAGGAGGGGCATATCTGGAATGGCGTACCCACCGCGCTGCTCACCACCATAGGCCGCGTGACCGGGAACCCCAACACCACTCCTTTGATCTACGGCCAGGACGGTGACCGCTACCTGCTGGTGGCGTCACGCGGCGGGGCCCCACGGCATCCGGGCTGGTACCGGAACCTGGCCAAGAACCCGAACGTGGAGCTACAGGTGATGGGGGGCAAATTCCCGGCGACGGCCCGGACCGCCACGCCTGACGAGAAGCCGGCCCTCTGGGCAATTATGGCCAAGATCTTCCCGAACTACGACGAGTACCAGGCCCGCACGGAAAGGGACATTCCGGTCATTGTAATAGAACGGAAGCCGTAGTCCTGGCCGGCGTTCAACCCGCCACAGACGGCGTCCAGGGCGCAGGGCTTCTGTGTCCCAACTTTTCCGTACACTCAGCACGGTAGATCACAGGAGCGCCTCGTCATTAAGTCTATTCGCTTCCCCCGGCTGCACACATTTGACTCCCTCATCGCCTACCGGAATTACCGTCTTCTTTGGACTGGCAATTTTTGCTGTAACAGCGCACTGTGGCTCCAAATGCTCACCGTCGGCTGGTTGGTCCGTGACCTGACGGAAGGTTCGGCCACATCCGCGCTGCAAGTAGTGACCGTGGGCGGCCTCAGCACGTTACCGGTGCTGCTGGTGGGACCGTGGGGCGGTGTGCTGGGCGACCGCGTAGACCGCCGCAGACTCCTGATGCGGATTCAGACCTTCATGGCCTGCCTCGCCGCCCTGTTCGCGGTGGTAATCGTGTCGGATTACGGGATTGAGCTTTCCAACACCGCCAAAGTATGGACCTCCTACGGGTACGTAATCATCAGCGGTAGCTGCCTGTGCATCGCCCAACCGATGCGGCAGGCCCTTATCGCCAACACCGTACCTCCGGAAGCCTTCGGCAACGCCTTCGCGACCAACTCCCTTACCATCACCGGCACCCGAATATTCGGGCCATTTATCGGTGGCATCTTAATCGCCAACCTTGGGTTCACGGCCAACTTCCTGATGGAGGGAGCCTTTTACGCCGCAATGGTCCTGGTGTTTATCCCCCTGCGGACTCCATATCAGCTCACGGCCACGCGGAGGCGGGTCTCGCCGGTCAACGCGTTCGGTGAGGGGATCAGGTTCATCCGCCGGGAGCAGCCGATTATCCTGACCATGATCCTGCTGGGGCTGATACCCAACATGATCCTGCACCAGGTGTGGTTCCTGTTACCCGTGTTCACCGCCGATTCTCTGCTACGGGAGGCGGACGTTGGTGGATTTCTGCTGTCCGCAACCGGTATCGGGGGGTTTGCGTCGGCGGCGTCAATCGCTTCGATAGGGTTCGTCTTCAAGAAGGGGATGTTGTCCCTCTGCTCGATTATGTTCAGTGCGATATTCGTGCTGCTATTCGCTTATTCACCATTTATAGCTCCCCTTTTCCCACTGATCCCGGCCCTCGTATTCATCGGCCTCAATGCCGCCGCCCAGGCGCACTTCCGGACAACCAGCAGCACCTTGGTCCAGCTCATCACTCCGGACCGTTTCCGGGGCAGGGTGACCAGCTTGGCCAGCTACGGGCAGGGGTTCGTGTTTCCATTCAGCATCGTTGTGGGGCTCCTGACAGACTTTACCAACGTGGTAACCGCGATCACCATCCTGGGGGCCGCCGGTCTGGCGCTGTCCCTGTTTTTCCTGGTGAGCCTTCGCGACGTGCGCAACCATGCATAGCGCGGGCCGGGCATGGCGGCGGGCAGGCGGAGGTGTGCGGACCGGGCAAGCACAGGGATATAATCGGGTAGACGACGCGGAAATATGACCAAGGCTGGCGAGGGGGCTTGATGACCGACCACGAGACCTTCCAACTAGGAGACGTCGACCTGCAATGCGGGTTGCGCCTTCGGAACGCATGGCTGGCCTACAAGACCTACGGGAACCTGAATGCGGCCAAAGACAACGTTATCGTGTTCCCCACCTTTTTCGGTTCCCAGCACCCTGCCAACGAGCCGATGATCGGGCCGGGGATGGCCCTGGACCCGGAAAAGTTCTTCATCGTTATTCCAAATATGTTCGGCAATGGACTGTCGCCATCCCCCAGCAACACACCCCCGCCATACGATAGGGCGCGGTTCCCCGCAGTTACGTATTACGACAACATCACGTTCCAACACCGCCTGGTTACGGAGAAGTTCGGCATCGACCGCATCGCCCTGGTTTGCGGGTTTTCGATGGGAGCGCAGCAGACCTTCCATTGGGGCGCGCTGTACCCCGACATGGTCGAGCGGATCGCGCCCTGGTGCGGGTCGGCGAAGACGTCGCGGCACAACTTCGTTTTCCTGGAGGGAGTCAAGGCGGCCCTGCGAGCGGACGACGCCTGGAACAACGGCTGGTACGACAAGCCGCCGCTCAAGGGACTGCGGGCCATGGCCAGGGTTTATGCCGGTTGGGCCCCATCCCAAGCGTTTTACCGGGAGAAAGTGTTTTTGGACCTAGGGTTTTCTTCCCTGGAAGACTATCTGATTACGGCCTGGGAAGGCAGGTACATCCAGCTTGACGCCAACGACATTCTGGCGATGGCCTCAACGTGGCAGGCGGGAGACATAAGCGTTAATCCTCTGTATGGCGGCGACTTCGAAAAGGCCCTGGGATCGATCAAAGCCCGAGCCTTCGTGATGCCCTCCAAAACCGATCAATACTTTCCTCCCGAAGACAACGAGATTGAAGTAGGACTCATGCCCAACGCCGATTTGCGGACTATACCCACGATTTGGGGGCACACCGGCGGCGGGCCGGGACGCAACCCGGTGGACACGGGGTTCATAAATGCGCAGCTCAAGGAACTATTGGCGAGTTGACGCCGATACTGCAAGGAATAGGTTACGGCATTGGCTGACGAGAGGGACTGGTGGTTGGAGTTCTTCGCCGGTCAGACGTTGAGCTTCGTGTCGTCGTCGCGGGACGCTGAGCAGACCCACAGGGAGACGGGATTCATCCAGCAGGCGATGGACCTGCCGTTAGGCGCGAAGGTATTGGACGTTCCGTGCGGGTCGGGCCGGCTGGCGCTGGAATTGGCTGCGTGGGGTTATGAGATGACCGGGGTGGACATCAGCGGCCCACTCTTGGAAGAAGCCGGGGCCAGCGCGGAGACACGCGGAGTCCAAGTTCGGTGGGACAACCGGGACATGCGCGGCCTGCCCTGGCAAGAGGAATTCGATGGCGCGTTCTGCGCGTGGAGCAGCTTTGGATATTTCGACGAGCGGGGGAACGCCGATTTCTTGCAGGCGGTATCCCGGTCGCTGAAGCGGGGTGCGCCCTTCGTCGTGGATACTCCCCTCATCGAGACCCGTCTACCCGAGATCGCCGCCGAGCCCAGGGTGTGGTGGCGAGCAGGAGACCTGCTAGCCCTGGAAGAACGGGACTTCGACTATGCGACCTGCCGTGTGGAGTCGCAGTGGACGTTTATTCAGGACGGGAAGACGGAATCGAAGCGCCTTTCTCTAAGGCTATACACCCTTAGAGAATTGGCGCTGCTACTTGAGGAAGCCGGGTTTGGTGACCATGAGGCCTATGGAGGAACAAGCTTCGAGCCATTCGGATTGGGTTCCAAATGGCTCTACATGGTGACCAGAAAATTGTAACCCCTCCCTCCGCCGGTCCCATTGCTCCGGCGGACGAAAGACCGGGCTAAAGGCCCATTGCATCCAGGCCGACGCGGGCAAGGTCCTCATCGCGTTGGCCGCTGGGGTAACCCCCGACACCGATACCACCCAGGATGACGCCGTCCTTCCGGATGACGAGCCCGCCCTGGTTCGGGGTCAGCATGGGGTCTCCCATGTCCGCAACTATCCTACCGCCGGCCCGGACGTTGTCCCCGTGGGCCCCGGAGTCCTGGCCCATCATGGCCGAGGTATAAGCCTTGCGGATAGAATGGCGACGGCTAAACATACGCAGGTTGTCCATCTTGGCGTAAGCCACCATGTTGCCGGTGTCGTCCACGATGGCCATTGCCACCGGTTCGTTGGGCAACTCCAACGCCTTTTCGGTCATGGCGTTCATTGCCGCCCGCACTTGTTCGAAGCTTAGGTATGGGTTCTCTGCCATGATGCCTACCCTCCTATAGGGGTCCGTTTTTAGGGGCTGTTTTGGTTAGGCGTATTTCCCGGAAATTTGGGGAGTGGTCCCGTCCAGCCCCTTCTCTTGCCTATCCAGCCTGGTTTCCCGGAGCCAGGTGCGCTTGAGATGGTCTCTCACGTTGAATCGGAGCGTGCCAAGGCCCTCGCACTCCAGGTCCACCAGGTCGCCGTCCATGAACGAGCTGAGGCCCCGGTGGTTGGTGCCGGTGGCCACGACGTCGCCGGGCTCCAGGGGATGAATCGAGCTTACCCATTCAATGACCCTGGGAATCTGGTGGGCCATGTCATTGGTGTTGAAGTTCTGCTTCAACTCCTCGTTGACCCACAACCTGACCTGGAGGTTCTGAGGGTCGGCGATCTCGTCCGCGGTGACGAGCCAGGGCCCCATGGGCGCGAAGGTCTCCCTGGACTTCATCTGGTAGAAGGTGTTGCCCGCCGGGGGCAGACCGCGGGCCGAGCCGTCAATGAAGTTGACGTACCCGAAAATGTAATCGAAAGCGTCCTCTGCGCTAACGTTCGATGCCCGTTTTCCGATGACCAGGGCCATTTCAGCTTCGCCCTCGAAGATCGTGGCCGGAACATCGGGCAAGACCATGGTGTCGCCGGGGCCAATCACCGCGTTGGCAGACTTATGGAAGGCGTTGATGGGGGCCGGAGCGTCCCTGGTGCCGTCCTCCATGTAGTTGACCGCCATCGCCACGATGTTGTTGGGCTTGGGCAACGGCGACCGGAGGCTCACCTGATCGAGGGGTGTCCCTGATCCCTGGCTGATCGCGCGGTCAAGGGCCGACCGGTGGGTTGAGAAGTCTTCGATAATTCGGTTGAGCAAGTCCTGGGGGGAGCTATGGGCAATGCCGCTGACCGCGCCTGATAGGTCTACGACGTTGTTCCCGCTGATCGCGCCTAGCTTGAAGTCATCGTAAAAGACTAGCTTCATGTCTCCTCCTAAAATGCTGGCTCAAGGTGAGGGCGTTCGGTCTGGGCGTCTTGGGACGTCTCGGACGATGGAATGATAACCATTCCGGTGGGGGCTATCAAGGTATTCTGTGCGGGCGGTGATTGTTAGAGGGAAGAGTTACGCGCCGGACTGACGCTTAATTCCAGACCAGACGATGTTCACCGTATGTTCGACCCAGCCGTCGGGAATCTCTCTACCCGTGATGTATTCCGCGTAGTAGGAGCCAATCAACATGCTAACGGCGATATCGACGTCCACGTCTTCATGGATATCGCCCTGGGATGCGGCCTTCTCCAACACCCTGCGGATCAACGCCCGGCGCGGAAGCAACACCCTCTCCCGGAATAGGTCCAGAAGCTCCGGGGTGTGGGTCTGTTCGGCCACCAGCGCCCCGATTATGCCCATGCCCCGGTTATGTTCGATTCGGTGGCGGAGGGTCTCAAGGTAGGCTACCAGGTCTCCCCAGGCGCTCCCGGTGTTAGGCGGCTCTTCTTCCTCGATCAAGGCGGACACGGCGGCGGTGGCAAGGTCGGCCTTGCTGGCCCAGCGCTTGTAGATCGTGGCCTTGGTGGTGCCCGCAGCCGCCGCGATGGTATCGATGGACATACGGTGGTATCCGCTGGAGGCCAACTGGGTCTGGGTGGCCTGTATCACGGCCTCGGCGATGCCGGGATCACGCGGCCTTCCCCTGGCGTTCCACGGCGGGGAATCCGATGCCTGAGTCATAGCCATCTCCAAATTCTGGGGCGTTGGTCCGGGGCGTTGGGTCGATTGGCCGGATGAGCCAGTCCTTGACAGGCCAACGCCTATTTAGCATACTATACGGTATAGTGAACTATTTCAATACTCACAGGGCCAAGTAACCCTTGGTCCGCGAACCCGCAGGCGCCGCGCCGACGCCGGTCCGACCCAGGCCTAGAAGGCGCGGCCCACAGACCTTTTCGTCCTTAAGAAACCGCGATTACCGTTTCCTATGGACAGGCAACCTCTTCAACAACGGAGCGAACTGGCTCCAGCAGTTGACCGTCGGCTGGTTGGTCTGGGACCTGTCGGAGTCACCTTTCCTGGTGGGGACGGTCGGCGGCTTCCGGGCATTGCCGTTTCTGCTCATCGGACCGATGGCCGGAGTGCTGGCGGATCGGCTGGACCGCCGAAAACTTGTACTGCTCAGCCAGACCATGTTGGCGACGGCCGCGATCGTATTCGCCCTGGTGGTGGCGTCCGGTCAGGTACAGGTCTGGCACTGCTTCGCCTACATCGCATTGTCCGGCGTCGCCCATTCCATACTACAACCGGTGCGAAGCGCCCTTGTAGCCAATACCGTGCCCAGGGAAGACCTGCCCAACGCCTTCGCGCTCCACGCCATGACCATCACGTCTTCCAGGCTGGTATGGCCCGCCATAGGCGGCTTGTTGGTAGGGGAGTACGGGTTTACCGTCAACTTCCTGGTTGAAAGCGTTCTATACATCATCCTCGCGGTGATGATTATCCCCATGCGGACCCCTTACCGTGAGAATAACCTGCGCCATCACAACTCTCCCTGGACCGACCTGAAGGACGGCGTCAAGTACGTTGCGAAGGACAAGCCCATCTTGCAGCTAATTTTGATGAGCTTGGTCCCGAATTTCTTCATTCAACCCTGCATTCACCTGTTGCCAGCCTTCGTTGGCGCGGTACTCAACAGAGGCCCCAAGATTCTCGGCGCGCTGCTTTCGGTGAACGGCGGGTTTGGGTTCGCGGCCACGGTGGTCATAGCCACTTTCGGCTACACGCTGGGCAAAGGAAAGACCTGCCTGCTCGCCCTTATCCTGGGTTCAATCGGCGTCATCATCCTGGGCCAGTCCCATTGGCTTCCGGTAACGATGGTCGCAGTCTCCCTGCTAGGTTACGGGTTGAGCACGTTTAGGACCGGGACTGGGACCCTGATTCAGACGCTGGCCCCAGACGATTTGAGGGGCCGCATCCAGAGCATCTACCATCTCGACCACGGACTCACACCGTTGGCCAGCTTTATCATTGGAGCGTTCGCCGAATTCTACACACCGACGGGAGCGGTGACCGCTGTGGGCATTATGGCCTTAGTTGTATCGATATACTTCCTCGTGTTCTTCCGGAAAATACGGGGGCTGGACTAGCCTCATATAATAGCCTTCGACTAATACCATCCTCTGTCCGGCGGCGGGGAATGTCCGGACAGGTGCAGGCGCCATTCAGGAGGTAACTCTACGAATATTCCAGACCAACTCAAGAAACTGTTAATCGCGGGCGTCGTCGTAGGCCTTATCGCGGTCTTGGCCGGCGGAGGCATCGTCGGCTTCGATCAGTGGTTGAAATCTGACTTTTCAGGACGTTTCGTAAGCACCGACAGCGCCGAAGTCATGGCCGACCTCGTGAAGGTTGGCCCCCTCACCGCGGGGCGTATTAGCTCCATGGAAGTGGACGTTGGAGACCCGGTCCTGAAGGGCCAGGTGTTGGCGGTTTTGGACATGCCAAGCCTCATCTCCAGGTCGGACATCACGGACACCGCCAAACTGGGCTTCAGGGGAGTACAGGACCAACGCGCCGAAGTAGTCGCTCCCAGATCGGGTGTGGTCGCCTCGCGGACCGCAAAAGAGGGCGACACAGTGCCGGCGGGTGAGACGATAGTCACCCTGATGGACCCACGCACGCTGTGGATCGTGGCCAACGTGGAGGAGGGGAAGATCAGCAGAGTGCAGCCCGGACAACAGGTGGAAATCGAACTCAAGAGCGTGGAACGGCTCCTGGCCGGGAGGGTGGGAACGCTGTCTCCAGTGACCGCCGCGTCGTTAATTGCCCAACAGAACGGTGGAAACAACGTGCGGCGCACGGAACAGGTGGTCCCCGTGGAAATTTTGTTGGACAACTTCGACCCATCCCTGATACCGGGTTCCACGGCAAGCATCAAGATCAGGACCCCCTAAATGACGATCACCGGCCTACTGATTGCCGCCTGCGGGTTTCTGCTGATCAGCGTGGTCAGCATACCCGTAATAACCCGTCTGCTCTGGAATTACAAAAGCTCGGGGCAGAAGCTCACGGAGCTTGACAACTACAAGTGGTGGGTGTTTGCGACGATAGCCACGGGCGTTTTCATGTCGGTATGCGGGCACGGCAGCATCCTGATAGCGTTGCCCTCGATAGCCGGGCACTTCGGCGCAAGCCTGGAGACGGTCCTGTGGATCGCAATCAGCGAGACCCTGGCCATCTCATCTCTGCTCCTGCCCATGGGACGGGTTTCAGACATCCTGGGCAGGAAACAGGTCTACATCACCGGATTCACCATCTTCATCCTCGCCTCCGCCGCAGCGGGCATGGCGGGAAGCCTGGCGGTCCTGTTGGTGGCGCGGGTCATCCAAGGCGTAAGCTCGGCGATGGTGCAGGCCAACGGGCAAGCGATGGTGCTCTCGGTGTTCCCAGATTCTGAGCGCGGCAAGGCCCTGGGTTCTCAGTTCAGCGTAGTTGGTGTGGGTTCCATGAGCGGCATGGCCTTGGGCGGGATTCTGGTGAACACCCTGGGTTGGCGGTCCGTGTTTCTGGTCAACGTCCCCGTGGGGATTCTTGTCCTTGCCGTGGCGTTTATTGTCCTCGAAGGAAGCCGCTTCAGCCAGGACAGGCAGGGAGGGGGGCGTCCCCCCTTCGACTGGATAGGGTCAACGTTGAGCGCGACAGCCTTGCTGACGATCCTACTGGCCATGACCCTGGGCAACCGGATTGGTTGGATCTCACCCGGGGTGATGTCTTGTGTTCTGGCCTTCGTGTTGTCCATGACCGGGTTCATTTGGTGGGAGCTTCGGACGCCGTCACCGATGCTCGACCTGCGGCTGTTTCAACGGAAGCTGGTGGCGTTGGGAATTACGGCGGGGTGGCTGTCATTCCTGGGGAGCTCGGGGGTCCGCTTCCTGATGGCCCTGTACCTTCAGAGCGCGCTGGGGTTTAGCCCGAGGGACGCCGGGTTGATTACCCTTCCAATGGCAGTCACCATGACCATCATGGGGCCCATTGCGGGCCGGCTGTCCGACCGTTACGGCTGGTTGATGCTCAACGTAGGTGGGTTGACACTTGCCTCGGCGGCGTTGTTCATGTTGGGCGGTGTGGTTGGGGTAAACACGTCGATAAATGTGATAATCCCGCTGCTCGTACTTCAGAGCCTTGGGACCGGTCTGTTCGGCTCTCCCAACAATAGCTCGATAGTTAGCGCGGTGGAACGCTCCAGGTACGGGATCGTGTCCGCGTTGACGTCTTTGACGCGAAACTCGGCCAACATCGTCAGCAACGCCATGGTGACGGCCATCGTGGTGGCCACGATGGCGGCGATGGGAGCGGAGTCCAGTTTGGAGAACGTAGCCCGGGAACCCGAGTCCTTTGTCGAGGGTGTCCGGCAGGCGTTTTTCATCGCCGGCTTCATGTGTTCCGCTGGGATAGTGATCTCCTACCTGAAGGGAGACCGGCCCAAAGTGGTTGCTGAAACTCCCTCGCAGGCCCCGGCCCGCGCCGGAACGCCAGACTAGCGCGTTTGGCTAGTGGCCCCGTCGTGCGGACGCTGACTACTGGAGGCTGACCATTGGGCACTGGCCTAATGGGTGGGCTTCTGCCCCAATAGGGCGGTGATCTCGGACACATTGGCGACGTTCTCCAGATCGTCCAACATGCTCAAGAGCCGTTCCGCGTCCCGCTCCGACAGGACGAACCGGGCGCAGTCCCACACCTTCTTGCGGCGCTGGTTCCGGCCCATGGGATTGGCCGCTGAGCCGGTGAAGTTGGCGCAGTCCGCGGAAACGGTCCGGCCATCGACCAGTTGGGCGGTCGCGGTTGCGCCGTTTCCCGATTGCGTTCCGGGCCCCACGCTGACCTTGCCCAATAGCTCCTCCATGTCCAGTGCGAACCTCCTTTCGTCGGAAAAGGTCTCGATGCCCACATGCCCGTCAAGAAGCGCGGCGGCGGCGCAGTATTCGATGCTAAACTTTCCGTCCAGCCCGCTCCTTGGCACCGGGCCCGAGTGACCACGGCCCTGGGTCTGTACGACCAGACTGGAAACCATACCTGCCCGCAGTCCGAATTCCTCCCGCAAATTCAGCACCGACTCGATCGGGTTTTGCATGTGGATTTGGGCTGGGAAGCGTTTGATATCGTAGCCGGGGTCGACAAGCCTGAATGACTCGCCGAGGTCCGAGGTGATCACATCCCAGACCATTTGGCCCTGGAAGAGGGCCTCGGCGTAGCCGTTGGCCCTTTCGAAGATATCCTCGCTGCTGGTGAAGCCAGCTTCGGCCAAGAGGGCGGATTCGGCACCCATCCTCGCGGCGTTGCCGGGGTGGGTCGACTTGACCATGGTCCCGGTGTTGGCGGTGAGCCCTCCGGTACGGGACGCGGCGATGCCCAGGGTCATTTCCGTCTGCCCCGGCCTGAGGCCCAACACTTTTGCGCTAGCCGCAGCTCCGCCCAGGGGTCCGACCAGGCCTGGAGGATGGTAGGCGGGGTTCGTGGCGCGGGAGGACGCGGCCCGCAACCGGCCCTGGACTTCCCAGCCAAGGGTGTATGCCTCGATGATGGTCTTTCCCGACGCCCCCCGGTCCTCGGCCAGGGCAAACGCCGCCGGTAGGCAGGAAGACGTGCCGTGTGTCGGTGGGAATCCTTGAATTTCGAAGTCCAGGCAGTGTCCGAACACGCCATTGGCGAAGGCGGCGAAGGGAGGGTTAGTCTTGAAGCCCCACCCAACTACTGTCGAAAGGGCAGCTCCGCCCATAGTCTCGACGTAACGCCCGATGGTGGTGGCGAGTTCTTGGGTGGACCCGGCCAACATGTTGGCCACGCCGTCGGCAATCGCGATTTTGGCGGCGGTTACGACCTCCGAGGAAAAGTCCTCGTAACTAATTTCCGAGATAAATCGGGCCAGGGTCTTGGTTGCGCTCATATCGGTCCTTCGGCCTATTAAGTTTGGCGGGGGCTATCCGGGCGTATTTAAGCACAAATCGGTTGCCTTCCGCTCATAGTGAGCGCAGGGACTTTCGGTCCCCTATATGAACTGTGATTCAAATGATTGAAGGATTCCCATGATTTTCCATACCTGCATACCACGAATTCACACGAATCCCGGAATCAGAGAAATCACGGTTGAGACGAACAACTAGAAGGCCCTGCCCGAAACACGATGAAAATTGCCGCCCTGTCGCGTGTTGTGTAAAATGGCGCACGATTGGAGCTACATTAAAGACAAGGAAGCAGAGTAAAAGGAGGCAGCCGAAATGGACTTTGGACTGCAAGACAAGAAGGCCCTGGTAACCGGAGGAAGCCGTGGTATAGGCAAGGCGATCGCGCGGGAGTTGGCGCGGGAGGGCGCGGAGGTGGTCATCGTGGCCCGCACCATGTCCGACCTGCAGGCGTCGGCCCGCGAGATCGAGGACGAGACCGGACGACGCTGCATTCCCATGCAGATGGATGTTACCAACAAGGAACAGGTGGACCAGGTGACCGCGGCGGCGGCGCAAGAGCTTGGCGGGCTGCATATCCTGGTCAATAGCGGCTCCTACCCCGGCGGATCTCCCGGCGCGACGGGGCCCATAGAGGGACTGGTGGACGAAGACCTGCTGTCGGACTTCGACGTGAAGTTCGTCGGGGCGCTCCGGTGCGCCCGGGCCGCCATACCTTTCTTGAAGGAACAAGGCTGGGGGCGGATCATCAACATCAGCGGCGGCAATGCCCGCAACGCCGGGAATCTGAGCGGCGGGGCGCGCAATGTGTCTTTGGTCCATGCCACCAAGACCCTGTCAAACCACCTGGGCCGCTACGGCATTACGGTTAACTGCATACACCCGGGCACAACCAGGACCGAGCGTACGCCCGGAATGCTGGAGGCGAGGGCGACTCAGCAGGGCGTGAGCGCGGACGAAGTGGAACAGGGCGACTTCGCTCCCGGATCGTCCAGGGGCAACGCCATCTGCAGGATGGTTGACGCTTCCGAAGTCGGATTCCTCACCGCCTACCTGTGCTCAGAAAAAGCCTGGGCCGTGACTGGCGAGGTCATCGCAGCCGGGGGCGGCACCGGCACCGCCGTCTATTACTAACCACTTTCGAAGCTACTCAGACGCTAACGGGGGACTGGCATTGCGGTCCCCTGTAAGCTCTAACTTACCCTGAAATTTCCACGTGTAGAGTGCGACTGCCACCGCCGTCGCCAGATTCAAGCTGGACACACCATCCGCCATGGGGATGGATATGCAGGCGTCGGCGGACGACTTTAGCTCCCGGCTAAGTCCCGCGCGCTCGGAGCCGAAGGCGAGGATGCTTCTTGGCGGAATTCCCGCTAAGTGCAGCGGGCTACCCTCTGGGTCCACGGCCACCAGGGGGCGTTCATTCCTTGGAAGTCCCGTAACGCGGCACACAGGAAGAGCGAATTGAAGTCCCGCGCCGCCGACCAGGGCCGCGGGACTCCACGGGTCCTGTGCGCCGGTGGTTATCACGCCTGCCGCACCAGCCGCCGCGGCCACTCTGACCACCGCTCCAATGTTCCCCAGGTTCCGCGGTTGTTCAAGGAAAATTACCGGGGCCGCTGAGGGATCGGTCAGCAGGGCGGCTAATGATATTTCCGGGCGGCTGGCGATGGCGATTACGCCGGTGGGGATGGAAACGGGGGACAGCTTGGCGAATACTTCAGAGGGCGCCGTGGCGGTCTTTTCCAGCAGCGCGGCGGAGACGTCCGGGGCGTAGCCCGCAGCGAGTCCAGCCAGCTTAACGGGATCGGAGCATACGGCTTCCGCCAAGTCCGCCCCGAAACGGACCGCGTGCTTGATCGGATGCAACCCTTCCAGGACCGCCAAGGACGGGTCCGTTCTCGCCGCCCGGTACCGGTCGATCATCAGCTGGTGGCTCATCTGTGCGGCGCGTCAGTCGCTCACTTCGACAACGCAGTCCACGATCACGGCCGTGCCTCCGGGGAGGGCGCCCATACCCGGGGCCGACCTGGCGTGACGGCCCTGGTCTCCAAACAACGCCACGAAGAGATCGGAGGCCCCATCGACGACTCTTGCCTGCTCGCCGAATCCAGGGGCGCTGTTGACCATGCCCACGACCTTGAGCACACGGGTCACCTTGTCCAGGTCCCCCAGCTCAGCCTTTATGCGGGAAAGCAGATTCAGGGCGCACCACCGGGCCGCTTCATAGCCCTGCTCCACGGTCAGTTCATCGCCCAGCTTGCCGGTGATCCTGGAGCCATCGGGCCGCCCCGATCCCACGCCGGCCATCCACATGACGTTGCCGCTTCGCGCCGCGGGCAGGTAATTGCCGACGGGCGGCGGAGGCGGGGGGAGTTCGTATCCCATTTCGGTGAGCCTTGCTTCTACAACCGACATGTCAAATGCTCCCGCTGGCTCAGGCCGATTCCCTTACACACTCTTCCAACAATTGCAGGGCCGCTTTGGTAAAGGACCACATGTTCATCTCGCGGTCGGAGTTACGGGTCTCAATGGTGAGGGAACGTTCCACGGGACCGGACACGGCAATGCACGCGTGACCAGCGGAATCCCCGTAGCGGTTTCCGGTGGGACCGCTCGCGCCGGTCTCGCTTACGGCCCAGGTTGTGCCCAGGGCCTCCCGCACGGTGCGGGCGTTCAGCAGGGCGTAGGGCTCGCTGCTTGCCCTAATTCCCTCCATTGCCTCCTCGGGGACCTGAAGCAGTCCACGTTGGGAGGTGCGTGTATAGACCACCGCGCCGCCCACGTAGTAAGCCGATGCTCCCGGCACCGCCACGAGCGACGCGGAGATCAGGCCAGCGCAGGAAGATTCAGAAACGGCTACGGATTGTTCCTTTTCCTTGAGCAGGGCGCCTACCGACGCCGCCATAGAGCTGAGATCAGGCATGACCGCCTCCTGAATATTTCACCGGGCCATCGGAACGTCTGCGCGTTGACTGACGAGAGGCCGGCGCTTAATTGCCGCCAGGTAACCCTATTCCCGGTCGAAACGCTCCATTTGGTCCACGATATCCATCCCTACCGACTCGCTCCAGGCGGCTAACAATTGCTGGACGATGGGGCCGGGCTTGCCGTCACCCACGTCCCGCTTGTCGACCACCGTAACAGGGAGGACACAAGGTGTGGTGCTGGAAAAGAAGGCTTCGTCGGCAGTGTACATGTCGTATGGCTGGAGGTCTTCTTCCACCAAGGGTATCTCGAGTTGGTCTGCTAGGTCGAAGACCATGCCCCTGGAAATACCCTGAAGTATGTTCTTGTCTCCGGGCGTTCGAATCACGCCATTCGTGACGAGGAACACATTGTACCCTGTACCTTCGGTGAGGTTTCCGCCAGCGTCGGTGAGGATGGGCCATCCTTCGGGGTCGACGTCCGCCGCTTCCAGGTCGGCCAGGTTGAAGTTCATACGGCTATAGTGTTTCACCTTGGGGTCCAGAGCGTCGACGGGATAGCTGCGGGTACGCGTGATCACACCGTGAGCGCCGTCCTTGAACAGCCTGGCGTAACGGCTAAAGGCCGCGGGCGCGATCTTGACGCACACCGCCGGGGGACCCGCGTCACGTGACCAGGAGCCGGGGCCACGGGTTATGAACTGGGTAATCGTGAAGTCACCCACTTCATCCCGCAGGCCCTCGTTGCGGGTGATGGCTTCCTCGCTTATGTCGTGCATCTCTCGCGGGGAGAGGCCCGGATCGAGGCGGACGTACTTAAGGGAGCGATAGAGCCGGTCGATATGCTCGTCCATGCGGAAACTCTTGCCGTTGAAAGTCCGCGCAACGTCGAAGATCACGTCGCCGACGAGGAACCCCCGGTCCATAGGGTCGATCTTCACCTCGCTGAAGGGCATCCACTCGCCATTGAAGTATGCGGTGTAGTCTGCCATATCCCCCTCCTTGGGTTCTCTCCGGACGTTGTATGCGCTTCGGAACACGTTCCAGGCTCGCCTAGCCGTAGAACGCGTCCACAGTATAGCAATTTAGTGGTTAGTGGTCCCGCGGGTCGCCGTTACTCACTAATGTTTGGAAACCGTCCGCTGGCCACCTACTATAGCAAACCAAGAGTTGGCAGCCTAGTAATCAGAAGCGTTGTCCCCCGCTCGTCGTTCGAGGGGAGGATGGAAGCCAGGACCGCCGGTGGCGGGAACGGCTCCCGAGTGGCGGTTAGCCTGGGGCCTACGGTTTCAGAAGCAGGATTCGCCCTGGAACGCCAACTCCCGGTGGCCGTCCTCGTCGTCATGGAAGCTGTTAGGGACGGGGGACTGGGCAGCCAACGAAGCTGGACTGCCCGGAGGGAGACCCACGGGACCGAGGGTCTCCACATTCAGGTAATAGGCGTCCCGTCCGGTGTTGACCCCGAAACCTACCACCATCACGTACCACGTACCCGGTTCAGGGGCGGATAGCGTGATGCGCTCAGGCGAGTTGATCGACGCGCCCCGGAAGTCGAAGTATGGCAGGAACCCCGGTCTGCAGAGGTACATGTCCAAGTCATTCGTCGGGAAACGGGACCAATCGTGGTCCCATCCCAACTCCAGCCGGACAGCCGTGGTCCCTGGCGGCACCTGAAAGGGGAGTAACACTGTGTCGCCCTGTGCCAGCCCTGGGCCTGTGGGAGTGGGGGTTTTTCCCTCAAGCCGCCGAATGGTGACGGTGGCGCCCACATTGCCGTTGTTGGTCCAGTCGCCTTGAATGGTCAGCTTCATCAGTCCCGGCTCCAGCGGACTCCGCCCAACGGTGAAGGGGAAAATGGGCCCGTACAGACCGAGTTCGCCGTCACCCATGACGATTCTCGATCTTCCAAAGACGTTCGCGCTGTACAGGATGTAGGAAGTACCGCCGCGCTTGGAACCCTTCAGATACAACTCGATGGAATTGGGTATCGCCGTTGGCGCCGGGTCGGGGTCAATCACGACCTGCTCGAGGTCAATGACCACGAACCTAGTGGACGGAGTGACTTCGAAAACGAAGTCGGTGGTCCTCGCCGGGGCCAGGCCGGTCACATCAGACTTGAAGATTCCAGCCTCGAAGTGGACGTTCGGGACCGGCTCATCCGGTCGGGGGAACTTGAGGGAGTGGTCGATGCGCCCGCTTTTCAGCAAATTAAGAGCGTTGGCCACGTTGATGTAGCCTCCGCCCTGGGCGCGCCGCCTCCAGTCGGGCCCCATCGAGACTGCGCCGTCAATGATCGCGTTGCGGATGGCCAGCGGACCGACCCGCGGTTCGTTGGCCTTGGCCCATGCGGTGAGCAACGCCGCGCCTCCGGCTACCGCGGGCGTGGAAAAAGACGTTCCCGACGACCAGCCGATTCCGCCCCCGGAGGTCAGAGAAATGTTGAACACTCCTGTTGCCACCACATCCGGACCTGCCCGCCGGTCGGCAAGGGGTCCGCGGGCGCTGAAGTCGGCGGCCCGGAAGTCGTCTTCCGCGTACAGGGCGTTCCCCATGCCCGGACCCAATAACATGTCCCAGAAAATCCGTGTATGGGCCGGGTCACTGGCGGCCCCGGTGGTGAGCGCGGTGTAAGCCGTGCCAGGGGAGGATACAGAGACAGGCGCGGGCCCCTCGTTGCCCGCCGCCACGACGACAAGCATCCCGGCCTTAGTTGCCTGGTCCACCAACCTCTCTTCCAGGGTCAGTCCGTCGGATAGGGAAGCCCCGCCCAGGCTCATGTTGATGATGTCCACATCCAGTCCACCGGCGGCCCCAGCGTTGGACAGCTTCTTCAACGTGATGATGTGGTCGATGGCGGACTCGATTCTCGAATGCGATGCCCCGGAGCCTGTGTGGGGGAAGACCTTGACAGCGTAAATGCTAGCGGCTGGGGCCAGCCCGACCAGGGGGACCATCAAGTTATGCCCGGCCCCGAAGATGGTCCCAGGAGGGAGGTGCGCCTCGAATATGGACGCGAGGTCCGCGTCTTCCGGGACTCTCTTGTCCAACACCATGAAGCAGTTGGAGGCTACCATCCCCGCTGCAAAGGTGCCGTGATAGTTGTTGGTAGGCGCGGTGGAGCCCTCGAACCCGGTGCCACGGTCGGTGGACAGGTCCGGGCCCGCAATTACTCGTGTCGAAGGAAGGCCCGCCGCGTCGCGCCCGGCCAGACACGGATGGCTTGCGTCAGTGCCGGTGTCTATCACCGCGACCATTGTTCCGGCGCCGAAATTGGTCTCGTCCCAGACTTCGCTTGCACCGGTGATTTCCGCGAGGTAGCTCCGATAATTACGCGGCTCCTCTCCGATTTGGGATGACAGGGCGGCGGGGGAGATCAGTTGTCCGTTGGCCAGACCCAACGGCTTCATCTCCATCATCTCCATTATCTCTCCGGGAGGAGTGGGCAGGGGGACGATACGGTCCTTCTCAACTCCGAGAACATCCGGCGAAGCAAGCAGGCGGGCGAGGCGGTGGGCGGGAACGGTTACGGCAATGGCGTCTACGTTCTTGTACCTGACGGTCACCGCGCCGCCGATATCCTCGATCCAGCCGGCCAGGTCCGCATAGGGCTTAGGCGTATGAACTATCAGGCTAATAGTCCTAGCGGAGTTGGATGGCGGTAAGTGGGAGGCGCTCAGAGAGGGTCCCTGGGTCGAGACCAAGAGCAGGCAGGCGGAGATAACCAGAACGAATTTAGCCGGGGCGGGGAGGCGCATCAGACTTGGCTAAACAGCGCCGTCGATCACAACATCCAACAGGGCGGGGCGGCCCGAGGCAAGGGCCGTCTCAATGGCAGGGGCGATTTCCTCCGGGTCTTCTATCGTCCGGCCATACACCCCGCAAGCGTTGGCCATCGCGGCCAAGTCCAGGGGAATGGGAAAGTCCATACCCACGTAACTATCCGGGGCGACCTCGTCCAGGACCTCGCTTTTGTAGATGTTCATATTGAGCTTGAGAATCCTATAGGACCGGTTGTTACAGACCACGTAGACCACCGGGATATTGGAGTTAGCGGCGGTCCACAGACCCTGCACCGTCATCATCGCGCTGCCGTCGCCGACCACGCCTATGACCGGACGGTTAGGGTGGGCCAACTTGACCCCCATGGTCGCGCCCATACCCCAACCGATGGCCCCGATGCGTTCGCCGAAAATGGAGTCGGGGCGGTTAAATTCGATAGCGGCGTGGAGAGCGTCCTTGGAGCTGATGGAATCGTCAACCACGATGGCGTCGGAAGGGATGGCCTTGCCCACCTCGGTCATCATTCGTTCCGTCGACATGGGCCTATTATTCCAGGTTTCCCTAAGGCGGATATCCCATCGGTCCTTGAGCGCCGACTTGCGGCCCGACAGGTCTTTTGCCCGTTGGTGCGCAGACTCCCGCTGGGCTCCGGACATTCGCTGTTGGACGGCGTCGTGGAGATTCTCCAGGGCCGAGCGTGGGTCGGCGATGATCCCAACACGGGTTGGTTCGCTGTGCCCCACGGCCCTGGTAGCGGAATCCACATGCACCAAGCTGGTCTCACTGGCGAGCACGCTGCCGGAAAAGTAGAAGAAGCCGGAGAACACGTCCGTACCAACGGCCAGGACGACGTCGGCCTTCGCCAATTCGGCCCGCCACACGGGCAACGCGGGGTTGATGCGCCCCATGAATTGAGGATGGCGCGGGGGAAAGTTCATCCTGGCGTAAGAAGTTGTGTAGACCGTTGCGCCGGACAACTCGGCAAGACGGACCGCGGCATCGGCCCCTCCCGACTGGGCCAATCTGTCTCCCGTAAACATGACCGGGTTGGCCGCGTTGGCCAGAAGCTCAGCGGCGGCCTCCACTCCCACGGGGTCCGGCAGGGTCCGGTGATACCCAGGCATGGAAGCCACGATTTCCACGTCTGCCGAGTCTTCCAACGCATTGGCGGCGAAAGAGACGTAGGTTGGCCCGGTTGGAGGCGTCTGGGCCTCGGTGAATGCCCGGCGCATCACCCCTGGGACCTGCTCAGGATGGGTCACTTCCGCGCTCCACTTGGTGAACTGGCGCACCATCTCCACCAGGTCGGACCTTCCCTCGGCCAACTTGCGGATGTCCTTGTTACCCGAGGTCAGGACCAGGGGGGCGCCGCCGTCCATGGCGTGATGGAGCAGGCTAATGCCGTTGGCCAAGCCGGTCTCAATATGCAGATTGACGAAGGCCGGCGCGCCCCGTGCCGTTGCATAACCGTCGGCCATGCCCATAGCCACGCCTTCCTGGGTAACCAGCATGTATTCGAGGTCCAGGTAGTCGGGAAGGGAGGACATTATGGCGCTCTCGCTGGTGCCGGGATTGCCGAAGATGTACCTCACGCCTTCGGCCCTCAGCATTTCCATCAGCGCACGCTTGCCGGTCATCAAAGGCATCGCCATATCTCCATTCGAGATGAGGGCCGAAACGGGCCGGCCCCAGGCCCGAAAGCGCGGCCAAGGGCCTTCGGTGGATGTCGGCTTTCGCTGGATGTCGGCTTTCGGTGGATGGCATTGTAAGCAGGGGTCCAGGCCATGACAAGCGTCGAAGGGGAACGCCGTGAGGTTGCCCTCGGTAGATGTCGACGGACTCTCGCTATTGACTCTGCGGGTCTGGCCACTAAAATCGTGTCATACTCGGAAACTGGAGGCAGGCGGATGCGGCTGGAGAACAAAGTTGCCCTCATTAGCGGTGGAGCAAGGGGCATGGGAGCCGTGGAGGCCAAGCTCTTCGCTCAAGAAGGCGCGAAGGTGGTCATCGGCGACGTGTTGACCGAGGAAGGCCGGCAGACGGAAGCTCAGATCAACGAGACCGGGGCCGAGTGCCTGTTCGTCCAGCTTGATGTCACAAGTGAGGCCGATTGGAAGGACGCGGTGGCCGCAGCGGTAGCCCACTTCGGCAAACTGGATATACTCGTGAACAACGCGGGGATTTCCATTTCCGGCGGACTGGAAGAATTCACCGAGGAGCAATGGGACCGCACCATGGATATCAATTCCAAGGGTGTGTTCCTCGGGACCCGTGAGGCGATCCCGGCCATGAGGGAGGCGGGAGGCGGCTCGATTATCAACATCTCCTCGGGCGCGGGCATCGCCCCGGCTCCGGGGACCTCGGCAGCCTACGCCGCCAGCAAGGGCGCAGTCCGAATTTTCAGCAAGGCGGCCGCGGTCCAGTACGCCAGGGAGGGCATACGCTGCAATTCCGTCCACCCAGGACCCGTACAGACGCCCATGCTCCGGGCAGCCAGAGCCAATGAACAGAGCCGCGCGGACCAGTTGAGCCGGGTCCCCCTCGGCCGAGTCGGCGAACCGATCGAGATCGCCTACGGAGTCCTTTACCTGGCCAGCGACGAGTCATCATTCGTTACCGGTTCCGAGTTGGTCATCGACGGCGGACGGACCGCCCAATAACGCTTGAAAGCCAATACCTGGCCGGGACCGATATGACCGAAGAAGCCGTCCTGGGCGACATAAGAATACTCGACCTGAGCGAGGACATAGCCGGACCGTTTTGCACCAAGTTGCTGGCCGGTCTCGGAGCCGAGGTTGTCAAAGTCGAGCGGCCAGGCACGGGAGACGTGGCCCGGATAGCCCCGCCTTTCTTGGGGGACCCGTCCTCTCTTGAAGCGAGTGGGCTATTCCTGTACCTGAATACGGGCAAGAAGAGCATCACACTGGACATCGAAAATGCCGAGGGAGCGTCGGTCCTACGCCGGTTGGCGGAAGGTTGCGACGTTCTGGTCGAGTCCCATCCACCGGGGCGCATGGAAAGCCTGGGGCTGGGATTCGACGCCCTGTCAGGAGAAAACCCAGGGCTGATTTACACCTCGATCACCCCCTTCGGCCAGACCGGACCGTACCGGGACTACAAAGGGTCAGACATAGTCGCCCAGGCGATCGGGGCCCTCATGTGCGTCATTGGCCTTCCGGACCGTGAACCGCTAAAGGTCGGCGGCAACCCCCTCCTATGCACCACCGGAATGGCCGCTTTCTCGGCAACCATGCTGGCCCTGTATGTCCGGGACGCCGAAGGCCACGGGCAGCGCGTGGACGTCTCGGAAATGGAGACCACCGTCGTTGCCCAGATTCATACGTCGATCCACCACCAGTTTGGCCGCAACCCGGAGCGCAGGCCCAGCAATTTGACCCGAGCCAGGGACGGGTGGGTCAGTCCGGGTCTGGAGACGGGGGTGCAGGAGGAGACGTGGCCCCGCGTGTGCGAGCTACTGAGCGTCCCTGAATTGGCGGACGACCCGCGTTTCAACTCCGGCCCGGCGCGGCGGGAGAATTCTCAGGAACTTCTAGCCGTCGTTGGACAGTGGGCAGCCGATAGGCCCAAGGAAGAGATCTACCACACCCTCCAGGGTCTCCGCAGCATCGCGGGTTACGTAGCCACGGTGGAGGACCTGCTAGCCTCGCGCCAGTTGGCGGACCGGGAGTTTTTCCAGCCCGTCGTTCATCCCGCCACAGGGGAGCTAATGTACCCCGGCCCCGCGTTCCGCATCGAAGGCGAGACCTGGAAGCACGAGCGGGCTCCGCAACTTGGCGAGCACAACGCCGACATTTACGGCGGAGCGCTGGGTTACACGGCAACTCAGCTGGAACAACTCCAGAAAAACGGCGTTGTATAGCGGGCACGGAATCCAGGAAGCCATAACGGACCGCACCGGCCTGCGCGTACCGGGGGGATATTGGCGAACCTAGCATTGGACGGGCTCCGAATCCTGGACCTAACCCAGGTTGCGGTCGGACCGTATACGACCTTCATGCTCGGCTACATGGGCGCGCAGATTATCAAGGTCGAGTCCTGCTCCCGCATGGACATCAGCCGAGGGCAAGCCCGTCCCACGCCGGGAGCGGGAAGGGTCTACCCTGGCGGTGACCCGGGGGAGAGGCCTTGGAACCGGGCAGGGCATCACGTCCATCGCAACGTGAACAAGCTGAGCCTGACCCTCGACCTGGCCACTCCCAAGGGCAAAGAACTCTTCCTCTCCCTTGCGGGTATCTGCGACGTATTGGCCGAGAACTACCGGGCTTCCGTGATGGACCGCCTGGGTCTCGGCTACGAAGCCGTCTCCAGAGTCAATCCCCAGATAATCTACCTGAAGATCAGCAGCCAGGGTGCGACCGGTCCCGAGAGGGACTACGGCTCGCTGGGCTCAACCCTGGAGCAGACCGCGGGACTAGCCGCCGTCACGGGATACATGGACGGCGCGCCTCTGATGACCAACGAGACCTTCCCGGACCCAGTGGTAGGGATCCTGGGTGTGGGCGCGTTGATGGCGGCCCTCCGGCGGCGGCGGCGCACAGGCAGGGGAGGCCTGGTCGACTTGGCCCAGCGGGAGGTGACGGTGGGGATGCAGGGAGAAGCGTTTCTCGATCTTCAAGTCAACAACAGGGTGGCGGGCCTCACGGGGAACAGGCACAAGACCAGGAACCCCCAGGGCGTGTACCAGTGCTTGGGTGATGACAATTGGTTAGCTGTGTCGGTCGGGTCGGATGAGGAATGGATGGGACTATGCCGGGCCATGAACAGCCCGGAATTGGCCCAAGACCACCGCCTTCTCACCGCCGAAGGTAGAGGACATCACCACGACGAACTTGATCGACTTTTGACCGAGTGGACCCGCGAACGGGACCATTACCAGGCGATGCATATCCTCCAAGCCCACGGCGTGCCCGCTGGAGCGGTGCTCAAGGGAGGCGAGGTGATTTCCGACCCACACCTGGAAGCCCGGGGTTTCTGGGACTGGGTGGAACACCCGGAGGCGGGTGGCTACAAGCAGGTCACGATACCCTGGAAGCTCTCTCGCAACCCCAGAAGGGAAACGACTCCAGCCCCCGGCCTTGGCGAACACAATGGTTGGGTGTTGGGCGAGTTATTGGGACTGCCCCAAGTCGATATCGACGAGTTGATGGAGCAAGGAATCATCGGGGTCAGACCCGTAGGCGCGGACTAAGCAAGTCATCAAGCCCAGCAAGATCAGAAAGGAGACAGCAATGGCACCGAATCTAGTACCCTACCTGCTCTACGAACCCGAAGAGTCGGGAATTTTGTGGATTAAGTTCAACCGCCCAGAGCGCATGAACGCCCTCATCGGTTCATCCGAGGAAAGCGGCACCGTGGCCAAGGTTGGGGAGTACATGCGGGCCGGGGACGACGACCCGAACGTGCGGGTTATGGTCCTTACAGGAATTGGGCGCGGTTTTTGCTCCGGAGCGGATATGCGCAGAGACACCCCCGACGAACTAAAAGGCGAGAACTTCGTTGGAAACCGGAGCCCACATGAGGGTCCCGATGGTTCCAGGGAACACTTCTTCCATGGGTTCACCAAGCTGCACCGGGACATCTCCCAGGTCCGGAAACCGACCATCGCCATGATTAACGGGCCGGCGGTTGGCTCAGGAATGGACATGGCCCTCCACTGCGACATCCGCCTGGGCTGTGAGAACACACGCTTCATCGGCTACCAGCAGCTGGGCCAAATCATCGAGAACGGCGGAAGTTATTACCTACCGAAGATGGTTGGACTGGGACGGGCACTGGAGTTCGCCTACACCGGACACCTGGACGCGCAGAGAGCATACGACTGGGGTATGCTGAATTACCTGGTCACGACAGACGAACTAGAAGAAACGACCCGCGCCCTGTGTGACCGGATCATGCGCACTCCACCCATGGTGCAGTGGATAAGCAAGCGGATCATGCGCTCCGCCCTGGACAACTCGCTGGAGACCACGATGGTGTTGACCTCCAACGCCGGGGGAATCCTGAACGGGTCCGAGGATGCCAGGGAGGCCCGGCAGGCATTCTTGGAGAAGCGCTCCCCTCAGTTCAATGGCCGGTAAACATTCCACTGACAGTTTCGGCTTGCGGGGGCAGAGCCCACGGCGTTACCATCGGCTCGCAAAACACAAGGTGATTTCCGGAGGACTTATGCCCCAGCCAATCACGCATTTTGAGATCAACGCCCGGGACTCGGTGAAAATTAGCAACTTCTACTCTGGGCTGTTCGGCTGGAACATTGACGCCAACAACCCGATGAATTACGGGTTGGTCAGCACCAAAGATGGAGACCTGGGGATCGACGGCGGCATTTACCAGCAGGACGGCGCCGGGGACGCCCTGGGGGTGCGCATCTATGCCCAGGTGGACGACGCCCAGGCCTACTTGAATAAGGCGGAGGAACTGGGAGGAGAGATTGTCGGCCAGGCCATGGAGGTGCCCGGAGCGGGAATAATCGTGGGCATGTTTACCGACCCCGAAGGGAACCTGTTCGGGGTGGTCCAGCACGTGGGACAGAATTAAGCCCCTGAGTGGGAGCCGGGGCAATCACGAGGTCCAGTCTTCCACTCGAATCCCTTGAAAGCCCGAAAAATCGGACAGATTAGCCGTAACAAGCGTCAGGTCGTTCACGAACGCAACGGCGGCGATCTGCCCGTCCGCGAACGGCGGGGTCCGGCCAGCGCATTCTAACCTGACCCGCTCCGAGGCGCGCCACACGGCTGCCCGGTCATCGTAAGGCAGCACGGTCAAGGTTGGGGCAAGCGTCAAAAATAAGTAACGCTTCAGATCACTTTTCCGTCTGGATTCGACCATTCTGTAGTAGCCATACAGCACTTCGTTCCAAACCGTTGCGGACGTTGCAATTCGAGGTAGGTTAGCATGGATTCGGTCGACTACCCTAAGATCGGGCACTGGTCTGATAAGCTCTGAGAGAACATTGGCGTCCGCCAAGTACCGAAGGGTCAAAGCCTTACCTTCCGTCCGGTGACCTGTCACGGACGTTCTTGTAAATGCTATCAATGTCGAGTTCTTCGAGATTTGTCTCGGCCCTGAACTTCTGGATGGCCTCCCACAAGTCAGGCTTCGGGCCGAGTTTTCGGCCCGACAGCCACTCATAGTCCCTGGCGGACACCAGCACGGCCACGGGTTTGCCTTCCTGAGTTAGCTCCACGCAACGCCCGTCTTCGATCTCATTGATGATGTTCGGAAGATTGTCCTGCGCTTCCGAGATTGGGTATTGTTTAGGTGTACAAGTCCTGCACATACGCAAGTACTCCTCCAAAATGAGTACTGCCCTGGCGACGGAGACCCGTCAGTCCCGCATCGCCGGTATCACACTATTCAATGCCAAGGCTCTGGCCGAACTTCTCTCCATGGGCGATCTCGGACATGGGCTTGCGCGGCGCGCCTTGTCCCCTAGGGCGTTCGATTCGGTAGCCGAAGGGTAGAACGGTAACTAACTCCATGTCATCCGGTATGCCAAGAAGGGCTTTGACTTCCTGCTGCTGTTCCTCGGCCCTCATCCCCACGAAGCAGGTCCCCAGTCCTTCAGACCAGGCCACGAGTTCCATTTGCTGCAACGCCCGGCCAGCATCCAGCTGAGGCCGACGAGTGTCTCCCATTACAACGGCGATGGCCAGCGGGGCCTGCCCGATGAAGGTCCCCTGGGTGCAGATGCGGCCCAACTCCTTGATGGTATCCTGGTTCTTCACTACGATAAAATGCCAGGGCTGGGTGTTGCTTGAACTGGGAGCCCAGCGGGCCGCCTGCAGGATTCTATAAATGACGTCGTCGGGCACGGGCTCGGGTTTGAAGTCGCGCACAGTCCTGCGCCTCCTGATGCAATCGAAGACTTCTATGATATGACCTCCTCAGAACGGTAGCTTAAGAACGGTGGCTTGAACACCCAGGAACACTGTACCCCCTGACCAAACAGGCGGCAAGGCCAACCAAGAAGGGAGAGACGCATGGCGAGAATCGACCCACCAACTAGGGACCAGATCAGGGAAGACCTTCGAGACCTCTTCGACGAGGTTTCAACGCCACCCGGCGGAGTGGGCAAAGGTCCGTTGTCGGTGCTGAAGCATAGCCCGGAGATGTCCCGACGGGCCGTGCCCTTGTTCAATTACGTGCGCAACGAATCGACATTGCCAGCGCGCATACGGGAACTGGCGATGATCGTGGTTGCCCGCGCCACCGATTGCCAGTACATCTGGAACGTCCACGCCCCCACGGGAAAGAGCGAGGGACTGAGCGACGCCCTGGTGGATGCGTTGAAGAACCGCCAGCCGTTACCACCGATGCCGCCTGACGAAGAGGCGGTTATCAACCTGGGAATGGAACTTCTGGCAACCCATCGCGTGAGCCAGGAGAATTTCCTACGGGCCTGGGAACAGTTCGGCACTCAGGGCCTGGTGGAGTTGACCACGCTGATGGGGTTCTTCGCCATGCTGGCCCTCAACGCCAACATGGTGGAATTGGACCCGCCAACGGAACCAACGGAGCCGCTCATGCCGATCTAGCCCGCCGGGTCGCACTAGAGGCCCAGAAGCTGCTCCAGGTTGCGGTGGGCGATTTTTTCTTTTTCTTCCTGGGAGAGGGTTTGCAGTCCGTCCAGCCAGCCGCCAGGGGAGGGGTCCCATTCCACGAAGGGCCAGTCGCTGCCGATTACGACCCTGTCCGATCCCACCGAGTCGATGAGGAACCTCAGGGCAGGTTCACTGCTGGTCAAGAAATCGTAGTAGAGGCGCTTCTGGTAGAAGTTCGGCGGCATGGTTATGTTGACCCGCGCCTCGGAACGCACGGTCCAACCGTGGTCCATGCGCCCCATGCCGAAACACGCGGGACCGCCGCCGTGGGCGATGCAGGCCCGGAGGTTGGGGCACTGTTCCAAAATCCCGCCGAAGATCAGGGTCGCTACGACCAGCGCGTCTTCAAGGGGGACACCGATGCTGTTGGGCATCGCATATTTTTGTGACCGCTCCAGGGCCACGATGTTGGCCTGTGGCTGGGGATGGAAGAATAGCAGGGCGTCCAGCGACTCGGCAGCCTTGAACAGCGGAAGGAAACGCGGCTCGTCCCAATTCTCGCCGTTGACCACCGAATCAAGTTCGGCCCCTTTTAGGCCCAATTCCTTGACGGCCCGTTCCAATTCCTGGATGGAAGCGTCAACGTCCTGGACCGGCAGGGTTGCCATGCCAACGAACCGTTCCGGGTGTTGGCGGGAGAGGGTTGCGATTTCGTCGTTGACTTCACGGGCCATCTGGATGGTCTGGGAGGGCTCCCAGCTATAACCGAAGAACGGTGTATGGATCGAGACCACCTGCATGTCGGTGCCGCTGGCGTCCATGTCGGCGATTCGCTCTTCGGGTGTGAAACGGAGCTTGGGGCTGTTGATGCCAACGGTCCGTCCGTTCGGGTCCCTAAACCCCGCGCCCTGACCAGAGGTGTAGCTGAGTCCGTACCAGTCCTCGCCGTTATCCGCCGCGTGGACCACGCTTCTGGGAATATAGTGGGAGTGTACGTCAATCTTTCTCAAGAAATGCCTCCGCGGGTTAACCTGGGTGGTCTTGGGGCGCTAGAGACCCAGGACCCGCTCCAGGTTCTTCCAGAGAATCGCCTCTTTCTCGTCCTGGGTGAGGCTCTCCATGCTCAGGACCCAGGATACCGGCCAGTCCTGGGCCATGTCGTAGGGCCAGTCGGTGCCAAAGAGGACCCGGTCGATTCCTACGGTGTCGATAAGGAACCGCAGGGCCGATTCGGTATAAACTATGCTGTCGTAGTAAAAGCGATTCAGATAGGCGCTGGGCGGTTCGGGGTTGTGCCGTTCGGTCTCGGGCAAGCCACCCCAACCCCGGTCCATCCGCGCCGCGCCCCAGCACGCATAGCCGCCGCCGTGGGAGAAGCAGACCTTCAGGCCGGGACAGGCGTCCATTACTCCGCCGAACACCAGCGATGCAAAGGTCAGGGTCCGGTCGGCCAGGTTGCCAATGGAATTCGGCAGGTGGTACCGCCGAATACGAGGGCTGACCACCGTGTCCCCGCCCTGGTGAAACAGGATGAGAGCGCCCAGTTGTTCGGCGGCCTTCCAGAAGGGGCGAAACTCCGGCTCATCAAGCAGCTTGCCATTGATCTTGTCGTCGATCATCGCGCCTTTGAAGCCGAGTTCGACCATCACTCGTTCCAATTCAGCGACGGAGGCGTCGATGTCCTGCATCGGCAGCGTGGCCAGGCCAGCGAAACGGTCGGGCCAGGACTTGCACATCTGGGCAATCTCGTCGTTGGACTCCCTGGATGTGGCGACGGCCACCAAAGTGTCGAGGTGGTAGTTGTAGAACCCGGCGTAGGGCGACACCACGTGAACGTCCACGCCCAGGGAATCCATATCAGCGAGACGCTGCTCAGGTGTCCAGCTTGCCCTGGGCGGGAGTTGGCCACGTTCGTCACCGGAGACCAGGACTTCCCGTCCCCTGGGGTCTTGCTCCCGTCTCAGGCCGTGCCAATCCCCACCATCCCGCGTCCCCTGCCAAAAACACTGGGGGGTTAGGTGGGCGTGGATGTCGATCGCGCGCATTTCGGACTCCAGTCCAAGGATTTATAACTGGGGGGTGTCTCGTGTATCACAGCGGCATTTAGGCCGTCCCAGACACAGGCGGAAAGGTAGCACCGCACCGCGTGGTCTGTCAATTTGGTTGCCCATTAACAAGCGGCCGGTGGTTAGCGGCCGGTGGACAATGAACACCGACTAAAGCCTAGGGTCATTCGATTGTTCGTCTGAACTGTGATATCTCCGATTCCGGGATTTATATGATTGGAGATCATGCGCATCCCATAATCCTTTGAATTCCGGTTCGGACAATTGGGCCGATAATCGAATGACCCTGGACTAAACCCGGTTGCGATTGACATGCGAGCGCCGTGGAGCCTAGAGTTTACCGGGTAGATGCGTACCCGGTATTTGGCGGGTCACAACCACGACCAATCCAGAACACGGAGAGTCCTCAATGTCCCTTCAATTTGGCGTATTCGATCACATTGAACAAGTCCCCGGCGTGCCCCTGGACCAGATATACCGAGACCGGCTGGTCCAAATCGAGCAATTGGAAGCGGCGGGGTTCTATTCATACCACCTCGCCGAACACCACACGCCGGCGGTACACAGCCTAGCCCCATCCCAAAACGTCTTTTTGGCGGCGGCGGCCCAGCGGACCAGCACCATGCGCCTCGGGCCCTGTGTTTACGTGTTGCCTTTGCACCATCCCATCCGGTTAATCGAAGAGATCTGCATGCTGGACAACCTTACCGACGGGCGCATGGATATAGGTGTGGGCAGGGGCGGCGTGATCGAAGCGTACTTCTGGGGCCAGGAATCCGACGTCGAGATGAACTACGCCCGATATCTTGAGACATTGGACGTTATCAAGGAGGGGCTTAGCCACGAATCGCTGAACTATCAGGGCGAGTTCTATAACTTCGACGACCTGCCCATGCGGCTGCGGCCCAAGCAGGACCCGCACCCTCCGCTGTGGTACATGCGCAATGTTGAAACCGCCGCGGTCAACGGGATGCACACCATCATAGTAGGCAGCCTGGACGGGTTTGAAGCCAACGTATCACGCTACTTTGAGCTTTGGAACGAACATCAAGGTCCGGGCGCTCTAAACGTTCAGGGGGAGGAACCGAAAATCGGCCTAGTGGTGCATCTGTACGTAGCGGAGACCGACGAAGAGGCGGTGGCCATAGCCACGCCCGCCTGGGACCAGTACAAGTGGAACCTGGGCACACCCCGGCGCCTGGAGGTGGAAAAACGGGGGCTGACTCAGTTCACCGGCGTCAACGCGGGGGTGAGGCCGTCCAATCTGCCCGAGCGGGAAGCCCGCCGCGACCTGTTCTCAGAGCTTGAGTCGGCGCAGGTCACCAGCCGGAGGGAAAACCCTGGCGGCCTGGAACAGCACACCGGCGGGGGCGGCGGCGCGGGCTTCGGGGTAATGGCCGGTTCGCCGGACTCGGTCCGGACATACATGGACGAGTACGTGAAGACCGGGGCCAATTACTTTGTCGCCTCGTTCCAATGGGGGGACCTGACCCATGACCAGACGATGCGCTCGCTGGACCTGTTCGTAAACGAAGTTATGCCGCACTACACGGAATAGGCCAATCCGCATTAGGGCGCGATCTTTCAGTTTTGCCGAACTGGTCCACGGGCTGGGCAAATCAGTCGTAGGAGACTTGGGCGCGGGCGAAGGCGGCTTCGATGTCGGCAGCCATCGCTTCCACGTCGGCGCAGACGGCGTAGCGCACGTAGCCAGGGAAATGGACGCCGACGACGCCGGTCTCTTCGATCATCATGAAGTTGAAGCGCTCCGCGCTTTCCACCCTGCGCCCGAACGCCTTGCTCGGAGCCAGCCATAGGGTGAAGAATCCCGCCGCCGGTTCCAGCGCGAGTCTCATTCCCTGTCCGCTCAACACCCGTATCAGAGCGCCCAGCCGGGACCGGTACATCTCCCGGTAGAGGTCTATACTCTCCTGGTCGTCCTCGAAGGCCGCGACCACGCCCGCGGCCATGGGCGCGACGAACCCCGCATCGGTCTTGCCTTTCACCTCCTTGACGTCCCCGATGAAGTCGGGGGAGCCGACCATTGCGCCGACGTGCCACCCGGTGCCGTTGCCGATTAGCTTGGCGGCGGTGAAGGCTTCGGCCCAGGAGAGTTCCGGGTAGTCGTGGGCTACCTGGGAGAGGCTGACGCTCTCCGGTCCATGGCTGAGGATGATATAGGCGGCGTCGTTGAACAGGCGAATGTCGTTGTCGCTGCAATGCTGGCAGACCTGGCGCAGCCATTGTTCCGATGCGACCTGGCCAGAAGGGTTGTGGGGATAGTTCATCATGATGAGCCCGGTGCCGGGAGCGATGGCGTGTGGGGGAAAACGAAATAGGTTCTCGGCGTTCATCAAAAGGGCGTATTGGTCAACCAAAGGATGATAGCCGCACCAGTCGGCGGGGATGGGATATCCGGGACTGGTGGTGGTGGCCACGGTCACACGGCGTTCGGCGCAACCGCAGGCCAAGGGTAGAAGTCCAAGCATCGGCTTTATGCCGGGAATGGGCAGGTAATCGACTTCCGCCGCGGGGAGTTCGCGGTCGACATGCGCTTGGATGAAACGCTCGGTGAAGCCTGGGACGCCAGGGCTGGCGTTGTACTGGTAGGCGTGCATCGCCTCTTCGTCGCTCATGACGGCGTTGGCGGCGGCCTTTCGGGCGCTAAGCAAGGCGGGGCCCTTGGGTTCGCCGATGGAGAGGTCCAGTAGCGTGACGCCCGACGCTTCCGCCGAGGCGCGTTTGGCGCGGACCGCTTGCAAGACGTTCTCTCCGCCCTGGGGAAGTCGTGAACCTCTCATTTGTAATTGCCTCCCTACATGCAAACTGTCGAAGAAATCCCATTTCCTCGGAAGAAAGATTAGTGGCAATGATGGCGACGGGCAGGCTAGGTGTCAATCTTGCGTGTTGGTCTGGGTCCATTCCAGGGCGAGGGGCAATGCTAAACTGAAAAGACGTCTTCCATCCGGAGGCAGCCAATGGCCCGGCCAGTCGCGGAGTTAATCGCCCTTTCAATCCTGTCGGCAGTCATCGCCGGATGCAACCTGGGGCAAGACATCCAGTTGGGCACTCTGCTCCACGTCTGGTACGGATTCGACTCGGGGACAGGGGAACCGGTGGGAGGACGCGGCAGCTCCCATTGGGACCAAACTGTTGTGGTCGAACCCCAACCAGGATTTTACTCGTCAGACGACAAGGCCCTAATCGAGTGGCAGATAAACCAAATGCGCGAGACCGGCATTACCTGGGTCCTGGTGTCCTGGCTCGGACCCGGAAAGGCTGGAATCCCAGCCGCATCTTCCGAGGGTTCCACGCTGTTTGCGGCTTATGACCGTGCGGCCAAGCGCGTGATGGACCATCTCCTGACTCTGGACGGGCAAGTGAAGGCCACCATTCTGGTCGAGCCTTGGCCAAGGCCTGAGGATGCTGACAAGCCCTGAGGTGACCCGGATGCTCCTGCCAAACCGCCGTTCTCCCTGACCGTCCGGGATAAGTCTGTGATCTGGGAAGTGATCAACCGGGAGCTATATGAACCGTACAAGGAAGTGTGGTTCGAATGGCAGGGGAAACCCCTAGTCGTGGGTTGGATGCCTATGGACATAGGTCTTGACGAACGGTTCACCTACCGTCGCTTGGGCGTGTACCATTCCATGCCGGACCCGGAAGTCTGCCCCATGGACTGGAACGCCCTTGACGGGACGGACCGCGCGGGGCATGAATCCTTGATTTCCGAGGACGGCTTTAGGAAGGTTAGCCCAAGGTTGAACTGGCTGCTCCTACGGAGACAGGGATGGAGGCCCAGGCCGGTCCAGATAGACCCGTGCCTGGAAGAGGGTTGGTACGACTCTCAGTGGGAATCCCTATTCGACCACCGTGAGAAGGTCAAGCTCATCCTGGTCTGGACGTGGAACGAATACCACGAGCGGAACTTCATTGAACCCACCCTTACCGGTCCCCCGATTGGGTCGAGCAGACTGCTTCTCGATAAGACCGGCTATTACTTCGAAAGATTTCGCGCCGGGCAGCCGTTCAAGCGCCAGACGGCGCCGGAACTGGACTTTGACGAATGCCGAGGGATGATGGGCCGGGCCGGGTGATTCACCTCGGTATTTTGATGCACCGGTGGAGAACAAATCTCCGGGGCAGCCTGCTCCGGGAGTCGCGGGGCGTGAGAATGCGGGCAATCATACTAAACCAAAGCCAAGGTGGGATGTGCATTTGCCGGGAGTTGTGAATCAGGCCGGAAGTCTGACAGGATTGCCTCGGCCCTTGACTGGAGGATCGTCCGGCAGCGCCGTCTCACCTCTTCTTTCCGGTGGGTCAATCCTGCCAGGAACCGGCCGACCCTCTCCTGCGCCGCTTCCCTGCTCCCGAGGCACAGATTGCCTGTAGCCTCTTCCCTGGCCCACCCCCAGATGGCTTCATCAGCGTTGAAGTCCGGGCTGTACCCCGGCAGATTCACCAGTTGCAGTTTCAGATTCGGTGTCCGCAGGTATTCCCGCATCGCCTCCCCACGATGGGCTGGCGCATTGTCCCAAATCACCTTCAAGGGCCCAGGATGCTTTTCTTTCAGTTGCTTCAGGAAGGCAACCGAGGTGCCCGAGTTGCTGTTGCCACCCAGTTCCATCCATTCCACCTCCCCCGTCTCCAAGCATACCGCTGAGTAGTAGCTGGCCTTCTCCCCGTAGCTGGGACTGGTGGACTCCACCAGGGCAGGTTCTCCCTGCTGCACCCACTTCCCCCGCAACTCCGCGTCCGCCCGGAAGTGGGCCTCGTCAGCGAAGAATATCCGGGCCCCTGCCCCCTGGGACTCCTCCCACATAGCGGCATACTCAGCCACGAAGGCTGCCCGCTTCTCCTCATCAGCCTTCAGCAACCGTTTCTTGGGCCGCTTGAAAGCAAATCCCAACCGGTGCAGCCAGTTCAGGCAACTGCTGCGGCTCAGGCTGGCGCCAAAGCTTTCCAGGACAAACTGCCTTACCGCCTTCCAATACCAGTTGGCCAATTCCAAGCCCGACGCCGCTGGCGATTGTTGCACCGCCGCCTTCAACTCCTCCTGTTTCGCCTGGTCAAGGGTGGGGGGGAACCACCGGTCTGCTCGAAAATCAATGCCCTGGAACCTCCCTCACCGAAGGCCGATGCCCACCGCCCTATGGTGTGAGGGTCCCGGTCCAGCGCCTCTGCCGTGGCCGCCGCCGTCCACCCCTGGGCCAGCAGCAGCATGGCGTACCAGCGCTCCCGCTCCCGGGGCGTGGGCGCCAGAATCATCCGGCGCTGCAAGTCCTTCACTCCCAACTCCCACCGCTCCAGCGACCGCTCTATCTCCCTGACTCCCATCATCCCCCCATCACAACACGATTATCTGTCCCGTCTCTTACTCTCCACTTTACCCTGACTATCTGCGCTTTTCACCTTGGCTTTGGTTTAATTGTGGTTTCCCTCTTATTGACGATTACTACCGGTTGCATCAACCCGATGTCCGGCAGCAACGACGTTCCGATGATGATGCTCGTATATATGGTCTATGGCTTCGACCAAGAGACGGGCCAGTGCAAGGGAGGGGTTGACTCCGTTGGCTGGAATCGGGCACAGGAAAGGGCGTTTCCGCCGTCTGCCGGTTACTACTGCGTGGGGGACGATGCTTACATGAAGGAAGCGATCGCCCAGATGAAATCGATTGGGGTGGACACGCTGCTTCTTTCCTGGAACGGTTGGGGAGATGTGGATTTCGACGGCCGAATCAAGGCGAAAGATTTCAAGGCGACCAACGACGCAATCATCGATTGGTTCGCCTACTTGAGCGAAAGCGAACCTGGCATAAAGGCTGCGATCATGGTCGAACCCTTCTTTGGGACAGGCGAACAGAATGACCGTCCAGCCGACCTTTCAGACGTGCACAAGCGGGAAATCCTCGATTATGTGTGGGACGAGATTTATTCGGTCCATTCCTCGGCAGTGTTCCACTGGGAGGGGAAACCCCTGTTGGTCAAGTACTGGGACGCAAGCACCGAAGGCACGCTCGACGGCCATTGGACGTTGGGCGGGCTTGACGATAGGTTCACGGTCAAACAATGGGGAGTCATCAACGAAGGGGCAGACTGGGAGTTCACCGCCCATTTAGGGTTGGAAGGGATGAAAATCGGCAGGGACGGGGCCATTTGGATCGCGCCGAGGTTCGACCAGTTCTACATCTGGGCTACGTGTAGCGGCTTCAAGGATAAAGAGCCTAACACCGTGGTACGGTTCGACATCGATCTGTCGGAAGGCGTATACGACCGGGCCTGGAAAAAGGTGTTTGAAAACCGCAACCAGGTCAAGATGATCATCCTCTACGGCTGGAACGCCTGGGCGGAAGCCTCGTCCATCGAACCGGCTACCCCTTATGGTGACCTGTTACTCAGGAAGACGGCCTGGTACCACACGCTGTTCGATGCGGACCAAACCTTCGTGCCATATCCTCAGGAATCGTCCAAGGCGCGGGAGCCCGCTCGTCTCGCCGCCCTAATGTACCTATGGTACGGGTTCAACCTAACCCCCGACTGGAACGGGGCGAAGAAACTGGGAGACAGTACGGGAGGTCTCGGCTCCTCCCACTGGAACACTCCGGGAAGGAATAGCGCCCATAGACGGGGCGTTACGGACGAGCCCGTTTACGGGTTTTACGCTTCAGACGCCCCCGACGTGATAGCGCGGCAACTCAGTGACATGGAAAGAGCGGGCATCAGCGTAATCTTTATCTCCTGGTGGGGCAGCGGTGATACGAACCTGGATGGCGTCATCGAGGAGCAGCCGCTAGAGCCTGATCCAGATAAGCTTGCTCTGGCCGTTCAGGAGCAAGAGGCGAAAGCGATGGCCCGCGCAGCCCGGGTCCTGCTCGACTTTATTCGTGTACATTCCTCACCCTTTCAGGTGGCATTCCTGGTAGAGCCATACATGCCCGACCCGCCGAATATGACCCCGGAACAAAAGCGGGAAATTCTGGACGAGCTTTGGGAGACGGTATACAACGCGTATCCGGACTTGGTGTTCCATTGGGAAGGGAAGCCGTTGGTTGTGACCTGGTCGCCTGTGGACCTGAAGGAGGCGCGAGACTCCAGATACACGGTTAAGATCTGGGGAAGCCACTTCAACGGCCCGGATTGGAAGTCAGGAAGCGACCAGGACTGGAATTGGTACCCGGAGCCAGCCTGGCAGGAACGCATGATATCCGACGACGGTGTTTATGTTGTGTATCCAAGGTATGACGAGTTTTGGCTGAACATGCAAGGGCGAGAGTTTGAGTATCCCTACCGTCGTGTTGACCCGTGGCTGACTCAAGGCGTCTACGAATGGACCTGGCAGGTCGCGGTGGAATTGAGGGATAAGATCAAGCTCATCGTCCTGAATTCGTGGAATGAGCATAAGGAACACACAGCCATAGAGCCTGACAAGAGTCAATCTTACGAGAGGCGCGGAGACAGCCTGCTACACCGCACTGCAGCCTATTCCGGCCAATTCAAGGCAGGGCTTCCCGTGGTCTTGGACAAGAACGCATGGGACTCAGAAGAGGTACGGCACCGGACATCGAGATGTCCGAATTCCTGAGACGGGCGCCTGGACTCAAGAGCGGTGGCGCCGACGATTCTCGGTTCATGAAGGGAATCCCCTCAGAATATTCTGCCCTACTTGGGAGGACCCCTATGAAAGCTCTCGGAATCTCTGTGGTTTTCCTGGTCCTACTAGCGGCATCGGTGGCTGGCCTGTGGCTCAACGCAGTGGGACGGCAGCAAGTCTTGGCGTCTAACTCCAAAGATGTTCCGGTCGCCGCCATCTTCTATCAATGGTTTGGGTATGAACACGATCACCGGAACAACTGGCCCGCCACCGGAGGGCTGGGGACTTCTCACTGGAACGACGTCGTTTTCGACCAGCAGATTACCGGGTTTACGGTAAATCGGCCCGCAATCGGCCCGTACCCCAGCGACGACGAGACCATCGCGTGGCAACTCACGAAGATGGAGGAAGCCGGGATTGACGCCATCATCGTGTCTTGGTGGGGGTGGGGGGACTCCAACCTAGATGGTGACCTAGATGGATTCGACGCCGACCAGGATGGGGATGTTGATGGATACGGGTATATCGAGCAGCGCAGTCACGACGCCCTTATCCGCCTGTTGGAATACATCAAGGCCCACGATCTGGGATTCAAGGTTGCCCTAATGGTGGAGCCTTTTCCGGATGTAGTAAACCCAATTGGACCGCGTGAGCCGCAGCCGGGCACTGCCAAGAGCCTATCAGTCGAGCGAAAAAAGTTGATCCTAAACCATGTCTGGAAGGACATCTATATGGAATACCCGGACATTATCTTCAACTGGCAGGGCAAACCCCTTTTGGCCGCGGTAGGAGAGCTTCACTTCAAACCCGAAGACGACGCCCCCGACGACCGGTTCACGCTGCGCAGTTTCCGCTTAAAGGAAGGAGACCTTGATCCGGGCAACGCCTGGGACTGGGACATTACCAAACCCCTTCCTTATTTTCAGGAGGGTGACGGCACGGTCATTCTCTCTCCTCGCTACGACGAATGGTTTCTTTGCATGGCCCATCCAAACTGGTGGGTGAAGGGAGCGTGGGGGAGGACCGAGGCAGTGCGGCATGACCCGCAGTTGAAGGACAATCTATACGATCATCAATGGGGTCGAGTGCATGAGCGGCGCGACGAGGTTGACTTGATAATCGTGTGGGCCTGGAATTCCTGGATGGAACAGCTCTACATCGAGCCCGACGACGGCCAGGGGGCAGCGCCCGCCGGGGACTCGCTCCTACGCAAGACTGCCTGGTATGGGAAACGGTTCAGAGAGGGCGCTGCGTTCGAACCGTTCTCTCCTGACTTGCAAGTCTCAATTGATCCCCGTCCGATGATGGTTGACTGCCGCAGTCTCGTGCGTCCCGAAGACAGCCTGGGACCGCTCGATCCCCCGCCATCTTCAGACGCCGCACAACCTGACGAAGTACAGTTAGGTGTAGCCCTTAGTCTCTGGTATGGCCACGAGATTGGTACCGGAAGGAGCGTCGGTGGACTAGGCAGTGACCATTGGAATTCGGGCGAAATGCAACGCTCATCGCCGGCCTGTTGCGCCGCCACCGGTACGGCCCGACCGCCCGAGTTTCCCGGTGAGATGGCATGGACCCAGCTGGGTGGCGGTGCAACGCTCGGGCCTGCTGACACCGGAATTGGGGTTTTATTCGTCTGCCGATCCAGAGGTCATAGCGACACAGGTGTCTGGCCACCAAGATGGAAGAGATCGGGATCACATGGATCGCGACCCATGCCGGGTGGGGTTGGGGAGACGGAAACGGAGGAACTCCCTTTGACGACAGCAACGAAAATGACGACAAGATGCGGAAGGCCATCGATGGCGCCCACGACGCGCTCTTTGAGACACCTAGAGACGCGGGGAGGGGACATCCAGGCATTCATTGCGATGGACAACTGGATGATTCACCATGAACGTTGGGACCGAGGATGTGGTGTCGAGAAAATCGGTCCCCAAAGGTCCCAGGTGATCTGGGACCGCATCTATGAGTACTATGTCCAGAAGTACGAGCCATCCTACTTTCATTGGCAGGGCAAACCTCTCGTGGTGTCATGGGCGCCCCACCGATTGCATCCGGACAAAGAAGAACGATTCACATACAAGAGTATGTGGCCCCTCACATTCAGCGATGGCAGGGACGAGTATGTGGCCCCTCACATTCAGCGATGGCAGGGACGGTGGGTATATGGACTGGTCCTGGCTCTCGCCAATCACAGACGTTGAGTATTACGATGAAATCATCATCTCTCCAGATGGCATGGTCAAAGTCGACGCAAGATTCGACCAATACTGGGGGTGGTTGCCCGGTTATCTGCCGGGAACCCCGCACCGGCTTGACCCTTTCCTCACTGAAGGCGTCTACGACAAGAACTGGGAGCTAATCCATAAGGCGGTGGAAGAGGATGAGGACAAGGTGAAGCTCATTCTGATCGGCACTTGGAACGACTACCACGAGCAATCACAGATCGAGCCTTCATACAATGGCCCGTTGGGGACCGGACACCTGCTGCTGGACAAAACCAAGCACTATTGGTTCAGGTTGAAGGACGGCCAGCCATACGAAGAATATCCCAAACCCTGGACCGTACCGATGGCTCCACCTGATAAGTGACCGCCGACCCAGAGGGAAAGCTTAGTAACTTATTCCAGCCCAGGGTCATTCGATTATCGGCCCAATTGTCCGAACCGGGATTCACAGGATTATGGGATTCGCATGATTTCCAATCATAAAAATCCCGAAATCGGAGAAATCACAGTTGAGACGAACAATCGAATGCCCCTGATTCCAACCGGCCTGGCTTGACCTGGAGCGTGGACTGATAATAATATTTATTATGAAACTGGTAATTCTTGATAGGATGAATTTGGGAGGCGTGTCATGGAAATAACACTTGACCATACCATCGTTCCTTCCCAGGACAAGGTCGCGGCGGCGACGTGGTTCGCAGAGATATTCGGGCTTAGCTACAATGGTCCGGCGGGGCATTTCGCGCCGGTTAAGATCAACAGCACCCTGACCCTGGACTTCGACGACCGGGAGGGGTTCCAACCCCATCATTACGCGTTTCACGTAAGCGAAGACGACTTCGACTCCATCTTCGGCAGAATCAAGGACAAGGAAATCACCTACGGCAGCGGCCCACGCTCCCTGGATGACATGGACATCAACCACCGCCGCGGAGGACGAGGCGTTTACTTCCTGGACCTGGACCAGCACGTCCTAGAGCTGTTGACTCAGCCTTAACCCGCCCGACCCTGGGACAAGCTCAGGGACGGTTGCACAGGTTTCAGGGGCGTTCGGACGCTATTGAGGAGTCTGCGGAGGAGTCCGTTGGCCGGTTGGGTCATCGGGCTCTTCGTCTTGCGGCGTATCTGGTTCACCGGGGACCGCGTCTTCTTGAACGTCTGGGCCGCCCTCCGCTGAGATTTCATGTTGCCGGGCCTCGAGCCCCTCATAGTAGTCGAGGTCGCCGCTTTGCGGGCTATCCGCAGGCTTCAGTATGGAGTCACTTTCTAGCGGTGTGCTGCCCAGCCCACTCAGATACCGTCCGGCGCTTCCCCCGAACCTGCGCCGAAAGTATATGAACCCAACCACGACTACCGAGATGAGTAGCCACACCGGGCTGAACACCGCCACCCAGATTATGATTGTGGCCAGACCCTGACCCACCACCGATAGGGTACGCACCGCAGTTTTACCCGTGCTACCGGCGCTCCAACCACCTATGATGAAACCCCGGGACTCGGTTACCTGAACGTTGAAGCCGCCCGTAGCTGACACTTTCCCGGCCTCGCTCATGGCGCTCATGGTGAAAGCCACTGGATAGGCGTTGGGCCTGTAATCGTTAAACTTGTGAACGGTCTCGATCCTCGTCGCGCCCTCTTCCGGGCTGCCGGTCTCGGTGGGAGCGCCATCTCCGAAGTTCCACCTGTATTGGTAGTCCCACAGCTCTACGGGCCGGGTAAAGGACGCCCGTAGCTCCAGGTTGTCACCCTCTTCCACGACGAGGTCCTCACCAGCGAATACTTCGATGATCGGAACCTCGGTAACCGTCACGATCACCGTGTCCGAACCCTCGGCAAGTCCGGCGCTTCCCTTGCCGATCAACCTGACCTCGGCAATGTAGTCGCCTTCGAGTGTGTAACGATGGCTAACCGACGCGGTAACCCGTTCACCCTGCGCGGCAGCTACCGGGGCAGTCCGGTTGCCCTCCGCGGTAGCGCCCTCGCCGAAGTCCCATTCAAAGGTGAATTCATCGACCCCCGGAGGCGGTTGGAAACTGGCGCGAAATTGGACCCTCTGGCCGACTTTGAAGGCGTCGTCCTGACCTGCATCAACTTGCATTGTCACCGTGGAAAGCTTCAACGCCACGTTTATCAGGGAGAAGGCCGCAACCTCGGAGAGGTAGTTGATGCGGCCCTCCATCTCCTCAATCTGAAGCTGGACCTGGGAGAGCCTGTCCTGGACTTTCAGCGCGTCCTCGATGTCGTTTGCCCGGGACAGCATCTCCAAATGGACTTGCTCGGTGGCGCGGAGGGTCTTGAGTCTTGACTTGCTATCGACGAATTCGTCGGTCACGTCTTCGCTCGTCAACGCCCGGCTTTCGACATCGATGGCGATGCGCTCCAGCCTGCCGAGCGATTGGGCTGGCACTCGAATAGAGATAGAGCCGCTGTGCCGTGACTTACGGTTGGAACTGACCACCCATCCGCCGTACTCCTGGGCCAAGCCCGTGACCTGATCGATGCCCCCGCCACATCATCGACCACCAGCGTTAAGTCGCCGGTATGGACGATGACCCGGTTCTGCGAGGCCATGGAGGCCTGGATTTTGGACGCGATGCCGGGGCCGCCTCGCGCTGGTCCCGACGCGGTTTCAACCTGTTTGACCACTTCTTTGGACACAATTTCTTGGGGAGCCGGGGCGGGGGGAGGGGATGTGGCAGGAGGAGCCGGAGCCGACGTCCTTGACGACTCGGAGGCGAATGGTTCCTCTGCAGCCATTCCACCGCAAGCCACTAAGGTCAACACCAATGCCAGCATCCCCAACGAGAAGCGGGTACGCCGTGCCGGTCCGTCCAATTTCAGCGCGTTAGCGGTGCATGCGCTCATCACACCTCATCCAACAGGTGGTTCCAATGCAAGCCGTGGTCCGGTCGAGGCGGAATTCCCACCATAGACCGGAAAATGCAAACATAGAGCCAATACGAGGCCCATGCAGTTTCGGATTCGCCGCTCGTTGGCGAGGAAAGCATTTCGGACCGGGAAGTTGGTGGAAGGGCCGGCCGGATGCACTCGCCCGGCGGGCTGGGGGTTATCCCGCGGCAACCCCGTCCATTAAGACTATGTCCCGCTCGAGCAGCCGGTCGAACCTGTCGCCCATGCCCACTTCACCAAGGATCTCTTGGGCGTGCTTGCCAGGCTTGGGCGCGGCCCAACCCGTGGTGACAGGAGTGCGTGAGAGGCGTGGAGCGGGGCCACAGGTAGTAACCATGCCGATATCGTCGTGGGGACGGATGAGGCTCAGCCCATGGTCGATCACCCAAGGATCGTTCATAAGCTCCTCGACGTCCTCTACGACTCGATGGGCGCCGATGTCGACGCCGGTCAAGCGGTGTACCCACGCTTCCACGGTCTGAGACTGAAACCTCTCTTCCAGGGACTGGTCCAGAGCCTCACCTCGCAACGTCGCGATGCCAGAGAGTCCTTCGACACCACTCAGGCGGTCCAGGTCCGCTTCGTCCGCACCCAGGAAAAACCAACCGTCGCTGGCCTTATAGGCCCGGTGGAGGGGGCCATCGCCGACGGCGTCTTGACCGTAGGCCTCGTCCCAAGTCTTGCCGTCGAATAGGTTGTTGTAAGCCGACTGGAGGGTCATAGCGGTGTAGGCGAGCGCGGCATCCACATGCTGCCCTTGGCCGGTGCGCTGGCGGTGCAGCAAGGCCAGTGCGGTAGCGTAGGCGCCCATGAAGCCCGTCCCGTAGTCATTCACCGCGTTGGGCTGGGTGGTGGGCGCGCCGTCGCCTCCGAATCGGCGGTCCATACCCGTGGCGGCTTGGGCAAACTGCTCGTGGCCCGGGCGCAGCGCCCAGGGGCCGATATGACCAAAAGCGTTTAGGGACGCATACACGATGTCAGGCTTCCGCTCGCGCACCCGTTCGTAGTCCAGTCCGAGCTTGGCCAGTTTTCCGGCCCGATAGTTCTGGGCCACAACGTCGGCATCTTCGAGCAGCCTCCAGAAGACGTCTCTGCCTTCTTCCGACTTGAGATCGAGCAGGATGCTACGCTTCCCCCGGTTGATATCGTTGTGGCGGGCCACTGTCCGGCCCCTGGCGGGGTTGTCGATCTTAATCACGTCCGCGCCAAACTCGGCCATGGTGCGTCCCAGGGTCGGCCCGGCGAGGATGATACACAAGTCGAGCACCTTGACGCCTTGCAGGGCGGAGCGCAGGGTCGCTTCCATGGACATTGGGGCTCGTGGAGTCCGGGGAGTTTTAAGTTCGGCCAGAATCTCTTCGCGGTGCTGGTTGGGGGTGGGAGCCGCGGAGCGGACCGAACCGGGGGTTGCCGACATGCGGGCGGCGACACCCGGTTGGAGCATCTTTCCATATGTAGGGTCTTCGACCTCGATCACCATCTTGGACTCGCGGGCGTGGGGGTGATCGAACCATTCCGTGGCGGTGCGGCACATAGTGCATTCGCTGCCAGCTTCGGCCACCAGATCTTCCCATTCCTGGGCGGTACGGGTCTTGAACAACTCCTTGGAACGGCGGTCAGCCTCTGCCGCAAGGGAAGGGTCCTCCAGCAGACGGTCAAAGTCGGTCAGCCCATCCTCCCCCCAAGACGCGATCCCGGCAGCCTCGCAGAATTCCTGGAAATTCTGGTTGCCGGACCCGCTGAACCTAACCCAGCGACCGTCTTTGCATTCGTAGTGGCCGCCCCAGAGGCCCCTTGCGGAGGGCGGGTCCATGGCTGGGTCATGCACCTTCATCCCGCGTCCGCCGATGGACGGGAACATGGCGTCAAATAGGGGGACTTCGATGTGTTGGCCCTGTCCGTCACGTTCCCGCGAGTTCAGAGCCATAGTAATGCTGACCACGGACTGGAAGGCGGCATAGCTGGACGCGATGGGAATGGCGGTGTAGATGGGCTGGCTGGGGTCGGGGCCCTCACCGCGGGGGACGTAGGTGGCCGCCGCCGCTCCGACTACTCCCTCGAAGGCCCGAAGGTTGACCCTGGGATCGTCGGTGGCGAACCCTGGGATCGAGCAGTAGACCAACTGGGGATGGGATTTGCAAATCTCCTCGGGACCGAGGCCCAACCGCGCCATAACGCCGGGCCGGAAGTTCTCGACCACGACGTCCGCGCCGGCGATGAGCCCGCGAGCGGTTTCGAGGTCCGCAGGGTCCTTCAAATCAAGGTGAATGCTGCGCTTCCCTCTGTTCCAGGTGGCGTTGGCGGGGGTCTTGAGCCGAGGGCCGTCGGGCGGGTCGACCTTGATTACGTCGGCTCCCTGGTCTGCCAGGAGCATCCCCGCCAGGGGTCCAGCTACGTATTGCCCAAAGTCGATCACGCGAATTCCATCAAGTGCGCCAGGCATAGCAAGCCTCCTCTAGTCAATCATTCGATTAATTGGGGCGGCCTTCCTGGCAAAATTAGAAGATTGCGCAAGAGGCCAGAATTGGGTTCGAAGTATAGATGCGGCCCCTTGGCAGGGTCAACTGTCATGACCGAGTGGTAACTGTTCAGACTTGATGTGTCCTTCCTACTCCAAGCTCGTCAGTCCGGACTTGACCCGGAATCCAGAAACCTTTGCAACCAGCGACCTTCACTATCATTGGCATTTCTGGATTCCCGCCCCCGATCGAGCCGGGGGCAGGCTCTGCGCGGGAATGACGGATTGCGGGGGAATGACGGATTGCGGGGGCGGGACATGATAAGAGGATTATCACAGAGATGACCGATGTGAGATTCAGCCAATCCGCCTCATCGAGTCTGAACAGTCACACCGAGTGAAGGCCGGCTTAGCAATTGGTTTATAATCCTTGGGTGAACAGACGCGAGACAGCTCTCAGGTTATGCCGGTGATGGGTCAAGCTGAAATCGAGAACCGCATTCAGGCTTTCCGAAGCGACCTTAAGACGCTGACTGACAAGATCATGGTCCAGAAGCACATTACATCCTGGGAGAGTTTTGTCCTTGCGGAAGACCAATACTTTTCACTGAAGTACGATGTCTCGGAACAATTCGAGCTTCACCCCAGCCAGATAATAGTGGTCGGGTCCGGCAAACTCGGATTCAGCATTGTGCCACGAAAGCGTTACCGACCATTTGGAGACGAATCTGACTTGGATGTGGCGATAGTGTCGGATGATCTTTTCCACGCCCTCTGGGCAAGAGTGTTCGAATATTGGAACGATCGAGGCTACTGGGAACGCGAAGCCCCTTTCAAGAGTTACTTGTTTAGAGGATGGTTACGACCGGACCATCTCCCTCCATCAGTTCAACGTTCTGTCCAGTGGTTTGAGTACTTTCGCAGATTGACCGCGAGTGGCAAGTATGGACCATACAAAATAAGCGCGGGAATCTATAAGTCATGGTCCTATCTCGAGAACTACCAGGAGATCGCTGTCGCTCAATGCAGGCAACAGCCAGAGGTTTGAAATGAAGACAACGGCCACCAACCGTAAGATTCGCGAGTTGTTAACGGCGGTTCGGAATGAAACTTTGATAATCAAGCCGACGTTCCAGAGGCGTCTCGTGTGGAAAAACAAGGACAAATGTAACTTCTTACAGACAATTTTGGATGAGCACCCTTTTCCTGAGATTTATGTGGCGACTGGAGAGGTTGACTTAGACACAGGGCAAGGAACGGATTTGTTAGTGGATGGCCAACAGCGTGTGACAACTTTGTACCAATATTTCCATGGCTCTGAAGACCTCAAGTTGGGAGGCCAACTACCGAGTTATGCCGACCTCCCGGAACACGCGAAAGAGAAATTCCTGCAGTACGATGTTGTAGTAAGAGATTTACGCAGCTTACATGATAAAGAGATTCGAAGTGTACTCGAAAGAATCAACTCCACCGGCTATTCTTTAAGTGCGATGGAGGTCCACAATTCCCGTTTTGATGGGGAGTTCAAACTAACTGCGGAGAGAATTGCCGAAGAGGAATTCTTCGCAAGCCACCGGATATTCAGCGCGAACGAAATCAGGCGGATGGAGGATACTAGGTTCGTCCTTGGTTACGTCACGACCGTGATGTCCACCTATTTCCATCGGGACAGCGAGATCGAGACCTTCCTTGAAATGTACAACGAAGACTTCCCTAATGCGGGTATGGTGAAAGCCGAAACTGAGAGGGTCTTGGATTTCGTAGACGAGTGCGGGTTCCAGCCGTCGTCTCGCGTATGGAAGCACGCGGATGTGTTTACATTGTTGGTAGAAACACACCGGGCGGTGGAGAAGGACGGCATACAATTGAACACCAAAGAGGTTGGGCAGAGGCTTACGGATTTTTACCTACGCGTGAATTCCTCTGATCAGAATTCCCAGGTCGACAAAGAGGCGGCGGCCTATCAGAAGGCTGCTTTACAAGCTACAAATGACCGATCTAACAGGCAAGAACGGGGAGATATTGTCGCGAATCTACTTAGGGGCTAAGTTGGAGCCTTAGCGCTGAACGTCCCTACCGGCCTCCGGAGATGGCTTGGCGGCCAAGCTGGGGCCAGGCTATGGGCGCGCCCGCTTTCTCCAGCCGCTCTTCTATCGAAAGCTCTTCGTCCCAGAAATACCCAATGAACCGTCGACCCGTCACCTCCGACGATTCATCCGAAGCCAGCCAGACCACCGGCGCTTGCATAACATCCGGCTGGATGAGGGCCGAACGGTCCAGGTCCGGATCCGGGGCAATGAGGTTAGTGTTGGTCCCGCCGCCCGGCACCAACACATTCACGGTTACACCGGTGCCCTCCAACTCCTGGGCCATCACGGCCATTAGCGCCTCGTGCCCGGCCTTGGACGGTCCGCAGGGGGAGCCCTGCCTGCGCCACATAGTGTCCATGCTGGTGGTTACGCCGATAATGCGGCCCCATTTCTGGGCTATCAAGTGGCCGACGGCTGCCCTGGCCATATAAAACGGCCCGCTGAAATTCACCGCCACAACCCGGCTCCAGGCTTCGGGAGAGGTCTCCCAGAAGTTAGTTCTCGCGCCCGATCCCAGCCCAGCCGCCCTCGGGTTGGTACCCGCGTTGTTGACCAGAATGTGCAAGCCGCCCAGCTCGGAAATAGTCTGGCTGACTGCGGATTCGACGTCCTCCGCGCTGGTCACGTCGGCGCGGATAGAAATGACACAATCGTCGCCTCCGATCTCTCGCATGTCGTTGGAAGTCTCGTCCAGCCAGTCCTGGTTTATGTCCAGCATAGCGACGCGAGCGCCAGCCCTTACCAGGGCCTCGGTCATGTTGCGCCCGAGGCCAATTGGACTGGCGGCGCCGGTGACTATGGCGACTTTCCCCTGTAGCGAATTGTCGGGCATGACTCCTCCCGTTCTTGAATTTTAATTCGGGCTGTTGTCGTGTCGGCCAATCAAATGGCGAACGCGGAATGATGCAGGTAGGGGATCAAGACAACCGTTGCATGATGGAGTCCACCAGGCGTTGCACCGGCCCATGTTGCGGACCGGAGGGAGTTGCTTCCAAGTAGAAGCGAAGGTCTTCCAGCGCCTCTTCCAAATGGCCCAATTGGTAGTGGATCAGGCCCCGGTCACGCCTTTCCCCCGGAGCTTCGGGAGCCAGAGCGACCAGGAAATCAATGATTGAAAGGACCCGTGGGTGGTCGCGGCGTTGAAGGTAGATGCCCTTGAGGTTCCGCAGCATTCTGGCCAGAAACTCGCGGTTGCTCACCGGGTCCAGATAGCTCGCGTCCCATTCCGCGTTGGCTCCCGCGACCTGCTTGAGCCTTTCGGAGCATTCTTCCTCGGAGACCATGATCCCACGGTGAAAAGGGTCAATCACCAGGCCAGCCTCGTTTCTATGAGAGACCAGGAAATGGCCGGGCATTCCGACTCCCTGCAATGGAATGCCGGCCCGGTCTCCCACCAGTACACACACCAGGGACAGCGTGATCGGGATGCCGATGCGCCTGGTGAGCACGTCGTTGAGATAACTGTTCCGGGGGTCGTAATAGTCGTCGTTGTTGCCAGACAATCCAACCTCGTCGAATAGGTACTCACTCAGTTTGTTGACACCGTAGAAGGGGTCCCCGTCATCCCCAATTCGCGCCGATGCCGCGGCGGCCAAGGAGTCGAGAGCGGCCAACTGGGAGTCAACGTCCAGGTCTGGATACTCTGAGGCGGCGATGAGCAGCGACGCTCTGGCGAGGTTGATATCTTCGTCGGGAAGACCGGTGGCGGCCAGGAATTGACGGTACGCTTCCTGGTGGTCCATGGGGGTTGAGCTCTCCAATTTGCGGCATGGCGGCGGCCAGGCGCCCCTGCGCGATGTAGGTGTGACTCGAATGCGATGTCATTCTACCAAACACGGGAGCCGGTCGCGGGCTGGGATGACGGTGTTACCGGGGCATTGGGCAACCAACACACACCGAGCCCCTATCATTCAGGAGCTTCGGCCATCATGATTCGGCCAGGCAAGTCCGCCAAACATGAGGCCGAGGGACTGGGACACTATTTGCGGGGTTGACGGCGGGACTACCCGGCACCATATTGGGGCGAGCGGCGGGTAGATGCCAAACACTCACACATCAGGAGAAGATGGTAAAAATGGTCTCTCAGCTTGTCGACACGATGCGCCAAACGGCGATCGCCAACCGAATCCTTTCCGACGTGGGGCTGGCTGTGGGCGTTACGGCTGCCCTGGGCCACGTCAGCATCAGGGTCCCCGGAGACTCGGACAAGTTTGTGGTGAAGGGCCGTCAATACGAGGTAGACGCGCTGGCAGTCATGCGGCCCGAAGACATGGTGGTGTGCGACTTGGAGGGGTACTTGGTGCAAGCGCGGCCCGGCCTAAGCCAGTGCTCCGAGGTCAAAATCCACTCCTGCATCTACAAGACTAGGCCGGAAGTCCAATCGGTAGTCCATGTCCACCCCAGGTACACCGTGCTGATGAGCGCGTTGGGGCAGACCCTGGTCCCAATGTGCCAGGAAGGGGCGCAGCTTGTCCGCCGCCCTTTGCCGGTCTTCCCCCATACCAAGACGATTCAGAGCGACGAAGAGGGTATGGAGATGGTGAGCTGCATGGGTAGCGAGGACATCCTTCTGCTTCAGGGCCACGGCGCGGTAACGACCGGGGCCACCGTCGCCGAGTCAGTGATGTGCATGATGCAGTTGGAGGAACAGGCCAGAATGAACTACTTGGCCTACTGCGCCGAGGGCCCGGACCACTCTCGTCTGCCCGATGAGTTGGTGGAGGAGATGAGCAACCGCATTCCCCTCCACGAGCTACCCCATTTCTCGGAAGTGCTCCAGGGCAGGGAGCCCCAACGGGATGGGATATGGAACTACTGGGTGGTCTCCGCGTCCCGTGACCTGTGATTGGTGGCCTGTTTCCAGCGGCCAGCGGCCAGTGGCCAGTGGTTAGTGGTTAGTGGCCGGGATCGGCCGGTTATGACCAGATGGCGAAGCCCATGGCGCAACCGGTGCCGGCTGGGGACCGGTAGCAGGGGACGTAATCGACTAGTTCCATATCCAGGTGTTCGGTCGCCCCGGTGACCGCGATCCAGTTCCTGATCTCGGAGTTCCCAGAGTGCATCTTCTCCCGGGGGAGCCTACCCAGTTTGGCCACGCTTCTGTCCTTCATGCCATCCAAGGCCATCTCGTCCAGTTCTTCATCCACCACGAAATGGCTGAGACCGCCGCTGGCCAATACGCCTACCCGCGCCTTGGTGGGCCAAGCCTCGATGGCGCTTCTCACAGTGCGCCCAAGATCGTAGCAGCGTTTGGGGGTCGGCTGGTTGGGCGGGTAGTAGGTGTTGACCATTATGGGAACGGCGGGAATGATCTTGTCAGTCATGATCCGGTGGTAGACATAGCCGAAGGCGTGGCCGATGCCTCCCCGCGCCCGTCCACCCTTGTTGGGGTCGAGGAACTTGGAACTTCCGATGTCGAATTCAGCCTCGACCAAGTATTCGATCAGGTGGCGGCCCAGGTCCGACTTGGCCGGAACCACGCTGTCCTCGATAGAGTAGCCGATCAAGGGGTTGTTATTCGTTCCCGCGTCGCCTTCCCTTCCGGCAACGCTGAACTGGTCGCCCCAGTAAACGCATATCATGGGCATATTGTCGTCCAGAAGATATTCCTGTTGGTCGTCACCAAGCATGACCAGGACGTCCAGGTCGGCCTCGTAAAGAGCCTTGGTCAAACGGGTGATGCTCGTCTGATTGCGTTCGTGGCGTTGGAGCATCTTCTCCGGAGTGATCTCCTTGGCGATGCGGTCCAGATCCGCCCGTTCGAGCAGCCCTTCGAAGTCGGAGACGATTCCGTCGGTGCCCACCAACTGTTGGTGACGCCGGTCGTTCTCGCCCCTGGCGAGCCAGCCCTCGGAAGGGGTGCTAAGTTGCGGACTGTGGGAGCTGCCAAGTCCCAATACTATTTGGGCCATAGTCGGCCTCCTGGATTTCGGATTGAAGGGTTGGGTATGGTGGCGCCGTATGCGGGGTAAATCCTCAAGTATTTGAAATTAGACTCCGGACGGCGTTACGTGTCAACACGTGAGGGTTGCCGCTTACCTGAGCGATAGGTTGACCACCGTGGCTCCGCTGGCCTCCACGAGCCGGTCCGGGGTAATCATGATCTCTTCCCCCCAGACCCCGCCGCCGACTCCCAGCACGTGTTCTTGCATAAGCGATTCGTCGACGAAGCTCCGGAAACCGGCGGGTTGCCAGTGAAAGGGAGGGATCGATCCGATCTGGTAGCCGGTCACGTTGTAGACCGTCTCGGGTTCTGCCAACCGGATATTCCGGTCGCCGATGGCCCGCTTCAGGTGGCCGGAAACGGCGTTCTTGTCGCCTCCCAGCATCACCAGAACACACTCTCCAGCGCCTGACTCGAAGATCAGGGTCTTGACCATCTGCTCGGGTTGGTACCCCAGGGACCCGGCCACACTGGCCGCCCCCTTTGACGTTTCCGGGGAGAAGCTGAGCTTCTGGTAGGCAATCCCGCGGTGGTCCAAGTATTCATGTGCGGGAAGGTCCATGAGGAAATCTCCTTAGATAATGAGTCAATCTATAATGCCAACCGGCGCAACGTGGGGCGGAATACACCCAAGATCAGGCCAGCAATCAGACAGATGGCGGCACCACTGGCGAATGCGATGGGCCAGTTCGTATAGTCCGCCGCCAGGGCCATAGGGAATGAGCCGATCATAGAAAGCGCCACGGTCATAATCCACAGGCTCATCACCCTGCCCCTCAACTCGGGTGGAACGGATAGTTGCAGCACGGTAGTGCCCATCGGGAAGATGTCACTCAGACCGAGGAACAATAGTATCACCCAGGAGAGCCAAAACCAGTTAGACAAAGCCAGGCAGAATAGGGATATTCCGAACAGGAACATGCAAATTAGCAAAAGCCAGTTTTTATGGCGGAAATCACCCAATGACGCGAGGAATAGAGTGCCCACCAAGGATCCGATTCCGGCCCCGGACATAAGGACTCCGACCTGACCGGCGTTTGCTTCCAGTACCTGACTGGCGAAAGCGGGCATCACCAGGATATACGGCAGCCCGAAAAATCCGAAGATAAACCCGATGGCGATTACGGTGAAGGTCACGGGATTAGACCAACAATACCGAATACCCGTCAGAAGGTCCGCCACGAAGGAAGTCTTCCCGACCGGAACGTTCCTGGGCACACGGCGGACCATCAGCAGGGTCAGACTCGCGATACCATAAAGACCGGCAGCCATATAGAGCGCGGGACCGATGCCCGCGAACTCGATCACAACGCCCCCGACGAGGGGGCCGATTACCCTCCCGGCATTCATCACCGCGGCGTTCAACACCACCGCGTTCATTACATCCCCCCCGTCCACGAGGTCAGGGACCAATGCCGCACGGGCAGGCGCGTTGAATGCCGAGGAACTTGCCATGAGCGCGACGCCAACGTAGACGTGCCAGAGGGCGATACGGTCGGTGGACCCCAAGACCGCCAGGCAGGTCAAGAAGAAAGCTACCAGGGCCTGCGTGCAAATACAGACGTTGCGGCGGTCGAATCGGTCGGCGAATGTGCCAGTGAACGAGACCACGATGAGGCCAGTCATACCAAATAGAAAAATGGTGAATCCCATGCGGGATGCCGAGCCTGTAAGTTCCAGAACGAACCAACTCAGTATGAGGAATTGCGTTCCCATGCCAGTGGCCTGAGCGACGGCGCCGGACCAAAACCATCTGAAATCGCGGTGGCGAAAGGCGCGGAACACCTGGACCCTACGCGCCAGGGTTAAGACCAAGGTCAATCGTTACTCCAACAGCCTGCAAGGCTCTGGCTCACCAAAGGCCCGGCCTACACTTCCATCCGGCGCAGGGTGGGGCGGACTATTCCCAGGATGAAGGCGATGGCCAGGTAGATGGCAGCCCCTCCGGCGAAGGCGGCGGTCCAGCCCAGGGTGTCGGCTACGATGGTCATGGGGAAAGAGCCGATGAACATGAACGCCGCCGAGACGTACCAGATGCTCATGACCCTACCCTGTAGTTCGGATGGGATGGAGAGCTGGAGGACTGTCGTGCCCATGGGGACGATACTACCCATTCCCACGAAGAACAGGATAACCTACGAGACCCAGAACGAGGATGACCAAGCCAGCATGAACAGGGCGACCCCGAACATGAAGATGCAGGTCAGCAAGATCCAGTTCTTGCGCCGGAAGTTTCCGAGAGACGCCATGACAAACGTCCCCGACAAAGAGCCGATTCCCGCGCCCGTCATCAAGAGTCCGGCTTGACCCGCTCCCACGTCCAGGACCAGTTTTGCGAACGCGGGCAAGACCTGGGCATAGGGCATCGCGAAGAACCCGAAGGCAAACCCGATGCCGATCACGGTGAACGTGACCGGGTTGGACCAACAATAGCGAAGACCGGCGACCAGGTCCGAGAGCATGTTGGGGCGCCCGGGCCGGGCCATCTGTGGCACACGCCGCACCATCAACAGAGTCGCCGTGCCCACAGAGAAAAGTAGCGCGGCAACGAAGAGGGCCGTGTGGATTCCCGCTTAGTACTACAGTCGCAGATTAGAAAGTCGTCGTTGGTAATGGCAACGCCGGGCTCTGGCTTGGTGGCGTCGTCTCCACCACGACCAATACAGGATGAAATCAGGCAGTTGGTTCTCCGTCCATACGAGGCGGGTGAGCAGTCGGCGCACTTCCGGCGCTGTCATGGGAATCAGCTCTTCATCCGGGCCGTAGTAGCCCCCCTTTCTCCCTGTTCCATGGCCTGATGCTTGATCACGGACAGATACGCGTGGGCCAACATCGCCAACGTGATGTGCCGGTACCAGCCGTCCCACCTCCGCACTTCATACTGGTCCAGCCCCACCTGTCCCTTGGCCTCCTCGAAGCACTCCTCTATGGCCCACCGGGTCCCGGCCACCCTCGCCAGTTCCTCCAGGGTCGTTCCCGCCGGGCCGTAACAGACGTAGTAGGCCAGCTCCCCCGGGTTGGCCAGACTGCGCCGGGCCAGCAGCCAATAGCCCTTGCCAGGCTCCCTCAGGGGACGTATTTCCACAGTGGCCCAGTCGTAGATCCGTGGTCCCTTGGCTCCGTCCCCGGCGCTGCACCTCACCCAAGCGCATTCCTCAACCCCTGAGGCCAGACGGTCGGCCCTCACCTGTCGCGGCCCCCTGTCCGTCAAAGCCCATAGCTTCTCGCTGCGTTTGATGGCCAGCACGTGGGGAACGCCCTCTCGCTCCAGCCACAGCCGCAGGTTGCGGTCGTTGCCGTAGACCTCGTCCCCGGCCACCCAGCCGAAGGGCACTCCCGACTCAACCGCCCGCTCCAGCATCAGCTGCGCCAGTTGCGGCTTGGTCCGAAAGCCGACACTCTCCGGCACACCGGCCTCCCGCCGGCGCTCCAAGTCCTCCGCCCACACCTGGGGCAGGTACAACTCCCGGTCCAGCAGCGTCCTCCCCCTGGCACTGGCATAGGCCAAGAATACGCCAATCTGACTGTTCTCGATCCGCCCTGCCGTACCGCTGTACTGACGCTGCACCCCAACCGACTTGTCTCCTTTCTTGAGGAATCCGGTCTCGTCCACCGCCAGAACTGCCGCAGCGTCGGCCAGACGCTCGATCACGTAGCTCCTCAAGTCATCGCGAACCAGGTCCGCGTCCCACTGGTAGTTGTACAACAGGCGCTGCACCCCATCGGGAGTGGCGTCGCCTGCCCGCTCCGCCAATTGCCAGCCGTTCTTGCGCTCCACCGGGCTGAGCAACCCCTTCAGATAGTCCAGCGCCCGCCGCCGCGGCTCCGGACGCCGGAACCGTCCACCGATGCACTCGTGTACCCGCTCGATGCCCTCGGCCCACCGAGCCACTTCCGCAACCTCATCCCTCACAACAACCACAGCCTCACCTCACCACCCGCTGATTGCCCCAATTCTATCCGTTTTTAATCTGCGACTGTAGTACTAGGTCAATGGCTACCCCCGCCACGGCCGGACCAAGGATTCGTCCAGAGTTCATGACCGCCGAGTTCAGGACCACCGCGTTCATGAGGTCTTCCCGGTCCACCAGGTCGGACACAATGGCCAAACGGGCAGGGGTATTGATTGCTTGCAGTAGCCCGAGGACGAAGGAAGCAGTGTATATGTGCCAGAGACCAACAAGTCCGGCGGTCTGCAGCAGAGCCAAGCCCAGGACCAGGACTGCCACCAGCGCCTGGGTCAACATCAGCAGACCGCGCCGGTCGAAACGGTCGGCGAAAATCCCACCGAACAGGACGAAACCGAGGGTGGGCATCCCGTAGAGGAAGACCATAAAACCCATGTGCGAGGCGGAGTTGGTAAGCTCCAGCACCAACCACCCCAGGATGAGAATCTGCATGCCCCGGCCCGCCGCCTGTGCAACAGTGCCGGTCCAGAACCACCGAAAATCGCGGTGTCGCAGGGCACGGAAGGTCTGGAGTTTGCGGCCTATGGTAAGGACCTGGGTCAACTATTCCTCCTGTTTATCCGGGATTGATATGGTTCGCGGAGCCGAAGGGGTCGGCAAGAACACCCACGCCCGCTGATTCGGATCAGATTTGATGCCAGGGATCGAGAACGTCCAGGCCCAGCCCGTCGAAGTCTCGAACGTTGCGCGTAACTATAGCAAGGTCCTGCGCCGCCGCAGTCCCGGCGATCAGGGCATCGCCCAAACCCAGGACTCGACCCCTTCGATGGGACTGAGCCCTGAGTTGTCCGGCCCACTCCGCTTCTACTCGGCCTAGTGGGAGAATACGCTCCTCGTATTCCTCGACTATCGCCTCCAAGGTCTCACGCAAGCGTTCCCGCCGCCTTCCTTCCGGTAACAGATTCAAACCGAAGTCCAATTCGTGAATGACTATGGCTGAGAGCCATAGATCGTTCTGCCCGGTCAGGAACGAAACGACTCCTGGTTCAGGTGACGGTCTTGTGAGTTCAGAGATTACGTCCGTATCGAGGAGGTAGCCGCTCATTCCTCGGGCTCAGAGAAAGGAATTTCTCTGCCGCGTTCCTCCCTGCCCGGGATTTCCAGGTCCACTCCCCGAGGCATATTATCGACGAGCCATTGACCGAGTGGCTTCCGGGGAGGACTTTTCCGGTACCATACGTCCGCAGGCACCACCACGAACGACCGCCTTGTACCAATATGCTGCGGCCCTTCTTGTTCAGCGAGCCTCAGAATCTCCGATAGGCGGGATTTTGCCTCAGCGACCGTCCATACCCGTCGCGGCTGTGATTGGTCCACGGCAGATACCCCCTTTGACGATTTCTGGTCTAATATAGACCATATGCGCTCGCCGCGCCAATAACCGCCTGGGCACGCCGCCCAGGGCCGTCGGATACCCCTTCACGTCCCTGATGTTATAGTAGGGCCAATCGGCGAATGCCGCCGGAGGACTCAGGAGGAGACGTCGTGAATATAACTGATCTCAGCGTGATAATGGTCAACTGGGCCTCCGGTCCGTGGGCCACGGCCACCGCGTCATTCGGCGGAACGCGGCAACTGGGGGTCGTGACCATATCCACCGACGAAGGTGTGGAGGGCCACGCGTTTTTGGGCTCGTCCAGGCAGGGAGCCGACGCTTATGTGGGACCGTTGATGGAGTTCATAAAACCCGCGATCATTGGCCGCAATCCGCTGGACATCGGCTCCATCTGGGCCGGTATGTGGAAGAACAACCGCAATGTGTCCACCAACGCAATCGGAGCTATCGACGTTGCCCTGTGGGATATCGCGGGCAAGGTTGCGGGGTTGCCGATACACCGGCTGTTGGGGTCATGCCGCGACCGGGTGCCAGCCTACGCCAGTTCCGGGTACTTGACCACTCCCGAGGACTACGCTGAAGAAGCCCTCCACTTCAAGGACCTGGGATGGCCCGCGTACAAGATTCATCCTCACGCGGTACCCAAAGAGGACATAGAAATCTGCAGGGTGACCCGCAACGCCGTGGGAGCCCAGTACGATCTCATGCTCGACTCCATGTGGGCGTATTGCTACGAGGATGCGCTTCGAGTTGGCCGGGCAGCCGAGGAGTATGACTTTCTGTGGTATGAAGACCCGTTGGCCGAAGAAGACATCTACAACTACGTCAAGCTGAAGAGCAAGCTGGACATTCCCATCATGTCCACCGAATACGCACCGGGGCGGTTGTACGGCATGGCGCAGTGGATTCAGTTACAAGCTACGGACATGCTCCGGGGCGACGTGGCCGTTTCCGGCGGGATCACGCCATTACTGAAGATCGCCCACACAGCCGAGGCGTTCAAGATGAAGTGCGAGGTCCATCACGGCGGTAATTCGCTGAACAACGTGGCCAACCTTCACGTGATCCTGGCGGTCAACAACTGCGATTACTACGAGGTCTTCCCGGCCAACGGAGCCAACAAGTTCGGCCTAGTAGAAGACGTGGAGGTGGACAGCCGGGGGCTGGTCTACGCCCCGGAAGCCCCTGGTCTGGGCTACGAGATCGACTGGGACCTGGTCCAGCGGGAGAAGTCAGGGGAGGTGCGGTAGTCGTCGATCAAGCGGGCTTCCCGGCCAGAAGGATGAGAGAGAAGTTGGTGTCAGGAAACCTGTCCCGCATGAACTCGGTCTCGAATCCACCTGGAATATCCTTGGTGGACACCTCTACAATCGTAGACACGGCTAGGCCGGTGTCCTGTACGGCCTCGACCTAATCGTCGCGAGTGTGGGGTTCGTTGGGAAGATGGTAGGTCACCCCATCGTCAACGAATTGGGTTGGCATCCCGGCTGATATGAAATCCGGGTGAACGCCGGTTACTAAACTAAAGCCAAGGTGGGATGTACATTCGAGGGGCGATGAAGATTGGCTTGGTTGTGCCAGTGAAGCCCTCGCATCCGTACTTGGAGGATGATCCGCACCGCTGCTTGACCTCCACTATCTGCGCATTTCACCTTGGCTTTGGTTTAGCAGATGCCCGCCGGGTACCAAAACCCTGTGAAACTCGGCCATCGCTCCCTGGAGACCGGCAACGTGGCAGAGGCTTAGCGTGCAGACCACCAGGTCGAAAACGCCGGAACCCGCGGGAAGACCGTCTTGGACCTGACCCTCAAGGAATTTGACCGGTAGCATCGCTTTCTTGGCCGCATTCATGGCGACCGCGAGCATAGCGGGATTGGCGTCTAGCGCGGTTGCGTCCCATCGGTTCCTAGCTAATTTTCGCGCGTATCTCCCCGTGCCCGCTCCTACGTCGAAGGCAGTCGTTCCAGTCAGACTATCCAGAAGATCGAGAGAATATATTTCCTCTGTGGCTATCAGGGTGTTCCAGGTCGTCTCGTAAATCCTAGCCCATTGGGTGTAACCTTCGTAGACCCCAACATGGACGGGGGATCCCTCTGTCATCGGCTCACTGAAATAGCGCCTGTCCCTGGCATGCGCTCCCCGGCCCGGGCAAAATTGGATCAAACATCATCGGCTAAGACGGGCGGGTAAACCTTCCGGGGTCCACCTCGAAGGGCGGAGAGGTGGAGGAGACGTAGATTAGCTTCTCCTCGCCGACGTTCTTAATTGAATGGTCAGTCCCAGGGGGCACAAAGACCAGACTGCCAGCAACGACTTCTTCCACTTCGCCGCCAACACGCATCGCGCCCCTGCCCTGGACAATGACGTAGACCTGTTCCCGTCCTTCGTGGGAATGAACAGCTTGTTCGCTGCCTGGCTCGCCTTCCACCCAGGTGACGTTGAGGCTCTGGACGCCAAACTGCCCCTGGGCCAAAAGCAGGTGCGAGACTTGCCCGCCTCGGTGGTTTTGGGGGCTCTGGCCGAGGGTATTGATGTTCATAAATCATGCCTCCTGAAAGGCAGAGAGAAGTGGATGTCGAGGACTTGGAGTGGCGACCCGGAGCGGATTCGAACCGCCGATCTCTGGCTTGACAGGCCAGTATGTTAGCCGCTACACCACCGGGCCGCGAGAGGAAGGCCGGACATTCGCCCGAACGCTGCATTCGAGTGTATGGGGTTACGAATTTGGTGTCAAGCTGAAGACACTCACTGTAACTGTTCAGGCTTGATGTACCCCTCCTATTCCCAGCCCGTCATTCCGGGCTTGACCCGGAATCCAGAAACCCTTGCAACCAGCACGGTCACTATAATTGGCATTTCTGGATTCCCGCCTGCGCGGGAATGACGGGTTGCGGGGGATGTCGGGTTGCGCGGGAATGACGGGTTGCGCGGGAATGACGGGTTGCGGCTGAGGGACATAGTTCGAGGATCATCATGGAGATGCCGATTTGGGATTAAGCCAATCCCCGTCTTCGAGTCTGAACAGTTACCGGTCACTAACCCTGCGCGTTAGCCACGAGGTCGTTGCTCCCGTGGGGTAGACCCAGCAAGAACGCCGCGTGGTGGTTCGCGGAGGGGCCGGACTCGCTCTCTAGGGTCAGCTCTCCGTGCCAACGGTTGGCCAGGGTCCGGGCGATGAAGAGGCCCAGACCGGAACTGGACTTTTCCTCTCTACGCGCCACCGCCGGAGTCCAACCGTGGTCGAAAACGTGCTGAACGTATTGGGGGGACACACCAGGGCCGTCGTCCCAGACCCGGACGAAGAAGTGGGTCGGGTTCCTGGTCAGCTTGATCTCGATATGCGACGACGCGAAACGCACCGCGTTGTCCACCAGGTTGGTCACGATGTGCTCGATCGCTGAGCTATCCGAATACACGATCCCAAATTCAGAAGGTTCCGACCACCAGGTAATTTCCTTCTCGGTCTGCTCGGCCACCGGCGTGTAGCGGTCGACGATCCTCCTCACCACCTCCGAAGGCTCCACAGGCTGGGGACGGACGAGCCCGTCTGGACCCTGCATGTCCACCAATACCTGAATGTTGGAAAGCATCAGCCGGAAGTTGGTGGTCTGCATCTCTATTTCGTCGAGCAGAGACAATACGCTGGGGTCGGTGCCATCTCCCGAAGAGCGCAACACCGCCCGAAGTTCACGTTCTTTCCCTGATATCCGCCTCAATGGCCTGCCCAGGTCATGATCGAACAGGTCGAAATACTGCTGGGTGAGCTGCCTCCACTGCTCCACGACGTCACCGGCGGGCGCCGGCCCTCGGCTGGCCCTACGGATGGCGGCAAGAGCGTAAGCCAGGGACACTATCCCCAGTCCCACCGCGACCATGCCTCCACCGATGTAGGTAAGGGGTTCGACGCTCCAGAGAGTGTGAAACACCCTGCTCCCAACGAGAGGCGCCAGCAGCAGCGAGACGACGCCGACCGCGAAAACCACGACGCCGGTTATGATGGACCAGGTCTGCATCTATAACCCAACCACGGACGGCTTATAGCGAAGGGGGAAGTAGCCTATATCCCTGGTCCCGAGCATTGATGATTAGCTCTCCTGCCGAGAATCGGACTCCAAGGGACGTTCCGAGAGCAACTTTGATCTCCCTGATCCTAACTCTCAAGGAAGCCCGTGGGTCTTCCCCATCGGAGTAACGTTCGAGCCGGCCAAACGAGACCAATTCTCCGGGGCTGCGGTACCAAGCCTCGGCCAGCTCCCGGAAGATCTCGAACTTCATACCTTGTATCTCGTTTACCGGCTCGAAACGTTCCCCCTTGTTTACGTAGACCAGGCGGTTATCTTTATTCACCAGAATATTGTTGCCGATGGCAATTGCTCCCGGCGACGTGCCGATGAGACGCCGCAGCCGCAGGACCACTTCTCCGGGACTGGCCAGCTTGTCTATAAAGTCGACTGAAGCTTCCCTGGTTAGAGCTCCCCTCACGGCGGTATCCCGGTCCGGACCCTGGGTGTACTGGGTGAACATCAGGACCGGGAGTTTAGGGAACTGCTCCACAATACTCTGCAATATGTCGAGGCCCTTGAAACGGTCGTCGACCTGGTCGCCGAATCGGACGTCCAAGAGTACACCATCGGGCTGAGACTCTTCGATTGCGTAAAGCGTGGCGTCTTCGAACTCGTCCGCCGTCGACCAGTTGCCCTCGGGACGCACCACCACCGGGCTCCATCCCTCTTCGTCGAGGCTGCGTCGGACAGCCATCACGATTGCGGAATCGAACTCGTCGTCGACTATCAGTATCGTACCCTGCCGCGTCATCACGTCCGTCCCGTTGAGCTGGCGGGCGAATGTCTGCCATACTTGAAGAAATGCCGGCCGTTTTCGATTCCAGCGCTTTCCGATTCTAGACCCTTGCTGGTGATCATTTTACCAGAGGGTTGCGAACCCGGTTGGACATCCGCATTATCGCATCCGGTGAGGAACGGACCGGTGGTCAGACACGCTTGGGTTGACAGGGTGTCCAACCGGTCTAAAATGTCCTCTGAATGCTGAGAATACACCGGTTAAGGAGTTAGTTCATGATAAACAAATTCGGAAGCTTGTTCGCCGGACATGTGGACCTGGACAACATCGGTTGGACGGGCACGCCGGTCAACGACCGGTGGCTGTCGGATGAGCATCTGGCCAGCGTGTTCGATAAGACCGAAGCCATCGTGATGAAAATGGAAGAGCACGGCTACGACACGTTCTGGGCCGCCGAACACCACTTTCAGCGCGAAGGGTACGAGTGCATACCCAACCTACTGCTGCTGTTCGTACACCTGGCCCACATTACCAAGAACCTCAAGTTCGGCTGCGGCTTCAACATCAACCCCATGTGGCACCCGTTGAGGCTGGCCGAGGACTTCGCCACTGCCGACCATTTGACCAAGGGCCGGGTTGTCTTCGGCGTTGGGCGAGGCTACCACTCCCGCGAAGTCGAGACCTTCGGCAACCCCAGCACGGCCATCGACAACGATGCCAACAGGCAGCTCTTCGAAGAGCAGACCGAGCTGTTGATGAAGGCTTTCAACCAGCGGTCGTTCTCGCACCACGGCGAATATTACGACATTCCTCCCCATGTGCCGTACAGGGGGTATGAATTAGAAGAGATCACTCTGGTCCCGCGGCCCCGCACCCTGCCGGTGGAAACCTGGCAGCCGATCGTCAGCGCGAGCCAGAGGGCCATGGACTTCATGGTCAAACACGGGATGAAGGGCATCATCGGAGGAGGGGCGGCCGCGGGAGGCACCACAGACCGGGTGATGGAGCAGTGGCGGGACACCCTGGCCGCCTCCGGCAGGGAGACCGAGCTTGGGACCGACCTGGCCATCGGGTACACGATCCACATCGCCGAGACCCCTGAAAAGGCCATCGAAGAGGCTCGGGGGTACTTCGAAGAGAACATGAAGATGTTCGCTCCCCTGGGATTCGTACGCGGACTCACCAGCCAACAGATGTCCGATCTGGCGGACCCGGCCAAGGCCCCGTTCGCCGGATTGCCCACCCTGGAGCAGGCCGTCGAGGGGGGGTCCTGGCTTGTCGGACCCCCGGAGCGGATTCTCGAACAACTTAAGGACGTCCAGGAGAGGTTCCCCGGCTTGGAGTCGGTGAACGTGGGGTCTGTCATAGGCACGCCCCAGGACGTGATAGTCGAGCAATTGGACATCTTCGGCAGAGAGATCATGCCGGAGTTCACCAAGCAGGGCTAAGGCGAGGGTCCAGCCCTTGGCTGACCAGTGGACCGAGGAATCGCTGCTTTCCCTTGCCGAGCGGTTTAGCTTCCGCAGCCGGATGGATCGGAGCGCCGTCGCCGGACCGATACTGGTCTGGGGGCGCGGCTCCGTGGTGCGGGACGTCAAGGGCAAGGAGTACCTGGACTTCAATTCCGGGCAGATGTGCGCCGCGCTGGGGCACAACCATCCCCGAATCGTCCAGGCTCTTCAGGAAAGCTGCGACACCCTGCTCCACAGCCACATGAGCCTTTTCAACGACCGGGAGATCATTCTGGCGAGCCGGCTGGCCGAGATCACTCCCCCGGGACTGACACGGAGCATGTTCCTCACCTCCGGCAGCGACTCCAACGAAGCGGCGATGTCCATCGCCAAGCGGTATACCGGCGGCTACGAAGTTGCCAGCCCGGTGGTCAGCTTCCACGGCCAGAGCGAGGCGGCTAGGGCGGTGACCTTCTCTGGCTGGCGGCAAGGCTACGGCCCATACGCCCCCGGCAACTATCCCATACTTGCGCCTTATCGCTACCGCTGCGCGTTCTGCAAGGACAAGTCCGGCTGCGACTACACTTGCCTCGACACCAGTTTCGACCTGCTGGACGCCCAGGCCGACGGGCAGATGGCCGCGGTAATAACCGAGCCTCTGTTCAGCGCGGGCGGCGTGATTGACCTGCCTCCGGGCTGGCTCCAAGAGCTTCAATACAGGTGTCACCAGCGGGGGATGCTGCTGATACTGGACGAGGCGCAGACCGGGTTGGCCAAGCTGGGCTCGATGTGGGGCGGGGAGCAAGAAGGCGTGGTCCCGGACATACTCACGATTTCCAAGCACTTCGGCGGTGGGGTGGCGGTCAGCGCCGCCATCACCACTGACGAAATAGAAGAAAAGGTGGCGGGAACGGGAATCGTGGTAGCCCACTCTCATTCCAACGACCCCATGACCTGCAACGCGGCTATCGCCAGCCTGGACATCATCCTGGAAGAGGGACTGGTGGATGTTGCCGCCAGTATCGGCGAGTATTGGTCCGGACATTTACACGCCCTGGCGGAGCGTCATCCGATCATTGGCGACATCCGGGGCCGGGGGCTGTTACAGGGCATCGAGTTTGTCATGGACCGGGAAACGCGGGAGCCGGCGTTTCAGCAGGGGCGGGAAGTTGGGCGGGTTTGCCTTGAGAACGGCCTCATATGCAGCGTGAGGCGGAACGGTTCTGTGCTACGCTTCGTCCCTCCGTTCACCACGACCAGGGAGCAGATGGACCTGGCGGCTGAGATATTGGACCACGCGATCTCCTCGGTGACTTAGGGGTCCGGATTGCTTCGGGGCGAGCATTGACCTGCCCCGACCCTGTGTGAACAACGCCGGTTTGGGATATGGGATATCTTTCCTGGTATGGCGCTTTGGTTGATGCGGTTGGTACGGTGGCAAAGCTGCCTTCGCACGGCAACTTGGACACTGCTATTGGCGGGCAACACTGGGTAAGCGCGTCCTGTGTGCGGGCCACCGATTCACGGGATAGCCTCCAACCCGCGGCTTACCATGGGACCGGAACCGATATGGCGCGGCGCACTATCCAAGAGACCGTGGGGTAATTCGTCGGAGGGCGCCGCGTTGCGGGGTCCGGTCCACGTCGACAATCCACCGTTTTCCCTCTGGCCTAATTCTGGCCCCTGCGATAAGCTCTTATCCAGATACCATATTCGCCTCACCACTTCCCCCTTTCCTAGGTGGAACGCGAAACCGAATCGCCAGAATCCGAAACCACCCACCGGACGCAGGTACTCATTGACCGTCGAACGCCGAGCACTCATAGGGTTGGCCGGCGCGGCGCGCTCTGTGCCCGGTCTCACCTCCAGGAACATAAGGAGACTGCCCTTTGAGCTTCGTTACAAGCCTCGCCCTCCGACGCCCCGCGGTTACGGTCTTGGTGATTGCCCTTGTTATGATCGGCGGGGTGGTCAGCTACCAGAACCTCCAGCGTGAGTTGTTTCCGGAAATCGAATTCCCCAACATTACGGTCCGCACTATTTACCCTTCCGCCAACCCCCAAGCCGTTGCCCGTGACGTATCCGAGCCCATAGAAGACGCGATTATCGGAATGGAAGGGCTCAAGGACATCCAATCGGTCTCCTCCGAGAACCTGTCGATGGTCATTGCAACTTTCGAGTTTGGTGACGACATGGAGGAGGTGGAGCGGACCATCGAAGGCAACATCAACGGCCTGACCTTCCCGGATGGAGTGGAAGACCCTTCAGTCAGCCGCATCGCCTCCGATGTATTTCCGGTGATGCAGCTTAGCGTCCTTGGCGACCGGGATATTCCTTCCCTACAGCGGGTGGTGTACGACCTCATCTCACCGCGAATCGAGCGGGTGGATGGAGTATTCGCCGCCATAGTCCTCGGCGGGTCAGACGAGCAGGTATTGGTATCGATCGACGCGGAGCGGCTGGAGGAACTTGGGATATCGTTCAACCAGGTCGCCGACGCGATTCGTGAGAACAACGTCAGCTTCCCAGCAGGGGCCATCGACAGTGGCGACGCCGTGTTCCCGGTCCGCACTTCCCACGAGTTCGGTTCTCTGGACGACATCAAGGGTCTGGTCGTGGGTTTCGAACAGGTCCCGGAAGGTCGGCGAGGCCAGCGGCCGGTGACTCTGTCCCAGGTGGCAGAGGTGGAGTTCGGCACGGCCAAAGCCACGACCATATCCCGCACCAACGGCAAACCCAGCCTGGGCATAGCTGTCGTAAAGGACCCCGACTCCAACACGGTGGACGTCACCTCGCAAGTCTTGGCCGCGATCACCGGCATCTCGGGGCTGCCCGAAGACGTGGAAATCGTCACGATCACCAACAGCGGCCCCGAGGTCCAAAAGTCCCTCAGTTCATTGCTGAACGAAGGAATGTGGGGGCTGCTATTCGCAGTTAGCGTGGTGTTCCTGTTCCTATTGAACCTGAGACCCACGCTTCTCCAGGGAATTGCCATCAGCCTACGGCCCACACTGATAATCGGGCTTTCCATACCCCTCAGCATTTTGACTGCGGTAATCGTCATGGCTTTGGTCGGGGTAAACCTCAACTTTATGAGCCTGGCGGGCCTGGCCATAGCCGTCGGCAGAGTGGTTGACGACAGCATCGTGGTCCTGGAGAACATCTACCGGCACATCCAGGCGGGTGAAGAGCGCCGCATCGCGGCCATAGAGGCTACAAGAGAAGTGGGGGCGGCGATCATCTCCTCCACGCTGACGACAGTGGTGGTGTTTGTACCGCTAGGGTTCATTCAGGGGTTGGTAGGCTCCTTCTTCACTCCCTTTGCCATGACCGTCAGTTTTGCGCTGTTGGCTTCGACCTTCGTCGCGCTGACCGCGGTGCCCGTGCTGGGCATGCTCATTCTGCGGCGCGGCGACTTTTCCGATGACGACACAATCGGCTCCAGGGCCAGCGACCATGACACGCTGATCGTTCGTATCTACTTGCCCGTGTTGCGGTGGGCATTGGGGCACAAGATCGCGACCTTGCTGATCGCGGGTATCGTAACGGGTGGCAGCCTGGCGCTGATAACGGTGATACCGGTTACGCTGTTTCCGTCGGACGCTCCCGAATATCTGTTAATTGACCTAGAGTTGCCCACCGGAAGTTCCGTCGGCGAGACCTTCGAAGTGGTCCGGCAGATCGAACTCGCGCTGGAAGAGTTCCAGAGCGGCCAGGTGATTGACACATACCAGGCCACGTTGTTTGCCCGCTCCGACGACTTTGGATCGGGGGCCGGAGCCGGCGGACACAACATCGCTGGGTTCCTGGTGACCATGGTGGAGGACCCACAGCCGGACGTAGTGGAGCAAGTCCGCGCCAGGATGCCCGATGTCGAGGATACGGATGTCACGGTCACCGGAGTGCAGGATGGCCCGCCGACGGACCAGTTGGAAGTCACCGTGACCGGAAGCAATTACTCGGACATTTCCGCCCATGCCAAACGGCTCGAAGCCGAGATAGGCGAAATGGACGGCATCATCAACCTGGCCAGTGACGTATCCGATGCGCGCAACGAGGTCGTCATACAGATAGACCCGCGCAGGGCCGGTCAATACGGCATCGACGCCGGCTCCGCCGGGCGGCAGGTCAACCGCTATCTGGTCGGGCAGACTGTTTCCGAAGCGGACTTGCAAGAAGCTACCATGGACATCGTGGTCAGGGGCGACCCGGACGACGTGAATGAAGTCGACAAGCTCAAGTCGCTGCTGATCGAAGGCCCAATGGGGACGGTGAGGTTGGGCGCGATCAGCGATCTCGCGGTGGAAAAGGCGCCTGTCAGCATTTCCAGATTCGATGGCGAACGCTCGGCCAGCATTACAGCCGAAATCACGGCGACGGACACCCAGGCCGTGGGCACTGAATTGCAAGCCCGGATCGACGCCCTGGAAAGCGAGAAGCCGCCGGGAGTGGAGGTCAGGACGGGAGGGATATTCAGTCAGATCGCCGAGGGATTCGCGGATGTCTTCACGGCGATGGCCGTCGGGATAGCCCTGGTATACCTTGTGATGGTGGCGAGCCTGGGATCCCTGAGGAACCCGTTCGTGATTGTCATGAGCCTGCCTTTGGCCCTAGTGGGGGCTCTCGTGGCTCTTGCCATCACGGGCCGCACACTCAGCCTGTCGGCGCTCATGGGGATTCTGTTGCTAATCGGGGTGGTTGTCACCAACGCCATCGTTTTGATCACGTTCGTCGAGCAATTGCGGGAGCGTGGGATGGGAGTCTACGAAGGGCTTATCGAAGGCAGCCGCGTGAGGTTGCGGCCCATTCTCATGACCGCGTTTACCACTACATTCGCCCTGCTGCCGCTGGCGACCTTCGCAGGGGAGGCGGGCGGGATCATCGGCGCGGAGCTTGCCACGGTGGTCATCGGAGGCCTGATAAGCTCGACATTCCTTACTCTGATCGTCGTCCCGGTGATGTATACCATCATGCACTCGAACATCCCATTCGTGTTTCAGGCAATCAGGTCCATGCTGGGTGGACGGCGGACAACGGAAGAGGTAGGCGAGCCGGAATGAAGTGGCCGCGCTGACACTGATTAACATTACTGATTCGCATTGATGTGGATCACAGCGGGCCCGGACTGATAATCTCAAATCTCTAGCACGAAAAACTCAAGCCAGGGGGTGGGACCTCATGAAAACTTTGTGGGCAGCCGTCAGTAGTGGCAAAAGCCATATCCTATTGCTTTACCCAACCCTGGCCTTAACCGCAGTCGCGTCGGTCTGGGCTACGTTAGGGGCGGCGTTCGGACCGGAACCACTATCTCAGGACGGGGGCGGCCTGCCTGCGCCGTCATACGGGAGACAGGCGGGTGAGCTATCCATTGACGGAAGGATGGCCTTTCCCAGGACCGCTGACCTGAAATTTGACACGCGGGGAACCGTTGGCGAAATTTTGGTGGAGAATGGACGCCGCGTCGAACAAGGCCAGGGTTTGGCCAGGATGGACTCGATGACGATGGCGCGCTTGGAAAGCAACACCGCCGGGGCCATAGTCAACGTCCGGCGGGCCAAAGAGACGCTCGACACCGTGAACGCCGCAACACCGGTGGAACTAGCCCAAGCGGAATCCATGGTGGCCGGTGCCAAAGTGTCCGTGGACAACGCGCGGGATGCCTTAGACAATCTCGTCCTCCCGAAGGACACGGCTGTTGCCAACGCGGAAGCTGCCGTAGCCAGGGCCAGGCTTGCCCTGAAGTCCGCCGAGGAAGGCTTGGACGACCTGGAGCGTGACCACGCGCAACGCCTTTCCCTGAGTGTGCGCTCCCTCGCGGCGGCCAGCGTTGCCCTGGACCAAGCATGGGACGCCCTGGCCGACCTGGACCTGCACCAGGAGCAGAGGCTCGGACAAGCCCTTCAAGGGTATGCTTCCGCGGAGTTGGCGTTGGACCAGGCACAAGAGATGTTGGATGAATTCGCCGTTCACCACGCCCGGTCGCTGGCCGGAGCCCAGCAGACCTCGGCGGGGGCCGGGATCGCCCTCGATCTTGGGGAGGACGCTTTGGCCGACTTCTTGATCGACCACTCGCAGAGACTAGCGGAAGCACAGGCAGGGAAGACCTCGGCTGAGCTAGCCCTGGACCAGGCCAGGACGGCGCTGGCCGACTTCGACCCGCAACACGCCCAGAGGCTGGCGGCGGCGTTGCTGACAAAGTCCGGCGCGGAATCCGCCCTCGACCGGGCCGAAGACAACCTGGGCAACTTCGACCTGGACTACGCGGAAACGCTGGCGGCGGCCCAACTGGCCCACACCCGCGCCAAGCTCGATCTGGATGCCGCGGACGACACGGTTAGCAGGCACATATTTACGGCAGGGGTGTCCAGGGCGTTCGACGAGGACTTCATCGAAGAACTTCGGGCCCTCCAGGCCGCCGCCGCGCTTGCCCTGGCCAACTTCAACACGGCCAAGGACCGTCTGGCCGAACTTGAAACAGGGCCAGACCCGCTCGTCAAGCGGGAACTGGAGTCCGCCGTCGACCTGGCGCGGACCAGTCTGGAAGTTGCAGAACAGGCCCTAGCGACACTGGGAGGGGATCAAGAACTGCTACTGGCCCGCCAGCTCAGCGCCGCGGTTTCCGTGGCGGAATCCAACCTCAGGAAGATCACCCAGGTGGTCTCTCGCCTGGAGGAGGGTCCCGACGACCTAGAAAAGCAGCGCTTGGAGGCCGGTGTTGCCCTCGCCAAAGTGAGGTTAACAGACGCCCAGGATGAATTGGAGGAGTTGGAGCAAGGACCCGACCCGCTGCTCCGCGCTACCCTCGAGGCCGACGTGACCTCCGCCCGAGCCGCATTGGACACGGCGGCGCAGGCCCTCGATAAGGTCCAGCGGGACGCGGAAGACTTGAAGATTTTCGCCGAAACCGGTGTTTTGGAGTCGGTCGAGGGGATGTTGAACGCCCAATCGCAGGAATCTCAGGGTCCGGGCCCACGGGTTTTGATCGCGGAAGCTGGGGCGGCGCAACTCATTCTCACGGAAGCCAGGAATGCCCTGGCCGCTGGCGCGGACCCGCTGGAGGTTGCGCTTCGAGTCTCTCAGCTTGACGGCGCCCTAGCTGATTTGGAGCAAGCCCGAGACGCCCTGGTGGACTTGGGACTCGAAGCGGACCCGAGGGACAGTGGTCTACTGGAAAGTCAGGTCGAGGCCGCCCGCGCGAACTTGGACCAAGCCATCGAAGACCTGGAGGAACTGACCATCAACATCGACCCCCTGCTGGTGGGCGCGGCGACCAGGGACCTCGGAGTTGCGGAGGCGCGGTTGCGGGAGGCCGAGATTCGGCTAGAGTCCCTGCGCGGCAGACTGGACCTGGACCGGGCCCACCGCCAGGCGGACCTCTCCCTCGCCGAGGAGGCAGTCAAGGATGCCGAGAGTGATCTGGCAGGGGCAACAATTACCGCTCCATTCGACGGAGTTGTTTACCTGGTAAATGCGGACCCCGATGACGACGTGGATAAGGACTCCCTCATTCTGAGGCTGGTGGACCCGACCCTGGTGGAGGTTGCCGGTTTCGTCAATGGTTCGGACGTTGGACGGGTGCGAGTCGGCGCAGGGGCCGAGATAACCCTGGACAGCATGCCGGAATCACCACTAACAGGGAACGTTACAGCCGTGGCGGTCAGCCCCAGGACCGACAGGGGTATACTGACCTATGAAGTATCGATTCGCGCCGACGCGCCTCAGGGTATCGACGTAAGGTTGACGGGGGTGTCCGTGACCATAACCGCCGATGGGTCGGCGCAATGAGAATCGTACCCTTACTGGCGCTCAGGGAGCGACATCAGTCCTTCAGGCGCGTTTCCATCGACTTGGCAGGTTGATCGATCGAAGACCCTCTAGGGGTGATAGCCCGCAAAGCAATCCTGAATCAGGAGGCTTCCATGATTAGATTGGGCGGTAGCACAGCTTGACGATCCCGTCCGCCAACAGATTGTAGGTGTCCTTCACCGCGCCACGGCCCAGGATGTTGGTCGTGTCCAACGCCACCCGCACGACTCCCGGGCCAAACGCAGGCTGGACTCGAACACCTCCCGAATCAGCTGGGCGCGGAACACCTGCAGCGTGCTCTTGGCGAAGGGACGGTCTTCCACCTCAATCCCCAAGGCCACCTTCTCAGCGTGTCGTGGGACTGGAGCAGGAGCGCCGTCGCCAGCAGGCTGGGCGGCACGCTGTCCCGGCCGTTGTCGGCGCAGTAGAACCCGGCGAAATTCAAGCATCCTCATGGCCACACATGAGCCAAGTTTCTAGGGGTGATAGCCCGCAAAGCAATCCTGAATCAGGACATGATTAGATTGGGCGGTACCGCATCCTCACCACACATGAAAGTTTTTCAGGGACTTGAGACTCTGTTCAAGCGCCGGGGCATCGACATGGACTGGGTCCTGTACTCAGATTACGACGCAATGGTGAACGACTTTGTGGACGGAAAGATAGACCTGGCCTGGAACGGTCCCCTGGGCTACGTCAAGATCAAGAAACTCCTGTCCGAACCGTGCCAGGTAATCGCCATGCGGGACGTCGACTTCGACTGCTCGATCTGTCTGATATCAAGAGGCGATTCGGACATACTGACGGTGGAAGACCTCAAGGGCAGGAGTCTGGGGGTCGGGAGCCGCGCCTCGGAGCAACCGCTTTTGACCTTCCACTTTCTGCGCCAACTGGGAATCGACCCGAGGTCCGGCCTGGCCTCGGTCTCGTTTTACGAGGACCGCGTTCCCAGGGGCTTGAGCGGGGAAAGGGACGTTGTCGACCGGGTGGTAACGGGAGAATTAGACGCCGGGTCCATCACCCGCCGGACGTTGGAGAGCTTGTTGGAGACTGGAAGCCTCGCAACCGGAGCGGTGCGGACCATTTGGTCAAGCCCCGGATACAGCCACTGTTGCTTCACGGCCCAACGCAGCCTGAGTGCTGGGGTAACGAAGGAATTGGAAGAGGCCTTCCTCGCGGTGGAGTACAGCGACCCGTTAGGCAAAGATGTACTAGACGCGGAGGGCTGCAACAGCTTCGCCCTCGGCATTACGGAAGGTTGGGAAGCCTTGGAAGAAGCGGCCGCGGCCGAGGGTCTGGTCTGACTAGCCCGGTTCCTGTTCGGGGGGCGAGTCGGGCATGTTGTTGATGATATCTTCTAGGGTCCGGTCCAGGGCAGGGTCCAGGTCGACCGGTTCGACGAAGGGGCTTAGGTTGTAGTCGGCCCGGGCGCGGTCGATAAGCTCCTTGGCCTTGGGGTTGGAAGACGCGATCCTCTCCAGGCTCTCCTGCAGTTGGCGGCCTTCGTTGTCCGCGAGAGTGAGAAGCTCGGACAGATCTATGTCCAGGTCGAACATGGACTTGAGCCTTCGCATGATGTCGTAAAAGGCCCGGTGGTCCCTGGTGATACCGACCGGCTCGTTGTTCGAGGTTAGGAACGGGAACATGGGGGCCATAGCGCCCAAGCGGAACATCTCAACGTCGGGATGCTGGTCGTGAGCGATGGAGATGAGGGCCATACCGATGGTGGGGCCGCTCCTCCCCCGGCTGCCGTAATTGGAAAACCGCAGGGCGTACCGGTCCAGTTCCTCTTTCATGTGGGGTTGGCTGTAGACGCAGCTTACGTTTCGTTCCATATCAGGCGGGGCCGCGCCGTTGTAGCCTTCAACGGCCACTGTTTTCAGCACCCCTAGTTGTTGCACCGCCGAGAAGAAGGCTTGCCCGTAGATGTCCAACCGCATCCACGGCTCTTCCCCCAAGAAGATAATCAGACCGTTGCCGGCGTCGAAGAAGTAGTTCCTCCGATGCATGGCTTTGGTGGGGAGGCCGTCTTCGTAGGCGACCCGTGGGCGGTAAGCTCCGTGGGTGCCTGGGACCTGGAAGGGGAAGCACAACTTACCCACTTCGAGGCCAAACTCACCGATTTCGCGGGCGCCCAGCTTGTCGATCAAGTACCGGGGCAGCCCACTGGAAATCTCACCGCCGTCGGACCATTGCCGCCGCCAGCCAGCGATCAGATACTTGGCTTCGGGTTTTTCTCGGAGAATCACCAAATCGTCGCTCATGGCTCTTGCTCCCTATAGGCATTACTCATATTAACATTTATCGCAGGCAGGCGGGAGCGGGGCGTCTCTTTAGGGCAGGTTGATTTGGTTTTAGCGCTTGGCCAATTGATCGCGGCGCTCTCGTCATACTGCGTTGGCCGTCTTTCCTTCCTTGAGCCGGAGGCGAGGAAGTCTTGGACGGGTTACGCTTCTGGAGACGGGCATGTCTGGATTCCCGCTTTCGCGGGAATGACGGGAGGCGGAGTGACGTGGATTGGGGAGACGGGTGCATCCCGGCTCCGATTGGAGGAGGGAACGTTTCGATTACGAAGATCGGCGGCTTGCAGCCGGACGTAGCAAGCAACCCGGTCCCGTATCCGCTTCTTTAATACAGCACGCCAATAACAATCATTCCCCTTTGGGTTGACACCTTCATGGGCGTTCGCTTCGATTGGCCACGATTTCAGGGCTGGCGTATGCCGCAGCCTACGAGGGAGCCTATAGCGATAGCCAATTGTCCCTATATTCCTACATTCGATTCCGGTACTCAAACGTTCATCAGATGGAGGATTTACCTTGAACGCGCAATGGTCGTTTAAACCAAGATTTTTATTGCTCACGCCTCTAGTCCTGGCCCTTGTGTTGGTGATTGCCTGCGGTTCAACCGCCGCTCCGGAGCCAGTGGTGGTTGAAAAGGAAGTGATCAAAGAGGTCTCTAAAGAGGTGGAAGTCACAAGGGAGGTCGTAGTCGTTAAGGAAGTCCCAGCGGAGATCAAGGTGCTGCCCACGGTGGAGACGATCGTACAGGCTCAGCCCACCGCGCCTCCGGTAGAGGTGATGGCCAAAGAGGGTATCCAGGGCGGCCGAATGCCCCAGCTAGACTATGCCGACGTAAGGCAGCGGACCCTGATGGCCTCCAGCATCAACAACAAGAACGTGGCGATGATTTTCAACGGTCTGGTGGAGTACAACCCTGAGACCGAAGACCAGACTGACCTGCGGTGCGACCTCTGCACTAGCTGGGAGTTGGCCGAAGACGGGGTGACGTATACTTTCCACCTGCATCCCGACGCCATGTTCTCCGACGGCCACCCGGTTACGTCCGAAGACGTCGCCTACAGCTTCTCGGCTTCCGCCTGCCCGGAGTGCATACCCATCCGGGACGGCGAGACAGTTTCCTCGACGATTCAAGTGAAGGCGTACTTCGACGATTCCAAGATCATCGACGACCACACGATCCAGATCAAGACGCTGAACCCAACCCCGGCCTTCCTGCTGGCGTTGGGCTCCGAAACTTGGAGGGTCATCCCCAAGCACGTGGAAGACGCGGGGCAGCTTCAGACCACGGTAAACATGGAAGACCTGGTGGGGTCCGGACCCTTTATTCACACCAGGCAGGTCAAGGCGGTCTCGAACCATTACGACCGCAGCCCCAACTACTTTAAGGAAGGGCTGACTCAGCCTAGTACTACAGTCGCAGATTAAAAACGGATAGAATTGGGGCAATCAGCGGGTGGTGAGGTGAGGCTGTGGTTGTTGTGAGGGATGAGGTTGCGGAAGTGGCTCGGTGGGCCGAGGGCATCGAGCGGGTACACGAGTGCATCGGTGGACGGTTCCGGCGTCCGGAGCCGCGGCGGCGGGCGCTGGACTATCTGAAGGGGTTGCTCAGCCCGGTGGAGCGCAAGAACGGCTGGCAATTGGCGGAGCGGGCAGGCGACGCCACTCCCGATGGGGTGCAGCGCCTGTTGTACAACTACCAGTGGGACGCGGACCTGGTTCGCGATGACTTGAGGAGCTACGTGATCGAGCATCTGGCCGACGCTGCGGCAGTTCTGGCGGTGGACGAGACCGGATTCCTCAAGAAAGGAGACAAGTCGGTTGGGGTGCAGCGTCAGTACAGCGGTACGGCAGGGCGGATCGAGAACAGTCAGATTGGCGTATTCTTGGCCTATGCCAGTGCCAGGGGGAGGACGCTGCTGGACCGGGAGTTGTACCTGCCCCAGGTGTGGGCGGAGGACTTGGAGCGCCGGCGGGAGGCCGGTGTGCCGGAGAGTGTCGGCTTTCGGACCAAGCCGCAACTGGCGCAGCTGATGCTGGAGCGGGCGGTTGAGTCGGGAGTGCCCTTCGGCTGGGTGGCCGGGGACGAGGTCTACGGCAACGACCGCAACCTGCGGCTGTGGCTGGAGCGAGAGGGCGTTCCCCACGTGCTGGCCATCAAACGCAGCGAGAAGCTATGGGCTTTGACGGACAGGGGGCCGCGACAGGTGAGGGCCGACCGTCTGGCCTCAGGGGTTGAGGAATGCGCTTGGGTGAGGTGCAGCGCCGGGGACGGAGCCAAGGGACCACGGATCTACGACTGGGCCACTGTGGAAATACGTCCCCTGAGGGAGCCTGGCAAGGGCTATTGGCTGCTGGCCCGGCGCAGTCTGGCCAACCCGGGGGAGCTGGCCTACTACGTCTGTTACGGCCCGGCGGGAACGACCCTGGAGGAACTGGCGAGGGTGGCCGGGACCCGGTGGGCCATAGAGGAGTGCTTCGAGGAGGCCAAGGGACAGGTGGGGCTGGACCAGTATGAAGTGCGGAGGTGGGACGGCTGGTACCGGCACATCACGTTGGCGATGTTGGCCCACGCGTATCTGTCCGTGATCAAGCATCAGGCCATGGAACAGGGAGAAAGGGGGGCTACTACGGCCCGGATGAAGAGCTGATTCCCATGACAGCGCCGGAAGTGCGCCGACTGCTCACCCGCCTCGTATGGACGGAGAACCAACTGCCTGATTTCATCCTGTATTGGTCGTGGTGGAGACGACGCCACCAAGCCAGAGCCCGGGCGTTGCCATTACCAACGACGACTTTCTAATCTGCGACTGTAGTACTAGACGGACTTGACCAATACATCATCACCGACACCGGAGCGGGGATTGCCGCGTTCAAGGCCGAGCAGGTTTTGATGACCAACGGCGCGGACAACTTCAGCGACACCGAGGCACAGAAGTTGGCCGACGAAGAAACCGACAGGCTGGTAATTCACTGGGGCGGCCTTCCCAGTGTTCAGTACATCTTCTTCAACATTCAGAAGAAGCCGTTCGACGACGTGCGGGTAAGGCAGGCCGTCAACTTGGCCATGCACCGGCAACCGTTGAACCAGACCTTTACCGCAGGGCGGGGTTTTGCCTGCGGTTCGGTATTCCCTCCCGGCGCGGGATACACATTTACTTTGGACGAGTGCATGGAACGGCCCGGGATGCGGGAGTTGGATGGTCAGAAACATCCCGACGACCTGGCTGAGGCCCGAAGGCTTCTAGACGAGGCTGGGATACCCGCCGAGGGGTTCAAGATTGTGCTATCGACCAGGAACTGCTGCTCCTACCCGGACATCTCCGTGGTGGTCATGGAGCAACTGAAAGAAATCCTGGGTTGGGACGTTGAACTGAAGGTGTGGGAGTCAAGCGCCGGCTACAACGCTTACCGTGACCACGACTATACCTTCGCGGTGCAACGTGGCGGGGCCAACTTCTTCGACCCCGATGCGTTCCTGGACCGCTTCAAGGAAGGGCGGCTCTACTTCCGTTGGACTGGCTACGTGATCCCTCAGATTCCGGAACTCTTCGAGAGACAGTCCAGGGAATTGGATATAGAGCAAAGGAAAATAATTCTGAGGGAGATCGAGGACGTGATATGGAACGAGGCGCAGGCCGCATACCTCTACTACCGTGTCAAACATCAACTGGTCAACCAGAGGGTCAAGAACTTCCTGCTTCAGGAACACATGAGGAAATACGAGCACATCTGGTGTGACCCAGCCTGCTAGACGGGTCCTGTACACCGGTCATGGGGGCCGGGCCCATCCAGGCCCGGCCCTACACGGACTGCGTTGATGTCCGCAAATCGCGTTCATGGCTCCGACTCACCGCCCGTCCCGAGGGGGAAGGCTCGCCGACTAACCGCCGCTAATTCTAGGCAGTCGTGAGGGTTACAACTTGAAAGCCTACGTGATCAAGCGCACTCTCATGTTCATCCCCACGATGATCCTCCTCACGATTATCGTGTTCACTATCTTGCGCATCGTGCCCGGGGACCCCGCGTTGGTAATCCTCGGGGGAGAGGAAGGCGAGGAAGACTTTACCGACGAGGAACTGAAGAAGCTCCAAGCCAAGCTGGGCACCGACCGTCACATCGCTATCCAGTACGCTGACTGGGTGATCTCCATGGCCCGGTTGGACTTTGGAGACTCCTACCACTACAACAACCCCGTAAAGGAAGACTTGGCGCAGCGCGTCCCGATAAGCCTGCAACTCACCCTGATGTCGTTGATTATATCCGGCGTGGTGGCGCTCCCCTTGGGCGTCGTTTCGGCGATCAGACAAGACACCTGGGGCGACTACATATCCCGGATGATCACCCTTATCGGACTAGCGACGCCCAATTTCTACGTCGGCATTATGACCATATTCTTATTGGTCCTGATCTTCGGTTGGATACCTCCTTTAGGGTGCGTCAACGTCTGGGAAAACCCCTGGACGAACATGCAGCAGCTCATCTTCCCGGCCATAGCCCTGGGTACTTCGGGGATGGCGTTCCTGGCAAGGGTAACCCGCTCCGCCATGCTGGAAGTGCTTAACGAAGACTATATCCGCACGGCGAGGTCCAAGGGCCTCGCGGAAAAGATCGTGATCTACAGGCACGCTCTCAAGAACGCAGTGCTGCCGGTAATCACCATCTTCGGCCTGGCGCTGGGCAACGCGGCTTCAGGCTCGGTGGTCACCGAGATCGTATTTTCCGTGCCCGGGATGGGGCGGCTGCTGATCGAAGGAGTCCAACACCGGGACTACCCAATGATCCAGGCCGTCATCGTGATATTCGGGGTCATGGTGCTGGTGGCCAACCTGATGACCGACCTGACCTACGCCTGGCTAAACCCCAGGATCCGGTACAACTAGACCCAAAGACCCGGTCTGTATAAGGGGTAAGAGAAACTCATGGTCCAGCGGCCAGAAATCGCTATAGCTAGCTCGCCGGATACACTGCTGGCACAACTGCCAAAACGGGGCGTGACGTACAACGTCTTGCGGTTCTTGAAGACCAAGCCGTTGGGGACGGTGGGAGCCACCATCGCCGCTTTTCTCATCATCCTGGCGGTATACGTGAAGTTCGTCGAACCGACAGTCGGCCTCATAGCGGACCCCTACAAGCCAATAGTATCCCGCATCAACGTCGCGCCAGGCGCGGAGGCATGGTTCGGTGGAGACAAGATTGGCCGCGACGTCTTCGCCCGATTGATCAACGGCGCTTGGATTTCAATTTACGTGGGAATTTTGGCGTCTTTCATCGGCACTACAATAGGTATGGGAGTGGGAATTGCAAGCGCCTACTGGGGCGGCAAGTTCGACCTTGTGGTCCAACGCTTCATGGACGCTATGATCGCGTTCCCCGGGATAATACTGGCCATAGCCATCATGGCGGCCCTGGGCGCGTCCATCAACAACGTCGTGTTCGCGCTTTCCGTGTCGTACATCCCCAGCGCCGCACGGATCATCCGTTCCCAGGCGCTGGCGATCAACGAGATGGACTATATCCTGGCGGCCAGGGCAGTGGGAGTGGGCACCGTGCGCACCATGCTGAAGTACATAGTTCCCAACGTGTTCGCCATCTATATCGTAATCACTACCTTCCACCTGGGAGGGGCGATTATTTCCGAAGCCAGCTTGAGCTTCCTGGGCGTCGGTACACCACCAAATGAGCCTTCATGGGGCGGAATGCTCAACAGCTCCTCGTCGCAGTACATCGCCGTTGCCTGGTGGCAGCCTCTATTCCCCGGCGCCGCCATCATCATCGTGGTGTTCGCGTGGAACTTGTTGGGAGACGCCCTCCGGGATGTCCTGGATCCACGGCTGCGGGGAACCGGCGCCCGGGGGTAGGCGGGACCGTGAGAAGCGTATTCGCACTCTTGCTTATCATCCTCTCAGCGGCCCTGGTTGGGGCGTGTGGCGGGATCGCGCCCTCTGACGAGGACAATGGCGCGAGTGGTGAGGCAGGGTCCCGTGAGGCGCCGAAGTTGCTGATTACGCCAGGATCGCCTCGGGCTCGCGCCGGAGAGACCGGCCAAAGGGTCCGTCCTCCAAGCGAGTTGGAAGTTACGATCGATAGCTGCACGTGGCAACCCGTGGAATCGGGTGGCCCCGTGGTTCTCAATGTCACGTTTTCGATCCAGAATAACGCCCCCGAATCACTGTATGCCACCTATAGGGTGCAAAACCAAGCTAGGACGACGTTCTTTAGGCCAAAGGGTTTCGAGCAATCCATCACCATCTACACCAAAGAATCCGACAGCCGGACCCTCGACACTGACAAATTCGAGGTGGGCGCGGACGATTTGGAGTTGGTCATTGCCGGCCAGAGACGCACCACCGACATAGTCCCCCTGGATAACTGCACCCAACCGTAGGGGAATGCGCCGCCGGATGGTGTCCCTGGGCAGAGTGGGGCTTGTCAGGCGCGGTGGGTACCCGGGGGAATCGCATTTAGATGGCTCCCCCGCCGCCCCGAAGTTCGCGGACTGGCATGTGGTATCCGGAAGTGGCGGGTCCGGGCCCTGGATTCCGGCCTTCAAGGAAATAGCGGAAATGTTGCGAATCCAATGCGATTGCCTGGTTGGTTGGCCGTGACTGTTCAAGCTTGATGTGTCCTTCTTACTCCCAACTCGTCATTCCGGGCTTGACCCGGAATCCAGAAACCTTAGCAACTAGCGACCTTCACTATCATTGGCATTTCTGGATTCCCGCCTGCGCGGGAATGACGGATCGCGGGGGCGGGACATGATAAGAGGATTATCACAGAGATGACCGATGTGAGATTCAGCCAATCCGCCTCATCGAGTCTGAACAGTCAGGGTTGGCCCCCGCCAACGGCCGAGGACGGCATCCGCCTGTATGCTACAATGCCGGGAAACCAGCCACCATCTCCGTTTTTTTCCGCGTCAGTCATCGTCTGAGAGGTCGCCAATGCCAAGAATGAGCGCCGGGCAAGCCATCATCGAAGGTCTGCGGGCAGAGGGCGTCGAGTACATTTTCGGTCTCGTCGGGACCACCACGAACAGCATCGTCACCGAGCTTCCCGGCAGGTCGGACATCCAGTTCGTCGACACGCGCCACGAAGAAGGCGCGGCCTTCATGGCTTATGGTTACGCCAGGGCGTCGGGCAAGCCTGTCGCCTGCGTCACGACCTCCGGGCCAGGGACAATTAACCTCCTAACCGGCATCTCGCTTGCTTACAAGGGACATGCGCCGGTGATGGTCATCGCGGGAGACACCGCCCAGGACTACATCTACCGGGACGGCTCGCAGGCCTTCGACCTGGTGAGCCTGTTCGAGCCGGTCACCAACCTGGCGCTTCAGGTCAACAAAACGGAGCGAATCCCGGAACTCATGCAGCACGCCTTCCGCACGGCCCTTACCGCCAAACGAGGCCCGGTGTTTCTGGACATTCCTCGGGACCTCATCGACGGTCAGACTTTGGAATTCGACCCGCCAGCCGCTGGCTCGTACCGCGCGGTAAACACCAGGGTGGAGGGAGACGCAACGGCGATACAGCAGGCGGCGTCACTGCTTCGCAATGCCCAGCGGCCCTTGTTGCTGGCCGGGGGCGGAGTCGTGGACTCGGAGGCCAGCGCCGACGCAGTGGCCTTGGCGGAGCTTCTGGACATGGCGTTGGTGCCCTCCTACGGTCACAATGATGCCATTCCAAACAGTCACCGGCTGTATGTGGGTCCTCCGGGAGGGCGGGGTTCGGGAGAAGCCCTGGAAGCAATGAACCGCGCAGACGTGATACTGGCGTTGGGCACAAGGATCAACCAGTCCACAACGTCATGGAACAACAGTGTGCTGGACCCGCAGACTCGCATTATTCAAGTCGATATCGACCCGCAGGAAATCGGGCGCAACCACCCCGTCGCTACAGGGATTATCGGCGACGCGGCGGCGGTGGCCCAGCAGTTGTTGCGGACCCTGAAGGAAGAGTTCCCTGAAGGCCGGCCCAACCCTGAATGGCGCGGAACGATAGAGGAGCTTGCGGGCAACCGCAGGACACGTCTCCAAGCCGAGGTTGAGCTTGGCGGGGACCCTATGATGCCCCAGCGGGTCTATTCAGAATTGGCCAAGGTGATGCCCCGGGACTGTATGGTCACCATAGACGCGGGAGTATCGGCGGGTCTGGCCTACGACCGTGTCCAGTTCGAGGAGCCGCGCACCATGTTCAACTACGCCGGGCAGGGCGGGCTGGGCATGGGGTTGAGCGTGGGGCTGGGGACCAAGCTGGGCAGGCCCGATAGACCGGCGATTAGCATTCAGGGTGACGGCGGGTTCCTCTACACTTCCCAGGAGCTCAACACCGCTGTGCGGTGGGGCATTCCGCTGGTCAGCATAGTCCTGAATAATAGCTGCCACGGCGCGGAGAAGGCGCAACAGCAGCGGTTCTTCGAGGAAAAGTACATCGGCGTCGACCTGGAAAACCCGAGGTTCGACAAGCTGGCCGAGGTCTACGGGGCTCGGGGTTTCTACGTGGAAAGGCCGGAAGATATCGGGGACGCGGTGCAGGCCGCCTTGGCGGAGGACCGTCCAAGTGTGATCGAGATTCCCATTGCGGAATACTTCCCGCCGTCAGCCCCCAGCCCAACCCGAGCCAATAGGGGTTAACACTGCTCACAAAGGGCCTTTAATAGGACGAGTCACACAACAGCTTGCGGGAACCCATCGGCTGTTTCGAGGATTAGAAGATGCCAGGAATATTTGACGAACTCGGTGTCAGACCGGTCTTAAACGCGCAGGGAAACAGGACGATGCTAGGCGGGGCCACCCCGTCAGCGGAAGTCAGGGCCCTGATGGACTCCGCGGAAGAGTATTACGTCGACCTGAGCGAACTCATGGACAATGTGGCCGAAAGGATCGCCGCCATGCTGGACGTTGAGGCCGCCCTGGTTACGTCCGGATGCTCCGCCGCCTTGGCAGTAGGCGCGGCGGCCTGCATGACCGGGGACGACCAGGACAAGATCGACCTTATCCCGGATATAACCGGGATGCCATATGAGTTCATCATCCAACGCCAGCTACGGGTCAGGTACGACCGGTGCGTCACCATCCCAGGCGGCAAACTGGTAGAAGTTGGCGACCTAGAAGAGACTAGGCCGGAACAAATCGAGGAGGCCATTGGCCCGAACACGGCGGGGATACACTATCTGGCCCCCGGCGACCGCCTGCCCGGCGGGGTGCCGTTGGAAGAGGTGATCCGCATCGGCCACTCCCGCAACATTCCTATAATCGTTGACGCCGCCGGAGAGGTCTACCCCACGGACAAGCTAAGCCGGTACGTGAAGATGGGGGCGGACCTCGTGGCCTACGGGGCAAAGTATTTCGGGGCCGTGAATTCCAGCGGCCTGCTAACGGGAAGAAGGGACCTTTTAGACGTCGCGAGAAAGCACAGCTTCATAGGGTTTGAGGCCACCGACTCCCGGGCTTTCGGTAGGCCAATGAAGGTGGACAGGCAGGAAGTAGTCGCCGTCTACGGCGCGCTGCGCGAGTGGCTATCCATGAACCACGAGGACAGGTTCGCGGCGTATGAGGTTAGGATTTCAAATCTCAGGGATGACCTTCGGGACCTCGAATACGTAGAACTGTTGGACTCCCCTGAGGAAGGGCCGATTGACGGTCTGACGATAAAGTTGGACGTCGCCAGGACGGGGAAGTCCGCCGGGGACGTAGTGGATGAGCTGAAGGCTGGGAACCCGAGCATCTGGGTCCGCTCACCTTACGGACGCCCGGATTACTACCCGCCAGACGCCGACTCTTTCACGGTGCGTATGCCGCAGCTAAAGGAAGGCGGCGAACACACCATCGCCGCCAGAATCAAGGACATACTCTCTACATGAAGGAGTCGTAGCGGTATTTCGTCAGCTATGAATCACTGTGACCCCGGTCTCCATCCAGGGTTACAGATTTTCGCTCTGGTTCCTCATCTACGCTTGACATGCAACTACCCCAACCGTAAAATTGAACGACTCTTTAGGAAATGCATAATCAGGGTCTGGTCTGTGGGAATAGGAGGAGAATGATGCCCAGTCGAGACGAGATCGCGCTAATGGGTCACCTTATGCGCCGCGCCGGTTTTGGCGCGTCTTACGATGAGCTGGAAGGGAGGGCTGCGGCTGGTTATGAAGCCACCGTGGAAGACCTCCTCAACACCGAAGCTTACCCACCTGTCGACGAGAACGTCCTTTACAGGTATTTCCCAGGAATGGAGGGCGCGCTCGGGCCTCCGGTGAACCAGGCGGACTGGGTGTACCGTATGATAAACACCCAACGTCCCTTGGAAGAAAAGATGGCCCTCTTCTGGCACCAACTCTTCGCCACCGGAAACTCCAAGGTGGACAACCCTCCGGAACTTACGCAGCAGATCGCAATGTTCCGGCAGCACGGGCTGGGCCGGTTCCCAGACTTGCTGATCGAGTTGGCCAAGAATCCGGCGATGATTTACTGGCTCGACAACAACGGCAACCATCGCGGGGCAATTAACGAGAACTGGGGCCGGGAGCTTCTGGAACTGTTCTCCATGGGCGTTGGCAACTACTCTGAGGACGACATCAAGGAAGCGTCCAGGGCCTTCACCGGCTGGACCATCGCCCCCAAGATCCCGAGAAACCCCCTGGGCCGCTTCTATTGGAACTTCGAGTACAGGCCCGAGGACCACGACGACGGTGAAAAGACCTTCCTAGGGCACGAAGGCAACCTAGACGGCGACGACATCATACAGATTGTGGTGCGGCAGCCAGCGACGGCTAGATTCCTGGCCCGGCACCTTTACAACTTCTTCGTGGCGGACGAACCTCAGGTGCCTAGCTGGAACATCACACCCCCGAGAGACGCGGAGGCTATCGACACACTGGTGCAAGCCTACGAGGACTCAAACTTCGATATTCGCATCGTGCTTCGCGTGCTGTTCACGTCGGATTTCTTCAAAGAGGCGCAGTTTGAACACGTGAAGAGTCCCGCCGAGTTGGTCGTCAGTACCGCCCGGCTGGCCGGCAGCTACAACAAGCCCAGGCCCGGCTTCCCGGCCCTCGCCTTCGAGTGCGCGTATCAGGGCCAGGAACTCCTGAACCCCCCCAGCGTAGAGAGCTGGCACACGGGATCGGAGTGGATCGACGGCGGTTCCCTGGTGCGCCGCGTGAATTTCGCGGCGAACCTCATGGGCAACACCTCTCTGCCCGGTATCAAGTCCATTGTTAACGGGCTCCGGGACAGGAATGCCGCCACCGCGGCCGAGTTCGTGGAATCCTGCCTGGAGTTGGTGGGGCCCATAGAAGTCAGCGAGATCACCAGGCGCGAACTCATGGAGCAGGCGGAAGAAGGCGGAGACCTCCGCTGGGACTCGGACGAGAACGCTGGAGAGTCGGAACAGCGCGTCGGCGTTATGTTGGCCCTAATTGCCGCATCCAGAGACTTTCAATTTGCCTAGACTCTGATCCGGAACACAGACAACGATACGTCGTGGGAGAATGACCAATGACAACGACTAAGAAAGACCCGGTGGTCGTGGTTTTCCAACTCACGGGAGCAAACGACTACCTCAACACGATAATCCCCTACACCGATCCGCACTACCGGGACGCCCGTCCTCGTGTGGGTATTCCCGAAGACCAGGTACTGCCCATTGACGACCAACTTGCCTTCAACCCCAACATGGGAGCCGTGAAGGAGCTGTACGACCAGGGTAAGGTCGCGATAATCCACGGCATCGGGTACGAAAATTCCCCGCGCTCCCACTTCCGTTCCATGGACATCTGGCACACTTGCGAGCCTGACAAGGTTGGTACCGAGGGCTGGGCCGGTAAGGTGATTCGAGACCTTGACCCCGCCGGCGAGAACGTCCTGAAGGGAATCAACTTCGGACAGGGGCTACCCCGGGCCCTGGCCTTGCGGGGGGTACCGGTGACGTCCGTGTCCAATCTGGAATCCTACGGTGTCATGTCGGACGTCCCGGGTATGGCCGGTGAGCGTGACAAGCTCTTGGAACGGTTCGCCCGAATGTACGCCCCCGCCGTTGGCGCCGGACCCACTATGGACTATTTGGGGCAGACGGGCCGGGACGCCCTTCGGGGCGCGGATATCCTGAAGGTCGCGCCGGAAAAGTACTCCTCCACGGTGGAGTACGCCGACACTCCCATCGCCAAGAACCTAAGGAGCATTGCACAGGTGTACCTGGCGGACCTGGGCACCCAGCTCTTCTACACGGCCCACGGCAGCTTCGACACCCACTTCAACCAGCCGCCGATGCACACCAAACTGTGGATCGACACGTCCAGGGCCATCAGCGACTTCTTCCTGGACCTCCAGGAGCACAACGCCGGCGAGAACCTGATCATGGTAATGTTCACCGAGTTCGGCCGCCGTGTCCGGGACAATGGCACCGGCACCGACCACGGCGCGGGCGGAGTGGCTTTCGTTATCGGCGATCAGGTCAACGGCGGAATGTACAGCAACTACCCGTCACTGAAGCCCGAAGACTTGCAGCAGGGCGACCTAGCCCCCAACTACGATTTCCGGGGCTTCTACGGCACCGTCGTAGACAGATGGCTGGGGCTAGACCCGGCGCCGATAGTCGGCGGCAACTTCGAGCAACTGGACTTCTGTAGACCGGTAACCTGTAGACCGGTAACCTGTAGACCGGTAACCTGTAGACCGGTAACCTGTAGACCGGTAACCTGTAGACCGGTAACCTGGTGTGATTATTTCCACCAGGGCGCAACAAGGACACATGAAGGGGAGGTTGCCATGCTGACGACGGTCGCGGCAGGGCGGGTCTTTGACTACAGCTACTGCATAGGCATGTACGCCATGGCGGGACAGGGCTTCTGGTCACCGCAGGACTTTGTCCTGGGGCCGGACGGGGTCATATTCGTCCTGAGCCGGGGCATGGAAGAGATCGGGCAACGGATCACAAGAGTGACCCTGTCCCACGATTTCAAGGGTCAATTTGGCGGATTCGGCGCGGGCGAAGGGCAGTTCATCTGGCCGCGGTCAATCGCCAAGGACAGCGCGGAGAACCTCTACGTCTCCGACGAGCAATTGCACCGCATCTCCGTATTCGATGCGTCGGGCACGTTCGTGAACAGTTGGGGCAGCCCCGGGACGGGCGACGGAGAGTTGAACGGCCCCTCGGGGTTGGCCTTCGATGCTGATGATAATCTCTACGTAGTGAACAGCCTGGACCACCAGGTAAAGAAATTCACCAAGGAGGGGACTTTCCTGGGTTCTTTCGGCAGCCACGGCAGCGGGGAAGGCCAGTTGGACATGCCCTGGGGAATTACCGTTGACCGGGACGGCGGCGTCTATGTGGCCGACTGGCAAAATGACCGCGTTGAGAAGTTCTCCTCCACGGGCCAGTTTCTCCGCCATTTCGGAGGCTCTGACTTACGGGTGGGAGATCTAAACAGGCCTTCTGGAGTGGCGGTTGACTCGGACGGCGACGTGTTTGTCACCGACTGGGGGAATCACCGGGTACAGGTGTACGGACCCGACGGGGCGTTCATTGCCACACTGGTCGGGGACGCCCAGGAACCCTCGCCTTGGACCCAGACGTACATTGACGCCAACCCGGACATCGTAAAAGCCAGGCGCAGGGCCAACATGGAGCCCGAATGGCGGTTCCGGCGTCCCGTGGCGGTGAAGGTGGACGAAAACGACAGACTCTTCGTGCTGGAGTCGGCACGCCACCGCATCCAGGTCTACAACAAGGAAAAGGACTACGAGGAGCATCCGATTAACCTGTAGTACCGAAGGGGGATGGTCCAGACCATCCCCCTTCCCTTGTTCTCAACTTCCGAAAGTCCTCAGAAATGCTTCAATTCTCCCCACGCACTCGCGCTTGAAGGCGTCTGACCTAGCCGTTGTGAGAAACTCCAGGTGGCTAGTCAGGTCAACCAACCGGGCACGGAGTAGCCAGTCTTCGGGTAAGTTCATTCCTGCAGCCCTAAGACCCCGCTCGATGAGCGGATGGTAGCGAGGGTTCGTGTGACGGAGAAGGTTCCCGATGTCCATGAACGGCGTACCGGAATGCGAGTATTCCCAGTCTAGGACCCCGCTCACCGCCCCATTCTTGATGAGGATATTGGTCGGGTTGAAGTCGCCGTGGACCAAGTAGCTTTCAGCGTTTAGCGTGCCTATCAAATCCGACGCATCCGCAACCGATTTCACCACGGCTTCCGCGATCGCCTGCCCGGTCCAACGGAGCACCGCTTCCTGGTCCAACATGTCGCTAACGTAGCCGCCTATACCGTTGAAGGGAAACGGGGAAACCGTACCGTCTGAATTGATCCAACCAGGGGAATCAAACGCCACTGAAGCGATCCGCGCCAGCGCCTCGGCAGCCTTGCCCGAATGCTCCGGCCTCAGTTCCAGGATATCTCCATCGAGGAAAGTAGTGATTGACCAGGTGTCCCCCCGGTCGAGTTCGGCGGGGACTGGCACAAAATCTCTTACCATGTCCATTACCCTCGCCTCTCGCGCCGGACTCCCCTGGCTGTAGAGCCTGAGAACGTAGGCCGCGCCATCATCGGCCAGCACCTTGTAGCTGGTGTTGCTTTTGCCGTTTCCCAGCAACTCAACGGATAACAGTTGTTTGGGTCCAAGGACACCCCGGACCAATGCTGGATCGAAGGGTTGGCGGGGGTGGCGCCGGTCTTCATCCGGAGCGTCGTTATGGTTGGAACCGGATGCCGCGTTGATGATGGCCCACTCTCATGCTCGTGGATTTGTGAAAGTATAACCCACGGCGGCGGCCTCTATTCGCGTTGGCGGCCGGCGGTTAGTGGCTATTGTCCAGTGGACCCTGTCCCCATGCGTTGTTGACACGATGGTAGCTTCCCTTTACGCTACCATCGGTTGGCAATCCCGTGGAATTGGCTACGGGAATGGGCCTTTCTCGCTCCGGTCAGCCCATGCGAGAGTCGAAACACATTAGGAGTGAATTATGAAGGTGCAAGTCTACACCAACCCTGGTTGATTTAGCTGCAGGACGCTGGAGGAGTTCCTCACGTCCAACGGTGTTCAGTTCGAGCACCACGACCTGGCAACCGACCCCGAAGCGGTGGAATACCTAAGGAGCCGCAACATCAAGTCGGTCCCCGTCACCATCGTCGACGATGACGATGTGATCATAGGCTACTACCCGAAGAAATTGGTCCCCGCCCTGAACCTGAACATACAGGTGGACCTGTCAGGGAAGACGGATTGGCTTTCCGAGAAATACACGGGGATCCTGGGGGCGGCCATGCGGGCCACTTGCCAGCTATCGGAAGACCAACTTGCCGGGATGATTCCCTGGCGGCCGCAATCGGCCAGGGACCTGATCGTCCACATAGTGTCCTTCCCGGAATTGGCATACCTGAGCCACGAACACGGCAGCATGAGCACCGAGGACATGGCGGCTTCCAACCAGCGGTTGAAGAGCGTGGTTTCCGCTGACGCCATCGTCAACTACGGCGAAGGTGTGCTGAAGGACATCCGGGAGTTCCTGGCCAGCGGCAACGAAGAGGGCTTCGACCGTGTGGTCCCGGCGCACTACGGCGGCGAAGTCACCGTGCTGGAGCTGTTGAACATCATCCTGAGCCACAGCACACACCACCTTAAACAGGTCTACTACTTCATGCAGGAAGACCTGGGACTGACCCTGGAAAACCCGGCCACCGAGGCCGACATGGAAGGGATCGTTACGCCCGACGCGTTGATCTAGTCTCTACACCCAACTCCACTTGGAGGAGCCATGAAATACGACAAAATCGTCATAGGAGCGGGATCGGCCGGGTCGATCCTCGCAACCCGTCTGTCCGAGGACCCCAACCGGTCGGTGTTGTTGCTGGAGGCGGGCCAAGACTATCCCAACTTCGAACATCTCCCCGAAGAGGTAAAGTTCGGTTACGCCACCGAAGCTGATGTGATGACCAGCGACCACAATTGGCAGTTTACGGGTAAGGCAACCGAAGAGGCCCCGCTGATGATGGTGCCCAGGGGCAAGGTCACCGGCGGCTCCAGCGCCATCAACGGCCAGGTGTTCCTGCGCGGCGTACCCGAAGACTACGACACCTGGGCCTCCTTCGGCAACGACGAATGGGAGTTCCAAAAACTGATCCCCTATTTCCGCAAGATCGAGACCGACACCGACTTCGGCACCGACGACTTCCACAACTCCGACGGTCCAATCGTGATGCACCGATTCAAGAGGGAGACCTGGCTCCCCGCACAGGTCGCCTTCCATGAGGCGGCAACCGCGGCAGGCTACCCCGACTGCCCTGACCACAATCACCCGGACTCCTGGGGGGTAGGGCCGACCCCGCTTAACAACCCAAACGGCATTCGGATGAGCACCGCGCTGGGCTACTTGGACCAGGCCAGGCACCGCCTCAACCTGACGATCCGGCCCAACTGCACGGTCTACCGGATCGTGTTCGAGGGCAACCGGGCAACCGGGGTCGAGTTGGAGAGCGGAGGAGAGCGGTTCGTCGTCGAAGGTGACGAGATCATCCTGTCCGCCGGAGCGATCGGCTCGCCCCAGATATTGATGCTCTCCGGCGTAGGCCCCGCCAGCCACCTGCGCAGCCTGGGCATCCCCGTCATTTCAGACAAACCGGGGATCGGTCAGAACATGCGAGACCACCCTGGCGTGTGGGTCACCTGGCGCACCAGGCCGGGGTTCGACCTCGACGGCCTGGCCCCCAGGATGCAACTCACGCTGCGCTACACGGCGGCAGACTCGGACCTGCGCAACGACATGAAGATATCCATGCAGTCATACGCCACCGAGCGGGTGAACCGGGGCGGCAACCGGATGGAGCCATTGGGCATCCGGATGACCGCAGGCATATACCTGGCAGTAGGCGCCGGGGAGTTGCGCCTAGCCTCAACCGACCCCACAGATCAGCCAGTGTTGGAATACCACTACCTGGAGGAGGAGTTCGACCGGAAGCGCCTCAGGGAGTCGGTGCGAATCTGCGTGGGTCTGGGTGAGCACGAGTCCTTCAAGGACATCATCCAAGAGCGCGTGGACCCGACCGACGCCGATCTGGCCACGGACGAAGCCCTCGACACGTGGATGAGGAAGGAAGTTACCACCTCGCAGCACATCTCCTGCACGTGCAAGATGGGACCGTCTTCCGACCCTATGGCGGTTGTTGACCAGTACGGAAAGGTCCACGGGCTGGAGGGGATTCGCGTAGTGGACGCCTCCATCATGCCGGACTGCATCCGTGCCAACACCAATGTCACGACCATGATGATCGGAGAGCGCGTCTCCGACTTCATCATCCAGGGTTCCTAATCGGGAACGGCGCAGCGGCGATGCCCAGTCGCCGAGTGCCGGAAACCGGGACACGGCGACGCCCTCGAACCCCGCGACAGGGAATTTGGGGGCGTTCATTTTGCGACGCGATAAGGTTTCTCGGGGAACTTTACTCTAGGAGTCTGTCCTATATTTAATGATGGCAACGCATATCGGCTATAATGGCTTTCACAGCAACGCTATTGGTTCATGTATAGGTCTATTTAGTAACCGCCAAACCGATTACCAACGATTATAGTATTCGAGATCGAATCTTTGGACAGGCTCCTAGAACCAGTTGGCCTTGTCCACCACGTTGCGTAGTGCCCTGCCTTCGTCGAACCGCTTGCAGTTGTCGATAAACAATTCGGTGCGCCGGTCGTCAAGATAAGGCCCATCACCGGCAACGTGAGGCGTAATCAGAACACCAGGCATGGACCAGAGGGGGTGTCCCGCAGGCAACGGTTCAACCTGAAACACGTCTAGGCCCGCTCCGGAGATCTCGCCCGTTCTTAGCGCATCCACCAGGTCGTCGAGAATTACCGTGGCGCCGCGGCCTATGTTGATAAAGAACCCACTGTTCTTCATCGCCTGGAATTGGATGGAGCCGAACATTCCCTGGGTCTCGGGAGTCTCGGGGACGGTCACAATTACGAAGTCGCCTCGGGGCAAGACGTCAAGCAAAGAGTCTGGGCGGTGCAACTCCGCCACGCCTTGAGTGGGAGCGGTCAATCTGGGATCGACGCCAAGCACAGTCATCCCAAATTCGGAGCACAAACGGGCCGTCTCCCCACCGATGCCGCCGACGCCAACCACAACCGCGGTGGCTTCCGGCAAATATGTGGAGTCGTAGCCCTGCCGCCACGTCCCCTCTACCTGCCGCGGGATGTAAACCTGAAGCCCCCTCGCGAAGGCCAAAAGCAGCGACATGATGTGGGCGCTGATATGGTCGTTATATATTTCCCGGGTGTTGGTAACCACGACGTCGCTTTCGATTAACGATTCGTGGTAGTAGCCTGCTCTGGGACCGGCCTGGGGACAGGCGATCCACTTCAGGTTATGCGCGCGCTCCAGCAGTTCGGGAACGATATCGCCGAACGCGGCGTCAGCGTCTCCGATCACTTCCATAGCCTCTCCCACGGTTGGGCAGAGGTGGACCTCCACGTCGGGTATTTCCTCACGCAGCCGGTCCGGCCAGTGCTCTTGATAGTTAGGAGGGCAGATTACGAGTTTGAATCCCATCGGCTCAATCCCCCAAAGATTCGCTGAACGCGAAGCTAATACCAAATGGCATGAGTCGGAACCAATCTCTGATTAAAAGGGTCTACAGCTAGGAGTAACCCTTCCAAAGTATAAGCTCCCAGTAACGGCGACGTATCATCCTCACCAAAAACCACCTGGGTGATGACGCTCTCTCCATTAATGGAGACCCATGCTTGCCCAATGTCCAATTCAGCAAGCCTTCCATTCGCAAATTCGAACTCGGCTTTTCGCGTAGCTTCGATCCTTATCTCCGCTAAAAGCGCGGAAGGCAAGACTGTGTAGGTAGCGCCAGTATCCACCATCGCTTCGATCTCTCGGATACTGGAACGGTCCAGATTTCCGATTACAATAGGCCAGTGAAAAGTACCCATGCGCACACTCCTCCCAATCATTCTACCCGATCCTCTGTAATGATATCGGTATGGCCGGGTGATTAGCGAGTGACTGTTCAGACTCGATGAGGGGGATTGGCTGAATCTCACATCGGTCATCTCTGTGATAGTCCTCTTATCATGTCCCGCCCCCGCAATCCGTCATTCCCCCGCAATCCGTCATTCCCGCGCAGGCGGGAATCCAGAAATGCCAATTATAGTGAAGGTCGCTGGTTGCAAGGGTTTCTGGATTCCGGGTCAAGCCCGGAATGACGAGCTTGGAGTAGGAAGGACACATCAAGTCTGAACGGTTATATTAGCGACCGTTCGTTGACACCAAGTGCCCGCCAAACATACACTTCCCCCGAACTAGAAACATCCGAGCCACCCGTTCACACCTGAATATTTCGGTAGGAGTAAGACGATGCCAAACGGCGCAAGGATGAATGACCGTTTCGGGCTTCCCATCAGCACCAGTTCCAGCACGGCGGCAGACCATTACCTTGAGGGTCTTGACCTGCTATTGTCCCAGAACTTTGGCCCCGAGGAACGGTTTCAACAGGCAATAGAAGCTGACGAGGGCTTTGCAATGGCCCACGCGGGTATGGCCTGGGTGGCCATGATGCGGGGCACAGCGCCCGACGCAAAAGAGGGCATCGCCAACGCCCAGTCCTTGTCCGCCGGTATCTCCAGTCGGGAAAAGGCGGGGATCGAGGCCATCGACCTGTGGATCAACAACAAGGGCATCCAGTCCCTCGGGGTGATACGCGACCATTTGAAAGAATACCCCAAGGACGTGCTGATGCTCCGGTTGGCCCAGAGATTATTCATGCAGGGCTGTCACAGCGCCGGGGTCCCCAATTTCCCAGATGAGCTATTCACCTTGTGCCAGAGCATCGCCAAACACTGTGAAGATGATTGGGCCTTCCTGGGCAGTTACGCTTTCGCCCACCATGAAACGGGCCGGTTGGACGAGGCGTTCAAGCTGGCAAGCAAGTCCCTGGAGATGTATCCTCTTAACGCGGTCGCCTCTCACTCGGTTACCCACGTCTACTTCGAGAAGGGCGACGCCGCATCGGGAGGCGGTTTCCTGGGAAACTGGCTGGAAGGGTTCGACAAACGAGCTTCCTATCACGTCCACCTGTCCTGGCACCTGGCCCTATTCGAACTGGCTATGGGCCGGTACAAGAACGCCCTGGACTTGTACGAGACCGACATACGCCCGTCTGTAGTGTCTAAGAGCGCCGCATCACTGGCCGACAGCGCCTCCCTAATGTGGCGGTTGACGATTTACGGCGGAACACCCCCGCCCAAGCGCTGGGAGGAGGTGCGAGACCAGGCCCTTCCCGCTGCCGGAAACCCCGGACCCCCCTTCCGCGATGCTCACGCCGCCCTGGCCTTCGCAGCGGCAGGCGACCAGGAGGCCTTGGAGAAAACCATCGGCGCAATGCGGACGGCAGCCGAGGGGGGCAACGTTCTCGTCCAGGAAATGACCTTGCCAATGATTCAGGGGATCGCCGCCTTCGCCGAGGGCAACTACGGTGAGACTGTACGACTGATGGAGCAGCCAATCCGGGACCTTGCCCGCATCGGCGGCAGCCATGCCCAACGCGAAGTGTTTGAGGACACGTTGCTGGAAGCGTACATCCGGGCCGAGCAGTTCGAGAACGCGGAAGCGATGCTCACGGAGCGCCTCAACCGCAGGGCGTCAGTCCGTGACGAGTTCTGGATGGGCCGGACGCAGGCCGGAAGCGGAGACGTGAGCGCCGCCGCTTCGACTCTCAAGTCAGCCGCGGGCGGCTGGCCCACGGCTGACTTTGACTCTCCAGAGATGGCCAACCTGGAGCGACTGACCAGCAACGTCGCATAGCAAGTCCCATACGAGGGATTAAACAGCTACCTAGGCGGACACGAAGACGACCACCAACCGGGGTGAATGATATGCCTCTTCCACCGGACCGAGTGGACTACAGTCCCATTATCGACAGACCTGCGATTAAGTGGCCCAACGACGCGAGGGTCGCTCTGTGGATCGCTCCCAACGTGGAGCACTACGAGTACGAGCCCGAATTCGACGGACACCGTGACCCCTGGCCGCGCACACCCTATCCCGATGTGCAAGGGTATTCCTACCGGGACTACGGAAACCGGGTCGGGTTCTGGAGAATGTTGGACGTGTTGGACAAACACAACATTCGATGTTGCGTATCCCTAAACATGGCCGTGTTGGAGCACTTCCCCGAGATCGGAGAGGCCATGGTCCAGCGCGACTACGATTTCATGAGTCACGGGATTTACAACACCCGCTACCTGAACACCTACACCGAAGACCAGGAGCGGGAGTTTTACCGTGACACCATCGACACCCTCAAACTCCACACCGGGAAGCAATTAAAGGGGATGCTGGGACCAGCCATCTCCGGCACCGAACGGACTCCCGATCTGATGGCCGAGGCCGGTCTCATTTATCACACCGATTGGATGCACGATGACCAGCCCGTGCCGATCAAAGTGAAGAGCGGCAAGCTGGTGTCGGTGCCCTATTCAATCGAGTTGAACGACGCTCCCCTCTTCCGGCAGCACTACGAGGGGGACTACTTCGCCGAAATATGCAAAGCCCAGTTCGACCAGCTCTACCAGGAGGGGGCTCAAAGCGGCCGCGTGATGTGCATCGCGCTGCATCCCTATCTGACGGGCCAACCCCACCGGGCCAAGTACCTGGACGACATACTGGGCTACATCATGTCCCATGACGGCGTCTGGCAGACCACCGCCGACGACATCGCCGACTACTACATTGCCAACTACTACGACGAGGCCGTCGCCCACGCTTCCCAGGTGAACCGCTAACCCGACACCCGAGAGGCCCACCGTCCACCTATTTAACCTCGCTCCCGCCGAGGAGGGGAAAATATGCCAGCAGAACGGCGATTCGGGATGGACCATGACCATTACGATTGGTCCCCCCTCAGCAAACGAGGAATTCTACGATGGCCGGACGGCGCGCGGGTTGCCTTATGCGTGATCGTCGACCTGGACCATCCGGAATGGCAGCCGCCGGAAGATAGTTTTGCGACGCCATTCGCCGGGGGCTTAAGCGCAAGGTCGTACCCCGACTATGCCAGGCTGGGACACCGGGAATACGGGCACCGCGTGGGGATTTTCAGGGTGTTGGACACCCTGGAGAAACATGGCATCAAAGCTACCGTGGCAATGGACGCCATGACCGCCGAAAATTACCCTTTCCTAGTCCGTCATTGCCAGGAGCGGGGTGCGGAGATCATCGGCCACGGGGTCTCGTTGACCCGCATGATTACCAGCAACATGACGGAGGATGAGGAGAGGGCATATATCGGACAGTCTGTTTCGGCCCTGACTCAAGCCACCGGCAACTCACCCGCAGGATGGCTGGGGCCCGAATACGGCGAGTCCTCCCGTACTCCGCAGTTGCTCTCCGAGGCGGGCATCAGCTACGTCTGCGACTGGGTGAACGACGAACAGCCCTACCCCCTTAAGAGCCCGCACGGAGAGATATTCGCTTTGCCGGTAATGGTGGAGTTGGACGACGTGATGGCGCTTTGGGACCGTAGGGTCAACGTTGGCCGCTACGAGCAGCTAATCGAAGACGGATTCGACACGCTCTACCAGGACGGGCAGCAGAACGGGCGGACGATGGTCCTGAACCTGCATCCGTGGCTCATCGGTCAGCCGTTCCGCATCGGATACTTGGACCGTGCGCTGGGTCATATCATGCGGCGAGGCGGCGTTTGGGCCGCTACGGGTTCCGAAATCGTGGACTGGTACCGGAGCAACCCCCCAACCGCCTAGCGCTCTCCCCCACTCTACGCGGGTAGGCCAGGAGGTCACTCCATGCCCAGTCCCATCCGGGTTGTTCACTACCTCAACCAGGTCTACGCGGGTATAGGGCGGGAGGAGAAAGCGGACTTGCCCATCGAGGTCCGCGACAGGCCAATCGGCCCAGCCCGGCTGCTGAACTTCCTGTTAGGGGATCAGGGTGACGTCGTAGCTACAATCATCTGCGGTGACGGTTACTTCAGTGACCGAAGGGACGAAGTCCTGGCGTGGATAGACAGCAGACTGGCGCTAATCCGCCCGGAGGTAGTGGTCGCCGGTCCAGCATATGACCTCGAGCTTTACGGCCGGGCCTGCGGAGATGTCTGCTTGGCGGCCCAACGAAACGGGATTCCGTCGATTACAGCTATGACACCGGACAACCCCGCGGGTGTCACGATGCGTCCCGAACTGAAAATCGTCCCAACTGGCCCTCTACCCGGCGACATGATGGACACAATTTCTCTGTTACGTCTCGAAGTCCTCAACTTTGGGACCGGCCATTGAATCGAGGCATACCCGCCAGAGAGTTCGCCGCGGATAGAAACCGGGTTCGGTCTCAGCCTGGATCTTTAGGGGTCCATCCGGAAAAGCCGCCAAACTGGGGAGGTGAATCCGGGGAGCAGGCCCCCACCGTCGAGATCGCCATTTTCATTCAAGGTCAAGGGGTACCGCCCGGCACGATAAACCGTGATGCTGACGCTTTCCGGGTCGGCGACCCAAACCTCCCGTGAACCGTAGCTAAGCCACAACTCTGCCTTGGCGTCCAACGCGGACCGGGACTCGCTCGGGGATTTTACCTCGACGGCCAAGTCTGGCGCCAAGTTAGGATAGCCCTGTGTCCCAGGAGGAATACGGCCCGGCGCTACCCAAGCCACATCGGCGGCACGGACTGTATCGGGATCACTTTCGAGCCGGTAACCCGTCTCACCCACGCGAATGTCCCCGTGCCGGGTCTGTTCTACGTAATGTGCCAGAGCGTAGTGAATTCTACTCACAACGATTCCGTCTGAGTCACCCGTAGGAGCCAATTCAATAAGATCTCCCCGGACAAGTTCGTACCGATTGCCGCCGCTCGGCATCCGCAGCAACTCTTCGGCCGTTACCAGTTTTCGTCCGCTAGCCATTTCCCGTACAAAAGGCGCCGCACAGGTGCGATACCAGGCCAGGGAGAGTGTATCACGATGAAATAGTCAAACCCACCACGTAGAACGGGTCACTTTCCTCGAACTTCCGAAAGAGCCTTAACGATCTCGTCCGAGTCCAAGACCAGCTCTGCAAGTCCTACCTCGGCCTCGTAAGTAGAGGGATCGATCTGGTCTTTGATCTCCCGCTCTATGATGTGGTAAGCGGGCAGGCCGAGCGAAGCACCGGCCAGGGCGCCGGCCCAAGAAGGGTCTCCCTGGTCTACGGTCATCGCGTACAACCTGGTGCTCTCCGGGGTGGGAGTGCCGAGCAACACCATCACGTTTTCCGGGCCGATGCGGTCCAACGTCCGCTTGATTTCTTCTTGACCCTCCAGGTCAAGGGCTCCGGAGGCGGTTCAAACAGAGCAGTAGGTCACCTCTAGGACCACCTCGGCTCCGGAACTGCGGGCGCAGTTGGCAATGGCGCCGCCCTGGACCCCGTCGCGCTCGCCAAGCGCGATTACCCGCTTACCTTCTAGCTGCATGCTATGTCCTCCAAGATTGAAATACGGTACGAGTGCACGGAGAATCGCCCTGGTTTTATCCCTGGAACCGGAAAGACCCCTGTATGGCGTTGTGGTCTTTTAGATCGACGTCCAGCCCTACGGCCGCGTTCTTGACTCGATAGGTCGAGGCCTTGGCCACATAAGCGGGGCTGCCGGGAATGGTCGAAAATATACTCTCGTTGAGGGTCGTCACGTTTCCGCTGGGGCCGCGGTAGGGTTCCATCACGGCCTCCGCGTCGGTCCCAATCCGAAGGACACCCTTCCCTCTTTGCACGTCGAAGGTAATGGCCGCACGTTCCACGCCCATCATCTCACCAACCAGATTGGCCAGGTCTGATAACGGTCCTCCCAGCTTCCCGCTGAACGCCTTTAAGAGCGCGGCTTCCTGTTCGTTGCTGGCCCGGTCGTCGACAAACGTCATGGTGCGAAAGTTGCCTTTCAAGACGTTGCCGGGGATATGTGCCACCATCGCCATCGTCAGTCCGGATACATCGACGCCTTCGATTTCTCCGCTATCGACGTGGTAAGCGATCACGGAGTCGCACGTTCCGTTGTCAGGGTCTTCGCCAATCCAACAGGGACAGAGTACGTTGCAATCACAGACTTCGAGGATGCTTCCTTCGAGTATATATGCCATTTAAGACCCTCTCAGTCCGGGGTTGGGCAAGGCGCGGAGACTGCGGATACGGGAGACGGCATCCTAGCCGCCGGGATTAGTTCCCATTATGAAGGACATACCGTCGGACATTTGGGTCATCCGTCCCAGAAACAGACTGCCCTTGGCCAGGAACATAACCCGTTCCATCTTGCCGTCCAGGATCTGCTCGAACGCGTGTCCCAGATATGGCACCGCCGACGCGATATGTCCCTGAGTCGGGGGAAAGCCCGGCATTCCATGATTCTCGGCTAACCCGGGGAGGTCGTCGCGGCATATTTCGCCCTTGAGCACCGCCAACGCGCCTATGAGACGATAATTTAGGCGGGGAACGTCGCCGCTGCCCGCCGGTTCGGTGAGTTCCGGGTTGTGCAGTTCGGTGGCATACTTGTCGACATCCCCAAAACTCAGTCCCAAGCGCTCCAACGGCGAGGTTACGAGTTCGGTGAAAATCGCCTGCTGGCTGGAACCCGCGCCAACGGTGTGCTTCTCCACCGAGTCCATCCGCAGAACCGGGCTGACGCCGTCGTCCTCGCCGACCAGGACCGCGACCGAAGCCAGAGTATCTTCCAGGATAGGTTGGTCATGGTGCAGGTGTCCCTGGAATTTCATCCCCAGCTTGGCCAAGGAACAGCCACCCACAACCGCGACTTGCCGGTAGAGGCCCGAACTCACCAGGGCGCCAGCCATGACCAACGCATGGACGGGTCCGCAGCAAAAAGCCTTGACGTCCGCGCCGGAAGCGTTGGACAATCCGCACATCTCCGCCACGGCTTTCGCCAAGTTTCCGCCCCCCCGCTGATACCGCTCTCCCACCGCCTCTTCTCCGGCGTTTAGGACATACTCGATGTCTGACGGATCGATCCGCTGATCGTAGATTAGCGTCCGCAAGGCCATCACCGCGGTAGCCTTGCAAGCGAGGTTTTCCAACACGACGTCGGCGGTTAGAGAGACGTCTTCTTCATGAGCTCGGTTGACATAACCCACAAGGCGTCCGTCGCGGAGGTATAAAGGAATGGATACGTCGGTGTCGGCGGCCTGTTTCTCTATAGTGGAATAGGGTTGACCTTCGTTTAGGCGTTTGAGGTCTTCCTCTTGTATGAGCTTGTGCTCCGATAGGGCGTTTCGGACTTGTGCCGCAAACCCCTCTTCCAAGGTAACGAGGTCGAATGCGTCGGAAATCTTGAGCAGTCCGTACAGCTCGTCTTCGGGCATGATCTCGCCGAATGGGGACCAACGCTGGCCTCCACCGTTGGCCTGGAACCAGGGACGTTCAATGAGTGAGAGGGCGTCGGGGTGCATCCCGCCGAGGAACGCCTGGTTCGGAGGGTAGGCCACCGCTTCCTCGTAGGAACGTAGGTGGGAGGTGATTTCTCCGAGCAAATCCCCCCGCTTGGCGATCTCTCGGGCCGGTTTGGAACCGTGCCGCACAAGCCCCGGAGCGTGGGCCAACTGGTACCTGACAGCCTTGATTACGGGCCTCGTGGATACGTTCACCATAGTGACCCATGTTAAACCCGGTTTGCCCCGATTGTCGAGCCAACGACGGTTGCGGCTAGGCTGTCCATCCCCAGTATGTTACGCTTGCAACCTAACGTGAGAGTCCAAGGAATACCAATGCGCCAGGGCAATCGCTTATTTGGCTATTCCATCGTCATTCAGGCTTTTGCCGGAGGCCAGAGGTTGCATACCGTCACGTTTGGACGCTGGCATGGTGGATTCGGGCAATGGATTCCCGCTTTCTGGAGAATGACGGGTTTGGGGGAATGACGGAGCTTTTGTGGTCTAAATGCGAGCGCCCTGACCAGAGAGTATGACCCAGAGACCGTGCAAGTTGGTCAAGAGTATGAAATGGAACCTCGTGGCCGCGCTTGCGCTGGCTATCGGGGTCAGCTTGGCGAGTCCGGGAGAAGTCGCCCACGCGCAGGTCAATTGCACCGGATCTGGGTTCCGGCAGATGGGGTTTGCGATCTACGGTTCTCCGGGTGGTGACTTGATCGACTGCGTTGGCTCGACTGCCGACCTGGTAATTTTCGGGATGGACGGCAACGATGTTATTGTCGGCGGCAGCGGAAGGGACATCCTCATTGGAGGCAACGGGCTGGACTTCATGTTCAGCCGCGGGGGGAACGACTTCCTCAACGGTGGGGAAGATAGCGACTTCCTATTCGGCTCCAACGGCGAAGACTACCTCTCCGGCGGAAACGCCAACGACCTGCTGGTCGGCGGCAACGGAAATGACGTGCTCCAAGGAGGTCCCGGAGACGACATTTTGATCGGCGGAAACGGGAGAGATCTGTGCGACGGCCAGGAGGGTGACTACGATTTGGCTGCCGTAGATTGCGAAGCTCCCATCAACATCAACTTCTACTAAGCTGACACCCATAAGTTGACAGCCAACGTGGGTAAACGTATGATTGCGCGGCCTTGTTCCGGCGGGGTATTTGGCGGGGTTATGTGCTTGAGGAGACGTTCATAGATGCGTCGGGCCATTGTCAATTGGTACGTTGGCACGGTCGTCTTGGTGGTCCTGGGCGTGGCCATCGGCGGACTGGTCTTCAGCTACGTCTGGCCCGGCAAGCCCAAGATCGGCGTCATCGACATCCCCTTCACCATCATCAACGACAACTCTTCCTTCGTCATCGGCTCCTTTCTCGACTACGCGCGCAGGGACCCTTCCATCAAGGGCGTGATGATCCGGTTGAACACTCCCGGCGGAGGCGCGGCGGCTTCGGAGCAGCTCTACTACCAGACCCGCAAGCTGCGGGAGAAGAAGCCGGTGGTCATAGTCATGAACGACATCGTGGCCAGCGGCGGCTACATGATGTCCATGGGCGCGACCTACACCTACGCCAAGCCAAGCTCCTTTGTCGGCAACGTGGGGGTCATCCTCTACTTCCCGGGAGCCCTCATCCCCAACCCCCCCGGCGAGCAGATCATGCCCACCGGACCCAACAAGCTGAACGGCGGCGGCAGGCGCTACTTCGTGGGCGTCACCGACCAGTTGAAGCAAGCCTTCGCCTACATAGTGACCAGCGAACGGGGCGACAAGCTGAGGATGTCCCGGAACGAGCTGTTGCAGGGGAAGATCTACACCGGGGTGGAGAGCGCCAACACCGGACTGGTCGACGCCGTTGGCGGTGACGCCGACGCGATAGAGAAGGCTGCCCAGCTTGCGGGAATCTCCAACTACGGGTTGGTGGACGTGAACACTGAGGTGTTCCGGGCCTTCAACCAGCGGTTCAAGCGGATCATAGAGCCGCTGCAGAGCGGGGGGGACAGTGAACAGTGGCCGGTGGTAAGCGGTCAGTGGATGGCTGCCGGCGACCAATCACTGGACACTGGTCACCAGCCACTCGCCGCCGGCCGCCAACCTCTGGACTACGTGCGCCGCTACATGCTCCCGTCTGGGATGGGTGAGGAGCAGGAGCGGGCCCTGCCCGGCTTCCCGATGAAGGTGAACGGGCCCAAGGTCTACTACCTCTACGTGGGGCCCGAGCAGTAATATGTGGCGTCTTATCATCGTCCCGGTCCTGGCCGTCATCGTATTCGCGGCGTCATATTTCTACTTCTACACCGGCAGCGGCTACAGCGCCCCGCCCTCCCCGGAGGCCCCGGTAGCCCACCTGACCGCCCCGGTTTCCACGGTTGGGGACTTCGAGGACGCCCCACGGGCCAGTATCGGCACCCTGGTGGTGGACGGGCTCCACGGCAACAACACCTCCAGGGCGGAGCTTTCGGCCTTCCTCTCCCTGGTCGCGGACCGCGGCTATGAAGTGAAGGTGCTGGGGGAGTCGGCCCGGTTCGGCGGCTTCCTGAGTTCCGACCCCTCTGCCAGCTTCAAGCGGCTGGAGGAGGAGTTGCGCGGGGCCGACAGTCTGCTGGTGGCCGTGCCCCAGGACCGCTACAGCCCAGATGAGATAGACCTGGTGGAGGAGTTCGTCGCCCGCAAGGGCGGAAAGCTGCTCCTGATCGGAGACACCACCCGGAGAAACGAGGTCAATACCCTGGCGGGCCGCTTCGGCGTGGCCTTCCAACCCGACTACCTGTTCAACACCGTCGAGTACGACCTGAATTTCCAAAACGTCATCGTGAGGGACTTCCTGCCCAGCGAGATCACAAGGGGCGTGGGACAGATATCCCTCTACTCCACAAGCTCCATCAAGGGACCCAAGCCGGGCCTGGCGGTGGCCGACGGCAACACCCGCTCCTCCATGTCCGAGTCGCCGGGACCCTTCTACCCCCTGGTTCAGGCCGGGGATGACCGGGTGCTGGCCCTGGGCGACCTGACCTTCATGGTCCCGCCGAGGAACTCGGTGCTGGACAACAACCGGCTTCTGGCCAACATCGCCGATTTCCTTACCCGGTCGGAGAGGGAGTTCGCGCTGTCGGACTTCCCCCACTTCTTCAGGGGCGGGGTGGACATCCTTCTGGGCCGTCCCGAGCTTCTGGACCTGGCGTCCAGCCTGGGGGAGGACATCTCCAGCGCCACGGCGGCCTCGGCCACGGTGGCCACGGCGGAGGACAGCTCCAGGGACAGTGTGTTCCTTGGCCTCTACGATGACGCGGCGGAGGTGGCCCAGTACCTGCAGTTGGCTGGGGTCCAGGTAGGTGGGATAGACGGCAGCCTGCGCACCCCGTTCACCGCCGGCATGGACACCCCGGACACCGGGGTCATTCTGCTGCGCGAAACCGATGGGCGCCGCGTCTTGGTGGCGCTGGCCGACTCCCGGAAGTCTCTTGACGAGTTGGTGTCCCAACTCCGGTCTGGAGGATTCCGCGACGGCCTGGTGGGCGATTTTGTAGGAGTGTACCGTTTCAAATGATGACCACTAAACGGCTCACCGGCTTGTTGGCCCTGGGCTTTATCCTGCTCCTGGCCCTGGCCCTGGCCCTGGCCCTGGCCTGCACGGCCCAGCAGAGGGCGGAGCCCTTCACGCCGCCGGAGCCCACCGCCGCGCCGGACATAGCGGCCACCGTCACCGCCCGGGACCGGGCCCTGCCCCAGGGAGGCCCGGAGCCCACGCCTGTGCCCGCGAGCGTTAGCCAGGCGGCTAGCGAGTTCGCCGCGTCCTACGCATCCCTGTCACAAGATTGGGAGGGGGTACACCGGGACCTGGACACCTGGCGGCAGGGTCTTACCTCCTGCGACGCAAGCTCGGTGCGGGTGGCCTTGCGGGGTTTCTCCGGCGATTTCAGCGCCGTTTCCCGCGTCGCCGCCGGCCTCTCCCGGCACCCGTCGGTCAGAGGCATGTCAGACCAGCTAATCGAGGCCGCCCGGCAGGAAGAAGCCGCCCTTCGCCGCCTGCGGGACACCTGGCGGCCGGGACAGCCCGGCCCCGCTTCGGAACCCGAGGCAGCGTCCTCTTCGTTTGGCGGCAACGGCAGTAGCGGGGAATCGGACAAGGATAACGGCGCCAACGGTACGGCCGCGGCCGCTCTTCAACCCGGCTTCGAGGGTGTGGCCCAGGCCCGCGCCAACGCCCTGGCCCTCAGGAAAAGCGTGGCGGACCAGCTAAGCGACCTACAGGTCATGACCGGCGCGGACGCCGAGGCCCAGGTAGCGGCCTTCGCCACCGCTTTCGGCGCCCTCGGCGAACAGTGGGACCAGTTCCAAGCCGACTACGATTCCTTCCGCGCCGCCCAGCCGGGCCAGACCCCCGAGGGGAGTCTGGAAGGCTTGAACCGGCTGTTGGACCAACACCGCGAGCTAGTCTTGCTCCATAGGTCCCTGCCCTCCGGGGCCAATACCCGCTACGCGTCCGACGTGCTGGCCGAAGCGGTGCAGGATGAGGACTCGGCCCTGCGCCGGTTGCGCGGTTCCTTCCAGCAGGGAGGGGACAGTGAGGGCGGCGCCGGCGGAGACTCCGGGCTTGGGTTGTTCTCGGGCCTGTTCGGACTGCCTGTTCCAGGAGACGCGGCGGAACAAACGCCGGAGAACGGAGAGGGTGGCATGGAAGAGTCTCCCACGCCCACCCCCGCGCCCGAAGGCAACGGCCCCCCGGAGGTAGAGGTGAGCATCCAGGCTGGAGACCCCGGATTGTTCGACGCCTTTGACGAGCAGTTGGGGTTGACCAACCAGGCCCGCCGCGAAGCGGGCCTCGCCCTGGCCGGAGCGGTGTCCGCCGCTTCCGCCGACAGCCGGGCGGCGGTGACCAGCTTCACCATCGGCCATGACGGCCTGGTGCGTAGTTGGGACGGCTTCCACGGTGACTACGATAGTTGGATGGCCACCGAGGGAGGCTGCGACCGGGCCGAGGTGACGGCGGCCATCGGCGGGTTCGCTCTGCGGATGGGGGAGATCGCCGCGTCGGCCAGGCAATTGCCCAAGGCCGCGCCGCTGCGCCCCCTGGGGGAACTCACGGTCGAAGCCGCACAGCGCGAGGAAGAAGCCCTGAGAGAGTTGCGCGGCGGTTGGAGCCCCTTCGACGCCTCGGTCTACCAGGGGTTGGACCGTGAGATCACCGCCTCGGGCAAGATGAGGCGCCAGGTCTCCCTGGGAATCCTGGAGCTTCTCGACCGCTACGGCATCTCCGGGTCTTAGACCGCTGGGCGTAATTGGTCCGCCTCTCTGGCCGGGACTTGCTAGCACTTGGGTTGTAAGTCCAGGCACTTGTCACGCCGTAAGGCTGTGCGTATCATTCTCACATTGAGCGTGGTCCGTTAGTCCAGTGTACTATCTCCTGATAGAGAACCCGGTCAATACTCCAAATCCCCGCACCGGGTGATTTCACACAGGCGTATGGACCCGAACCAGCCATTCCGCAGGGAGGATGTGATGTCTCGTGGCGTTTCCCTTAGCAATCCGCTGATCTTTTTGGTAGGGCTACTGGCCTTGCTGACCCTCCTAGCCTGCACCAGAGAGGTAATCAAGGAAGTCGAAAAAGAGGTGCCGGTTGATAGGATAGTCGAAAAGGAAGTGCCCGTAGACCGGGTCGTTGAGAAAGAAATTCGGGTCGAAGTGCCCAAAGAGGTGGTCAAGGAGGTCGTCCGCGAAGTTGCGGTCCAACCTACTACTCCTTCCCGGCCCTCCGCCAGCGGTTCTACCGGCCCCCAAGTGTACCAGTTGGGAATCTTCGAGGACCTGACCACCACCAACTACTGGGCGTACCTTGGCCCCGACACCACGATCTGGAATTCTTATGTCCTTGGTGGAGGTAAGCCCGCCCTGTACGGTCTATCCGTTCAGCGGTTCGACTGGATACCTTCGGCGGCGGCGGACTTCCCAACAGACTTGGTCGAGGAGACCGCCGGCGACACGACTCTCTGGGTCACGGAAGTCGACCTAAAGCAGGGAATCATGTGGAGCGACGGCAATGAGGTCACCGCGGACGACTGGGTGTTCACCGCCCACGTGGTGCGTGACCTGCAGCTAACGGGAAACTGGTCATCCATTGTAGACAACGACTTCTTCGATCATGCGGAGGCGCTGGGCCCGCATAAGCTCAAAATCTACTTCAAGAAAATGCCGGGACTCTCTAGGTGGCAATTCGGCCTGGCCTACCTGCCCATGATATCCAGCGCTTATTGGGGGCCGATCGTCGAGCAGGCGAAGCAGCAGACCGACATCGTGGAACAACAGAAAACGCTCTACGGTCATGTGCCCGAGAACGAGCCCAGCGCCGGAGGGTTCGTGTTTGGCAAGTGGGAGAAGGGCGCGTTTGCCGAGAAGGCCAAGAACCCCGGACATTACTTTTCGGACGTGACCACGACCCATTACGCCAACGGGGCCTACGCCGAGAGCAAACCTGGGGGGTACGATTTTGCCGCCTACGGAGACGCCACTGGAGATAAGTCCCTGGAATATATGACGGGCCCCTTTGTGGACAGTTCCATCTACAGCATCCACGGCAACCAAGAAACGGCGGTGCTGGCCCTGAAGAAGGGGGACATCGACTTTATGCTTAACCCGTTGGGCCTCCAACGCGGCTTGCAAGAGCAACTGGTAGGTGAACCGGGACTGACCAATCTGGAAAATCCCAGCAACGGGTTCCGCTACCTGGGGTTTAACTTCCGAAAGGCGCCCATGGACAACAAGGCCTTTCGGCACGCGGTGGCCACGCTGATAGACAAGGAATTTCTTAGCAGCACCGTTCTCCAGGGAGTGGCGTTGCCCATGTACACCACGGTCCCCGAAGGCAACGGCTTCTGGTACAACCCGGAGGTGCCGCTCATTGGCAAGGGACTCAGCCGGTCCGAGCGCAACGCCGAGGTGGTCCGCATTCTCAAGGAGGCGGGGTTTACCTGGGAACAAGAACCCGTGGTTAGCGCCAACGGAACGGTCGAGGAGGAAGGGAAGGGACTTCGGCTCCCCAATGGAGACCCGATGCCGGAATTGGAAATCCTTTCCCCTTCGCCGGGATACGACCCATTGCGGTCGACTTTCGCCATCTGGATCGAGCGTTGGCTGAATGACATTGGCGTGCCCGCCAAGGCCAGGCTCACCGATTTCAACGTAATCGTCGAAAAGATCAAAGACCCAGAAGGGTTTGACATCTGGATTTTGGGTTGGCGGCTGTCCACCTTCCCCGACTACCTGGAAGCGTTCTTCCACTCCAGGCATGCTGAGGGGGACGGCCTCAATCGAGGAGGATACTCCAACCCCGAGTTCGACAAGCTGGCGGACGCTCTCCTGGTCGAAACGGACCTGAACGCAGCCAGGGACCAGGTTTTCAAAATGCAAGAGTTCCTGGCCGACGACCTACCCTACGTGGTGCTGTTCACCACGCCAATCCTGGAGACCTACCGCAGCGACCGCCTCGAGTTTCCATACACGTCCACGCTGAGCGGTCTACAGGGAGCGAGCGGACTGCCCGGAACCGTGTCCATCAAGTAGCTCTTGACCCAATGATGCGAGTCGGGAAGCCGAACGAGTCCGGGACCGGGAGATAGGCGCAGATGCTGGCCTACATCTCCCGGCGTCTGGGACAAAACCTGGTTACCCTATTCCTTATCGTCACACTGGCCTTTTTCTTGGTGCAGGCCCAGCCCGGCGACTATACGTCCGTCTACGCCCAGAACCCCAAACTGCCCCCTGAAGTTCGGGCCCAGATTCAGGCCAATTTCGGCTTGGACAAACCCCTGGGAGAACAGTACCTGGTCCACTTGCGCAACTCTTTCACCGGCAACTTCGGGGTCTCCTTCGGCCACTACCCGCGGTCCGTGATGGAGGTCATCATCGAGCGGTTGCCCCGGACCGCGGTCCTCTTCCTCACGGCTACGGTCATATCGTTCTACATCGGGTTCGTTCAGGGAAAGACCCTGGCGTGGCGGCGGGGAGGGTTCCTGGAATACAGTATGACCATATCCGGAGCGACTCTTTCCACCGTATTCACTCCGTGGTATGCCCTGATGATGATCTGGCTGTTCGCGTTCCAGATAGGTTGGTTCCCCCTGGGCAAGTTCCTTGATCCCTTGCTGTGGCGGGAAGCCCCGGTAAGCGCGGACTTCATCTTCAACCGGATGTTGATCACTGGAGGCGCTTTCGGAGGGTTCGTGCTGCTGGTCATATTGGCCTGGCAGCAGGCTGGCGCGCGAGGTCTGCGGGGCATATCGATACCTGGCCTTCCAATCCCCGCTTGGTGGCTCCCAGTCTTGCTGGTGGGAGGCGTGGTCATTCCGGTGGCGTGGGCCATGTCGGGCGTCGGGTACCTGGCCTGGGATATCGTGAAGCACATGGTGTTGCCCATCGTCACCCTTACATCGATCTCCTTCGCGGGGACCATGCTCCTAACCCGCAACAGTATGCTGGAGACGCTGCGCGAGGACTTCGTCATGGCGGCCAGGGCCAAGGGCTTGCCGGAGAAGGTCGTGCGGGACAAGCACGCTGCCCGGAACGCCCTATTGCCAGTCGTGACGAGCCTGGTCTACAGCCTGGCATTCGCCATCGACGGAAGCGTCATCATAGAGAGCATCTTTTCCTGGCCTGGTCTGGGCCTCACGCTATTACAGGCCGTCCGGGCGCAGGACCTGCCGCTGGTTATGGCGGCCTTTGTGTTCATTGGAATATTCGCCCTCACCGCCCACCTGGTGGCGGACATCCTCTATGCCTACCTGGACCCGAGGATTAGGTACAGTTGATCCAGCAACCAGACCTGCAGTCCTCTCAGCAGTCCTTTGGCGAGGAAAACAGTCCTTCGGGAATCCGAAGGGCGAAGATGCGTCTGGCGCTTCGCGGCTTTCGCGAGAGTTGGACCATCTTCGTGGAGAGCCGGATAGGGGTCATCGGACTGGCGGTAATCGTCATTTTCGCCCTTATGGCGGTGTCTCACCCGATTCTCATGGCCACGATCTGGGACGACACCACATACGATCCTGTTACGGGTTATGCCTTCGACCAAATCGAGCAGCCCGCCCCGCCGTCATGGGCGCACCCGTTGGGCACCGACCCGCTGGGCCGGGACGTCCTGAGCCAGCTTCTGTCAAGTACGTCGTCTGAGTTCATCCTGGGCATTGTCGCGGCGCTGGTGACGGTGACCATCGCGACCACGGTGGGAGCGGTCGCGGCCTACTACGGCGGAATCGTGGACACCCTGTTCATGCGGCTGGCCGACCTGGTGGTGTCGCTGCCCGGACTATCGCTGCTGATCGTGCTGAGCGCGTTGTTTGACCTGAATTTGTTCATGTTGGCGCTGCTAATAGGAATTCTGGGAGGGTTCGGCGGGTCGTCAATTATCTTCAAGTCCCAGGCGCTCTCCGTGAGCGTAAAGCCCTACATAGAGGCGGCTCGAGTGGCGGGAGGAAGCCGTTTTCACATAATATTCGTCCACATCATCCCCAACCTTCTGCCTCTGTCCTTCCTGTATATGATGTTCACGGTTACAGGAGCGATATTTTCCGAGGCGGTACTCTCTTACTTTGGGTTGCTCAATATCCGCATGAGCTGGGGAATCATGATCCACACCTCCAGCACGGCCGGGTACCTGCTGGGCGGGGCCAAGTATTGGTGGTTGATCGTGCCTGCCGGAGCGTCGATCACGTTGCTGTGCAGCACCTTCTACCTGGTGGGCCGGGCGTTGGATGAGGTTGCCAACCCCAGGTTGCGGCGGCGATAGGACGATCGAGAAATGGCAGGACCGGTCCTACAAGTATCTGGGCTGACGATGCGGTACGAGACCCGCCAAGGCGAGGTGAAAGCGGTCGACGACGTTAGCTTCGACCTGCTGCCCGGACAGGTGATGGGTTTGGTTGGCGAGTCGGGTTCCGGGAAGACGTCCATAGCCATCTCCCTGATGAGGCTCCTACCGGACAACGCCCGGATCGTCAGCGGGGAAGTGCTGCTGGACGGCCATGACCTGCTTGCCATGGGAGCGGAGCGGATACGGGAATTCCGCTGGCGCAGGATTTCAATGATATTCCAGGCCGCGATGAACTCCCTGGACCCGGTGTACCGAGTGGGCGACCAAATCTTGGAGGCCCTTGAAGCGCACGAGCCGGACCTGCAGTTGCAGGCCGCCCGGCAACGGGTCACGGAGTTGTTTGAACTCGTAGGGCTGGACCCGCAGTTGACCCAACGCTATCCCCACGAGTACAGCGGGGGCATGAGGCAACGGGCGGTTATCGCCATGGCCCTGGCGTGCCAACCGGACGTGGTGATCGCCGACGAGCCCACCACGGCCCTGGACGTAATTGTCCAGGACCGCATCCTGCGGCGTCTCAAGGAAATTCAACGAGACCTTCAGATGAGCATGGTCTACATCACGCACGACATCGCGGTGGTTGCGGAAGTAACCGACCGCATCGGGGTTATGTACGCGGGCAAGTTGGTCGAACTGGGACAAACTGAGGATGTCTTCAACAGCCCCATACATCCCTATACTTCGGCTTTGCTGTCAGTATTTCCCAGTATCAGGGGTCCGAAACGGGAACTGGTCACTCTACCGGGCGAGCCGCCAAACTTGATCGATCCTCCCGATGGTTGCCGGTTCCACCCTCGCTGTCCTTACGCCACGGATTCATGCCGGACTGAAGAGCCTCCGATAGTGGAACGCGGCACTCACTGGGCGGCTTGTTGGAACCCTCTCCCGGTCTCCCACGGTCCCGCGAACTCCGCGAGCATCGAGGAGGGCCAGGGATGACCACCGTCTCGAACACTCCTGACCCGGGCATTCCGCCGACGACCGGAGGACGCGGGAAACCGCTTGTCCGGGTGGAGGGACTGACCAAGCTGTTCCCGGTGTCGAAGGGCATGTTCCGAGGCCCATCCGCCCACGTCCATGCCGTCGATGGCGTGAGCTTCGACCTGTTTGAGGGTGAAAGTTTCGGGCTCGTGGGCGAGTCGGGATGCGGCAAGACCACCATCGGTAAGATGTTGGTTAAACTGCTGGACCCATCGGAAGGAAGGGTCTTGTTCCGGGATAGTGACGGGACTTCGGGCGGCGGAAACGACGATTTCACGGACATAGTCAATACCAAGGGAAGGGACCTCAAGGCGTTCCGGCGCAGGGTCCAGATGATATTCCAGGACCCCTACGAGTCAATGAATCCCCGGCGGACCATATTCGACACCATAGCCGAGCCGCTGTCGGTGCAGGGGATCGGAAATTCCCTGCACCGGTTGGAGCGTGTTCGCCAACTGCTCGAACTGGTCGGGCTTACGCCGGCCTCCAGTATGCTGTTCCGTTACCCGCACGAGCTATCCGGCGGGCAACGGCAACGGGTAGCCATCGCAAGGGCGCTGGTCGTCGAGCCGTCCTTCGTAGTCGCTGACGAGCCGACCTCGATGTTGGACGTGTCCTTCAGCGCTAGCATCATGAACCTGATGTCGGGACTGGCGGACCAGTTGGGTGTAACCTACCTGTACATCACCCATGACCTGGCGGTGGCAAGATACATGTGCCAACGGATAGCGGTCATGTACCTGGGGAAGATCGTGGAGTTGGCGGAGACCGAGGAACTATTGTCCAATCCGCTGCACCCCTACACGCGGGCGCTGCTATCGGCGGTGCCTGTCCCATCACCGGCGTTTCGACGTGACCCGGTGAACATATTGGGAGATGTGTCCACGCCCGTGGACCCTCACCCCAGGTGCCGGTTCCACGACCGCTGCCCGATGGCCGACCGGCGGTGCTACGACGAAGACCACCCACCGATGGAGGACCACGGAGGAGGACATCTGGTTGCCTGCTACCGTGTTTAGGGTATCTGGCCCCCTTGCGCGAAAGGGGAGGGTGACGGGGTTCACGGCCAGCCTAAAAACCCTGGGATGGAACTCTTAACGTTGACGGTCTATTTACTCGCTGGTAGATTATTAGCGGACTAGCCTCTTAGCATCGACGAAACTCAGCCTCTTGTCCGGGAGCCTCCTATTTTGGCCCAACAGCACGACGCGCATGAAGATACGACTGCCTCTGGCGGGGATGACTCGCCACGCACCTGGTATTCGTCCAGCATATGGGGAAAGAGGCAACAAGACGACGACGCTCTTTTTGAGGTGATGAGCCTGCAGGTATTCCAGGCCGGGCTCACTTGGAACATGGTGCTGCAGCGGCGGGATGCCTTCAGGCAGGGTTTCCGGGGTTGGAAGATTGACGCGGTGGCCGGGATGGGCCCTGGGGACGTGGACCTCTTGATAGGTGACCCGTCGATTATCCGCAACCGGAAGAAGATCGAAGCCTGCGTGGCCAACGCACGGACCGTCCAATCGCTGCGTGACGAACACGGATCGTTCTGCAATTGGTTCTACAACGTGCTACCTGAGAACGACCTCGCGGGCCTTCAAGGGGCGTTGCGCAAGACGTTTAAGTTCATGGGGCCGGAGATAGCCAGGATGTGGCTGCTGGCCTCCGGACGGCTGCCAGACGAACGCCGGGACGATTAGCGGGAAACTTTAATTCGTCCAACGACACACTTAGTTCCACAACCGGGGGGAGGCGCATGGTATCTCCAACGGTAGTCCCAGCGGACACGGTACAGATGGACCCTGAGGGCATCACGCGAGTAGAGGACTTGTTCAGGGAGCAGATTTCCGGCGGGAAGCACCCTGGCGCGTTGCTGGCGGTGTACCGGCATGGCAAGTTGGTCTTGGACTTGCATGGCGGGATGGCGGACGCCGACGCCGGCAAGCCGGTGGAGAGCGACACCATGTTCGTTCTGTTTTCGTCCACCAAACCGCTTACGGCCTCGTGTGTGCATGTCCTTTGGGATCGCGGCAAACTGGACTGGGACGACCCGATTGCCAAGCACTGGCCCGAGTTCGCGAGAAACGGCAAGGAAGATGTCACCGTCAGGCATGTGCTGACCCACCAGGGCGGCTTCCCGGACTCCCCTCCGGAACTGACCTGGGACACCTGGCAGGACTGGGAAACGGTGGTGAAGGGGATGGAAGACATTAGGCCGGACTATCCCACCGGAAAAGTGCTGGCCTATCACCCACGCAATTTCGGCTGGGTCCTGGGCGAACTCGTGCGCCGAGTCGATGGCCGCCCCATCAGCCGGTTCCTCCGTGAAGAAGTGACCGGGCCCCTTGGGATGGAAGACACATTCCTGGGTATTCCGCCCTCGCTGGAGGAACGTGTATCCAGGTTGCACGCTATGGAAGACTGCGATCAGCCCTCGCAGGTAATCAACTACAACAGGCCCGAGGTGCATCAATCGGTGTTGCCCGCTGGCGGAGGCATCGCCACGGCCCGGGACGTGGCGAGATTTTACGCCATGATGGAAGGCCGGGGCGAGTTGGACGGGGTGCGGGTACTATCGGCTGACACGGTGGCCGAGGTGACCAAGGTCCAGGTGGAGGGGATGGACTCGAACAACGGACGGTCCTCCCGCCGCTCGTTGGGGCTTTCCCTGGGAGACCCCAGGATGGCGCCCGCCATGAGCAACGACGTGCGCACCTTCGGCCACGGAGGGGCGGGGACTTCAGTCTGCTGGACCGACCCCGACCTGGGGCTGTCGATGGTCTACATTACCAATGGGTTCCGCGACGATCTAACCAACTACCCCAGGCTGTCGTCCATTTCCAGGGCCGTCAGGGAAGCTTGCCGGTAGGCGTTATCAGCGCCATTGGTGCGGAGAGTCCGCCAGGGCTGTAAACCCTAACTCGGCGCACAGAGCTTGATGCTCGTGTTTGGGGGCGCCCTGCCATTCCAGGCGCTCCAGGTCCTCCGATAGGGGTACATCCAGGCGCAGGGTTGCCAATTCTTTGTAGAGGATTGCGTCGCCGCGCCTTTCGGCCAGGCTGGCGGCAACAGCCTTGCCACCTCTTGGGCTCACTTCCCAATCGTTCCAATCGTCGGGGACCTGTTCTATGTGATGATAGCGGTCCAAGACCAACGCGGTTGTCTTCGCGCCCCACCGTGGGATTCCCGGAATTCCGTCGGCGGAGTCGCCCACCAGGGCCAGATAATCGGGAATGGACGCGGGCCAGACGCCGAACTTCTCGTGGACACCGGCTTCTTCCATGATGGCCCTGCGCCTGCGGTCGAGGCAGACTACGCGATTGCCTCGGACGAGCTGGGTCATGTCCTTATCCGGCGAACAGATCACCACCTGTTCCATACCTGGCGCATCGCCCCAACGCGCTGTTGCGGTGGCGATGGCGTCGTCGGCCTCGAACTCCACCATTGGCCAGACGACCACTCCCAACGCGGATACCGCCCGTTCGGCCAGATCGAACTGGACTCTCAGGTCATCTGGCACACCTTCGCCGGTCTTGTATCCGGGGAAAAGCCCGTTCCGGAAAGACTCGACCACGTGGTCGAAGGCGCAGGCAAGATGCGTGACGGCGTCTTCCCGGAGCAGGGACAGCATGGTCTGGACCAGGCCCCTGACCGCGGCCACGGGACGTCCGTCAGGAGCCTCGGTATAAGGCATTGCGAAGTGGGCGCGGAACAACTCGTAAGTCCCGTCAACCAGGTGGAGTTTCATCGTGATCCCCCTTCGTGGGTTTCCAGGAAAGTCTCCATTTAGGATATCACGGTGAAACTATTGAAGAATGGGGTCTCTGGTGGGGTATGGCCGCCTTTTCCGAAAGAGGGCGGATAGCGCGTGAAGTGGGGAGACCGAAATCCCCCTCAATCCCTCTTTCGAAAGGGGGAGGGTAGTGCGTTACGGGCAAGACTAAACGATCTTGGCGGGTCTAAGCCGGACCATTGGCAGGGTTGGAAATTAAAAGGGGGACCGCCGGAGACAGCGCGATTTGAGAGGTGATAACCGAGGCAATTAGAGGGGGAGGTTGCCCCGCTTACCGCCCCCACGGGCATCAGGTAAGCGGGGCATCTGGTGGCGTTTAGTTGACGAAGTTCAAGCCGGGGGACGTAACCTCGAGTCCGTCAACGACGAACTCTCCTTGACTGGTCTCGGCCAGCAAGTCCAGGAGGGAAGCCGCATCGTGGGCATACACGTTTTGTAGTTCCAGCGGACCCTCTGTGGCTTCTGAGTCCAGTACCTCGAAGGTGAAAACGGCCACAGCGCCGTCTCCTGTAATACCCTCGGTGTTAATCAGCGCGGTCCAGACACGGCCCGGTGTCCGGGAACCGGAGTCGATCAGGGACTCTCCAGCCAAGTCCCCTTTCTTGACTTCCACTAGATTTAGCATCTGTGGCTCATAGACTAGGACAAATTCCAGGCTGCCCACGTTCTGGGCGCGTGACAGTAGCACCGGGACCTCGATCCTGGATGGAGCGGCTGCGGTTGGCGGCGGAATTGGCGTCGGATCAGGCGCGGCGGTCGGAGCAGGAGTGGGCGCAACCTCCGGTACCTGGATTGGGGTGATCAGCGGCGCCTTTGTCGCTTCCACCCTGGCCACCAATGGGGCAAGGGTCGGCTCGACAATTCGTATTGGGGCCTTGGTGGATACCACCGGGTCATTATCTTTGATGGACACCATCGGGGCCTTGGCTTTGGCCGGTTCCTCCTTGGCTACCGTCTGCGGCTCCGGTGTCGATTGGGCAGCCTCAACGGGGTCGGACCCGCGTCCCACGAACATGACCAGGACCAAGATGCCGACGGCCATGATCGCCGACACTCCCCCGAATAGAAGGATCCGCCTCCAATAGGTACCAACGAAATAGAGTGCAATAGTTAACCACCACTTCATATCACTTCACCTACCCGCGCCTGGCCAGATTGAGTACTTGCATTGAGTCAACCGGGGTTACACGCCCATCCCCGTTCACGTCCATAACTAGGTCCTCGTTCACCAGTCCGGTGAACATCCTCATGGCGATCAGGGCGTCTACGGCGGTTATCCTACCGTCGCCGTTGCCGTCCCCCACTCCGGCGGCATCCACGGTCAACGATCCATGGTGGACGTCGATAGAGCGCCGCGCGCCGCTGAAGTCGCTGACTTCCATGTCGGTGAGGGTGATATCGCTATAGCTGCCTCGCTCTCCGACGATCCTGAATTCGATCACCGCGGCAGAACCGTCACCGCTGACTGCATCATGGGCGGCTGCTCCGATGCGGATCAGGCCCGGCGTGGCGGCGTTGAAGCTAAAGGTTGCGGGGGACATTCGAGCGCCCCGGTATACCCTGACCGCTCGAGCCACGGCGGGATTGTAGTTGAGGTTAAAGCCGAGGCTGCCTACCTGCTCGGCCTGTTCCAGCCGGATGGGCACCAAAACCGTCGCCCCCGGCGCGGCTATCCTTGAGCCGACCCTGAGCGCTGCCCCGGATGGTACTGGGGGGGTCTCGGGTTGGGTCTGGGTCTCGGGAGCCGCGACCGGGCTTTCAGGCGTAGCCCCAGGTACGGTCTCCGTTACCGGGGTGTCGGGCAGCTCTCCCCGCCTCATGGTGACCTTGTAAGTCCCAACCGGGTCTTCCACTAGCGCCGCTCCGGTGACCAGGACGATGTAGTCGCCCTTGGCCGGAGCGGTCCATTCCAGGGCGTCCCCGGAACCGTAGGTGGTCTTGGTGAACCCGGAGTCATGGTTGGAGATGGTCATGATCACCGATTCGGCGGTGCCCAATTCTACGATCAGGGAATAGGTTGAGTCCTTTTCAGCCGGGAATAGGAAGTAGTCCTGGTCGTCCGCGGGGCTGATAGCCGCCGAAATGGCGCTGCCAACACCGATCCTGGTGGCGAACCGGTAGTCGTCTTCGTGACGGTCCTCCAGCGAGGTGTCGGCGGCGATTTCCAGCGTATAGGTGCCGGAGCCTTCGATCACCATCGGAGACTTGGAGACGAGGAGGAAATACTCACCCTCGTCGGGTGCGACCCAGACCACGTCCAAGCCCTGGCCGAAGTTGGTGGCCAGGACGCCGCTATGGCCGCCCTCGCCCTCTACCGTCAGAGACACCGCTTCGAGACCGTCATAGGCAAGGGTGAAGGTGTACTCTACCCCGCGTTTGGCATCGAAGGAGAAGTAGTCCTGGTCATCCTCGGGGCTGATCGCTCCTGAGACGAGATTTCCGTAGCCTACGGTCGTGGCGCCGGAGCGGTCGTCGCCGTGCCGGTCCTGGAGGGAGTTGTTTCCGTCCACGCGCAGGTTGTAGGTGCCGACGGCCTCGTCACGCTGGGAGAGCCCCGACGCGATTACGTAGTACGTACCGTCGTCGGGTGCGGTCCAGACGACGCCTCCTCCCACGTCATCCGTGCTAGTCTCTATTTCCCGGTCGGAACTGGCGATTTGCACTCTAAGGCCGGGGATAGACCCGAGAGAAGCCACCACGGTGTAGCTGACTCCCCGTTGGGCAGTGAACTCAAAATGGTCACGGTCACCTGCAGGGCTTATTGCGGCGGCCATGCCGATTCCCAGATGAATGGGAGTTGCGTTCCCCTTGGTGTCGGCGTGGCGGTCCTGCGTCGTATTGTCGCTTTCAACCTCGATGTTGTATGAGCCGACCGCACTGTAATCTTGAGACAGTCCTGAAACTACCACGTAATAGGTACCCTCTGATGGAGCGATCCAACCCATCCCAGTAGTGATGTCTTCCGAATTCGCCTCAGTGACACCATCGGAATTCTTAACTAAGATTCTCAATCCAGGGATTGAGCCCAATGACGCTTGTAATGTGTACTGGACGCCACGCAGTGCAACGATACTGAAATAATCTTTATCTCCAGGAGGGCTAATGGATGCCGCCATGCCTACTCCCAAATTCACCGGAGAGGCGCCGCTCATCGTGTCGGCGTGGCGGTCTTGCAAGGTGGTGTCGCCGGTAATCCTGAAGTTGTAAGCCACCACCGGGTCCTTGAGTTGGAGTGAGGCGGAAATTCCGATGTACATCTCTCCCTGAGTGGAAGCGGTCCACTCGAGGCTTGAGCCTATGCCCCTGTTGGTACCCTCGATCTCGTTGGAACCGTTACGCACTTCAATGTGGACCGCGCCGCCCTCAGCCAGGTCCGCCTCTATGGCGTATTTGACGCCCCTTTGGACCGAGAGCGAGAAGTAGTCTTTGTCGTCCCGGGGGCTGACGGCTCCCTGGAGGAAGTTGCCCAGAATGACCGGCTGAGCGCTGCTCTGGCTTTCGGAGTATCGGTCCCTTAGCGTGGAGTCTTGGTCTACGCTAAGGGTATAGGCTCCGACTGGCTGTCTTGCCAGGGGGCTGCCGGTCAAGGTGATGTAGTAGAGACCGGCGGTGGAGGCAATCCATTCCAGCGAACTGCCCTGGCCTTTGTTGGTGGCCAGGACCATCCCGCCCTGGTCGGTAACCTCGATCCTGAGGACGTCCATCCCATCGAGGGATGCGTCGAAGGTGTATTTCGCGCCGCGAACTGCGTCGAAGTTGAAGAAGTCATAGTCGTCTCCGCCGTCTACGGTGCCCGAGAAGCCGGGCTGGTTGGACCAGGGGCTGATGGCTCCCTGGTACTGGCTCCCGAAGGTCATTCTTTCCGATTGGTCCCGCGCGTCTAGGTGAAAGTCTTCCAGGTTGGCCTCTTCGTGGACCGTGAGCCTGTATTGCCCGAGGTATGGATTGGTGTTTCCTGTCGCATACGCTGTTGAGACTGTAAAGAAGTAGGTGTCGGCGGTCCGCGCAACCCATGTGACGATCTTCATGCCTTCCGTCCGGGATTCCACCTGTCCGTCAGAGATAGTGGAGCCGCGGGCAGCGGAATTGAGAACCTTGATTTGGGCGTCTTTGAGGGTGTCGTCCCCTCTATCTACGAATTCCAATTCGAAGGTGTAACGGATGCCCCGCCGAGTCTCGAACTTGAAATAGTCTACGTCCAGCAAGTCCGTATCGCTGTTGATGGTCCCGAGCCTGGGGGCGCCGTCGGTCCTGAGGAGGGTAGCTTCGGACCTCTTGTCGCTATAATCGTCCGCCTTGGCCTGGATTGGCGAGGCGGGGGACAAGGCCAGAAGGGCGACCAGGAATACGGATAGTACGAGGACTTTGGCTAGTGCTCCGCGCAGCTTTGATCGGTACCGCATCTCCATTCACCCCTCCCGCTCTGTTGGCTGCGGGTCCATTCGATTTGAGCTCTGGGTATCTCTTACCTGCGCGTGTCGTTTGCCTTGGTGCAATCGTGGGTTGCGCAGGGCGGTGACCCGTGTTGGTTGGAATTTGGAATTATTATAAGAACGACTCTTTTGGCGAGTCAATTGAATGATTGACGGGTATCAAGCAGTTTTCGGCGTTTGGGTATCCCACCGGCCATTGCGATGAAAATCCCAACCCCGTCTTTCCGGGCTTGACCCGGAATCCAGGAATTCTCGGGCAATACCATATTCCGGGTGGGGCGGTTTCTGGATTCCAGCTTTGGCTGGAACGACGGAGAAGGCTATTGCCAGCTCTTGGCTTTGGGCATGTTTCGCATTTCGTGAGCGCCTACCACGTGGTGTACCGCGATGTTCATGGTGCCTTCCCGGCGGGAGATTTCTCCACGCACGACCAACACCGGCTCCCGGATGGCCAGCCTGTACCGTTGATAGACCTTGGGCCAGACGACCAGGGGAACGTGGCCGAACTCGTCCTCCAGGGTGATGAACACTGCCTTGGCCAGGGGGCGTTGGCGGCGGATCACCAGGCCGGAAACAGTCACTTCCATGCCGTCTTCCAGGTCGACGATGTCCTGGCTGCTCAGCACTTCTTCGCCCAGGTAGGGACGCAGCATAGCCATGAAATGTCCGCTGGGATGGAGGCCCAGCGTGCGGTATTCTTCCAGCATGACGTCCCAGGGACTCTGGGTGGGAAGCCGGGCCATGTCCTGCTCCACCGGGAAAGGCAGCGCCATTTGGTAACCGACGGGGCGATAGCGCAACCCCACCTCCCAAAGGGCTGCCCGGCGGTCAGGTCCTTCGACTGCGTTCCATTGCGCCTGGGGCTCCATTTCACTGCACTCAGGATGAGCGGTGGGGGAACTAACCCGCTCATCCTGAGCGGAGCGCAGCGGAGTCGAAGGAACTGCCTGCAGAGAATCGAACGCACCGGCGCTTACCAGGTTCTCCAGGGCCTCACGCTGCAACCCGGTGCGCTCCATGGCGTCGGCGAGGCTGGCAAACGGCCCGCCCCGGTCCCTGGCTTCGACGATTGCCGATGCCGCAGCCTCCCCCACACCCTTCACGTAGCGGAAGCCCAGCAATAGGGACTCATTCTTAATGGTGCATAGTTCCCGGCTATCGTTGATGTCCGGGTTGAGCGCGGTTATTCCGTGGCGGCGGGCGTCTTCCTTCAGGGTCTCGGTGTTGTAGAACCCCATGGGCTGTTGGTTGAAGATGGCGACGAAAAACTCCAGGGGGTAGTAGTACTTGAGCCAGGCCATGTGGTAGGCCGTGACGCCAAAGGCGAATGCGTGGGATTCGGGGAACATGTAGTGACCGTTGAACTTCTTGAAAATCCGTTCGGCGGCGTCCTCCGGCACGCCCAGTTCTCCGGCGCCCTGCCGGAACTTTTCCCAGTAGAAGGCGATGAGTTCCTTGTTGTTTCGACGGATGAAGGCCCGGCGAAGCTGGTCGGCCTCGACGGCGCTGAACCCGGCAACGTCCATCGCCACCTGGTTCACCTGGTCCTGGAATAGGATGATCCCCAGAGTCCGCTCCAGGGCGCGGCTTTCCAGGGGATGATCGTAGTCCCAGGCGGCACCCATGCTACGCCGTTGTATGAACAGGCTGACCCCGTCGTTGACTCCCACGCCAGGCCGCACCGCGCCCACCTCGTAGGCCATGTCGGTCAGGTTCACCGGCTTAATGCGTGGCGTGGTCTGCATCTGGGCAGCCGATTCCACCTGGAACACCCCGATGGTGTCGGCCTGGTGAATCATCCGGTAGACGGTCTGGTCGTCGAAATCTATGCGGCTCAGGTCTATGTAGTATCCTTCCCGCTCCTCGATAAGCTGTAGGCACTCCTGCATCTGGGACAGGGCTCCCAGGGCCAGGAAGTCGATCTTCACGAAACCGGCCTGGTCGATGCTGTCCTTGTCCCAGTGGCAGATGTAACGGTCGTCGATAGCGCTCTGCTGCACCGGCACGACGTCTATGAGGGGAGAGGAACTGATAATCATTCCGCCGGGGTGTTGGGCCAGGTATTTGGGGAAGCCGTCCAACTGGGCCGACAGGTCGATAAGGTCCCGCCACACAGGGGCGTCCACCCGGTCCCGGAATTCGGGAAGGCCCAGCATCTCGGCCTGCAGGTCGCCGGCGTGGAGGAAGTCCACCCGCTTGGCCAGCTTGTCCACATCCTGGGCGGGAAGCCCCAGGGCCTTGCCAAGGTCCCGGATGGCCCCCTTCAGCTTGTAGGTGCTGATCATTCCGGTGAGGGCTGCATGGTCCCAGCCCCACTTCTCATGGACTCGCTTAATCAGCTCCTCCCGGATGTTGCGGGGGAAGTCCAGGTCGATGTCCGGGACCGAGCCCATGTCGTCGGATAGGAACCGGTCGAGGGAGAGATTGAACTCCAGTGGGTCTATGTGGGACAAGCCGATGAGATAGCCCACCAGCATGGCCACCGACGACCCCCTGCCCCGGCCCGGCGGACGCTCCTCCAGGGGTATCTCCACGTCGCTCAGGCCCAGTTCGATCATAATCTCCCGGGCCATCTGGATGATGTCGTAATAGATGAGGAGAAACCCGGCCAGGTTGTGCCGCTCCAGCAACCGGAACTCCTTCTCCAAGCGGGCCTCCACCTGCGGGGTGATGCTGCCGTACCGGCGCACCGCCGCCTCTCGGCACAGGCGCTCCAGGTAGGTCTGGGGCGTGTGGTCCTGGGGCACCGGGTAATCGGGAAACCGGTAGTTCAGATCGTGGGTGAGGTCGAAGTTGCACCGTTCTGCGATCCGCAGGGTGTTTTCGATGGCTTCCGGGCACTCGCGGAACAGCTCCGCCATCTCTTGAGGGGACTTGAGGTAAAACTGGCCGTTGGGACGCCGTTCCCGGTGGGTCTCCTCCAGGCTCCGGTTGTGTTGGATGGCGACCAGGGCGTCCTGGAGCCGGTGCCGCCTCGGCGCGTGGTAGTGGACGTTGTTAGTGGCGACCACCCCCACGCCGTACTTGCGGGCCAACTCCACCAGCCGCCGGTTGCGCTGGGTGTCGCCCCGGACCAGGTTTTGTTGCAGCTCCACGAAAACGTTGGCCTTGCCGAACCAATCCAGGTATTGCTCCAGTTGCTCCTCGGCGTCGCGGGCACGCTCTTCCGTCAGAAGTTGGGGGATTCGCCCTTTTCGGCAGCCGGTGAGAAGGACGACGCCTTCGGCCAGGTCTGGCAAATGTCCGGGGTCCAGGCCCGGGTCCCTGCGCTCTCCGGTGATGTAGGAGTAGGAGACGGCGTTGCACAGGTTGGAATACCCCTGGCGCGTCTGGGCCAGCAGGGTCAGGTGGGACCCGTCTTTGAGGGTGGCTTCCACCCCGGTGATGGCCTGCATCTCAAGGGTCCTGGCCACCTGGGCGAAGTGCATGGCTCCGCACAGGTTATCGTGGTCGGTGAGGGCTAGGGCCCGGTAGCCCAACTCCGTTGAGCGCACCAGAAGGTCTTCGACGGAGGATGCCCCCTCTTGAAAGGAGTAGTTGCTGTGGCAGTGAAGCTCGGCGTACATGCGGTTGTCGGTTAGCCTCCAGGTCCTTTTAACTACCGGCGCACCTCACACCCTCCCCCTTTCGCAAAAGCGCTTCGTCACCCTCCCCCTTTCCCGAAAGGGGGAGGGTGTGATGGTTTCTTTTGGGTAAGAGGGCATTTGTACTCCTGTACGGAATGGATATTCGTTCGACGTCTCCGCTAGTCTCTTTGGAGACTCCAGGCTCTGGAATACGGTGAGGCGGTCTTGAAATAGGGTGATGGACCTGCCGTCTTTGGTGGTTACCTGGTAGTACATCCTGACGATGGGCGTTTCCCGCCACCACTCTTCGTCGATCTCCCACAGGTCGTCTATGGACGTCACCTCCACTCGGCGTCCCCGCAGGGTAAGGACCAGAGGCCGCCCGCGCGAGTCCTCTTCGACGGTTATAGGCGTGGGCAGGTTCAGGGGTCGAAGGGCGCCAGGGCCCGGCGTCTCTCGGGGATTCTTGACCATGGCTCAACATCCTTCATCTGGAATATGGGCGGTCTGCGGCCCATGAGGGCTTCCAATTGGCGCATCATCTCCCTTAGTTGTTCCCGTTTACGGACGTCGGAAAAGAGGCTGGACTGGATGCCCGATTCGCCGGTAAGCCCGGTCAGGGTCAGCTTCATGTCTTCCAGGGGGCCGGGCAGTGAGATGGTGTCCAACCGGCTCTTCAGGGCGAACAGGGCCCTCTCCTTGCTGCCCACGGCGTCCTTGAATGAAAACCGCTTGACCCAGGGTGGATGCCGGACGATGTGGCTTTCTATGGTGGCGACGCGGACGTACTTACCTTTGACCTCCGGGCGAATGAAGGCCCGGCCCAGCAGGGTGTCCAGGGCCGTCAGCACCGCGTATTGGGTGATGGTCGGCGAGGGAAAAGTGAGGGACTCGGTGACCACCTCTTCGGCCCGGTAGGGGACCAGGGGGCTGCAGTCCACACCGGAGGCCAGTTCCCACGCCCGCTTACCGTCGGAGCGTAGCTGGGCTTGGACCGCGCCCACCGGGAGAGCGGCCAACTGGCCCAGGGTATGCAGCCCGAAGCGGTGCAGCCGCGTCTTTTTCTCCCAGGACAGGGGCAACAGGTCCACGGAGACTTCTTTCAAGAACTCGGCCAACCCCCGGGAGCTAGGGTCGGGCGCTTTGGTGGCCCGGCCTCCGCTGCTAGTCACCGCGGCGACGTAGGCCGGAAACTTGCCCATTGCCACACCGATACGGGGGTTGAACTGTTGGGGTACAGCCTGGAGCAGGGAGGCTATCAGCCTGGGCTCGCCGCCGTACATGGCTTCCAGGCCATCCAGCCCCACATAGGCGCAGCCCAGGTCAGCCTTTTCCACCAGGGGGCTTCTGCCTTCCAGGGCGTCGATCATCTCGGCGAACACCGAGTCATAGTGGGGCTGGTCCGCCTCTAGCAGCGCGGTGTCCTTGCACCGGGATATAGCCTCCTGAAGGGACATGCCGGCGACGACTCCCCTGGCCTCGGGAGAGCTGTCCAGTACCACGTCCTTGGACCCGTAGCTCCCGGTTACAACCACCGGCTTGCCCTGGAGCTCCGGACGGCGGCGCAGTTCGGCTTTCAAGGGAAGATGGGTGACCAGTACACAGGCGATCTTCATGACAACCGTCGGGTTTTGGCCTCCGCCTCAGCGGGTCTCGGATTATATAGAACGTATGTACTGCTATCAACAGCCTACGGTCAGCATTTTTCGTATTATGATTAGTATTAGTTTCATAATTTGCATAACAGAGCGTCAATGATGATAATACTGCGGTAAATCGTAGTAATATGTACTAGAACGACGCAATCGATTTAAAAGCCTGCCAAAATGTCTACTCTCTGCGAGAGGGATATAATAGCCGGAAGATGTCAGCCATTTCGTTCACGCCGACCACTTTGTTCCTAAAGGAATGTCTCGCCGGACTACGCCGCCGCTGCTTGTCCAGGCAACGCTGGACGGCGCTGGTGGCTGTCCTCGCGCCGTTGATGCTACTTTCCCTGGCTGCCCTGCCTTCCCAGGCTGCCCTGACCCAGATCAGGGTTGTATCGGACACGTGGGACGTGGACTTTCCCAGCCACGTGACCTTCAACCTGACGGCGGAAGCTCCCGGCGAAATTGTAGAAGTGCGGTTGCGCTACCGCCTGTCGGGAGGCGGAGTGTGGTCGTACGCCTATCCGGCATTCACACTAGGCAAGAGCGTTGACGCACACCATTACCTGAAGACAGCCGGAGCAAGCTACCTGCCGCCGGGCACGGAGATCGAGTATTACTACCAACTCCGGGACTCTCAGGGCCATCAGACCGAGACGTCGGCAAAGGTGTTGGAATACGAGGACACCCGTTTTCGCTGGGAGCAGACGCGTATCGGACCGCTGCTGCTCAAGCACCACGACACATCAAAGTACAGGGTCGACCGGACCGCCGGCGAAGTGGAAGCCGGACTGGAGCGCGTGCAAACGTTGCTGGGCCTGGAGGGACCGCAGCCCATTAAGGGGACCATCTACAATAGGCGTGCCGACTCCCTGGGTGCGTTTCCTCACCAGAGCAAGACCATTACGAAACAGCACGTCTTCGCCGGGTTTGCATTTCCGGAAAAAGGAGTGTTCCTGGGGCTGGGACTTGATCCCGGACTGATCGTCCACGAGTCGGCCCATTTGCTGTTGCATCAGTCCCTCGGCGTCGCCGGCAACAGCTTGCCGGACTGGTTGGACGAAGGTTTCGCCAGCTATGTAGAACCGGGCAGCCGGCCGTACAGCGGGCGTAGTCTCAGTTCCGGTGGGGAGCCTCTCAAAGCAATGGGCAGTTCCGCCGGGAAGCCCGCGGACATCGGCTTTTTCTACCTCAAAGCCGAAAGCGTCGTTGCGTACCTGATCGAGGATCATGGAGAAGTCCAGTTCCGGAGGTTCCTCCAGGAGTTGCGGCGGGGGCGCACCGTGGCCGGGGCGTTGACCGCGACCTACGGGTTCGACACCGGTGGACTGGAGTCCAAGTGGAGGAACTGGGATGGCGGGTTCGAGGGCGCTCCCCCGAGGTCTCCAACCCGCGCCTCACCCCTGGTCTATCTGGACGTGTGGTTATTTGGCGGTCTGTTTCTGGTGGTTATGTTGGTGGTCACCGTCCGCTATTTCATACGCAGACTCCGCGCCGACGATAATCCCGAAGACAGGCTCCAGCCCTGGGAAGACCCCGATCTGGTAGACCGGACTTGAGATGATTGTCGGGTAAGGATATGATTCTTCCTGCGGCCTCGTCTCGAGGTCATTGGCGGTATGTTTGCGCGCCGAAGTTGGATTTCCGCGAGAAGCGATAGGAGCCGCATTGGTGGACTTGGACTTGTCGCCCGAAATACCTCCAATAACTGTAGATTTGGACGGTGTTGCCCGTGTCGGGGACACTCGAGTTACTCTAAAGACAGTCGTAGAAGCCTTTGCGATGCGTTTAGAGACCCCGGAACGCATAGCTGAAGGATTTAGGCTGCGCTTAGGCGATGTCTATTCGGTCATCGGGTTTTGGCTCCGTCACCAATCCGAAGTGGACGCCTATTTGGACGAACTGCGTCGAAGAGAGGAAAATTGGCGGACGGAGTTGGAGGCCACTGGCCGCTCGTCTCCGAAATGGCGGGGGCGTCTGAGGGAGCGGGCAGCGTCACAACCCGGGGACTAGGCTAATTTGCCTGGTTTCCTGGCCGACGAGAATATAGAGTCGTATTTGGTCGAGGCCTTGGTCCGGCGTGACCCGTCCATTGATATTGTTTCCGTCCACGAGGAAGGGTTAGTGGCGACGGATGACCGCGTGATACTTCAATGGGCAGCGTACAATGAACGGATGGTAATCACGCGGGATATCTCAACCATGAGGGCTATCGCCGACTTCCGAGTCCGAAATGGGATGGGAATGCCCGGTCTGATAGTTATCCAGTCGTCGGCTTCCACTGGGCAGATTTTGGACTCGCTAGAGGATATAGCTCTCTACAGTCTAGAAGGTAAGTGGGAGGGTTGGGTGATTTTCGTCGGACCGCCTCTCATTACATAAAACGAGGCTGAGAATAGATATGATTACTTCCACGGCCAGAGCGCTAATCCTCCTAGTGCTTGTCACTGGCTCGGTAACTTTAGGCTGTGGGACTTCCGCGCCCGAGGAGTCCGCGGGAGCTGAAAGCGGGGATAAGAGGTACGAGGCTACGAAGGAGCCCGCCAAGCAGGAGAAGCCCAAGCCCACATCCACCCCTATGCAGGACGCCAGGCCCACGTCAGTGCCTGTGGAAGAAGCCAAGCCGACGCAGGAATCCATGGCCATGGAAACGCCCGTATCTCAGCCAGATACTTCCGGCGGCCCCGCCTTCAAGATGCAAGAGTACAAAGGGTTGAAGTTCAAGCAATTCGCCGAGGCTCCGCCGCTGACCGTCGACCCTGCCGCCAAGTACACGGCAACTCTCACTACCAACATGGGCGTGATCGTCATCGACCTGTTCGCCGAATCCGCTCCCAAAACGGTGAACAATTTCGTGTTCCTGGCCGAAGACGGGTTTTATGACGGCTTGATGTTCCACCGGGTTATTGAGAACTTCATGATCCAGGGCGGCGACCCTACCGGCACCGGCAGCGCGGGTCCGGGCTACAAGTTCGAGGACGAGACCAGCCCCTCGGACTCATTTGACAAGCCGGGGTTGCTGGCGATGGCTAATTCGGGGCGGAACACCAACGGCAGCCAGTTCTTCATCACCACCGTGCCGACGCCGCACCTGAACGGCGACCACACGATATTTGGCGAAGTGGTCCAAGGACAAGACTTGGCCATTGCCATCTCTAAGGTCGCCAAGGACGCCCAGGGCAGACCGAATGACCCGGTGACTATCGAAAGCATCGAGATCGCCAAGTCCGGCTAGGACTGCCGGAAAGGAAGAGACCCTTTGGACTTTCAATGCCTCACCTACGAGGTGGCGGAGAATATCTGCTACTTGACCCTAAACCGGCCTGAGAAGCTGAACGCTCTCAGCCCTCTGTTGATGGCGGAGTTAGGGTTATCATTCGTCCTGCCTTTACCGGAAAGAACGCTTACTCCCAAACAGCGAGGCGAGAGCGAGGCGAGAGCAAGCCGAGGAGACCCATGAAAACGCTGGCGCTGGCGCTCCTGGCAGCCTCCATCCTGATCGCCTGCACCGGCGCGGCAACCGGAACCACGCCGCCGCCCGTCACGTCCGCCGCCACTCCGACGCCCGACGTCGCCGTGACCGTGGAGGCCGGGATCAGGGGCACCACAGAGGCGGAAAAGGTAATGGAGGCCAAGGTGCAAGCCCGCGTGGCGGCAACCCAGGCCGCGATGCCCACCGCCACGCTAACTCCAACCCAGACGCCGATACCAACCCTGACACCAACACCGGTCCCAACCCTAACTCCGACGCCGACGCCGACCCCAACCATCACGCCTTTCCCAACCGCCACGCCGGTCCCAACACCAGACCAGGCAGCAGCCGGAACGACGGAACAGGAAAAAGAACACATGACCCGGGTCTGGTACAACTGCATCAACACGGACCCGGAACTCAGAAAGGACTTCATAGACGGAATGACCGAGGATGGGTTCATAACCAAGGAAACCGCCAGCAACATCGTCAAAGACTATAACTCCTTTAGTCTGATAATAGAACTCGCATTAACGGATCCAGAAGTAGCAGAATTTTACAGGGTCATAACACCAATAATCGAAACCGAATGCGGCGGCACCCCCGGCAAACCCAAGAGCGAAGAACAAACTAAACAGGGACCCACAGCAGCAGCTGGCCCCGCCTTCAAGATGCAAGAGTACAAAGGGTTGACGTTCAAACAATTCGCCGAGCCGCCGCCGCTGACCGTCGACCCTGCAGCCAAGTACACGGCAACTCTCACTACCAACATGGGCGTGATCGTCATCGACCTGTTCGCCGAATCCGCTCCCAAGACGGTGAACAATTTCGTGTTCCTGGCCGAAGACGGGTTTTATGACGGCTTGATGTTCCACCGGGTCATCGAGGACTTCATGATCCAGGGCGGCGACCCTACCGGCACCGGCGGCTTTGGTCCCGGCTACAAATTCGAGGATGAGACAAGCCCCTCGGACTCATTTGACAAGCCGGGGTTGCTGGCGATGGCCAATTCGGGGCAGAACACCAACGGCAGCCAATTCTTCATCACCACCGTGCCGACGCCGCACCTGAACGGCGGGCATACCATATTTGGCGAAGTGGTCCAAGGACAAGACTTGGCCATTGCCATCTCCAAGGTCGCCAAGGACGCCCAGGGCAGACCGAATGGCCCGGTGACTATCGAAGGCATCGAGATCGCCAAGTCCGGCTGACTCCGGCAGCGTGAGGAGATATCCATTGGACTTTCAGTGTCTGATCTACGAGGTGTCCGAGGGCATCTGCTATCTGACCCTCAACCGGCCCGAAAAGCTCAATGCGTTGAGCCCGTTATTGATGGCGGAATTGCGCGAGGCTTTGGAGGTCGTTGAAGTCGATCCGGAGATTCGCGTGGTAATCCTTACCGGCGCGGGGCGGGCCTTCTCGGCCGGGTTCGACCTCGACCCTGGCTCCCCCGAGCCGGACGAGCCCCATTCGAGCCCTCCCGACGAACGCCGGTCGCGCCTGAAGAGCCACATCGACACCTTCTTGATGGTCTGGAACCTGAGCAAACCGGTCATAGCCGCGGTCAACGGCTACGCTCTGGCCGGGGCTTGCGAGTTGGTGCAAGTGTGCGACGTCAAGATTGCGTCGGAGAGGGCGGTATTGGGTGAGCCGGAGATACGGGTTGGCCTAGGAGCTCCTTTTCTGATAACGCCTTTTAGCGTCGGGTTGGCTCGGGCCAAGGAACTGCTGCTTACCGGGGATACCATCGACGCTCACGAGGCTGCCCGGCTGGGGATGGTGAGCCGGGTCGTGCCCCACGACGATTTAATGGCGGAATGCGAGAAGGTCGCCCGGAAGATCACGTTGATTTCCCGAGTTGGCATTAAGAACACCAAGATATCAGTGAACCGGGCGCTGGAAGCGATGGGGATGCTGACGGCAATCCAGCACAACCTGGAATTAATGACTCAGTTTGATATCAGCGCCGAGCCGGAGCAGCAAGGGTTTAGCGAAGCCGTCCGGGATGGGGGCCTGCGGGCCGGCCTCGCTTGGCGCGACGCCCGGTTCAAGGACCTTTGATTAAGGCTAAGGCGCTTAGCCGCCCCGCTTAACCTCCACCTTTGCCATTCCCTCCAGGAAGTGAAGGATGGCCGCGTGGTCGTTGTCCGCCTCGCCGTCGTTGACCAGGGACCCGAGTATCTGTTGAAGCAGCGCCGTCACGGGCAGGGGCACGTTCAACTCCTGTCCGGTCTGAAGCACGTTTCGAAGGTCCTTTTGGTGCAGCCGGATGCGGAATCCGGGCCTGAAGTTGCGGTCCAGCATCATGGGCGCTTTGGCCTCCATGACCGCGCTGCCCGCCAGTCCGCCGCGGATCGCATTGAAGACCTTCTCAGGGTCTACCCCCGCCTTCTGAGCCAATACCATCGCCTCGCTCAACGCCTCGATGTTGGCGGCGACGCATATCTGGTTGGCGAGCTTGGTTACGCCGCCTGCGCCGACCTCGCCCGTGAGCACCACGTTGGTTCCCATGGTCTTGAGGAGGTCGAAGTGCTTGTCGAAGACCTCTTGCTTGCCGCCAACCATGATGGCCAGGGTGGCGTTGATCGCGCCGGGTTCGCCGCCGCTGACAGGGGCGTCCAGCATCTCCACGCCCTTCGTGGCGCATTCGGCCGCGATCTTCTGGGAGACCAGCGGGGCGATTGAGCTCATGTCGATGACCACCGAGCCGGGACGCGCGCCCTCCAGCACTCCATTGCCGCCAAGGATGGCCGCTTCCGAATCGGCTGAATCTGGGACCATCGTAATGATGGTGTTCACGCTTTCGGCCACTTCCTTGTTGGAAGACGCGCCGGTGGCTCCTTCGGTGACCAATTCTTCGACGGGCTCGCCCACGATGTCGTAGACGGTCAGCGAGTAACCGGCTTTGAGCAGGTTCTTCGCCATCGGTTTTCCCATAATTCCGAGGCCGATGAATCCTATGTGTTCGGGCATGTTCTCTTCTCCTTGACATGGTCGGTAACCGCCCTGTGCGGTCGGATGCCACTCTATCATACAAGGGGCGGTGGGGCCAGACAGTCCCATTAGTAACAGTTCAGACTCGATGTGTCCTTCCTACTCCAAGCTCGTCATTCCGGGCTTGACCCGGAATCCAGAAACCCTTGTAACCAGCGACCTTCACTATCATTGGCATTTCTGGATTCCCGCCTGCGCGGGAATGACGGATTGCGGGGGAATGACGGATTTCGGGGGCGGGACATGCTATGAGGATTATCACAGAGATGACCGATGTGAGATTCAGCCAATCCGCCTCATCGAGTCTGAACAGTCACTTCCATTGTGCTATGCTGGCCTTGGGCTTATCATGGCGGTTAATTCCACAGACGCGCCAACGAGGGGATGAGGATTGTCTGAGGGAAAGGGCAGGACGGCCCTGGTGACAGGGGGAGCGGGGTTTATCGGGTCCCATCTGGTAGACCGGTTACTCACGCTGGGCTACCGGGTGGTGGTGCTGGACAACTTGAGCGCCGGGAAGCTGAGGAACGTGAATCCGGCGGCCAAATTTCACCACGGGGATATCACCGACCGCTCGGTCACCGAGGTGATCCACCGGGAGCAACCGGAGTTGGTTTTTCACCTCGCGGCCCAGGCCAGCGTACCCGCTTCCACCAAGGACCCCATACTGGACGCAAACGTCAATGTTGGGGGAACGCTCCGGCTGCTAGAGGCGGCGCGTCTCTACGGCATCGACAAGTTTATCTACTCTTCCACCGGAGGCGCGCTCTACGGCGATCCGGAGTCCAATCCATGCCTTGAGGACCATGCCATAGAACCGATTTCGCCCTATGGGACATCCAAATATGTGGCGGAACTCTACCTGGAGCTTTATCATAGGCTCTACCAGCTAAACTACACCATACTGCGCTACGGCAACGTTTACGGGCCGCGCCAGGACCCCAGCGGCGAGTCGGGCGTCGTGGCAATTTTCTCCCAGACTATGCTGGAGGGAAGACAGCCCACCATTTTCGGCGACGGCAGCCATGCCCGCGATTACGTGTACGTGGACGACGTGGTCGACGCCAACCTCTGCGCCATAGAACGGGGTGACTCCCAGGCGTTTAACATCGGCTCCGGGGAAATGACCAGCGTCAACCAGGTCTTTGAGTCGCTGAAGAGCATAATTGGCTACCGGTGGGGGCCGGAACATGGCCCATCAAGGCCAGGGGACGTGTTCAGGATCAGTCTCGATTCAGCCAGAGCGGCCAAAGAGTTGGGTTGGCGGCCATCGACCAGTCTGGACGACGGGTTGCGCCAGACAGTAGAATACTTCCGTAGTGGGGTCCGGGCTGGAGGATAGACGACACCTAAGCATACAGGGGGCGTCCTTTCAATATGGAAGCGGAATTCGACACGATTATCCTCGGCGCAGGGGCCGCTGGCCTCGCCGCTGGGCTTTATACTACCCGGGCAATGCTCAAGACTCTTATCCTCGAGAGCCTGGGGCCTGGCGGGCAGTTGCTGATCACAGATGAGATCGAGAACTACCCCGGATTCCCCAAAGGGGTGAAGGGTCCTGAGTTGGCCGTCGACATGGAAGCCCAGACCGTCCGCTTCGGGGCGCAGATCGAGTACGCTGAAGTGGAGAGTCTGGATGGCTTGGACCATCCGGTGAAGCTGGTCCGCACCGACGATGGAGAATTCACCACCCGCTCCATCATCATCGCCACGGGCGGCGCCCACAACAAGCTGGGCGCACCAGGTGAAGACGAATATGCCGGCCGGGGCGTCTCCTACTGCGCCGTTTGCGATGGGAACTTCTTCCGTGGGCAGGATGTGGTGGTCATCGGTGGCGGCGACTCGGCGATCGACGAAGGTCTGTACCTCAGCGGCATCGTCAACTCGGTCACCGTGATCCACCGCCGTGATGAGTTGCGGGCCACCAAGGTACTCCAGGAACGTGCGTTTGCCCGGCCCAACTTCAAGTTCCTCTGGAGCCACGTGGTTGAGCAGTTCGTTGGCAACGAAGCCCTGGAAGCCACGCGGGTCAAGGACCTCAAGAGCGAGGAGGTCTACGATTATCCTACAGCCGGAGCGTTCGTCTACGTGGGCTTCCATCCCCAGACCGACTATCTGAAGGGTCTGGTGGAGTTGGATCCGCTGGGCCACGTCTACACCGACATCCACATGCGGACAAAAGTCCCAGGGCTCTACGCCTGCGGCGACGCCAGGGCCGACTCCACCCGGCAGTTGGGCGCGGCCGTCGGTGACGGGATCACCGCGGCGTTGGCCGCCTACCACGACCTGAGCGAGTAGACCGGCTGGATACTATCCGATAAGCTCCCGCCCCAGCAGCGACATGCTGCCTGCGATGACCAGGGTCACGACCGCGTAGCGGAATACGCGCTGGTCTATGAGCCGTACCAGGAAGTGCGCCACGATTAATCCCACGGTCAATGCGGGGACCAACACGCCGATGTTTGCCACCGTTTGTAGGTCCACCAGGCCCGACCACGCATAAAAGACAAACCCCGTCAGGTACGAGACCAGGAAGAAGAATGCCAACGTGGTGCGGACCGTTTGGGCGGGCCACTCCTGGGCAACGGCGTAAATCGCAACCACAGGACCCCCGATGCTCAACGATGTAATGGACAGCGACGTGAGGAACCCGATCACCGGACCGGCAAACGGCCTTTTTACCATTGGCAACTGGATGTTAAACAAGGTGAGTACTCCCACCGCAAGGACCAATAACCCGATCAAGACGCGCAGGGCGGTGGGAGCAAAGTTGGCCAGCATCAGCACGCCGAAGGGTACTCCCACCATTCCCGCTACGGACATCGGCCCCACCAACTTCATCTGTAAGTGTTTACGAGTGCGAACTACGATGATCCCCACCAAGACGCCGATCAGCCCGTTGACGATCACCACCCCCTCTTGAGGCTCCACGAACAGCAATAACACCGGAGCTACGACCAGGCCGCAGCCGAATCCCAGGGTGCCCATGACCGTCGCGCCCACGACCACGATGAACAGGACGATGGCGAGTTCCATGCCAGTAAGCAAACATTTCTCCAGGGGGAGTCCTTAGCTGAATGAAGGGGAGGAGGGCCGAGTCTAAGAGCCGATGTTGAAGACTCCCCTTTGAGCGGCGAGGGTTAACGCCGCGTCAACCTGGACCACGGGAGGCCCGCTGCGCCGGACCTCGATCTCGATGGACTGACCCATGTTGACACTGAAGGCGCGTTCGCCGTCCAGAGCCACCGTGCAGTTGCGCGACTCTACGGATACGCGCTCCCCCGTAGCCAGCGCTCGCCAGTTGGCTATCGGGACGCGGGATATGATCCCCGGGGCTATGGGCGCCAGCACCGAGGTGGCGCTAGAGTCTCTCCCGGCGTCCGCCGTGCCGGAGCCTATGCAGTAGTAGAGGCCGCCGTCATCCGCCATTGACAAAGGCTGTAGGCGCGCCCCAACTGACGATAGCCCGATGGAACTCGGCTCGGCCCTGGTCAGGAAGACTTCAAAAATGGTGCTCATGTCCCAAATAGCCCGCGTTGCGACAAACCTCTCCCTGGAAAGGGCCACGTCCACCAGCGCCATATCGCGGAACTCACCATCGACGTAAACATGCACCGTTTTACTGGTCTGAGCTACGTGCTCCAGAGGAACTTCCCCCCGCGCTACGAGTCCGGCTGCTAGCCCGGCCAGAGTGCCTTCAATCATCACGGGGAAAACATTGTTGGTGCCGGTGGAGATGGCTACCATGGGTATGGAGCAGCTTCCGCTGGCCACTGCCCGGTTGGTCCCGTCGCCTCCCAGGGTTATCAGCGCTTCGACACCCGCCTTCTCCATGAGGCCGGCGGCCCGGACGGTGTCCCCTTCCGTGTAGTAGGCGGGCATTTCCAGTAGGTCCAGCTTCAGGCTGAGTTGCCGGTCGTCCCTGGCCCGCATAACCAGTTGGGAACTGTCTGGCATCGCAACTACGTGGTCGATCCCCACGGCTTCCAGGCCCAGCAGCGCCCTTTTTACGATGTTTACCTTTTCCCAGTCGGGCACGACGCGGCCTTGGGCTACCAGCCTGCGGATATCCTTACTGGCCGCGGGGTTGGCGATGATTCCGACAAGCGGCAACTGTATACTCCCATGAGCGGTGGTGGACCGCCGTGCTGGCTGATACCGGCTGATATAATAAGCGGGATTCTAGACAGGGAGACGACAACCGTCAATGGAGACTGAACTTGCTTTCGCCTCCGCCACAGAGCTGAGGCGGCTTATCGACACCAAAGAAGTGTCCATAGTGGAGTTGGTGGAGCTCTTCTACCGCCGGATAGAAGAACATAACCCCAAGTTGAACGCCTATCTCGCATTGTGCGCCGACCAGGCAATGGCAGAAGCCAGGGCGGCCCAGGAAGCGGTCCAGAGAGGAGAGGCCTTGGGGCCGTTGCACGGCATCCCAATCTCAATCAAAGACCTTGAGATGACCAAGGGAATTCCAACCACGCTGGGGTCGGCGGCGTTTGCGGACCGGACGCCAGATGTTGATTCGGTGGTGGTCGAACGGGTCCGGAATGCGGGGGCGATCGTGCTGGGTAAGACCAACACTCCCGAATTCGGGCTTTCGGGCACCACGGAGAACAAGCTGGGAGACGCCTGCCGAAACCCCTGGAACACAGAGCGCACGCCAGGCGGTTCCAGCGGCGGCGCGGCGTCGGCTCTCGCGTCTGGGCTCTGCACCCTGGCCACCGGCAGCGACGGAGGCGGGTCCATCAGGATACCAGCCAGCTTCAGCGGAATATTCGGCATCAAGCCGTCCCAGGGCCGAGTGCCCCGCTACGGTGGGTATGGCCGTCCTTCCGCCAACCACTTCTCGCAGTCCGGACCCATGTCGCGCACGGTGGCCGACACCGGGTTGTTGCTTCAAGCGCTCGCCGGGCCGGACGCCAGGGATGTGACATCCATTAAGAGCGCGCCACCGGACTTTTCCAGCGGCCTGAGTGATGGGGTTGCCGGGATGCGGATTGGCTGGAGTCCGGACCTGGGGTATGCGGGCGTGGACCCCGATGTCCTCAACGTTACTCAGGGCGCAGTGCAGGTCTTTCAGGAGTTGGGAGCCCAGGTGGAGGAAGCTGGGATCGTCATCGAGGACCCATTCGAGGCTTTTTGGACCGTGTTCTCCACGGCGTCGTACACTTCTTACGGCCATTTGATTGAGGAACGGTGGGAGGACTTCACCTATTACGGGCAGCGGACATTCGAGTACGGCGCGACGGTTACGGGTCCGGACCTTTCCAGGGCGTTGTTGAGAGTGGACCGGCTACGACGGCAGATGGAATATCTCTTCGACGAGTTCGACCTATTGGTCACACCAACCATGGCAGTGCCGGCGTTCCCCATAGAACAGCGGCCATCGGTCATCGGAGGTAAGGAAGTTGACCCCTTCTGGGGATTCCTGCCGTTCACTTTCCCGATCAACATGACGGGACAGACGGCGTCCAGCGTACCGTGCGGGTTTTCGGCGGATGGTATGCCCATCGGCCTGCACATAATCGGGCCGCATGGTTCGGAAGCGCGGGTCTTACAGGCGTCGGCGGCGTTCGAGGGGGCGAGGCCCTGGGCGCACTACCGGCCGCCGGTGTCATAAGGGGAGAATCGAGACCCGGAATGGCCCTATCAAAATGTCAAAGACGTGAACACCGAAAAAAGAAGGTTTAGCCCGACCCGGTCTGTTCCATTCCCTCTCGTGACGGGGGAGGGTCGTTGAATGGAAGGCTGTTCGCTATCGCTACTTCGCGCCTCCTGTTCCACGACTCCCACGCCGTTTGCACTTCCTGTTGGCCCTCCTGTTGGCCCTCCTGTCGGGTCGGCCTCCTGTCGGCCTTCCTGTCGGCCTTCCTGTCGGCCTTCCTGTCGGCCCTCCTGTCGGCCTTCCTGTCGGCCTTCCTGTCGGCCCTCCTGTCGGCCCTCCTGTCGGCCTTCCTGTCGGCCTTCCTCTCGAAGCTTATTCAAACGGGTTTCCGCCGCAATCCTTCTTTGTCGGGCCTCCTCCTCGAGTTTCCGTTTCAACATTGCTGCAAGTACCATAACATACCGTCCTATCTCCCATGTGAGTGCCGCCGAAAGGCCAATTCCGATGGAACCATTCGTGACGTTGGCCAACATGGGAATTACGATCTTAGCATTCCAGCCCTCCAGACTCCAAACTGCAGTTAAACACAGGACAGCGAATGCACAGACGTAGAATGCGCAGTACAGGATCCATGTGCTGAAGGTGTGTTCGGGTACGTTCACGCTTGTCGCGGGGCTTAATCGCGTGCCTAGATGTAATCTCTAGGGGGCTTCATCCTAGTCTATCCGCCATTAAAAGTATACCTTATCCAGGCGTCCGGGCGAGTGTCGGGCGCAAGGCTAACAGTCGAAAGGAGGCCGTAGAATGATGGAACGCGACGTCGTTGGTTATGGTAAGAACGTGCCGCAGGTACGATGGCCCGGTGATGCCCGGATCGCCGTATCCATGGTGGTGAACTACGAGGAAGGGGCGGAGTACTCCACATTGGATGGCGACTCGCACCACGAAACAAACGGCGAAGTCCCATCTCCGGTGCCTTCGGGCGACCGGGACCTGAATAACGAGTCCTTCTTCGAGTACGGCAGCCGGGTGGGGGTCTGGCGTTTAATGGACCTTCTGGACCGGCATGAGGTACCGGCCACGTTCTTCTGCTGTGCCCTGGCCATGGAGCGCAACCCGGAGGTGGCAGGTGAGATCGTATCCCGAGGGCACGAAGTCTGCGGCCACGGCTACCGTTGGGAAGAGTCCCATTTGATGGACCGGGAGGCGGAGCGCGATTCCATCGCCAAGACCATCGCCTCCTTGAAGGAGACCACCGGGGTCCGGCCCCTGGGCTGGTTCACCAGGTACGGACCCAGCGTCAACACCCGGGACCTTGTGGTAGAGGAGGGAGGGTTCGTTTACGACAGCGCCGGGTTAAACGATGACTTGCCCTACTACGTGACAGTCCAAGAGAAGCCGTGGCTGGTGGTGCCATACAGCATGGAGACAAACGACGCCAGATTTTGGCGCGGCGGGCTGGTCAGCGTTGGCGATTTCTACGAATACCTGAAGGAGACGTTTGACTGTCTATATGAAGAAGGCGAGACTCATCCCAAGATGATGTCGGTGGGGCTGCACTGCCGGATCGCGGGCCGACCCGCGCGTTCCAGGGCGGTTGCGCGATTTCTGGAATATGCGAAGAGGCACGAACGGGTCTGGTTCCCACGCAGGATAGACATCGCCCGCTGGTGGTTGACGCATTATGGTGTCGAAGGATCGGTGGAGCCGCCGCCCGAGGGATAGCGCTGGTCCGAGCCGGCTAGGACCCCCCGGCCTTCTGCCGGACAGCGCCGATCAGTCTGTCAACTTCATCTTCGGTGTTGAAGAAATGCAGCGATGCGCGGACCCCGGGGGGATACGCGACACGGCGGGCCGCGATGCGATGTTCATCCCACAGATAGGACACCACTTCGGCGGGCTCGACTCCGTCTATGGAAAAGGAGACCAGTCCCGACGAGCCCTGCCGGTCCAGAGGTGAGAGCACGGTGACTCCGGGGGTCTCGCTCAAGGCTTCCTTCAGGGAAGCCGCTAGGTCAAGGTTGCGTTGCTCGATTGAATCCACACCCACGCTCTGGATGAATGAGACCGCCGCGAGCAGTCCCGCTTGCAGGGCGGAACTGCTGGAACTCACGTTGAACTTGTCCATCGACGTGGTGTTGGGCTCGAACTGGTCTGGCGCGTCATGGGGGAGCACCGCACCGCTAGAGACCGCCAACGGCTCAACCTGAGGGATTAACTCTTGCCGAATGTACAGGGCTCCCACACCCTCGGAGCCAAGCAACCATTTCTGCCCCGGTATGGAATAGAAGTCGCAGTCGATCGCCTTCATGTCCAATTGAATGTGACCGGCGGTCTGCGCTCCGTCCAATAGCATCATGATGCCGCGGTCCTTGGTCATTCGGCGGATCTCTTCCACGGGTTGCCGCAGTCCAGATGAGTACTCGATGTGGCTGAGAAACACCAGCCGGGTTCGGTCGGTCAGCGCGTCTTCCAGCTTGGCCAGGATGTTCTCCCGGGGCTCGTCGGGCTCCAGATGGACTACCTTCAGAACCGCCCCGTTTCGGAGCTGCTTGAAGAAGCTTGGCACTAGGACCGAGCTGTGCTCCAAGTCGCATGAGACGATCTCGTCTCCGGCGTGCCAGGAGAGGCCGTTCATCACCATGTTCAGGCCGTCGGTGGTGTTCTTGGTCAGGCAGACTTCATCGGGAGAGGCGTTCAGTAGACCCGCCACGGCCTGCCGCGCCTCGAGACGCAATGCGCGGCCACTTTCCGCTACGTCCGGACTTGCCCCGCCCCAGACCATCTCCAAGTCCAGCCGTCTCTTGATAGCGTCAACTACCGAGACCGGTGACGGGCCTGACCATCCCGTGTTCAGGTATGTCATGCGCTGGCATACTGGAATCTGTTGCCTGATTTCTGAAAGTTCCATCGACGGCGCCGCTCCCGTGAAGTGTTGCATAAGGGGGAGGCCAGTGTCCCGGCCTCCCCCGACATCGATTTGGCTGCCTAACGGCTAGCTGTTATGGGGAATACTGTGTCGGGCGCAAGATGCTGCTCTGGGACATTCTGACCAGTGGGCCGTTCTCTTCCGAGGCGGCTCGCGCCTTCTGCCAGTCTGGGTCCGATTGGAAGCTGCCCCAGCTCTTTTCCCGGTTGCCCAGGCCGTCATAGCCCAACATATAGACCAACTGATTGCTGGTGCCGACATCTTCGGTCCAGTAGCCGACGTTGGTTATGCCGTGCTTCTCGAAGAGGCGCATCGTGTGGTTCTCGAACCTGGCGTTCAGGCTCGGCAACATGCCGGGCATGGCATGGTAAACGCGCATCTCCTGGACCTTGGTTGTGACCTGAGGCTCGGGGGAGTAGGGGGTTGGGCGCAGGAACGCATTGGTAATGTGCGTGAGGAAGGGTCCGTCCTTCTCCGTCTCCGCCCTTACTTCCTGCCAGCGAGGGTCAGCGCCGAATGAAGCCCACTTATCTTCCCGGTCCGCCATACTGTCGAAGCTGAGGATGTAGGTGAGCTTGTTGCTGGAGCCGATCTCGTCGGTCCAGAAGCCCAGCATCCCAATGCCGTGCTCACCGAAGAAACCGCAGGTGTGGTTCTCGAACCGCGCATTGAGAAGGGGCAATTTGCCTGGGTTCGTGTAATAGACCCTTAGCTCATAAAGCATCAATTCACTCCGTCGAATGAGGCTGCTTGGTGGTTAGTCGGCAACTTCCAGGAACTCTAGGTGGACGCCGTCGGGACCCTCAAAGAAGCATACCTTCCGGCCGTTGCCCACGGTAGTCTCCTCCAGGATTGTGGCGCCGCTGGCCTTCAGTTTGTCGACCAAGGCCGGCATATCGTCGGTGTTGATCGCTATGTGCTCGATCCCGTATTTCTGCTCATGGGCCTGCGACTCAATGAACGTCGTCACGTTGATCGTGAGGCCGTGGAGGTCCAGACGCACGCCGTTGCCGCCGGCTTGTCCGACGATCTTCGCGCCGAGGTTGTCCACGTAGAACTGAGCCGTCTTTTCGGGGTCCGGAGTCTTGAGATGGACGTGATTAAGAGTGAACGCCATGACAGGCCTCCTCGTATTGGGCCAGGCGCTTCCCATTCCGTTTTGATGGGGCGCCTGGCCGGTCTGGTCTTATATGCGTGGCCCGAATGTGGGGCCGGGTTCCGCTACTCGTAGGGTTGCAGTTGGATCTCGTGCAGCGCGGGAATGACCTCTTTGCCCATCAGCTCGATGGAGCGCATCACGTCCTCATGGGGCATGGCGCCCTCGTTGCCATAGATGTGCAGGTAGCCGGGGTTGAGCTTGGTGATGGTTTCGCTCAGCTTGCGCGTAACGGTCTCGGGGCTGCCCACGATCACGATGTTGATGTCCTGCTGCTGTTCGTAGGTCATGCGGTTGGTCACGCCGCCGAACTGGCCAACAGGGCGCTGCTGCTTGACCTGAAGGGCCTGGCGAGACTGGTAACCCGGCGGATCGTTGTGTTCGCGGGGACCCTTCATCCGGTTTTGCTCGGTCCACATGTATTGGCGGCCGATTTCCTGTGCCTTCTCGTCCGTGTCGGCGACGAAAGCCTTGAGCAGGTAACCGAAGTGCTCCGGAGCGGGTTTGAACCCGGCTTCCTTAGCGGTGTCGATGTAGATGTCCTTCAGCCACATCGTCACGTCAAGGGCCGCGCCCAGGTTCATGTAAGGGTGGCCGTGCTGGGCGGCCCAAACAACGCTCTCCGGGCTGCCGGTGCCGGGGAACCAGATGTCCGGGTGGGGCTTCTGCATGGGAAGCACCCAGGGATTTACCACACGGTGGTGATAGTGGTTGCCCTCGTAGCGGAAGGGTCCAGGTTGGGTCCAGCACTTGAGGATCAGGTCGTGGGCCTCTTCAAACCGGGAACGGTTTTCCGTGGGGTCAATACCGCCCTGCAGGCTCTCGACCGCGCCGCCGCGCACAAACCCGGAAATGATTCGGCCGCCGGAGTAGCAGTCGAGCATGGCAATTTCTTCCGCCATCCTGATGGGATCGTTGATGGCTATGACGTTGCCTAGGATAGCGATCTTGACGTTCTTCGTGAGCTTGGATATCACGGCGGCGTCAAGATTCACGGCGGGCTTCATGCACCAGTAGGCGGAATGGTGCTCGTTGGACATGATGCCGTCGAAGCCCACCTCGTCGGCCAAGGCATATTGTTCATGGTACTGGTTGTACAGCACATGGGCCTTTTCCGGATCGAAGTGGGTGTTAGGGAAACCGAGACGCCCAGAATCGTACTGATCGAGTATTTCGTCGTCGATGTACCCGTTGGGTTGCTCCGAAAACCAATAGACCTCTACTTTGTCTGTGGGTCGGGCCAACTGTTGGACCATGGTCTCCTCCTTACGGTGCTCCGGCTAGGATCAGGCTAGTTAGTCCTTCTGGTGAACGATGACGCGGACGGCTTAGGGCTGCGAAATCGGTCTGATTGGCGGCGGGGCACGCCACAAGCGTTCGCAGATGGCGCACAGGTAGCCGTCAACAAGTGCTGCCATTATATTGACTGCTCATAATCGTGGCAAGTTGGTGTTGACCACGGACACTTGCTTAGGCTCTCCTACAGACACTCCTCCGCCATGATAAGGATAAACGGAGTGTGTGAGGCGGGGTTTAAGGGCCATTAACTGCTCCCTGGCCCCGGATTCGTACTATAATTTCAGCGAACCAAAGGCCATTGAACCATAAGGAGGCGGAGATGCCCATCGAGCAGCACGCACCGGAGTTGGAGCAGATAGTCGCGTTGGACCAGGCAACCCAGGAGTTGGGCGACGGTTTCGGGGGTGACCAGGGTCCAGCGGAGGGCCCCCTATGGTGGAAGGAGGGCGGGTTCCTGCTCTTCAGTGACATCCACAACAACCGCAGAATGAAGTGGTCCGCGGGCGAAGGGATGTCGGTATATCACGAGCCGACCAACCGGGCCAACGGCCTTACCCGAGACCTCCAGGGCCGTCTGTTGGCCTCCGAGCATGACAGCCGCCGGGTCACCCGGCGAGAACCTGACGGCACTATTACCGTGGTTGCCAGTTCCTACCAGGGGAGGCCCCTCAACCGCCCCAACGACGTGGTGGTGAAGTCCGACGGTTGCATCTACTTCACCGACCCGTGGACGAGTCCTTTGGCCCAAACCCAGTTCGACCAGGGTTTCTCCGGCGTATACCGGGTCACCCCTGACCTCGGCACTTTGACGCTTCTGATTGGGGATTTCATCGTACCCAATGGTCTGGCATTTTCGCCGGATGAGAGCATTCTATACGTCAACGACTCGCGGCGCGGTCACATCCGGGCGTTCGACATGCAGCCCAACGGGACCCTGGCCCTTGCATCGGACCGGGTATTCGCCGACCTGCGGGGTGAGCGTCCCGGAGTGCCCGACGGCATGAAAATAGACGTGGATGGCAACGTCTATTGCGGAGGTTCAGGGGGCGTGTGGGTGCTTGACCCCAGCGGCAAGCACCTAGGGACGATCGTCCACGGCGCGCCGGCCACCACCAACGTCGGCTTCGGCGGCGGCGACTGGAAGACCCTGTTCATCACGACGCGGACGTCGGTCAGTTCAATCGAGTTAAAGAAGGCGGGTGTGCCCGTGCCGGTTGGCGGGTAGATACTCGTTCCGTCTAGCCCTATTTGAGAGCTTGGGACGCTGTGGACCAGACTCGGCGAGACAGCCGGGCTACCGGTAGCCCGGCTGCGGGGTCACGGATGTTCTGCCAAAATAGATTCTAACTGCACGATTAGCGGGGGCAAGTCGTCCCTGATAATTTCCCAGAGCGTATCGAAATCAACGGTCTCGTAGGCGTGGATTAGCCGGTTCCTAAGATACGCAATATCCCGCCATGGTGTGTCCGGATAGCGGGAGCGAAACTCATCCGGAATACGCCTGGAGGCCTCTCCGATGACTTCCAACAGGCGTCCAAGGCAAGATTTAGCATCCTTTCCGTGTCTAAGTCAGGCCTCGCACGCCCTTGGACCATTTCCACAGCTTCCCTGGCATGGTCGTGCATGTGATGGATGTAGACGAGGGGGTCACGCCGAGACATATATTTCCTCTGCCTCTTCAAGGACCTCCTGGCGGAAATACGGACTCAGCCATTGAGCCGTGTTCAGGTCAACCTGCCTGCCGAGAAGCTCGGTCAACTCGCGCTGCATAGCGAAGAAGGCCAGTCCTGGCGTGCGCCCGGGTTCAAACTCCACAAGCACGTCGACGTCACTTTCTGGGGTGAAGTCGTTCCGTATCACTGACCCGAACAGTGCCATTCGCCGAATGTGGTTACGCTGGCAGAATTCGGCTACCTGGTATTGAGGAATTTCGATTGCAGCTACCATAGTCAGCGACGACCAATCCGCCATCTTTATGCTATGGGTATACTATCGCGAGCAAGAGAAGGGCGTCCGAGAGATTCCGGTTTATCCAATCGCCCTTGATATATACACTGTTGATAGGTGGCCTCATCTGCTGCTCCGGCAAGGTGTGGCCCCTGGACCCCCAGCGTCAAGCACCTCGGGACGATCGTCCACGGCGCGCCGGCCACCACCAACGTAGGTTTCGGCGGCGACGACTGGAAGACCCTGTTCATCACGACCCGTACGTCAGTTAGTTCGATCCAGCTAAAGAAGGCGGGTGTGCCCGTGCCGGTTGGCGGGTAGGGAGCGACGCCGGTATCCAATCGACCGGCCCACGGGACGACGAGCTCCTTTCGACGGGCGGCTATACAGAGTAGTATTGGGCCCGGTTAGGAAAGGAGCTCCCCACTTCCCGAGCAACGGGAGCCGAGATGCCGGCGTTACCCCTGACACAATCGGGGTCAGCCTGGGATTTGCTCGAAGGAAAACGATGGGATCGTCATTCGGTCGCTGGCGTGCTCAATCGTGATGGCGCATAGACGCCCGTCGCGGTCGAGGTCCAGCAACGTGTTTTCGTCCAGGTCTCTGGTGTCGTCAATCTGAGCGTCGAAGAACTCGATGTAGAGGCTATCTGTTTCCTGAAAATACTTGATCTTCATACCGTGAATGACCTGTCGAAGAACGCGTTGTGCACTGTCTCCCCATCTGGCAAGAGGACGACCCTGAGATACATTCCACCCAATTCCGCTATTTGACCCCAACGCCGGATGCGCCCATCGGATTGGATATGCTCTCTAACGGGATAATCCATTACTCGTATGATCCAGTCCAGTTCATTAAATGAACGGTCGGGTCTCCGGCGCGTATGGTGGAATTACTCCGTGAACTTCACCTAGAAACCGGGCCGAAAAGTCCTGGTTGGGTAGGGGGATTTGGGCAATAAAGCCGACGTGAGCAGGATCACGGACCACAGTTGTCCGAGCCGGACCGCGCAGAAATTGGCCGCAGCATGGGCGACAACAAAGGGGACAATATTGAGGACGACGCTGCGGCCTGTTGCGCCGCCACCGGTACGGCCCGACCGCCCGAGTTTCCCGGCCACCAGGGTCAGGTTGGCTACCGTGGCAGCCAGATACAGCTGGAACCTGCGTCTTGACCCTGCCGAAATAGCGGGACTGGCGAATGCCCAACTGGACCAGCCGGGCCAACCGGTGTTCCACCACCACTCGGCGCACTCGATATTCGTCATAATGAGTGCTTTGCTGCAACGCTCGGGCCTGCTGCAGCAGGGCTTCCTGGGGATGGATCAGCACCCGCCGCCCCCTACTCCCCTTGGCTGCGATGCACTGGGACCGCAGTGGACATGTCCGACATTCGGCCCCGTCGAACTGGAAGGCCTGCAAGCGGTGGACCCGCCCTGTGCGACCCGTCCGCTTTCCCGCCGGCACGATGGTGTGGGTAACCTGTCCGGCGGGACAGGTGCAACTGCCCGCGGCCAGGTCAATATGGAAGTCCTCTTTCGGAAAGTGCTTCCGGTCGGGCCGTCCCGGCACTCTGGCCACCAACCGGCGTCCCGCATCGGCGAATGCCTGCCTGGTATCGCCATCCCCATAGGCGGCGTCGCCCATGGCTTCCTCCACCGGCACACCGGTGTTGGCCTCGCTCTGCTCCACCAATTCCAGCGATCCCAGGTTGTCCGGAGCGTTGCCGGGCAATACCTCCACCGCGGTGATCAGCTGGGAGTCGGTGTCCACCACGATGGCCGCCTTGTGTCCGTCGAACCGTCTACTGCTGCTCTTGTGGCCGTGGCGCATCTCCGGGTCATGCACCGACATCATCCGGTCCCGGCTCACCCCGTCCTTGAGATTCACTCCGTCATCGGTCCGCTCCACGTCCTGGAGCAGCAACTGCCCCAGCAGTTCCGCCGCCGCCACTATCTGCTGCCGCTCAGCGCTATCCTCCCCCAATTCCCTCTGCGCCTGCCGCGACAACTCCAACAACCGGTCGGCGTCTCTCACAATCTCGGCCAGCAGGGCCTGCCGCGCCCGTTTGTCGCTCCAGTCGATGGCCGACTCACCCTTCACGCTGGAACCCAGGTACCGCTCATATCCCCGGGCCTTGGCCCATTCTTTGACGCTGGACTTCTCCACTGCCGCCAGCGCCCGCAACAGCTTGACGATCCCGTCCGCCAACAGATTGTAGGTGTCCTTCACCGCGCCACGGCCCAGGATGTTGGTCGTGTCCAACGCCACCCGCATCCCGCGCCCTTTCAGATACCCCGACTCCCGGGCCAAACGCAGGCTGGACTCGAACACCTCCCGCACCTTGCCGTGCAGTATCAGCTGGGCGCGGAACACCTGCAGCGTGCTCTTGGCGAAGGGACGGTCTTCCACCTCAATCCCCAAGGCCACCTTCCACCGGATGTCGAAGTCGGCCCGGGCCTTGGCCTCAGCGTCGCTCACCTTGTCGTGGGACTGGAGCAGGAGCGCCGTCGCCAGCAGGCTGGGCGGCACGCTGTCCCGGCCGTTGTCGGCGCAGTAGAACCCGGCGAAATCGGGGTCCCGGAACAGGCGGCCCCGCAGCGAGGCCAGCAGACCGTAGAAGGTGTCCCGCCCCACGTGGTCCAGATACAACCGGTCTGCTTCCCAGAGGCCCCTCTGGTCCGACCGCTCTCCCAGCATGCTCAAGCCCTCGCTATTTCTTGATGGCTCAAGTATAGCTGACCACCCGGCTGAAGCCAGTTTCCGGCCACGTTTCTAGTCGACTAACGCTCCGAAGGCTACCGGGGGATTTTACTCCAAACAATCCCGCAACACCTCGGCCAGGTGCCGGGCTGGGCGGTTGGCGCCATGCTCGATCTGCTGGCGGCAGGAGACGCCCATGACTGCAACTTCCCAGTCCGCGCCTTTGGCATTGACGGCGGGGAACAACGACTCGTTGCCGATGGTCATCGAGATGTCGTAGTGCTCCTTCTCGAACCCGAAGCTGCCCGCCATGCCGCAGCAGCCAGCGGCCACAAGCTCAACCTGGTTACCGGGGGGCAACCGCAAGGCCCCCAAGGACGCGCCGGTCCCAACCAACGCCTTCTGGTGGCAATGGCCGTGGAATAGGACTTTCTTCGGTTCGTCGCGGAACTTCAGGTCCAACTCGCCCTTGGATTGGAGCATCATGAGGAACTCATCGATCAGATAGGCGTGCTCCGCAACCTTCTTGGAGCGGTCGTCTTTCAGAAGCTCCGGGTATTCGTCGCGGAAACTCAGGAGGCAGCTCGGCTCGCAGCCGATTATGGGGATGCCCTGGTCGGCATAGGCGTGCAGCAGATCGACGTTGTAACGGGCTGCGGCCACGGCCTCGTTCATCATCCCCTTGGACAGCATGGGCCGTCCGCAGCAACCAGCGTCGGCCAGGACCACGTTGAAGCCCGCCGCCTCCAGCAACTCGGTGGCCGCTATGCCAACCTGGGGATAGTTGTAGCTCATAAACGTATCGTTGAAGAGCGCCACGGTCCCCCTAGCGGTAACGCCGTTTGATGCCGGGGCGCCCCGCATGGAATTTACGCGCCTCCGCTGGAACCATTTGGGAAGAGTTTCACCGGCGAAGGAAGGAAGCGTGCGTTTCGGATGCACGCCGAGGATAGCGGTAGCCACCAGCTTGCCGATGGGACTCTTGGCAGCCCAGTTGGACAGAGGAGCGAACCTCGAGCCCATCCGGTTGATACGGTTGATATTGCCGAAGAACTTGTTCCGGGCCGGAAGGCCGTTGGTTTGGTGGTAATTGGACAGGAACTCGTACTTCAGCTTGGCCATGTCCACGCCGGAGTCGCATTCGGCTTTACAACCTTTGCATTCCAGACACAGGTCCAGGGCATCGTAGAGCCGTTGACCGGTGATTGTGCCTTCGGGTAGTTTGCCGGACAGGGCGGCGCGGAGGAGGTTGGCACGGCCTCTCGTGGAGTGCTCCTCGTCGCGGGTCGCGATGTAAGACGGGCACATCGTCCCGTCCAACTTGCGGCAGGCGCCCATCCCGTTGCACATCTCCACCGCCCCGGTGTAGTTGGTGTCCAGGGAGAAGTCCAGGTGTACCGGGAGGGTGCTGGCGTTGTACTCGGGGCCGTAGCGGAGGTTCTCTGTCATGGGCGGGCAGTCGATGATCTTACCGGGGTTCATAATGCCGTCGGGATCGAAGGTCCGCTTGATGTCACGGAAGAGCCCCGTTATGTGGGGGCCGAACATCTTTTCGGTCCAGACGCCTCGGACGATGCCATCGCCGTGCTCCCCGCTCATCGAGCCGCCGTATTCCTTGACTAGGTCGCTGATTTCGTCGGCGATGGAGACCATGGTTTCGACGCCTTGAGCGTTCTTTAGGCTGACCAACGGGCGAATGTGGAGGCAGCCGACGCTGGCGTGGCCGTAGTAGGCGGCCTGGGTGCCGTGGTTGCGAACGATTTCATCGAACCTCGCGACGAAGGGCCCCAGCGTCTCCGGGTCCACGGCGGTATCTTCGACGAACGGAAGTGGCTTGGCATCTCCGTGGATGCTCATGAGCAACCCCAACCCGGCCTTGCGCACGTTCCATACCGTCCCCTGGGATGCGCGGTCCAGCAGGTTCACGCAGGCATAGGCGAGGCGGCGTTGGGTCATGTCACGTTCCAGCTCGTCCAGCTTGGACCTCAACTCGGCCTCGGACTCGCCGTAGAACTCCACCGCCAGGAGCGCGCCCGGGTCTCCAACTATGAAGTCGAGGTCCCTGGCGTGGCCCAGCGACTCGCGGGAGCGGTCTAGCAGGATCTTGTCCATCACCTCTATAGATGAAGGGCCGTGCTTCAGCACCTCTCTCGTCGCTTCGCTGGCCCGGACTATGTCCACGAAGTGCAGGACGGAAACCGCGGTCATGGTGGGCCGAGGCACCAGGTTAAGCTTGGCTTCACTGACCACGCACAGGGTCCCTTCTGAGCCGACCACCATCCGGGCGAGGTTGAAGGGGTCGTCGGTCATAAATTCGTCGATGTTATAACCGCTGACCCGGCGGGGAATCTGGGGGTAGCGGGCGGTGATCTCGGCCAGGTTCTCCTGGGCAATGGAACGAATGCCCCGGTAAATGTGGGACTCCAAGCCGGTGCCGCTGAGTTTGGCTTCCAACTCGTGGGCTTCAAGAGGACCGAAATGGGTCCGGGAGGCGTCGGAGAGGATAGTGTCGACTTCCATAACGTGGTCGAGGGTCTTGCCGTACAGCACGGAGTGGGCGCCGCAGGTGTTGTTGCCGATGCCGCCGCCAACGCAGGCCCGGTTGGACGTGGTGGGATCGGGGGCATACTGGAGTCCGTAGCTGGCGAGTTGCCGGTTTAGCTGGTCGAGGATGATTCCCGGCTGCACACGGACCCAACCCTCCTCCTGGTTTACTTCCAACACCTGGTTCAGATACTTGCTGAAGTCCACGACGATGGCGTGGTTTACCGTTTGCCCGGCCAGGCTGGTGCCGCCGGCCCTGGGCAGCACGGGGATATTGCTGTCCCGAGCGATCTCCATGACCGCCTGGACGTCGTCGACGTTGCGCGGTATGACCACCCCCACCGGCTCCATCTGGTAGATGCTGGCGTCGGTGCTGTAGAGGACCCTGGAGAAGGGGTCGAATTTAACCTCTCCGCTGACCCGCTGCCGCAGCAGGTTGGCCAGCTCTTCCCTGTCTCTACCGAGGATTCTGGTTGCCGTCGTGGTCTGGGCGGTCATGCTGTGCTCTCCTACGGAGAATAGGTCTTGCTAGACCGGGTTTCGTCGACAGCTTAACCGAAACTAAATATGGCTTCAACCAAATGGTGGAGAAGTTAGTCTTCGCCGCTCTGTCAGTGAGGATTGGAGTGTGAGGGAGCTCCAGCGGATGTCGGAATTGTGGCGCAGGGGGGCTAATGTTACACTGGCCTCACCTTGTAATTTACGGTCCTTAACGAGGTCCAGTGATGGATTTTGGGTTTTCCCTCTCCAACAATCAGGGCATGGAGGACGTCCAGGACGTCTTGACCCTGGCCCAGCAGGCCGAGGAATTTGGCTTCGATTCAGTCTGGGCCAGCGAGCATGTCTTCAACGCCAGCTACGTCTACGATAGGATCGGCGACCGGCCCTACTACGAGCCGCTGGCCATCTTGAGCTACGTCGCGGCCACGACCTCCAAAGTTCTTCTGGGCACCAGCGTTCTGGTGATTCCTTATCACAACCCCATCAGGCTCGCCAAGACCGCGGCTACCCTGGACGCCATGTCCGGTGGCAGGTTGATGCTGGGAATCGGCGTTGGGGTGATAGAGCAAGAGATGGAGGTAATGGGTGTCCCCTTTGCCGAGAGGGGGGCATACACCGACGAAGCCATCGCGGTGATGCGGGAACTGTGGACCCAGGAAGACCCCAGCTTCGAGGGGCGTTTCAGCAACTTCGCGGGGATGAAATTCTCGCCCAAACCGGCGCAGCAGTCCGGGGTCCCGCTGATCATCGGCGGAACCAGTCGGGCTGCGATACGGCGGGCCGGGCGGGTTGGAGACGGTTGGCATCCCACCGCGCTGCCGCCCGAGGAATTGAGCCAGGCCATGCGTTATTTGCGGGAACGTACCGAAGCCGCCGGGCGAGACCCTTCCGCGGTGCCGGTGTCGGTAAGCATCCCGATGGGAGAGGGCCGGGAAGGACGATTCTCACTGGGAGACAACGCAGCGGAGATACTCCAGAAAGCCCGAGCTTTCGAGGACCTTGGCGTCCGGCGCATCGTCGTTTCTCCCAACACTCGAGACGCCGCCGAAATGTTGCCCGCGATGGAAATGCTGGCGAGTGAGGTCTTACCTGAGTTTCGTTAGGAGCGCGTTAGGAGTCCCTTCTCCCTTGAGGGAGAAGGCTAGGATGAGGGGGAGCGTCGGGCGAAAGCCAAGTTGGCACATAGTGGGGACTGCCCTCACCCTACCCCTCTCCCCGTGGGAGAGGGGACTTAATGCTAAGTGCGTGTGAACAATCCATTCCGAATCACGAAGGAGAAATCATGGCCACCCACACGGCTACCGAGGTCCAACAACTCCAAGAATCGGCGCTGGAACACCTTTGGGTATACATGAGGGAACCCAGCGACATGGCGGAGAAGGGGGAGCCCCAGATATTCACCGGCGGGAAGGGTGTCCATGTAACCGACGCCCTGGGCAACAGCTACATCGACGCCATGTCCGGCTTGTGGCTGAAGAACGTGGGCTATGGCCGCACCGAGATCGCTGACGCCGCATACGAGCAGATGTTGAAGCTGACATACATGCCCGCCGGCACGACCACCGAACCCGCGATCAAGCTGGCTGAGAAGATAGCCTCCATCACTCCCGGAGACCTGTCCCGCAGCTTCTTCACCAGCGGCGGGTCGGAGTCGGTGGAGACGGCCATGAAGCTGGCGCGCGCCTACTTCAAGCGGGTGGGGGAGCCGGGAAGGTACAAGTTCATCAGCCGCAAGGGCTCCTATCACGGAGCGACCTTCGCCACTCTCTCCTTGGGCGGCACGCCGCTCTTCCCCAAAACAGACTACGAGCCTTTGCTGGGTGGGGTATTCCACGGGCCGCAGCCCAATCCCTACCGGTGCGAGTACGGCGGCACGACCCCCGAGGAGTGCGCCGAGAAGTGCGTCAACGCCATCGAGGACATCATCAAGTTCCAGGGCCCGGACTCGGTAGCTGCCGTGGTCGCCGAGCCTATCGCCAGCCCCTATGGGGCGGTGGTGCCCGGAGACAACTACTGGCCGATGCTGAGGGAGGTGTGCGACCGCCACGGCTGTCTGCTCATCGCTGACGAGGTGATCACCGGCTTTGGACGCACGGGCAAGATGTTCGCCTGTGAGCACTGGGGAGTAACGCCGGATATCATGACCGTAGCCAAGGGCATCACCAGCGGCTACATTCCCATGGGAGCGGCGATCACCCGTAAGCCCATATCAGACGCGTTCATAGGCAGCCAGCGGGCGGCGTTCCGCCACGTAATAACCTTCGGCGGGCATCCCGTAGCCGCCGCCGCGTCGCTGCGAAACATCCAGATCATGGAGGATGAAGGCCTGGTGGAGAACTCGGCCCGCATGGGGACCTACCTTTTGGACGGCCTAAACGAACTGAAGGAGAAGCACTCCATCATTGGTGACGCCCGCGGGCTGGGCCTCTTCTGCGCCCTTGAACTGGTCAAGGACCGTGAGACAAAAGAGCAATTCCCGCCAGAAGCGGAATTGGGCTCCCGAATCACGCAGGCCTTGGCCGAAAACGGAATACTCCTGCGAGGCGGCGAGATCACCAACATCGCCCCGCCCCTCTGCGTAACCGCTGGGGAGATCGACGACATAGTATCGGCCCTGGACCGGGTCATCGGGGCCGCGGCCCACGAGTTGGGGATGGAGTAGAACAGGGATAGAGAGGCTCGTAATGAGGGGGCGGGACGGATGTCCTGCCCCTTTCTTGTGAAGCGATCTCCAGTACACAGGAAGAGTGGTTGGTTGAGTACCTGTCCGATTTTCTAGCGTTTCGACCGGCGGGCTAAGGCCACCTGAGGCGGGTCTTTAGGAAGTTGAGCTTCCTCCATGCCAAATGCCCCTCGTATTGCAGGCGTCCAACTACTAGTCCCGGAGCTATCCCCTGCCTGTCGGCGAACTGCCGCACCGCCCGCTCTGCCCGTAGTGAAGAAGCGACGAATCTCTCCCAGTCAGACCGGGGAACGAGGAAATCCTCCGCCCAAGTGTCAGCCTCGACATCCGCGTCCGTGATGTGATCGTCTTGCCCTTTGTCCCTAATTGCATCAATAAAGACGTTCTTTTTGCTGTGCAAAACGAGGTGGGCGGCCCCGTGTAAAAAACTAAACCACAGGTGATCGCCCGTCAAATGCCGGGCGCTTAACTGAATCATCGCTTTGCGTGGCGATACCCACCAGGCGGAGCCGCTGATGGCCGCCTTCGGCAACGGTTTGACGACCGACAAAACAACCCCGGACTCCCGGCAGATTCCCTGCGCCTTTCCGAAACTATCGAGGAATGGACCTCCCGTTAGGCTACGTATTTGCCCCAGGTTTCTTCTGAAAGTTGCCTCGTTGTAATTGGCGCAGTCGGTCCCTTCGGCTTCAACCTCGCCGAGTCTGAGCCACGTTGCCAGGATAGCCTCGTCGCTCCCGAACGCCGGAGAGTGGCGGTAGGCAACGTTGGCCGACGCATATTTTACCTTCCAGGCATCCACGGAGCCAACGCCGAAAAAGGATAATAACTTGGATACCGCATCTTGGTCCGACACAGGTTTGGGAATCGCGTTTCGGGTTGTTAATTCTTTAATCGGAAACGTCTTCGCCCAACCAACGGACTCGACCCATTTGATCGCTTCGGCCAATTGGGCTAGGCGTAGCCGATAGTTGGACTCTATACCCAGCCAAAGGCTGGCCTCTACTCCCAGAACCCGCTCGAATTGGATTGCCGTCAGTGGTTCGACCGGAGCCTTTCCCGCGATGATCTCGCTGATAAGCTTGGCTGAGCGTCCGCAGCGCCGGGCGAACTCGGCTTGGGATATTCCTCTTGCTTCCAGCTCCTCCTCGAGAACACTTCCCGGTGAAACCGCATAATCTGGACTGTATTGATGCCCTCCGATCTTCATGTCTATTTGCCCCTCAGTGATAGTCAACCACTTCAAGTATCGTGATTGCAGTCACTCGGGTCGTATCGACTCCTCCGTCCTCGCTTATCGGGGTAGGAACATGATTGGGGATGATATTCAGTCTGAAGGCATGTATGAGGTCGATTCCAAACTGCCCGCCGCGTCTTCCCGTGAGCAGGTGTAGCATTAAACGCACGGAGCGAGGTTACAGCCGTCAGGTTGGAGGCTCCGTCCAGGGCTGCGAGGCGCAATTGTATGGACCGAGCCATCCTGGACCCATATTCGCGCTGAAGCTCACTCTCCGAACTGAATATTCGCTGGAGCCTCCTGCTCCGGAACGTAACCTCCACCCATACCACCCCAAATATTGTTACCCAATCGGTAACAGTATACACTTTGGAATGACGCCGCCCAACCGATCAGCGGGGCAGACTAGGGTCATTCGATTGTTCGTCTGAACTGTGCTTTCTCCGATTCCGAGATTTATATGATTGGAAATCATGCTAATCCCATAATCCTGTGAATTCCGGTTCGGACAATTGGGCCGATAATCGAATGACCCTGCGGGGCAGACGGTCGCGCTGATCTCGACATTACCACTGGGGGATACCTCGAACTGAGACCGCCTGCCCCCAAACATCCCTTCGGGTGCTAAAATGGGCTCAGAATCATAGTGTGGCAGGTGGGTCTTTATGCCCCAGGAATTCATCCACGTCAAGGGCGCGCGGGAACACAACCTTAAAAATATCGACGTGACCATCCCCAGGGAGAAGCTGGTGGTCATCACCGGCGTTTCCGGGTCGGGGAAGAGTTCGCTGGCCTTCGACACGATCTACGCCGAGGGACAGCGCCGCTACGTCGAGTCTCTCTCCGCCTACGCCCGTCAGTTCCTCGGCAGGATGGACAAACCCGACGTTGACTACATCGAGGGGCTTTCGCCAGCCATCTCCATCGACCAAAAGGGCGTTTCCCATAACCCCCGCTCCACCGTGGGCACCGTCACCGAAATTTACGACTACCTGCGCTTGCTCTTCGCCCGGGTCGGAACACCCCATTGCCCCAAGTGCGGCAGGCCGGTGGAGCGGCAGACCATCCAACAGATCGTTGACGCGATAATGTCCTTGCCCGAAGGCAGCCGCCTCTTGCTCCTGGCTCCTAAGATCCGGCGCAAGAAGGGGGAGCACAAGGACGTCTTCGAGACGGCCCGAAGCGGCGGGTTCGTCCGAGTCCGGGTCAACGGCGAAGTCCACGTGCTGGACGAGATGGGCGACCTTAACCTCAACCGGCAAAAGTGGCATTACATAGAGATCGTGGTGGACCGGCTGATCGTCCGGGAAGACACCGAGATGACCAGGGTCGCCGAGTCGGTGGAAACCGCCCTTAGAGAGGGCGATGGCGTGTTGCAGGTCCATGTGGAAGACGGTGAGGAGTTGGTCTTCTCGGAACAATTCGCCTGCGTCCGCTGCGGGACCAGCCTGCCGGAAATCGAGCCCAGGACCTTCAGTTTCAACAGCCCCCACGGGGCTTGTAGCGATTGCACCGGCCTGGGCTACAAGCTGGAGATAGACCCTGAACTGGTGGTCCACAACAAAAACCTGTCGTTGACCGAGGGAGCCATCGCCCCCTGGTCGCGGAGCGGCCCGGCCAGCAGTTGGTACGTCAGCGTTCTGGAGTCCATCGCCGAGGCCAACGGATTCTCGGCCAAGTCGCCGGTGAAAGACCTGACCAAAGAGCAGCTTGACTTGGTCCTCTACGGCAACGGAACGAAGAAAGTAACGGTTCGCCACCGCACCCACCGGGGACGCACCTACAGTTGGGACACGTCCTTCGAGGGTGTGATTCCCAACCTGGAGCGGCGCTATAAGCAAACCGAGTCGGACCATACGCGCCAGGACATCGAGCGTTACATGGCGGCGCGAAATTGCCGTGCGTGCGAGGGCAAGCGTCTGCGTCCCGAAGCGCTGGCCGTAAGGGTCTGCGAGTCGGGAATTATGGACGTCTGCGCCAGGAACATCGGGCAAGCCTTGGACTGGGTGCAAGACATAGATCCTGACGCCCCGGTGAAGCATTCCGGCCCCACGCTGACGGTGCGCCAGAAGACCATCGGCAACCAGATACTCAAGGAGATCGAAGGACGGTTGCGGTTCCTGGAAAACATCGGTCTGGACTATGTGACCCTGGACCGGACGGCCCGCACCCTCTCCGGCGGCGAGGCCCAGCGGGTGCGCCTGGCTACACAAATCGGCTCTGGGCTTACCGGCGTGCTCTACGTCTGCGACGAGCCGACGGTGGGGTTGCACCCAGCAGACGACTACCGGCTCATCGGCACGTTGAGCAGCCTGCGGGACATGGGCAACACGGTGGTCGTGGTAGAGCACGACGAAGCGATGATGCGCGCCGCCGACTTCATCGCCGACCTGGGCCCCGGCGCGGGAGAGCACGGCGGGAACGTGGTGGTGGCGGGCACCCTCCAGGACGTAATGGACGCCCCGGAGTCGCTCACCGGCGCATACCTAAGCGGACGGAAGAAGGTGGCTGTTCCGGAGGAACGGCGGCCAGGCAACGGCAAAACCATGTCCATCCTCGGCGGTCGCGAGAATAACCTGAAAGGCATCGACGTCGAGTTTCCCCTGGGCCAACTCGTATGCGTTACCGGCGTGTCCGGCTCGGGCAAGAGCACGCTGATCTACGACATCCTGTTCAAGAGGCTGGCCCAGATTCTCTATCGCGCCAGGGATTTACCCGGAAAGCACGACGAAGTGGTTGGGATTGAGAACATCGACAAGGTGGTGAACATCGACCAGTCTCCCATCGGACGGACCCCCCGCAGCAATCCAGCCACCTACACCGGGGCCTTTACGCCCATCCGCGAGTTGTTCTCCAACCTGCCCGAAGCCAGGGTGAGGGGCTACAAGCCGGGCCGGTTCTCCTTCAACGTCAAGGGAGGCCGCTGCGAGGCATGCCGGGGCGAGGGCTACAACCAGATCGAGATGCAGTTCCTACCCGACGTGACTGTTCCCTGCGAGATATGCCACGGCAGCCGGTACAACCGGGAGGCATTGGAGGTCACGCTCCGAGGTCAGAGCATTGCCGATGTCCTCAACATGACGGTTGCCCAGGCTCTGGGGTTCTTCGAGAACTTCCCGCGCATCCGGCCCAAGCTGGAAACCCTGCGGGATGTCGGCCTCGGCTACATCAAGTTGGGCCAGCCCGCGACCACGCTGTCTGGCGGCGAGGCGCAGCGTGTAAAACTGTCGACGGAGCTTTCCCGCCGCGCCACGGGGAAGACCCTCTACCTGCTGGACGAGCCAACCACGGGCCTGTCCTTCGAAGACTGCGCCGCCCTGCTGCGGGTGCTGCACCGGCTGGTTGATGCGGGAAACACGGTGATCCTGATCGAGCACAACCTGGACGTTATCAGGAACGCCGACTGGATCATCGACCTTGGACCGGGGGCGGGAGACCTGGGAGGCGAACTCATCGCCACGGGCACGCCGGAGGAGTTGGCCGGGATGCCCGAATCGGTCACCGGACGTTACATTCAGGACCTGGTCAACGGCGCCCACGCGGAGAGGCAAGCCGTTGGTGTCGCCGACGACGCCTGAGGCCAATCGCGATGGGAACGGTGGTCCACGGTGGGTAACTGCAAGTATTGCGGCCAGAAGGCCGGGTTTCTGCGAAGCAAGCACGGCATGTGCGAGGTGAATTACCGGGAAGGACTGCGCGACATGCGGTCCCTCGCCTCCCGGGCGGCGGCTTCCCCAGAATTCAACCAGGCAACGCTCTATGAGAGCCTTTCCGCGATCGCCCAGAGTTCGTTGGCGGGCGAATCCGACATCCAAGCGGCCATAGTCGCGGGTTGGAACCAGGCGGTGAGTGAAAGCCTGGCCGACGGTGTCCTGACCCACGACGAGGAGACGCGCCTTCGCGAGTTCCGTGACAGTCTGGCCCTGACCCGGGAGGATACCCGCGCCTCGGACGCCAGGCTGGAAGGGGCCACCCGCGACCGCTTGATGCTGGACGCCCGGTTGGCTGCGCTGGCCGTTTCCGGCGCCGAGACCCATCTCCGTGAATTGGGGCAGATGCTCGAGGGGTCCGGGTTATCCCGCCGCGACCAACGCGGCCTGCTGGTGCAAGCATGGGAAGCGGCGGTGGAGGGCACGCTGGAAGACGGGATGCTCACCCTGGACGAGGAAGCGGCCCTGGTGCGGTACCTCCACCACTTCGACCTTTCGGCCAGGGACGTGGACTCCAACGGCGCTCATCGGAACATGATCGAAGCGGCGGTCATCCGCGAGGCCGCCGAGGGGTTGGTACCCAGCCGGTTGGACCCCAACATCCAGACCCCCTTTAACCTGATGAAATCAGAAGAATTGGTCTGGGTTTTTGACGGCGCAAAATACATTGAGACCAGGACCCGGAGGGAACGGCGGGGCACAAGCCATGGCCTCAGCATCCGGGTCGCCAGGGGGCTGTATTACCGTCCCAGCTCCTTCCGCAGCCAGGCGGTGGAGTGGGAGGAGACGGCGCACGTGGATACGGGGCTGCTGGGAGTCACCACCAAGCACGTCTATTTTCACGGGCCGCGAAAACGCTTCCGTGTCCGTTACGACAAGATCGTCTCCTTCGAACCCTACACCGACGGCATCGGCATCATGCGCGACGCCCAGACCGCCAAACCCCAGTCATTCGCCACCGGCGACGGCTGGTTCATCTACAACCTGGTAACCAACCTGGCGCGGCGGTAGGGGTCCTAACCCCATGACCTCCAGCCTCAACATATCCCCCGGGTTGCCCCGAATGTCTCCAGAACAGTTCGTCGCCAAGTGGCGCGGCGTCGAATTCGGCGAGAAGCAGGCGTCCCAGGAGATGTTCCTGGACATCTGCGCCTTGGCCGGGCATCCCACCCCGGTCGACTACGGGGACAAAGAGGTATTCACTTTTGAAAAGTGGGTGCCCGGCGGTTTCGCTGACGCCTATTTGGAAGGCTCATTCGGCTGGGAATTCAAGGGCAGCGACGCCGAACTTCCGGACGCCCTGCTCCAGTTGCTCCGGTACCAGGTGCATTTGAAGACGCCTCCGCTGCTAATCGTCTCCTCGTTCGAGACAATCTGGATACAGACCAACTTTCCGGGTATGGAGACGGTGCGGCACGAATTTGCGGTCGTTGAGTTGGACCAACCCGCAAACCTGGACAAGCTCCGGTTCGCTTTCTTCTCGCCGGCGGAGTTGCGTCCAGACCGCTCGGTGGACACGGTGACCAAGGAGACTGCCGACCTCTTCCAGGCCATCGTCGAAGACATGGAGCAGCACACCGAAGACCCGGAAAAACTCGCCAGGTACCTCAACCAGATCGTGTTTTGTCTCTACGCGGAAGACGCCGGGTTGCTCTCCGGGTCCCCTTTTTCCGAGATCGTGCGCACGTACTTCCGCGACCCCTCGCATTTTGACCAGGCTGTTCGGAACCTATTTAGGCTAATGGCCCAGGGAGGCATGTTCGGCACCACTCAGATCGTTTACTCCAACGGAGACCTGTTCAGCGATGCAGACCCGGTGGAGTTGAGCGAGTTGGCATTATTTCGGCTGGTCGAAGCCACTAGGAAGAATTGGCGGAACATCGAACCCTCGATTTTCGGCACGCTGTTTGAACGGGCGCTGGATGCGTCCAAACGCGCGCATCTGGGCGCCCATTACACCAGCGCGGAGGATATCATGCTGGTGGTGGAGCCCGTGGTGATGGCCCCATTGAGAGCTGAGTGGGAGGCCGTTCAACAGGAGGTTGGCAACCTTCTTATCGAAGACGAGGTAGACGCAGCGCGGGTGAGACTCAGGGCATTTCAACAGCGGCTCTTCGAGGTTGAAGTGCTGGACCCGGCCTGCGGGAGCGGAAACTTCCTGTATTTGGCCCTGCGGCGCCTGCTGGACCTGGAGAAGCAGGTCATCGACTTCGCGGCGGCCCATGGGTGGCCCGGCCTGGCGCCCACGGTGAAGCCCGACCAAATGCTAGGGCTTGAGATCAACCCATACGCCGCTGAGTTGGCCCGCACCGCGTTATGGATCGGTTACATCCAATGGCACCAGAACAACGGCTTCCCCTACGACCACAGCCCGATTCTGACCCCGCTGGTGTCCATCAAGCGGACGGACGCCATCCTTGCCGACGGCGATACGGACAACCCGCGGGAAGCCGAATGGCCCGACGCCGAGTTCATCATCGGCAACCCGCCGTTCCTCGGTAGTCAACTAATTCGAAGCAATCTGAAAGACGCCTACACTGAACCGCTCTTCAACCTCTTCGGAAACCGCATCCCCAACTATAGCGACTTCTGCTGCTACTGGTTCGAGAAATCGCGCCAAATGGTGGAAAATAATCGCGCAAAGCGTGTTGGACTTTTAGCGACTCAGGGAATTCGCGGAGGAGCTAACCGCCGTGTGCTGGAGCGGATAAAGGCCACCGGCGATATATTCGAGGCATACTCTGACCATCCGTGGGTCTTGGATGGAGCCGCAGTGCATGTTTCTATAGTTTGCTTTGACGATGGAACACAGAAAGAACGACTATTAGATGCTCAAGATGTTGCCGCCATCAACTCGAACTTAAGCGCAGGGGTTGACCTCACTGTAGCGAAGAGACTTGTTGAAAATGGCGGGATATCTTTCATTGGGGACATGAAGAAGGGGAAATTCGAGATTCCTCATATAACTGCGTCTGCCTTGTTGATGGCAACTGGAAATCCTAATGGCAGACCGAACTCCGAAGTATTGCGTCGTGGGGTCAACGCGCTTGATATTACAGGACGCCCCCGCAACATGTGGATTATCGACTTCGACATGAATGTGGACGAATATGATGCTTCACAATATGAGATGCCTTTCGAGTATATTAAGCTGCACGTAAAGCCATTCCGTGATACCGTGAGAAACCTGCTGGAAAGACGACGTTGGTGGGTTCATGGACGTACAGCACGGGATTTCCGACAGGCGGTGACGAACCTGGAAAGATACATCGCGACGCCCCGGGTGGCTAAGCATCGTCTTTTCGTCTTTCTGCCCACTGAGATTCTCCCCGACGGCAACGTCGTCGCCATCGCCCGGGAAGATGATTACACCTTCGGCGTGCTGCATTCCCACATTCATGAGATTTGGGCACTGAGAATGGGTACGCAGCTAGAATCACGTCCTCGTTATTCGCATACCGCGACCTTCGAAACCTTTCCGTTCCCAACGCCAAATGATGAACAACGAGAGACCATCTCAAAAGAGGCACAGGAGCTAGACCGGCTCAGAGAGGGTTGGCTCAACCCGCCTAACATCTCACAATCCGAACTAAAGAAACGGACCCTGACCAATCTCTACAACTCTCGCCCGACGTGGCTGCGACTCGCCCATAAACGGTTGGACAAGGCGGTATTGGACGCCTACGGCTGGCCTCACGACCTGACGGATTCTGAGATTCTGGAGCGGCTGTTGGCCCTCAATCTGGGAAGGGCCGCCGCCTCGTAGCAGGTCGATGTATAATTGATGCCCACGGCGTGTCGTCGCCGTGTATTGGAGAGGAGAGACAACCAGGAATGCAAGTACAGCATTATCGAGAATCCAGCAGGCCGTTGTTGGCCCAAGGCATGGAGGAATGGGAAGCCGGGGACTTGCGGCAGGCCTCGGAAAAGGGCTGGGGCGCGGCGGCGCAAATGGTCAAGGCCGTGGCAGAGCAACGGGGCTGGCAGCACAATAATCACCGATTGCTCTACCAAATTATGGGCCGAATTGTAAACGAGACTGGTGACCAGGAAATTTCCACGCTTTTCCTCGCCACGAGCGGACTGCATATCAATTTCCACGAGGATGCGTTTCCCAGCCAAATGGTCAGGGATGGGCTTCAGGACGTAGGGCGGTTGTTGGACAAGCTGGATACTCTGTTTAGCTAGGTGGTGCCTACCTCGTCACCCCGCGCCCGACAAGTCCCGTTGCCTTCCCCTCTACCGCGCCAAGCCGTAGGGGATGGCCTTGGTCTCGCGGTCTTCCGACTCGCCCATCTTTGCGGCAAGGTCTACTATTAGCTGCCCCAAGGCGGTCTCGCCCCAGAACCACTCGTGTATGCCGTCTGCGGCGGCATCGGGGCGTTGCTCCATCCTGGCCTCGTAATAGAAGGCTTTCAGGTCGTCCACGCAGTAGCGTATGTACTGGGGAAGCCCCACATCCTCGGGGCGGTCCGGCGCGTCCTGCTGCTCGCCGGTGACGTAGCCTTCCAGGAACCGGACCACGCCCCGGAACCGGCGTTGGGGCACCCCGCACAGGCCCACGTTGGTTCGGCCGTCGTGCTTTTCCACCCAACGTTCGTAGTAGGAACGCAGCGAGGTCAATTCGTCCGCTGGGCTGAGGCTCGCAGCGCCGTTGGACCGGCCTGCCGCCGAAGCCTGAAGCAGCGCTTCCGGGGCCGTGTCGTCGGGGTATTCTTCAAGGACGGGCCCCTGTTTACGGTCCAACAGGTCCAATGCGGCCCGCAAAACTTGGTGTTGCTGTTTGGTGTCGCCAGCCTCTCCCATGGCGTTGCCGAAGGCGAAGGGGACCCACAACATGCGAGGGGGCTTCACCCTTTCGGCGTGTTCCTTCACGAACACGGTCCCGGTGGTGGAGATCCCCGCCTCTTCGAAGCACCTGGCAAGCACGCTGACCGCGTGCGAGCAGAGGGGTCAAGTGGGGGTCAGAAAGGCGACCTCCACTCCCTCATTCACCAGCTTCCCGGCCACTTCCGGCCCGGTCTGCTCCACCACTTCGGAGGTGTCGCGAAGCGCGCCCATAAAGGAGTAGTTGTTTTCCCCCAGGGAACCTATGACGCCTTGTTCTGCCAACTCTCGCACCCGGTCTACTGGGTAGGTGACGTTGATGTCCCGGTAAATGCCGGTATGGTCGAAGCCGATGCTGGCGTGGCTCTGAAGGATATCAGCAACCGGGGTCGAGCTGGGAAGCACACGGTAGGAAGAGTCGCCTCCCATGACGAACGGATTGTCGTCTCTCAAGTGCAGCCCGGCCGAGGTAACGAGCGCCACCTTGCTCTCCGACAGGGGCTTGCGCATAGGAGTCCAGGGTGTGTCGTCGTGCTCCATGCAGGGGAACATCTGGAGCATACTGCGTTGCACTTCGCTGAGCAGTTCTAGCCTGGGCATCAGTCCTACCTCGATATCAAATGTTGGCCGACCGGTATGGTCTGGCATTTCGGCCTAAGTTAGGCTCCGGCGGTGGCCCTGTCAAGCGTCAGGGCGTGTGCCATCCTCGACCCGCAACACCTAGTATTACAACGACGGATTGCCAAATATGGTGTCTTATCCTTCGTATTCGGCCACGAGCGAGAAATCGCTGTACGCTCATGGCAATAGGTTCAGGTCCAAATCGGTCGCGAAAATCACCCTGTCATAGAAACCGTCGTTGTAATACTAGGTGGACGTCAACGTCTTTCAGGTGGGCGACTTCGAATAACCGGAGGCCGGTGTCAGCATCAGGGAGTAAATGGCCTTGTTCCGTGCGCCCAACACCGTGTTGGGATTCATGCTGTCTAAAATCTTAGCGATCTGCTCGTGGGTTAAGGGTTCGATCACCTTTTCGATAACGACCGGAGGCTCCAGTTCTTGGAGGGGCGCCCCTCGGTGTTGCTCCGGGGGTATATCCAGGTGAAAACGGCCCGAAGCGCGCTCCTACGATTCTCTAATGTGCAAGACGATTTCCCTCCAAAGTCCCCTCCTATCCTGATTGTATAAGATGAACTCTCTAACCTCGTCCTCCCACTGGTAGTCCAAGTGGGTGGACATCCCTCCGCCCTGCAACCATCCGTAGCAGGGTTTAACGATTCGTTGTACTGCTGCGCCGTCTTCGGGGACCTGCCTACTGTCTGGTTATGGGCCTTGAATTTGTAGCCGATCACTTGGTATTTTCTCGGGGTTCTCCTTGCCTTCTTCACGAGAGCTGTCTGGTAGGCAAGCAACCGAAGGAGGAACCGGGAAGTGTAGAAAGGCAGGGTATCAGATATGGGTTTTAGCATGAGAAAATCGCCCGGTGAGGCGGAATGTCGGGCCAGAAATAGGCTAATTCGTAGCTAAATTGGGGGAATATTGGCGTCCCAGGCAGGATTCGAACCCGCGACCCGCTGCTTAGAAGGCACCGTTGCTGGAAGCCGTTCGCGCCCTCAAAGCCAGCTACGAAGACTGGCAAAGAACCGTGATTTCCTCTAGGAGAGTGAGTCGATCCTAGTCGAACACCTCTGTTTGCTTGCCTGATTATACGCCCTTGACCGTCAGGCATGTAGTGGGCGCCTTGATACGCCGGATACAATCGTCCGGATGACTCTGGCGGTTATAGAATTCGGGGGTGCCCCATATATCGATGTTAATTCACAATCATGGAACCGAATACGCTGCCCGACTCTCGGTCGCACGCGCGGCGTGTGGCACTTCAGGCCGATAGGTTCGGGTATTGTCCCCTCCGCACCCGGGAAATTACACAGCTTTAGCGGCGCTCGTTTCGGCGAGTCGGCAAACTACGGGAATAGAGACCGCTTGATACCGCGGTCCTGATAAGACCGAGGTCGATGGTTCGAGTCCATCCAGGCCCACTTCCTTCCCTGATATTTTCCAGGTGAACGATGCTGTCTGGAGAGGGACCATAATGCCTTTGCAGCTGGACCACACAATCGTGCCCGCCTACGACAAGGTGAAGTCTGCGGAGTTCATCGCCCGCATGTTCGGGCTGAAGTACGAGGGCCCCTGGGGGCACTTCGCGCCGGTCAAGGTCAACGATATATTGACCCTGGACTTCGATGACTCGGACAGTCCCCGCGCCAATCACTACGCTTTTCTGGCCTCGGACGAGGAGTTCGACGCGGTCCTGCAGCGGATCAAGGACGAGGGAGTCGCCTTCGGGAGCGGGCCGCGCTCGCGGACGGACGGGGAGATCAACCACCTGCACCAAGGTCGCGGTTTCTACTTCGAATGCGAGAACGGCCATCTATGGGAGGTTATCACGCACACGTATGTAACGGAGTAGGGTGTGGTGGCGGTCCTGCAACGGGGCTGTGGACGGGACAGGAATCGGTGTTTGTTTGGTGGATGGAGCAGACTGGTAATGACGGAGTGGGCGTTGGATCGATGGCAGGCGGAGACGCTAACAGCATTTACAAAACAAAGGGTTATGCTCTAGTAGTCAGTCAACTGTGATGTTGAAAGTCATACAGGAAACTGGCCGATAGTCGTATACTGCTGGGGATGAAGTGGTGATGTTGGGGGTGGCGGTGATGATCAGGGATAAGTACGCCGTGCGGTTGGCGCCGGAACAACGGGAAGAACTCCAGAATCTGATTCGGGTTGGGAAGAGCTCCGCCCGAGTGACCGCCAGGGCGCGGATTCTCCTCAAGAGCAACGATGGTTGGGCCGCTCCCAAGGTGGCCGAGGCCCTAGATGTGGCATTGGGCACCGTGTACCGGATTAAGCAGCGCTTTACCGAGGAAGGGTTGGACGGGGCCCTGTGGGACCGGCGCCAGGTCAACCGGCGCCGCAAGCTGGACGACCGGGGCGAAGCCCACCTCATCGCGCTGGCCTGCAGCCCAGCGCCGGAAGGCCACGACCACTGGACCCTGCGCCTGCTGGCTGGCAAGGTGGTGGAGCTGGGGTTGGCGTCCACCATGTCCCACGAGGGAGTGCGTAAACGGCTCAAAAAAACGCTCTCAAGCCGTGGCAGAAGCAGGAGTGGTGCATCCCCAAGGTGAGCGCCGAGTTCGTGGCCCACATGGAGGACGTGCTGGACCTGTACGCCGAGCCATATGATCCCCAACGACCGGTGGTCTGCTTTGACGAGACCTCCACCCAGTTGCTGGCGGAGACTCGGCCCCCACTGCCGCCTGAGCCGGGACGCCCCCTGCGGCAGGACTACGAGTACCGCCGAGAGGGCACTCGAAACCTGTTCCTAGCCTGCGAGCCGCTGGCAGGATGGCGGCAGGTGGCAGTGACCCAGCGGCGCACGATGCAGGACTTCGCCCTTCAGATGCGCTGGCTGGTGGATGAAGCCTATCCGGAGGTCCCGGTGGTGCGTCTGGTCCTAGACAACCTGAACACCCACCGCGCGGCGTCGCTGTACGAGACGTTCCCGGCTGCCGAGGCCCGGCGGATTGCCAAACGGTTGGAGTTCCACTACACGCCAAAGCATGGCAGTTGGTTGAACATGGCGGAAATTGAGTTCAGCGTACTGTCCCGCTCTTGCCTGAAGCAGCGGCTCCCCGACGAGCAGGCGCTCCGGCGGGAAACCCAGGCGCTGGTGCGGGAGCGCAACGCCGCCCGAACTGGTATCAACTGGCGGTTCAAAACCCAAGACGCCCGATCCAAACTTCACCGCCTTTACCCTTTTGATTCCAAAGTTGACTGACTACTAGCTCGCATTGGCATGTATACTTCATAAGCATGCTCTATCGGCGAACAATGATGGAGGTCGCGACCGTTGTGATTGGGTCCTTCGACTCTACCACCGCCGGGTGGTGCACCGCTCGACAAAGAAGTCCTTTTGGGGCCCATGAATTTATGGGTCATGCAGTCGGGCCGGAACAAGACCCGGTTTTGGAGCGCCTGTCCGGATGAGACGGCGTAGGTTTGACTCACGTTGTTTGATAGTATATATTACCAAGAACTTCGGGGGATTCTCAGGCAAAACCAACGGAAAGCAAACCAGCAATTTTCGGTTATCTGACGATAACTACCAGAATTCGTAGAAAAATGGTCATTTGATGTAATTATCCCCTTCCCCTGACGGCTTCATGAAGTATCGTCCTGGGGATTTGGAGCAACATAAAATACGACCCTTGGAGGTAGGTAGATGATGCGACATTGGCTCAAAAGCCCCAAAGCATTGGTTGTAACCCCGTTATTGTTGGTCCTGGTAACCGCTGCCGCCTGCGGCGGGACTGCCGCCACACCGGTGATCGTAGAAAAAGAAGTCATCAAAGAGGTCATCAAAGAAGTCCCGGTGGTGAAAGAGGTGGTGAAAGAGGTGGTGAAAGAGATTGTCGTCGCCACCACCCCTCTGCCAGTCGTTCAGGCCCAGCCCACATCGGCTCCCATCGTTGAGGTTGTCGCGGGGGGAATTCGGGGTGGGGTAATGCCCCAGTTGGACTATGCCGACGTAAGACAAAGAACCCTGCTGGCTTCCACTGTCAACAACAAAAACGTGGCCATGATGTTCAGCGGCCTGGTTGAATACAATCCGGAGAACAGCGACCCAACGGAGATCCGGTGCGATCTCTGCACCAGTTGGGACCTGGCTGCGGACGGAATGACCTACACCTTCGAGTTGAACGAGCAGGCCAAGTTCTCCGACGGCCATCCGGTGACCTCCGAGGATGTAGCTTACATGTTGCTGGCGGCCACTTGCCCTGAGTGCATACCCATTAGGGATGGCGAAACGGTGTCGACCGCCGTCCAGATGAAAGCCTACTACGAAGACTCCCAAATCATCGATGACTATACCATCGAGATAAAAACGCTATTCCCGTCCCCGGCCTTCCTGCTGGCCCTGGGCTCGGAAACCTTGAAAGTACTGCCCAAGCACGTGGAGGATGCCGGAAAGCTCCAAACCACCTCCGAAATGGGAGACCTGGTCGGTTCCGGCCCCTTCATTCACGTCAAACAGGTCAAAGCCGTGTCCAACCACTATGAAAGAAATCCCAACTACTTCAAAGATGGCCTGCCCTACTTGGACGGCTTGGACCAGTTCATCATCGTGGACAGCGGTGCCGGAATCGCGGCGTTCAAGGCAGAGCAGGTCTTGATGAGCAACGGCGCCGACAACTTCAGTGATGCCGAGGTATTGGTGCTTGTGGAGGAGGAGGCAGGCAAGTTGGTGCTTCAGTGGGGGATCCCCGAAGGCGTCCAATTCATGTTTTTCAACACCCAGGCCAAACCCTTTGACGACGTTCGGGTTAGGAGAGCGGTCCACTTGGCGATGGACCGTGAGGCCTTGAATGATACCTTCACGGCTGGCCAGGGAATCCCGATAGGGACCCACTTCCCGCCCGGGTTGGGTTTCGCTTATACGAATGAGGAGGCGGCCCAGTTGCCCGGCATGAGGTATGTGAACGGAGAGAAGGACCCCGATGATCTTGCCGAGGGTAGGAGGCTGCTGGCAGAGGCGGGAATTCCAGAACAGGGGTTTGAGGTCCTGTTGTCTACCAGGAATTGCTGCGCGTATCCCGATATCTCCGCCGTGGTGATCGAGCAATTGAAAGAAGCCTATGGCTGGAAAGTGGATCTGAAAGTGTGGGAGTCGGCCGCCGGGTTTAACGCGTATCGCGACCATGACTTCTCCTTTGTCGTGCAACGGCGTAACGCCGTCTTCGCAGACCCCGATGCCTTCCTTGACGCGAATACGGAAGGGCGTCTTTTGTTCCGGTGGACTGGCCGGGTGACCCCCGGAATGCAGGAGCTTTTCGACAAGCAAGCCCGTGAATTAAACGTGGAAAAAAGACGCGAGTTCATGGTCGAGATCGAGGAGTTGCTGACCGAAGACGCGATCTCCACCAATCTTTACTGGCGCCGCAACCACCAGGTCTTCAACGAGAGGGTTAAGAACTTTTTTTTCAAACAGAGTATAAGGAAGTACGAGACCATCTGGTGCGACCCCCAGTGCTAGCCGCCGCCAGCGTGCACAGCGGATTTGACATCTGAATCCCTATCCCGCCCCTTCTTTCGGATTAACGGAGGGGGCGGGCTATGCTACACGGTATCCCCGGTGGTTGAAGGAATTGTTCACTAGCCTCTCGCAAGCGAGAGGGCCAAATTGGATGTGAACTCGCCGCAAAATATTGAAATGTTTCCGAGGTAAATGGCGCCAAAATGGCCAGGTTTGGTATTCGGAGGTGAATCCACCAGGCAGGCAGGCACAATCGGGCCCTGAGAGTAGCTAGTTGAAATCTTACCTGATAAAACGTGTCCTCATGTTCTTCCCAACGATGATTCTGCTTACGATCATCGTATTTGCCATCCTGAGAGTCATACCCGGAGACCCGGCGCTCCTGATCTTGGGAGGAGAGGAGGGGGATGAGCAGTTTACCGATGAAGAGTTGGCCGCGCTGCGAGCCAGGCTGGGAACGGACCGGAACATAGCGGTCCAGTACGCGGACTGGGTAGGCTCCATGTTCACCCTGGATTTCGGCAATTCTTATCACTACAATAATCCCGTATCAGAGGACTTGGCCCAAAGGATCCCCATCACCCTGCAGTTGACCTTCATGTCGCTGTTCATCTCGGGTATCGTAGCCGTCCCCCTTGGTGTATTCTCCGCCATCAGGCAGGACACGTGGGGTGACTATGTCTCCCGCGCGATAACCGTCGTCGGATTGGCCACGCCCAACTTCTTCGTGGGCATCATGACCATCTTCCTGTTGATCCTGTTCTTCGGCTGGATTCCACCCATAGGTTACGTCAACGTGTGGGAAGAGCCGTGGGCTAACATGCAACAGTTGATCTTTCCCGCTATGGCCTTGGGTACCTCGGGCATGGCCTTCCTGGCCCGGGTGACCCGCTCCGCCATGCTGGAGGTGCTCAACGAGGACTATATCCGGACCGCCCGATCCAAGGGTCTTGCTGAAAAGATCGTGATCTACCGGCACGCGCTGAAAAATGCCGTGCTGCCAGTGGTCACCATCTTCGGGCTGGCGTTGGCAGACGCGACGTCGGGGTCGGTGGTAACTGAGATCGTTTTTTCGGTGCCCGGCATGGGCCGGCTTTTGATCGAGGGGGTCCAGCACCGGGATTATCCAATGATTCAGGCCATAATCGTCGTCTTCGGCCTAATGGTCCTGGCAGCCAATCTATTAACCGACCTCACATACGCTTGGCTTAATCCCAGGATTCGGTACGGGTAGTTTATAGACCCCGCAGGGGAGAGGAATGACACAGAGGCAAGAGGAATTAACAGCCGGCGCGCCGCCAGGCGTCATCGAGTTTAAGCCCAAACATGGCTTCGCTCAGGACGTGTCCCGCTTCTTTCGAACCAAGCCTTTGGGGACCGTAGGAGCGGCAATCGCGGTGATCCTGATTTTGACTGCCGTCTACGTCAAGTTCATCGAACCCAGTGTCGGTCTCATCGCGGACCCCTATAAACCCATCGTTGACCGGATCAACGTGGCGCCCGGTGGAGACGCTTGGTTTGGGGGAGACAAGATTGGACGCGATGTGTTTGCCCGGCTGGTCAACGGAGCGTGGATCTCCTTATACGTCGGCATCCTGTCCTCGTTCATCGGCACCACCATAGGGATGGGGGTGGGTATCGCCAGCGCTTATTGGGGAGGCAAGCTGGACTTAATCGTCCAGAGATTGATTGACGCAATGATCGCCTTTCCCGGCATCATTTTGGCCATCGCGATCATGGCCGCTCTGGGGGCCTCCATCAACAATGTGGTGTTTGCCCTTTCGGTGGCTTACATCCCCAGCGCCGCCCGGATAATCCGGGCCCAAGCGTTGGGCATCAAAGAAATGGACTATATGCTAGCCGCCCGGGCGGTGGGCGTGGGAAACGTGCGTACCATGGTCAAGTACATAGTCCCCAACGTCATCGCCATATATATAGTCATTACGACGTTCCATCTGGGGGGAGCCATTATCGCCGAGGCCAGTCTTAGCTTCTTGGGGGTGGGAACTCCCCCCAACGAACCGTCCTGGGGAGGCATGTTGAGCGGCGCCGCCGCGCAGTACATTGCCGTAGCCTGGTGGTCCCCGTTATTCCCGGGGGCCGCCATCATCACAGTGGTTTTCGCTTGGAATATACTGGGAGACGCGCTGAGGGATGTTCTCGACCCTCGCCTGCGCGGGACCCGCTCGGCAATTTACCGAGGATAGCGTTAAGGCCCAGGCTTTTGGGCGAATCTCCTATGGCAACTTTCTCTTCAAAATCATAGATGTCTCGGTAAAATTCAGAGGTTTCAACATGAAGAGGACCGCTTGGCTTCTGGTATTCGCGGGTATAGCGGTCGCTAGTCTGACCGCGTGTGGCGGTGCGTCTTCCGATACAAAGCAAGAAGAAGGTGCAGCCGCGCCCGTGGCCGGTGGGGTGCAGATCACCCCTGCGGCCCCAAGAGCATCTGGTGGGGAAACCGGACAAAGAGTACGGCCACCCAGCGAACTAGATATCACCATCGACAGTTGCACCTGGGAACCCGAAGAGCCCGGAGGCCCGATAGGGCTAAAGGTCTCGTTTACAGTGGTCAACAACGCTGCGGAAAACTTGTTCGCCACATTTTTGATTCGAGACCAGATCAACCCGGGGCTCTTCTACAAACCGCCGGGAAGTAAGTCGGCGTTGCCAGTGGAGACCAAACAAACGGATAGCCGTAGCTTATTTACCGATAAGTTCCCGGTGGGGTCCGAGACCCTGAACCTGGTTATAGCTGGACAGCGCCGGACAACCGAGAACATTCCCCTGGAAAATTGCACCCAACCCTGATCCAGGTCGGCCCTCACAATTGGAGAAACGTGCTGGCAGCGCCTCTCTTGGCGCCACCGAATCCCGAATCGCTTGGCGCGGTAGTAGTGAGATGACGGCCAGAGAGTTGGTGCGGGCCTTAGTAGGATTGGCGGTCATATTGACTATCGCCTGCAATAGCGGTGATAGTGAGGATCCAATCCCGGATCAAATCCAGCCGGCAACACGCCAAGCGGAGGATCCCCGCTCGCCATCCACCGGCTCGGGCGCTAATGGGGCTCGGCACTTGGAGCCCGCGCTGCCAACCGCTCCAGGGCCGCTGACCCAGCCGTCCGCACCACCGTTTCTTGGACTACGGTCCTGGGAACCCCTCTCCGCTGGCTCGATAATCACCGTCGCAGGTGCTGGCCCGCTTGGCGATGGCGCACCGGCCAAGAACGCCCGCTTGTCTTTTCCTTGGGGAGTGGCGGTGGTGTGGTTACCGGGCGCATCAGCACGGTGGCTGGGACGGGTCAGCGCGGGTTCGGCGGTGATGGCGGACCTGCCACCCAAGCCCAACTCGACTCGCCACGCCTCGGGGCGATCGACACTGACGGAAACCTGTTGATCGCCGACACCCGGAATCAGCGCATTCGCTTAGTCCAAGCGGGCACGGGTATCATCACCACAGCCGGGGTTACCGCTGACCAGGTTGCCGGGGATGGCGGTGGAAGATTTTCCGAGGGCGTTGCTTCAGCGCCATCCGGGTTGGCCGTAGATAACTTTGGAGGACTTTTCGTTGCCGACCCTGACCGCCACCGCGTAATAAGGTTGGACCAATCTACGGGGGATTGGACGATCATGGCGGGTGGCGGCCTCGATGGAGTGGGCAAGCAAGGGTTCGAGGGCGACGGCGTTCTCGCTATCAATGCCTTGCTGTCCAACCCTATTGGAGACCGCTAACTCCGTAGACTCACCACGATTAGCCGACCCCACAAGAGTTTGAAGGGCGACACCCCAGCTATGCCCCGCCAGCACAGCGATGAAGTGGTGGTGTACCATGCGTTCTCTGCTCTGTGGGCAGCTCACAGGGCCCCCAGCCACATCTCGAAGATGGTTCTGTCTACCGTCCACTTTGGCCCACCTAACTGGACAAACCGACTCGGAGGCCCGGGCCCCCGAACTCGAAGCGGAATTCCAGCGCCGCCAACCGGCGGAAGCAACCCAACAACTTGGCTGCAGGTCGCCCAGGCAAATCCCCCGTCATCTCGAGAGAGCGGGGGCTTTGCTTCATTCTATGGACCGCGCCCATAGGACGCGCACAGGGACAGGCATCAAGCCTACCATTTTTTCATTGGACCAATGACCAAAGAGGGAACGCTAGCCGGTGGACAGCCCCAGACCTGCAGCAATCGCTGGACCTGGTCGAAGGTCTCACGAGACACGATTGCGGGGAAGGCATTCTCAACGCGCACCAGCGGCGAGCCATCCTCGGTCATCTTGCCCCACACGATGGCTCCCGTATAGAAGAAGCTTACCTAAACGGAGCTGCCACCGCAGTCCGCCGATTAAATACTGGCATTGAAGAGATCATAATCGCGATGCGACTTGAGAATTTCTCAGATTACCTCGGAGAAGTCGTAGGCGGACATGGGCGCGTTAGCGTAGCCGCCTTGTCCAGCTATCGAAATACCGAGCTATGAATCAGGAACTGGTTTATACGACAGATCTCGGGAGAGCGTACAAAGGGGACGCCCGAGAGATCTTGACGTCTGGCAGCGTAGTTCCGGGGAGTGTCGATCTGATCGTAACTTCACCGCCATTTGCGCTCACCAGGCCAAAAGACTATGGCAATCGTGCGTCTGAAGAGTACGTAGACTGGCTTATGTCTTTCGTGCCTTCATTCCAACAAGCTCTATCTGATACAGGATCGCTGGTGCTTGACATTGGGGGAGCGTATCTACCCGGTATTCCGAAGCGCTCCACCTACCATTTCGAGGTGGCCGTGAGGTTGGCCAAGGCTCTCGATTTCTGTCAGGAGTTTTATTGGTTCAACCCGGGAAAGCTGCCTTCTCCCGCAGAGTGGGTGACGGTCCGGAGGCTACGTGTCAAAGATTCCGTCAATCTTGTGTTATGGCTGGCGAAGGATGCAACCAAGACGAAGGCGAATAATCACAGGGTTCTGCGGGAATACTCCACCTCAATGAAATCCCTACTCCGCAAGGGTTACCAAGCCCGGCTCAGGACCTCAAATTGGAGAATTAGCGATAATTTCAAAGAGGACCATGGGGGCGCAATTCCTGACAACCTGGTGCTCACTGAAGACCCAAACGAGGCGGATGTTGTTGCCCCAGATATTCTGGACAACCTGATTACACTGTCTAACACAGCCTCACGGAATCGATACTTAGACGAATGCAGACGGCTGGGAATAAAGCCTCACAATGCACGATTCCCTTTCAAGTTGCCCGACTTCTTCATAAAATTTTTGACCGAGCCTGGTGATCTGGTCTGCGATCCGTTCGCGGGTAGCAATACAACTGGTGCGGCAGCCGAGGCCGCCGGAAGACGGTGGGTGTCATGCGACCTCGACGCCGAGGGGCGGTTCGCTGGGTCTTACGTGAGAACTTCCGCTTTCTGGTTCCAGAACGCCCGATTCGAGCCCGGCTTCGAAGCCCCGCCTGTGGGGAATTGGCAGTCCAAGCCGCGCAAGGTGAGGCCAGCACCAGACGTTAGCCCCTGATCCAAAGCGCCGAGGGTCATGCGAATGATGTCGGGTCCATTCTCGTATCTACAGCACCTGACGAAACCATAATTTTAGGGTTTTCCAGGAGCCTACTGGCGTAGTCACCAAGCATTCAGATTTGCCGTAGCTTAAAGGTGGGCTGAGTTCTGCGTATTGCACATTTCGGCCCACCAACGCATACGCTGCCTGGCCCTTTCCGACAGGGGGTTGGCGGTGCTGGCCCGCCGGGACCGGACCGCCGTGGGGCTGGCCCGACAACGCTGGAGCGCCGCGCCGGTCAAGCCGGAAGTCCCGGTGACCTGGCGAAACGTCCACGGCTCCCGCAGCCGCCAGTTGCTGCGCAACCTGGAGCACACCCAGGCCGTCCACTGGTTCCTGGCGGTGCTGGCGAATCAATCGCGTTGCCAGGGCTGCGAGATGGTACAGCTCGACCCGCCCCGGCGGGCCTCCCGCTTGTTCCCCCACGACGACCGCCATCACTCGGTGCGCCCCGACGCCTTCGGTGTGCTGCGGCGACATGGGAAGGAGAAACCTTTCTTCCTGGAGTGGGAGCGCGGGGCGGTGCGTCCCACCACGATGGTGGCCCGCATCGCCCCCTACCTGCGCTACTACGCCACCAACCGCCCCCTGGACGACCACGGAGTAGTTCCCGCCGTCCTGGTGGTCTTCGACGACGACCTGGCCGCCGGCCACTTCGTGCGGTTGGCGGCAGATGAAATGAGGCGGGCCGGGGTCAGGGTGCCCTTATGGGTCTCCCACCGGAACGCCTTGGAGAGGTTCGGCCCGCTGGGCGCCGCCTGGCGACAACCCGGCAGATGGAAGCCGGTAACGTCGTTTAACTAACGACCACATCAGGAATCTGGAGTAAGGCCGAAAAGGAGTTCAGACAGAAGGGAAGCCTGGCGACAGAATACGCCAGGCTTCCCTTCTGTTGTCTTATACTCTGTTGACGCCATCCGCGATTGGTCCCAGGAGCGTTTGGGGTAATCCACAGTCAGCGTCCACTGTCTTTCGAGGGGATTAAGCGTTGTGCCGGAGAATTCGGCTACTAATCCCGTCCGACATGACTTTCAGTTCTGACCAAGAGTTGTTGTTTCTTTGTTCGTGAGCGGCAGCCGCCAGAGCGAGGGAGGCGACCCTGGCCGTGGCGACCGAGACTTCTCCCGAACGATTTTCCCTGACCAAGACCGATAGCTCGCTGTCGGCGCGGCGCGTTTGCTCGGTGTTTGCCAAGTCTGAAAGGACTCCCCGTGCCATCCGGGCCTCCTCTTGTGTCAGGTACACCCCTTCGATGAGTTCCCGTTCCCCACTCATTGCACGCTCCCCACAGGTGGATTTTCGATATGCCCCGACCTCAGCCGGTGTATCTGAACATCGACAGGTCGTACTGGCTGTCGGTCGATGAGGAGACGACCGACTCTCCCCCATCGCTGAATTCAATCTCTTCGAGCTTTCGTGAGGTCTTTCGTCAAGGAGATCGTGGTCAAGCCCGGCAGGGCCGCCATTGTTTACTCGATACCCACGCCGGATGACAGTCCCATCGGAGGAGCGGACGCTGCGGAGATCGCCCTAAACGGGGGTGTTATGAATTCGGTATGTCATGGTGGGCCTTATTTCACGGTAGACAGAACCATCTTCGAATGGCGGCTTAGTGAGATGTAGGTCTGTTTCGGACGGTAGACAGTCCCCTCTTCGACATGTAGCTCCGCAGCCCGTAGGTCCATCCAGGCTGCGGACGCTCTTGTCGATTCCCCCTCTTCAAATCGAGACTGCCTTCCCAATACAGCGGAGAGTCCTTCAACAGCATGTAAGTTTCTCCGACGCCTTTCTGTTCGGCTACGTCCTGAAGATTGTTCTCACATCTACCGCCCTACAGCACCGTAGAACCCTGTCAATTGCCCCAAGAGCTGAGGCATAGCTTCCATTTGCTTGGCTTGGTTTGAATCAATCGGGTGTGGGTCCACAGTCAATACCGGGACATGAAAGACGGCATTCCTGGAAGAGTCCAGGGTCGATTGGTCGAATCCCTCTCGAATCAGCTCTTCAATTCCCTCATGCCGCAGATCCTGGCGCTCCAGCGTTGCCTCCCTATATAGTCGCAGTGGCATCGCGACCAGGGCTGCACTCACGCGGAGCAGTGACGCGAAATTCTCTTCATCCTGGACGGTCGTCGGAGTCTTGGAAGCGAGTAACAGGTCGAAGGGCTTGGCTAGTGCCTCCTCCTTCGATATCCCCGCGCGCATGTAGCTGAGCATCTTGGCGATGTCCAAGTAGGAAAGCGCCTCACTAAGAAATACTACTGACCGCAGCAACATCTGCAGGCAATGCGCGCGGATCCTCTTGAGGCGCTCCGGGTAACCGGTCTGGTTCGTGCCAGGAGTTGAAAGTGCGTCCAAGAGCGGCTTCCAAGCCAAGATCGACGGCGGCGCCTGGACTTCATCCGAGCCTGTGGATCCACCACTAAGGGGAAGGGGTCTGGACAGGACATCTCTGGCTGGACGAAGCTTATCAAGGCGCTGGTACTCATCTGGGCCTGGTGGGCGAGTGATGCCCTTCGAGTCGCCAATCTCTTGAACAAACCACTTTCTCTGCTCATCGCGCAGCCATATCAGGTACTCGTCGAGCACGTCCTGGGTTGCGATCGTTACTTCGAAATGCGTGCCGCCAAAGTCCGAGTCTACTGCGTCATCGATCTTTTCCCAACGGGAATTGAGATGGACCCGATTCTCGGGATGCAGTATCGAATGCCTCAGCTGTTTGACTCTTTGGAACGAACGGGCACCGGTTTCGAGCATTGAGTCCAGTGGCGCGAACTTCAACTCGGGATACTCTGGCGACGTGTCCTGATAAGCCTCAATTTCCGCGTGCACCAGGCAAAGATAGGTTTCCCACACATAGCGGTTGGTCAACTCAAGCATCCAACGAGTCTGATCGTTAGCCTCCATTCCTTGATCTGCAATCATGCCGTCCACGACAGCCCTGTAAGCATCTGCGTCATCTGCATCGCTGACCCCCAACCGTCGTGAGGTTCGACGGAGATGGCCGACATTACGGAATGCAACGAGTCTCACGCCCTCCAACATCGAGGTTCGATGGTAGAGCAGATTCCTGTAGAAACTAACGGCTTGCATATCCATGGCTAGGTCCTAATTGCTGCCCTTCGGTCCAGCATCATGTCCAGGTTGGCCCACCGCCGCTTACGGTAGATACCACCATCTTCGAGATGTGGCTCGGCAGCCTCCCGTCACACCAAGGCCTCTCGATTCCTGTGCTGTGATGCTTCGTGTCGAGCGATGGAAGCAGCGTCTTTACTCTGTGCCCATAGCTGGTTGTCGCGGGTGAACTGAGTCACCAAAGAGGGTGTTCGCAACTCCAGCCATGTCCTCCTCCGCTAGTTTTGCAACGTGGCTGTTACCGACCGGTTGGCCCTTGGTGCGATGGGCATAGAACGTGTTAAACGGCCAAAGGCGGTCTGGTCCGTTATACCAGTCAATGAGCAACTGTGAGATTCGGCTCTCGGGAAGTGTTTCCAATTGTTCAAGCTCCGCAAGGCTCAGAACATACGGGCCATACCGTCGGGTATTGCCTAAGGCGGCCGAGTTAGCCAGTTTCTCTCGGAGCGGTTCCAGCAGTACACCCATTGCAGGGAACGGGTCCGTCACGACGATCACGAAGAACCATCCGGTTACATTTCGTGTCAATAGGCCGGGAATGTTGCGTTGGCCGGCCTGCACCTGGTGGCAGAAGTCAATCTCTTGGTCTAGGCCATCCTCGATCTTGAGGCGCATGTCATCTTGGAACGCCTGAACGTCGCCTTCGACAATACTCTTCTCGTACCGTGGCCGGCCAACTTTGAACTCGAACATCGTGCAACGCGTATTGCGGCTGCCTATGGTTTCAATGACTAAGCTATCCGGATTTAACCCGCTTCCCGATGGATAGTCGTCCTCCGACAGCAAACGCATCTTCCGTCTTGCCCAAAGCTGCCCGGCCTTGATCCGGTCAAGAACATTCCGGCCATAACGTTCGTGGAGTTCCCCGAAAAAGGTTTGGAACGACTGACGGTTCGGCTCTGCGGTTCCACCATCAGGTAGTGCGTCGTGGATGTCCCAGTACAGTCCGCAGGTGTACCGTTGGATAAGCAATTGGCCCGATACTCCGGCCAAACGGCCATCGGGAAGCGTCATGACAGGCTTCCTTAAGAGGATGCCAAGATCGACAGGATTACCGATATGGTCCCCGTATGTGGTCTGGTGTTCTCCTCGGATCTGTTCAGGGGACGTCGTTATGAGTTCTAGGACTCGGTCCAGTTCCTCTGGCGGGACCCTCGTGTTCGCGAAGTAACGCTCAGGAATCACATACCCAAGTCGCGGGCCCGCCTCTCCATCGTCTGGCCACGACGCTCCGGTGAGTGAACTGCCATACAACACAAACAGCACGGCCTTAAATGCGTCCAGCTGAACGCCTAGTTTGGCCTTCATCACATTCTGGAGGTCAACCCAGCTATTGAATTCCCTCTGTTTGGTTAGCGCACCCAATCGGCCAAAGAGTTCAGAGTACCGCCCTATCAGGTTGCTGGGGTGTTCATGTCGAATAAGCGAGTAACCTAATAGGGCAACCCTTTGGACTGTTGCCTTGACGCCTTCGTCCGTGCTGAGATCGGATTCTCCAAGGGGATAGAAACCGTTAGTCATAAGCAATAGGTCGAGGAACTTGCCATCCCCAACCTGAGCCCTAGTCGGGTTCCGGGAACCAAAAGTGCACAGTAGCTTGATTGCATACAGCAGTTGCCATTTTGAGAAGAATATCCAATGACTTTCCCGAGACATCCTTTCTGCAATACGGCGGGCTCGCCCAGTCGGGAAAAGATCACAGATCCGGCGGTCCAATGTCTTATATGCTGCAGGCTCACTTGCGTCGCCGTACTGCAACAGCGTGATAAGGCCCGGTAGCAACCGTACGACAGGCAACTGGCTAATCGCTTGAATAAAATCAGGTTCCGAAACCTCCTTGCCGTGAAGAATCCCCCAAGACAGAGGCACTTGGACTCTTCCTTCGAGAGGATGTAGTTGATTCATGGGAAGCTTGATATCACCTTGTATGTCTATCCGGAGTTACGTCCATGCTGCCACTCTAGGTGCTTTAGCCACTAACAGAATGCACCTACCCATGGGTCGGCGTGGTCGGATGGCAGTCGTCGAGGATGAAATGCAACAGAGAATTCAGAGTTAGACAGTCGACCGCGTCGTCGACATCCCGATGCCACTTCACCTTCGGAGTGTGGGACATTGGGTTGCGAAAGAACCTGGTACAACCGCTCAAGAAATCCAGGAAGCCGTCGTGCTCATTCCTTTCAGTGACGGTCGTAAGTGTGTTGAAAGCCAGGGTAGGGTACCGCCCTTGACTTGGCGAAGGACGTTCAAGGGACTGCCTGATCAATTCCAGGCCATCAGTGGTGTAACCGGTCTGTTCACGAATACGATCTGCCAGCCCCTTGTATGCTTCAACAACGGCGTGGAAGTAGTCTTCCTCCATGTACTCTGCCTTGCAGTATCTTCGGACCTCATGATGGATTCGTCGGAACGTCATCTTGTTTTCTAGGGCCGCGGCCCTTCGTTCAGCCTCCCGCAATGTGCGAGTTGGATCAACATAGTGGAACTGCCCATCGTCTCTGTACTCCACTCCGTAGAAACGGAGGATGCGATTCAAGCCAGCGCAGAAATCCCGGAATCCTTCTGGGTCCCTAGAGTAGACCACGGGTTCATTGAGTGACTTGATCAATTGCACCACGCCATTGTTGCCGCTCCGGTTGTACTGGAAACCCAAGGCATAGGGCAGTCTGTCCCTCTTGGATGGCTTGAGGACACCATAATGGACGCCACGCCGCATCCCCATCGCCTTGTATCCTTCTTCCTCTGGGGACGGTTCCGGGATTGGCTCTTCTATTCCAAGTTCAGCAAATTTACGGTCTAGCACCTTATGGGTGTCGCGATCGCTCACCAGATAGTCTGCCACCTCGTCCAGGGCTGCCGATGTGAAGGGTTGTGTGGCCATGCTTTTGTAAGGCCCTTCCTTTCTTCGTTTGTCGAGTGATGCCCTGTTGTCCGTTGTGATGCAGAGGCACGGATCAGCCGGGGCCCTTGTGGCTATCGAGGCATCGTTGCGAGTATGTGCATCAGGTGGGCCTGCCTGGACGGTAGATGGCACCGTTTTCGAAATGTGGCTCGGCAGCCTATGAGCATTGACACCACCACCTTAGGGGAGAGTTCGAGCTTACACCCGAATCCACCGAAGGACACCGATGGACGGCGTGAGGATAGCGGCAGGGTGGGTGAGGGAGCTACAGGGGAGATGGCTGGGCTCCATTGGGGTAGATTGGAGGTCGGCGGACGGTCTTCAGTCGCCGCATAGGGCCCCTATGGCCCTCTGCGGGAGCTGCGATGCGCGGGATGGCGAGAGAATACGCAGCAGGGAACTCTCGCGGACCGGGGTGGCACGAGTTTGCGGGGAAGTTGGGTCAGTTGCAGGCTGGCAGTCAGGCGGGGAGTGGAATGGCTCGCAGTCGGGCCATGGCGCGAGTGAACTGGGTTTCCCAAGGCCAATGCTGGGGAAGATGCAGGGTAAGGCGGCGCGCCGAGCGGGTGATCCGTCCCACCAGAGCGAAGAACCGCCGCCTGAGGGTTTTGGTGGTCACGATCCGTTCACCCAGGCCGATGCGGGCTGTCCAGCGGGCCAGGTTGTGCGCCATCACCTGTACCGCCAGCCAGGCGCCGTTGGCGGCGAAGCGCCCCGAGGGCATGTGGTTCAGCCCGACGCCGTACTTGAGGTCGCGTATCGCATTCTCGATCTCGGCGTGGCGGCGATGATCAGCCTCCAGTTCCAGCATCTCCCCATCCCGGTCGGTGATGAAGCCGTGATAGCTGTAGGTGGCGAAGAGGGCGAGCTGGGAACCGGGCGTGGGCTTCACCCGCCGGACGATGAGCCGCACCGGCGCGGCGTCGGCTTCACTCTGGAAGGGGGTATAGGTGGTTTCGGCCACATCGGCGGCGCCGTCCATCCAGTAGGGAATCGGCGTCCAGTCCTGCTCGGGGATCGCCTCGATCAACTCCCGCAGGCCTTTGTGCTGGCGGATGGTGATGGAGAAGCGGACACCCATTTCGCGGCAGACCGCGACGAGAGCGTGGGTATAGAAGCCGCTGTCGGCGCGCACCGTGAGTTGGCCGCTGGCCCCACCGTAGCGCACCCGCCCCACTGTTTCACGCAGGAAGTGGGCAGCGCCGCGAGCGGTGTTGGCGCGGCCCTAGCGCAGCCGGGACATCAGCACGTCGCCGGTTCCGGCAGCGATGGCCAGCAGTGGGTGATAGCCCCGCTTGCCGGTGTAGCCGTGGTGTCGCGCTCCTTCCTTAGCCAGTCCATAGGTCTCGCAGATGGTCGAATCCAGGTCGATGGTCAAAGGCGCATCGCCGGGTCCGGCCCCAGCGCCCCATGCGCGTGCCAGCAACTGGCGGCTCACCCGGTCGAGTTGGCGGACGTGGCCCCAGCGAAAGCTGCGCAGGAAGGTCCCGAGGGTGGATGGCGCCTTGACCACGCAGCCGAGAACACCGGCCGTCCCACCGGCACGCAGCGCATCCGCGTCGTCGATGCAGTCGCCGCCCGCCAGCGCGGAAGCGACCAGCGTCAGCAGCTTGTCCCCCGTGTTGGCCCGCCCCGGCGCGCCGCCAGGGTCTAGGTGACGGTCGACGAGTTCCCTCAGGCCCAGGTGCCGGGCGAGGGTGGCCGGCAGGAGCAGGCCGGCATTGGCCACCAGGCGGTGGTCATCAAAGACGATGCGGATCCGGTCGGGATTGTTCTGTGGCAGCATCTATTGGGTGCTCCTTGTTTCCAGGCAGTTTTCTGTTCCAAAACCATTATCCCAGATTCAGAGGAGCACCCTCTGGCTTCTTCAAGGACTGTCCCCAAAGTCGTCTTTCGGTGGATTCGGGGTTAGGTCCAGGTTCGTCCTCCCAGGCGGCCTCGGAATGTTTGAAAGCTGGTGCCCACCCGTACTCACCAAAGAAGACACCGAACAAATCTCGAGTCCCGGGGCCTGCCAGTTGGATGTTTTCAGCAGACCTAGACCACTCAGCAAAGGTGTCCACATCCCCCTTTTTGATGAGGTAGCCAACGCATGAGATTCGAATTTCTCTCCTCAGCGTATCGAACGGATCAACGTCGGCAGGATGAGGCTGTTGCCAAACAGAGTGCCCGTACACATTCAGCCAACGCGTCCCATCGGCTGGATGACGAACTTGCAAGAGAGGCTTAATCTGCGGGATGTCCGCCGTCCGAGACACCCACTCGCCGTGTTCGACCTCCTCATCCCAGGATTCGTATAGCTGCTCGCTCCACCAAGCTGGTGCGTGGGGCCCCCAAGAGGTGCCGCCCGGCCTGGACAGGAGTGTAAAGGAGGGATCAATGTCGCGGAGCATCGGCTGCCATGGGCCGCGGTAGTATCGGTCACTTGGTGAGCCCCACCGGGGTCGATACTGAAAATGGTCGGAGATATAGGCCATGATTTCATGATAGGCAATCCACTGATATTTTTTGCCCATTCGCTCCGGCTTCGCGGCATCCCTACCCGAGTACCCTATATCGAACCGGTCGAACTGCCCAAAGAGTTCAATGGTCCATCCCAGGTCGAAGACGCGCCAGATGATGTACCGTTGAATTAGGCTCTTGTCAAAGCGCGGGCCTTCTCTTCCTTCTTGCTCGCCTTCTTCACGCAGGATCGCCTCCATCTCGGCGCGATGTTCCTCAGTCAGCTCCGACATCAGACGCTCATACGATACCTCAACCTGCCGGCGTGCCTGTTCGTCGTCCTGTTCATCGGTTTGTTCGCCGATGGGCAGCACAAGGGAACCCTCGACTTCGTCTGAGTCTCCCTCGGCATCTTTCATTTTCCCGAACACCAGACGGATCAACAGTGGCAGCTTGGATTTGGCTGTTTCATACTTGTTCCAAGCCGCTAGCTCGGGCTCGTTTAGCTCTAGCAGCAGAGCTTGTTTCCGCTCTTCCGGCGACTTCCAGGGTTCTTCACCCAATCTAAGCGACAGCCAATCTGAGGAAAAATCGTCGCCTATCACGTAACGAGCGAAATCATCATCCATCACCGACCAACGGATGCGGTTTCTTGACCATTCAAGGTCGCCTCCGTCCCACGCTCCTTTGCCCCACCTGGGGGTCAATGCTTCAACACAGTCCTCGCTGGGTATGGGCGGCCAAATGCTGTTGTAGGGAGGGCGTATCAGCCTTTCGTCCAGCGGCACGTTAGCGCCGAGGCAGATGGCGCGCTCGATGACGCCAAGAGCATAGTCCCGAAGCAGGATATGCGCTGGGGGACTGCCTGACGCGAACACATGCCTGTACACGGCCGCAGCCAAATTACCCACCGAAGCCACATCGTGGCTCCGCATTGCAACCCCGTAGGCTGCCGCGTATACACGCTCAGAGACATAGGGGTCGTCCACATCAGCGAAGCGATCAACTAGGCGCACCGTGGATTCAACGCGTCCAGTTAGCAGGCGGACCAGGCCCTTGGTTGCCCTGTCTCGCAGGGGCCGGTTAGGAGTAGCAAACATCCACACTAGGGTGGTTGCCCCTAGATCTACCACCGCAGGTTCAATCCGGTTATCAGGAAATACATTCGATGCCCAATCTACCAAACGGTCAATCGCACCCTCTTCTCCCCAAGCTCTGTGTAGGGAGGTGCTCCACCAAGCGTCCCGTTCACCCATGGCGTCCTGGCGAAGTCTCTTATCGAGAAATTCAGCGTTAAAAAAGTGATCCGGGACTGTGGAAACAGTCAGCAAGGCTTCAAGCGGGTCGCCCCAGATTTTGCCCGCCTCGATAAGCTCATCGAAAACCGCGAGGGTATCATCGGAAAAAGCCTCAAGGCTTCGCCATACGACACTTTCTAGGAATGCCTCCCCAACCCGTGTGTCGTTCCAAAGTTTAGGAGCCAACCTTACAAGTTCTTTTCCTGTAAGCTCGGGAACTTGGACTGACAAAGCGTCAAGGAGTCCAGAACGTACATATCCATCCCCCCGGCAAAGAAATGCCAACCCTCCGGCTTCGGAGAATGCGACATCCGGTTCAACGTTTTCTAAGTGCGTATGAAGAAGGTAATCCGCGACGATATGATCCGCGAATCGGTCGTAGGCAATGAGAACGACCTCTTTTGAGGGGTCTTTGGTCCACCAAGCCTTGTCTTCAACTAAGACCCCCTCTGAGACTAAACCGCGATAAAGGGAATTACTATAGGTCCTGCCTGGAAGCAATTGGTCCATCATCTCTTGAGCGCGGTCCCTCGGAATCGATCGGCTCCCGGTTTCGATTGTCTCCTTGGCTACTCTTTCTATCCCCTTTCGGACCAGCAGATCTTTCTCGTTGTAATCTAGCTGATGGGAGGCAGCGAGCTTCGAGTTGATGGCGTCAAGAAACAAATCGAACACGGCAGTAATTCCGTGGAATCCGTGTGGAATACGCCTATCTCCCCTATGGTGCAAACCTTGACAAAGAATCTTCAGGAATAGAGGGTTCTTGAACTCCGGCTGCAATATCGGGACTGAAGGGAACTCCAGATCATAGAAAGAGAAGTATGTTCGTACGGCGTCATATTCCCTGCCCGCAAAGCCTTCGTGAATCAGGATGGCCCCTTGTTCGACGACCTCTGCGGGGAGAATGGATTTCTCGTAGGATGAGCGGACGGAAAGCACGACGCTAATCCAAGGGGACTTTTCGAGCCGAGCCAAGAAGGAAGATAGGTGGGCAGGCCAAATCTCTCCGCCCCGGCCTTCATTAACGGCATCAATCATCACTAGAGTCCGGGAGTTCGAGGCCTGCCCAGCGGCTTCCAAAGCGCCGATGAATTGATCTGGGGACTTGCCCTGCAACCCAAGCTGTTGCAGTAATTGCGTCCACGGTTCACCCTGTTGTGAAAACCATTGACCCAAGAGTAGGACTACGGGAGTGCCCGCTTCAACACGCTCACTAGCGAAGTCGCACAGCAGGTGGGTTTTGCCAGTGCCTGCGTCGCCTTTGAGTATCATTAAATTGTTGTTGAAGAACTGATCTGCTAGAGAAAGACGGGATCGGGCATGGCTCAAGTTACGCCTCAGCCGGTAAATGCGGCTCACCCAATTCCCATAGGGGTTGCTGGAATAGGAATATGCCCGGGTGTCTGGGTTCTTTTGAGCGTCGTAGTCCCTTTCGAGTTGTCGCAGGTCTTCGAGAACCTCGTCGGCTATAGATTCCACCTGTCCAATACTGTCGGAAATGCTCAGAAAAGGCACTTCGTCGATAGGGGTGGACTCCAAGGCTGCGAACTGTTCTAACATAACCTTTCCGAGTTGCGGCAGTCCGCGCAAGTTAAGTCGCTTTAAGGGGTCGTCTTCTTTTGACGCCCCAGGAGCGACAATTCTAAACTCGCTTCTCAGATCACGGGCGAGCGCTTTTACCCGGTCAAGAGCGTCTACTGTACGAGCAAAAGCCGCCATACGTTGGACAACATCAAGCTCAACATGAACCTCTGGTGTATATCTGGGCCCTGCTCCTCTGATCGCCTCCTGAAGGCGGGCACTAAACCAACCTTTATTGAACTCGACCTCTCCGAACCAGAACAACAGCCGCCCACATTCACTCTGTTTGGAGAGTTTGTCAATAAGCTCCGACGAACCCCACCAAACAAACTCTACTGTCCTCCCTAGAACTTGTGCCCAGCCCGTCCACTTCTCGACGTGCTCGTCCCATCTTTCCAAAGTAGACTTCCGACCAAGGACGCGGGCATCCGGTCGGTCCATTGGAGCACAGACGTAGTAACGGACGAGGGCAGTGTGCTTGGCTAAAGCACGTTTGACCGAATCGTCAAGTTGCGACCATTGCGAGTTACCCAGGGCATCGAAATACTTCGCTTGCCATCCCCACTCCGTACCATCGGGAAGGGTGCAAAAGCATTCGACTCCGGCGTCGGGGACACCTTTTCTGTTGAATTGGGCGTCGTTCGGCGTCTCGGCCCTAGCCAACTGGGCGCATAATTCCTCGAAGGCATTGGCTTGTGAGCCGTTTAACGGATGGATTGCTTTCCAATCTAAACTCATTTCCTTCTCTTGATTTAGACGTGAGAAATCGCTCGATTCATGCGAATTCGTCTCCGAAGAGATTACTCCACTTGCACAGACTTTCGCGGGTCTTGGGCTCTTCGAAAGCGGCGTTGAGGCCTTGAACTGATTGTTGTAAGCCCCAAATTGACACGTTAAGTTAAAACATTGCTCCTGTATCCAGTGTAATGGGCGGAGTTTAAGTGTGCCAAACGGGCGGGATTGACCGTTGACTGAGATGGTGCTCGCCTACCCTGCAAAGTGCGGCAGAACTCTATGCAGCCGAACGCCCTCATCGGTTGCGAAGCTGTCTGAGGTCGGAGATGGGCAAATATATCTGAGGAGACTCGACGACGGAGTTTGTCAAGTTCCCGTCTTTTAGTAGACTGAGGTGGGCCGAGTTAAACCCGTGATAAATGAGCTTATCACGAGTTTTACTGAGGCCACATGACCACCGATCTGGCTACCGTCCCTGATCTCCGCGAGTCCCTGGAACTGTCCGGTCGCGACCGCGAGGCGGCCGAGGCAGTCGCCTCCGGCCTCCGGGACGCCAAGGCCGAGAACACCCGCCGGTCCTACGCCTCCGCCTGGCGGCGCTTCCAGACCTGGGCTGACGCCGGCGGCTACACGTCACTCCCCGCCAGTCCGCAGGCCGTGGCTCTCTACCTGGGCCACCTGGCGGCGACAGGCCGGTCCATTGCCAGCATCGAGCAGGCCCGGGCCGCGGTCTCCCACTTCCAGGCCGCCGCCGGCATGCAGAAGGCCGACAATCCCGCTCGTCACCCGGTCGTCGCCGAGGCCGTGAGGGGCTGGCGCAACCAGGCCCCGGCACCCCGGCAGGCCGAGCCCTCACCTCCGACGCCCTGGCCCGGGTCCGGGAGGTCCTGCGGGTGCCTAGGCGGGGCCGCGGCGGAAGGATGGAATCCGCAGAGACTGCCCAACGCCGCGCCGCCCTGGACCTGGCCATCATCGGGGTCCTGGCCGACGGCGGGCTGAGACGGTCCGAGGCCGCCGCCCTGACCTGGGGCGACGTGGAGCTGTGGGCCGACGGCACCGGCCGACTCACGGTCCAGAAGGGCAAGAACCAGGTCGAGCCGGCAACGGTGGCGGTGACCGCGGCCACCGCCCGGGCCCTGCGGGAAATCCGGACCGATGATGCTGACCCCTCAGCTTTGGTGTTCGGTCTCACCGGAGAGGCCCTGGCCAACCGGGTGCGCGCCGCGGCAAGAGCTGCCGGCCTGGGCGACGGGTTCACCGGACACAGCGGCCGCATCGGCATGGCGAGGCGGATGGTGGTGCCAGGGCCGGTGGAAGCACGGGGACATGGTGGCCCGCTGCACCCGGGGCGAGGCAGCAGGGGAGGCACTGAAGTGGCTGACCTAGCCTCTCATTCCTGTGCTCCGCTGAATCCAGAGACCTTCCGGGAGCACCAGAAATGAAAATCAGTCACAAGATGGTGCTACACATCTACTTCATGGCCGTCGTGGGCCATGTGGTGGGAACAATATGGCCCCTCGTCATTCCCGACGTCCATATCCTGACCATGCCCTCCGAACTCAACATGCCCCCATTATTCACCACCATATGGATACTGACGATGGTGGGCCTCGCTTTGGGCGTGGTCACAGCAGTCCTGTCTGACAGGCACAACGAAACCAAGGGGCGGAGTCATCCCTCAGCAGAAGCCCATCCCCACCGGCACTGACTGCGCTCATATGGGCTGTACCTGACCCGGCCATCGCCCACCTGAGTGTGAAATCGTCTGCCAGAAGGCCCCAGGCCCTCTTCGGTGGACCTAAGTGTACCGTATTGCGAACTTTCGAATGGGTGGTACTCCTATGAGGAACCGGTTAGTCCACCCCGCTAGATTCTAGATGAGCTTAACGATTGCCGAGTTGGGAACCTCTCCATCCCGCCTTTAGGATACAGGACTAGCCGTGCCACCCGACAACAGCCCCGAATCGCCTTGACCTCCGCTGACATACCACACCTGCGAACCCAATACTTGGGGGTGTTGACGTACTTGCTTCGACAGTTCGGTCGGAAAGTCAGATTCGATGGCCTCGATAGCTTGGAAGATCAGGGGCCGGGAGAAATCACCTGGGGAGCCTGACAAAAGCGCCATCCACTCAGATGGGAAGTAACGGGCAAGGGTTCCCAGAATAAAAGAGGTCAAGTAAAGCTTGAAGAATTCGTTGAGCTTGTCACCATTAGGGAAGTCAGCAATTCCTTGCACCATCCCTTCCGTCTTTTCGTTGTCATGGAACAGTGGAAACTTGGACTCATGAGCGCCACCGGGTTCATGATGAAACACTAATCCATATTGGGGAATGCCAAGTGTAAGATTCGGCCATCCTTTGGGCATTTGCTGGATAGTAACAGAGGGCTGGTCAACCAGCTTCAGCACTTCGTCCGGAGGCCCTGTAAACAGAAGGAAATGGGTTTCTTCTGCGTATCTGGTCACCGTCGTCGGGAACCACTTTGAGTCCTTGCCGGTTACACCTTGAAATGTGTGGCAAGTCTGTTTGAGTCGGGAGAGCAAATCTCCCAAGGTCAGGAGTTCCCCGGTCGTGCAAAACTTGATATCGCCGAGGTGGTGCTGGAGGACGGCCTTTGACCTTGATTGGTGGATGAAGTAGTGCGCTTGGTGGAAATTGGGAATTGATTCTACTAACTCCAGAAACGTGCCGCGCTCGGCTTGAATTCCCAAGTCAAGAATATTTTTGATTCCACCGCTCATAGTGCCTCGCCAGTTCACCTCTTTCAGACCGTGCGACTGCGCAAGTGATTCTCCTTTCTTACCGGCATTCCTCAGAAGGATCGCCCCCCTGGACAGGGACAGCACTCCGTAGTAGAGGAGGAGCGGCTTGACGCTCATATCCGCCGAGGAAGCGCTCTTAAAGTATTCCCGTCCCTGGATGAAGAAGGCGTTAATCTGCCTTGTCTTGGCGGCGTTCATCTCCCGTTGATGGGTCTGTTGATACCAAGACCTAGCTAGGTCGTATGATTCGAACCGGGAGATCTCGTGCCATTCTTGGTTAGTCACAGATCACCCCTCCTCTCGCTGACAAGATGGTAACTGAGCAAACGTGGCGAATTAAGCCTTAATGGATCAAAGAAAAGTTGGCCTGCACATACGGAATTGCGAACTTTTCGCTGGGAGGTTCAGATATAAGGAGTTCAGTTTAGTGGGCCACCTAGACGGATTGACCTGCCTTCCGTCTGGGGAAGGGTCGTGTCCGTTTTCCTGAGCCGCATGGATTCTTCCTTGGCCTCTTCGAAGAGCCTTCTGTCCTCTTCCCGAGATTCCGGCTCAGCGGTGCTCCGTGACAACCGGTAGGGATCGATCCACTGGGGTTCGTCTCCGGAAGGAGGTCGGGGTCGCCATCCTCTGCGAATATGACCGGAGTGGCGAACTCTGAGATCGATGGCTAAGTGTGTCGTATGTGTTCCAGGATTACATCCTGACGTGATTTATGGCCATACCGGTGGGTTAGATAGTGAAGATTTGTTCACTGGTACTCGTAGTCCGAAATTCTCTGCGGTTGCTTGGACAAGTTCCCTGAACCAGTCCTCGGCATACGGGGGGACGAAAATTTCGTGGATTAATTTGTCTAGGTCGACATCGTGGTAGATACCTACATCGCAGGTATCTGGTCCGTTGGCGATTATTTCGTTGTCGCGGATATGTAGGTGTTTGATGATGGCACGAACTTCCCTTTCGTGTGCGAAGCTCCTTCGTTTTGTAATGAACTGCGCTAACGGGTTGGATAGTTGAACGCGGGTGGTGTCGTAGTCTACGTATTCGACTTTTTCAATGGATACGACTTCTTTACCGATCAGGCTTTCCCTCAACGAATGGTAGGTCGTTCTTATTGCGATTCCTTCTCCATGTCCTGCGTAGAGCTTCCACATGGCGTCTGATTCGGTCTCGTTTTCGTGCCAGGAATTGATGAGTGTGTACCTGGGTCGGTTTCTCAGCATGAGGATGAGTGTGTTTTTGTGTTCGCCCAGCGTTGTGTCCTTGTGGATGGCTTGTATGGTCAGTTGTGTGAGTGAACCTTCGAAGGGATCCTCAAGTTTGTCTGCTCTGGCGAAGAACAGTGCCCTCTTTGTTAGGAGGGACGCGAACTTGGTGAATGACATGTATCTCCACAGGATTGCGTCCTGATCAGGTTGTGCCAGTGGATCTCGTTGTCGGTACATGAAAGTCACCAGGAGATGATTCTATCGTTTGGCCCCAACTGGTTCTGTATCCTCGCTAACGTCTCCGGGTCCAGGCTGACAAACCGGACAATTTGCTCTTGTTTTTGAGGGTTGACAGTTATACTCAGCCTGTTCAACTGGTCTATCAGCAAGAACACATCGTTAACGGTGACCTCAGGTTTCCCGGGTTGGGAGCCCAACAGCTGAGGCACGACTTTGGCATCGCTGAAGTATTCCTCTTCTGCGCGGCCTCCGGCGGTCGGATGCGTCAACCAGTTACGCAGGAATCGCAATTCACCCATGATGTCGGATTCCGCTTCTTTGATGGGAACGCCAAGAATCTTGACGATCATCGGACGGATGGTGTCCCCCCAATGACTAAAAATGGAGAGTACGAACGATCTAGCGTATAGCTTCCCGAACATTTCGTCTGAGAAGGATCGTACGGCCTCGCTGCATTTGACCCTCGTGCGGATGTACCGGCGGCTACCGCCCGGATATTCGCAATCAAGGCTGACCATTTCATCCTGCCCAATGTTCGCGGCCAGGTCCTTCTGCAGGCTCTCACGGCTCATGAGGACGCCGGTGAACCATATGAACATCAAATGCCATCCGCTGGCAAGATGTTCCAAAGTGTCAGTGATCGCCTGCGCTGCCTCGTCGTCGCAGTCGACCCCCGTGCAACGAAAGCTGACTTTCCCACCGGGCCAGTTGGTGAAAGCCAGCGACTCCTTCGTTGCCTGCTGGTCATCCCTCTCGCTGTCATCTGGTCGCATCGACATGGCCCATGCGTCTCCTTGAGCTCTCTCTGCTCGGTCATGAACTTCTCAAGTTGCACCGGCACCCGCAGCAACTCTGGCGAACATCTTACGCCGGGCCGGTGTTTACTGTCCCGGTGGACTTGGATGATTGCCTGTGTGAGCCGACCCGAACCAACGGAGAAGCTGCCCGTTTCATCGCGTCCACTGCGTCCCCCAGTCGAGGGACGCGTAAATACTTTTCTGCCAGGGCCGCCTTCAGGCCCTGGATTCTCAGTTCATTGTCGGCCACGAGCTGCTTCAGCACGACGTCAGAAACGCTTAGGACTACCAGACATTTTGTTTCTGTAGGAAGGCAATGTCACTTGTGGTTGTCTCAGAACCAAGCCAGTTGGCACCCCCTGAGAGTAACTGCATTGGAGCGATACGTTCCATAATTTCAGGGCATGTCACGTGCTCCCGGACCTTGGCCTCCGGCATCATACCCAATGTGGCAATTATCCAGTTAGGAACAGGCTCCACTGTAGTTGCCAGGTTTAAGAGGGCTTTCAAAGCGCCATCAGATGCGATAGTTCTCAAAGTTAAAGATGCGGCTGCCGCTCGGCGGTCGTTCTCGACAACTAGATCTCGCACGAGAAGTTCTAAGACTGGGGCAGGACAGTCGGAGGCGAACGACGCAATTGCGTGAATAGCGACGTGTTCGTCTTCATCATCGATGAAGGGCAGTAGTTCTTCGTAGGATTCAAAGCCAGCTTTTCCAAGGCCCCAAACGGCAGCTTGGCGGAGCTCATCCCCTTCGAACCTCGGGTCAGATACAACACACTTGAGTTGGTCGCGGGCCAAACTGCTGCCGAGTTCCGTCAGAATGAATACGGCTTCCATGCGCAATTCCGCAAGGTCTTCATTCTTCCAGATATAGTTCAACAGTACTTCCTGGCCCAACTCCGATCCAAGGGCCGCGGCAGTTCCTGCAGCTTCTAGAGCAACCCTGTCATCTTCTTCCCGTTCGATCAAGTCCTCGAGCTTTTGGACTGACCGCCCGTCGAGAGCATTTCGAAACCGAAGGGCCTTAACCGCCGCGTAGCGGTCTACGCTACTTTCTGCGTCCAGGTGGTGCAGAGGTTCGTATGTCTGATCCAGATAGGTAGTAAGGTCGGCAACTTCAGTGGGAGCGCCCGCAATTATTGTGCTTTGTTCCTCGAATCCGCTACCGGACCTTGCATACGTCGACTTGCCGTCAAGCCTATATGTTTGTTTCCGAGAGGCCCGATCAGTCGCTGCATGCATTTGGACAGTGATCTTGTCTGAGGTCGCAGTTAGCACCTTGCCGTCTCGTTTTGGCACCGTAGATGGCCAGGTGCGATCTCTTTCTGCCCCTTCAGAAGCGGATTTAGGCGGTCCAAGTTTTGACATTCCGATTGATTCGCGCAATGCACGTACGGTGAAATAGTTGCAATGATTTGCCGGCCGTGGACCCTCGTCTGAATCAAAGCATGCGATTAGAGCGACTACATCGTTGCCTCTAAGACCGGCATCCCAGACACGTTCTGGATTAGAAGGAGCGTCGCTCATGCGTATCTTTAGGTCGGTTTTTGCCCTCACCTCTACGCGCATACCAGTCCTGATGCAGAGCAAGTCGGGAAGGCGCAATCGCTTGACTTTCGTAGCCCAAATCTTGTTCGACGTACAATAGCGTTCCAATTCTATTGGCTCGAAACCAGCGTCATGGAGGTGCTTAATGACCCGCTGGACGCCGACAGCACCAATGCTCAAGTACCGAAGAAAACTTCCATCGGCCTTAAATGCCATTATTGGTCTCCGTCGGAATTCGGGTTAAGCAGATCTCTGGCATTTACCTGAAGCCCTGACGCAAGCCGAAACAGATTGTCTAACGAAACATTTCGACGAGCCCGCTCGACCGCGCTAATGTATGTTCGATGCAGTCCGGCACGAAAAGCGAGTTCCTCTTGAGAGAGTCCAGCCGAGGTCCGAAGACGCCTCAAATTAAGCGCCAGAATCTGTCTAGGCGCCTGCGTATCCTCATGGATTCTCTTGGACATTTGCGCGGAGGCTAGTGTCTTGTTACACTTACGTCTACAGCCTATATGTCACACATCTGTTATCGCCCAAATAAGAGGAGCAACGATTGGCTGTCACGCTTGAAAACCTTTCCGATACGATTCAGGCACCTCGTACAGACCCGGTATACAACTGCCACAGTTACCTGACCAAAGTGCCGATCGATGCAATTGTTCCTTTCATAAGAAGCTTCACGGGTCCTGGCGACGTGGTTGTTGATTTTTTTGCTGGTTCAGGGATGACAGGGCTTGCCGCGCTCACATTGGGAAGGCATGCCCGCCTCAGCGACATCTCTGTTTTAGGCCAACATATCGCCAAGGGTTACCTGGCGGAAGCCCCCGACTCTGATGTGCTCCAGGTCGGAGCAGAGGTATCTCAAGCGGCACGACATGCTGTAGGTGGCTTGTATCACACGGTACGTGCAGCTGACGGCGCCATTGTTGACTTCATCCGCACGGTGTGGTCTTTCACCTACAAATGTCCGTCCTGTGAATACGAGCTTGTCTATTTCAACCACATAATCGATCGTGACGGGCCCATCGTTGAATGCCCGTCTTGTAGCCTGAGCTTTGCTAGGAGGAGCTGGCCGCGATCTAGGGATGTCCCGGTCCAAGTCGTAGTTTGGGGCAACGAGCGCAAACAGGTCGAACAGGAAGTCTCTTTACTCGACCTGCAAAAAATCAAGGACGCCGAGAGAGACGTTCGGCTAGATCAAGTACCCTCAAAACCTATAGAGCCCCACCGGGAGATGTACAATCGCTCGGGCCTGGGCAAGTCTGGCCTAACAGAGACGAAAAAGTTCTTTTCTCCCCGTAACGCTATCGCTCTGTTAGAGCTTTGGCGTCGCATCAATGAGGTTGAAAATGAGGCAGTGAAGCAGAAACTCAGTTTCTGCTTCACTGCAATCTTGCCTCGGGCGTCAATGCGGTATCAGTGGGGTGCCAAACGCCCACTTAACGCTCAAAATCAGACCTACTACATCGCGCCGGTCTACTACGAATGGAACGTCTTTGACTTGTTTCAGCGGAAAATCAACGCGGTCAAGAAAGCCTCGGCGCATTTGTCAGAGCGGCTTACTGGACTGGAAGCAGCGGTCGCCCCTCATATAACGTACGACATTGCCTCGGCAGATGCTCTCTCCCACCTCTCTGATGAATCTGTAGACTATGTGTTCACAGACCCGCCATTTGGCAGCAACATATTTTACAGCGATATGAACCTATTCCATGAGGCGTGGCTTGGAGCATTAACGGACTACACCTCTGAAGCTGTCGTCCATACGACGGGTAGAAACAAAGTAAATTCAGGAGAGCGGTACGAACATCTCTTGAGAAGCGCGTTTCGGGAAGGTTTTAGGGTCTTGAAGCCGGGGAGCCATATGTCCGTGGTGTTCGGCAATAGCAGTGGTCAGGTGTGGGGATTTGTCCAACGTGCTTTGCGGGAGATTGGCTTTGACCCGAATCCTGTTCACCTTGCGGTTCTCGAGAAAGGACAACGTTCGGTCAAAGGGCTCAATTCCGGAACAGAGGGAGTAGTAACGGTAGATCTGATCCTGACTATGCGCAAGCCCATGCCTGGGACGTCTATGACCTTCCTCCCAATGTTGTCTACGGGAAATTCTGAAACGCTCATAGCGAAGGCAATTGAAGAGCTTTCTTTGGAGAACACGCGCAACCCCAGTCAGGTCTACGCCCGAATCATTAGGGAGGCAATCCAAAACGGATTCTCCCTGGACGAATTACACTTCAGCGATGTCCTGGTCGCATTGCGCAACGCAGGTTACAGCGTGGACAAGAAAACAGGAGTTTTCGAAAAAGCCTAGCCTTGGTGTGGGCGGAACGTGCAGCGCCCTACTATGGACGTTGTGGCGGTACCACCATTGCCCATGGGGCAAAGGCGATGCGCCCAATACCTAAACTAAAGCCAAGGTGGAATCTACATTTGTGGGGCGATGAAGATTGGCTTAGGTCCCGCAGTGAAGCTCATCCAAATGTAACTGAAGGACGGACCGGCACCGCCGCTTGACCTCTTCCATATGCACATCTCACCTTGGTATCAGTTTAGTAAGGACACCAACACCTAAAGAAGTTCTCTCAGATGGGCTGCTAAGGGATGGGCCAGTGCTCTATCCCACCGACTTCCTCTCACTAGACCGGACCACCGTCCTGCTCCCGCGAGATTCCTGTACCTCTTCCCTCCTTGCCCGGCGCTCGCTAGAAGTCTTCCTGTTGACCGTCCCCAGCCCTTTTCCCAATTCCTGACCGGACCTGCTGCTATATATCCCCGCCACACCCTGCCGGAAGGCGCAATCGCCGGCCCTCGATGTCCGTTTCAGTGCATCTCCCGACGGAATCTGCAATCCACCACCACACGTCATTCGTATATTAAGTATTGGGACACTCAATACCATAAGCCCTGACCCAGACACATAGAGAGGTGCATTCCCCAGGAGCGCAGCCGGACTGCTACAGAGCGGTCCGGTGGGCCTCGCCCCTGACCCGGGCTCCGGTTTGCCGGCGGTGGGAACCAGCCAACGGCTCTTGTCCCAGGGCAAACCGGAGGTGCGGCGATGGCGGCGCGGCAGCCGTTGAACGACGATGAAAGACGCCTGTCGAGGATAACTGCCAGGATGCCCCTGGCCAGCGTGGCCAACCTGGCGCCCGTCCTGGGCTTGGACGAGGAGAAAGTAAGACGGATGCTGTGCGCCCTGCGCCGGGGCGGCTGGGTCACGTCGGTGGTGCGGGGCATGACCGAGCGCAGGCAGCACCGCTGGTTCCTGACCCGCCAGGCCGTTGACCTGCTTTACGTCACCGACCACCAGCACCCGGCGCCCAGGGATGCACCCTCCTAAAAGACAAGTATTTGTAGACAGCTTCTCCTTTGAGGAGCCCAACCGCCGGGGAACCCACAAGAAATCCACAACCCCCCGCAGGGCAACCACCAAGAAACCCAAGGCCAATCGGAAGAAGGCCATGCCTCAACCCGCGGCCCAACCCAGGAAGCCGAAGGCGAGGGTCGAGCCGACACCAGCAGAGGTGGAAGCCAGGCAGGAGAGACAACGGGAGTACGAACGCCGGAGGGCCCAGACTCCAGAGCGCAAGGAACTAAAACGCCGCATCACCCAGGAAAGAAGGGACAAGGCCAAGCTTCTGGGCATCTGTGTAGGATGCTGGGCTCCCCCCATCCCGGACGAGACCCGCTGCAAGAACTGCGCTAAGCTCCACCGGGAGTACCCAAGGCAAGCCAAGGAAAGAGCTTCCCAGCAGAGGGACCAGGCCTCGGGACAGGCATAGTTCCTCTGACAAACCCGGACACGGGCCGCGAACCCTCGTCCGGGCCCGTAACCGGGGCAAATCGGGAAACTTTTTACGTCGAGGGATTCAGGGGGAACCCGGCAGCACTTTGGCGCCCCTTCTCCGGGAACCTCATGCTATCTCCAGGGACCTGAAACCAGATGAGCCCCACTCCTGTGGGGATGAATTCACGGGCTGGATCCCGGTCTCCGGAACGGTGGTGCCCGATGGGTGGGGGGACGCGCATCAAGCCTGATGGCGCGTCCCAGGCCAGTGGCGTGTCACCTGGAGCGTGACTCCAGATGGCGGTTGACTCCCGTGAAAGAGACGGCGGCACCAGGCTTGAGCGCGTAGTTGTCACTACAGACGCCGGCAATCGCTGCTGACATCAGCAGTGCGGCTGTAGTATCAGGGCCGGGGCTTGCCGGCGAGGTTGGCGATGCTCTCGTCGTTGAGGGAGGGGGCCATGTCCAGGATGCCCTTGACAGGCTGTACGAAACGGAGCCGGATACCTGCTATCTGATTCTCCGGATGCGATGGCCGGGAGTGGAGCAGGCCCAGGCGCCTCTGCGGCAGATTGAGCTTGCGGGAGACAGGGTGGTTACCCGGGTGAAGCCGCGCTAGATTGACCGGGCCAGGCTGGCATCCTCGGAGTAAACAATCTGCCCGTCGGCCATGACCACCCCGTCCTCGCATTCGCACTCCAGCAGCCCGCCCTGGAACTGCTGGTGGTACAGGTCATGGTACAGGCCGCCCCGGGCCACCAGTTCCCCGTGTGTCCCCTGCTCGACGATTCGCCCCCGGTCAACGGCGAAGATGACGTCGGCGGCCATGATGGTGGACAAGCGGTGTGCGATGGCGATGGTGGTCCGCCCCTCCATCAGGGGCCGCAGGGCGGCCTGGACCAGTCGTTCACTGGCGGTGTCCAGGGCCGACGTGGCCTCGTCCAGGACCAGTATCCGGGGCTGGTGGAGAATCACCCGGGCAATGGACAGCCGTTGGCGTTCCCCTCCCGAGAGCCGGTAACCCCGTTCCCCCACCACGGTATCGTAGCCGTCGATGAAGTCCATGATCCTGTCGTGGATGTTGGCGGCCCGGGCGGCCTCGTAGACCTCATCGTCGGTGGCGTCGGGCCTGCCGTAGAGCAGGTTGTCCCTGACGCTGGCGTGGAACAGGTAGCTTTCCTGGGAAACGTAGCCGATGATGCTTGCCAGCGCCCGCTGCTTCAACCGGCGGACGTCCCGACCGTCAATCTTCACGGAACCCTCGCTGGCATCGTACAGGCGGGGGATGAGGTACGAGATGGTGGTCTTGCCGGCGCCGCTGGGACCCACGAAGGCTGCCAACTGGCCGGGCTGCACCTGGAAGCTGACCCCGTCCAGAGCGTAGCGTGGGGAGCCGGGAACCCGGTCGGCTTCCTCCCGGGGCCGCGCCGTACCGTAGTTCACCCGCACGCGGTCGAACTTGATGGAGCCGGCGATGGTCCGGGGGTTGACGTCCACCGCGTCGGGGGCGTCCACGATGTCGGGCCGGGTGTCCAGGTAACCGAAAATGCGCTCGAAGAGGGCCAGCGATGCCTGGAGTTCCACGGACACCCTCAGCAGGGTTCCGATGGGGAAGTATAGACGGGCCTGGAGGGTGGTGAAGGCCACGATGGTGCCGGGGGAAATTCCTCCTTCCCCCAGACCGAGGAGCAGGTAACCGGCGATGACGTACACCATCACCGGGGACAGGGAGAAGAAGGCCTGCATGATGGACCAGACGGTCTGACCGGTCATCTGACGCCGGATTTCCAGGTCGGAAAGCCGCTGGTTTTCCTGGTGGAACCGCTCAGCCTCCTGGTCCTGCCGCCCGAAGAGCTTGGTCAGCATTATGCCGGAGACGGACAGGGTCTCCTGGGTAATGGCAGTCATCTCGGCATGGGACTCCTGCACCAGGCGGGAAACGGCCCGTCGTTTCTCCCCCACCTTCTTGCTGATAAAGGCGAAAAGGGGCACCACCCCCACGGCCACCAGGGTCAATTCCCAGGACAGGACGGCCATGGCCACCACGGTGCTGACCAAAATCACCACGTTGGAGACCACGTCGGTGACGGCGGTGGTGACCACGTTGCGCACCCCTCCCACGTCGTTGGCCACCCGGGACTGTACCTCCCCGGTGCGGGTGCCGGTGAAGAAGTTGAGGGACAGGCTCTGGAGATGGCGGAACAGCCGGTCGCGCAGGTCTCTCATGACCCGCTGGCCGACGCTGTTGGTGAGGTAGGTCTGGAGGATGCCGGTGACGCTGGTGACGGCGATGACGCCCGCCATGAGGGCGGCAAGCTTCCGCAGCAGGTCGAGGTCGGGGCCTCCGGAGGCGGGGAACAGGGCCCGGTCGAAAACCACCTGGACCAACAGGGGGTTGATTACTCCCAACCCTGCGGAGAAGAGGATCAGCAGACCGACCAGAAGGACCTGGGGCAGGTAGGGCCGGAAGGATGCGGCGATGCGTGCGAAGAGCCGGTGGGTGGACCGGACCGGGAGGGGAGTTCCGGTTGCATTCATGGCCATGAATGCATTATATCAACGAGTTCGAGGCGAGTGAGGAAGGGAGGCCAGGGCAATCGCGTTTTAGCTGCGGAGGACTTTCAGCAGGTAGTCCTCCTTCCAGCCGGCCTGGAGGCGTTTCCCCTGGATGCCCACCTTGAGGCTCGTTTCGTTCTTGAGCAGATTGTGCGAAACCTGCCGCAGCGTCGCCATGTTCTGCGGTGCGTGGTCCTTACGCACCCGGCATTGGTCTTCTCGGAAGGTCACGTCCAGGCTCCAGTGCAAGGAGTTCTCGATGCTCCAGTGAGCGCGCACCACCTCCAGCAGTCGCTCCGCCGGGGCATCCAGGCTGCTGATGTAGTACCGGGGCTGTACCGTGGTCTCTCCCGGCGTCTCCCGGCGGCCCACCACCTTGACCACCGAGCGCAGGCTGGGCCAGTCCTGGCCGGCGCTCAGGTACCCCAAGCAAGATGGGTCGCTGATTGTCCAGCACTCCCGACGTTCTATCCGTCCGTGGTTCTTGTTCAGGGTGGTGGCGTAGTCGTGGGGAACACCCTCGAAGCCGAACTCCTCCGCTCCCTCGAACAGGTCCCGCACGTCTTCGTACAGTTGACCCTGGTTCTCCTTCAACGCCAGCACGTAGTCGGCGCCCCGGTCCAGAATCCCCTGGGCGATGTCCTTCTGACAGCCCATGGCGTCGATGGTGACGATGCACCCTTTCAGTTCCAGCATTTGCAGCAACTGGGGAATGGCAGTGATTTCGTTGGACTTCTCCTCGGTCTTCACTTGGCCCAGGGTCAGCGTGTTGGCCGAGGCCCAGGCGCTGACCAGGTGGATGGCCCGCTTGCCCGAATTGCGGTCGTGGGAACGCCGTACCGTCTTGCCATCGATGGCCACCACTTCCCCGGGGACCAGGTCGGACACCGCCTGGGTCCAGGCCATGAAGCACTGCTGGAACTGCTCCGGGTCCAGCCGGGAGAAGACGTCGCCGAAGGTGTCGTGGGACGGGATCCCGTGGGGCAGTTCCAGGAAGGTCTGGAACCATTCCAGCTTGCTCTTGCCGAACAACTCGATGTAGACCCAAGAGTCGGCCCCGCAGATGACGGCGCAGATGGCAATGGCAATAATGTCCAGCAGTTTGTGCCGCTTGCACCGGTCGATCCTGGGGTCCTCCAACGTCTCGAAATAATCCATAATGGACGCGCCCTTTCCCTCCCTCATCACTCCCCCCGTCTCCCCTTCACATCACTGAACTCGTATGCCTGGCCAAGTCTACCAATTTAAAACGCGATTGCCCTGGAAGGGAGGCAGGTACACTTACAGCTTTTCACCGATGGGGGGAGTGACCACGTCCTCGGTGATTGGCTGAGGGTCTTGGGGTGGATTTTGGACCCTGGGCACGGGGAGAGGCGTCAACAGAAGATCCCCGCCAGCGAACCAATCAGACGTCCGCGAAGTTGTTGGCGTCGAGGGCGAATTGGCGATTGGAGGAAAACTGGATGCGGAAGCAGGGCAGCAGCTTGGAACAGTGGGGTGCAGCGTAAGTCTGGGTCGGTAGTGTGGGTGACGGGACGAGGATGATACAGTACGAGTTCGGCGCATACTATTGGGTGCGCATGGGAGGGTTTTGCCGGGGTGTCCTCGGTGTGTGGACGTTACGGTAAAGGATAACCGGCAGTTCGTGAAGTTGTCCGTGGGTGCTGCGGAGCAGGGCACAATGGAAAGACATGCACGCCGGGTCAGGCAGATGGAAAAGCGCCCACAACCACTTCGCCCGCTAGGCAAAGATTGGCTTGACTGTTGATTCGCCTTTGCCTGGGTTTAGTTTGCAAACACGTCCCAGTACCACAGCCGCAGATCCACCGGTAAGGAAGTTCCAGCCGTGCGCCAGAGACGACTCGAACCTGATCAAGAAAGGGACGGCGGCATCGGGCCATAGCCGGTCCTGCAACGATGAACGCCAGTTGACCGTTCTGGCTGTCATGTGCGACTGTGGTACTCAGGGAACTGGGCATGCCGCTGGTGCACGACCTGCCGAGCGTAGGCCAGAACCTGCGGTACCATCCGGGAGTAAGGGTGTCTCTGCGAGTGAAAGACGGCGTTGTCCCGGACCCCAATGGCCCCTGGACCGACCTCACCCTTCGTTACACGGCTTCCGGGTCCCAGAGCGGAATGACATCAAGACCAGCCAAGCCTATCCTTCCGCCCCGCCCTGCGGAGTCGTTTCGGCAGATGACGACCTTCGGATCGTCTGCTTCCTGGAGCTTCCCAAAGGGTCGGGGGAGCTGCGGCTGGAGTCGGATGACCCCCGCGTATACCCCCTGCTCGACTACCGGTACATGGAAGACCCCTGGGACCGGCAGAGGATGAGTGAGAGAGGGAGTACGTTTGTGCCTGAAGCAACTGGAGCACCCGGCCTACCAGACGTACATCGAACGGCGCATCAACCTGTTGGACGCAGACCTGAGCAGCTACGAATCGCTGGACGCCTGGATATTGGGGAACCTGACCCCGGCGACCCACATGTCGGGCGCCTGCAAGATGGGCCCGGCGTCTGACCCGATGGCGGTGGTAGACCGATACTGCCGGGTGCACGGGCTGGCAGGGCTGCGGGTGGTAGAAACTTCCGTCATGCCCGAAGTGGTGAGGGCCAACGCCACGGCGATAACGATCGGCGAACGGGTCGCCGACCGGTCCAAGTAAGAGGGTTATTGCATGTCCGACCATTCCCTGGAAAGGGTCAAGTTCCTTACTTTCGACATATTCGGCACCGTCATGGACCTGACGGGAAGCTTGGCCGGCCCGGCCGGGGACTTCCTGGCGGCCAACGGGTCGGACATGACCGGGCGAGCCTTCTATGCGGAGTGGAGGGAACGCCAGCGCATTGAGCAGTACCAGGACAGCCTGCTGATGCTGGGGCACAGCGGCTACCTGGAGACCTGCCGCCGCGCCTTTGTCTACTGCTTGAAGAAACACAACGTGAACTATACGGCCGACGGTGTGCGGGAGTTTATGCAGGTCTACATGGACCTGCGACCCTATGCCGACGCCATCGAAGGCCTGAAGTCACTGGGCAGCCGATACAAGCTGGTGGCGCTGTCCAACGGGGAGCAGTGGTACTTGGAGAATCTGCTGGTCAGTAACGTGCCGGTGGAGTTCGACGCGATTATATCCGTGGACCAGGTGGGGGCGTTCAAGCCCGCCCCGGGAATTTACCGTAAAGCGGTGCAGCGGCTGGGGTGCGAGCCCGCGGAGATAATGATGGTCGCGGCACACGCCTTCGACATACTGGGCGCCCAAGCCTGTGGCTTCAGGGCGGCCTATGTCAACCGCTACAAACTGCCCACCGAGGACTCGAAGTACCAGCCCGACATTATCGTAGACGACTTTGTCGCGTTGGCCGAGCGCCTGTTGCCGCAATGAAAGGCATTGGCCAGTGGGCCGGATTGGAATAGTCGTTTACCACGTCATAGACGGCAGCGAGGAACCGCTTCGCCGGGAGCGCCGGGTTCGGACCGCTGTGGGTAACGGAGCGGTATTGTTACGAGGAGACCATTTCCCTTACACTCGTAACGCGGTACTGCTGGCCATGTCCACCGCCACCCTCGGGCGGATGTCCGGCGGGAGGGCGTGCTTGCGGTTGGGGCCAGAGCGAAAGTGGGATCATCCAAGGCAGGATGGGGATGCCCTACGGCGACCCCTTGAAGGTCATGGAGACTGTGGTCGCCACCCTCCGGGATTTGCTGACAGGAGAAGCGGCTACGACTACCGATGGATCGTCCCAGTTGACCAACGTCCGGCTGGCTATTATGCCGAACAAGCTGATGCCACCCATTGCCTGGCGGCCATCGGCCCCAAAGCGCTGCCTCTGGCTGCCGCGATAGCCGACGGGGTGCTGTTGAACGCCTGCACGCCGGTTGACCATGTGAAATACGCGGCGGACGGGGTGCGGAAGGCGGCACGGGAGACCGGGTGCGCCCCTGATTCGGTGGACATAGCCTGCATGTTGGTGATGCGGCAGACCGACGAACCGGAGCGGTTCCGCCCTGACTTGGAAAGTCGGATCGGGAGCCTGCTGGAAGAACCCCGCGTGGGCGGGATATTGCTGGAAGACTTTCAGGAGGTAGCGCAAGCCCACGGGAGACAACGGGCAGGCCATGTGCAACGTCGCGGGATAATCCAACAGTTCGCAGTCATTCCGGCGCAGGCGGGAATCCAGAGTCATTGCATAGACCCTGAAGGAGCTAGCGATTGAGGGGTGAGGAGTTTATCATCGGATCGTCAGTCCGTCCCTCCTGATTTACATTAGGTAACCGTCGCTTCCGGCAAAACAGTCCAAAGGAGTCGAGAAATGACCACCAGCCCCATCGACCCCAACCGGGTATTGCTCACCGGGGAAAACCCGTACATCAGGCTCAGCGAGACCGACGACGGGCCGGTCACCACCGACGCCAGCTTCTGGCGAATACTGTTTTCTCCCGGCGGCCCAGGCCACGTGCTGTTCCTTCAGAGCGAGCTGACCGGTAACGAGCCGAGGATTTACACCGACAACATCCAGATGACGCGCTGGCTGCAGGGCGAAATACAGGGCAGAATCAACGCCACGTTTGGGAATCTGGAAATATGGGCCCGAGACGCGTCCTTCCGAAGCTCCGGCGACCTGAGGTCCTATTGGACAGAGTCAGTGAATACCAGCGGTGAAGAAATCGCCCTGACGTGGTACGACCTTGGGGAGCCGTTCCTGAGCCACAGTTTTCCCAGCGGCAACCCGGAACGGCCTCACGGAGTGGCAACGGTGCTGATACCGGCCAACGGCGCTCGTCTTACCATCAACGGGAATTTCGCCAAGGGGTGGCCCTTCCCCCGGCAACGGGACGCCCGGACGCACAGCACCTGCGCGTTGGCCTTCTCCGAGTCGTGGATGCTGCCCTACTAAAGTGGGGAAAGTCGGGCGGTCCGTTTCCGATACTGCGGCCTCGGATTAACGATATAGAATAAGCCACTATCCGGTGATGAGTGTGGCGGTGGCAGGACTCAGGGATGAAGTGGCGGAAGTGGCCCGTTGGTCCGATGGCATTAAAGGTGTCAATGGCGCTGAGAAGTTGGGCCACTGGGGCGGTGGAATCGTGTACCACTGGCCTGATGACTGTCAGCAGTAAATTGGTCGGAGTGGGGACGTTACAGGAGGAGGAAGAGGGAGCGTTGACGGTGCGTTATGCGTCGTCCGGTTCGTCTGACAGATGGGAGGGGGCGGTCTCCCTACTGCGCTTGAGCCTGTAGCTCTCGCCGTTCATCTCCAGGATGTGGACGTGGTGGGTGAGCCGGTCCAGCAGCGCCCCGGTGAGCCGTTCCGAGCCGAAGACCTCGGTCCACTCGTCGAAAGGGAGATTAGTGGTTACCATGATGGAGCCCCGCGCGTAGCGCTGGCTGAAGACCTCGAAGAGCAGTTCCGCGCCGATCCTGGAAAGTGGGACGAAGCCCAGCTCGTCGATGATCAGCAGATTCACCCGTGACAGTTGCCGCTGCAGGTTTCGCCGCCGCCTTTCGTCTCTGGCCTCCATCAACTCGTGGACCAGGGCGGCGGCGGTGAACCCCACCGACATGCCCCGCTGGCAGGCGGCCAGTCCCAGGGCCACGTGGATCTTGCCGGCGCCGCTGTTTAAGCCCGAATCCACCGATGGACGGCGCGAGGACAGCGGAAGGTGGGTGAGGGAGTTACAGGCGCGATGATCCGGGCTCGAATTCGGGTAGACGGGAAGTTGGAGGGCGATCTGCAGGCGCTTTTGGGGCACCGCCGGCGGCCTGCAGAGGCTGTGGTGAGCGAGATGGCGGGATAGGACACGGCAAGAGGCGCTCGCGGACTGGGATGGCGCGAGTTGGCGGGGATGTTCAATTGGCCGGATGGCAGGTCAGTTGGCCGGATGACAGGTCAGTGGCAGACGGGCGCCATCAGGCTGGGAGTGGAATGGCTCGCAGCCGTGCCAGGGCGCGACTGAACTGGGTTTCCCACGGCCAGCGCTTGGGAAGATGCAGGGTCAACCGGCGCGCCGAGCGGGTGAGCCGTCCGGCCATAGAGAAGAAGCGTCGCCGCAGGGTCTTGGTGGTCACCAGTTGCTCGCCCAGACCGATGCGCGCTGCCCAACGGGCCAGGTTGTGTGCCAGCACCTGGACGGCCAGCCAGGCGGCGTTGGCGGCGAAACGGCCTGACGGGAGATGATTGAGTCCCACGCCGTACTTGAGGTCTCGGATGGCATTCTCGATCTCGGCGTGCCGGCGGTGGTCCGCCTCCAGTTCGAGCATCTCCCCGTCCCGGTCGGTGATGAAGGCGTGATAGCTGTAGTTGGCGAAGAGGGCCAACTGGGAACCGGGCGTGGGCTTCACTCGCCGGACGATGAGCCGCACCGGTGCGGCGCCGGGCTCAGTCCGGAAGGGGGTGTAGGTGGTCTCGGCCACATCGGCGGCACCGTCCATCCAGTAGGGAATCGGCGTCCAGTCCTCTTCGGGTATGGCTTCAATGAGATTGCGCAGGCTGGCACGCTGGCGGATGGTGATGGAGAAGCGGACCTTCGTCTTGCGACAGACGGCGACCACGGCGTGGGTGTAGAAGCCGCTGTCGGCCCGCACCGTGAGTTGCCCCTTGGCCCCAGCATGGCGCACCCGTCCCACGGTCTCCCGCAGGAAGTGGGCGGCGCCCCGAGCGGTGTTGGCGCGGCCCTCGCGCAGCGGGAACTATTCCACCCGCTAAACTCCCAATGGTCCTGCAGGCCCATGCGGGAAGCGAGACGGAGGAGCTACCCATCCGAACACTTCTCCCTAACCCACCCATCTGCCGCGTCGCGAATGCAAAGCATGGCTCCGTCATAGTCCGGTTCAGCGTCGATCTTGGCCTCGGCCACCCTCATCACCACAGGTAATGTTCCGTAGAATACGGTTCCCAACTCGTTGCCCACATCAACGTCCCAGCCAATGGTGGTGGACACCCCGCCCTCAGCCCGGATGGTGGCACCCACGACCAAGGCAGCCGCGACCTTCTCGGTTAGGCTCTCGCTTCCCGACAACTTGGCACCTAGGTCGTGTTTGTCTACCTCCCGGAGGAGGGCTTCCGCTATCTCCGGAGCGTGCTCCCGCACCCACTCCCCGACCATGTCTTCCATCGCCTCGGGGACGGGCTCCTGCAGGGCGCGGATAGGCGTCGTTGTTGGTCCCGACGTTGAGCAGGCCACGAGAGCGCACGCTAACACGCCGAGGCAAAGGATGTTCATCTTCAGCGTCATTTAGTGGGCGGGATAGTTCCCCCCGCAGCCGGGCCATCAGCATGTCGCCGGTGCCAGCGGCCACGGCCAGCAGCGGGTGATAGCCCGCTTGCCAGTGTAGCCGTGGTGGCGTGCGCCCTCCTTGGCCAGTCCATAGGTCTCGCAGATGGTGGAGTCCAGGTCGATGGTCAGGGGCCCGTCGCCGGGTCCGGCCCCAGCCGCCCAGGCCCGGGCCAGCAGTTCCCGGCTCACCCGGTCCAGTTGGCGGACATGGCCCCACCGGAAGCTGCGCAGGAAGATGCCCAGGGTGGAGCGCGCCTTAGCCGTGAAACCGAGAACGCAGGCTGTCCTGCCGGTGCGCAACGCATCGGCGTCGTCGATGCAGTCGCCACCAGCCAGCGCCGAGGTCACCAGCGTCGAAATCTTATCGCCGGGATTGGCTCGGCCTGGCGCATCGCCCAAGTCCAGGCGCCGGTCAACCAGTTGGGGCAGACCCAGGTGCAAGGCCAGGGTGGCCGGAGAACGCAGGCTGTCCTGCCGGTGCGCAACGCACGATCAGCCCGGCATTGGCCATCAGGCGGTGGTCATCGAAGGCGATGCGGATGCGGTCGGGGTGGTTGCGTGGCAGCATCTTGTATCCTGACTTTGGCCCGCGACAATAGCTCATATGTGGCGGTCCAGAGCGCGGCAGACCGGTAGCATCTGGGTCATGGTAGACCGTCCAATAGCAGGGGTCGCCGCGTTCCTCAACGGTAGAACCCGGACAGTTGCCTGGGCCAATCGAGCCCGCATCGTGCAAGGAAGGGTCAACACTGAAAGAGGAGGTGCAGATGGAAGGAGAAGCGAGGTTCGTAGGCATTGATGTCTCAAAGGCGCAGTTGGACGTTGCTGTCCGGCCTACGGGGAAGAGATGGACCCTGCCCTACGACCAGACCGGAATTGAGGGACTGATCCCCCAGATAGTGGACCTGGAGCCTGCCTTGGTGTTGTTGGAGGCTACGGGCGGCTTGGAACTGCCCTTGGTGGCCGCCCTGGCCGCGGCGGCGCTGCCTATGGTGGTGGTCAACCCACGCCAGGTCAGGGACTTCGCCAAGGCCACCGGAACGCTGGCCAAGACCGACACTCTGGACGCGGGGGTCCTGGCCCATTTCGCCGACGCCGTCCGTCCTGAGGTGCGCCCCCTCAAGGACGCCGAGACCCAGGTCCTCAACTCGCTGACTGCCCGCAGGCGCCAGGTGATGACCATGCTGGTCTCCGAGAAGAACCGGCTAGGCGCCGCCATCGGCGCCGTTAGTCCCCGCATTGAAGCCCACATCGCGTGGTTGGAACAAGAGTTGAGCGACTTGGACAAGGGGCTGCGTCAGACTTTGCGCCGGAGTCCGGTGTGGCGTGAGAAGGACGACCTGCTCCGCACCGTTCCCGGTGTCGGAGAGCAGATCTCCCTCACTCTGCTGGCCAATCTGCCAGAGCTGGGCACGCTGAATCGCCGGCAGATCGCCGCCCTTGTGGGCGTGGCCCCCTACAACCGCGACAGTGGCGCCCTGCGGGGCAAACGCGCCGTCTGGGGCGGACGCTCCCGGGTGCGGGCCGTCCTCTACATGGGAGCGTTGGTAGCCAGCCGCCACAACCCTGCTATCCGGGACTTCTACCAGAGGCTGCTGGCAACTGGCAAGCCGAAAAAGGTGGCGCTGGTCGCATCCATGCGCAAACTGCTGGTTATACTCAACGGCATGCTCAAACATGGCTCCCCTTGGTGCGATATGACTCAGCCAGTCGCCGCTCATTCCTATTGACTTTCAAGACAGTTGCTATTGGGCGCTCCTTCTCTGGGTTCGGTTTTCTGTTTCAAAACCATTATCCCAGAGGCACAGGAGCACTTTCTTACCGCTTCAGGACGCCGACCCGACGCCCTCCTTCGGTGGATTCGGGGTTAGGGAGAGATAGCTCGCTTGCCCGGTGCCTTCGTGGCTTGTAGCGGGGGCCGAAAGGTTACGATGCATCTTCAGGCAAATAAACTTCCATCATGGTCGTCGACTGAAGAGTACGGTTCAAGTACCATGAAACCGTATAGGTTCCAACCTCGCCGAAGAGGAATCGGTCGCCCATCAACAGAGAATGAACGAAAGCTCTCTTCTCTGCTAGCGGGTCCCGGAGGCCTGCGACGGTGTCGTACATTCCCGAGTCCGTGAACCACCCGGAGTATTCGCCCACCGAGTTCCCTCCGGAGTCCCTCGCCACGATTGCCAACTCTGCGCAGGGCCTTTCTCCTGCGTCAAAGACGACTTTCACCGTCGTAAGGAGTGATGCTCGCTCTTGCGGCCACATCTTGTTATAGCCTGGCATCTTCAAGGTCAAAGGGTCGAACAGTGCTCCGTTGCTGAGGATCGCAAACTCGATACGTGCTGGCGTTGCCTGACCAATTTTCTGAGCAAACAGTCCCGCGATCTGTTCTGGGCTCTTCTTTCGCGCGTCTTGGTAGTAGACCGTGGGAAGTAAGCCCGGTATCTCCGTGTCGTCGAATCTGACAGGAAGGATATACCCACCAGCCGCAGCGATGTCTCGGGCCTGGGCACTTTGCCGTTCGAGATTTGGCCACATCTTGGCCGCGTACTCAGCGGAAGCGAAGATGATGCAATAGCGGCACCTCTTTAGGTACAACTCGCTGAGGTAGTCGAGGAGATTCTTCCCCCACAAGTGGTCTTCCTCGTTCTCGTCGTAGAAGACACGGAGGCCCCTATACTGAAGATCCTCCGCGACTCTGCGTACATAGTCGCGCTGTTCGCCAGCGAACGAGAGGCCGACGTCGTACTTTAATTCTTCCATATCCTTGTTTCCTTCTCTATCCATCCATGTGAGAATGAACGAGCACCAATGTGTCGTCGGCCAGCCGGTCCTCGATCCACTGTTCCAGGCTAGCGTACCGCGCCGGTATCTCCGACAGCTTCCTGTCGGCCTTTGTTTCCTATATTCGTACCTGCTGCATTGTTCCTCCCTAACAACCCTGGTCATCACAGCCCTCTAGTATTACAACGACGGTTGGCATGAAAGGGATCTTGGGAATCCGCTCCCGGCTATAGGCCAGCTTGCACGACAACTTCGCGCCCATTCGTTTCCCAATACAATTTCCGCTCACGAGCCACCCTATTTGATGAAGCGTCGTTGTAATACTAGCAGGGTGTTGAAAAACTCTTGGGAGGTTTCAGGGCGCGAAATCACTTGGCGATAAACGTTAGTCTGATAGCCTCCACAGAAGAAACCATATCGTCTTGGCTGTCCCTTAACGGTTATCGTTGGGGGTTCTGGCGTATCCCAGGTCGCATCTTCGGGGATTGGCCTTTTTCATCAGCCTGCTAGTATTACAACGACGGATTGCCGAACATGTTTTCCTATCCTTCGTATTCGGCTGCCAGCGGATTATCGCGGTAGGGTCATCGCGTCACGTTGTCAGTTTCAAATCGGTCACGAAAAACGCCCTGGCAGTGTTAGCTCGGCCAGCAGGTTGGGCTCGATTACCGGCAGCCGCACCGGGCACCCCACCACGATTAACGGCCGCTGAGGGTAGTGGATACTCCCGTCCCCATAGACGTAGGGTTCCGGTAGGTCTACTCGGCCAAACGTAGCCCTCCGGCACAAGCCTTATCTGGTCGTACTCTTAATCGCTGATGTCATCGGGTGTAGTCGGAAGTCTGTATCGCTGTTGCAACAACGGCGCCGAGAATGTGCAAATCAATGTACAATTGGAGGTAACGATCTTGAGCAGAATCAGGTTCAAAAGAGGGTTCAGACGCATCGTCAGCGTGTCTGGCCTCCGTATTCGGAATAGCTGTCGGCCGGCCTCCTGCGACAATACCCGGAGGAACAGGTAGACCACCGGTTGACGATGTCCGGAGTGCGTCCATCTTTGGGCCTGGGTGCTTTGGTAGCGCGCGTACCGGACGCTCAGAGCCACATCCTGTTTCACCCATGGCACTGGTCCGTGCCTCCGACGGACTCCGGTTCCTCGAACCCTAACGGGGAGCGCAGAATAACCCACATTCACTCACTCGTACATTGCCCGCACATGCTGACGCCAGCCAGTGAGCCGCAGCCTTCCGATTGCGTGACGATAGCATGGCGTGCGTCCCTGGGAGGATTCCTTGGAACAAGGCAGAACCGTGATCTGGGAGGGAACCAGACGAGACATAGTCGACACGCTTGTCCTTCGTGAAGCGCCCTTCCACGGGCGCCTCGACTGTATGGATTTCCTGAAGCGCGTCTGGCCTCTCGATGAGATGCCGTCGGAAGACCACCGCTTCCGAACTGCGACCAGCGATATCGCGGCCCACATGGGCTTCAGCGACTGGGACGATTCGCACCTCCTTTTGGAGCGTTTGAAGCTAGCACGAGGACCCGACGACGATTTCCTGCGGTTTATCGAGGAGGTCGTGCACCCGTTGGTCGTACCTGACGAAGCGGAAGCACTCAGCTTAGTTGCTGCCATCAATGGGCCTCTCGAAAGAGACGGCTATCACCTTGTCGAAACAGACCGTATCTCCGGGAAGCCCGTATATGGCGCCAAACCGGCCACTTTCGTGCGAGCATATCCCGACCCGACACTGTGGGAGAAGGTCGATAGACAGGCTAACGCTATGCGTGAGCAACTTACGCTCGCTTTGTTGCACGGTGCGGCGGAGGAAGGGTATCAGGCCGTCGGCTACCTTGGCCGGGAGGTGATGATTTCACTCGCCCAAGCGGTGATTGATCCACCCGAAGCCATCGGCGAAGACGGCAAGCTCCCGAGCGAGACCGACGCGGTCCGGTTGCTTGACGCCTACATTAGCAGGACCCTACCTGGCCGCAGTAACGAAGCTCTGCGAAGGGCGGTCCGCGGAGTCGTTCAAGCCACAAGCGCAGTTCTACACGACCGTAGCGCTACCTACAAAGACGCCCTGTTGGCAGTGGAACTCGTTTCCGCGTCTATTCACATCACGCACATACTCGCAAACTATCCTTAGCATTGCAACGACGGTTCCGCTGGCAGCCGAATACGAAGGGTAGGAAAACATATTTGGCAATCCGTCGTTGTAATACTAGTACTCGGCATGTCTATGCCCGTATCCGGGCCGTGCAGAGGGGACTAACTGGCGTGGGTGCGCCGCGAGAGCTAGTCGGTAGTCAACTTGGTTTTGGGATTTGTTTAAGAAAGGGGCCAATTGAGCTATCCTGCCTGGTGGGAAGTGTTGATGGCGGGGGTGGCAATGATGGTCAGGGACAAATACGCGGTGCGGCTGGCACAGGAACAGCGGGAAGGGCTCAAGCGACTGGTTCGGGTTGACAAAAACTCAGCCCGAGTGACCGCTAGAGCGCGGATTCTCCTAAAGAGCGACGACGGTTGGGCCGCGCCCCAAGTGGCCGAAGCTTTGGATGTGGCCCTGAGCACCGTATACCGGGTCAAGCAGCGCTTTGCCGAAGAAGGGTTGGAGAAGGTTTTGGAGGACCGTCCCCTGGCCAACCGGCCCCGGAAGTTGGACGACTGGGGCGAGGCCCACCTGATTGCCTTGGCCTGCAGCCCAGCCCCGGAAGGACATGCCCACTGGACCCTGCGTCTGTTGGCCGGCAAGGTGGTCGAGTTGGGGCTGGCGTCCTCCATGTCCCATGAGGGAATCCGAAAGCGTCTCAAAAAAACGCTCTCAAGCCGTGGCAGAAGAAGGAGTGGTGCATTCCCAAGGTGAGCGCGGAATTTGTGGCTAACATGGAGGATGTCCTCGACCTGTACGAGGAACCTCATGATCCCCAACGTCCGGTGGTCTGCTTTGACGAGACCTGCACCCAGTTGCTGGCCGAGACCCGGCCGCCGCTCCCGCCCCGGCCGGGACGTCCGCTGCGGCAGGACTACGAATACCGGCGGGAGGGTACCCGCAACCTGTTCTTGGCCTGCGAGCCCTTGGCGGGTTGGCGTGAGGTGGCGGTCACGGAGCGGCGCACGATGCAAGACTTCGCCCGCCGGATGCGCTGGCTGGCGGATGAAGCCTACCCGGAAGCCGAGGTGGTAAGGGTTGCCTTGGACGATCTGAATACCCATCGCCCTGAATACCCATCGCCGGGCATCGCTGTACGAGACTTTCCCGGCTGAGGAAGCCCGGAGGATTGCCAGGCGGCTGGAGTTCCACTACACCCCCAAGCACGGGAGTTGGTTGAATATGGCGGAGATCGAGTTCAGCGTACTGTCCCGCTCCTGCCTCAGACAGCGGCTCTCCGGCGAGGAGGCCCTCAGGAGGGAAGTCCATGCTCTGGTCAAGGAGCGCAACGCCGCCAGAGCCACCATCAACTAGCGGTTCAACACCCGGGACGCACGAACCAAACTTCACCGCCTTTACCCTTCCGATTTTACGGTTGACTGAGTACTAGAAGTCTGGCCGGAAAGCTATTGGCCGGGTTTTACGCTACGCCAAGCAGACGTATTCCAGTCTTATACGGCATTGTAGTGCATATAATACGTTGCAACACCCACTATGTCACCGATAATCGACGTTAAGAAAACGACGGCTTGGTGAGAATCGGGGTTTCCGGCCAGATTTCTAGGCTGCCGCGGTTTTGCCAGAGTATGAGTGATTTTGACCGAGCCGTCGTTTTCCTTGATCCGTACGCAACAGAGGTGTCTTGGATGACCGTAGAGAAGGTCGCAAAGACGAAGAAGATTGATTGCTGGATACTTTTCCCACTCATGGCGGTAGCGCGGATGATGCCGACTGACAAAGAACCTAATGAAGCATGGGCGAGGCGCTTGGACCGCATATTTGGTGATCGTCAGCGCTGGCAACAGAGCTACCACGACTCACCCCAGTTTTCGTTGAAAATGACCAGAGACGACAACGCACAGAGGGGAGCGAACAGATTGCGGATAGATACAGGGAACGCCTGCGCACGGTGTTCCACAGTGTCGCTCCAACCCGGTGCACGCTTAGAAACTCAAAGGAGGCGCCGTTGTTCGAACTCTTTTTTGCGGTCAGCAACCCTACCGGCGGGGGGCCTGCCATGCGCATTGCGAATCACATTCTGAGAGATTGGTGATATGACTTCGTCTCTCCCTCGTCCAACCTCGCCCGGCCTTCAAGGCCAAGGTGGCTCTGGAAGCGGTGAAGGGCGAGGAGACGGTGGCCCAACATGCCTCCGCCATTGACACGACGAGGAGGCCCGCCACTTCCTCTGGCGGATGGGCACGACCACCCGCGGCCCCCGGGAGTACATGAATCCGGTGGGCTACCGCTCCCAAGCCGGAGAGCAGGTCGCTGCCCGCCGCGCCGTCCGCCCGCTGATCCAGCAGTCCTACGAGGAGCTGAACGAGAACTACCACATCGTCGCCGGCACGCCGGATACGGTGCTGGAGAAGATCAAGTATCTCTCCGACCGGCTGGGCATGGAGCACCTGATCTTCTACGGCCGGGAGTCCCGCATGTCCCACCAGGCCACCATGTCCGACATCGGCCTGTTTGGGAAGGAAGTGCTGCCGGAGATTCAGAAGTGGTAGGGGCGGGGGAAATGGACTCGCTTCCCCTAAGCGTGGTTGGGTGTGGTGTTAGTCAGGTTTGAGCGAACTGCAAATTGATTGACAGGAGAATGTTCCCCATGGATAGCAGTTAAAGCGGATGGATGCTAATAAGCGTGTAGGTCGTACGTTCCTCTCCTGTGACTTCGTTTACTTGGAGATTCGGCTGAAGAATCACACGGCAAGGGGAGTTGAGGGTCACGGCTTCGACTTCGGAGATTGCATCTTCGTGTACTAACCCCTCATATCTTTCTTGCGTTTCCAAAGTGGAAACTTCAAAGCGCAACGTACGGACATTGGCGCCAACAAGGGACGCTTCAAAATCATAATTATCTTGGGTAGAGTCGGAAGCCGCGTCGATTTGGGCAATAATGCTCCGAGCAAATGTATCATTTATGAGATGCTGTCGGTACATTGGCTTACCGGGTTGGCTCCACGTTAAAGCGGTTGTACTTAACGACGTTTCTATAGTTGATAAGAAATCCTTGTAATTCTTGGCCACGCGGGATTTGAATTCCGTCAATTTGGACGTCAATTCTGATAGATCGGGACCCACGTCGAACAAGTCGAACAAGCCTTCTAAACTTTGTCGGGCGAGGGATTCGCCAAACAGGTTGTCCCGCTGGCTCGTTTCTAACCGGATACCTAACGACCCGCTGTGAATGCTGACTGGGTCGAGGCGGGTTTCATTCAAAATACTATCCGGAATTCCCCCTCTCGAAGTTGGATTGCCAGACTTAGCCTGTCCTAACGCATCGACAAGCCTTTGCAAATTCCCTGTGAGTTGGCTCGCGACTTTTGTGCTGACTCTTCCAGTGACGTCGGCCGGTTTGCTTTGGAGCTTCAAATTCAGGATGTGTGTGCCATCCCTGCTGGGGATATCACTTATCTCTTCGGGAACTACAATGTTCAGCCTAGCTCCTTCCAAAGGCAAGGTGTCGGCGGGTAAAGCGGTGGCCACGGTCATGATAGTTTGAACAATTGAATCGGTATCCGGGTCTTTGTCAACAACAAACAAATACCCGTCTTCAGGAGAGTTCAATCCTTCCAGCGAGGGAATTGTTCCAGATAATATATCGTGAAGGCGATGTTCGCTAAGTGGGAGATATACCCATCGCTCTATCGAACCGTCAGAGTCACTCCACCACGCGAGATACAGCTGTCCAGCTCTGCTTTGTTGAAGCAAAAGGCGAGGACCATCATAGTAATGAAGCACTCTGTCGAAAGAAAAAGCGCTCCATGTGGGGTTGGTTAGGGGCGCTCCTTGTATGTTCGGTAGCATCGTGAATGCCATTCGATTTCTTACAAGCTATCGACGACTTCGGAACAACCAACGGGGTTGAAACCGTGAACCATCCACCAAGTGTGGTGAGAGTTGGATTGCCTGCCCGTCCCAAGCAATTTCCCTGATTGTGGAGTCAGGTTTACTCGGGCGATCAGTGTTCCGAGTTTAGGAAATTGACCTGCACATCGAATCGCATCGGTGGGGTCCGCATAGACCGAAAGTCCCATGGTTTCACAAAGAGTTCGACTACCCCGGTTTATTTCCAGATTGGCCGCTAGGCGTTTTTGGTGGTAAGCAGAGACAAAATCACTCAATCCGGGTGGGTCGGTTTTGACGATCCGAAAATAAACGCCACCGGACGGGGCAGACTGTTCGGGAGGGCAACCATCAGGGAAGTCCACGGGCCAAGTCAATGAAACCACTGGCAACACCAAGTTTGGCTTGTTCGAACAAATAGTTACGGCATACTAATTGCATACCGGTGATGGCGTCAACCCTGCTGGTGCGGGCCTACCCATTGTCCTGGGCATGGTTAATAAGAAGGAGAGAGTCCAAGTTCCCGTCTGTCCGATGCGCTTTTGCCAGGAAGGGAAACGGAACCGTCGGCTTCGACCCTGCGAGTCACTGGTTGTTGATTGCATCAACCTACAGGGTAGCCCTTACTTTAGCCCCAATCCACCGAAGGGATGAGCGTCGCGGCGTGGTGAAGGGGTAAGAAAGTGCTCCTTTGCATCTGGGATAATGGTTTTCGAGAGAGGAAACCGACCAGATACAAGGAGCACGCAACAGATGCTACCACTTGAGCACCCCGACCGCATCCAAATAGCCTTCGACGACCACCGCCTGGTCAACAATGCCGGGCTGCTCCTTCCGGCCACCCTGGCCCAGCGCGTGGGCCTGCGTGAACTCGTTGACCGTCACCTCGACCTCGGGGATGCGCCGGGGCGGGCGAACGCGGGAGACAAGATGCTGACGCTGGTGGCCTCGGCGCTGGCGGGCGGCGACTGCATTGACGACGCCGATGCGCTGCGTGCGGGGCGGACCTCCTCGGTGCTGGGGTGCATGGTCAAAGCGCCCTCCACCCCCCCGCTTTCGCGAGGGCAGGCTCTGGGGACGTTCCTGCGCAGCTTCCGGTGGGGCCATGTCCGCCAGCTGGACCGGGTGAGCCGGGAGCTGCTGGCCCGGGCCTGGGCCGCCGGCGCCGGACCCGGCGACGGGCCGCTGACCATCGACCTGGACTCCACCATCTGCGAGACCTACGGGCTGGCCAAGGAGGGGGCGCGACACCATGGCTACACTGGCAAGCGAGGCTATCACCCGCTGCTGGCCGTGGCCGCCGGCACCGGAGACGTGCTGATGTCCCGGCTGCGCGAGGGCCGCTCCAACACCGCTCGGGGCGCCGCCCACTTCCTGCGGGAGACCGTGGGACGGGTGCGCCATGCTGGGGCCAAGGGGCAACTCACGGTGCGGACCGACAGCGGCTTCTACACCCACGCCGTGGTCGCCGTCTGTCGCAAGACGAAGGTCCGCTTCTCCATCACCATCCGCCAGCGTGCCAGCCTGCGCAATCTCATTGAAGCCATACCCGAGGCGGACTGGACGCCCATCCCTTATTGGATGGACGGCGCCGCCGACGTGGCCGAGACCGCTTACACTCCCTTCCAGAGTGAGCCCGATGCCGCGCCGGTGCGGCTCATCGTCCGGCGGGTGAAGCCCGCGCCCGGTTCCCAGCTGGCCCTATTCGCCAGCTACAGCTATCACGGCTTCATCACCGACCGGGACGGGGATACCCTGGAGCTGGAGGCCGACCATCGCCGCCACGCCGAGGTCGAAAATGCCATCCGAGACCTCAAGTACGGCGTGGGACTCAATCATCTCCCGTCAGGCCGTTTCGCCGCCAACGCCGCCTGGCTGGCCGTCCAAGTGCTGGCGCATAATCTGGCCCGTTGGGCGGCGCGCATCGGTCTGGGCGAGCAACTGGTGACCACCAAGACCCTCAGACGACGCTTCTTCTCCATGGCCGGACGGCTTACCCGCTCGGCGCGCAGACTCACTTTGCATCTTCCCCAGGGCTGGCCCTGGGCTGAGCAGGCCACTCTCGCCCTGGCCCGACTGCGAGCCATCCCACTCCCAGCCTGACGGCGCTATCCGCAACCGACCCAACGCCTCCAAACTCGCGTCCGCCCGGTCCGCGAGTGCATCCCTGCTGCGTCCGATCCCACTATCACGCGATTCCCAGCCTCCATAGACCGCTCTCGAGGCCCGGTGCGGCTACTGAAAACCCTCTGCCCTGTCACATCGGTCCCAATGGAGCCCAGGCTTTCTCCCTTGTAGGCTCCCTCATCCCAATTTGTCCAGCCTTCACGCCTCCCATCGGTGGATTCGGGTTTAGGGATACTCTGAACAACTCTGCGGCGATATGGCATAGTAAGGCTGGGAGCCCCGATGCCGGTGGAGGAGTGAGAGCGCATGGACCAGCCGACGTTTGCCGACTTGGAATTCCAGGGCAAGAAGCGTAAGACCCGCCGCGAGCTGTTCCTGGAGCGCATGGGTGGCCTGATTCCGTGGCAACGGCTGGAGGAACGCATCCGGCCCTTCTATTATCCCAAAGCCGGAAAGGGCCGCCGCCCCTATCCGCTGCCGGTGATGCTGCGGATTCACTGTGTGCAGCTGTTCTACAACCTCAGTGCCCCCGGCATGGAGGATCTGCTCTACGAGGCCGCCTCGGTGCGGCGGTTCGTGGGGCTGAGGCGGTCGGAAGCGATGCCCGACGAGACCACGATTCTCAACTTCCGATATTCTAGTAGTCCAACAGCTTTGGATTGATGGCGTAAAGATTCACGTCCTGAGGGGAAAGCAGCATTGCCCAAGTATTGTCGGGCAATCACGCCAATCTCGGTTACCCTTCATTTCAAAGATGTTCGACTACTAGAAATCTGGCCGGAAAGTGGCGTCGGCCGGCCAGCGGCTATACTTGGGGTCAACAAGCATAGCGAGGGCTGAGAATGCTGGGAGAGCGTTCGGACCAGAGGGGACTCTGGGAAGCGGACCGGTTGTACCTGGACCATGTGGGGCGGGACACCTTCTCCGGTCTGATGGCATCACTGCGGGGCCGGCTGTTCCGGGACGCCGACTTCGCGGCGTTCTACTGCCCCGACAACGGCCGGGACAGCGTGCCGCCCAGCCTGCTGGCCACGGCCCTGCTGCTCCAGTCTCACGACAAGGTCAGCGACGCCGAGGCCAAGGGCAGAGCGGACTTCGACATTCGCTGGAAGGTGGCGCTGGACACGACCAACATCCTGGGTCGTGGCGCGGTGAAGGACACCTGCAACCTGTTGGCCGACGGGATCGTCCAACTGATCCGGGCGCTGGCACAGTTGAAGGGCATCAACGTCGGACAATGGGGGAAGAGTCAGGGATACCATCGATACCTGGGTTCCAGCGTGAAAGGCGAGGCCGCCATCGACTGGAGCGACAAACGGGCCCGGACGGCGCTGCTGGCCGAGATTGTGGCCGACGCGGACCGGCTGCTGGAGTTGTCGCGGCAGGCGCAGGGGGAGTTGGCGGAGGACAGCGCTGAGCGCCAGCAGATAGTTGCTGGGGCGGAGTTGCTGGGGCAGTTGCTGCTCCAGGACATTGAGCGCAAGAGCGGCGACGGCGATGACGGAGTGAGCCTCAAGGACGGGGTGAGCCGGGACCGGATGATGTCGGTGCATGATCCGGAGATGCGCCACGGCCACAAGAGCAGCAGCCGGCGGTTTGACGGACACAAGGCGGCCATCGTGGTGGACACCGACTCTCAGCTGATCACCGCCGTGGAGGTGTTGCCCGGCAACGCTCCGGACAACCTGGGGGCGCTGGAACTGGTGGAGGCGAGCGAGGCCAACACCGGTGTGCCGGTGGAGGAGGCCATGGGCGACGCCGCCTATGGTGATGGCGATACCAGACAGGCCTTCGCCGACGCGGGCCGCACTCTGATTGCCAGGGCGCCGGGGCGTCCTGACCGGAAGCGCTTTCCCAAGGATGACTTTGTCATTGACCTGGCCGCGGGCAGTTGCACCTGTCCGGCGGAGCAGGTTACCCACACCATCGTGCCGGCGGGAAAGCGGACGAATCGCACGGGGCGGGTCCACCGCTTGCAGGCCTTCCAGTTCGACGGGGCCGAATGTCGGACATGTCCACTGCGCTCTCAATGCATCGCAGCTAAAGGCAGGAAGGGACGACGGGTGATGATCCATCCCCAGGAAGCCCTGCTGCAGCAGGGCCGGGCGTTGCGGCAGAGCGCTCACTATGACGAATATCGAGCGCGCCGAGTGGTGGTGGAACACAGGTTGGCCCGACTGGTCCAGTTGGGCCTTCGCCAGTCCCGCTATTTCGGCAGGGTCAAGACCCGGCGCCAGCTGTACCTGGCCGCCACGGTGGCCAACCTGACCCTGGTGGCCGCCAAAGCCGGGTTGACGGGGAAAACCGGCTCCGGTCCCAGTGCCAGCAGCGCCCAGGTGGCTGGAATGGTCAACTCCGCCGCTAATGCCGCCACCGCATGGTTCGGGCAAATCCGGACCCTCACCCTGCTCGTATCGGCCTTACTGACCAAATCCCTCTTCCCAATAAGGGGTTTCCGTCCGGGTTTCTAGGGGCTTCAGTCAGCGATGCCGGTACATCAGGAGGGCCAGTTGATTTTGAGATAGTTTCTTATTCCGAACTTTTTAAACATATCGTCATTCACTTCATCTTCTAAGCATGTCCAGCAGGGGGTCAACTATTCTGCCCCCCCACCGAGGCGATTAAGATCACAGCCAAAGTCAATGACCGCCATGCAATGCAAACAATGAGAATTCTTCAAGAACACAACTGAGACCTAACTTGGACTATCAAAGAAACTGACAAGATTAAGAAGTTCCGTAGGCGGTGCAGGTCAAAATACCGGCGGCAAATATCCTGATAATAGGGGCGGCCAACACATGATGTCTTTTCCGGACCAGACGCACATCAACCAAGTAAGGGAAGCCCTGCATCGACGAACCGGCAACGGAGCTTCCGTCATGGTAGGAAGTGGCTTCAGCAGAAACGCAGAGCGAATCAGTATCACCGCCAAAGAGATGCCAACATGGCAAGACTTAGTGGACCACTTTTACAACTCACTTTACCCTCAGGACAAGGCCTCTTGTAACCAAGAAAACCCCAGGCCCGCGACCGACAATACAAGGATTGCCCAAGAGTACGACGCAGCTTTTGGAAGAAGCGCCTTGCACGACACGCTGAGGCGTTTGATTCCCAACGAAGGGTACAAGCCCGGGAAATACCACGAAAGATTGTTGAAGCTTCCCTGGCGCGACATATTTACAACTAACTGGGACACCCTTCTGGAACGGGGTCGAGCGCAGGTTCCTGAACAGGATTACAGAGTTGTCAGAAACATGGGGGAGATTCCGATGTCGAAACAACCACGAATTGTCAAACTTCATGGCTCCTTTCCGGCAGATTTCCCACTGATTGTCACCGAGGAAGACTACCGTACCTACCCAAAGAAATTCGCTCCCTTCGTCAACACCGTACAGCAAGCCATGATGGAAACGGCGTTTTTGTTAATTGGTTTCTCAGGTGATGACCCAAATTTCCTGAAATGGTCCGGTTGGATCAGGGACAATCTAGGACCTTCAGCACCGAAGATTTACCTTGCAGGATGGTTGAAGCTATCCACACATCGCCGGCACATGCTGCAAATGTACAATGTGGTTCCAATAGACTTGGCACAACATCCGAAAGCCGACCAATGGCCAGAAACCTTACGCCACCAATACGCGACCGAGTGGTTGTTGCACACCCTGGAGTTGGGTGAGCCATACAACATCACTAGGTGGCCGACCTGGTCAAACAACCACAAGAACCAAATCCAAGACATCCTGCAGCCAATTAGCAGACAAGGCACTGAACAACCTGCACCCGAACCCAGTACCACAGGTAGTAATCAAAATTGCTCGCCAGACGAAGTGAGGAAGATTATCACCGTTTGGAAACACAACCGGTTAATGTACCCAGGCTGGTTGACCATGCCATTTACAGGACGCCAGCAAATGGACTCGAACACCCGGGGGTGGGCCGAAGTGATACTGGCAACGATTCCCAACCTGGACCCAATCGAACGGCTGAGGGCCATCAGAGAATTTGTCTGGCGCGAAGAGATCCTGCTTATCCCGAGATACTCAGAGGTGGAGACTGCGATCCAAGACACCCTCATCTCAATAAATTGCCGAGAACGCAAGATCGAAGGCGCCACAGTTTCCAACGTGGACTGGACTTCCATCCGCGAAGACTATCGGAACATAGCTGTAACTATGGTGACAGCGGCAAGATTTCGATTTGACCTGGCAGCGTTTGAAGAAGCCATACAAGCGTTGGAAGAGTTCCTCGATGAGGACCAAGATATGCGGCACCGCATACGCCATGAGAAGTGTCTCTGGGCCATCTATAACGGGGAGTTCAATACACTGAGAAAACTGCTGTCTGACTGGGAAACGGAGAATTCTGACCCAGTCTGGACACTTCGCAAATCGGCAATGTACTGGGAGGCTGTGAACCAAGCAGAAGCCACAGAACTCTTAAACCGTGCCATCAACGCAATCAGGACAATGCCTTTAGAAGAACGAAGTCTTGCCAGACAATCCCGGGAATCCTGGGCCAGATTCTTCGCCATAGACTTGGAAAACAGACTAACGTCCCTGGACCGCATCAGGGAGTTAGTCCCCATGAAATGTGACGTCTTTGGCGAAAGACAGAATGTCATAGAAAGCATGAGGTCAAAAGAGAAAGATGAAGACCCCCCGCTCTTTGACATCAACCGCCGGCGGAGTACAAGTATACAATTCTCCAACTACAGGCCAGGGGAGGCCGTTTACCGGGCAGTTCGCCTGTCAGAAATAGTGGGCGCTCCGCCCTATTCAGGAAGCTCTACAGTTTGGGGCGACATTCTTGAAAGGTCGGCTGAAGAACTGCCACTTTCAGATATGGATTTCGCGGCACGATTGATCCTGAGAACCAGCGGAAGCAATAGCAAAAAAACATTAGACCGTGTTTTCTCCCGTGCTCGCGTAGCCAGTATGTCCACCGAACAGGCGGAGACCTTAGCACAAGTTTGCTTGAATATCCTCAAATACGAAGAACAAGACATAAACGTCCGAGACCCGGGTGGAAGGTTCACTACCGTTGCCGAGCTATTATCGCGCTTGGCAATAAGGCTCGGTCCCCAAAAAGCAGAACATATTCTGGACCAAGCCTTGGGCTACTACCAACACGCCGAACTAGCCAAGACTGTAACGGGCGAAGAAGTGCAAAGCCTGATGGAAAGAGCCTGGGAAGCAATGACAGAGGAAAACCGCAGCAGATGCGCAATGGACCTGCTGACATGCCCAATCTTGGGCATGAATAACGTAGAACCGTTAATTGAAAGCCGCTGGCCTGAACCAAGTGAGCTATTAAATGTCACCAAGACCACCTTGTTACGGACCACCGAAAACGAACCAGAATGGCAGAAAGCCATCTCCTTAACAGTACAAGGACTCAGCGGAAACGAAACATCTCGACGCCGGGCTGCGATAAGAATGATCTCATTAGCGAGTTCTCAGTTACTCTCAGAAGAAGAGTCCAACATAATTGCCCAGGCGTTGTGGACAGAGCGATATACCTTCACAGTTGGATTACCCAGTGGAACGGATATATTTGATTGGGCCTTTCTCACTCTCCCGGAACCTTCCCCAGGATTGGCCTTGGAACGCTTCCGCACGAAATGGTTGAGGAAGAGCGAAGATGTCACATACGAATTCGCACAAAGAACCCGGGGGATTCAAATATTTGGCAATTCTCGTAACGGTCTCAACCACGACACACTGGACATAGATAGTCGGCTCTGGCAGGCAAACGGTGCAATACGAAGACTGAAGGAAGAGAGAGAGGAACTAGTTCTGGCAACTTCCGAGAAAGCCCACCTCACGAGTCTTATAGAATCATGGGTTGAAGACCCAGTGCCAGAAGTAAGGTCGCCGCAACTACAATCGCTAGCCGCTGGCGCAACCAAGCGTAGCGTTCAAACTGTTGCTGCTTCGTTACCTGCGATTCTTGGGGAAATTGAGGCATCAGCCTCATTAATTGAGGAAATCTACCAGAAACTTCAAAGCCTTATAAAAAACCAAATACCGATTTTTGAAGTAACCGCAGCGCTTGTCAGATACATTCCGGAGCGTTCCGAGGAAATCGCGACAGAAATCCGGGTAGGAATAACGTCTGAGAGCGAAGATGTCGCCGGAAACGCGATGTTAGGATTGTATACTTGGCTCACCTTCTCATCTGACGATGAATCCCAAAACCTCAACCCACCGGGCGACCTGATACGCGGAGTTGGCATAGCAATCGCTTCAAGACGGAATGCAGTAATTGTTCCAGCACTGCAAGTAGCCAAGTGGATATTTGAGAATGGCACGGATGCACAAAAAGAATCCATCAGACAACTAACAGAAGATGGACTGAGCTACCTGGCCCAAGACTTGCGATATGACAGGGAACAAGAAACACCGGAGGAGGTCCCGAGAAAACGCCTGTACTGTGCCGAACTTGCCGCTCAGATGGCTAAGGCTGGACTACATCAGACCCCAGCAGTAGCTCAGTGGATAGATATAGCTCAGCAGGACCCGCTCCCGGAAGTTCGTAATGCCATTGCTGGGAGTACGGCAAGTAAGAGCTAAACAACTCAATTACACTTACTTCGTACCACTCTTGTTTGACGTCAACTACCTTTGCCGGTTCCGTCGATTATTCTTGCCGGTTCACCTCCTGTTTCCGACCCCGCTGCTGAGCCACTCCGGTGCGGTAGCTGGGGACGTGAACCTCCAGGATGACGGTGTAAAAGGCGGAGGTAAAGTGGAGGACCTGGACGGATTGACTGCCTGACTTTGTGGCGGTGGAAAAATGTACCGTCCTCTGCCATCCATAGGTTTGAAGTCGCGCTTATGGGTGGTGGGATGGATGTACCAGGTGGACGTGTATCTACGGGTCCGACGGGCGGTGATGGTGGATGGGATGAGCATCCGGGAGGTCTCCCGGGTGTTCGGCCCGCACCGGGACACGGTGCGGAAGATTCTGGCCTACTCAGCGCCGCCGGGCTACCGGCGGCAGACTTCGCCCCGGCGTCCCAAGCTTGAGCCCTTCACCGCCGTCATCGACCAAATCCTGGTAGACGACCTCAGGCGTCCCAGGAAACAGCGCCACACAGCCCAGCGGATCTTCCAGCGACTCAGGGACGAGCATGGGTTCGGCGGCCAGTACACCATCGTGAAGGACTACGTGAGGGAACATCGGCGGCGGACGCAGGAGATGTTCGCGCCGCTGTCCCATCCGCCGGGCCACGCCCAGTGCGACTTCGGCGAGGCCCTGGTGATCATCGGCGGGGTGGAACAGAAGGCCCACTGCTTCGTCCTGGACCTGCCCCACAGCGACGGCTGCTTCGTCAAGGCCTATCCGGCGGAGACCACCGAGGCTTTCCTGGACGGCCACGTCTCCGCTTTCGCCTTCCTGGGTGGGGTGCCCCAGAGCATCCTCTACGACAACACGAAGCTGGCGGTGGCCAGGATCCTGGGGGATGGACGCCGTAAACGCACCCGGGCCTTCACCGAGCTTCAGTCCCACTACCTTTTCGATGACCGGTTCGGCCGTCCCGCCAAGGGCAACGACAAGGGGAAGGTGGAGGGCATGGTGGGCTACGTGCGGCGGAACTTCCTGGCGCCGGCGCCGTCCTTCGAGAGCTTTGAGGCGCTGAACGCCCACCTGGAGGGGCGCTGCCTGGAACGGATGGACGCCCGGCTCCGAGGGCACGCCGAAAGCATTGGTCAGCGGATGGAGCGGGACCTGGAGGCCCTGTTGCCCCTGCCGGCCGCGCCCTTCGACGCCTGCGACAAACAGGCGGGCCGGGTCAGTTCCCAGTCCCTGGTGCGGTACCGGACCAACGACTACTCGGCGCCGGTGGCCTACGGGCGCCGGGACGTTCTGGTAAAAGGCTACGTGGACCGGGTGGTCATCAGCTGCGGGTCCGAGGTCATCGCCCGCCATCACCGCTCCTACCAGCGGGATGATTTTGTGTTCGACCCCATCCACTACCCGCCCCTGCTGGAGCGGAAGACGGCGGCCCTGGACCAGGCAGCCCCCCTGCAGGGTTGGGACCTTCCCGAGGAGTTTGGCACGCTGCGGCGCCTGCTGGAGTCCCGGATGGGACGAAGGGGCAAGCGGGAGTTCGTCCAGGCGCTGCGGCTATTCGAGCATTTTTCGCCAGGGGAAGTCCACGCCGCGGTTCGGGATGCCATACGGTTGGGGGCTTTGAGCTTCGATGCGGTGAAGCATCTGGCGCTATGCCGGCTGGAGGGCCGGCCGCCCCGTCTCGACCTGGAGCTGTATCCCTACCTGCCCAGGGTGAGGGTCAGTGCCACATCGACACGAGACTATATGACTCTCATCGCAGGGAGGGCGGCATGAGCGACAGGTCGACGCTGCTGCTGGAACACCATCTGAAGGAACTCAAGCTGCCCAGCTTCCTGCGGGAATACGGCAAGCTGGCCGCCCAGTGCGCCGCCGAGGGCGCAGACCATCCCCAGTACTTGCTCCGGTTGGCCGAACTGGAACTCATCGACCGCCACCAGCGCATGGTGGAGCGCCGCATCCGCGCTGCCCGCTTCCCGGCGGTCAAGAGCCTGGACACCTTCGACTTCCTGGCCATCCCCTCGGTGAACAAAGCCCTGGTGATGGAGCTGGCCCGCTGCGAATACGTCCAGCATAGGGAGAACGTCATCGCCATCGGCAACAGCGGCGCCGGCAAGACCCACATGGCCCTGGGGCTGGGCCTGGCCGCCTGTCAGCGGGGGTTGTCCGTGGGCTTCACCACCGCCGCCGCCTTGGTCCATGAACTCATGGAGGCCCGGGACGAAAGACGGCTGCTGAATTTACAGAGACAACTGTCCCGGCTCAACCTGCTTATCATAGACGAACTGGGCTTCGTCCCCCTGTCCCCCACCGGCGCGGAACTTCTCTTCGAGGTCTTCAGCCAGCGCTACGAGCGGGGCTCCATCCTGGTCACCACCAACCTGCCCTTCGACGAATGGACCGAGGTATTTGGCTCAGAACGATTGACTGGAGCGCTGCTGGACCGGCTCACCCACCACGTCCACATCCTCGAGATGAACGGCGACAGCTACCGCCTCAAGCGCAGCCGCGAGAACGCCGTGCCCCAAGCTCCCGAAGACCCGGACAACGCGCTGACAACGCTGTCCGTTCCTACTCCTCCATTGTCGACCCTCTGTCTGATCTACTGATGTCAGGCGTTCATGTCGGTGGTACACGATTCCGCCGCCCCAGTGGCCCACTCTGTCACCGCCCTTGACAGACCAGTCTTCAGACCAGGCTGATCAAGACGGTTGGGCGACTGGTACGCCACGCAAGGAGGCTGGTGTTTCAGCTTGCCGAGGTGCTGGTAACCAGGGAAATGCTGACCGGGATATTGGAACGGATCAGCCGGCTTCGGCTGGCACCTGGCTAGCCTGCTTTGAGAGCACAGGTATTTCGGACAGTTATGGGGTCGTCCGGGGTAAATAGGCCGCCCCGAGGGAGACGCTTGGGCAGGGGCAGGCATTTCTGGACTTTTACACTCGTCAGGGGGGTGGTTACCCCATGAGAGTGGGTCAGTTGAGTGAATCGGATGCAGTTGACGCCCTCAGGCTGCCGTTTTCTAGTTCACGGCACGCCAGAGGGTCCAATCGCAGGGCAATCACTTTGATCTGGGGAATCCCGGCTTAAATCTACTTTTCCTTTTTCAATTTACGTTTTTCTATTAGAGTGTGTTTTGCATGTTTCTGTTGTTCCTTTTTGGCCTTATCTTTTTTACCACCCTTATCACCCATTATTTTTACTCCTTTGATGGGATATCAATCACCGAAACTCCGCTTCGCGATGACACGGCGGCCTGCTCAAGCATGTGCAGACCGCTGGAATAGGTTAACACAGCAAGGTGCTGTGTCCCAGCCCGTATTCCCCATTTGGCTAAAACAAGTGATATGGTAAATGGACATTTAGAGATACCCGGCGAGTCCTTTGCCGACAAGTTCCGGACCATGGAGCGCTTCCAGGCGGAGGTTAGACCCCTGGCGCCCGCGTCATGATCCTCGTACGCCTTGCTACAGGTGTTTTGCCGGGGTGAGGGGATTAGGGGTCTCATATCAGGCTTCCCCTAATCCCGCCAACGAAGAGTTATCAGTCCGAGCAACGGTCAGCAATCACTGTATTTGCTGGGGAGGAAAGACGATGCCCATCATAAGTCAAGCTGATGCAACCACGGAAGTGGGATATCCCGGGGTCGAGCGGGCGGTCCTCGTCGACGCTACCCAGGGTGCCCTGTCGTTATACATCAGCCACCTAGAAATCGGACCTGGAGGTCGGGTCACCACCCACATCCACCCCGACAGCGAAGAGGCCATGGTCATCGTGGAGGGCAGTCTGGAAGCAATTCTGGGTGACCAGGTAGTTACGCTAGGAGAGGGGGACACTGTCTTGGCCCCTGCAGGTGTCAAGCACGGGTTCGAAAACCGGTCCGGCGCTACCGCAAGGTTGTTGGCCATATTCCCCAAGACCCAGTTCGAAAGAGTCCCGATGGAGTAGAATTGGCCTGTGTGAGGCCGCTCCGGGAGGAAGCACACTGGGGGCTTATCAGAACCCCCCCGCTGTGGATCGACAAGCTCACCACGAACGGAAGGAAACCGTTCGCGCTGAGCCTGTCGAAGGGCGGGCGCAAGACTAGATTAACTGAAGGAGGACTCCCATGTACCTAATTCGGCGGGTTTTCAGATGTAAACCAGGGACAGCTCGAAGGGCGGCGGAGCAGATCACGAAGATTGGCAAGGCTTATGAAAACGCCGGTCAGCGCTCTCCGATAAGGGTATATACCAGCGGTGGCACTGTACCGGGACCTGCCAATACGGTCTATATGGACTGGACGGCGCCAGTGTTAGAGTCACCCTACCGCGAAGGTAACCCAATGCCGGAGGAGATCAGGCCTGTGTCGCAGCAGATGAATGAATTCGTGGAGGAAAGCTACATCGAGTTTTATGAGATGTTCGAACCGCAATAGCAGGATGTGCCAGCATGGTTTGGCGGTGGCCGCCGACATGAAGACAATCCAGTCCCTTCGGAGGACATGCTTTAGCCCGAATCCACCGATGGGAGGCGTGAAGGCTGGACAAATTGGGATGAGGGAGCCTACAAGGGAGAAAGCCTGGGCTCCATTGGGACCGATGTGACAGGGCAGAGGGTTTTCAGTAGCCGCACCGGGCCTCGAGAGCGGTCTATGGAGGCTGGGAATCGCGTGATAGTGGGATCGGACGCAGCAGGGATGCACTCGCGGACCGGGCGGACGCGAGTTTGGAGGCGTTGGGTCGGTTGCGGATAGCGCCGTCAGGCTGGGAGTGGGATGGCTCGCAGTCGGGCCAGGGCGAGAGTGGCCTGCTCAGCCCAGGGCCAGCCCTGGGGAAGATGCAAAGTGAGTCTGCGCGCCGAGCGGGTAAGCCGTCCGGCCATGGAGAAGAAGCGTCGTCTGAGGGTCTTGGTGGTCACCAGTTGCTCGCCCAGACCGATGCGCGCCGCCCAACGGGCCAGATTATGCGCCAGCACTTGGACGGCCAGCCAGGCGGCGTTGGCGGCGAAACGGCCTGACGGGAGATGATTGAGTCCCACGCCGTACTTGAGGTCTCGGATGGCATTTTCGACCTCGGCGTGGCGGCGATGGTCGGCCTCCAGCTCCAGGGTATCCCCGTCCCGGTCGGTGATGAAGCCGTGATAGCTGTAGCTGGCGAATAGGGCCAGCTGGGAACCGGGCGTGGGCTTCACCCGCCGGACGATGAGCCGCACCGGCGCGGCATCGGGCTCACTCTGGAAGGGAGTGTAAGCGGTCTCGGCCACGTCGGCGGCGCCGTCCATCCAATAAGGGATGGGCGTCCAGTCCGCCTCGGGTATGGCTTCAATGAGATTGCGCAGGCTGGCACGCTGGCGGATGGTGATGGAGAAGCGGACCTTCGTCTTGCGACAGACGGCGACCACGGCGTGGGTGTAGAAGCCGCTGTCGGTCCGCACCGTGAGTTGCCCCTTGGCCCCAGCATGGCGCACCCGTCCCACGGTCTCCCGCAGGAAGTGGGCGGCGCCCCGAGCGGTGTTGGAGCGGCCCTCGCGCAGCCGGGACATCAGCACGTCTCCGGTGCCGGCGGCCACGGCCAGCAGCGGGTGATAGCCTCGCTTGCCAGTGTAGCCATGGTGTCGCGCCCCCTCCTTGGCCAGCCCGTAGGTCTCGCAGATGGTGGAGTCCAGGTCGATGGTCAGCGGCCCGTCGCCGGGTCCGGCGCCGGCGGCCCAGGCCCGGGCCAGCAGCTCCCGGCTCACCCGGTCCAGCTGGCGGACATGGCCCCACCGGAAGCTGCGCAGGAACAGAGTCCCCAGGGTGGAGGGCGCTTTGACCATGCACCCCAGCACCGAGGAGGTCCGCCCCGCACGCAGCGCATCGGCGTCGTCAATGCAGTCGCCGCCCGCCAGCGCCGAGGCCACCAGCGTCAGCATCTTGTCTCCCGCGTTCGCCCGCCCCGGCGCATCCCCGAGGTCGAGGTGACGGTCAACGAGTTCACGCAGGCCCACGCGCTGGGCCAGGGTGGCCGGAAGGAGCAGCCCGGCATTGTTGACCAGGCGGTGGTCGTCGAAGGCTATTTGGATGCGGTCGGGGTGCTCAAGTGGTAGCATCTGTTGCGTGCTCCTTGTATCTGGTCGGTTTCCTCTCTCGAAAACCATTATCCCAGATGCAAAGGAGCACTTTCTTACCCCTTCACCACGCCGCGACGCTCATCCCTTCGGTGGATTGGGGTTTAGACCGATAATTCGCGGCGGCCTACACCACTCCCGATTCCGCCAGGTAACCCAACTCCGTCCTTTGAAGCCCCAGTTCCCCGCAGTAAATCTCCTCGTTGTGCTCCCCGATCAAGGGGGCCCGTCTTGATATTCGCCAGGGTGAGCCGTTGTATATACCGGCGGGACCGGGGTATTTGAAGCTCCGGTCCAGCTCAGGATGGGGAACCTCCACCCAAAAGCCGCGATCATTCAGGTGGCCCTCATCCACCAGTTCATCGGGCGCCCGAATCGATCCCCAGTTGAGCCCCCGCTCCTGGGCGCCATAGGCCATCTCATCCCGGGTCAAATGTGCGGCAAAGTTGCCTACCATCTCGGTGATGTGGGCTCATAGTTCCTCGTAGTTAAATTGCTGATAACGTTAGTTATCAGCAATTTGGATTTGGGGCTTCAGGACGCCCGGCCTTTTTCGCCCTTCGATATGGTGTCGTTCACGATCGCACGCCGGTGGGGTTGTACGTCCAGCGTATTGCCGCAGTGACCGCAGCGCCCGCCGTACCTGTGGAATGCGTCCAGCAGCACGGCCTCTATTCCGGTCATTTCCCCTCCATTCAATCAAACAAATCATTCTCTATAGGGGTTGATTGATTCGCGGGGTTGCTCAGGAAGGGTGTACTGAATGGCCTTGGCCTTGCCCGAACGGACCAATTGCCCCTCCTCCAACAGGCCGGCTAACGCCTTGCTGACGTGGTGAATGGCGGAGAAGATAGGCCCATCACCGTTGGCGACGCCCCCACAGACCGGAACCACGAGCCCGTCCACGAGTTCCTGTTCATCGAGGGAGACCGGATAGTGGGACGGGTCTACGCGGACTGCCTGGTCTGCACCTGGAAAGCGGGGCGCCACCTCTATCCCGCCGCGCTCCTGGCCTCGTGGTGTGGGAACGGCGGACAGCCCCTTGGACCGATGGAGTGCGTGATCGAGCGCCACCACAGGAGACGGCTGGAAAGAGAAGGTTGAGCCGCCGGGGTTCTCTTCACCGCGACTCCTCGGCCTCAGCCGCGAGGCGCTCAGCGTCGGCAACAAACCCGGCGCTCTGGTCTATGGTGGCAGCCACTTCCTCCACCGGCTCACAGTGACCGTCGTAGAAGCAGTCCGAGTGAAGCTCCTTCACGCAAATGGTGTAGTAGGCTCTCAGGGGCTGAAAGCGAGGGTCCTGGAACGCCAGGGAGCGGATCCCCGCAGTGGTCTGTGCCGGGGTGTTGGGCTCCTGCCCGGTCCTGGCCAGAATGAGAGCCTCAGTGGCGCTCTTCGTAGCGCACCAGGCCTTCTCTGCAGCGTCGCGGACGTCTCCATCGGCCAGGCGCGCCATGGCCTCCGCCTGCATGTGGCGGGCATCGTCAAACAGCTCGTTCACTCGCTCCGTGGCTGCCATTCTCCCGACCCACGTTTCGTGTTGCGCGCATTATAGCATCGGGGACCCTGCCCAACCCCCGCAGTGGTCGAGCACGGGAGGCCAGGCACCTGGGAAGCCATGGGTCACGAACACGTGGTTGCCGCCCTCGAACAGGACTGCTCCATCCTCCACCGCCTTCACACACCACCGACGCAGGCATGGCCATCCGGCCCCTCAGGGTGAGCCCGCTGGAACGGGGGTAAACCGGCTTGGGCGGCCTGGGGAAGCGGTCGCCTTGAGATCGCCTGCGTCGACCGGGACGGAGGCGTGATCATCGACACCTCGGTGGACCCGGGGGGCCCGATATCCCGGGAGGCCACCCTGGTCCACGGGATCACGGACGCCGGCGTGCGGGGCAAGCCCGGCGTCCACCGGGTCATGGAGGAGCTGGAGCCGCTGCTGGAGCAGCACGGGCTGATCGCGTCCCACAACGTGCGTTTCACTCGCACGGCGCTGAACAGCTCCCTGGGCAGGGAGCGCATCGGCTTCCACCGGCCCATGACCATGTGCGCCATGAAGACCTACGCCGGGTTCCGGAGCGAGATGAACCCCGCCACCGGCGAGCACGCATGGGCCAGCCTGGCCCAAATCGAACTGTTCGTCGACCCGGATCAGCAGGGGGATACCCACCGCCAGGAGAGGCGCCTCACCGGGCTACTGGAAGCCCTCCCCTCCGAGGTCAACCGGGAGGTGGAGGCCGATGCCCTCGCCCGGGAGGTCCTGAGCGCCAGCGTGATTGAGGGAGAGATCCTGGACCCTGATCAGGTGCGTTCATGTGTTGCCGCCAGGCTCGGCCTGGACGCCGGGAAGTCGCTCAGACCCATCCCCGCCGTGGAGGGGATCGTAAGCATCATGGTGGACGCCACGGCCCGGTACTGGGAAGGGCTGACCGAAGAACGCCTCCTGGGCTGGCACTCATGGCTCTTCCCGCAGGGGAGGAACGGCCTCCGGCGGGTCCGGGCCGGAGCCTGGCGCACCGGGCCGGAACGGGTCGTCTCGGGACACGTGGGACGGGAACGGGTCCACTTCGAGGGCCCGGAGCCGGGGCGGGTCCCGGGCGAGATGCGCGCCTTCCTGGAATGGTTCAACAGCCCGCCGGAGACCGACGGCGTGATCCGGGCCGCGACCGCCCAACTGTGGTTCTCCGCCGTGCACCCGTTCGAGGACAGCAACGGCCAAATCGCACGGGCCATCACCGACATGGCCCTGGCCCAGTCCCAAAACAGCCCAATGCGGCTCTACAGCATGTCGCACCGGATACTCCAGGAGAGGAACACCTACTGCCGCGACCTCGAGAGAGCCACCCTGGAAACCACGGAGACCTGCGACACCACCGCCTGGCTCAGCCGGTTCGCCAGGTGCTTCGGCCAGGCCATCGACGATGCCCTGGAGGCGCTGTCTGCCGGCCAGGCCATAGACGATGCCCTGGAGGCGCTGTCTGCCGCGCAGCAAAACTCCGTCCTGGTGGAACGGACCGGCCAGCCGCCCCTCAACCCCAGGCAGCTCCGGGCGCTGGAGCCGAGCCCCTGATCAGGTCCACCCGGGAAGAGGCGGAGGCCGGCACGGACTGGATGAACGGCATGGTGCGGACCATGCTCCTGGAGGAATCGCCCTAGAAGTCTGGCCGGAAAGTGGCGGGAGCCGGGTAAGCGGCTATACTTGGGGTCAACAAGCGTAGCGAGGGCTGAGAATGCTGGGAGAGCGTTCGGACCAGAGGGGACTTTGGGAAGCGGACCGGCTGTACCTGGACCACGTGGGGCGGGAAAGCTTCTACGGCCTGTTGGCCTCGATGCGGGGCTGGCTGTTCCGGGACGCCGATTTCGCCGAGTTCTACTGCCCTGACAACGGCCGGGACAGCGTGCCGCCCAGCCTGCTGGCGACGGCGCTGCTGTTGCAGTCCCACGACAAGGTCAGCGACGCCGAGGCGAAGGCCCGGGCCGACTTTGACCTCCGGTGGAAAGTGGCGTTGGGGATTGAGGCAGAAGACCGGCCCTTCGCCAAGAGTACGCTGCAGGTGTTTCGCGCCCAGCTGATCCTGCACGACAAGGTTCTGGAGGTATTCGAGTCCAGTCTGAGACTGGCCCGGGAGTCGGGCTGCCTGAAAGGGCGCGGGATGCGGGTGGCATTGGACACGACCAACATCCTGGGGCGGGGCGCGGTCAAGGACACCTACAATCTATTGGCCGACGGGATCGTCAAATTGTTGCGGGCGCTGGCGGCGGTGGAGCAAGCTCCGGTCAGGGAATGGACCCAGGCCCGGGAATATAAGAGATACCTGGGCTCCAGCGTGAAGGGCGAGGCGGCCATCGACTGGGCCGACCGGCAGGCGCGGACGGCGCTGCTGGCCAAGATTGTGGCAGACGCGGACCGGCTGTTGGAGTTGTCGCGGCAGGCGCAGGGAGAGTTGCCGGAGGACGGTCAGGAGCGCCAGCGGATTGTGGCGGCGGCGGAACTGCTGGGGCAGTTGCTGCTCCAGGACGTGGAGCGCAAGAGCGGCGATGGCGACGGCGATGACGGAGTGAGCCTCAAGGACGGGGTGAGCCGGGACCGGATGATGTCGGTGCATGACCCGGAGATGCGCCACGGCCACAAGAGCAGCAGCCGGCGGTTCGACGGACACAAGGCGGCGATTGTGGTGGACACCGACTCCCAGCTGATTACCGCGGTGGAGGTATTGCCCGGCAACGCTCCCGACAACCTGGGGGCGCTGGAACTGGTGGAACAGAGTGAGGCCAACACCGGTGTGCCGGTGGAGGAGGCCATGGGCGACGCCGCTTACGGCGACGGCGGTACCCGTCAGACCTTCGCCGACGCGGGCCGCACTCTGATTGCCAGGGTGCCGGGCCGCCCGAACCGGTCTCACTTCCCCAAGGAGGACTTTCGGATTGACCTGGAGGCGGGTTCCTGCACCTGTCCGGCGGGGCAGGTTACCCGGACGATAGTTCCGGTAGGGCGGCGCACCGACCAAATGGGTCGAACTTACCGGTTGAAGGCCTTCCGATTCGACGCGGCGGTCTGTGGAGCATGCCCCCTGCGGTCCCAGCGCCTGGCGGCAAAACCGGGTACTGGACGGACGGTCCGGCTGCGCCCGCAGGAAGCTTTATTGCAGCAGGCCCGCGCACTGCAGCACAGCGAGGGTTTTACTGAGTATCGGCAACGCCGCGTGGTGGTGGAGCGCCGGCTGGCACGGCTGGTCCAACTGGGAATCCGCCAGTCCCGCTACTTCGGCCGCATTAAAACCCGGTTCCAGTTGTACCTGGCGGCCACGGTGGCCAACCTGACCCTGGCGGCCGCCAAGGCCGGGTTGACGGCCAACACCGCCGCCGGTCCCAGGGCCGGCAGCCCCCTGATTGCCGGTATCGTCAACTCCGCCGCCAATACCGGGGCCGCGTGGCTCGGGCAAATTCGGACCCTCACTTTGCTCGCGTCGGCCTCCCTGACTAAATCCTTCTTCCCGACAAGGGGTTTCCGGCCGGGTTTCTAGGAGAGCGTCAACCCCACATGCCGGCTCGCACGCGGCGAGTGACGGCGAAGGCCGCACAGAATACAGGGCCACCGGACATCACCCCCGCTCACCGGACGGAACGGCAAAATCCCCTGACATAAACCGCCCCAGGACCGCCCCCCAAGAGCCGCCGGAAGCCCCTCTCAAGAGCCGCCGGAAGCCCCCATCCGGGCCGAAAATCGGCAGCCCGGAGAAGGGCGCAGGGACCGTGCAGGACCGCCGCTCAGACCGGGGCGAAACCGGCCCGGAAAACACCCGTTTAGGGGCCGAAAACCGGGAATTTTCAGGGCCGCCGGAATTCGATAAAAAATTACACAGGTATACGGCTAATTTAGCCTCAATTTCTTAGACAAGGACCCCCCCTGTACCCCCCTCCCCGGCGGCCGGACACTTTTCTTACACACACGCCCTAGCTGAGCCGTATCTGCAAATCGTGCAGATGCTAACATCCGTTCGGAACGAACGTTCATTGCACAGAGCCGAGCGCGTAAACCCCACAACCCGTAGCTGGATACCCCCTCGCACTTTTTTTACACAGGTCGGTTTTTCGCAGTCCGGCCATTTTTCGCCCCGCCCGGGGTCTCCGGCGCCCCCCTCAGGACCGGAAAACGCCGGGCAAAAAGGGCAAAAAAGCAGCCCTCCGGGCCTGCTTTCCGGGAGCCCTGGAGGCCGCCCCGCTGCCCCGCGGCAGCATGGGCGGAGACACCCCGGAAACGGGGCAAACCAGGGCCTCCGGCGGGCCGGAAAACAGGCCCGGAAAACAGGCCCAGAGACCACCCCAAACCACCCGAAACCACGGGAACCGGCAGCCCCGCCATATCGAAAACGCCGCCGAAAAAGCCGCCGAAAATACCGCGGCATCTCTCCGCCGAGACCCGCGCGGGAGAGCAAAAACCAAACGGAGAAGAACCGAAAAGATGGGAACCGAAATCACCATCGCCCTGAAGCGCCTCAGCGACATCGAGACCGCGAGACTTATTGTGGACGAGTCTCCGCCGGACCCCCGCGCCGGCGGGAGCGCCATGACAACCATAGTGGCCTGGCGCCGCGACCACAGAATGTCGGACACCGAAATCTACGGAACGAAACAGGAATTCAGGGAAAACGTCCTGGACCGGATGGAGAGAAACAGGACCGCCCGGCGCCCCAGGCCCGTGAGGGTCTACGAGCACGAGTCGCACGGGATGGTCAGGGACCTCATGGACGCCGGCAGGAACAACCCCGGCGTGATCAGGCAGGTCCACACGCACGACCACGGCAACGTCCTCCTGAACACCGAAGGGTCGCATGACCGCTGGGACTCACGCCACCTGGGATGGGTGTACATAACCTCCCGGCAGATGGGGAAATACGGCTTCTCTCCGGAGGAGGCGATGAAGACCATGAACGCGGAACTGGAGGAGCTCGAGAACTACGCCAACGGAACGGTCTACGCCGTGCTGCTGGAGAGGACCGGGCAGGACAACGAACTCACCGGAAACATCCACCCCAGCAGGGGGAACAGCATCGACGACGACCTCCTCGACGAGGCGCTCCGCGGCATGGACCTCAGCCCGGACGAGCGGAGCCGCGCCGCCCAGGCCGTCTGGGAATGGCTGTGACCCCGAGAAGACGGCCCGGCTACGGTCCGGGCGCCGGGGGCTCCCACACGCCCAGACGGGGCAGGGAAAAGAAGGACGCTCCCGCCAGCCCGCGGTTCGCCGACCAGCTCCGGGAGGAGGAATCGAACAGCCAGCAGCCGGCCCCGCCGGAGGGACGCTCCAGCGAGTCCTCAGACCAGTAGACGAGGACGTTGTTGGTGAGTCCCGGCCCGAGGCCCAGCGGGCCGACCGGCCTTCCATCAGCCCCGGAGGGACCGGAACGCCCCCCACCAGGGAACCCCGCTCCCCGGGAGGTCCCCCACGGACCCGGGTCCACCGCGACCGGCCGCCAGCCGGCGCCGCACTCCTCCGGGATGGAACTTATGACGAAATAAAATCCGTCCCGTGCAAAAATGGGGCGCAACCGAGACCCTCCATGCACCCGGAGAGACACCGGGGCCCCGGGAATGGACAAACTCCGCAAGACCCGCAAAACTGGAGCCGCCGCGGGACCCCAACCAGTCCGTCCTGGCAACAAGCAACCAACAGAGACAGGCTCAGGAGAAACGCAGTGGGAACGGTAAAAGTGACCATAGCAGTCGGAAGCCCACAGGGACGTCTGTTCGAGGACCTCGAGGTCACGGTGGATACGGGATCAACCTACACGGCAGTGCCCAGAGAACTGCTCCGCAGGCTGGGAGTTCCAGTCGAAAGGTCACTCCCCTCGGAGACGGCCGACGGCAGGGTCGTCCCAGTCGACGTCGGCAGGACCACCATAAGGCTGGAGGGACTGGAGTTTCCCACACCGGTCATATTCGCAGAAGAGGGAGAGCCCAGCCTGCTGGGCGTGGTTACCCTGGAGGAAGCCGCCCTCGCCGTCGACCCCCTGGCGGGAAGGCTGATACCGGCAAACCTGCTACGCCTTTAACCAGGGGAACAGAAAGCTCTGGACCCGCCGCAACCGGCGACGGGTCCCCAACGGCGCCGGGATGGACCTCGCGCTTAATGGCGATACCAGGGTGGATTCCCGGAAACCCCGCAGGCGCGGGTACCTGTCCGAGACAGAAGGCAACGAATCCTGACACCGGCGTGGCCCCGCCATACCCCTGCCTTCCCGGCGGCTGCACGGGCTGGGGGGTGACATCCGGCGGTTGCCTGTCCAGGGGGTCGCCCGGCAGACTGAAACCACAGTCTGCCAGAAGAGAGGGCCCCATGATCGAGCCCAGCCCAGTCCGGTACCATATGACGCGTCGGCACGACCCAGTCCGGCTCTGCGATGGGCAGCCCGCCGCCGATGACGACATACTGGCCACAGACATCGATGCCCTGCGCGATGCCCGCGCTGAGGCTACCCTCTGCCCGGTCTGCCAGCAGAACTCCCACATCCACGACTACAGCCTCAGGCCGAACCGCTACCAAGACGGCAGAAGGACGCTCGCCCACCTCTACACCGTCCCGGTGCAGTACGCCTTCGACGGGATACGCAACTGCCCCCACTGCCGGGAAAACCCGGGCGACCGGACCTGCCGGGCATGGAAGGAGGCGCGGAAGTCCGTGCGGGTCCTGCACCGGGAAGCCAGGCGCATCGCCAGGGACGTCACCGATCTCGACGGGGTAACGGGAGGATGCATTGCCACCGTCTACCAGTTTGCCGACGGGTCGGTGGCCTACTTCGCGCTGGACGCCCCGGCGTGGCGGGAGGCGGACGAGATCGCCGGCTGGGCCCTGGCCCGGGCGCTCCGTATCCTGGAGACCCGAGGGCTTCCGGCGGCGCTGCCTTGAAGTGGCGCCTGAAGGGGCTTCCGGCGTTGTTCCAATAATGCGCGTCAAATGCCAATTACGGCTGACGCGCATGTAAACGACCGGGTCTTGAAGGTTGGGTCAGAGGTTGGCCGGATTGGCAAAAGGCAATGAGATACTCTTCCTGGCGGCAGTAGCAGAGGGCGCCACACAACCGGGGCGGGCGACAATCTCGCGGGTCGCGGCAGGCATCGTGAGAGGTTTTGATCGTTGAAAAGAGACGGCGCGCATGACAAAATCCACTCTGTCCCGGGCGGGAACTGAGGTGGCTCGGTCAACCTGTTTTGCCTCTGGACGACTGTTTACTGAAACGTCACTCACCATAGTAAGTGTCGTCCCCCTTTGTTAGAATTGTATGACTTCGGCTGCGCCGAGCAAAACGCTTTGGAGATCATCAGCATGCTTTCAGACAAGACGCTCAGATGCGTGGAATGCGGGTCTAATTTTACCTTCACCGTCGGTGAGCAGGAGTTCTTCGCTTCCAAGGGATTTACCAATGAACCGACTCGCTGTTCCCAATGCCGTGGAGCTCGTAGGAGCCAGCAAGGAGGGTCCGGAGGGTCCGGAGGTTTCGGCGGGGCGCCACGAGAAATGCATCCAGCAGTTTGCGCTCAGTGCGGGGCTGACACTATGGTTCCATTTAGACCGCGCGGCGACCGGCCGGTATACTGTAGCGATTGCTTCAGCTCAATGAGACGTTAGGAGAAGCTGCCATTACGGCGTTTTCTCTATTTGTTCAATCTCTACTGGAACGGCAAATCAATCCTTAAATAGCATCATGAGGCACCTGATGTTGGAACGAAACAAAGTCAGCAAGGACACCATCCCTGAGCCACCCCCAAGGCCGGAACCTGAGCCGCGACCGACGCCAAGGCCAACATCACCGGCTCGCCCCCACCCGAGGGGAACTGGGCTAATATCCAATTATTAAACTCCTTCATATATCCCCTATCCCCCAAATCCGGTTGCACAGAATGGTAGTAGGGTGCAACTTCCCCCACCTTGGCTTTGGTTTAGATGGCGATATTGCCGGCCATGAACACCCGACTGGCGCAGATGATACCAGCTCTTCTAGTTGTTATCGCCGTAGCTTGTGCAACTCAGCCCACATCTAACCTTACGCCAACGTCTAGTCCTGGGACTCGTTGGTTCACAACTGATCGTGGACTTCTACGTCAGGGTTGTCCCTTAATTAGGCGGGATGCCACGTCCCGGTACGTCACCCGGAACATCTCTCCGTTGAGCCACTCCTGGAACTCTCCGTCCTCCGTGCAGGCTTTGTAGAGCTCCGTGTGGCGCCTCACCATTGAGGTGATCAGCCTCCGCAGGGCGGAGTCCAGCTCGACCTGGGCGTTCTGCCGTCCCGAGTTCCTACGGGCATTCTGGTACTGCTGGTCCTCCAGGACCTGGTCGGGTATCCGGCTGAGTACTTCCTCGACCCGGTTGCTGTCCGAGAACTTCCCTCCCCAGGTCTTGTTGAACTCCGCGATGATGTTGGAGAGCTCTTGTGCTCAAGTAGAGTAGGAGGCGAAGGGTTGACACTGACTGAAGCTAACCACGCCGTCTTCATCAACGAGTGGTGGAATCCTTCGGCAAATGCCCAGGCGCGCGATAGGGTTGTACGTCTGGGACAAGAACGAGTTGTTCACGTGCACCGATTTAGGTGCAAGGGAACTATAGAAGAGGTTCTTGACCAGATTCTAAACTAAAGCCAGGGTGGGATGTACATTCGAGGGGCGATGAAGATTGGCTTGGTTGCGCCAGTGAAGCCCTCTCATCCGTACTTGGAGAATGATCCGGCACCGTTGTTTGACCTCCACTATCTGCGCATCTCACCTTGGCTTGGGTTTAGTTATCCTTTGGTGAATTTTCGGGGTAGTTGCCCGGAGACACGGAAAAGGCCCGGCTGGAATCAGCCGGGCCTTCGGTATTGGCCGCCTGTCGTGCGCGAAGGGACTTGTCTGCTGCCGGGGCAACCGCGCCGCCCACCCCGAGCGCGGCGCGGCGCCCGGTAAGCCACCGGCTACCGGTGAATCGAAGAGCCTGGCCTGGGGACCGCTGCCGGTATCCATCGTCTTGGATAGTGCCGGGGACGACGCCCAAGGCGTCCCTGTCCGACACACCACCCGGTTCATCGACTCCAGCGAATCCCCCATGCCCATGGCCTGTGCAAGGGTGGACTGGTTCGCGGAACTCACCTAACCGCCTCACCGGCCCGCAATCGGTACAGACTAGACCACCAGGAACTGCCTGGTTCGCCCATGTCGCAGTCGGCAGACCTGTACGAACGGATCCTCAACCGGCAAGGCGTTGTCCAGCTTCGTCATCTACAGCAGCAGCAGAGCCTTGTATCTTGACTTTGGTTTGGAATCATCACTGAATGGCAGTGGTCTCGAGCGCGGCAGATCGGTAGAGTCTTGGTCCGAGGAGGCCATTGTCCAGCGAAGGTCCCCTTCGTGACAAATTGGGACACAATCCCGATTGCTGGTTCGGTTTGAAGTATCCCGGGCAATTGTCGTGGACCAAGAACGCAATCCCATCGGAATAATAACCCTGCGCGACCTGGTGATGGGACACGCTCCAGCTTCATAACACTTGCCAACCCCTCGGCGCAATGGAAACAGGACGCCGCTTCACTCGCAAAAACAGGGCGGCTGGCCACTTTGCGTTTCATCGCTCACGCACCGTGCAAACCGACCCATTCTTTTGCCACCAGTGCATCCGAGTGTAGAATTCCTACCGGTTGCCGGACCTGGGCGGCAATCTCCGCTGCCAGTATGGACTCGGGGGCCTCAAACTGGGTAAATCCTGCAACCGAACCGGCGTCATCGCGGTGCTCCGGCGTGGGCACTCTGCTGGCAGGCGAGGCCGACCTGCTCAAGGATGTGGTCTTCGGAGTGCTGCGCTCATTGTTGTCCTGGGCCGTGTGGGCATTATTGGCTTGGTTCGTCGGAAGCAAAATCCTGGGAACCCGGGATACCCAGGCAGATTGGGGTCAGTTGGCTCGGGGAACCGGGTTTGCACAAACTCCGGGAATTCTGAAGGTCCTCATCTTCATTCCGATTCTCGGGGTGATTATTGAACTGGTTGCGGCGTTGTGGCAGTTTGCCGCGATGGTGATTGCGGTACGGCAGAGCTTGGACTATACGTCGACCCTCCGAGCCTTTGCCGTGGTCCTCATCTCGTTTGTACCTGTGGTTATCATAAACGGGATAGTCATTTGGGCATTACGCATCGGCGGTACTCCGGTCCCCCCGGCATAGGCCTTCCACGGTGTGCCACCTACTCGTTGTACGTCGACCCCACGCCAAGCTTTCCCGCGGGCACAGGCCGCATCGCGCTACACCCTATTACCTAGGGGAGGCCGCAGGGGCGGGGATGAACCTCTGCGGTGGATTCCTGAGTCCTGCCGGGGCACGCAGACCCCGCAGAGACGGGGACAGACCTCCTGCGCGCAGGCCGAGGAAACCGGAAGCCCCCATCACGAACCCCACGGGCGAGGACCTCCGCCCCAACCGAGGAGAAAGGGAAAATGCCCATCAGAGTCACCATCCCGCACGAACTCCAGCGGAAGGCCGCCATATGGGTCGAGGACTGCCTGAAACTCGACATCCCGATCCAGCTCATTTACCGCACGCCTTCAGACCACCGCAGCCATTCATCAACCCCGAGGCGAAGCCGGGCATGGACCAGCTCCTCAGAAAAGCCAAACGGGCCCGGGGCGGCGAGAGCGTCACGCTCAGCCTCAACTGGAAGCAGGCCCAGGGGCTCATGGACCAAGTCGACATCTGGGCGCACAAACAATTCATGCTGCCGGAGACCTACCGGAACATGATGCCGCTCCACGGCTGCAGCAGCGTGTTCGGGGAGATCTCCACATACATCGAGAACGCCATGTACGATCAGGAAAGGACCACCCGGAAGAGAAGGGCCGCCTGAGCCAGCCAGGCAGGGAGAAAGACATGACCCAGGAGCAACAGCACCAGTACAGCGTCCAGATCCAAAGCCCGCAGGGCCTGCAGGTGATAAGCGCCCTGGCCGGGAACGACAGGGAAGCGGTCAAGAAACTCAGCGGGATCGCCGGGCGGAACAGCGTCCACGCCGACACCTTCAAAAAAGACGGGAAACGGATCTCGACGAGCACCTGGAACACCGCCCTGAACACCGCCCTGAACGAATGAGACCGAGACCGCCCGCCGCGCTCCCCAGAGTGCACCGAACTGTGGAAGGAAAGCATGGCAGGGCAGCCCGCGCCGGGAACGCCAGGCGGAACTCAGCTCAAGGTGAGAACCAAACTTCCAATGAAATGCCAGAGGCATGCACGCCCCCGAGCAACGGGGATGGACCGTTGCGAAGCGTCTGTTTGATGATGAGAGAGCACACAGCCCCCGCACAGCGGGGGTGAACCCGTACTGGAGCCGGTCAGCCACATCGGAGACCCGTAGGCCCCGCGTAGCGGGGGTGAACCTCGACTTGGCGGATATCTACCAAACCCTGGCTAGGTTCTGTTGACATTGCGCTGTTGCGGGTCATTCCGGGGAAATAGCGACGAAGAATCCTGGACTTATCACTCCGATTCAAGGCCATTAGTGCTTTCCTGCACTTGGAATGACATGAAATGGGCCTGCACATCGGTTACAAATGCAAATGTCAACAGAACCTAAACCAATACCAAGGTGAAATACGCATATGGAGGAAGTCATCGGCGGCGCCGGACCACCCTCCAGGTACAGGTGGAAGGGCTTCACCTGTGGCGCCTGAGCCAATCTTCATCGCCCCGCAAATGTGGATTCCACCTTGGCTTTGGTTTAGACTCGTTCAGGGCGAGACCCACCTGCTCCCACGGGGACGGAGGGGCCTCATTCAAAGGCGCAAAGGCGGTTTTCCTAACCCAGCCTCTCCCGCTTGGGCCGCCATGGCCCAGGCTGTCCTTCCAGGGGTGCGCAAACGAGGCAAGGGCGAAATCCTGCCGCAAAGGCTTCGTCGGCTGAGGCGAAATGCACACGGTTCTCCGGCTTGGTGCGCCGGCCAGGCGGACAGTTGGGGCGGCAGAAAATCCGGGTGGTCGCGCAGCCGTTGATAATCGACGGGCCTGTCATTGTGTTTTCCAGGTTTCTGTGCGGCCCTGAGTTTAGGGAGCTGCCGAGGCGGCAGGCCCTCGGCTTGTTACCCTTGGCCGGCGGCCCTGCGCCGCCGGAATAGCTCCAACCGCACGATCCTAAGCTCGTCGTAGGTGCATCCGTCTCCCAGTGTCTCCATGATGGGCTTCAGCAACAACTGACCGGTTGCCTCGAAGGCGTCCACGATCCGCTTTAGGCGTTCGTCTTCTGGCATCAAGTGCCCGATCTGGACGCTTATTCCTTCGTTTACCAACCGCTCCAGGTGGTTAATCACGCTGCTGGGTTTCACTCCTCGTTGCCGCGCCGTTTCCTCTACTGATGACCCCCCGGACACAATCTGACCGGTGACCCTGGCGGAGTCGCTGACGCTTGAGCGGGACCCGCGGCCAGCCAGCGTGTCTACCGGGTCGTAGAATCGAGGCAGACCTTGAGTCTCAACGTACCGGGAAATCCCGTCTATAAACGTGTCACCGAACTCTCGCAACTTGGCCGATCCAACTCCGGAGACCCGGGAGAATTCCTCTCGCGTCCTGGGAGCCTTGCGGGCCATGTCCTCCAATGAGCGGTTTCCGAAGATGATATATGCTGGGACTGCGCGGTCGTCCGCCAGCCGTTTTCGTAATGCCGCAAGCTCGGCGAAGAGATCAGAGTCGTAGTTGCCGTCCGAGTCTCTTCCTGCCGGCTTGGTCTCGGTCTTTGGGATTGGCCTGGTTAAAGTCAGGCTCTCCCTATTTTTCAGGAAAGCCCATCCCTTTTCAGACACGCTCAGAGTGGCGTATTGTCCATCAGATCTTTCCAAGAGACCCTGGGCAACCAGTTCCGGCACCAACACTTGGAACTCACTGGCGGAACGCTGCCTTGCCACTCCAAAGAGCGGCAACTCTTGGTGGCTCCAGGCTTCGACCTGCTTTGTAGTCGAGCCCATGAGAACGTCGATCACGTGCTTTACGCCAAACCGCTGCCCCGTGCGGACCACCGCTGATAGAGCCATCTGGGCGATCTCGGTAGCGTCATAGGACTCTCTTGGGGTGAGGCAAACGTCGCAGCCCCCGCAATGACTTTCCGTCCGGTCCTCGCCCAGGTATTCCAACAGATACTTCCGGCGGCAGGTGGTCAGGTTACAAAACTGGAGCATCCGCTCCAGCCGCTCTCGCGCCCGTTTCTTTTCGTCGGGGTCTTCCAATTGGTTGATGAAGAACTCTTGCTTGACCCTATCTCCGTGGGTGTAGAACAGGACGCACTCGCTGGGCAGGCCGTCGCGTCCGGCCCGGCCCGTTTCCTGGTAATAGCCCTCGATACTCTTGGGCATGTCATAGTGGACCACCAGGCGGATGTCTGGCTTGTCGATGCCCATGCCGAATGCGATTGTGGCGGCCACGATGGGGACCTGATCGCGGATGAACCTGTCCTGGATGTCCCGCCTCGCGTTGGGTTCCAGGCCCGCGTGGTAGGCAGCAGCACCTAAGCCGCGGCGGGACAGGTTCTCGGCCATCTCTTCAGTAGCCTTGCGGGAGAGGCAATATATGATCACGGACTCGTTGCGGCGCCGGTCCAGGAGTTCCAGCAATCGCGGAAAGGACCGGGCCTTGGGCTCGACGGAATAGGTTAGGTTTCCCCGGTCAAAGCTGGATGTGAAAACTTCAGGTTCGCGCAGCCCCAACTGGCTCAGAATGTCATCCCTGACCATCTTCGTGGCGGTAGCTGTGAGGGCGATGGCCGGAGCGCCTGGGCAGACATCTCTTAACGCTTTCAACTCCCGGTAAGCCGGCCTGAACTCGTGGCCCCAGTGAGAAACGCAGTGGGCCTCGTCTATGGCGACGAGGCCCACGTTCGATTGCGCCAGGAAAGCTCGAAACTCGGGCAGGGTGGCCCGCTCGGGCGCGACATAAAGTATCTTGATCTCGCCGCGCCGGACCATCTCCTGTACCCGTGAGGTCTGCGAGGCAGTCAACGTGCTGTTGATGAACCCGGCGGGCACACCGTTGGCCCGCAGGCTGTCCACCTGGTCCTTCATCAACGCGATGAGGGGAGAGACTACTAGAGTCAGTCCATCCGACGCCAACGCCGGTAGCTGATAGCACAGAGACTTGCCGCCCCCGGTGGGCATCAGGACAAACGTATCCTTCCCGCCCATCACGGAGTTGATGATCTCTTCCTGTAATGGTAGAAACCGGTCGAAGCCGAAGTGAGTCTTCAGTAGGTCAAGCATGGAATCATTCTAGCTATGCCATAAAACTGGCACAATTAGGTAGTGGCAATCCAACGGCGTCCCGACCCAGGATGTTCCGGCGACGGCGCTGCCAACGCCAACTAGTAGACCAACATCCTTGTTATGACGGGTGGAATGCCGGGTTGCGCGGCAATTGTCTGCATGGGCCCAATATGTCATGGCAATGGTCCTGTACCAAGCAACTCATCATTACAAAAAGTTCGGACTACTTGGAGCAGCAGGTAGTGGAGTCGTGAATCCCGTGGCCGAGGTTCCGTTTGCTCGCAGAGTGTATTACCCCTGTCTTGTGGTGCCGAGCGGGCAAGGTGGAATCGCGTCACCATAGCAATTAGGAGGTACAAGCGTGCCGGCCTTAAGCCCTAATTCCAAGAAGCCAATGAACAAACATCAGCAACACCGGGCATGGCTCTTACAAGAGGCTGACCGGTTCCCGAATGACAATCTGCACAAAGGATCCCGGACTCCCTATGCAATTAGCGAAGCGGAGTGCGCGGCTGTTCCTCCTCCTGTCAACTTGCGGGTGCAACCTGCAGGGGATTGCCTGATATGGGTCGGCAGGTTGAATGACGACGGGTACGGCGCGGGGACTTTCCCAGCCGGTGAGACGTTGGCCCATAGACAGGCGTTCGCCCAAAGCCGGAACTCCGAGGCTGGGTCCAGCGTTCTGCACCTGTGCAGTCGTCCTTTCTGTGTGCAACCAAGCCACCTGTACGAGGGCAGTCACCAGGACAACAGCGACGACCGGCAGTTGCGCCTGGGCAAGGATATGGAGTGGGCCAAATTGGAAAACAAAGCAGCGATCGTGCAGCGTGTGGCGCGATACCGTTGGAACAGCCCACCAACCGGACTACAACCCTCGCTGGCCCTGAAGACGGCGGAGGTCAAGCACGATTGCAAATTCATTATCCCGGCAGGCGACTACCATATTTGCGATACCTGCGGCCAACCTGAACCCGAGTGGCTGAGAGAGCAGACAGGGCTCCGGGAGCTGCAACCGGCGGACAAGGACAGAAACAGTTTCTCTCTCGTCAAACAGGCCCGGAGTCTGACCAATGTGGCGGAGGGGGTGGTCATTGACAGCCATTATTCAGCAATCATTGATATGCCCAAGAGCCGTGCAGAGAGAAGGCGTAGAAACAGGGAACGGAGGAAGCAGCCCAATAGGCCGGTCCTCTTGGGGTCCCACACTATTGACCCGACCAAGCCCACAGGGACCCTCAGTTTCAACCACCCCCCTTTGCATGGACCGGGGATAGTGTTGACCATACTCAGGCCCTCTGAAAGGGAGGCGTTCCGCCCTGAGCGCCAGAAACCAGATGCCCGCCGTCTGGCCAATGAATTCTTGCCTAAACCGGAGAGGCTGGGCTGGTTAGAGCGACCATCGCAAACCTAGACCACACCCTACAAGCAAATGGAGCCGGGTCTTGGAGTGACAATAAAACACCTGTTTGTTTGCCACTCTCTTTCCCGGAGTCTATCCGTATCTTGGTTTAGGTGGAGAAAACAGGGGTCAGGGGTTTGATTGCCAGGCGGGGCGGGGCTGTGGTTCCGGCCGGTGTCGGTTGCAGGTTAATGGCAGCAGGGGCCGGGCTGTGGGTGCGGAATACCAGAACCTCAGCGCTTGGGCGTCCGGTATTCATTCCGGTCGCGGCAGGCGTCGTAGGCGGCCTGGTCGATATGGACCCATTTCGTCCCAGGCACTCCTCGCCTCTTCTTCTTCGGCGTATTCTGAGCCACAGGGAAGGCTGACTCGAAGACCAGTTGCCGGCCTTGGCTCTTCGCAATGGTCTTCGCCAATTGCACGGCGGGGCCAAAGTCAGAGTCTTTGCTAACGATAATGGCCGCCTCGTACCGCTGCTCGTTTGTGGCCTGGATCAGGTCGATTGCCAGGCTCACGTCGACGCCTTTCTCTTGGTCACTCGCGCTAACCCTGCCGCGGTAGACCTGTATCCCCTGCGTCTCCAGGTGGTTCAGCTTGTTCGTCCAGAACCAGTACTTGTCCGGCTTTACGGTTCTGCTATGGACGCCCGTGTAGAAACGGGTTTCCTCCAGGGTCCGGCCAGGGGTCAGTGAGACCAGGTGTTGTGCAAGCTTCTCGACGTCGTAGCTGGGCCAGTCATAGGGAGAGGAAGGGTCAGAATGCGAAGGGCCCCAAGCATCCTTGGCGGTACGGAAGAGGTTCTGGCCATCAAAGAACACGATGGTGCGCATGGCAAAAAAACACCCGCCCGTGGAGAGCGGCAGGGCCACTTCCTGCGGACGGGGGGCAATTCACATACGATCCTAGCAGGGTCGATACCTAGGCGTCAAATCCTACCCGTCCAGTAGCCGGCGCCACCACGGGAGGCGGTCCTTCTGGATGCGTGGCCGTTGCTCTCCCGACACGGTTACGTTGACCGTAGCGTTGTCGGTGTAGCCCATGGCAGACTGCCAGAACCACAGTTCGGTGTGCAGCTCGTCGACGGCGTCCGCCAACTCCAGGTCCCTCGGGTCCTGGGCCGTTTCCTGAAGCTTCGCCTGGGCGCGCTGCAGGACCCACATGCGATAGCCCAGGGAGTCCTTGCTCCGGCCATTCGTGATGTTGGACGTCATGGCGTTCTCCTGCTATCCCCCGATGGTCGTCTGTGCCGGCGCTGGCGGCTGGGTCCACCGCCTGGACTCGATCCCCTGGCCGGTGTCGTAATCGAGCCTCCACCATCCGCAGCGGCATATCCTCAGCTTTTCAACCGGAGACAGCCATTCGCTCCGGACCGGCCAGTGTGGCCCGCCTGGTCATTGGCCTGGCCGTGCAGGTTGGCCGGTGAGGTCATGGCGAGGCCGCCTCTTCGGCGCCGTCGTCCCGGGAGGTATCGCCCTGTGGTCCGTTCTCCCCGGAGCGCTCCAGGTAGCGGTAGGCGCTGCCCCTGGAGACGCCCAGGAGCTTTGCGATATTCTCTGCGCTCATCCCATCGCGGTCCCAGCGGCGGGCCAGGTCCGTCTTCACCTGGGCCTCGACCACGCGGCGCATCTCGGCCACCATTCTGACCACGGCCGGGGTGATGAGTTCCGTTGTCGTCGCCATGGTTTTCTCCTGCCGGAGTGTTGCCACATTCTACCACTGGCATGAATTTTGTCACAGGGGCATGAGATTTCCGGGCCGCCCGGAGGTCTTCAAGGGGGTACTATAGGCGAGGCTTTTCGTAGCTGGACCTGTGCTTTTTTATTGCCCTGGGGTATCCAGGCACGGGTTGTGCGGTTTTCACGCCTGGCACTCTGCCATGAACGTTCGTGCGGAACAGATGTAGCGTTTTGCAAAATTTGGCCATAGGGGCCAGCTACGGCTCCTGTGCCAAAATTGTCCGGAACGGCCGGCCGGTGGGGTGCAGGTGGGGTACTTATCTTAGAAAGTAAGGCGGATTTAGCTACAATCCTGTGCACTTTTATTCCCCGGTCCGGCTCCGGGTCTTTCGTTTCAGGACTCCAGGTCCTGTGGCACACCGGATGCCGCCCCTGGCGGCGGCGCGGCGCCGTTCCGGTGTGCGCACACGGGTCCCGGCTCCGTGGTCTCGCCCCCGTCCGCGCGGGGTCTTAGTCGACCTGGCCAATGCCAGGTACTGGATCTACGGTCAATCCCCGCTGCCTCGGGGTCGGTGTGTCCGCCACCCCCTCCCGGCGCGCCGCGGAGAGGGCAAGGCCCGGCGGCGGATGGTTCCCGCGTCCATCGAGGGGCTCCTGCGAGGGGCTCCTGATGGCCATCACCTCTCCGCATGTTAGACTGGCGCCAGCCGTTCGTGTCAATAGCAACTTGGAATTGACCCGGTTGTAGCAAATCGGAGTTGACCCACCCATCTGGTTCCTTGGGACCGCTGGTTCAGGGCTGAGCCACCCCCACTCTCCTGACGCCTTTTGCAGCAACTTAAAATTGACCCACCTGGTTCTGGTCTGCGACTTTGTCAGTACCGGTAGTTGTCGCCGGCCTCCTCCGGCGAAGCGGCGAGATGCTGTTGCGACGGGAACAGCCCCGCTTGGCGTTTCTCCCTGAGCCTGAAGCTCTCCCCACGGATGTTCAGCACGTGGCTGTGGTGCAGCAGCCGGTCCAGCGCCGCCGAGGCGATGACGGTGTCGCCCAAAAGCTCGCCCCACTCGCCGAAGCCCTTGTTCGATGTCAGGATGATGCTGCCCCGTTCGTACCGGGCCGACACCAGGGTGAAGAAGGCGGTGGCCGACTCCCGGTCGTAGGGCCAGATGCCGAACTCGTCAACCACCAGCACCTTGGGCGACAGGTAGACCCGCATCCGCCGGTCCAGGTTGTGCTCGACCCGCGCCTTTCTCAGGTCCTCCATCAGGTCGTAGGCGCGGACGAAGTAGGCCCCCTGGCCATTCTCGATGGCCCGGAGGGCCAGAGCCACGGCCAGATGGGTCTTGCCCACGCCCGGCGGTCCCAGGAGCAGGATGTTGCTAGCCTCGGCGACGAAGGCCAGGTTGGCCAGCTCCCTGATATGCCGCTCGTCGATGGAGGGCTGGAAGGAAAAGTCGAATTGGTCCAGAGTGCGCTGGAAGGGCAGGTGGGCCAGCTTGGTCCTAGTGGAGAGGTAGCGTTCCCTCCGAGCAGTCACTTCCACCCCCAGCAGGTCGGCCAGCATCTCCGGGTAGGTCAGCTGCTTGCCGGCGGCGGTGTCCAGGGAGTTGTCCAGAGCCTCGACGGCTTGTTTCAGTCCCAGGGTCTCCAGGTGTTTGCGAGCCTGTTCCAGCGCGATCATCGGGCGCCTCCCAGGGCAGCCAGTTCGTAGACGTCCAGGGAGCGGCGCTCCACCTCACCGGCGGGGATCTGCGACGCCACCGCCTCCCGGCGGGGTCGGCCATCCCCCCCTGGGCAGTCCTGCCCACTGGCCGGGCAGGATGAAGCGCTGCCCTGCCTGCTGGGCCCGGGGATGGACCGCGATGCGCTCATCGCCAGCCCAGATCTCCAACGTGCCCTGGCGCTGTCCCACCTGGACGATGCGACCCACCCACTTCCAGTGGACCCCGTAGCGCGATCCCTCCCAGCTGACGAAGCCGTCCCGGGCTACCTTCCTGTCCTCCCGGAGATAGGGCGCCAGGGTGACCCGGTCCGGCAGCTTACCGAAACGGGCCCGCTCCTCGTCCAGCATCACCCACGGTATCCGGTAAGTCGTGCCATGCACTCTGGCGTTGGCCACCACGTCGCACCACTCCAGGGCCTGCCGGTTCAGGTCGGCGTCGCCGGTGAAGCGCATGCTGGGCCGCATGTTGCGCCGGACGTACTTCACTCCGCTCTCCACCTTGCCCTTGGTCTGGGACGTTCTGCTGGTCGGAGACGCAAAGGCCGGCGCCCACCGTTTCAGGGACACGGGCGCCGGCTGGCTGCAGAAATACGATGTGCCCGGTCTGAGACTTGGGGTGCTAGGCATGGGCGGTTGACCTGGCCGAAAGGTTCCCGAGACCTGTAGAGCTGCCCCAGTCCCTGCCAAGCACCGGTCCGCCTCAGTGCAACCCCAGGTGCCTGATGGGCGGCAGACAACCGGGACGGCGCAGCTGTGGCTGGTGCCGGTGGGCCTTTGGAGCTTGCCGCCCGGTACGGCGGGCTCGAGCTATGCCACACCGACGCTGTCAACCTGGGGAATTGGGGTGCCGCCGGGGCCTGCCTCGCCCGGCAGAAATTGTCCAGATCTGGACAATTTTCCTGAAGCCTGAAACCCTTCTGTCAGGCGTTGATGATGTCCGAAGTGCCGCCGCCATGCTGCAGCCCGGGACTGGACTAGGGAGGTCCGGCGCCGGGACGACTTGCGGAATGAGAATACCCGGGTGACACCGTCTCTCGCGTTACCCGGAGGACGAGCGTGCCATTGACCAGGGAGCCAGACCCGGCAGATGGTTTCAGCCCGTATTCCCCATTTGGCTCAAACAAGTGATGCGGTAAATAGGCAACTTTCTTGCTTTTCTAGTCGTTACATGAATCTCTTAGCCGTATTGCAGATATAATACATGCAATAAGTTGGCTATTTCAGATAACTTGCGTACCGGCATTGGAGGCACCCGATGGGTGACCGCGAAAAGGCCTCTCTTCGGCTCCAATTCAATCCCCAAATCCGGCTGGAGTTACATGGCGCCACCATCACCTCCGACGCCGGACTGCTGGCATTCCGAGAACTGGATGACGCCCTGGACCTTACCCCCATAGCCTCCGACTATCTCCAGGAAAGCCGTACCGGCCGCAACATCCGCCACCACCTGGTCCCTCTGCTCCGCCAGTCCATCTACAGCCGCTTGGCCGGCTACGATGATACCAACGATGCAGAACGTCTTTCCCAAGACCCAGCCATGAGAGTTGTCGTGGGCTGGCAAGGCTCAGACCGCAACGCCGCCAGAACCAACACCATGAGCCGTTTTGAGACGGAGACTCTGACTCAAGAGGACAACCTAAAGGGGCTGGCCCTGATGAATCCCCAGTGGGTGGAGCTGGCCATGGCTCACACTCCACACCGGCGAGTGATTCTGGACATGGACAGTTCGGAGAGTCCAGTGCATGGTCAGCAGGAAGGAGCCGCCTACAACGGGCACTTCGAGTGTGTTTGCTATCATCCCCTCTTTCTATTCAACCAGTTCGGGGATTGCGAAGGAGCGACGCTACGATCCGGGAACGTCTCCAGCGCCGATGGCTGGCAGGAACTCCTTGAGCCGGTGGTGAAAGGATACCAGAAGAAAGGACTGCGGTTGCTGTTCCGGGGTGACGCTGCTTTTGCCAAGCCGGAGCTATACGAGTATCTGGAACAAGGAAAGATCGGGTACGCCATCCGGCTTCCCGCCAATCAGGTAATTTAGGAGCAGATCCAACCCTTGCTGGAGCGTCCTACCGAATGGCCATCCCGGGAGCCTAGCGTCTCCTACCATGACTATGCCTATCAGGCCCAGAGTTGGCACTTGCCCAGGCGAGTGGTGGCTAAAGTAGAGTGGCATCAGGGGGAGCTGTTCCCCAGGGTTGGTTTCATCGTGACCAACCTGAGATATCCACCCAAAGGAATAGTCCGCTTCTACAATGGCCGTGGCACGGCGGAGCAGTGGATCAAGGAAGGCAAGTGCGCCCTGAACTGGACCCGGCTTTCCTGCCACAAGTTCGTGGCCAACCAGGTGAGGCTATGGCTGTTCGTCCTGACTTACAACCTGGGCAACTTTATGAGAAGGCTGGTGTTGCCGGAGGAAATGATGCACTGGTCGCTGACCAGTCTTCAGACCAGGCTGATCAAAACCGGAGGACGGTTGGTACGTCATGCCAGGAGGCTGGTGTTTCAGCTTGCCGAGGTGCTGGTAACCAGGGAAATGCTGACCGGGATATTGGAACGGATCAGCCGGCTTCGGCTGGCACCTGGCTAGCCTGCTTTGAGAGCACCGGTATTAGGACAGTTATGGGGTCGTCCGGGGTAAATAGGCCGCCCCGAGGGAGACGCTTGGGCAGAGGCAGGCATTTCTGGACTTTTACGCTCGTCAGGGGGGTAGTTACCCTATGAGAGTGGTCAGTTGAGTGAATCGGATGCAGTTGACGCCCTCAGGCTGCCGTTTTCTAGTTCACGGCACGCCAGAGGGTCCAATCGCAGGGCAATCACTTTGATCTGGGGAATCCCGGCCTGTTCCACTGGTGGCGCTGCACCGGGGTTGCACAGAGCCATCCGTTACTTCTTCATTCTCCTGAAACAGTAGAGTCCAAAGGCCAAGAGTATTGCGCCACCTATCGCGATGATGATCGTCGGGACCAGGGGATCGTTAAACACCCTGAACATCCTCCTACTTGGGTTAAGACGCCAAGAATGGTCTCAGGTGGACCGTCTCCGCCCTGGCGTGCGGGCAGGAGGCCGTTAGCTTTCCGGCGTTTCGTCCGGGCTGTCTTCCCTCCCCCCTGCCCCGGTTTCCCCCGGGTCCCGCGGCCCGGGTTTCTGGGGGGCGGGGGTCCCCGCGCTCTCTGGGGATGGGTTCCTGCGGGTCCTGCGAACGGCGGCGTCGACCTGCTCCCGGGCCCAGCTGGTGTAGTGCTCCGCCCCGGCCAGTGCGGCGGCCTGGCGCCACCTTTCGGCCTGCTTCGGCGTGACCCTGATGACGACGTTCTTGCTCTTCGGCATGGCTCTTCCCCCCGACGAAGGTATCACCGGAGCGCATGAAAATGCAATGCGGAAAACGCATTGCGGGAAAAACGTACCTGTGCCTTTTTTTTGCGGGGGGGTATCCAGGCTCGGGTTGTGCGCTTTTCACGCCTGGGAGTGTGTCATGAACGTTCGTGCGGAACGGATGTAGCGATTTGCAAAATCCGTCCATAGGGGCCAGCTACGGCGCCTGTGCCAAAATTTTCCTGACCGGGGGTCGAGGGGGCCACAGGGGGGGTACTTATCTTAGAAAGTGAGGCGGATTTAGCTACAACTCTGTGTACTTTTTTATCGCGTTTTCCCGGTCCCCTTCGGCGCGGTTTTTTTTCGCGCGAAACGGCGTCTTCCGGGGCGCTGCTCAGGCGCCGGGGCCGGGGTCCTGGATCTTCCGCTGGAGCTCCTCCTTCGCGGCGTTCCTGAGCTGGTCCCACTGCTCTCCCGGAAGCAGGTCCCGGGCGGTTTCGGCGAGTTCCCGCATCTCCTGGTCGAGGACCTCGTAGAGCATGTCCGAGGGTTGGTAGGCCCGGACGGCTTCCGCGACTGCGGCGTCAATGCCGGGGGCCAGCCGGAGGGATTTTTCCAAATCGGGCGAGTGGCCGTACATGGAGGGGCTGAATCGGAAGTCCGGGTTTTCCCGCTCGATTTCCGCTGCGGCCTGCCCGGTGGCGAGCTCGGTGACGAGGTGATGGATGCTGAGGGAGTCCGGCCACTGGTGGACGGGTTTTTCTTCCGGTTTCTCTCCGTTCTCCCCGGGCCTCTGGTTCTGGAGGCCGTGCGGGAGTCTGCCCTCAGGCTATCAGCAGGGGAACCGCCCGGGTCTTACCGTTTTCGTTCTTGAATTGGGGTTCTGTTCGCTTCTTCTTGGAAATGACAGAGGGCCCGGAGTATCTTCCCTCCGGGCCCTCCATGACCTGCTGCTCTGCGCCGGTCCCGGTCTTACTTCCTGCCGTGGGAGATTGCCGTTCTCTGCCGGGTGGACTTGTGCTCCGCTCTTCCAGGCCCTCCTGTTCAGTGGCCCGTTCCCAGGAGTGCTTGAATACCCTCCATGGTGGTTTGGGTGTGGGTTTGCAGTTCCCTGGTTGGCAGGTCCCCGTGGTAGAAGTGGGAGTGCAGCTGCTCGGCTGACCCGAAGCGTGAGCGCCAGAGGTTGCCGCCTTGGGCGGCGTCCAGGCATCTGGTTACGGCCCGAAAGGCCCCGTGGCTGTCGTGGGGCAATCCCTGGCTCATGGCTACCACAATTAGGCAGTGGGCGAATGCCCCCACAAGAGTTCGGCGGCAACCAGTTCGTTGCCGCCGTTCCTTGACTCTTGGTCAGCCCGCCTCTTGAGTTCCCGGGCCGTTTCCATGTGCTCCTCTTGGTTCACGACGGCGCTGCCTCTTGGTCGGCAAGCCGGTTGGCCAGTTCTATGGCTGTCCTGGCGAACAGGATACCGTCTCTCTCCGGGCCGTCCGGGTCTTCCTGGTATGCGCCGAACTTCAGCATCCTCGGGCGTCCCATGCTGGCTCCTAGGGCGGCGCAGAGGTTCTTGCCCTCCGGGGACGCATCCTTCAGGGCTTGGTCGAATTCCTCCATCTCGTCGGGCCACTCGTTTCCGCTGGCTAGGGCTGCCGCGATGCTGTACAGGTCGTCGTGGGTGCCGTGGGGCCACCTGCGGGCGGCGGCTATGTGTCCCAGCGTAGCCCTCACGGCGTCCGTGAGGGTTTCCGCCCCTTCCATGGGCTGCCCCTTCTCAAAGCTGTGCTGGGCGGCCCTGAAGTACCCCTCGACGATTTCCTCCACTGCTTTGCTCCAGGCGTCCTCAATGCGGGTTTCCCATGACTCCCGGTTCCGCTCGTAGGCATCTGTGGTTGCGGCGTCCACGGCGGCGCTCATGGCGTCGTTCAGGGGCAGCCTGCCGTTCCCTGCGGGCCATTTGGCGCGGAAGCGCTCGTGGAGTTTCTCCGGTTGGAGGGGCGGTTCCGCCAGGGTGCTGGCTTTTTGCAGGGCGGCCAGGGCGATGTCTTCCGCCACGTTCTCCATTCTGGTGGTCATAACCGTGCTTCTGCCTTTCTATTTTGTTGGGTCTTGTTCCCCTGTGCCTGTGCGGTCATCGCATTATTTTATCTTATCTGGACGACCGAGGCAGGCGATGGTGAGCGTGGCCGCAGGGGCCAGGAGGACGGTGTGGACCGCGTTCCCACCGGGGCCGGTTGGAGAATAGCCTTGGCGAAAGGTCTCCTCTCTGCCGGGGGGTTTTCCCCTAGTACTACAGCCGCAGATCACATTCAACAGCTTCAGTTGGTGCTCTTAGCAAGCGGCGGGGACAGGGATTTCGCCTCGTGTACAAAGCTAAATTCACCTCCGTCGCTTCTTTAAGAAGTGATGAATCCCGAGAAGTGCGGCTGTAGTACTAGGCGCCAATTCCATGGGCTGGGCCGACCGCCAGTAGGACCCCAACACGTGGTGTGAGACGAGGAGGGTGGCCTCAAAGTAGCCACCGGGTCACCCTTCGCCCCTTTCTCTCCACCCCGCAATTGGCCGGGAGGTTGCTCCAATTCGGTCAAGTCGAAGCTCTCCGACCTTTACGGTTCCATTCTCGAGACACTCTCAAAGCACAGGTGACAAGAACATGACTGCCCACGAGGACCGGAAACCGGTGCTGATTCCCGGCATGTGTGACGGATGATTCCAGCGCCAACACCCAGGGAACGGGAGCGGTCGTACGCGGTCCTGCCACTGGCACAGGGCTGGACCTCATCGTCCCGGGTGAAGACGGGTTCGTGCATGAAGACGACGACTTCAGGACTCCGCTGGCGCGAATCACATGCCCCACCTGCGTGAACCGGATCGCCTGGAGCCGGACCAAAAAGCGCGATGAAGCCCTCGGCAAGGGAAACGGGCCGAAGGAGATAGCCAAACACACCCGGCTCATCGCCGGGGCCTACACCCGGCTGGCCGAAATAGAAGAGAATTTGGAAATCTGACGAGCGCCGCAGGGGCCCCAACCTCTCTCCCGGAAACGCTTTTTTCGTCATCCGGGACCTCCGCCGTCCACCGCCCCGAAAAAAGAAACCCCTATATATATAAAGAAACTAAAAAACTTTTTTCATGAAAGTATGTTTACCACCCATCATTCATCATTCAATCATTCACCACCTTTTATCTATAAGAGTCTACGTCTCTCTCTCTCTCTCTCTCTTACGCGGGGGCGCAGGCTTTTATATAAGGGTGTTAAAAAATTGGGAGAGGGGGAAGAGCCGGAAAAACTGGGGGAGAGGGAAAGGCCCGGAACCCCCCGGGACATGCCCCAGGCGGCCACAGGAAGCCCGTGTGCCAGCCCTTCCCCCCTGGACACTTCCTGGGGAGCCGCCCCGGGGAGAAAAACGGCCCTGCGGGCCTCTCAGTGCAAAAAGGGGCGCGGCGCCTGCCTCCGGCGGACGGGGGAAAAACCGGGAAGGACGCATGACCCCGGCGGCGGAGGGCGGAAATCCCTCCAGTATATGCCCAGGATGGCCACAGGAAGCCCCTGTGCTGGCCTGACGGCCCCGGACACCCCCTGGAGAGCCGCCGGGGAGAGAAAACGGCCCTGCGGGGCTCTCAGGGCAAAAAGGGGAATGGCCCCCCGATCGCCGTCGGCCGCCCCTTCCCATCCGGGGGAGCTCCCCCGGATGGGGGCTGGACCTCGGAAGGCATCCTGAGATCCTCGAAAGGCCGCGGCGCGGGCGGGAAACCCCCGAAAACATGGCCGCATTGGCGCTCAGAGACCCGTGGGCCCGTTTTCCGGGCCGGCAGGCTCTTCTCTTCTCCCCCAAGGGCCGCGGCCAGCCCAAAGGGGCTGAAAAAGGCCCGGGAAGGCCCGGAGCGCGGGCCCGGGTCCCGCTCACCCCCGGCCACCGGCCCGCATGAGCCGGACGACCCACCGCAGGGGGCCCCCGGGGATGGGACGCGCCCCTCCCGACTGGCCCGGGCGGAGACACGCCAGGACCTTCAGGCCGCGCCCCTGGACGCCGGAAGCCGGCCCAAAGGGGGCAACAGGACCATGACGCCGGCCCCTCCCGCGGAACGGCCGCATGGGCCGGGGAAGTCCCCATCGAGAGTCCCTTCATGACTCTTTTCAGCCGAAGCCGGGACCTCCGGAAACCCCGGAAATTGGCCGTAAAACGGCTGAATTACATGAAAACGGCGATTACGAGTAACGTAACCTTTGTCGCATTATTTCGTATCCGGGCCCCTGGGCCCGGACTCTCGCAATTCTCCCGAAAGGAGCCCACGGTAGACGGCTTCCGGGCCACAGGTCATAACGGCAATTTCGGAAATTTCGGACTGGCCAGGCCCCGCATTGGATCTGCGGGAAGGAGGCGAACGGGGAGGCGCCGGCGAACCTATCCTTGCCGCGTTGAGAGCTATCGGAGCCGCGTCCCGCGACATGTCCCGGACCTTCCTGCGCCGCAATTCCAGGTGGCATCAGCATATAAACGCTCGCCCGGCCGGTGATCGCCGGCTTTGGGAAGTCGCCGCGCTTTTCCATATGCGGGACGCCTTCCGCTCCGGCGGCATCTGGCTCGCGCACTCCCGGCGCTATGGCGATGTAAAGCGAGCCCTGGCGCCCATCGAAGCAGCGCACGCAACGGCCCGGCTGGCGGTTCCTTTCGAAGCCCGGGAGTGGTTGGCCGAGCGCAAGGCAGGTCTGGTCGAGGGCCTGGATCACCTCGCCGATGCCGCGCACCGCGGCAGGATACCCGGCGGCGCCATCGAGAATGGCGAACTCAAGATCGGCCGGCCCGCCACCGCAGTGCCGGAGGACGTCGATGAACTCGTGCTCGACCTCTATCGTCCTCTATCGTCGCCTGCCCGAGGTGCGGATCACCGATATCCTGCTGGAGGTGGACGCCGCCACCGGTTTCACCGACGCTTTCACGCACCTGCGCACGGGCGCGCTATGCCAAGACCGGATCGGACTCCTGAACGTCCTCCTCGCCGAGGGGCTCAATCTGGGTCTCAGCAAGATGGCCGAGGTCTCCAACACCCATGACTTCTTCCAGCTCTCCCGCCTCTCGCGCTGGCATATCGAAAGCGAGGCGATAGACCGGGCCCTGGCCATGGTGATCGAGGCGCAGGCGCAACTGCCCATGGCGCGCCTCTGGGGGCTGGGCCTTACCGCCTCCAGCGACGGGCAGTTCTTCCCAGCCGCACGCCAGGGCGAAGCGATGAACCTCGTCAACGCCCGCTATGGCGGCGAACCGGGCCTCAGGGCCTATACTCATGCCTTGGACCGGTTCGGACCCTTCGCAACGCAAACCATCCCGGCCACGGTCAACGAAGCGCCCTACATTCTCGACGGACTGCTGATGACCAGAACTGGGCGGCGCATCCGCGAGCAATACGCCGACTCCGGCGGTTTCACCGGCCATGTCTTCGCCGTCACATCCCTGCTCGGCTATCGGCTCATCCCGCGCATCCGGGACCTGCCGTCGAAACGGCTGCATGTCTTCGAGCCCAGACGCGTTCCGAAACCCCTGATGGGATTGACCGGCAACAAGATCCGGGAGGACGTGATCGTGCGCAACTGGCCGGACATCCTGCGGGTTGCTGCCACACTGGCCAGTGGCGTCCTTCCGCCGAGCCAGCTGCTGCGAAAGTTCGCGGCCTATCCGCGCCAGCACGAACTGGCCGTCACTCTCCGCGAAATCGGACGGGTCGAGCGAACACTCTTCATCGTCGACTGGTTGCTCGACGCCGATATGCAGCGCCGGGCCAACACCGGCCTGAACAAGGGCGAGGCTCATCACGCGCTCAAGAACGCGCTCCGGATCGGACGCCAGGGCGAAATCCGCGACCGCTCGAGCGAGGGCCAACACTACCGCATGGCCGGGCTCAACCTGCTCGCCGCCATCGTCATTTACTGGAATACCGCCCATCTCGGCGAAGCGGTCAGACAGCGGAAACACGCCGGGCTGACCGTCGAGCCCGAGCTCCTGGCCCACATCTCACCCCTTGGGTGGGCCCACATCCTGCTCACCGGCGAATACCGGTGGCCAAAACGCCGATAGCGGTCTTAGCGTACGATTCTGCCCCCTACCGGAATCGACCCGGTGTAGTAAAATGCCGAGCCGGACACTGACCAGACGGGAGAATCCACCGACATGGCGAAACTACTAACGACGGCCCTGCTAGCTCTGCTGATCCTGGTTGCCTGCTCGGAGGCAGTACCGACGTCCATTATCACACCCACAGAAACTCCGCTGCCGGAAGCAACAGCGCCATCAGATAGCCAACCTGTTCTGACGCAACCTGCGAACCCAACCCAAGAACCAACACCAGTAGCAACCCCCCCGCCGACGGAGACCCCCACAACGGCACCTGAGACTACCGTGACCGCGGCACCCGCACCGACGCTCATTCCCGAGCCGACGCCCTCCGCGAACCCGGCGCCGACGCCCCCGGCCACCATGGTCCCCACACCGACCCAGATCAATACAGCCACACCACCACCAGCAACCGCCGCGCCCAACCCAATACCCACCCCTATTCCTACAGCAACCCCGAGTCCCACTGCGACTTCCACCCCTGCGCCAACGCAGCCGCCCGCGCAACCTTCGAACTTGTGGCGCGGGATCACCATAGCGCCCGAGAACAGGTGCTCGCCCTACGACTCAGACGAATACCGCTATTCGCCGTCAGTCGAACCCCGCATCGTCGCGGCCCAGGGCGGCATTTACGGCCCCTACACCGGCACATGGTTCGAGAGCATCAAGGAAACAGACATCGAACACATCGTCGCCCGCTCCGAGGCCCACGACAGCGGCCTCTGTGCCGCTGGCCCAGCAACCTGGTCGGAGTTCGCATCCGACCTCCTGAACCTCACGCTGGCGTCGCCCAGCGTCAACCGTCACCAGAAGAGCGACAACGACGCGGTTGAGTGGCTCCCAGAATTGAACCAGTGCTGGTACGTCGACCGCACCGTCCAAGTCCGCCGCGAATACGGGCTCACCATCGACCGCGCCGAGGCGCAGGCGATTGACAGAGTCCTGGCAGGTTGTCAGTCAACTGACATGGTCGTGCTGGCGCCCGGAGCCTCGGCAACCGCCACCGCCACTGCCACTCCGACCCCAACTGCTGCGGCAACCCCGACGCATAGCCCCGACGTTGACGCCCTCGCCCTGTGGGATGACAACGGGAACGGCCGCATCACGTGCGCGGAGGCCCGTGCCCACGGCATAGCTCCGGTCCACCGCGGACAGCCGGCTTATCAGTACATGCGCGACGCGGATGGAGACGGTGTCGTGTGCGAATAGGCAAGGATAGAGTCCGAGTCACCCTTGGATCGGCACCGTAACATCCGTCTGCCGAACTCAGGAAAGCCAGCCCCATGAACGCGTCACGCGACGACGCAGCCGGGAAAATCAGGGTCCAGAGCAACCGAGGTGGAGGATGTCAATGGCGCCGAGAAGTTGGGCCACTGGGGCGGAGGAAGGCGGCCACGCTGACCTTTGTCGAAGCATGGAACCACGACAACGTACCTGAGATGAGGGAACGCACGCAGCAGCCCTGGGCAAAGGGCACCGACGTCGTGGCAAAGAAATGCTCGCAGTGCGGAACGACCCCCAGGTTCTTCGCCGCAACGATCGACGGCGCACCGGTGCTGCTCGAACCACGCCCAAGTAGCAGGGAGCCCCACATTGTCAATGGCGGTGACCACAAGGGTATCCCCGGCATGCAGCCGGGCTTGCCAGGTCCCGCAGGGCCCGGCGGTCGCTCCTGGCGCCCGAGCCGATCTCCGTGACGAGCTCGTGCACGCCGTAGCCCTGGAGCTGCTGAGTCTGCGTCTCCAGGTTGCCCTGGTCCTCGGTGGCCTGGCTGACCCGTGCGAAGCCGACGGTGAGGGGAGGGCGGTTGATCATCGCCGCTCCATGCCGCTCCGTGCTGCCCGCGCTTAGTGTATGCGGAAATGGTGGGACCCTGGAATGCTTTCGTCAAGGGTTTCCGCGGATTGGTGGTGTATCTGGAGGACGAGGGTTTCACGGGGGATGTACCGGCTGGCGGTAAGCGCCGGTTTTACCTCCATCACTCGGGCTATCTTCAAGCACTTGCCGAACATGCGGCGGGTTTCATCCGCCGCATGTTCGTGTGTCCGACAAGACCCATTGACCAACCGTTATTTCCCGGCCGGCTTCGTCCGGGGCGTCCGGCATGGCACGGCTTGACGGAATATACTGTCCCGGCCAAATAAGTTGGGAGGCGCTACGAAACCATGGCACTGACAGGGGGAAGCAGTTGCCCTCCGGTGTGGCATCCATGACCGGGCCGGACAATGCCTCGGAACGGGTCACCGAGCAGGTAAAGGCGACTCTGGGCCGGACCATGAGGACTCATCGCGGCCGGGCAACCGGGGATGTCGTGCGTTCTGCCGCCCTGATGGCGGCGACCAGCATCCGTTCGGTTGGCCGTGGGGCGAGCCACCGGGCTCGGGAGGCCGTGGAAGGAGCGGGCCAAGCCGTCGGCGAGGTGGGGGGCGAGACCCAGGCGTTCCTCAGAGATGCCGTCATCGGTGTCGTGGAAGGAACGGGGCAGGTGGTGACGGTGACCGCGCCCGTACTCAGGGAGGTGGTGGTAGGCGCTGTCAGGGGATCGAGCAAGGCGAGCGCCGATGCCGGGGAGATTGGCCGGTTTGCGGTGGAGGGGGCGATTGTCGGCGCCGCTTCGGTAGGCATAGACCAGACCGAGGCTGTGTCGGCGGCTGTTGAAGGCGCGGTTGAGGCGGTGTCAGAGGCGGGAGGCGACCTGGCGGACGTGGCGAAAGCAGCCGTCGGCGGGGTGGTCTCAGGAGTCAATGCCACCGGTGGCGATGTCGCGGCCGCAACCCGGGACGCGGCCAGCATCCTGGTTTCCCACGCTGCCAATTCCAAAAAGGGCGATGCTGAGGTCGTCAGCATCGCCGAAAGCGCCGTCGCGGCCGCTGTCCAGGAGGCTGAGGGGTCCGCAAAAGACCATGCTGAAGCGGTCGCCGCCGCGGCGGCGGCGGGAGCTGTGGAGGCCGCGTATCAGGTCGATAGGTCCTATGGTGACAGCGTGCGGAGATCGGTGGTGAGGAGTATCCGGGAGTCCAGCCGGTGGGTTTCACCAGACCTGGAAGGGAGATTGGTTGAGGTTGCGGAACGGCTGTCAAGCGAGTTGCCCCGGGGCCGGGCGGTGTGGCGGGGCACGGCTATGTTCCGGGCCGCGCTCCTTCTTCACAGGATGGGTGGAATGGACCTTGCCGGGTCCTTGGCCTACTTCACGGTCCTTTCCTTCTTTCCCCTGGTCACCCTGGTGATCATGGTCTTCGCAATCTTCACCGACCCGGTTGGAATGCGGGAGAAGCTCACGGGTATGATCGTTCAATACTTTCCCGCCTCCAGTGAACTCCTTCAAGAGGCTGTCAACCACCTGCTTGGCGGGTCTCTCGCCGTCGGACTTATTGCGTTGGCAGGCATCGTACTGGGCGCCAGTGGCCTCTTCAATGCCGCGAACCGATCGGTGAATCGGGTCTTCGGCATCCAAACGAGGAAACGGGTGGGTACGATGATTATGCAGGTGGGGGTCGGGACGATCGTGGCGGTCCTGTTCATGTTGTCCGTGGGCCTCACGGCGCTTTTCCAGCTCGCGATCAGCTTCGGGGAAGCGATGGTCGAATCGGTCGGTGGAACGTCCACGGGTCTGGTCCTCTTCTCCGGAGTCATATCGGCCGCGTTGCCAGCGGGGTTGACCGGCATAGTATTCATAGTCGTCTATTACCACTTGCCCAATACCCGAGTGGAGTGGAGGGACGCTGCGTTTGGCGGCATTATTGCGCTCATACTCTTCGAGGCGGCCAAGCACCTGTTCTTCTGGTTTACGAACATCGCTTCCCAGAGAGGCGCCGTCTATGGTCCGGTGGCCTCGGTCGTCGTCCTGCTGATGTGCGCGTTCATCGCCGGGATGATATTTCTCTACGGCGCGGCGCTGGCAAGGTGCGCCGGAGAGCTCCGGCCCAGGAGGCTTCCAAGAGTCCGTCGTTAGCTACCTGTAGCGGCGGGTCAAGCCATCGGCCCGGAGTCATGGCGGTCATGGGCCTATACGCCCCACAATGCAACCAATTACATACGCAACATAGAACGCAGGCGCGACATAGAACGCAGGGTGATGAGACTTGTAGGCGCGGCTCCCAGACATGAGGTCACCAACTCTCCGGAACTGCGAGGGATGGACAGTTGTCCAAGCATGATATGGGTGGGAACATGAGGCGTAAGCGTCTCCACTTGCTGGCTGCCGGGGCCGTGATGGTCGTCACGCTGGCAGTGCTATACCTGATGGGCGCCGTGCTGCTGACCTTGGGCATCAGCGTCGTTGTTGCCTACGCACTCCTTCCCACGGCCCGTCTGCTGGAGCGGGGGATGCCCTGGCGCAACCGCCGCCCCGGCCTCAGCCGGGGCATCGCCATCGGGGTCATTTTCCTCGCCGGCCTGGGCGTCCTGTCCGCGGCATTGGTTCTGGTCATTCCTCCCACTATCTATCAAGGCCAGCGATTTATCGAGGGGTTCCCAAGCTTCCTCAATTCCTCCCGCGTAACCTTGGAGGGCTGGGTTGCCGAGTACGCCGACCTCATTCCCAACGAGATGCGAGACATGGCTGAGGAAACGTTGGTCGACGCCGGCGGCATCGTGGGCCCGGCGGTGTGGGAGGTGGTCTCACAGACTTTGAGTGCTATCTCCGGTTCCTTCGCATTTATCCTCGGGCTGGCCACCGCCCCGATGTTAATTTTCTACCTGATGAAGGACTCAGGGCCGATCAAGGCGTCCCTCTACGCCCCCTTTCCGCGGGAGTTGCGCACCTCTTTGCGTGACATTCTGGACATAGCCGACCGGACGCTGGGCGGCTACATCCGGGGTCAGCTAACCTTGGGCCTGATTGTCGGGGTTGTCGCAACCGTCGGGCTGCTGCTGATCGGGGTGCCCTTCGCCTTTATATTGGGCATTGTCGCCGGCCTGACCGAACTGGTGCCCATTATCGGGCCTTGGATCGGCGGTGCGGCCGGTGTGCTGGTAACCCTGGCTACCGCGCCGGACAAGGTGCTTTGGGTCATCCTTTTGTACTTGGTTATCCAACTGCTGGAAAATACCCTCCTGGTGCCCAGGATTCAGGGCAGCACCCTGAGGCTGCATCCCGTCGCTATAATCATGGTGATTGTCGTCGCCAGCCAATATTTTGGCCTCTGGGGCGTCATCCTGGGACCGCCATTGGCGGCGATGGTCAAGGACATCATTGTTTATTTGGCCCAGGAGTGGAACCGGCCCCCGGTTTCAGCGGATCTGGCGGATCTGGAGGTGGCTGCCGAGGCAGGTGATGGCGACGGCGATGAGGAAAGCGCTGATCCGGCGGCAGCCGAACAGGCGGAGGGTTGAGGTCTCCACGTCTGAGCGGAACAACCGTCAGCGCCTGACGCAGCTGTCCGAATCATGTTCACCGCCATCGTCGTCCGGAGCACCCGCCACCGCCCCTGCCGCAGCCCCAGCACACGTCATCCTGGCCCCAAAAGTGCATTTTCTGCAATACAACAACCGCTATCAGGTTGCCACAGACCGTCAACTCCTTCCCCGCCGCGTTTCTCCCTGCGCCGCCCTGATCCCGCCCGATCTCCCTTACAGTCCGGCCATTGCGAAAACCGCGCCGGAGCGGTTGTAGTTTGCCGCCGCCGTGCTTGAGCCGCCTCGTCGGCCCGTTCAACCCGACAACTTAACCGTCAACGCCAGCGCCGCCCGTAATTGCCCGCCGAATTGCGGCAGCCTGTTCCGCGAGGGCGCCGGCGCCTGCACCGCCCGCTGCCTGAACGCCACGAAGTTGGAGGACCTGATCATCGAGAGGGTGAGGGAACGGATTCTCACCGAGGAGACCATCACCGAGCAGGTGACCCTGGTGGCCGAGGAGATTGACAACCTGGCCGGGGAGGTCAACGGCAGCCTGACGGCTATCAGCGCCGAGCTTACCGACGTGGACGGCCGGTTGGAGAACCTCTACCAGGCCCTGGAGACCAAGCATTTGCCCATCGAGGCGCTGTCGCCCCGCATCCTGTCCCTGAAGGCCCGCCAGGACCAGCTTGCGGCGGCGCGGGAGGAAGCCGAGGGCCAGTTGGTAGCAGCGGCGGGCGGAGTTGCCCACCAGCCGGGAGATCAAGGGGTGCGTGGCCGACTTCCGGGAGTTCCTCTAGTACTACAACTACGGGTTAATTTGTAGGATAGGTGACCAGATGGTGATGGGTGGTTTGGGTGATGGATGCGGCGAACTTCGAGTGGGACTACGACGGCTTTCAGCAATTTCATGCCTTCTTCGCCCAGGCCTTTGGCCGCAAGCAATGCCGGGCTGCTCCTGCCGGCCACCTTCGCCCAACACCTGGGCCTAGGGGAACTCGTAGACTATCACCTCGATCTCGGCAGCGCCCCGGGGCGGGCCAACACCGGCGACGAGATGATTACCCTGGTTGCGTCTGCGCTGGCTGGGGGCGACTGCATCGACGACGCCGATATGTTCGCACCGGCGGGACCGCCTGCGCCCTGGGCGGAGCAGCTCCCCCAGGAGTTCCCGCGTCCAGATGGGTTTCCCAGGGGTGAAGAGAGAGCCGTCTGTCCGCAACGCGCAGTCGACCCAGGCTTCCGCCGCCGCATATGCGCTCTCCACTCCGTCCCCAGTGACTCTGGCAGGCATCATTCACCTCGATCTGGCGTGGCTTGGAGCATTTCCCACGTGTCTTCTCCCGAAGATAGGTATTGCAACACGACACCCGCAGGCCTTGATCGCTCCAGGCTACGCTTCGCAGGAAAGGGACTCGGCAAGCTGGACTATACGATGGTGGCCCGCTTCGTGGCGCCCCACGCCTTCTCCGCCGCGTTGCGGATATTCCCCTGGTCGAGCATCTCGATGGCGTCATCGTAGAGCGCCCGCGCATCGGCGAAGAGGAAGTTCACCCGGTCCGGGGTTACCATGCCAAAACCTCCAGAGCCGCCCGGCGCCCCCTCAGATGGTCCTTTATTCCGGCCATTCTGGCCAATCAGCGCCTCGTAGTGCATGGACAACGGAGTCCAACTCTTCCAACATGGCTA